>NZ_CP039381.1 GCF_005601135.1 Ruminococcus bovis | reverse complement strand
ATTTCAACCTTTTTTGTTATGCCTATAACTTCTTCAGCTTATAGCAAATTTTAAATGAGAAAGTCAGCTAGTTCCAAAGGTGAAGTTGTTAAGACAAAAAAGGGACAAGCACTTTACATTCAAAAGAATAGTAGTGGTAGCTGGGTTTATTGTAAAGACAGCTCAGGAAAAGCAGGTTATGTTCCGGTAAAGCATATTAACAAAACTAAGGACTCATCCGTTTATATGACTTGTAAAACTACCGATAATGTAAATTTAAGAAAAGGTGCAGGTACTTCCTACGGAGTAATTACTGTTGTTCCAAGTGGCACAACAATGAATATGTCCGATAACGGTAATTCCTCATGGTCAAAGGTAAGTTACAACGGCTCAACAGGTTACCTTTCTAAATCTTACATAAGCATTTATTTCAAAACTACAAAAACATCACCAACACCTCCATCTACAGGTGGTGTAACAAAAGGTCCTCTTACTTTAAAGAGTACATCAGCCTCTGTATATAAAGGCAGTTACTACGGTATTCAGTATAGCAATACTTCAAGTTCAAAGGTAAAGTGGACTTCAAGTAACTCTAAAGTTGCAACAGTTGATGATGAAGGCATTTTGTATGGTAAGGCTAATGGCTCAACAACAGTTAAAGCCAGTGTTGGTGCAAATTCTTTGTCTTGTAGTGTAAATGTTCGTACAAAGAATAATAGTGTGAATATTTCAAATAAAAAATATAATATCACTAAAGGTAAATCAGTTTATTTAACTTCTTCTTCATCCGGTGCAAGTTGGTCTAGTTCAGATAATTCAGTAGCTACTGTTACAAATTATGGTTTGGTAACAACTAAGAAAGCCGGTAAAGCTGTTGTTTACTGCAAAACCTCTTATGGTTGGGCAAGTTGTTTGTTTGATGTTAAGGGTGCAGAAGCTGTAAAGTTTACATATGCAAATCCTAACTCAGCACCAAAGAACAGTACAGTAACATTTGTTGCTATTACAGATAAAAGCAGAAGTGCAGTTAAATTTGATATTACAATCGGTAGCAAAAATATACTGTAAAAGCAACAGAAAAATCCGAAAGTGGTAACAACTACATTTGGAAAGGCAAGAAAAAGTTAACAGAGTCCGGTAAGTACAAGGTAGTTGCCTACTCACAACACAACGGTACTTGGTCAAAAAGTGTTGGTAGTTATGGTAAAGCTTTTGTAACTAAGGTTACCAGCAATACAGAAACTTCTTGTGAAGAGAGACACGCAAGTAACAGCGTTATTAACTTTATTTCTAACTATGAAGGTCTACTTTCAAATGCTATGTTTGACCCATTAACAAGTTTTCCTTGCTTAACTGTTGGTTATGGTAGAGTTATTTATTCAGGTGATTCATTCTACAACGGAATGACCAAGAGTGAAGCTATGGCTTACTTAGTTGATTCTGTAGAAACTGATGGTTATGTTACTAAGGTAAATAATTTCCTACTTGGCAACAGAATAAAGTTTAATCAAAGACAATTTGATGCTTTAGTTACACTTGTATATAACTGTGGTACAGGTATTTTATCCAACGATAGTGATATTATTAATATGTTTGTTAATCATTCATATCCAAGTTCTAATTCCAACCCAACTAAGGTGAAAACATCTGCAAAGTTTCTATGAAAAAGTCTGCATCTGACAGTGCAGCTAATGTAAAAACTATTTCCAAAGGTGCTACACTTAAACTTGCCAGTGCTTCAATATACAGTAAAAAAATATTATAAGGTAATTGACAGTAAGGGTGCAGTTGGTTATATTAACTACAAGTATCTAAATGTAACTTCTTACAACAAGAAAACTCGTGACCTAAAGAATGTGTTTATCAAGGACTTTATCAGCAATATTTTCTGTTACCATCATGCAGGTGGCAGTTGTTATGCAGGACTATTGTATAGAAGAATTGATGAATGTGAAATGTACTATTACGGTGACTATACCCGTGATGGTGAAAAGAATAAAAACAACTTCTATTATCGTTGTGTATATCATAACCCAAGCTTTGGTTGTGGCTAAAAGGAGAGAGAATAATGGATAAAAAAATAGGTTTTATTGGTGCAGGTAATATGGCAACTGCCATTATTAACGGACTACTAAAGAATAAGGTGGTTGCACCGGAAAACATTAATGTTTTTGATGTTAACGAAAATCAGCTTAAGCTAATGGCTGAAAAAGGTGTTACTACTTGTGATGCTTCTACTAAGGTAGTTACTGATAGCAATATTATTGTTTTAGCAGTTAAACCTCAGAATTACGAAGAAGTGCTTAGTGGTGTTAAAGACTCAGTAAGTGAAGAAAAGATTTTTGTTTCTATTGCAGCAGGTATCTCAATTTCTTATGTACAGAAAGCTCTAGAATGTAATTGTCCTATGGTTAGAGTTATGCCAAATACACCGTTACTACTTGGTAAAGGTGCAACTGCTCTTTGTCCATCAGATAATATCAGTGAAGAGGACTTTTCTGTAGTAAAGGATATGTTTGGTCTTAATGGTGCAGTAGAAGTGTTTACTGAGGACCATATGAATGAAATTATTGCAGTAAACGGCAGTAGTCCGCATATATTTACCTATTTGCAAAGGCAATGGCTGACTATGCTAAGGAGTGTAACATTCCTTATGAAAGTGCGTTGAACCTTACTACCCTAGAAGGCAGTGCAGCTATGATTAAGGATAGTGGTGACTCTCTTGATACTCTTATTAAGAAAGTATCTTCACCGGGTGGTACTACTCTTGCAGCACTAAAAACTTTAGAAGACTACAAATTCTATGATGGTATCAAAGAAGCTATGAAGTCTTGTACAAATCGAGCAGAAGAGCTTGGTAAATAATCATAAATAAATAAATCCTTTCATATATATTCTTACATAAGGACAACTTATGGAGGTATATATGAAAGGAATAGTTTTAAAAATTAAATCACCAAAAAATTTTCACAACAGAAAAAATAACATAACCTACTTTATAAAAAGATACGGTATCTTTACTATGTTTCTTATTTCAATTTTAGTAGGTTTTATTCTGGGTATATATTTTGGGGTAAATACCGATTTAGAATTTAAAAAGTCCTTTGACTTTTTATTTCCAACTGATTTTACAAGTAGAGCAAGTCTTGATTATTTGGGTGTTTAGTTGTAATTTTGCCCCTATATATTTATATTTTTTGTGGCAATATTCTTACTTGGATTTTGTCCATGGGGTAATGGACTTACACCACTTGTTACTATGTTTAAAGGTTTTGGTATGGGTCTATCCTTAACTACCTTATGTTCAATCAATGGTCTAAAGGGTTTTGGATTTTTCCTACTTGCTATGATACCAGGTTTTTTTGTTTCTTCTGCTTCACTTGCTTTACAAGGTGAAAAGACCTTTCATCTTTCAGCAAATGTTTTTAAGGTGATTATCAAGAAAGAGAATATTTCTCTTGAATTAAGAGAATTTGTTGAAGATTCAGCCACTTGTCTTTTTATAGCAATGGTTGGTTCTGTGGTGGATTCGGTACTGTTTTTGTTACTGTATTTTCACTTCTTTAACATATAAAATTTAGGATAAGGAATTATAATGGCGACAGAAAGAAAAAAATTTACTTTTGAAAATCTAGTTTCTATTTATTTTAGAAAAATACATAAAATCATTTTTACAAATTTACTTTTTGCTTTACCATTTGGTATTGTTGTTTTTTTGCTACACCTTATAGGTAACAACTTTGGTTCAGTACTTAACATTGTTATTACAACACTTGTTATACCTATTTGTTATCCACTATATGCAGGTGTAACTAAGGTAACAAGAAACCTTGGTCGTGTTGAAGATGTGGATGTTTTTGCAACTTTTATTAGTGGCATAACTGAAAACTATAAGCAGTTTCTAATTCATAGCATAATACTTTACTTTGTGTTTACTATAGGAATTTTCTCATTTTCCTTTTATGCAGGAATGGCAAAAGTACTTGGTGGTATGATGTATGTTATGCTTGTTGCAGTAATATTAATTGCTTTGTGGGTACTTTTTATGTATCTATATATTCCGTTAATGACAGTAACTTTTGAATTATCCGAAAAGGATATTCTAAAGAATAGTGCATTAATGGCTATCGGTGAACTAAAAGTTAACTTTGCTGCACTTTTCTCTTTAGCAATTCTAACTGCTATTTGTGCAACACCACTTATATTCTGTATGGGTAATGGTGTAGCAGTTTTAGTGGTTTCTGCTATTATGTTACTGCTAATTTATCCGGCATCATTTTCTCTTGTATCAAACTTTTTTATTCAAGAAAATATGATGATGATGATTACTGGCAAAGCTGATTTAATTCATGATAGAAAAAGTACAGAAGAAAAGTTAGCTCAACTCCGTAATGAGTCTAAAGAAGACTTTAGTGATGTTGATGTAGAGAAAGTTAAGAAAAGTAAAGAGGACTTTATTTTCCATAATGGTAAAATGATTAAAAGAGATGTTCTATTAAAAATGATAGAAGAGAAAGAGAGTGAAAAGAATGAGTGACAATAAAAGACCTTATGATGATGAACAGGTCAATATTAATGACCTTAATGATGATTTAGATAAAACAAAGGTTTTTAATCTTAACAGTAAAAGTGATAACCAAAATACAGGTGAGTATGTTTCAAAACATTCACTAAGCAATGATGATTATGGTGATGACTTTTCCGGTGATAATTGGGATAGTGAAGAAATCAGTAGCTATTCTCAAGCAGATAAAGCTAACTATAAAGATGATTATGATATGGGTCAGGTTGATGATGAACCAAAACCTATTGTTTCTCGTACAGATACATATGGTTCACCTAAGAAGAAAAATAACAACAAAAAGCCTCTTATTATCGGCTTGATTGTAGCAGCAGTTGTACTTATTATTGTTGCAGTTGTTATAGTTCTCAATAGCTGTGGCAAAAATAAAAGTGATAACACTACTACTTCAACTACTACTTCTTCTACAACTACTATGACTACAACTTCTGAAGATACTTACACATCTGAAGAAAATACTACAGAATATACAACTGAACCTACAACAGAAGAAACTACAGAACCTACTACCGAGGAAGAAACAACAGAGCCTACTACTACAGAGGCAGAACCAACAACTGCTCCTAATTCCGATACCGGTAGTGGTGTAACTGCTTCGTTTGCACCATATAAGTGTATTACTCCTGATGGTGATGTTATTTCTGATGATTTTTCTAAGGAACTAAAGGGTGATGTTTCTTTATCACTAAATAGTAACGGTACTTACACTTTAAAGGTTGGTAATGTAGCTAACGAAAGTGGTAATTACGAAATTGACGGTAATTCAATTACTTTAGGTTCATATGACGGCAATATTTACTTTGACAATGCCGGTAATCCGGTAGGTGTTACAGTTTATGTTGATGATTATACAGTATCATTTAACTAAATAAATATTTATAAAACTAAGGTGCAGTAATTTTTACTGCACCTTTTCTATACCTAATAAATCAATTAATTTAATATTAATTTAGGGAATTTCTTAAACAATATTGTTATTTTCTACTTTTTTAAATCCCAAACAACATCACCTTTACTATGTTTTTTTAATCTTTCTAACGCAATTTGTCTACCGTTAAAATCTTTAGTCTCCTTTTTAAAAAGCTCAACTTTATCAGGTGAAACTTCAAATGACCCTCTTATTGGTACTGCAAGTACTGACATAATTGTTTCCTCCTTTTAGTTACCATTTTTTAATATTATATCCACACCTAAAAACAATATAATTCTATATGATTTATTGTGTTTAGTCAATTAGTTACTGAGTTTTCAATATAATTTGATTGATGCTATTTTGGCTTAACAACATAGTTATTAATTCCAAATATAGTGTAAAATTATTTTTCAACAAACCATCTGTTACTTTCTAAATATAAATACCTTGTGTGATTCATAATTTGACAGGTGTATCTAACACCAACACCACCACTTTTTAAGGAACTTGCAAAACGAATATCGGTGATTTTGTCAATTTTATATTTTCTGCCATCATCCCAGTTTATCACCAAAGGCAACAAACTTCCATCTTCATCAAATTTTGCCGTAACGCTAACATATTCTTTCATAAAATTTCTCCATTAAAAAAATCCTACTGGGTGAATAATATGGTCATCTTTTGGATTTAATAAAGTAAGGTTTTTGTCTTTCATCAAAAAGGCAGGTCGTACTGCATAGTTGCCAAATCTGTTTTTTAGTGAATCAAGTGTCTTGTCTAACTTTTCATCTCTAATATCCTTGTTGTTGTCCTCAAAGAAAGATAGCTGAAATGGTGAGTTGTCACCAATAAGCCCACTAACAGATACACCGATTGACCGTATAGGTTTTCTAAAGTTATAGTTGTTTCTAAATAATTCCAAAGCCTTGTCACGAATATCACCGGTACAACTGCTGAAATTCTTTAGCTGACCTTGCCTAGTGAAAGAGAAAAGGTCTTTATCTCTAATAGATATAGTGACAGTTTTACACCTAAAGCCTAATTCTCTCATTCTTCTTCCAACACTATCACTTAGTATTTGTACAATCATTTTTACATCAGAATAATTTTCTAAATCTCTGGGTGTGGTTGTAGAGTTACCGATAGATTTTACATCAGGCCTTTCATCAAATTGTGCAACAGGGGAGGAGTCAAGACCATTTGCAAAGGTGTGTAGAACTTCACCCATTTTGCCTAAGTTACTGTTAAGTATCTCAACGGGACAATTTGCAATATCTCCAATGGTGTATATACCAATAGTGTGTAAATGCTTTTTAGTTGCCCTACCAACATAAAGTAAGTCCTCACAAGGAAGAGGCCATACCTTGTTTTTGTATCCGTCATAACCGTCAATATCAATCTTAGTTATAGCATCAGGCTTCTTGTAATCACTGCCTAATTTTGCAAAAATTTTGTTAAAGCTAACGCCGATACTAACAGTAATTCCAAGTTCATATTTAATTCTTTCGTTAATTTCTTTTGCAATTTCATAACCACTTCTATTGCAACCGGTAACATCAAGCCATGCCTCATCTAAACCAAAGGACTCAACTCTATCGGTATATTCGGCATACATAGCCTTAGTTAATTTTGAGAATTTCATATATTGGTCAAAGTGTGGTTCAATAACAACAAGTTCCGGACATTTATTTTTTGCTTGCCATATGGCATCTCCTGTTTTTACAAAGTACTTTTTAGCAAGTTCATTTTTAGCTAAAATAATACCATGCCTATTCTCAGCATCACCTGCAACGGCAAGTGGCTTATCTCTGTATTCCGGATGTAGTAAAGACTCTACACTGGCATAAAAACCATTGCAGTCACTGTGTAATATTGTTCTCATTTTGCTGTTCCTTTCCTTTGTTCTATATAATTATAGAACATTTGTTCTATAAAGTCAATACCATAAATGGGACAGTAAATTTATGTTGATATTATTTTTTTATTATGTTACAATCAGTAATTATGGAATGGGGGATTATATGACTATAACAAAAAGTAATAATCAAAGTATTACCAAGAAATTTGTAAGATATGTTTCTCAAAATGTTTTGGGAATGATAGGTATGTCACTATATATTCTTGCAGATACTTTTTTTATTTCAGATGCAGTGGGTACTAATGGTATCACAGCTTTGAACATTGTATTGCCGATATATAGCTTTATTTTCGCAATAGGTGCAATGATTGGTGTTGGCTCAGCAATACGATTTTCTATTAATAAAAATAAAGGTTCAAAAAGCAAAACCAATTACTTTTTTAACGCACTGTTTTGGGGAACAGCTATAGGTCTTATATTTTCATTTATAGGTTTATTTTTCCCGGGACAAGTTGTTTCTATTATGGGTGGTGACAGTACCATTGTAGAAGTGGGTAGAGGCTACACAATGATATTTATGTCATTTGCACCATTCTTTATTTGGAATCATATCTTCAATGCATTTGTTCTAAATGACGGGTCACCCTCAATTGCAATGTCAGCAACATTGTTCAGTAGTTTGTTTAATATTGTATTTGACTATGTGTTAATGTTTCCACTAAATATGGGTATGGAAGGTGCTGCTTTAGCAACTGCATTGTCACCAATTGTAGGTGTAATGATTTGTTTTATTCATATTTTCTCAAAGAAAAATACAACATCATTAAAGCCACAAAAACCATCATTTAAGAAACTTATTTATTCTTGTCAGGTTGGTGTATCCTCATTTGTAGGACAAATTTCATCAGGTGTTATTACAATAGTATTTAACTTCCTGATTTTAGGTTTAACAGGTAACACAGGTGTTGCAGCTTACGGCATTGTAGCAAATGTTTCTCTTGTGGGAATTTCAGTATTTAACGGTGTGTCACAAGGTAGTCAGCCTTTATTTAGCGAACATTACGGTAAAGGTGATAAAGATGGTATCAAAATTTTAAGAAGACTAAGTATCATAACTTCATTGTTATTTTCAGCAATAATGATTTTACTTATCTTTGTGTTTACTGATTTTATTGTTGGTGTGTTTAATAGTGAAAATAACTTATTACTTGAAAAGTATGCAGTAGTAGGCTTAAGATTATATTCAATAGGATTTATCTTTGCAGGTTTAAATGTAATAGGTTCAGGTATATTCAGTGCAACAAATTTCCCTAAGTGGGCTTTTGCAACATCAATAGCAAGAGGTTTTGTGTTGATTATACTTTCAGCAGTTGTTATGTCAATTTTATTTGGTATGACCGGTGTGTCTGTCTTACCGATAGAAGTAATGTAAAGCTTAATCTTTGGTTCAGTACCACTAGGTCTTACAATAACTGCATTACCACCTAAGCAGAAGTGAAGTACATTTGACTTTGGTAGGTCAATAGCAGTGATTTCACCTGTAGCAACATCTTTTTCTTCACTCTTTAGGTAATCGTAAATTGTCTTAACAGTTTCACCATTAACAGTCTTTAGTGGGTTTTCACGAAGATTATCCATAATTTCTTTCATCTTCTTCATACCACTTGCACCGTCAAATTCAAATGAAAGTGTTGTGTTTCTGTAATAGCCGTATTCTTTGTAAATTTCATCAATTACATTAGCAAGAGTCTTGCCTTGCTTTCTGTAATAAGCAGCCATTTCACAGATTAGCATTGAAGCAACAACAGCATCCTTATCTCTTACATAAGTACCTGCAAGGTAACCGTAGCTTTCTTCAAAACCAAATACAAATCTTTCTTTTTCATTCTTTTCTTCAAGTCTTAGGATAACTTCACCAATATACTTGAAGCCTGTTAGAACTTTCTTTAGTTCACAGTTGTACTTCTTACAGATTTCATCAATTAGTAGAGAAGTAACAATTGTTCTTACAACGATAGGATTTTCAGGTAATGTGCCTTTTTCTTTCTAACACTTAGTAGGTAGTTAGTTAGCATAATACCTGTTTCGTTACCTGTAATTAGTCTGTATGTGCCATTATCAGGAACTGCAATACCAACTCTGTCAGCATCAGGGTCAGTAGCTAGTAGTAGGTCAGGTTTAACCTTTTCACACATATCAAGACCTAACTGTAGTGCTTCCTTGATTTCAGGGTTAGGGTAAGGACAAGTTGTAAAGTTACCGTCAGGCATTTCCTGTTCAGGAACAACTGTTACATCATTAATACCGATTTCCTTTAGAACTCTTCTAACCAGCTTGTTACCTGTACCGTTAAGTGGTGTGTAAACAACCTTTAGACCTGAGTCAGCACATAGACCTTCATTTACCTGCTGCTGTTTAACATTAGCAAGGTATTCTGTATATACATCATCATTAACATATTCAATAAGACCTTCTTCAACTGCCTTGTCAAAGTCCATAGTCTTAACACCTGTGAACATATCAATCTTCTGAATTTCATCATAAACTGCACCGGCAGCATTGTCTGTCATCTGACAACCGTCACTACCATATGCTTTATAACCATTGTATTTTGCAGGGTTATGAGAAGCAGTTACCATAATACCTGCTTTACAACCAAAATGTCTTACTAGGAAAGAAAGAACAGGTGTTGGCTGTAGTTCACTTGTGATATATGCTTTAATGCCGTTAGCAGCAAGAACCTTAGCAGCTTCATTCATAAATAGGTCAGCTTTAATTCTGCTATCATGGCTAATTGCAACAGCACCGCCACCGATATTATTTACATAGTTTGCAAGACCCTGAGTAGCCTGACGAACAACATAAATGTTCATTCTGTTAGTACCTGCACCGATAACCCCTCTAAGACCGGCAGTACCAAATTCTAGGTTCTTGTAGAATCTTTCGTAAATCTCATTTTCATTGCCTTTAATTGCAGCTAATTCTTCAATTAAATCTTTATCTTCCTTGGCGTTTTCGCACCATACATTATATAAAGTGTTAGAATCCATCTCAAGTTTCTCCTTTATGAGTTGCTTTTTCTTTAAGGAATATATTTCCTTGCTTAAAAATATACCACAAAATCAACCTTCTATCAATAAGTTTTTTGAATTTTTATTAAATTGTTATAACTTTATCAATATATATAAAAATAAAAATGTTGATTTATTGAGAATAATATTGTATAGTAGTATATAGCGAAATTTTTGAAAGGAATATTCTAATGGATAATAACGAAAACAATATTAACAATGAAAACCTAGTTGAGGAAAATACCTCTGCTAATGAAACTAACGGTGTAGACGAAAACGGTGGTTATGTATCACAGTTTGGTGAACTGACAAATGCAGATGGTGAACCACTACAAACTACTGTACAGGTAGAAGAACCAAAGAAGAAGTTCTTCCTATTTAAGTACATTCACCCAAGTATCTTTATTGCAATTTGTGTATTCTTAGTAGCACTTATTGCTTTTGGTGTTTATTGGATTTTTGGTTCAAAGACAATCACAGGTACATGGATGAGAGAAGTAGAGAACAACAGTTCAGCATCATCAACTGCTGATGAAGTTGAGAAGATTGCAGTATATTATACTTTTGAAAAGGCAGATTCAAACGGTAAGGGTACTTACTACATGAATGTTCAGGGTGAACAGTCTAAGGGTGAATATAAGCTATCAACTAGTGGTGATAAGAAAAAGATTACTATCGGTAATTCAGAACTTACATACGAAGTAACAGGTGTTAAGCTTTTTGGTAATGCAACACTTAAGTTAACTCAGGATGCTTATACAGACCAGACAACAGGTCAAAAGGTTGAGTCTCAGACAATTGAAATGAACCAAGACAAAAATCCCGGTTATGATGAAATGTCTATGAAGGACTACAAGACTGATAAGGACCTTATCGGTAAGTGGAATACAGAATACAAGATTTCTTATTACTATGGTATGTATCAGCTAGATTGTGACATTGAAATCAAGGATAACGGTATTATGACTGTTCATGCAAGTAACAGTGATATTGGTATGGACTCAACATACTACTATGCTTATTCTGCTGAAAATGGTAAGTTAACATTTAAGGGTGTTACTGATAAAGATAAGAATAAGGCAACTCTTGAATATAAACTAAAGGATGGTATCCTAACTATTGTTGATAAGGATAACAAGACAATGTTTAGTGAATCAATCCTAGGTTCTGCTCAGTTCTATAAAGACGGTGAAAAGAAGCCTGAAGGCATCACAACAGTTACAACAACAACTGCACCATCAACAGAAGCTGCTACACAGGCTACAACTCAAACAACAACAAAAGCTAAATAAGATTATTTAAAGCTAAAGCCACAACTTTGATAGTTGTGGCTTTTTTATGCTTTGTGATATTATAATTATTTTATAACTACTAATAATTATTCATACTTTTAAAATTAAAGGACAAAAAGAAAAGGACGGTTAAATAAATAACCGTCCTAAATTATTGAAATAGATGTAATTTAAAAATTGATTAGTCCATTTCCCAGTTATGCCAAACATTCTGAATGTCATCATTTTCTTCAAACATATCCAGCATTTTCTGCATCTTAGCCTTAGTTTCTTCATCTTCAATCTTTGTGTATGTTGATGGTACTTCTTCAACTTCGGCAGATACAAATTCATAACCCTTAGCAGCAAGGTCATCACGAATAGCAGAGAAGTCATCAGGCTCTGTGTAAATTGTGAAGATGTCTTCATCAGCCTCAAAGTCAGAAGCACCTGCTTCAAGAGCTTCTTCCATTACAGTGTCTTCATCTTTGTCAAAGTCTTCTCTTTCAACAACAAGAACACCTTTCTTTGAGAACATAAAACCAACACAACCCGGTGTACCCATATTGCCACCAAACTTATCAAAGTAGTGACGAACTTCACCTGCAGTTCTGTTTCTGTTATCTGTAAGAGCTTCAACAATTACAGCAATACCTGATGGGCCGTAACCCTCATATGTAACAGATTCATAGTTGTCACCTTCATTAGAAGATGCAGCCTTTTTAATAATTCTTTCAATGTTGTCATTAGGAACATTAGCAGCCTTAGCCTTAGCAATACAATCACGAAGTTTTGAGTTTACATTAGGGTCAGCAGAACCACCGTCACGAATAGCAACAATAAGTTCTCTACCAATCTTTGTAAATACCTTTGCTCTGGCAGCATCATTTTTGCCTTTTTTCTGCTTAATGGTACTCCATTTATTATGTCCTGACATTTATATCATCCCTTATATTAAAATTTGCCTTAAAATTATATCACAAATATAGGGAAAATGCAAATAAAATGAGAATATATTTATTTGATTTTCTACTATAGAAAAATACCTAAAATATATATTACAATTTAGTTACAAAAGTGCGTTATACTCTTGAATGTTTGATATAATAGGTATTAAATACAATATAGGGTACTATGCAAATACGAAATGCCCATATATGTATAAAATGAATTTTTTAATTAATATACGAGGTTATAATAATGGTTCGTTCAATGACAGGCTTCGGAAGACACGAAGCAACTGTTGACGGCAGAGATATTGTAGTAGAAATCAAGAGTGTAAACCACCGTTACTATGAATTTAATTGCCGTACAACAAGAGGCTATAACTTTCTTGAAGAAAAGTTAAAGTCTTATATTAAAGAAAAGGTTAGCAGAGGTAAGATTGATGTTTATGTTTCTTTAAGCCAAAAGGAAGATACAGAGTCAATTGTAAAGATTAACCCAAGTTTAGCACAAGGTTATATTAATGCACTAAAGAAACTTTCAACAGACTATGGTGTAACAGACGATATTTCTGTTTCTACTGTTGCTCAGTACAACGATATTTTCCAAGTACACAGAGCACCTGAAGATGAGGAAGAAGTTTGGAATGCAGTTAAGGAAGTTCTTGATGTAGCACTTGATAACTTTATCAAAATGAGAGAAGTAGAAGGAGAGAAGATGAAGGCTGACATTATGTCAAGAGCCGAAACTATCCTTTCTATTGTTTCTAAGATTGAAGAAAAGTCACCTGAAAGAGTAAAGGATTATGAATCCAGACTAAAAGAAAGAATTGAAGAACTTTTAGGTAGTGCCGATTTTGATGAACAGAGAATTTTAACAGAAGTTGCAATTTTTGCAGATAAGGTTGCAGTTGATGAAGAAACTGTTCGTCTAAGAAGTCACTTTGATCAGCTAAAATTACTTATGAATAGCGATAGTGAAATCGGTAGAAAGATTGACTTTATTATTCAAGAAATGAATAGAAGCCAATACTATCGGTAGTAAAGCTAACGACAGCATACTATCTCATATGGTAGTTGATATTAAAGCTGAAATTGAAAAGATTAGAGAGCAAATTCAAAACATTGAATAAAGGTGCTTTATGAAACTTATTAATATTGGATTTGGTAATTTAGTTAATTCAAGCAGAATCATATCTGTAGTCAGTCCTGATTCTGCTCCTATAAAAAGAATTGTTCAGGATAGTAAACAGAAAAGTATGCTTATTGATGCTACTTATGGTAGAAGATGTAAAGCAGTTATTATTACAGACAGTGACCATGTTGTACTTTCTGCTATTTCTCCTGAAACAATAGGTAACAGATTGGAGGGTGAACAAAGCGATGAATAACAAAGGGCTACTTATTATTTATTCGGTTTTCCGAGTAGGTAAGGGAACAATTATGAAGGAAATGCTAAAGAAAGAAGATAATTTCCGACTATCTGTTTCTGCTACTACAAGAGCTCCAAGACCGGGAGAAGTAAACGGTAGAGAATATTACTTCATTTCTAAAGAAGAATTTGAAGAAATGATTAAGAATGATGAGTTCTTTGAATATGCTCAGTATTCTGATAATTACTACGGAACACCTAAGAAACCTGTTGAAGAAATGCTGGAAAAAGGTCTTGATGTATTTCTTGAAATCGAAGTTCAAGGTGGACTTCAAATGATGGATAAGCGACCTGATGCACTTAGTATCTTTATTGTGCCACCATCATTAGAAGAACTTGAATCTCGACTTCGTGGCAGAAATACCGAAACCGAAGAGGTTATCGAGAAGCGTCTTTCAGCAGTAGAATTTGAAAAGCAGTTTGTTCCAAAATATGATGTTAAGGTTGTTAATGACAAGGTTGAAGATGCAGTAAACCAAGTTATTGATATAGTAAAAAAAGAGAAAGAAAAAAGAAATAATTAATTTATAAAAAGGAGATATAATTATGCGTTTAGCTTCAGTAGATGATATGTTATCAGGTAAGGAAAGTCGTTATGCACTAGTAATCGGTGTAGCAAAGAGAGCAAGAGAAATTGCACAGGAATTTGAAGAACAGGGTATAATTACTGACGAAAAGCCGGTTCTTCTTGCTATCGAAGATTTTAAGAATCACAAGTACAACCTACTTGAACCAGAAGATGAAGAATGATGAATTCCTCATTGCAGGAATTGCAGTAGATAATACTACTTACAGTTTTGACAGACTCTTTAGCTATAAAGTACCGGTTCATTTGTCTAATGTAAAAGTTGGGCAGAGAGTCCTTGTACCTTTTGGCAGAGGAGATAGATTTCGTCAAGGAATGATTTTGTCTTTGTCTTATGGTAAAGAAGAAAATCTAAAAGAAATTTCATCATTATTAGATGATAAGCCTATCTTTACCGATGAAATGATAGATACAGTAAATTTTATCCATGATAGATATTTCTGTACTTATTATGACTCTGTAAAGGTGATGCTACCGGTAGGAATTAACTATAATATTTCTACATTTTATACAGCAGTAAAGGTTAATGATAATGTACTAAATTCTCTAACTGACTATGAAAGAGAAATTTATGATTATCTTTTATCAGAGAAAAAGCCTGTAAAAAAAGAAACAATCTTAAATGTATTTTCTAAAGGAGAAAATTCCCTTAATAAACTTTACCGTCAAGGTGTAGTAAATAGAGAAGATGATGCCTTTAGAAAAACTAAAGATGCGACTGTAAAGATGGTTTCACTTTGTGATGATGTTGATATTAATGATTATAAGTTAACACCAAAGCAACAGAAAGTTGCAGAATTGCTAACTGTTGTGGATAAGGCTTCTGTAAAGGAAGTTTGTTACTATACAGGCTACACTCAGTCAGTAACCGACTCTTTGGTTAAGAAAAAGATTGCAAAGTACTTTACTGATGAAGTTATGAGAATACCTTATACTGTTTCAAATGTAAAGAAAGATGAAGTGGTGTTAAGCCCCTCACAACAATCTGCTTTTGATAATTTATACAGTAAATATTGTGAAGACAAAGCCTCAGTTTCTTTACTTTATGGTGTTACCGGTAGTGGCAAAACCTCAGTATTTATGAAGTTAATTGAAAAGTGCTTTAATGATAATAAGGGTACAATATTAATGGTACCTGAAATTGCTTTAACACCTCAGTTAATCAAAATATTTACTTCAAGGTTTGGTGATAATGTTGCAGTATTCCATAGTGGTTTATCAATAGGTGAAAGACTTGATGAATATAAAAGAGTCAGCAGAGGAGATGCAAAAATTGTCCTAGGTACAAGAAGTGCAGTTTTTGCCCCACTAAAAAATATCGGTTTAATTGTTATGGATGAGGAACAAGAAAGTTCCTATAAATCCGAACAAACACCAAGATATAACGCAAGAGATATTGCAAAGTTTAGGTGCTATAAGCACAATGCTTTGTTACTTCTTTCTTCAGCAACTCCAAGTGTAGAAAGTTTCTATATGGCTGAAAAAGGAATTTATAATCTTGTGAAATTAACAGAAAGATACGGTAAAGCAACATTGCCACAAGTTTCTGTTGTTGATATGAATGAAGAACAAATGAAAGGTAATTTTAGTAACTATTCAAGTACACTAAAAGAGCTTCTTTCAAGTAACTTAATTCATAAAAAACAGTCTATTATTCTTCTTAACAGAAGAGGATACAATACATTTTTAAGTTGTAGAAGTTGTGGTCAAGTTGTAACTTGTCCTAATTGTTCAATTTCTATGACATACCATAGTGCAAACAATAGAATGATGTGTCACTATTGTGGCCATTCAGTTCCTTATACCGATGAGTGTCCTGACTGTCATCAGCATACACTAAAGTTTAGTGGTGCAGGTACTCAAAAGGCAGAACAAGAGCTTGTTGATATGTTCCCAAGTGCCAGAGTGTTAAGGATGGATGCTGATGCCACAATGACAAAAAGCAGTTACGAAACAAAACTTACTGCTTTTGCAAATGGTGAATATGATATTCTTATCGGTACACAAATGGTAGCTAAAGGTCTTGACTTTCCAAATGTAACATTGGTAGGTGTTATCAATGCCGACCAAATGCTTTATTCTGATGACTATAGAAGTTACGAAAGAGCATTTTCTCTATTAACTCAAGTAGTTGGTAGATCCGGCAGAGGTGACTCAAAGGGTGTTGCAGTTATCCAAACTTCAACACCGGAAAATTATGTTATAGGTCTATCGGCAAAGCAAGACTATGATACATTTTATAAAGGTGAAATAGGAGTAAGAAAAGCTCTGCTTTATCCTCCTTTTTCCGACATTTGTCTTATAGGTTATCAAGGTATAATGGAAGGTGCAACAATAAAGTGTGCAAACGCCTTTCAAAATGCCTTAATCAACAAAATCAAAGCTAATTATAGCAGTATGCCTTTAAGGGTGCTTGGACCAAGCCAAGCCTATGTTTATAAGGTAAATAATAAATATAGATACAAGACTATAATTAAGTGTAAAATTCAAAGGATTTCCGTAGTGTTATTAAGGAAACATTACTTGAATTTTCTAAGAATAAGGAATTTAAAAATATAGGTATAACAGTAGATATAAATCCACTGTCTTTTAATTAGGTGAATGAGTATGGCTATTAGAAATATTGTAAAAGATGGAGACGAAATTCTTCATAAGAAATGTAGAAATGTAGAGAAGTTCGACGATAAGTTAGCAACACTTCTTGATGATATGGCTGAAACAATGCACAAAGCTGACGGTGTAGGTCTTGCAGGTCCACAGGTTGGTATGCTAAGAAGAGTTGTTGTTATTGATATTGGTGAGGGTGTAATTGAACTTGTTAACCCTGAAATTATTGAAACTAGTGGTGAACAAGAAACTGCTGAAGGTTGTCTTTCTTTCCCGGGAGAATACGGCATTACTAAGCGTCCAATGTATGTAAAAGTAAAGGCTCAAGACCGTAACGGTAATTTCTTTGAAATGGAAGGTGAAGAACTTCTTGCAAAGGCTTTCTGTCACGAAATTGACCATCTAAACGGTATTGTGTTTAAGGATATTGTTGTTAGAATGTTAGACCCAGAGGAGTTAGGCTAATGAATGTTGTTTTTATGGGTACTCCGGACTTTGCAGTTCCTTCATTAGAAAATATTGCAAAGGTTCATAATGTACAAGCTGTCTTTACTCAGCCGGATAAACCGGTAGGTAGAAAAATGATACTAACACCACCTGATGTAAAGGTTTGTGCTGAAAAGTTAGGAATACCTGTCTATCAACCGGTAAAACTAAAGGATAGCGATAGCTATGAAATTATTAAGGAACTTAACCCTGATGTAATTGTAGTTGTTGCTTATGGACAGATTTTACCTGAAAATATTTTGAATATTCCAAGATATGGTTGTATCAATGTTCATGGTTCTTTACTACCAAAGTACAGAGGTGCAGCACCTATTCAGTGGTCTGTTTTAAACGGTGACAAGGTTACAGGTGTTACTACAATGTATATGGAAAAGGGTCTTGATACCGGTGATATTCTAGAAACTAAGAAATATGAAATCGGAATCAACGATACTGCCGGTGAAGTCTTTGATACATTGGCAGAAATGGGTGGTAAGCTAATCCTTGATACACTTGAAAAAGCAGAAAAAGGTGAACTTCATCCTATCAAGCAAGATGACAGTAAAAGTTCATATGCAAAAATGCTTGATAAGTCAATGTGTAATATTGATTTTGCAAAAACTAATTTACAAGTCCATAACCAAGTTAGAGGACTTTCACCATGGCCTGTTGCCTCAACAAAACTTAATGGCAAAGTCCTAAAAATCTTTGAAACAAGACTTGCCGATGGTAAAGGTAAACCGGGTGAAATTTTAAACACAAATCCACTTACTATTGCTTGTGGTGAAGGTGCAGTTGTTGTAAATACTGTTCAACTACAGGGCAAAAAGAAAATGGATTCAAAGGCTTTTTTACAAGGTCATAAACTTGAAAAAGGCACAGTTATAGGAGAATAAATTATGTATCATTACTTTTATGGTATTGACTGGACATATATTGTATTTATGTTACCATGCCTTATTTTGTCACTTATATGTCAAGTTAAAGTAAACAGTAATTTTAGCAAGTATAGCAATGTAAGGAATATGCGTGGTATGACAGGTGCTCAAGCAGCTGAGTATGTTCTAAATCACTATGGTGTTCATGGTGTTCGTATAGAGCAAGTTGTCGGTAACTTAACAGACCACTTTGACCCAAGAACAAATGTTATCAGACTTTCTGATAGTGTTTATAATGTAGCTTCTGTTGCAGCAGTAGGTGTTGCTTGTCACGAAGCAGGTCACGCAGTACAACACGCTACAGGTTATGTGCCAAACAAAATTCGTGGTGCTATTGTGCCAATTGCTAGGGTAGGTTCTAGCTTAGGATGGATACTTTTCTTAGTAGGTTTATTTTTACCAACACAGTTTTCATTCTGCTTATGGTTAGGTATCATATTCTTCTCAGCATCAGTTCTTTTTACTTTCGTAACTTTACCGGTAGAATTTGATGCATCAAGAAGAGCATTAAAGTGTATCAGAGATACTAACCTACTTTACCCTGAAGAATATGAAGGTACAAAGAAAGTTCTACAGGCAGCTGCTATGACTTATGTTGCATCAGCAGCAACTGCTTTACTACAATTACTAAGACTTATTTTTATTGCAAATAATAGGAGAAGATAATAGATGAAAAGCCCAAGAAGAGTAGCATTTGATGTGCTTTATAAAATTGAAACTGAGGAGTCCTACAGTTCAATTGCAGTTAATAAAGCATTAAAAGAGAATAATCTTAATAAGCTAGACTCTTCTTTTGCCTCAGCTATTATTTATGGAGTACTTGAAAAGAAGATAACCCTTGACTATGTAATCCGTAGCTTTTCTTTAGTAAGACTAAAGAAAATAGAAACAAAAACTTTAGTTATCCTTAGAATGTCAGTTTATCAGATGCTTTATATGGACAAAGTTCCGGATAATGCATCTGTTAACGAGGCAGTACAACTTGCAAAGAATTTAAGACTTTTTAAGTCATCAGGTTTCATAAACGGTATTCTTAGAAGTATCTCAAGAGCAGAAACCAAGTGTGATTTAAGTAAAATTAAGGACAAAACAAAATTACTTTCAGTTAAGTATTCTGTACCGGAAGATATTATAAAATTATGGCTTGACAGTTATGGTGAAAAGGTAACTACCCATATGCTAAATTCAGTAGATGGCAGACCTCCACTATATGCAAGGGTAAATACACTTCTGACTGATGAAGATACTTTAATTGAAAATTTAAGAGAAGAAAATATTATTGCAGAAAAGTCTATTTTAGAAAATGTAATTACTCTGAAAAATACAGGTTCTGTAGAAAATATAAAAGCCTTTCAGTATGGAGAATTTTACATACAAGACCTTTCTTCGAATATTGCTTTAACAACATTGTCACCTAAAGAAAATAATGTTGTGTATGATGTTTGTTCAGCACCTGGAGGTAAGTCCTTTACCGGTGCAATTCTTATGAACAATAAAGGTAAGATAAATTCTTATGACCTTTATAAACATAAAATCAAGCTGATTTATTCCACTTCTAAAAGATTAGAAATAAGTATTATAAATACTAAAATTAATGATGCAACTTCATTTGATGAAGATAATGTTGCCGATATAGTTATTTGTGATGTTCCATGTTCAGGACTTGGATTACTTCGCAGAAAACCGGAAATCAGATATAAAGATAATATAGTTAATAATGACTTAACAGAAATACAGTACAAGATTTTATGTTCATCTGCTAATCTAGTAAGAAACGGTGGAAAATTAATGTATTCCACCTGTACTCTAAACCCTAGAGAAAATAATCTTTTAGTTGATAAATTCCTAAGTGAACATAAAGATTTTGTAGGTGAGAAGTTAATTCTTCCAAAGAATATTAAAAGAACCATTAAGGAAAATGAATATGAATGTTCATTGTTCCCACAAACCAATAACTCAGATGGTTTCTACTTTGCAATACTGAGAAAGGGTGATTAAATGACTGATTTAAAATCAATGAATTTACAAGAAATTGAAGAGCTTATTTCATCATTAAATTGCCCAAAGTTTAGAGCAAAACAAATTTTCCAATGGATAAACAAAGGTGTAACTTCCTTTGATGAAATGAAGAATGTACCCAAGGACTTAAGAGAAAAGTTAAGTGAATATTGTTACATTTCTGTTGCATATATTGAAAAAAAGCAAATTTCACGGTATGATGGTACAGTTAAGTATTTGTTTAAATTTAATGACGAACAGTGTGTTGAGTCTGTTGTGATGAGTTATCACCACGGACACACAATCTGTATATCAACTCAAGTAGGTTGCAAGATGGGTTGCAAGTTCTGTGCAACAGGTAAGCAAGGCTTTACAAGAAACCTTACTGCCGGTGAAATGATTGCCCAGATAGAATCAGCCCAAAAGGACCTTAACATAAGAATTTCCAATATTGTTCTTATGGGTATGGGTGAACCACTTGATAACTATGACAATGTAATGAAGTTCCTTGATTTGGTTTCATCAGATGATGGACTGAATATAGGGAAAAGGCATATCACCTTGTCAACCTGTGGTATTGTTCCACGAATTTATGATTTGGCTGATAGAAAGTTACAGATTACACTTTCTGTTTCTCTTCATGCACCAACTGATAAAATGAGAAGTGCAACAATGCCGATTAACGATGCGTATAACATTGATGAGCTTATGAAAGCCATCAAGTATTATATAGATAAAACCAATCGTAGAGTAAGTTTTGAATATGCTATGATTGATGGTGTAAATGATAGTGACGAAGCAGCTAATATACTTGGAAATTTAATAAAAGGTATGCTGTGTCATGTTAACCTTATTCCTGTAAATGATGTTACAGGTAATGATTATCGTAAGAGTAACAAAGAAAGGTTAATATCATTTACCAATGTACTTGCTAAGTATGGTATTACTGCTACTGTAAGAAGAACTTTAGGCAGTGACATTGATGCAAGTTGTGGACAACTAAAAGGTAAACACAAGAAAGGAGGAAAGTAATCTTGAATATACATAGTAAAACAGATAAAGGTCTTGTCAGAAACGATAATCAGGATTATTGTCTTTCTGGAAAAATGTGTGACGGTGCAGTATGGGCTGTAGTTTGTGATGGTATGGGTGGTGCTAATGGTGGCCACACAGCCTCAACAACTGCTTGTGAATATATAGCCAGAGAAATGAAAAATCTATATACCAGTGATTTCACAAACGAAGAACTATATGCACTTCTTACGAACATAGTTTCCGGTGCAAACCTTGAAGTTTATAATTTAGCTCAAAAAAATATTGAACTTATCGGAATGGGCACTACTTGTGAGTGTGTATTCCTAAGGGACAATATTCTTCATATTGTACATATAGGTGACTCAAGAACATATCTTGTTCGTAATCATAAGGCTTATCAGCTAACTAAGGACCATTCTTTAGTTCAAGAAATGGTAAGTCGTGGTGAGATTACAGAAGATAAGGCCTTAGTTCACCCAAACAAAAACTTTATTACTAGAGCAATCGGTGTAAAGAATACTATCAAAGTGGATTATACTCAGTACGAATATAAACCGGGAGATATTGTTATTATTTGTACCGATGGTTTAACTAATTGTGTCAGCAAAGAGGAAATTGCAGAGGTTGTAAATAACAACCCTAAGAACCAAATTACCGACAAGTTAGTTGAAGAAGCTAAATTCGGTGGTGGCACAGACAACATTACCGTTATTACAATATATTAAGGAGGAAGAGTTATGATAGATAAGTACACAGGCAAAAAGCTTGACGGTAGATATGAAATCCAAGAACTTATCGGTGTTGGTGGTATGGCCAATGTTTATAGATGTTACGATACTGTTGACGATAGAGAAGTTGCAATCAAAATTCTAAAGGACGAATTCCTTGATAATGCAGACTTTATTAGAAGATTTAAAAACGAAAGTAAATCTATTGCTGTTCTTTCACATCCAAACATTGTAAGGGTTTATGATGTTTCTTTTGGTGATATGATTCAGTATATTGTTATGGAATATATTGACGGTATTACTCTTAAGGAGTATATCGCTCAGCAAGGTGTAATTCAGTGGAAAGAAGCATTGCACCTAACAACTCAGATTTTAAGAGCATTACAACACGCTCATGAAAAGGGTATTGTTCACCGTGACATTAAGCCACAGAACATTATGCTACTTCAAGACGGTACTATTAAAGTAACTGACTTTGGTATTGCCCGTAACTTTAATTCTGCTACAAGAACAATGACAGAACAAGCAATCGGTTCTGTTCACTACATAGCACCTGAACAAGCCAAGGGTGGCAACACTGACGGTAAAACAGATATTTATTCTGTTGGTGTTATGATGTATGAAATGCTAACAGGTAAGCTTCCTTTTGTAGCTGATAATGCAGTTTCTGTTGCTATTATGCAACTTCAGTCTACTCCAAAGCTACCAAGAGAGATTAATCCCGACATTCCACAAGGTCTAGAAGAAATCACTCTTCATGCTATGCAGAAAGACCCTAAGGATAGATATGAGTCAGCTCAAGCAATGCTTAATGATATTGACCGTTTCAGATTAAATCCAAGCATTGTATTTGGTTACAGTCTTCCAAAGCCAATAGAACCAAAACCTGCTGAAAAGAAAAGAGAAGCTAAGAAAAAGGATGAAACAAAGAGAATCTTTGAAGAAAAGAAAATTGATGATAACAAAGATTCCAAAAAGTTTGTTCCGGAAGATTTTGATAGTGAAGAACCTGAAAAGAAAGTCAGATCAAAGAAAAAGTCTGCAATTCTTGGTATTGTAGCATCATTTGTAGTTTGTCTAATCGGTTTTGGCATTTACTTTGTAACTTCTTCATTCTCAAACACTAACGCAGATACAGATGTTCCAAACTATGTTGGCAAAACAATCCTTGATGTTAAGCAAGGAGATAATAAAGAGAACTTTGTTTTCCAGCTGGACTTTGAATATGACTCAACTAAAAAGGAAGGTGTTATCCTTTCTCAGCAACCAGAAGCAGATTCAAAGAAAGTTAAGAAAGGTTCAACTATTCAGCTAACTGTAAACGGTAAAAATTCTGATGTAACAGTTCCTCATCTTCTAAATACAACAGAGGAAGATGCTATTAAAGAACTAGAGTCAAGAAACCTTGTACCTGAGATTGTTTATGTACAGAGTGATGATGTTAATGTTGACTATGTATCATCAGAATTCCCAAATCCGGGACAGAAAACAACTATCGGTTCATCAGTATATCTTTATGTTTCAAAAGGACCTGCTGAAAAGAAAGTTAAAATTCCTGATGTAACAGGTAAAGATATTTCTGAAGCTAAGGAAATTCTTGAAAATAAAGGTCTGTATGTAGAATACGAATATGACGAAAACAGTTATGAAGAAAAAGATACAGTTATTAGACAAAATCCTTTACAGGGTGGTACTGTAAAGAAAGGTTATACAGTAAAACTTGTTCTATCAGGCGGTAAAAAGGATGCTCAGTCTATTCAGATTGATGTTCAGTTGCCAAAGGATGAAACAAACAGTGTTTCACTACAGGTTGTATTTGATGGCAATGTATTTACAACAACAAATGTTATTCCATCAGAACTAAAGACATATAGCTTTACTTTAACAGGTACAGAAACCGACTCAAAGGTTAAGGTATATCTAAACGGTCAGCTATATCAGGAATATACAATTGACTTCCAAAATAAGAAGGCAACTCCAACATATCACGACTATGTAGTAGCAACAACTACAACTACTGCACCTCCTACTACTCAGGAAGATACAACTGTTGCACCTACTCAGGATATAACAACAGTTCCACAAGATACAACAAACTATTACACAGAGCCAACTCAAGAACCACAACCTACTACTGCTCCGGCATATTAAAGGTGTTTTTTAATGAATAGTGTAGAGGGTAGAATTATAAAAGCAATCAGTGGTTTCTATTATGTAGAAACCACTGACAATACATATGAATGTAAGGCAAGAGGTTCTTTTCGTAAGACAAGCAAAACTCCTGTAGTTGGAGATTTAGTTACAATCTCTATACCTGAAAGTGGTTATCCTACAGTTGAAGAAATACATAAGCGAAAGAACTCTATTGTACGACCACCAATGGCAAATATTGATACATTGGTTATAGTTTGCAGTACAGTTTCTCCTGCACCAAACTATACAGTTATTGACAAGATGACTGCAACTGCTGTATATAACAATATTGAACCGGTTATTGTAATCTCAAAGTCTGACATAAAAAGTGGTGAAGAAATATATAATATCTATAACAGTACAGGCATCAAGACTATACTTTATTCTTCCGTTACAGGGGAAGGTGTAGATGAAATATATTCACTTTTACCTAACAAAATCACTGCCTTTATTGGCAACAGTGGTGTTGGTAAGTCAACTTTACTTAATAAGCTTTTTCCTGATTTTCAGCTGAAGACCGGAGAAGTTAGTGATAAACTTGGCAGAGGTCGTCATACAACAAGAACTGTTGAATTACTGAAATTCAATGGTGGTTATGTTTGTGACACACCCGGGTTTTCAACTATGCAACTTGAAAAGTTTAATATTCAAGACAAAACCCAACTTCAATATATGTTTCCTGAATTTGAAGATTATATCGGTCAGTGTAAGTTTACTTCATGTAGCCATACTTGTGAAAAGGGTTGTGCTATTCTACAAATGGTAGAAGAAGGCAAAATTCAAAAGTCACGACACAATAGCTATGTTGATATGTATAATGAAATAAAAGACATTAAAGAATGGGAGAGAAGAAAATGAGATGTGTAATTATTTCCGGTTCACCGGATACAAATGTAGAAGAAATCAAAAGCCTATGTACAAACGATGACTTTATTGTTTGTGCTGACTCAGGTTATTCTTTTGCAAAGAAAGCAGGTCTGACTCCAAACCTAATTATCGGTGACTTTGATTCACTAAAGGAAGAACTACCACAGAACACAGAAGTTGTTAAGCTAAATACCCATAAGGATGATACTGATACAGAACATTGTGTTATGGAATGTATCCGTAGAGGCTATAAGGACTTCTTACTATTAGGTTCAATCGGTGGTAGAACTGACCATACATTTGCAAATATTGCAACTCTGGCATTTCTCTCAGAATATAACTATAACGGTATTGCAAGAAACAACGGTGAGGAAATTCGTATCCTAAAGGAAGGTTCATACGAAATGAACAACAAGAAAGGCCTTATTTTCTCAGTGTTCCCTTATGGTTGTGAAAGTGTAAATGTTACATATAAAGGTGCAGAATATATGTTAAACAACAAGACTTTAACATATAATGTATCTCGTGGCATTAGCAATGTTTTTGTTGATGATGAAGCTGAAATCACAATCAACAGAGGCAGAGCAATCCTATTAACTTATTATAAATAAGAGGTTTTTATGCTATATAATATGTGTGGTTTAAATGTTTATTATGAACCAAAATATAAACAGACAATTACTCGTTCTGAAAAATATTTAGCAAAAAATCAAAATTTAAAACCAGACATAACTCTTAATGTTACAGAAGAAAGGATAGATAACTATATCCTTTCTTTTCCTCATATATCAAGGTCACTTGCTGAGTATGTAATTTATGGAATGTTATTTTATGAAGCAATCTTAGATTATGACGGAATACTTCTTCATTCATCAGCAATATCTGTTGATAATGAAGCCTATCTTTTTACTGCAAATAGTGGTACAGGAAAGTCTACCCATTGTGCTTTGTGGATGAAATATTTTGGTGACAGAGCCGTTATGATAAATGACGACAAACCGGTTATCAGAATAATTGATAATAAGATATATGCTTGTGGTACACCTTTTTCAGGTAAACACGATATAAATAAAAATATTTTAGTGCCACTAAAGGGTATTTGTTGTATTAACCAAGGCAAAGAAAATGTTATCAATAAAATAACTACCAAGAAAGCTATAGGAAAGTTCCTGCCACAAACACTTTGCATTAATGATAAACAGAAAATGTCAAGTTTATTAACTGTTCTTGATAAAGTTCTCAGCAATGTAAATGTGTATGAGCTGTTTTGTGATATTTCTGAAGACGCAGTAAAAACATCTTATAATATGATGAGCAAAAATTAGTGGTGATATTATGGCAAAGAAACAAGAAAAAACTAATGTAATGAGAATTCTTGACCAAAAGAAAATTGAGTATTCTCACTATGCTTATGATAATACAAAACTTAACGCAGAAGAAGTAGCAAATGCTCTTAATCAAGAAGTAGGCAAGGTTTTTAAAACACTTGTAACTGTTGGTAAAAGTAAAGAACATTATGTATTTGTTGTACCGGCAAATAAAGAACTTGATTTAAAGAAAGCTGCCAAAGTTGCAAAAGAAAAGTCAATAGAGATGATTCACCAAAAAGAACTTTTACCACTAACAGGATATATCCATGGTGGTTGTTCACCAATCGGTATGAAAAAGCAGTTTAAAACTTTTATCCATAAAACTGCCAATGACTATGATACTATCTACTTTTCAGCAGGTAGGGTAGGTAACCAGGTTGAGTTGCCACTATCTTCATTACAAAAGGTAATTCCTGTTGAAGTAGCAGATATTATAAAAGATAATTCTTGATTTTTTCATTACCTTGTGATAGAATTATCTTATCGAATGGGGATGTAGCTCAGCTGGGAGAGTACCACAATGGCATTGTGGGAGTCGAGGGTTCGAGCCCCTTCATCTCCACCAAAGAAAAGCCCATAGGTAAGCCACTTTTAGCTAACCTATGGGTGTTTTTTTATTTCTTTAAAAGAAAACGGCGAAAAAACGGCGTAAAAAGTAAAATAAAATTATATACTATTGAAAATAATAATAAATAAGAGTATAATATTATTAAAGTAAAATTATGGGAGCTTGTGTTACAGGCTGAGAGGAAGATATAATCTTCGACCAATACCTGATTTGGATAATGCCAACGTAGGGATATATTGATTAATGTATTTTGAGAAGTTACCCAAACATAGGGTAGCTTCTTTTTTTACTTGTAGGAGGTGTAAAAGTGGTAACAATTAACGGTAAAGAAGTTGATATGTCAGGAAAAACTGTTTCACAGTATCTTGAAATTGCAAATTATAACCCAAAGACTATTGCAGTTGAATGTAATGAAGTGATTATCTCAAAGGCTGATTATGATGAAACTGTACTAAAAGACGGTGATGTAGTAGAAGTTGTTAGCTTTATGGGTGGAGGTTAATTTTTTTAAGAAAAATAAAACAAACTTGATATACATTGAAAGAAGGAAATTATAATGGAAAATGATAAACTTATCATTGGTGGTCATGAATTTAACTCAAGATTTATTTTAGGTTCAGGTAAGTATTCTATGAAACTTATTGACTCAGCTATTAAGGATGCCGGTGCTGAAATTATTACACTTGCAGTTCGTAGAGCAAATACTAAGGAACAAGAAAATATACTTGATTATATTCCAAAGGGTGTTACATTACTACCTAATACAAGTGGTGCAAGAAATGCTGATGAAGCAGTAAGAATTGCAAGACTAGCCAGAGAACTTGGTTGTGGTAACTTTGTAAAGATTGAAATTATGAGAGATAGTAAGTACCTACTTCCTGATAACCAAGAAACTATTAAGGCTACAGAAATTCTGGCAAAAGAGGGTTTTGTTGTAATGCCTTATATGTATCCTGACCTAAATGTTGCTCGTGATTTAGTTAATGCCGGTGCAGCATCAATTATGCCTTTAGCTTCACCAATCGGTTCAAATAAAGGCTTAGCTACTAAAGACTTTATTCAAATTCTAATTGATGAAATTGATTTACCTATTATTGTAGATGCCGGTATCGGTAAACCTTCTCAGGCTTGTGAAGCAATGGAAATGGGTGCATCTGCAATTATGGCAAATACAGCTTTAGCTACTGCCGGTGATTTACCATTAATGGCATCAGCATTTAAGAATGCTATTGAAGCCGGTAGAAAGGCATATCTATCAGGATTAGGCAGAGTTCTGACTCGTGGTGCATCTTCTTCAGACCCATTAACAGGTTTCTTGCGTAACTAAGAGGTGACTACTAATGGAAAATGAATTTTTAATTGACTCAGAGTTTTTGTCACCAAAAGCACTTGAGAAGAAACATAGACTGGAGAATGACCCATCATACCGTAAAAATCATATGGAATATATGCCGGGTATGGAAGTTATTGAGTCTGATGTTTGTAAGAATGTAATGGACCATATGAATTCATATGACTATTCAAAATATACTGCAAAAGATGTACGAAAAGCACTTGAACATGAAACTTGTTCTATAGAGGACTTTAAGGCACTTTTATCACCGGCAGCAGAACCATTCCTAGAACAAATGGCTCAAAGAGCAAGAGTAGAAACAAGTAAGCATTTTGGCAATACTGTATATATGTTTACACCGTTATACATAGCAAATTATTGCGAAAACTATTGTGTCTATTGTGGCTTTAACTGTTACAACCATATTAACCGTATGAAACTTTCAATGGAACAAATTGAAAAAGAAATGAAAGTTATTGCCGATAGTGGTATGGAAGAAATTTTAATTCTTACCGGTGAAAGCAGAGGTCAAAGCAATGTAGAGTATATTGGTGAGGCTTGTAAATTAGCACGAAAGTATTTCCGTATGGTAGGACTTGAGATTTACCCTGTAAATACTGATGAATATGAGTATCTTCACAAATGTGGTGCTGACTATGTAACAGTATTCCAAGAAACTTATGATACCGATAAATACGAAACACTTCACCTACTAGGTCATAAGAGAGTATGGCCATACCGTTTTGATGCTCAAGAAAGAGCATTAAGAGGTGGTATGAGAGGTGTTGCTTTTTCAGCACTTTTAGGCTTATCAGATTTTAGAAAAGATGCTTTAGCAAGTGCACTTCATGTGTATTATTTACAGAGAAAGTACCCTCATGCAGAAATGTCCTTGTCTTGTCCAAGACTAAGACCGATTATCAATAATGAAAAGATTAATCCACTTGATGTACACGAAACTCAACTTTGCCAAATTCTATGTGCATATCGTATTTTCTTACCATATGTAGGTATTACAGTTTCTTCAAGAGAAAGTGCAGAATTTAGAAACGGTATTGTAAAGATTGCAGCAACAAAAGTTTCTGCCGGTGTATCTACCGGTATCGGTGATCACGAAAGTAAGTATAGTGGTAAAGAAACAGAAGAAGAACAAGGTGATGAACAGTTTGAAATTAATGATAACCGTAGCCTAAAGAAAATGTATGATGAAATTACAGTTGAAGGCTTGCAACCTGTTCTAAATGATTACCTATATGTCTGATATTATTGTTATTACCAACAGTTCAATCTGTGAAGAAGATTACTTATTACGCATAGAAAAATTAGCAAAAGCAAAACCTAAGGCAATTGTACTTAGAGAAAAACATTTGCCGGAAAGTGACTATGAAGATTTAGCTAAAAAGGTAATTGAAATTTGCAATAAATATAATACTCAATGTATCTTGCATAATTTTCCTAAAGTTGCAGAAAAGCTAAATCATGATGCTTTGCATTTACCTTTGCATATTCTTGCAACACTTACTGATAAAGAAAAATCACAGTACAAAATTTTAGGTGCATCTTGTCATTCGGTAGAAGATGCAGTAAAAGCCCGGAAACTTGGTTGTACCTATATTACAGCAGGTCATATTTTTGATACTGATTGCAAGAAAGGTTTGCCGGGTAGAGGACTTGATTTTCTAAAAGAAGTTTGCAGAAGTGTTTCAATCCCTGTATATGCAATAGGTGGTATCTCACCGGAAAACTTTTCAAAGATTAGAAATGCCGGTGCAAGTGGTGGTTGTATAATGAGCAGTGCAATGAATTGTACTAATCCACAAGAATATCTAAATTCTTTTACAGAATAATAAATTATATAATAAATCCATTAGTAGGAAAGATACAACCTATTAGTGGATTTTATTTTTATTATTAAAAGTTCTATAAATAAGCTATATGTATATAATAATAAATAATACAAAATTTGACAGAGAAAAGAAAAAATCACCTATTAGTTAACAAAACTGTAACATCAAAAGGTAATAAATTTTCTTGAATATGTACCTTTACTATGATATAATGTTTTAAGCATTAAACTAAGATAATAGTGTAAAAATAACTAAAAGGAGTGAGAAGTATGGCACTATGTATGGGCTGTATGAAAGAAATAGGCGATGAACAAATCTGTCCTGATTGCGGCTTTAATAATACAGAAACTCAGCCAGAACCTTTCCTAGGTTTTCATACTGTTTTAAAAGATAGATATATTGTTGGTAGAGGTATCGACACAAATGGTGAAAGTACCCGTTACCTAGGTTATGATAAAGAAGAAAAGAAGAAAGTTATTATCAGAGAATTCCTACCAATCGGTATTTTTGACCGTTCAAAAGGTGAGAAAGACCTTGTTGTAGGATATAACGATGAAACTGTTTTCAAGAACTTGCGTTCTAACTTTATTTCATATTACAAGATTGTACAAGAACTTAATAATATGTCAGTAATGATTAAAATTCTTGATATATTTGAAGAGAACAATACTGCATATGAAATTGAAGAATATCTTGAACTGAACCACTTTGAAGATTATCTAAAGAGAAATAACGGACAACTTGAATGGGAAGTTGCAAGACCACTGTTTATGCCACTTATCTCTGCTTTAGAGTCACTTCATAAGAGAGGTATCGGTCACTACGCAGTTTCACCATCAAACCTATACATAACTAAAGACGGCAAACTTAAACTTTCAGGTTTCTGTACTGCTATGGAAAGAAAGAGAGGTACTCCACTAAAGAGTCAGCTTTATAGTGGTTGTGCTGCTCCTGAACAATACGAAAAGAACTTTACTCTTGATATTGTTACCGAAATTTATGGCTTTACAGCAACACTTTTCCATACATTAACAGGTCATGTTCCTGCTAATGCAAGAGAAAGACTAAAGGATAGTAGTCTGCTTATGAGTACTAATACTGTTAAGAGATTACCTCCTCATGTTGTTACTGCTTTAGCAAACGGTTTACAGGTTGACAGAAAAGAAAGAATTGCAGATTTTGATGAACTTAGAAGTCAGCTTTCTGTTGCTCCGACTGCTCAGGCAATTCAAGAAGAAATCAGCAAAACTGCAAGTCTATCCGACCCAAGTAAACAACAAAAAGAAGAAAAGAAAAATAACGAAAACAAGAAAGTTACTTTAATTGCAGCACTTATTTCTCTTGTAGTATTTGTTGGTATTGGTGCAGTACTTGTTGCTACTAACTGTTTTGGTTTAGTAAATGGCAACCATGGTGGTGTTCAAGATACAACTGCTACAAAGGCATGGAGTGGTCCGGTAGTAGATAACTTTGTTGGTAAGAAATATTCATCAGTAAAAAGTCAGCTAAAGGGTTCTGATAAATATATTATCAATATTAACTCAGAAGAAAAGTTTAGCGATAATATAGAAGAAGGTTATATTTGTGAACAAACACCGGCTGCCGGTACACCAATTACTTCCGAAGATGAAGCAGTAAATATCAGCCTAACAATCAGTAAAGGTGCTAAGATGAGAACTTTACCTGATATTGCCGGTAAGGATATTAAGACAGTTGCAACAATGCTTGCAGATACAGGTGTACTTGTAATGCAAGAAACCGAGTATAACTCAAAGTATCCTAACAATACTGTAATCGACTATAAGAACCTAAAGTCAGGTGACCAAATCGAATACGGTAAAACTGTTACAATTAAGGTTTCTTTAGGTGCTGAACCAACTTCAACTGAACCAAATACAGGTTCTGCCGATAACTAATTTAAACTAAAAAAGGTGGGATAAATTCCCACCTTTTATAATATTATTTTTTGATTATTCTTTCTGTGTTGTGAACAAGGTTAAATACAGAACTGGCTATATCATCATATTTTTTATTGATAATATCGTAGGAGAGATAAACTTTGTTTTCATTTCTTCTACTTTTGCTAAATTCATTTATTTTGTCTGTTAGCCTACCTTTTCTGTGCTGATAAGTAGCCTCGGAATAACAGTTGCAACTTTCTTTAGTAAGTGTAAAGAATTCCTCATTATTAAGATTGTTGTTTCTGTAAAGTAGTCTTATTACATTGTAAATACTACACATTAACATTTCTGTGGTGCATCTTGTAATATCTCTGTGGTTCATTTCCGAGAGAATTCTGTAGGTAAAATCAATACTGTCCATTATGATTTTTTCACTTGGATTTTCAGCAGTTATTGTTTTTTTAGTGCCATCACTAATAGCAATAACATCTCTTTCACTTGTTCTGCCAAGAAGATAATCACAACTAACATTATAGTAATCAGCCACTTTTACAACAAAGTCAAGACCACATTCTCTGATACCTTTTTCATAGTGGGAGAGAAGTGCTTGACTGATTCCTAAGTCACTTGAGGCTTGCTTTTGGCTGATTCCTTTTTCTTTTCTAAGATAACTGATAATACTACCAAATGTATTATTCATATAATCACATCCTTATACTATGAGTATAATACAAAATAAACTATTTGTAAAGATTGGAGTAATTATGAAATCATACTATATACACTTTATCTGTCACGGAAATATTGATGAAACTCATAAAGGTAAATATATAGGTACAACCAATGTTCCACTTTCCGATAAAGGCAAAATGGAGCTTAAGAAACTTGACCACAATATGAAGTACCCAGGTGCAACTGCACTGTTTACCAGTCCATTAAAAAGATGTAAAGAAACTTGTGAGATTCTTTATCCTAATATGAAACCTATTGTTATTGACCAACTTTCTGAATGTAACTTTGGTGAATGGGAAGGCAAAACTGCTGATGAGTTAAAGGATGATGAACTGTTTAAACAGTGGATTGGTGGCAGTAGCGAAGTGAAACCACCACATGGCGAAAGCTCAGCAGACTTTACAAGAAGAATTTGTCATATGTTTGAGGATATTGTTACAGGTCTTATGAAAACCGGTACAACTGATGCAATTATTGTAACTCATGGTGGTGTAATTATGACACTACTTGCTATTTACGGTTTGCCACAGGCTAAGCCATTTGATTGGGTAATGGATGGTGGTTACGGTTATTCTATCCGTATTACTCCAATGTTGTGGCAGAGAGATAAAGTATCGGAAGTGTTCCAAAAAATCCCTCTACCTAAGGAAGATGATGAGGAATAATATTTACATATGTATTTTTTTGTGATATTATATTAACAGAGTTTTTTAATAAAGAAGGAGATTAAAAATGAATAAGTACAATATTTGTCTATTAAAGGGCGATGGTATCGGTCCTGAAATTGTTAATGAAGCAGTTAAGGTACTTGATTGTGTTGCTGATAAATATGGTTTTCAGGTAAATTATGATGAGGCTCTACTAGGTGGCTCAGCAATTGATGCTAAGGGTACTCCACTACCTCAGGAAACTATTGATAAATGTAAAGCATCAGACTCTGTACTTCTTGGTGCAGTTGGTGGTCCTAAGTGGGATAAGCTACCAGGTAAAGAAAGACCTGAAGCAGGTCTGTTAGGTATTCGTGGTGCATTAGGTCTATTTGCTAACCTACGCCCTGCTGTTATCTTTGAACCACTAAAGAGTGCTTCACCTTTAAAGGATGAAATTATCGGTGATAAGCTTGATGTTATGGTTGTTCGTGAACTAACAGGTGGTATCTACTTTGGCGAAAGAGGTAGAAGAGAAGCTGACGGTGAAGTTGAAGCATACGATACAGAACAGTACAAAGTTTCCGAGATCAAGAGAATTGCTAAGGTAGCTTTTGAAATGGCTATGAAGAGGAACAAAAAGCTTACTTCTGTTGATAAGGCTAATGTTCTTGAAGCATCTCGTTTATGGAGAGAAACAGTAATCGAAATGTCAAAGGATTATCCTGAAGTTGAACTAAACCACCTATATGTTGACAACACAGCTATGCAGCTTGTTATTAACCCAGGTCAGTTTGATGTTATCCTAACAAACAATATCTTTGGTGATATTCTTTCTGATGAAGCATCAATGATTTCTGGTTCTATCGGTATGTTAGCATCAGCATCTTTATCAGATTCTAGCCTAGGTCTATATGAACCTATCCATGGTTCAGCACCTGACATTGCAGGTCAGAATATTGCTAACCCTCTAGCTACAATTCTTTCTGTTGCAATGATGCTAAAGTATTCTCTAAATGAACCAAAGGCTGCTGAAGCTATTGAAAATGCAGTTAATAAGGTTCTTGCAGAAAACAGAACTCCTGATATTTACGAAGAAGGTAAGAACAAGGTTACTTGCTCAGAAATGGGCGACCTAGTTTGTAAGGCTCTTGCATAAGAATTTTTGAGGTATTTTATGAATTTATATGATGTTCATTCACACATTTTGCCACAGATTGATGATGGTGCAGAGAATGTGGATGTTAGTGTCAATATTATAAATACTTTATATAACCAAGGAGTAAGGCATATTTGCCTTACTCCTCATTACTATACCCATCAAGAGAGTATGGAGTCCTTTCTATCTCGTAGGGAAAGTTCCTTTAATTTATTGAAACCAAGTTTACCAAGTGATATAGAATTTTGTCTTGGTGCTGAGGTTTATGTAACGGATATTATAATGAATAACAAGTCGCTAAAGCCTGTTTGTTACGGCAATAGTGATTATATTTTGTTGGAATTTCCTTATTCAACTACCTTTACGGGAAGTTCATATGAATTCTTGTTTAGAATTATAAATCAATATGGTGTAATGCCAATACTAGCTCATATTGAAAGATATGAAAGTTTAATTAAAAATCCTAAATTATTACAGAAACTTTCAAGTGAAGGTGTAATGTTCCAAACAAATGCAGTTTCTTATAAGAATAAAGCACTATTAAGAAAATTTAAAAAACTACTTAATAAGGATTTAATTCACTTTATAGGAAGTGATGCCCATAATATGATTAGAAATTCACCAACAACTTATGGTGAAACATTTGAATTAATAAATAAAAAAGTCGGAGATTTTGCAGTAGATAAAATAAATCAAAATGCAAAAAGACTTTTTGAAATAGCAAAGTAAAAGGCACAACCGTTTATCAGTTGTGCCTTAATTTTATAGTTTGAAATTTTAATATTATAGTCTAACAGAAATATTATTTTCTCTTAAATATTCCTTAAGTTTAGGAATAGGTATTTCACCAAAGTGAAATAGTGATGCTGCAAGAACTGCATCTGCTTTGCCTTTTTCAAAAGCATCAAGGAAGTGTTCATATGCACCTGCACCACCGGAAGCAATAACAGGAATATTTACCTTTTCAGAAATTGCTCTTGTAAGTCCTAGGTCATATCCTTGCTTTTGACCATCTTCATCCATACTGGTTACAAGTAATTCACCTGCACCTCTTTTTTCTGCCTCAATAGCCCATTCTACTGCATCAATACCTGTAGGTGTTCTGCCACCGGCAGTATAAACTTCCCATGAGTCACCTTTTCTCTTAGCATCAATAGCAACAACAACACATTGAGCACCGAATTTATAAGATGCCTCGTTAATAAGTTCAGGTCTGTATACAGCAGCAGAGTTAACAGAAACCTTATCAGCACCTGCTCTTAGCATTGTAGTAAAGTCATCAACTGTACGAATACCACCACCAACTGTAAAAGGAATGAAAATAGAATTTGCAACCTTTTCGACAATATCAACCATAGTATCTCTGCCGTCACTTGTAGCAGTAATATCTAGTAGTACAAGTTCATCAGCACCTTCTTTGTCGTACTGAATAGCAGCTTCAACAGGATTACCGGCATCAACAAGGTTTACAAAACTCATACCTTTAACTACTCTACCGTTTTTTACATCAAGACAAGGAATAATTCTCTTAGCATACATTACTTAACCATCTCCACAAAGTTCTTTAACATTTTTAGTCCAACTTCACCACTTTTTTCAGGGTGGAATTGTGTGGCAATAATATTGCCTTTTTGTACAGCAGCATCAATCTCAACACCATATTGTGTTGTAGCAGCAACAATGTCCTTGTCCTGTGCTTTTAAGTAGAATGAATGTACAAAATATACATAAGGTTCACCTTCAATATCCTTGAAGATACCGTCCTTTTGCTTAATAGAAATATTGTTCCAACCCATATGTGGAATTTTTAAAGTTCTGTTTTGATTAGGAATTCTTGTAATAGTACCCTTGAAAATATCAAGACCCTTTACACCGGGAGTTTCTTCACTTTCAGGGAAAAGAAGTTGAAGTCCAAGACAAATACCTAGGAATGGTTTGCCACTTTTTGTGTATTCAATGATAGTGTCTTTAATACCTCTCTTAGTCATTGTGTCCATTGCATCACCGAATGAACCAACACCGGGAAGAATAGCACCATCAGCATTTAAAATTTCATCTTTATTGTCGGTAACTTTACAGTCAGCACCAATAAATTTCAGTGCTTTGTAAACACTTTGAATGTTACCTGCACCATAGTCAATTATTGCAATCATTATAAATCTTCCTTTCATTAGGATGTGATTATTTTAACATACTAAAGTGTTTTTTGCAAGATTTTGCAATTTATAATTTATATTGTTTCAAAGGCTCATAAACCTACAAAATATTACCATTTATTTTGGTGTAATTTAGATTGAAAAAATTATTTCTTTGTGTTAAAATAAAATTAATTGTGTAAAGATATAAAGAGGTATATAGAATAATGGTTAAACATCTATTAACAAGAATAGAAATGAAAATGGATTCTTTCTCTAAAGGACAAAAAAGAATCGCAATGTATATAGAAGAAAGCTACGATAAAGCAGCTTATATGACTGCTTTAAAGCTAGGTGAAACAGTTGGTGTCTCAGAAAGTACAGTAGTTAGATTTGCTTCTGAACTTGGTTATGAGGGCTATCCTGAATTGCAGAAAGCTATGCAAGAAATGATTAAGGAGAAGTTAACTTCTGTACAGAGAATTGAAGTTACCGAAACAAGAATAGGCGACAATGATGTTCTTACTTCTGTTCTGAATTCCGATATTGACAAAATCAGAAGAACAATTGAAGAAATTTCTCATGATGACTTTAACAATGCAGTAAAAGCACTTTCTAAAGCAAAAGAAATTTATGTTTTTGCAGTTCGTTCAACTTCATCACTTGCAACATTCCTAGGTTATTACCTACAACTGATTTACGGTAATGTACATATTATCAATACAACATCCAAAAGTTCAACATATGAAAATCTATTTAGAATTTCAAAGGATGATGTAATGATTGGTATTAGTTTCCCTAGATATTCCACTACAGCTGTAGAGGCTATGGAATTTGCCAGAGAAAGAGAAGCTGAGGTTATTGCCATTACCGATAGTATGGCTTCACCTTTAGTAGAGTGTGCCAACAATGTACTTATTGCAAGAAGTGATATGGCATCAGTTGTTGACTCTTTGGTAGCACCACTTTCACTAATTAATGCACTGGTTGTTGCTTGTGTACTTGAACAGAAAGAAAAGGTTAAACACACATTCCAAGAGCTTGAAGAAGTTTGGACAAAGCAAGGTGTTTATACTAAACGAGAAAAAGAAAAGGACAATAAATAATATGCCTAATGTAGTTGTAATTGGTGGTGGTGCATCAGGCCTTATGGCTGCCGGTACTGCTGCATATTATGGTGCTAATGTTATATTACTTGAGAAGAATAGCCGTACCGGTAGAAAGATTTTAGTAACCGGTAAGGGAAGATGTAACATTACAAATAACTGTGACAAAGATACATTTATTGCAAATGTTCCTACTAATCCAAGATTTCTATACAGTGCAATTAATAATTTTGATTGCCAAGATACAATAGATTTCTTTAACGATTTAGGACTAGAAACTAAAACTGAAAGAGGAAACAGAGTTTTTCCTGTTTCAGATAAAGCAATGGATGTTGCAGATACACTTTATACTTTTGCAAAGCATAATGGTGTGAAAATCATTGAGTCAACTGCAAAGGTTATTTTAACTTCTGACGGTAAAGTCAGTGGTGTACTTGATACTAAAGGTAATAAGTATGATGCCGATTGTGTAATAATTGCTACCGGTGGTATGAGCTATCCGGGTACAGGCTCAACAGGTGATGGTTATAAATTAGCTAAAACTGTAGGTCATACTATTACAGAAATAAAGCCATCATTAGTGGGCTTAATATCAAGTGATGAATTTTGCAAAGAGCTTCAAGGTCTCTCACTAAAGAATGTTAATCTTACAGCCTATGAAAATGGCAAAGAAATTTTTAGTGAACAAGGTGAAATGCTTTTCACTCATCAGGGTGTATCAGGTCCACTTGTACTTTCAGCAAGTTCTCATATGAGAAATTTTGAAAAGAAAAGTTATAAAATTTCCATTGACCTTAAACCTGCTTTGTCAGAAGAAAAGTTAGATTTAAGACTTCAAAAAGATTTTTCTGAACATAAGAATAATCAAATTAATAATTCACTAGGCAAATTATTGCCTAAGAAGATTATTCCTGTTGTCTTAAAAATGTGGGGCATAGACCCAACTAAAAAATGTAATTCAATTACAAAAGAAGAACGACAGGAACTAAATAAAATTTTAAAGAATTTTACTGTAAAATTAAGTCCCTTGGCAGTATCAAAGAAGCAATTATAACTTCCGGTGGTGTTTCTACCAAAGAAATCAGCCCTAAAACAATGGAAAGCAAAATCCTTTCAGGTTTATTTTTCTGTGGTGAAGTTATTGATGTTGATGCTTATACAGGTGGATTTAACTTGCAAATTGCCTTTTCTACCGGTAGACTTGCAGGATATTACAGTGCTATAAAGGAAGGTTAAAATTATGTCTATTGCTATTGCTATTGATGGACCTGCAGGTGCAGGTAAGTCATCACTATCTAAGGAAGTTGCTAAGGAACTTTCTTTTATTTATGTTGATACAGGTGCTTTGTATAGAACAATCGGTCTTGCAGCATCTCGTAAAGGACTAAAGAAAGAAGATAAAGCAGAGATTATCTCAATGCTTAATGATATTGATGTTAAGCTAAGTTTTAATGATGAAGGTACACAGATTGTTCTACTTAACGGTGAAGATGTTTCAAGTTTTATCAGAACACCTGAAGCCAGTATGTTTGCCTCAGCAGTTTCTGCTATTCCTGAAGTAAGAGCATTTCTTCTTGATTTACAGAGAAATATGGCTAAAAGCGATAATGTTATTATGGATGGCAGAGATATTGGTACAGTTGTTTTACCGGATGCCAAGATTAAAATTTTCTTAACTGCTTCTCCTGAAAAAAGAGCTATGAGAAGACACAAAGAAAATATTGAAAAAGGTATTGATTCAACTTACGAAGAAGTACTAAAAGATGTTAATCAGAGAGATTATCAAGACAGTCATAGAGAAATTGCACCACTAAAACCTGCAGAGGACAGTGTTCTTGTTGATACAAGTGACTATGACTTTGAAGGTTCTAAGGAACTTCTCCTAAGAGTTATAAAGGAGAGAATGTAATGAGTGAACAGAAAAAAGAAACACAGAATGTAACAAACAATGAACCTATAAAAATTAAAGAGCATAAAGCCTTTTATTTTGCTTGTAGAGCTATAGTAATTTGTATTTTTAAGTTGCTATATAGATACACAGTAATCAGAGAATGTGAACTTCCAAAGAACGGTAGTTATATTATTGCATCTAACCATCTTTCAAATACAGACCCTGTATTTGTTGGTTTAACTCATAAACGAAGAGTTTATTTTATGGCAAAAGTAGAATTGTTCAAAAATAAATTTTTTGGTGGACTGATTAAGATACTCGGTGCATTTCCTGTTACAAGAGGTGCAAATGACGGTAAAGCTATTGCAACAGGTGAAGATTTAATCAATGACGGTAAAGTTATGACAATCTTCATTGAAGGTGGCAGAACAAAAACCGGTGAACTTATGAGACCAAGAAGTGGTTGTGCAGTAATTGCCCGTCAAACTAAAGCACCGGTTGTACCAATGTGTATCACAGTTGTCGGTAACAAGAAAAATATTTTTGCAAAGCGTGTTATCCATATTGGTAAACCACTTTCATATGAAGAACTTGGATTCTCAAATGATGAAGAACCATCACCAAGAGAATATAGAGAGGCTTCAAGAATTATTATGGAGCAAATCTCAAAATTTAGAGAAATGGATAGAAAAGATAAGTAATGAGTAAGATTATTGTTGCTGAGTCAGCAGGATTTTGTTTTGGTGTAAATAGAGCAATAAACATTCTCTATAAATTGATTGACGAAAAGAAACCGGCTTGTACTTTAGGTCCTATTATCCATAATATGCAAATGGTTAATGAACTTAGAGAAAAAGGTGTCAGAACAATAGATAAGATTAGTGAAGCTAAAGAGAATGAAACTATTGTAATTCGTTCCCATGGTGTGCCACAGTCTATTGTTGATGAAATTAATGAAAGACATCTTGACTATATTGATGCCACTTGTCCATTTGTTTCTAAAATACATAAAATTGTAAGTGAAACAGATGATGATAGTATAGTTATTATTGCCGGTGACAAGAATCATCCTGAGGTTCAAGGCATAATGGGACACTGTAAGTCAAAGTGTTACACCTTTAAAAATCAAGAGGAATTACAGGAATTATTTAGTATAATTCCTCAAAAGAATTATAAAACTATAAAAATTGTGGCTCAAACTACTTTTGACCTAAAAGAATGGGAAAAAAGTTTAAAAAGTTTGAAAAATGTCTATACAAATACAAAAATTTTTGATACAATATGTAATGCAACGTCTATACGTCAGAGAGAAGCAGCCAATATCTCAAAGTCGGTTGACTTAATGTTTGTTATTGGCGATAAGCACAGTTCCAACTCTTTCAAGCTGTATAGTATCTGTTCATCCAACTGTGAAAATACTTTTTTCATTGAAACAGCTGATGAACTCCCACTTGAAATGGTGAAGAAAGCAGATAGTATTGGCGTAACTGCAGGTGCATCTACACCGGCAAGGATTATTAAGGAGGTACTGGATAAGATGAGTGAAGTAAATACATCCAGCGTAAATGAAAATGAACTAAGCTTTGAGGAGATGCTAGAAGAATCTCTAAAGAGTATGAATACAAATGAGAGGGTTATGGGTACTGTTATGAGCATCGCTCCTAATGGCGATGTATCAGTTGATGTTGGTAGAAAACAGGCTGGTTTTATTCCAAAAGACGAAATTTCATATGACCCAACTGTAACTGCTCAGGATGTTCTAAAGGTTGGCGACGAAGTTGAACTTCTAATTATGAAGACTAACGACCAGGAAGGCACAATTATGCTTTCTAAGAAGAGAGTTGACGCTCAGAAGAATTGGGAAGAACTAGAAGCACTTAACGGTAGCGACGAAATCTTCACAGGTAAGGTTATCGAAGCTGTTAACGGTGGTATCATCGTTATGCTAAAGGGCAACAGAATCTTTATCCCAGCTTCACAGGCTACACTTTCAAGAGATGAAGACCCATCAGCACTAGTTGGTAAGGAAGTACAGTACAGACTTCTAGAAGTTTCAAGAAAGGGCAGAAGAAAGAGAGCTATCGGTTCTATTAAGTCTGTTCTAAAGGAAAAGAGAGCTGAAGAAAAGGCTAAGCTACTAGAAACACTAGCAGTTGGCAACCACTACAAGGGTGTTGTTAAGTCTCTAACAAGCTACGGTGCATTCGTTGACATCGGTGGCGTATATGGTATGATTCACATTAGCGAACTAAGCTGGTCAAGAATTAAGCATCCATCAGAAGTAGTTAATGTTGGTGACGAAGTTGAAGTTTATATTAAGGACATTAACGAAGAAACAAAGAAGATTTCTCTAGGCTATAAGAAGGAAGAAGACAACCCATGGTTCATTCTTAAGAATGAATACCCAGTTGATTCTGTAGTTAAGTGTAAGATTGTTGGTCTAACAACATTCGGTGCATTTGCTAACATTATTCCTGGTATTGACGGTCTAATTCACATTAGCCAGATTGCTAACAAGAGAATCGACAAGCCTCAGGATGTTCTTTCTGTAGGTCAGGAAGTTGAAGCAAAGATTATTGCTATTGACTTTGATAAGAAGAGAGTTTCTCTTTCAATGCGTGCACTTCTACCTGAAGAAGCTGACAAAGCTGAAGATACAGCAGAAGTTGCTGAATAATTGATTTTTGAGAGGCATCTTTATTGATGCCTCTTTTTTGCGAAAAAAGGCACCGTTATGGTGCCTTAATTTGCATTTTATATTTTTATTTTGTGATATATTTTACTTGAGGTGAGTATTATGAAAACAGATGTAAAGTCACAAACAAAAGAAGTATTTGATGAAGTAATTGAAAAGGCAAAGCTAAAGTCCGGTGATATTCTTGTAATCGGTTGTTCAACATCAGAAATTCACGGTAATCCTATGGGTACTGATAGCAACCTTAACCTAGCTAAAGAAGTTTATAGCGTTTTTTATCCAAAGCTAAAGTCAATGGGTGTTTATATGGCAGTACAGTGTTGTGAGCACCTTAACAGAGCTTTAGTAGTAGAAAAGGAACTTGCTGATAAATTATCTTTACCACAGGTAAATGTAATTCCTCAGCCAAAGGCAGGTGGTTCATCAGCAACAACTGCTTATGAACTGTTTGATAACCCTGTAATGGTTGAACATATTAAGGCTGATGCCGGTATTGATATTGGTGGTGTATTAATCGGTATGCACCTAAAAGAAACTGCAGTACCTCTAAAGCTAAAGAATAAATTTATCGGTGAAGCAAGAATTATTGCTGCTCGTACTCGACCAAAGTTTATTGGTGGCGTAAGAGCTGTATATGATGAGAATTTACTTTAGGAGATGAATATGAACACATTTGATATCCAAACTAATAAAGAAGAATTTATCAGAATATATAAAGAAAATATCCACAGAGAAGGTAGTGAAGAACTGCTAAAGTGGATTGAAAAGACAGATTTCTTCACAGCACCTGCAAGTACCCGTTATCACAATGCTTGTGAAGGTGGTCTTTGTGCACATTCACTTTCTGTATATCACACTTTAATGGATAAACATTTTGATGAAGAAACCGATGATATTGAAAGTTTCACTATTTCATCTTTACTTCACGATTTGTGCAAAGCTGAATTTTATACAGTAAGTATGCGTAATTCTAAAAATGAAGAAACAGGTAAATGGGAGAAAGTTCCTTACTTTACCATTGATGATAAATTTCCATATGGTCATGGTGAAAAGTCAGTATTTTTAATTGAAAGAAAAATGCGTCTAAGACTAGATGAAGCTATGGCAATTCGTTGGCATATGGGTGGTTTTGATGAAGGTGGTGGCTTTTCTATTAGCCAGGCATACGATAAATACCCATTAGCAGTAAAACTTCATCTTGCAGACTTAGAGTCAACATATTTAAGAGAAAAGGGCACTTCTGAAGTGAATAAAAGATAATTATGGATATTAATAATGCGAAAAGTAGGGTAGAAGAATTAACCAAACTTCTGAACTACCACAACAATTTATATTATAATCAGGATAACCCTGAAATCGGTGACTATGAATATGATAAACTTTTAAGAGAACTTGAGGATCTTGAAAAGCAGTTTCCGACACTTTTAAAGAAGGACTCACCAACTCAAAAGGTTGGTGGTAGTGCCGGTGAAAAGTTTAGTGAGGTTACTCATACAGTACAAATGATGAGCCTTCACGATTCATTTAGTCACGGTGAATTACTTGACTTTGACCGTAAAGTCAGAGAAGTAGTACAAAATCCACTTTATGTTGTTGAACCTAAGTTTGATGGACTTTCTGTTTCTTGTGAATATGAGAACGGTGTGTTTGTCAGAGGTTCTACAAGAGGTGATGGTTTTGTTGGCGAAGATATTACAGATAACTTAATCACAATTAAGTCTTTACCTAAAAGACTAAAGAATGCACCTGAGTATCTTGAAGTTCGTGGTGAAGTTTATATGTCCGATGATAACTTCCTAAAACTTCTGAAAATTCAAGAGGATAACGAAGAAAAGCCTTTCAAAAATCCTCGTAATGCTGCTGCCGGTTCTTTGCGACAGAAAAATTCTAAAATTACTGCTCAAAGAAACCTGGATATTTTTGTCTTTAATATTCAGCAAATCAGAGGTGTAACTTTAACAAGCCATAAGCAAAGCCTTGATTACTTAACAGAACTGGGTTTTCCAACTGCTCCATTCTATAATAGATATGACAATATGGAAGATGTTATTGAAGAAATTGAAAGAATCAATAATATTCGTGGTACATTTGGTTTCCCTATTGACGGTGCAGTAGTTAAAGTGGATGATTTTTCTCAGAGAGAATTATTAGGTGCAACTGCTAAATTTCCAAAATGGGCAGAGGCATATAAATACCCACCGGAAGAAAAAGAAACCAAATTGCTTGATATTGAAATTAATGTTGGCAGAACAGGTGCATTAACACCTGTAGGTATCTTTGAACCGGTATTTATTTCAGGTACTACTGTTAGCCGAGCAGTTCTTCATAATGAAGATTTTATTAAAGAAAAGGATATTCGTATTGGTGATACTGTAATTATCCGTAAAGCCGGTGAGATTATTCCTGAAGTTGTTTCCTTAAAATCTCATGGAGAAAATACAGTACCTTATGTATTTCCAACAGTATGTCCATCTTGTGGTAGCAAAGTTACAAGAGATGGTGAAGAAGCTGCTATCCGTTGTACAAATACCGAATGTCCGGCACAGTTACTAAGACACTTAATCCACTTTGTAAGCAGAGATGCAATGGATATTGAGGGCTTAGGTCCGGCAGTACTTGAACAACTTGTAAATTCTTCTTTGGTTAAGTCACCGGTAGATTTGTATAAACTTACTCCTATGGATGTTTTAGGCCTTGAAAGAAAGGCTGAAAAGTCAGCTTTAAACTTAATTGACTCTATAGAAAAGTCAAAGGAACAAGAGCTTTACAGACTTATTTTTGCTTTAGGTATCCGTCATATAGGTCAAAAGGCTGCAAAATTACTTTGTGATAACCTTTTAACCATTGAAAATATAATGAATAGCAAAGTAGAAGATTACACCAACATTGATGGTTTTGGTACTGTAATGGCTGAAAGTATTGTAGAATATTTTAGCCATGAAGAAAGTATCAACCTAATAAAAGAACTAAAAGAATGTGGTGTAAAGATGCCACCTGTAGAGAAAAAGTCAGAAGAAGGCAAATTCACCGGTCTTACATTTGTTCTAACAGGTACACTTCCAACTTTAAAAAGAAGTGAGGCTTCTAAAATGATTGAGAATGCCGGTGGTAAAACTTCATCATCTGTAAGTAAAAAAACCAGCTATGTAGTAGCCGGTGAAGAAGCCGGTAGTAAGCTAACTAAAGCCCAAAACTTAGGTGTTACCATTATTACAGAAGAACAACTTCTAAATATGCTAGAAAGCTAATTTAATAATTTTATTTTATGACTACTAATTGTTTATCTTTTAGTAGTCATATTTTTTTGCCCATAAACATATGATTTACAGAAAGGAATGAAATTTATGGACAAAACTTATGATGTGTTAAAGGATATTTTCAAGATTTTACCGGAAAGAATTGTACTTTCAATCAGTAAACTTCCTAGTGAAATCAAGGAGAATATTCAGGAAATTCGTTTACGAACCAACAGACCGGTTGCCTTAACTTGTGAAAGTGTAACTTATTATTTAACGGACAAGTCCTTTACTGCTGATTTGTTCAACAACCTAAACTACATTAAAGTATCTAAGATTGAAATTACAGAAACCTTTACAAAAGCTTGTACATACTCTGTGTATAACCGTCAGCAAGAAATTTCAAATGGTTTCATCACTATTAATGGTGGTCATAGAATGGGTATCTCAGGTACAGGTGTCTATTCTAAAGGTGGCTTAGTTAATGTAAAGGATATTACTTCCTTAAATATTAGAATTGCAAGAGAGTATATAGGTTGCAGTAGAAATTTACTTGAACAACTGAATAATAATTTTGGCAGTATCTTAATTTGTGGCAAACCTTGTTCAGGTAAAACAACATTAATTAGGGATTTAGCAAGAGAACTTTCTCTAAATTATGGGAAGAAAGTTTGTGTTATTGATAGCCGTAATGAAATTTCTTCTACCTATAGAGGTGAGTTAACCAAAGATTTAGGCAACTGTGATGTGTATTCTATGTACAAAAAGACAGATGCTATTGAACATTCTGTAAGAAATATGGCACCTGACTATGTGGTTTGTGATGAAATAGTTACCGAAGAAGAAGTAAAAGCAATTTCTTATGGACTTAATTCCGGTGTTAATTTCATAGCTACCATTCATTCATCATCACCCTTTGAACTAAAGAACAAAGTGATTTTTAAGGAACTGCAAGAACTTAACAGTTTTTCTTCAGTTGTAATGCTGAAAAATATAGGTACACCTTGTACAGTTGACTCAATAATCAGTATGAAAGAATTTGGTAAATAAATTGATTTTAAAATATATAGGTTTGTTTTTTGCATTTACTTTCTTTACTTCAATAGGCTTTTATATGTCCTATAAATTGCAAAGAAGAAGAAAATACCTTTCCACAATACTTCTGTTCCTAAATAGATTACAAGCAACAATAACCTTTAGAAAAGATGATATAGAAGAAATTGTTTTTAACATAGCTGATGATGAACTTGCACCACTTAAAAATGCAGAAAATAACCACTATGAAAAAATTATTGAAAATCTAAATTTTAATAATAAAGACAAAGAACTTTTATTATCATTTTTCAAAGATTTAGGAACAACAGATATTAATGGAGAATTATCCCATATAAAAATGTATCAAGAACTTTTTTCGGAACAATATAGACTCTCAAAAGAAGATATAAAAAATAAAGGAAAACTCTACAGAATGTTAGGTCTATTTTCAGGACTGGCATTTGTAGTGTTATTTATTTAAGGTGATTTTATGGAAGTAGATATGATATTCAAAATTGCAGCAATAGGTATTATTGTTGCAGTGCTAAATCAATTGCTAATTCGTAGTGGAAGAGAAGAACAAGCCTTGTTAACCACTATAATGGGTCTGATAGTAGCACTAATGATGATAATTTCACAAATAAGTACATTATTTGACACAATAAAATCGGTGTTTGGTTTATGAGTGAAATCTTATTAGTTTGTTCGGTAGCAGTTGTTGCATTTGTACTTTCTATTGCCTTAAAAAATACCCATCCATCAATATCATTAATCATAATAATAACAACTTCAATTATCGTTTTACTTTATATTCTTGACTATATTGTTGATGTAGTTGATTACATAAATCTTCTATTTAAAAGTGTAAATATAAATACTGAGTATGTAACAATTCTTCTAAAGTGTACAGGTATATGTTTCTTAACGGAATTTTGTTGTGATATGTGCAAGGAAAGTGGTTGTAATTCATTGTCCTCACAAATTTCATTTGCAGGTAAAGTAATTACCCTTGTAATGGCAATTCCTTTATTTAAAGAAGTGCTGAAAATCTCACTATCTTTAGCAGGTGTACAATGAAAAAGATAGTTGTAATTCTTATAATACTTTTAATACCACTTTCACTTACAACAAAATGTTATGCAAGTACATATTCTGATGCTTTGGAAGAAATCGGTGCTGGTACACTTACCGATAGCCTTGATGATAAAAGTAAAGAAATTCTAAAAAATTTTGGAGTAGATGAAAAGGACTACAACAGTATAATCAATATATCTTTTTCAAATGTATTTCACAAAATTTTTGATATTGTAAATGATGAGGGAGTAACACCATTTTCTTCATCAGCACTAATTCTTTCTTTACTTCTTATTTATTCAGTATTTGATAATTTTAGGGATGGTCTAAAGAATAGAGAACTTAAGTGTATTACAGATACAGTTTTTGTTTTAGTAGTTACCCTTTCAATTTCATCACCTGTAATTTCTGTTATTAATAGAGCAATAGAGTCTATTAACAATGCCGGTAGTTTTATGTTACTGTATATTCCCATTATGGCAGTAATTTTAATTACAAATGGACAAAGTATTACAGGTGCATCATATTATTCATTAGTTGTTATGGTTGGTGAAAGTGTTACCTATATTGCAAAGAATATTGTTTCACCTTTATTAAGTGTATTTTTGGGACTTTCTGTTACTTCTGCAATTTCTTCTGACCTTAATATGCAAGGTATAATAAATGAAATATCTAAAATTATAAAGTGGATAATCGGCTTTGCAATGACAGTTTTCTCAGGTTTATTAACCTTTAAAACTTTAATTACCACATCAGCAGATTCAATTTCCACCAGGGCAGTTAGGTTTACTTTATCATCATTTATTCCAATAGTAGGTTCAGCTTTATCTGAGGCTTATAAAACTATTCAAGGTAGTATGTGTTTACTGAAAACCGGACTGGGTGTCTTTGTAATTATAAGTGTAATGATTGTATTTTTACCTATTATAATTCATTGTTTATTGTGGATAATCTCGCTAAATATAACTAGTGGTATAGGTAATATGCTAGGTATAAAAGGACCAATATCAATTATAAAATCTTGCAGTACTGTACTTACTACTTTACTTGTAATTATCCTATGTGTAATGGCTATTTATGTAATCAGTACTGCAATAATTTTAACAATGGGGAATGGTACATGAACTTAATCAGTAATACAGCAGTAATGTTATGCATATGTACAGTGGCTTGTATTTTAGTAAAGTTTTTAGTACCTGAGGGTGTTACCAGAAAGACTCTTAATTTAATAATATCTACTGTACTTGTAATTACTATGATAATGCCAATAAAGTCCCTATTTACGGAAAATAATAAAATAAATATCAATATTCCTAATGAAACGAAAATATCGGAAGAATATAATAGCAAAGTACTTTCTACAACAAAAAACAATCTAGAAAAATCTGTAAAGTCAATCCTAGAACAGAATAACATCAATATAAATAATGCAGTAGTAACTCTAAAAACAGACCAAAATAATGGCATAATTATTGAGTCAATCAGCATATATATTACTAATGATAATCAGTTAACAAGTAGCAAAATAACTAACCTTATTAAAGAAAATTTCAGTGTTACACCACAGATAATTTTGGAGCAGTAAATGAAAGAAAAGTTACAAAAGCTTAAGCAAGATAAAAATTTAATAAGAGTGATTTATATTATTGGAATAATAGGAATTGCATTAATATTTTGTTCTGCATTTTTTTCAGGTAAAAGTAGTGATGATACTATAAACCCAAGTTCCATAAGTGATTATCAATCTACCCAAGAAACAAGAATAAAAGATATGGTTGAGTCAATAGAAGGAGTAGGAACAGCAAAGGTGATGATAACAATGGAAAACTCAGCAGAACAAATATATACAGATGATACCAAAGTAAAAGAGATTGAACCTGCAGTTAGAGGTGTACTTGTTATTTGTACAGGTGCAAATAATCCTGAAATAAAAGAAACTGTACTGGAATCAGTTACAAAAACTTTAAATATTTCATCAGATAAAGTTTGTATAACTAAGCTAAAGGAGAAATAGTTATGAAAATGAAAAAAAGAAATTTAATAGTAGCTGCCTTAGTAATAGCTCTAGGTGCAGCAGTATATTTAAATTGGCAGTTTGGTGGAGATAATACTCTGCTGACTTCTTCAACAAAAGAACTTGGTGCTGCCGAATATGTAAATAATGACACAACAGTAACTTCACCGTCAAAGACAAAATTATCTTCAAAACAGTCAAATTACTTTGCAGATGCCAGAACCAAGAGAGAACAGTCCCAAGATAAGGTTGTGGATATTGCAAAAGAAGTGCTGGAAAAATCCGACTCATCAACTGACTCAAAAGATAGTGCAAAGGCTCAAGCAGAAAAAATCGAAAAGTATATTACATACCAAACTAATATTGAAAACCTACTAAAAGCAAAAGGCTTTACTGATTGTTTATGTTGTATCACAGAAAAAGGTTGTTCTGTTGTAGTACCGAAAGAAGATATGAAAAAGTCAAGTCCTATGATTATCAAGGATGTTGTGTATGGTCAAACAGGCATAAATTTTGAAAATATCACAATAACTGAGATTTAGCTATATTTACATTACCTTAAAAATATGATATAATCACATTAATATTTTTGAGGAGATAGTAATTATGAGTGATAACAATATTACACGCCGTGAAGAAAGAGAACAGGCTTTTTTAATTTGTTTTGAAAAGCTATTTACAAATAGTTCAATAGAAGAAATTTCAGAATGTGCTGAAGAATCAAGAGATGATACTTATTCTGAATTTGCCCTAAAATGTGCTGATGGTGTAACTCAGCATGTAGAAGAAATTGATGAAATTATTTCTTCTCACCTTTCAGGTAAATGGAAGATTGAAAGAATTAATAAAGTTTCTCTTGGTATTATGCGTTTAGCAGTTTATGAACTAAAATACCTTGATGATATTCCGTCAAATGTAACTATCAATGAGGCAGTAGAACTAAGTAAGAAGTTCTCAGGTGAAGATGAATATAAATTTGTCAATGGCGTACTGGGTGCTATTGCAAGGGATTTATAATGCCTTTGTTTCTTGGAATAGATACAAGCAACTATACAACATCGGTTGCTTTGTATGATAGTGACAACCACAAGGACTATAGTGCAAGAAAGCTGTTACCTGTTAAAGTCGGTGAGAAAGGTATTCGCCAAAGTGATGCAGTTTTTCACCATACTCAGCAACTTCCTGACCTTGTAGAAAAAGTCAAGAAGTATATTGATAAGCCTATTACAGCAGTAGGTGTATCAGCAAAACCAAGACCGGTAGAAGGTAGTTATATGCCTTGTTTTACTGTGGGACTTGGTTTAGCAAGGTCACTTTCAACATTACTAAATGTACCTTTATATGAATTTACCCATCAACATGGTCATATTGTGTCAGCACTTTATTCAGCTAATAGACTTGACTTAATAGGCAAGGAGTTTATTTCTTTCCATGTTAGTGGTGGTACAACTGAGGCATTGCTAGTTGATGAAGATTTTAATATTGATTTAGTAGCCAATACACTTGACTTAAATGCAGGTCAAGCAGTTGACAGAATTGGCTTACTTCTTGGTTGTACTTTCCCTTGTGGTAAAGAACTTGAGAAACTTGCACTTAATTTTAAGGGTAAAGTAAAACCTAAACCAACACTAAAGGGTACAAATTGTTGTATCAGTGGTGTTGAAAATCAATGTAAAAAAATGATAGATAATAATGTACCTAAAGAAGAAGTTGCTTTTTATTGCTTAAAGTATATTGAAGAAACTATCTATAAAATGGCTATTGCTTTAAAAGATAAGTACGGAGATTTGCCACTTGTTTTTGCAGGTGGTGTAATGAGCAATAGCATTATTAGAGAAAGTATGGAAAAAAGATTAGATTGTGTTTTTGCAAAGCCTGAATATTCAACAGATAATGCAGTTGGTATTTCTTGCCTTGCATATAGAGGATGGAAAGATGCTACCGGTTGAACCTAAAATTTTAACTGTTTCACAACTGAATTTTTATGTTAAGTCTGTTTTAGACAGTGACCCAAGGCTTAATTATGTCTTTTTGTGTGGTGAGATTTCTAACTTAACCGACCACTATAGAAGTGGTCATATTTACCTTTCTCTAAAGGATAATAAGTCTGTTATTCGTGCAGTTATGTTTGCCGGAAATGCCCGTAACTTAAAGTTTAAACCTATGGAGGGTATGAAAGTAATTTGCAGAGGTAGAGTTACTTTGTATGAGGCTACAGGTCAGTATCAGTATTATATTGAAGATATGCAACCTGACGGTATAGGTGCTTTATATCAAGCTTATGAACAACTGAAAGAGAAGTTGCAGTCAAAAGGTCTGTTTGACCAAAGTCATAAGAAACCTATTCCGTATTGCCCAAAGACTATTGGTGTAATTACCAGCCCAACAGGTGCAGCAGTACAAGACATTAAGAATATTTTAACCAGAAGATTTCCTTCAGTTAATATAATTCTATGTCCTGTTCTTGTTCAAGGAGATAATGCTGTTCCTCAACTTATTGATGCAGTTAATAAGTTAAATGAATATGATTTGTGCGATACCATCATCATCGGTAGAGGTGGTGGTTCTATTGAAGATTTATGGGCGTTTAATGACGAAAATTTAGCCTATGCAATCTATAATAGCCACATTCCTGTAATTTCAGCAGTAGGTCACGAAACTGACTTTACAATTTGTGACTTTGTGTCTGATTTAAGAGCACCAACTCCATCAGCAGGTGCAGAACTTGCAGTACCTGATAGAAACGAAATTTTGCAAAATCTAGATGCCCAAAGACAATATTTATCATCATTAATGGATAAAAAGTTAATTGAAAATAATAATGTTGTTTCAGAAATGACAACAAAGTTATTGTCACTTTCACCTGATGATAAAATTGCAAAATTATATAATGATTTAGACTTTCTAAGTCAAAAGTATGAGAATAACAGTAACAGAATATTCCAAAATACTGCTAACAAAATTGAACTTCTGGCAACAAAACTAGAGTCACTTAATCCGGTATCAACTCTAAAAAGAGGTTATTCTGTTGTTACAAATAATGATAAAACCGTCACTTCAGTTAAGGATGTTAAAAATGGAGATACACTTGCTATTAATGTAACAGATGGCAAGATTATTTCCAAAGTTATAGGTGAGTAAAATGGCATTTGTTCATTTACATTTACATAGTGAATATAGTTTATTAGATGGAGCCTGTCGTATTGATAGGCTCGCTTCTGCGTGTAAAGAAAAAAATATGAATGCTTTGGCAATTACTGACCATGGTGTAATGTATGGTGTAATTGATTTTTATAGAGCATGCAAAAAGAATGGTATTAAGCCTATTATTGGTTGTGAAGTTTATGTTGCACCTAATTCAAGATTTCAACAAGACAGAGATTATTACCACTTAATTTTACTTTGTGAAAATAATAAAGGCTATCAAAACTTAATCAAATTAGTTTCAGCCGGTTTTACTGAGGGTTTTTATAAGAAACCTAGAATTGATAGAGAATTACTTGAAAAATATCACGAAGGTTTAATTTGTCTTTCTGCTTGTTTGGCAGGTGAAGTGCCACAGAGAATTTTGGCTAATGATTATAAGGGTGCGAAAGAAGTTGCAAAGTATTATCAAGATTTGTTTGGTAAAGATAATTATTTCCTTGAACTTCAAAACCATAATATAAAAGAAGAAATTTTAGTAGCAGATAAAATTAAGCAAATTTCAAGGGAACTTAATATTCCTATGGTAGTAACAAATGACTGTCATTATATTGAAAAGTCAGAAAGCAAAATGCATGAAGTGCTACTTTGTATTCAAACTAACCATACTATCTATGATGACGACAAAATGGAATTCCAAACTGAGGAATTCTATTTAAAAACAGAAGAAGAGATGAAAAGCCTTTTTCCTGACCTTACTTCTGCTTATGAAAATACACAGAAAATTGCTGATAGATGTAATGTAGAATTTGAGTTTGGTGTAAGGAAACTTCCTAATTTTGATGTTCCGAATAATGAGGACCATTACGAATATTTTAAGCGAAATTGTTATGAGGGTTTGTACAAGCATTATGGCAGTAATCCCGATAAATCTATTGTAGATAGGTTGGAATATGAGCTTGGTGTTATTAAGTCAATGGGTTTTGTTGACTACTATCTAATTGTCAATGACTTTGTACAGTTTGCAAAGAGAAGTGGTATTCCTGTAGGACCGGGTAGAGGTTCAGGTGCAGGTTCACTTTGTGCTTATTGTATCGGTATTACAGGTATTGACCCTATAAAGTACGATTTACTTTTTGAAAGATTTTTAAACCCTGAAAGAGTGTCAATGCCTGACTTTGATATTGATTTTTGCAATAAAAGACGACCTGAAGTTATTCAGTATGTAATTGATAAATACGGTAAGGATAAAGTAGCTCAAATTATTGCATTCGGTACAATGCAAGCAAGAGGTGTTGTTCGTGATGTAGGCAGAGCAACAGGTGTTTCATACGCAGTATGTGACCAAGTAGCTAAGTTAATACCATTTGAAATTGGTATGACACTTGATAAAGCACTTCAGCAAAACCCTGACCTAAAGAAAATGTATGATACAGATGCTCAAATCAAAGAACTGATTGATATGAGTAAACAGATTGAAGGTATGCCACGACATGCAACAATGCATGCAGCCGGTGTTGTAATTACCAAAGACCCTGTATCTGATTATGTACCACTTTCAAAGAATGACGATAATGTGGTAACTCAGTTTACTATGACAACTTTGGAAGAACTTGGACTTCTAAAAATGGACTTCTTAGGACTTCGTAACTTAACTGTAATAGATGATGCAGTTAAGATGATTCATAGAGAAAATAAAGATTTTTCAATAGAAAATATTCCTTTAGATGACAAAGGTGTTTTTGATATGATGTCAAAAGGTCAGTCAGAAGGTGTGTTCCAGTTTGAAAGTGCCGGTATGAAAAGAGTTTTAACTCAGCTAAAACCTAACAGCCTTGAAGATTTAATTGCAGTTATTTCTCTGTATCGTCCCGGACCAATGGATAGTATTCCAACATATATTGAAAATCGTCATAACCCAAGGAAAATTAAATATAAACACCCTTTACTTGAAGATATTTTAAGGGTTACATATGGTTGTATTGTTTATCAAGAACAAGTAATGCAGATTTTCCGTAAACTTGCCGGTTACTCACTAGGTAGAGCTGATATTGTAAGAAGAGCAATGAGTAAGAAAAAGCATGATGTTATGGAAAAGGAAAGAGAAATTTTCATTAACGGTCTTGTAAATGAAAATGGTGAAGTTGAAGTAGAGGGTTGTATTAGACGAGGTGTTGATAAAGCAACTGCAAATTCTATTTATAATGAAATGGAAAGTTTTGCTTCCTATGCTTTCAACAAATCTCATGCAGCATCTTATGCAACAGTTTCTTACCAAACTGCATACCTAAAATGTTATTACCCAAAGTACTATATGGCATCATTATTAACCAGTGTACTTGATAACCAAAACAAACTTGCAGTATATATTGAAGAATGTGAGCATATCGGTATTAAAGTTTTGCCACCAAGTGTAAATTATTCATACAGTGGCTTTACACCGGTTGATAACAATATCCGTTTTGGACTTTTAGCAATAAAGAATCTTGGCAGAAACTTTATTGATGAAATAATTGAAGAAAGAAAGAATGGAAAATTCACTTCATTTTATGATTTTTGCAAAAGACTATATGGCAAGAATATGAATAGCAGAGGTATCGAAAGTCTGATTAAGTCAGGTGCTTTAGATAACTTAGGAGCAAATAGAAAGCAAATGCTTTCTGTTTATAAAAATATTCTTGAAAATTTAGAATATGACCATAGAAAAAATGTAGAAGGTCAGCTTTCTTTCTTTGATATGGGTGACAGTAAGGAAGAAAATACAAAAACAGTTAATATGCCTGATGTTTCGGAATTTCCTTTTTCTGAACTTTTAGCAATGGAAAAAGAAATAGCAGGTATGTACCTTAGTGGTCATCCTTTATCACAATATGATAATTATGCAAAACTTATCCGAGCCGATAGGGTAGGTGATGTAATCAATAAAGATAATATGCGTTATAGAGACGGTCAGCAGATTAAACTATTTGTGATTATTGATAAGGTAAAGAACAAAATTACAAAGTCAAACCAAATGATGTCTTTCCTTAATGTAGAAGATAAATACGGTATGATGGAGGCAATTATCTTCCCAAAAACTTTAGCTGACTATGGTAACTATATTTTTGAAAGTAATATTGTTGAACTGATTGGTACTGTCAATAAAAGAGAAAATGAAGACCCTAAGGTCATTGTAAATCAAATCAGACCTGCACCACCAAAAGACAACATTCCAACAGAATTACCAAGTAGAAGAGAAAAAAAGTTATCTCCAATAACAAGAATCGACAACAAAAGAATAGTAAAACCTGATAAACTGTACTTAAGGATTACTAGTAGAAACAGTAAAAAATTTAAGAAAGTAAAAAATATTCTTGAAATTTTCTCCGGAAGTACAATGGTTATCTTTTATGTTACCGATGAAAACAAACAGTACAAAGCCCCTCGTGCCTTGTGGGCTGATGTAAATGATGTACTAATTGATGAATTATATTACATATTAGGTAAAGAAAATGTTGTAATTAAGTAAAAACAGAAAATTATACTTGATTATTACCGTACTTATGTATTATAATGGTAAAGTAAATGTAATTAATTAATATCCAGGGGGAATTAACAATGGCAAAAGATGCAATCGCAGTGCTAACTAGTGGTGGCGACGCACCGGGTATGAATGCTGCCGTAAGAGCAGTTGTTCGTTCAGGTATTAACAAAGGTTTTAATGTTCTTGGTATCAAGAGAGGTTACCGTGGACTTCTAAAGAAAGATTTTGTAGAAATGGATCTTCGTTCTGTTACAAATATTCTTAGCTTAGGTGGTACAATTCTTTATACTGCTAGAAGTAAAGAGTTCCAGACTCCTGAAGGTATCCAACATGCTGCTCAAAACTGTATGGATATGGGGGTTAAAGGTGTTGTTGTTATCGGTGGTGACGGTTCATTTATGGGTGCCAGAGCTCTTTCAGAGGCTGGTGTTCCTTGTATTGGTATCCCAGGTACTATAGATAATGATATTGCTTGTTCTGACTATACAGTAGGTTTCGATACTGCTATGAACACAGCAATGGAAATGGTTGATAAAATCCGTGATACTTCACAGTCACATGATAGATGTTCTGTTGTTGAAGTTATGGGTAGAAGATGTGGTGATATTGCACTTCAGACAGGTATTAGCTGTGGTGCTACTGCAATTCTTGTTCCTGAAGTTCCATACAACATTGAAAAGGATGTTATCTCAAGAATTCTTGAAACAAGAAAGAACGGCAAACAGCACTTTATCGTTGTTGTTGCTGAAGGTGTTGGTGGTTCTGTTGACCTAGCTAAGTATATCGAAAGAAGAACAGGCATTGAATCTCGTGCTACAATTCTTGGTCATGTTCAGCGTGGTGGTTCTCCAACACTTCGTGACAGAGTTGTTGCTTCAGAAATGGGTTACAAAGCAGTTGAACTTCTTGCAGAAGGTAAGTCAAAGAGAGTTGTTGCTCTTAAGGACGGCAAGATTGTTGACTACGATATTACAGAAGCACTTAATATGGAAAGAGTATTTGATACTCACCTATATGAAATTGCGAAGACAATTTCAATGTAATCCGATTATTACTAAATGAAGGCACAGTTATAAACTGTGCCTTTACTTTAAGGAGCAAAGTTTATGTCCACATTTTATGAAGAAAATTTGATAATTTACGGAATGTCTTTTAATTCTTTCATTCCTTATAGTGTTAAGGATGATATTCTTTCTAAGATTAGAAAGAACTTTTTTGAGCATAACAAGAGACAATCCGACAAAATTGTTCAGAATTTCAATGATTTTACAATTAAATATACATACAATCTTGAAAAGAATAAACCTATGAAGTGGGTTGTTCAGAAGAACAAAAAGACTATTGAAGAATCTGTTATTGTTTCTATCAATTCTTATGAAATAAGAACTTATAACGATGAAGGTAAGCAGGTTTGTTCTATTGAATTTTCTAATGACCATACTATCAAGACAGTTACTTTTGCTCTAGATGATGAAACAGTTGTTGTTTCTTGTGGTACAAATGGTGATGAACCTGTGCTTTATTATAGAGGTCAGTCCCTTAATGCAGACTTGCATCTTCTTGAAATTAATGAAGATGATGAAGTACTTGAAATTTTAGCAGAACGCAATCCTTATATTACAGTTACAGCCCTAACAAATAGAGGTGTTGTGTATTTTGGTACTGATGAAGAAATCCGTTGTGTTAAAAGAGAAGTAGAAAGAGCAAAAACTATTATAGCTGATAGAAATGCTCCAAAGGTTTACAACACTCCTGAGGATAGAGAAACAGGCTTTAACTTTAAAGACAATGACTTTAATCTAAAGAAAAATATGAACCAAACCTTTGATATTTCTAAGTCAGAGTATTTTGATTTTAATGAAGAGGACAACCCATCTGTATTTGATGATGTTGAAGGTTCTTCATCATTAGATTTAGAAAATATTGCTTTAGATAATGAAGATACAGTTGAATTAGAATCTATTTCAGCTGAAATTGATGATACTACAGAAAATACAGTTGAGCCGGAAGAAACTACAACTATCGAAGAAAATATTGAAGATAACATTGAAATTAATGAGACAGTAGTTGATGAAGAAAAAGAAGAAGTTGAAACTTCTGAAAATACTGATGAACAAAGTAATATTGAAGAAAATTCTGCCGATACTAATGATGAAAAGACAGAGGATATTATCGGTGAAACTGATTCAGTAGAAGAAACCGAAAATACTACTGTCGAAGAAAATCAAGTAGAAGAAAAGCCTACTGAACAACAAGATACAGTGGAAGAAAATTCTATTGATGATGATACTAAGGTTGCACCTAACTTTACTAATGAAGAAATATTGCGTGAAGTTCTAAATGCAATGATGAATAACAGTAAAGAAAATGAACCACCAAAGATAGTTACAAGTGTTAACGAAACACCTCAAGCTGAAAGATTTGATAAAAATGCTGACCTAATCATCAATAGTGGCAATGAAAAATATTGTTACTACGGTGATATTAATGATGACTGTATGCGTGATGGTTATGGTCGAACAGAAATGTCAAATGGCAAAACTGCTTATGAAGGTAACTACAAAAACAATAAGCGAAACGGTTTTGGTTCATTCTATTATAAGAATGGTGGTCTTTGTTATACAGGTGAATGGAAAGACAATAAGCGTAATGGCTTTGGTGTAGGTGTTCGTTCATCTGATGGTTCATTCCATGCCGGTACTTGGAGCAACAACAAGCCTGAGGGTGTAGGTGCAAGATTTGATAAATATGGTAAATTATCATATATTGCAAACTTCAAAAACGGCAAAGAATCAGGACTTTGTGTTGAATATAGAGAAGACGGTGGCATTACTATCTTTAAATGGGTAAATGATGCTAAGAAAATTATTGAAACTATTTATCCATAAAACTAATAATTTAAAAATTTTGTTGCACACTATTACCGTACCTTGTGGTACGGTAATTTTTTATGAGGTGATAAAATGAAAAAAATTATTATACCTGTGTTTATGGCAATTATTTTGGCATTTTCTCTTGTAGGTTGTGGCAATAAAGATAAGGGCAAAGTTGACTCAACTACTACATCCACAAGCGAATCTACAACAGAAACTTCCACTTCCACAACAGAAATGACTTCAAGTACAGAAAACTCAACCAATAATAAAAATGATAACAATGATAATGACGGAGTAATCGGTGAGGCAGGTAATGTTGTTCAAGATGCCGGAGATGCAGTAAAAGATGCAGCTGATGATGTTGAAGACGGTATCGAAGATGTTTCTTCACAGATGGACAGATAAATAATAGAAAACACGGTATGTATTTCTAGTTAGTTAATTAAGAGAAATACCAATACCGTGTTTCTTTTTTATACCACTTTTTTCAAATCATTTCTAAGTCTTTTAATTATTTTCTTCTCTAGCCTTGAAATGTATGATTGTGATATTCCCAACTCATCAGCAACTTGCTTTTGAGTAAATTCTTTCTTACTGTTTAAACCAAACCTCATTTCCATAATTAGCTTTTCTCTTGAATTTAGTTTGTCAACTGCTTGTAACAGTAACTTTTTTTCAAGTTCCTGTTCAATGTCTTTGTTTACAATGTCAGCTTCACTACCAAGAATATCACATAGTAAAAGTTCATTACCGTCCCAATCGGTGTTGAGAGGTTCTTCAATAGAAACTTCATTTTTCATATTAGAAGTTTTTCTAAGATACATAAGTATTTCATTTTCAATACATCTACTTGCATATGTAGCTAGTTTGATACTTCTTTCAGGAGAAAATGTGTTTACTGCTTTAATAAGTCCGATTGTACCGATAGAAATTAAGTCATCAATAGGTACACCTGAATTTTCAAACTTTTTTGCTATATAAACAACTAGTCTAAGGTTGTGAACAATAAGTTTATTTTTACTACTTTCTTTTCCTTGAGAAATTTCATCATACAGATTTTGTTCTTCTTCTTTAGTCAAAGGTGGTGGTAAGGACTCACTACTGTTAATGTAAAACACATCATTTTTGCAAAGTATTAATTTTACTTTATTTACTAATTGTCTAATCATAAAATCACTCACATATATTTTTATAGTTAAATATAGACTTCACTTCATTTTTAAATATATTGTTTGTAATGCCAATATAAACTTGTTTTTCAATTCTAATATTGTCTATGTAAAGTTCGTCAGGCAAAAATCCTTCTATCAACCCTTCACCTCCAAGTGAATTAAAAGGAATAATTCTAATTTTACCTTCAGGAACAATTATTGTATTTATCAGTTCTCTTTCAACCAAGATTGCTTCATTCCCACTAAAAGGTTCTTTTATGTTGCAACAAGTATCATATTTTGAGAGAAAACTATATTTATTCTCATTGAAAATAAAAGTTATTTTGTGTATTAAATCTTTTCTGTCAATTCTAATTTTCTCAATTATACTAAGTATAAAGTATGATATAGTAGTAAAAATAATTAACAATATAGGGGAGATATTGAAGTAAACTATATTGTTTTTTATCATAATAAAATCACTTTTAATAATTGATAACATAAAAAGTATTAACCCACTAAATAAACTTGTAATTAAGAAAAGTACAAAAGTTCTTTTACCAAATGTCATTTTATCTTTATAACCAAATGAAATAAGAATTGTTATTGAAATTATTGTTAGCTTTACGACAAAATTGAATAGGAAATTTCCCCAAGGTAATAATATAGTTAAAGAAGAAATCCCACCAAATAGTGAACCAAGAATTATTCTGTATAATTTGTAATTAATTTTCAAAATTTTTGTAGTAATACTTAGCAAGAGGTAATCAATAATAGTGTTAGAAAAAATTAATGTGTCAATATAAATAGTCATTATCTCACCCTAAAGTATTATCTCATAATCCTTAATATAAAATTGTCAAAGGGTAGGTGAACAATAATATGCTTTTAGGTTTTATTATAGGATTATTTGTAGGTGCGTTAATAGGAATATTTTTGATGTGCCTATTGCAGTCTTCAAATCATAACAAAAGATAAAAAATCCGTACTCATTTGAGTACGGATTTCTTTCTGTGTAAATTTTATTAAAATTAAGATAAGTTTCTTTCACCTTGGAATGTAAGTGCAAACATACCTTGACCAACATGAGAACCGATGATTGGTCCGACTTTAACAATTTTAACTTCCTTAACTAGTGGAGCAACCATTTCTTTTAGCTTTTCAGCTTTTTCAGGACATTCGGCATGTGCAACAAAAACTGTTTGTTCCTTTAGGTTTACACCATCTCTGTTAGCTCTGTCAATTAGAGTTGAATATGTTTTCATATTACCTCTGATTTTTGCAACTGCAATTAGTTTACCGTCATTATCAACAGAGATAAGAGGTTTAATCTGTAATGCCTTACCGAAAGCTGCTGATAAAGCACCGATTCTGCCACCTTTTTTTAGTTGGTCTAAATCGTCAACAACAAACCAGTGACAAATTTTCATCTTTGTATTTTCAATATAGTCACATAGTTCTTCAAATGTAGCACCCTCATTCATCTTAACACCGGCAAGATAAGCGAGATAACCTTCACCAACAGAAGCTGAAAGTGAGTCAATTACACAAATCTTTCTTTCAGGATACTTTTCTTTCAATTCCTCAACTGCAATTTTGCAAGTGTTATATGTGCCACTCATACCGGAAGTAAAGCAAATATAAATAATATCCTTACCTTCCTTTAAGAACGGTTCAAAGCTATTTGCAAATGTATCGTATTGAACTTGAGCAGTTGTTACATTAGCGCCGTTTTTAAGTGCAGCATAAAAGTCGCTTAATGTCATTTCTCTTTCATCAAGATAATGAGAGTAGTTTTTGTTATCAACAGAAAATTGCATAGGGATAATTTCAATATTTTGTTCCTTAGCAATTTCATCAGTTAAATCACAAGTTGAATCACAAAATAATTTATAATCCATATTAACCTCCGGGTTATATTAATAAATTTATATACATATTAATAATAACAAAGGTAAATTAAAAAGTCAACGGAGGTTACTATGAATTGTAGTTTTTATGAACTTCGTCATAAGGAGGTGATTAATCGTTCAAATGGTTGTAGAATCGGTTATGTTGATGACCTAGAGATAGATACCTGTAATGCTACACTTTGTTCACTTATAATATATGGTGGTTTTAGGTGTTTTGGATTGCTAGGCAGAAAGCAAGATTTTATCATTCCTTGGTCTAAAATCGGTCTAATAGGAGAGGATACTATCTTGGTGGATTGGAACATCCCCACACCACCACCTAAGAAAATGTTTGGAGGTTTTAAACGCAGAAGACAAAAATAGCCATTCATTTGGTAATGTTGCACACTAATTAACACAATATCTTGTGCAAAAATCCGTTGAAATACATATTCTAAAGTAATATAATAAATAGTGAAGGTTTTTCTTCAAATTAAAAACTAAAGAGGAATTTTAATGAGTAAATCAATGAAAGTAAGATTATTGATTGTCTTTCTTGTTGTTGCTATAACTTTAACTCCACTTGCTATACTTTATCCAAGGGTTACTGCACTAACCGAAATTGCTTATGAGGACGAAAAAGGTTCTTTAAACAGCGAAAGCAGTGACGAGTATGTTGGTATGGGTTATGGTAATGCCTTTGATATGTTTGGTGAAGCTGAAATTTCTTCAACAACTCAGCAGGTAACTGAGCCAACAACTCAGTCATCAACAAAGCAATACCAAGTAGCTGTTAAGAAAAATGACAGAACTCCAACAGAAAAAGGTTCTGAAGAACAGATTAAAACAACAACTACTACAAGAGAGTACGAAACCGAAACACTTGATTATTACCATGTAAAGAAAAATCAAGATGTTAAAGGTACTAAGTTGCGTACACTTTCCGAACCAAGTGAAAGCTCCAAGAAAAGACAACTTTCAGCCGGTTACTTAATTGCTATTAAAAATCCTGACCCTAATTATAAGTATGATGGTGTAAAAATCAAGATGACCGATAAAGACCTTGATATTGCAGGTAGACTTGTAATGGGTGAAGCCGGTTCAATGGGTTTTTATGGTTGTTGCCTTGTAGCTCAGGCTATCAGAGATACATATGTAATGGGTAACTTTAAATCTATTGATTCAGTAAGAACAGGTTATGGTTATGACGGTAGTATTAAGTACAAGCCAAACAGTGCAGCAAGAAAAGCAGTTAAGTACATTTTAGAAGAAGGTCATTCAGCTATTCAGCATAGAATTTTATATTTCTACAATCCTAGATTATGCGAAAGCAAATGGCATGAATCTCAAGATTATTTGCTTACATATAAAGATGTAAGGTTCTTTGACAGATAATCAATACTTAAAATTACATAAAACTATAAAAAATCAAGTGTTTTTCTTACAAAATGTATGTGCTAAAATGATATGACCCAATAAAAAAGAGGAGTAACTTCAAAATATGGTATAATGGAATCGCTCAAAAACATTAACCTAAGAAAGAAGTACTCCTCATGAATATAATAACACAAGAAGCAAAGAAAAAGCAAGCCATAGTAAAATACGCACTAAGAAAAGGAAAAAGCGAAGCAAGTAGAGTGTACGGTGTAAGTCTTTCAAGCGTAAAGAGATGGTGTAAACAATATGACGGTACCTGGCAATCGCTATTGCCTAAATCACGCAGACCACATAGTCATCCCAACAGACACACAAAAAGAGAAGAAAGACAAATTAGAAATTCTTTTAAAAAGTGCTATGAAAGATATGGATGGGATGGAGTATACAGTGATTTAAAGAGAAAAGGATATACAAGAAGCTATTCAGGAATGATATATGCTGCAAAAAGAATGGGCTTAGTAAAATATAAAAAGACCAAGAAAAAGAGCCGTAATCATAGAAGATATCCGGAGCTGTTAATACCTGGAGAAAAGGTGCAGATAGATGTAAAAGAAGTGCCATACAATTGCTTAAGAGGCAAGGCTTTAAGGGACGGAAAGCATTTTTATCAATGGACTGCAATAGATGAATGTACAAGAATGAGATTTGTATATGGGTTTGAAGAACATACACCGGAAAACTCAACTAAATTCTTGAAAATGTTATTAAAAGAATTTCCGTTTAAAATAAAACGGTTCAAACAGATAACGGAAGAGAGTTCACATATAAATATCAAAGCAGTGAAGTGAAAAGTCCTTTGAAATAGAATTGAACAAATTAGGTATAAATCATAAATTAATACCACCACGAACACCTTGGCACAATGGGAAGGTAGAAAGAAGTCATAGAAACGACCAAAGATATTTCTATGATTGGGAAACATTCAAAAATATTGAAGAATTAAATACAAAGTTAAAAGGACATTTAGAATGGAGTAATAACAAGACAATGAGAACACTTGAATACAAAAGTCCAATGCAGTTATTGAGTGAAAAGTTAGAATTGAAATCCATTAACTGATAATTCATAATCAAAAAGTCAGTAAAACAAGCGAAATATTAAATCATATTTTATTTTTACCCTAAAACGGGTCATATCTATTTACAACACAGAAAAAATCAAGTGTTTTTCTTACAAAAGCACTTGATTTTTCGTTTTATTTATGATAAAATATCTATCGCATTACGCACGTGGGTGCTAATTGTCATGGTGGTAACTTAACTTCGGCAATTAAAATCAATAACACTCACGGAGGATTTAACCTAAGGAGGAAATTAAAAATGGCAGTAGTTTCAATGAAACAGCTATTAGAAGCTGGTGTACACTTTGGTCACCAGACAAGAAGATGGAACCCTAAAATGGCAGAATACATCTTCACAGAAAGAAACGGTATCTATATTATTGATTTACAGAAGACCGTTAAGAAACTTGACGAAGCTTATAACTTCGTAAAGGAAATCTCAACAGAAGGTAAGAGCGTTCTTTTCGTTGGTACAAAGAAACAGGCTCAGGAATCTGTTAAGGAAGAAGCTCTTCGTGCCGGTGCTTTCTATGTAAACGCTAGATGGCTTGGTGGTATGATGACTAACTTCACAACAATCAGAAGAAGAGTTGCTCGTCTAAAGCAGCTTCGTGCTATGGAAGAAGACGGTACATTTGATCTTCTACCAAAGAAGGAAGTTATCAAGCTAAACCTTGAAATTGAAAAGCTTGAAAAGTTCCTAGGTGGTATTAAGGACATGGATGAACTTCCAGGTGCTCTATTTATCATCGACCCAAGAAAAGAAAGAATCGCAGTTGCAGAAGCAAAGAAGCTAAATATTCCTATCGTTGCTATTGTTGATACAAACTGTGACCCAGACGAAATCGACTATGTTATCCCTGGTAACGATGACGCTATCCGTGCAGTTAAGCTAATTGCCGGTGCAATGGCTGATGCTGTTATCGAAGGCAGAGAAGGTCAGATGGGTGCTGCTGAAGTTGTTGAAGAAGAAGCAGCTGAAGAAGAATAATTAATATTCTATTTTAAATTATATAATTACCACGAAAGGATGATATAAATGGCATCATTTACAGCAAAAGATGTTAAGGCTTTAAGAGAACAGACTGGCTGCGGTATGATGGACTGTAAAAAGGCATTAGTTGAAGCAGACGGCGATATGGAAAAGGCTGTTGACTTTTTAAGAGAACAGGGTCTTGCAAAGCAGGCTAAGAAGGCAAGCAGAGTTGCTGCTGAAGGTATGGCTTTTGCTATGACTACAGAAGATCACAAGAAGGGCGTTGTAATCGAAGTTAATGCTGAAACTGACTTCGTTGCAAAGAATGCTGATTTCCAGGCATTTGTAAATACTTGTGCTCAGACAGTTATTGATAATAATCCTGCTGATGTTGAAGCTCTACTAGCTTGTAACGCATCAGGCACAGACAAGACAGTTGCTGAACTACTTCAGGAAAAGGTTCTTGTTATCGGCGAAAACATTCAGATTCGTCGTTTCAAGCTAATGGAAGGTGCTTGTGTAGCTTATGTTCACGCCGGTGGCGTTATCGGTGTTCTTGTTAACTTCAAGACTGACCTAGCTGACAAGCCTGAATTCGTAACATATGGTAAGGATGTTGCAATGCAGATTGCTGCTCTTAACACACCATATCTAAAGGAATCAGATGTTCCAGCAGAAGTTCTAGAACATGAAAAAGAAATTATGAAGGCTGAAGTTGTTAATTCAGGTAAGCCTGAAGCAATTGCTGATAAGATTGTTATGGGTAAGATTGGCAAGTTCTATAAGGAAAACTGCCTACTAGACCAGGCTTTCGTTAAGGAAAACAAGATTTCTGTTCAGCAGTACACAAACAACACTGCTAAAGAACTTGGTGGTTCTATCGAAATTACTGAATTCGTTCGTTTTGAAAAGGGCGAAGGCATTGAAAAACGTGAAGACGACTTCGCAGCAGAAGTTGCAGCAATGACTAAGTAATTAAATTTTGCTTATATTTAAGGCTATCTCATACGAGGTAGCCTTTTTTGTTTATATTTTTTGTTAAAAATCATTAATAATTAACTTTACAATTTCTTTGGTTTAGTGTACAATTATAGTGTCTAAAAATATATATTATGGATAGGAGTGTAATTTCCATGGAAAAGAAATATAATCGAGTTCTTCTTAAATTATCCGGTGAATCTCTAGCCGGTGATGAAAAGAAAGGTATTAACTTTGACATAGTTGAAACTTTTTGTAAGTCAATCAAGAAGTGTGTTGATGCAGGTGTACAGGTTGCTATTGTTGTTGGTGGTGGTAACTTCTGGCGTGGCAGAAGTTCAGGTAAAATGGACAGAACAAGAGCAGACCATATGGGTATGCTAGCTACAACTATCAATGCTTTAGGTGTTGGCGATACACTTGAACAAGAAGGTGTTGATGTTAGAGTTATGACAGCTATTTCAATGCCACAGGTTGCTGAACCATACATTCGTAACCGTGCAGTTCGTCACCTTGAAAAGGGTAGAGTTGTAATCTTTGGTTGTGGTACAGGTAACCCATTCTTTAGTACAGATACTGCTGCTGCTCTTCGTGCAGTAGAAATTGATGCTGACATTATTATGAAAGCTACAATGGTTGATGGTGTTTATGATAGCGACCCTAAGAAGAATCCTAATGCTAAGAAATATGATAAGGTTACATATGATGAAGTTCTTGCTAATAATCTAGCTGTTATGGATAGCACAGCTGCTTCACTATGCAAGGATAACGATATGCCTATCTTAGTATTTAGTGTTAACGAACCTGACAATATTTTTAGAGCAGTATGTGGTGAAAATATTGGTACAATTTGTGAAAAGTAATTTGGAGGATATATAAATGCAAACAGTTATTAATGGTACAAAGGATAAAATGCAGAGAAGAGTTAACCACCTGGAAGAAGAATACAGTGGTATACGTGCTGGTAGAGCAAACCCTGCAGTTCTTGATAAGGTAACAGTTGATTACTATGGCACACCAACACCTGTAAATCAGGTTGCTGCAGTTTCAATTGCCGAAGCCAGAACACTAGTTGTTCAGCCTTGGGATACTTCTCTACTAAAGGACCTAGAAAGAGCAATTCAGATGTCTGATGTTGGTATTAACCCTCAGAATGACGGTAAGGTTCTAAGACTTAACTTCCCACCTCTAACAGAGGACAGAAGAAAAGAAATTGTTAAGGAAATTAAGGAAATGGCTGAGGAATCTAAGGTACAGGTTCGTAATGCCAGAAGAGAAGCTATTGATAAGATTAAGGCTCTTAAGAAGTCCGGTGATATTACAGAAGATGACCAGAAGAACGGTGAAAAGAAAGTTCAGGATATTACTGATAAATTCACTAAAGAAATAGATGCTATTTCTGAGAAAAAGCAAAAGGAAATTATGGCAATCTAATATGGCTTTATTTAGAAAAAAACAAGAATATTCAATAGACAACATTATTCTACCTGAACATGTTGGAATTATTATGGATGGTAACGGCAGATGGGCTAAGAAGAGAGGTTTACCTCGTAGTGCCGGACATTCTGCCGGTGCAAAGAACTTTAGAAAGATAATTCGTTATTGTAGTGATATTGGCATTAAGTACCTTACTATGTATGCCTTTTCTACAGAGAATTGGAAAAGACCTCAGGATGAAGTTGATGCTTTGATGAAACTGTTTAAACAGTACCTTGAAGAAGCGTTGAGAGATTTCCAAGATGATGTTATTAAGCTAAAGTTTATCGGTGACATTCATGGCTTTTCTGAAGATTTACAAAAGCTAATGATTGATGCTGAAGAAGGTAGTAAAGACAGAGATGGTATGGTTCTTAACCTAGCTATGAACTACGGTGGTCGTGATGAACTGGTTATGGCTACAAAGTCTATAGCAGAAAAGGTTAAGAATGGTGAATTTTCTGTTGATGATATAACAGAAGATACTATTTCAAATAATATTTATACTGCCGGTCAGCCTGATCCTGATTTAATTATTAGACCATCCGGAGAATATAGAACTTCCAACTTCCTATTGTGGCAATCTGCATATTCCGAATATGTAATTATGGATAAGTTGTGGCCTGATTTTAACTTTGATGATATGAATTATGCCTTAATTGAATATGCCAAGAGAAACCGTCGATTTGGTGGGGTTTAGGAGGATAATATGAAAACTAGGCTTATTACTGCTGGTGTTGGTATTTCAATAGCAATTGTTGTATTGCTATTAAGTCAGTTTGTTTCACCACTATTTACTACAATTATTCTTTCACTTCTTACTGCACTTATGGTGTCAGAAGTGTTAACAGCCAAGAAACTATTAAAAGAATACAGAATCAGTTTGTTAAGTATTGCCTTTGGCTTTGCAATGCCTATGGTATCATTTACAAGATTTAATTTCTTGCCATTCTTTATTTACCTAATTGCAATGCTTTGTATGATGGTGTTCTTCCATCATGAAGTCAGGCTAGGGGATATTGCCTATGCATTCTTTACAACTGTACTTATTACAACAGGTATGGGCGCAACAACTTACTTAACAACATTGTTTGATATTTATACTGCTTTCTATGCAGTACTTATTATGGGTGTACCTTGGATTGCTGATGCCGGTGCTTATTTTGCCGGTGTTAAGTATGGTAAGCATAAACTTTGCCCGGAAATCAGTCCAAAAAAGACTATTGAAGGTGCAGCCGGTGGTGTTTTATCCGGTATTCTTAGTGCCGTTATTATCGGTCTAATCTTTAACTTTATTTTCGGTTATGATTACATTAATTATTGGGCATTAATTATTATCGGACTTGTTAATACACCACTATCTATGCTAGGTGATCTTTCATTCTCTATTATTAAGAGAACTCTTGGCATTAAGGACTATGGTAGTATTATGCCGGGACATGGTGGTATGCTAGATAGATTTGATAGTGTTATTGTTACTGCACCATTTGTTTATGTAGTAACACTATTTACTGTGATTATTATGTAAGAGGTTAAAATGGTTAAGAATATATCAATTTTGGGTTCAACAGGTTCAATCGGAACTCAGGCTCTTGATGTATCTCGCAAACTAAACTTAAATATATCAGCTATAACTGCATATAGTAATATTGATATTTTAGAACAACAGGTGAGAGAGTTTAAACCCTCTCTTGCTGTTGTTTTTTGCGAAGATAAGGCAAAAGAATTTAAAACAAAAATTGCCGATACTAATACAAAAGTCCTTTCAGGTATGGATGGACTTATTGAAGCAGCTACAATTTCTTCAGCAGATATGGTTCTGAATTCTGTTGTTGGTATGGTTGGTTTAACACCAACTTTAGCTGCTATTAATGCACATAAGGATATTGCTTTGGCAAATAAAGAAACTTTAGTTGCAGGTGGTAGCCTTGTAATGGATGCATTAAAGAAGAATAATGTAAATATGTACCCTGTAGATAGTGAACACTCAGCTATCTTCCAATGTTTACAAGGTATGAACCAAAAGAAAGAACTTAAGAAATTAATTCTTACTGCATCAGGTGGTCCGTTCTTTGGTAAGAAAATTGATGACCTAAAGGATGTTACAGTTAAAGATGCTCTTAATCATCCTAACTGGTCTATGGGTGCAAAGATTACAATTGACTCAGCATCAATGATGAACAAAGGTCTTGAAATTATTGAGGCAAGTTGGTTGTTTGATATGCCACAAGATAAGATTGATGTTGTGGTTCACAGAGAGTCAATTATTCATAGTATGATTGAATTTGTGGATAATTCTGTTATAGCACAGTTGGGATTACCTGATATGAGAATTCCTATTCAGTATGCTATTACATATCCAAACAGATATGAAAGTCCTGTTAAAGAACTTGATTTAACAGAAATTTCCAATTTGTCTTTCTATAAGCCTGATTATGATACATTTAAGTGTTTAAGAGCTTGTAAAAAGGCTATTGAAATTGGAGGAACTGCACTGGCTATTGCTAATGGTGCAAATGAGGTTGCCAACAAAATGTTTAGAGATGGCAAAATTAAATTCTTAGAAATTGGTGACCTTGTGTATGATGCATTAAATAATGTGGAAGTACAGGAGATAAAGAGAGTAGAAGATGTATTAAGTGCTGATAAATCTGCACGACAGTATGTATTAGATTCTGTCAAGTAATTGGAGGAGATTAAAATTACTTCTGTTTTAACAACTATTGCATTAATTCTTATTGGTGTATTGCTATTTGAATTAATTATTTTTATTCATGAATTTGGCCACTTTATTACTGCTAAGAAAAGTGGAATTAAGGTTAACGAATTTTCTCTTGGTATGGGTCCAAAGATTTTTTCTTTCGGAAAAGGTGAAACTAAGTATTCGCTTAGAGTTTTTCCTATCGGTGGTTTCTGTGCTATGGAAGGTGAAGATGAAGAGTCACCTGAACCTAGAGCATTCAATAATGCAAAGGTCTGGAAAAGAATGATAGTTATAATTGCCGGTGCAGTTATGAATATTATTCTTGGTTTTGTGTTGATGTTTGTTGTAGTAGTACAACAAGATGCTTATTCTTCAACTGAAGTACAGTCATTTCCGGCAACATCATTTTCTTCTTGTACAGGTTTGCAGTCAGGAGATGTGATTAAGGAAATTAACGGATATGGAATATCCACTAGTATGGATTTTAACTACCCAATTTCTACTGCTGAACTTAAAACTGTTGACGGTTCAACATTAGAGATTTATAAAGAGGACTGTGGCAATAATCTTTATAATATGGCAGTTAGCTTGGTTCAAGATAAAAATAATAAACTTAGTGATGAACAAGTAAGTAAAGTTAATGAACTACTTTCTAAGTCAACTAGTGAAATAGTAAAGGCAAAAAGTAAAGAAGATGCCTATTCTGTTTACGAAAATTATTACAAGGAAATAAATGATGCTTGTGGTATCAAAGATTATAAGGTCGAAAAAATTGTAGAGAAAGAAACCCGTAAGCGTTATACTGCTGATATTTTAGTTGAGAGAAACGGTGAAGAAAAACTACTAAAGAATGTACAGTTCTTTACTTATACAACTAAAGACAACAGTGACCCTCAGGTTTCAATTGACTTTTATGTAAAGCCTATTGAAAAGACATTTGGTTCAGTTCTTTCTCAAACATTTAAACAAACAATCTCAACTTGTAAGATGATATATGCAAGTTTAGGTGGTCTGTTAACCGGTAAGTTTGGACTAAAGGATATGTCAGGTCCTATCGGTATTGCCTCAGCAGTTACTACTGTTGCATCAGAAAGCCTATCATCAGGATTTATGAGTGCTGTAAATAGTATAATCTATGTTATGATGATTATTACAGTAAACTTAGGTTTATTTAATATGTTACCATTTCCTGCACTTGATGGTGGTAGATTTGTTTTCTTGATTATTGAAGCAATTAGAGGTAAGTCTGTACCAAGAAAGGTTGAAGCTATTGTCAACGGAATTGGTATGGGACTACTAATCTTATTAATGATTTTAATTACTGCTAATGATATTTTTAAATTAATTTGGTGATTTTATGGCAAGTAAAAGAAAAGTAAAAGCCGGTAATGTTGTTATTGGTGGTGGAGAGAAGATTGCAATTCAATCTATGCTAAATATACCGGCACATAATATTGAAGATAGTGTAAAACAAGCAAAAGCTCTTGAAGAAGCAGGTTGTGATATTGTCAGAGCTGCCGTACCTGATATGGAAGCAGTTAAACTTATTTCAGCACTAAAGGAGAATATTTCAATTCCTGTTGTAGCTGATATTCATTTTAACTACAAACTTGCTCTTGAGTCAGTTGCAGCCGGTGTTGACAAAATCCGAATTAATCCGGGTAATATCGGTGATGATAGCAATGTTAAGGCAGTTGCCGATGCTTGTGCAAATAACGGTATTCCTATTAGAATTGGTGTAAATTCAGGTTCACTTGAAAAGTCAATTCTTGCAAAGTATGGAAGTCCTACACCACAAGCACTTTGTGACTCAGCACTATATCATGCTTCACTTTTAGAAAAATTTGACTTTAACGATATTGTTCTTTCAATGAAAAGTTCTTCAGTTAAAAATATGGTTGAAGCATATGAACTTGCATCTCAGCAATGTGATTATCCACTTCACCTAGGTGTAACAGAAGCCGGAACTGAGAGAATGGGTATTATTAAGTCTGCTGCCGGTATTGGTGCTTTATTAGTACAAGGTATTGGTGACACAATTCGTGTCAGCCTTACTGCTGACCCTGTAAAGGAAATTTATGCAGCTAAAGATATTCTAAAGTCACTTGATATGTACGATGGTGGTATTCAGTTTGTATCTTGTCCTACTTGTGGCAGAACAAAGATTGACTTAATAGCTTTGGCAAATGAGGCACAAGAAAGACTTAAGGATTGCAAGAAGAATATTAAAGTTGCAATTATGGGTTGTATTGTTAACGGACCTGGAGAAGCAAGAGAAGCTGATATTGGTATTGCCGGTGGTGATAAGGTTGGTCTTATCTTCAAAAAAGGTGAAATTATTTGCAAAGTACCGGAAGACCAACTACTTGATAGATTAGTAGAAGAAATTGATAAATTGTAAGAAATAGAGAAGTATAAATGAGTTCAGTTAAAGAAATTTTTTCAGACTACATATGTGAGGATGTACTAGACGAAAGTCTGGTACATTCTCAAGTGGAAAATTTAAGAATAAATAAAGGTACAAGAACTTTGTCTTTCATAATACATTGTGATAGGCTTTTTAGTGATACAGAACTTTCTAGCCTAAACAGTGAATTGATGAATTCTAAACTTGCACTAAGCAAGGTAATTATTACACCAAAGTTTAATTCATCACTATTTTCTGCTGATTGTTTTGATGAGTTACTTAATGAGTTGAGAAACAGAATTCCAACTCTTAACGGTACATTCAAAGATTGTGAAGTAACTTTTGAAAACAATTTGCTTAACATTACCATTAAACATGGTGGTGGTGCATTACTAAAGGCAAAGAATTTTAACCATGAGTTGCAGAACCTTGTACAAGAGAGATTTGGTTTACTAATTAAAGTAAATGTTGATGGTGTCCTAGAAATGGATGCCGAAAATGAATCTTATATTGAAGAACAGAAAACTGTTGAACAAACAACAGTAAGACAAGAAGTTCAACAAGTGGTTCAAACTTATGCTATTGAAGAAAAACGCCTTGAAGAAAATGCTGAAGAAAGACTACAGAACAAAGAAGGCTTTGTAGAAGTCAGAGAGGGTAAGTTCCTTTATCCTCAAGTTAACCTACAAAAGTGCAGACCACTTTACGGTAGAACTATCAAGAAAGCACCTTCACCAATGAGTGATATTGCCTATGATACCGGCAAAATCACAGTATGGGGTGATGTGTTTAGTGTTGAAAAGAAGGTTACTCGTTCAGGAGATAAAAATATTTTCAATATTCTATGTACCGACTATTCAGGTTCTGTAAATGTAAAAGTTTTCGGTGATATAGCCTCTACAAAAGTCCTTGACCAAATTAAGAAAGGTCAAACAATTATTGCCGATGGTGATATTGAAAACGATAGATATGCAGGTGAACTTGTACTAAATGCTCGTTCTATCGGTTTTACTGAAAAAATTGATGTAAAAGACAACGCTGATGAAAAGCGTGTAGAACTACATATGCATACCAATATGTCCGATATGGATGGTATTTCTTCTGCAAGTGATATTGTTAATCGTGCATATAAATGGGGACACAAAGCAGTTGCTATTACCGACCATGGTGTAGCACAGGCTTTTCCGGAAGCTATGAATACAGCTGAAAAAATTAATAAAGACGAAAACAAAATCAAAGTTATTTATGGTTGTGAAGCCTACTTTGTTGATGACTTTGTTTCTGCAGTTAAAGGTACACAGGATGAAAGTCTTGACGGTACATTTGTTTGTTTCGATATAGAAACTACAGGACTTTCTGCACAGAAAGAAAAGATTACTGAAATCGGTGCAGTAAAAATCAAGAATGGTGTTGTAGTAGATACATTTGAAACTTTTGTTAATCCCGAAAAGCCAATTCCTGAAAAGATTGTTGAACTTACAGGTATCAATGATGGTATGGTTAAGGATGCACCACTTGATGAAGAAGCAGTAAAAGACTTCCTAGAGTTTGTAGACGGTGCAGTTGTAGTTGCTCATAATGCTCCATTTGATACATCATTTATTAGAGCAGTTTGCGATAGAATGGGTGTAGAATACAACCTAACTTCTATTGATACAGTTGCGATTTGTCGTTCAATTTTACCGGATATTAAGAATTGCAAACTGGATACAGTTGCTAAATATTTAAGACTAGGTAACTTTAACCACCATAGAGCGACTGATGATGCTGAAATTCTATCAAGAATTTTCATTAGTCTATGTGATAGATTGGTGGATGATTATGCAGTTAAGTCAACTATGGATATTAATACTCACCTTAACGGTGCAGATCAAAAGAAACTACCTGCTTATCATCAGATTATTCTTGTTAAAAACCAAGTTGGTTTAAAAAATTTATATAAACTTATTTCTTATGCTCATTTAAAGTATTTTTATAGAAAGCCTAGAATTCCAAAGTCTGAACTTATTAAGCATAGAGAAGGCTTAATTATCGGTTCTGCTTGTGAAGCCGGTCAGCTTTTCAGAGCAATTACTTCCGGTAAACCTTGGGCAGAACTTAAAGATATTGCATCATTCTATGATTACCTTGAAATTCAGCCTTTAGGCAACAATGAATTTATGATTAGAAACAGTAGTGCTACAAGAGAAGACTTAATCAAGTATAACAGAACTGTTGTAAGACTTGGTGAAGAACTTAATCTTCCTGTTGTTGCTACTTGTGATGTTCATTTCCTAGACCCTCACGATAAGGACTATCGTAAGATTTTACAAGCATCAAAAGGCTTTGCTGATGCTGACCAACAAGCACCACTTTACTTTAGAACAACTAAAGAAATGCTAAAGGAATTTGATTATCTGGGTGAAGAAAAGGCATATGAAATTGTAGTTAAAAATACAAATGCAATTGCCGATATGTGTGATTATGTACGACCAATTCCACCTGGTAACTTTCCTCCATTTATTGAAGGTGCTGAGGAACAGCTTAATTCCATTACTTGGAAAAGAGCAAAGGAAAAGTACGGTGATCCATTACCTGAAATAGTAAAAGCAAGACTTGATAAGGAACTTAATTCTATCAACACATACGGTTTCTCTGTTCTATATATGACTGCACAAAAACTTGTTGCAGATAGTGAAGCCCATGGTTACTTGGTAGGTTCAAGAGGTTCTGTTGGTAGTTCATTTGTTGCTACAATGTCAGGTATTTCAGAAGTTAATCCACTTGCTCCTCACTATGTATGTAGTAAATGTAAGCATAGTGAATTTATCACAGACGGTAGTTACGGTTCAGGTTTTGACTTGCCACCAAAGGATTGTCCTGAGTGTGGTACACCGATGGATAGAGACGGTCACGAAATTCCATTTGAAACATTCCTAGGATTTAAGGGGGACAAAGTTCCTGATATTGACCTTAACTTTAGTGGTGAATATCAAAGTAAGTCCCATAGATATACAGAAGAACTATTCGGTCACGATAATGTGTTTAAAGCCGGTACAATTGCAACGGTTGCCGATAAAACTGCTATTGGTTATGTAAAGAAATATGAAGAAGAAAAGGGTAGAGTCTATAGTAAAACCGAAGAACTAAGACTTGCAAGTGGTTGTACAGGTATTAGAAGAACCACAGGTCAGCATCCGGGTGGTATGGTTGTTGTTCCTAAGGGTAAAGAAATTTATGATTTCTGTCCGGTACAACATCCTGCAAATGATATGAAGTCCGATAATGTAACTACTCACTTCGACTTCCATTCTATCCATGATACAATTTGTAAACTTGATGAACTTGGTCATGATTCTCCTACAGTTTATCATTACTTAGAAGAATTTACAGGTATTCCTGTTATGGAAGTATCAATGTCAGACCCTGATGTTTATTCATTGTTTACTTCACCAAAAGCATTAGGTGTTACACCTGAAGATATTGATTGTCAAACAGGTACACTTAGCTTGCCTGAGTGTGGTACTAACTTTACAAGACAGATGATGATTGACGCAAAGCCAACTTGTTTTGCCGACCTTATGCAGATTGCAGGTCTATCTCATGGTACTGATGTATGGCTTGGTAATGCTCAAGAACTTATCAAGAATGGTACTTGTACAATTTCAGAAGTTATTGGTACTCGTGACAGTATTATGACTTACTTAATGCACAAAGGTCTTGAACCCGGTATGGCATTTAAGATTATGGAAATTGTCCGTAAAGGTAATGCCACAAAGTTACTTACAGAAGAACATTTTGAAGCTATGCGTAGTCACAATGTTCCTGAATGGTACATTGACTCTTGTATGAAAATCAAGTATATGTTCCCTAAGGCTCATGCTGCTGCTTATATGATTTCTACTTTGCGTTATGGTTGGTATAAAGTGCATAAACCACTTGCATATTATGCTGCTTACTTTACTGTTCGTGGTGAAGATTTTGACGGTGCAACTGTAATGAAAGGCAGAGATGCAGTTAGAGAAAAGATGAAGATTATCAAGCAAAAGGGTAATGAAGCATCTGCTAAAGAACAAACAGAATTTTCTACTTTGGAGATTATTAATGAAATGTTGGCAAGGGGCATTGAGTGCCTACCTGTTGATATTTACAAATCCGAAGCTAAGAAATTTATTATAGAAGATGGTAAGATTAGACTACCGTTTATGTCACTTTCAGGTATAGGTGAAGCTGCTGCAATTTCTCTTGCTGAATGTGGCAAGAAAAATAAGTATCTTTCAATAGAAGAAATGATTATTAAAACTAAAGTTTCCAGAGCAGTTATTGAAACACTTAAAAATGTAGGTTGTCTAAACGATTTACCTGAAAGTTCACAAATGTCTTTGTTCTAAGGAGGAATATATGAAAGATAAACGACTAAAAAGAGGTATAATCCTAATAGCAGTTGCAGCTTTATTCTGCTTTTTGATTATGAATTTTAACAAAGCAGTAAGTATTATTTCTACAATTTTTACTGTATTAACACCATTTATGTATGGCTTTATTATTGCTTATATATTGAAGTTTCCATATAACTTCTTTTATGAAAAAGCCTATAAAGGCATAGGTAAGAAACATGAAAAATGTAAAGTAATGCGAAAACCACTTGCTATTATAACTACCTATGTAATAGCCTTTTCTGTAATAGCTTTCTTGATGGTTATTATTATACCTAGCTTGGTAGACAGCTTTGCAGAGTTATCTAAAAATATTATTAACTATGGTAAACAGTTTGAACAGTGGGCTGCACAATTTATAGATTGGGCAAATGCAACATTCGGTTTATCACTACAGATGGATAACGGTCTTGTTGACTTTATTAATAAGTTTACAAAGATGTTCTCAGGTGGTAATATTCTTGATACTGTTAAGTCACTGCTAAGCAGTATTTTCCCTGAAATCCTTTCTACTGCAAAGGTTGTTTCTTATGGTGTATATAACTGGATTATCGGTATTGTTGCATCAATTTATTTCCTATCATCAAAGGAACTTATGTGTGGTCAAGTAAAGAAACTTACTATGGCGTATGCTCCTAAGAAATGGCAAAACAAGATTTTCGAAGTAACTCATATGTCAAATGAAGTATGTGGTAACTTTATTATCGGTCGTGTAATTGACTCTTTAATTATTGGTGTACTTTGCTATATTATTTTACTTGTATTCAACTTTGATTACGCTTTACTGATTGCAGTTGTAGTTGGTATTACAAATGTCATTCCATTCTTTGGACCATTCCTTGGTGCAATCCCTAGTGGCTTTATTCTACTAATGATTAACCCAACAGAATGTTTCTGGTTTGTAATTATTATTGTTCTTTTACAGCAACTTGACGGTAATGTTATTGGTCCTAAGGTTATCGGTGACAAAATCGGTATCTCAGGTTTCTGGATTTTATTCAGCGTTATTGTAGGTAGTGGATTATTTGGTGTTGCCGGTATGCTAATGGGTATTCCTGCTTTCGTTGTAATTTATAACCTTCTTGGCAAAGATGTAAACAAGAAACTTCTTAGAAATAAAGAGTATATTTCTAAAGAGCCTTTAGATAAAAGCAAAAAGTCTGAGAAAGTTAAAGAAAATTAAAGGTTGACAAAATTTCTTTAGTGTGTTAACATATTAGCACACTAAAGTGCGAGGTAATTTATGAGAAAGAATTTAATGATTACACCGGAGGGTACAAAGGACTATTTGTTTGAAGAATGTATCACCTCTTGTGATGTACAGGAAAAGATTAAGAATTGTTTTGTAAATAGGGGCTACTCAAAGGTAGATACTCCTTGTATTGAATTTTATGATTTGTTTTCTTTAGAGGACTCAGGTTATCCACAAGAAGCAATGTTTAAGACTACCGATAATAAAGGCAGACTAATGGTAATGCGTCCCGATTCAACATTACCGATTGCCAGAATGGCAGCAACTCGTCTAAAGAATTATGATTTGCCACTAAGATTATATTACGGTCAGTCTGTTTATCGTAACAATCCTACTTTGCGTGGTAGAAGTAATGAAATTATGCAGATGGGTGTTGAACTTATTGGTGCAACTGGTAAGAGGGCAGACCTTGAAATTCTAACTACTGCTATTGACTGTCTGTCAGCTAATGTTGATGATTTCCGTATTGAAATCGGTCATGCTGATGTTTTTAACGCATTAGTGAAAAGACTAAATGTAACTGCTGAAACTGCCGAGGCTATTAGAGTAAGTATTGAAAGCAAGAATTATTCAGCCCTAAATACTATCCTTGATAAACTTCCTCAGAGTTCAGATGTTGAAGCTATCAGAAAGCTACCAAGACTTTTTGGTGGTGTTGAAGTAATTGATGAAGCTTTAAATCTATGTAATGATGAAAAGGCAGTTAAAGCATTAAACTACCTAAAAGAACTATTTGAAGATTTATCAAAACTTAACCTTGGTGACAAGATTATTATTGACCTTGGTATTGTTCAACAGACTAACTACTACAGTGGTATTGTTTTCACAGCTTTTGTAAACGGTATCGGTGATGAAGTTATTTCAGGTGGTAGATACGACAAACTAATGGAAAACTTTGATTTCCCTACAGGTGCTGCCGGTTTTGCAGTTAATGTAGATGACCTTGTTGAAATTAAGTTAAAAGATAGCAACAAAGATGAAGCTCCTATTCCGGAAATTCTTGTTTGTGCAAAAGATGGCTTTGAAATCACAGCTATTGAAAAAACAAAAGAACTTGTTAATCAGGGCAAAAATGCAGTGTTTAGTGTATTTGAAACAATTGAAGAAGCTAAACAGTATGCAGACAAAACCAGAGTAAAGGAACTATTAGTTGTAGGTGAATGATATGCAGCCATTAAGAATAGCCTTAACAAAAGGCAGACTTGAAAAAGATACAATAAAATTATTTCAAAAGATAGGTTACAACTGTGATGCAGTTATCAACAAGGGCAGAAAGCTCATCCTTCCAATCGGTAACGGCGAAATCGAAGTTGTCCTAGCTAAAGCAGCCGATGTTATTACATATGTAGAAAATGGAGTTTGTGACCTTGGTGTTGTTGGCAAAGATACAATTCTTGAAAACGGTCATTGTTTCTATGAACTACTTGACCTAGGCTTTGGTAGATGTAAGTTTGCAGTAGCAACACAAAAGGGTAAAGACCTTTATGGTGGATACAAAGCATTAACAATTGCTACTAAGTATCCTAATGTTACAAGATCATTCTTTGAAGAAAAGAATATGGATGTTCGTGTAATCAAAATTGAAGGTTCTGTTGAACTTGGTCCACTTATCGGTTTAAGTGATGCAATTGTGGATATTGTTGAAACAGGTTCAACTTTAAAAGAAAACGGACTTGAAGTAGTTGAAGATGTTTGTCCAATCTCAGCAAGACTAATTGCTAATGTTGCAAGTCTAAAACTACACAAAAAACAAATTGAAGAACTTGTTGATTTAATAAGTAAGGAGATTGATGCTTAATGTATATTATTCCTGCTATTGATATTAAAGACGGTAACTGTGTTCGCCTACAAAAGGGTGATTACAATACAGTTAAAAAAGTTGCTGAAAACCCATATATTACTGCTAAGTCATTTAAAGATGCCGGTGCAAGATACTTACATATGGTCGATCTTGATGGTGCAAAAGACGGTAAAATGCAAAACGCCGAATTAATTTGTGATATTGCAAAGTCCTGTGGTATGCTTGTTGATGTTGGTGGTGGTATTCGTGACCTAAAGGCTATTGAATTCTACCTAAATAACGGTGTTAACCAAGTTGTTTTAGGTTCAGTTGCAGTTAAGAACCCTCAGATTGTTATTGATGCAGTTAAGAATTTTGGTGACAAAATTATTGTTGGTATTGATGCAATGGACGGTATGGTTAAGTCAGAGGGTTGGATTGACGGTAGCGATATTTACTACACAGAACTTGCCAAGAGAATGGAAGATGTTGGTGTAGAAAAGTTTATCTTTACCGATATTAACCGTGACGGTATGCTAACAGGTCCTAACCTTGTTCAGCTTGAAGTGCTAAGTAATTCTGTAAGTGCTGACATTGTAGCAAGTGGTGGTGTATCAGATTTAACAGATATTAAGGACTTAATGAGTCTTAATATTTTCGGTGCAATTTGTGGTAAGTCAATTTATGAAGGTACACTTAATTTACCAAAGGCTATTAAACTAACAAGAGGTTAATTATGGAAAATAACTTAGATAAATATTTTGTTAAGTCAGACTTAATTCCTGCAGTAGTTCAAGAGAAATCTACAGGTGAAGTCCTTATGGTTGCTTGGATGAACAAGGAGTCTATGGCTAAAACACTTGAAACAGGCTATACTTGGTTTTGGAGTAGAAGTCGTCAGGAACTATGGAATAAAGGTGCAACATCAGGCCATCTTCAAAAGGTTGTTGAAATTTATTCCGATTGTGATGATGATACTTTATTAGTAACAGTGGAACAAACAGGTGCTGCTTGTCATACAGGCAACCACAGTTGTTTCTTTAAGAAAATTTATTGATTTAATTACAAAACTGCTTTCTATTAATTTAGAGAGCAGTTTTTCTCATAAAAAAGTGGGTACTGAAAATCAGTACCCATAATTTTTTAACTTGCATTCTTTAGTTGTAGTCTTAATTTATCACTAATCATAGCAATAAATTCACTGTTAGTTGGCTTACCTCTTGAGTTGTGGATAGTATATCCAAAGTAGGAGTTAAGCACATCCATATCACCTCTGTCCCAAGCAACTTCAATTGCATGTCTAATAGCCCTTTCAACTCTGCTGGAAGTGGTTTCATACTTTAGTGCAACAGATGGATACAGTTCCTTAGTAACGGCATTGATAATTTCAGGTTTTTCAATAGACATAAGTATTGAGTCTCTTAGGTAGTGATAACCCTTAATATGTGCAGGTACACCGATTTGATGAAGAATCTCAGTAACCTTTACTTCAATGTTAAGGTTGCTTTGATAACCAGGGTTGTTCATAATGTTCTTTGTGTTCATTAACATAGTAATGTTTTCAGTAAGGTCGTTAATGTTGTAAGGCTTTAGCACAAAGTAAGATGCACCATTGTTCATAGCCTCTTGTTCAAGTAAAGCACTTCTATAGTTAGAAAATGCAATGAAAAGTGGTGAACAGTTGCTTTCGTTTCTAATGTGACGCATAACGCTTATTCCATCTAGTCTTGTTAGGAACAAGTCGAAAAGTACCACATCAGGGTGTATCTCGTTAATTTTGTTTAGTAGTTCTTCACCATCTTTAGCAGAGTAGTGAACTGAAAAGTTCTTGCTGTTGAGAAAACGGAGTGTTTCCTCATCAAATTCATTTGGTTCTTCTGTGAGAAGTAGTTTGATTTTATTCTCCATGAAAATTCTCCCTTGTTAATTTGTTGAGATAATTATACCATATTATGGTAAATATATCAAGGGTTTACACTTAAATTTTTTTCAAAAAATTAATTTAAATCTCAACATATTGTGCCACTACTACTCACTATATTACAAAATACCCCAATAATATGCCATTTCTACAATTTTTTTATTTTGACTCTTCTATCATAGTTTCAGCAAGAATACCATAACCTTTTTCAGGATTATTGACAAATACATGGGTAACAGCACCAACAAGCTTACCATCTTGTATTATAGGTGAACCACTCATACCCTGAACAATGCCACCTGTTTTTTTCAGCAACTCTTTGTCTGTGACTTCAATTGTAATTTCTTTCATTTTGTCAAAGAAGAAGTGACATTCAGGTTTAATGTTTACTTTGTAGAATTTAGGATTATAACCCTCAACAGTTGTGTAAATATAAGCAGTTCCTTTTTTAACTTCTTCCTTCGTAGCAACTTTATATTCTTTGTAGGAAGTTTCTATTTCTTTATTACAGAACAGTCCATATTCTGAATTATAATAAGCCTTACCGATTTCATCATCTAAGAAATATCCGTTAAGTCCACCGGCATAACCACTTTTTGCTTTATCAACACTTTGAATAATTGCAGGACAAATGTCACCTTCAGCCATAGGTAATAGGTTAGTTGATTCTTTGTCACAGATACCATGACCTAAACAAGCAAAGGTATTATTGCTCTCATCATAGTATGTTATAGTACCTATACCGGCACAACTGTCTTTTATCCAAATACCTACTGTATAATTACCATTGTGATTTTCAGGTTTAATGTTTAAGTCAATAATTTCATAATCTCTGTTAATTGTAAATTTAATTGTTCGATTTTTATATTCTTCAATTTTATTCCTTACAACTTCATTATCCTTAACTTTCTCATTATTAATACCTATTATAATGTCATTAACTCTCATACCTGCTTTATCAGCAGGAGAATTTTCTCTTACTTTAGTTACTAAAGCACCCTCTGAATAAAATTTAATTCCAAAAGGTTGTCCACCGATTTGTACTGTTTTATTTTTTAAGTCACTACTTGTTGCAATAGCATTTGATGGATTTATAGTATTATATACTCCTAATATAGCCACAATAGCTATTATAAAAGAAATAACTTTTTTCATAACCTCACCTTTATTTATATGTCATACTATTATTTTTTCTTGTTTTATAGTATAATAGTTTGGAAATAGTATTGATAAAATATTATTTTGGTAGTATTATTTTTTTAGTGCTGATTTTCAGTACAGAGGTTCCAAATTTTTTATTTAATGGGTGCTATATGAGTGAAGAAAAAATTTTTACAGGTTTAACTACCCAAGAAGTTGAGAAGAGAGTTTCAGAGGGTAAGGTTAATGTTGATACCTCAAAACCGGAAAAAACCTTAGGAAATATTTTATTTAAAAATATTTGTACATTATTTAACTTATTGAATGTTGTTCTTGCCTTAGCAGTTTTTCTTGTTGGTTCATACAAGAATATGCTTTTTATCGGGGTTGTATTTTTCAATACAATAATCGGTATTGTGCAAGAAATTCGTAGCAAAAAAGCAGTTGATAAACTGTCTATTATTTCCGGTAACAATTCAAAGGTTATCAGAAACGGTGAAACAATAGATATTAATAATGAAGATATTGTTCTTGATGATTTACTTTCATTAAGCAGAGGTAACCAAATTCCAACTGACTGTGTTGTAGTTGACGGTGAGTGCTTTGTAAATGAAAGTATGCTTACCGGTGAAAGTGAATTAATTAGGAAAAAAGTTGGGGATAAGCTAATGTCCGGTAGCTTTATCAACTCAGGACAATGTATCTCAAAGGTTGTTGCAGTAGGCGACGATAATTATGCAGCAAAACTAAATAATTCAGCTAAGTATTACAAAGAAAACAATTCTGAAATTTTCAGAACTATTAAAAAAATTATTAAAGTAGTAACTTGTATTTTAGTTCCTTTAGGTACAATACTATTTTTACATCAGTTGTTATTCCTAAATGTTACACTTGAAAATGCAGTTGTTAAAACAGTAGCAGCACTTATAGGTATGATTCCTGAGGGTCTTGTGCTTTTGACAAGTACAGTTCTTGCAGTTTCTGTTATAAGACTTTCTAAGAAAAATGTTCTTGTTCAAGACCTTTATTGTATTGAAACACTTGCAAGAGTAGATACACTTTGTCTAGACAAAACAGGTACACTGACTTGTGATGAAATGATTGTTGAGGATATTATTCCCCTAAGTGACTATACTTATGATGATGTGCTAAATATTCTTTCTGATTTTGCAAATAATAGCATTGACTACAACAGTACAATGAATGCAGTTAGAGATAAAATTGATGGTTACCATTATGAAAAAGCAGTTTCAGTAGAAGCCTTTTCTTCCGAAAAGAAATGTTCTTCTGTTACTTTTAGTGATAGGAAGATTCTCTGTGGTGCAGGTGAATTTATCCTTAATGAAGATGAAAATGATATTCTAACTGATATTAAGGAATACGAAAATAACTACAGAGTACTAACCTTTGTAATGATTAAAGGTGATACAAGAACACCTATTTGTAATGTTTTATTGAGAGATAAACTTCGAGAAAATGCAAAAGAAACTTTAAAGTATTTCAAAAAACAAGGTGTTAATATTAAGATTATTTCAGGTGACTCAGTAAACACAATTGTAAATATAGCTAGAACTTTTAATATTGACAACTATGATAAAGCAATAGACTGTAGCACCTTAAAAACTGATGAAGATATTAAAAAGGCATCAGAAGAATATACAATCTTTGGCAGAGTAACACCACAACAAAAAGAAAAGTTGATTTCATCAATTCACGATAATGGTCATTCAGTAGCTATGACAGGTGATGGTGTAAATGATGTATTAGCACTTAAAAAGGCCGATTGTTCAGTTGCAATGGCATCAGGTAGTGAGGCTGCTAAGTGTGTATCACAAATTGTACTTGCTGATAATGACTTTTCTTCAATGCCACATATTGTTGCAGAAGGTAGAAGAACAATTCAGAATATCCAGAGAAGTTCATCACTGTTTTTAGTTAAAAATATTTTTTCAATTTTACTTTCTGTTTTAGTTATTATTTTTGGTATGTCCTATCCATTCCAATCAATTCAACTTTCGTTTGTCGGAGGACTTACCATCGGTATTCCATCATTTATATTAGCTATGGAATACAACAATAACAGAATTACAGGAAACTTCTTTGTAAATATAATCTGTGGTGCAATACCTGCCGGTTTAACGGTAACTTTAAATTATATATTGGTTATGACTTTAGGTTATCATCTTGGCTTTAATACCCAAACACTTGAAACCATTTGTATTATGGTAACTGCATTTGCTTTGTTTGCACTAGTAGTAAAGATTTCTTTACCGTTTAATAAACTAAGACTATCACTATCAATTTTCATTTTTGTTTGCTTAGTTTTAGGTTTCTTGTTTGGTGGCAAAATTTTAGGCACAGTACCACTAAATCATAATTCTTCTATGTTCTTATTATGTTCATTTGCTTTTACAATAATAGTATTTATTATTCTTACTTTCATTACAAATGCTATTAAGAAAAAGATAGTTGACAAAAATTAATATATAACAAGATAGCACAACATGAAGTTGTGCTATTTTTGACTTAAATTTAACTTTTTTATACATAATTAATGTGGTATAATAAATATAAAAATAATTGAGATGATATATATGAATTTTACTTTACCTAAAAATGTTTTAAATATAATTGCTAAAATGGAGTCAAATGGTTTTCAATGTTATACGGTAGGTGGCTGTGTAAGGGATATGTTACTTGGTTTAACACCTAAAGATTATGACTTAACCACAAATGCAAAACCGGATGAAATTATTTCAATATTCAAAGATTACAAAATTATTGATGCCGGAATAAAGCATGGCACAGTTGCAGTAATAATTGATAATGAAGTTTATGAAATTACAACCTATAGAATTGATGGAGATTATGAAGATAATCGACATCCTAAGAATGTTGAGTTCACCACTTCACTAAAAGAAGACTTAGCAAGAAGAGATTTTACAGTAAATGCTATGGCATATAACCCAAGTGAAGGTGTAATTGATTATTTTAACGGTCAAGAAGATTTAAAGTATAAAGCTATTAGATGTGTTGGTGAACCGGATAAAAGATTTAAGGAAGATGCACTGAGAATTTTAAGAGCATTAAGGTTTGCATCAACTTATAACTTTTCAGTAGAATTTAATACATATAATGCAATTGCAAAGAATAAAGAACTATTAAATAATATTTCTAAAGAAAGAATTGCAACAGAACTTGTAAAAACTTTGTGTGGCGAAAACTGTAGTTATATTCTTAGAAGATTTAAAGATGTATTTGCAGTAATTATTCCTGAAATTTCTACAGTGTTTCATTATGACCAAAACACACCACACCATAACAAAACTTTATGGAAACATACAGTTTCTTGCGTCAAGCATATTGACAACGACCCAATCTTAAGAATGACAATGCTACTTCACGATATAGGTAAACCTATGTCAGAAAATAAAGACGAAAATGGTGTTTCTCATTTTAGAGGTCACGAAAAGACAGGTGCAGGTATTGCAAAGATAATTTTGGAAAGACTTCGTTATCCAAAAGATTTTACTGAAACTGTGGTTAATTTAATTTCAATTCACGATTTAAGAATTCAGCCTGATAGAATTATAATTAAAAAAGTCCTAAAAAATATCGGTTCAGATAATTTTTCAATGCTTATGAAAATTCAAATGGCTGATGTACTTTCTCAGTCATCATACCATCAGCAAGAAAAAATTGATAAACTGAATAAAGTTAATAGTATCTTTCTTGATATTATGGCTAATGATGAATGTTTTAGCTTAAAGTATCTTAAGGTCAATGGTTCAGACCTTATGGGTTGTGGAATGTCAAAAGGCAAAATAATAGGGGATACACTTAATCTTTTACTTAATAAAGTTATTGAAAATACTTTAGTTAACGATAAAGAAACTTTACTCCAATATGTCAGAAAAAATGTAATATAAATAAGAAAAAGGAGATGCATTAGCATCTCCTAAATTTTTGCCTATTTAAATTGTAACAGATAATTAAATCTGACTTACACCTGTTTCCTTAGCAGCCGTAATAACAGCCTCAGCAACAGCCTTACCGATTCTCTTATCAAATGCTTCCGGTAAAATGTATTCAGCATTTAGTTCATCATCAGAAATTAGGTTTGCAATAGCATAAGATGCAGCAACTTTCATTTCTTCATTGATTTCTTTTGCTCTACAATCCAAAGCACCTCTAAAGATACCTGGGAAAGCAAGTACATTGTTAATCTGATTAGGAAAGTCACTTCTACCTGTACCTACTACAGCAGCACCTGCATTCTTAGCCTTATCAGGCATAATTTCAGGTGTAGGGTTAGCCATAGAGAAGATAATAGGGTCATTAGCCATACTCTTTACCATTTCTTCGGAAACAATGTTAGGAGCACTTACACCGATAAATACATCAGCATTTTTCATTGCATCAGCTAGATTACCTGTCTTTTTACTTCTGTTAGTAACCTTTGCAATTTCCTTATGTGCATCTTTAAGAGTATCATCATCTTCACAAAGAATACCGTTAATATCACACATTGTAACATTCTTAAAACCAATGTTTAGCAGATGCTTACAAATAGCAATACCGGCTGAACCTGCACCGTTAATTACAACCTGTACATCTTCAACATTTTTCTTAACTACCTTTAGTGCGTTAAGTAAACCGGCTGCAACAATAATAGCAGTACCGTGTTGGTCATCATGGAATACAGGAATGTCACATTTTTCTTTTAACTTCTTTTCAATTTCAAAGCATCTTGGTGCTGCAATATCTTCAAGATTAATGCCACCAAAGCTACCACTGATAAGATAAACTGTATTTACAAATTCATCAACATCTTTAGTTCTAACACAAATAGGAAAGGCATCAACATCAGCAAATTCCTTGAATAATGCACATTTACCTTCCATAACAGGCATACCGGCCTCAGGACCAATGTCACCTAGACCTAAGATAGCAGAACCGTCAGTAACTACTGCAACAAGGTTATTTCTTCTTGTTAGTTCAAATGACTTGTTGTAGTCCTTATTAATTTCAAGGCAAGGTTCAGCAACACCGGGAGTATAGGCCAGTGACAAATCTTTGCTACTATTAACCTTAACTCTGGAAACAACTTCGATTTTGCCGTTCCATTCATAATGCTTTTGTAAAGATTCTTGTCTAATATCCATATTGTAATCCTCCATAAAAATCTTATTATATTATACAACTTATTATAAATTCATTCAATATGTTTGACAAAATATTATTTTTCTATTAAAATATAGTAGCAACTAGATTGAATAGCTACGGTTAGAAGCGAAAGCGACTATCCGAGGAAAGTCCGAGCTCCATAGAGCAATAATAACGGCTAACAGCCGCCGGGGGTGACCCTAGGGATAGTGCAACAGAAAATTACCGCCACTTATGTGGTAAGGATGGAAAGGCGAGGTAAGAGCTCACCGGTAATATGGAGACATATTAGCCGTGTAAACCCTATTTGGAGCAACACCGTGGAGGGACATAATGCTTGCTCGGCAGTCCCGGGGAGGTGGCGTTGAGCAGTTGTGGTAACACACTGCCAAGATAGATGGCTATTCACGACAGAACTCGGCTTATAGATTTGGTTGCTAAGGGTCATTACGACCCTTATTTTTTTACTATTTATATTTCTTTTAAATAATTTTCTATAAGAAAATTACAAAAATATTACAAAATATCACTATCTTGTAATATAATTCGATAAAAAGTATCAATTTTTTAAATTTATTTACAAAAAGGTCTTGTTTTTTTTCTTTTATAGTATTATAATATGTTCATAATGAATTTAAAGAATTTTTTTAAAGAATATTTTAAAAGAATTATTTATTAGAATTATTCAAAAGAATTACTTTAAAGAAAAATAATTATGTAAATGGGGAGAATATTATGAGGCTAAGAAAACAAAACTTAGGCGACAGAAACCTAATTGGTGCTCGTGTTGAATCTGCAAGAAAAAAGAAGGGAATGAAGCAAAAGGAACTTCTTGCACAGTTGCAGGTCAATGGCGTTGATATGAATGCATCAGGTCTTTCTAAGCTGGAAGGTCAAATCCGTTATGTAACAGATATTGAACTTGTTGCATTAGCAGATATTTTGGAAACTTCTGTTGACTCACTTCTTGGCAGAGAATAATTTTAAGTAGAACGGTGACTTTGTCACCGTTTTTTTGCGTTATTTGCATAAAATAATTGAAATTTTCTTTACATTTGGTATAATAATATAGTATGTATTTAGGAGGTTGAACCTTATGACAAAAATTGATAACTTTTTTGAAAGTATAAAGGATAAGAAAGTAGCATTTTGTGGACTTGGTATCAGTAACTTTCCTGTTATGGAAATGTTCGTAAACAAGGGCATTGATGTTACTGCTTGTGATAGAAGAAATTTTGAGGACCTAGGTGATAACGCTAAGAAAGCAGAAGAACTTGGTGTTAAACTTTCTTTAGGTGATAATTACCTAAAGAACCTTGATGTTGATATTGTTTTCAGAACACCGGGTATGAAGTATTATATGGATGAACTTGTTGAAATGCGTAATCGTGGTGTTGTTGTAACTTCAGAAATGGAACTTTTCTTTGAACTTGCCAACTGTCATATTATTGCAGTTACAGGTTCTGATGGTAAGACAACTACAACTTCTATTGTTTCAGAATTTCTAAAGGCTGCCGGTAAAAAGGTATTTTTAGGTGGTAATATTGGTAAGCCACTTTTACCTGAAATTGAAAGTATTACTAAGGATGATTATGCAGTTGTTGAACTTTCTTCATTCCAGCTAATCTCAATGAAAGAAAGTCCTGAAATTGCTATTGTAACAAATGTTTCACCAAATCACCTTGATATACATAAGGATATGCAAGAATATGTTGATGCTAAGAAGAACATTCTTCTTCATCAAAATGCTTTCTCTAAGACTGTTCTAAACCTTGATAATGAAATTTCAAATTCATTCTCAAGTGAAGTTCGTGGTCAGCTAGTTAAGTTTAGCAGAAGAAATACAGTTACTAACGGTGCATATCTAAAGGATAACAAGATTGTTTATTCTGATTACGGTAAGGAAACAGAAATCATTGATATTAAAGATATTTTCATTCCCGGTATGCACAATGTAGAGAACTATATGGCTGCTATCTCAGCAGTATGGGGCATTGTTGATGTTGATACTATTGTGAAAGTAGCAAAGACTTTCCAAGGTGTAGAACATAGAGCAGAATTTGTAAGAGAGTTTAATGGTGTTAAGTACTATAATGATTCTATTGCATCCAGTCCTACAAGAACTGCATCAGGTACACTTTCTCTATATGATGAAAAGATTATTATTATTGCCGGTGGCTATGACAAGAACCTTAACTATGATGAACTAGGTGAAGTTATTTGTAAGAAAGTTAAAATTCTTATTTTAATGGGCAATACTGCCGATAAGATTGAAACTTCAACTAAGAAAGCTCCTAGCTATAGTGAGGGTAACCCTGTAATTTATCGTGTATCTAATATGGAAGAAGCAGTTAAAAAGGCTTCTGAAGTAGCAGTTAAGGGTGATATTGTTTCTCTATCTCCTGCAAGTGCAAGTTTCGATTTGTACAAGAACTTTATGGAGAGAGGTATTCACTTCAAGAACCTTGTAAAAGAATTGAAATGATAAAATATCTGTCTGATGACACAAAATATAAGAATGTTACAGCTAAGCTAAAAGATAAGGATGTATTTTTCACCAGAATAAATGTATTGTATAAATCTTATGGGCTTAACTGTGACTTTCTTGATATATGGTATCAGTCTTTTAATGAAGATTATGTTTCATTGATTTCAAGGTTAGATAATCAGTTTGTTTTATTTTTAACAGAAAATTCTAACATACAAGAAATTGAAGAATTTCTCAATGTGTTAGGGTTTTCTCATCTTTTGTTTAATGAAAAATATTCTCTGAATTTTAATTCTTGTAAGTCTGAAATCGGCTTAATTATGAAAAGAGAATTTATTGATAATAATATTAAAGAAAATAACTGCATTTTTACTACCGTTAATGAATATAAAGATGTTTTTAACTTCTTTAATAATTGCAATTCAACTGTTGTAAAAATTGCTGATTACGGATATTTTGCAACTGATTTACATTCTAAGGTTAGAGTGAATTGTAGTAAAATTTATTCACTTAAACTTAATGATAATATTGTTTCTTGTGCAATAATAACAGGTGATGAATATAGTAAAATAATTTCACCAATTGCTACATTACCACAGTATAGAAATAATGATTATGCAAAAAGCCTTTTAAATAATGTAAAAAAAGACAACCTGTGCTTATTTTGTGAAAATAATTTAAAAGAATGTTATACCAAAATGGGTTTTAATATAATAGGAAAATGGAAGGAAATACATAGATGAGTTTTTTTGATTTAGATAGTAAAATTCTAGAACTATCTGAAAAAGCAATGGAAGAGTGCAAAACTCAGTTCCAAGAAATAGAGAGAATACAAGAATATAACCAGAACAAAATGCTAAAGGCATTCCAAACTTGTGGTGTGTCAGAAAGCCACTTTGCCGACAGTACAGGTTATGGCTATAGCGATAGAGGCAGAGAAGTTCTTGATGAAGTATATGCCACTGCATTTGGTGCTGAAGATGCAATAGTGAGACAAAGTTTTCAGTCAGGTACTCACGCATTAACTGTTGCTTTATTTGGTATGCTAAGACCCGGAGATACTATGCTTTCTGTTGTAGGTATTCCTTATGATACAATCAGAAGTGTAATCGGTATTGAGGGTAACTATTCAGGTTCATTAAAGGACTTTGATATTCATTATGATGAAGTACCTTTAAAAGATAATGAAGTTGATTATGATACTTTAGTTGAAAAGCTAAAGTCAAAACCTAAGATGGCTTATATTCAGCGTTCAAGAGGTTATTCTCTAAGAAGAGCATTAACTATTGCAGATATTAAGAAAATTGCTGAAATAGTTAAGAGAGAGTCCCCTGAAACTATTGTTATGGTTGATAACTGCTATGGTGAATTTGTTGAAGAACTAGAGCCAACTCAAGTTGGTGCAGATATTATGGCAGGTTCTTTAATTAAGAATGCCGGTGGTGGTATTGCTCCAACAGGTGGCTATATTGCCGGTAGAAAAGATTTAGTTGAAATTTGTAGTTACAGACTTACAACACCGGGTACAGGTAGAGAATTAGGTGCAACAATCAGCACTAAGAGAGAAATGTTCCTAGGTGCATTTAACTCACCACATATTACAGGTGAAGCTATGAAAACTGCAGTTTTTGCCAGTACACTATTTACATTAATGGGCTACGGTGTATCACCAACTATGAATGAAAAAAGAGGAGATATTGTACAAGCTATTCTTCTTGAAAATGAAGAAAACCTTATTGCTTTTTGTGAGGGTATTCAAGCAGGATCACCGGTAGATAGCTATGTAACACCTGTACCTGATGATTTACCGGGATATGACAGCAAGGTTATTATGGCTGCCGGTACATTTACTTTAGGTTCAAGTATTGAACTTTCTGCTGATGCACCACTTAGAGAACCATTTGCAGTATGGATGCAAGGTTCATTTAACTTCCATTGTGGTAAGACAGGTGTACTTATTGCAGCAGATAGAATTTTAAAGAAAAATAAGTAATATGAATTTTGAAAGTTTAGTTAAATCAATTACAGGAATATTTAGTGAAGAACCTGATAAACCCTTTAAAAATGATAATGTTTCTACTGTTTTTAGGCATAGTAACAATAACAAATGGTTTGCTTTATTAATGAAAATCCCTAAGAATAGATTAGGCGAATATTCTGATAAAATAGTAGATATAGTCAATATTAAGTGTGACCCAATAATGCTAGGCTCACTTTTAGAAGAAAATGGTTTTTATCCGGCATACCATATGAATAAGGAACATTGGATTACAATATGCCTTGATGGTTCTGTTGATGATGAAAAAATACTTTCATTAATTGATATTAGCTATGATTTAACAGTAAAATAAACAGAAAAAAGTCCTTAACAATCAACTCGTTAAGGACTAATTTTATGTTCTTTTGTTTCTCAAATATTTAAAGAATTTATCAAAAAGTTCTAAAGACTCTTTTTCTTTAAAGCCACCTTTGTAAGTAACTTTAAAATTTTCTTTCATATTAAATACATTGATAACAGAACCACAAGCACCATACTTTTTATCATATGCACCAAAATATACATTAGGTATTCTGGCATTAACTATAGCACCGGCACACATAGGACAAGGTTCCATTGTTACATACATTTCACATTGCCAAAGCCTCCAACCTGATAACTCTTTACAAGCATTATCTATTGCAATAACCTCAGCGTGATGAAGTGCATTTTTAGTTTTTTCTCTTGTGTTGTGAGCTTTAGCAATTACAACACCATCTTTAACGATTACTGCACCAACAGGAACTTCGTTTTCTTCTAAAGCTAACTTAGCCTCATTAAGTGCAATATCCATATACTTTTCATTATACATAATTAAAAACCTAATAAAGTAATAAATGCTTCAATAATGAAGAATGAAAGAAGAATTATTGTACCGGGATTAGCAAAAAATTGAACTATTCTATCCTTAGCACCTAAACTCACAATAGATTTATTTCCAAATTTAAAGTTAAGGCCTTTTTTTACAAGCAAAACTATAGAAATAAAGCCTAGTAGTGTAAGTGTAAAAATAACTACCGAAGAAATTACAGAATACAAATTGTCACCAACATAATTAGCTACAATATCAATAAGTACCGATGTACCATTATTAAGAAGATGTAAAACCATAGCCGGTATAATTGAATTTGTCTTTACAACTATAAATCCACAAGCTAAACCTACAATAAATGCAAATGGAATTTGTACAAAGTTACCATGCATAAAACCAAATAGGAGAGATGACATTAAAATTGCAAAGCCATCACCGAATTTTCTAAATGAATTTAAGATAACACCTCTAAACATAAATTCCTCAGTTAAAGCAGGAATAATTGCAATACATATAAAGTAAATAACTTGGTCAAGTGGTGTCTTGGTTGTAAATTCAACACCGGTTGTATTGGTCAATCCAAATATACTTAAATTATTATTTAGTAGGCTAACTGCAATATTTGCAACAGTACAAATTGCATATCCACCTAATACCAATAATAAAGGATTATATTTCTTATTACTGTTAACCGGAATAACTTCACTGAATTTGTAACGAAATAATAAGCAAAATACGAACGGTACAACAAAGAAACCGGCAAATTCTCCTAAACCATTAATAATGTAGTCATAAGAAGAATAACTGTTTTGTATTCCTGTAGTGGTAAGAGAAGTATCTTTGCTAAAAAATGCAATAAACATAAATAGTACAGTAGCTGCAATATTCATAAATATAATTGCAATAAACAACATAAAGGAAAGTTTGTTGCTTTCTTTTCTTATCATTTTTTTCTCTTGATTTATTTGATAATTGTGGTACAATTGTTGTTGAAAAAAGTTATTCATTTTGTCTACCTCGACTTTCGTTAGTATCATATTATCAAATTTCTAATTAATTGTCAAAAAGGTATTGACAAATTAAATGCTTTTATATATAATAATTGAGTAAAAGAAAGAAAGGCAGTTATGCTTTCACCTACGGGGTGCCGTCTGCGTGGGTTAATACTTACAGTTTTTTTACTGATGCGTATTATAGTGGACGGAGTTTATCTGTCCACTTTTTTAATTTATTTTGGAGGTGCTCGACAATCAGCAACAAGAAACTACAGATTAACGAAGAAGTCCGTGATAAGGAAGTAAGACTAATTGGTGCCGAAGGCGAACAGCTAGGTATTATGTCTTCAGAAAAAGCTTTCAATATAGCAATGGAGAGTAACCTTGACTTAGTTAAGATTGCTCCACAGGCAAAGCCACCTGTTTGCAAAGTAATGGACTATGGCAAGTATCGTTTTGAACAAGCTAAAAGGGAAAAAGAAAACAAGAAGAACCAGCGTACTTTTGATATTAAGGAAGTTAGACTTTCACTAAATATTGATGTGCATGACTTCAACACAAAACTTAACAATGCCCTTAAGTTTATTAAGAAAGGCGATAAGGTTAAGGTTTCAATTCGCTTTAGAGGTAGAGAGATGGGTCATCCTGAACAGGGTTATGACACAATGAACCGTTTTGCTAAAGCTTGTGAAGAAGTTGCTGTTATCGAAAAACCAGCAAAACTTGAAGGTAGAAATATGCTAATGTTTCTAGCTCCTAAGCCAAATAAGTAATTTTTAAGGAGGATTTTCATAATGGGAAAGATTAAGACACATAGTGGTGCAAAAAAGAGATTTAAACTTTCTAAGAATGGTAAGGTTATCCGTGCTCATGCTAACAAGCAGCACATTCTTAACAAGAAGAACACAAAGCGTAAGAGAGGTCTAAGACAGACTTGTGTAGCTGATAAGACAAATACAGCTCAGATTAAGAAATTAATCCCTTACAAATAATTAACTTTTTGAATTTAACTTACGAAATAACGGAGGAAATATAGAATGGCTCGTGTAAAAGGCGCGATGATGACTCGCAAAAGAAGAAACAAAACATTAAAGCTTGCTAAGGGTTATTACGGTGCAAAGAGTAAGCACTTTAAGATGGCTAAGCAGGCAGTTATGAAATCTGGTAACTATGCATACATTGGTCGTAAGCAGAAGAAGAGAGATTTCAGAAGACTTTGGATCACAAGAATTTCTGCAGCTTGTAAGCTAAACGGCACAAACTACAGCACATTTATGAATGGTCTTAAGAAGGCTAACATTGACCTTAACAGAAAGATGCTTTCAGAAATTGCTATTTCTGATCCAGCAGCTTTTGCTAGCCTTGTTGAAAAAGTTACAAAAGCTTAAGTGTTATGCGTTTGAGGTTCTTACCTCAAACGCTTTTTACTATCTAAAAAAGAGGTCATTATATGAAGTTTGTTACAAGTAGAGAAAATGGTACTCTAAAGCATATTCATAAATTAGTAAAGCAGAAAAAGTATAGGAACAAGAACAAGCAGTTTGTTGCAGAAGGACTAAGAACTTGCCAAGATGTTTTAATTTCTAATATTCATATTGATGTGCTACTTTGTAGCGAAAATTTCTATACCAGAAATCTTGAATTATGCAATAGACTTGAGTCAATTTCTGATGAATCAATAGTTGTACCTAACAACATTTTCAATGTTTTGTCCGATACAAAGTCACCACAAGGTGTAATGCTTGTACTTAAAACACTTGACAAAACTGATGATATTGATAAAATTGATTATAATGGTAAGTTTGTACTTTTAGACAATGTGCAAAATCCGGACAATATTGCAACAGTATTGCGTTCTGCAGATGCTTTTTCAATTAAAGGTGTATTTATTACAAAAGATTCTTGTGATATTTATAGTCCAAAGGTTGTAAGAGGTAGTATGGGTGCAATTTTCCGTGTACCTTTCTATATTATTAATGACGCAGAAGAATATATTGAATGTGAATTTAATAAGCATGGTAGGTCTTATGCTGCTTGTTTAAAAGATACTGCCAAAACTTTAGGTGATTTTGAGTTCTCTAAGAATGCTCTTGTTGTAATAGGTAACGAAGCTAATGGACTAAGTGAAATGACTATTAATGCTTGTAACTACCAAGTTATTGTACCTATGAAGGGAAAGATTGATTCTCTTAATGCCGGAGTAGCAGCTAGTATAATTATGTGGGAAATGTCAAATAATGAATAATAATCGTTATTGGATATGGCTAAGTTTAGCTCTTGGCTATGATAATCCAAAAGTTAAAAGACTTTACGAAACTGAAGAGTATAGGGATATTTCTGTATTTTATAATGGTCAGGACTTTGAATGGAGATTTTGTGGTATTTTTACCGAAAAGGAAATTAACCACCTAGAAGAAACTCCGATTGAAAAAGCTGATGAAATTATATCTAAATGTGAAAGTTTGGGTTATTCCATTTTTGCAATAGATAATGACAGATACCCTAATTGTTTGCGTAATATAGATACTCCACCTGCAGTTATATATGTTAGTGGATATTTACCAAGAGTTGATAATCTTTTAACTATTGCTATTGTAGGTACAAGAAAAGCTACAACATATGGCAAAAAGGTGGCTTACAGTATTTCTCATAATCTTTCAAAATGTAAGGTAACTATAATTAGTGGTGGTGCAATGGGTGTTGACAGTTCAGCACATACAGGTGCATTAAACGCTGATGGTATTACAATTTGTGTTTTAGGTTGTGGTATCAATTATCCTTACCTTATGAAAAATGAGCCTATGAGAAAGGCTATAACACACAGAGGATGTTTAATTTCAGAATATCCTCCGGATACAGAGCCTTTGCCACATCACTTTTTATCTCGTAACAGAATAATCTCTGCACTTTCAAGAGGTGTTCTTGTTGTTGAAGCAGGGAAGAAAAGTGGTGCATTAGTTACAGCCGATATTGCCGGAAGAGAACAAGGTAAAGATGTTTTTGCTGTAATGGCAAACATCAATAGTGTCTATTCTGTTGGCTCAAACCAACTTATTAAGGATGGTGCTATTCCTGTAACTACTTATCTTGATATTTTAAACTACTATAATGAATTTAATAATTTAGAAGTTTATGAAGATGATGAGTATGATATCCCTGACAGTACAGTGCTGAAAATTCCTGCAAAAAAGTCTAATGTAAAACCCGAAAAAGAGTTTATAAAGGGCCATAGATATGATGTAAACCTTGATGAAAATTCATCAAAGGTTTATTATGCTATCGGAAATGATCCTATACATATAGATGATTTGTCTGATAAATGTAACTTACCGGTATATAAAATTTCCGGAATACTAACAAATCTTGAACTTATGGATTTAATAGTAGTTTTACCGGGCAAACAGTATAAAATAAAGTAACTATCGGAGGATAGATAAATGTCAAATTTAGTAATAGTGGAGTCTCCTGCTAAGGCTAAAACAATCAAAAAATATCTTGGAAAAGATTATGAAGTTGTAGCATCAATGGGTCATGTTCGTGACCTACCAAAGGCTAGACTTGCTGTTGATATAAAGAAAAATTATGCTCCTAAATATGCAATCATCAAAGGTAAAGAAAAGTTAGTTGATGAACTAAAGTCACTTGCAAAAGACAGTGACAAGATTTATCTTGCAACTGACCCGGACCGTGAAGGTGAGGCTATTTCTTGGCATTTAGCATATATTTTAGGACTTGATTTAGAAGATAAAAATAGAGTTGAATTTAACGAAATTACTAAGACAGGTGTCAATAACGGTATGGCGAACCCTCGTTCTATTGACATTGACCTTGTTAATGCTCAACAGGCAAGAAGAATTCTTGACAGACTTGTTGGTTATAAGCTAAGTCCATTTGTTAGCCAAAAGATTCGTAGAGGCCTTTCTGCCGGTAGAGTGCAGTCTGTAGCTCTTAAGATTATCGTAGACAGAGAAAACGAAATCAGAGCATTTAAACCGGAAGAATATTGGTCAATTGAAGCAAAACTTTCTCCAAAGTCAAGCAGAAAAGTTTTCAATGCATCTTTAGCACTTGGACCTGACGGTAAGAAAATTAAGATTAATAATAAAGAAGAGGCTGACAAGATTCTTGAAGAAATCAAGGATGCTGAATTTATTGTTACAAAAGTAAGAAACGGTACTCGTAAAAAGTCACCATACCCACCATTTATTACTTCAACTTTGCAACAGGAGGCATCTCGTAAACTTGGTTATCAGTCAAGAAGAACAATGAAAATTGCTCAGGAACTTTATGAAGGTGTTGATGTTGAGGGCTATGGTACAACAGGTCTTATCACATATATGAGAACTGACTCATTAAGAATTTCTAATGATGCCGTTGCAGAAGTAACTCAGTATATTAATGATAACTTTGGACCTGAATATTTACCACCAAAGCCAAGAGTGTTTAAATCTCGTTCAAATGCTCAAGATGGTCACGAAGCTATTCGACCATCTATTCCATCATTGTCACCTGATAAGGTTAAGGATAGCTTAACTATTGAACAGTATAAGCTATATAAACTGATTTGGGATAGATTTACTGCTTGTCAGATGGCTGATTGTATCCACAAAACAACTCAAGCAGAAATCAATGCCAATGACTATATCTTTAAGGCATCAGGTTACAGAGTTGACTTTGACGGTTATACAACACTTTATGTTGACAGTAATGATGCTGAAGGTACAAAGGAAAAGCAGCTTCCTCCACTAGAGAAGAATATGCCTACTAAGGTTAGAGAGATTATCCCTAACCAGCACTTTACTCAGCCACCTGCAAGATTTACAGAAGCGTCTCTAATCAAAGCACTTGAAGAAAACGGTATTGGCCGTCCATCAACATATGCTGCAACAATCTCAACAATTACAAGTAGAGAATATGTTAAAAGAGAAGCAAAGTCCCTTGTACCAACTGAACTTGGTGAGGCACTTGTAACTCTATTAAAAGAAAGATTTCCTAAGATTGTAAATGTTAAGTTTACTGCACAAATGGAAGAAGACCTTGATAAGGTTGAACATGGTGACGAACAATGGGTTGAACTACTTGATAATTTCTATGTTGACTTTGATAAGACCTTGAAAAAGGCTAAAGAAGATATGGAAGGTGTCAAGATTAAGCTAAAAGAGGACGAAACTGATATTGTATGCGAAAACTGTGGCAGAAAGATGGTCGTCAAAGTCGGTAGATACGGTAAGTTTATTGCTTGTCCGGGATACCCTGAATGTAAGAATATCAAGAAGTTTGTAGAGAAAATCGGTGTTCAATGTCCTGAATGTGGTGGAGATGTTATTACTCGTAAAACCAAGAAAGGTAAAGTGTTCTACGGCTGTAGTAACTACCCTGATTGTAACTATATGTCTTGGTATGAACCTGTAAATGAAAAGTGTCCACAGTGTGGCAAGATTCTATATAAAAAGAAGGGCAAAAAGCAGACAATCTTCTGTGCAACTGAGGGTTGTGGCTATACTAAAGACCAATGAGTATAAATATAATAGGTGGTGGACTTGCAGGATGTGAGGCTGCATATCAAGTTGCTAAGCGTGGCATAAAGGTAAACCTTTATGATATGAAGCCTAACAAGAAAAGTCCGGCACATCATTCAGATAAATTATGTGAGCTTGTATGCTCAAACAGTCTAAAAGCAGCCAGAAAAGAAAGTGCTGCCGGTATGCTTAAAGAAGAAATGAGAATGTTAAATTCTCTGCTTATGAAGTGTGCCGATAAAAGTAGAGTACCGGCCGGTGGTGCTTTGGCAGTAGATAGAGAGATTTTTTCTAATCTGGTAAATGAAGAAATAAATAATAACCCTAATATTACTGTAATAAATGAAGAAGTTATGGAAATCCCTGATGGCATTACTATCATAGCATCAGGACCACTTACTTCTGATTTGCTTTCTGACAAAATCAAAACTATGTTCGGTGACAGTCTTTCATTTTATGATGCAGCAGCTCCAATTGTAAAGTTTGATACAGTTGATATGAACAAGGCTTTCTTTGCATCTCGTTATGATAAGGGTGACGGTGATGACTATATTAATTGTCCTATGAATAAGGAAGAGTATGACAATTTTTATGAAGCACTTGTATCAGCAGAAAGAGCACCTGTACATGACTTTGATGTAATGAATCCAAAGGTATATGAGGGTTGTATGCCAATTGAAGTTATGGCTCAAAGAGGTCATGATACTATTCGTTTTGGTCCAATGAAACCTGTAGGACTTAAAGACCCAAGAACAGGTCATAGACCATGGGCAGTAGTTCAGCTAAGAAAAGAGAACAGTGCCGGTATTATGTATAACCTAGTAGGCTTTCAAACTAACCTAAAGTTCCCTGAGCAAAAGAGAGTATTCTCTATGATTCCGGGACTAGAAAATGCTGAGTTTGTAAGATACGGTGTAATGCACAGAAATACTTTTATTGACTCACCAAGAATTCTAAACAGTGATTATTCTGTAAGAGAAAATAAAAATCTTTTCTTTGCAGGTCAAATCACAGGTGTTGAGGGTTATATGGAGTCAGCATCATCAGGATTAATGGCAGGTATAAATGCAGCTATGAGATATAACGGAGAACAAACTGTAACCTTACCTGAACATACAATGATAGGTTCTTTGTCAAGATATATCAGCGATGAAACAGTTTCTAAATTCCAACCTATGGGTGCAAATTTAGGAGTGTTACCTGAACTTGAACAAAGACCAAGGGATAAGAAAGAGAGAGCAAAGGCTTATTCTGATAGGTCATTTGCAAAGCTAACAGAATTTATAAATTCAAGAGGTTTATGATGAAGATAGTAATTGATGCATTTGGTGGAGATAATGCACCTTTGGAAATTATCAAAGGTGCTGTAAAAGCTCAAGAACATTTTAAAATTGAAATTTGCCTAACCGGTAATGAAAACATTATCAAGAAAGTGGCAAAAGAAAATAATATAGATATTTCAAATATCGAAATTAACCATACAGAAGATGTTATTCCTGTTGACGAAACACCTAATGCTATTATGAAAGAATACAACAATTCCTCAATGGCACTGGGTCTAAAGATGGTTGCAAATAATGAAGCAGATGGTTTCGTTTCAGCAGGTAACAGTGGTGCTTTATGTGTAGGTGGTACTTTAATTGTTAAAAGATTAAAGGGTGTCAAGAGACCTGGTTTTGCACCGGTTTTGCCTACATTTAACGGTTCATCATTTATGCTTATTGATGGTGGTGCAAACCTTGATGCCAGACCTGAAATTCTTCGTCAATTCGGTATCTTAGGTTCTGTATATATGGAAAAAGTAATGCACAGAGAAAGTCCAAGAGTTGCCCTTGCCAATGTTGGTACAGAAAGTCATAAGGGTGGCGATTTACAGAAAGATACTTATGCTTTACTTCAAGAAAGTCCTGTTAACTTTGTTGGTAATGTAGAAAGCAGAGAAATCTCTAACGGTGCTTGTGATGTTTATGTTTGTGATGGTTTTACAGGTAATATTCTGCTAAAGAATTATGAAGGCGTTGCAAAGTCATTAAGCCATACAGTTACTGATATTTTCAAGAAAAGTGTAAAGAATAAAATCGGTGCATTATTTGTATATGGTGACCTAATGAAATTTAAGGAAACTATGAACACAGATGTTTATGGTGGTGCTCCAATTCTAGGTATCAAAAAGCCTGTATTTAAAGCACATGGCAGTTCTAATGCAACAACAATTTTCAATGCAGTTAGACTAACTATTGATTACATAAACGCAAATGTACCACAGGTTATTGAAGACTCATTTAATAAATTAAAAGGAATAAAATAATGGAAGAATTTGAAAAAGTAATTAACTATACATTTAAAGATAAAGAACTTTTAAAGGTGGCACTAACACATTCTTCTTATGCTAATGAGCATAAGAAGCAACACCTTAAATATAATGAGAGATTGGAATTTTTAGGTGATGCAGTACTTTCAATTTCCGTCTCTGATTATATTTTTAACAATTGCCCACAATTACCTGAAGGTGACCTTACAAAGTTAAGAGCATCTTTAGTTTGTGAAAAGAGTTTGTTTGTATTTGCCAAGAAGATTAACCTAGGCAAGTACATTTACCTAAGCAATGGCGAAAGAAAGGGTGGTGGAGCAGAAAGACCATCAATCCTTTCAGATGCTTTTGAAGCAGTTATTGCTGCTATTTATCTTGATGGTGGTATGGAAAAGGCAAGTGAGTTTGTACTTTCTTTTGTTGTACCTGAAATCAAGAACCATACAGCAGGTAAAAACTTTAAAGATTACAAAACTAAACTACAAGAAATTATCCAGAGAAATCCGGGAGAAACTTTACAGTATGAAGTTGTAGATGTTAGTGGTCCTGACCACAACAGACATTTTGTAGTTGAAGTACATCTAAACAGTAATGTAATCGGCAAAGGTGGAGGAAGAAGTAAGAAAGATGCAGAACAACAAGCTGCAAGAGAGGCTTTGGAGTTGATGGGATATTAAACATTCTAATATTTCCATTTTTGTGCCTCACAATGGTTGTCCTCACCAATGTGTTTTTTGTAACCAAAGGAATATTACAGGTCATTCATATCAACCAACTCAAGATGATGTAGTGTCAGCAATAGAAACTGCTATAAAAAGTGGTGTTGATAAGAAAAATACCGAAATTGCTTTCTTTGGTGGTAGCTTTACTGCCATTGATAGGGATTATATGGTTTCTTTACTGGATGCTACAAAGCCGTATATTAATGACTTTTATGGTATTAGATTGTCAACAAGACCTGATGCAATAGATGATGAAGTTTTAACTTTGCTTAAAAGTTATGGTGTAACTTCAATAGAGCTTGGTGCACAGTCAATGTGTGATGATGTTCTTTTACTGAATGAAAGAGGTCATAGTGCTACTGATGTTGTAAATGCATCTAACCTTATTAAGAAATTTAATATTTCTTTAGGGTTACAAATGATGATTGGTCTTTATGGCAGTACACCTGAAAAGGATATAGAAACTGCTGAAAAATTAATCAGTCTTTCTCCTGATACTGTTAGAATTTATCCAACAATAACTATGAAAGACACATTACTTGAAAAGTATTATAACGATAAAAAATATGTTCCATATAGCGAAGAAACAACAATAAATACTTGTGCAAAAATTCTTAAAATGTTTTATGATAAAAAAATTAATGTTATTAGAGTAGGACTTCATTATTCCGATGAACTTGTTAATACTTCTGTAGCAGGTTATTATCATCCTGCTTTTAGAGAATTATGTGAAAGCAAAATGTTTCTTGATATGTTAGTAAATGAAATAAAGAAATACCCACAAGGCGAATTTTCTGTTACTGTAGGTAATAAGTTTATTTCAAAAGCTATTGGACAGAAAAAGGCAAATATTAAAGTCCTTAAAGAACTGGGATACATAGTTACTTTTAAACAAAGTGATACCCTTAAGGACTTTCAGTTTATTATTAAAGAAAGAGGTGACTTATGCTACTAAAATCATTGGAATTGCATGGCTTTAAAACTTTTCCCGATAGAATAAAGCTATCCTTTGATAAGGGTATTACTTCAATTGTAGGACCTAACGGTTCAGGAAAAAGTAACATAAGTGACGCAATTAGATGGGTACTTGGTGAGCAGTCAGCAAAAACTCTAAGATGTTCCAAGATGGAAGATGTTGTTTTTAACGGAACAGACAAGAGAAAAAAGACAGGCTATGCAGAAGTTACCTTGTCTATTGATAACAAAGACAGAATACTTCCTTTTGATGGTGACGAAGTAGCCGTTACAAGAAGATATTACAGAAGTGGCGAAAGTGAATATATGATTAACAAAGCCACAGTAAGACTTAGAGATATTCATGAATTGTTTATGGATACAGGTCTTGGTCGTGACGGTTATTCTATGATTGGTCAAGGTAAAATTGACAGTATTGTTGCATCAAAAAGTGAAGAAAGAAGAGAAATATTTGAAGAAGCATCAGGTATTTCTCGTTATAGATATAGAAAAACCGAGGCTGAAAGAAAGCTAAAAAGTACGGAAGAAAATCTTGTTAGACTTAGAGATATTGTTGGTGAACTTGAAGATAGAGTCGGTCCACTAAAGAAACAGTCAGAAAAAGCACAAAAGTTCCTTGTACTTTCTGAAGAAAAGAAAGGTCTTGAAATTGCTTTATGGCTAAATACTCTTGATAATTCAGCAAACATTATCAAAGAACAAGATGACAAAATAGATATTCAAAGAGCACAGTATGAAAATGCTGAACAAGAACTTGCAAATATCAGTTCAGAAACAGAGTCTATATATTTAAAAAATGGTGAAATCACTTCTAAGATTGACACCATAAGAAGAAATATTTCTCAGTTTGAGTCAGAAGTTAGCAACAACAATGCCCTTATTTCTGTTGCAAATAACGACATTGAGCATAACAAAGAAACTATCACAAGGCTTGAAACTGAAATTGAACAACTTGACAATTCCTTTACTGAAATTGAATTTCAAATTAAAGAGAAAAAAGAAAATGTTGAAAAATTAAAACTAAGCATTGAAGAAAAACAAAAGGAATATAACGAAGTATCCGAAAACCTAAATACTATCAGTGTTGATGCTTCCCGTAGTGGTGATGAACTTCAAGAACTAAATTCAAGATTAGCTGAATTATCCCAAAAGTCAGCTAATGCAAAGGTAGTTTTACTTACAAGTGATTCATCAATTAATGAACTTAATGAAAGAATAGAAACCCTAAATTCTTCATTATCAGAAAAAGAAAGTAATTTAGAAACTACTTCTAAAATGCTTGAAGATTATAAGGTGCAAGGTAAAGACTCTGCCGAAAAGGTAGAAATGCTTTCCAATTCTATTAAGGGTCTGGAACTTAAAATCAATAACCTAAAGACCAGAAATGAAAATTCTAAAAGCGAAATTGACAGATTAACTCTTGACTCTAACGAAAAACTTAGAAGAGCCAATATTCTTGAGGACTTAGAAAAGAACCTTGAAGGTTTTGCCCACAGTGTAAAAACTGTTATGAACCTTTCAAGACATGGCAAAATCGGTGGTATTCACGGACCTGTTTCAAGATTAATTAAAGTACCGACAGACTATGCAGTAGCTATCGAAACTGCTTTAGGTGGTGCAATGCAGAACATTGTTACAGGCAATGAAGAAGATGCTAAGAGAGCAATTCGTACACTAAAAGAAAATAAAGGTGGTAGAGCAACTTTCCTACCTATTGCTACAATTAAACCTAGATACCTAAATGAAAATGGTATTGACAGTTGTTTTGGTTTTGTTGGTGTAGCATCAGATTTGTGTGATTGCAAAGATGAATACAAAGGTATTCTACAAAACCTACTTGGTAAGATTGTTATTGCCGAAGACCTTAATTCAGCAGTATCTATTGCTAAAAAGTATTCATACCGTTTCAAGGTAGTTACTCTTGATGGTCAGGTTGTTAATGCCGGTGGTTCTCTAACAGGTGGTTCATTAAATAAACGAACAGGTTTGTTATCTCGTGCAAGTGAGATTGAAAAGTACCGTAAAGAGGCTAAAGTTCTTGCAGATAAAGCAAACAAACTTAAAGAACAGTACAGTAACAGTCAGCAAGAATTTGCAAAGTATGAGGCTGATATTTTAGGTACTAGAGGAAATTTATCTACTGAACAACAAGAACTTATCAGATTAAGAACTGAATATAAGGCTTGTCAAAATGAATATGATTCTTTAGTTAGCAGTATTGATTTTACAAAGAATGAAATTGTAGAATGTGAAAATAAAATTTCTAATCTACAAAAAGACAAAGAAACTGCCGATAAAGAATTTAGTGCATTTGAAGAAGAAATTGCAAATATCGAAAAAACAACTTCTAACCTTACAGGCAACAGACTTGCACTAACCGAAAAGAGAGAACAACTTTCTGAAAAACTACAAAATATCAGACTTGAAATTGTTACTTTTGAAAAGGACAAAGAGGCTTTAATCAGCGAAATCAGAACATCTGAATACAACAGTCAGCATCAAACCGAAAGAAAAGAGAACTTGCGTAATCAGATTGTTTCTGTAAATTCAAATATTGATATAATTAATAAGAAGATTGAAAGTTACACTAATATTTCAAACAATTATCAAGATAAAATTGCTGAATTCAATAATGCTATTGAAAAGCTAAATGGCGATAAAGAAAAGTTTGAAAAGAAAAGTGTAGAACTTAGACAGAAAGAAAAAGACCTAAACTCTACAAGAGAAGTTTCCGGCAGAGAACTTGCTCGTCTTGAAGAAAGAAAAATCAATCTACAAAAGCAGTATGATGATATTATTGCAAAACTTTGGGATGAATATGAACTTACAAAAAGACAAGCAGAAGAAATTTCTATTGAAATTGAAAATGTTTCAACTGCCAGAAAGAGACTTAATGAAATTAAGTCATCAATCAGAGGTCTTGGTTCTGTTAATGTTTCAGCTATTGAAGAATACAAGGAAGTATCCGAAAGATATGAATTCCTAGGTGCTCAAGTTTCCGATGTAGAAAAGTCTAAGAATGAAATCGAAAGACTTATTAATGACTTAACAAAACAAATGAAAGATGCTTTCATTGAGAACTTCCACGAAATCAATAAGCACTTTGGAGAAACATTCAAAGAATTATTTGGTGGTGGTACTGCTTCTCTTGAACTTGCAAACCCTGATGATATTCTAAACAGTGGTATTGATATTATCGCTCATCCTCCCGGAAAGATTGTTGTTCATCTAGAAGCACTTTCAGGTGGTGAAAAGGCACTTGTTGCTATTGCACTATACTTCTCAATTATGAAGGTCAGACCTGCACCATTCTGTGTTATGGATGAAATTGAAGCAGCCCTTGATGATGTTAATGTTGACAGATTTGCTCAGTATATGAGAAGAATGACAGACAGAACTCAGTTTATTACCATTACCCACAGAAGAGGTACAATGGAAGAATCTGATGTTCTTTACGGTGTAACAATGCAAGATGAGGGTATCTCAAAGTTACTTGAACTTCGTGCATCAGAAGTTGCAGCAAAGCTTGGAATGAAAGCAAACTAATTTAAGGTGGTAAAACAATGGGACTATTTAAAAAGATTAAAGAAGGTCTTAAAAAAACAAGAGACAGTGTTGTAAGTCAGATTGACTCAATGCTAAAGTCTTTTACAAAGATTGATGAAGAACTTTTTGAGGAACTAACTGAACTTCTTGTAATGGGCGATGTTGGTATTCAAACAGCAGAACAGATTACCGATGAACTAAGAGTCAGAGTAAAAAAAGAAGGTATCAAAGACCCTAAAGAAATCACACAACTTCTACAAGAAGTAGTTGCAGATATGCTTAGAGGTGATGAAGAACTAAAAATTTCTACAAAGCCATCTATTATTCTTGTAATCGGTGTTAATGGTGTAGGCAAGACTACAACTATCGGTAAACTTGCTAATAACCTAAAAAAGCAAGGCAAGAGTGTTTTACTTGCAGCTGCAGATACATTTAGAGCAGCAGCTATTGAACAGTTAGAGATTTGGGCTGACAGAAGTGGTTGTGATATTGTTAAACAGAACGAAGGTTCTGACCCTGCAGCAGTAATTTATGATGCTATTTCAGCAGCAAAAGCAAGAAACACAGATGTAATTATTTGTGATACTGCAGGACGACTACACAACAAAAAGCACCTTATGGATGAACTTGCAAAAATCGGTAGAGTTATCGACAGAGAACTTCCTGACGCAGATAAAGAATACTTACTTGTACTAGACGCAACAACAGGCCAGAATGCAGTTAATCAGGCTGAACAGTTTAGTAAAGCAACAGGCATTACAGGTATTGTTCTTACAAAACTAGATGGTACTGCTAAGGGTGGTGTAGTTCTTGCAATTAAGAACGGTCTAGGTATTCCTGTTAAGTACATTGGTGTTGGTGAACAGATTGATGACCTACAAGAATTTGTTCCGGAAGATTTTGCAAAAGCTCTGTTTGATTTTGGTGATAAAGAATGAGAAAGTTTTTAATTGCATCTAATAATGCACATAAAGTTGTAGAACTTAATAGAATTCTAAACCCATTGGGTATTCACGCAGTTACTGCTAAGGAATGTAACATTGACCTAGGTGATGTTGAAGAAACAGGCACTACATTTGCCGAAAATGCTAAAATTAAAGCTATGTCAGCTTTTGAAAAGTCAGGTATGCCTTCAGTAGCTGATGACTCAGGTTTGATGATTGACGCATTAGATGGCAGACCCGGAGTATATTCAGCTAGATATGCCGGTGAAAATGCAACCGATGAAGATAGATATAATAAAGTCCTAGAAGAAATGAAGGATGTACCGGAAGATAAGCGTACTGCAAGATTTGTTTCAAGTATTTGTTGTATTCTTGAGGATGGTACAGTTATTACAGCAGAAGGATATAGCGAAGGCAAAATTGCATATGAACCTCATGGAACAGAGGGTTTTGGTTATGACCCGATTTTCATTACAGATAGTGGCAAGTCTTTTGCAGAACTAACTTCCGAAGAAAAGGATGCTATCAGTCACAGAGGTAATGCATTAAGAATATTAAGAGAAAAGTTGTTAAAATATATTTAAGGAGTAATTATGCTAACAAGTAAACAGAGAGCATACCTAAGAGGTATTGCAAATTCAATAGATACAATTTTAATGGTTGGTAAAGGCAGTATCACAGACCAAGTTGTTAAACAGGCTGAAGATGCACTTTATGCAAGAGAAATTATTAAGGGTAAGGTTCTTGAAAATTGTGAAATCAATTCAAGACAAGTTGCTGATATTTTGTCAGAAAAACTTGATTGTGATGTAGTACAGGTTATCGGTTCAAAGTTTGTTCTATATAAGCCTAATCCTGACGAACCTGTAATTAAGCTACCAAGAGCAAATAAGTAATGAATATTGCTATTTTTGGTGGTGCATTTAACCCAATTCACAAAGCTCATACAACTCTTGCAGAAAATGTTCTAAAGGAATGTAATGTTGAAAAAGTTATTTTTATACCGACTTTCATCAGTCCACATAAAAGTATGCAATATGCAGTTCCTTTTGAACATAGAGTGAATATGTGTAAAATAGCTACTAAAGATAATGATAATTTTATTGTTTCAACTTTAGAAGAAAATTTCAAAGGCAAAAGTTACACCTACAGAACCCTTGAAGAACTAAAAAAACTTTATCCTAATGATAATTTATTTTTAGTTACAGGTGCTGATATGTACTTAACTTTTTTACAGTGGAGAAATCCTGATGAAATTTTCAGTTTAGCTACACTGATTACTTGTCCAAGAGATGATGGTGACTATAATTCTTTAGTAGAATATTCAAAAGTTTTGGAAAAACATAATGGCAAGTCAATTATTCTGAAAGAACCTATTATGGAACTTTCTTCAACCATTGTAAGAGATGATGTGAATGAGGCTTTTAAAAGAGATTTAATTGATAAGAATGTATTTGAATATATTAGAAATAATCAATTATATGGGGTGAAGTAATGAGTATTGAGTCTTATAAGAAGATAATCAAAGGCAGAATGGGAGAAAAAAGATATATTCATTCTGTAAATGTTGCAAAACAAGCTCAAAAACTTGCGAAAATTTATGGTTGTGATGAAGAGAAAGCAATGACTGCCGGTATTCTTCACGATGTAACAAAAGAAACACCTTTTGATGAACAGTTGAAAATTATAACAGAGGGTGGTATAATTTTGGATGAGATTGAAAAATCAAGTCAAAAATTGTGGCATCCCATTTCAGGTTCAGTATATATTCAGAAATATTTAGATATTAATGATGCTGATATTATCAATGCTATTAGATTTCATACAACCGGTAGAAGTAATATGTCTTTGCTTGAAAAAATTATTTTTGTAGCTGACTTTACCGGTGATGAAAGAAATTATGATGGTGTTGATATTATGAGAGAAAAGGCTTTAAGAAGCCTTGAAGAAGCTATGATTTATGGCTTACAGTTTACTATACAAGATCTCTCAAGCAGAGCATTGACAATTCACCCTAATGCTTTGTCTTGTTATAATGAATTAATTTTAAAGGATGAATAAAATGGATACAAAAGAACAGGCACATTTAATTGCCAAAGCACTTTCAAGCAAAAAAGGACTTGATGTAGAAGTTATCAAAATTTCTGATGTTTCAGTTCTTGCTGATTATATTGTAATTGCAACCGGTACTAGTTCAACTCATGTAAAGGCTCTGGCTGATGAGGTTGAATATCAGCTTGACGAAGCAGGATTTTCTGTAAGTCATGTAGAGGGTCACCGTGGTAACGGTTGGATTTTACTTGATTATATTGATATTATCGTTCATGTATTTGATGACAAGTCCCGTGAATACTACAACCTTGAAAGATTGTGGGAAGACGGTACTGTTGTTAAGTTTGACGATGTAGATTAATGGAGGAATACAGTTGAAGTACAATCATTTGGTAGTAGAGCCTAAGTGGCAAAAAGCATGGGAAGAAAAGGGTTGTTTCCATGCAGAAGAAAATAGCGACAAAAAGAAATTCTATGCATTAATTGAATTCCCTTATCCATCAGGACAAGGTCTTCATGTTGGTCATCCAAGACCATATACTGCACTTGATGTTGTTTCTAGAAAGAGAAGATTACAGGGATATAATGTACTATATCCAATCGGTTGGGATGCTTTTGGTCTTCCAACAGAAAATTATGCTATTAAAAACCACATCCACCCTGAAATTGTAACAAAGAATAATGTTGCACGATTTAAAAAGCAAATTCAGTCACTTGGTATTTCATTTGACTGGAGTCGTGAAATCAATACAACCGATCCTGAATATTATAAATGGACTCAGTGGATTTTCCTACAACTATTTAAGCATGGTTTAGCTTATAAGAAAGAAATGGCAGTTAACTGGTGTACTTCTTGTAAGTGTGTTCTAGCTAATGAAGAAGTTGTCAATGGTGTTTGTGAGCGTTGTGGCAGTGAAGTTGTAAGAAAAGTTAAGTCACAGTGGATGCTAAAGATTACAGAATATGCCGATAGACTTATTAAAGACCTTGATTTAGTAGATTATCCTGACAGAGTTAAGGCTCAGCAGAAGAACTGGATTGGCAAGTCAACAGGTGCTGAAGTTGATTTCAACACAACTGAGGGCGATAAGCTAACAGTATATACTACAAGATGCGATACACTATTTGGTGCTACATATATGGTTATTTCACCTGAACATCCTTGTATTGAAAAGTGGAATGACAAGATTAAGAATATTGAAGATGTTAAGGCTTATCAGGCAGAGGCTGCTAAGAAGTCTGACTTTGAAAGAACAGAATTAGTTAAAGAAAAAACAGGTGTTATGCTTGACGGTGTTAAGGCTATCAACCCTGTAAACGGTAAAGAAATTCCTATTTTCGTTTCTGACTATGTTCTTGTTTCTTACGGTACAGGTGCTATTATGGCTGTTCCTGCTCACGATACTCGTGACTGGGAATTTGCAAAGAAATTTAACCTACCTATTATTGAAGTTGTTAAGGGTGGCGATGATGTACAGAAAGAAGCATTTACAGACTGTGCAACAGGCGTAATGGTTAATTCTGATTTCTTAACAGGCTTAACAGTAGAAGAAGCTAAGAAAAAGATGATTTCTTGGTTGGAAGAAAACAAAGTAGGTAGAGCAAAGACTAACTATAAACTAAGAGACTGGGTATTCTCTCGTCAGAGATATTGGGGTGAACCTATTCCAATCGTTCATTGTGATAAGTGTGGTTATGTTCCAATTCCTGAAAGTGAACTACCACTAAGACTACCTATGGTTGATTCTTATGAACCAACAGATACAGGTGAATCACCACTATCTAAGATTACTGATTGGGTAGAAACCACTTGTCCTTGTTGTGGTGGTAAGGCTCACAGAGAAACTGATACAATGCCTCAGTGGGCAGGTTCATCATGGTACTTCCTAAGATATATGGACCCACACAACAAAGAAGCATTAGCAAGTAAAGAAGCACTTAACTACTGGTCACCTGTTGATTGGTATAACGGTGGTATGGAACATACAACACTTCACTTACTATATAGCCGTTTCTGGCATAAGTTCCTATATGATATTGGTGTAGTACCTACTCCTGAACCATATGCTAAGAGAACAAGCCATGGTATGATTCTTGGTGAAAATGGCGAAAAGATGAGTAAGTCTAGAGGCAATGTTGTTAATCCGGATGATATTGTACAGCAGTATGGTGCTGATACTATGCGTCTATATGAAATGTTCATCGGTGACTTTGAAAAGGCTGCTCCTTGGAATGACAAGGGCATTAAGGGCTGTAGAAGATTTGTAGAAAGATACTATAACCTACAAGAAAAGCTAATTGACGGTGATGAAGTTCGTCCTGAACTGGAATGTTCAATTCATAAGACAATCAAGAAAGTATCCGAAGATATTGAAAATATCAAGTTTAATACTGCAATTGCATCATTAATGGCACTTATGAATGACATTAATGCAGTTGGTTCAATCAATAAGAAAGAATATGCAATTTTCTCAATTCTGCTAAATCCATTTGCTCCTCATGTAACAGAAGAAATTTGGTCAACTTGTAACTTAGGTGACGGTATGGTTGTTGATCAGCCTTGGCCAGAATATGACGAAAGCAAGTGCAAAGCAAATGAAATTGAAATTGCTGTTCAGGTTAATGGCAAGATTAAGACTAAGCTTATGATTCCTGCAGAAGCAGAACAGGCTGAAGTTATTGCCCTTGCAAAGGCTGATGAAAATGTAAAGAAGTCAGTTGAAGGTATGAATATTATTAAGGAAATTTATGTTAAGGGAAGACTTGTTAACATAGTTGTTAAGCCTTAAAATACAATTTTCAACAAAAATTTATATTTTACTTGACAATCTTTAGGTTTTTGTAGTATAATCATTTATGCAATTAAGCAAAATTACCCATGCCAAGTGGCAGATGGGAGGGAAATATACAATGGCAGAAGTTAGATTAAAAGACAATGAATCTCTTGAAAGTGCACTAAGAAGATTTAAGAAGCAGTGTGCTAGAGCTGGCGTTATTGCTGAAGTTCGTAAGAGAGAAGCTTACGAGAAGCCTTCCGTTAAGCGTAAAAAGAAATCTGAAGCAGCTCGTAAGAGAAAGTATAAGTAATAATGCTTATAAAAAACGGACAGTAATATTTTACTGTCCGTATTTTGTTATCCAGAAAGGTTTTTACTATGAAGAAAATTTTAGTAATGCTAGGTCCAAACCTAAATATGGTTGGCACAAGAGAAAAAAATATTTACGGTGAAGAAAATGCTGATACCATAAATCAGGATATTAAGTCATTTGCAGAGAATATAGGTTTTGAATGTGATATTTTTCAGTCAAACCATGAGGGTGACTTAATTGATAAAATTCATAGCACTTTAGGTGTATATGATGGTGTTGTTCTAAATGCAGGTGCTTTGACTCATTATAGTTATGCATTAAGAGATGCTATTGCTTCAGTAACTGCAGTACCATTTATTGAAGTTCATATGTCTAATGTACATAAGAGAGAAGAATTTCGCCATAAGTCAGTTATCTCAGCAGTATGTGCCGGTGTAATTTGTGGCTTTGGCAAAGACAGTTACAGACTTGGTATTGAAGCATTAAAAGGATTGATTTAGTTGGATATTTACAAGAATAGAATTAATAATATCAAATCAAAAATTACAGATGGTGCATTCTTAGTAACAAATGATAAGAATATTTATTACTTTACAGGACTTTGGGACAGTAACGGATATTTACTTATCACTAAAGAAAATGCCTATCTTTTTGTTGACTTTCGTTATGGTGAAGTGGCAGAGAAAACTGTAAATTCTGCTAATGTTATTGTTTTTAATAAACTTTTTGATGAACTTAATAATGTTCTAAATAATGATAATGTTACTAAACTTTATGTTGAAACAAATGTACTGACTATGGAACAGTACAAAACATATAGTGATAAGCTCAATGTTACTTTGTCAGAAGAGAATATTCTTGACAAAATCATTCTTAACCTAAGAATTGTCAAGGATAGTTATGAACTACAGTTAATGCAAAAGGCTCAAGATATTACAGAAGAAGCATTTAACAAAATTGTACCACTTATAAAAGTTGGAACAACTGAAAGAACTTTATCTGTTGAACTGGAATATCAAATGAAACTATTAGGTGCAGAAAGTGTTTCTTTTGATTTAATCACCATTACAGGCAAGAAAACTTCATTACCTCATGGTGTGCCTGGTAATGATATAATCAAAAATGGTGACTTTGTTACTTTTGATATTGGTGCAACATATAAGGGTTATCATAGTGATATGACAAGAACCGTTGCAGTAGGCAGTGTTACAGATAAAATGAAGGAAGTTTATAACATTGTGCTAGATGCCCACAAAATGGCAATGGAAAGTGTTAAGCCCGGTATGAAGTGTTCTGATATTGACAAGGTTGCTCGTGACTATATATATTCTAAAGGTTATGAAGGTTGCTTTGGCCACGCAACAGGTCATGGTGTAGGTCTTGATATTCACGAATATCCAACAGTAAGTCCAAGGTGTGACACTATCTTAAAAGAAGGTATGATTGTCACTATTGAACCGGGTATATACATAAAAGATAATTTTGGTGTTAGAATAGAAGATACCGTAATTGTTACAGAGAATGGTTACAAAAGTTTTGCGTCCCTCCCAAAAGAATTAACAATTCTGTAAAAAGAGGTTGCTTTTTATTCCATTTGTATGTATAATATTAATGATAAATTGTGCGAGTAGTCGCATTTTATAAAATTTAAGGAGGATTACCAATGATTTCAGCAGGTGATTTTAGAAATGGTGTTACTTTTGAACTTGACGGACAGGTAGTTCAGGTTATTGAATTCCAGCATGTTAAGCCAGGTAAAGGTGCAGCATTCGTTAGAACAAAGTATAAAAATGTTATTACAGGTGCAGTAGTTGAAAAGTCTTTCAACCCAAACGATAAGTACCCAACAGCATTTATCGAAAGAAAAGATATGGAATATAGCTACGAAGACGGTGGCCTATATTACTTTATGGATACAGAAACATGGGAACAGATTCCTATTAGTGCTGACATCCTAGGCGACTCATTTAAGTTCGTTAAGGAAAATATGGTATGTAAGATTCTTTCTTACAAGGGCAATGTATTCGGTGTTGAACCACCTAACTTTGTTGAACTAAAGGTTACTAAGACTGATCCTGGTTTCAAGGGCGATACAGCTACAAATGCTACTAAGCCTGCTACACTTGAAACAGGTGCAGAAATTAAAGTACCACTATTCATTGACGAAGGCGAAGTTATCCAGATCGATACAAGAACTGGCGAATATATGGGTAGAGCGTAATGAACCTATCAGCAAGAATTTCCTATATTAAGGGATTAGCAGAAGGTCTAAACCTAGACGAAAACAAGGACGAAGTAAAGGTTCTTAATGAAATTATTGATTTCCTTGGTCAGTTAGCTGACGAAGTTGAAGAACTTGAAGAATGTTATGATGAATCAGTTGATATTGTTGATACACTTAATGACGATTTATCAATGCTTGAAGATGTAGTCTATGGTGAAGATGATGAAGACCTAGATAAGTTCTCTTGTTCAACAGGTTGCAAGGGTTGTTGTACTTCCCAGAATGATGATTCTTCTGATGAAGCAGATGTACCTATGTATGAAGTAACTTGTCCTCAGTGCAACAAGAAGATTGCAGTTTCAGAAAATCAACTTCTAACAGGTGAAGTTGAATGTCCTGATTGTGATGCTGTTCTTGAATTTGATTTAGACGGTATTGCTAATGACGAGGAAGAACAAGATATTAAGTTCTGATTTAACAAATTTACACTCCTGGGATAATATATCTCAGGGGTGTTTTTTTGCTTATTAAGAAAATTAAGAAAAAAAGAAAATTTATGAAGTTTATTGTAATTTTCATTGCAATATGTATTTTATTAACTATTGCATTTGAAAGTTATATGAAACCACTACAAGACAAAATTATGGAAAATGAAGCCAGAGGTCTTGTAGAAGAAAGAGTATCCAAAATTGCTGATGATGTTATTTCTAATAGTGACTATGATTATGATAAGCTACTAGTAAAGAAAGAAAATAAAACCGGTGGAATAGTGTCTTTAAGTGTAAATACACCGGCAGTTAATAAAATTCAAAATGAATTTTCTGATGTGTTCCAAAATAAAATGGATGACCTAAACACTCAGTATTTTTCAGTACCTTTAGGTGACTTAACAAATCTTACTATGCTATCAAGTTTAGGACCTAGGATAAAATTTTCATATGATATGACAGGTTCAGTTGATGTTGAACTGAAAAGTTCATTTGAAAGTACAGGTGTAAATCAGACAATACATAGGGTAAATATGATTGTTGATGCCGAAGTAGTTTTTATCAGCCAATCATATATGGAAAATTTGAAAATAAGAAATGAATTTGCTATCAGTGAAACTGTTATTGTTGGTGACACACCTGATTATCTCTATCCAAAAGTAAATTAGAAAAATATCTGTTGAAAAAACATATATATTGTGATAAAATAAGATGATACAACAATGGATAGGAGTGTTACTTTGGAGAAAAGTGACTTAAATAACACAAATTTCTTGGAAAATCAAGATTATTATCTTAACTTGATTTCTGAACTTATGAATATCAGAAAAAGAGGAGAAGTACCTCTGGCTTATATTCACACATATGGTTGTCAGCAAAATGTTGCTGATAGCGAAAAAATCAAAGGTATGCTTTCAAAGGCAGGTTTTGAATTTGTAGACGGTCCTGATGATGCTGACTTTATCTTGTTCAATACTTGTGCAGTTAGAGAACATGCCGAGGATAGAGTATTCGGTAATGTTGGTGCATTAAAGAAAATTAAGAAAAAACATCCACAGATTATGATTGCAGTTTGTGGTTGTATGATGGAACAAAAACATATTGCAGAAAGAATGTACAATAGCTTTCCATTCGTTTCATTAGTTTTCGGTACTCATTCTTTGCAGAATTTCCCTGAACTATATTACAGAGCATTATTCTCAGGTAAGAGAGTTTACGAAAGAGATAATGACGATAAGAAGATTTATGAGGGTATCCCAATTAAGAGAGATGGCACTTTCAAGGGTTGGTTACCTATTATGTATGGTTGTGATAATTTCTGTACATACTGTATTGTACCTTATGTTAGAGGTAGAGAAAGAAGTCGTAAGTCTGCCGATGTTATTTCTGAAGCTAAGGAACTAATTAATTCAGGCTATAAAGATATTACTTTGTTAGGTCAAAATGTAAATTCCTACGGTAAAGGCCTTGACGAAGATATTACATTTGCAAAGTTACTTGGTGAGATTGATAAAATCCCAGGTGACTATTGGTTAAGATTTATGACTAGCCACCCTAAGGATTGTTCTAAGGAACTAATTGATACTATTGCTAGTGGTGAACATATCAGTACTCATCTTCATCTACCATTCCAAAGTGGTTCTGATAGAATTCTAAAGAAGATGAATAGACATTATGACAGAAAGAAGTATCTTGAAATTATCAATTATGCTAAAGAAAAGATTCCTAATCTTTCTTTAACAAGCGATATTATTGTTGGTTTCCCAGGAGAAACTTATGAAGATTTCAAGGAAACTTTGTCATTAATCAGAGAAGTAGAATTTACTTCACTATTTACTTTTATTTACTCACCAAGAGTAGGTACACCTGCTGCTAAAATGGATGACCCAATTCCTGCTGAGGAAAAGTCAAAGTGGTTTCAAGAACTACTTGCAGTTCAAGAAGAAATTGCTGCAAAGCGTTGTGCCTCTATGGTAGGTAAGAAAGAAAAAATTCTTGTTGAAAGTGTAAACAAGAAGAATAATAAACTTCAGTGTAGAAATTCAGGCAATATTATTGTTGAATGTGACGGTGATGAAAACTTAATCGGTACATTCCAAACTGCTGAAATTACTGAAGCAAGAAACTGGATTTTAAAAGGTAAGTTAATATAAAGGAGAATAACAATGGAAGAAAAAATTGTTTCTATGGCAAGAGAAATCGGTAAACTTCTTCAAGAAGAAGAATGTTATGCTAAGATGGAAAGTGAAAGAATTGCATCTGATGCAGATAAAGAACTTCAAGATTTAATCGGTGAATTCAACTTAAAGAGAATTGCAATTAATGAAGAAGGTATGAAGAAAGACAGAGACCAAGAAAAGATTCAAAACTTCAATAACGAAATGCGTGAAATCTACGGCAAGATTATGCAGAATGAGCATATGATTGCTTATAATGAAGCAAAGTCAGAACTTGACAAGATTGTAGGTAGAGTAGCTGCTATTATTACAAACTCAGCTAATGGTGAAGATCCTGAAACAACTGATGTACACCAAGGTTGTAGTGGTGACTGTAGTGGCTGTAGCAGTTGTGGCTAATTAATATCTATTTAGAAAGGAAGTGAGAGTATGGCTGAATTGTCACCAATGATGAAACAATATTTTGAAATTAAAGAAAAGAATAAAGACAGTATTCTGTTCTTTAGACTAGGTGACTTTTATGAGATGTTTTTTGATGATGCAAAACTTGCTTCTCGTGAACTGGATTTAACTCTCACTGGCAGGGATTGTGGTCAAAAAGAAAGAGCTCCTATGTGTGGTGTTCCGTTTCATAGTTGTGAAAGCTATATTGCAAGACTTGTTCAAAAAGGCTACAAGGTAGCAATATGTGAACAAACAGAAGACCCTGCAAAAGCTAAAGGACTTGTAAAGAGAGATATTATCAGAGTTATTACACCGGGTACTGTTATTGAGTCCGGTATGCTTGATGAGGGTAAGAATAACTTTATTTCTTCAGCTTTTATGGCAAATAAAAAGATTGGTTTATCTTTTTGTGATATTTCAACAGGTGAGCTTTTCATTACAGAAATATCCGGTGAAGACTTGCAAGACCAACTACAAGATCAATTAATCAGTTACAATCCAAGAGAAATTTTAATAGGTGGAGAAATTGTTAATTTCAAAACCTTACCAAACTTCATCAAAGAAAAACTTTCTGCCTCTGTAGAAATGCTGACTGATGATGAATTTGGCTATTCTATTTGTCTTGATGCTATGAAAAATCAGTTTAAAGAAAATGATGTTAACAGTATTAAGGATAAAAAAGAAATGGTTTCTTCTGTAGGTGCTTTGTTAAGTTATCTAAAGGTTACTCAAATTACCGGTTACGAAAGAATCAATACTTTTGAAGTATATAACGAAAATCAGTATATGAATCTTGACTATAACACCAGAAGAAATCTAGAACTTACCAGAACTATGATGAATAAAGAGAAGAAAGGTTCTCTTATTTGGTTATTGGATAAAACAAAAACTGCAATGGGTAAAAGACTACTTAGATATTGGCTTGAACACCCATTACTTAACATAGGTACAATTCTAAACCGTCAAAGTGCTATTGCCGATTTAGTTGATGATACAGTTCAAAGACTGGAAATTACTGAGTCATTAATCGGTATTTTTGATATTGAAAGATTAATGACAAAGATAGTTTACGGCAATGCCAACGCCAGGGAACTTCGTTCTCTGTGTGGTGCATTTGAGAATTTACCACAGATAAAGAATTTAATCAGTAAGTTTGATTCAAGTCTTATGAGAAAGCTAACTGAAGACATAGATCCACTTGAGGATATTCATCAGTTAATTGATACTGCTATTGAAGAAGAACCACCATTTTCTGTTAGAGAAGGTGGACTTATCAAAGAGGGCTATAATGAAGAACTTGATGCAGTCCGTTCTGATATGAACAACAGTACTTCTTTACTTGCTCAAATTGAGCTTGAACAAAAAGAAAAGACAGGTATCCCTAAGCTAAAGGTTGGTTACAACAGAGTATTTGGTTACTATATTGAAGTAACAAATTCCTATAAAGATAAAGTACCGGAAGAATATATCCGTAAACAGACTTTAACTAACTGTGAGCGATATATTACCCAAGAGCTAAAAGACCTGGAAGGAAGAATTTTAGGTGCAAAAGACCGTTCATTCGGTATGGAATATGCTATCTTTGATGAAATTAGAAAAGTAGTAGCAAATAACCTTGATAGAATTGAAAAAACTGCAAAGGCTATTGCAACACTTGATGTACTAACAAGCCTTGCAAATGTTGCAAGTGACAATAACTACACCAGACCGGAAGTTAATCAATCAAGTAAAATTATTTTGAAAGACTCTCGTCATCCGGTAGTAGAAGCACTTCTTTCAGGTGCACCATTTGTTCCTAACGATGTAACACTTGATAACGATAGTAACAGAGTTGCTATTATTACAGGTCCTAATATGGCAGGTAAATCTACATATATGCGACAAGTAGCACTAATTGTGCTAATGGCTCAGATGGGTTCATTTGTACCTGCAAGCTATGCAGAGATTGGTGTGGTTGATAGTATCTTTACAAGAGTAGGTGCATCTGATGACTTAGCATCAGGTCAATCAACATTTATGGTTGAAATGAATGAAGTAGCTAACATTGTAAAGAAAGCTACTAAGAATTCTTTGCTTATCCTTGATGAAATCGGTAGAGGTACAAGTACCTATGATGGTATGAGTATTGCGAGAGCAGTTCTTGAATTTGTTGCAGATAAGAAAAAGCTAGGTGCTAAGGCACTGTTTGCAACACATTATCATGAACTTACTGTTATGGAAAATCTCCTTGATGGAGTTAAGAATTACAACATAGCAGTTAAGAAGCGTGGTGATGATATTACCTTCTTGCGTAGAATTATACCGGGTGGTGCTGATGACAGTTACGGTATTGAAGTAGCAAAACTTGCAGGACTGCCTGATTGGATAATTAAAAGAGCAAAAGAAATATTAAAAGAGCTTACTTCCGGTAAGACTGATGATAAGGAAACATTTGCAAATATATCACCTCATAGTAGTGAAGATGATATGCAATTAAATCTCCTAGATACTGCTAGTAATGCAGTAACCGATAAATTAAAATCTGTTGATGTAAATACACTTACACCGATAGAAGCTATGAATTTATTATATGAACTAAATAATATGATTTAAAAGGTGGTGGACGCTATGGGTAGAATAAATGTACTTGATAAACATACGGCAGAACTTATTGCTGCCGGTGAAGTTGTAGAGCGTCCTTCATCTGTTGTAAAAGAATTACTAGAGAATTCTATAGATGCAGGGGCAACTCAAATTACAGTTGAAATTATGCATGGTGGTATTGACTATCTTCGTATTACAGATAACGGTTGTGGTATCCTTAAAGAAGATGTACGCAATGCTTTTAAGCGAAATGCTACCAGTAAAATTTCAGTTGACAGTGACCTTGAAAAAATAGGTACACTTGGCTTTAGAGGTGAAGCCCTAGCGTCAATTTCATCAGTTTCAAAGGTTCAGCTTATAACCAAAGCTAAAGAAGAAAATATAGGTTCAGCTTATGAAATTGATGGTGGAGAGGAAATTTCTTTTGATGATGCCGGTTGCCCTGATGGTACAACTTTAATTATGAGAAATCTTTTCTACAATGTACCGGCTAGATATAAATTCCTTAAAAAGGATGTTGCCGAAGGTAATGCAGTTGCAAGTGTAATTGATAAGATTGCTTTGTCACATCCTGAAATTGCAATTACTTTTATTAGGGATAACAAGAGAGTTCTGAAAACTGCCGGTGATGGTAAATTAATGTCATCAATTTATGCAGTATATGGCAGAGATTTTGCCTCAACACTTATACCTGTTGACTATGAACTTAACGGTATGAAGTTAACCGGTTATATCAGCAGACCTACAAATGGTCGAGCAAATAGGAATATGCAAAACACATTTATTAATGGTCGTTTTGTAAAGTCAAGGACAATTTCTGTTGCACTTGAAGAAGCCTGTAAAGGTTCAATTATGATTGGTAAGTTTCCTTCTTGTGTTCTTAATTTACAGATTAGTCCTGAGGCAGTTGATGTAAATGTTCATCCGGCTAAAATTGAAGTTAGATTTATTAATGAAAGACCTGTTTTTGATACAGTTTATCATGGTGTTAAGTCAGCTTTACTTCGTGGAGACAGCAGAAAGGAAGCAGTACTAAACCACAACAATACTGTAAATATAAAGCCTCTAAATCCTTTTAATTTGGCAAATAAGGTTATTAATAAAGAACCTACTAAATCGGTTCAAAAAGCACCTGAAAAACCAAGAGAAAAAAGTATTTTTGATGAACTTGATTTACCGACAAAAACTGTAAAGTATAATAAAGTAAATAAAGTTTCCGACAGTTCTTCTGTTCAAAAGAAGTATATGGAATTTCTGGAGAATAACAAGAAACTGTCAGAAAACAATCAAACTACAAACAATTCGTTATGTGATAATATAGATAATAATGCAGAAAATAATGTTTCAACTGAAAGTAAGATTGAAACAAAAATAAATGAAGTAAAAGAAGATACTTCATTAAAACAAGAAGTACAAAAGGTTAATCCTTTTGAAGAACTTGAACTGGAAAAAATAACTAAAGATGAAAATATAATTACGGAAGAAAAGAAAAGTGATGTTGATGTTGTGTTGCCAACAGAAAGACAAACAAATTCTTCTTCCGAAAATATAGAAATCAAAACATTAATTGACGAAGACAAGCAAAGTTTTAGATTTATCGGTGAAGCAATGAATACATATATCATTGTAGAAACTGATAACAATAAACTTGTTTTAATAGATAAACACGCAGCTCATGAAAGAATAATTTTCGAAAAGCTAAAGCGTGAAAAAGGAACAGGTTCTGTTCAGCTACTGTTAATTCCAATTACAGTTACACTGGAAAAAAATGAGTATACTGTAGCAATTGAACATTTATATATGTTCAAGAATGTTGGGTTTGATGTAGAGGACTTTGGTAATGGTACTTTGATTGTGAGAAGTGCACCATCATACCTAAGAAATGATGATATTGAAGATACTATTATTGAAATTTGTGGTTACATAGCTGAAAACAGAAAGAATGTTATGAGTGAACATATGGAATGGATTTATCACAATATTTCATGCCGTTCAGCAATAAAAGCAGGTGACAGTAGTACTGCTAAGGAACTAATAGATATTGCGAAAACAGTTTTTTCTGATGACAGTATAAGATATTGTCCTCATGGCAGACCTGTATGTATTGAACTTTCTAAATATGAAATTGAAAAACAATTTGGAAGGGCATAACTAAATGGACAAGATAAAAATTATTACTATAATCGGACCTACTGCATCAGGTAAAACAAGCCTTTCTATTGCAGTTGCAAAGAAATATAATGGTGAAATAGTTTCTGCTGATTCAATGCAAATCTATGAAGATATGGATATTGGAACAGCTAAACCTACTTTGGAAGAAATGGATGGAATAAAGCATTATATGATGGATTTTCTTCCACCATCAACTAACTATTCAGTAGCAGATTATGTAAAAGATGCAAATAGTGCAATTAAAGAAATTTTAGATAAAAATAAACTGCCAATACTTGTTGGTGGTACAGGACTTTATGTTGATTCATTGCTTAATAATGTTCAGTTTACTGAGCAAAAAGTTGATGAACAGTTAAGAAATAAATTGAATTCTAAGAGTGATGAAGAATTACTTCAAGAACTCCAAAAGGTAGATAAAGAGTCCTATGATAAACTATCAAAAGAAATCAACCATAAGCGAATTGCCAGGGCATTAGAAGTATATTATCTTACAGGCAAACCTAAGTCACAAATTGATAAAGAGGCAATGATGGTTGAGTCACCATATAAACCGATAAAAATCGGATTATATGCAGAAGACAGACAGTTTCTGTACGATAGAATTAATCAAAGAGTTGACATAATGGTTCAGCAAGGTGTTTTAGAAGAAGCTAAAAATCTTATGAACAGTAACCTTAGTTTAACTGCTCAAAAAGCCATTGGATATAAAGAATTCTTTCCTTATTTAAATGGTGAAGATACTTTAGAAAATTGTGTTGAAAAATTAAAAATGAATACAAGAAGATATGCAAAAAGGCAGTTAACTTGGTTTAAAAGAGATAAAAACATTAAATGGTTTGATATAAGTAAACTTAACAGTGAAGAATTAATAAAGAATGTTTTTGAATATATAGATGAGGCAAAAGATGATTAATAAAAAGACAAAAAGAATTATTATTAGTGCAATATGTATTTTTATAATTATATATGTTATTTATGTTTTCATTAGCTCAGTATTTGACCTTAACGGTGTAGATACTGAAGTGGCAACACAGATTACTGCAACTGACTCTCTTTATAAAGATGCAATTATTGTTAGAGATGAAAAGTTAGTGAAAAACAGTACAGACGGTATTATTTCTTTCTCTTGCGATGATGGTGACAAAGTTGCAAAGAATGAAAAGGTAGCTGATATTTACAGTTCAGAAGATGATGTTCTAAATAACAACAAACTTGAAGATATTAATAGTGAAATCACTAGACTTAAGAAGTTAAGTTCTACTGCATCTAACGGTGATGTTGGTATTGATACTGTTAATAGTCAGATTAATAATTCTATTACAGAACTAAATTCCCGTATTGCTGATAAAAACTTTCTTGACAGTGAAAATTATGTTGATGATATTACATATTTAATCACAGAAAGAATGTTAGTAGCAGGTAAGAATGTTGATATTTCAAGCAGATTAAACGATTTAAAGCCACAGAAACAGGAACTACAGAACACATCTAATAAAGCAGTTGGATCTGTAAAGGCTTCACAAGCCGGTTGTTTTGTTTCTTCTGCTGATGGTTATGAGTCAATTTATAAGTACAAAAATGCAAAGTCAATGACGATTACAAAGTACAATAAATTACTAAAACAAAAGCCTAAGAAAGTGTCAAGTGATACAATCGGTAAACTTGTTACAAGTGTAAACTGGTATGTGATTTGTCCAATTTCTAAGGAAGAGGCTTTAACACTAAAGTCAACTAACTATGATTCAATTACAGTAAATATGCCTTATGCGTCAACAAGCACAATCCCTGCATCTATTGAGTCTATCAACCAAGATAAAAAGGGTGGAGACAGTATTCTTGTTTTGAAGTGTAATTATATGAATTCAGAACTGGCTTCTGTTAGAAAAGAAAATGTTGAAATTTGTCTAAAAACTTATGAAGGTATAAGAGTTAATAAGGATGCTCTTCATACTGATTATGTTACAAAGATTACAGAAGATAGTAAGGGTAACCAGAAAACAACTAAGAAGAAAGTTCAGGGTGTATATGTACTATATGGCAATGAACTTCAGTTTAAACAAGTAAATATTATTTATTCTGGTTCAGATTTTGTTATTTGTGATCCTTCTTCAGATAATGCAAACTTGTATAATGGAGAAACGATTTCTTTATATGATAATATTGTAGTAAAGGGGAATGACTTAAAAGATGGAAAGATCATTAACTGATATTAAGTATAATTATGATTTTATCAATGAGAAAATTGCAGAGGCTGCTATGAAAGCCGGAAAAACCAGGGATGATATTACTTTTCTTTCAGCAACAAAAACTGTTGAACCTGAGTATATTAACTATGCAATTTCTCTGGGACTTTCCTATATCGGAGAAAACAAGGTTCAGGAATTACTTTCAAAGTATGATGAGTACAACCTTGAAAACTGTTCATTACAGTTTATTGGACACTTACAGAGCAACAAAGTAAGACAAATTGTCGGTAAGGTTGATTTAATTCAGTCAATCGACTCAATGAAACTTGCTAAAGAAGTTTCTAAGTGTTCTTTAAAGAATAACATTACTTCTGATATTTTAGTTGAAGTAAATATCGGAAAAGAAGAAAACAAATCCGGTGTTATGCCGGAAATGCTTGAGGAATTAGTGGAAGAAATTAGCACTTTACCTGCTGTAAATGTTAAAGGATTGATGACTATTCCACCTATTTGTGAAAAAAATGACGAAATTCGTAGATATTTTGAAAAAATGAATAGATTATTCCTTGACATATCATCAAAAAAATTAGATAATGTTTCTATGGACATTTTGTCTATGGGTATGTCTAGTGACTATTACGAAGCAATATTAGAAGGTGCCAATATGGTAAGAATCGGTTCTGCTTTGTTTGGAAATAGGATATATAAATAATTTGGAGGTTCAGATATGGCTGGTTTTGTAGATAAGATTAAGAGAATGTGGGATTCACCTGATGATGAATATGAGTATGATGATTACTCATATGAGGATAACAAAGATTCTTACGATGATGAAGATGACTATGTTGATGAAAGAGAACATCAGCGTGAAGTAAGAAGATCTGAAAGATCAGAAAGAAGAAGATATACTTCTGACTCATATACAGATAGTGACAGTGGCAACAAGGTTGTTAACATTAATGCAAGTACAAAAATTCAGGTTATTCTATTTAAGCCTGAGCGTTTTGGTGACGAAACAAGAGGTATTGCAGATGAAATCAACAAGAATCGCACTGTAGTACTTAATCTTGAAGACACTAACAAGGATATGTCAAGAAGAATTATTGACTTCCTAAGTGGTGTTACATATGCTAAAAAGGGTAAGATTAAAAAAATCGCAAATGCTACATTTATCATTATGCCTGAAAATGTAGATTTCACAGGTGATGATTTACTTGGTGAACTTGAAAATAACGGAGTTATTTTTTAATTGAGTAAAAATATAGATGAAAAGGATATTCTGATTTCTAGAATAAGTGACCTTTATTATCTTTCTATGGAAAGGAACAAACCTGAGTTTACATCTTTCCTTAATGAAAGTGAAATTTCAATTTGTATTGAAGCATTAAAGGACTTTGGTATTACTGATTACTGTTTCTTTGGTGGCTATGAAAACAGCCAGAGAAAGGTACTTGGATTTTTCGCTAAGGAAGAGGAATATCCAATATCAATTATTGAATATAAATATAGAAAGCAAGATAAATTAACACATAGACAGTTTCTTGGTACAATTCTTTCTACCGGACTTAACAGAAATGTTATAGGTGATATTGTTTGTATGGAAGGCAAATCTTATGTTTTTGTGTTAGAAAATCAAGCAGAATATATTTTATCTCAAATAAATAGAATTGCTAAAGTTGGAGTAAAGTCAAGAATAGTTACACTTGATAACTTTGATTACACACCAACATTTAAGTATTATGACTATACAGTTGCTTCTCTTAGACTGGATGCAGTTGTTGCTGCTATAACCGGTCTTAGCAGAGAAAAGGTAAGGACACTTATGCTTTCGGGTAATGTGTTTAAGAACTATATAGAAGATACAAATATAAGCGACAAAGTATCACAAGACGACATTATTTCTATACGAAAGTATGGTAAATTTATTCTTGATGATATTAATGGCTTAACTAAAAAAGGCAGACAAAAAATTAAAATAAAACAATATATATAGGGGAGATATAAAGATGCTAACTATTGATGAAATCAAGGATGTCAAGTTTAGAACTAACAGAGGTGGCTCTTTTTATAAGGCTGAAGATGTTGATTCTTTTATTGATGATGTTATAGAAACATTTGAACAGAAAAATAACGAAAAGGCTGAACTTGTACACAAGATGGATATTCTTGCTACAAGAATTGAACAGTACCGTTCTGACGAAGAAACAGTTCGTAACGCGCTATTATCAGCTCAGAAAGTTGCTGACTCTACACTTAAGGAAGCTAACGAACAGTCTGAAATTGCTGTAAAGAATGCTGAGAAAAAGGCTGATGAACTTATTGCACAAGCACAGGCAGAAGTAAAGAAAGAAAAAGACTCCCTAGTTGCTTTACAGAAACTTGCTAATGAAATGAGAACAGAACTATTAATGAAAGTTAAGAGTTGTATTGATATTGTTGATGCACTTCCAACTGATAATGTTGTTGCTGAAATTCAGGAAAAGCTATCTAAGGAATTTCCTACACCTGCAGTATCAGAAGAAGTTGTTGAACCAAAGGTTGAACCGGTTAAGGTTGCTGAACCTCCAGTAGAAGTTGAAAAAGAAGAACCTGCTGAAGAAGTAAAAGAAGAAAAGAAGACTGACCCGGCTCTTGAAGGTACTACTAAGTTTGGTGTTCTAAAGTTTGGTAGTAATTATGATGTAGAAGAATAATTAAAATATAAATTGGAGAGAAGTAGAATGTCACAGGATTACAATAAGACTTTAAATCTTCCTAAGACTGACTTCCCTATGAGAGCAGGACTTCCAAAGAGTGAACCTGTAACTTTAAAGGGTTGGGAAGATAACAAGATTTATGACAAGTTAATGAAGAAAAATGATGGTAAACCATTATTCGTATTGCATGATGGTCCTCCATATGCAAATGGTGATATCCATCTAGGTCATGCTTTAAACAAGATTCTTAAGGACTTTATTGTTCGTCAGAAGAATATGGCCGGTTTCAAAGCACCATATGTTCCGGGTTGGGATACTCATGGTCTTCCAACAGAACTAAAGGCCAGACAAAAGGCCGGTGTTGGTAACTCAGCAGAAATCTCTATTGTTGAACTTCGTAAAATGTGCGAAGAATTCGTTACAGGTTATATTAATGACCAGCGTACACAGTTTAAGAGATTAGGTGTTATCGGTGAATGGGATAACCCATATATTACACTAAAGCATGAATTTGAAGCAGAACAGATTAGAGTATTTGCTGATATGGCTACTAAGGGTTATATCTATAAGGGACTAAAGCCTGTATATTGGTGTCCTGAATGTAAAACAGCTCTAGCTGAAGCTGAAATCGAATATGCTGAAGATCCTTGTCATTCTATTTATGTTAAATTCAATGTAACTGATGATAAGGGTGTATTCTCAAACTTGGGAATTGACCCATCAAAGGTTAAGTTTGTTATTTGGACAACTACAACTTGGACATTACCAGCTAATGTTGCTATTTGTGTTGGTCCAAGATATGAATATTCTATCATCAAAACAGGTGATGAATATCTTGTAATGGCTACTGAACTTTATAAGAATGCAATGGAAGTTGCTGAAGTTACAGATTATGAAGTAGTAGCTACAGTCAAGGGTAGTGAACTTGAATATATCAAGACTGCTCATCCATTCCTAGACAGAGAGTCACTTGTAATTGTCGGTGACCATGTTACTCTTGAAAGTGGTACAGGTTGTGTTCATACTGCTCCCGGTCATGGTGTTGATGACTTTAATGTATGTCAGAACTATCCTGAAATTCCTACGATTTGTCCTGTTGACTCTAACGGTGTTCTTACTGAAGAAGCAGGTCAGTTTGCAGGTTTAACAACTGATGAAGCTAATAAGAAGATTGCTATGTTCCTTGATGAACAAGGTTCTCTATTCGCACTAAAGAAGATTATCCACCAGTATCCTCACTGTTGGAGATGTAAGACACCTATCTTATTTAGAGCTACTGACCAGTGGTTCTGTTCTGTTGATGACTTTAAGGATGAAGCAGTTGAAGCTATTAACAATGTTAAGTGGATTCCTTCATGGGGTCGTGACAGAATTACAAATATGGTTAGAGAAAGAAAAGACTGGTGTATTTCTCGTCAGAGAAAATGGGGTGTACCTATTCCAATCTTCTTCTGTAAAGAATGTGGCGAAGCTCATATTGATAAGGATGCTATGTATGCAGTAGCTGACCTATTTGAAAAAGAAGGTTCTAATGCTTGGTATAATCATACTGCTGCTGAAATTCTACCTGCAGGTACAAAGTGTAAGAAGTGTGGTTGTACTGAATTTGATAAAGAAAAAGACATTATGGATGTTTGGTTCGATAGTGGTTCTTCTCACGCTGCTGTTGTTAGAAAGAGAGATAACCTACAGTTCCCTGCAGACCTATATCTAGAAGGTAATGACCAGTACAGAGGTTGGTTCCAGTCTTCACTTCTAACTTCTGTTGCAACAAATGGAGTTGCACCTTATAAGGCAGTTCTTACTCACGGTATGATTCTTGATGAAGAAAAGAGAAAGATGAGTAAGTCACTTGGTAATGGTATCAGTCCTCAGGATGTTATTAAACAGTATGGTGCTGATGTACTAAGACTTTGGGTTGCTTCTACTGACTATCAGTCCGATGTTCATATTTCAAATGATATTCTAAAGCAGATTTCTGAATCATACAGAAAGATTAGAAATACTGCAAGATATATCCTAGGTAATATTTCTGACTTTAACCCTGACGAAAATTCTGTTGCTATTGATGAACTACTACCAATGGATAAGTGGGCACTTGTTAAGTTAAATGAACTTATTAACAAGGTAGCAAATGCTTATGATAACTATGAATTCCATCAGGTTTATCATTCAGTAAGAAACTTCTGTGTAGTTGATATGTCTAACTTCTATCTAGATGTTCTTAAGGATAGACTATACACAGAAAAGAAAGAAAGTCATTCAAGAAGAGCTGCTCAGACAACTATCTATATTATTCTTGATTCTCTAACAAGAATGATTGCTCCTATCCTTGCTTATACTTCTGATGAAATCTGGAAGTATATTCCACATAGAGCATCTGATGATGGTGAATGTGTAATGTTTAATGAAATGCCAAAGCCTGTTGAAATCAATGTTTCTGATGACTTTATGGCTAAGTGGGACAAGATTCACGATTTAAGAGATGATGTTAAGAAAGCTCTTGAAGAAGCAGTTAAGGAAAAGAAACTAAAGAAGTCACTTGACGCTAAGATTATTCTTAATGCTAGTGGTGATGAACTTGAATTTATCAAGTCTGTAGAACCTGAACTAAAGAATGTATTTATTGTTTCCGGTGTAGAAGTAGTAGATAATGATTCAGATACTAAGATTGATGTTGAACTAGCTGATGGTGAAAAGTGCGAAAGATGTTGGGAACATTCAGTTACTGTTGGTGCTGATCCTGTACATCCAACTCTTTGCCAGAGATGTGTAAATGTTCTTAAATAATAAATAACTAATTACGGTGCACATTCTGTTTGGTGTGCACCGTTTTTATTAATGAGGTGAAAAGTTGGTAGCGTTATCTCTTGTTATAGCCGGTTTAGTTGTTGTTATAGACCAGGTTATTAAATATTTTGTAGCTATGTATTTACCACAAGCAGGTGTTGTTACTGCAATTCCACATTTATTAGATTTAAATTATGTTGAAAATCGTGGTGTTGCTTTTGGTATGTTTGAAAATATGAGGTGGATTTTTGTTGCTCTAACTTCAGTTATTATTGTAATCCTACTTTATATAATCATTTTCAAAAAGATTAAATCCAAAATGTTCCTAATATCATCAGCATTGATTATTGGTGGTGGTATAGGTAATTTAATTGATAGAGTTCTTTATGGATATGTAATAGACTATTTACAGCTTTCTTTTTTCAGTCCGGTATGTAACTTTGCCGATTATGCAGTTACGGTTGGTACAGTACTGCTTGTAATTTATCTTCTATTTATGTCTGATAGTTCTAAGAAGGAGAATAAGGTTGAACATTCTTAATTACATTATTGAAAATGAAAATCAAGAAGTTAGAGTTGATAAGTTTCTTTCTGATACTATAGAAGATATGTCTAGGTCATCAGTTGCTTCAATTATTGAAGATGGTGGTCTGTTAGTTAATGATAAATTACAAAACAAAAAGTATAAACTTAAAATCGGGGATAAAGTTCAATTTACTGTTCCTGACCCTGTAGAGTATACTGTTGAGGCAGAAGAAATACCACTTGATATTGTTTATGAAGATAGCGATTTGTTGGTAGTAAATAAACCTAAAGGAATGGTTGTTCATCCTGCACCGGGAAACTATAAAGGTACTTTAGTAAATGCACTGCTTTATCACTGCAAAGATTCCTTATCAGGTATCAATGGTGTATTAAGACCCGGTATTGTCCATAGAATAGATAAAAATACAAGTGGACTTTTGATTGTAGCAAAGAATGATTTTGCTCATAATAGACTTGCTGAACAAATTAAAGAACATAGCTTTAAGCGTGAATACCAAGCCGTTGTTTATGGCAATATTAAAGAAAACGGTACAGTAGATGCACCTATTGGCAGAAGTAAAAAAGATAGAAAGAAAATGTGTATTACCTATGAAAATTCTAAGAATGCAGTAACTCATTATGAAGTTATACAGAGTTATGGTAATTTTACTCATATTAAATGTATCTTAGAAACAGGCAGAACTCATCAGATTAGAGTTCATATGGCTTCAATCGGTCATCCGGTAGCAGGTGATGATGTATATGGCCCTAAGAAAGTTATTACAAAGCTAAAGGGTCAATGCCTTCATGCTAAGGTAATTGGTTTTGTTCATCCAAGAACAGAAGAGTATATGGAGTTTAATTCAGAACTTCCGGAATACTTTAGAAAATTTTTGCAAGAAATTCAACAATAAATTGTGATATTTTTTGTAAAAACACTTGCACAATACAAATTATTGTGTTATTATATATAGGCATTTGGAATCTGTCGTTATACGATAGGAGTCAAATCGAGGTCATTGACCGAAAATTTGAAGCGGGTATTCCTCTGCTACATAGGCAAGAATATCTGAAATTACAGGAGGAAATAAAATGGACGCATTAAAAACTATTGCAGCAGCTTCAATGAAAGAGTCTTTCCCAGAATTCAATGTTGGTGATACAGTAAAGGTATCAGTTAACATTCGTGAAGGTGAAAGAGAAAGAATCCAGATGTTCGAAGGAACTGTTATCGCTAAGAAGGGTAGTGGCATTGCTGAAACTTTCACAGTAAGAAGAGTATCTTACGGTGTTGGTATCGAAAGAGTATTCCCAGTACACTCACCAAACGTTGTTGACGTTAAGGTTGTTAGATATGGTAAGGTTCGTAGAAGTAAGCTATATTACCTAAGAGACAGAGTAGGTAAGGCTGCTAAGGTTAAGGAACAAATCAAAAAGTAATTAAAGGGGACTTTATGTCCCTTTTTTTACTATCTAAACGAAATTAGACGAAGAGAGATATAATGGATAATAATTATACAATTAAGACAAAATCAGCACCTAATTGGATATATGATTGGACTAAGTCAATTATTTCAGTGATTTTTGTTGTTCTGATTATTCTTACTTTCTTTTTTAGAATTGTAAATGTAGACGGAACATCAATGTACAGTACTCTTTATGATGGTGATAAACTATTTGTTTCAAGTTTTCTATATACACCTACTGATGGTGATATTGTTATTATCAGTCATGGTCAGTATTTAGATGAACCTATTGTTAAGAGAGTTATTGCTACTGAAGGTCAAACTCTAAAAATTGACTTTGACAAACAAAAGGTATATGTTGACGGTAAAGAACTTAACGAACCTTATGTATCATCCGAATTAATACCTGGTGATGCTAAGATTCCTGAGGTTATACCTGAAGGTAAAATCTTTGTAATGGGTGACAACAGATATGTTTCTAAAGACAGTAGATATGTTGAAGTAGGTTTGATTAATGTAAAAGATGTTATTGGCAAGGCTCAGTTTACATTATTTCCATTCAACCATGCAAAATACTTGTATTAATAGGTGATACTATGCAAAGCAGAAAAAAAGAAAAGTATTTTGACAAGTCTAAGAAACAGCCGAAAACAAAAGTTAATAATAAAGAAGATTACATAGTAGTCAACAATAACCCTACAGTTGGATTTTTCTATTACTTAGCAAGAGCAATTATAATGGCTGTTGTTGTGATTATCATTATTCTTACTTTCTTCTTAAGAATTGTAAATGTTGATGGCAGATCAATGATGAATACACTTCTTGATAATGATAAGGTAATTGTTACTAATTTTATGTACACACCTAAGGATAATGACATTGTTGTTATTAGCCATGCTAAGGAATATGATAAGCCTATTATCAAGAGAGTTATTGCAACTGAAGGACAAAGTCTTAAAATTGATTTTGAAAATCAAAAAGTCTATGTTGATGGTACATTAATTGATGAACCTTATGTTAGTTCTGAACTAAAAGAAGGTAATACAGAAATTCCATCAGTAATACCTAAAGGCAAAGTATTTGTAATGGGTGATAACAGACTTGATTCACTTGATAGTCGTTACTCAGAAATCGGACTTATTGATGAAGAGAATATTATTGGTAAGGCTCAGTTTGTAATTCTTCCTATTACTAGAATTCAATATTTATACTAATATAAGCACCTTTTCCTTTGAAAAGGTGTATTTTTTTAAGAAATTTAAAATAATACTTGATTTTTTTCTTAATTCAAGTTATAATTAGTAGCGTTGTGGAGAGTTGTCCGAGATGGCCGAAGGAGCACGATTGGAAATCGTGTAAACCATTAAAGTGGTTTCGAGGGTTCGAATCCCTTGCTCTCCGCCAAGAAATATATCAGAAACCCAGTATTTATCGCACTTTTAGCCATTTTGGTTATGGTGCGATATTTACTTTTGTGGCTAAGATTTTGTATGCAAAATTTGATTTTCCTAAAGAGTTTTTAAAAACTTTCCTAAAGAGTGTTTTCTAATATTTAAAATATTTGAAACAACAATATATAAAATTACATAATTAATAGAGGAATTACCAATAATTGAAGTTGATATATAGCATAATATAGATAAAAATAATTATATAAGGTAAATGCGATACACGATAGCCCATAGTGTAAACTAATTAAGTGAGAATATCGTAATTAGTATCATAATTATTGGTATAATAAGAATAATACACTAAATTAGTCTGTGTTCAACCTGCTATTTACCCATTTTCAAATTTACAAATCGTTATAGAAAATTATATGTTTCCTTAAGAAGTCTATAATAGAAAATCATATCTTTAATCAAAGCTGTTAGCATGTTGCTAGCAGCTTTTTTACTCCCACTAATCGTCAAATGTAACAGTAATAATAAATATTCAATAAAATTATTATTTATATTGACATTTTATTTTTATTATAGTAGAATAATATTACTTTAAGTGACAAAATTATACAAATTCCGTATTAATTGTCAGAATATAAATACATTAAGTTAAATGAATATAATATTTGCAAATATTGAACATATAATTACTTGGAGGTGATAATTAACAATACGATGTAGAAAACCAAAAATATATTAAACAGAGGGGAAGGTCTATGAAAAAAGGTATTAAAAAAATTATGTCAGTTGTTTCAATAATCTTGTGTATCACACTTTTATCATCAATCTCAACACATGTATTAGCTGAAACCATAGGTAAGAACAATGATGAAACTCCATCAAATCCTAATTTTTCAAATATAGGTGATGGAACAGAAGTAGGAAATATAGTATCAGAAATCACTGAAAATCGTGATAAATACACAAAACATTTTCGTTTAGATGATGGAACATTTATGGCTGTAAATTATGTTGTTCCGGTTCATTATAAAACTAAAAGTGGAAAATGGGTTGAATATGATAATTCGTTAGTTAAGGAAAATGTTGAAACTTCTAGTAATGAGGAAGAAACAAAATATTCTAATAAGAAAAGTAATATTGATGTTGATCTCTCTACTAACTCAAGAGAAGAAGAGTTAGTTTCTCTTAATACATCTAAAGGTAACATTAGTTGGAAGTATGTTGATTCAAATAATTCAAAAGCTAAAGTAGTTAAAGACAATGAAAAGCTAGAAGGTAATCGAAAATTTACTACTTTGCAAAATCTTTCTTCTGAAGTGAATTATAACAATATTTATGATAATACAGATTTACAATGTTTTATTTCATCTACAGGTGTTAAAGAAAATATCATTCTAAAAAATGCAAAAGCAAATAATGAATTTCAAATTCAATATGATATTCAAGACTTAAAAGTAAAACAAGTAGATGAACAAACAATTAATCTAATAAAAGATGGCAAAACTGCATATACAGTTACTTCACCATATATGTATGACGCAAGTGGTGAACAAAGTTCTAAAGTATCACTAAAGATTGATAGAATACAAGATAATAAGCTATATGTAAATCTTGTTGCAGATAAAAACTTTTTAAATAATGCTAATACAAAATATCCTGTTACTATTGATCCGGAAGTAATTGCTACCTCTGTATCTACTACTGAAACAGCTCAAGTAAATTCAAGCAAAAAGGATTCAGTAGAAGGTCAGCAGACACACTTTTATCTTGGTAAAGATGCCAATAATACCGAGTATAGTGGTAACCGTCAAATAAGCCAGCGTCTTGAAGCGGATTTGAAAACATGCGAAAATATCCAAGTAAATAAGTTGTAGACGAACATCTACAATAGACTACAACAAAAAACGATTGGAGAGTTTCGTATGAACAAAGGTGTCAGAACATTAAGAAAAGAACAGAACCTGGCTCTTTGGGCAAACCAAGTAGAGAATGCAACAACAGTGGGTTAAGTGTTGCGCAGTGGTGCAGAAATAACAATATTCCTGTAAGTACATTTTGGAGCAGACAGAAAAAGGTATACGAAGCCTACACTCAAAAAAACAGACCTCAATTCATAGAAGTGTCAGTAGAACCAGAAGTAAACGCTAACTCACCTATGATTTCTATCAAAAGAAATGATTTCACAGTAGAAATCAATAATGGTGCTGACGAAGCTACAATAACAGCTGTGTTGAGGGCAATGAAAAATGCTTAATGATTTTAATTGTAATTGCCCGATATACCTTGCAAGTGGATATACTGATCTACGCAGAGGAATAGACGGACTTGCAACAATAATAGAAAAGCAGTTTAAGCTTGAGTCTTGTACAAATGCTTTGTTTCTCTTCTGTGGACGAAGAACGGATAGAATTAAAGGTTTGTATTGGGAAGGTGACGGATTTCTGCTTCTGTATAAAAGGCTTGAAAAAGGTAAGTTTCAATGGCCTCGAAAATCTGAAGAATGTGTCACAATAACACCTCAGCAATATCGTTGGTTAATGGAGGGACTTAATATAATCCAGCCTAAGTCAACACAAAAAATAAGTGGAATAAAGTTCTCATAAAATGGCTTAAATACTGTACTTTTGCCTTGTTTTGTGGTATAATATAGGTATGATAATCAAGGATAAAAACAGTGAAACAATTACTATTTCACTGGATGAATATAATGAACTAAAATCATTAAAAGAGCACTGTTCAGAACTTGAAACACAGGTGAAGTGGCTGATGGAGCAGCTTAAGATAAATAATAAAAAGACCTATGGCTCAAAAAGTGAACAATCGGAATATATTTACGAACAGCTTAGTCTTCTTCATAACGAAGCAGAGCTCTACTCAGATGTAGAAGCAAAGGAAGAGGTTAAGGTGGCTTCTCATACCCGAAAAAAGAAAGAAGCTACTCTTGACAAATTACCAGAAAACATCAAGACAGTTGTTGTAGAGCATACTCTTCCCGAAGAAGAAAAGGTATGTCCTAACTGTAATGAACAGCTTGAGGTTATTGGTAAGGAAGTAAAGAAAACATTAAAAATCAAACCTGCTGAGGTGATTATTCAGGAGGATGTATATTACACCTACGCCTGCAAGAATTGTGAGAAAAACGGTATTGAGACCCCAATAGTAAAACACCACAGGAAAAGCCAGTAATCAAAGGCAGCTTTGCTTCACCAGAAGCAGTGGCTCACATTATGACACAGAAGTTTGTGATATACTCACCACTCTATAGACAAGAACAAGACCTGAAAAGGCAAGGTGTTGAATTAACAAGACAGACAATGTCTAACTGGATACTTAAAGCGAGTCAGCTGTGGTTAGAACCAATATATGAGAAGTTAAGAGAGCTTCTCATAAAAGAGGAAGTAATCCATGCAGATGAAACAACACTGCAGGTACTGAAAACCAAAGAGAAGCCTACTCCAAAGAAAGCATATATGTGGCTGTACAGAACGAGTGGATGCTCTGAAAAGAATATCGTACTGTATGATTACAAACCAAACAGAAAGATTGAAAATGCGGAGAACTTTCTTGAAGGTTTTAATGGCTACATACACGCAGATGGTTATCAGGGATATCACAAACTTGGAGATAACTTCACAGTTGTTGGTTGCTGGGCGCATTGCAGAAGAAAATTTGCTGAAGCATTAGAAATGATAAGCAAGGACGAACGAGCAAACTCAACAGCTGGAATTGCTTTAGATTACTGCAATCAGCTATATGCAATAGAAAAGAAATAGCTGATAAAAGCTATGAAGAAATACTAAAGGTGCGACAAGAAAAATCAAAGCCAATTCTTGACGCTTTTTTTGTGCTGGGCTGAAAAGCAAAGCATAGCATTTAAAAGCAAACTTGGTGGTGCGTTTACCTATCTTAAGAATAACGAGAAATATCTCAGAAGATATTTAGAGGACGGCAGATTAGAAATTGACAATAACCGAGCCGAAAGAAGCATTAAGCCTTTGTGATGGGCAGAAAGAATTTCCTGTTTGCCAATACTGAGTCAGGAGCTACTGGCAGTGCTGTTATGTACAGCATAATCGAAACAGCCAAAGAGAACAATCTGAATCCGTTTAGATATCTGACCTATATCTTCAAAAGTTCCCTAATATTAAGGAAAATGAAACGGCTGATATTCTACTGCCTTGGAATGCACCAGAGGAGTGCAAAGTTAAAATTTGATACATATGGAAATCCCTGCGAGAACAAACTCGCAGGGATTTTTTAGGATGATTTGACGGTTACGTATAGTGCACTTATTAAAAGTAAAAATATTGATAGTAATTTAATAAACAAGAATATTGTTAGTGCCAAAGTGTCTATATATCCTTTTAAAGAAACGACAGATATGGAAATTGAAGCGTATACCATTAAGTCAGATTGGTCGAATAGTAGTGCTACATACAATAATGTTACTTACGATTCAAGTCAAATTATAGATTATGCTACTACTAAAAACGGTAACACTAATCCTGTTACTTTCGATATTACTAAGGCGTATAAACGATGGGTTGATGGTTCACTAAAAAATAACGGTATTTATCTTAAGAGTAATAGTAGTGTAACTGACTTTGGTGGTTACTGTTGTTATTTTAATGATAAGTTACCTCAATTTCAGATAATATATAAAGATTATACAGGTTCTGAAAATAATTTGTCATCTCATACAGTTACTTGTGGTCAAAAAGCCGATGCTTCAATTTGTGACTATACAGGTGGTCTAATCTTCAAACAAAGTTTGTATGAAGAAAAAGGCGAACGAATGCCTTATAGCATTTATCAGACATATCATAGTGCAAGAAAAGATGTTTTAGGTCTTGCCGGATATGGTCATCGTATGTCTTTTGAAAAATCAGTTAAAAAAATAGATGGATATTATGTATATACTGATTCTGATGCAGTTGACCATTATTTTAAAATTGTTGATGGTGAAACTGAACTAAATGATGAAGATGATTTAGGTTATACATTAAAAGTACAGAATAACAAACTTACTATTGAAAGTGATAGAGTCGAAGTATATGATATTCCAAATAACAATAATGCATCATATATCAAGTCAGAAACTGACCCTGATAATAGTAAAAACAATATTACATATACATATGATTCTGCCGGTTATCTTTCAGAGATAACAAGTACATTGCATAAATATCATGTTTACTACAATGTAGTAACTGATAGTGATGGTTCTACAAGAAGATGTTATTCAAAGATTACTGTAGATTCTGATGATGCAGCATATTTCATCTATTATTCCGGTTGTACTTTACCATACGGTATTAAGTTTATTGATAATAAATGGACAACATTTGAATATAGTAACAATTACCTAAGTGTTGTAAAATATCACTTTAATGATGATATAAATTCTGAAAACGGTATGAAAATGCAGTTTACATATTCAAATGGCAAGGTAACAAAAGCTGCTGAATATGGCTACAATACCTCAACAGGTATTTATGAAGAAGGTAACTACCTAAAGATGGTTTACGGTACACATGAAAGTAGTAATGATAAATATAATAAAGGTTATAATACAACTACTTTCATTGATAGAAACGGTAGAAGCGAAACATATACATTTGATGAATATGGTAATACAATAACTAAATTAAATGAGTATGGCTATATAGAAGAAGGTGAAGGTGGTTCCGGACTATCAGCAATGGGTGGTTCAGATTCATATACACGAAACTATATTGATGAATCCAGTTACTTTGATAGTTTAGGTAGCAATCATTATTATAAAAAGTCTAATGAAAGTATTAAAACAGAAAATAGTTCCGGTGGTACTGCATCAGTAGATACAGGAATTTATTATTTTGGTGGTAACTCACTAAAAATCACACATAATGCTGATTCAACAAACCAGTTCTATACTTCTATTAATCATGATATGAATATAAGTGATTATAACCTTTCAGCTGGTGACACAGTCACATTATCAGGCTATGTGTATATTAATGAAGCTCTAAAAGAAGGTACTCGTGATGGTCAAAAGGGTGCAATGCTAAAATTAAAAACATTTGACCCATCAGGTTCAGTAATTAGTGATGATAATAGTGTTGCTTTATTAGAAACAACGACTGCATCAAAGTGGCAAAGAATCAGTTTAACTGTTACATTACCTAAGAATACTTCAAAGATTAGATTTTATTGTGCATTGAGAAATGCAAGTGGTTCAGTATGGTTTGATTGTTTGCAACTAGAAAAAGGTAAAGTTATGAATGACTATAATGCTCTTTCATACAGTGATTTCAGTGCAAATAATTGGAGCAGTGAACAAAATAAATGGTATAATCAAAGTGGAGATATTGTAACTGAGAATACAATCAAAGGTAGTGGTGGAGAACCTGCACCAACTGTTGATACAACAGTTGAAGAAACCACTGATTCTACAGCACAAACTTATACTTCTATTGAAACTGAAACAGAACCATACGGTAACATTGAAAAAACTGATGGTAACAAAAAGACTTATCAACAAGGTTTTGTAACAAGAAAGTACAATAGAACTTATGAAGTTACAAATGAAAATGAAACTGATGATAATGATACTACTGATGACAATACTGAGAGTGATAATAATTCACTAAAAGATAAGCATGTTTATCAATCTGTAAATGTTAATAGAGCTAATGTTGTATTCAACATTTCAGGTACTGCAAAAGCAAACTCAGTTCCGTTAACAACAGATAACAGAACTTTTGGTATAGCATTAAAAATTAATTATGCTGATAATACAACTGAAGACCATTATCAAGAGTATAATGCTTATACTTCAGCAGAACAGTCTGTTACCTTATCAGTAACACCGGAAGAAGCAAATAAAATTATAAAAACAGTTGACTTCGCTTTCGTTTATGGTTACAATAAGAATATAATGGAAGTTAAGAATGCAATGCTTAACTTTGCAGAAAATTTGGTTTTTGAGAAAAAAGATGGTAACTCAGATGATAGCACAAATAATTCAGCTGAACCTGTTGATGAAAGTGTAGTATCTGAAACCCTAGACACATCAAAAGATTATATGGAAAATTCTGTAGAATATGATTCAACAGAAAACTATATAACTAAAGAAACTGATGATGCAGGGAATACAACTGAGTATTCATATGATAAGAATGGAAATCAAACCTCTGTAAAAGATGGCAAAGGCAATGTTACTTCCTATGGTTATGATATTCAGGGTAATACTACTTCTATTTCAAATGGCAATTCATCAAATACCTATATTTACAATAATCAAAACCAGCTTTCTTCTATAAAGCATAATAGCTTTGCTTATAACTTTAACTACACAATTTATAATAAATTGTTAGAAGTAAAAGTTGGAAATAAGAGTATTGTAAAATATAACTATAATAGTAATAACGGTAACTTAGAATCAATAAGTTATGGTAACGGTGGTTTTTACAGATATCATTATGACCGTTATGATAGAATTATTTTAGTTACAGGTGCAGGATATGATGTTGTTTCATATGAATACAACAAGAAAGGTCTTGTAACCAGAGAACATGATTATTGGTTAAACCAAACTATTAATTACTATTATGATTGTAATGGTAATCTTGTATCAAAAACTTCAGAAACAGTTGATGAATATGGTACAGTAAAACTTGTTCAAAATATTTCGTTAGACTCTAACGGTAATACTATTGAACAAACAAATATAAATAATAGATACAAGACTATTAAGCGTGGTACAGATGATAACTATGATGAATTTGTAGAATATATCAGTGGTGATGAAAACAGTCCACGAAAAGTAAAGGTAACAAGTAATAACGATGACTTTGGCAGACTAAGTAGCATAACCACAAATCATAGCGGAAATGAGCTATTTAAGTCAAAGTATAAGTATGCTACCAAGGATCATAAAACAACAAATAATGTGTCAACTGTTGCTTATTCATATGGTAGCTTAAATAATGCAATAAATTATGATTATAAATATGATGAAAATGGCAATATAACTGCCTATTATGAAAATGATTCATCATCACATAATCAGTATAGCTACAAATACGATAATCTAAATCAGATTACACAGATAACCGACAATTTCAGCAAAGAAATAACAAATGTTACTTACGATAACGCAGGTAACATAAAAGAGGTAATGGTCTACAATTTAACAACCAATGCATTGAAGAAAACAAATACATATGGTTACGATACAACGTGGAAAGATAAACTAACATCATATAACGGAGAAACAATAACATATGATGGAATAGGCAATCCACTAAAGTATCGTAACGGAATGACAATGCAGTGGAAAAACGGAAGACAACTTTCCCAAGTAAAAACTTCCAAAGATACAATAACATACAAGTATAATATCAAAGGCTTAAGAACTCGTAAGGATAATTCTGATTACACTTATTACTATTATTATGATGATAATAACAATTTAATAGCAATGATGCAGGGTGGAGTTGTAGCATATTTCTACTATGATAGCAACAACTCTGTAACAGCAATGTCCCTCAATGACACAATGTATTATTACATAAAGAATTTGCAGGGCGACATTACAAAGATTGTAAACGAAAGTGGTAATGTATTAGTAGAATACACTTACGATGCCTGGGGTAAAATTCTGAACGAAACAAGCTCAGGAAACGGAACTTATGCCCATGTCAAAGACTTTAACCCATTCCGCTATCGTGGTTATGTGTATGATACAGATACAGGTCTGTATTATCTCCAAAGTAGATACTATGACCCAAAAACCGGTAGATTTATCAATGCCGATGATACAGCATATGTAGATACAAATTCCGGCACTCCTCTAAGCACAAATATGTTCGCTTATTGTGAGAATAATTTTATTAATAATGTTGATAAAACAGGGTATTTCTTTTTAGTAGATGATTTGGCTTATTTATTTGTTGGTGCGTTAGTGATAACTGTTGCAGCGGTATTTCTTAGTAGTCCTGCTGTTCGGGATGCTTTAAATAATGTTGTTAGAGTTTGTGGAGCAAAAATTAAAGAGGCTTGTGAATCATTGTCGGATACTATTGCTAATTCCATTGATAGAGCTAAAACGAAACCTAAATCTCAAAAAAAAGAAAAGCATCACATTGTTGCTAAAAAAGCTGCTCGTGCATTTAATTCTCGAAAACTTTTACAAAAGGCAAACATAGGAATTAATTCAACTTATAACTTAGTTTATGTGAAATATAGACTTCACAGATGTATGCATACAAGGGTATATCACGATAAAGTATATAGGTTATTAAGTAAAGGTAAAGGTGAACGAAAGAAGACAATAGCAATTCTTAAATATATTAAAGAATTGTTGCTAGCAGCAAATAAACAAATTCCTTAGGAGTGATATTAATGTTAAAACAATATTTGTATAAAGAGATTTTAAACCATATTAATGAAATAGCAGAAGATGATGTATATGCTATTTCTATTTTAGTTGAATGTAATAATTGCTACAAAGGATTTGAGAATTTTCCTAGTATTGTTATGTTATATAATACAGAAAAGGATTGTGATAATGCTCCTGAATGTAGTGAGGAAAGATGGAATATTGCTGAATGGGACAATAGTGAGGAGTTTTTTTTAGCTGATGAAGATGAATGTGTTGATGGTACAGAGGTTTTGTATCAATGGTTTGTTTCTCAAGGAATTAGTGAAATTAGAGAAGATGAAAGTTCTATGTACGATGATGATATGAATTATATTGGTAAAGGACCAACTGGGTATTACGACCTTTGTTGTGAAATTGCAGGGGTTGTCAATCAAATACAGAATGAAGACATAATGAGGGATAGGTTTAAAAACATTCCTATACTTATTGTGGATTATGACTATTCTTGGTATATAGTTGATTTTGTTAAAATTGCTAATACTAATGGTCAAGCAGAAAAATTCTTTGAATATTATAAAAATGAGTTTAATGATTAACTATTGTTACTTATGATAACGCAGGTAACATAAAAAAGGTACAAGTCTATAACAGCTCAATCAATGCGTTAAAGAAAACAAATACATACGGATATGATACAACATGGAAAGATAAACTAACATCATATAACGGAGAAACAATAACATATGATGGAATAGGCAATCCACTAAAGTATCGTAACGGAATGACAATGCAGTGGAAAAACGGAAGACAACTTTCCCAAGTAAAAACTTTCAAAGATACAATAACATACAAGTACAATATTAAAGGCTTAAGAACTCGTAAGGATAATTCTGATTACACTTATTACTATTATTATGATGATAATAACAATTTAATAGCAATGATGCAGGGTGGAGTAGTAGCATATTTCTACTATGATAGCAACAACTCTGTAACAGCAATGTCCCTCAATGACACAATGTATTATTACATAAAGAATTTGCAGGGCGACATTACAAAGATTGTAAACGAAAGTGGTAATGTATTAGTAGAATACACTTACGATGCCTGGGGTAAAATTCTGAACGAAACAAGCTCAGGAAACGGTACTTATGCCCATGTCAAAGACTTTAACCCATTCCGCTATCGTGGTTATGTGTATGATACAGATACAGGTCTGTATTATCTCCAAAGTAGATACTATGACCCAAAAACCGGTAGATTTATTAATGCTGATGATACAGCATATGTAGATACAAATTCCGGTACTCCTCTAAGCACAAATATGTTCGCTTATTGTGAAAATAATGCTGTTAATGGTGTAGATTACAATGGGTATAGAGCGATTAATATTTCGTATAAATTACTTGGTCTGATGATGTCGAATGCAGGTTATTTATATAGATATGCTTGTCGTCAAGGAAAGCGTGGCTATTTAGGAAAAATAAATATTCTTCATAAGTTTTATAAGTTAGTAAAAACAGGTGGAAAATGGGATTTAAAAAACAAATCTGCTTGGAAATTAAAAAGTAAAAAAGATTATTATATATTTTTTAAAGACAAATTAACTGCCGAAGATGTGGGGAATGTTCACTTTGGATTTGTAGGTTCTGTACTATTTTCAAGTGTTACTCTATGTACAGGAGCTGGGATATACCAGATTATCTCTGGAACATCTGATTGGAAATATTGGAAGTCTTTTTTTGACGATCCACGTGATACACAGTGTATATTAATTGGTCATTCGTACTGGAGTCATTATTATCGTAAACACAGATTCCAATGGTAATTGGAGAGGAGTAAACTATGAAACTAAAATGTTCTATATTTTTTATTTTACCAATTATATTGATTTTATTTTTTAGTAGATGTGGAATGGATAATTTACCTAAGGGTGATTTTCTTGAATCCAGCGTTTCACCAAATAAAAATTATACAGTTAATGCTTACTTATTTGGTGGTAATGCAACAACAGATTATGCCATTAGATGTGAAGTAGTGTATAATTCATCAGGCAAAACTAGAAATATCTATTGGAATTATCATGAAGATACTGTAGATATGAAATGGATTGACGAAAATACTATTGATATAAATAACCATCGTATCAATGTAATTGACGAAAGTTATGATTTTAGAGATGATTTATAACTTACTTGATTTATGCTGAATATTTTTAGTATTACAAATCTATAACAGTTCAACCAATGCGTTAAAGAAAACAAATACATATGGTTACGATACAACATGGAAAGATAAACTAACATCATATAACGGAGAAACAATAACATATGATGGAATAGGCAATCCACTAAAGTATCGTAACGGAATGACAATGCAGTGGAAGAACGGAAGACAACTTTCTCAAGTAAAAACTTCCAAAGATACAATAACATACAAGTACAATATCAAAGGCTTAAGAACTCGTAAGGATAATTCTGATTACACTTATTACTATTACTATGATGATAATAACAATTTAATAGCAATGATGCAGGGTGGAGTAGTAGCATATTTCTACTATGATAGCAACAACTCTGTAACAGCAATGTCCCTCAATGACACAATGTATTATTACATAAAGAATTTGCAGGGCGACATTAAAAAGATTGTAAACGAAAGTGGTAATGTATTAGTAGAATACACTTACGATGCCTGGGGTAAAATTCTGAACGAAACAAGCTCAGGAAACGGAACTTATGCCCATGTCAAAGACTTTAACCCATTCCGCTATCGTGGTTATGTGTATGATACAGATACAGGTCTGTATTATCTCCAAAGTAGATACTATGACCCAAAAACCGGTAGATTTATCAATGCTGATGATACAAATATGTTAATGTTAGCTCCTTTTAGTGTTAGTGTATTAGATACTAACTTGATGACATATAGTCGTAATAATCCAATAAATATTTTTGACCCTACAGGATATTCATCTAGATGGGTACATTTAGCTAAGGCTATATATAAAATCGGAAAGGGTTTGGCGGCAATTGTTTCTGCAATTGCTAAAGGTTTTGTTAGATCTGCTCTTGGATCGTTTACTGCTTGGGCACTTGGGCTTATCATTGGAAAAGCAATATTCTATTTTTCTTTTGGACAATGGTGGGGAGTTGTAATAAATGTTGCAATGATAGTTACACTAGCACTTCGAGTGAAAAGCATACTTTTTGACTTACCTAGTGGGTTGTGGCATTTGAAACAATTCTTCCATCATACTCACAAATAGAAAGGGCTTTTTATGTTTGATATGATTGATATAGTGGTTTTAATTTTATTAGGCATATTAACTGTACCATTAATGTTGGATTTCTTATCTAAATTTAAAATAAGAAATGAATTGCTGAAAACTATTTTATGTCTTTTATGGGTAATTTTAATGTTATTTTTTGAAATTGAGGATTTGATTACTTTTTTTGTATAAGATACAAGATTGTTACTTATTGTTACCGTATTAATTCATTAATAACAAGTGAAAATTGCGTGATGATTATTTAGAAACTTAGTGCAAAACTATTAAAATAATAGTCTAATTGTCCAGTAGTAACAATCAAAACAAATCTCCCTTACTCATTAAAAATTGAGTAGGGGAGATTTTGGAAAAATGTTCTACTATGTAAAAAATTTGCAAGGTGACATAGTAAAAATCCTTGACGAAGATGGAAATGAAAAAGCTAGTTATGTATATAACGCATGGGGTAATATTCTGTCACAGTCAGAAGATGAACTATCTTCAATTAATCCACTTCGTTATCGTGGTTATGTATATGATGAAGATACTGCAATGTACTATCTTCAAACTAGATATTATGACCCAACTACTGGTAGATTTATAAATGCTGATAATACTGCTTTTATCAGTTCTTCAGGTACTGCAATAGGTGATAATATTTATACATATTGCGAAAATGATCCTGTAAACAATGTAGATTATACTGGACAATGGTATCATAATCTGAGTTCTTATTACAATGCTCATAAGAAAATGTATGAGGGCTATCCTGATGCATGGCAAGCATTTTGTACAAGATATAATAAACTTAAAAAAAGATATAAAGACAATCGGTCTGCTCTAGGTAGATTTAGTGGGTATATCTATGGACAAAAAACAAGAAAGTTAAAAATTTAAAATACGGATCTAATAATGCTACGGTTGCAAGTGTAGGTTGTGAACTTATTGCGATCTATAACACTTTAAAGCGTTTAGGAAAATTTCAGTATTTCTATCAAGTTATGCTTGAGGCTGAAATGAATGATATGGATATGCTTGGTGGGCTTTGGGGTACAAACTCGTTAAGTATTGCAGGATATTTTGATTTTCATAAGATAAAAAGAGACATGTACCAAGGAGAGTCAACTTTTGATCGTTTTATAAAGTCAATTAAAAAAGCAAAAATTGCTATTATTTCACTTTGGAACGATCATTTTTATAATGGTATTCATACTTATTGCATTGAGTATGATAAAAAATCCAAAAAGTACAATGCATATAACAAAGATGTTTATAGTACTGATAAAACTCCAATCAATATTAAGTCTTTTGCTAAAAAACAAAAAAGCAATTTTATAATTGGTTTTACATTTTGACGAGGTAAATATGAAGCATTTAAAAACATCAACTAAAGTTATTATCTTTGGCTCTGCTTTTTTAATTTTATTAACAGTATTTTTTAGTTTTTTAAATTATAATATGCATACATATTTAGATAGTGATGAAGAATATAAACAAAATTGGTATTGTAAGGAATATAATTTTTCATTTTCAAGTTACGGCAAAAATTTTCCTGAAGCTAGTGGAGATCAATGTAAAAATGCAACTATTAACAATCATAAGGTAGATGTTATGGTTGAGTACGATTGCTTTTATATAGGAAAATATTATACAGTCACAGAAAATGGTGAAAAATATACTGATTTTAAAAGTTATGCTTCTGCATCTTCTTATGATTACTCATGGGGAAAACTAACTGTTAAAATAGATAAAGTTGAGAATAAGAAATACAACTACCTCAAGGGGAAAACCTTGATTTTTAAGAAAAACAAATAGAACTATTTAAATGATTCTATTCATTAAAAAAATCTTTAATGTAAGATAATAGTAATAATTATCTAATTGCTGATATTATGATTCCGAGAACAGTCCGGTGGCAATATCTTATAACGGTAAGATGTTATACTATGTAAGGTGATATAGTAAAGATTCTTGATGAAGACGGTATTAGCTATGCAAGTTATGTATATGATTCTTGGGGTAATATTCTTGAAGAGAAAGGCGAGCCAATATTAAGGAGATTAAATCCACTTCGTTATCGTGGTTATGTTTATGATGAAGATACCACTCTTTATTATCTTCAAACTAGATATTATGACCCGTTTACAGGTAGATTTATAAATGCTGATGATACTGCATATGTAGATACAAATTCCGGTACTCCATTAAGCACAAATATGTTTGCTTATTGTGAGAATAATTGTTTAAACAATTATGATTATGATGGACGATTACTAAAAGAGGAAAAAGATGCAGGGAGAGCATTTTGGAAGAATAATGTTGCACATTACTTAAAGTTGTACGGATGGGAGTTTTCTGCGAAATTTCTGTTACACAGTTTGAAGGATAAACCTTCATCACTATTGTATTCATCACACGATAAAATTACGAAAATAATCAAAAAAACAAATGAGTATAAAGGTTTTATTAGATCAATACGGAAAAAATATAAGAATAAGTGGGTCGTAAACAAAAAAAGTAAAATTACATTCAAATCTGGAGACCTTTTCGGCGCATTGCACCATGTAGAAGCAACTGTTAACGAGATTTGGATAAATGGTAGTAGATATTTTCAAACTGTATTGAAAGATACGTATGACTTTAAACTTGAGAATTATTCGGGTAATTGGCCGATAAAGATTGGAAATAATATGGCATTTTCTGACCAGAATTTAGGTATAATTGTACCCTATAAAATATTTATTGTTATCAATACGAGAAGGTGATATGAGGTGTCCAAAAAAGTATTTTTTATATCAATTATTATTGTTAGTGTGATGGTTTTAATTTGTAGTTTTCCTTATAAGGAAACTGGATATTCCTTTATAAAAAAAGTAAATAAAGTGCTTGATGTAAAAGTAAATGCTGACAATATTAAATATTTTTCGGATGATGTTGGAGGATTTCATGGTGACGGGGATACTGTTGAAATAATTGAACTAAATAGAGAAGATAATAAGTTGTTTAATAGTACAATAGATAGCAGGTGGTCTTATTTAGAACAAAATAGTGAAATATACAATTTTTTATGGGATTCCGAAACTGATATTGACATGAATCCAATTGGTGGTAGACTAGATGGTAAAATAATACCTAATCAAGATTTAAGATTTATACTTTATGATATTGGAACATCTAGAATTAATGAAGACATTAAGATTAATGAATTAATGGATTTTTATTTTATTGGGTATTCATATAAAGAAAATATGGTCTATATACAAAGGTCTAATATTTAGTGTTGATTTATACATCAAAAAACAACTGCCACAGTATTGGCGTAAAGTTGGGAAGTAACCCTATAGTTCCGTGATACTATAAATTACATTCAAGTATAATGCAGATGGTCTGAGAACTCGCAAGGATGATTCCAACTACACTACATATTACTACTATGATGATAACAACAACCTGATTGCAATGATGCAGGGTGGAGTAGTAGCATATTTCTACTATGATAGCAACAACTCTGTAACGGCAATGTCAATAAATGACTCAATGTATTATTATGTAAAGAATCTACAGGGTGATATTACAAAGATTGTAAATGAAAGTGGTAATGTATTAGTAGAATACACTTACGATGCCTGGGGTAAAATTCTGAACGAAACAAGCTCAGGAAACGGAACTTATGCCCATGTCAAAGACTTTAACCCATTCCGCTATCGTGGTTATGTGTATGATACAGATACAGGTTTGTACTATCTCCAAAGTAGATACTATGACTCAAAAACCGGTAGATTTATTAATGCTGATGATACAGCATATGTAGATACAAACTCCGGCACTCCTCTAAGCACAAATATGTTTGCTTATTGTGAGAATAATCAAATAAATGATAATGATGTAATGTATATCAATTAATAAACATATCATTTCATTCTCCCTTACTCATTTTGATTTTACAAGCAACTTGCCATACTGAAATTTTTATTTATTCCGATAATTACAAAGAAATTATATCTAAAATTGAAACAATTGTTGGTAGTGAAAGTGAACTTAATATTAAATATTTAGAATTTGATTGATTATCACATAATTTTTATAGAAATTCTCTATATCAATATTGACTATATGTTATGATTATTTTTTATAATGTACTTTACTTGTTAAATAGGTGTATATATGATAAAATAATTCTTGATGTCAATTTGAAATGGGGGAGAAACTTTGGGAAGAACTTCAAATATGTTAGCTGAAATGGCTGATATTAATATTAATGCCGGAGTTAAAAAGTCAAATTTACCACTACTAAAAATGTTTATTTTGGGTATGATGGCAGGTGCATTTATTGCATTTGGTGGTGCAGCAAGTAATGTTGTTGTTCATGGTATTGATAATACCGGTGTTGCAAAAATGTTAGCCGGTGTGATTTTCCCTGTAGGTCTTATGCTTGTTGTGTTTACCGGTAGCGAACTTTTTACCGGTAACTGTTTGATGATAATGGGTGCACTTGATAAGAAGATTAAAGTATCTAAGATGATTCGTAATCTTGTTGTTGTGTATTTCTCTAATTTACTTGGTGCGCTTATAATGGATTTTTTGATTTTCTATTCAGGTCAGTTTGACCTATCAAGTGGTGGCCTAGGTGCTTATACAATTAAGGTTGCAATTGGCAAGACTTCACTTGCTCCGTCTACTGCTTTTGTTAGTGGTATTTTGTGTAACATTCTTGTTTGTTTGGCAATCCTAATGTCCAGTGTTGCTAAGGAAGTAATTAGCAAAATTTTTGCAGTATTTTTCCCAATTTGTTTATTTGTTGTTTGTGGATTTGAACACTGTGTTGCTAATATGTTCTATTTACCTTCAGGTATTTTAGCAACAACTAACCCACAGTATGTTGCAAAGGCTAAAGAGCTATTTGGTATTACTGCTCAGCAGTGTGAAAATTTAAAGCACTTTGCAGGTACAGACCAATTAATCTATGTTACTTTAGGTAATATTGTTGGTGGTATGCTACTTGTTGGTGCAGTATTCTATTTCGTACATATTAGAAATTGGGATAAGAAAAATTCCTGATTTCTTGTCATATATTGTCCTTTTAGCACAGAGTATTCTCTGTACTTTTATTTTTATATTAAATTTACATTAATAATCCTTTATATTCATTGACTATATGTGAAAATTTGTGTATAATTTTAAATGTAAACAGAGGAGTTTTCCTCTGTTTTTTTAGACGGGTAATAAATAAGGAGGTTGTTATGTCTAAGGTATCTAATTCAATGAATATTATTGAACTTAAAAATGTTGGAAAATCTTTTGATGATGTTGTGGTTGTTGAGGATTTTAATTTGGAAGTTAAGAAAGGTGAGTTTGTAACCTTTCTTGGACCATCAGGTTGTGGTAAAACAACTACACTAAGAATGATTGCAGGTTTTGAAATTCCTACTGAGGGTCAGATCACTTTAAAAGGTGAGGACATAAGTAATCTTCCTCCATATGAAAGACCTATCAATACTGTGTTTCAGAGATATGCACTTTTCCCACATCTTAATATATATGATAACATTGCTTTTGGCTTAAAGCTAAAAACTAATGAAGTTACTTACAAGAAAGATAATGGCAAGATTATCACTCGTAAAGAAAAGCTTTCTAAGAAGGAAATTGATAAAAAGGTTAAGAGAGCCTTAGAGATAGTTGACCTTGAGGGTTTTGAAAAGCGTTCTGTAGATACTTTGTCTGGTGGTCAGCAACAGAGAATTGCTATTGCAAGAGCTATTGTAAATGAACCTCAGATTCTTTTACTTGATGAACCTTTAGGTGCATTGGACCTTAAGATGCGTAAAGAAATGCAGATTGAATTAAAGGCAATGCATGAAAGACTTGGAATTACTTTTATATATGTAACTCATGACCAAGAAGAGGCACTTACAATGTCTGATAAAATTGTTGTTATGTCGGATGGTGTAATTCAGCAGATTGGTACACCGGAAGAAATTTATAACGAACCAAAGAATGCATTTGTAGCTGACTTTATCGGTGAAAGTAATATTTTCAATGGTAAAGTTACCGATAAGTTACAAGTACAGTTTTGTGACCATACATTTACTTGTGTTGATGACTTCCATATTGGAACTAAGGTTGAGGTAGTTGTTAGACCTGAAGATATTGTAATGAAACCTAAGGGTGAGGGTATGATGGATGTTGTAGTTGACTCTGTTGTATTTAAAGGTGTTCATTATGAAATTACAGTTCTTTCAGGTGATAATGAAATTGTTATCCATTCAATTTACAATGCAGTTGTAGGTGACACAATTTCTATTGATATTGATCCTGATAGTATTCATTTGATTGAAAATAACCTTACTACTAATGACTTTGAGGGTGTTATCACAAAGCACAATACAGTTGAATTTGCTGATGGTGAATTTGAATGTGACCTTACTCAGCTTTATCCAAATTCCAAGTATGTTGATGATGTGCTTGTTGATGAAATGGGTAATGAAATTGATGTAGTAGGCAAAGAAGTTTCAGTTTCTATCCCTGTATTTGGTTCAATTGAAATGAGTGATGATGCTGATAAGGGTGGTACTACCGGTAATATTATTTCACTTATTTATAAAGGTGACCACTATCAGTATATTGTTAGAACAGAAAACGAATATGACTTCATATTTGATGATGAAGACTTGTGGAATGAAAATGACTTTGTCAGTCTGATTATTCCTAAAGAAAATATTACATTGAAATTAAAGTAATCATCATTTGGAGGTTGAAAAATGTTTAAGTTTTCTCGTAAACAACTCTGTATTCCATACGGATTGTTTCTTGTTTTGTTTGTTATTGCACCTTTGCTTGTAATTATTTATTATGCTTTAACTAATGGTGAGGGTCAGTTTACACTTTCTAATTTTACAGATTTCTTTACTGACAGTAACACTATAGGTACTTTACTTTATAGTATGTTTACTGCTTTAGTTACTACAGCAGTATGTTTATTAATTGCTTATCCTGTAGCACTTATACTTGCCAATTCTAAGTTAAAAAGGAAATCAGTTCTTTTGATGCTTTTTATTATGCCTATGTGGATTAACTTCACATTAAGAATTACAGCATTAAAAGAAATTTTAACTGCAATAGAGGGTAACCTAGCTTTCCATCCATTTTTAAATACTATAATCGGTATGACATATGACTTCTTACCTTTTATGATTTTACCTTTATATACAACAATTGAAAAGATAGATAAGAAACTCCTTGAGGCATCTAATGACCTAGGTGCTAACAATAGAATTACTTTCTTAAAGGTAACATTACCACTTTCAATGCCGGGTATTATCAGTGGTGTTACTATGGTATTCTTACCTGTAATGACAAACTATGTTGTACTTGATATGCTGTACAATAGCACATATATTATGGGTAGTTTAATCGGTAGTTACTTTAACGCCTATGATTGGCACAATGGTTCAATGATTTCTATTGTACTTCTTGTTATTATCTTTATTGTGACTATATTTACCAACAGACTTGGTGATGGTGTTGGAGAAAGCAGAGGTGCTTCTCTATGATAAAAAAGATACTTTCAGCTAGTTGGGTATTCCTTGTACTGTTAGCAATATACTTGCCGATTATTATTTTGGCAGTTTATAGCTTTACAGATTCTACAACAATCGGTGCTATTAGAGGTTTTTCACTTCATAACTATGAAACCTTGTTTACTACAAAAGAACTGTTAGAAATGATTGTAGATACATTAGTACTTGCATTAGTTGTTGCTATACTTGCAGTTGTATTAGGCACTAGTGGTGCAATCGGTGCGTTTTATTCCAAAAGATTACCAAAAGCATTTATCAGAAATGCTAACCAAATTCCTGTTGTTAATGCAGATGTAGTTACAGGTTTTTCAATTTGTATTTTGCTAATTGTTGCTTTTGGTATTGATAAAAGCACATATATTCCACTTGTTATAGGTCAAGTAACTTTATGTGCACCATTTGTATATCTTTCTGTTGTACCTAAACTTATGCAAATGGACAATAACCTTTATGAAGCAGCTCTAGACTTAGGAGCAACACCATCAAAGGCATTATTTAAGGTTGTAATTCCTCAGATTATGCCGGGTATAGTTTCAGGATTTATGCTTTCAATTACACTTTCACTGGATGATTATTTTGTTACAACATACACAAAACCTGCTACTTTTAATACAATCAGTACCTATGTAGTAAATGCTACAAAAGGTGCTCAAACAAATATTAAAACCGCTTTGTGGGCATTATCTACTATTATTCTTGCAATAGTTATTTCAATTGTTTTGATTAATTATTTCAGAACAAATAAAAAGGTAGGTGAAAGTAGATGAAAAAATTAATTTCTATTTTAGTTGTGCTATTAATAACTGCATCTATTTTCATTTTGCCTATGTCAGTATCTGCAAAAGATAATGATGTTATTACCCTTAGAATTTCAAATTGCGAAGAATATATTGATGAGGGTAATTGGGACAAAGATGATACCATTGACCTTGATAGTGGTGATATAATCGGTAAAAATTCTATGATTACTGATTTTGAAAATTGGTATTACAAAACCTATGGTAAAAAGGTTAAAGTAGAATATTCAACTTACGGTACAAATGAGGATTTATATAACCAAATTACTCTAGGTGATAATTTTGATTTAGTTTGTCCTTCTGATTATATGGGTATGAAAATGATTGATGAAGATATGTTAGTACCTTTGTCAAAGGAATTTTTCGATACAAGTAATAAGTACAATTATTATGCAAAAGGTGTTTCTCCATATATCAAAAACTTAATGGATACAACTAAGATTGATAACAAAAAGTGGAGTGATTATTCAGCCGGTTATATGTGGGGTACAATGGGCTTTGTATATAACCCTAAAGTTGTATCAACAGAAGATGCTTCAACATGGAAGATACTTGAAAATAAAAAGTATAGCCGACAAATCACTATTAAAGATAGTGTTAGAGATAGTTATTTTGCAGTTTTAGGTCTTATAAATTCAGACAAAATGTCAACAAGTGAATTTAAGAATTCTAAAAACTATAATGAACGAATCACTAAATTAATGAATGATACTTCTCAATCAACAGTTGATAAAGCTGAGGAAAGATTGCAAGGTATCAAGGATAATGTTTATTCATTTGAAACTGATAGTGGTAAATCCGATATGGTGTCAGGTAAAGTAGTTGCTAATTTCCAATGGTCAGGAGATGCAGTATATAGCCTTGACCAAGCTGAAGAAGACAATTGTTACCTTGAATATGCAGTACCTAAGGAATGTTCAAATCTATGGTGTGACGGTTGGGTAATGCTAAAGCAAGGTATTAACGGTGATAAAGAAAAGCAACAAGTTGCTGAGTCATTTATTAACTTTGTATCAAGACCTGATAATGTTATTCGTAATATGTACTATATCGGTTATACTAGTTGTATTTCAGGTGGAAATGACAATAGAATTTTTGAATATCTTAATTGGAACTACGGTGCAGAAGATGATGAAGATTCAGTTGATTATCCTGTAGGTTTCTTCTTTACAGGTAATTCCGATGATAAAAATTATATTTTAAAGACAACAAAAGACCAAACAAAAAGACAACTGTTTGCTCAATATCCGACAGAAGATATTTTGAACCGTTGTGCAGTAATGATGTTCTTTAACAGTGATGAAAATAAGAGAATGAACCAAATGTGGATTAATGTAAGGTGCTTTAATCTAAATTCAATTCCGTCATATGTTTGGTATATTGTTGTTGCAGTAATTATTATAGTTGTAATACTAATAGTTATTTATACTAAAGGTCATACTTTCAGAAATAAGAAAATGCAGAAAAAGTATAAAAAGATATAATAATTCTATTATTGCATTATTTGAATTAAGAAAAGTTGTATAATTAAAGGTAAGTGTGGTATTAATTTAGCACACTTCCTATTTATTTGGAGGGTTGTCCGAGTGGTCAATGGTCCAGTACTCGAAATACTGTATTTTGTGAAAACAAAATCTGGGGTTCGAATCCCCAACCCTTCGCCATAAAAAGCCCATTCTAATGGGCTTTTTATTTTACTTTAATTGTTAGGATTATATGAAATGAGCAAAGATAAAAATAATTATAAAGAGATAGACAGTATAACTAAAAATACTAGTAGCTATAAATTTGTAATTCTTGATTCTACAAATACTGATGATATTGAAGTAATGGAAAAATTACTAGAAGAAAAGTATATTGAAGAAAATAATAAATAAGATTATCAGAATTTAAATTAGTCATATTTATTAAAAAATTAAGTCCTAAGATGAAATTATCATCCTAGGACTTTTGTGTTACATATTACTTTTTCTTCTTTTTCTTAATGTGAACTTCCGGAACTGCTACATCATATAGAACCGGTTCATCATCATTATCTTCCACAATATCATTTTGCTTTACTTTTCCTGTGTGAACTTCAGGTACTGCTAAATTTTCTGAATTGAAACTATACTTGTCTTTTGACTTGTCCTTCATAAAACATTACCTCCAAATTATCACAATAAATTAATAAAGAATGTTATTGTTAAGCTGTTTAAGAAATCAGCAAACAAACTACCTACAATAGGAATAATCAAATATGCCTTAACTGATGGAGCATATTTATCACAAATAGCTTGCATATTAGCCATAGCATTAGGCGTAGCACCCATACCAAAACCACAAGTACCTGCAGCAATTACTGCAGCATCATAATCTCTACCCATAATGTTATATACAACAAAATAAGCAAATAAGAACATAAGTACTGCTTGACCTGCTAGTAGGATAACCAGTGGTAATGCTAGGTCAGCTAATTGCCATAACTTAAGTGTAATCATTGCTATACCTAAGAATAGAGATAGACAAATACCACCTAGGTCATTTATTTCACCCATATGAATAGTAATTTTACCTGTGTATTCACCTATGTTTCTCATAATAGCAGCAACAATCATTGCTCCAATATAAATAGGGAATGTCATTCCTGTAAGTGAAAGTAGTTCTGATACTATTGTACCAATTCCTACGGCAATAATCAACTGAAAAACTGCAGGAGCATACATAGAAAAATGTCTTTCATGCTTTTCTTCTTCTTCAACTAGGAAACTGTCATCTTCAGTTTTTATAGTATCTAGTAGATTATGCTTTTTAATAAGTCTGTTACCGATAGGACCACCCATTAGTGAACCTGCAATCAAACCGAATGTTGCAGCAGCAGTACATACTGTTGTAGCACCTGAAACACCAAAGTCCTCTAGTACAGGACCAAATGCACCGGCAGTACCATGACCACCAATCATAGGGATAGAACCTGTTGTCATACCTGTTAAGGAGTCAAGTCCCAGTACATTTGCAAGTCCGATTGAAGCAAAGTTCTGTCCAATCATAAGAGCAACAACTAGCACAAGGAATACGATAAGTGCTTTACCACCACTTTTGAGGACTTTTAAGTTGGCTTGGAAACCAACCGAAGTAAAGAACAGAACCATACAGACTTCTTTTAATGTGTCATCAAAGACAATTACTGCAATTCCTGTTGCGTACAATATTAATGTAAATATTGCAAATAGCAAACCACCAATAACAGGTGATGGAATACAGAATCTTTGCAAAAATGAAATTTTCTTCTTTAAGAAATTACCTATCATCAAAACAACTACAGCAACTGCAACTGTTTGATACATATCTAGTGTAATATCCAATGTTATCAATCCTTTCGCAGCTAATAGTTATTTAACTGTAATACCTTTTTCTTTGTAATATTCAATAGCACCTTTATGGAATGGAATGTTAATGCCCTCAACTGCATTTTCCTCTGTAATGTCAATATCTGCAGATACAGTTAACTGAATTTCCTTTGCATTATTGAAAATTAATTTAGCAAGTTCTTTTACTTTATCATTAGATAATTTGTCACTTACCAGAATAACAGATTTAATACCGATAGTATTTATATCTGTGTTTTGACCGTTATATGTATTCTTTGGAATTTTGTAATCAATATAAGAGTAAGCTGACTTTAGCTTATTAGAAGTTGCTTTATCTATTTCAAGTAGCTTAATATCGCATTGCTTTGCTAATTCATCAACAATAGTTGCATTCATACCAACAGTAACAAATAAACAGTCAATTACCTTATTTTCAAGTTTCTTAGCAGCTTCGGCATAATCAAGGTTAACTTCCTTAACCATCCTAGAGTTTAGCCCATATGATGCAAGAATTTGTTTTGCGTTTAATTCGGAACCTGATTCTTTTTCACCCACACTAACTGTTTTACCAAGCAAATCATCAACTGAATTTATGTTAGAGTCTTTTCTTACTACAATATGACAAGCCTCAGTATAAAGAGATGCCAAAGCACTATAACCTTTATATGCACCTGACTTTTCAAAATTGTTTTCACCATTATAAGCATCACTCACAATGTCAGATTGAGCAATTGCTGCATCTAAATATCCTTGAGAAAGCAATCTTACATTTGCTGCAGAACCGGCAGTAGTTTTTTGTTCGATTTTTAGCTTTCCACTTTCATTAGCAAGTTGTCTGATTGATGTAACTGTTTCGTTATAAATACCACCAATACCGGCAGCACCAAAACGAATTTTATCATCATCTGATGAACAACTACACAAAGAAACAACAAATATCAATGAAAGCAATATTGCAATTATCTTTTTCATTTAATCCCTTCTTATGACATAATTTTTCTACTTTATTATATCATAATCGTTATTTTTTTGTCAATTTTGATTGAAAAGTAAACCCCTTTTAGTTTAATACTAAAAGGGGTTTTAGAATTAATTATTATTATTTACCAACAATATTATAATTGTTTTGAATAAATGAATTAACATAATTGAAGTTAGTACTACAACCACCATAAACATTAGTGCCGGTATAATCGTTGTAATGGGTTCTCAATAAACCATTTGCATCTGTATAACGAATATATGATCTATCAATAACATTAGTTGATTTAGCTTGTTCAATTTGTTCTTCAGTATGTTGACCATCATTTTTATAGGTAATTACAGCAGAATAAATACGGTATGTTTCTGACTTATTATTAAAGTGCTCAAGAGGGACTTGACTACCATATCCACCAACCTGACTTGTACAATTTTGGTTTTGTACATAATAATACTCTTTAGTTGTGTCCTTGCCATTAACATTTGTACCGTTATATTCCAGCTTATAATTATTGCCTTTAGCATTATTTTTTGCAGTGCTTTCTTTTGCAATAATGTAACCATATTCAGGTTTAGAAGATGAAAGGTTATCAAGTTGACTTAGTATATTTTCACTTAGAGAAGTAACAAATCTTAAGCCTGATACATCAAATCCATGTGTACCGTTAGGATAGTTATCATCCTTTTTAGCATTACGAATTTGTACACCAAATAAGTCAAATTCGTTATAAGAAGTTAAGCCGTTGCTGAACACCTTTGTATCATCAGAAGTTTTTTCAACTGTATTTACATTAATCCAATGAGCATATAGGTGAACTTCACCTGATAATATATCGTTCCAATTATATGCCTTGCCATCCTTATAATACCAACCGGCAAGGTAACATTCAAGTCATCTAATACTAAGGTTGCTACTGTAAATGCTAAGGGTAAAGTAGTTGCTAAGAAAAAGGGTAATGCTACTATTACAGTAAAGGCAAACGGTATCACTCTAAAGTGTAAAGTAAAGGTTAAATAATTTTTTAACAATACAAAAGTTAGAACCACTAATGGATTATTCATTAGTGGTTCTTTTTGTTATTTTGAATATAAAATTATCAATATTTGTACTAAAATCTTGAAAATTCATTTTTCAAATGTTATAATAAAATTAATTCATTTGTAATTATATTATTGAAATTTGCACAAAAGTAAAAAATAAGAAGATACATTTCTGCACCTTCTTATTTCTCATAAAACCGTAAAATTACACCGTAGAAAGCTTTTTGCTTTCCTTTTTTATTATATTACTTTACAACTAAAATTTCAATATTTTTATAAATATTTCTTTAAATTTTTAAAATTTTTTACGCAAATCACAACATCTTGTGCTTGTTTCATGGTATAATTACTATATAAGTAAAGAGTAATATATCATTTATATTACTTATCGTTAAATAATTTATTTTAAAAGGAGAAAAAAGTATGAAGAAATTTATTTCAATCTTATTATCAACAATCATTCTTTCTTCAGTATTTTCTGTTTGTCTATCTGTTAGTGCTATGTTCAAGCTACTGCTAAAGATGGTAGTAATAAGAAGTCTAATAATTGCTTAGTTGTTGTTGGTAAGAATAAGGTACAAAGTATCGAAAAGACTAACTACACTCAGTCGAAAATTAATGTTAAGAAAAAACATTCAATTACTCTTAAAGTAGAAGTTAAGAAAATTAATGCTACTTACAAAAACTGTAATTGGTCAGCAAATAATAAATTAGTTAAAATTAGTAATACTAAAATTTATTATTCAAAAGATAAAAAGCATTGCTATGTACAGGCTAAAGTAACTGCTAAGAAAAAAGGAACTTGCTATGTAAATTGTAAGACTAAAGATGGCAGTAACAAACAACTAAGATATATGATTGTTATTAAGTAATGTCTATACACCTCAATTCTTCACCTCTATTCATTAACTTGAGTAGGGGTGATTTTTGTAAATGTTAACAATAACTATAATATAGGTTGACATTATACAGAATATCAATTATAATCTCTTATAGAAAAGAGGTTGACAATAATGGATATTAAGAAGTTATCTAATGATATTATAAATGGCAAGAGATTGACTAGGGAAGATGACCTTTCATTTTTCAAGACAGTTGATTTAGATGAACTATGCAGTGGTGCTGATGAAATCAGAGAAAAGCTATGTGGTAATCATATAGACTTATGCTCTATTATCAATGGTCGTAGTGGTGGTTGTAGTGAGAACTGCAAGTTTTGTGCACAAAGTGCCCATCATCACACAAGTGTTGAGAGATACAAATTCCTTGAACCTGAAGAAATTGTTAAGGATTGTGAATATCACTACAACAAAGGTGTACATAGATATTCTATCGTTACAGCAGGTAGAACCCTAGAGGGTGAGGACTTAGAAAAGGCTTGTAAAGCATATAAAGAAATGCATGATAAATATGATATTTGTCTTTGTGCATCTCATGGTCTTGTAACAGAAGAAACTTTCAAAAAGTTAAAAGACAGTGGTGTAAGTATGTACCATGAAAATATTGAAACATCCAGAAGAAATTTTCCGAATGTATGCACAACTCACACTTTTGATGACAAAATCAATGGTATAAAAACTGCTCATAAAGCAGGTTTAACTGTATGTTCAGGTGGCATTATCGGTATGGGAGAAACCTTTGAAGATAGAATTGATATGGCTCTTACTTTAGCCGAACTTGATGTTGAGTCAATTCCTCTTAATTCACTTATTCCTATTAAGGGTACTTGTTACGAAGATTTGCCAACACTTACTGAGAAAGAAATTTTGCGTACTGTTGCAATGTTTAGATTTATTAATCCTACTGCATACATTAGACTTGCAGCAGGTAGAACTTTAATGAGTAATTCCGGTGAAAAAGCATTTACTTCCGGTGCTAATGCTACTATTACAGGTGATATGCTAACTACTTCCGGTAACAATATTGACGAAGATAAAGCAATGCTTACTGATATGGGATTTTCTATTTAACATAGAACTTCATATTTCTTGACTAATCTTTCTATAACTTATATAATTACTGTAGTATATAAATCATTTAGAGAGATTTGATTTTATGAAAATATATAACTACAAGAAAATATTTTCAATATTTTTACTGACAGCTTTGTTGTTGCTGACTGTACCCATTACAACACTCAATACAAATGCAAGTTCTAAAATTGACTTTTCTTTGTCTTGTGATTCTGTATATAAAAACAGATTATTTAATGTAGACTTAATTGTTAACGGTAATGCTAATTTATCAGCATTTAATGTTACAATTACTTATGATTCTGAGTCTGTAGAATTTAGAAAAGTTGATTCGCCTGATAAAGCATTTGATGTTAAGAAAAAGAATTCTAATGGCAAAGTAAATGCAATAGTTCTTTGTTCTTATGGCTATAAGTTTAACGGTAAAGCAAAGATTATTTCCTTTAAATTTAAGTCAGTTGATACCGGTATAACTGATTTTGGTTTAGCTATTTCTGATCCTGTAGATAATAATGGCAATAAATTATCAATAGGTTCAGTTTATGGTGCTGAAATGAAAATTGAAGAAAATAAAATCACTTCTAAAAGAATTAAAAGCAATAGTAGCAAGAGTTCCGGTAAAAGTAATAATACAAGTAGCAAAACCTATGGTTCAAATAATTCTACAAATGGAAAGGCTGATTCTGTAAAAGTTCCAAAGGTTAACTATGTTGGTGGTGACAATAAAGAAAGTGCATCAACAACTTCTCCTATGGATAATGCTTATACAGATAATAGCGAACCAAAGTCACTTTTTGTTATGGGTATATTAGTAACTTTAGGGGTTTTACTTTTTATTTATATAGTCTATAATGTTGGTAGAGCCAATAAAGAAAATAAAGATACTAAAACCGAAAAAGATAATAATGAAGAAGATACGTAGAGAACTATAATTTTATAGTTCTCTTTTCTTGTTTGTAATTATAGAATATTTATGATATACTAAATGTGTATTGCTATAAAATTAATAAGGAATGATATATATGAGTGTAATGCAGAACATTCAATGGTTTCCCGGTCATATGACCAAAACCAAAAGACAAATTCAAGCGTCACTAAAGCTAGTTGATGCAGTGGCAGAAATTATTGATGCCAGAATACCGGTAAGTAGCCGTAACCCTGACCTTGACTCAATTATTCAAAATAAACCTAGAGTTGTTTTGATGAACAAGTGTGATATGGCTGACCCATCATCTACCCAAAAGTGGATTAATTATTTTAAAAATAATGGTATTGTAGCAATTCCAATTGATTGTAAAACAGGTAGAGGTATCAACAAGTTTGTGTCTTCTGTTAATGAGGTTCTTAAGGAAAAGATTGAAAAGCAAAAGGCAAAAGGACTTTTAAATCCTACAGTTAGAGTTATGATTGTTGGTATTCCTAATGTTGGTAAATCAACTTTCATCAATAGAATTTCTAAGAACAGAAAGGCTAAGGCTGAGGATAAACCGGGTGTTACAAGAGGTAATCAGTGGTTTACTATTAACAAAGGATTTGAAGTTCTTGATACACCGGGTGTATTGTGGCCAAAGTTTGAGGATAAAATTGTTGGGGAAAGACTGGCTTTTACAGGTGCAGTTAAAGACCAAATTATGGATACTGAACTTTTGGCTATGAGATTATTAGATTTCCTAAAGGTTGAGAAAAATCCTATATTTGTAGAAAGATTTAAACTACAAAATGACCAGATTGAAGATATTGAAAGTTATGAACTTCTTGAACTTATCGGCAGAAAAAGAGGTATGCTGATTTCAGGTGGAGAAATTGATACTGAAAGAGCTGCTATTATGCTACTTGACGAATATAGAAGTGCTAAACTTGGTAAATACACATTTGAACTACCGGAGAATTAATTATGGAATGGCTAAAATATGAAAATGAAGCCTTAGAAAAGGGCTATACAAATATTTGTGGTGTTGATGAAGCCGGTAGAGGACCTTTAGCCGGACCTGTTTGTGCAGCTGCAGTTATTCTGCCTAAAGGTCATATTATTGAAGGTGTTAATGACTCTAAGAAACTTACTGAAAAAAAGAGAGAAAAGCTTTTTGATGTAATTATTGATGAATGTGTTTCTTATTCAATAGCCTTTGCTACAGTTGAAGAAATTGAAGAACTTAATATTCTTAACGCTACAATGCTTGCAATGCAAAGAGCAGTTGAAGGTCTTGATGTTAAAGCTGATTATGCTATGATAGATGGCAATAGACTTCCACCACTTAATATTCCGGCAGAATGTATTGTAAAAGGTGATGCAAATTCTATGTCAATTGCTGCTGCCTCAATTCTTGCAAAAGTAGCTAGAGACAGACTTTGCTTAAAGTATGATGAACTGTATCCTGAATACGGTTTTGCTAAACATAAAGGATATGGCACAAAGTTACATAGAGAAATGATTTTAAAATATGGACCTTGTGAAATTCACAGAAAAAGTTTTTTAAAGAAAATTTATAAAAATGCAAATAACTGAGAAAAGACAAATCGGTGATATTGGGGAAAAAGCATCACGAAAATATCTGAAGAAAAACAAATATAAAATTGTTGCCAAAAACTACAATACTAAGTATGGTGAAATTGATATTGTAGCAGAAGACAAAAATTGTATTGTTTTTGTTGAAGTAAAAACAAGAAAAGAAAATTCTCTCTATGCACCGATATTAGCAGTTACAAGGCAAAAACAAAATAGGCTTATGAAAACTGCTTATGTGTACCTTAAAGAATATCCATCAAATAAAAACATAAGATTTGATATAATAGAAGTTATCCATAATTCTAAAAAAGTTATAAGTATCAATCATATCAAAAATGCATTTATGCAGGGAGGTAGTTATGGAAGTTTTTGATTTTCATTGTGATACCTTATATAAAAGTATGATGAATGATTTGCCACTTGATGCTGATATTTACGAATTTAAAATTTCTGATTTAATGAAAGCAAGTAAATGGCATCAATGTATGGCAGTATGGACACCTGATGATAGAAATGAATTACCTTTACAGTTTAAGGATAAACCTCTTATAGAGTATTTTATTGCAAGTGCCGAGAAACTTATCTCAGAATGTAAAAGACTTAAAATTCCTTTTAATGATGTAAATGCAAATAAGTCATTGCACCTAACTGTAGAAAATTCTTCAATACTTGAAGATAATATTGAAAATATAGTATTTCTTAAAAAGTATGGTGTAAAAGTTGCTACACTAACTTGGAACGAAAGTAACTGTATCGGTGACGGTGTTCTTGCAAAAAATCCTATAGGTGCTACTACTTTCGGCAAAAAAGTAATTGATGAATATATTAAGAATAATATTGCTATTGATGTATCTCATACAAGTGATAATTTGTTCTATGATATAGCATCAAGTAACCCAAAATATATTCTTGCAACACATTCAAACTCAAGAGAAATTTGCAGTAACAAAAGGAATATTACAGATGAACAATTTGAATATATTAAAAGCAAAAACGGTGTTGTAGGACTTAACTTTCATAAATACTTTTTAAGTGATAGTGACAGTTACAGTATTAAAGATATACTTAATCATGCATACCATTTTCTAAGTCTTGGTGGTGAAGATAACCTATGTATCGGTACAGATATGGATGGTTCAGACCTTGTTGATGGTTTTTCTTCATCAAGTGATTTTAAAAGGCTATATAATTCTTTCATAGAAAATAACTTCAAAAAATCAGTTGTTGACAAGATTTTTTTTGAAAATGGCGTGAAATTTTACGATAAACTTTGACATTTAGCACAATATAGTGTAGAATGTAAAATCGGAAATATGTACTGAAAGGAAGATAAAAATGTTATATAACAGTACTGAAAATAATAAAGAAGTTGTTTCTGCTGCTCAGGCTATTGCCCAGGGTATCAGTAAAGACGGTGGTCTTTTTGTTCCTCAGGAATTACCTAAGTACACAGAAGAAACTTTCAAATCTTTACTAGGTCTTTCATATAACGAAAGAGCAAAGATTGTGTTCTCTGATTTTCTAACAGATTTCACAGAAGAAGAAATTGCTGATTGTGTTGACAAGGCATATACAGTTGAGAAATTTGGTTCAGAATGTCCTGCTCCTCTAGTTGCTAAGAAATACAACGGTAACGAAATCAACATTATGGAACTATGGCATGGTCCAACATGTGCATTTAAGGATATGGCACTTCAGATTCTTCCACATTTCCTAACTAAGTCATTAAAGAAAACTTATGATGGAAAAACTGCTGTTATTCTTGTTGCTACATCAGGTGATACAGGTAAGGCTGCTCTTGAAGGTTTCAAAGATGTTGACCACACTAAGATGATTGTATTCTATCCTGAAGACGGTGTTTCTCCAATGCAGAAGCGTCAGATGAACACTCAGAAGGGTAGTAATGTAAATGTTTGTGCAATCAAGGGTAACTTTGATGATGCTCAGACAGGTGTTAAAAAGATTTTCACTACTGATGAGATTGTTGAACTTCTACATAAGAATGATATGCTATTCAGTTCAGCTAACTCAATCAACTGGGGTAGATTACTTCCTCAAATTGTTTACTATATTTCTGCTTATTGTGATTTAGTAAACAGTAAGAAAATTAATATGGGTGACAAAATCAACATTGTTGTTCCAACAGGTAACTTTGGTAACATTCTAGCTGCTTACTATGCATATTGTATGGGTATGCCAGTTAACAAGTTTATTTGTGCATCTAACCAGAATAATGTTCTTACTGATTTTATTAATACAGGTGTTTACGACAAGAACAGACAGTTCTATGCAACTGCTTCTCCATCAATGGATATTCTTGTTTCAAGTAACCTTGAAAGACTACTTTATAAGTTCTCAGGTAATAACGATGAACTAGTTGCAAAGTGGATGAATCAGCTTAAGACTGAAGGTAAGTATGAAGTAACTGATGAAGTTAAGAAAGAAATTACTTCTAAGTTCTTTGGTGGTTTCTGTGATGATACAAACACAAAGGCTACTATTAAAGAACTATTTGATGAAGAAAAGTATCTATGTGATACACATACATCAGTTGCTATTAATGTATATAACCAGTATGTAGAAAAGACAGGGGATAAAACACCTGTTGTTATTGCTTCTACTGCAAGTCCATATAAGTTCTCTCATTCTGTACTTGAAGCAGTAGCTCCTGAAGCTATCTGTGATGATGAGTTCACAATGGTTGATGAACTAAACAAGATTACAGGTGCAGAAGTACCAAAGCCAATTGCTGAACTAAAGAATCTAGAAGTTAGATTTAATAATGTAACAGAGGCTGATAAGATGCCTGAATATGTTAAGAACACATTAGGTATCTAATATGTCTTTATTTTGTATTGCTGACCTTCATTTATCTATTGGTGTTGATAAACCTATGGATATATTTGAAGGTTGGGACAATCATATAGAGAGATTGCTTAATAACTGGAACAGCATTGTAAAAGATGAAGATACAGTTATTGTAGCCGGTGACATTTGTTGGGCACTTAAACTTGATGAATGTTACAAAGACTTTGAGTTTATAAATAATAAACTTAAGGGTAACAAAATTTTCTTGAAAGGAAACCACGATTTATGGTGGGGAACTAAGAAGAAAGTAGATAACTACCTTGAAAAAAATAATTTTAACAAAATTAAGATTCTTTTTAATAATTCTTACAAGGTAGGTAACTATAACATCTGTGGTACTCGTGGATGGAATTTAGAAGTTGACAGTGCTGAGGATGAAAAGGTCCTTAACCGAGAACTTGGTAGATTAAAATTATCACTTGATAGTGTTGATAACGATTTAGAAACAATTGTTTTTCTTCATTATCCACCGGTATTTGGAAATCAGTGTTGTCAAGAAATATTTGATATACTACATAACTACAATATAAAAAAATGTTACTATGGTCACTTACATGGTCGTAAAATTACAAAGTATGCTTTTAATGGTGACTATGAAGATATTAAACTAAAGTTAATATCAAGTGACAGTGTAGCATTTACCCCCGTGCTAATTGCAAAATAATTTGATAAAAACTATGGAAATTATCAAAAGCATATGTTATAATTGTCTAGTTATTTAGTCATAAACAGGAGGAAATATAAAATGAGTCTTAATAATTCAACAAAAACTAAAGAAAACACATACGAAGTAGAAGTATCTGTTGATGCTGAAACTTTTGCAAAAGCTTGTAACAAAGCATACAAGAAGCAGGTTAAGAACATCAATGTTCCTGGCTTTAGAAAAGGTAAAGCTCCTAAGCATATGATCGAAAAGATGTATGGTGAAGGCGTATTCTTTGAAGACGCTATGCAGGATTGTTACCCGGAAGCTCTTGATGCAGCTGCTAAGGAAGCAGAACTAAATGTTATTGCAGTTGAGTCCCTTGAAGCTATGGATGCTTCAGAAAAAGATGGCTTTACTTTCAAGGCAACAGTAATCACATACCCTGAAATCGACATTAACGATTACAAGGGTATCACAGTTAAGAAGAAGTCAACAAGAGTTACAAAGAAGCTTATTGATGAAGAAATCGAAAAGGTTCGTGACAGAAATAGCCGTATGGTAACTGTTGAAGACGGTGCTGTTGAAAATGGCGATATGGTTGTTATCGACTTTGAAGGTATGAAGGATGGCGTTCCATTTGAAGGTGGTAAGGCTGAAAACTACAACCTAGCAATTGGTTCAGGCAACTTTATCCCAGGTTTCGAAGAACAGATTGTTGGTCACAAGACAGGTGAAGAATTCACTATCACAGTTAAGTTCCCTGAAGATTATCAGGCTGAAGAACTAAAGGGTGCTGATGCTGAATTTAAGATTAACCTACACGAAATCAAGAGAAAAGAACTTCCAGAACTTGACGATGAATTTGTTAAGGATGTAAGTGAAAAGGAAACTCTTGACGAATATAAAGAAGAAGTTAAGGAAACTGTTAAGAAGCGTCTAGAAGCTGAACAGAAGAAGGATATCGAAGATCAGGTTATCACAAAGCTTTGTGATGCTGTTGAAGGTGAAATTCCTGAACAGATGTATGACAATGCAGTTAACGAAATGATTCAGGAATTCGATATGCGTCTAAGAAGCCAGGGTATGGACTTTAACACATATATGAAGTATATGGGTGCAACTCCTGACACAATTAAGGAAATGTACAGACCTGACGCTGAAAAGAGAGTTAAGCTAAGACTTGCTCTTGAAAAGATTGCTGAAAAGGAAGCTATTGAAGTTTCAGAAGCTGACCTAGATGCAGAATATACAAGACTAGCTGATCAGTACAATATGAAGGTTGAAGATGTTAAGAAAGCAATCAACGATGAAGCACTATCAGCTGACCTAAAGACACAGAAAGCTATGGATCTTGCAGTAAACAGTGTAAAGGCTGAAAGCAAGAAGGCTGCTGAAGACAAAAAAGAAGACTAATTGAATAAATTTAGTCTATCTAACCTATTATTATAATTGAAAGGATTGATTAGAATGGCATTAGTACCATATGTCGTTGAACAAACAAATAGAGGCGAACGCTCCTATGATATTTTTTCAAGACTTTTAAACGATAGAATTATTATGTTAACAGAAGAGGTAAACAACCAGACTGCAAGTTTGGTTGTAGCCCAACTTCTATACCTAGAAGGTCAGGATCCAACAAAGGATATTAGCTTATATATTAATAGCCCCGGTGGTTCTGTTACTGACGGTATGTCAATTTACGATACAATGAATTACATTAAGTGCGATGTATCAACAATTTGTATGGGTATGGCTGCATCAATGGGTGCTTTCCTACTATCAGCAGGTACAAAGGGCAAGAGATATGCTCTACCTAACAGTGATATTATGATTCACCAGCCAAGTGGTGGTGCTCAGGGTCAGGCAACTGATATGCTTATTCATACTCAGCACATTATTGACACAAAGAAGAAGTTAAACGAGATTCTTGCTGCCAATACTGGTCAACCATATGATGTAATTGCAAAGGATACTGAAAGAGATAACTTTATGACTGCTCAAGAAGCTCTTGAATATGGTCTAATTGATAAGGTTATCACAAACAGATAAAAGGGGAATTAGTTAATGCCAAAGGACGAAAAAGAAATTTACTGTTCTTTCTGTGGTAAACCACAAGATATGGTTGGTAGAATAATATCTGGCAATGGTGTTTATATTTGCGACCAATGTGTTGATTTGTGTATGCAAATATTAGAAGATGGTCTTGAACCTGTTAAAGACCAAAAGAAAGATATTGAAATTCCACAACTTCTTAAACCACAGGAAATTAAGGATGTGCTAGATCAGTATGTTATTGGTCAAGATAGAGCAAAGGTTACTTTAAGTGTAGCAGTTTATAACCATTACAAGAGAGTATTTTCCCTTGATGATGATGTAGAATTTGCTAAGAGTAATGTGCTTTTACTTGGTCCAACCGGTGTGGGAAAAACACTTCTTGCACAAACCTTAGCAAAAACACTTGATGTTCCTTTTGCTATTGCTGATGCAACCACATTGACAGAGGCAGGATATGTTGGTGAAGATGTTGAGAACATACTTCTAAAACTTATTCAAGCTGCTGATTACGATATAGAAAAGGCTGAGCGTGGCATTATCTATATTGATGAAATTGATAAGATTTCTCGTAAGTCTGAAAACCCATCAATCACCAGAGATGTTAGTGGTGAAGGTGTACAACAGGCTTTACTTAAAATTATTGAAGGCACAGTTTCTAATGTTCCACCTCAGGGTGGCAGAAAGCATCCTCAACAGGAATTTATACAGATAAATACTAAGAACATCTTATTTATTTGTGGTGGTGCTTTTGAGGGACTGGAAAAAATTGTTGAGAAGAGAATGAACTCCTCTGTACTTGGCTTTGGTGGCACTATCAGAAGCCGTAAAGAACTTGACAGTACAGATTGGATGAAGGATGTTGTAGCTCATGACCTTGTCAAATTTGGTATTATTCCTGAACTTGTTGGTCGTATTCCTGTTATTACATCTCTTTCAGGTCTTGACGAAAATGCCCTAGTCAGAATTTTAACTGAACCTAAGAATTCAATTGTCAACCAGTACAAGAAGCTGTTTGAACTGGATGATGTTGATCTTGAATTTACTGATGATGCTCTACTTGCAGTAGCTAAGATTGCTAAGGAGCAAAATACCGGTGCAAGAGGTTTGCGTGGTATTCTTGAAAATGTTCTTACCGACTTAATGTTTACAACTCCATCTGACGAAACAATTAAGAAAATTGTTATTAATGCTGATGTTGTAAATGGTAAGGCTAAACCAAAGATTACAAGACGCAGAACTAAGAAAAAGCAACCAATAATTATGGATGAAGAATCCAATACAACAGCTTAAATAAACATACGAAATAGCTGTACTCTTTGGGTACAGCTATTTTTGAATTGAGTGATTATATGAACGATACACCTAATATTGTTGAATTACCGGTTCTACCTCTAAAGGGATTAGTTGTATTTCCGGATATGATTCTACATTTTGATGTAGGTCGAAAGCGTAGTAAAGCTGCTGTAGAAGCTGCTATGCTTAATAACCAAGAAATTTTTGTAACCACACAAAAACTAACTTCTGTAAATAGACCAAAACTTGATGATGTTTACAAAGTTGGTGTTGTTTGTAACATTACCCAAATAGTAAATCAACAGGAAGATATTATAAGAGTTACTATTCGAGGTAAATATCGTGGTATTTTAAAAGAGATTACAACAGATACTAATTGCTTATTTGCTAAAGTAGAAGAAGTTCCTAGAAGTGAAATTACTGATAGCGAAAAAGGTGATGCTTTAGTAAGAGCAGTAAAAAATGTATTTGAACAATATATATCAATTACACCTAGTTTTTCAACTGATTATCTTTATAAACTTAGTCTTTGTAAAGATGCCTCTGAAATTGCCGATTATATAGCTAGTAATATTATTACTGACTATACAAATAAACAGACAATACTCAACATCTTTGATATTGAGGCAAGGCTGGAAGCCTTAATTGAATTACTATTGGAAGAAATCAATGTTATTGAAATTGAAAATGACATTGTAGAAAAAGCCAGACAGAATATAGAGAAAAATCAAAGAGATTATTTTCTAAGAGAGCAACTTGCAGTAATTCAAGAAGAACTTGGTGAACAGGATAATCCTGAATCTGAATCAGAGGAATACAAAAGAAAAATATTAAATTTACACCTTGATGAAGATATTGAAAATACTTTATTAAAAGAATGTGCTAAACTTAAGAAAATGGGTTATTCAAATCAAGAAGCTACTGTTATTCGTACATATCTTGATACTTGTCTTGATTTGCCATGGAATAAGTTTACAACCGATAAACTTGAAATTCATAAAGTTAGAAAGTCTTTAGATAAAGAACATTATGGCCTAAATAAAGTTAAAGATAGAATTATTGAACAACTTGCAGTTAAAATTCTTAACCGTAAGAATAATTCACAAATCATTTGTTTAGTTGGGCCTCCAGGTGTTGGTAAAACTTCTATTGCACAGTCTATTGCTAAAGCTATTGGCAAGAATAGTGCCAGAATTGCCCTTGGTGGTATTCATGATGAAGCAGAAATTAGAGGACATAGAAAGACATATATAGGTTCTATGCCGGGTAGAATTATCAATGCAATGAGAAGTGCAAAGAGTATGAATCCTTTGATTATTCTTGATGAAGTTGATAAACTTGGACAAGACTATAAAGGTGACCCAACATCTGCTTTGCTTGAAGTTCTTGACAGTGAACAGAACAGTACATTTGTTGACCATTACCTTGAAATTCCTTTTGATTTATCTAATGTAATGTTTATCACAACTGCAAATGACTTGTCGCTTATCCCTGCACCTTTGAGAGATAGAATGGATATTATTGAACTTCCATCATATACAAGAGAAGAAAAGCTGAATATAGCTAAGAAACATTTAATTAAAAAGCAACTTGAATTAAATGGTCTTGACAAAACACAGTTCAAAATTACTCCTAAGGGTATTTACTCATTGATTGATTACTATACAAGAGAAGCCGGTGTTCGTTCATTAGAAAGAACAATTGCTTCTTTAATGAGAAAGTCAGCAGTTAAAATACTTATGGAAGAAGTTGACTCGGTTTCTATCACAGATAAGAATGTTCAAGAATTCTTAGGTGCTTATAAATTTACTGATGATACTAAGAGTAAACGCAATGAAGTTGGCGTTGTAAACGGCTTGGCTTGGACTTCTGTTGGTGGTACATTGTTACCTATTGAAGTGGCTTTAATGCCGGGTAAGGGTAATATTCAGCTAACAGGCTCACTTGGTGAAGTAATGCAAGAATCAGCAAAGATTGCTATTACTTGTATTCGTACTATGAGTGAAAAGTACATAATCAATAATGATTTTTATAGAAAAAACGACATTCATCTTCATGCTCCGGAAGGTGCAGTTCCAAAAGATGGACCATCAGCCGGTGTAACTATGGCAACTGCTATATTCTCTGCTTTAACTAATATGCCTGTAAGAAGTGATGTTGCTATGACAGGTGAAATCACTTTAAGAGGTAAAGTTCTTCCAATAGGTGGACTTAGAGAGAAAAGTATGGCAGCCTATAGAAATGGTATGAAAACTATTATCATCCCTTATGACAACATTAAAGACCTTGAAGAAGTTGATGATGTAGTTAAAGAAAAGGTTGAATTTAAACCTGTTAAACATATAACAGAGGTTTTAGAAATTGCAATTTGCAATTACAATAAATCATTTGCAAAAACTGCCAATACATCTGTTAAAGATGGCTTAGTTAATACAATTAGACAGTAGGAGGTAATTATGACTTTTAACAGTGCAGAATTTGAATTTGCTTGTGGTACAAGCAGTCAGTTACCTCAGTCAACTAAACCAGAAGTTATTTTTTCCGGTAAAAGTAATGTTGGTAAGTCATCACTTATCAATAAACTTTGTGGCAGAAAGGCCTTGGCCAGAATTAGCTCAAAGCCAGGTAAAACTGCAACAATTAACTTTTTTGATGTTGATAATTTTCATCTTGTAGATTTACCGGGTTATGGTTATGCAAAGGTAAGCAAAGCTGAAAAACAAAGATGGGCAGAACTAATGGAAGGCTATTTTGACCAAGAAAGAGCATTTTGTCTAGTTGTTCAGTTACTTGATATGCGACACAAACCAACTCAAGATGATATTGGTATGATTAGTTTTTTACACAATAGTGGTTTGCCATTTATTGTGGTTCTTACAAAGCTGGATAAACTAAAGAAATCAGAAGTTAATAAGAATTTAGCTATGATTGGGGAAACTCTAAAAGAGTTTGATGATATAAGATTATTTCCATTTTCAGCACAAACAGGGGAAGGTGCCGAGTCAATAATCGGTGTTATTAATGAAAGTGTTGAGGAATACTTAAAAGATTCAGAGGAGGAATAAAAATGGAGAAGAAGCCATTTATTACTTTGGAACAGGCTAAGGATATTATTAAGGACATTCCTACACCATTCCACATTTATGACGAAAAGGGTATTAGAGAAAACGCTAGAGCACTTAACAAGGCTTTTAGCTGGAACAAAGGTTATAAGGAATATTTTGCAGTAAAAGCTACTCCTAACCCATATCTAATGAAGATTTTACAAGAAGAGGGTTGTGGTATGGACTGTTCTTCATATACAGAACTTGAACTATGTGAGGCTTGTGGTATCACAGGTAGCGACATTATGTTTAGTTCAAATGTTACACCTGTACAGGATATGAAGAAAGCTTATGAACTAGGTGCTAACATTAACCTTGATGATTTAACTCATGTTGAGTTTATCAAAAAGGTTTGTGGTGTTCCAAAGACAATTTGTTGCAGATATAATCCGGGTGGTGTATTCAAACTAGCTGATAGTGAAGAAAAAGTTCAGGTTATGGATACTCCGGGTGACTCAAAGTATGGTATGAGTGAAGAACAAATGGTTGAGGCCTTTACTGAACTTAAAAAGGCCGGTGCTGAAGAATTTGGTATTCACGCATTCTTAGCATCAAATACTGTTTCAAATGAATATTATCCTGAACTTGCCGGTATTCTATTTAACCTAGCAGTTAGACTACACAAGAAAACAGGTGTACATATTAAGTTTATCAACCTTTCAGGTGGTGTTGGTGTTGATTATAAACCTGAACAGCCAAAGAATAATATTGCTATTATCGGTGAAGGTGTTAGAAAGAAATTTGAAGAAATCCTTGTTCCTGAGGGAATGGATGATGTAGAAATCTACACAGAACTTGGTAGATATATGCTTGCACCATACGGTGCTTTAGTTGCTACTGCAATTCACGAAAAGCATATTTATAAGGAATATATTGGTCTTGATGCTTGTGCAGCAAACTTAATGCGTCCTGCTATGTATGGCTCATATCATCATATTACTGTTTTAGGTAAAGAAAATGAACCTTGTGACCATAAGTATGATGTAACAGGTGGCCTATGTGAAAATAACGATAAATTCGCTATTGACAGAATGTTACCAAAGATTGATATGGGTGACATTATCTATATTCATGATGCCGGTGCTCATGGTTTCTCAATGGGTTACAACTATAATGGTAAATTAAGAAGTGCAGAAGTTTTACTTAAGGAAGATGGCTCACATAAGCTAATTAGAAGGGCAGAAACTCCTGGCGATTACTTTGCTACTTTTGATTTTTCTGATGACTTTAAGTTACCAAAGGACTAATTTTTAATTATGCAATTTTCAGAGATTATGATTAATTTCATAATCTCTGTTTTTTTAAAGAGGTGTATTATGTTAAGACAAATACAGTATTTTCATTCTGTTGTGGAGAATAATAGTTTTTCTTTAGCAGCAGAAGAATGTAATATATCACAATCAGCAATTTCACAACAAATTAAAGCACTTGAAAATGAACTTGGTTTTAAGTTACTGGAAAGAAATAATAGAAAGTTTACTTTAACACCGGCAGGTGAGTATTTTTATAAGAAAACATTAATACTTGTTAGTGACTATCAAAAGATAGTAAATGATTCTTACAACATTGCCACAAATAAAAATAACACATTAAAGATTGGATTTTTAAAAGATTATTCAACTGATGAATTGCAAAATACTGTAACTGAAATTATGCAGAAATATCCTAAATTATCATTGGATATTAAAAGGGAAAATCACGAACAACTATATAAAATGCTGAGGGACAGTACTGTAGATTTAGTTTTTAATGACCAAAGGAGAGCCTTTTCTGACGAATATGTAAATCATAAATTAACTACAAAAAGTTGTTATATAGAAGTTGCTAAGAGTAATCCTATTTCAAAATTAAATAAAGTAACATTAAAAGAACTGAAGAATTTGCCTTGTATTCTCATATCAAGTGGAAATGACAGTGAGACAGAAGAAACATTCTATAAGCAAGATATAGGTGTTAATAGCGAAATCCTTTTTGCGAAAGATATTGATGATGCAAAACTAATGGTTATTAGTGGGAAAGGCTTTCTTGTTACAGAAAATAATGCAAGTAATCAGGATAGTCTTACAACTAAAGTTCCTCTATATAGAGATAACGAAGTGATTAAAAGAAACTATTGTGCTTTCTGGAAAAAGGAAAATAGTAATATTTATATTGAAGAATTTGTAAAAATCCTTGAAAAACAACTTAATAAATAATTTATAAGAAATACTTATACGATAAATTTAATTTCATATAAGTATTTCTTATTATTTTATATAAATATTCAAATTGATTTTTCTTATAAATAAATTTATACTTAGAGTATAGAAATTAATTATTTATGAAAAAGAAATGAGGTGATTTTTACAAGAATATGTTTGCTAAATGCCCAACAGGTCGTCCAGGTACTGATGATGAAGTAGCAAATGTAGCTGAATTACTTATGAGTGATAAAGGTGCTTTTATTACAGGTACTGACTTTATGTGCGATGGTGGTGCTACTGCCAGTTATTATTATGGTCCATTAAGACCTTAATTTCTTAATAATCTTATTACCGACTACAGTAAAGTAGTCGGTATTTTTTATATTTGTACAAAATTAATTATATTATAGTGAATGTTTAGTGAAAATTATGTGTTAAACTATTGATTTACTTGACTTTTATACAAATTAGTGTTATACTTCTTAATAGTTCGTTACCGAACTAAGGGGTACTTTATGGAAGCAAATGAACTGTTGTCTGTTGCTAGACAGATTAAAAAATTAATTAACAAAAAAATGGAACCGGTTTTAGCCGATTGTGAATTAAAACCTATCGAAGTTGATATTTTGGTGTTCCTTTATAATCACCCATATGTTGATACTTCAAAGGAAATAATGAAGATATTTCATTTATCCAAAGCTCATATTTCTCATTCTCTTGATAATCTAAGAGAGAATGGCTATATTCGTCTTGCTGAGGACAGTAAAGACCACAGAATAATGCATATTATTATCGAAAAAAGAGCAATGGATATAATTGATAAAGTTGATAAAGTGTATTGTAATTGTAAAGATGTAATTCAAAAAGAAATTACAAAAGATGAAATTTCTGTTCTTAAATCTATAATACACAAAATTAATGACAATGTAGAAAAGGAACTTAACTCATAGTTCTTTAAACGAAGGGAGTTATTTATGGATAAGCTACTTAATTATGCAAAAAGCAATGTTGATTTGTGTGTTACTCATGATTCAATCAACAAAGGCTTATATGCTGAGTATGGTGTAAAAAAAGGCTTAAGAGATGAAAATGGTCAAGGTGTTCTAACCGGACTTACAAATATTTCTCAAATTACTGCCTTTAAATATATTGATGGAGTAAAGACACCTTGTGATGGTGAACTTCTTTATCGTGGTTACGATGTTCAAGATATTGTAAATGGCTCTACAGGTAAGAAGTTTATTTTTGAAGAAGGTGCATATCTTCTATTATTCGGTGAACTTCCAACAGAAAGTCAGTTAAGTAAATTTAAGATTGCACTTTCTGATGGTATGGAACTGCCAACTAACTTTACTCGTGATGTAATTATGAAAGCTCCTACTGCTGACATTATGAACTCTATGACTAGAAGTATTCTTACTTTAGCTTCATATGATAAAGATAAGGATAACCTTGAACTTTCTAATGTATTAAGACAATGTATGATGCTTATTAGTACATTCCCAATGATGGCAGCATATGCATATCACGCATATAACCACTATGAAAATAACGGTAGTATGTATATTCACAGACCTGATCCGGAACTTTCTATTGCTGAGAACTTTCTTCGTATGATTAGACCTGATCAGAAATATACTGAGCTTGAAGCTAGAGTTCTTGACATTGCTTTACTACTTCATATGGAACATGGTGGTGGTAATAACTCAACATTTACAACAAGAGTTGTTACTTCTTCAGGTTCAGATACATATTCAGCTATTGCTGCTGCTATGTCATCACTAAAAGGTAAGAAGCATGGTGGTGCTAACATTATGGTTATGAATATGATGGATGATATTCGTCATCATGTATCTGATTTCTATGATGAAGATGAAATTGAAAATTATCTAAAAAAGATTCTTAATAAAGAAACATTCGATAAGCAAGGTCTTATCTATGGTATGGGTCACGCAGTTTATTCTTTATCTGACCCAAGAGAAAAAGTATTTAAGAGATTTGTTGAACAACTTGCAGAAGAAAAGCATCGTAATGATGATATGACTCTATACAATAACATTGAAAAACTAGCACCAAAGGTTATTGCTGAAAAAAGAAAGATTTTCAAGGGTGTTAGCCCTAATGTTGACTTCTACAGTGGCTTTGTTTACGATATGCTAGGTATTCCTAAGGAATTATACACACCACTATTTGCTATTGCTAGAATAGTAGGTTGGAGTGCTCACCGTATCGAGGAACTTGTAACAACTGATAAGATTATCAGACCTGCATATAAGAGCCTTGTAACAAATAGAGATTATGTAAAAAGAGAGGACAGATGTAATTGAGTAGTATTCAAGAAGATTTCTTTCTAAAGAGTATTAATATTGACAATATATTCAAAACTTTTGAAAAAGCTGATTATCTATTTTTATATAGTATAAAGCATTGTATGGAAAATTCAGAAATTGAAGATGGTGTTTATCTTTCAGATTTAGCTGAATATATGAATATGCCAATTACTGATATTTCTAAGGCAGTAAAAAAACTTCAGCAAAAAGGTTATGTAGAATGGCATACCGATGATAAAAAAGAAAGAACATATATCACTCCTACAACTAAGGCAGTTTCTGAAATGCATAGTCAGAAAGAAAGTTTAGTAAGTGCCTATAGCAAAATTATTGCTAATATTGATGGTGAAGATTTAAAAACAACTATTGATACACTTGCTAAAATCAGAAAAATTTTAGGAGAATAAAATAATTATGGGTCTGTAGAAATACAGACCTTTTTTCTTTTGATAATTATTAGAGACCACTTATGAATTAATTTGACCATATATGACAAAGAGGTTGATTGTTTTAAAAATATTGATTATACTTACTATGTGTAAATACATATTATGCGTGTAAAAAGAAGATATATTAATGAAAAGAGTTATTTCAGTATTACTTGTATTGATAATGTCTGTTTCTGCTTTTTCAGTAGCAAGTTTTAGCGCTACTACTGCAAAGACAGTAACAAAGAAAACGCCAATTATCAGTACACAATTAGTGGCAACAATGTAGAAATAAAGAAATATATCGGTAAGGGTACTGATGTATCAATTCTATCAAAAATTGACTATAAAAAAGTAACTTCAATTTTAGCTTTAATATTACTACCAATCGGTATTTCGATGGCAGAGTCTAATTTACATTTAGATAAACTTCCTTTTGATATTTCTTATATTTGGTTGGGTTCAGCTATTGAAAGACTAGCAGTTGGTACACCTTCAACCGGTGTTATGATTCCATGTACTATTTCTATTCTTGCGTACATTGTAGTTATTTACTTCATTACAATGGCTTCAGTTAAGAAAATTGAAGTTTAATTTAGATATTAAGACAAATTAATAATTTGTTTTTAATATAATATCGTTTTGAGTGTAGAGTTATATTCAAAACAAAAATCATATTTACCATTCCTTCTCAAAGAATGGACCTCAAATTACCTAATGCAAAAGGCTGCACTTTACTGTGCAGCCTTTTGCACATCTATTCTAAATTAAACTAAAATTAAAACAAAAAATATCATATTTGAACTTTAACAACATTAAAATACAATTTAAGTTTTTCTTATGTAAATGTATAATCTAATCATAGAAAAACAGATAACAAAGGAGTAATAAATATGAAAAAATACGCTTTAACAGTAATTGTTCATTTCTTAATCGGAGGTTCAGCTTTTGGCATACTAACATTAATTGATGCAGTTAATGGTGGTGGATTTCATCCTATGCAACAACTAACCTTATGTTCAGCGTTAACTCTCATTTTTGGAGGATACGACTTGATTAACCTTAAGGCGGATGGTGAAAATGCAGTAACCAAGTGTATAAGGAAATTCTTTCTAAAGAAGAGAAAGGCAATTAGCAAATAAGTATTTTTGAGTCTGTGAAATTTTCTCTGTAAATTAAGATTTTCTATGATAATTAGCTTGGTCAAAGCCGCTGCTTTTAGTGGCTTTTGTCGTTTAATAGCAACATTTTTTATGACTAAGAGTTTTCTTATTGATATCAATATTATTTTAATATTCCCAATTATTATTATATGCCGATACTATTCTCCTAAATTAACTTTTTTCACTTCAGTATTTTCTGTAATCTTCTTTCTATTAAATGTATTGAAAATTGCTGTAGATTATTTGTCACAAGTACCTGATGAGTTTTTATCTTTTATTAAAAATATGTCTATAAATCAAGCACCTGTATTGATTGCAATTATTATTTGTGGTATTGCTTGTATTTTGATTTCTAAGAAATGTCATGAGATGGTTGTTGAACAGGATATTATTTCTACCAAGAATGCGTCAGTAAAAACTGAATTAGACCTTGCATCAAAAATTCAGTTAGATATGCTACCAAGTGAATTTCCTGCATTTCCGGATAGAAAAGAATTTGATATATATGCAAGTATGTTACCGGCTAAAGAAGTCGGTGGCGATTTTTATGATTATTATTTAATTGATAGTGACCACCTTGTACTTACAATTGCCGATGTATCGGATAAAGTTGTACCGTCAGCACTATTTATGTCAATGTCAAGAACAATTCTAAAACTAAATGCCGAAACATATCATTCACCAAAAGAAATTATGAAATATTCAAATAATCTATTATGTGATGAGAGCAAAGACAGAATGTTTGTTACTGCTTGGTTAGTAATTTATGAAATTTCTACCGGAACACTAACTTGTGTTAATGCGGGTCACGAATATCCTATTATTATGAGAAATAATGGGGAATATGAAATTTATAAGGACAAACACAGTTTTGTACTTGGTGGACTTAGAGATGTCCCATTTAAAGAATATACATTAAAGCTTAATATTGGTGATGAACTGTTCTTATATACTGATGGTGTAGCTGAAGCAACCGGTGAAAATGATGAACTATTTGGACTTGATAGAACAGTTAGTACACTTAATAAATATAAAAATTGCAATCAAAAAGAATTGCATAAAAATATAGAACAAACATTACTTGATTATACCGGTAATAATAATCAGTTTTATGACATTACAATGTTATCCTTTAAAGTTAAATCAATATAATGTATAATTATCATAATCAACATTAATGAAGTAACATTGTTAATGATGAACAATTTATTGTTAAAATATGATTTACTTTCTTTCATTTTACTTATAGAATTAAATAGTTTACTATGATATAATTCAATTATGATAAAGATTAATCTTATCAAGAAAATGGAGGAAAAAAGAATGAAAAAATTTATGTCGACACTATCACTTGTGTTTGCTATTGTTATGGTTATGACATCAATAGTAGTGCCTGCAAGTGCAAGTACAACTACAAGCGAAGAAACAGTAAAAATTGTTTTTTACAAACCTGATAATTGGGGAGATAACATCTCTATCCATCTATGGAATGCTAAGTCATATGATACTTCATGGCCAGGTGTTAAGATGGAAAAGTCTTCAAAAGGCATTTATACTTACCAAAACAAAAATCTTACATCATGTAATTTTGTAATTACAGATGGTAACAATCAAACATCTGACTTATACTGCAACGGTTATGTTGGTGTTAAAGATAATAAGGTTTTTGCAAAGTCAGATAATACTATTGATATTTATTTTAAAAAGCCAAGTAATTGGTCATCAAATATCAGATGTTATTATTACACAGATGATTATGGTGTAGTATCATTTATGGATTGGCCCGGTGTTGCAATGAAGAATAACCATAGTGACGATGATTATTATCTATATGTTACAGGTTATAAGAACCTAAAGGTAATTTTCACTGATGGTAACAATCAGTATCCTTCTTCCGGTGAGTCTGGTATTTCAGTATCTGCCAGTCAGGAACTTATCTTTGAAAAGAATAAATACACTGTAACTAACCATAAGTATATGGATTTTTATACACCAAGTTCTTCTGCAAATGTAAATAAGGACTTCCATATTTATGTTACATTTACAGAAAGCAGTCATAACAATGTATACTTTAAAGATGAAAATGATAATGTTATCAATCCAACTTCTGAAGTAACAACAAGAAAGAATGGTAAGTACTTTACAGACTATACTGTTAAGTTTTCTAAAGAAGGTTCTTATAAATTAACACCTTGCTATATTTATCATTCAGGTGAGGTACAAGTAAGGGATAATATACTAAATGTCAATGTATTTAGTGAGAACTACTATGGTGGCTCATATTTAATTAGTGACACAGATGTTAACCTAGGTGATACATTTACTATCAAACAGTATGTACCTGCAAAAATGCACTACTATTATTATGATAGTGAAGGTAATGAACTAACTCCAGTTAGCTATGACTACAAATATGAATCAACAGGTACATATGCATATATAACATTTAGAACAACAAAGTTAGGGCTAAACCAAAAGTTTACTTGTAAGGCTTCCCATGCTTATGCTCCTTATGGTCGTATGGATGTTAATCAAGAAATTGCTATTAATGTTTGGAAAAATATTTAATCAAAGTTAAATATACTTTAAATCTTTTAAACCACTAGTATTTTTACTAGTGGTTTTCTTGTGTTTTGAGATTAAATTAAAGAAGAAATTTTTATTTTGTACCAACCTTTTAAAATTCTCTGCGTATAACTAAATGAAAAAACAAAGGAGGAGGAAATAGTGAATGAAAAAGTTTGATAAGTTTATCAGTAAGATTAATTTTAAAAAGGTTGCAATTACCTATATAATTATTGCATTAGTTTTTGGGATTGCTTGTTGTGTAACAGTTGGTGTTGTATTTAGTGAAAGACTAAACTTTGCATATCAGTATTCAAAACTTGAAGATACAGTAAAGAGTAACGATACATCAGCTATTAAAGATGCAGTGAAGAACACCTCATCTTCATCATCAGACATTGTTGATATTTTGGTACTTAACGGTAATAATGATGTTACTTATTCAGCTAAAAATTCAAATTTGGCAAAGTCATCAGTTAACCTTGAATGTATTGACAAAGAGTCAAAATATTTAACTGCTGCTGAAATTCCGGATACTACATTTAAGTATGTGAAAAATGATGAATTTATGCTAAATTCAATTATCAGCAAAGATTTTGACCAAATCAATAAAGATTACGATAGTGACCATTTCTTTAGTAAGAATCTATCTAACAGTAATGTATATATGTTAAGTTGCATTAATAGCCATCATAGTGACAGTAAAGTGTATGTAATTAGCAAACCTACTGCTGTACCTAATGGAATGCTGGTACTAAAAATTTCAGCAGTTGTTGCAGTTTTAATTGTTTGTATCTATTGGGTACTAATTGCACTATGGATGTATAAAGATGCTTATAAGTCAAAACTTTATCCTGTACTTTGGGGACTAATCGGATTATTTACAAATGTAATCGGCTTGATTGTTTACCTAATTTACAAGAAAGGTAATGTTACTTGTGATAAATGTGGTGCATCACAAAGTCAGTCACATTTATTCTGTAATTATTGTGGTAACAAACTTGGAAAGGCTTGTAGTAAATGTGGCAATAAATTAAATTCTAAAGATTGTTTCTGCTCTAAATGCGGTAACAAGATAAATTAATATTATGAAAATTGGCTTTAGGAAACTAAAGTCAATTTTTTACCAACTTTTCTGATAAACCTGCGTATAAGTAAATGAATGAAAAAGAAAATAAAGAACTTACAAAAACTACTAGTAGAATTTTTGTACAGTATATATTAATTTATTAAGGTAGGTGGTATTATGGATACAATCAATATGATTAACTATTCCATTATGCTTTTATTATTTATTTGTTATGCTTATCAATTCTTGTATATTCCTATTTCTTTATTTGTACATAAGAAAAGCAGAAGAATCAAGGAAAATAATTCCTATGGAATATTAATTGCTACCAGAAATGAAGAAAATGTTATTGGCAATTTAATAGATAGTCTGAAAAATCAGAACTATCCAAGTGAATTAATCAGTATATATGTAGTAGCTGATAATTGTACTGACAATACTTCATCAGTAGCTAAAGAGCATGGTGCTATTGTTTATGAAAGAGACAACACATCAAAAATAGGAAAAGGATATGCTCTAAACTTTTTGCTTAATAAATCAAAGAAGAAAGTACAATGCCGGATGCCTTTATTATTTTTGATTACGATAATATAGTTGATAGTAATTATGTTAGTGAAATCAATAAAACCTTTAACAATGGCTATCAAGTAATTACCAGCTACAGAAACACTAAAAACTATGGTGATAACTGGATTTCCTCTGGATATAGTTTGTGGTTATTGATAGAAGCCATGTATCTAAATCAGCCTAGATGGAAAATTGGCAGTAGTTGTGGTGTATCAGGTACAGGATTTTTATTTTCAAGCAAAGTTCTTGAAGAATGTGGTGGTTGGAATTTCCATCTACTTACTGAAGATATTGAGTTTACTGCTGATTGTATTGTAAATAACCGAAAGATTGGTTATTGCCCTAAGGCTATATTTTATGATGAACAACCTACTAGTTTTAAACAGTCAGTATCACAAAGATTAAGATGGTCTAAAGGCTATTTACAAGTCCTAGGTAAGTATGGAAAAAGACTTTTTAATGTACTTTAAAAGGTAAATTCTCAGCCTTTGATATGTTGATGAATATTACACCGGCTACTGTACTTTCATGGGTTAGCATAATAGTTAATATATTAGCTATAGTAGTTAGTATAATTAGAAGTGATAGCGTATCAACAATCTTATAATCACTTGGACAAAGTGCAATGAATTTGTATTTAACAATGTTCTTTATTGGTACTATCACAACCATTACAGAGTGGAAAAAAATTTGTTGTAGTAACATAAAGAAAGTTCTGTATGCATTTACATTTCCGATATTTATGATTACATATATTCCGATTTCTGTAATTGCTCCATTTACTAAATCAGAATGGAAGCCTATTAATCATAATAAGTCATTAACACTTAATGACTTAAAGAGTTATAGAAAGGATGTTGAGTTAAATTGAAAACTGACGATCATCTATTATTGGGTAAATACCTACTTAATATGAAGAAGATTAAGTTATCACCTTTAAAAGAAAAGTGGTTTCTTATTGGATGTGTTGAACCTGACTATAATCCATTTACATATATCAGAGGTTCAATAAAGCACAAATTACTTCATGGTCACAATGCTCCAAATTGCAAGAAACACATTGACAGAATCGTAGAAAAACTTTCTTCCACTACAATATCAACACCATATCAATGGTTCTTATTAGGTACAGCAGTACATTATATTGCAGATTGCTTTACATTTGCACATAATGAATTCTTCACCGGTGGTATGGCACAACATATGAAATATGAAATGCTTTTGCAACCTATATTTCATAACTTTGTTAATGGATTAAAAGAACCACAAAATAAATACAAAACTTATTGTTTTAATCTATCTTTCTATCACAAAATGTATCAGAATGAAAATCGTTCATTCTTAATAGACTGTAAGTATATTGTTTCTTCAACAGAAAAGTTACTAGACAGTTTAGAGCTTGTAAAAGATGAAGTACCACTTCTTTCAACACAAATTAACTTAGTGAAATAACAACTGAAATCAGGTGAAATAATGTTAGATACAATACAAAATATAGACTTTGCTATACTACATTGGATACATAACAATTTACAATGTAACTTCTTAGATTTTATTATGCCTAAGATTACCGTACTGGGTAGTAGTGGTGCTATCTGGATAGTAGTTGCAATTGCATTTTTAATATCTAAGAAATATCGCAAATACGGAATTATACTTTCAATAGGACTGATAATGAGTTTATTGATCGGTAATTTACTGTTAAAGCCACTAATAGCTAGACCAAGACCTTGTTGGATTGAAGCAATTTTCCTTTATTAGTCAGCAATCCTACAGATTATTCTTTTCTGTCAGGACACACTTTAGCATCAACTATAAGTGCTGTAATAATCACATATGCTGATAAGAAATTTGGAATAATAGCAATCATTCTTGCCATTTTAATTGCTTTTTCAAGATTATACTTATTTGTTCATTTTCCAAGTGATGTATTAGCTGCAATAATTTTAGGTGTTATCATAGGTTTATTCGCTATATTTGCATTTAACTTTGTAACACATATTATAAAAAGAAAACTAAATAAATAAAACTAAGGTCATAGTTTTCTATGACCTTTTTGTTTAATATGTAACAATAGCTTGGTATATTGTTATATATAATGCTAATATTTTTTCTATTTTCAGTTTAGTATAATATACTTGTACTATTATAAAACAAGGATATGAATATATATAATAGATTAAAAATTTTAATTAAATGGAGTAAATAATCAAAAAATGAAATTAAATATTACTTGCAAAGTTGGAGTATATTCAAACCCAATAAAGATAACATTTAACAACCAATCAAAAATATTGACTGATAATAATTCAGGTTTATCTTTTGATTTTGATGCCGATACAGAATATGAACTAACAATAGAACAAATACATAAAGATAAAGAAAGTGTTCCAGCAAGGGTAACGAAAATTGTTTTAAATGTTATTTCACATTATATTTCTGCCTCAGCTAAGATGGAAAAGTCATTTGATTATGTAAATTACGGTGGTGTTAGGCCATACTTATTATGTCTCATGCAAGATAATATTTCCTTTTCTAAAAAAGAGTTCGGCATAATTGTCGAACTCTTTTTTCTAACGCAATTTGAATTATTTATTCTTATTCTCTTAATTTTGCCATTAGTACTAGGTCACTGTTATCCAGTACGCCATCATTATTTATATCACATGCTATCATGGCTTCATCAGTTAAACCTTCTAATCCCAGTAAAAAATTCATATATGAGTTAGTATCCTTACTATTTACTGTACCTGTACAATTAACATCACCTTTAATTATGAAAGTTCTCTCAATCAATTCATTATTTCTTGTGAACCTTACAATCATTCCCGTACCGATTTTACCACTTGAAACTACACTGCCATTTTTAATAAAAACAACATCATATCCATCATAACTAACATTTTTCTTAAAAGTTGCAATAGTTGTGTTGGGACTTACACCGGTAATGTATTTATCACCTATAGTATATGCATTAGTATAAATACCATATGTTTTAGTATCGTTATTTTCAATTGTCCTAGGTGTATTTGTCTTTTTACTTTTTAATTCACCGGTTTTTACAATATAAATATTGCTTCCTTTGGTTACTATAATTCTATCCTTATAACCAAACAAATTATCAATATTAAAATTAAAAGAATATTCTTTATTTGTTGAACTATTAAAATCTGAATATACAATTTTATTTCCACTTGCTTTTGCAATTCCTTGTGACAATAAAGCAGTCTTGTTATCTTTGTAACTACCATATTCATTGGTATTAAATAATGAATACACTTTTCCGTTACCACAATAATATTCATCATTAACCATTGACATAGGGAATATGTTGTAATCATTTGATGTTGAATAAATAGTATTACCTTTAATATAACACAGTCCATAAGAGGTTAATACAAATTGATAAGTGCCGTTTGTCGTATCAATTTGATTAATATTACTATCAAATTGATATGTATTCACTAAATTTCCTTTTGAACTGTATTTATGTAGCAAAGTTCTATCGTAATAATCTACAAAATAATAGTTATTACCTTTATCTACAGAACAAAGAGACCACCTTGTTTTTGTCCCGTCATTCATAGTTATAGTTTCATACTTACCACTATTATAATTAAACCTTACAACACCTATTTTACCCTTTATATTATCAGAAAAGAAATGAAAATAACTACCGGTAAAATTACACTTTGTAATTTCAGCCTCTGTTTTAATTGTGCTGTAACCATAACCGACTTTATTAACAATAGCAGTTTTACCTTTTACACTAACAATATAATTATTCTTACTGTCAGCAAAGTAATATAACTTACTGTTATTTAGAAATTTATAAGTTGTCCTTGTAACACAATTAGCACTAAAGCAACTTGATAGTATCAATAATATAGAAATCAAAATTATTAATATGCGTTTCATACAAAACACCAACATATCTACAAAATATTATATTTAGATTATACAATAATATTTTGCCATATTGTTGTTTTAGTAATTAACTTTCACATATTTTTTATTTGAGCGAAATAACTATGAAAAATTTATAAAAAATTTCTAATTGTATATGCATTTACAATAACTTATAATTGCAATAATAAGTAGAAAAGAGGAATGGTTATGCCCGAAACAAGTATTTTAATTAAATCTGCATCATCAGCTTGTAATATCAATTGTAGTTATTGCTTTTACAAAAAGTTATCTGCTAAAAGAGATGAAGAATTTTTAGGTATGATGACTTATGAAACATTAAAGAAACTTGTAATTAATGCTCTAAATTATGCTGATGATTACTGTAGTTTCGTTTTTCAAGGTAGAGAACCTACTTTAGCAGGTCTTGACTTTTACCGGGAATTAATAAAACTTCAAAAAGAATATAACAAAAAACAAGTAGTTATTGAAAATACAATTCAAACTAACGGTACTTTGGTTGATGATGAATGGGCAAAATTCTTTGCTGAGAATAAGTTTTTAGTTGGATTATCCCTTGATGGTACAAGAAATGTAAATAAATATAGAGTAGATAGTAATGGTAAAGAAACTTTCAATACACTTATGAATACTGTTAGCCTTTTTAATAAATATAAGGTACAGTATAATATTGTTAGTGTTGTTACATCCTATTCTGTAAAGAAAACTAAATATATTTATAACTTCTTTAAAGAAAAAGGCTTTCAGTTTCAACAATACATACCTTGTCTTGATGATAGTGATACAAAGTCAGAATGGTCTTTAGATGCTGATACATATGGAAGCTTTCTCTGTGAACTGTTTGATATTTGATATGATGATTATGTGCATGGTGGTAATATTGATATAAGAATGTTCTCTAATTGGGTACAAATGGCTGCCGGATATATGCCTGAATCTTGTGGTATGTCAGGTAAATGTAATTGTTATTTTGTAGTTGAAGGGAATGGTAATATTTATCCTTGTGATTTTTACTGTACAGATGAATGGAAACTTGGAACAATTGATGATGATTTCAATAATTTAATTAAGTCAGATAAGGCAAAGAGCTTTGTAAGTTGTTCTTTACCTGTAAATGATAAATGTAAGAAATGCAAATATTTGTATTTATGTCGTGGTGGTTGCAGAAGATGGAGAGAGCCATTTATAAATGGTGAACCATCCTTAAACTGTTTATGTGGTGCATATGAAAAGTTCTTTGAACACTGCATTGATAGAATATATTTGTTAGCTAATATCATAAAAAATAAATAAATCTATATTAAGTTGGTTCATAATGAACTGCCCCAGTTTATGCGGACAGTACAAAAAGAGCCTACTTGATGTATCACTTGTCTATCTAATCTATTTCATTTTAGTGGATTTACCCCAACTATTGACACAGAGCCGGTATTAAAAAAAGCACTAACAAAAAGTTAGTGTCTAAATATTACAATTATTTCTTTGTAAAGGTAGTTCAAATAAATGGCTCATTGCTAATACATCCATTATCTATAAGTTTTTTCATAATATCAGCTTGTTCTTTTTCAAAATCGTTAAGATTATCATTAAAGCCTATAAGTTTATATCCTACTAAACCATTACAATTATACGGCTTGAATACACCTATTCCCGATGAAAAAAAAGACTTTTTTATAAGTTTAATATACTTTTTATAATCTTCTTGTACTTTGTCAGGTGCATCTTTTCTAAGTAAAAAAACACAACCGTATTGAATTTGATTTTTATTATCAATAGCGTATTTAGCACTATTATAAAACCACTCATTGGGATTTTCAATCATTGTTTAATCACCTTTAATAACATATATCGTTCTATTTGATTACTTATATTGCCTTTGTAATCTTTGACCGATATTTCTCTTTCACCAACCAATTTGATTAAATCTTTTGCATATTCATTCTCAGGAATAGAAAAAACTTCAGCTATTATCTCTGTTAGTGCTAATATGTTAGTTAACAATCTACTTCTGACCAACTTTTCAATTTTTTATCTTCTTCAAGCGATAGCTTTAAATCTTCTTCTCTTTGCTCTCGAGATTTGCCAGAATCAATATAATGACCATCATAATAATGTTCAAAATTCACCTTTTCATGAATCATAAACGCTCACTCCAATAAATTCCAAATAACTTCTCAAAATCTTTCAATGTTTGTATAATTGCGCTATACTCGTTTAAATTATAAGGCGCACCTCTAAATTTGTCAACACTTTTGCTAAATGTTAAAGAACTAAATGGTGTATTTCCTGCCTTATAAGTAAATACTTTTCCGTCATGCGTAACAACAATACCTAATCTATACCCTCTAATTCCATTAGAAGCAATGTATATTTTACATCAAGAGGGTGCTTTTTCTATTGTCCATTTTTTACGGACTTGTTCAAAATCGCTTCACTTCTTGATACTGTTAATTTGACCGATTCAGCACACAAAACCTAGGTGGCTTTTCCGGTGGTATGAAACAAAGAGCATTAATTGCTCAAGCGTTACTTAATGACCCTAAAATTCTTATTCTTGATGAACCTACTGCCGGTCTTGACCCTAAGGAAAGAATTAGAATTCGTAACTTTATCAGTGAAATAGCTGAAGATAAAATTGTTTTGATTTCAACTCATGTTGTATCTGACATTGAATTTATTGCCAAGGAAATTATCCTACTAAAGCAAGGCAAACTTGTGTCACATGATACTTGTCCAAACCTTGTAAGTGAAATTGAAAACAAGGTAGTTGAAGTTGAAATTGATAGGGAAGAACTAAAGTATTATCAAGATAATTACAGAGTTTCTAACCTATATCATAATGGTGAAAAGATTGTTGTTAGATTAGTGACAGATAACCCTCCTGAAAATCACTATTCTAAAATTGTAAAACCAACCCTTGAAGACCTTTACCTTTATGTCTTTGAACAGGGATTGTAATAAAATTACTTATAACTAGATTTTTATAATAAACACCTTCCTAAAAACCACAAATATAGTGTTGTGGTTTTTTACTAATTAATAACTTCTTAAAAGTATAATTTCTCAACATTCTTGAAATAAATCGTATAATCTGTTATATTAAAGTAGGGGTGGATTAATGCTAAAAATTGCAGTTGTGGATGACGATATGGTATTTGTAAATAAGTTATCCAATATTATAGCTAAGACTTGTAATCAGTCAAAAATAGAATATTCATTACAGAAATATTCAAACGGTATGGATATTTTATCTAACTATTCACAGTTTCATCTAATTTTTCTTGATATTGAAATGCCTTTCTGTAACGGTATTGAAACTGCTGAAAAAATAAATAAATTAAAAGGTAATTCTCAAGTACCTTTATTTGTATTTGTTACAAGCCATGATGAACTTGTTTTTGAAGCACTGAAAAGTTATCCTTATACATTTATCAGAAAAAGCAGTATGGAAACTGATGTAGCTGAATGTATAAAGCATATTAATGATTCTTTAAGAATAGATGACAATACTATCTTTTTACATGCAGGTAGAAAAGATGTTGCTGTAAATGTTGATGATATTATTTTCCTGGATAAAATTAATAATTATGTGATTTTCCATACTGAAAATGGTGATTATAAAGTAAGAAGCAACATTAATAAAGAATTCAAAAAAATTTGTGACTATGGGTTTGTTAGGCCTCACATTGGTTATGTAGTTAATAATAATTATATTCAATACATAGCCAGTAACAGTATTTTATTAAAAAACAATATTAGTGTTCCTCTTAACAAGAAATACAAAGAAGCAGTGAAAACTGAATTCTTTAACTGGATAGGTGATAGGGATGTTTAATTATGTTTTTGAAATAACCGTCAATTTATTGCAGTCTATTTATTTTGTAGGATTCTTTCTCTTATTCTTAGGTGGTAAGTTTTCAACAAGAAAGAATATAATTCTTTTATCAATATTTATTGCACTTAATTTTGCAGTTCTAACATATTTTACATACAATCAACCCAACATTGTTATGCTTGATATGTTTATAGGAATTATATTATATGAAATATATTGTATTACTTGTCTTAAAGGTGAGTTGGCAATTAAGCTAATACTTCCATTTATAGTATCATTAATAAATACAATCATATCTTATGGTTTTGTTTATTCATCATCCATAATTTCCGGTGTAACTTTTGAAGAATTAATTACAAAGTCAAGCTTATTTAGATATTTATTTGTTTGTCTTGCAAATCTAGCTACAATGGTTGTTTTATTTATAATGTGGCGAACTAAAGCTAAAACATATAGCTTGAAGAAAGTTTCTAATGTTATTGCATTTGTAGTTATTCCACTATTAGCTATGATGATTTTATATATAACAATGTACATAATGATACTTACCAATTTCCAATCTAACATAATTATTTTCCTTTCAATAATTTGTATCAGTATGATTGTAATTGCAGGAATAGTGTGGTTTATGATAGCCAGAATAAATAAGGATAATGAAATTAAAACAAAACTATTATTATCAGAACAAAAAGCTAATTTATATAAACAAAATATAATCAGTTCTAATAGCCAAATTGAAACTATTAAATTGTTAAAACATGATATGAAGAATAATATATTATGTATTGATGCTTTAATTGAAGAAGAAAATTATGATGAAGCACATAATATCTGTCATAGCTTAACTAATAAGTACACATCTATAGGAACAATAGTAAATACTGAAAATTATTTATTAAATGCAGTATTAAATGTTGAAATTGAAAAAGCTAAAAGCTATGAAATACCCATTAAACTAAGCATTACTAATGACTTAAAAATGTTTAAAAACAGTTCTGATATTATTTCATTAATCGGTAATATTCTTGATAATGCAATTTCATATTTATCTAAAAACAAAGTAAAAAACAATGAAATTAATTTATCTACAGGGTATGAAGGTTCTTATTCCATTATAAAATGTAGAAACAATATACTCGATTCTGTATTATTTAATAATCCTTCACTAAAAACAGATAAGGAAGATAAAGATAATCATGGTAAAGGAATCACAATAATTAATAGCATTGCTCATAAATATAATGGAGATGTAATTATAAAAGAAAGAAATAAAGAATTTATAATTACTGTGATTTTAGACAATAGAAGTTTACCAGAAAACCTCTGATTTTTACCAAGTTAATACATAGTATGTGAAAATGTGCTACTCTTTTCGTAGGTGATGTGTATATGTTACATAGACTTTCCGAAAGAATAGCACTTTCTGTTTGCAATGATAGTGATAAAACTCCACTAGATATATATATTTATGGTTTTGAACTGTTAGTATCATCTGTAATTGAAACAATTAGTTTATTATTAATTGGACTTTTAACAGGGAAATTAATAGATACAATAATTTTTATTATTTCTTTTTCAAGTATCAGAGTATTTAGTGGAGGCTATCACGCAAACTCTTATTTAAAGTGTTTTATAGTAACAGTTGCATATTATTTATTAGTTCTATTTTCTGCTGATATTATGCTAGCTTTCCCTAATAGAACAATTATATTAATCGCTATTATAACTTTGTTTTTATCCCTTATATTATTCATCTTAATGAGTCCGGTAAAAAGCAAAGGCAAATCAATATTAAATTATAAAAAGCAAAAAATGCTTTCAATCATTTCTCTATGTATAAACGCTATATTGCCAATCATCTTGTTAACTATTTATCAAAACAACATATTAATCATAGTGTATCCCACAATAATATGTGTGGATGTATTGATTATTATAGAAAGTTTGAAAAAAGGAGATGAGAAAAATGAAAGAAAAGATTAGTGAAGTACTTAAGAAAATGTCTTTACATGCAGTAAAGGTTTCTTGCAATACTGCATCATTCAATTTCTCAGGTCAACCAAAAGAACCTGAATCACTAAAGAAATATATTTCAAATAGAAATAAGTAATAATAAGTACAATTAAAATACTTATAAAAATTACTAAATTTTTATTTGTTATAACTTACACACCTTTGAAAAGTCACAACAGAAATGTTGTGGCTTTTCTATTTTTTCAAAATAATTATAAAATTTTGCAACACTTTTACACTTTGAAAAGTATTACTAGTAGATAGAAAAATATCTATTTAAAGTTAAAGATTTTGTATGATTGGATAATTAATTTAACTAAAATTTATAAAAATGTTAATTGACTTTAATTTGTTGGTGTAATAATATCAAGTTAGGGATACAGGAGGTATCATTATGAAAAGAAATTTATTTTTTGTTAGTTTTATAATATTAGCAATTCTTTTTACCGGTTGTTCTTTTAAGGATTATAATTGTGATTATAAGAATGAAGAAGGTTATTCTAATTACATATGCAACAGTAAAACCGGTTGTAAAGATATGAATAGTTTTGGATTGGTTAGCAACCTGGAAGATAAAAAATCACAAGAATACTACAAGAAAAATTCTCGTGTATGTGGTGATTATTTAATTACCAACTATCTTGATGGTGTTTGTATCAATCGTTACTTAGGCCATAATAATACAATTAAAATACCTAAAACTTTAGACAATAAACCTGTTATTATGCTAGGAGACTTTATCAGTGATGAAAAGTATAATGGTAAAAATCAAATTTATGGAGCTTTTGCAGGTATTAAAGACTGTAAAATCACAATTCCATCAACAGTAAAATATGTTACTAGCGGTGCACTTTGGGTTTCTTACGATGCAGATACAACCGGATTTACCGACAAGTATGAAAATGACTTTGCATCAGTTAAAATTGATAAAAACAATCCATATTATACTTATATAGATAATATTATATATACTAAAGATATGAAAACTTTATTATACATAAATTTTTATGATTACTATAATAATGAAGATGGCGAAGATTTTTATATAGTTGTTGATAATATTGAAAATTTTGAACCTATAAATCAAATGTTATATGGTAATTATCCAATTTATTTTGGCAAAAATATCAAGAAAATTGATGCTGATTTCGGAACAGAAGATTCAGGAAATGTTCTTGTTTATTGTTATAAGGGTACTGTAACTGAAAAATGGGCAAAAAATAAAGGTATATACTATGCATTTAATGATAATGATACCACAACTTCTGATGTTGGTGCTGTTCCCGGTCCTTACGGTGCAGATGAATATGATAAAAAGTATAGTAAAGTATGGAAGAGTGATGATGGAAAGTTTTCCTTTACTTGTGACAATAAAAAGCGACTTAACTGATACTAATGATGGAGATAGCTTGTTTGGTGGAGAATATACATACAATGGTAATGATAAAAAATCTATTACTGTTGTGATTGATTATGTGTACAGCAAAAGAGTTGCAAAGGTTGGACTTGATAGTATAAAGAAAGGTGATAAGATTGTTTTTCACCAAGAATGAAATAAAAAAGTGTGGTTGTTATGAAAAAAGGTAGAATAATATTAGTGTTAGCTTTAACATTAATTTTGGTAACACTTAGTGGTTGCTTTTATAAAAACTACTGTAATGACAGTAAAAGATTTAGATTCCGTATTAGCGCTTAAATAAAATCATAGTATTAAAGCCTTGGATTATTTCCAAGGCTTTTTGTATAATTAAAACATTTTTCCTTTATAAGGCTTTGCAGGTAACATTTCAAAATCATACGTTTTCAGTTCTTCTAAAGTAATGTTACTATGGCAACCTTCATGCACCATAAGGTTGGAATCTTCACCAAGTTGCACAACAACTACCGGTGTATTAGTACCATAAGCATAACCACATTCCCATGCAGTTCCACTATCACTATAACCTCCATAATAAAGCATTACAACAACATCAGCCCAATCAATGAACTTCTTATCATTCATAAATGTTTCTTTTGACCACCAATACTGCTGAGTAATTTCGTCAGTTCTGACTTCATTAAGTCTAGGGGAGAAGAGAGAAAAACCTCTTTCTGTAAGTATCTTTTCTGCTATCTTAACATTCTCTAATTCTTTTTCATTAAAGAATGGACTTGCTAAATAAATTTTCATTTTACTTTTCCTTATCTTTCTTAGGTTTTACATTTGCTAGTGGATTACTTTTTGATGCATCTTCAAGTTGCTTATTAGATAGGTGAGTGTATATTTCGGTTGTACCTAAATTTTCATGACCTAAAATATCTTTCAGCACTCTAATATCCACATTACCATGCTGATACATAAGTGTTGCAGCAGTATGTCTTAACTTGTGACAACTGTATCCTTGACTATCTAATCCTATCTTTTCAAGATATTTATACACCATAGCTTGTACAGTTTTGGGACTCATTCTCTTTAATTGAGAGGATATAAACAATGCCTTTTTATCTTTTAAACCATCAGTAGGTCTAACCTTTAGATAATCATTAATCGCATTTATACAGGCATTATTAAGATAAACAATTCTTTCTTTGTTACCTTTACCAAGGACTCTAACAGTATTATCATTACGAATATCAGTAACATTAAGTCCTACAAGTTCAGACAATCGCAAACCACAATTTAAGAAGATTGTGATAATAGCATAATCTCTTTCTTTATGTTTACCCTCAACTGCATTAAGTAATTCAAGACTTTGTTCAAGAGTTAAATACTTTGGCAAAGCCTTTTTTTGTTTTGGCATTTCAAGTTCTTTTGTTGGGTCATAATCTAACAAGTGCTTTTTAACTGTTAAATAATTAAAGAAAGTTCGTAGGGTAGAGGCTTTTCGTGATCTACCTGCTGCTTTCATATTTCTATCACTTATCAGATAATTCATAAATTCATAAATATCTGTTAAGGTGATTTCTTTTAGAAAATTAATATCAACATCATCAATTTTAATCTTATCAAAATCACATTTAACATCACCACGAAGAACTTTAATAAACCTTAAGAACATTCTTAGATCTAAATAATATTCATTTATAGTCCTAGGTGATTTTTCTTTTATAGTTTGTAAATAGAACAAAAAATCTTTTACAATTTCCGGTGCTTCATCTCTGAAATTTACTGCCAAATTTTCACCTTCTTTTATTTTTAATAAAACTCATGATTAACAGTCATGCTGTATTTTTATAATTTATATATTAAACTTAGATATTTTTCTTAAAAATTAATTGAGAGGGATAGGTATCTATTTATATACAAAATTATACAAAATGAATATTTTGTATAATTTAGGGAAGTCCTAAATAAGAATAGAGGCAATTACTATATAATTAAGGACTAATCCCATAAATACTGCGATTTACGAAATACTGTATAAATTAAAGAACCTATCAACCGATTGGAATTATACTGCCAATATCAATCATAGTATTTTCAGTTAAACTGAGCAATTCCACATTGTGATTTTGTGCAAATGATTTTATGCTTTCATAATCAGGATGCAGTTTTATATTTCCTGTAAACACCAATGTGTTTCTATTGTATTTAAATGAACTGCCACCAATGAATCCATAGTCTGTTCCCGGTAATTCTATGTAACCTTGCCTTATTAGTAATACATCCATTTCATTTCTACAGAACTTGTAAATAGATTTATCAGAAGTGATTATAGCATTTTCATTTACAATACAAGTTGAACATTTCGTGTAACCTTGATTTACATTAATAATTTTTAGATTATCTTTAATAGCCATTTGTAGAACTTCATCTGCAATAGTTTTTGTGTTACAAATCAGCTTATCATTTAGTACAACACAATTAAGCATTACATTATTTGGATAATCTTTTTCAATAATTTTATTAATTTCAATTACATTAGGAAAATACTTTTTTAGATTTTCCTTAAGGCTTGTACATTCTTTAAGTACAAATACTGTATCTTTATTATAATATAAAAACTGTAAATCAGCATGATATTGTTCAAATATCAACAGTTTACTTAAATTCTCAGAAGATAGGACTTTTATCCCTAACTCCTCTACCCTCTTTACTAAATCCTTATTATTAGTTGACATAACAACTATTTTTGCATTATCTTGTGGTAAATTTGGTTTAATATTACTCATCAAGCATTGCCTCATAGGCTTCTCTAATATTTTTTACTCCATAGATTGTTGCAGTATCAGAGCTTACATTCTTTAAATTGTGATATGGAATAATGATTTTTGTAAAGCCTAATCTTGATGCCTCATTAATTCTGGCTTGAGCATTTGCTACTGAACGAATTTCACCACCAAGACCAATTTCACCAAATGCAAGAGCATTTTCCGGGATTGGTACATCCTTTAAACTGCTGATTAATGCCATAGCAACTGACAAGTCAACAGCCGGTTCATCAAGTCGCAAACCACCAACAACATTAATATATGTATCACTATTAGAAAAATAGAAACCGGCTCTCTTTTCAAGAACTGCAATAATAAGTGCAAGTCTGTTATAATCATAGCCTGTTGACATTCTTCTAGGTGTACCATAACCGGAAGTTGTAACAAGTGCTTGGATTTCTGCTAAAATTGGTCTTGTACCTTCCATTGTACACGCAACACAAGTACCTGAAACATTGTGAGGTCTGCCTGAAAGTAACATCATTGATGGATTTTCAACTTCTGAAAGACCTTTATCTGTCATTTGGAATACACCGATTTCATTAGTAGAACCGTATCTGTTTTTAACTGCTCTTAAAATTCTGTATGACATTTGTTTGTCACCCTCAAAATAAAGAACTGCATCAACAATATGTTCCAAGACTTTAGGACCTGCAATTGACCCTTCTTTGTTGACATGGCCAACTACAATAGTAGGAATATCAAGGTCCTTAGCAGTGTGCATAAGTAGATTTGTACATTCTCTAACCTGTGTTACAGAACCCGGAGATGAATTTAGTGTAGTTAAATTCATAGTTTGGATTGAGTCAATCATAACTAGATCAGGTTTTTCAATCTTGATTTGTTCAGCAACAATCTCAACATCAGTTTCTGTCATAATGTAAATATTCTCATTATTTACACCTAGTCGTTGAGCTCTAAGTTTAAGTTGTCTTTTTGACTCTTCACCTGATACATAAAGTATCTTTAATGATTGACCTAGCTTTTCACAAATTTGAAGTAGAATTGTTGACTTACCAATACCGGGATCACCACCAAGCAATACAAGACTACCTTTAACAATACCTCCACCAAGAACTCTATCTAGTTCTTTAGAACCTGTATTATATCTTTCTTCATCATTAGTATCAATAGTATTGATAGTTACAGGCTTTGAATATGATGACTTAGTAATACTTTTCTGAACTGTCGAGGCTTTTTTGTCAACTAGTTCTTCATTCATAGTGTTCCATTCACCACATGATGGACATTTGCCATACCATTTTGGTGATTCATAACCACACTCTGAACATATATAAACACTTTTAATTTTTGCCATAGTTACATTCCTTTATAAATTTGAATTCATTAATCCTTGAAAAAGACAATAAGAAAATTTCTTTTGATATTCTTTGTCACATAGTAAATATGTTTCATTTTCATTTGATAAGAAACCACATTCCACAATTATTGCCGGTACTTTTGCATTATCTAAAAGAAAAATACCGTTGGACTCTTTGCTAATTCTTTCATTATCATTTTGTAAATTAGATACAACAGAAGTTGTAATATTATCTGCAAGAACTTTAGAAAGTGGATTTTGTTTTGAATAAAATACTTGAGTACCTGAGCAAGACTTTGCCGGAAAAATATTTTGATGAATACTAATAGCTACATTTTTTAGACTACTGTTATAAATATCAAGTCTTTTGTACATATCAGACTTTTTTCTTTTAGCTATTGTATCAAGTGATTTATCTGCAATATCATTTTTGTCATTACGAGTTAAAACAGTATCGTAACCATTTAGTTTAAGAATATCATTAAACTTTAAACCAAATGATAAATTAACATCACTTTCATAAACATTATTTACACCAATTGCTCCGGGGTCTTCCCCACCATGACCACAATCAATTACTATTACAGAATTTTTCTTGCTTTCAGTTGTATTTATCATAACTGAACTTTGGCTTACTGCTGTAAATATCATAATAATAAAACAAAGTATCAGTGTTGTGGATAGTACAAAAATATAACCTTTTCTTCTCACCATATCAGCTCCTATTACTGTATATGCAGAGAAAATAGAAATAGACTTTTATACAAAATATATTATAGCACACATAACAACATTTTTGTTGTGATATGCAATAATTTTTTATTAATAATAAAAAAGAGTATGTAATCACATAAATAACTACATACTCTTTGCGCTTTTATTCGATTGTATTTCCAATCACTCTTTCACTAGAGGAATGCCTTTTAGTTTTAGACCTGCATTTGTTCCCCAATACATATATACAGTATAAGCATTCATATCTTGTGCTTTTACAGGATATACATAAATGTTAACAATGTCATCAGTATTATCGTATTGGCAGAATTGCTTCCACCCATTCCAATTAGAGTCAAGTATTTTTTTAGGGTTATACTTACCACTATTATAAAAACTATAATCATCTAATAATTGAAGAAAATTCTCAAGTGACTTTCCAGGTTTTAAGTTTTTCCATTCAAAGCCATTGTCAACTTCATCTTGAGATCGTCTCCAAGTCCACATACCAATTGTGCTTACATATCTATCATAAATAGAAATGTTATTATTAAATGTAGTAGTTGTAACAACGCACCACTGCGAACTACCAACCATATTAGGATTTATTACTGCACCACAAGACTCAAAGTATTTATTTAAAGCATCTACATATGTTTTAATATTTTTAGGTTCATTAAATTCATCCTTAGAAATCTTAGTGTAGAAATTAATTGGTGGTTTTTTAACCTTTACAATTAACTTTACTGCTTTTTTACTACTATCTTTTGCCCTTGCAATAATTATTGCTGTACCTTCTTTTATACCTTTAATAAGTCCACTAGAAGTAACTGTAGCAACTTTTTTATTACTAGATGAATAAATTATTCCTTTATTGTTTGCATTACTAGGGGCTACTATAACATTGAATTTAATAGTTTTATTCCTATACTTCCTTAGCCTGTTTTTTACTGCTGTAAGACAGTTTAGTTACAAGTTGTTTTACAGTAATCTTACACTTTGCTGCTTTATTACTACCGTCCTTTGCTCTTGCTGTGATAGTTACTGTACCTCTCTTTCGTACTGTTACTTTACCATTACTATCAACAGTAGCAATATTCTTATTTGATGTGTACCAATTAACAGCTTTATAGGTTGCATTATTATTTCTAATTGATTTCTTAAGTTGATATGTTATATTCTTTGTACTTCTGTTAAGAGTCACAAAAGATTTATTTAAAGTGATTTTCTGTACCTTTTGACCTACAACAACAAACACCTTTGAAAACTTGTTACTACCGTCTTTCGCTCTAGCAGTAACATAAGTAACACCTTTATTTGTTGTTGCTTTGATTTTACCATTCTTATCTACAGTAGCAACCTTGGTGTTATTTGATTTCCAAGTTACTGACTTGTTATAGGAATTACTAGGATATACTGTAACTTTAACTGTTGCAGTTTTTCCTTTTTTAGAAAGACTTATGATACTCTTGTTAACCTTGATATTTTTTACTTTAACAATAGGTTCTGTAGTAGTTGGAATAATGGTACTTTCAGTTGTTGCAACAGTACTACTTATTTCAGTAACAGGTTCTGTTGTGTTTTCAGCAGTATTGCTTTGTGTAATATTATCGCCTAGAGCTAAATAACTTACACATAATGAACTTGTAATTATAGTTGCTATTATAAGAAATGATAATAACTTTTTCATTTAAATTTCACCTTCTGTATTGATTTCTAATAAAGGAACAAATACATTATAGTATTTTTCATTGTTTTCTTTTTCTGTACTGATTATCACAGGAAAAAACAAAATATTTTCCATTACAATTTACCTCAATTCCATATATTAAACCATAACCTCTATCTACCATTAAATTGTAGATAGAGGTTTTAATTTTAGTGCGTTCTATATTACTTACACATTTTACTAGGTAATAAATAACTGATATAAAGCGAGAATTAATTATTAAAATTAATTATATCGTTAATTTGCATTTCTAATAGTTCATATACCTTTAATTTAATTAAAAATTCATCATTAATTATGCGTATTTGTAATATTTATCAGAATCTTTCAATTTATAATATATTTCGCCATTATTATCAATACCATAAAACACAGTATTAGTTTTTTCTATGGTATGATTATCAAAATTATTTACATAAAACAGTTTTTCATACATAGAATACGGTTTATCCTTTGTACCAAACATAATACTACCACTAGTAGCATCAGAATTGTACCATTTGCCGGATGAAGTCTTAATCACATTCCATTCATGAGTTACATCACCATTATCAACAATACGATTTTCAAGTCCGGCTAGCAAACATAGATACTGATAAGCAGCTGCATAGTCAGCACATACACCTTTTTTATATAATATAGAGTATTTGTATGAGTATGCATGTTCATCATCGTATTTAATATTAGTAGCTACCCAATCAAATACTGCATAATACTTATCATCCACATTTGTATATTGTGATAAATTTGCTTTCTTTAATATATCCATTGATGTGGAATATAATTTTTGACCTTCTGTCGTTGTAAAAGTGTTTAAAGCGAAGTTTTGAACATCATGTTTGCCGTTATCTAAATCAAACAAACAATCTCTTTCAAAAGTGTGATCATTCATAGCACTATCTAATAGTGTTGCATTTCTTACAGAAACTAATTTAATAATCTTATTGTAAAAGGCAGTTTCATTTTTTACATTAGTATTGTATTCACAATGGATACCAATGTAAGGATATTCATAGCCTTTTAAGTTATAGTTCATATATGCATCAACGAAAGCATCTACAAGTTCTTTATCACTATAGACATACTTCATTTTGTATCTGTCACCTAAGTAGTTTACATAACCCCAAGTTGGCTTCTTTTTAATAGTTATATTAGTATTAAGGGTATAGTTTTTCTTTGTTTTTTTGCAGGTGACAGTAACCTTTGCTTCACCCTTAGCTTTTGGCACAATTGTTCCATACTGATTTACATACGCAATCTTATTATCACTTGACTTATATGTAAACTGTGTCTTTAAGTTCTTTAACTTATTGTACATACTTTTAGAACAATTTTTCTTCTTATATATATTCTGAATATTTGAATATAAGTTTACAATATCAGAAATATTCTTATTTTCGCCTTTATAAAGATTGATTTTCTTTGGAACTTTGTTTACTGCAATTTTGTAGCCATAAGGATATGCACCTTCTTTTACTGTTACTGTACACTTTCTTTTAATGGACTTTAAATCAACAGTAATTACAGCTTTACCGGCCTTCTTTGCTACTAACTTACCATTCTTCTTATTTACTGCTACTACACTAGAATTGTTAGAAGTATAAGTACCTTTAGCACCCTTAGATGTGATTACATATGTATCACAAACTTTCATATTTTTCTTTGATACTGAAATTGTAGGGTTTAACACTCTTACTGTAATTTGTTGCCATACACCATTGACTTTAATTTTTAATTTTGTTCTACCTGCTTTTTTACCTACAATCTTACCTTTTGAATATCTAGCAATTTTGTTGTTGGCAAATGAATAATAAGGGTTGTTCTTTTTACCTTTTGCTCTACCACTAATCTTCAAAGCTTTACCATTATTCACATACATAGATATAGTTCTTTTTTTATCTACATTTTTGATAATAGGTCTGATTACTTGAACTTTATATGTTAGAGTAATACCATTTGTCTTTACCTTAATAGTTGCTTTACCTATTTTCTTTGCAGTAATATTACCCTTACCATTTACAGTTGCTACCTTTTTGTTTGAACTGCTATATGATTGTTTACCTACTTTACCACTAATGCTTAGTTGCCTTTTATTAAGAATAATAATCTTATTTGTTTTGCTATTACTTTTAATTTCAGCATTAGTCTTAACAGAAATGTTTACTAAAATATTAACACCATTTCTTGATACTACAACTTTAGTATTACCTTTTTTAATACCTTGTACAGTACCGTTTTTATTTATTGTAACAATTTTAGGGTTATTACTCTTAAATTTTAGTGTTCCTGTAACACCCTTCTGCTTTCCAATATTAACTTTTTGACCTGCTTTTAGGTTAATATTTTTTCTTGTAATAGGATATTTTACATTAACACTACAAGTTAATTCATAAGTATCATCAATTTTTGCAGTAACAGTAGCTTTACCTTCTTTTAACGCTTTGATATTACCATTGTTATCAACCTTAACAATACTATTGTCACTAGAGGTCCAATTAATTGATGTGATTTCTTCAGTAGTAGGAATAATATTTAGCTTATTACTATCACCAATATATAATGATAGATTTGTTTTATCTAGTTGATAATCATAACTTGAAACAATACTTGTATTTTGCTGAGAAGCACTTACTGTATTTACACTACACATCATTGAAAATAACATTACTAAACTTAATATAACTGATAATACTCTACTTGTCTTTTTCATATTTATTCCTCCTAAATTACTGTTGTAGCCACCATTAATTACTAATTCTATTATAATATCTTATTATTTGACAATCAAGTAAAACATTAATTTATATATAGAAACAACATATATATTGCAAAAGTCCCACAACAAGTGTTGTGGGACTTTTTTATGTATGAGACTTAGGAATAAGGATAAATCAAGATAACTTATTTACAAACAAAACAACTTATCTACAAACAAGATAACTTATCTACAATTAAGATAATTTATCTACAATTTTGCCGTCTTCTATATAGATAACATAGTTACATTTTTCTGCTACCTTTTCATTATGGGTAACAAGGATAAGTGTTTTGCCTGACTCGTTGATTTCTTGCAACAGTTCCATTAGTTCTTCACCTGTAGTGCTATCCAATGCACCTGTAGGTTCGTCAGCTAGGATAATATCAGCATTTGACACTAAGGCTCTTGCTATTGCAACTCTTTGTTGCTGACCACCTGATAACTGAGTAGGCTTTTTCTTGGCATATTTCTCTATGCCTAGTCGTTTCATATAGTATTTTACTCTATCCTTCTTTTCTTTATAAGGATACTTCTGACAGTTAAGTGGTAGCATAATGTTGTCGAATACTGTGTATTCATCCATTAAAGCAAAATACTGAAAAACAAAGCTGATAACCTGGTTTCTTAACTTACTTAACTGCTTATTCTTCATCTTACTGACATCCTGACCTTTCAGGATATATTCACCGGAAGTTGGTGTATCCATACAACCAAGAATATTCAGTAGTGTGGATTTACCTGAACCGGAAGGTCCCATAATTGCACAGAAGTCACCTTTTTCAATAGTTAGGTCAACACCGGCAAGTGCCTTTGTTTCGGAGTCACCTTTACCGTAAATTTTAGTAATATTCTTTAACTCAAGTATTTTCATATTATTTTCCTCCTATTAAATCCTTTGGTTGTACTTTTCTCAACTTAAACACAAGAACAAGAAGTGATGGTATACACATAAGTAAAAATATACCTATACCTATCAGCACTATGCCATAAGATAAGTGGAAACTAGAAAAATAGTATGCAGAATATATTATTTCTTTACCACCGGAACAACTGATATACGCAATAAGTAGAGCTGAAAGGAAAGCTAAAATAGAAACTACAAGGAATTCACCCCATAACAGTAACAGTACCTTTTTAAATGAATAACCACATGCCATACGAATTCCAATTTCATTCTTTCTCATATACATATGAGATACAATAAGAATAGATGTACCTATTGTGACAAATACAAGAATAATTAATGAGAAAATCACCCAACTAATGTCCTGACTTACACTTTCAGAATATGTTTCATTTAATTCTGTTGAAATAGTTTTTGCTTCTACCACAATGTTGTATTTCTTGGCAATTTTATTTATCTTATAAATTGCATCATCACTATTTACATTGTCATTAAGGATTGAATAATAATGCATTATTGGGTTTTCAGAATCATTAACATAGGCAACCATCACTGCATTATCAATTACCATAATCATTCCTTCAGAGACAGTTTGATAAAACCATTTACTGTTTGGTTCAAGAATTCCTACTACTTTATAATATTTATCATTAACATCATGATAGCTATCCCCCACCTTTAAGTTTTGGTTGTTAGCAAACTCACTACCTAAAATCATTAAAAATGGTTTAGATTTACTACCGGTTGCATTTTCTTTTCTAAAGTCTGCATCAGTAAAATACCTACCGGTTGCAACATTAATTTTCTTTAGATTTTCACAACCTTTAGCAAGTTCTACACTATCGAAATCATCCTCTGTATCACCAATAACACGAGTATCAGGAGTTAAATCGCTATTACGCCATCCCGTTAAGCCATTAACTAAATTAGCATTTAACAATTCTTCTTTAAACTTACTGAAGTATTTACTATCTTCATTTTGAATTAGCATATGTAATGTTCTCTTAGGATTAGAATCCAGTTCGCTATTAGCTGATATATTACTGTTTACAACAGCTTGCATAGATATAGTAGTAGAGAAAAAGTATAAAATAGAAAACAATACTTGAAGAAATATCAGAATATTGAACAGAGTTCTCTTGGAAATACTTTTTAAAATTTCTTTCATATATTACTCACCCCTCTTTCGCCTTTAATGCTTCAGCAGGTTCTACCTTAATTGCTTTAATTACAGGTATCAGTGTTGTGACAAGCGCAGTAACAAGTACCACAACAAGACCTATTACAAGATTAGGTAAATATAGTTGTAGAGTATAGTCAGCTATACTACCAACTACAACACTTAAAACAAACTGCATAATAATTGCTATTATAAAAGAAATAATTGCAAAACCAATCATTTCTGTAAAAATCATTTTCATAATTGAGCCACTTGTAAATCCAAATGCCTTTCGTACACTAATTTCATACTTTCTCTTTTCAATCCAGAAGATAGTGATATTAATTGCAAAAACAAGTGTAACTAAGTAACCAATAACAGCAATAGATAAAATCTTATCAGGATTTTCAGCTGCTTGACTAAGCACTTGATCACTATTACTTTGAATTTGTCCCAAATCTTCAAAAGAAAAGTCCTTAAGAATACTTTTACCTTGACTTTTCATAAATTCTTCTGACTTTGAATAATCACCTAAATTGCTATACATTATAAAAGAAATTCCCAAATACTTATTATCGTTAAATTCTTCAAAACAATTCTTTGGAAGGGATGTACATGGCATTACAATTCTTCTATCCCATCTTGATTCTTGATTTGCAAAGCCGATTATACCGACAACTCTATATTCTTCTTCTTCAATTTTTATATATTTTTCATTATTTTTCTTATAGGAATATTCATCTAATGATGAACCAATCAGAACCACTTTGTTTCCGTTCTTAACATCATCAGCAGTGAAATATTTTCCTGATACTAAAGGATAATGCCATATATCATCATTTTTAAAATATTCAGCACTGGCACTACAATAACTATTAACTTCAGAACCATCAACATGAAGATATAAATTATTTAAATATAGTCCGGTATCATTATCAATTCCGGAAAACAATTGATTAAATATTTCATTATTACAATCTTTTTTCAAATTTCCATCAAGTGTATAACCTTCGCCATTAGGTGCAATATTCTTATCTATTGTCTTTTCTCCATAAAATAAACTTGATACAAAGCTAGTGCCTATTGATATTAAAAGGATAGATGTTACTAATCCGAAAACCAAAAGGCATGAAAGCAAGGGAGAATTCTTTATTCTTGACATAATTAATTTCATAAACTTAACATCTCCTTTAATAGTGGAGGGTATGCAAATATATAAATCACTATATTAATATTCGCATACCCAATTAAAATAGCTAACTAATAGTTATGTTTCCAGCAATACGGCAATTCTAGTGTTCTTTTTATCATTATTGCCTACACGACCATAATGCTTTGACATAAACTCATAAACACCGGATTTACTTCTATTAACTTGAGCTTTAGTTGCGCCAATAGACATTCCTAGCTTTGTATATTCACTAGAAAATATTGGGCGTTGCCATAAAACAGTCTTAAGAGTGTAACCTTTTTTACCTGACCATTCAGAAGTAGCTATACCATTATCAGCACCACTTGTGAATGTACAATCTAAAGAACAGTACACTGTTTTATTTTGGTAAGTAGGTCTTTGTACTTGGCTTGCAGCAAAAGCATTTAATGGTACAATAGTCATAGCTACTGTCATAAATATAACTGCTACCTTAGCAACTTTTCTTTTATGTATGTGCTAAAATGATATGACCCAATAAAAAAGAGGAGTAACTTCAAAATATGGTATAATGGAATCGCTCAAAAACATTAACCTAAGAAAGAAGTACTCCTCATGAATATAATAACACAAGAAGCAAAGAAAAAGCAAGCCATAGTAAAATACGCACTAAGAAAAGGAAAAGCGAAGCAAGTAGAGTGTACGGTGTAAGTCTTTCAAGCGTAAAGAGATGGTGTAAACAATATGACGGTACCTGGCAATCGCTATTGCCTAAATCACGCAGACCACATAGTCATCCCAACAGACACACAAAAAGAGAAGAAAGACAAATTAGAAATTCTTTTAAAAGTGCTATGAAAGATATGGATGGGATGGAGTATACAGTGATTTAAAGAGAAAAGGATATACAAGAAGCTATTCAGGAATGATATATGCTGCAAAAAGAATGGGCTTAGTAAAATATAAAAAGACCAAGAAAAGAGCCGTAATCATAGAAGATATCCGGAGCTGTTAATACCTGGAGAAAAGGTGCAGATAGATGTAAAAGAAGTGCCATACAATTGCTTAAGAGGCAAGGCTTTAAGGGACGGAAAGCATTTTATCAATGGACTGCAATAGATGAATGTACAAGAATGAGATTTGTATATGGGTTTGAAGAACATACACCGGAAAACTCAACTAAATTCTTGAAAATGTTATTAAAAGAATTTCCGTTTAAAATAAAACGGTTCAAACAGATAACGGAAGAGAGTTCACATATAAATATCAAAGCAGTGAAGTGAAAAGTCCTTTTGAAATAGAATTGAACAAATTAGGTATAAATCATAAATTAATACCACCACGAACACCTTGGCACAATGGGAAGGTAGAAAGAAGTCATAGAAACGACCAAAGATATTTCTATGATTGGGAAACATTCAAAAATATTGAAGAATTAAATACAAAGTTAAAAGGACATTTAGAATGGAGTAATAACAAGACAATGAGAACACTTGAATACAAAAGTCCAATGCAGTTATTGAGTGAAAAGTTAGAATTGAAATCCATTAACTGATAATTCATAATCAAAAAGTCAGTAAAACAAGCGAAATATTAAATCATATTTTATTTTTACCCTAAAACGGGTCATATCTATTTACAACACAGATGCTACCTTAGCAACTTTTCTTTTAAGTATTGACATTTATATAACCTCCTTCCCTATAAATTTTATATTACACTGTAAAATATAAATGATACTTCACAGTATAAAACAAAAATTATTAAATGGTTTGTCTTGATGACATTTACAGTATAATCTTTTGGACGGTGATTTTTTAACTTTTGGTACAACAGGTATAAAAAATTGACGCAAATGCACAATAGACTACTTTATTTGTTAAGGAAAAGATGGTATAATATAGCCAAAAGATAAATATGAGGTAAAGTATGAGAATAGCAATATGTGATGATGAGGCATTATTTTTGTCCCAATTAAAAAGTAAAATTTATGAATATTCAAATAACCACAATTTAGAGCCGGTAGTAGATGAATACACCGTTGGAAGTAATTTGATTAATTCTAATATTAAATATGATATTATTATCCTTGACTACCAAATGGATAAAATTGATGGTCTGGAAACTGCAAGACAGTTGCGTAATGGGATTAATGAATTTGCTTGTATTATCTTTCTTACTAATTACGGTGAAATATCTATTGACGCTTATTCTGTGGATACATATAGATTTGTATTAAAAAGCACTCTTTGGGATGGACTTTATAATGCACTTGATGACTATAGAAAGCGTATGAGTACAGGCAAAAGTATTTCTGTAAAATCTGACAGAAGTTATATAACTGTTGATACTGATGATATAGTTTTTATTGAGTCACAAAACAGAGTTACATCTATTCACTTATCTGACAATAATATTATTGAAACTAAGACACCTTTATCCTCTATCTTTGAGTCGTTACCTCATACCGACTTTTTTAGGGTACATAAGTCATTTATCGTAAGCTTTAGGTATATTACAAGAAGGGACTTTTCTTCCCTAAATGTTACCGGTTATGACTATGAGATACCTGTCAGCAGAAAATACACAGCCGATTTTAAAGAGGCTTACTACAATTATTTAAAGGAGTAATTTATGGAATTAGATTGTTTTGTGGAATTCACATGCATTTCCACGATTATATGGTTTGTATTACATTATGTAATGGATGTTAAATTTACTAAGAGATTTATTATTGTACCGATAGCTACTTTCGTAATATGTTTTTATTTGCTTATTGGCAAGTTTGACTATAAATATATTTTTGGAGTTGGATTAGAGTACATTTTGTTGCCTATTCTTTGTACAAAAGATGTGAAAAAAACAGTAGTCTTATACACATCATTGTTGACTACTGTCTTGGCTTATTTTATATTTGGTTTTATTTATTTTATAATGGATGGCACTATACTTGCTTTAGAAGATGAGGCTTATTGTTTAACTATGATAATCTCTATATTATTAGTTATAAAAATGACTAAAAAGATTGATATTGTTGGAATAATGAAATTATTATCAACAAAAGTTAAGGTAATTTTATTAGTTTTTCTATGGGCATTATTTTGTTTTTATACTTTTATTAATGACTATCTTTCATATCAACCTAGAGAATTATTACTAGCATATTCATTCTTTCTATACTTAATTATCTTTGGTTCAGGGCTTTTAATTTTTATGCTAATTAGAAATATTAAGAAAAAGTCATATTATGAAAACCTAAGCAACATTATGGATGTTAGATTAACCGAACAGGTTAAGCACTATGAACAAGTAGAAAAAACCGACAATGAACTAAGAAAGTTCCGTCATAACTATAAGAATATGAAAATAGGCTTAATGTCATTACTTAACAACAAAGATACTGACGGTGCTAAAAAATATGTGGCTGACTGTGATGAACTGCTTGATATTGACTACACACTTTATCAAACAGGTAATTCAATTATAAATGCTATTCTGTCTGATAAAGCTATGAAAGTTAAGGACAAGGGTATTACAATTAAGTTTACGGGACTTATCCCTCAAACTAAAATCAGTAATACTGACTTATGCATTATCTTCGGTAACATTCTTGACAATGCTATTGAGGCAGTAGAAAAAGTTGATGATAATATTGCCAAGGAAATAAATATTGATGTTTATAAGAAAAAGGATTATCTGTTTATTACAGTTACCAATCCTACTAAAACAGAGGTAGCTATTAAGGACAATAAAGTTGTCACTTCTAAAGATGATAAGGACAATCATGGTTTGGGACTTTCTTCTGTTGAAGAAACTTTGAAGAAATATGACGGTCACTTAGATTTAGATTGTAATAACAATAAGTTCACAACTTCATTTGACTTTTGTGTTGTGTGATGTAAAAGTACATATAACATCAAACGACCTCCTTGTTACAACAAGGAGGTCTAACTGTTTTAAATATATTTAATTTAGCATTTCACCTTTACTTGTTCTTATCAAACCTTTACTTTTCTATTAAAATTGGTTATAATAAGTAAAGGAAAAGAGTTGATAATATGATTTCATATACAGGACTAATTGAAATACTAAAAGAAAAAGGACATACAAAAACCGACCTTACAAAAGAACTTGGCATATCATCAAGAACTATTGCTAAAATCGGTCATGGTGAAAAAATAGCTGATAATGTTCTTAAAAAGATTGCTTCATTTTTAGAATGTGAAGTAAACTCATTGTATCGTAATATAACTGACAATCCATTATTACAAATACTTCGTGATGAAAAAAGTATTCGTCTATCAGGTGGTTTATATCACGAACTTCAAATTCGTATGACTTATAACTCAAACCACATAGAAGGCAGTAAACTAAGTGAAGACCAAACAAGAATGATATTTGAAACGAATACCATAAATGTTGGTGATGGCGTTCCTGTTGATGATGTTATTGAAACAGTAAATCATTTTCGTGCTATTGATTTTGTGATTGATAATGCAGAAAAAACACTAACTGAAGATATTATCAAAAGGTTACACTATATTCTCAAACAAAGCACAAGAGATTCATCTTTAGAATGGTTTGCAGTAGGTGACTACAAGAAAAGAGCAAATGTTGTTGGTGGTCGTGAGACAGCAAAACCAAAAGAAGTTCACAGTAAAATTATAAATTTACTTACTAAATATGAATCTCTAAAATCTGTTACAATAGATGATATTATCCAATTTCATTATGATTTTGAACGAATACATCCATTCCAAGATGGTAACGGTAGAGTTGGTCGTTTAATTGCGTTTAAAGAGTGCTTACGGTTTGGCATTGTGCCTTTTATTATTGAGGATTCAAAAAAGATGTTCTATTACCGTGGTCTATCAATGTGGGAAACTGAAAAAGGATATTTAAGAGGTACTTGTCTTGATGGACAAGATACATTTAAAAAACTTTTATCAATGTTTGATATTAATTTATAATAATAGCAAATACCACCTTCAAATTGAAGGTGGTATTTTTTCGTAGTAATTTTATATTTATATGAGGAATATAAAAAGTATTAGTCTGCAATCTTAGTCATATTACCATTTGAGAAAGTATATGTACCTTTTTCAAAATGATAGTTTTGACCGTTTCTACTGTCTGAAAAATATTTATTTATAAAATTTTAATAAGATTTTTGCACTTTGATTTCTATTTTTATATATAATATTAAAAATATTTTGTATATGCATGTAAATTTTACTTGTATTCTGTTCAAATATATGATATATTAAAGATGAAAAATGGTTCGTGAAATAAATAATAAAGGAGGATAATTCTATGAAAACTACAAAAAGGTTATTTCTGCAATACTTGCAATTTGTATGCTAGTGTCAACAGTAGTTGTATCAAGCTTTGCAGCTGCAACAGATGAAATCTCTTCTGTTTCATCTAGTTACGCAAGAGATAATTCTTACACAAAAGCTGCAGAAGACATTGATGCAGAGTATGCTTACTCCGGTGATGATCTAGGTGTAACTTACACAAAAGAGGCTACAACTTTCAAAGTATGGTCGCCTACTGCAACCGATGTAAAAGTTAATATCTATGCAACGGGTTCTGATGATGAACAAGGTGCACATGATATTGGCACATTTGTACTTGAAAAAATGCTTGTTAACGGCGAATGGAATGGTGTATGGACACTTAAACTTGTGGGTGAATGGAAGGAATTGTATTACACATACTCAATCACAACCACTGATACAACACACTTAGGTTCTGATGTTACTAAAACTTATGAAACACAGGATGCATATTCAAGAGCCGTTGGCGTAAACGGTAAACGCTCAATGATTGTTGACCTTAATGATACAGATCCTGATGGTTGGTCAAAGGATAGTCATGTTCTTCTTGACAAGTCAACACAGTCTTCAGTATGGGAACTTCATATAAAAGACTTCTCTTATGACAAATCTTCAGGTGTAAGTGATGCTAACAGAGGTAAGTATCTTGCTTTCACAGAAAACGGTACAACTCTTAACGGTGAAGGTAAGGTTTCAACATGTATAGATTACCTTAAAAATCTTGGAGTAACAACAGTGCAACTCAATCCATTCAATGACTTCCAGACAGTGAATGAAGCAGGTGATGATACTCAGTATAGCTTAGGCTATGACCCACAGAATTTCAATGTTCCTGAAGGTTCATATTCTTCAAACCCATATGACGGTAATGTAAGAATTAAAGAGTGTAAAGAAATGATAAAGGCTCTTCATGATGCCGGTATTTCAGTTGTAATGGATGTTGTTTACAATCACACTTATTCAACAGATACATGCTTTCAAAAAACAGTTCCAAACTATTATTACCGAATGACAACAACCGGTGCATTCTCTAATGGTTCAGGTTATGGTAACGAAGGTGCAACAGAACGTGCAATGTACAGACAGTACATAATTGATTCCCTAAAATATTGGGTAAATGAATACCATATTGATGGTTTTAATTTTGACCTTATGGGTGTTATGGATGTTGAAACAATGAATATGGCAAGAGAAGTCCTTGACAAAATTGACCCAAGAATCACTATGTGGGGTGAAGGTTGGATGAATGGTGACTCCTACCACCCTACTAACACATGCTCAGGTACAAAGTTCTATCCTGCAATTCAATCTAATTCAACTAGACTTAGCGACAGAATTGGTATCTTCAATGATTCAATGCGTGATGGTATAAAAGGCGATGCAAATAATATCAAAAACTCAGGTTTCATTCAAGGTGCAAAATTATCTGCAAAGGGTGTAGGTTACGGTATTCGTGCTAACAGTTCGGGTACATACAGGTGGAAAGCTCAAGCTCCTTCACAATGTATAACCTATGATTCTAGTCACGAAAATGCAACCCTATATGACCAAATTCTTGGTTCTACCGGTCTTGCAAGTTATGGTACAAGAAATTCTAATGCTATAAAAATGAATAAACTTGCAGGTGCAATTATCTACACATCACAAGGTATATCATTCACTCTTGCAGGTGAAGAAATGGCTCGTTCAAAAGGTGGGGACACAAATAGTAACAAATCAGATGCTCAGGCTAACATGATTAAATGGAAAAATATTGTTGATAATGCTGATGTAGTGTCTTACTATAATGGTATGATGCAAATTAAATCTGCATTCTCCCCTCTTACTGCTATGGATACCTCTTACGCAAATAATTTCGTTTTCACAAATAAGGTAAATGCAGCTACAAACCTAATTTCTTTTACAGTTACAAATGATGTTGATGGTGAATGGAATAAGATGGCTGTTATTTATAACAGTGCAAGGACACCGGCTGATGTAACTCTTGCTGACACATCTGTAACAGATTGGGTTATTATTGCTAACGGTGAATCAGCAGGTCTTGATTCTCTCGGCGAAGTAACAGGATCTACATTTACAGTTCCTGGCTATTCAGCTATTGTTGCTGTTGACAAAGCAAGTTATGAATCAACAGGTATTCATTCTTCAAACGGTAAAGTAAAGGTTAACTACGTTTATGAAGGAACTGGCGAAAAACTTGAGGATTCAGTAGTTCTTCAAGGACCAATCGGTTCAGGTTATGTAACAGTTCCAAGTGTAGGCGTACCTGATACTTATGTATTAAGCAATATAAAAGGCGATGCAGAAGGCAAGTTCGATTCTTCTACTAAGGAAGTTACATACTACTACACCGACTACATCCCTGAGTCAATTAAGAATGCAGACTTCAATGGTGACGGCAAAGTAAATGTAAAGGATTTAGCACTTCTACAGAAGTATGTTGCTAAACTTAAAACACCAACAGTTGATGAGAAAACTCTTGACCTTAATTATGATTATAAATTTGACATTAAGGATACAGTAATGTTAGCGAAAGCTATGGTTAAGAAACCTGTTTCAACAGGTAAGGTAACAGTAAATCATTATTATACTGATGATAATGGTGTTCAGAAGAAACTTGCTGACTCAGTGGTATATACAGGCAGAGTTGGTAGCACATATGATTCAAAAGCATTTAAGGTTGTTGGCTATAAAGTTGATACTAGCAGAACTCCAAGAGTTTCAGGCTATATTCCTTTCGGTAAGGCTGAAGTTAACTATTATTATTTACCATCAAGCCTTAATATTACACTTCATGCTAAGCACAATGGTTGGCTTACTTGGACACCTTACATTTGGTCTTGGAGTTCAAACCTTAAGGGAGCTGATTCAGGTAACTATCAAGATGTATGGCCAGGTGATCCAATGGCTATGGGCGAAAATGGTTGGTTTGATTATAACTTCACTTACAGGGACGCAGGTACATATAACATTATCATATCTGATAATGCAACTAACCAGACGATTGATTATAAGGGCTTTGTAGATAATGAAATGTGGATAGTAATTGATGACTCAGCTATTATGGGTGGTACTTATCTTACATTCTATACTGATAATCCTGACACTAACCCTAATGCTCCAATTGCTGAACAGGTTACTCTGGGTTAATTACAAATAACACAAGAAAACACCTTGCTATTTAGCAAGGTGTTTTTAGTTATCTATATTCAAGAATATCTTGTAACGGTTTCCTAGGTCTTGGGTTTGGTGACTCAGCACAATAACCAACAGTTACTGCACCAATTAGTTGACCATCAGAATTAATAAACTTCATCAAATCATCATAAGCGAAACAAGTGTTTCCAACCCATAAAGTACCTAAACCAAGTTCAGTAGCTTTTAATAGCATATTTTCTATTGCAGCACCAATTGACAAGGAGTCGCAAATTTCAGCTACTCTACCATCCGAATCAATTGGTTCATATGGTGACTTACCATTTGTATTCATAACAATAATTACTACCGGTGCTTGTCTCATTACTCTTAGTGTATTAAAAGCATCCGGTAAACCAAAGCCGGACTTAGGCAGAAGATTATGTTCCTCTTGTTCTATATACAATGCCTTTTCCATAACATCTAGTAATTTTGACTTTTCATCTTCAGTAAAAACAATAAACTTCCATGGTTGTCTATTTTTTGCAGATGGTGCAAGTCTTGCAGAATTGATTATTGTTTCAATTTGGTCTTTACTAACCTTTTGGTCAGTATATTTTCTGATACTTCTTCTTTCTTCAATCATAATTACTTAACCTTAGTATTTTTAGATTTAGACCATTCGGAATAAGCAATTTTCTTATTCTGCACTACATATGAACGAACTCTAACATAATACTTTTTATTACTTGTAAGTTTCTTAATTGTAGTTTTTGTTGTGGCATTCTTATTAATCTTAACTGTTTTTGCTGACTTAAAGTTACTTTTTAGACTATACTGAACTTGATAACCTATAGCCTTAGCAACTTTCTTATAACTAACAGTTAATGACTTTTTGCCACTTTTCAAAGTTAGACCGTTTGGTGTTTGTAACTTGAGTTTAGAAGTTTTCTTATCTTTATAACTATATCCACAAGTTGAGCATTTATGTAGTGTATAACCATCTGTTGTATAAGTTGGTTTTACAACTGTGTTCTTATACAGATGATTACAAGTTACACTAAAGTTTACTCTAACAGGTTCATAATAAGGATAATTTAGAATAGGGGTTAATTGAAAAATAACACTATCTCCTCGTATAATAAAGTAGTAGTATTTATAGACCCTCCAAGGTCTGTGTGCTATAATGATAGAGATACTGTGGATTGTTTACAATCTCCTACCACTTGATGGTTTTTGAAAGGCTACAACCACAGTCTCTTTGTATATTTGTTAATTAGTTAGATACCGCATGACGGTTTATTTAGAACGAGGTTACAATCGCAAGGAGTACCAGTGGTCTAAACAGTATCAAAAATACACTCACAAGGAGTTTTCATTATGATTTATATTGGAATTGATGTTGCTAAAGATAAACACGACTGTTTTATTACCAATTCAGATGGTGAAGTCTTATTTAAATCTTTTACTATCTCTAACAATCGTGAAGGCTTTGAAACCTTATTTCAGAAAGTACAATCCATTTCAGATGATTTAACAAAAGTAAAAGTAGGACTTGAAGCCACCGGACACTATAGTTACAATCTTCTGGGATTCCTTCTTGATAAAGGTTTGCCGACCTACATTATCAATCCATTACATACAAATCTATACAGAAAAAGTTTAAGTCTTAGAAAGACGAAAACAGATAAAGTTGATGCCCGTACAATTGCTTCTATGATTATGTCTGATGTAAACTTAAAGTCCTACTCAGATACATCATACCACAATGAGGAGCTAAAGTCACTAACTCGTTATCGTTTTGATAAAGTAAAAGAAAGAGCAAAATTAAAATCTTCTATTTCTAGACTTGTATGTATCCTTTTTCCTGAATTAGAAAAACTCGTTCCTACACTTCATATGGCTTCAGTTTATGCCTTATTATCTGAATTTCCATCTGCTAATGCTATCGCATCTTCACACCTTACCAGACTTACCAATTTGCTATCTGAAAATTCACATGGACGATATGGTAAAGATACAGCCAATCTAATTCGTAATACTGCCAGAAATTCTATTGGCTCACATATGCCGGCAAAATCTTTAGAACTAAAACACACTATTAAGCTTATCAAAGAATTAACTACTGAAATTAATGAAATTGAAACAGAAATCAAATCTATTATGGATAAAATTGATTCTCCAATACTTACAATCCCAGGTATCGGTTACAATACAGGAGCTATGATTATCGCTGAAATTGGAGATTTCAACCGTTTTGATTCAGCTGATAAAATACTTGCATATGCCGGAATGTCACCTTCTACCTACCAATCCGGTCAATTAGAGAACTGCCATTCGCATATGGAAAAGCGTGGTTCAAGGTACTTACGATACGCTCTATACAATGCAACAAAATATGTTTGTTACTGGGATGAATCTTTCGGTGTATATCTTGGTAAGAAACGCTCAGAAGGCAAACATTACAATGTTGCATTATCCCATGCAACAAAGAAACTTGTTCGGTTAATTTTTGCAATGGAGAAATCTAAACAACCATACCAACCAACCAACAGTTTAATTCTTTTCATAAATATCTTATTTTTGAGCACCATTTATGATGCTCTTTTTGTCATACAATTTTTTATAATTCCAATATGATCTAAAGAATTTTTTTGATTAATTCAAAATATCTTCATTATAGCCTTGACTTTTAATAGTTAGTCTTTAATAATAATCATTTCATTTTTAGCATTCATTTTCTCACCATTAGCAATTTCTTCTATTATCTACACTTAATATAAATTTTAAAGTATTATTTACCTGTTCAGTCTTTTTTAACTATCATACTTATAATAGCACACTTATTTCACGTTTTCAATTGTTGATTTTGCATTAAGTAATAATTTATCACACGCATTACATAAAAAATAGAAAATATAATGATTTCTTGACTACACTTTTATATTACTTTATACTTTAATTATATTTTAATTTTCTGTATGGCACATAGTATTCTGAATGAATAGCTAATAAATTATTTATAATTACATAATAGGAGTGCAATATGAGTAAAGGTATAGGTGCATTTGTTAAATTAGTTTTTGAAGATAGTGAAACTGTCATATACGAATATGGTAGTTATAATTTGAATGATGCAAATTACTACAATGAAGAACATATATGTGATGGGATAATTACCATTGATAGAAACTGCTTTGCTGAACCTGAAATTCATAAAAAATTAAAAAAGATGCCTAGTGGCAGAAAAAAACTAATCATAAAACGAATTCCGGTTAGTGTGGATTACAATAAAATGATTAGGGATGGAAGAATTGTTATTGAAAATTGCAGTAATTGTTGGGAATGCTATTCAAACAAAAATACTGATATAATGGCATCATCCATTCTATTCTATCTATTTTTACAGTATCAAATAGATGGTAAATTGCCGGAATATCTTAATTATAATGTGTAACATTGAACTGATTGTAAAATTATTTTCTCACAATCATATTTATATCTTTATATACTAAAGCAGAAACCCTTATCAATATTGCTTAAGGGTTTCTGCTATCTTAAATTAGTTTTAATGATAATTATTGTATATTCTTTTTAAAAAGTAATATTAGTTATATTAAAGGAATTTAAATATCGTAATACGCAAACCCATTAATCTATATTATACTTTTTACGGATACGGTCGGACATATCGTAAATTCTCCATTTTTTATGAGAATCTATAAGTGATTTAGCAACCTTATCACTATCCTTTAATCTTTCTGAATAATAATTAACACTGGCACTACCTTCATAAATATCAAGTAAAGCAAGCTCCAGATTATCTCTTAATCTAGTGCTTAAATATTGGTAAAAATCAGTAGATCTATTCTTATGTGTATGTTTAATTGCAAATACAGCAGTATCATAATCATCCCTAAGTCTAGGAGAAACCCATTTTATATTATAAGGATTAGCCTTTAAAGCAATTCTTACATACTCATCAATATCTCTATACGGAATCATACAATCCATTCGTAGAGCATAGCCGTTTACATTAGAAAGTGCTAGTTTTATATACTCTACATTATTTCTAACACTCTCATTTATATATTGTATCGCTTCACCATTATTATTAAGAGCCACATTTATAACATCATCATCACTATTGAATTCTTGAAAATTTTCTAATAATGTACCACAATACTTAACTGCAATTAATACTGCATCTTTTTGATTGAACATATATTTTGGTAACTCTGATACTAAACTGTGATTTTCTTTAAAAATTGAATTCAATACATTTAGCCAATGAGTTCTTGTGTTATTATCTAAAGATTTACTACAAAGTATAGCTATATCATAAGGAATTACTTCTAAATTTTCTTGGTTATATCCATCAACAAAATTTAGAAATTCATTGCATCTATTTTCCGGCATATTATATTTTTTACATAATTCTGTAAATCTTTCTTTGTTAACTACAATTGATATTATCTCATTTGTCACTTTGTCTAAAGCAATATATTTATCAGGTAAAGTGTCATATTTCTTCAATTTTTCATCAGGGTATATACCGAATATTGAATGGTACAATCTTCTTAAATATGTAAATTTAGAATTGTCATAAACAACTCTGCAAAAAGGATTATTATAATCATAATTTTCAATTATCATTGATGACAATTTTTCTAATATGTCACCTGATAAACAATCTGCATTAAACATAGTACAATCATACTTATTACTGTATATATATTTGTTTCTAATATACATACACAAACCAAAATGATTACTAAAATTATCAGGATGATCATATAGATATTCTTTTTGTTTTTTAGTTAATTCCGAATATACATCATTTGCAATTTTTGAAATTAATTTTTCTTGCTTCATCCTTCTCATCCTTATATTAAAATAATATTCTCCAATAGTATTTAGTAATTCTTTAGAAGGTTCTTTTATGATTTTATACTCAATAAAACCATCTTCATCTTCTGTTCTTTTAAAGTAATCAGAATAATTATTATATATCTCAGTAGCAGTATCATCTTCATATAATATTGTGCCAATTTGTATCATATTCATAGGTACACCTTATTTCATTAATACTCTAATCGTCAATAAGTTTTAATAAGCAGTCTTTTGCATCTTGAAGGACTTTTTGGGAATATGGGTCACCCTCTGCTATACGCTTTTTGATACCTTGAATACATTTTAAGGATATAGCCAATTTATCACCATATTCCTCTAATTCATCAGGATAGTACTTCATCATTCTAAGCATAGCATCAGGTGCTACATAATAATTATCAAGGTCATTAAGTGCCATTTCAAAAGCTCTTCTGTATAGTTTATGAGAATACTCAATTCTCTTTGGCAAATCACCATTTCTATACATATCACCTAGTTTATATACGGCAGGAATATCTCCAAAGATAGCAGCCTCTTCCCAATAAGATTTTGCTTTTTCTTTATCAACCGGAATACTTCTTCCATAATAATAACAGTATCCTAAATTGCTAAGTGCAGTTACATTACCCAAGTTTGCTGATTTTTCGTATAGGCTAATTGCCTTTTCATAATCTTTTGCATTATATGCATCTGCACCTTCATTAAGATAAATCACATCTTCCGGTAGATCTATTTCTTCTTCATCAAAATCAAATTCATCCTCAAAGTCGTAGTCATCGTTATAATCATCATTCATAATAATATACCTCTTATAAAAATATTTTTAGATAATTTAACTATAGCACAAATATGTACATAATACAATATGTTGATTTATAACGTAATACTTTTTAATCTGTGTTGTAAATAGATATGACCCATTTTAGGGTAAAAATAAAATACGATTTAATATTTCGCTTGTTTTACTGACTTTTGATTATGAATATTAATTAATGAATGGATTTCAATTCTAACTTTTCACTCAATAACTGCATTGGACTCTTGTAATCAAGTGTTCTCATTGTTTTGTTATTACTCCATTCCAAATGTCCTTTTAATTTTGTGTTTAATTCTTCAATATTTCTGAATGTTTCCCATTCATAGAAATATCTTTGGTCGTTTCTATGACTTCTTTCTACCTTTCCGTTGTGCCAAGGTGTTCGTGGTGGTATTAATTTATGATTTATACCTAGTTTGTTTAATTCTATTTCAAAAGGACTTTTCACTTCACTGCTCTGATATTTATATGTGAACTCTATTCCGTTATCTGTTTGAATAGTCTGTATTTTAAACGGAAATTTTTCAATAACATTTTCAAGAATTTGGTTGAGTTTTCAGGTGTATGTTCTTCAAACCCATATACAAATCTCATCCTTGTACATTCATCTATTGCAGTCCATTGATAAAAATGCTTTCCGTCCCTTAAAGCCTTACCTCTTAAGCAATTATATGGCACTTCTTTTACATCTATCTGCACCTTTTCTCCAGGTATTAACAGTTCCGGATATCTTCTATGCTTACGGCTCTTTTTCTTGGTCTTTTTATATTTTACTAAGCCCATTCTTTTAGCTGCATATATCATTCCTGAGTAGCTTCTTGTATATCCTTTTCTCTTTAAATCACTGTATACTCCATCCCATCCATATCTTTCATAGCACTTTTTGAAAGAATTTCTAATTTGTCTTTCTTCTCTTTTTGTGTGCCTGTTAGGATGACTATGTGGTCTGTGTGATTTAGGCAATAGCGATTGCCAGGTACCGTCATATTGTTTACACCATCTCTTTACGCTTGAAAGACTTACACCGTACATTCTACTTGCTTTGCTTTTTCCTTTTTTTAGTGCGTATTTTACTATGGCTTGCTTTTTCTTTGCTTCTTGTGTTATCATATTCATGAGGAGTACTTCTTTCTTAGGTTAATGTTTTTTTAGCGATTCCATTATACCATATTTTGAAGTTACTCCTCTTTTTTATTGGGTCATATCATTTTAGCACATACATTGATTTATAACGTAATACTTTTTAATTTATTAACTAAATAAGGAGTAATGAAAAACTTACAATATAATACATTAATTAAAAAAGTACCTGTTAATTAACAGATACTTTCTCTTGTCGTATGTACTTTTTAAATTCCGATAATATACAAGCTATGTTATTAAATCACAATGGTAAATTTAGGTTACCAAAAATAATTCACATTTCTAAATGTTTGAATGAAATTCAAAATTCAAATTTCACCATATTTTTATAATTGTAAAATTAACTTACTCTAATTCATATGGGCCTTTGGCATAGAAATAAAAGAGTTTTGTGGCAAAGGTTGAGCCTAATTTCTTTTGGAAGTTAAGGGCAACTTCGTTATGCAAAGAAACCATAAAGAATGGAATTTTATTGTCCTTTAGCACTTGTTCAACTACATAAGACTGCAATCTTGTGGCTATATTTTGTCTTCTGGCATTTGGGTCAACATACTGAAAGCCTAATGAGGAATCTTTATGCACGCCCATATAACCTTTTAAGACATCATTATCTTCCAGTACCCACATTTGTTTTTGGTTAATTCTATTTAACAGTTGATTATGTCCTGACCTTGTATAAGTTTTTTCAATATAGGACAAATCATTTTCTGTTGCTAATCGTATTCCTGAATAATCAAAATTTGACTTTGAGTTAACTTGTCCGTTTATAAAATCTTCATGATAAGTAAAGATTGAAAATTCACTTAGTAACTTTGATATTAACTTATTATTTGTATAAACTGCAATATACTTTTCATTTTCTATATACGGTCTTAACAATTCTCTTAGCTTATCTTCTGTTAAATCACTTGGAACTGTTCCCATTACTGCAAGCCATGGTTGGTATGTTAAATTCTCAGCAATATAAAAATCATCAACTGCATAAAGCATATTAAAATTACCATTTACTAGAACATAATAGTCGTTGATGTAATTTAGTATTCCCTCTTTTTCAATTAAGTTATTTAATGGGAATGGTACTTTTTCTAACTGAACTAAGTTATTCATTTTATCACCTTGTTAATTAAATATACTCAAATTATAGTATATTTAAACATAAACTACAATACTTTTAAATTTAATATTAATGAAGTCGGCTAACATAATAAAATGTTAACCGACTTTTAGGGTATATAGAATATTGGGTAAATCAAACTTAGTTAATAACAATTACTAAATAAAATTATGAATTTCAGTTGAAATTCGTTTTGCTACCATAGGATTATTCATTGTATAAATATGAATACCATCTACATCACTTGTAAGTAAATCTATGATTTGGCTTATGCCGTAGGACATACCTGCATCAAAAAGTGCATCTTTATTACTACTAAACTTATGTACAATTCTTTTAAGTTGTGGTGGAATTGTAACACCACATAATGATACCATTTTCTCAAGTTGAGATTTACTGATAGCAGGCATAATACCGGCTATAACAGGTACATCAATATCAGCTACTTTGCACTTTTCCTGAAAATCATAGAAATAATTGTTATCAAAAAATAATTGAGAAAGTAATACTTCAGCACCTGAATTGACCTTTTCTTTTAGGTGCTTAATGTCATCTACAAAACTCTCAGACTCAGGGTGACCTTCAGGATAACAAGCTCCTAATAAGCAAAAATCATATTTAGACTTCATATATGCAATTAAATCTGAGGCATATTTAAAGTCATTCTTAGCTTGAACATTAGGAACTTTATCTCCTCTTAAAGCAAGAATATTCTGTACACCTGACTGTTGTAACTGTCTTGCTATTAAGTCAATTTCATCCTTACTATAATTTAGGCAAGTTAAATGAACAACAGGTTCTATATTGTACTTTTCTTTAATTTTTCTAGCAACTTCTATGGTGCTGTTACAGTTTTCACTGCCACCTGCACCAAAAGTTACGCTGATAAAATCAGGATTAAGTTCACACAAAATATCAAGTGTTTCATCAATACTGCTTAACTCACTGTTCTTTTCAGGTGGGACAATTTCAAAAGAAAGAGTTTTCTTGTTATCTTTATATAGTTCAGAAACTTTCATTACTTTACTTCTTTTCTAATAATTTTTGCAGCCTCAACCATATTCTGTAGGCTCTTTTCAGTTTCAGGGATACCTCTTGTTTTTAGACCACAGTCAGGGTTTACCCATAGATTTTCTTTTTCAATCTTAGTTAGCATTAAATGAAGTGCATTGACAATTTCTTCAACTGATGGAACTCTTGGTGAATGAATATCATATACACCCGGACCTACTTCTGTTTCGAAGTTATGCTCCTTAAGTGAAGTTAAAATCTGTAAATCTGAACGAGATGCCTCAAATGTAATAACATCAGCATCCATATCATCAATAGCAGGGATAATATCTGTAAATTCACTATAGCACATATGTGTGTGAATCTGAGTATCTGCTTTAACTCCACTATGAGTTAATCTAAATGCAGGTATTGCGAAGTCAAGATATTCTTTCTGCCAATCTGACTTACGAAGTGGTAGCTTTTCTCTTAAAGCTGCCTCATCAATTTGGATAACTTTAATTTCGTTCTTTTCAAGGTCAAGAACTTCATCACGAATAGCAAGTGCAATCTGTGAAATAGAGTCCTTAATAGAAATATCTTCTCTTGGGAATGACCAGTTAAGAATTGTTACAGGACCTGTAAGCATACCTTTCATAATCTTCTTTGTTAAAGATTGAGCATATACTGACCAATCAACTGTAATTGGCTTTTCACGATACACATCACCCCAGATAATTGGAGGCTTAACACATCTTGTGCCATATGACTGTACCCATGCTTTTTCTGTAAACAAGAAACCACCCAGTGCTTCACCAAAGTATTCTACCATATCGTTTCTTTCGTACTCACCATGAACAAGTACATCAAGACCGATTTCTTCTTGAAATTTTACACATTCAGCAATTTTCTTTTTGTTGAATTCTACATATTCTTTCTTGGATATTTCACCTTTTTTATATGCTGAACGGTTAGCCTTTACTTCCTTAGTCTGTGGGAAGGAACCGATAGTTGTTGTTGGGAATAATGGTAGGTTAAGTTCAACCTTTTGTAGTTTCTGTCTTTCTATTCTTGCAGGTAGTCTTGTGTAGTCCTTATCTGTAACATTGCATAGTCTGTCATGTACAGCCTGATTAAAACAATCTCTCTGTTCTGTAAATAGCTTCTTATTATTCCTGAATGTTTCTTCATTTCCATAATCATTAGAGTCAGCTAAAACCTTTAACTCTGATAGTTCAACCAGCTTTTCTTCAGCAAATGAGAAATGAGAAAGATACTTAGTATCTAACTTTGTTTCATGCTTTAGAGTATATGGTACATGAAGTAATGAACAAGAAGTTGAAAGCACTGTGTTAATACCCTTATTCTTCAAATCATTAAGAGTTTCAAGTGTCTTTTCATAATGGTTCTTCCAAATATTTTTACCATTTACAAGACCTGCAAATAGAACCTTATCACTTGGAAAACCAAACTTATTAACTAAGTTATATGTTTCTTTACCTTCAATAAAATCAAGACCAATACCATCAAAAGGCTTGTTGACTAAATCAGCATAAACATCTCTTACATCACCAAAGTATGTTTGTAAAAGGACTTTGCAATTTTCCTTAATTGAAAGGATTTCATCATAAATCTTGTTAAATAATGCTAGGTCATCACTTATCATATCCTTTACAAGTGATGGTTCATCAATCTGTAACCATTTAACATCATTTTCTTCACACTTAGCGACTAAATCCTTATACGCAATAATAACTGCATCTACAAAATTTTCACAAGTTTTGTTGCCTGTAAATCTACATAACTTTAGTAAAGTATATGGTCCGATAACAACAGGTTTTGTTTCGATACCTAAAGACTTTGCTTCATTGTATTCGTCAAATAGTTTGTTTCCAACTAACTTAATTTCTGTATCATCCTCGACTTCAGGGACAATATAGTGGTAGTTAGTGTTAAACCACTTTTTCATTGCAAGAGCTTTAACATCACCTGAAACACCTTGAAAACCACGAGCCATAGCAAAGTAAGTATCAAGGTTAGAAAGGTTAAGTTCCCTATATCTATTTGGGATGATATTAAATAAGACTGCTGTATCTAAAGTCATATCATAGAAAGAAAAATCGTTACTTGAAATAAAGTCAATGCCGGAATTTTTCTGTGTATTCCAATGAATTTCACGCAAAGACTTTGCAGTATTTAAAAGTTCATTCGATGTAATTTCTTTTCTGAAATATTTTTCAGATGCAAACTTAAGTTCTCTTAATGTACCGATTCTAGGGTATCCAATTACTGATGTTTTCATAATATTCTCCAAATCAAAATTTATATTTTACCGATATTTATATCGCTTGGTGTTAATTATATAACAATCACTTTGATTTGTATAATATATATAATTATAAGTTTGCTATAGCTTTAAGCTATAGCAAGGATAGTTTTGAACATCAGTTTTAAAATCAAGTTTATTATTATTTAAATTTTTTTATTATAGTGCAGTGCCTTTCTTTGGGATAAAAAGATTTTTCATATCTGTTTTTTCTAACTTAAGTAGTTGAATCTTTTTATCTATTCCACCGGCATAACCGGTTAAGCTACCATTTGTACCAACTACTCTATGGCAAGGGATAATAATTGAAATGAAATTATGACCGACTGCACCACCTACTGCTTGAGATGACATTCTTTCAATACCTTTTTCTTTAGCTATTATATTTGCAATCTCACCATAGGTCATAGTTTTGCCATATGGAATAGTGAGCATAACTTCCCATACTGCTTTACGAAATGGTGTTGTTTTCATCAATAACGGTGGTGTAAAATCAGGTTCTTTACCACTAAAGTAAATATCAAGCCACTTTGTTACTTCTGTAAAAATAGGAAGTGATTTTTCTATATGCTCTCCTTTTATTGAGTCGGCATAATATTTTTGTCCATCAAACCATAAACCAATAAGATAATCACCATCACTAGCCATTGTAATTCTGCCAAGTGGTGAATTGTAGTAATATGTATAAATCATTATAAAACCTCTTAAAATTTGATTTAGTTTATATTTTATTATATCATAAATAATATACGATAATAAGACAAATTTTAGAAAGGAATAGCAATGGCATCATTAAACAGTGATTTAATATATGAGGTATTGGCAGTAGTTGATGAGATACCTAAAGGTAAAGTTGCAACATATGGGCAAATTGCAAGGCTTATCGGCAGAGATAAAAACTCAAGACTTGTAGGTAAAGTGTTGAGCATTTCTGAATACTACGGTAAATATCCTTGTCACAGAGTAGTTAATCATCAAGGCAGATTAGCACCACATTGGAATGAACAAAAAGACCTTTTGATTGCTGAGGGTGTTACCTTCAAAAGTAATGGTTGTGTAAACTTAAAGCTTCATCAATGGGATTGCTGATATTTTAATTATTCATAACAAGTTTCTTTATTAAAACATAACATTTATAAAATTTCAATCTGGTATTATTAATTAATATCAAATTGGTAGTTTTAATATAACCAAATAATTTGTATAATTGTGGCAACAGTTTTGAAATGAAAGGAAAATTTGTTATGAGTAACGAAAGATTTGAATTAAATAAGAATTTAGCACAAATGCTAAAGGGTGGCGTAATTATGGACGTTACTACACCTGAACAGGCTAAGATTGCTGAAGAAGCAGGTGCTTGTGCAGTTATGGCTCTAGAAAGAATCCCAGCTGATATTAGAGCTGCCGGTGGTGTTTCTAGAATGAGTGATCCTAAGATGATTAAGGGTATTCAGGACGCTGTTTCTATTCCTGTTATGGCTAAGTGCAGAATCGGTCACTTTGCAGAAGCTCAGATCCTAGAAGCTATTGAAATTGACTACATTGATGAAAGTGAAGTTCTATCTCCTGCTGATGATGTTTATCACATTGACAAAACAAACTTTAAAGTACCATTTGTATGTGGTGCTAAAGACCTTGGTGAGGCACTAAGAAGAATTAACGAAGGTGCATCTATGATTAGAACTAAGGGTGAACCGGGTACAGGTGATGTTGTTCAGGCAGTTAAGCATATGAGAATGATGCAGTCTGAAATCAGAAGACTTGTTTCTATGAGTACAGATGAACTATATGAGGCTGCAAAGCAATTACAAGTTCCTTACAACCTTGTTCAGTATGTTCACGAAAATGGTAAGCTACCTGTTGTTAACTTTGCTGCCGGTGGTGTTGCAACTCCTGCTGATGCTGCTCTAATGATGCAGTTAGGTGCTGAAGGTGTATTCGTAGGTTCAGGTATCTTTAAGTCAGGCAACCCTAAGAAGAGAGCTAATGCTATTGTTAAGGCTGTTACTAACTACAATGATGCTAAGATGCTTGCTGAACTTTCTGAAGACCTTGGTGAAGCTATGGTTGGTATCAACGAACAGGAAATTGAAATTCTAATGGCTGAAAGAGGAAAGTAATAATGGTTGTTGCTGTTTTATCTTTGCAAGGTGCAGTAATTGAACATATCCAAATGCTAGATAAACTAGGTGTTGAAACTTTTGAAATCAGAAAAAAGTCTGACCTGGATAAGCACTTTGACGGTTTGATTATTCCCGGTGGTGAAAGCACAGTACAAGGTAAATTACTTCATGAACTTGATATTTATGATACATTAAAAGAAAAGATTGAAAATGGTTTGCCTGTATTCGGTACTTGTGCCGGACTGCTACTTCTTGCTAAAAGTATTGATAATGACAATAAGACTCACTTAGCTACTATGGATATTACTGCTATGAGAAATGCTTATGGCAGACAGTTAGGCAGTTTCTATACTAACAGTTCATTTGATGATAAAGGCGAAATTCCTATGACATTTATCAGAGCACCTTATATTTCAAGTGTTGGTGATAATGTTAAGGTACTTGCAACAGTTGACGGTAAAATTGTTGGTGCAAGACAAGGCAATCAGCTTGTAACTGCTTTTCATCCTGAATTAAATGATGACTTAACTGTACATAAATACTTTGTAGATATTATCAAAGAAAATATGTGATTTTCCCTTTTCGAGAAATTCATATTATATATTACGTAACCGATGGATGTTTTCTGTATTATTCAGAAAGCATCCATTTTTTATTACCTATTTATCCATATACAATCACAATAATAAAACCATTACATAATTTATAGTGACTAAAAATTTTAAGGTGATTGTATGTCACAAGTAATAGATTTATGTAAAGCTGAATTAAACAAAGACTATATTGTTCACAAGATTAAAAATAACAACAAGGTTTATGAAAATTACGGAATATTTGAAAATGCACCTATTGTACCTTTATACAGAAGTATGGGTAAAAATATTTCTGCTTACAAAACTTATTACGGTATATTTGCTATTAGAAATGAAACTGCCGAAAATATAAAGGTGAGAAATGTGTGATAAAAATTTAGTAATTTTAATTGGTAACCCTAATGTGGGCAAAAGTTCTATATTCAACAGACTTACAGGGGATAATCAACACACAGGTAATTGGACAGGTAAAACTGTTGAATGTGCAGAAGGTAAGCTAAAATGCAACAAGGATATTTGTATTGTTGATTTACCAGGTATATATACTTTATGTGCTGCTAATGCAGAAGAAATTTGCAGTAAAAACTTTTTGTTACAACACAAAGATGCACTTGTTATAGTTGTTGTTGATGGTAATAACATATACAAAAGCCTTACACTTATTGAGGAAGTTTCTAACATAACAAGTAATGCAATTATATGTATCAATCAATATAAAAGTGCCGTGAAGTCCGGCACTAAAATTAACATAGATAAGCTAAAAGAAATACTGAAAATTCCTATTGTTACTACAGAGGCTACTGACAGAAGTTCACTTGATATACTTAATAATATAATAAACATTAATATTAACAATCATTTTCCCACACCTATAAAACATAGAAAACTTAATAAGGAAAATATCATTAAAGAAGTTGTTGATGACAGGTGTAATGACAGACAAAGAAAGTTAGATAAAATCTTCACTTCAAAAGTTACGGGCATTCCTATAATGTTTCTGTTACTTGCAATGGTACTGTATATTACTATTATCGGTGCTAACTATCCCAGTGACTTTCTCAGTTATGTATTTGCTAAAGGTGGAGAATATCTATATGAATTTTTAAACTATATTTCTTTGCCTAGTTATATAATTTCTTTAATATGTGACGGTGTATATAGGACAGTAACATGGGTAGTTGCAGTTATGCTACCACCTATGGCTATCTTCTTCCCTATATTTTCTTTGCTTGAGAATTTTGGATATTTACCTAGAGTTGCATTTAATTTAGACAGAGTGTTTTGTAAAGCTAATTGCAGTGGAAAACAAGCATTAACTATGTGTATGGGTTTTGGTTGTAATGCTTGTGGTGTAACAGGTTGTAGGATAATCAACAACAGAGAGCAAAGGTTAAATGCTATTGTTACAAATAATTTTGTACCATGTAACGGTAGGTTTCCTACACTTATTTCTATTATCACTATATTTATGACTTCTTACTTTAACAGTAAATTACGGTCACTTGTGTCAGCATTAATTCTTACGGGATTTATAATATTAAGTATTATTGTTTCTATGGGTATTTCATTTTTACTTAGCAAAACTATCTTAAAAAATGAAAACAGAGATTTTGTAATGGAAATGCCTAAATACAAGAAACCTAAAATTATTGCTACTATTTATGAGTCTATTAAGAACAGAGCAGTTTTTGTTTTACTTAGGGCTTTGGTTGTGGCTTTACCTGCCGGTGCTATAATTTGGTTATGTGGTAATATTAAAATTAACGACTACACTATATTAAGTTATATTGTAAATTTCCTTAACCCTATCGGAAAAGTCTTTGGACTTGACGGTGAAATACTTATTGCTTTGTTGCTAGGTTTTCCGGCTAATGAAATTGTAATTCCTATTATGCTAATGGCTTATAGTGGTAGCAGTACACTTGTTGAATGTAGTGACTTAGGTTCATTAAGTAACCTATTAATCAGTAACGGTTGGACAATAAAAACTGCAATTTGTATGATAATAATTGTATTAATGCACTTTCCTTGTTCAACTACTTGTCTTACTATTTATAAGGAAACAAAAAGTAAATTATGGACTTTGATTTCTATATTATTACCTACAATTACAGGGTTAATGTTTTGTTTTCTTATAAATATAGTTATGTAAAAAGGTATCTCACTTACTTACTAAAGTTTGTGAGATACCTTATTTTCATTCATATTTTATTTTGAAAAGTTACTTAACACATAAGTAAGCAAAATATCCGGCATAACAAAGTAACATTAATATACCACAAGGTCGTCTAAGTTCTTTATGCTTAATTGTACCAAGCCAAAGAAGTACACCTGCACCAATAGCTACACAAGTATCAATCATAAACTTGCTTTCAAATGGTACATCACAGATAAGACCGGTTATACCTATTACAAATAATATATTAAAGATATTACTACCTACTATATTACCAATAGCAATATCAACATTTCCTTTCTTTGCTGCTGTAATTGATGTTACAAGTTCAGGTAATGAAGTACCAAAGGCTACAATAGTTAATCCGATAAGTCTATCACTTAGTCCAAAATATTTAGCTATATAAGATGCACCATCTACAGCAAAATCACTACCCTTTACTACCATAATACCACCTATCACCATAAGTAAAAGGCATTTCCATACCGGAAAATCTTTTGCAGTTTCTTCTTCGGTTGGTGAGCCTTTCTTAGCCATATAAAACAGATAGCCTAAAAATGCAATAAACAATATACAAAGAATTACACTTTCAAAGAAAGTAATTTTTGAATCGGTAAAACCAAATATCATCATTATAACAGTAATGCCTATCATAAAGGGTATTTCATAATATAATGTTGACTTTTGGATAGCAACACTTGTTATAACTGAAGTAATACCCAGAATAATCAATATATTCATAATATTACTGCCTACAACATTACCTATAGTAATTCCGGCATTGCCACTTATTGCAGCAGTAATACTAACTGCTGCTTCAGGCATACTTGTACCCATTGCAACAATAGTAAGACCTACTACTAACTGAGGTATTCCCATTTTCTTCGCAATACTTGCAGCACCCTCTACAAACCAATCAGCACCTTTTACAAGTAGCAAAAAGCCAACAAGCAGTAAAAACACTTGTAATATCATCATAATGTTTCCTCTTTCTGTTCTTAAATCATTACTTTAATCAAGTAATATAATAACATAATCTATATGTAAAAACAATCAAAAATAGTAACATAAAAATTATAAAAATAATTGTAAAATCTTGACTATTTTTAGGTGTTGTAATAAAACAATTGTAAAGAGAATATGGCATAAAAGAAATTGATAAAGAATTCAAAGACAGTTTACTTAAAATTGCTTTAAAGAGAGTATTTTTCAAAGCATTTGTGCCTAATCCTATTGCCACAGCACTTACTATTTACAATGGTGCTAAGTACATTAAAAATGGCTTAAAAGCACTTAGTGAATGTAAGTTAAATGTTGATGTACTGGACAGTGCATCTATTGTCGCTTGTTTTGCAAGAAAGAACTTTAAAACTGCAAGTACAGTTATGTTCTTACTATCAATTTCAGGTTTACTTGAAAAATATACCAGAGAAAGAACTAAGGCTGTTTTGACTGATAGCCTAGTTATTAAGACTGACAAGGTATGGCTTGTGACTTCCGGTGAAGATGTTGAGATACCTATTACTGAACTACAGGTTGGGGATGAAATCCGTATTCATACAGGTAATGTTATCCCTATTGACGGTATTGTTACAGATGGTGAAGCTACAGTTAATGAGGCATCTATTACAGGTGAATCTCTACCGGTAATGAAGGTTGCCGATACTTCTGTATATGCCGGTACAGTAATTGAAGAAGGTTCTGTTGTTGTAAAAGTAAGAGAACTTTCTTCAAACACAAAGATTAGCAAGATTATATAGAAGATTTGAAAGATAAAGGTCACTGTGTAATTATGGTTGATGGTGGTATTAACGATACACCGGCTTTGGCTGCTGCTAATGTTTCTGTTGCGATGAATGACGCATCAGATATTGCAAGAGAAACTGCTGATATTACTATTAAGGATTCTTCACTAAATCAGCTGGCTAGAATTAGAATTTTAAGTAAAGAATTGATGGAGAGAATTCATAAGAACTACAGATTTATTTTAGGGTTTAATTCTTCCCTACTTTTACTTGGTTTTATGGGTGTTATTACTCCTTCCCTTTCAGCTTTACTTCACAATGCATCAACAATGATGATTTGTGCAAAGTCTATGACTCCTTTATCCGATAAGAAGAAAGATAAAGAAGTTAAGAAAATTGAAGAAATATCATCAACAGAAGAATGATGATACATAAAAACAGACATCAACTGTAAAAAGTTGGTGTCTGTTTCTTTTTTAGCAAAATTACATAAAAACACGGCATGCCGGAAAACTGACACGCCGTGTTTTTAGGGATAGTTTTATTATGAATGTAAATTTAAACAATTACTAGTATGCAGATTTGTATATTTCAAGTATCTGCTCCTCACTAAGCTCTACATAATTATTCTTTAGGAGTCTTTGCTGAGTCTTAATTACATCCTTTGCGAATATTGGAAGGTCAGATTTTTTTACACCAAATTCTTCAAGTGGTGCACTTTCCAGCACTTTATCCATAAGTGAATAAAGTTCTTCAAGTGCATTTTCAGGTGTTACTGAAAGACTTTCTGCGATAATAGTTTCAAGGTCATTGATTCTGCCTGTTGGCTTAATCTTTTTATACATCTTCATAACATCCTTAAACATAAGCTGGTTTGACTGTCCATGAGGTATATGATACACAGAGCCTAAAGGGTAAGCACAGGCATGAACTGCTGCACAACCAGCATAGCCAAATCCAAGTCCTGCCCAGTTAGATGCTTTTAAGAAATCTGCTGCATAAGTTTTCCATGCATCCTCACCTTTGGTTTCTACGGATTTTTTCCAACATTTTAAAATAGTCTTAAGTGCTTCTGTTGAAAAAATTCTTGAAATACTGCAACCATTAGGACTTAGGAATGATTCAACACTGTGAACCATTGCATCTATTGAAGAAGTTGCAAATATCTTATATGGAAGTGAGTCAAGCATATTAGTTATCATAACTGCACTATCGGCAAGCATTGCCGGATCTGCCAGACCCATTTTTACACCTTTACTGACACGATTGATTACTGAAATATTAGTGACTTCACTTCCTGTTCCGCATGTTGTGGGAACAATAATAAGAGGGTGAACCTTGCTAAGACTTCCTACCTTATCATAAAGATCATCAACAGTGTCGTCATTTTCTGCAACGGCAACAACCTTTGCAATATCAATAACTGTACCACCACCAACTGCAATTATACGGTTATATGTCTTATCACGAAGTTCATTAAGAATTTCATCAACCATACCGTCAGTTGGTTCGCCTTTGCCGTATTTTTCACGGAAAAGCGTCTGGACACCTGTGTTAAGTGGAGCAATATATTTGTTAAAGGTATGTTCTCCACATAACACAAGGTCATTCTCACCGATTTCAGCATCATCTGCAAACTGTTCAAATGTATCATATTCCTGTATTTCTGTCTTTATAGAAAAGCCCTTCATATGATTAAGCCTCCTTCTTTAACTGCATTGCATCTTCTTGCTGAAACTTACGGTCAATCATATCAATAATCACATCAGCTGTTTCATCCCAGCCTAAGATACTACTGTCGATAAGCATACTTCGTGTATGTCTGTCGCCACGCTTCTTACCTGTAATGTACTCATGTCTTGCATGTTGTGCTTTATCAACAGACTCCCATTCTTCTTTAGCCTTATGCATATTCTTAAGACCTTTTTCTTTCATAACCTCAGCAATTTCATCTTCCTGAGGTGCATATATAAATACATTGAGAACATCGTTTCTGTTTCTTAAAATGTAGTCACTGCTTCGACCAACAATAACACATGATGACTTATTGGCAAAATTATTAATTGCCTGGAACTGGGCATCAATAACTCTGTTAGAAAGGTTTGCATATCTTACACCATATGATGTATCAAATGCATATCTAACACCTTTCTTTGTATCTGCCTCTTCTACAAGTCCCTTATCAACACCAATCTGTGCAACAACCTTATCAACAAGGTCTCTGTTATAATACTCAATTCCTAATTTGTCGGCAACCATCTTGGCAATCTGTGGTCCACCACTTCCGTATTCACAACCAACAGTAATAACAAAATGTCTGTTTGGATACTTTGCATTTGGAAGAACTGTAACTTCCTGTTCTTCTGACTTTCCACCGTCTTCCACAATGAAAATGTCACGACCAAACTCTGTGCCATATTTCTTCTTAGAATAGAAATAGAAGAAAACACCAAGCGCAAGCCAGATACCCACTACAATCCATTCTTGCCATACAAGTGCTGCTGAGAATGATGCCGGAACAATGTAAAGCAATACCATAAAACCGGCCATAAGCACAGCCATAAATCCAACAAATTTACCTGCCTTAACCTTATAAGGTCTTGCCATTTCAGGCTTCTTCTTACGAAGAATACAAAATGAAATTGAAACAAACATATAAGCAATAACACAACCAAATGAAGCTGCATCAACTAACCATACAAGTACGCCTCTTCCAAAGAAAGGAGCTGCAACACAAGCAATACCACAAAGAATGATAGCAGCAGTTGGAGTCTTATGCTTTCCTAATTCACCAAACTTTTTAGGAATCATAAGGGACTCACCCATTGAGTAAAGTGCACGGCTACCACCCATTAGGAATGAATTCCATGATGTGATAATACCACATAAGCCACCGATAATAAGAACCTTGCCCATAAGTGGTGATCTGAAGGCAATTTCAATAGCCTTTGCTGATACAAGTCCGTTTTGTGATGACATTTCCTGTGCGATTGCACTCTGTGGCATTATGTAACAAACTGCAAATATGATAAGGAGATACCACGCAACAGCTAATACAATAGACAGAAGCATTATTTTACCAATCTTCTTATATGGCACATTAATTTCCTCTGCTGCCTGTGGAATTACATCAAAGCCTATAAATAGGAATGGTGTCATACAAGCTACTTTAAATACACTACCAAGAGTAGAACCTGAGCCTGATTCCCACATTTGTCCTGTAATATTAGAGCTATCACCATTAACTGCAGAACCAACTACAAGAAGAATACCTGCTATAGAGATAATTGCAGTAAGAACAGTCTGTAATATAGCTGCTGCCTTAGCACCTCTGATATTAATAAATGTAATTAATACTGCAAAACCAACACCTAATAGAACCGTTGTTAAATAAATATCTTTTCCGGCTATTGTATAGAGGTAAACCTGATTAAAATCAGGGAAAAGATAAGTAATTACTGTTGGAAGTGCAGTTGCCTCAAATGCTGCAGTAGCCACATATCCTAATATAATCATCCATGTACACACGAAAGAACCGGTAGGCCCCATGGCTCTGTAACTGAATACATGTTCACCACCACACTGAGGCATTGCTGAAGTAAGCTCTGCATAGGTAAGTCCTACGAAAAATACCATAAGACCACCGATTAGCATTGCTATCATTGAACCCATAAATCCGGCAGTTGTAATCCAGTCACCTGAATTAATTACCCAGCCCCAACCTATCATTGCACCAAATGCAATAACAAGTATGTCCCAGGCACCCATTACTTTGTCAAATTTAGATTTCTGTTCCATAATAAATCCTCCCACAATTTAGTTGTGGTTAAACCACATTTACATTACACTTCTAACGCTTCTTTCAAAGCCTCCTCGAAGATTTCAAGACCTTTTTCCATCTGCTCATCTGTCATTGTAAGAGGAGCTAAGAATCTTACTGTGTTGCTTGCTGTACCACAGCTTTCAAGAAGAAGTCCCTTTTGGATAGCATTTTGGATAAGGTCTGCAACAAGCTTAGTTGCCGGTTCTTTAGTTTCTCTGTCCTTTACGAACTCAATACCAACCATTGCACCAAGTCCTCTTACATCACCGATAACATCGTATTTTTCTTGAAGTTCCTTGTAACGCTTCATAACTGTTTCACCAATGTGTCTTGCCTTAGCTGCATAATCGTCACGCTTCATAACATCCATTACTGCAAGTGCTGCAGCCGCTGCAACAGGGTTACCACAGAATGTACCACCGATAGTACCTGCCGGTGCTGAATCCATAATCTCTGCTCTTGCAGTAATTGCTGAGATTGGAAGTCCTGCACCAAGTGACTTTGCAGTTGTGATAATATCAGGTGCTGCACCGGCTTCAGCCCAATACTCAGATGCATAATACTTACCTGTTCTACAGTTACCACACTGAACCTCATCTGCAATCATTAAGATTCCATTGTCATCACAAATCTTTCTTACTGCCTTAACCCACTCGATTGGTGCCGGGATAAATCCACCTTCACCCTGGAATGGTTCAACAATCATACAAGCAATTTCACTTGCCGGTGCACCCTCATCAAATACTCTGTTAAGTTCATCAATGTAATACTGTACTGCTTCAGCTTCTGTATATCCCTTAGGTGCTCTGTATAGGTATGGATAAGGTGCTCTAAAGATACCTGTTGGGAAAGGTCCCATACCTACTGCATATACTTTCTTGGCTGTAAGTGCCATTGTAAGATTAGTTCTACCGTGGAAAGCACCTGTAAAGCAGATAACACCACTTCTCTTAGTGAATGCTTTAGCAATCTTAATTGCGTTTTCATCACACTCAGCACCTGAGTTAGCAAAATATGTTTTCTTTACATCACCTTTACATGGCATTATTTCATTAAGTCTTTCAGCAAGGCTTACATATCCGTCATGAACATATACATTGAAAATTGTGTGGAAATATTTCTCTGTCTGTGCCTTAACTGCCTCAATGACTTCAGGGTGAGAATATCCGATATTAAGAACACCTACACCACCAACCCAATCAAGAAACTTATTTCCGTCAAGGTCTTCAAACATTGCTCCACCACCCTGTTTGATACATATTGGATAAGCCTTTCCACAGAGTGCCTTTGGAATAGCGGCATCTCTTCTGTCTAGAAGAGCCTTTGACTTAGGACCGGGAACTTGCTCTGTAATAATTTCTGGAAGTGCTTTTGATAATTCTGTAGTTGTCATAATAAAATCCTCCTAATTTATAAAGTTTTTAAGACTTGCTACTAATAAAAAAAGACACCGAGAATTATTCATTCTCGACGCCTTTGTCTTTCAAAAACTTTATTTTGTTTATGTTTTGAATTATACTATTATTTTCTTCCTTTATCAATGGTTCTGATTAACTATATTAATTGTGCACCGTGCACAAATAGATAATTTTGAGTAAGTGTGTATTTATTTTCTGCCACGGTAGCTCCTTATCATAAATGCAAGTTTTAATTCAAGGCATTTATCCAGATTTTCAAAATCAGAACCAAGCAATTCTTTTATTTTGTTAAGCCTATAATTGAGAGTATTTCTGTGAATAAATAGGCTCTGTGCAGTTTCTTTTACATTGCAGTTGTGGTTAAGAAAACTCTCAAGTGTTTCACACAAACTTCCGTTATTAATCTCATCAGCATCTATCAGCTTACCGATATTCTTGGCAACATAATCGTCAAGAAATCTGCTATCTGTAACCTTTGATATAAAAGTATATATTCCCTGCTCTTTATAAAAGAAAAGCCTCTCCTCTGTATCAGAAAGTGAAGCCACCTTAACTGCCTCTGCAGCCTCTCTTCGGCTAGTCATAACATCTTCAAGATATTCCACACTGCTTCCGATTCCGGCTTTAAGAGTAATGTGGTGTTTCTTATCGGCATTTTCAATGATACGATTTAATACTGACTTTATATCATCATCACTTATTCTGTCTGTAGAAATAAGTGCCAAAACACTACCGGTCTGAGGCATTACAAGGACACTTCCCGAATAAAATGAGAATTCCATATTAATAATGTTTCTTATCTCCTGACCGGTTGATAATAAATCTTTGCTATCTTGGTGTTTCTTTCCAAATACAAATTCAACAACACAAAAACTTCCTGTCAAGTCAATACCCAGAAACTGTGCCTGTTCAAGTACACTGTCACGGTTAAGATGCTCTGCATCAAGGATTGAGGCAAATACCTGTTCCTCAAGGTTTCTGTTGTTCTCTTCAAATACCAATCTTTTACACAATATTTGTGACAAATCTACAAGTGGAAATTTTTCCGGTAGTTCAAAAAGTGGAAGACCCTCTTTATTGCAATATTCAATAAGCTCCGGCAAAATCTGTCCCTCATTGATTCCAAGGGCAGAAATCCCATAATCAACCATACTTGTAATCAGTGCCATCAGCTTATTCTTATCCTCTGTCACATCAGGATTTGTCAGCACCACGAACTCCCCACCATGAATATAATCCTCAACATGATATTCGTTTTTAACACACTGCAAACAATCGGCAAAATACATCCACCTTATTGTGTTCTTTACGCCTGTGACTCCGGCTTTCATATTCAAAACATTATTTAGTTGTGGGATTCTTGTCATATCTTCGCAATTCATATTGTCACCTACCTTGATGATTTGAGATGTATAACTAGCAAAAGTATAGATACTTATATGCTCTCTGTAACTTGGTAATAAATTTCCTTTTATTTAAGCAAATAAGCATCTCTAAAATATAAAATAAATATATATTACATATTTTATCACTATAAAAATAATATTTCAATCAGTAACTTATTTTGTTTTATTGAATAATTCTAATGTTAATGGTATAATGCTAGTATGTAATAGTGAGGTGGAAACCATGAAAAATAAATCTTACGATAAGGCAATAGAAAATGCAGTTGCATCGGTTGAAATGGAAGGTTACCGAATTGATGAACAAAGCAAAGAATGGTGCAAAAAGCTTCTATTAAATGAAATCACAATGGAAGAATATATAGAGCTAATAAAAAATAAATCACTTAACTATATTTAAAACCTTGCAAGTAAAATAACGCTTGCAAGGTTTTTTGTTAAGAATTATTAATATTTAGTTTACTGTACTTTATGAGGGACTAGCCATTTACCTTTCCACACATAGATAACCATTAATACCAGACCTACTACCCAAGATACCGGATACAAAACATAGATACCGTCTATTGTGCTAAAGAAAGGTAATGCTACTTGTAGCCATACTATTCTAAATAGGCACATTGAAGTAAGTAGTACAACCATTGGTGGAATACTCTTGCCTGTTCCTCTAACTGTACCGGCTAAACATTGTAAGCAACTGATTAAAATATAGAATGGACAGAAGTAATCCATTGCCAGTTTACCGTATTCTATTACATTAGGGTCATTTGTGAAAAGTCGCATTAATGGGGTTGAGAAAGTTAAAAGTAAAATACCTGTTATGATAGTATAAATTGCACCCATTGCTAAGGTAATCCACATACCCTTTTTAACTCTGTCAATTTTATTTGCACCATAGTTTTGACCTACAAATGTGGTAATAGCCATACTGAAACTTAACACCGGTAAAATGTTAAAACCATCTATCTTCATATATGCACCAAAACCAGCCATTGCTGATGCACCAAACTGATTTACACTTGACTGTACTAATACATTGGAAAGTGAAATTGTCATATTTTGAATACCGGTAGGTAAACCGATTTTGATTATTCTACCGGCAGTAGATTTATTAAGCTTTATATCTTTTAACTTAATTTTATAAGGCTCATTTACTTTTACTAAGTAACCGATTGCTAATATACAAGAAACTACTTGGCTAATATCTGTTGCAATAGCAGCACCCTCAACACCCATACCAAGAATATTGATAAACACAATATCAAGGATGATGTTTGTAACTGAGGCATAGCCTAAGTAGTAAAGTGACCGTTTAGAATTACCGGCTGCATTAAGAATACCGGATGCCATATTATATACAACATTAAATAATAAACCACCTGAATATATTCTTAAATATGTAACTGAGTCACCTAAAACCTCTTTAGGTGTATTCATCCAAATAAGTATTTGCCTACTAAGGAGTACACCACCTAATGTTAAGACTAAACCTAAAATTATTGAAATAGCTACTGCTGTATGAACTGCATCATGGGTTCTCTTTCTATCCTCAGCACCTAAATACTGAGATACTACAACACCTGCACCTGTTGCTGCACCTTGGCTAAAGGCTATTAACAAATAAATCAGTGATGTACTAGAGCCTACTGCTGCTAAGGCATTACTGCCTACAAAATTACCTACTATAATTGAGTCAACTGTACTGTAAAGTTGTTGAAGTAAATTACCTAAAATAAGTGGTATTGAAAAGAATAATATTTGCTTAACAATATTACCCTGTGTCATTAAATTTGTTTTTCTTTTGGCAACTGCCATTTATATCATCTTCCCTACTTTTTTCGCCATAAATATTATATAACCTAAGTGACAAAAATTTCAAGTAGCAATATGCAAAAAGGTGAATGTATTTCAAAACACATTCACCTTTACATTTTATTTAACTATTATTTAATTAAAGTTACTTAATAGTCCAACTGTTACTCTGTTTTTGTAAACTAGCCATATGACTATAAATACCATTTTGCTTTTCAAGTTCTGACGGTGTGCCACTTTCTGCAACTGTACCATTAGCTAAAACAACAATCTTGTCGGCATCTGCAACTGTTCTCATTCTATGAGCAATAATCAAAACTGTCTTATCCTTAATAAGTTTTGAAAGTGCATTTTGAATAAGAGTTTCATTTTCAACATCAAGGGATGCAGTTGCTTCATCAAGTAGAATAATAGGTGCATCCTTTAGGAATGCTCTGGCAATAGAAATTCTCTGTCTTTCACCACCTGAAAGTTCACAACCGTTTTCACCTATTTCTGAATTATAACCGTTAGGTAACTTCTTTGCAAATTCATCACAATTTGCAAGTTTAGCTGCCTTTAGCACTTCTTCATCTGTGGCATCTTTTCTACCGATACGAATATTCTCCATAATTGTGTTATTAAATAATGTAACATCTTGGAAAACTATTGAATAAAGTGAAAGTAATGTTTCTGGTTCAATCTTTGAAATATCCATACCACCTACTGTGATTGTACCACTGTCTGTATCCCAAAATCTACTTGCAAGTCTTGAAACTGTTGTTTTTCCACCACCGGAAGGACCAACTAATGCAGTGATTTCACCTTGCTTTGCAGTGAAATTAACATTATTAAGGATTTTTTCTTTTCCGTTATAAGAGAATGAAACATTATTAAAATCAATATCATAACCCTTATTATCCATTATTTCAGTACCTTGCTGAATATCATGGTCAAGGATTTCGTTCATTCTGGCAATATTTGTTCTTGATGCAATAATTGCTGCTAAATTCTGTAATGAACCTTGTAGTGGGTCATATAATCTTGATACTACAAGTAAAAACATAAACATTGTAATTACAGAGATACTGCCGTTTATAAGCTGATATGCACCTACCAAGGCAGTTGTTGCAATACCCAGTTTCAAAATCATTTGTGCTGAACCAACAAATACTGCTGTACCGAATTCGGTTTTAATTGCTTGTTTCTCAACATTATCAATTTTCTTATCAAGTCCCTTTAGATAAGTTTCTTCTGCATTATTGGACTTAATATCTTGGATAGTTTCGATACATTCTTGAATACCGTCTGCACATTCAATCTTTGCTTTCATAGACTTTTTATTTAGCTTTTGCTGAATTTTTGATGAAAACAAAACAATACAGAAAGCAATAGGTAATACCCACAATGAGGCAATAGCAAGTTTCCAATCAACAAAAAATAAGCTAATTGCAATTAATGTAGTAGAAATAATTGCACCAAATAGTGGTGGGATAAAGTGAGAAAAAGCAGTTTCCAGATATGTACAGTCAGCCATAATAGTTGATGTTAAGTCTGCTAAATCTTTTTTACCAAAAAATGAAAGTGGAATTTTTCTTAATCTTTCGGCTAAAGTAATTCTTCTTACACCACTTTCTACATAAGTAGCAAGGAATGTACAATTATATTGTAAATAAGTTGATAAAGCAATTAAGAGAAGTGCTACTACTGTACCTACTATATAAAATACAATATGGCTTTGGCTAATACTACCCTTTAGTAAATCATCTACTAAAAGATAAAGCAAACCTACCGGCAACATAAAAACAATATTCTGTAATGTACAAGCCAATATACCCTTTACTAAATCGACTGCACCTTTATGAGAAAGTGCATATTTCTTCTGAATTTTCTTAATCATTTTACTACCTCCTTCTTAACTTTCCAATTTACAGAGGTTTGATAGTTCTTCCACATACTACTGAAGATACCGTTAGAATTAATTAATTCTTCACTTGAACCACTTTCTGCAATTTCACCGTTATTAATAACAAAGATTTTGTCAGCATTAATAACTGTTGAAAGTCTGTGGGCAATCATAATAACTGTTTTACCCTTTGAAAGTGTGTTAAATGCTTGTTGTACTTTTGTTTCGTTATCAGGATCAGCAAAGGCAGTTGCCTCATCAAGAATAACAATAGGACTATCCTTTAATATTGCCCTGGCAATAGATATTCTCTGACATTCACCACCTGATAGATAAATACCGTTAGTACCTATTAAAGTATCAATACCGTTAGGTAACTTATCTATAATATCCATACACTGAGCTTTTTCTAATGCTGACAACACTTGTTCTTTTGTGGCATCTTCTTTGCCAAGTTTTACATTGTCATAGATAGTACCTTTGATTAATCTACTGTTTTGGAATACGAAAGAAACTGTATTCATCAATTCTTCTTTTGAAATATCCTTTGAATTAATATTGCCGATTAAAACTTCACCACTATTAGGGTCAAAGAATCTTGCAATAATATTTGCTAAAGTAGATTTACCACCACCTGATGGTCCTACAAATGCTACTGTTTCACCTGAATTAATTTTTAGGCTAACATTATTTAATGCTTTTTTCTTTCCATCATAGCTATAAGAAACATTCTTTAGCTGAACTGAACCATCCTTAGGTGACTGTGGAGTAGTTGATGATGAAAGAGGTTCTAACTCTAATACAGAGTTAATTCTATTCATTGCATCATTTAGAATTTGATTATTTTCAGTTGCATGCATTGTCTTTGTCAATGTTACTGAAATAATAGGTGTAATGATTATGTAGAAAATTAAATTTAGGATAAACTCTGTTGTAATAGTATCTCTTGTGAAAAACAAAGTTGCACTGATTAAAAATGCAAACACACCGTTAATAAGCATTGTATAAATTGTCATAGGCATACGCAATTCTTTTGTATATGAAATTGCCCATTTGCTATATCTGTCAATAGCACCCTTAAATCTTTTAAATGAAAATACTGACTGACCAAAGGTCTTTACAACAGGAATACCTCTTACATATTCGACAGCTTCATTGGACATATCATTAAGGGCATTTTGGTATTCTTCCATTTTCTTCTGCATTCTTTTACCTGTCATAGTCGCCATAATAACAAAGGCTAACACAACCGGTATAAGACTCAGTAGACCTAATCTCCAGTCAAAGAAGAATAACATAAATAATAGTGCAATAGGTGTTACGAAAGAATTTGCCATATCAGGTAATTGGTGAGCAAGATATGTTTCTGTTGCACCACTAGACTCATTAATAATACTTCTTAATTTACCACTACCGAAAGACTCAATCTTGCCTAGTGGTAATGTTGTGATATGGTGAGTCATAGTTTTTCTTAAATTTGCTTGTACTCTAAAGGCTGATAAGTGGGAACACATTAATGCACCTATGTAAATAAGTATAGCAAGTACAGAAAAAATAACTGCCATCCAACCATCATATGCAAGGTTCTCAGCATTCTTTAAGTCAGAAATATTATCAAGAATTTCTTTGATAATTTTCCAAATATAAATGAAAGGAACTAATGCTACTAATGCACTAATACCCGACAGTACCCATGAAAGATATGTAAGGACTTTATATTTCCCTGCATATTCTATTAGGGTTGATAGATTTGATTTCTTTTTCATAAAATCCCTCCTAAAAATTAGTTAGTTGTAGCTAACCTATATGTAAAAAATATAGGGTATTAGAACCCCATAATTTTTTCCCAACCTGCAGTATAGAAATCCCTAAGTTGTTTAACATATACAACTGCCTCTTCTTTTGGCATATTGTGTCTTACAATTTCAAACATTCCACCAAACATACCACTTGCAAGAATATGACAAAGTTTCTTGTCTATTTCCGGTACTTCATAACCTAGTTTTCTTTGTACTTCTATAAATCTATAAGTTGACTCAACTTCCACTTCCACCATATTGTGAATAAAGTGTTCATATGGTGTACCCTGTGAACAACAGATAATTAACTTAAAAATATCAAAATTATCATAAATATACTCTACACATCTAGAAATACAATCTCCTGAACAACTGCCCATATTTTCTCTTTTATTTTCGTCAGGAATATTGTCAAATTCTTCTTGTGACTCCATAAACATATGCATTACTGTTTTTGCTTGTTCTTCAACAAGACCACTAAACAAGGCCTCTTTGTTAGAGAAATAACCATAAAATGCACCGGTAGTTACATTAGCTTTCTTTACAATATTTCTTAATGATGAAGACAAGAAACCTTTTTCTAAAAATTCTTCCTTACCTGCATTTAAAATATTTTCAAGTGTTCCATTATCTTTATTTATCATACCACACCTCATATAACATTGTTATATAACACTGTTATATTATAATCCCACATAATTATTTTGTCAATAGAAAAAGCGAGTAATTAGGATAATTCCTCTTTACTCGCTTAAAATAATCAGTTGTTATCATACCTTTCTTTTAATTTTTCTAAAGCCTTTTTCTCTATTCTTGAAACATATGATCTTGAAATATTCATAATTGATGATACTTCTCTTTGGGTTAGTGGTTTACTACCGTTTAGTCCATATCTTAAGTTAATTATTTGCAATTCTCTTTTTGTTAAAGTTTCAGTTAGGTACTTATTAATCTTTTGGAGATTTAGCTTTTTATCTAAGTTATCTGCAAAGTCATCATCAATAGAAAGTAAGTCCATTAATTTTAGGGTGTTACCGTCTTTGTCAATATCAACTGCATCTTCCAGAGAAACATTTTGTGAGGACTTTTTCAAATTTCTAAAATGCATTAGAATTTCATTTTCAATACACCTTGATGCATAACTGCTGAGTTTTATATTTTTGTCCATATCAAAGGTATTTATGGCTTTAATAAGTCCTATTGTACCGATTGAAACTAAATCATCTTGGTCAACATTTACTGCATAATATTTCTTAATAATATGTGCTACTAATCGCAAATTATGTTCTACTAAAATATTTCTAGCCTTAATATCGCCATTCTTGGACTTTAGAAGGTATTCCTTTTCTTTCTCTTCCGATAATGGTTTAGGGAATTTTCCGTTACCACATATGTGAAGAATAAAGGTAAAAATATACTGACCTAAAAAATTTATAAATTCCAGCACAACACCACCTCCAAATTACTAGTACATTTTATTCAATGAATTTGGCATTTTGCTTGTACTTATAATTTTTATTTAAACAGAAATAGCTGACACCTAAGTGGTATCAGCCTTTCTGTTTTACATATTGATTTTACTTTGATTGTTTTAGTACTTCACTGTAATCAATCTTGATAAGTGGTTCTTCCCCAATTTTGTCTGTTGATTGATAGGCAATATGACCTACTGTACCAACATAATTAATTGTGTTGTTCCTATTAACTGCCATAATATCAGATGGTTTTCTCTCAGTTGGCTTCTTTCCATCACTAAAAGTAAAGCCCTCACTTTCGGCATCAATCATAAACTGATTTGCTACTGAATTGTCCTTAAGATAAACATAGATTCTTCCTTCATTTTCTGCTAATAAGTTTTTAATTCTTGACATAAAAAATTCTCCCTTTGAGTAATAATTCCACAAAGAGAGGTAAAAAAATAACACCCATCGTTACCGATAGATGTTGACCAGACTAAATATATACACACCATCGGTTAAGCTTTACCACCTTGCCTTTTGGTAGGTTGGTGTGCGATCATAGGGCTTACTCCCTCACGCACTCTTTATGGTAGTTTCATAATAACACTTTAGTTTATATATGTCAAGAAGAAATTAATAAGTTATACTTATTATTTACATAAGTATAAAGAATTGAATTATAGGTACTTTTTAAATATAATTAAAATGTAGAGTAAATTTGTAAATTTGGAGGAATCTTTATGAGTAAAAATTTAATCATCTATTATTCACGAAAAGGTGAGAATTATGTTAATGGAAATATTGTAAGCCTTAAGAAAGGCAATACTGAAATTTGTGCTGAGTATATTAGTAATGCAGTTGGTGGAGATTTATTTGAAGTTGAAACTGTAAATGAATATTCAGAAAACTACACTCAATGTACTAAAGAGGCAAAAGATGAATTCAATAGCAATGCAAGACCTGAACTAAAAAAGTATCTTGACAGTATTGAAGAATATGATAACATTTTTATTTGTGGTCCATGTTGGTGGGGTACTTACCCTATGGCAGTATTTTCTCTTATTGAGAAGTTAGATTTTAACGGTAAAAATGTATTGCCTTTAATGACACATGAGGGTAGTGGTCTTGGTAACTCAGTAAACGACTTAAAGAAAATTTGTATTGGTGCTAATGTTAAAGCAGGTCTTGCTATTCATGGTGCTGAGTCAGAAAATTCTGAAAGTAAAGTTACCTCTTGGGCAAAGAAAAGCATTGATGAATAAATCTATTTACACTAAACATCTACTAAATTAATCATATCTTTACACAAGAAAGATAGTATAGCGTAATTGTTTCTATACTGTCTTTCTTATTATTTAACAATATGTTATAATTAATTTGGTGATAAATATGGAACTTAGAGTTTTGAATTATTTTTTAGTTATTGCTAATGAAAAAAATTTTACTAAAGCAAGTCAGCTTTTACATATAACTCAACCTACCCTATCAAGGCAAATTGCTCAACTTGAAAAAGAACTAGGCACAAAGTTATTTATAAGAAACAATCACAACATTTCTTTAACTGAGGATGGATTAATTCTTAAAAGAAGAGCACAGGAAATTTTATCCTTAGCCGATAAGACAGTCAAGGAACTTTCTTACAATGAAAAGGAACTTGAAGGTGTAATAAATATTGGTTGTGGGGAATTTTTGTCTTCTAAAATTTTAGGTGATATTATTGCTGAATTTAGGAAGAAATATCCACTTGTACAATTTGACTTACATAGTGGCAACGGTTACAGTGTTTTTGACAGAATAGAAAGTGGACTTCTTGACATTGGACTTGTACAAACTCCTATTGATATAGACAAATATAACTATGTTACTATGCCTGTTAAGGAACTTTGGGGTGTTTACATTTGTGAAGAATGTGAATTAGCTAACAAGGAATTTGTTGAACCTAAGGACTTAAAAAATCTTCCTATGATTGTATCTATGAACAAGTTTATGCAACAAAAAGTAAACAGTTGGCTAGGTAAAAGCAGTGGTAATATGATTGTGGGAAAAGGTAATTTAATATACAATCAAGCTATGATGGGCAAAAGTACAGAAAGTTGTGTTGTAGGAATAGAACTTAACTGTAAATATGATGGTTTAAAATTTGTTCCTTTCAGTCCTAAAATTGAAAGTGAAACTGTGTTAATTTGGAAGAAAGACTGTATATTTTCTACTGCTACATCAACATTTATTGAGTTTATAGAACAATACCTAAAAGGCATAACTAACAATTAATTTTAAGTATTAGACATTGTATTATTAAGGATATATAATGTAAATAAGGAATAATATAATAAGTTATTTATCAGACAGGAGGAAAAGTAAATGAAGTATTTAGATAAGAAAGAATTTGACAAAGCCAACAAATTTGGCACAGGTAATCCTAATGATGCTTTTGCAAAGTATTTTGTTGGTAATTCATTTTTGAATCCACTAACTAATCCTAAGGATACAGCAGTATTCCTAGCTAATGTTACATTTGAACCGGGTTGTAGAAACAACTGGCACATTCATCACGCTAAGAGTGGTGGTGGACAACTACTTATCTGTACTGCCGGTGAAGGTTGGTATCAGGAAGAAGGCAAAGATGCAGTTGAACTAAAGGAAGGCTCTGTTATTACAATTCCACCTGAAGTTAAACATTGGCATGGTGCTAAGAAAGACAGCTGGTTCTCACACATTGCAGTAGAAGTTCCCGGTGAAGAAACTTCCAATGAGTGGTGTGAAGAAGTTAGTGATGAAGAATATAACAAATTGGAGGAAAAATAAATGAGTAAGAAATTAGTAGCTTATTTTTCAGCAAGTGGTGTTACAAAAAGCGTTGCAGAAAGACTTGCTAATATTGCAAATGCTGATTTATTTGAAATTAAACCTACTGAAAAATACACAAGTAAAGACCTAGACTGGATGGACAAGAAAAGTAGGACTACTTATGAAAAGGACCATCTTGACTTTAGACCTGAAATTAAATCTAAGGTTGAAAATATGGAACAGTATGATGAAGTTTTTGTTGGCTTCCCTATTTGGTGGTATGTTGCTCCTAACATTATTGATACTTTCCTAGAAAGTTATGACTTCTCCAACAAGAAAGTAATTCCATTTGCTACTTCCGGTGGCAGTGGTCTAGGTAGAACTGTTGATGTACTAAAGCCTCTATGTGACAGTAGCACAAAATGGGATAAGGGTAGAATGATGAACCATATTTCTGATGATGAAATCAAAAACTGGGTAGAAAGTTTATAAGGTGATAATATGAACTTAAAGATTACTGATCCTGAATATATTGAAAGATTCAATCATTTTGCATTTGATGAAGTTGTAAATGCTGAAGAAAGTCTAGACACTAAGACTAGATATATGGCTATTCTTGCAACACTTATCGGTTGTCAAGGTACTGATGCATACAGAGAAATGCTAGGCAAAGCACTTGATGACAAAGTTAGTCCTATTGTAATTAAAGAAGTTGTATATCAGGCTACTGACTATCTTGGTTATGGCAGAACTCTTAACTTCTTAAACATTACTAATGAAGTATTTGCTGAAAGAAATATTGAGATGCCACTTGAAAGTCAATGTACTACTACACTTGAAGACAGACTTGAAAAAGGTATTGAAGCTCAAGCTACTATCTTTGGTGAACATATGAATGAGGCCTGGAAAGCAGGTACTATCAACAAGTGGTTAGCTGATAATTGCTTTGGTGACTACTACACAAGAAAAGGTCTTACTCTTGCAGAAAGAGAAATGATTACTTTCTGTTTCTTATCTGCTCAAGGTGGTTGTGAACCTCAGCTTATTGCACATTCAAAAGGCAATATGAATATGGGCAATGACAAAGAATTTTTAATTAAAGTTGTTTTACAATGTGTTCCATATATTGGTTACCCTAGAAGTCTAAATGCTATTAACTGCATTAATAAGGCTTGTAAATAATTTAAAATTATAAAAAATTGACCTACACATTAGCGTAATGCTTTTGTGTAGGTCTTTTTATATAAGTAATTGAAAATGATTTTTTGTATTGATGAAGAAGTTTTCTTTTTGCATTTTGCTGATTTCGTAGGACAATGCACTTCTATCTACATTAAGGTAATCGGCTAATTCTTGGCGATTATAGGGAATATCAAAGGTAGTAGAATTCTTTGATTTTGACACATAGGACAGGTATGACAATAATTTCTCTCTAATAGTTTTAGGTGTTGTTATTAAAATTTTCTTAGACAGATTAAGGCACTTTACTGATGAGATTGTAAGTAAATTTTTGATTATACTATTATGATAAGTACACACATTACTACATAAGTTCATAATTTTATTGATTTCAAAGAATACTACTTTTGAATTTTTTGCTGACACTACATCAACCATAATTGGTTCATTCATAATGCAAGCATAATTTTCTCCGAAAATCTCCCCTACCGTTACTGTATCAATTATGTTCCTATTACCCCACACATCATTATTTTCTATTATTATATTTCCATCAAGTACAAGTCCTATTGTGTTTACACTTTGTCCTGTTGTAAAGATATACTCACCTTTGTTATATTCTTTGATAGTTGGTTTTAGACAATACAATAAGCTATTTAATTCTTCTACAGAAATATTATTAAACAATAATGAATTTTCTAGGACTTTTATATTCTCTTGGATTAAAAGTTTTTCTTGTAATTTCAAAATAGCAAATTCATCCTTTTTAGATTTTGTTGTAGAAACAACATAATTATAATTGAAAATATATTATACTAACCTCACAAAGTCAAGGGACTTTGAAATTTTGGAGGTATATATAATGGAAAATAAAATGTTTTGTTATCAATGTCAAGAAACTGCTAAATGTAGTGGTTGTACTATGAGTGGTGTATGTGGTAAGACACCTGACACAGCAGTTATGCAAGACTTGTTGGTATATGTAAGTAAGTTACTATCTACTGTTACAACACAGTTAAGAAAAGAAAACAAGGTTATTGATAAGGAAATTAATCACCTTATTACACTTAACCTATTTACAACAATTACAAATGCAAATTTTGACAAAAAGGTAATTGAAGAGAGAGTAACAGAAACTTTAAAGGTTAAGGAAGAATTACTTTCTAAGGTTAAGGATAAAAATTCTTTATCAGAAAAAGTATTTTGGAATGGCAACAAAGATGAATATGAAAGCAAAGGTAAAACTGTCGGTGTACTTTCTACTAAAGATGAAGATGTTAGAAGTTTAAGAGAGCTAATCACATATGGTTTAAAGGGACTTTCTGCATACAGTAAACATGCTAATGTGCTAATGAGTGACAATGAAGAAGTTGATGGATTTTTACAAAGTGCATTAGCTAAGACACTTGATGACAGTTTATCTGTTGAAGAATTGATTAATCTTACACTTGAAACAGGTAAATACGGTGTTGAGGGTATGGCTATGCTTGACAAGGCTAACACATCAACTTATGGTAATCCTGAAATTACTAAAGTTAATATTGGTGTAAAGAGTCGTCCCGGTATTCTTGTATCAGGTCATGATTTAAAGGATCTTGAAATATTACTAAAGCAAAGTGAAAATTCAGGTGTTGATATTTACACACATTCAGAAATGCTACCTGCACACTACTATCCACACTTTAAGAAGTATTCTCACTTTGTAGGTAACTACGGTAATGCTTGGTGGAAACAGAAAGAAGAATTTGAAAGTTTCAATGGTCCTATCCTAATGACAACTAACTGTATTGTGCCACCTAAGAAACGTTATATTGACAGGATATTCACTACAGGTGCTACAGGTTATCCGGGTGTTAAACATATTGATGGTTGTATTGGTGAAGAAAAAGACTTTTCCGAAATTATTGAACTTGCTAAAAAATGTCCACCACCTACTGAAATTGAACAAGGTGAAATTATCGGTGGCTTTGCTCGCAATCAAGTACTTTCACTTGCAGACAAAATTGTTGATGCAGTTAAAAGTGGTGATATTAAGAAGTTTGTTGTTATGGCAGGTTGTGACGGTAGAGCAAAATCAAGAAACTACTACACAGACTTTGCAAAGGCTTTACCTAAGGACACAGTAATCCTTACTGCCGGTTGTGCAAAATACAAGTACAACAAGCTAAATCTAGGTGATATTAACGGTATTCCTAGGGTACTTGATGCCGGTCAATGTAATGACTCATATTCACTTGCAGTTATTGCACTAAAACTGAAAGAAGTATTTGGACTTGATGACATTAATGAGTTGCCTATTATTTACAATATTTCTTGGTATGAACAGAAGGCAGTTATTGTTCTACTAGCATTATTATACTTAGGTGTAAAAAATATTCATCTTGGTCCTACACTACCTGCTTTTCTATCTGAAAATGTAGCAAAGGTGCTTGTTGATAACTTTGGTATTTCAGGTATCGGTACAGTTGAAGATGATATTGAATTATTTTTCGGGAAATAATTTATAAGAAAAAAGAACTAGGGTTGCAGTAAAATTACTACAACCCCAGTCGATATATAATATCATTTGTGCCATAAATTAATTAAAATAATGTTCTTTTCTCTGTTAATAAAATAACATACAATGTATGGAAAATCATTACTTGTGGTAAAATTAACCGAATATTTGACAAATTTAAATAATTTCACAACTAAACAGGCTACAAAAAAGCACAACCTTATAAAAGGTTGTGCTGAATTTTTAATTATACATTACCAAATTCTTGAAGTTCAAGTCCTTTATTATGTTCTAACGCCCAATCAATTGACCAATAAGATGTAAATAGAAGTAAGTGATTACCTTTTAAATCTTGAATTCTCTTAGTATCTGATGCTAAGTCAAGAGCCTTAACATCAACTTCACTGTCATTCTTAATCCAACGGATAAACTGATAAGGTAGGTTCTCCATAATAATTTCTACATTGTATTCATTGTTTAGTCTGTACTTTAGAACATCAAACTGAAGTACACCAACAACACCAACAATTACTTCTTCCATACCGGCATCAAGTTCCTGGAAAATCTGAATTGCACCTTCCTGTGCAATCTGGTTTGTACCCTTAATGAACTGCTTTCTCTTCATTGTGTCTTTCTGTCTAACTAAACAGAAATGTTCAGGTGCAAAGGTAGGAATACCCTTAAATTTAAACTTATGTGATGGTGAACAAACAGTATCACCGATTGAGAAAATACCCGGATCAAATACACCGATAATATCACCGGCATAGGCTTCATCAACAATTTCTCTTTCTTGAGCCATAATCTGTTGTGGTTGAGAAAGTTTGATTTTCTTGTTGCCTTGCATATGGAATACTTCCATATTCTTTTCAAACTTACCTGAACAAATACGCATAAAGGCAATTCTGTCTCTATGGTTCTTGTTCATATTAGCTTGAATTTTAAATACAAATGCTGAAAATTCATCACTCTTAGGTTCAATAATACCGTCATCAGATTCTCTAGCTAATGGTGGTGTAGTTAAGTTCAAGAATTCTTCTAGAAATGGTTCAACACCAAAGTTAGTTAAAGCTGAACCAAAGAATACAGGTGTAAGTTCACCTTTACGAACTGCATCAATATCAAATTCATCACCTGCACCATCAAGAAGTTCTACATCTTCAAGTAGAGTTTCTTTTTGACCATATGCTAGGTGTGAATCAAGTTCAGGGTCATCAAGAGTAAATTCTTCTTTTTCAACTTCCTTTTGACCATTATTAGCAGTAAAGGCAATAACTTTCTTAGTGTTTCTTTCATAAACACCCTTGAATTCTTTACCTGAACCTATAGGCCAGTTAATAGGACAAGTGTTGATACCAAGTACATTTTCAATATCTTCAAGTAGGTCATAAGGACTCTTAGAGTCTCTATCCATTTTATTAATAAATGTAATAATAGGAATATGTCGCATAACACAAACTTTGAAAAGTTTGATTGTCTGATTTTCTACACCCTTACTACCGTCAATAACCATTACTGCACAGTCAGCAGCCATCAGTGTTCTATAAGTATCTTCTGAGAAGTCTTGGTGTCCGGGTGTATCCAAAATGTTGATACAATATCCTTTATATTTAAACTGAAGAACTGAAGAAGTAACAGAAATACCTCTTTGTTTTTCAATTTCCATCCAGTCTGATACAGCATGTTTTGCTGTTCTCTTACCTTTTACAGAACCGGCAAGGTTAATTGCTCCTCCGTATAGCAAAAGTTTCTCTGTTAGTGTTGTTTTACCTGCGTCAGGGTGAGAAATGATTGCAAAGGTTCTTCTTTTATCAATTTCGTTAAATAAATCGCTCATTTTTCCTCCAATAATACTTGACATATCTCTAAAAGTATATTTTACTATTATTAATAGAATTAGTCAATGTTTTTGAGGTAATTATGAAGAAAATCGGATTATATATTCACATTCCTTTTTGCAAAAGTAAATGTCCTTACTGTGACTTTTTCAGCATTAAGATGAATGATGAAGAAATGAATAGGTATGTAGATAAAGTAATTGAAAGATTTGATAAGTACTGTAATGACAATATTGTGCTGGATACTGTTTATTTCGGTGGTGGTACACCCAGCACCTTGGGTACTGAAAGAATTGCTAAAATACTAAATGCAATTAATAATAAATTTACTGTTGATGAAAATGCTGAAATCACTATGGAAATGAACCCTACCAGCAAAGAATTAATCGACTTTACTGTACTTAAAGAATGTGGGTTAAACAGATTATCAATCGGTATGCAATCTGCTGTAGAAAATGAAATGAAGTTACTTGGAAGAACTCATAGTCAAGAAGATGTAATCAACACTGTTAATCTGGCTAAAAAGTCAGGTATTGATAATATTTCACTTGACCTTATTATCGGTGTACCTACTCAGACTAAAGAGTCACTAAAATATTCTGTGGATTTTTGTAAGTCACTTAATGTTAAGCATATTTCTGCTTATATTCTAAAGATTGAAGAAGGTACAAAGTTCTATACAATTAAGGACAGTTTAAATATGCCTAGTGATGATGAACAGGCTGAAATATATATGTATGTTAGCGAATACCTTGAAAGTATTGGATATAATCAATACGAAATTTCTAATTATTCTTTAGAGGGCTTTGAAAGTAAGCACAACACAAAATACTGGAGATGTGAAGAATATATTGGCATTGGTCCATCGGCTCATTCATTTTATAATGGTGAAAGATTTTACTACAACAGAAGTTTTGAAGAATTTTATAATGACAAAACTAATTTTGATTGTATTGGTGGTACTGAGGAAGAATTTATTATGCTAAATTTACGACTTAAAAGAGGTTTAATTTTTAAGGAATATGAAGAAAAGTATAATAAAAAATTTCCGGAAGAAATTATTAAGAAAGCTAAAATACTTGAAAAAGCAGGACTAGTGAATGTGGATAAAGAAAAGGTATCCCTAAATCGTAAGGGATACCTTGTATCTAATGCTATAATATGTGAGTTAATTTAGTAGAAAAATCTAATGTACTTTACATTATAGAAATCACAAGCAGTTACATTTCTTGTTCCTCGTTCATTGATTAAAAGGAAGTTTGCACCTACACCTAAAAGTGTACCCTCTAATGACTGAACTGTATTTGTACCCATCATAAAATTAACTTGAACCATTCTGCCGATTTGGGTTCTTGCAAAGCTATTTAGGTACTGAATATTCTGAGCATCTACTAAGAAAGGCTGAAATGGTTGGTTGTATTCTTCTATTGGTTGAGCACTTTCTTCTGTAGTTAAATTTACTCTCATTGGGGATGAAATTGGAACTGATGTACCTGTTGCAGTTTCACTTGAATTTCTGTTACCTGAATTAAGTTCATCTAAATCTGACATTGGAGTTGCTACAGTTTGAATACTGCTACTTGGTACAATATTTCCATCATTTACACCGGTAGTCATACTTTGATTTCTATTCATTTGGTGTGTATTTGCAATATCCTCTAGTGAAGGTATATTTACAATATCTGATGTATTAGCATACATATATCTATTTGGGTTATTACCTGTCAAACCATAAATTTGTCCTAAATCTATCATATTTCTATTAACCATATAATCCTCCTATTAAGTATCAGCATATGCGTTAGTTGGTGCATAAAAGCAATGCTCCCCTATTCGTGTATATAATATGCCTACCTTACTGGGAAAATATGTTGGACAAGTATCACTATATGGGTTAAAGTAGAAAAGGCTGTTACCTACTGTTGGAAGTCTTCCACCGGCTAAAGCCCAATCTGCAATTTCATATTGTATAGGGTCTGGGGTCATATTATAAACATTCTGAGGATTATAAGCACCACCTATATAATCGTGGTAACAGGTGAATTGTCGGTATTGAGTTAATATATTACGAACATTGCCACCGTCATTTATTCTTGCAAATTCTCCATAAGGAACTGTTGCTCTGTTCATAATTAGGGTTGCTATGGCTTTCATACCATCTTCCCCTTCGGATTCTGCTTCACACTTTAATATACGAGCAAATAGTTCTCTAGTGTCTAAAGCCATACTATCACCTCACCAATCGTTATATATTATGGTGAGGTTTTTATTTTGACACAAAATTAATCTATATGGTCTTCATAGTAATCGTCAGCATCTTCAAAATCATCAAAGTCGTCATAATGGTCTTCGTAAAAATCATCTGAGTCGCTATAACTTTTTACATTATATTCATCATCACTGTATGAATTTGAATTTTTTCTGTTATAAGAATAATTACTGTTGTATGAATTGTAATTTTCGTTTACTGTATAATCATCATATGTTGTGGTGGTAGTTGGAATAGTATGAGATTTATAAAACTGTGAATGCTCTTTATCCCTTGCTTTTCTTTCATTAACAGAATTTTCATAACCGGCTATTAAAGCCACTACAAGGATTATGCCGATAATTAGGAGAATTATGCTACCCGATGAATCAAAATGCTTTTTCTTATACTTACCTGTTGGTGAATGAATATCAGAATTACAAATTTGGTAATTCATAAAGTCGTTATTGAAATCATTGTTAAAATCATTGTTACTCATAGAAATACTCCTTTCATAAAGGTAATATCTTCTTACAGTTACATTATAACACATTTACTGTCCCAAATATGGGACTTTTCTTTTATATAAAGAAAAAAGCAAGGTGCATAAACACCTTGCTTCCTAGCAATATTTATATTTATTTTAAGGCTGTATAACCCATTAAATACTCATCAACTTCAGCTGCTGCATCTCTACCCTCACGAATAGCCCATACAACAAGTGACTGACCTCTGTGCATATCACCGGCAGTAAATACCTTTTCTACATTTGTAGAGTACTTACCTTGCTCTGTAGCAACATTACTTCTCTGGTTAGTTTCTACACCAAAAGCATCTGCAATATACTTCTTTGGACCTAAGAAACCTGCTGCAATTAGTACAAGTTCAGCATCTAGGTACTTTTCGCTACCCTCTACTTCTTGCATAACTCTTCTGCCTGTTTCCTTATCAGTAACGAACTGAACCATAACTGTCTTGACACCCTTTAGGTTGCCGTTTTCATCTTTGACAAATTCTTTAACAGTTGTCTGATAAATTCTTGGGTCATGACCGAATACTGCAATAGCTTCTTCCTGACCGTAGTCTGTTTTGCAGACTCTTGGCCATTCAGGCCATGGGTTGTTCTCTGCTCTTGAGTCAGGTAATTTTGGCATCATTTCAAGCTGAACTACTGACTTACAACCTTGACGGATTGATGTACCAACACAGTCATTACCTGTATCACCACCACCGATAATAACTACATTTTTGTCTTTAGCAGAAACATAGTTACCATCCTGTAGGTTAGAGTCAAGAAGGCTCTTTGTTGTTGCTTTTAGGAAATCTACTGCAAAGTAAATGCCGTTGGCATCTCTGCCCTCTGCTTTAATATCTCTTGGATTACCTGCACCACAACAAAGTACTATTGCATCAAACTTATTAAGTAGCTTACTAGCCTTTACATCTTCACCAATATTAGCATTTGTTTCAAACTTAACGCCTTCTTCTTTCATTAAGTTTACTCTTCTGTCAATGAACTGCTTTTCAAGTTTCATATTTGGGATACCATACATTAGTAGTCCACCGATACGGTCATCCTTTTCAAATACAGTAACATTGTGGCCTCTCTTGTTAAGTTGGTCGGCACAAGCTAAACCGGATGGACCTGAACCGATAATTGCAATATTCTTATCGGTTCTAACCTTTGGAGGGTTAGGCTGCATAAGACCTGAGTTATAAGCAAACTCAATGATAAAGTTTTCATTTTCCTTAACAGAAACAGGATTACCGTTAAGTCCACAAGTACAAGCTGCTTCACATAGAGCAGGACAAACTCTTGAAGTAAATTCAGGGAAGTTATTTGTCATAAGCAGTCTATGTGCTGCTGCCTCATATTCGTTAGTGTATAATAAATCGTTCCATTCAGGTACAAGGTTGTTCAAAGGACAACCTGATACCATACCCATAATAGGCTTACCGTTTTGACAGAAAGGAACACCACAATCCATACATCTTGATGCCTGTTGTCTTCTTTCGCTTTCAGGCAATGGTGTGTGGAACTCTTTATAATTCTTAATTCTTTCAAGAGGCGATGTGCCTACATTGCTTTTTCTTTCAAATTCTAAAAAACCAGTTGGCTTACCCATTTTCAACGCCTCACTTTCTTGTATTAATATAGAATGCTTCAATCTTTGCCTGTTCAGGTGTCATACCCTTTTCTTCCATAGCATACATTGTCTGCATCATCTTTGCGTAATCGTTTGGTAAAATCTTCTTAAACTTAGGAACATATTCATCAAAGTTATCAAGGATTTCCTTACCCTTTGGAGAGTCTGTTGCCTTAACATGTTCTTCAATCATATTCTTTAGTTCAAGAATATCGGCTTTTTCTGATACAACACTAACAGAAACAAGCTCCTTGTTCATTCTCATATATAGGTCTGAGTCTTCATCAAGTACATAAGCGATACCACCACTCATACCGGCTGCAAAGTTTTTACCTGTTTTACCTAGGATAGCAACTCTACCACCTGTCATATATTCACAACCATGGTCGCCTACACCTTCAACAACTGCAATAGCACCTGAGTTTCTTACACAGAAACGCTCACCTGCTACACCACTGATAAATGCTTTACCACTTGTAGCACCATATAGAGCAACATTACCGATGATAATGTTTTCATCTCTCTTAAATGTACTACCCTTTGGAGGATAAACTACAAGTTTACCACCTGATAGGCCTTTACCGAAGTAGTCGTTACTGTCGCCTACAAGTTCAAGTGTTAGACCCTTTGGAATAAATGCACCAAAGCTCTGACCACCGGCACCGTTACACTTAACCTTAAATGTATCATCTTCAAGTGTATTATCACCAAAGTGCTTTGTGATTTCTGAACCGAATATTGTACCAACAGAACGGTCTGTATTTGTAACATCAATTTCGATTGAATGTTTCTTCTTTTTGTTCTTAAATGCAGGTTCTAACTGCTTTAGAATAACCTTTTCATCAATAGTCTTTTCAAGTTCAAAGTTATAAACGTCAGCTGGGTTAAATCTCTGAGGTTCATCAGAATTAACAAATGGATTGTTGATAATCTGGCTTAAGTCAATTCTTGAAGCTTTGCTACCCTCTTCAGTTTCTTTAACCTTTAGTAGGTCTGTTCTACCGATTAGTTCATCAACTGTACGGATACCAAGTTTAGCCATATATTCTCTTAACTCTTGAGCAATAAAGTGCATAAAGTTAACTACATATTCAGGCTTACCCTTAAATCTCTTACGAAGTTCAGGGTTCTGAGTTGCAATACCTACAGGACAAGTGTCTAGGTTACATACTCTCATCATTACACAACCCATTGTTACCAGAGGAGCAGTTGCAAAACCATATTCTTCTGCACCAAGTAAAGCAGCTACAAGAACATCTCTACCTGTCATTAGCTTACCATCTGTTTCAATAACAACCTTAGAACGAAGTCCGTTCATAATTAGTGTTTGATGAGTTTCTGCAAGACCAAGTTCCCATGGTAAACCTGCATTATAAATTGAGTTTCTAGGAGCAGCACCTGTACCACCATCAAAACCTGAAATTAGGATAACACCTGCACCTGCCTTTGCAACACCGGCTGCAACTGTACCTACACCTGCTTCTGATACAAGCTTAACTGAAATTCTGGCATCTTTATTAGCATTCTTACAGTCATAGATTAGCTGTGCTAAGTCTTCGATTGAATAAATATCGTGATGTGGTGGAGGTGAAATTAGGCTAACACCGGGAGTTGAATGACGAGTCTTTGCAATCCAAGGATAAACCTTCTTACCTGGAAGATGACCACCTTCACCCGGTTTTGCGCCCTGAGCCATTTTAATCTGAATTTCTTTTGCACTTACTAGATATTCTGATGTAACACCAAATCTACCGGAAGCAACCTGTTTAATTGCTGAACAACGGTTAAGACCATCTTTACCGATTGTTAGACGGTCAGTATCTTCGCCACCTTCACCGGAATTTGACTTACCACCGATTTGGTTCATAGCAATTGCCATTGTTTCATGAGCTTCCTTAGAAATTGAACCGTATGACATAGCACCTGTCTTGAATCTATGGCAAATGCTTTCAACACTTTCAACTTCATCAATTGGAATACCACCATCTTCAGGGAAGTTAAAGTCAAGAAGACTTCTTAGGTTCATATTTGTATCTTCTCTGTTGATAGCTTCTGAATATTTCTTGAACAAATCATAATTGTCTGTCCAAGTAGCTTCCTGTAGAAGGTGAATTGTTTCAGGATTATATAGGTGTTCTTCCTTACCACTTCTTAGCTTATGACTACCGGCACTTTCAACTTCAAGCTGAATATTTAGGTCTAGTGGGTCAAATGCTGATGCATGAAGTCTTTCGGAACGCTTACTAATATCCTGTAGTGTAATACCACCAACTCTTGAAACAGTATTTGTAAAATACTTATCAATTACTTCCTTAGAAATACCGATTGCTTCAAAAATCTTAGAACCTAGGTATGACTGAATTGTTGAAATACCCATTTTTGATGCAATCTTAACGATGCCATGTAGGATAGCATCGTTATAATCGTTAACTGCTGCGTAATAATCTTTATCAAGTGAACCTGAATCTACTAGGTCACGGATTGTTTCTTGTGCTAGATAAGGGTTAATTGCACTTGCACCGTAACCAAGTAGTGTTGCAAAGTGATGAACTTCACAAGGTTCTGCACTTTCAAGAACAACAGAGATTGATGTTCTCTTCTTTGTTCTAACTAGGTGCTGTTGCATTGCTGATACAGCTAGAAGTGAAGGAATAGCTACATGGTATTCATCAACACCTCTATCTGATAGAATGATAATATTTGCACCGTCTTTATATGCCTTATCAGCTAATAGGAACAGATGTTCAATAGCCTTAGCTAGGTTTGTACTCTTATAATAAGTGATTGGAATAACTGCTGACTTTAGACCGGGAGCATCAATGTTCTTAATCTTTAGTAAGTCAGTATTTGTTAGGATTGGGTCTTCAATCTTTAGAATATGACAGTTCTCAGGTTTTTCTTCTAGGATGTTACCGTTACTGCCTAGATGAACACTTGTATCAGTAACAATCTCCTCACGAATTGAGTCAAATGGAGGGTTTGTTACCTGTGCAAACAACTGCTTAAAGTAGTTAAACAAAGGACCATCCTTTTGTGATAAAGGAGGAATTGCAGTATCTGCACCCATAGCTGCAATTGGTTCTGTACCATTTTTAGCCATTGGTAGGATACTTGTTCTAATCTGTTCGTATGTATAACCAAAAGCCTTTTGATGTCTTACAAGTGACTCTTTGTCATACTTTTCTATACCCTTATTAGGAATCTTTAAGTCAGCTAGGTGAAGTAGATTTTGGTCTAACCATTCACCGTATGGCTGTCTTGTTGAATAATATTCCTTAATATCTTCGTCATCAATTAGCTTACCCTTGACTGTATCAACAAGTAGCATTTTACCTGGGCGAAGTCTTTCTTTTACTACAACATCTTCAGCCGGAATGTCAATACAACCAACTTCTGAAGAAAGAACTAGGAAACCGTCTTTTGTAATATAGTATCTTGATGGTCTTAAACCGTTTCTGTCAAGAACTGCACCCATCATGTCACCATCTGAGAAGATGATTGATGCCGGACCATCCCATGGTTCCATCATTGTTGCATAATACTGATAGAAGTCTCTCTTTTCTAGAGACATTGTACGGTTGTTTCTCCAAGGTTCAGGAATTGTAATCATAACAGCCAGAGGAAGTGGCATACCTGCCATCATCATAAATTCTAGAGTATTATCAAGTCTGGCTGAGTCAGAACCGTTAGGATCAACAATTGGGAATACCTTTGACAAATCATCACCAAAAACTTCTGATGAAATAGATTCTTCACGAGCTAACATTCTATCTGCGTTACCTGTGATTGTATTGATTTCACCATTATGAACAATAATTCTGTTTGGGTGAGCCTTTTGCCATGAAGGATTTGTATTTGTACTGAATCTACTATGTACTGTAGCAATAGCAGAAACAAATTTATCACTCTGTAGGTCATAGAAGAACTTTCTTAGTTCTTTAACAAGGAACATACCTTTATAAACGATTGTACGGCTTGAAAGAGAAACAACATAAGTATCTTCGTTACTCTGTTCAAATACTCGTCTTGCAATATATAACTTTCTATCGAAAGGTAATCCCTGTTCTACATTAGAAGGTCTCTTAACAAAACCCTGCATAATGTAAGGCATACTGTCTAATGCCTTTTGACCGATTACTGATGGATCAGTAGGAACTTCTCTCCAACCTAAGAACTCTAGATTTTCTTTCTTAATAATAATTTCAAAAAGCTTCATAGCTTGAAGTCTTTTTAGCTTATTCTGTGGGAAGAAGAACATACCAATACCGTAATCTCTTTCCTCACCAATATCAAAACCTAGGTCAGCAGTAGCATCTTTGAAAAATTCGTGACAAATCTGTAGAAGAATACCAACACCATCACCGGTTTTGCCTTCGGCATCTTTACCGGCTCTATGTTCAAGTGTTTCTACAATACTTAAAGCATTGTCAACAACTTTTCTTGATTTAATGCCGTTGATGTTGACTACTGCACCGATACCACAGTTGTCATGCTCAAAACGAGGATCATACAAACCCTGTTTTGCAAATGGTTCCTGATTTCTGAAGTTATCCATCAGAAGCACCTACTTCCTTTTTATTAGTTTCTTTATATTGAACACTAACCCTACATATAGTTATAGGGGTGAACTCTACAACAATTTTTAAGATTTATTGCATAAATAACTTTAACACAATAAAGGACATATGTCAAGGAAAATTGCAATTATTTATATTTTTGTTGCAATTTTCTCTGTTTTTAGTATGTTTTTTGAAACTAATTCGAAATATTTGCAAGTTTCTTATTCATTCTTGCAATTATATTTTAGTCATACAAGACCTATTAAATTAATATGTATTCTTAGGGCAGTTTCTACATATTGTTAGAAAAATAATATTATTTTGATTAATATTGTAGAAATAATTTGTAATATTTTTAAAGAAAACTGACCTTGAATTAACAAGGTCAGTTATAATTTAACTTATTTCAACTACTACTTCATAAGAACCATAAATCCAACAACCGTCTTTATCTTTCAGAGTTAGACTTAAAGGCATGGTCCTTGAACCTGCTGATACTTCAGTACCTGTAAAATCAATTACTGCATCAATATCATTCTCATCAATATTTTTCAAGGCACTCTTTGTACCATACAGAGTTACTTCTACAGACTGAGTAGTAACATTTGCAGAATACTTTTTATCAAGCCCCTTAATATCAAAATCAGTTAATGTAATAGTTTTCTTTTCCATTGAGGACAAGTCCATATTAACAACAACAGAATTAACTGAATTAATATCAACACACTTATTAGGAATATCAAGATTTTTATTAATCTTATAATCTTTATTCCGTAAAGTTGAGAAGTCAATAGGCTCAATATTTACCTTAGTAATATTTTCAATATTACTTGAGTCAGCACCTAAGGATATTGAATTAGGTTCAATCTTGCAATACTTAGTTAAATCAATTCCACTAGGTCCATTTACAGTACTTAGTTCAACATTAACATCTTTCTTCTGTAGTACACTTACTGTAGCTTTTACCTTTGATGGTGAAATTGTAAGTGTATCATTGGTTTTGATTTCTTCACCGAAAGAATCAAGTAACTTAACATCATATTCATTAGTTACGGAACTCTTAAGTTCTTCCTTAACATTGCCTTCAACTACAACTTTATCAATTTTCTTAATTTCAGTTTCAGGTCCTGAAATAGTAACAGACTCGTTATCAAGAAGGACAGTACCATAGTAATCCTTAGGAATGGTATAACTAATATTCTGTTCGATTTTCTTAGTTACATTTCTGTTTCTGTCAAGTTTAATATAAACTGTACTAGGAGAAACTGACTCAATAGTATAGTTTAGTGAACTTGACTTTTTCTTGGCTACAAGTGACAAGGTATATGAACCGGCAGAAGTAAGGTTATCGGTTTGTTCCGGTACAATCTCAATATCATCAGAAGTAAGATTACCGATAATTGAACGGTTGCCTGAAACTGTTACAGTACCCTTAAGTTCATCATTGTTAAATACCTTTAGTCCTTGGCTACTTGCAGTATCGGGCAAATCAATTGTAATAGGAATATTAGAAACTGAATAGCTTGTTTCTGCAAAGTCACCCATATTAATACTAATCCAAATTGTAAGAGAAATAACAACAGACAGTATTATTAGAAAAAGTTTGTTGGAAAAAATTCTAGACAAAATACCTTTATTCATCTTTCTTGTTCTCCTTTCTAGAGGAGAATTTACTTAGAAAATTCTTTTTCTCTTGTGTAGGGATAAGTTCTTCTTCCAGTTTTTTAATCAAAGATGTTTTGTTGTAATTAGAAGTTAATTCTCCATTTTGTGCAACAGAAATTGTACCTGTTTCTTCAGATACAACAACAATAACTGCATCTGAAACTTCAGAAATACCTAGGGAAGCTCTATGTCTTGTACCTAAGTTCATATCTACATCTTCGTTTCTTGAAGTTAAAGGCAAAATACAACCTGCTGACTTAACAAGTCCGTTACTGATAATTACTGCACCGTCATGAAGTGGTGCTTTGTTAAAGAACAAGTTACCTAAAATAGCAGTTGAAGTATCTGCGTTAATCTCTACACCGGTTGCTGCAATATCCGAAAGTTTGGTTTCTCTTTCAAATACTATCAAAGCACCTGTTTTTTGTCTGCTAAATACCTCAGCAGTTTCTGCTACATCTAAAATTGCCTTTTTCTCTTTTTCTATCCATTCATCAGTTCGGTTTACCCTATTCATAAAGGAAAAGCTCTTTATATTTTTACGACCTAACTGTTCCAAAGCATTTCGTATTTCCGGTTGGAAAATAATTGCCAACAAAACAACACCAAATTCAAACAATGTTTTCAGCAAGTTCTTCATCATCAACATATTAAATATTGACGCAACCAGGTAGGCAATCATTAAGATTACTATACCTTTTACAAGTTGTTCTGCTCTGGTATCTCGAACAAGTTTAAATAGACTATATACAATAAAGGCAATAACAACAATATCAATAACATCAACAAATCTGAATGTTTTTAGCACTGTTAAAATACTATCGAACAATGCACCTATATTCATTGTTACCACTCCTTTTATTTTTACTTACATATATTTTAGCATAAAAATAATACTAGTTCAAGAAAATTTTAAATTGTTAATTTTCTTATAACATTTAGTAGGTAATTTATGTCATTTATTGTATTAAATGCTCCAGGAACTACTCTTACTGTACCATTTTCTATAGTATTCATTGTTGTATGAGCAAGTGGTGAACAATGAAGTCCTCCCCTAGTCATTATTCCGTATTTATTTAATTTTGCTACAAGGTCCTCAGAATAAACTCCATCTATATTAAAAGAAACTACCGGTGCTACTTTGCCATAATCAAAGGACTTATTATAGGTTATAACCTTTCTGTTATTCGCTAGTCCATTAAATAGGTGTTTTGCAAGTTTATATTCGTGGTTATAAATATTTTTGATACCTCTATTTTTTACAAAGTCAACTCCTGCCTTTAGTCCTGAAATACCGTTCATATTTTGTGTGCCACTTTCAAACTTTTCAGGTAGTCCTTCAGGCTGAGATTTCTTAACAGATTCAGTACCTGTACCACCATATAATAATGGTTTTAAATTGCGATTATTCAGGATTAGAACACCTGTACCCATTGGACCATAAAGGCTTTTGTGACCTGACATACAGACAAAATCATATTGATTTGTGCCAACATCTATATCAAATACACCGGCAGACTGTGCTGAATCTACACAAAAGAGAATTCCGTAAGCATGACACAATGCACATATTCTTTCAATAGGAAACCTAAAACCAAAAACATTTGATGCATGAGTACAGATAACTAATTTTGTTTCAGGTTTTATTAGGTGTCGCACATTATCTACTGTTTCATTATCGTCGTAGGAATAATCAAAGGTTGAATAAGTTACACCTTTATCTTTTAATGATTCCAAAGGTCTTGTAATAGAATTATGCTCCATTGAAGATATTAGAACATGGTCACCTTCATTTAGTAAACCAAAAATTACTGTATTTAGTGCCATTGTACAATTCTCTGTAAAGATAATTTCTTCCTCACTATTTGCATTGAAAAGTTCCTTTAATCTTTTTCTACATTCATAAATTTCTTTAGCAGCTCTCAGAGAAAGTGAGTGACCACTTCTTCCGGGATTAGCACTAAACTTCTTTAATGATATATCTACATTTTGCCGTACTGACAGTGGCTTAGGAAAAGAAGTTGCACCATTATCAAGATAAATCACCTATTTACAATACCTAAAACTGAAATTTTATTTTTTAGGAGAATATCCTTTGCTTTATCAACATCACCAAGCACCAGTAAACTGTATCCACAAGAACGAGCAATATTGTTCTTTGGTGTTCTTTCAACAGAACATTTTATATTGTGTTTGTCAAGTATTTCCTTAGACTTTAAGGCACTTGACACAGAATTTAATAATATATATTTTTTCAATAAAATCACCCCATAGTACATCACATTAATATACTATGGGGTGAGAATTTATATGTGTTTATTAGATTATTCAGCAAGTAAATCTGACATATCATACATACCGGACTTTTTATCCTTCATAAATACGGCTGCATTGATAGAACCAATAGCAAAAACTTCCTTAGAATGAGCTTCATGTTTAATAGAAACTACTTCATCATGACCGGCAAAAATAACTTCATGTTCACCGACAATTGTACCACCACGAATTGAGTGAATACCGATTTCGTTCTTATCTCTCTTCTTTCTATAAGCATGTCTATCATAAACATACTGCTTTTCTGTTGGAGATACAGAAGAAATACCATCAGCAATCATAAGTGCAGTACCACTAGGAGCATCTAACTTTTGGTTATGGTGCTTTTCGATAACTTCAATATCAAAGTTATCACCATGGTTAGCAAATACTTTTGTTGCCATTTTGCAAAGTTCAACCATTAGGTTGATACCAAGTGACATATTACCTGAATAGAAAATAGCAGTCTTTTCTGATGCATTCTTAATTTCTGCAATTTGTTCTTCAGAAAAACCTGTTGTACAGATAACTGCAGGAACTGCATTTGTTACTGCATAGTCAAGCATAGTATCTAGTACTGCAGGATTACTAAAGTCGATAATTGCATCATACTTTTCAGTAATTTCAGAAAAACTCTTATATACTGTAAAATCATAGTCGCCACAATCGTAAGCGTCTACACCACAAGCAATTTCACAATCGTTTCTTTCATCAATTGCCTTTACAATAGCGTGACCCATCTTACCTGAGCAACCACTTAAAATAACCTTTGTCATTATTATTCCCCTTAAATATAGTTATGGGCGTACAATGTACGCCCAAATTCATTAGTTTAATTACTTCTTGTACTTATCAAGTAGGTTGTACTTAGCTAAGCAATCCTTTAGGTCATGATAACCTGAATAGCTCATTGGTACAAGTGGTAATCTACATTCACCGGCATTGAAACCGATTAGGTTCATAGCAGTCTTAACAGGAATAGGGTTAACATCTGAGAACATAATATCCATTAGTTCAACAAAATGGAAGTTCATTTCTGCTGCTCTCTGGAAATCATTATCAAGACAAGCCTGACAAATTTCGTGCATTTCCTTAGGGCAGAAGTTTGAGAATACAGAAATAACACCCTTACCACCTAGAGACATAAATGGAACTGTCTGGTCATCGTTACCTGAATAAATAGCAAAGTCATCTGAACATAGGCTTCTTGTTAGAGAAACTGATGAAATATCACCGTTAGCTTCCTTAACACCTACAATGTTCTGGTGCTTTTCAAGTTCAGCATATGTCTTTGGCTGCATATTACAACCTGTTCTTGATGGAACATTGTAAAGAATGATTGGTAGGTCAACAGAATCGGCAATTGTTGTAAAGTGCTTTACTAAACCGGCCTGTGAAGTCTTGTTGTAGTATGGAGTTACAGAAAGCAAACCGTCTGCACCATACTTCTGTGCTGACTTTGATAGGCTGATTGCAGTAGCAGTATCGTTACTACCTGTACCTGCAATAACCGGAATTCTCTTGTTAACCTTTTCTGCTACATATGAAAGAACAGCCTTGTGTTCTTCAACTGAAAGTGTAGCAGCTTCGCCTGTTGTACCACAAGCGATAATAGCATCAGTACCGTTTTCAATCTGGAATTCAAGTAGTCTTCCAAGTTCATCAAAGTTAACTGAACCGTCGCTATTCATAGGTGTAATTAAGGCAACACCTGCACCTGTAAAAATTGGTGTACTCATTATATATAACCTCCAAAAGGTTTAGTTTTCAATATATCCTTCAGCACATAGAAGTTCAGCTAGAAGAACTGCACCACCTGCAGCACCTCTTAGTGTGTTATGGCTCATACATACAAACTTCATATCGTACTGAGTATCAGGTCTTAATCTACCGATTGAGATAGCCATACCGTGTTCTAGAGTTCTGGCTGTCTTAATCTGTGGCTGGTCTGGTTCTGTAAAGTAGTGTAGGAACTGCTTTGGAGCACTTGGTAGCTCTAGTTCCTGAGCTCTACCCTTATAGTTTTCCCATGTTTCGATAATCTTTTCTTCTGATGGAACTTCACCGTCAAATGAAACAAATACAGCTGCTGTATGACCATCTGAAACAGGAACTCTTAGGCACTGTGATGTGATAGCAATATCATCAGTATCAACAATCTGGTCGCCTTCAATGTGACCCCAAATCTTTAGTGGTTCTTTTTCTGACTTTTCTTCTTCGCCACCGATATATGGGATTAGGTTGTCAACCATTTCAGGCCATCTTTCAAATGTTTTACCTGCACCTGAAATTGCCTGATAAGTACAAGCAAGAACCTTGTTACAACCTAGTTCTCTTAGTGGGTGTACTGCAGGTACATATGACTGTAGAGAACAGTTAGACTTAACTGCAACAAAGCCTTTCTTTGTGCCAAGTCTCTTTCTCTGAGAATCAATAATCTTAATATGGTCAGCATTGATTTCAGGGATAACCATTGGTACATCAGGTGTGTGTCTGTGAGCTGAGTTATTTGAAACAACAGGACATTCTGCCTTTGCATAAGCTTCTTCTAGTTCACGAATCTGATCTTTTGGCATATCAACAGCACAAAATACAAAGTCAACCTTTGATGCAACTTCTTCAACATTAGCTGCGTCAAGGATAATCATATCTTCCATAGCCTTTGGAATTGGTGTTGTCATAGCCCAACGAGATTCTACACATTCTTTATATGTTTTACCTGCACTTCTTTTACTTGCAGCAAGTGCTGTAACAGTAAACCAAGGGTGATTTTCAAGTAGAGTTGCAAATCTCTGACCTACCATACCTGTAGCGCCGATGATACCAACTTTATAATTTTTCATATTCGTCTTCCTCCAAATTTAAAAAATCAGTTGTGTTTTTCTCAAGTTTATTATATTATATATTAGGAAAAACAAATTGACCTATTTTCTTATTTATTCTATCATTTAAGAAAGATTATGTCAATTATTTTGAGAAATAAAGATTAGGATGATGTTGATTTTTTATGAAGACTAGTGATTTTTATTATGATTTACCGGAAGAACTAATTGCTCAGACACCTGTTGAACCAAGAGATTCTTCAAGAATGATGGTTTATAACAGAAAAACTAAGGAAGTTCTTCACAAACATTTTTATGATGTTATCGACTTTTTAAATGAAGGTGATGCTCTTATTGTTAATGACTCAAGAGTTTTACCTGCTAGAATTTATGGTACAAAAATTCCTACCGGTGCTAATGTAGAATTCTTACTGCTAAAACAAGTTAAGGACAAAGTATGGGAAACACTTGTAAAGCCCGGTAAGAAAGCAAGAACCGGTGACAGTTTTACTTTTGGTGATGGCATTATGACAGGCAAAGTTATTGATGTACTTGAAGATGGCAACAGAATTGTTGAATTTAAGTGTGACAGTAACTTCTACGAAACACTTGATAAGATTGGTCAAATGCCACTTCCTCCATACATTCATGAAAAGCTAAAGGACAAGGAAAGATACCAAACAGTATATAGTCACGAACTTGGTTCTGCTGCTGCTCCTACTGCCGGACTTCACTTTACTGATGAACTGCTTGAAAAGATTAAGGCAAAGGGCATTAAGATTGGATATGTAACACTTCATGTTGGACTTGGTACATTTAGACCTGTTAAGGTTGATGATGTTACAACTCACAAGATGCACAGTGAACATTATGAAGTACCGGAAGAAACTGCAAAACTGATTGAAGAAACTAAGAAAAATGGTAAGAGAGTTATTGCAGTTGGTACAACTTCTTGCAGAACACTTGAAAGTGTTGCAAAGGAACATGGCAAGGTTGTTCCTTGTGAAGGTTGGACAGATATTTTCATTTATCCGGGATTTGAGTTTAAGGTACTTGACGGACTTATTACTAACTTCCATCTACCTGAAAGCACACTTATTATGTTAGTTTCTGCTTTTGCCGGTTATGATGAAGTTATGGGTATATATAAAGAAGCTGTCAAAGAGAAATACAGATTTTTCTCATTTGGTGACAGTATGTTTATTGAGTAAGGAGAAATATGTTTAAATTAATTAAGAATGAAAAAACTGCAAGACGAGGTGAGTTTGTAACACCACACGGTACTTTTCAAACTCCTTGTTTTATGAATGTTGCAACTGCCGGTGCTATTAAGGGTGGTGTATCTTCCTTTGATTTAAAGGATATTAAGTGCCAAGTAATGTTGTGCAACACCTATCACCTACATGTTAGAACAGGTGATAAGATTATTAAAGAACTAGGTGGTATTCACAGTCTTACTAAGTGGGATGGTCCTATACTTACAGACTCAGGTGGATTTCAGGTATTTTCACTTGCAAAGCTAAGAAACATTAAAGAAGAAGGTGTTTACTTCTCTTCTCATATTGACGGTAGAAAAATATTTATGGGACCTGAAGAATCAATGCAAATTCAGTCAAACCTAGGTTCTACTATTGCTATGGCTTTTGATGAATGTATTGAAAACCCTGCCCCATATGATTATGTAAAGAATTCTATTGGCCGTACTACCAGATGGCTTGAAAGATGCAAGAAAGAAATGGACAAACTTAACAGTCTTCCTGACACTATTAACAAGAAACAAATGCTATTTGGCATTAACCAAGGTTCTACTTACAGTGACCTTAGAATTCAGCATATGAAAGATATTGCTAAACTTGACCTTGACGGTTATGCAATCGGTGGTCTTGCAGTTGGTGAAACTGCTGATGAAATGTATCGAATTATTGAAGATATTGAACCATATATGCCTAAGGATAAGATTAGATACCTAATGGGTGTTGGTACTCCTGTAAATATTCTTGAAAGTGTTAAGCGTGGTGTTGATTTATTTGACTGTGTTATGCCAAGTAGAAATGCAAGACATGGTCACCTATTCACAAAGAGTGGTATCATCAACATTAACAACCAAAAATATCAAAAGGACCTTGCTCCTATTGACAAAGAATGTAATTGTCCAGTATGCAAGAGTTTCTCAAGAGCATACCTAAGACATCTTAAGAAAGCTGAGGAAATGCTTTATATGCGACTTGCAGTAATGCACAACCTATATTTCTACAACAATTTAATGGAAGAAATCAGAAATGCCCTTGATAATGGAGAATTTGAGACATATTACAACAATAATATTGACATATTAGGAAAACGCATTTAAAATAGTACTTGAATATGCAATGAAAAGTTGTTATAATCTAATTATTAATATGAAATGGAGAATTTAACTATGAATCTAAACTTACTTTCCGGCTCAGCAAGTGGTGGTAGCATGTGGACACTAATCATCATCTACGCTCTTATCTTCGTTGGTATCTACTTTATTCTTATCAGACCAAAGTCAAAGAAGTCTAAGCAAGAACAGGAACTAAGAAACAGCCTACAGATTGGTGATGAAATCACAACAATCGGTGGTATCGTTGGTAGAGTTATCGCTATTAGAGAAGAAGCTGATGAAATCGTACTTGAAACAGGTTCTGAAAAGACAAAGATGGTATTTAAGCGTTGGGCTATCTCAACTGTTAACTCAGACAAGGACAAGCCAGCTGAAAAGACTGACAAGACAGAAAAGAAAGGTTTCTTCGGTAGAAAGAAAAAAGAAGCTGAAGAAAGTCCTGCTGAAAAATAATTACATAATTTTCAATTCCCCTGAATATGATTTAGTATCATATTTGGGGGTGTTTTTTTGAAAAGCATTACTTTAGGATTTAATAAATTTAAGTACATAAAAGGTTTAGTTATTGGTTTAATTGTTGGAGAATTAACACTTATTGTTTTACTTAGTCTTGTAGCAATAGTTATGAGTAACACAGGAATACTGAACAGTACTGTACTAAACATTCTTCTCACTATTATATGTGGTGTATGTGCATTTGTTACAGGGTTTATATGTTCAAAGATTTCTCCTATTAAAGGATATATCAATGGGATTAGCAGTGGGTTTATATTTTTCTTAATTATCTTTAGTGCAGGTATGATAAGTATTGACAGTAACTTTACTGTTTTTACATTCTTAAAATTTATTGTATCTTTCCTATTTGGTACTATTGGTGGAATTCTTGGAGTCAGTAAAAAAGAAAAGTTAATAAAATAATTATAGGCTAGTGATACTTTTAAATCTATCACTAGCCTTTTTCTTTAGAAAATATGAGGGTTGCATAAACAACCCTCATTTTAATATTAAATTTTACATATTTTCTGATGGGAAAACATCAATCATATGATTTAGATACTTCTGAATCAATGTAACATCCTTAACATTTACAGTACCATTACCGGAAACATCACCGGCATATAGCTGAGTTGTAGTTAATGACACTTTATGTGTAATGTACTTTTGAAGTAAAGTAGCATCTGTTACATCAACTTTACCGTCAAGGTTAACATCACCATACTTTGGTGGGTCAATTACTGTTACCTTAACAGTAGTAGTCTTTGTATTAGCTTTAATAGTAATTTCAGCAGTACCTGACTTTACACCGGTTACATTGCCGTTTTCATCAACAGTAGCAATATCTTTGTTGCTTGAAGTATATGTAATGTCGCTATATGCTAAAGCAGTTTCAGGATATACATTAGCTGATACTAATGTTGTCTTGCCTGTAAATACTTCAACATCATTAGCAGAAACACTTTCTACTTCATCAGGTACAGGTTTTACAATTGCACCAACACTAAATTCACCTAGGTTAGTATATTTATCCTTTGTACCTACTGTTTTCCAGCTATGGTCCTTAGAAGATACTAACATAAAGCCTAAATTAGCTGCATCTTGATTATGTTTTGTAAAGATTGTTTCAGGCACTTCATCTGATGTGAAAGTGATAGTCTTTTTCTCACCGGCTTTAATATTTGGTAATACAGCCTCACCTAATGAAGTATATACTGTTTCGTTACTATTGTTATTCTTTTCAAATACAGAAGCCTTTGCCCATTTATCCTGGTCAACAAACTTTACATAGTCTCCACCCTCATAATCAATATTACCGTCATTCACAAGTTCAACCTTTAGAGCAAACTGTGAGTTCTTGTTATCATCGGTAATATATCTTATAGAGTCAATGTCTGCATTTGTAAATACTATCTTGGACTGTTCCTTAAATGAATACTTTTCGGAAGTTGCAAGAACTTTATCTCCTGATGTGATAGTTGAGTACATAGTAATCTTGCTGATTTCTGTATTCTCAGGAACTTGGTACTGAACTTTCATTTCTTGTTCATCAGTAGCCATCCAATTATCAATATTCTTTGACTCATAAAGTTTGTCATTAACATAAAGATTCATCTTTACATCACGGGCAGTATCTACACCACTGTTCTTTGCCAAAACTGAAACATCAACTGTTTCACCTGATGTAGGGTTTTCATCTGAGAACTTGACAGCCTCATTATCTTCACCGGTTGGATATTCAAATCTTGCACTTGTATCATACATACCGATTACAAGGTTATTATTTTCTTCAAATGCACCATCTTTTTCGGCATCATTATCATCAGCATCAATGTACTTTTCATAAACTAAATCGTAAGCATCATAAGTAACAAGAATTTTGTTATTATCTAAAACAACTGCATCAATGTTAGTCTTGAACTTACCGTTATCGGAATTCTTGATGCCACCTTCTGTTAGGTTGGTCTTTGTACCCCAAACGCTTTTGATAATATTAACAGGTGTATCAAGCTTTTCTTTAATAGGTTCACCGGAAGAATCACGAACAACATTGCCATCACTGTCTAACTTTGTTGTTTCTGTGATTTGGTCAACACTATCAATTGTCATTTCTTTAATCCAAATCTGCTGCTCAGTACCTTCATTTACTGTCCATAAACCGTACATTTCTCCATTATCGCTATAATAAACTTTAAAGTCATCACTTACAATATGGTCGTTGTCATCACTGTCAGTAATTTCTGTTGGTGTCATTGCATCTTTTTGAATTTTCTTTTGGCCGCTTTTATCAGTATATACATACTGTGAAAGCAAAGTATCTACATTTAGATAACCATATGTTCCATCACATTTATAGAATAGCAACATATTGTCATAATTGTCATTATGAACATTTACAAGTTGAGGATTTGTTGTAGAATACACACTATCATTGAGTAATATTGAATCACCAACATTAACCTGACCATCTTTAGAAGTGATATTTCTGATATACATTTTATTTTTGTCACCATTAACATCACTATCGTTGGCATCGGTTAAAAGGACATCAGCATCAGTATCAAAACTTTCACCCTTACCTGTAGAATTGCCATTATTTGTAATGTATGAAAGCATAATATTATTACCCTGAGGTTCTGCATCGAATCCATCAACACTGCTACCATTGGTATCAATAGCAGTTGGTGTTGCCCATGTGATTTCATTAGACTTTAGGTTAGTTGTTGTAACACTTAAACCGTATGGAATTTTGTAAATATCATCAAGAGAAGTTTTGTCAGTTACACCTGTAAAGTCGGCAGTTTTGTAATAAAGCTGAACTTCACCTGTAGATTTATTTGCAACTACATATGGGTTAAATACAACCTGGTTTTTGTCAGACTCAAATACATTATAATCGTGGAATTTACCTGTTGATTTATTATAGAAAATGCTTACAATCTTAGAATTTGTCAATACATCATAATTAGATTTTTCAAAGTCTAGGTCAGCATTTTGCCATGCTAGGAGAATATCATCACCACAATCATATGTTGTTAAATCAAAGTCAGTTAAATCTTGGTCATTTGTAATATCTTCTATATCATCACTATTAGTCTTTTTGCTATTTACTAAAGCCTCATCAAGAACACTCTTAGGTTCTGTAATTGTAGTACCCTTATTAGTGTCGTAAATCATATACTTAACTTCAGTAATAGAATTTTCTTCACTTTGAATTGGTGATGCTACAAAATAAACACCATCTTTGATTTTAATAATATTTGGCTGTGTAACATCTTCTGATGGAACTGTCAGTTCATTGTTTAGTAAAGCCTTCTTAGCCTTAGTATCTGCATTAATAGAAGCAGAAGACGGCTCTAGGTCGCCTAGTTTTGTTTTCTTAAGAACATTGCTCTTCTTCAAAGCAACATTTGCTGCTCTTGATACTTGGTCTTCAAGACTTTCATTTCTTGTATCATAAAGAGTAATATCGGTATCAGCAATAGTTTTACTTGTTGAGAATACTGCTAAATCTACATTTACATTTAGACTTAAGTTAACTGTTCCGATACTTTCGCTAAATGCACCTACGATTTTGAAATTAAATCTTGCATCAGCCTCTAGGTTCACACCTACTAAACCATCAACACCAACACCTGCACCTATACCTATTTCCGGAGAAATATCAACAATTCCTCTCCACAAATAGTTCTTAGGATTTTTCAAATCATCATCTGTTAGATATGTTGCCATTTTGTCACCATCAAGTGGTTTATTAGGTAACATACCGGCAGTAATTGTAGCAGTACCACCTACATTAAAGAATACATAGCAAGGAATACAATAGATAAAGAATGGCTTACTGGCTCTGTAGGACAAAGAACCTGAAAGCACTGCATAAGTATCTAGGAAGTGTCTTTCACCATATTTATCTGTGTAATAATCAATTTGAATTGTAAAGGCTACTGTAAAGGAAATTGAACTGGAAGTTTTTAAATCCATAGCATCCTTTAAATTGTCTACATCCTTTTTATCACCTTTTCTGCCGGCCCATAATTCATTGAAAGCGTCAAGTGTTTCTTGAGCGTCTTTTAGCTGTTCTGACATATTTGTAGTTGACCATTCTCTTTGACCTTTAGGCTTTGTCATATCTTTTGACTTATCTAACTGAATACCGATTTGTATAGTATTGATTGGCATACCGTCATATGTATGGTCACTTGAACCGATATTTATGATAGGAGTAAAACCTTTTACAGAGAATGTTGGACTTAGTGAACCTAGTACAGGAATATCCTTTGCTACAGTTGGTTCGTCAAGTTCTGAATCACCTTTTGTAGCTTCACTTTCTGCACCAAGTTGTGGGAAGTAGATTGTATCGTCTTCATCATAAGAAGCAAGGAATGAATAGCCTGTATCAAATCTACCGTAATCTTTCTTTACAACTATTGTATCAGAACTATTTTTGTATGTATTTAGGAATTGGAAATACATACTTGAACCAGGTTTTGCAAGTTCACATAATGGTAGAGTTAAGCTAACTTTTGTATCAGTAGAGTCAACTGAATAATCCATTGTTTGTTCTTTACCGTCAGTTTCTATAATACATCTAACAGTATTTAGAGGTAAATCTTTATCTTCATAAGTTCTGTCAAAATGAAGATTAATATCGTAACTTTCATTAGCTGACAATGTAATAACAGAATTATAAATATTACCCTTACTGTCAGAAGCAGTAACAGTAGTTGGTGCTATACCGTATGTTTTGTATGGAAGTTTTAAGTCCATAGCAAGGTTAGTAATATTATCCTTACCTACTGATACATCACGAATATAATCGTGACCATTGTACTTTACAAGAACTCTATGAACTTCATTTTTGTACAATGTGAAAGTACTATTCTTCTTGCTTGTACCATCATACTCAACTTCATTCTTAAAAATAAAGTTACAGTTTTTGTCTGTTAAAGCAGTACCACCTTCAAAAAACAATGTACTGTTTTTACAAGCAATATAGTCCTCACTGTCATTTGAAACATCATCACTGCTTGGGAACAGAATTGTACCATTCTTTACAAATACAGAACCGGATGCACTGACTTTCAGTTGGTCATCGGAATTAACTTTTTCAAATTCAAGGTGTATGTAGTTATCATCGGACTCATAAGCATACTGTACTGCATAGAAGAAGTCAGAACCGTAATAAGTTTTTGTACTACCGTCTGTACTGCTTTTATATGTCCATTTTGCTCTATAACCTGAATTTGGATTTGCACTAAATGAAAGAATAGTATTTTCAGCAGAATTTAGGTAACTGATATTTTGATTTAGGTTATTTGTATAGCCTGTTAATTCAGCTGAACCGTCTTTTCCTTTAATTTCATATTTAGAGCCTTTGCCTAAATAATCACCATACTGAGGGTTCTTAACAATCAGCTTAGTTTGTTTTCCTACTGTAAATTCAGGATAGAAATAAGCATAAGCATTAGTTATACCTATTTTGCAAGAAGTGTTATTTGAGAAATTTTCAACCTTTTCTACAGTTGACTCTACCATATCTTTATTATCGTTTTGACGATACTTCATATGTGGTATCCAAGCATTTTCACTTAATGGGTCAGGTGTATAGTTGAAAGTAATTTCATCACCGATAATACCGTTTTTATCAGCTGACTGACTATCTCTCTTTGTATTAGTCCAAGAAAGAGTACCTATCTTGTTGCTACCATAATAAGCAGTAGCTGTGCAATTACTGTCATCTACAGAAACTGAAATACCTGATGATAATTTTCTGTTTTGTACCTTAACTGTAGCATCTCTAAGTTCAAATACAGGTTCAACAGTAATAGTATTGTCACTTGAAATATAACTGCTATAAGTACGGATAAGTTCAGGTGTTAAGTCAAATTCTTCACTGCTATTGGAAATAATTTCAGATCTTGTGTTGTTAGAAGTGTTTACAAGACGGTAGCCCTTAATTCTTAACATACCTGAATATTTACTGTCTAGTGCATAAGAGAAACCGGCTGATTCTCCTCTATACATAGTAACACTTGTTGACTGATTATTGTTCATAGGATCAGAAAGTTTAATACCACCTCTATAAACTTCGTCCTTTACATTTTGTAATTTTCCGTCTTTATATAATTCTATAGAAGAATTATTTGAAATTTTTACATTGTATTTTGTTAATAGTAAATAGGTATTGTCGTATTCACCCTGACTAGTATAACCGTTGTTGTAGAATTTAACTCCACAAGAACCCCAGAAACTACCTTTCTCAACTGTAAAGTATAATTTCTGCTTAGCGTTTAAATTTTTAAAATCAAAACCTCTTGATATTCTAGATGATGAAACATTACCCATATTCCAATGGTCACCATATCTGATCTTGGACATCCACTCACATTCAGCGTTACTACTGGCAAGTTTATCCTCACTATCGGTATAAACTGCAACATAGTCCCATGCACAAGAACCAACATCGTGACTGTATTTTACTTGAAGTCTGTCAACACCGGCAAAGTCAATATCATCTGTTGCAATATCTAAGGCTGCATATCTCCAACTAGTACCATTATTATAGCCTAGAGCATAATATCCACCGGCACTATTGTATCTATATGTAGCATCATTATTCTTATACTTTGTACCTTTACCGTATTGGAAAGTTGCCTTTGATAAATCAACAAATTCTACATCACGAAGTTTATTGTACTTATATGTACCAAAACCTGTATCGTAAGTATCACTATCTCCTACGGAAGTAGTATCTACCTTTGCACCTGTAGAAAGAAGTACCTTAGCTTTATCTTTCTTTACCTTTGCATTTGATACATTATCAAGGTTAACATTAAAGTAGGTGTCATTCTTTGCATTAAGCAAATCTACAGGGAACTTAATTTCTGTCATACCCGGAGTAAAAGTAAGGTTCATAACATTTGAAGAATAATCAACCATACCTTTTGCAGATGCAGAAGAAGTTTTTGCAGTAAAGTTAATAGTTTTTCCCAGATTACCTGAACGATTAATCTTTACATAAGCAGTATTTGACTTAGGGTTAACCTTAGTGTCACTTACTGTAATATATGAATCAGGCTTTTCTCTTTCTTCTTTAATTGAAATTAGAGAAGTTGTTTGGTTACCTAGTTCACAATTTTTTGCATCACATAGTGAGAAATAGAATTGTAAGTCATCACGAACATACTTACTTTTTCTAGTTTCAATATAAATAGTTTTATGACTTTCGCCATCTTCAAAAGTAACATTAAATGTTGATGAAGTTGGCATTAACTTATTCTGTACAGTATCGTTATAGTCAGAAATAAGTTTCTTTGTTTTGTTATCAACATCCTTACTATCTGCATTTTCATAAGAAGTATCTGCTGTACCTGTTTTAGGTATAAAAGAATAATTTGAAATTGCATAATAAGGATTAGCCTTACCCTTTATTGGTTCGGTTGTAGTAAGGTTATCGGTATAAATTCTATAATCTGTACCATACTCAGCAGTAAGGTCAATAGTCTTAACTTTTACTGTTGATTTACCCTTTGTACCACCTTGTCTGAGAATATTAAATGAATAAAAGTTATTCATTTTTAGTTCTGCAGTTTTCTCAGGAAACATAATCAAGCCGTTTTCATAGGTCTTTTTCAAAGAATTATTATCTTTGAAATAAGTTGACTTTTCTTGATTAAGATTTCCGATTGTCTCTGTGTTCTTTTGGGTTACAGCATAACCAAAAGGAATTGAACAAATAATCATCAATACACATAGTATTGAAATAATTATTGCCTTTGTGTACTTGTTTATTTTGTTCATATTACCATCCTTTCTTAATAGTATTTTATGGTATTATAACTAATACAATAGTATCACACAATGTTCACATATTAAAGTAAATTGTCACGAATTGCAATTTTTTGTCCTAAACGGATAGCTATTATAATTTTGATTTAAAAAATACGCCTTGCTACAACAAAGTGGCAAGGCATATTCTTTATTTATATAAAGTTCTTAAATCTTGAAAGTAAATCTTTCTTGGTATTCCATAGCTTTTCTGAAAGGTCAACATAATATTTATGTGGATTTTCGAAACGCTTAACTTCATCCCATAGTAAATCAATTTCCTTAGCACAATAATCTTTGATTTCTTCAAGGGTTGGCATATCATATACACACTTGCCATCTTTAAAGATTGGTACTTGAAGTTCACGAACTGTAAAATTAGTTAACTCCTTAGTTTTCCAAGTAGCCTGTTGGTCAAAGATTATTCTAGGTTCTTTATCATTTACCACTTCGTCATAGATACAAAGTTCATCTGCCAAAGCCTTGCCACTTTCTTTGTCATAGTATCTATAAACTTTCTTGAAGTGTGGGTTAGTGATTTTTGCAGTATTTTCGCTGACTTTGATTTTCGGAATAATGTTGCCCTCATTATCTTCAACTGCAACTAACTTATATACTCCACCAAATACCGGTGTACTCTTGGAAGTGATCAGTCTTTCACCTACACCAAAAGTATCTACCTTTGCGTCTTGCATCATTAAGTCACGAATTAGGTATTCATCAAGTGCATTGGAAGCTACAATCTTACAACACTGTAGGCCTGCATCATCAAGCATTTTTCTTGCTTTCTTAGATAGATAAGAAATATCACCTGAATCAAGTCTGATTGCAAAATTAGTAATACCCTTCGGTAAAAGAATTTCCTTAAACACCTTTATTGCATTTGGTACACCACTTTTTAGGGTATTATAAGTATCAACCAAAAGTGTTACATTCTCAGGATAAGTTTCACAATAAGTCTTAAATGCATCATACTCAGTATCAAACATTTGTATCCAAGAATGAGCCATTGTACCACCTGCCGGTACACCATAAAGTTCATCTGTAATTGTACAAGCAGTACCTGCACATCCACCTATATACGCTGCTCTTGCACCTAAGATTGCACCGTCAGCACCTTGTGCTCTACGAGAACCAAATTCAAGTACCGTTCTGCCTTGAGAGGCTCTTACAATTCTATTTGCTTTAGTAGCAATCAGTGACTGATGGTTAATTGAAAGAAGTACAAATGTTTCAATAAGTTGTGCTTCAATTGCCGGTGCTTTTACTGTAAGGATTGGTTCATTTGGAAATACAGGTGTGCCTTCAGGTATTGCATAAATGTCACCTGTAAAATGGAAGTCCTTTAGATAATCTAAAAATTCTTCATCAAAAATGTTTTTTGAACGAAGATAATCAATATCTTCACTTGAGAAATGAAGGTTCTTGATATAATCAATTACTTGCTCAAGACCTGCTACAATTGCAAAACCACCATTGTCCGGTACTGAACGATAGAACACATCAAAATATGTAATTCTCTTATAAAAACCGTTCTTAAAGTAGCCGTTTGCCATTGTAAGTTCATAAAAGTCACATAGCATAGTCATATTCTTTTCTGTCATATTTACACCTACTTATTCTGTTATTTTAATTTGGAAGCTACTCATAACGGAAAGTGCTTCATCATTTAACTTGTCGTCATTTGATGCAACAAGACTTTTATTTACAATAATTTCTGTTTCAGGTTGGGCAGTTTTTGCAATTACTGCATTTGAGATAACACAGATATTTGTTACTACACCAACTAATTCTATTGATGAATACCGATTATTTTTTAAATATTCAAAAAGTTTATCCGAGCCAAAAGTATTCTTTTCAAAAAGTAAATCTGTTTCTTTAACTGATTGTGACACTTTGCCATAAAGATTATGACCATTTGTTCCTTTAATACAATGTGGTACAGGTAAAGATTTACCCTCATTTGTATTCATATAATCATCATAATGGGTATCTAAAGTAAAAACAACATCATCACTGTTATTATGGTACTTTTCAATTAAATTAGCTATTTTAGAGTCAAGTTCTTTAGCTTTTTCAAAGCCAAGAGAACCTGAAACAAAGTCATTTTGATAATCTACAACTACAAGACATTTCTTCATAATTAATCCCTACTTAAATTTATCTAGTAATATTCAATCATTTTTTCAGAATTTAGTCAAGTATAATTTAGGTAAATTTTAGTTTAGAAAAGTATAGGATAAGATAAAAAAGGTATAAAAAAGACCTATGCAAAAACATAGGTCTTAAAGTCTTAACTTTTAGATTTTAGATTAGCAAACTGGTACAACCCAACCTAGCTTATCTTCAACCTTACCCCACTGAATACCTGTTAGGTTATCGTAAAGTTTCTGGCTGATTTCACCGATTTCGCCATTGTTGATTGTCATAACCTTATCGCCACACTTTAGTTCACCGATTGGTGAAATAACTGCAGCAGTACCTGTACCAAAGCTTTCCTTTAGTCTGCCTTCGTCAGCTGCTTTTTCAACTTCCTGAATTGAAAGTCTTCTTTCTGAAACCTTGTAGCCCCAAGATTTTAGAAGTTCGATTGTACTCATTCTTGTGATACCACCAAGGATTGAACCTTGAAGTGCAGGTGTAATAACTTCGTCATCAATAACAAAGAATACATTCATTGTACCAACTTCTTCAATATACTTTCTTTCTACACCGTCTAGCCATAGAACCTGAGTATATTTCTGCTTTTCAGCTTCGTCCTGAGCCTTTAGAGAAGCAGCATAGTTACCACCTGTCTTAGTAAAGCCCATACCACCCTTAACGGCACGAACATAATTTTCTTCAACATAAATCTTAACAGGGTTAAGTCCTTCAGGATAATAAGCACCAACAGGACAACAGATAATTACAAATAGAAGATGTTTTGCTGGGTGAACACCTAGCTGAGCATCTGTTGAGAAAATAAATGGTCTAATGTATAGAGATGTACCTTCTGAATGTGGTACCCAATCTTTTTCTACTTCTACAAGTTTCTTAACAGCTTCTACTGCAAACTTTTCGTCAATCTGAGGAATACAAAGTCTTTCGTTAGAAACATTAAGTCTAGCCATATTTTTGTCCGGTCTAAATAGGTTAATGCCACCGTTGACATTTCTGTATGCTTTCATACCTTCAAATACTTCTTGACCGTAGTGGAATACCATTGCTGATGGGTCTAGTGCGATTGGACCATAAGGTACAATTCTTGGGTCATGCCAACCCTGACCTTCATCATAGTTCATTAGGAACATATGGTCTGTGAAAATACGACCAAAACCTAATTTGCTTTCGTCTTGTGGTTTTTCTTTTGGATTTTTAGTAAGTTCAATTTTAATTTCTTCCATAATATAATCGACCTTTCATATATGAACTCTAGTTCTATTTTATCACAAATTACATAATAGTCAATATTTTAACAAATATTTTATGTCAAAAGGCACATTACTTTCTAAAACTATTTTTTCATTACTTATTGGATGGGCGAAAATCACCTTGCTACAATGTAGTGCTTGTCTAGAAATATGTTCTAGAGAACCACCATATAAATCATCCCCTGCAAGTGGATAACCTAGGTATGACATATGGCATCTTATCTGATGGGTTCTTCCGGTTTCCAAAGTACAGAGAATTTCTGTATAGCTAGGACTTCTGTCTATCACTTTATAGTGAGTAACAGCCTTTGCACCATCATCAGAAACTTCACGAACCATCTTGCTATCTTCTTTTAATTTTATATTTTTATTTACCGTACCATCTTCGACAATATTACCACAGCATACTGCTGTATATTCTTTATATAGAGACTTGATTTTGTTTGCTACAAATCTATTTTTTGCAATTACAACTAAGCCTGATGTATCTCTGTCTATTCTGTTAATTGCTCTAAAGGTATAGTCCTCATTTTTGTTAAGCGAATAGTATCTAACTATATTTGCTAAAGTATCTGTTTGGTGATTCTTAGTAGGATGTACCGGCATTAGTGGAGGTTTATCTACTACTAAAATATAGTCATCCTCATAAATTACATTTAGTTCACCTTTAGTTGGAGTAATTTCGTTACTGTCGTTAGGTAAATTAATTACTACCTTATCCCCTACATACACATTATCTATAGTTCTCAAAAGCTGATTATCCCTAGTAATTCCCATTTTGGTTCTAACCAGTCTTGTAATTAATCTTGCTGAAATGTTGCAATAATACTTTAAAAACTCTTTGCAATTTTTGTTGTCATATTCAATCGGCACTATAAAAGTTAAATTTTTTCTACTCATAACTCTATCCTAAATAACCTACTGCATAAAGCACTACTAAGGTAAAAATAATTTGTAACACAAAAATAATTGGAATACCAACCATAAAAAGTGGGTGTCTTGTTTTGTGATGAATAATTCTCATAGTTAGGTACATTAATACCGAACTACCTAAAAATGAAAATAGCATCAAGGTGCTTTCTCTTACTCTCCACGAACCCAAAACACTTGCTCTTTTATCATAAATAGTCAAGGCTATGGCTATAATATTCACTATTACTAAATATATAATCAGAAAATACAACATAATATCACCGAAAGGATTGTTAATATTGAAAACTAAAATTTATTTATCTTTACTTGCTCTTTCACTTCTAATAGCCGTTATCACATTAAATTACTATGAAGTAGCAAATCCTGTAAAAGAAGTTAGCAACACCAATACTGTACCTATAACTGAAAGTACCATTAAAAAAGTTATTAAGAAAAGTGAAGATAAATTCTTTATGAAAGGAATTTGGGTTACATATATGGACCTTGACATGAGTGACACAGACAGAAGTTATACTTCATTTAAAAAGAAGTTTGATTCTATTGTTGACACTTGTAAAGAAAAAGGCTTTAACACACTTATTGTACAAGTTAGACCATTTTCCGATGCATTATATAATTCAAATGTATATCCTTATTCTCACATACTTACAGGTGAACAAGGCAAAAATCCAAATTATGATGGACTAAAATATATGTGTAAAAAAGTACATTCATCCGGAATGAGAATTGAGGCTTGGGTAAATCCATACAGAGTTAAAAGCAAAAAAGTTCCTGAAAAATTATCAAGTGATAATCCATACATTAAAGATAGTTCCATAGGTGTTGAAACTGATGATGGAATTTATCTTAACCCGGCAAGTAAAAAGGCTCAAGACCTAGTTGTAAATGGTGTTGAAGAAATTGTTGCTAACTATGATATTGACGGAATACAGTTTGACGATTACTTCTACCCTACTGATGATGAAAGTTTTGATAGCAGAGAATACAGTCAATACAAAAAAGCACAAAATAACAACTGTCTTAGCCTTGACAAGTGGAGGATGAACAATGTTAATACACTAATCAAAAAGGTATATGAGAAAGTTCATAGCCTTAAAGACAATGTACAGTTTGGCATTTCACCACAAGGCAATGTTGACAACAACAAGGAAATTTATGCTGATGTAAAAACTTGGTGCAGTAAAGACGGATATATTGACTACATTTGCCCTCAAATTTACTTTAGCTTAGACAATCCTGCACTTACTTATGAAGATGCCATTAATGATTGGCTAAAGATTAAGACAAATAAAAATATCAAAATATATTCAGGTCTTGCCGGATATAAAGCCGGTACTGATGCTTAGATTGTCAAACCAAGTGCAACACTTTGATTAAAATAGTCAATAGGTGAAAGAAGGTCTAAACATTTTCTAGGTCTATTATTGATTTTATCAAGGACTGCATCAAGTTGTGCTCTTGTGACTTTTCTGAAATCAGTACCTCTTGGAAAGAAAAATCTTAATAGTCCATTGATATTTTCATTTGAACCTCGTTGCCAAGGAGCATGAACATCTGCAAAATATATTTCTAAATCTAAATCTTTTTCAATATCAGCATATCCGTTAAATTCAGAACCATTATCTAAAGTTAATGTAAGTGGCTTGATTTTTAAAGAAGCTTTTTCAAAAGCTTCTCTAAAAGCTGAATTAATTGATGAAATAGATTTATCTTTACAGGTAGCAGCTACAAGAAATCTTGATTTTCTATCAATAGCAGTAACAAGATAGCCTTTTCCAACTGAACCGTAAATTGTATCTCCCTCATAATCACCAAATCTTCCTCTCTCATCAATTACAGAATCACGATTATGAATTGATTTTTCAGAATGTTTAGTGTAGGTCTTACGCTCAGTTCTGTAAGGTTTTCCTCTTCTTCTAAGATGTGATGCAGGTGAAATACCCGGGAATAATTTGGAACGAATTGCACGATAAATAGAAGAAAAGAAATCTTTATATTATGATTTAAATTCCATTTATCGGCTATTATTTCGTGACCAAAAGGAATGTAATTTATCAAATACATAATTATATATATCTGTGTATATGAGTAAATTATTTTTCTATGACAATCCTTTCTTCTTACTAAATATTTTACATGTGCGCCCCAAGAATGATAGTGTTTGCGTTTTTTACTAAAATTCCGTTTTAATTCTCTGCTGATTGTAGAAGGACTTCGTTCAAGTATTTTTGCAATTTTTCTTATGCTATATCCTTTTTCGTAAAATTCTTGTAGACATTCTCTTTCAATTAGTGTAAGATGTGTATATGACAATATGATTACCTCCGTATTATGTTTGGTGTTGCAACTACATTTTACACGTTGGTTTTCATATTGTCTATTTTTTTAGTGTTGCACTTGTTATTATAATCTACCATGACAGTGACAGTGGCACTTGGAGTGACTTTGACGATATACTAAAACAAGAATATGAAATTGCAGTAAAAAAGAACTATAATGGTATAATGCTATACAGTTATAGTTCTTTATCGGAAAAATCTGCAACTAAAGAAATTGCAAACCTTACTATGAAATTAAATTAATTCACCTATGCAATAATCATCAAATGCATCTGTCAATTTAACATCTACAATCTTATCGTTTAGGTCTAAGTCATAAAATACTCTTACCGGTGTATAGTTCATTGTATAACCTTCCCAGTAGCCTTCTTCTTTCTTACGTTCAAACAGAACTGAATATGTATTGTTAAGCTGGTTTCTAAGGAACTCTTTTCTATCCTTTAGAGTAACTTCAATCATCTTCTTACTGCGTTCACTCTTAATTTGTGGGTCAACCTGATTAGGTAGCTTGTCGCCTACTGTACCCTTTCTACGAGAATATGAGAAAGTATGCACTTTGGCAAACTTAATTGAATGAACAAAGTCAAGGGACTTTTGGAATTCTTCTTCGGTTTCACCTGCAAAGCCTACCATTACATCAGTAGTAATTGCACAATCTTTAAAAGCTTTACGCAAGTTATTTACAATTGTTCTGTATTCTGCTGTATCGTAATGACGGTTCATTCTCTTTAATGTTTCATCACAACCTGACTGTAGAGATAAATGGAACTGTGGGCAAAGTTTATCACACTTTGCAAGTCTTTCAATAAACTCAGGGTCAAGTCTTTCAGGTTCTAGGGAACTTAGTCTTACTCTGTCAATGCCATCAACTGATGCTACAGTTTCTACTGCATCACATAAATTTAAGTTAGTATCTTGACCAAAGCAAGAAAGGTTGATACCTACTAAAACAATTTCTCTAAAGCCCTTTGATGCTAGGTCTGTTGCCTCTTCCTTTAGCTCATTAATATCCTTTGAACGAACTCTACCTCTTGCATAAGGGATAATACAATATGCACAGAAACGGTTACAACCGTCTTCAATCTTGATTTGTGCTCTTGTTCTTTCTTCAAAGTTAGTAATCTTAATTGGTTCAAAAATTTCTCCACCTGTATGTTCTTCAACATTTACATAATGGTCTGAATTTGACACATAATCTTTTATTAACTTTGAGATAATTTTTCTGTTTGTATTACCCACAACAATATCACAAATTTCATACACTTCATCTTCAGGAAATGCTTGTGACATACAACCTGTTACTACAATAATTGCATTTTCGTTATTTCTTCTAATTCTTCTTATTAGCTTTCTGTTTTTGCTATCACTTACAGAAGTTACAGTACAAGTATTTACAATAAAAATATCTGCATGGTCTTTGTCAGGGCTATGGGTAAAACCATCTTTTAGCATAACCTCTGTCATAACCTGAGATTCGTACTGATTAACCTTACAACCCAGTGTAATTATATTAAATGTCATAAAATACTTCTCCTTTTAGTCATAACTTAAAGTATAATAATTTTCAAGAGAAATGTCAACTAAAGGATTGATAAAGCAAGGAAATAACTATATTTTCCATAAAAATTGCCCATTGAAAATCAATGGGCATTATTTTTATTATGTTTGATTTATATACCTAGGTCTTTTACCCAAGACTCTACTTCATCTTGTGATGCACCTGAAGAAAATCTTTCCCCATCTTGCCAATTACCTGTACCTGCTTGTTCTTTTAGAAGTTCGCCACTATCTCCAAGACCTGATGATGATGAAGTACAGAAAGGAATAACTGTCTTGTTTGTAAAGTCATTGCCTTTAACAAAGTTATCTACAGGCCAAGCAGCAATACCCCACCAAATTGGATAACCGATAAATACTGTATCATAATTATCGAAATTTTCAGGTGTTACAGTTTTTAACGGAACATCTCTTTTGCTTTCGTCATCATGTTCAACGCTTACTCTGCTTCTGCTATTTGTCCAATCAAGGTCACCTTCTGAATATGGTTCTTTAGGTTCAATTTCAAAGAGATCTCCACCTGTTGCATTTGCAATTGTTTCAGCTACTGCTTTTGTAGAACCTGTTGCTGAGTAATATGCTACTAATACTTTACCCTTTGACTTAGTAGTTTTTGTCTTAGTACTTGTTGATGAACTTGAGTTGCTATTTGTACCGTTGCTAGAACTTGAATTAGAATTTGAACTACCACAAGCTGAAAAAGTTAGTACAAGTAAAAGTGCAATTACTAGGGAAGTTAATTTTTTCATAAAATCTCTCCTTATTTACATTCTTCAAAAATTTCTAAAATTTCTTTGTGAGTTAGTTTCTTGTAGCTACCACCAACAATGAAACATGACTCTGCTATTTCTTTTAGATTGATATTTTCTTCAACACCTAATTCTTTAAGTGTAGTTGGCATTCCGATTTCTTTAATAAAATCAGCTAAAGCATTTACACCTTCTAAGGCTAGTTGTTCTTCTGTTTTATTATCTTTAGGGATACCCCAAACATTAGTTGCAAACTGTGCAAATTTCTTTTTGCCAACTTCACAAATATGCTTATAGTAAACAGGATGAAGAACTGCAAGTCCTGCACCATGGTTACAATTAGTATATGCACCTAACTGATGTTCCATTTGGTGACATTGAAAGTCAGTCTTTTTGCCAAGTTTGATAATACGGTTCTCAGCCATTGTTGCATCCCACATTAGATTACTTCTTGCTTCATAATCTTCGGGATTCTTAATTGCAACACGCAAGTTCTTAATAACATTTTTCATTAGTGCCTCTGAAATATCATCAGAAACATTGCTTTCATCAGGTTCACTAAAGTAAATTTCCATAATATGTGAAAGTGTATCAAATGCACCTGAAACCATTTGGAACTTTGGTACACTGTATGTGTATGTTGGGTCTAACATAACAAACTGTGCATTTAGCTTTGGATAATCTCTACCTGTTTTAATCTTAAGTTCTTCATTCGTAATTACTGCACCACCGTTACATTCGCTACCTGTACCGGCAGCAGTAACAATAATTCCAAGTGGTAATGGTTCAAAGTTAACAACACCGCCTCTAGCCCAAAAGTCAGACCAAATGTCACCGTCATACTTAGCCCCTAGTGAAATTGCTTTGCAACAATCCATTACACTGCCACCACCAACTGCTAAAATTAAATCAACATTATTTTCTTTTGCAAGTGAGATACCCTCTTGTACCTTTGAATAAGTTGGATTTGATGGAATACCCGGAAAATCAATAATTTTCTTGTTGCTATCGGTTAATACAGAAACAACTTCATCATAGATACCGTTATTCTTAATTGAACCTCCACCGTAACAAAGCATAACTTTGTCGCCATATGAAGTTAGAATATTTGACAAATATTCTTTTACACAACCCTCACCAAAATAAACCTTTGATGAGTTTTCAAAAACAAAATTATTCATACTTTTTATATCAAACAAATGATGTTTGAGTTCTCCTTTATCTTTTAATAATTTTTGTGCCACCAAATACTTGTGACATATGTGTATTTTCTAATGCTTTATCTATTGATAGAACTTCACTTTCTGAAAGTTCTATATTAGCAGACTCAGCATTTTCTTTTAGTCTATCAGGCTTTCTAGTACCCGGAATTGGTACAATATATGGTTTCTTAGAAATCATCCATGCCAGAGAAATCTGTGCCGGTGTTGCACCTTTTTCTTTTCCTAAATCGGTTAATAATTTTAGTAGTTCTTGATTTTCTTTTACTGCTTCACTTGTGAACTGTGGCATTACACTACGGTAATCAGTACCTTTTTCAAACTTAGAATTTTCGTTATATTTTCCTGACAAAAATCCATTTGCCAGTGGTGAAAATGCTACAAAACCAATTTGTAGTTCTTCAAGTACAGGAAACAGACTTTCATAATCTCGATACATCATAGAATAACGGTTCTGTATTGCAGTTACTTTGCAAACTGAATTTGCTCTACGGATAGTATCTTCCTTAACTTCACTAAGTCCCCAATGAGTGATTTTGCCTTCTTTGATTAAGTCAGCCATAACTGAGGCTACTTCTTCAATAGGCACATTTTGGTCAACTCTATGAAGATAATACAAATCAATATGGTCTGTATTTAGTCGCTTTAATGAACCTTCTACTGACTTTCGTATTACTTCAGGTCTTGAGTCAGGGATTAATGCTCTATTTACATTTTTATTAGACTCATCAAACTTAATTCCAAACTTTGTGGCAATTTTTACTTTGTTACGGTACTGTTTTAGTGCTTTACCTACTAATTTTTCATTATGGTGAGGGTCAGCTAATGTACCGTAAATTTCGGCAGTATCAAAGAAGTTATAACCAATATCAACTGCTTTTGAGATTAGATTACACATTTCCTTTTCATCAGCAGGTGAACCATAGGCATGGCTCATACCCATACAACCTAAGCCTACTGCTGAAACCTGTAAATCAGTTCCTAAAATTCTATTCTTCATTTTTTACTCCTTATAACATAAAAATAATTAATTTCTATACTTATATTATAAAGAAAGTGAAACTTCAAAAGAAGTCTCACTTAGTTAATCAGTATATACCTAAAGGTAATAACTCTAGTTTACAACAGAATTTTTAGCAGCAGTTAGAAATTGCTTTACGGTATCTGTTGGATTTTTTGAATATAACAACCCATAAGGAATACTGTGTTCCCATTCTACGGGAATAACCTTTAGTAATGGGTGAACATTTGCCCAACCTTTTATAGCTAAAAGTACATTGTTGGTATTTTCACATTTATTAAAAATATTCATATTGTAAAAATCAAAATCAACAATATTTATTGCACTATGGTTTTGCCATATATCATCCCTAAGTCTATCAACATAGTTACTCCAACCTCTGTGCATTAGCATTAAGTTTTCACCATATAAATCTTCAATTTGAAGTTTATCTTTTACTGCTAATTTATGGTGAATTGATACTGCACAACAGAATGGTTCTCTTGAAAGTTCAAGACCATTACACTTCCTTAAATGCAACATTGTATCATCAAAAATACCACCTATAACATCAATTTTGTTACCTAGGTTTGCAAGAATTTCTTTTGCATTTTCAGGTGTATTTTCAAATGGTACAATCTCAAACTTAATATCAGGACATTGTGATTGAATGTTTGGCCAAAGTTGCATTAATAATTGTGCCGGTGTTGTTGGTGATGAACCAATACGAATAATTTTATCACCACTTGACATAGCATTCTTTGCTCTTACAACAGAATCTTTGCAATAGCTGATTATGTACTTAGCATCTTGATATAGGGACTTTCCTGCCTCTGTAAGTATTAAACCTCTATGTGTTCGATTGAAAAGTATTAGTCCAAGGGACTTTTCAAGCAAATTTATCTGTTTTATAACTGCTGATGGTGTAATATATAATTCTTCTGATGCTTTGTTGAAACTACCGGCATCAGCTACCTTTATAAATGTATCTAGTTGAGGATTATACATAATTACACCACCTTATAGTTATAAAATGATTATAAATAAAGAATATTTCTTTGTCAATTAGGACATAAAATTAATTACACTTATATCTCAGCCAAACTGCACTACTACCAAACTTCTGAACATCAATTAATTTTAGTCTTGTTACATCATGGTTCATTGGCAATCCATCAAATACAGTTGGCATACCACCTCTGCCGTCGATACCTGAACCTACAAGTATACTGATTTCATCAAGTAGGTCTGAATCTAGGAATGCAGTATTGATAATAGGTCCACCAACAATACCCATTCTTTCTACACCAAATTCAGTAGCAAGAATTTCTGATGCTTTCACTAAATCAACCTTATCATTACCACAAGCAATCCAAGAAATATTCTTGCTATCTAGATAATCTAAATATTCCTTAGTTACATTTGTACTTGTTAGGATTAGGTAAGGTTTGTTCATACCTGATGCATCATGCCATAGAAGTTTACCCTTTGTATCAACAATAACTTCATAGCCCTTTGCATTTGCTTTTTTAGAGAAACCCTCTTTACCGTAAGGCTCGTTATTCTTTGGAACAAACTCACCGTCAGCCATTTCAAGTTCAGCAGTTACTCTACCACTAACTGTTGTTGGAACATTAATTTCACTTAATGTTGAATAGTATTCATTTACACCCGGTAGCTTTGATGTCATTGCACAATCAATTCTACCATCTATTGAAGTCATCATATGACAAATAATGTATGGTTTTTTCATTTTGTTACCTCTTTATATTCTGATTATACGGAATTTAATTAATGATATTTTTACTATGATAATCACTTATTTGTGGTAATTATAAGTTTCTCATAATAAGGAAAATCGCATATTAACAATGCTTTTTCCCTCCTTCAGTCGCTCTATAAAAATTGAATTGCAATTGCAATTCAAGAGCGACAGCTCCCTCGTCTGAGGGAGCCAATGTTATATAAAAGTTTACAATAATTATAGCTTACCACCATATACAGGGAAACCACTGCTTTCACCGTAGTTATCAATCTTTTCAAAGTTCTTTAGTGTTTCCATATCTTCTGCTGAAATTTCAAAATCAACATCAGCATTAGTTTTCATATGGTCAGGGTTTGCAGTTTTTGGAAGTGAAACTGTACCCATCTGAATTGTATATCTGATACATAGCTGTGGTACAGATACTTTGTACTTATCAGCAATTGCCTTGATTTGTGGTTGGTTTAGAATTTCACCATGAGCAATTGGTGAATAAGCCTCTACAAGAATATCATTCTTCTTACAATAATCAACTAAGTCAAGGTCTGTGTTACTAATGTGCATTAGAATTTGGTTAACCATAGGCTTAACTTTGCAATCACTAAGGATATTATCTAGGTCATCCTTTAGGAAGTTAGATACACCGATAGCCTTTAGTTTGCCTTCTTCATAAGCATCTTCAAGGGCTTTCCAAACCTGCTTATTTTCTTCAAAATATCTCTTATCTTCTCTAAATTCTACCCATGGCTGAGGGCTATGGATAATCATTAAATCAAGATAATCAAGTCCCATTTTCTCTAGAGTTTCGTCAATTGATTTCTTTGCATCTTCATAAGTTTTTGCTTCAGCTGCAACCTTACTTGTAACAAAGATTTCTTCTCTTGGAACACCACAAGTTAAAACACCTTTACCTACACCGGCTTCATTGCCATATGCTTGAGCAGTATCAATTAGACGATAGCCTAGCTTTACTGCACTTTTCACTGCATCTGCAACAACACTGTCATCAATAAACCAAGTACCTAAACCTAGTTTTGGAATTTTCACACCATTTGAAAGAGTATAAGTTTCGTTAAAAATCATTATTTTTTCCTCCTAAATTATATTAATTTCAATGTATTATTAAGTTCATTTTCATTATACAACTTGGAGTTGACTTCAAGTCAAGACTTTTTATAAAAATTTTTTATTTTGCTTTTATATAAAAATGGTGGCTTAATGATAAACACTAAACCACCATATAAAAATTGATAATTTTAAATTAATTTGAACTTTGTCCACTTTTGGGACTTATATCTACATAAGAAAATTACAGCTCTGATGATTAGGTCAATACACATACCGATAGTTACACCGATTACACCTAAATTTAGAGTAATACCTAAAATTATTGAGAAAAATAATCTTGCAAATACAGTTAGTGATACTGAAATAATCATTGTGAACTTTACATCACCGGCTGCTCTCAATCCATTTCCCAATGGTCCTGCATAGGTAAAGACTAGACCGTTTATAGCATTATTGATAATTACCATTATGATTACTAAGTGCTTAGCCTCAGCTGACAAGGTAAAGAACTGAAGTAATATTGGAGTAATTGCAATAACAAAACCGTTCCAAACAATAGACAAAATTGTTGTAAGTTTGTTTAATTTCTTGAAATAGAAATTTGCTGACTTAATGTCATTTGCACCCATACATCTGCCGATTACTGTTGTATATACCGGTGACAAAGCAAGACCCATTAGTGCTGCTAATGACCATATACTTTGGGCAACACCATTTGCTGCAATTTGGCAAGTACCAAATAGTGCAATAATACTTGAAATTGCAACCTTTACAAGCTGATGAACACCATTCTCTACACCGTTAGGTACTGCAACTTTCATTACTTTCTTTAATATGCTACTGTTCCAACTAAAGATATATTTCCATTTATAAGAAACCATATTATTTTTCTTAAAGCAATAAACAGTAACTGCTATTGCCGAGATAGTTCTTGAAATTAATGAAGGATACGCAACACCGGCAACTCCCATTTTTAGCACATATACACCGATACAGTTACCGAGAATATTTATAAAGTTAGCAAATATTGAAACATTCATTGTTACATTTGACTTACCTATACTTCTGCACAAAGCTGCACCGGCATTATAAATTGCCAAAGCAGGAAATGAGTAAACAGAAATTTTAAGGTATGTAACACAAGCATTCATAACACTTTGCTCTACTTTACCAAACAGTAAAACCAATATGCTATGGCTAAAAATTAAAATTAGCACAGATAGTACAACAGAAAATACTGTTGAAAACATAAGTAACTGACAAGCTGACTTTGTGGAATTTTCTTTATCTTTACAACCTATGTACTGACAGATTATTACTGCACCACCTGATGCTAAAGCTGTAAATAGGAATAGCAAAATTGTATTAAATGAGTTTACAAGAGATACACCGGAAACTGCATCTTCACCGGCATAACTAACTACAAATGTATCTGCTAAACCTACTAACATCAGTAGGAACTGTTCAAAGAAAATTGGGATAATCATATTTCGTAAATCTTTATTTGTAAACATAAAACCACTAACCTTCAAAAAGATTTACCGTCAAAAATGCACACCATAAAATGATGTGCATTTAAGTTCAATTATTAAAAATTATTTTGTGCGACCAATATCGGTTCTATAATGTGCACCCTCAAAAGAGATTTTCTTTACTGCATTATAAGCATTATTAAGTGCATCATCAAGAGTTTTACCACTGGCAGTAACACCCAGAACTCTACCACCGTTTGTGTAGAATTTGCCGTTTTCATACTTTGTACCGGCATGATAAACTGTTGCACCCTCAACTTGACCTTTATCATCTAGACCAAACATTTCAATACCCTTTTTGTATGATTCAGGGTATCCACCACTTGCCATAACGACACAAGCAGTTGGTTCATCTGACCATTCAATATTGATTTCGTCTAGTCTTTCGTCAATAATTGCATCACAAATATCAACTAAATCTGTCTTTAGTCTTGGAAGTACAACCTGAGCCTCAGGGTCACCAAAACGAGCATTATACTCAATAACCTTTGGTCCTTTTGGTGTCATCATTAAGCCAAAGTATAGACAACCCTTAAATGGTCTGCCCTCTGCTTTCATAGCATTTACTGTTGGAATAAAGATTTCTTCCATACACTGCTTAGCAAGTTCATCAGTATAGTAAGGGTTTGGACTGATTGTACCCATACCACCTGTGTTTAAACCTTCATCATTGTCATATGCTCTCTTATGATCCTTTGAGCTAACCATAGGTTTAACTGTCTTACCGTCTGTAAATGACAGAACAGAAACTTCAGGACCTGTTAGGAATTCTTCAATAACAATGTTATTACCGGAAGAACCAAATTTCTTATCTTCCATAATTGTCTTAATTGCTTCTACTGCATCTTCAACAGTTTGACAAATAAGAACACCTTTACCAAGTGCAAGGCCATCAGCCTTTACAACACATGGTGCCATATTATTTTCTTTAACCCAAGCAATTGCCTTTTCTGAGTCGCCAAAAACTTCATACTGAGCAGTTGGAATATTGTACTTTTTCATTAGGTTCTTAGAGAAAACCTTTGATGCTTCAATAATAGCAGCCTTTGCATTTGGACCAAATGCACGAATACCGGCTTCTTCGCAAGCATCTACCATACCGTCAGCTAGTGGGTCATCAGGAGCAACAAAAACCATATCAATGTTATTGTCTTTTGCAAAAGCTACCATTTTTTCTTTATCCATTACAGGAATATCAACAACTTCTGCATCTCTTGAAATACCACCGTTACCCGGTGCACAATAAAGCTTTTCTACCTTATCACTTTCAAGTAACTTCTTGATTAGTGCATGTTCTCTACCACCGGAACCAACCATTAATATTTTCATTTAAGTCACCTCATTAATGATGGAATAGTCTAATACCTGTAAAGCACATTGTCATATTGTACTTGTTACAAGTATCAATTACATTATCATCACGAATTGAGCCACCAGGCTGTGCAACATACTGAACGCCACTTCTCTTAGCTCTTTCGATATTATCACCAAATGGGAAGAATGCATCACTACCTAGAGAAACACCTGAGAATGTGCTTAACCATTCTTTCTTTTCTTCTCTTGAAAGTGGTTCAGGCTTTTCAGTAAAGAACTGTTCCCATGTGCCATCAGCTAGTACATCTTCGTAATCATCGGAAATATAAACATCAATTGTGTTATCTCTGTCAGGTCTTCTAATGTCTTCCTTGAAAGGTAGGTTTAGGCACTTTGGATGCTGACGAAGATACCAAATATCTGCCTTATTACCGGCTAGTCGAGTACAGTGAATTCTTGACTGCTGACCTGCACCAACACCGATAGCCTGACCGTCCTTTGCATAGCAAACTGAATTTGACTGTGTATATTTTAGAGTGATTAAAGCAATAAGCAAATCTCTCTTAGCTTCTTCAGGAAGTTCCTTATTTTCTGTGATAATATTCTTTGTTAAGAATTCTTCATCAATCTTTAGTTCGTTTCTGCCCTGTTGGAAAGTAACACCAAATACATCCTTATATTCCTGTGGAGCAGGTGTATAGTTAGGGTCAATCTTAACAATGTTGTAGTTACCACGCTTTTTAGTCTTTAGGATTTCAAGTGCTTCGTCTGTATAACCAGGAGCAATAATACCGTCAGATACTTCTCTCTTTAGTAGCAAAGCAGTTTCCTTATCACATACATCAGAAAGTGCTGCCCAGTCACCGTAAGAGCTCATTCTGTCAGCACCTCTGGCCTTAGCATAGGCTGATGCTAGTGGTGAAAGTTTTAGGTCGTCTACAAAGTAGATTTTCTTAAGTGTATCTGAAAGTTCTGTTGCAACAGCAGCACCGGCAGGAGAAACATGCTTAAATGATGCAGCAGCAGGTAGACCTGTAGCAGTCTTTAGTTCCTTAACTAACTGCCAGCTATTGAAAGCATCTAGAAAGTTAATATAACCCGGTTTACCGTTTAGAACTTCGATTGGAAGGTCACTATCGTCTTTCATAAAAATTCTTGATGGTTTCTGGTTAGGGTTACAACCATACTTTAGTTCAAGTTCGCGCATAGTAATTCTCCTTATTTATTTTTATTAATAATTCTTGATGTTGCTTTGCCTGTTGCAATATCAATATATCTTACGAATAGAGATACTTTGTTATCTTCGTTAAGTGCATTCCATACTTTTTTAGTAAATGTATCAATATCATCATTATTAACATCTACAAGAGTTGGTTCGCCTTCATAGCTTGGTAGTGGGTTACCGTCATTCATATATGTATGAATAAATCTGCCCTTACCTGCCAGTGGGTTTTCATAAGAATAAGTAAATCTTAGTGAAGAATTAGGGTCACCGTCATCACTCTTTAGAATTGACATATTCATATCCATTTTTCCATCGTTAATTTCGATAATACCTGAAATTCTTGGTGTGTAGTTAGGACCATCAGGTTCAAACTCTCTTGTGCGAAGTGACTGTTCAAAAGTCTGACCTTCTTTCATTAGGTCATAAACAGTATCTGTCTGGTCACCATTTGTAACGATAGTCTTGTTACCTAGCACTCTTACAGGTGCATAGATAATTAGTGAAGGGTCTGTTAGTTTGCTTTCATCAAAAGCCTGTGTACGGATGCCCTCACCTTCTTCTACAAAAACTCTGTTTCGGCTGTTTTCACTTCTACCCATAATAAAGTATGTGATTACTGCGTTTTTACCGTCAGCAGTTCTCCCTAGCATAATGCCTCTGCCGGGATATGCGTTACTCTGAAGATCTTTCTCAAATGATATTGCTTTCACTATAAAGTACCTCTCATTCTGAAATTATTGTTTTGTTATCTTCTACTTTTATTTTGCCACTGCAAAATAATTCTACTGAAAGTGGAAGTATCTTCCACTCTACATTTTCCATAATTCTTCTTTGTAAAATTTCCGGTGTATCGTCATTCTTTACTTCAACAGACTTTTGCATAATGATAGGACCACCATCACACTCTTCTGTTACAAAATGAGTTGTTGCACCTGAAATTTTAACACCCTTTTTTAGTGCTTCTTCATGAACTTTCAGTCCATAAAAGCCTTCACCACAGAAACTTGGAATTAGGGCCGGATGAATATTGATAATTCTGTTTTCAAAGGCTGAAATCACCTTATGTCCTAGGATAGTCATAAAACCTGCTAGGACAACAAGGTCAGCACCTTTACTCTTTAACAATTCTGATAAAGCAGTATCATATTCATCAAATGTATCAAAATCTTTTCTTCTGATAACATCAGTATCTATATTATTATTTTTTGCTCTTTCCAGTGCATAGGCATTAGGATTAGAAGAAATTACTGTTGTAATCTTGCCACTTTTGATGATACCTGATTTTTCTGCATCAATAAGTGCCTGTAAATTAGTGCCACCACCGGAAACTAAAACAACTATATTCTTCATTATTCAAAAATAACTCCGTCATTACCTTCAACTAGTTCACCAAGAACTACTGCATCTTCACCGTAAGCCTTTAGAGTTTCAACTGCCTTATCTGCATTTTCCTTTGCAACTGCAACAATCATACCAATACCCATATTAAATGTATTGAACATATCATGTTCAGGAATGTTACCAACTCTCTGAATTACCTTAAAGATTGGAAGTACAGGAACTGCATCTTTCTTAATCTTAGCAGTTAGGCCGTCACTTAACATTCTAGGAATGTTTTCATAGAAGCCACCACCGGTAATATGAGAAATAGCCTTTACATCAACTTTGCTGATTAGGTCTAGGATAGGCTTAACATAAATCTTTGTTGGAGTTAGTAGAGTTTCACCTAGAGGCTTGTCTAGTTCTGGGTATTCGTTATGAATTGTGTTTTCATCAATACCAAATACCTTTCTTACTAGTGAGAAACCGTTTGAATGAACACCACTTGATGGTAAACCGATAAGTACATCACCGGCTGTTAGTTTTCTACCGTCAATGATTTTCTTCTTATCAACAATACCTACTGAGAAACCTGCAACATCATATTCATCAACAGGATAGAAACCAGGCATTTCAGCAGTTTCACCACCAACTAGTGCTGAATAAGACATTTCACAACCATCAGCAATACCTGATACGATTTGTGCTACCTTTTCAGGTACATTCTTTCCAACTGCGATGTAATCAAGGAAAAACATTGGCTTTGCACCACAACATACAACATCATTAACACACATTGCAACTGCATCAATACCGATTGTATCGTGCTTATCAAGTAAGAAAGCAAGTTTTAGCTTTGTACCGACACCGTCAGTACCACTTACTAGGATTGGTTCTTCCATACCCTTCATATCAGGAGCAAACAGACCACCAAAACCACCAATGCCTGAAACAACACCTGATGTTTTTGTTCTCTTAACATGCTCTTTCATTAATTCAACTGCTTTGTAACCTGCTGTTACATCAACACCTGCATTCTTGTAACTTTCTGAAAAACTATTTTTCATAATACACCTCTTATTTGGAAAGTTTTATTTTCTTGCTGAATTTATCAACATAGTTTTCTTTTGGTACCGGTCCTGTGTAATTACCTGTGAAACAAGCATCACAAACAGAAATACCGTTTTCGTTAGAGATTTTTCTTAGGCTTTCAATGCTTAAGAAACCCAGTGAATCTGAACCTACAAAATTCTGTAGTTCTTCAACTGTCATTAGGTTGGCAATCATATTCTTTTCAGTATGTAAATCTGAACCATAATAACAAGAATATTTTAGTGGTGGTGAAGAAATTCTCATATGAACTTCAGCAGCACCTGCCTCTCTAAGTAATTTAACAATGTGACTGGCTGTGCTACCATGGACAATTGAGTCATCAATAATAACAACTTTCTTGCCTCTTACTTTATGCTTTAGAACATTTAGTCGCATCATCAGTAGTCGTTCTTTCTTAGTATTTTTCATTGAAGAAAGGTTACGACCTATATATTTATTTTTAACAAAAACTGCACTATAAGGAATACCGGATTCTTCGGCATAACCTTGGGCAGCTTCATTACCTGAGTCAGGAACACCACAAACAAGGTCAGCATCTACAGGGAAGTCCCTTGCAAGTTCCTTACCGAATTCTTTTCTTACTGCGTGAACAGGACCACAATCAAGGATACTGTCAGGTCTGGCAATATAAACATATTCAAATACGCATAAAGCAGACTTCTTAGGCTTTTCAATCATATATGAATGGAAACCGTCTTCGTCAATAACAACCATTTCACCAGGCTTTACATGACGAATAAACTGTGCACCGATTGAGTCAAATGCACAACTCTCGGAAGATACAACATAGCTTTGGCCTAGTTTACCTACACATAATGGACGGAAACCATAAGGGTCTCTTACTGCAATTAGCTTACTTGGTGAAGTAAGAACAAATGAATAAGCACCTTCAATTTTGTTACAAGCATTTTTAACTGCATCTTCAATAGTTTCGCTATTTACTCTTTCTGTTGCAATAACATAAGCAATAAGTTCTGCATTTGAGAAAGACTGGAAAATAGCTCCACCTTCTTCAAGATTCTTTCTAATTTCAGCAAAATTAGTAATTGAACCATTATGACAAATTGCAAGTGAACCTTGAATATATCTAATAACAAGTGGCTGAGAACCAGCTCTGTCAAGTGCTTGATATGGAGTGTATCTAACATGGGCAATAGCAATCTTACCGTCAGTACCCAGTTCTTCCATAGCTTGATTAGTCAGTACTTCGGAAACCATACCAACATCTTTAATTGACTTAAAATTACCATCATTGTTTACTGCAATACCGGCACTTTCTTGACCACGATGTTGAAGTGCATAAAGGGCATCTCTTGAGATTGAAGCAACATCTACTTCATCATCCATCTTATAGATACCAAACACACCACATTCTTCGTGAACTTTTTCATTATAAAAATCTAGGGAATTATTTTTCAAATTTCATCAACCTTACTCTGAATATCTTTATCCTTAGAAACAACTGTTTCAGCCATTTTCTTTCGGTTATCAACTAACTTCTGTGCTAAAGTTTCATCTGATAGTGCTAACATTTGGATTGCAAGAATTGCAGCATTTGCAGCACCGTTAACAGCAACAGTAGCAACAGGAATACCTGTTGGCATCATAACTGTAGCAAGTAAAGCGTCCATACCGTCAAAACAAGGACCTTTACAAGGGATACCGATAACAGGAAGTGTTGTATTAGCAGCAAGAACACCACCTAAATGAGCAGCCATACCGGCAGCAGCAATAATAACACCAAAGCCATTCTTGATTGCATTCTTAGCAAATTCAGATGCTTCGTCAGGTGTTCTGTGAGCTGACATAACATGAACTTCAAAAGGAACTTCGTAATCTTTCAACTGTTTAATAGCTTTTGAAACAATTGGAAAATCGCTATCAGAACCCATAATAATTGCAACTTTTTTCATAATGATCACCTTTCGTTACAAAAATCAGCTAGTAAAAACAAATGTATTTTTATTAGCTACATAATTTTACCTTTTAATTATACCCAAAAATCAAATTAAATTCAATAGATATAGGCTATTTTTTGACAGTAGGATACTACATTCTGTAATTTTCAATATAAATCATATACTAATCAAGTAGAATAATGTATCTTAATGTATAATTATGTATGAACAAACTATAAATATAAAAAATGAGCTACCTAAAACAGGTAGCTCAGGTAATTATTTATTATCGTTAGAGATAATTTCCTTAATAGCAGTTGCAGCAGTTGCAAGTGGCTTAATATCTGATGGAATAATAATCTTAGTTGACTGACCATCGGCAACTTTCTGGAATGTTTCGTAACTCTTTAACTGTAGTACTTCTTCAATTGGCTTTGCTTCATTTAGAAGTTTTAGTGCGTCTGCTTGAGCCTTTTGAACAAGCATAATAGCTTCAGCTTCACCCTGAGCCTCTCTAACCTTTGATTCCTTGATAGCATCAGCTTTTAGGATTGTTGATTCCTTTAGACCTTCTGCCTTTAGGATTTGGCTCTTCTTCTCACCTTCAGCTTCAAGAATTTTCGCTCTTCTTTCTCTTTCAGCTTTCATCTGCTTTTCCATTGCATCCTGAATTTCTTTTGGTGGAAGAATATTCTTTAGTTCAACTCTGATTACACGAATACCCCAAGGGTCTGTTGCAGTATCAAGAATTGTACGGATTTTGTCATTGATAGTATCTCTTGAAGTTAGAGTTGCATCAAGTTCCAGATCACCAATAATATTTCTTAAAGTTGTAGCAGTTAGATTTTCAATAGCTGATAGTGGTCTTTCAACACCATAAGTATATAGCTTAGGGTCAGTAATAGCAAAATAAACTACTGTATCAATCTGCATAGTAACATTATCTTTTGTGATAACCGGTTGTGGTGGGAAATCTACAACCTGTTCTTTTAGTGAAAGTTTCTTAGCAATACGGTCAACAAATGGTACTTTTAAGTGTAAACCTGTGTTCCATGTTGTTTGGTAAGTACCAAGTCTTTCAATAACATAAGCGTGAGCTTGAGGTACGATTTTGATATTTTTTACGATTACGATAATTATTGCAATAATAATTGCTGCAATAATCACTAGCTTTACGATTGGATCCATAATTTACTCCTTTACCGGTGAAACAATCAGTTTTACACCTTTAATATCCTTTACTATAACTACACTATCTGTAGGAATTACTGAACCGTCATCACTTGTAGCAGACCACACAGAGCCTTTTAGGTTTACAAGTCCTACACCTAGGGTGTTATTAATTTCTTCTTTTACTACACCTTTCATTCCAATATATCTATCGGAATTTGTGGGTAATTTCTTGGTTCTTGTGATTTTCTTTACAATAGGTTTTGTAGCAATTAAGGTTGCTACTGAAATAACTATAAACAGAATTATTTGTAACCAAATATTTTCCGGTACAAAAATTGAAACTATTGCAGAAACAACTGCTCCCAAAACAAACCATATAGACACAAGTTGATAAGTTACACCCTCAATAATAGCCATAAAAAGTGCTATACCAAACCATATATAAGGCATCATTTCCAAATTGACAACCTCCTCTTAGAAAATTATATCACAAGTGAAATAGTCTAGTCAATAAAAAACACTACACATTTCATATATTTTGTGTTATAATAATTTTAGAACTTATGGAAGAAGGTGACTCTATGTCCTTTGATACATTTGATGAAGGAATTAATCCCGGTGGAATGAGAAGTAAGAATGAAATTAGAATACTGATTTGTTATTTAATTAAGTCTGTAAAAGCTCCGGTTAGCAAAGAATTGATTTTGGAGTCACTACAAAAAGATGGACTTGCTAATTACTTTGAGGCTAGTGCTTGTTTTGATGATTTAGTTAAAAACAGACATATTACTGTTAATGACAACAACAAGTACATTCTTACCGAAGACGGTATGATGATTGCCACTCAGCTTGAGGATTCCTTGGCTTATACAGTAAAGGAAAAAGCCTTTCACTGTGTAATGATGTTACTTGAAGAAGAAAAAACTGAAAGAGAAAACAAGGTTGAAATTGTTAAAAATGAAAGAGGATACAATGTAAAATGCTCTATCACCAGTGAGGGGCTGACTATTCTTTCTCTTGAATTTTATGTTCCGGACTATGAACAAGCAAAGTTAGTTAAGAAAAACTTTAGGAAAAATCCGGAGTTGCTATATAAGACTACAATTTCAGTATTGTCAAAACAGAAGGATTTATTAACCGACACACTAAAAGACCTAGAAATGTTGTCATAACAAATTTAGGAAAAGTAAAAGTGCTACTGCCGGAACTCCCCCACCTGCTGACACTCCAACAGTAAACATACTTATAGGTATATGTACCTGAGTTATTACCGAGGTTACATTTACTAAAAACAGTGCAGAAAGACCTATAATCATACTACCAAAAGCCCTTAATAAGGGCTTTTTATTTTTGCCTAATTTATGTAAAACAGCAAGAATAATTAAGATAATAACAAGCATAGAAAGTAGATAATAGTCCATAAAATCACCACAAAATAAAAAATACCGATGGAACTTGTCCATCGGTAAATTATATGCATTGTATTACTCGCTTATTACTTAAAGTTAGCAATAATATCAAGAACGATAACAAATACTACGAAACCTGCTGCGAATACCTTTGTCCATCTTGCTAGGAAAGAATCCCAACTTCTTGCTTTGTTCTTAGAGAAGAAAGAATCAGCTGCACCGGTGATAACACCTAGACCCTGCTGGTTGCCTTCCTGTAGAACAACAACTAGGATAATTAGTACGCAAAATAGAATAAGTAATGCACCAAGGATATAACTAACTACGCCCATTTCAATTCACCTTTCATTAGAATTAATCAGTCTTTTAGTAAATAATAACACAAAACCATTTAAAAATCAAGTATTATTTTCTATTTAAACTTTATAAAATAGAAAGTTGTTCGTTGCCACTATCTTCTTCAGTTAGAAATGCACCTAAAGCAGGTAGTGTTTTGGTTCTGTATCGTGATGGTTTTGAGAATAAACCATCGGTATATTCTTCTAGTTTTTCAAGGTACTGACCTTTTTTCATTCGCATTACAGCGACACCTTGAGTATTCTTAGTATTCTTTAAGTTTATTACACCTGTATGGATAAGCAGAACTCTGCCACCTGATGAGGTTAACATTAATTCTTTATCTTCATCAAGCCACATTACATCAGAAAGTGGTGACTTATCGGAATAAGCACTAACAAGTTTCTTACGGTTTGTCTTTGTATAATAAGCATTCATAGGCACTTTTGCAAGTTTACCATTTTCAAATGCAAATACAAACATACCGTTGTAGTCCTTTGTAACAAACATTTTTAGTGGGACTTCTCCCTCATCCATTTGAAGTTTAGCCGGTACATAATCCCCCAGTACACTAGCCTTTGTATCATCAAAGTCAGAGGCTTTACTCTTATAAACTTGACACTTATTAGTGAAGAATAAAAGTTCAGCAGTATTGGTTGACTCATAATGCTGAATCATCATATCCCCTTCCTTTAGCTTTTGTTCACTGCTCATACGAAGTGACTGAGGAGTAATTTTCTTAAAATAACCCTCTTTACTAAAGAATAGGTTTACCGGATAATCCGGTACTTCTTCAACATATGACTCATTACTTTCATCAACATTATATAGTAATTCGGAAACTCTGTCTTTGCCGTATTTATCGGCAACATTCTTAAGTTCCTTAACTATAATAGTCTTTACTCTTTGCTTACTTGCGAGGATTGCCTCCAGCTCTGCAATATCCTTTTCAAGACTTTCGATTTCTTCAATTCTCTTAAGGATATATTCTTTATTTAAATGTCTTAGCTTAATTTCTGCAACATATTCAGCCTGAGTTTCATCAATACCAAAGCCTATCATTAAGTTAGGTACAACTTCACTTTCTTCTTCAGTTTCTCTGACAATTTTTACTGCTTTATCAATATCAAGTAAAATTGCCTTTAGACCTTTTAGAAGATGAAGTTTCTCTTGCTTTTTGTTTAAATCAAAATATGTTCTTCTTCTTACACATTCAACTCTAAATGCTATCCATTCGTTAAGAAGTTCTCTGACACCCATTACTCTTGGTACACCGGCAATCAGAACATTAAAGTTACAACTAAAACTATCTTGTAATGTTGTAAGTTTAAATAACTTCATCATTAGCTTTTCAGGGTCAGTACCACGCTTTAGGTCGATTGTGATTTTTAGACCGTCAAGACCTGTTTCATCACGAATATCGGCAACTTCTTTTACTTTGCCTTGCTTAGACAAATCAATAATTTTTTCAATAATTACTTCACAAGAAGTTGATGGTGGAATTGAGAAAATATCAATACAGTTATTTGCTTTATCATACTGATACTTTGCTCTAACCTTGATACCACCACGACCGGTTTCATAAATCTTCTTAATAGCACTTTCGTCATAGATAATCTGTCCACCACCTATAAAGTCAGGTGCAGGTAATGTTGACATAATGTCATGGTCTTTATCTCTAATAAGTGCTGCTGTAGTTTCACAAACTTCACGCAAGTTAAATGAACAAATGTTAGACGCCATACCTACGGCAATACCTGTATTTGCATTAACAAGTACAGATGGGAAAGTTGCCGGTAAAAGTGAAGGCTCTTTCATTGTATTATCATAGTTATCCACAAAGTCAACTGTATCTTTATCAATATCCTTAAAAAGTTCATTACAGATTGGGTCAAGTTTTGCCTCAGTATATCTTGATGCAGCCCATGCCATATCTCTACTGTAAAACTTACCGAAGTTACCCTTTGAGTCAACATATGGATGTAAAAGTGCTTCATAACCTCTTGACAGTCTAACCATTGTATCATAGATAGCTGAGTCACCATGAGGATTAAGTTTCATTGTTGCACCAACAATATTGGCTGACTTTGTTCTCTTACCGGTTAAAAGTCCCATTTTGTACATTGTGTAAAGTAGCTTTCTATGAGATGGTTTAAATCCGTCAATTTCAGGAATTGCTCTGGACATAATAACACTCATAGCATAAGGCATATAGTTTTCTTCAATAGTTGAAGCAATTTTTTGCTCTACTACTTCACCTGCACCGTCAATTACACCGTCAATCTTAGGTAATTGAGGAGCTTTTGGCTCTTTCTTCTTTCTTGCCACAGTAACTCACCTCCTTAACTTAAATCTAAGTTATCTACATATTCAGCACCATGGTTTACAATATAGTCTTTTCTGCCTTGTAAATTGTCACCAAGTAGAATATCAAACATTTCTGCTGTACGTTTAACATCATCAGGCATAACCTTGATAAGTCTTCTGGTTGCAGGGTTCATTGTAGTTAAGTTCATCATTTCAGGTTCGTTTTCACCAAGACCTTTACTACGCTGAACAGTAAACTTTTCTTTGCCGATTTCTTTAATATACTTTTCTTTTTCTGCCTCGGTATAAGCAAAATAAACCTTTTTCTTTGTTGTAATTTCGTAAAGAGGTGATTCTGCTATAAATACCTTGCCTTCTTCAATTAGTGTTGGTGTAAGTCTGTACACCATAGTAAGTAAAAGTGTTCTAATCTGGAAACCGTCAACATCGGCATCGGTACAGAAAATAATTCGTTTCCATCTTAGTAAATTCATATCAAAAGTAGCTAAGTCCTTATTTGCCTTTGACTTAACTTCAACACCACAGCCAAGAACTTTTAGCAAGTCGGTAATAATGTCGCTTTTGAAAATTTTATTTAAATCTGCTTTTAGGCAGTTAAGTATTTTACCTCTAATAGGCATAATTGCTTGGAAGTTAGGGTCTCTTGCCTGTTTACAAGCACCTAAAGCTGAGTCACCTTCCACTATGAATAATTCTCTTTCGGAATTATCCTTACTTCTGCAATCAACAAACTTTGCTACTCTGTTTGTCATATCAAGAGAACTTGTTAAATTCTTCTTAATTCTAACTCTTGTTTTTTCGGCATCCTCTCTACTTCTCTTATTAATAAGAACCTGATTACAGATTTTCTCTGCTTCAAGTGGTGTTTCGATAAAGTAGATTTCAAGTTCATGACGCAAGAATTCTACCATTGCATCCTGGATACCTTTATTTGTAATAGCCTTTTTAGTTTGGTTTTCATAGGAAGTCATACTGGAGAAACTTGAAATTACAATTACAAGACAATCTTCTACATCTTCAAAAGTAATTTTCTTTTCGTTCTTAGTATATTTACCGTTATTCTTTAACCATTGGTCAATCTGATATACAAAAGCATTTTTAACAGCCTTTTCAGGTGCACCACCATATTCCAGATAGCTTGAGTTGTGGTAATATTCGTGCATAGAAACCTTGTTTGAAAATGCAACTGCAATTGTCATTTTACATTTATATTCAGGTTTATCCTTTCTATCACGAACCTTTTGTTCTGTTGACCAAGTTTGAGTTGTAGAAAGGCCTTGTTCACCTACTACTTCATTTACATAGTCAGTGATACCGTTTTCATACTTAAACTCTGTTACTTCAAACTTACCGTTTACTTGGTTTCTGAAAACAAAGTTTACACCTGCATTTACAATTGACTGTTTCTTCATTACATCCAGGAAATAGTCAGCAGTAATATTTATATCTGTGAAAACCTCTAAATCAGGTTTCCACTTGATGATTGTGCCGGTGTCCTTCTTGTCATATTTTTCTTTATGAAGTCCACCTACATTTTCACCTTTTTCAAAATGAAGGGTAAATTTCTGTCCGTCTCTACGGATATTTACATCCATATATTCTGATGAATACTGAGTTGAACAAAGACCTAAGCCGTTTAGACCTAGAGAAAACTCATAGTTTTCGCCGTCATTGTTGTTGTATTTACCACCGGCATACAGTTCACAAAATACTAGTTCCCAGTTATATCTTTCTTCATTCTTGTTGTAATCAACAGGAATACCTCTACCATGGTCCTCAATCTGAATTGAGCCATCTGCAAACTTTGTAACTATTATTTCGTTACCATAGCCTTCTCTAGCTTCATCTATGGAGTTAGAAAGTATCTCAAAGACTGAATGGCAACAGCCCTCTATACCATCAGAACCAAAAATAACAGCAGGTCTTTTTCGTACTCTATCGGCACCTTTTAAAGAACTTATACTGTCATTTCCGTATTCTTGTGTCTTTTTCTTTGCCACTTAATCTTCTCCCTTCAATTTATTGATTTTATCTCTAATATATGCAGCATGTTCAAATTCAAGCAACTTTGCTGCTGCTTTCATTTCTTTTGTTAACTGCTCGATAAGTTTCTTCTTTTCACCCTTAGTTAGCTTTTTACTGTTAAAGTCTTTTTCTTCCTTACGGGTACTGATTTCCAGAACATCTGCAACCTTTTTCTTGATAGTTTTAGGTGTAATGTTGTGGTCTTTGTTATACTGTTGCTGAATTTCTCTTCTACGGGTAGTTTCTCTTATTGCTGACTCCATAGAAGGTGTTACTGTATCGGCATACATAATAACCTTACCTTCACTGTTTCTTGCTGCTCTACCTATTGTCTGAATCAGACTTCTTTCTGAACGAAGGAAACCTTCCTTATCAGCATCTAGGATTGCGACTAAAGAAACTTCCGGAATATCAAGTCCTTCACGAAGTAGGTTGATACCAACAAGTACATCAAACTCACCTAAACGCAAGTCCCTAATAATTTCCATTCTTTCAACAGTATCTATATCATGGTGCATATATCGCACCCTAATATCCATTTGTTCAAAGTAATCAGTTAAGTCCTCAGCCATTTTCTTGGTTAAGGTAGTAACTAGAGTTCTTTCATTCTTTTCTGTTCTAATATTTATCTCAGAAATCAAGTCATCTAGCTGACCCTCTGTTGGTCTTACATCAATTTCAGGGTCAAGTAGGCCTGTTGGACGGATAATTTGTTCTGCAACAACACTGCTCTTTTCAAGTTCTAAGTCGCCCGGTGTTGCTGAAACAAAGCAGACTTGATTTATTCTATCATAAAATTCATCAAAATTTAAAGGACGGTTGTCATATGCTGACGGTAATCTAAAGCCATAATCAATAAGACTTTTCTTTCTTGAAAGGTTACCACCATACATACCTCTAACCTGAGGTAAAGTAACATGGCTTTCATCAACAAAAAGCAGAAAGTCCTTTGGAAAATAATCTAACAAAGTAAATGGTGCAGTACCTTTTTCTAAACCGGCTAAAACACTTGTGTAGTTTTCGATACCGGTACAAAATCCGATTTCTTGTAGCATTTCAATATCGTATCTTGTTCGTTGTTCAAGTCGTTGAGCCTCTAGAAGTTTACCCTCACTTCTGAAATATTCAAGTCTTTCATCAAGTTCCTTTTCTATTCTGGCAATAGCCGGTTCCATCTTTTCTTTAGGAACAATGTAGTGAGATGCAGGGTAAATTGCAACATGCTTTAGAATAGAATTCAGTTCACCTGTTAGTGGGTTAATTTCGGATATTCTATCAATTTCATCACCAAAATATTCTACTCTAATAATATAGTCAGAAGATGCTGCCGGAAAAATTTCTATTGTGTCACCCTTTACTCTAAATTTATTTCTTGTAAAGTTAATGTCATTTCTCTCATATTGCAGTTCAACTAACTTTGCAACAAGTTCTTCCATTGGTTTTTCCATTCCCGGTCTAAGGGAAATAACCATATTACGGTAATCAATAGGGTTACCTAAGCTATAAATACAGGAAACTGAAGCAACAATAATAACATCTCGTCTTTCGGATAGAGCTAAGGTTGCACTATGTCGGAGTTTGTCGATTTCGTCATTAATGCTACTGTCCTTTTCAATATAAGTATCGGTTGATGGCACATAGGCTTCCGGTTGGTAGTAGTCATAGTAGGATACAAAATATTCTACTGCATTATCAGGAAAAAATTCTTTAAACTCTGAGCATAACTGAGCTGCTAAAGTTTTGTTATGGGCTAAAATCAAAGTAGGTCTGTTTACCTTTTCAATAACATTAGCCATTGTGAAAGTTTTACCTGAACCTGTTACACCTAAAAGTGTTTGTTCTTTGTTGCCGTTTTCGATACTCTTTACTAATGTATCAATAGCTTGTGGCTGGTCACCTGTTGGTTTATATTCAGATTTAAGTTTAAAATCCATAAAACTCAATCATCCTTTAAGTAAAAAATACTACCTGTCAGTTCACTTTCGGCAAGTGAAATAAAATCATTATCTGCAACTATAATATGGTCAATTAAGTGTGAACCTATTAAGTCAAGGGTAGTAATTAAATTTTTTGTGATAATTATATCTTCCTTTGATGGAAATGCCACACCACTTGGGTGATTATGGGCAACTACTGCTGTATGGGCATTATAATTCATAACAAGTTCAACAATTTTACGAACAGGCATTTCTGAACTTGTGAAAGAACCTCTTGCTACACTGCCAAAGAAAAGTTCTTTACCCTTAGAATCCATCAACAATAAATATACTTCTTCAGAATCCTTGCCAATATACTTAGGTAAAAAATAATCTCCTAAATGTTCCAAATCAATAATTTTATTTGCATTGTTGTGTTTATCGCTAATGTAAATACGAGTAAACTCAGGAATCATCTTGATAAGTATTGCAGTATGCTCACTTACTCCACACTCCATAATAGTGTTGATTGGAGAGTCACAAAGAGCAGAAAAAGAACCAAACTTATTTAACAGTTTATGTGCAATACCGTTAGTATCTTTTCTTGGACAAGCATAGTAAAGTAGCATTTCAAGTTGTTCGTATTGTTCAAAAATTTCCAAAGTACCGGCATCAAGAAACTTTTTCTTCATTCTGGAACGATGGTTTGCGTGTACATTTTCATTTGCCATATGAATCACCAAAGCATAATTTCTCACAATATTCTACATCATAATAATGTATCACAACATATTGTGATAGGTCAATTATAATTACACAACTGTAATCTTAAATTTATGATTTATTAAATAATTTTCTATATTTTTAGGGGATTTTTGCACAAATTAAATTAAAAAATAAGCCATAAAACCTTAAATAAGGAATTATGGCATTTATGATTTATTCACTTATATTCATTAACATTGACAAATATGAAGTATTGATTGTGTTTTTCATTGAGTAGCCTAGTTTTAACAATAGGCTTTCTAATACTTCTAATGATTTTTCTTTTTCAGAATTATTTTCCACTATAATTTCTAATTCTAAATAATCACCTAAACCCTTAACAGTATCTACACAAGCAGTTACATTGTTATTTTTTAGGTACTGTCTTTCCTTTATAAGTGGTGGTACTGCTGTAAAGCCTATATTTTCTAAAATTTCTTTAACAATATTAGAGTCTTTAATTTCAGTTTCAAGTTCTTTTCTTGACATAGAAATATTGTCTAGCTTTGCACCTTTATATGTAATCACCGAATTAGTTTCATTTGTAGATTTATTAAGTACATTTCTTATTCTTAATGCCTCATCAAGTGAAATAAAGTCATGATATGATGAAGTAAAGTAAGTGTCGGTTTCTACAACTAAACTTGACTTTATGAAATTTAGATTTTCTAATTTATTAATAATTTCTTCTTTATTAAGAATTTTTACTTTTAATTCAACTTCAATACTCATATTACTTTGCCCAAGTTACTTTGTCTTTGTCACCTGTATAATCAAACTTACCGTCATTCTTTTCTTCCAATGCTTTTATCATATGATAGGTAAATTCATTATATGGTGTTTTAATATTCAGTTCTTTTCCCATACGAATTAATGCTCCTGAAAACATATCAATCTCTGTATGTCTTTTTGCATCTAAGTCCTGTAATGTGGAATATCTTGCTGATGCAGGTACTGCACTGCCTCTCTTTGATAGTTCTCCTGACTTATTAATATCAATACCTTTTGCTTGTGCTATAGTTTCAAGTTCATTTCTTAAACCGTCACTAATAGCTTTCATATGGATACTGTCTTCATAACAACCTACACCTGCACCTAAAATTGCTTGTGGTAAATTGTTACACACATTAAGCCTAAACTTTGCCCACATTTCTTCTAATATGTAATCAGTATATCTATAATGAAGTCCTGTGTTGCTAAATAGTTCTTCAATAGCCTTAACTCTTTCGCTATAATATGGTTCTTCTGTTTCGCCAAAAATTATACCTAGTGTGGTTTCAGGGTTAAAGCAGTAACCGTTATTTTCTTTATGAGAGGCTACCTTAATAAGTGAATGGATAACATTCTTCTTGCCTATTTCTGCTGAAATAATTTCTTCACTGTCAACACCATTCATTAGGCTCATAACGACAGTATTTTCATTAACTACACTTGCAATTGTTTTCACTGCACTTGGCAAAGAATTATACTTTAATGCTACTACTAATAAATCAATATCTTTTTCTGTTGATGACCACACATTAGGATAATACTTTTCATTATTAATGGTAATACCATTCTTTAGTCTATCAGCTCTTTCACCCTCAGCTATAACACCAAGTTGGATATTATCTTTCTGTGAAAGTCCCCAAATTACATATGAGCCAACTGCTCCTGCACCAAGGACTGCTACTTTCTTTATTTTCATATTGTTCAACCTTATCTTTAATAAACTAAAATTAGTATAAACCTAATTACGAATATGGTCAACAAAAATTATCTGGCAATAAAAAATAAAGTATGATATAATAGCCTAGCAAAAGAAAGAAGGTTAATATGGATTATTCACAAATTTTAGCTAAAGAATTTAACATTAAAGAACAATACGCAACTAATATTATTAGTTTGCTTGATGAGGGAAATACAATTCCTTTTATTGCAAGATACCGTAAAGAAATGCATGGTTCTATGGATGACCAGTTGATAAGAGAATTTTCTGAAAAGTTAGAGTATCTTCGCAACCTTGATAAGCGTAGAGAAGAAATCAGAAACCTTATTAATGAACAAGAAAAATTAACTGATGAAATTTCTACTTCACTTGATAAGGCAGTTACACTTAGTGAACTTGAAGATATTTACAGACCATTTAAGCCAAAAAGAAAAACCAGGGCATCTATTGCAAAGGAAAAAGGTCTTGAACCACTTGCTATTGAAATACTTTTACAAGATAGCAAATTTAACCCTAACAAGTCAGCTGAAAAATATGTTAATGCTGAAAAAGGTGTTGATACAGTTGAAGATGCTATTAATGGTGCTAAGGACATTATTGCTGAACAAATTTCCGATAATTCAAAAATCAGAAAGACTATCAGAAAAATGTTAAACAACTATGGTACAGTAGTTTCTGTTGCAAGTGATAAAGACAAGGACAGTGTTTATAGGTCTTACTACGAATACAGTGAACCTGTAAAGAAAATTGCCGACCACAGACTTCTTGCTATTAACAGAGGTGAGAAAGACGGTTTCTTAAAGGTATCTATTCAATGTGATTATGAAAAGTTTATTGAATATATCAACAATGAAACTATCAACTACAAAAATGACTTATGCAGTGACATTATTAAAGAAGCCGGTGCTGACGCATATCAGAGACTTATTTTCCCATCTATTGAAAGGGAAATTCGTTCTGCTTTAACTGAAAATGCTTGTGAAAACTCAATGAAAGTTTTTGCAATTAATCTAAAGCAATTATTAATGCAACCACCTGTTAAGGGTAAAACTGTACTTGGACTTGACCCGGGATACAGAACAGGTTGTAAGGTTGCCGTTGTTGATGAAACAGGTAAGGTACTTGACACAACAGTTATCTACCCTACTCACGGTGAAATTAAGGTTAAGCAATCAAAAGAAAAAATTATTCAGTTAATTAAGAAATATGATGTAGATATTATTTCTATAGGTAACGGTACTGCTAGTAAAGAAACAGAAATGTTTGCAGTTGATGTAATTAAGGACTGTGGCAAAGATGTTAAGTATATGGTAGTTAGTGAGGCAGGTGCATCAGTTTATTCTGCATCTAAACTTGCTGCTAAAGAACTTCCTGAACTTGACCTTACCCTAAGAAGTGCCGTTTCTATTGCAAGAAGAATTCAAGACCCATTAGCTGAACTTGTAAAAATTGAGCCTAAAGCAATTGGTGTTGGTCAATATCAACATGATATGCCACAAAAAAGACTTGCTGAAACACTTGACGGTGTTGTTGAAAACTGCGTTAACTCAGTTGGTGCTGACTTAAATACTGCATCCCCTGCATTACTTTCAAGGGTTGCCGGTCTTAATGCTACTGTATGCAACAACATTGTAAAATACAGAGAAGAAAACGGTGCATTCTCTTCAAGAAGTGAACTAAAGAAAGTACCTAAACTTGGACCTAAAGCATTTGAACAATGTGCCGGTTTCCTTAGAGTTGCTGAAAGTAAGAATCCATTTGACAACACAGGTGTTCACCCTGAAAGTTATAGCAATGCAAAAGAACTGCTAAAGACACTTGACTACAGCGACAAGGATATTAAAACCGGTGACTACTCTGACCTATCAACCAGAGTAAAGAACTTTGGCAGTAAGAAACTTGCTGACATTGTTGAAATCGGTTTACCTACACTTGACGATATTGTAAAGGAACTATCTAAACCCGGACGTGACCCTAGAGATGAACTTCCTGCACCTATGCTAAGAAGTGATGTACTTGACATTAAGGACTTAAAGGAAGGTATGGAACTTAAGGGTACTGTAAGAAATGTTATTGACTTTGGTGCATTTATTGACATTGGTGTGCATCAAGACGGTCTTGTACATATTTCTCAAATCTGTGATAAGTACATTAAGCATCCATCAGAGGTGCTAAAAGTCGGTGACATTGTAAAAGTAAAAATTCTTTCTGTTGAACCTGAAAAGAATAGAATTGCTTTGACTATGAAATTTTAATTTTTCGAGTTATTAATTATATTTGTGAGTTAAAATAAGGTGTAATATAAATTAGGGTTTGTGGGGTTGTTTATGTAGTGTGGGTTAATTAGATAGTAACCGATTAATTCATCTAATTAATAGCTTTTTCACTCCTTCAGTCATTCTTTAAAAGGTGAATTGCTCTGCAATTCACGAATGACAGCTCCCTCGTCTGAGGGAGCCAGACACAGTTTCTGCAAATCAATAAGTATGTACATATTTTCAAAATTGTACATACTTTGTTGCCTCCCTCGCTGAGGGAGGTGGCTTTGCGTATGCAAAGACGGAAGGAGTGATTGGAATTGTAAATTCATTTACAATTCCATATTATCTGAAACTTTCCTCTATTTCTAACTATAAAATATAAGAAAAATTATGAGTTACAGTTGTAGGGGACATCATTGATGTCCCGTAACAATTTTTCCTATTTATCAGTATTTTGTCCTATTTAAAAATCTTGAAATTATAGTTTGTAAATGGGGCAATAATCCCATAGGTATCGCACTTTTAACGGGCGAACGATGTTCGCCCCTACGACTGTGAGCCAAAATTTTGTTATAATTCACACCCACAAACCCTAATTTGCAGAAGTGATTAATCTCTTAACCCACAAACGAAATTAAAAATTTAGCATTGCAATATATTTTTGATTATGTTAAAATATATCTATGTGGTAGACTATTTTATAGTCATTCATTTGAAAAATCCCCTTTGATTTATTACAGTTGCCAGACCGTATTCAAGGGGATTTTTTTATACAAAAATAACGGTGTAAATTCTTATGAGTTTGCACCGTTTTACTTTTAGTTAATTCTTTATTTTAGTTTAATTTTTTAGGTTAAATTTATATTCTGCTTTAGTTTGCTTTATAATTTGCTTATAGCTAATAAATATTACTTTTTCTCATCAAGTAGCATTACGCCTTGCTGAGGGTTCTTATCAATTGCACCTACGATTTTATGTGGAACATATAATTCTTCAATATAAGCAATATCTTCATCAGTTAACTTAACATCAAAAGCACCTACTGCATCATCAAAATACTTTGCTTTTGTTGCACCTATAATTGGTGAAGCAACACCCTTTGTCCACTGCCAAGCAATGGCTATTTGTGACATTTTGCAATTATACTTTTCTGCAAGTTCATTTACACGATTGACAATTTGAATGTCATACTTTTCCATTTTGCCATACTTACCTACTGCTACTCTATCGGTTTTACCTCTTAGAGTATCACTATTCCAAGTTGGTCGAGCAAGATGACCGGCAGCTAATGGGCTATATGGCATTAAGGAAACTCCCATTTGTTTACAAATAGGAATAAGCTCTCTTTCGTCTTCACGATAAAGAAGATTGTAGTGGTTTTCCATTGCTGAAAATTCTGTCCAACCATTATCCCTAGCAGTTAGTTGCATATTGTAGAACTGATAACCGTACATTGCAGATGCACCGATTGCACGAACTTTCCCTTGTTTTACTAGGTTATGTAGTGCCTCCATAGTTTCTTCAATAGGTGTTTCGTAGTCAAAACGATGGATAATATATAGGTCAAGGTAATCTGTACCTAATCTTTTTAGTGTACCCTCAATTTCACGATTGATAGCATTTTTAGAAAGTCTACCCTCATTGAAATAAACCTTTGAGGCAATTACTACCTTATCTCTAGGAACATTATTCTTGATAGCTTTTCCTAAATATTCTTCACTTGTACCGGCAGAATAGCCATTTGCAGTATCAAAAAAATTAATACCAAGGTCAAGGGCTTTCTTTACTAATTTTTCACTTTCAGTTTCATTAAGTGTCCAATCATGCATTGTACCGGCTTTACCAAAGCTCATACAACCTACACATAGCTTTGACACTTCAATATCTGTTTTTCCTAACTTAGTATATTCCATATAATCACTCTTTTCATATATAGTTATCTCTAAGTAAATTATAATCTTTTGTTCTTAAAAAGTCTAATGCTTTTAGTTAATTTATTACAATGCCTAGAAGGTATTATGGATAGGATAATTAATTTTTCTTAAGAACAATATATTATGATTTATTTATGTTATAATGATAGTTAACAATAAAAACTAAAATACATTGAGGGGAAAATGAAAGAAATAGATTTGACTAGTGGTTCTATATTCAAAAAGTTGATAAAATTTTCTTTACCTATGATTGTGGGGAATTTTCTTCAACAAATATACAACCTTGCAGACACATTGATTGTGGGAAAATACATAGGTGCAAATGCCTTAGCATCAGTTGGTTCGGTATATACTTTAATGACATTTATCACATCAATTATTATTGGGTTATGTATGGGTAGTGGTGCATTTTTCTCATTAGATTATGGTGCTAAAAATCATAAAAGATTAAAGGAAGATATTGTACTGTCATTTATATTTATACTGTCGGTATCGGCAATAATCAGCATAGTTATTTACCCTTGTATGGGAATAATACTTTCAATTTTACAGACACCTAGTACATTAATGGCACTTACCAAAGAATATGTTACCGTAATATTCAGTGGTATAATATTTATATTTTTATACAATTTCTTTGCATATTTATTACGGTCAATAGGCAAACCATATGTACCATTAGTGTTCTTGGGAATATCATCGGTACTGAATATTATTCTTGATATTTGGTTTGTTGTTTCACTTAACAAGGGAGTATTCGGTGCAGGGTTTGCTACTGTAATATCACAAGGTGTGGCAGGTATTGGGTTACTGATTTACTCAATAATAAAAGTACCTATTGTGAGAATTCAGAAAGAAAAAGTTGATTTAAGTTTCAAAAGATTTAGGGAAATTGTTATAAATGACCTTGCTACTTCTGTACAACAATCTGTAATGAACTTTGGTATTCTGATGATTCAAGGGTTGGTAAACAGTTTTGGTGAAGTTATTATGGCATCATTTGCAGCAGCAGTAAAGATTGACACATTGGCATATATGCCTTCCCAAGAATTTGGCAATGCCTATTCCCTATTTATTTCACAAAACTACGGTGCTAAAAAATCAGACCGTATCAAGAATGGCACAAAAATTTCTTTTATAGTATCAGCTATATTTTGCCTAGTTGTTTCAGCTATTATATTTATATTTGCTGAAAGTCTTATGGGAATTTTCGTTGAGTCATTTGAAAAAGAGATTATTATTGAGGGTGCAAAGTACCTAAGAATTGAGGGTGCTATGTATGTTGGTATCGGTATATTATTCCTATGGTATGGGTACTTTAGAGGAGTTAACAAGCCACTTATTTCTCTGATTCTTACAATTATTTCTCTTGGTACAAGGGTAGTGCTTTCTTATGCATTAGCACCAACTACACCACTTGGAGTAATTGCAATTTGGCTATCTATTCCTATCGGTTGGATACTTGCTGATGTTGTGGGATATTTTTATTATAGGAAAAATAAATTATAAATCATAAATGATGTAAAAAGGCAAGGTATTATTTACCTTGCCTTTATTCTTTACTCTTATTCAACTGTAATTATAAACTTAAGATTTTTGTTTAAATCATTCATAAGAAAGTACAATATCAAGCAATAGTTCATTACTAACTTTACTTGTTGCAAAAAACTGCAAATCATCTAAAATAAAATAATTCATACATCTTATTTTATCATCAACAGAAACCTTTGCAACACCTTTAAAAGTATCATTTGATACTTTTTCAACAGTTAAAATTTCAATACACTTAAAGTTATCTGATAAAGGATTTTGCTCTACATTGTAATTTACAGAAGTGAAAATTTCATTAAAGTTAATTTTATTTTCACTTTGGAAAACTGCAACCTTATTATTTTCATTATTAATATATAGCTTTCCCTCATTATCCAACAAAGACCAATTCTTTGGAATACTTATGCTTTTGCCATTGTCAAGAACTACCTTTTTCATTTTAAGAGGCATTTCATCTCTAAGTTGTTTACTATACTTAGCATAGAAATATGTGAAGACTAATAAAACCAAAATACATACCAAAGATATAATTGACAGTCTAAGGAAATGATTTTGTTGAGCATTAATACAAGCAAGTATTAGATGTCCAAGTGGACTTAGGCATACAATAGCCATAATAAATAAAGTTGAGTTTTTTAAAAATCTTTTCATAAATTTGTACCTTTGTATCTATAAGATGCAATAAAACTATTTACACTTTTTATTACAATTTTGGCAACCACAATTGCAACAACCTTTGCCTTTTTTCTTTCTACTTCTCATTGAGAAAATTGCAATAGCTACTGCAACAATGACTAAAGCTAAAATTATATAATCCCAAAAATTTAAACTGCTTAGAAAATCCATACTACACCATTCCTACTGCTGAACCGATTAAGTGGACTATGAATGCTACTACCCAAGCAATAACACACTGCCATAAAGCAACACCTATTGCCCACTTACTGCCTAGTTCCCTTTTTACTGATGCAATAGCTGCAACACAAGGAGAATATAGCAAACTAAATACAAGTAGTGATGATGCTGCAAGTGGTGTTAATACTGAGGCAATGTTGCCACTAAATAGGACTTGTAATGTTGAAACTACACTTTCCTTAGCCATAATACCTGAGATTAATGAAGTACATATTCTCCAATCTCCAAGTCCTAATGGTGCAAATATCGGTGAGATAAAACCTGAGATTGAGGCTAACATACTATCTGCTGAATTTGTCACCATATTAAAGTGAATATCAAAGCTCTGTAAGAACCAAACAACTATTGTTGCAATTAAGATAATTGAAAATGCTCTCTGCAAAAAGTCCTTTGCTTTTTCCCACAATAGCTGAACAACATTCTTTGCACCTGGTAATCGGTAGTTTGGTAATTCCATAACAAATGGTACTGCCTCACCTTTGAACAATGTTCCTTTATATAGAAAAGCAATCAATATACCGATTACTATACCCAGCACATACAGTCCTGACATTATCAGTCCACCTTGTTTAGGGAAAAATGAACTGACAAAAAATGAATAGATAGGTAACTTTGCAGTACAACTCATAAATGGAGTTAGTAGGATTGTCATCTTTCTATCTCTTTCGGATGTTAAAGTTCTTGTTGCCATAACTGCCGGTACTGTACAACCAAAACCAATTAGCATTGGAACAATACTTCTGCCTGACAGACCGATTTTTCTCAGCAATTTATCCATTACAAATGCTACTCTTGCTATGTAGCCACTGTCCTCCATTAATGATAAGAAGAAAAACAATGTTACGATTATAGGTAAGAAACTTAACACACTACCTACACCGTTAAATATACCATCTATTACAAGACTATGTATTGTATCATTTACATGGGCTGAGGTTAGAGCATTATCTGTTATTGTGGTTAATGAGTCAATGCCCATTTCCAATAAAGTTTGTAGTCCTGCACCTATTACATTAAATGTTAGGTAAAAAACTAAAACCATTATTGCAATAAAACAAGGAATTGCAGTATATTTACCTGTTAGAATTTTGTCTATCTTTTCACTTCTGACTCTTTCTTTACTTTGCTTTGGTTTGATAACTGTATCTTCACAAAGTTTTTCGATAAAGTCAAAACGCATATCGGCTATTGAGGCATTTCTGTCAAGTTGTCTTTCTGTTTCAAGTTGTTGAACAATATGCTCAAGCATTTCCATTTCGTTTTCATCAAGGTTCAACTTATCAAGAATTAGGTGGTCACCCTCTATTGCCTTAGTAGCTGCAAACCTTACAGGAATATCTGCTTGTTCTGCATGGTCCTCTATTAAGTGAATTACTGCGTGAATACAACGATGTACTGCACCGTTGTGGTCATTTTTGTCACAAAAATCCTGACGCAATGGCTTTTCCTGATACTGAGCAATATGAAGTGCGTGTTTGATAAGTTCATCAACACCTTCATTTTTTGCTGCTGAAATTGGAATAACCGGTACACCAAGCATTTTTTCCATTGTATTTACATCAATAGAACCTTGGTTACCTGTAACTTCATCCATCATATTAAGTGCAATAACCATTGGAATATTCATTTCAAGAAGTTGCATTGTAAGGTAAAGGTTTCTTTCAATATTGGTTGCATCTACAATATTAATAATAGCCTTTGGCTTTTCGTCAAGTACAAAATTTCTTGAAACAATTTCTTCACTACTATATGGTGACATTGAGTAAATTCCCGGTAGGTCAGTTACATTTGTGTTGGGATAGCCTTTGATTGAACCATCCTTTCTGTCAACTGTTACACCTGGAAAGTTACCGACATGCTGATTTGAACCGGTGATTTGGTTGAACAAAGTTGTCTTGCCACAGTTTTGGTTGCCAACCAAAGCATATGTAAGGGTTGTTCCTTCCGGCAAAGGGTTGCCATCTCCCTTTGAATGGAATTTGCCTTCTTCACCAAGACCTGGATGCTCTGTATCCTTGAACCTATCCACTCTATCGTGACTTCTTGTACGAGATTTGATAGGTTCTACCTGAATTTTATCGGCATCTGCTAATCTTAAAGTCAGTTCATACCCATGGACCTGAAGTTCCATAGGGTCACCCATTGGTGCAAATTTCACAACAGTTACTTCTGCATTAGGAATCATACCCATATCAAGAAAATGTTGTCGCAATGCACCCTCACCACCAACTGATGTTATGATGGCACTTTCGCCTATATTCAATTCTTTTAAGGTCATAAATTAAATTATCCTTCCCTTTTCTCCTAAAATTATAAAAATTTTTGCATACTTTTAAACTCCAAGATTATTATAATACATTTAACTACATAAATCTACAATATCTGCACATATGATGAAAATTTCATGAATAATCAAAGTAATACTACTTATAATAGATTACTGTAGTGAATAATTGTTAAGAGTAATAGACAAAATGTTAAAGATGTGTTAGTTATTATACAAATAAAGGTAAAGGTCAGAAATTTATAGTATTTTACTAGTTATTTGCTTGACGATAATGCTTAATTATGCTAAAATATTTAAGAACATAGGATTACAGTTTATGCTGAATAACTATAGCATTGGACTGAAAAATACAATTTCTATGTAAAAATTCAAGAAAAAGAAAGGTTGATACTGAAATGGCAAAGATTGATTTAACTAAGTATGGTATTACCGGTACTACTGAAATTATCCACAATCCTTCCTACGAAGAACTATTCAACGAAGAAACAAAGCCTGAACTAGAAGGCTATGAAGTTGGTCAGGAAACTGAACTAGGTGCAGTTAATGTAATGACCGGTATTTACACAGGTCGTTCACCTAAAGACAAGTTTATCGTTATGGACGAAAATTCTAAGGACACTGTATGGTGGACTTCTGATGAATACAAGAACGACAACCACCCAGCTACACAAGAAGCATGGGAAGCTGTAAAGGAAATTGCTAAGAAAGAACTTTCTAACAAGAAGCTTTATGTTGTTGACGCATTCTGTGGTGCTAACCACGACACAAGAATGGCAGTTCGTTTCATCGTTGAAGTTGCATGGCAGGCTCACTTTGTAACAAATATGTTCATTAAGCCAACTGCTGAAGAACTAGAAAACTTTGAACCTGACTTTATCGTTTACAACGCATCAAAGGCTAAGGTTGAAAACTATAAGGAACTAGGTCTAAACTCAGAAACAGCTGTTCTATTTAACATCACAAGCCGTGAACAGGTTATCGTTAACACATGGTACGGTGGTGAAATGAAGAAGGGTATGTTCTCAATGATGAACTACTACCTACCTCTAAAGGGTATTGCTTCAATGCACTGCTCAGCTAATGCTGATATGAACGGTGAAAACACAGCCATCTTCTTCGGTCTATCAGGTACAGGTAAGACAACACTTTCAACAGACCCTAAGAGACTTCTAATCGGTGATGACGAACACGGTTGGGATGACAATGGTGTATTTAACTTTGAAGGTGGTTGCTATGCTAAGGTTATCGACCTTGACAAGGAATCTGAACCAGACATCTACAATGCTATCAGAAGAGATGCTCTACTAGAAAATGTTACTGTTGACGAAAACGGTAAGATTGACTTTGCTGATAAGTCAGTTACAGAAAACACTCGTGTTTCTTACCCAATCGACCACATTGAAAACATTGTTCGTCCTGTATCTTCTGCTCCTGCTGCAAAGAATGTAATCTTCCTATCAGCTGATGCATTTGGTGTACTACCTCCAGTTTCTATTCTAACTCCTGAACAGACAAAGTACTACTTCCTATCAGGCTTTACTGCAAAGCTAGCAGGTACTGAAAGAGGTATCACAGAACCAACTCCAACATTCTCTGCTTGTTTCGGTCAGGCTTTCCTAGAACTTCATCCAACAAAGTATGCTGAAGAACTAGTTAAGAAGATGGAAAAGAGTGGTGCTAAGGCTTACCTAGTTAACACAGGTTGGAACGGCACAGGTAAGAGAATTTCTATTAAGGATACAAGAGGTATCATTGATGCTATCCTTGACGGTTCTATTACAAAGGCTCCTACAAAGACTATCCCTCACTTCAACTTTGAAGTTCCTACAGAACTACCAGGTGTTGACCCAGCTATCCTAGACCCTAGAGACACATATGCTGATGTTAACGAATGGGAAACAAAGGCTAAGGATCTTGCTTCAAGATTTGTTAAGAACTTTGCTAAGTATGAAGGTAATGAAGCAGGTAAGGCTCTAGTATCTGCAGGTCCTACAGTAGAATAATTTTAGTCTTAACTAACTTTATAATTCATAAATTTAGGGTGTACTCGCTGAGTACACCCTTTTTGTTATGCCTATTTATTTTTATTAAAAAAGAGCATAAGCAAATGCTTATACTCAATTAGTCTTCAAACTGAAGATTTTTCATTTTTACATACTGCTTTAAAAGTCCCATTGCTGCATTACCCGGTGAATCAGGGAATAAGACTTTATGAGCTTTGGTTGCTTTCACCCATTGTGCTGAATTAACTTCTTGTGAAAGTTTCAGTTCACATTTTGGTGAATATGCCATAAAAGCATGCATAAGTTTGTCACCATCTTCAAACCAATATGTACCACCATACTGAAGATTATCAAGCTTTATGCCTAGTTCTTCCTCCACTTCTCTATAGGCAGTTTCTTCAGCATTTTCCCCCAGCAAAATATATCCGGCAGTAATTGTGCCATAAACTTTGGAAATATAATCTTGCATACAAACTACAATTTCATCAAATTCATTGTACACCAGAACAATTACACAGCTCTCAAAACTGTCAAACCAATATCTGTTGCACTCATAACAAAATGGTACTTCACCATCATCCCCTGCCATTTTAGGCTTTAATTCACTGCCACATTGTGGACAAAATTTGTACTTCATAAGTCACCTATCATTTCACTAAATTTCAATGATATTTTACTACATTTATTTTTAAAACACAATATTGATTATACAAAAAGCCACCAAAATATTACTTGGTGGCTGATTTCATAAATATGGATTAATTAAACTAGAGCCTATGAAGATTTCATACACATATCCACAATAGTGAAATTATAAAGGGTTATTAAACACAATCAACAATGATTATGTTGTTCCGATCTACAATAGTAGAAATTCTAAAGGATTATTAAACTAATGCCATTGTAAAGATAGTTACCATATCTACAATAGTAGAAATTCTAAGGGTTGATTAAACGCTAATATAGGTGAAATACCTGCATTTATCTACAATAGTAGAAATTCTAAGGGTTGATTAAACCTCCCGAACTTCTTCATATTTATTGCGAATCTACAATAGTAGAAATTCTAAGGGTTGATTAAACGGTCGATATAGTCGTCTATTGCTTTCTATCTACAATAGTAGAAATTCTAAGGGTTGATTAAACAGTCTTTGAATACCTAGACAAAATGGGAGATCTACAATAGTAGAAATTCTAAGGGTTGATTAAACCACAATCGTTACGGCTACACCTAGCAATCTACAATAGTAGAAATTCTAAGGGTTGATTAAGCCCTAACTTTGTTTAACCCTACATAAATTACATCTTGGTAATTTATGCAATTGTTCATTGTGCATATAATCTTCATTGTTTAACAACCTTTTTCAAAGAATATCTAAAATAAAGACTGAGGTTTGCAAATTATGTAACAACAAGCAAAGGCTCATCTTCATTTTTAGCATAACCAAATTTTTGAACTTTGCATGAACTACTTAACTGAAAGATATACACACTATCAGATTGGTCAAACATTTTCAAAAATTTATTATTAATATCTGCAATAATGTTGTTTAGTATTCTTTCACTATTATCAATCTCATATACAGAATACTGCAACATATGACCAAAACGCTTAATGTACTTTGAAAATTTACTGCGTTTTCTGTCATCAGATATATCATAACTAATTATAATCATATTATTCTCCTATGTCAAATACAGGAAATTTATCCACATCTAATTTCTTCATAAATGCTCTGTAGTAAGACTGAATATATAGAAAAATTGAATCTTTCTACACTTATTATGTACCACTGTCCACTGTTGTGTGGACAGCAGTACCATTTAGTTGGTCTGAATTTTTATAGGTCATTTTCTCAGTATCATAATCAAGTGAATGAAAATAAATTGACACAGGGCAAAAGATAAAATCATTAAGATTAGAAATAGCAATAGGGTTTTCACTCACCTAAATCACCTTTTTGAGCAAATTCCAGCCATTCCTTTTTGCTGATTTTCAACAACTCATTATTGGTTACATCATCGGCTTTTTTTAGTTTGTTAATAATCATCAATCCTTTTCGTGCAATGTTATATGCACCATTTGCATCACCGTCTTGTGGTTGTGACGGTACTTCATTATTAGACTTTTTGTAGTTTTCGCTATAATAGAAGTTACCGTTTCTATCCTTTATCGGTGAGATAATGTAATCAACATCACTATTAATTTCAGAATTTCTCAACTGAACAGTCAGTTTAAGAGTATCCATAAATGACTTTAGGAGTTCCTTACTATTAACTAACAATAACTTTTCCTTAATATTATCATTAACAAAGTCAATACCTGCGTTAGTAAAAGTTTCCTTGAACTTTTCAGTAATATCAACAACTACACTAGCTGTTTTATTTCTTGAATCTTTGTAATACTTAATTCTGTTGCCATAAGAACAGATTGTCCACTTCTTACGATAATTGTAACTACCTTGCGGGAACTTATCATAATCAATATCAAACTCAAAGTAATCTTCACTTTGGTTATATCGAATATCATCAATATTGCTAATGAAGTTGTGAGTTTTTGGTATTGTTTCATACTTAGGATAAAGCAGATTTGCAAAACCTGTTACCGGGTCAATCTTACTTGTCAGATATGGGTCAACATAAAAGATAATACCACTTTGTTTACCGATTCTTTCAAATGTTTCAAACTTATTTGTAAGCTGATATGCCTTTAAAAGTCCACCACATTCTTTATAGTCAGTACCTTTATCAACATAATAATTCAGCTTATTAATAAGCATAGTTTCAAACTTTTGATAAACTTGTTTTTCAACTTTTGTTCTACCTCTTTTGAAACCACCATTAAGGTTTTCCATCACAACAATTGCATCATATTGAACAATAAGTTTACAAATTTGATGTACAACCTGACTAATGTAACCGTCTTTCAGTTCCTTAATTGTTTCAATAGTTTTCCAAGTTTTTCTTGCCTTTTGTCTATCTTCTTCCCTTTGATTAAGTTTTTTCTGATAATCAGTTTTGTATTTTTTACCATTGTAACTGTTTTCAATAATATTGAAGTTGATTTGGTCAACTATTACTCCATCACTATTAATTATAGTTACATAGATAAGATTTCTTTCACCTCTATCAATACCAATAATATGGTTTTTATTTGACTTCTTGAGAAGTTCTCTAACATCATTGTTTAACCAATAATGGTCAGGCTGATTACAATTCATTGCTAAAGTTAAATGTAGAGAAAATTGATCTTTAGTAAAGCGTTTGTTCTTTACTATATCGTAGTCAAATTTGCTATAATACTTAGCTTTCTCATCATCTGTAGGATTGTCTTTATCATTTACTTTATCTTCACAAGTACGCTTAATAATTTCAACATTTGCATCATGTTTAAATTCTGAATCTTTCTTGATACTTGCAGGTCTATAGAACATTTCTGCTCCACCTTGTAGCTTGTACACTAAATTTTCAAGATTTCTGTCATCAAATAGCATTTGAAAATACATAGTATGTAAGTTTTTCTTACCCTTACTATACTCAGAAAAATCCTTGTTGTAGATTTTGAAAAGATAAAGTTTGCCTTGTTCTACTAATGAAAGTAATTGTTTTTCAGATACTTTCACTTTGGTAATTTGGTAGGCTTGATTGTTAACATCATCAACAAATTCATTAAAACTTCCATACTCATCAGCTGACTTAAAAACAAAATTGTACTTGCAATAATATTCCTTAGTTCTTGCAATATAGTACTCTAAATATGCTTTTAGGTCATCTTTGTTAAAGTTATTACTTGTGGTTTTATAACTTTCGGTTTTTCTAATTCTATTGATATTTTCAGGTAGATACTGATTCTTTAGTTCTTCAAGAACAGCATTAACACCATCAGCATTCTTTCTACCGTTTTTCTTTACAATCTTGCCATCAACAAGCATAAGATTTTGAATAACTCTACCCGGATTTGGGATTTGATTGTACTCAATCTTAACCATTGTATCACTATCATTTTCAGGAGTATTATACTGAGTTTTGAATTCTCTCTTGGTTTCTTTGTCCATTACACCAAGATAATACAATCCATCTTTCATAAAAAGTTGTGCTGAATAGTCAGTTTCTTTGCTATGTTGCCATCCACCTAGGAACTGTGGATTATCAAAAGACAGCTTAATTTTATCAAGTGAATAAGGCTTTTCCGTAATGTAATTTCTTACCTTGTCATATAGCTTATCAATATATCTCAACTGATCAAACCATTTTGTAAAACTACCATAGAAAAGTTCATCCTTGCCACTTTCTTTGCCGGTACCGGTTAGTATTTTCACAAAACTTTCTAATGATTTAACACTATCTAAAAAGTCCTTAATAAGTGCTACATCTTCTTCGCTTGTTTTTAGGTTTTTATTTTTCGGATAATCACTAGATAATAAGTCTTTTACTAGTTGATATTTATTTTCAACTTCTGTTGTAACTCTATGAAAATCACAACTAAAGTAATCTGTAATTTTCTTACTGTTAATATCTTCTTCAAGAGTTGTTGCAATTAACTCTTGTAGCTGATTAATTGAAAAACTTTCTGACTTTTTATAGACTTTATGTCTCTTGTCATTATACTTATCAATATCTTTTGCTTTCTCCGGATTATTGACTTTATCATATTGGTCATTCCATAAATTACGGAATACTGACCAATCATTGAACATACTTTGTGATAAATTAGTAAGTGAAATATCATTCCTTACAAACACACCATCAAGGTTATATTCTGATAGATTATCAAAAATCTTCTCAAATTCAGTTATAGTGTCTTTTAATGCAGTGAAGTTCTTTTCAGCATCACCGGTATTATAGAAATCATAAACTGCTTTTAGGAGTTCATTGTCACTTTCAAACTTACTAGGAAGAAAAGAAATAGTCTTTTTTTGACTGCCAATCTGCTTATATAGTCGTTTTAGGTTAGGGACTTTATGACCTTGTTCTGCAGTTTGGTTATGGAGATTAATGTACTCATTAATCCCCTTAACCTTGTCATTACCTATAATAGCGTTGTAGGAATCAATACCTGACTGTGAAAGAACACAATTGAAATAATCCAAGGTAAACATATCATCAACTGTTGTGTCATATACACCCTTAAAGTTATTTCTAAGTTCTTCAAGGTCACTTGGCTTTAGTTCTTCTAAAGCCTTTTCATATGCTTTCATATTATCAATAAATTTGGGTAAATTATCATTAATACATCTATAAGGAATTGCAGTTGACTGTTCCTTATCTGTATACATATTCTTACAATTATCGTAATAACTGTTAAAATAAGTTGAGAAAGAAGAAAGATTTGCTATATCTTCAAGGGCCTTTTCGTCATCTTCAAGATACTCAGGTAGATAATCAGATAAAATCTTTTTATTTAATCGTTTCAAAATTTCTTTTAAAAGATCGGCTAATTCTTTCCTTAACTTTTCTTCAACAGACTTAAACTTCTGTTCATCCCTGTCTTTAGTGATATAAAGTTCATAGTACTCATCAAGATGCTTTAACTTTACGGGTTGGGAAAGACATATATCACTTTCATCTGCAAGGTACTTTGAAATATACTCCTTGATACGCTTTGCAGAATCTAGCAAATCTTTTTCTTTGGATAATCTGCCTTTAAATTCAAAGTTGTCAGCAGTTGCTCCTATTGGAATAAGGCTGAATCTTAAAGTTTTTTGAATGTTGTATAAATCAGTGAAAAAATCAATTTTTCTACATTCATCTGAAAATTTGTTAATGTTGATTGACATTGTATCATTCCTTTTATATGTAATTTTAAGGTTATTATTTATAATATCAACATCATAATCTAATTATATATCAGTATCTATAGTAATTCAATACACAAACCATCCAAATTTTAATGATTTAATTTGTTTAATATTTTCACAAGTTAAATACACTAATTTTTATATAATAAATTATATCATATTATGTGTCCCACTTTTGGGACTTACCTATAAAAAAAGAGTGATAGTTGAAAAACTATCACTCTCAAACTCCATAAAACATACTACGGTTTCATGGACTACAACATAATAACCTATCTACAATAGTAGAAATTCTACTATCATTATATTCTATGTGCAATCTACTGTCAAATAAAATTATTCTATATAAATTTGATTAACCTTAGTTAACTTATATATTAATATTATATCTTGGGTGGAGCAGGCGACGTCATAGTCGAACACTGCTCCGTGCAGGTTTTATCGGTGTTAAAGGCTTCTTCAATTTCCTCTAACGGTATGTCATCAATGCTCACAGGCTTCTTGCTGGCGTTGATTATCAGTGTAAAGTGGTCATCGTAAAGATACACCGAATGAACAAGAATATTGATGATAGCTCGGCGTTTGTTTATATCATCCAGCGGCATTTCACATACGAAATCGAGGAAAGCGAGTATCTGCGCTTCCGAAAGACAGATACGTTTGTTTTGTTCAATGGCAAGCTGTTCCTCCAGCTCTTCTTTTTCAGCCTGACGCTTGTTAAGGCGTTCTGTCAGCATTGGCACGGATTGTCCTTGCTCAATACCTCTCCATAAATTTTCTATGGCAGTATCCGCTTCTCGGATGGCTTTCTTTAACTGCTTGACCGAAAGATTATCAGGGCTTTTATTACATTCCTCAGCTACCTTTTTGGCTATGAATTCGATGTTTTCATCTGTAAGCAGTTTCAAACATTCCGCAATCACTCTGTCCTCGATTTTCTTTTTGCCAACGATTGTTTTATCACAGCGTTTCTTTCGGGCTTCCTTGCAGATGTAATAGTGATACTGTTTTCCGGTTTTGCTTGTGCCGCCGTAACCGACCATCATATTCTTACAGTGACCGCAAAATAGCTTTGTTGTCAAAAGATATTCGCCCTCGCCGTGCATTCTGGCTGGAGCCTTTTTGTTTTTGTTCAGTATATCCTGAACCTTGTAGAATAAATCGTCGTCTAAAATCCTCGGCATACCGTCCGGTGTTTCCTGTCCCTTATACATATAAACCCCTATATATCGCTTGTTGCTCAACATACGGCTAAGACTGTTGTAGGTAAAATCGTTACCTAAAGACGTTTTGACTTTGCGGCGTTTCAAATCCTTTACGATTTCTGCCTTTGTTTCACCGCTGGCGTATCGCTCAAATATCTCACGCACGATTTTGGCTTCGTCCTCGTCAACATAAAATCGCCTGTCTTTATCCACCTTAAACCCAAGACCGGGATTGCTGCCGTTGGACAAACACTTTTGCGCGTTGATTTCCATTCCTCGGTGGATCTTCTGAGAAAGCTCGGCGGAATAATACTCCGCCATACTCTCCAACACGCCTTCGACGAGGATGCCCGATGCGTCATCGGTGATATTCTCTTTTGCCGATAACACCCTCACACCGTTCTTTTTTAGCTTGGCTTTGTAGATTGCGCTGTCGTAGCGGTTACGGGCAAAGCGGTCAAGCTGATACACCAACACACCCTCAAAGGTGTGCTTATCGCTGTCGGAAATCATACGCTGAAACTCGGCACGATTATCATATTTACCGCTCATAGCTCTGTCTATGTACTCACCGACAACTGTATAATGATTTTGCTCCGCGTATTCATAGCAAACCTTTAACTGACCTTCGATGGATTGCTCGGTCTGACTGTGGCTCGAAAAGCGGGCATAGATTACTACATTCATAATTGACCTCCTTTGCTCTCCGCCGAGATGACGGAGAGCTTTATTGATTATATTTTACAGGATTTGTAGAAAACAGTCGATTGTGTCAAATTTACGCAATCTTTTTTCCGTCCTGATATTCGGGGTGAGCCTTTAGCCACTTCTCGTAATACTGTTTGCCAAACTCACTGTTATAAAACTCGATGATATCGGGAACAAATGCTTTTGCGAGGAGCGTTAACGTTTCTTCCGAGTATTCCGCAGTTTGCAATTCATTGTTCAATAGGCTCACCTCATCTTTCACGGTCACGCTGTCGCTTGAGATAGCGTTGGTAATAATCGCAGGCTTTGAGGACAAAGTCCTCAAGCTGATTGTCGGTGGCTCTCGGAGCGTATTTTCTTACCTTGTCCATTGGGATTTTCAGCGTTTCCCGTTGGTTTGCTTTTTCCTCCGACATCACGAGCTCCAAACCTTCTTTCGTCAGAGAACAGCTATTAAAGGCTTTGTGCAAACGATAAGCCTGTGAGTAAGACGGTGTATGATCATCCCGCTCGATAATCGCATATAAATCACGCTGGATTTCGGGTGAGAGATATGACAGCTCTACGCCGACAGAGAAAGCGATCTTGCCTTCATCCATCAGGTTTAGCAATTCGGGGATAAGATTTGTTAAGCGAATATAACGCTGTACGGTTTTGTAGCTTTCACCTGATTGTTCACCGATAAATGCAGTCGCTCGGTTTTCGTCAGACTTCGGGACAATTTGTCCCGAAGTGAGATCAGTTCGCTGTCCCTGATGCTTTAGTGCTTCGGCTTTCAGCTTATAGGCAAAAGCCTTTTCCGACGGTAGAATGTGCTCCCTGTGTAGATTGCTGTCCACCACCATAATCGCCGCCTCGTCACGGCTGACGGGACGAATAAAGGCAGGGACTTCTGTGAGCCCTGCCTTCTGCGCCGCACGGAAGCGGCGGTGTCCGGATATGATTTCATACTCGTTTGTTGTGCCTTCAAGAGGACGGACGATTAGCGGTGTCATAATGCCCTGCTGTTGAACACTCATAATTAGATTGTTCATTTCTTCATTGTCGAGCACCTGATAAGGGTGGTCTTTGAATTCGTGTAATTTGTTGATTGATATATTGGTCATCTTTCGTAACTCCTTTGTTTAGTTTTAGTTGGTTGATAATATTTGTACTTGTATCTGCCTTGCTCCAGCTGCTTTTCCTGTTCAATCAAAGCTCGGAGTCGAGGCACTTTGTTTTCAATGCGCTCGCAGATTTTGAGCTGCCGGCGCAAAGGTGTCAGCTTCTTTGTGATTTCTCTACATTGTTCTTTTAGAGAATTATCTTCTTCCGGCGTTTTCGCCCTGCGGATTTGATTGCAGATATGCTGTCGCTCAGTTTCATAAGCCTTGATTTGCTCAGTGATTTCATTTCGGCAAGATACAAAATCCTCTGCGCACTCCACGCTGTGATTGCAGAGGAAATGGTATTCTTCAAGCGTTCGGTCAAGATTGATAATTTCTGCTCGCAAATCAGGCGACAGCGGACGATAATCAGCTTTCTTGATATTCGAGCCTGTGCAGATTTTAGCTATAGTGATAATCAGTTCAAACAGCGAGGTAATCAGGTCGGGCGTATGCTCCTTTTCGTAATCTCGTATAACCAAAATCAATGGTGTTCTGCGGACTACAGGTCTCGGCGTGTAGAAATCCATAAAGTACCTGTCCTCGTGTTGTGTGCGCAGGCGAGTTAAGATGGCTTGTCTGGAATAATCCTTACCCAGACTGCTTATCCTTACGGGCTTCTGCCAATCGGGAGCGACTACGGACGGATGCTCATATTTGAAGTTCCTCACAAACTTGTAACCGAGAGAACGCAGGTACACTTCAAAGTCCACCGGATTACAGGTATTCGCAAGCGCTTCATCAACGTCCTTACGAAGCATATCTTTGTGCGGTAGCTGTCCGCTTTTCCGTATCCAATACGCTTTATCTCCGCCGTAGAACGGAGCGTTTTCGAGAATGGATTTACCGTATTCACGGCAGACCTCATCGGAAATCTCTCGCAGCTTGTAGTGGTCGGAGATATGATTTTCAAATTTTTTACCGGTGCGAAAGGAAACGCTGTTTAGGACAATGTGATTATGAATATTTGAGGTATTTAGATGCGTCGTTACGACAACCTCATAATCATCGCCCCACATACGCTTGGCGGTTTCAATTCCGATTCGGTGTGCTTCTTCGGGCGTGACCTCGCCTGCCTGAAAGCTCTGATAACCGTGATACACTGCATTACCGCCGAGCTTGCCGAAACGTCGCTTGGTGGTCATCATCTGCTCATAGGCTCGCTTCTTCGTACAGTTGATTCCGCTGACATACATCGTTTGATCTGTCTTGTTGCTGTTCTCAACGTAATTGAGGGTAGCGGCTAAGTCATCATCAAGATATTTGCGCTCGATTGTTTTATCGGGATTCTGAGCGTAATTGATAACATCCTTCAACCGTCCTTTGACGGGCCAGAAGCCTGTTGTAGCCACGTCGTTACCTCCTTGCAGATCTGTGCTGTTGTAGATTTCTCCGGCAAGAGTAACTGCCGTTGGATTTCATCAACCGTTTCAAGCAATCTCCGCTCGATATCGGGTGACACCTTATCGGCAACCTCGTCGCACAATCGGCAGAGCATTTGATAGAAATGAAAAAAGACATCAGGCTGCACCGTCCTCGGTGCATAACCCAATGCCCTTTGTCTGAAATATTCGGATTGCGTTAAGCCACAGCTCTCGGCGAGCTTGGCTATCTTGTTCTTCTCGGACTGCGTAACACGCAGTTCGATTCTTGCATTTTTATCGTTCAATAATATACCTTCTTTCTTCGGGTGTTAGGGTGTCCCTAAAGACTTACAACAGCTATGGGCTGTTGTATTTGGAATTTGCCGTACAAATTCCCTGCTTGCTACAGTATAAGACAAACCCGCCCTGCTGCTCTCAGGACGGATTTTCGGTGTCTTATACTGTTGTATAGAGTATCTTTTTACGAATAATCTCTTTTGTGCCATTTGGGCACGATCTGCTCGGTTCATCATAGATTCTTGTGCCATTCTGGCTCAATCGAACATCGATAAAGAATCCAGAACCGCTTTCGGATCCAACTCAGATATATCGTTACTCAGCTCTGCTTCATTTTCCGTTGCAATCGGCAACGTGATTGCAGCCGTCTGAAATTCTTCTCTGACGACCTTTCGGATATCGCTGAGGGAGAATGACGGAGAGTGATCCTGATTTCGGATTTGATTGATGACCGCATCAACAATGAATTGATTTCTCGATTTGCCGAGAGTGCTGAGATAATCCGCAGCCTCTTTCTCATCGGGGTGATCCGGTCGGAATCGCACATTGATCCTGTACTCATTTCGCACGACTCTCATCCGCTTTCAGCTTGATTTCTGCAAGAGCTTCATAACCTTTTGCCGCAGCGCAGATATCGTCAATGAAGCTGACACGCTCAAGGCTCCCGGTATAGAAATGCTTGACCAGGCAACCGCCGCCACCGCAGATATACAGTCTCATTGTTTGGGCATCGTACCCATGCTCACGCAGTCGGCGGAAGATGCCCTCCACATATTCCTGCGCGGTGGCTGTGATGATTTGCAGATCTGATTTGGAGATATCAGCCGTGCCCTCTCTGAGCACCGTGTCGATGATGAAGTCATCGATCTCACGCTGCGTCAGCTTGGAGAAAGCTGCGCGGACGGCAAGCGTGCATTGATATACGCCGAACTTCTCGGTATACATCTTGCTTTCCGCTTTCGGTCTGCCGTTTTCCAGAAACATCATGTTCATGGTGCCGTTACCGATATCCGCCATCACGCTCAGCCCTTTCATACGGGGCGTGTACGGAAGGATAGCGGAATACCCCTGCGGGAAGATCTTTACATCGGAAATATGGATATTGTAATCTACATCCCGAAAAGTAAATGTGACATCTTCATTCTGCGACAGATACTTTGCAAACGCTTCTTTCTGACCGCTCGTCCAAGCTAACGGAAGTCCTGCGGCGATGATGACGTTGGCTTCATAGATATTGGCATCGCTCAATTCCATAGCAATAGCGACAAGGGTAAGGCAGTAATAATCGTTATCCTGTACCTTATCCCGCAGGAACTCCTTGTGCCCTTCGCCGATCAGATAATACTTGCCGTTGTAGATGAGCATATCCTTTGTAAACAGCGGCTCAGTGTCATAGGCTGTAATGCCGATCTTGAAGCAATGGTTTGCGGTCTTGATATTACCGTAGCCGTGATCGACTCCAATAATGTATTTTTCTTTAAATTGTTTCATAATGTTTTTCTCTCCTTGTAATTGATATTTTGGATGACAGATCGGTACAGCATTTTATCGGTGGGCAAAACTGAATAATAAAAGTAATTACAATAAATTCCCGATATCGATAACAGCTGTACGCAAGGGTAGCTGTCGCCGTCATCCAACAGCAGACAGCACCCGTCTTGGCAGTTGGCACAGGCAGAACGCACGAGGGCGTTCACCTGCTCAATCTGCTCAGGTTTAATGGGAACAATCATAAGGCATCGCCTCCTTTTCAATTGAGATATACTGCTGTCTACTAAAAAGTGTGGGAGCAGTGTTCATAAAATGAAAAGGTATTGTTTTATCGTGCCAATTGTGTTATGATAGGCATTAAAAGGAGTTGTCCTTCATGAAATACAGGATCTATGAATTATCCGCACGCGCCATCATGCGTAATGCTGTTAAGAATATAAATGGTGTTTACACTTTCTATCTTGATGAAGAAGCGACGAAAAAGTGTATCGTTCCTAATGCGCCTGAAGCACAGTCGGATTGTGCATTGTTTCACCAGATTCGAAGGGTTGCGAATCGCACCGTTTTTTCTTATGCCGACAAGGTAAATATTCTGTCAGATATCTTGGTCTATATTGATTTCACCCATATATTTGACCGCAAACCGACACAAAAGAAATATATTGACTGGCAAAAGAAAGCAGAGGATATGTTCCGTCCGAAGGGTATTACCTTGGATTTGGGGCACGGTGAATTTGATTATGTTGCCTTTGAACGTTCGGCGAGTATGAGTCGTAACGCAAGGCTGTCCTTTATCCGCTCCGACTTCTATGATCCTGTCCGTAAACGAATCATGCTTGATATGATGATCGGTAAATGTCAGCTGTCCAAGCTCTACGCGTACAACGGCTTAATGCTGACGGATGGTTTTCGTGTTAATGATACGGCTATTTGGGATAGTAAGCGGATCGTTGTGATCGACAACCCAATATCGACCGTTCACAGTGTTCCTGTTATTACGGTTGAGGACGATGGCTCGGATAACGCCGTGCGCGAATATAACCGCATAGAGAAGATAACGGATATTGACGTTCTTGAGTTTGACGGCGAGGGTTTGATCTCTGCCGAATACGGAAAACAAATAGATTATCTGTACTGCAAAAAGAAAGAGCATACGTCTTTCCAAATTCGTATGCCGTATATCAAAGGCGTATTGCACGAGGTAGATTTTAAAAGCTTTCTTTCAGAGTTAGGAGTATATGAGATAAAGGACATATGGGGAGAGATCCATCCGGTCAACGAAGTCGATATTATCCTCACCAAAAGTATGTTCAAGGGCTTTGGCTGGATGACAGAGAACGGGTTGACTTGGTCGGAATATCTTAACCGCTGTAAGCAATATGACCACGCCATATATATTTCGGGTGTCAGCCAACCCGAATCCGACAAGTACACGGAAATGAATTATCAGTTTTTGGTGACAGCATCTATCAATGCCGAAGAGTTTCGCCCTGCCGATCTGCCGCTTGGCTGGGATAAAAAGCCTTCCACCGATGTACGTCAATGGATCACCAAAACGATGGAAGAACGGTATTACGATATGGTTGCCGATAAGGATTATCGACTCTATTACTGCATGGTTCATAATCCTAAATGGGTTGAGATATTGAAGAAGAACCCCTTGTTTGTCAATGAGCCGTTCTTTACAAAGCAGCTTGATATACAGGCAGAAAAGATATTAAAAAACTATGCTCTCGGTACGCTGTCAATCGTCGGAGATAACCGATATTTATCCGGCGACTTGATCAAGTTGATTGAATATATGGTGAAATCGGCAAACAGAGATCATACTTCCGCTGTGATAGACTTAGAAAGAGAGCGCCTGAGACCGGGTGAGTTCTATGCTCCCTGCACTCAGTACAAAGAGAATGATAAATATGTTCTTCTCCGCAATCCTCATATTGCAAGAAACGAGGAAGCCATAGCAAAAGCGCCCGAAGAGATCGGATACTACCGAGATAAGTATTTATCTCATCTTAACTATGTGATTATGGTGGATTCAGAAACGCTGATACCGGAACGTCTTGGCGGCGCTGACTTTGACGGCGATATGATAAAAACGATCGCCGATCCGCTGATGAATGACTGTGTGGCGAGGAATTATCATAACCCTACCGTTTTTGACAGCTTTTCGGAAGGTTTGCCATTACTGAAAATACCGTTTGCACCTCCGATCGTGCGCGATGCTGATGACTGGCACGCCCGATTTGAAGCGGTACGCGATACCTTTAACAATAAGGTCGGACAAATATGCAACGCCGCCTTTGACCGCAGCATTGCGGCATATAACGAGAATACCGCCGCCGATGAGCAACAAAAGTTGCGCGAGGACACGGAATCGCTGGAGATATTGACCGGTTTGGAGATCGACTCTGCAAAAAGCGGTGTAAAACCTGATCTATCCGAATATCTGAATAAGAAGATTGTCAGCCGCAGTACCTTCCTAAAATACAAGAATATTGTAAACAGTGCTGACAGCCGACAATGGTATGAACCCACCTTGAAGCAAAAGTTGGATAAATACTTTGCCTCGATTGATTGGGACAGTATTAGCTCTAATGTTGAGAAACTGCCGTATTTTGCGCGGATGTTGGAGCTGCATACACCGAAGCTGAAATCCAAACCGGCGAAAGATGAAGAATTGTTCAAATTCGCACGCAGGAAAAGCTGGCAGAAAAAGTTGAATCCGCTTCATATGGAGTTTATGAGAAGTGTGATAGCCGATTATGAAGAAGCCTTGCGGCGTATTCAAATCAATCGTCTGCCGCAGAAGGAACAACAGCGCAAAAGCGATATTGAGCGGATACTCTTTGCGAGAGGACAGGAGAATGAATACACCTCCGATGAACTTTACGGCGTTTTCAGTACTCTTGATGCAGAAAAGATCGCTCAAATCAGGCGTGATCTAATTGAAAAGCAATGGCATCTGATGAATTATGGTGACAGGGTCGATTTCGTGATGGAGATCTTGCCAATCGGCAAATACGATTACGCAGAGTTTTTCTCTGATTTTCGTTTCAACGGCTATCGCATCCTCGGCGACATGATCTGCGATTATGATGATACAAACCGTGCCGAAGCACAAAAAGAAAACGCCGTCAGCAGAAACGCTGACAGCGAGTTGATGCAAAGTATTATGAAAGCATACAAAAGCAATCCGGGTAAGGATTATACCAAATTAGCCGACCGATGCGTTATGGATTATTTGACAGACAAAATAGATGGGGACGATGCGCTGAAATGCGCTGTTGCACTTGGCAAAAGACAGTTTGCCATACACACCTTATTCGATTACTTAAAGGACTACGTTGTAAAGGGGCGTGAATAATGCTTAACGAGATAGAGGAATTTGTCGCATATACCGGCAAGATCAAATACAAAGCGGACAACAAATATGACAGCTCATACCTCGGCAGATTCACTTATGAAATGCTGATGGATTTTTCGGGATTATACCGTGTGTTCGTTATCATCGCTCGAGGATATCTATTCCGTGACGATACAGTCGATATTGATCGTGCCCGTAAAGCCTTGTGCGCTTGGTGCAGTATTCCGAAAAGAAAAAACGCCCATCCGCAGAAGGATGGGCAAAGTGAAACAGATTACAGATCGCTGCATACAGAATTCCCCGAATTGGTTGACGAAAGCGGAAAAAGCTGGTTTTATGCACACGTTCATAACGTAATAAGGTTTGTATTGAAGAATCCCGATAAGGTAACTAAAGCCTCCTTCAAGAATTGCGAAGCGCTCAAGAAAGGTTTTGATACCGAATGGCGTAAGAAGCTGATGCAGTATCAGGTGCCGCTGTTTTCGGTCAACACCAAAGCGGCATGGAGTATTCGCTTTGATGATATTCTCGCCGATGCGATGGAGCAAGGTGCATTACAAAACAAAAATTATGACTTACCGAAAGAAACAATGGATATGTTGGCTGCTGCTACGCCGAAAGGTGTCCCCGATACTGTGTTGCCGACATTGGTAAAATACTACTATATTAACAAGCAGGATGATTCCGAGTGGGTTGTCTTGCCGGTTACCAACTTTGACGCTTACTTCGGCACAACATCCTTTGGACGAAAGTGGCTGAAGCTGCTCCCCGAAAACATCATTGAACGGTCAAGTATGAGTTACGGGATATGCCGATACAAAGTAATCACTAATTGAGATCAAAAACTGAATATAACAGAAAAGCCCCGCTGTCGGATAACGGAAAGTGTTTGCGGCATACTGGACAGCCTTATCGTTTTATTGATGTTCCTGCCCTTGTTCGGAAACGGCGGCGACACTGCTGTATCTATGTTTTCATTAACAGATACAAGCGATTGGTTGAAAATCGTTTTTATTATAATCACGGGGCTCACTGTGCTGAACGGCTTTTGCGGCGTTATAATAAGCAACTTCGACAAGCCTGTATGGAACAAACACAGGATCATTACGGGTATCGCATTGTCCGTTATCGGAACAGTATTATTTGTCGTGACAAGGCAGCTATACGCCGGAGTATTTTATCTTTGCGTGCTCATAACAAAAGGCTTTTTGCTGCTGAAAAGCAAATGACACGGAGCGTATCAGCCATGTGAGCAAGCGTTTCTTGAGGTATCATCATACTTGATTTAGAATTAAGTAAATTCATTTTGAAAGGATGATACACATGAAACACAGATGCTTGTTCCCGGCGGCAGTATGCGGTTCGCTGTCCATAATACTGATCGTTTTAGTGCGCTGCGTCGACGTCGCTCCGATCGGAGCCGAGGCAACGAATATCGGGCTGTCGCACCTCAACGGTTTTGTATTTAAACTATTCGGAGTAATACTAATTTCAAATAAAAAGCTTAAATAAGGTGTTAGCGGAGAATTTCGTAGAACGCGGCGGAGGACGCAGGCAGGCTGGCGCCTGTCAAGTCCGACAACAAAGTTATACGGAATTCTCCGCAACAGATGTTAAAGGGTTTTATTTGAAATTAGTATAAATATGCTCTGGTATGATATAACAGATTGGCTCGGAATAGCCGCGATTCTGACGGCGTTAGTTTTCACGGTCGCCGGACTTGTACAGTTGATAAAAAGAAAAAGCCTGCTTAAGGTAGACCGTGAGATCCTCGCTTTGGGCGGTCTTTATATCATCGTTATCGGGCTATATGTGTTATTTGAAAAAGTAATAATCAACTACCGCCCGATCATTATGCCCGGCAGCACCCACCCCGAGGCTTCTTTTCCGTCGTCGCACACGATGCTCGTTTGCATAATAATGGGAAGCGCCGCGATGCTGCTCGGCAAATATATAAGGAATAAAAAGCTGTGTACGGCGATCAGGGTAATGTGCCTTGCCATAATCGCATTTACCGTTATCGGCAGGCTTATTGCGGGAGTTCATTGGTTCACGGACATACTCGGCGGGATCCTGATAAGTATCACGCTGCTGTCGTTTTTTCGGGAAGTAAAATAAAACGAACACCTGCTACACGATTCGATTGGCAGAAAAAGCATAACCACCTGAAACAGGTGGTTATGCTTTTTTATCTGATTCTTAAATTCAATCCAAAAGCGCACTTACTCTTTTTTATGCGGGCAGAGCTTTACCTTCCATAGAACAACTGCAGCTGTAATAGAAAAGATGATTATCAAGCTCAACGTCGGTATGATAATATAGTTCATCACGCCTGTCGGAACTACCATACCCAGCGTGTTGGTGACCTCGAGCGTAGCGTCATCCGTTATGGAGAAGGTCATCCTGTTCGTCCTTCGCGGCTGACCGTCATTGAGCGTAAAGGAAGCGGAATACTCCTGGTTCTGTTCGGTCACGGTCAAGTCGACGTCAGGCGGTACCGCGATAATCACTTCATCATCGTGCTTCATAGTGAATGTATCGCCGGAATGAAGCTCCGTACTCTGTGTGACGCTGTTCTTCATCCACTCATATCCGTCTGTCGGCTCAGCCGAATCAACGGTAAGCGTAAACGTGAAGTCACGGTTGGGATCTCCCGCGTTGCCGTTCACGGTTTTTCGTATCGTCAGGAGTTTATAGCCGGGTGCTTCTTTTTCGTTCGGTACGCTCAGCGTATAGATGTAGCTGTCCTCGGTCTCGACCAGCTGACCGTTATACGAGTCGCTGATAAGTGACGGAACTCCTATAGCCGATATTCGGAATACAATATCTTCATCAAGCTTTGTATAGTTCAGCGGAGCTTGTGTTTCTGTCAGGAAGTAGACTGAGCCTCTGCTTCCGGGATTAAGTGTTCTGCCGCTGTTACCGCCGCAGATATACAGCTCGCCGTTTGATGTGACCATATCTTCAAAGCCCGTCAGAGGATCGCGGTTCTTTTCATATCCGCCGATAGCGGTGTTAGTCTGTTTATAAAGAGCGAAGTGAGCGTTATCCAACACAATGCCGGTTTTTTCACTGTCCATCTTGACAACCTTGAAGTTGAACTGCTTATTGTAAACATCAACATAAGCGCTCAAGCCGTTGTCGCCGAGTTTACCGTTCGCCCATTTCAGGTCAACGCTGCCCTTGGTTCCCCACTTGGTACCATCCTCATAGAACAGCGAAACGGTGCCGTCGTTGTTGACCTTAAAGCACAGATTCTTTTGCAGTCCGACATAACCTCTCGGCGCTGCGGTTTCGGTCAGCGTGTATGTTTTATTCTTTTCAAAGTCATACAAAATGGTGACCAAGCCATTCTCATCGGAGTAATAGTTGCCAACCGTGTTGCCGGAGCTGTCGACCAATTTGAACTGTCCGTTTGGAAGCGGCGTATCGGAATTCCACCTGAACAGCCGGATCGCGATACCGCCCTCACGCGTATTGGTAATGGTGTCCTCACGAGAGGTTTCAGAAATTTCTTTCTGACCATAGGTGACGATATAATCATACGCCCTGTCTTTATCCTCGCCTTCAGGTGTAACATCATCGATACGCGACGCGACGACATTGACTCTGCCGCCTGACGAAATCGGCTTTACAGTACCGGAGTCGGTCACTGTGCCGTCATCGAGCACCGTGGGATTCTGATTGCTGATGGTGACCTCCTTGACCACATAGCCGGCCAGAGATGTTCGTTCGGTGCCGTTTAAATTAGGCTGCAGCCTTGTCCAGAAATAATTGGCTGTGGTCGAGGGTGATTTGATCTGTTTAACGGAACCTTCAAGCAGCGTTCCGTCCACATATACCGCCGTATAGATTTCGGAATGACCGGTAGTTATGCTTAGGTCGCTCCAAGACTTCTTAGCCGAAATGCCGTAGCCCTTGCGGTTGTGTACTTCCATTTGAGGATTCTCATCCGCAATGACCGTGCCGATATTCTCGGGATTGCCTGCATCCACCATATAGGACGCGATCGGCTCTACCGTACCATCCTCGTGAGTCTTGGAACCCATGACACGTTCATATCCCATAAGACCATAGCCTGTTTTGGGATCCTCTGTCACCTTAAAGACAGAGCCGACCGGAAGTCCCGGGACGCAAATCGTGTAGCCCGCCGGGATACCCGCGATCGAGCCGAAGCCCGAGGTTTTGAACGTAACGTCTTCAGTGCTGACTCCGGGAACTTGACCGTCTTGAATGGCTTTATAGTGAGCTCGGGTATATACCACCGATGTTTCGGCAAATGATGCTGTATCCGGGTCAAACCGACAGATTTTCTTATCCGGAGAGAGCACAAGGTAGCTGTACATATTCGCGAGCGGGATCTGATCCGGCGAAACCTTAACTGACGATATAGACAGTCTGAAGTTAAAAGTAGCAGGATCGTCCGTGACCTCCTGATTATCCTCATCTAACAGCTTTTTCGTAACCAAGAGATCCTTGATAACATTATCATTAACATGGTTATCAAAGGATATATTCGGTCGAACCTGAGCGCTGCCGGATTCGGATGAGTAGCTTTTCAGATCGCCCCTGATCTCAATTCTGTCATCAGGGACATTTTCCCCGTTGATCGTAACATTGCCGTAAACAGTAGAATTAACGGCACATTCCACGATCCTGTAGGTGATCGTTTTATCAGGGAAGGCGATCTCCGCGTTCTTTGATGGATTTATAAAGTAAATATTATCATACGCCTGATCTTCGCTAAAGCCCGGTGGTCGGTATTTTCGGACAAAGTTTACAGGCTGGTTGGAGTTTTGGTAGGTTACAGCGACATATTCGTCGTTGTTGCCCAAAAGGTGTTCCTCACCTGGTTCACCGTTGGGTCCTTCGGGAAGAGTGTAGTAAATCTGGAACGGATACTCGAGGAAGTCTGAGTCGAGCGCATCCGTGCCCTCACCGCTGACGCTTTTGGAAACGACAACATGTCCGGGCGTAACAGACGCGATATTGAAGCGCATATACAGGTTAGAAGCGTTAGCGCCGCGCTCCATATAGAACATCTTCATAGTGTGGGTGGAATAATCCTTGAAGATGTTGCCGTCGAAGTATTCGGACAGATACTCGTTGACCTCTTCATCGGTGGCAGTGGGATACTTACTCTTGTAATTATCGTAGAAGATCTGTCGCAGAGTGGTATGCGCCATATTTTTACTGTGAACGCTGGTTCCGTTTTTATCAAAGTAAACGTCGCCGGTACGGAAGTTGATTGTACCCATCTGGGCGGAGTGAACGCCGCCGAGGTCAAGAACCAGCTGACCGTCAACATACAGCCAGAAGTCATCGTCACCGGTGAACTCAAAGATGATGTCATGTCCCCAAGCATCCAGTCCGGACGGTGTCTGTACGAACGCCGCCTCCATCTCCATACCGAAGTAGTAGTTTGCTTTTCCGCTGGGGTCTTGAGTCTGGATGAGATGAAGCTGTTCGTATTTTCTGGGATCGGTCTCAGGCAGCTCTCCCATCGTACCGTCTCTGGGCGATGTAAGCGATGAATACAGATTCTGTGTATGGCTGCCTTCAGGCGGATATACGCCGGGCTTGATAGTATCATAAGGGAAGAACTGACCGTGCTTTAGCGAATAAGCGTTTAAACTCTGAGTATGCGTACCCAGCTCGTGATACAGGGTAAAGTCTGTCTCTCCGTTTTCTTTTGTATTGAAAACGATATTTCCGTTTTCGTCCTCACGCTTTAGAGTCGCAAAGTTCTGGGTACTGTCGAATTCAAAGTAACCGCTCGATTCATGAACACTTTGCAGGAACAAGTGGTTGACCGGGATCGCATTCGCAAAGACCTCGCCGAAGTCTTTATTTGATTTGGTTGCGGTAGGATAGCCGTTTTCATTCAGATTTGAACTAAGCAGACCTGTTCTCAGGTTGTTCAGACCATATTCACCGCCAAGGTAATCCCAAGTTACGGAAGAACCCTGCGAAGGATTGGTGTGGTTCGAATCCTTCGCAATATCGACCATCTTCATCTTGATGCCGAACTGGTTATTGTCGAGCGTCGGCACCTCATGAAGCCTGTCGCTGAGGTTCAATTCTTCACGGGTCGCGAAGTATATCGGCAGCGCCACTGACTCAGCGCACGGTTCAAGCGCTGTTTTGTCAGCGTTGGGTCGCAAACCGATATATGCATATCTGGTGTTATCCCACGCGATAGCGTTGCTGTAGAAGCTGCCGTCTCTTCTGCCGGGCAAATTGATACCGATCGGGGTCTCGGACAGAACCTGATGACCCGTCAACTGCGGCGCGAGGTATTTTTCAGAGTACGGATTGTACAGTTCGTAATAATAGTTCGGCTGCTTGGTGACCGGGTCAAGATACTCGGTAAACTCCCATTCAAGCGATTCCGACGCGTCGCCGAGCCACATTATTTTACCGCCCGAAGCAAAGCACGGATACAGCGATCCGTCACGGTCGATTGCATACATATCATAGCGAAGCTCGGATTCGTTCCAGATACGCACGTAAACGATTACCTTAGTGCCGTCGGGAACATCGGATACACTGACGCGATCCGCCGAGAAGGTGATATATTCTTGATCATCGAGCGAAGCGCGGTCAAGAAGATTCAGCCACGCAAAGGCATTGGAGGGGTTGGTCGTGAACTTGAAGAAGCCTCCGCCGTTTTGTTCGGTTCTCGGCTCATAGGTCAGGTAATGATTACCGGTTCTGAGACGCACGGTGTTTTGTCTGCCGGCATCTATCGTGAACACGCTTGCGTCATCGGGTGATTCCACGATCACGATATCGTTCCCGTCGGCGCTGAGATATTTGCCGCCGGTCGACAGCATAAACCCGCCTTTTTCCTCGTTATACTCGAACGTCCACTGATCGATCTCGTTATTCTCATCGACATAAAGGATACGGTTTTTATTACCCGCAGTCAAAACCATCTTTACCAGCGAATGGGTATCACCCTCAGCCATAAACGCGTTGCCGACAGTAGATCCCTCCGCATAGTGGAAAATACCGTAGGATTTGCCGTCAAGCTGGTTCACTACGCTCTGATCCGTCACAGGGATAGTGTATTCAATAAAGATTCTTGAATTTGTTGTGTTATTATTATCTGTCCAGTAACGAATACCTGAACCGCTTCCCGAGTGCTGGAGCCACTTTTTCTGATTTTTCAGCTTGATATTGAATGACGGGGTACTGCTGTTGACTTCGCTGATATCAAGCAGATCTGCTGCATTGGCGTTGGTGGTCAATTCCACGAGATTTCCGCTTTTATTACGCAGATACTTCTTTTGGTTGTCTACATAGGTATAAAGCTTGAGAAAACCACCGGACTCCTCAAAGAACCATATCGCGGCTTTGGATATATCAGTCGTTTCTTCCAAAGCATCATTTTCGTTTAAATTGGCAGTAAAGAAATTTTCCGGTGATCCGTAATAGAGATAAAAGCCGGAGTTCTGTGCTCTTTCTGAGGTGAGTTCTTCGACTGTCTGTGCTTTATCTGTAGCGCTGCCGCCGGAGATCTCAACGATCTCATAGATACTGAAGCCGGTCGCGTAGAAGCTGAGCTTTCCGTCCTCAATCTCAAAGTCCTCGATCTCCTCGCGGGTGCCGTCATCCTTTATATGCAGCAGCTTTGTCTCGGTACCGCCGCTGATTTTAGGATGTGCGATCTCAACATATATCGGAGTTTTTTCTCCGGGCTGATACTCTGTGCCGCCGTGGGTGATGGTGATATCGTAAGCGGCGATGACCGAGGTTTTATCAAACAATCCGCCTTCGTCCGCGTAGTCTTCTGTAACATCCGTTACGGTAGCAACGGCGTTGTGCGGCATCATACCGTTAAGGGTTACTTTTGAATCAGCTTCCTCTGTGTTTAGATTCATCTCAATGCTCTTGTTGCTTAGCATACCGTTGCCGATTACTGCCGTTACGGTTAAAGAAAAGCCGGGAATCAGGAGCGACAAAATGCATATGATGCATAGGAAAAGCTGCAAGTTCTTTCGTTTTTTAAAGGAAAGCAGACATACTACTGCCGCAGAATAAATTTTCTTTAGCGTATTCATATGCAAACCCTCCTTTCGGTTAAAATATAAAACTGATTTATGATTCTCAGGCATAGCCTCAGAATAAAAATTATAAACTGTAGATTTTCTTATTTACTATCTTTTGATAAGCCGCTCGGTAGAAACCGAGTAGATAACAGCCAGCATAAACAGTCCGCCCGCCGCCGCGATACAGATCAAAAGATAGATATCCAGCATACTGTCATCGCCTGTTTGGGGACGTGAGGTAGGCGGATTCTTCGGAGTCTGCGCCGTACCGGCAGGCTGCGTCACAGCATTTGCTTCGGATTCGTCCGACTGCTTTTCGGCAATTACAAACCTGCATCTGTCCAGCTTGTAATTGCTGCCTGCCTTAGTCAGAATGACCGTCGACGTCAGCTTGCCGCTGTTGTCCGCTCTGACTGCGACAGTTGCAGTATAATACTCAGGTGAATAATACAAGCCGTCCTTTGCTTCGGCTTGGATAGTATACTCATAATCCCCCGGTACGGAAAAACTTATATTTATATTTTCTGTCGCGCCGTCTTGAACCTCCAGAGAGGATTCCTTCGGCAGCGGACAGTTGACTTCAGAGATTATTTCCGCCGTGCCGCCGCCCTCGATCTCTACGGGGATCGAAACGGATTCCGCTTCCGCCGCGAAAGCGGTGAACGGGAGCAGACACAGCGTGACAAGCATAACAGCGCCTGTCAAGAGAAAAATGATTGCTTTTTTCAAGATAAACTCACTTTCTTATGCTTTATAGATTTGCAAATCAGTGGCTTAGGATGCCGAACACGAGCATACGCTCGATGTTTTCGGCGGACTGGCAGGTAGACAGCGCGATAATATGCGTTCTATCCTGCGGCTCTTCATAGACAGCTGCGTTCGTCTTTATATATTCAAGCAGCTTTTCGTTGTCAGTATTCGTCGGGTCAAAAATAATGTCTTCATCCGCGGGAGCTTTTGCCGCGGCAAAAAAGTTGATTTTGTACTCTTCCCCGCCTACGGTGATCAGTGTGCCCGTTCGGTGGGTTGAAAAATAATCGGGCTTGATAAACTCGTCCAGCGCCCCGAACATGGCGCCGTAGTCCATGTGGTGGCCGTACAGCAGGGAGTACTCGTCCTTGAATTCGCCGTCGCAACGGCTGTCAAGAAAGATACTACCCGAGAGAGAATAGTCTCCGTAAGGGTCTTTGTTAAGATATTCCGAATTGTTTTCGCCCTGCATAACAGGGTAGTCTATGTTGGTGTTGTCCACGGTCAGCCACGCTACGGCGTCGTCGGACAACTCGCGCAGTATTGCGGCATCTTCTTTACCGTGGGGCTTATACTTCAAAACACTTTGATCGTTGGCGTTGTAGTAAACCATAACAGCGTCGATCATTGCGTAAATGCAGATGAGAAAAAAGAGGAGAGACACAATGAGGACAATACGATCGATACCTTTGTCAACAATTTTGATCGTTTTTCGCAGCATCGTATCTCTCCTTTCTTCATAGTACTATGTTTTCCCGGAGCATCCCGGGAGCTTGCCTCCGCTTATGCGGAGGATTTTATTTCCGGATTTTTGGATCGGCAAGATCCGCGCGGTAATGCCGATCTACCGGAGATCATTCGTCTTCGCTGTCCTCCGGATCTTCATCATCATCTTGCCGATGATTCTTTCAATAATTGTTTCTTCTGCGCTTTGCGATAAAGAATATGATCAGCGCGCCGAACAGAAGGATACCGATAGCGAACGGAGCGATCGTGAGCAGAACGCCGGTGGGGATAACGCCGTCTTTGGTGTTGGTGAAACCAACATAGACGTCATTAGGACCAATAGCTGTCGCTGTAGAAGCAGGAGCAGCGTAAACCTGAGTTTTACCGCTTACATCGGTAGTTATGCCCGAGGTTTGAGTGTAATCCTCATATTTCTCGGTAAGAGTGTAAGTTGCAGCCTGAGGCAGACCTTTAACCTTTATATACTGACCGTCCTTCAGATAATAATGTACAGTAGCACCGCCGTTTTCATCGGTTGTAATAGTAGATGCATTTGTCTGTCCTGCATTAGCTGCAATAGTAGCAGCGTTTGCTACGCTTGTTGCTTCAGCGCCTGTTATATCAACAGTATAGGCTGTATTCGGAAGCGCGTTGGCAATAGTAAGCGTAAAATCAAAGTACTTGTCCTTTGAACCCTGATTACCGGTTACTTCCTTACCAAATTCAAGATTAGATGTCTTGTACTCATTTACAAAGCCGTCAGACTTGTCTGTAACCCGATCACCATCGTGTTCAACTACCTTTTTAGAAACAGCAGCAGCAGTATCGTGAAGAACGTAAGAAGATACAGCCAAAGCGCCGTCTTTATCTGTTACATAAACATCAAGGATACGAGTCTTAGCGGTAGCATCCTTAGACTTCTGCGTATCATACTGTATGCCTGTAACACCACTGATTTCTTTCTCAGTTAAGATGTAGCGATAGATACCGGGCTCGGGGAAGCTAACGCTTTCAAAATTGATGTTGACTACCTTCTTTACGTAGTTTTCGCCGGAGTCCAGAGTAACAAGATCACCGGGGGCTACAGCTGTTAACTTTGTATCATTCGCTGCATAAGCGGCAGTACCAACAACAGGAGTGCCTACGCCGGCAAATACAGATAATGTAGAAGCGGTAGGTTCTATCGCGGTACCCGGAGCAATAGTGTATTCGAATGTAATAGCGGGAACCTTAGCATCCTCGTCAACGATCAGATATTTGTTGAAGCTGGTAGTTCCACCTGCTTGCGGCGTGTAATTCGCCGCCGAAGCGGAGATTGCGGCAATGCCCATGATCAGCGCGGTTGCCATGATGATCGCCATGATTTTTGTAAATCTCTTCATTGTTTTTCCTCCTTTGTTATATTGAAAAGATTTTATATGCAATTGAATTGCTGACTGTTTGTGTTCCCGCGTATGGCGGGAAATCGTCATCCTAAAGGATAACGGTAAAGTTTATGAGGCATATCAAAAGCCTCTGCGCCGCATGGTGAGCAGCAGGGTGCCCTGCAGATCGCCGGTATCTACTGCGCCGAAGCTGCGGCTGTCGTTTGTGTCCTCACGAAAATCGTTGAGGATAAACACCTTGCCCTCGGGTACGGTGTACGGATACTTTATATCTGAGCCGTCCGCGGGATAGGTCGGATAAAATACTTCCTCGGAAGGGGCGTTGCCGTTGACGGTAAAGGTGCCGTTTTTAGATATATCAACAACACTGCCCTCCATCGCGATAACCCTGCCGACGGTCGTTCTGCCGTCGTGCCGGTACATCACCGCCGCGTTGATAAACGGCTTTTGCAGGCGAAGGGTTATTACAAGATCTCCGTCGCGCACCATAGGGTGCATATTGTTGCCGTAGTGGATCATGATCCCCAAGACAAAGGTGAAAACTCCCCATACGACCAATGCGATCACCGCTATCTTGATCAGCAATCCGATAAGAAGCTGCTTGGTGGTTTTTTTCTTCTTGCGCGGCTTGCCCTTTGGTCGTTTACCGGCGGGCTTTTTGCGGTCGGTATTCTCCTTTTTTTCAGGCGAAAAACCAGACGCTTCTGTCTTGGGCCTTTGCGTACAGTCAGCGTCTGTAGGTTGGGGCACTGGGTGCGCTTGTGTATGTTGAGAATCATTATCCGCAGAGGATATCGCTTCATCCAACGTGTTTTTCTGTGCGTTTTCTTCTTCCAATATGCACCCCTCCGTTTCTGACACTTATACTTATAGCTATTATAGCGTTTTAGAACAATAATTTCAAGACCTTTTGTTTATTTTCTCCAAAATATTTCTGTTTTGCAATAATGACAGTTGGATAAATATTTATTCACACATATATACAAAATAAAGAACCGCCGCACAAAATGTACGACGGTTGAAAGGATGAATGAAAAATTATGCAATTCGGTATGCGGCCACTACGAATCTTCCTTCGTCGGTATGGTAGTAGCAGGTCGACAAAAACATGATCTGCTCCGGATACTTTGGAGCTTCGTTCAGAGAAATCAGCGACATATTCCGGACGTTTTCAAGTACACCTTCATATTCGTCCTTGCTCAGCTCGCCCACCGACCGGTAATACGCAAATTCCTTTGAATCCTCGGGGAGCAGCTTTGTCTGAAACGCGGCAAAGACGCGATAGACACGGTTTTCTTTTACCGTCCGAAATACGATATCCTTATGCTCCAGCGCAAAGCTGCCGCTTTTGTAGCTGTCGAGACTGCCGAACATAGAACCGGAGTTCATGTTGTGACCGTAGATCACAAAGGCGTCTGAATCGGCGTCGCAGCCCTCGCCGATGAACAGCGTACCCGAATACGAATAGTTCTTGTCAAAATCACGGTGCAGATAGAACTCGGGATCGCTCTCATCGGATTTCATAACGGGATAATCTATCACTGTGTCTTCGATGCTGAGCCAGCCGACGAAGTCGCTGTTCTTCTGAGTCAAGGTTAAAACGGGCGTGTTATCCGCGGCGTTCTCCGTTTTATTGTCAGTTTCGCCGGACTGCGACGGCTCCGTGCTGCCGATGATCTCCTGCGCGCTGATATCTTTTATCCCGGCTTCTTCCTTGATCGACTCAAAGCCCTTCGATTCCTCTGACTGGGGAAGATATATTTTCAGCGCCTGATAACCCGCAAAAGCGAGTATCAAAAGCAGTATGCCCGCGAAAACATAATATATCACCGGGGTTTTTAACTTTTTGCGTTTCATCTGCGGCATCTCCCCTTTCCTGTCTTTTCACTTTATTCTACAACGGATTTCCCTTTTCGTCAATGATTCACCGCGTCAGGATAATTCCTCTTCTCTTATTTTTCCGCATTGTGAACACATCAACACTCTCTTGCGAGGATCCCCGCCGATTTGCACATATTCGTGATCGGTTTGACAATCCAAGTGTAAGCAATCTCCGCTCAATATTCCTCTGGCAATAAGCTTTGCCAGGATCGTCATACCATCTTTATTGGGATGCGAGCCGTCAATTGTCGGGATCGAGATTTTATCTGCATGTAAATCTATTACTTCGCATTGATATTCGCTCGCAACTTCACCTATTACTTTGTTATAGGACTCGATACTGTTTCCGTACAGCACCTTGGGAAAATGAATTACCGGCTCCGTTGGCGTATATGTCGAAAACAGAGTAACACAATAAATCTGCGCCTTCGGATACTTTGATCTTAATTTTTCAAGCATCATGCTATATGCGTCGCGGAACACAAATTTATTTCGTTCATTTCCGTTGGGCTTTTGAGATAACAGATCGACTCCGAACCCCCAATCGTTTACTCCCAATTGAATAACAATAATATCGGGATTTCTGTGCAATTTTTTTAGATTATTGATCCTTTCGTCGCTGATTCCTGATGGGAATAATCGATAATAATTCGGTAGCTTTGTTACTCGACTGCCTGACCAAGAATCATTAACCAATAAATTTGCTTCGAGATATTCGATCAACTGTCCCCACCAAGTATCGGAATAATCTTTGACGCCGGAGCGTTCGCAATTCTCGCCTTCGTAAAAGACGTTATAATCCTTTGGATTCCACCCGGATAGTGTGCTGATTGAATCGCCGAAAATAGACACGTACTTTTTCAAAAATACTTTCCTTTCTGCTGTGTTATAAAATAATAGGTAGTAAATCAATTATATCATATTCTAAACTGATTTTCTACTATTACCAAAAAAATCAGCAAAAACGCCGTTCCGGTTTTTACACTGAAACGGCGTTCTGTTGTTGTATCAGAGAACACACCTGACGGCGAAGCCGCCGCTGAAAAAGTAGGTGTTCATCCAATACTTGTTTGGTGGAGGTGAGGGGAATCGAACCCTAATTATTCTTTTCATGAAATTACACTACTCTCAAACAGACACAGAGAATTATAAATTAGGGATATGTTTTTATACCTTATGAAATTACACTACTCTCAAACATGAACATCCAGTAGTTAAATTGAACCGCCCCATATTGTATAGACAGTACAAAAAGAGCCTACTTGATGTAGAAAATTAAATTTTAAGCAACAAACTGATTTCGTTTTTCTAACGGAGTCAGTTTTGTTTTTGTTTGAATACGATAGTTGTTGTAAAAGTTGATATATTCATTTATGAGGAGTTTTGCTTCCTTATAATTAGCTATTTTCACTCTATTGATACACTCTGTTTTAAGTATTGAAAAGAAATTTTCTGCTAAAGCATTGTCATATGGATTACCTCGCCTTGACATTGACGGTGTTATGCCGTATGATTGTGTTAGCAAATGATATTCATGCGATACATATTGCGAACCTTGGTCACTGTGGAGCTGCAACTCTGCAGTGATATTTTCTTTTTTCACAGCCTCTTTGATTGTATCTAGCACGAGTTTTACAGTCATTTTTCTTGATAACCGGTAAGATACTATACTGTTATCATATAAATCTCTAATTATTGATAAATAACAGTTACCTTGAGCAGTTGGAATATAGGATATATCAGTAACCCACTTTTGATTTGGTCTATCTGCATTAAACTCTCTGTTTAGTAGATTTGGATATTTGTGTAGGTGTTCAGACACATACTTAAACTTCTTTCTACGGACAACAGATAGTAGATTATACTTTTGCATAACCCTTAATACAGTTTTAGGATTGCAGTATATACCTTGCTTTTCAAGCCATATATGTACTCTGCGATAGCCATAAGTATTATGACTTTCCTCTTGACATTCTCTTATCTTTTCAGCTAACGGCAAATCTCTGTCAGGTATATCCATTCTTTTCAAAAACGCATAATATCCACTCCTTGATACTCCAAAGAATTTGCACATTTGACTTATGCTATACTTATCTTTGTGCTTAAAGATTACTTGATATTTTATTGATGGCTTCACTTCCTTCCTGTGTGCGAGAGAAAATCCCTCATTAATTCATTTTCCATTTCTAATTGTTTTATCTTTGAATCTTTACGAGCTATGATATATTTTAACTCATTGATTTTCATATCTTCTGTGACTTCATAATCTTTTGGCGGTCTACCCTTCTTGTGAATTACTTTTCCTGCTTCAAGCATTCGTTGTTTCTTATTGTATCGTGTGATGAAGTTATGTACTTGCTTTTGAGTAAAACCAAGTTTTGCCCCTATTTCTATCACAGTAAACCCTTTTGATTTTAATTCTAATATTTCATTTTCGTAATTACTTATGTGTCGGTAACTTCTTGGCATTAAAAATCCCTCCTGATGTATATTCTACATCAAGAGGGTGTTTTTTCCATTGTCCATTTTTTACGGACTTGTTCAAAATCTTTGCTGTTTTAATACCTTATGAAATTACACTACTCTCAAACCATTCTATCCTCTGCCATTTTTGTAAGTGTGTTTTAATACCTTATGAAATTACACTACTCTCAAACAGTACCTCACCAAATCCGAACTTTTCTTATGTTTTAATACCTTATGAAATTACACTACTCTCAAACTCTTAGGCTCACTAGCCCCGTAACTCCTAGTTTTAATACCTTATGAAATTACACTACTCTCAAACGAAGGTTTCACCGTCGGCTTTGGCAACCTTGTTTTAATACCTTATGAAATTACACTACTCTCAAACACAACAGCTTCAAGAATTAGAAAAACCTTGGTTTTAATACCTTATGAAATTACACTACTCTCAAACAACAGTGTTGTCAACAAGTATCAAAGTCCAGTTTTAATACCTTATGAAATTACACTACTCTCAAACCAAAAAGGAGGAATAAAAATGCAGTTACAAGTTTTAATACCTTATGAAATTACACTACTCTCAAACTGTTCTATAAATTTGCTTTTGTAATACACGTTTTAATACCTTATGAAATTACACTACTCTCAAACTATGTGCGCGGACACATCAGAGAAGTAAAGGTTTTAATACCTTATGAAATTACACTACTCTCAAACTTGCCTTCTGTCCAAGTTGTTGTTAGTAGGGTTTTAATACCTTATGAAATTACACTACTCTCAAACTATTTGATTATCGAAGAAACAACAGACGGGTTTTAATACCTTATGAAATTACACTACTCTCAAACGCTCTACAGGTTTAAGAAGATCTGAAGTTGTTTTAATACCTTATGAAATTACACTACTCTCAAACTAAAAGGTGAGCAAGCTCACGAGACCATAAGTTTTAATACCTTATGAAATTACACTACTCTCAAACTAAGGTCCATAATTGCTGAACACTTCTTGGTTTTAATACCTTATGAAATTACACTACTCTCAAACCACTCCTGATTTTAATTAAATGGTTGTTGTGTTTTAATACCTTATGAAATTACACTACTCTCAAACAAAGATCAGCTTGATGATCGATCTTAAGAAGTTTTAATACCTTATGAAATTACACTACTCTCAAACGCCTCAGTCGGTGGGATGATTGCACCAGATGTTTTAATACCTTATGAAATTACACTACTCTCAAACATAATAAATTTGCTCATTTTATTTACTCCTGTTTTAATACCTTATGAAATTACACTACTCTCAAACTTTACTCGATACATTTAAACTTTGGGCTGAGTTTTAATACCTTATGAAATTACACTACTCTCAAACCACTGGCACAAAACTATTATCTGCTATCGGTTTTAATACCTTATGAAATTACACTACTCTCAAACTAGATAGTCACCTTCATTCTTAGGTATAGGTTTTAATACCTTATGAAATTACACTACTCTCAAACCGGCTTTTCAGCCACTACATGAGCGCTAATAGTTTTAATACCTTATGAAATTACACTACTCTCAAACACTAATAGCAATAGATTCAAGTTGCTATCAGTTTTAATACCTTATGAAATTACACTACTCTCAAACAGTGATAATGACTCTGTCTTACTTGACGAGTTTTAATACCTTATGAAATTACACTACTCTCAAACATACTGCCGTCATTATATAAAGTCAACACTGTTTTAATACCTTATGAAATTACACTACTCTCAAACCTTCTGTGAGGGCTGCGGTGAGATGAAAAGGTTTTAATACCTTATGAAATTACACTACTCTCAAACAAATTGGCTATAAAGCTGCCGCCTTGCCTGGTTTTAATACCTTATGAAATTACACTACTCTCAAACTGACAGCAACGGAAGAGAGGTTGACCCTCAGTTTTAATACCTTATGAAATTACACTACTCTCAAACACGAAGCATTACTGCTCCACTATTTCTAAAGTTTTAATACCTTATGAAATTACACTACTCTCAAACTGCTGCAATAGCTTCAGCATAAGCGTTAATGTTTTAATACCTTATGAAATTACACTACTCTCAAACATACAAGGAGGAAAACAAATTGAAAAAGACGTTTTAATACCTTATGAAATTACACTACTCTCAAACGATATGTTTTCCTAAAAGAAACATTACTACGTTTTAATACCTTATGAAATTACACTACTCTCAAACTTGGTTATTGTTAAATAACCAAACTTTTTGTTTTAATACCTTATGAAATTACACTACTCTCAAACCAAGGGTTTCCACATTTGGTCTTGTCAGGTGTTTTAATACCTTATGAAATTACACTACTCTCAAACTATATTTTTGATGATGAATAAAGACAAGTCGTTTTAATACCTTATGAAATTACACTACTCTCAAACACTAACTGTTAAACAACAAGTTAAACACTTGTTTTAATACCTTATGAAATTACACTACTCTCAAACCCTCCAATACTTTCATAACTGCGTTATAGGTTTTAATACCTTATGAAATTACACTACTCTCAAACAATACAACAAATGTTTCAGCTGAATTCTTAGTTTTAATACCTTATGAAATTACACTACTCTCAAACCCTCCTTTTTGAATAAGTTTGCAAGAGATTGTTTTAATACCTTATGAAATTACACTACTCTCAAACTTTAACGGAGTCTAAACCAGAGCTAATAGGTTTTAATACCTTATGAAATTACACTACTCTCAAACCAACCTCATTTCTTGTAATTTCTTGTATAAAGTTTTAATACCTTATGAAATTACACTACTCTCAAACCTCAAATAGAATGCATCCACTACATGTGCATGGTAAATTCATAAGATATTTTACTTAATTTTATTACATTTTTATATTATTTGTCAATCATCTCACATAAATCTTTATCAATTATTATTACTTCTTCTAGAGAAGTAATTTGATTTGGAAATATATTTTCTATATCTACTAAATAAATATCGTGAGCAATAAGTGTGTTATAAAATGATAAAATCTCATCATAACTAAAATAAATATAGAGATTTTGTGTTATAAAACACTTAATACCTAGATACTTATTTACTAAATTAATATACAATAAAAGTTTTTCCAATACACCTGAAGAATCATTATTAGGAGAGAAAGAAAACAGTTTTATAAAAGCACTTGTTTCTATTTCATCATTAAACGTAAAATCAAATTCTTTTTCTTCACAAAGATTATAACAAAGCTTTGTACATAATTCTTTAATCATTGATAATTCATCAAAATACTTTGAATTACAAATAAATTCTAAATCACTATTAATTTTACTCATAAGCTTTTTATCAGCTAAATTAAAAGATAGTGCATTATCTATAAATCTAACTGACTTAGAAAAATCTAGTGGTTTATAATCCTTTGAAAACACAAATAAGCCCTCTTCATCACTATTCTGTAAACTTAGAATAGTATTTCTAAACTGAATTTTATTTTCAATAACCAACAGTTTAATATTACTATTTTCAAATTTCACAGGATCTGTCATTAACTTATATAACATTCTCATAGCATTAACAACCTTTCATCAGTATCTACTGTATCATTTGAATACTCACCGGAAATAATTTCCATCTTTGAATACTGTTTTTCGGTAATAGTAATAATTTGAACAAGACCTTCCGGAGGCTTGTTCTTTTTTACACTATCGATCATTCCTTTTGCATTTGTCTGATTTAATGCCAATCTCACATAAACAGACTGCTGCATCATCATAAAACCACTTTTAATTAAATACTTTCTAAACTTAGTATAATTTCTTCTATTTTCAGCTGTTTCTGTTGGTAAATCAAACATTACTAAAACTCTCATAAATCTATAACTCATTTTTTGGAAACCTTATTAAAGATGAATTCTGTTCTTCTATTGCTGTAAAAACACTTTTACAATATATTTTTATCGCATTAAGAAAAGTTTGTTTTCGGTCATCTATTATCAACTCTTTGTTAAGTAAAGTGTATATCTGTACTTTTTCTTCTTTATCAAATTTTTTCGGATTACATTCCTTAACGATAGAATCAACAAAAGGTCGGAATGGTTCCATTAAATCACAACTTAAATTGTACTGATTAAACATATTATCATGAAATAATCCCAGTTGTGTTATGTAACCATTTGACACAACTTCTCTGTTAAAAGCAGAAAGTATAATACTGTATCCATAATTTAGCATAGCATTAATGGGACAATCATTTTTTCTTGAAAAGCTCTTACCGAATAAAGCATTAAAATATACTTTGGCAGAATGGCCTTCTCTATTAGTAGCATCATTAAACTCAATTTCATCAATATATTGCAATAATTGAGTATATTGAGTCAACTGAAATTGCTTTAATACTTTTGCTTGATTACTGATTTTTTCTGCGACAATATTTGTCCATATATATTGTTTGATGTGGTCATCCCAATCAATCTGTTGTTTCAGTTTCAGGCTAGACTTACAACTATCATAATATGGGGTTAATTCAAATGATGGACTATGCTTTTCATCACAAAAAATAACTTTGACACTTTTCTTGGTTAATTCGTTTAGGAGAGCAACAGTTACTGCCACAGATGTACTCTCAACAATTAACATACTAATTTCGCTAATATGTATCTTTGCAGTTTTTTCAACATCACGAACAACCAGATAACCCATAGAATAATCCAGTTTACATGTTTTTGTTATTACAACTGTTCTCCAGCTCATAGTTACTCTCCTAAATAATAAATTTACATATTCAACAAGTCAATTTTGTTTTCAAATAATCCTGTTACTGACTGATTAACAAGATAAATAGATTTTACATTCTTAATATCTGTTAATACAGAATTAGAAGTAAGTGCACCAGATTTTTTAGCCAGACCTATTTTCGATAAATCTCCCATTAAAACATTACAATGTAATATTTTTAAAATTTCATTTAAAACAAAACATTGTGTTCTTAAATCAAGAGAAACAAATACATCTCTCTTTTGATTAATCTTTTTTCCCATATCTGAATATTTTACTTTTAAAATTGTATTACACATTTTGTTCACTAAAGTATCAAATAAAGCGATGTTTTCATCAATAGAAACACCATCAAATTCAGTGATAGTATGTTCTTCAGGGCTTTCAAGTAATTTTGTAATATTTCTTACATACAACTCACCTTGGTAACCCAAAACAAGAGGCATTGCTGATTTATATACTATTGTCTTACCACCATTTGACTTACTGCTAATATTCATTCTAAATCCATCAATCTCGATACAAGCATTGTACTTCACAACCGGAATAAGAATTTTCGGATTAACTAGACCTAATCTTTCTGTTAAATACTGAATAGGATTATCCTCATATTCTTTTCTTAAGTAGCTGTCAATAGGAACAAGTTGACGACTTTTCTTTCCTTTCTTACCTTCATATTCAACATATGAGAAGTAAGAAGATGTTGGCTTATCATAGCCACCGTACTTGTTAATATCAGAAAGTGGTGAATTTCCCTTTAATGGTGCTTGTCCTTTACCCTTTTTAAGAGGTAAAACTTTAAAGAGTGCTCCATGTTGAACAAAAGCGTATCTCCTGTAGATAGGATTATTCTTATTCATTGTTTTCTTTACAATATTCAAAGAATAATTATCTTCAGCAATCCATGCATTTTTAACATCATAGCTAAACATTTTGTTCATACTATATTTCTTAGTTTGCAAACCCTTTATAAAGTTAATCTTATTATGTGTAAATCTTTCGTTATACACATTACCAACAACAATATTAAGGTACGAATCCTTTGCATGGTGCATATCATTGACTGTTCTACATTTTAGCATTTTATATTCTTGCTTATTTCTAATGTCAGAAACATATCTAGCTTTAACATAGACAATTTCAGTATTTGGGTACAAAACCTTAAGAATATTAGCAACAGCTTTGGTTGACTGTGAAGTTTCTACAAGTTGACGAGCAATAAAGTCAGAAAGCTCACTGTCTGTTAAGCTTGTTGACCTTGTAAGTCTTTCAAACTTTTTCTTACTGATCAACTCTTTAGAATAAAGTACATACCAAAAAGATTTCATCTTATCTCTAATAGACTTATCTAAAGGATAGTCATTATCCTTATGAGAGTTCACTGTTCTCTTAACTAATACACGGTTATCAAGGCTATCATCTTTTACCTTTGATCTAGGAAAAATGTGGTCAATATCGTAGATATTTTTATTAAACAAATCTGAAATATCTATACTTTCTCCTGTGTACATACATTTTCCAAATTGAGTGTAGTACAAATACAACTTGTCCTGTTGAAATTCATTGTCAGGTGTTTTCTCTAGACTTTCCCAAAGTTCACCGGAATCTTCTTTGCAATTTTTGTAAAGTTCTTCAAGACGCTTTTTACGAGAGTGTTTGCGTCCTTTATCTCCTTTAACACCATCACTACGAGTCATTTCCACAAATATTTTCTTAGGCTGGCTCTTTTGAATCTTCTCAATTTCTTTCATAATAAGTAAAGACTGATAAATAGGTCTTTTTATCTTTGGAGATACATATAATGCTTCAACCATTTTTCTAATTGAATTACCTTGCTGAATTCCCTTGTTGGCACTTTCGATACTCTTTTGGAAATTATATTTTGAACCTAAAAGTTCCATAAAGTTATCATTCGTATTCCAAAGGGAATTAATGATATTATCCTTTACTTCACCGGTATTTTCATCAAAATCATAAATTTCAGTTAATAATTCTTTAGAAAATCTTCCCCAATCTTTATATTTTAACTTGCTTATCTTCTTAATATCATCATTTGATAACTTATCTACAAAGTTTTTCTTCAATCTCTTTTTTAGTAACTTTTTATCGTCACCAAAAATGGTAATAGAAGAAATAATTACTTCCTTTTCTTCTAAAGATAAATCATAAGAAGAAAGTTCAATAGCTGAACGCATACTTGTTTTGAAGTCACCATCAATTCCTGTAATGTCAGGTGTTTCACCTGTCTTTGCTTTGATATAGTTTACAAGACTCTTTCTTGTCACTTTTTTGTGATGCATAAAAAGGTCATTAAATATATCTTGCTTAAACTGAACATCAGGTTTCTCACCATCAAGACGCAAATTATTAAGTTCATTAAGAACCATAAACTTGCTATATAAAATTGAGTTCTTAGGAATAACATCTTTATCAAACAGATATGTACACTTGCTTGTTAGATTTGTAATAAAAGCCTCTGCTGACTTTTCAACATCTACAACCTTATCAAAATTCCAAGGATAAATTTTTTCTTTACCTCTAATAAGCCAAGACTTATCACTATGAGTATTTAAAGGACCAACATAGTAAGGAATTCTAAACTGAAAAATCATTAGAATTTTATCAATAACTGTAACTCCGTCACAATCCTTTTCACTTAGAAAAGGAAGGTATTTAGAAGCATTTTTAAGAATCATCTTTACTTCTTTTTCGTTAACCTGCATCGGAATAACACCATTATCTTTTACCACAATCTTAGGCATAAATGTGTTATTCTCAATTTTTAGAAACATATCTTCATAACCAGAATGGTCAAAATTTTTAAAGGACTTCAATAGGTATGAACAAAATTCTTCCTGTGTTGCTTTGCTCTTTCGTGGTAAAACTCCTGTTTTACCGTCTTCCTTATACTTTCCACTATATGATGTGTAATTTGGAATATCAGATGATACCCTAAAAATTTCATCATACATATCAAAACATCTTTCTTTAACATAATCCTTCAACATTTTCAAATCATTCTTATGTTCTTCATATGTTTTAACCTTTGCAAAAGATATATAAGATTCACCGTTTAGAATATCAGCTAAAACAGCCCAATCATAAATTGCTTTTACTTTTTCAATAAGTTCATATCTGTCTTGCAATATAGCAATGTAATCGTCTTCATTTTCATCAAAACTGTTATCAAAAACAATTTTATTTTTTTCGGCCTCGTCCAAAGTTTTATCACTAAAAATAGTAGATAAAGTTCCTTTCAATCCACAAAGCAAAGTAATAATCTCAAATTCCTGGGGGTTGTACTTCTTAGTAATTTGAAAATAATTACTAAGTTCTTTTCTCTTATCACTTCTACTCTTGCTTTTATCCTTGAGAATATCAGCAACTTTTGAAGAATCAATACATTCAAGTATAATACCCATTTCTTCTTTTAAATAAGTAACCAAATCGTCATAAAGAAAATCAAAAGAAGAATCACTGTCATAATCAGAATTAAGATTATCAAACAAAAAGTGACCTCTATTCTTAATTAGATGGTGCAATGCAAGATAAACCAATCTAACATCATGTGGGTCCTCACTTTCAATAAGCTCTTTTCTAAGGTGATAAATTGTAGGATAATTCTTATGATAATCAACATCAGTATAATCTTTATCAGCAAATACTGCATAAGGCACATTGGTTGATTTATCTTCAAGATAAAGATTACTTTCTTTTAGTCTTTGAAAAAAAGCAATATCTACTTTAGAAATTTCCTCATTAAACAACATTTGTAACCATGCAATTCTTTGTTTCTTTCTATCAATTCTTTTTCTTGAATTTCTAAAGGTTCTCCTATCAACAGCAGTATTACATTCATCAAAAAGCTCATAGCCCCACATAGACTTACCATGAAATTTACATAGATTGTAGTAAAAATCAGACACTGCCCATCCTACTGATTCAGTACCAATGTCAAAACCAACATAATAATCTTTCATAAAATTTCTCCTTTTGTATTGACAATAAAAAAATTTAAGTATATAATTAAGACAATCTTAAAACCTTATGAGATTACACTACGAGTTCAAATAAAAATTTATTCAACTCGTTGCATTAATTTGCAACCGTCACGTTGTGTGATTTAAGACCTGCTAAAGCAGGTCTTTTTTTTATTTTACTGTCCCATTTATGGGACTTATCTTTTGTAATTTCACACAGATAATATATTGTATATAATTATTTTTTATATAATTTTAACAATTTAGTGATATTATATCATAGTACAATAAACATTTCAATATGTATTTGCATTTTTTTAATTATATATTGAATTATATTCACAATTCATATATAAAAAAGACTCAAGTATTAAAAATTCTTGAGTCTTTTTTATTCCAAACTTTTCTTATACTCTGTTCCCCATTTTTCCATTGCATCCATAATTGGTCGCATAGATTCACCTAATGGTGAAAGAGCATATTCTACTCTTGGTGGGACTTCTGCATACACAGTACGGGTAACAATTCCGTCATCTTCCATTGAACGCAAACTATCGGTAAGGACCTTTTGGCTTATGCCATCAAGGTCTTTTTTTAATTCATTAAATCTCCAAGGTCGGACCAATAGGTTACGCATAATTAATATTTTCCATTTACTTCCTATGAGTGAAACTGTTGTTGCAACAGGACATGCAGGTAATTCTTCTTTTGTTTTCATTCTTATATTAGTAGTAATAGTTTATAAAGCTATACTACATTCTCCTCGTATAATAAAGTAGTAGTATTTATAGACCCTCCAAGGTCTGTGTGCTATAATGATAGAGATACTGTGGATTGTTTACAATCTCCTACCACTTGATGGTTTTTGAAAGGCTACAACCACAGTCTCTTTGTATATTTGTTAATTAGTTAGATACCGCATGACGGTTTATTTAGAACGAGGTTACAATCGCAAGGAGTACCAGTGGTCTAAACAGTATCAAAAATACACTCACAAGGAGTTTTCATTATGATTTATATTGGAATTGATGTTGCTAAAGATAAACACGACTGTTTTATTACCAATTCAGATGGTGAAGTCTTATTTAAATCTTTTACTATCTCTAACAATCGTGAAGGCTTTGAAACCTTATTTCAGAAAGTACAATCCATTTCAGATGATTTAACAAAAGTAAAAGTAGGACTTGAAGCCACCGGACACTATAGTTACAATCTTCTGGGATTCCTTCTTGATAAAGGTTTGCCGACCTACATTATCAATCCATTACATACAAATCTATACAGAAAAAGTTTAAGTCTTAGAAAGACGAAAACAGATAAAGTTGATGCCCGTACAATTGCTTCTATGATTATGTCTGATGTAAACTTAAAGTCCTACTCAGATACATCATACCACAATGAGGAGCTAAAGTCACTAACTAGATACCGTTTTGATAAAGTAAAAGAAAGAGCAAAATTAAAATCTTCTATTTCTAGACTTGTATGTATCCTTTTTCCTGAATTAGAAAAACTCGTTCCTACACTTCATATGGCTTCAGTTTATGCCTTATTATCTGAATTTCCATCTGCTAATGCTATTGCATCTTCACACCTTACCAGACTTACCAATTTGCTATCTGAAAATTCACATGGACGATATGGTAAAGATACAGCCAATCTAATTCGTAATGCTGCCAGAAATTCTATTGGTTCACATATGCCGCAAAATCCTTAGAACTAAAACACACTATTAAGCTTATCAAAGAATTAACTACTGAAATTAATGAAATTGAAACAGAAATCAAATCTATTATGGATAAAATTGATTCTCCAATACTTACAATCCCAGGTATCGGTTATAATACAGGAGCTATGATTATCGCTGAAATTGGAGATTTCAATCGCTTTGATTCAGCTGATAAAATACTTGCATATGCAGGTATGTCACCTTCTACCTACCAATCCGGTCAATTAGAGAACTGCCATTCTCATATGGAAAAGCGTGGTTCAAGGTACTTACGATACGCTCTGTACAATGCAACAAAATATGTTTGTTACTGGGATGAATCTTTCGGTGTATATCTTGGTAAGAAACGCTCAGAAGGCAAACATTACAATGTTGCATTATCCCATGCAACAAAGAAACTTGTTCGCTTAATTTTTGCAATGGAGAAATCTAAACAACCATACCAACCAACAGTTTAATTCTATTTTTGAGCACCATTTATGATGCTCTTTTGTCATGCTATTTTTACGATTCCAATACGATCTAAAGGATTTTTTTGATTAATTCAAAATATCTTCATTATAGCCTTGACTTTTAATAGTTAGTCTTTATTTGACACTATAATTCATTCTATATTCAATTATATACTATTAAGCAAAGCAAATCAATAGGTTACTTTTAAGTAACTATGTAATAAAAAAGTGCGTACTTGTTACATAGTTTAACTTCAATTAAAATGAAACTAGAAACTTAAAGGAGAGTTAAATATGAACGCTGAAAAATGTTTACAGATACTAAGAGAAATTAAGGATGTTGCTTTTGCTACTGTTGATGAAAGTGGCAAACCACAAATTAGAATTATTGATATTATGCTTGTTGACAGTGAGAAACTTTATTTTTGTACTGCAAGAGGAAAAAGTTTTTATCATCAGTTAATGAAAGGCAGTAATGTTGCCATTACCGGAATGAACAAAGATTATCAAATGATTAGGCTTAACGGTAAAGCACATAAACTTGATGAACAAAAAGTTTGGATTGACCGTATATTCAAGGAAAATCCTTCAATGAATAATGTTTATCCTAATGATAGCAGATATGTACTTGAAGCTTTTTGTATTGATAATGGTGAAGTTGAATTTTTTTGATTTAGGTAAAGAACCGATTGTCAGAGAGGTTTTTCCTTTAGGTAATAGCGAAGTTATTAAAAATGGTTATGAGATAACTGACAAATGTATTAAGTGCAAAAAATGTGAGAAAATATGCCCTCAAAAATGTATTAATGATTTTAAAATCAATCAAACTCATTGCTTACATTGTGGTCTTTGCTATGAAAAATGTCCTGTAAATGCAATTAGGAAATTAGGTAATTAAATAATAAGGAGGAAGAAAAATGATAAAAGAAATGTGGGTTTTATTAATTGATAAGAAAGATTTTTTCTTTAACTTACTTTTAGAACATATAGAAATTTCACTACTTGCAATTTTTATTGCAATAATCTTTGGTGGTACAGTAGGTATTTTAATCAGTGAATATGAGAAGTCATCTAAGCCTACTCTTGGTGTAATCAATTTCTTATATACCATTCCCTCAATATCAATGCTTGGTTTTTTAATTCCATTTTCAGGTGTTGGTAACGTTACTGCTGTAATAGCTTTAACAATTTATGCACTACTGCCTATGGTGAGAAGTACATACACAGGTATAACTAATGTTGATAAAAACATTCTTGAGGCTGCAAAAGGTATGGGTAGTACAAAACTGCAAATTCTATTTAAAATCAAATTGCCACTTGCAATGCCTGTTATACTTTCAGGTATTAGAAATATGGTAACTATGACAATTGCACTTGCCGGTATTGCCTCTTTCATTGGAGCCGGTGGACTTGGTGTTGCTATTTACAGAGGTATCACTACTAACAACACTGCAATGACTATGGTTGGTAGTTTGCTTATTGCTATACTTGCTTTGGTATTTGATTTTATCCTTGGATTTATTGAAAAGAGAATTTCTAAAAGAAGTATTAAAGCTAAGAAAACTAACAAAATTATGGGCATTGTTGCTATTATTCTTGTTGCTGTAATTACAATAGTTTCTATTGTTCCAAGTGGCAAAAAAGAAACAATCAATATTGCAACTAAGCCTATGACAGAACAATATATCCTTGGTGAAATGATGGACATTCTTATTGAACAAGATACTGACTTGAATGTTGAAATTACACAAGGTGTTGGTGGTGGAACATCAAACATTGAACCTGCTATGGAAAAAGGTGAATTTGACATTTATCCTGAATATACAGGTACTGCATGGAATATGGTACTAAAAAAAGATGGACTATATACAGAGGACCTATTCCCTACGCTGGAAAAGCAATATAATGATAAGTTAAAAATGAGTTGGGTTGGAATGTATGGTTTTAACAACACATATGGTTTAGTTGTTAGAAAAGAAATTGCTAATAAATACAATATTAAAACTTATTCTGACTTAAAGGCTATATCTAACAAATTAAATTTTGGTGCTGAATATGATTTCTTTGAAAGAGAAGACGGTTATGATGCACTATGTAAAACATATGGTTTTGACTTTAAGAAAACTATGGATATGGACATTGGGTTAAAGTATCAGGCAATTAACCAAGGTAAAATTGATGTTATGGTTATCTTTACTACTGATGGTCAACTTTCTGTGTCTGATGTAACAGTTCTTAAAGATGATAAAAACTTTTATCCATCATATTTATGTGGCAATGTTGTTAGAAATGAAGTTATTGAAAATCATCCTGAAATTAAAGATGAATTAGAAAAACTAACTAACACAATCACAGACAGTGATATGGCAAAAATGAACTATGAAGTTGAAACAAATAAAAAAGAACCTAGGGATGTTGCAAAAGACTTTTTGAGCAACAAAGGACTTTTAAAGTGAGGTGCTAAAAATGAGTAATGCTATTGAATTCAAAAATGTAAAAAAGTGTTATAATGATAAGGTAGTTATTGATAACCTTAATCTTGCAGTTGATAAAGGTGAATTTGTCACAATAGTTGGTTCTTCAGGTTGTGGCAAAACTACTGCACTAAAGATGATTAATGGACTTATTGATGTAACAAGTGGTGATATTTTTGTTAATGGTGAAAATATCAAAAATAAAGACCTTATTCAGTTGCGTAGGAATATTGGTTATTCTATTCAAGGAAGTGTATTATTTCCTCACCTTACTGTTGAAAAGAATATTTCATATGTTCCTAATTTACTGAACAAAAAGGACAAGGCAAAAACTAAATCTGCAGTATCTAAATGGATGATGATAGTTGGTCTTAATGAGGATATTAAGAATAGGTATCCTAATGAACTTTCAGGTGGTCAACAACAAAGAGTTGGCATTGCCAGAGCATTGGCAGCATCACCGGCAATTCTGTTAATGGATGAACCATTTGGTGCAGTTGATGAAATTACAAGAAGTCAACTGCAAGAAGAAATTAAGAGAATTCACAAGGAAACAAACATCACCATTATGTTTGTAACTCATGATATTTCTGAGGCACTAAAACTTGGAACTAAGGTTCTTGTAATGAACAATGGCAACATTGAACAATATGATAAACCAAGTGAAATTCTACAAAATCCGTCTACTGATTTTGTAAAGCAACTTGTATATAGGCAAAGACACATTTGTAATCTACCTGATGACAAGTTAAATGGCTGTGAATTTAGCAATGTTGCACAGATTAAATAGGAGAAATTATGACACAAGAAGAAAGAAGATTATACTTAATCAATGAACTTATTAAGGAAAATTCTAGGTATTCAGATATAGTTATACCTAAGAATAAAGTTGAACAAAAGGCATTATTGAGAGGTTTACTGAATGTTCGTATGCCTAATGAAATAAGCAAGGAATTTTTACAAATTCAAGATGAATATTTAAAAGAAGAATGCAAATCAAAAGGTATAACTGATTTAAAGGACTTAGAGCCAATTGAAAATGACATTTATTTATGGCAAGGTGACATTACAACACTAAAATGTGATGCCATAGTAAATGCTTGTAACTGTGATTTATTAGGTTGTTTCTATCCTAACCACAAGTGCATTGACAATGCTATTCACACTTTTTCAGGTATTCAACTTAGGTTAGCTTGTAATGATATTATGGTTAAACAAGGTCGCAAAGAAGAAACAGGAATGGCTAAAATCACTTTTGCTTTTAACTTACCTTGTAAATATGTTATTCACACAGTTGGTCCTATTGTTAGAGGTAAACTGACTGAAAAAGATTGTGATTTACTGAAAAGTTGCTACCTTTCTTCCCTAGAAATTGCAGAGAAAAATCACCTAAACAGTATTGCATTTTGTTGCATATCTACCGGTGAATTTCACTTTCCTAATGATAAGGCAAGTGAAATTGCAATTAACACAGTTAAGGAATACAAAGAAAAAACACATAGTAAAATCAAGGTGATATTCAATGTTTTCAAGGATAAAGACTATGAAATTTACAGAAAGTTACTTAAATAATATAAAAAAGTTAAAAGAAGAATTTAACACAGCTGATGCAATTTTGATTGGTGCAGGTGCAGGTCTTTCAGCATCTGCCGGATTTGATTATAGTGGTGAAAGATTTGAAAAATATTTTTCTGATTTTAAAGAGAAATACGGCATTACTGATATGTATTCCGGTGGGTTTTATGATTTTGATACACTTGAGGAATATTGGGCTTGGTGGTCAAGGCACATACTGATTAACCGTTATGATTGTGAAGTTGGTAAGCCTTATAAGGATTTATTCTCTATTGTTAAGGATAAAAATTACTTTGTGCTGACAACTAATGTTGACCATCAATTTCAAAGAGGAGGTTTTGACAAGAAGAGATTGTTCTACACTCAAGGTGACTATGGATTATTCCAATGCAGTAATGGTTGTCACAATAAAACTTATGACAATGAAGAACTTGTTAGAAAGATGGTTACTCAGCAAAAGGATATGAAAATATCTACTGAATTAATACCTAGATGTCCTAAGTGCAACAAGCCTATGACTATGAATTTAAGATGTGATGACTTATTTGTACAAGATGAGGGTTGGTACTTAGCATGTAACAGGTATCAAGACTTTATCAGAAGAAATGGAAATTCACATATTCTTTACCTTGAATTAGGTGTTGGTATGAACACACCAAGTATTATTAAATATTCATTTTGGCAAATGACTGCTAAAAATAAAAATGCAGTCTATTGCTCTGTAAATTCAGAATTGTCCTATGTCCCAAATGAAATTCAAAATCAATCTGTTGTTATTAAGAGTGATATAGCAATGGTTTTGGAGGGGTGTGTATAAAAATCATCTTGTTCCATTGGGTCAAGATTGGGACAAGTAAAATAATCACTATAAAACAGGTAGTAGAATATTCTGCTACCTGATTAATTGTATAACGAAAAGAGCGTAACCGTCAAATAAGCCAGCGTCTTGAAGCGGATTTGAAAACATGCGAAAATATCCAAGTAAATAAGTTGTAGACGAACATCTACAATAGACTACAACAAAAAACGATTGGAGAGTTTCGTATGAACAAAGGTATCAGAACATTAAGACAAGAACAGAACCTGGCTCTTTGGGCAAACCAAGTAGAGAAATGCAACAACAGTGGGTTAAGTGTTGCGCAGTGGTGCAGAAATAACAATATTCCTGTAAGTACATTTTGGAGCAGACAGAAAAAGGTATACGAAGCCTACACTCAAAAAAACAGACCTCAATTCATAGAAGTGTCAGTAGAACCAGAAGTAAACGCTAACTCACCTATGATTTCTATCAAAAGAAATGATTTCACAGTAGAAATCAATAATGGTGCTGACGAAGCTACAATAACAGCTGTGTTGAGGGCAATGGAAAATGCTTAATGATTTTAATTGTAATTGCCCGATATACCTTGCAAGTGGATATACTGATCTACGCAGAGGAATAGACGGACTTGCAACAATAATAGAAAAGCAGTTTAAGCTTGAGTCTTGTACAAATGCTTTGTTTCTCTTCTGTGGACGAAGAACGGATAGAATTAAAGGTTTGTATTGGGAAGGTGACGGATTTCTGCTTCTGTATAAAAGGCTTGAAAAAGGTAAGTTTCAATGGCCTCGAAAATCTGAAGAATGTGTCACAATAACACCTCAGCAATATCGTTGGTTAATGGAGGGACTTAATATAATCCAGCCTAAGTCAACACAAAAAATAAGTGGAATAAAGTTCTCATAAAATGGCTTAAATACTGTACTTTTGCCTTGTTTTGTGGTATAATATAGGTATGATAATCAAGGATAAAAAAAAGAAAGAAGCTACTCTTGACAAATTACCAGAAAACATCAAGACAGTTGTTGTAGAGCATACTCTTCCCGAAGAAGAAAAGGTATGTCCTAACTGTAATGAACAGCTTGAGGTTATTGGTAAGGAAGTAAAGAAAACATTAAAAATCAAACCTGCTGAGGTGATTATTCAGGAGGATGTATATTACACCTACGCCTGCAAGAATTGTGAGAAAAACGGTATTGAGACCCCAATAGTAAAACACCACAGGAAAAGCCAGTAATCAAAGGCAGCTTTGCTTCACCAGAAGCAGTGGCTCACATTATGACACAGAAGTTTGTGATGTACTCACCACTCTATAGACAAGAACAAGACCTGAAAAGGCAAGGTGTTGAATTAACAAGACAGACAATGTCTAACTGGATACTTAAAGCGAGTCAGCTGTGGTTAGAACCAATATATGAGAAGTTAAGAGAGCTTCTCATAAAAGAGGAAGTAATCCATGCAGATGAAACAACACTGCAGGTACTGAAAACCAAAGAGAAGCCTACTCCAAAGAAAGCATATATGTGGCTGTACAGAACGAGTGGATGCTCTGAAAAGAATATCGTACTGTATGATTACAAACCAAACAGAAAGATTGAAAATGCGGAGAACTTTCTTGAAGGTTTTAATGGCTACATACACGCAGATGGTTATCAGGGATATCACAAACTTGGAGATAACTTCACAGTTGTTGGTTGCTGGGCGCATTGCAGAAGAAAATTTGCTGAAGCATTAGAAATGATAAGCAAGGACGAACGAGCAAACTCAACAGCTGGAATTGCTTTAGATTACTGCAATCAGCTATATGCAATAGAAAAAGAAATAGCTGATAAAAGCTATGAAGAAATACTAAAGGTGCGACAAGAAAAATCAAAGCCAATTCTTGACGCTTTTTTGTGCTGGGCTGAAAAGCAAAGCATAGCATTTAAAAGCAAACTTGGTGGTGCGTTTACCTATCTTAAGAATAACGAGAAATATCTCAGAAGATATTTAGAGGACGGCAGATTAGAAATTGACAATAACCGAGCCGAAAGAAGCATTAAGCCTTTTGTGATGGGCAGAAAGAATTTCCTGTTTGCCAATACTGAGTCAGGAGCTACTGGCAGTGCTGTTATGTACAGCATAATCGAAACAGCCAAAGAGAACAATCTGAATCCGTTTAGATATCTGACCTATATCTTCAAAAAGTTCCCTAATATTAAGGAAAATGAAACGGCTGATATTCTACTGCCTTGGAATGCACCAGAGGAGTGCAAAGTTAAAATTTGATACATATGTGGAAATCCCTGCGAGAACAAACTCGCAGGGATTTTTTAGGATGATTTGACGGTTACAAAAGAGCTATCTAACTTCTCTAACAAAGTTTAGATAGCTCTTAATTCTTAAAGAATCTTAAATGTTATTATTTTATTGCTAAGAAGCAAGACCTAGGCACAAAAGTCCCATAATTCTAAGGCTTTTCAAGCCTTTATGGAATCATTCCCACTCGATAGCACTTAAACAATTTCGTGTAGGTGTTATTATCTGTACTATCTGTGGTTCTTTTGATTATTTGATATATCCATATTCTCCTGCCTATATCCCCTCTTGTTATCATTTTGTTATCAGCGTTGATAACAGAGTAGGGATTTAGCTGTGTTGGATAAACTTTTCTGTACGGTTATTATATCGCATTTTAGCTTTGTTTTCAATAGGATTTTTTCATTATTCGTATCTTTATTGCCATCGAAATAGTGTAACGCTTTTCAGCTTCAAAAATCACTGTTTATTCGCTTTCCGGGGAGTAATTCTTGGTAAGTAGGGTATTTTCATTTCATTGCGAGTTTGGGCGTTACAAATCCAGCTATTGACAAAACGATTATTATACTTTATAATAAAACAAATGATTTAAAACGCTGGTTTTAGAAAGGAGCTTATTATGCCCCCTAAAGCAAAATTTACAAAAGAAGACATTATCGACGCAGGCTTAGCAATTCTGCGTGAGCGTGACATTTCTGCCGTTACTGCAAGAGAAATCGGCAATTATCTTGGCAGCTCGGCAAGACCGATATTTACCGTTTTTGATAATATGGGCGAGGTGCTTAACGGGATTGAAGCAAAAGCTCGTGAGATATATTCCGAATATGTTGAGCAAGGATTACAGCAAACCCCTGCCTTTAAGGGCGTTGGTCAGTCATATATTCAGTTTGCAATAGATGAGCCGAAGCTGTTTCAACTTTTGTTTATGCGAAAAACATCCGGTAATATAGGCGTAAATAGAATACTCCCCGAAATTGATGACAACTATACCGATATTCTAAAATCAATTACCGATGGATATCCTGTATCGGCAGATGACGCTGTAATATTGTACAGACACCTGTGGATATATTCTCACGGCATTGCCACCCTTTGCGCAACATCTATGTGTCGTTTTACGGAAGATGAGATCGGCATAATGCTGACGGAAGTTTTCAAAGCATTGCTGACAGAAAGACTGAAAGGAAAATCATAATGATAGAGATAAATGATTTAACAAAGTATTACGGAAAAGGCGAAAGTCGCTTTAAAGCGCTGGATGGTGTTTCCGTTCGCATTAATGATGGTGAGTTTATCGTAATTCTCGGCGCTTCGGGTTCGGGAAAATCAACCTTTCTCAATGTCATTTCGGGCTTGGAAACTCCGGACGGCGGTTGTGTTGCTTATGACAGCCAAGAACTCGGCAATATGAGCGAAAAGGATCTGACGAAATTCCGACGTGAGAACACGGCTTATATCTTTCAGCAATACTATTTGCTCCCACATCTAAATGTAGAAAAGAATGTAAGGATGGGCGCTGACCTCGACAATAACAAGGATTATCTGAAATATATCGAAGCGGTCGGCTTATCTGATAAGCGCAGAAAATTCCCATCAGAACTCAGCGGCGGCGAACAACAGCGTGTAGCGATAGCAAGAGCGCTCGCAAAGAATCCGAAGGTACTTTTTCTTGACGAGCCGACAGGAGCATTAGACGAAGAAACAGGCAGACAGGTACTCGACTATATCATCAGGCTGCACGAGGAACAGGGCTTTACGATGATTATGGTAACGCACAACAGCAATATAGCCGAAACCGCCGACAGAATCATTAAGATGAACAGCGGCAAAATCGTCAGCGTTACCGAAAACACGGATAAAAAGACGGCTTACGAGATCGGGTGGTGACGGTATGATTGTCAGTATCAAGGACAGCGTAAAGTTGTTCGGAATTTCCATTATGACCTGCTGTGCGGTAACCGTCTGCAATATGTTTTTAAACTATTATTTGGATTTAACTGCGATAGCAGGTCTGATTGACAACCCCTACGCGCAGATGTTCTACGACGCACAGATTATGACTTCAAAGGTCGTTTGCGCCGTCAGCGGCGGCTGCTTGGCGATCACTACCGTTGTGATGCTGTTTTTCTATATCAAGCATTACATAGACAGCCATTCAAAGGAAATCGGGATATTAAAGGCTCTCGGTTATTCTGATTTCAAAATTGCAAAGGGTTTTTCTGTTTTCGGCTTGAGTGTATTTCTTGGCTGTTTCGTCGGTTATTTGCTGTCATTTGCGTTAATGCCGCAGTTTTATGAGTTACAAAATAAAGACGGTTATTTGCCGGAGCTTTCTATTGGTTATCATTGGATATTATTCGTCCTGCTGGTAATTGCTCCCACTTTGGTCTTTGCTTTGATTGCAGTATGCAACAGCCTGTTAAAGCTTCGCCAGCCTTGCGTCAATCTATTGAAGGGTATTGTAAAGGTAAAGGGGAAAACCAAAAACACAAAAGATAAAAAGACCTTTGTTGCCGAAATGAGGAGCTCTGTATTAAGAAGCCGCAAAACATTGGTGTTCTTCATCGCTTTTTCCTCGTTCTGCTTCTCAGCTATGATACAAATGTCGGCAAGTATGAAGGATTTGTCAAGTGAAATGATGGGCTTGATGATGTTGATTATCGGCGTTGTTTTGGCGTTTACCACGCTGTATATTGCCGTGACCACTGTCATTCGCTCCAACCAAAAGAATATTGCTATGATGCGTGTATTCGGCTATGATAGCGCTGATTGCAAGCGTTCTGTTCTCGACGGTTACCGCCCGGCGGCGTATATCGGCTTTATCATCGGTTCTGTGTATCAGTATGCATTATTGAGAATTATGGTTGATATTGTTTTTTCGGGCGTCGAGGGTATTCCCGAATATGAGTTTGATTTTCTGATGTTCTTTATAACGCTTGCTGTTTTTATCGTTGTATATGAAGGCGTTATGTTTGCTTATGGTCAGTCAATGAAAAAAATATCGTTAAAACAAATTATGAGCGAATAAAAAGATAATCGAGCGAAGATGAATAATTCACCTTCGCTCGATTTTATTATACATAAATCAACTCTGCATTAACGATTTCCGTTGCACGATTTCGGATATTGTTCATTCGCTGTACCCACAGCATTTGATTTTCTGCTTTGAACTGCTCAGTCGCACCTTCCTTTTCGGCAAGTTGTTTTACCAACCGAAAGAACATCTCCTCTGCCTGCTCATCGATGTCGGCGAGATATGCGGTGAGCTTACAGCTTGTCAGCAGATCGGTATAGCGGATTTTGTGGTGCTGCTTGATGTACCGTAAATGCCGTTTGCCCCATATTCCAATCTCAACCTTCGGCTGTTCGGGTAATCTCAGGTCGGGCAGAAGATAATCGCCCTGTTGTGTATAGCTAATTTCAAAATTGTGTTTCATTATAGAATCCTCCAAAAATATATTCATACATATATCACAGCACCTTGATTGCCACATTTTGTTATAGCTTATTATCAGTTTTTCTTTCCCTCATCTTTGCCCTTACGAGCCGTCGGGAACGATATAATAAAATGTGAAATCATATGTCCGCATAAGGTAAGCAAACTGCGATAAATCCACTGTTTATCAGGCTTTTGGAGGACTTTACTAACAACCTATGATATGCTATAATATCCATAGATTATTTCAAATTCAAATCGGAATTTGTCTAATAGGTTATTGAGAGAAATTTAGAATTAAACACTTAGGAGATATTTTAATGGAACAAGCAAACAAGCGAAACGCTCTGATTAGTTTGATTATAGCTATTGCAGGAGCCATAGCAGGACTGTTTGGTGTCACGGCATTCAATCAATATGTTTTAATGAACCTGCCGCTTGCGGCGAGAATGGTATCAGCGATTGTCACATATTGGTTGATAGCTATTATTCCGATAATTATAATGTTTGTTTCTAAGGACAGATTACTTGATTACGGATTTGAGAAGGATAAAATAGGTATTCAGCTTGCTATCGGTGTAGGTCTGGGTATCGCAATGTCTTTGATACTTACGCTGATACCCCATTTAGTTGGATTTGGCAATTATGTGGATAGCGGGAAAAGATATGAATACTTGTGGCAATTCATATATGAATTTGTTTATTGCATACTTGCTGTCGGAGCGGTTGAGGAATTTGTCTTCCGAGGCCTTATATATACTAAGGCAAAGCAGATTATCCAGAAGGATTGGTTTGCTGCTGTTATATCATCAGTTTTGTTCGGCATTTTTCACATTCTTAGAGGAGATGCTGTGCAGATGATAATGACAGTACTTATGGGAGCTTTGTTTTGTCTATTTCGGTTAAAAATAAAAAGATGCTCAACACTTTCTCTCATAATTGCACATGGCGTTTATGATGCGCTTATTACAGTCTGGGTGTCATTATTGCTGTAAATTCTGATATATCGCATTTACTATTATTGCAATCGCAGGCAGCCTTATGTGAGGTCGCCTGTTTTATTTGGGGATAGACAAAATCAGGCTGAAATGATATAATGATAGAAAGATAAATCAGAATTTGTGGAGGTAATCACAGTGAATGAATTTAACGAATATATTCGTGAGGTTTTTTCAGCAGCCGGTGATATTGTCATAAAATCCATGATGGGCGGATATCTTGTATACTTCAACGGTAAGCTGATAGGTGACGTTTGCGATAATGAACTGTTTTTGAAAAGAACGCCGACGTCGGACAGGCTGCTTGCAGATTCCGAACTGCGTTATCCGTATGAAGGCTCAAAGACGCTGATGCATGTATTTGATAGATTTGAAGATACGGCGCTTGTTTTGGAACTTCTGGACGGTTTGTATAAAGAGCTTCCGGAAAAGAAACTCGCAAAAGGCAGATAAGAAAGACAAACTGGGATTTACAGCATTAATCTATACTATAGCAGGCAGCCTTATATGAGGTTGCTTGTTTTATTTGGGGTATAGACAAAATCAGACTGAAATGATATAATTTCAAAAAGACAAATCGGAAAATATAGGAGCGCAGAATTATGAAAGGTATTATTCTTTATCAATCCAAATACGGTGCTACAAAAAAATACGCCGATTGGATATCGGAAGCTACGGGATTTGAATGTGTCGAAACGAAAAAAGCGAATATAAAAGAAGTCGAAAAATATGACATCATCGTATTAGGCGGTGGAATATATGCAATGGGTATAGCCGGTCTTTCTTTTTTGAAAAGGAATATCGATGTATTATCCAATAAGAAGATAATCGTGTTTTTCTGCTGTGCGTCCCCATATGACGAAGATGCTCATAAGCAGATCAGAAGTCATAATATGAAGGATAAACTATCTGATATTCCGATTTTTTATTGCCGTGGTGCATGGGATATGGATTCAATGTCGTTCAAGGACAAGACCCTGTGTAAAATGCTGAGAAAAGCAGTAAGCAAAAAGGATCCTGCCGATTATGAAATATGGGAGAAAGCAATAATGGATGCCGGAGAAAACAAGTGTGATTGGACTGATAAAAAATATATCGATCCAATTCTCGAATGTATTTAGCAACTTGTACTGACGCATATTTAATGAATTTGACCTTGATGGATTCGTTTTCATCAAGGTCTTTTTTGTTTGACGGATAGACAAAATCAGGCTGAAATGATATAATGATAGAAAGATAAATCGGAATTTGTTGAGGTGAAGGTTATGCATTTTGGCTTTTCTTATATTGGTTTGATTTTTCTTTTAATGCTGTTTATACCTAATTTCTTCTGGACAAAAAACAAGCCTAAGGACTATGACGAATATGCAAAGTGTGAAAACAAGGTGTTATTGATTTTAGAACGAATAGGAGAAGTAGCTGTTTCATGTCTTATTTTGATTTTCAGCGACTTTAACCCGCAAGGACTCTCAATTTGGCTTCTTTGGCTTTTTGCTTCGTTTGGTTGCATGATTCTTTATGAACTATACTGGATTCGCTACTTCAGAAGTGAAAAAACGATGAAAGATTTTTACAGCAGTTATTTAGGTATCCCTGTGGCAGGCGCAACCCTGCCTGTTTTATCAGTCTTATTTATTGCGGTTTATGGGAAAAATCCTTTTCTTTTTGCAGCCGGTATCATTTTAGGAATCGGGCACATCGGTATTCACCTGATGCACAAAAAGGAAATTACCAGTCGGGAAAAGCGATAACACAAATTCTGATTTACAGCATTAATCTATACTATAGCAGGCAGCCTTATGTGAGGTTGCCTGATTTTTTATGCCCAAGAACGAATCGCAAACTTCGATTTTCTCCTGTTTCTCATATAATATAGGTAAGATAAACAATCGCATATTTTAATGAATTTGACCTTGATGGATTCGTTTTCATCAAGGTCTTTTTTTGTTTGACGGATAGACAAAATCAGGCTGAAATGATATAATGATAGAAAGATAAATCGGAATTTTGAAAGTAGGCTGAAAATGATAATACGATATTTACAACAAAAGGATGATCTCCTTGAAATAAGCAATATATATGAATGCAGTTGGAAATACGCATATAGAGACATTATTCCGCAAGATTATCTCAACAGCATACCCAAAGGTCGCTGGGCAAACACCGTTACCAAAACAGGACTTCATACACTTGTATTAATAGAGAATGAAATGATAATCGGAACTGCAAGTTTCTGCAAATCCAGATGGGAAAAGTTCAGCGAATATGGAGAGATCGTTTCAATCTATTTTCTGCCTGATTATATAGGTAAAGGCTATGGTAATCATCTTTTGAGAAAATGTATAGAAGAATTAAACTTGCTTGGATTTACGAAACTTTTGCTGTGGGTTTTAGAGGATAATTGGAGTGCAAGAAGGTTCTATGAAAAAAATGGTTTTTGGTGTTCTAATGAATACATGACTGATAATATCGGTGGAAAAGATCTTCGGGAAATAATGTATACTTTTCCTGTTCAAAATTCTGATTTACAGCATTAATCTATACTAAGGAGAGGATTTAAATGACACACGAAGAAAAAGCGTTATCCTATTTCAAAGATAAATTTCATTGCTCACAGTCTGTTCTTGCCGCATATGCCGACGAGCTCGGATTAACGGAAGAACAAGCGTTGAAAATCGCCGCCTGCTTTAACGCAGGAATGAGAAAAGGCGAGGTGTGCGGAGCTTGTTCGGGAGCGTTGATGGTGCTCGGAATGATGTACGGTCAAGCCGATAAGGACGATCTCGACAGTCGAAACAAAACCAATCAGATGACTAACCGTTTTCTGGATCGCTTTAAGGAACTAAACGGAACATATATCTGCAATGAGATACTCGGCTGTGATATTACCACGCAGGAGGGAGTAGAATACGCTGTAAAGCACGAATTATTCACCACGACCTGCAGAGATATGGTAGCGCTTGCCGTTCGGGTTCTTGAGGAAATCATTGAATGAAAATGATATAATAATCAAAAGAAAAATCGGGATTTGTAGGAATATTCATTTCTCTTATAAACAGGCACCGAGGTGCGAGGAGGTAAATAACATGGATATGAAGCAGGCAATGAAAGAACGTCATATGGTTCGAAAGTACACTGATGAACCTATTCTGGAGGATATCGTAGAAAAGTTGAATCGTCGGGTAAGAGAGAATAATGAGCAGTATGGACTATCTATCAAATTGATGACCAATGATGATAGTGCTGTTCCCGGTGTGATCAAACTGATCCTCGCTAAGGGGGTCAACAATTTCTTTATCATGGCCGGGCCTGATGGTGCAGATGAACTGTGTGGATACTGTGGAGCTGATCTGATGCTTTACGCACAGACGCTGGGACTGAATACATGGTGGGTCGGCGGTACCTATAATCGAAAAGGAGCACAGAAAAAAATCGAAGGTGCAAAGCCTGTAGGAATCATCGCTGTTGGTTATGGCCAGACACAAGGTGTTCCACATAAGACAAAGACAGCAGAACAGGTCAGTTCATACGACGGAGAAGCACCACAGTGGTTTAAGAACGGCATTGAAGCAGCACTCTTGGCACCTACCGCACTGGCAAAACAGGCATTCACCATCAAAGGTAAAGGAAATAAGGTATCTATCTCCTGCGATAACGGCATCTTTACCGGTGTGGATACAGGTCTTGTGAAATACCACTTTGAACTTGGAGCGGGTAAGGATTGTTTTGAATGGGTGTGATCCCTATGGGTGAGCATTACAAAAGCATTTTTCTGTCTGTAATTATTATCTGACAAATTCTGATTTAGCGACCGGACGGTAATACAAATAAAGAACAGCTACTTGATATTTGTTTGCTTTTATGCTATAATGCAATTTAGTTAATTGAATAGTTGTCATCGGAGGATAGAGCATCGCAATGCTACGGGTTAGCAATAACCCTAATCAGAAGAAGATGTCGAGTGCGCTCGGTTATTCATACAGAATAACCGGGCGCTTTTTATTAACAGAGAAGACTTGTTGTAATCTGACAAACAGGAGGCTAACAATATGGAAAATTCAAGAGTAAAAAATGCTTGGAAGTATGTTCTTCCCGCAATGCTGAGCCACATTTGCTTTTCATTGTTTTCAATCGTAGACGGTGTTTTTATCGGCAACAGTATAGGCACAAACGCTCTTGGGGCGATCGGTCTTGTTATGCCGTTTGTAAATGCAATCGTTGCAATAATGATGTTAATCAATGTCGGCAGCGCAACTATATTTGCTGTTCAAGTGGGCAAGGAGGACACAGAGAAGACTTGATTTTACCAATATGCTGGCGCACGATATCAAAACGCCTGTTTTTGTCATCAGCGGATACGCTTACAGCCTTAAGGAAGATATTGATATATCCGAGCGAAATTTTTATCTTGACAACATCATTGAGGAAGCGGATGAAATCACGATCTTGTGCAAAAAATGCTCAATTTCAGCAAGCTCGATTCCTATTCGATGAAGCTCAATAAAACGGAATTTGATTTGTTTAAGGCTGTTCAAAAGACAGCCGAAAAATATACCCTGTCTGAGAACAAAACCATTGCTCTCACGCAAAGCGGCGACAATATGATATGAGCGGACAGAGAATTGATGGAAACCGTTATTCAAAATCTGATCGACAACGCGGTAAAGTATTCTCTGCCGGATACCGAAATAATGATAGATGTAAACGGTAAAACACTTTCCGTCAGCAATCAAACGGAACCACTCACAAAATCCGAGCTCAAACAGATGTGGCAGCCTTATTTTCGCAAGGACAAAAGCCGAAGTCAAAAGGGAAACGGCTTGGGCTTGTCGATCGTTAAATCAATTTTGGACTTGCACGAAGCTAAGTACAGTGTTGAAATGACTGGAAACATTTTGGCGATTACAGTTAAGCCTGAGACATCGCAGAAAAAACGGAGTGACGTACAGTCAGTTGATGAAGGCGGCAGGTTACAGCAGCGCGAACGATAGAATAGAACAGGAAATCCGCGAGAGTACAGAGGCAGTAGTTGCAGCGATATCCGAATTCTATCCTAAAGAAAAGCAGAAAGTGAATATCCGACCCGAACAGCCGCACCACGAAAGTGCTTGAGCTGAGGTGTTTAAGGAGTTTCTGTATATTTTTGTTTGAGATAAAAAATCAAGAAAATATAATTTTAAGCGGACGAAGATAAGATTGATCATCTTCGTCCGTTTTCTTTTATGTGTTTTTCACTTGACAAGTTATGTATTATCCGTTATATTAAGTAAGTAAAGTATGAAAAAACATACTTTTGAAAGGAGCGTTTTTTATGGCAAGACCTGAAGGCAAGTACGCGTGGACGGTTACCGTCGGCACAAAAGGACAGATTGTTCTTCCAAAGGAAGCGAGAGATGTTTTTGACATCAAACCCGGTGATACCTTGATTATTTTAGGTGACAAGGATCAGGGAATGGCGATACCGCCCAAAAATCAATTTTCCGATTTCTTCGGAAAAATTTTCGGCAAATAATTAAGGAGTGAAATGTTATGCCAAGTATATTAGGTATTCCGCTTATCGGATTTGTTCAAATGGTTCTCGGAACCGGGATTATAGTTTTTTTATTGATCAAATTCCTGACCCGTCCCAAAAAGAACAAAAAGGACGAGTATATCATCAATGACGTTCACGTCATCGTCGGTGACGGAACAAAGCAGGAGCATCAGAACGTCTATATCAAAAACGGCTTGATCACGGAAATCTCCGCGCAGCCCATTCAAAAGAAAAACGTGCAGATGATTGACGGCGCGGGCAAAACGCTGATGCCCGGTCTGATTGACAGCCATATTCATATTCAGGGCGGCTTTTCCTGTCACAATGAAGATGAAAGCGACGTTTTTCTGGGCGAAAAAATGCCGCAGATTTTCAATGAGAATGTGCTGCCGTATGGCATAACAACTATTAAGGATTTAGACGCGCCGAAGCATTTTATCTATAAGCTCCGTGATAAAATCAGATCGGGAGAAATTCAGGGTCCCGACTTATTGATAGTAGGTCCGAACTTTACGGCTCCCGACGGGCATCCTGCCAATACGCTCGGCTCCAACAGCGAATGGGCAAGGTCTGAGATGGCGATTGAGGTCAATACTCCCGAGCAGGTTTCCGCGGGAATTAAAGAGCTCAAAGAAGCGGGTGTTGATTTTTTGAAATTCACCTATCAAGGCGGCGACTACTGGTATTTTGATAATAAGCTGACAATCCAGAAGATAGACAAGGAGTTAATGAAGCAGATTATCCGCGAGGGTAAGGAAAACGGACTGAACTCTACCGCTCACGTTTTTTATTATGACGACGTAAAGGAACTGCTTGAAGCGGGCATATACGGCATAGAACACGGCATTCTTGACAGAGATATTGAACCCGACGACCCGATCATCACTCTTTGGAAAAAAATCGGGCGCGCACTTTGTTCCGACCGTCAACGCCATGACATATGAGAAAGACCCGACAAGAATGGAGCACAGCATACACAATCTCAAGGTGCTGTACGACGCGGGAATTCCGATTGCTATGGGTACAGACAATATGCTTGAGCAGATGTCGGGCGAGGTCGAGCACAAGGAGCTTGCTTACTATGTCGAAGCAGGACTGACGCCAATGCAGGCTATCGTGCTTGCCACCAAAAACGGCGCGGAATATTTAGGCATTGCCGACAGAAAAGGACAGATAAAGGCAGGTATGGAAGCGGATTTGATTCTGCTTGATAAGAACCCTGCCGAGAACATCTCTAACATTCAGTTTATCGACAGAGTGTTCTTAAAAGGTAAGGTTGTATATTCTCAGAAGCCGATTCAGTCCTTTGATATACCCGACTACACATATCCCGAGGGATTACTATCTGCCGAGTATGTAAGCACAGACGGCAAACAGCGTCGTGTTATCAATTATGACCGTTACGAGAGCGAGCAAATTATTACCCAAATCACTTTTAAGGACGGTAAAAAATGGGCGGAGGAAGAATTCACGGTTGACCGCAGCCTTTCGGCAACAAAATGGGTATATAACCGTCCGTCAGACAATACCGAAATCAATGCGGTTAAGGAAAACGGCGTAATAAAGTTGAGCGGCAGCTTCAAAGGCAAACCGCAGGACAAGAGCTTCCAGATTGGCGAAGGCTTATGGTATCAGATGATGGATATGTGCTTCCCTGCTTTTGCTAATTCAAAGCTTGACGAGATCCTGTTCTATCCGATTGGCACAGGTGATAACCGCGGCGCTATGTCGCTCGGTGAATTTGCCGCCAAGAAAATCGGCACGGAGAACGTGAGCATTGACGGCAAAACCTACTCTTGCGTCAAAATCAGCATGGTGCTCACCATGTTCTCGTGGGCATGGACGGGGCTTTTCTGGGTCGATACCGCAACCGGGCAGTTAGTTCAAAGCGGTGTAAAAAAAGGAAATAAAGAAAAACCGGAATGGCAGTTAAAGGAATTGACCTATAAATAATAATATCACGCCGCCTGAGAGAATCAAAAAGCCGCTGTTTTATCTTGTGCTCGGCGCGGTAATTGCTGTCATATATGTTCTTACTATGGTGATGATGTGGCTGCAAAAGGTTCAGCAATCCAAAAAGCTCACCGAACAGCTTCAAAATCTTCAGAATAATTTGGCAAAGAAAATATTAATCAATAAAAGAAATCGCCGTCAAGCAGGAGATTATCCCGCTTGGCGGCTGAATTCTTTTCAGTTGTTCACAGAATCTGATTTGACTTTGTTGTTAAACTCCTGAATTCTTTTCTTCATAGCGAAATACTGGCTGAACCAGATGAAGAAATAAATAAAGAAGAAGATAGCAATGTAGCCCGCAATACCCCAAAAGTTATGCGGCATCCAGTACATACAATAAGTGGTTATTGGTAAAAAAACAGAGCCGCCAAACAGGAGATGATCCCACTTGGCGGCATTGTCTTTAGGTATAAATCAACTCTGCATTAACAATCTCCGTTGCACGGTTACGGATATTGTTCATTTGCCGTACCCACAGCATTTGATTTTCTGCTTTGAGCTGTTCGGTTACACCTTCCTTTTCGGAAAGTTGGTTTACCAACCGAAAGAACATCTCCTCTGCCTGTTTGTCAATGTCAGCGAGGTAGGCGGTGAGCTTGCAGCTTGTCAGCAGATTGGTATAGCGGATTTTGTGGTGCTGCTTGATGTACCGCAAATGCCGCTTGCCCCAAATGCCGATTTCTACCTTTGGCTGTTCGGGGAGCGTCAGGCACGGCAGATAATAATCGCCTTGCAGCTCGTAGTAAATCCCTGTCTGCTTGTCGTAAATTCTTTTCTCCATTGTCCATCAACCTTTCTGTATTTATTAGCGTGCGTCACGCTGTTTTGACTTTTTGAAACCTCTCGCCTGCTCGATAATCTCATTGAGCTTGTGCTTTCCGAAAACCTTTTCCAACAAGCGATAGGCTTTGTTTTGTTCACGGAGCATACCGTTGACCTCTTTGAGCTTGGTGTTTTCATATTTCAGATGTTCGTTCTCACGGTGCAATCTGCCGTTCAGATTATTGATACGGTGGTAATTCTCCCAACCCTCATAGCTTCTGGCGAGGACTGTTCGAACAAGTTTTTTCAGCCGGTTAATCAGCGGTTCTACAAACTTTTTCTTGTAGCTCTTTGCCGTCATCAAGCCTTGCGGCTCAGGGAGTTGCAGCTGCGGATCTTCGTCAAGCTGTTTTTCGACGTCGCCGAGAAGCTCCTTTGCTTCCTCGATTTTCTCAACCGTAGCTTTCAGACCTTTGACCTCAAGCTGCTTTTCTTCAATCTCCCTGTCAAGCTCGGCAACCTCTTTTACTCGCTCCTGCTTTTTGTAATCAAGGACAGACAGGTGCTGCTCGTGAGTATCCTTCTGCTCCCATTCGATACCGTGCCGCTCCATAATCTGAGCGAGGACTTTCTTTTCGGAAAGTATCCAGCGATTCAGTTCGTTGTCGCTCCTGCCCTCGCCTTTGAAGCCCATATTGAGCAGAGCCTGTTTCAGCGAAACTCGTGTTTCCAAACCTCGATTGCTGCCGGTGGTGAACGGTACAAAGTCGATATGGATATGCGGCGTCGCTTCGTCCATATGAAGGTGCGCCGAGAACACTCTCAGGTAGGGATTGCGCTCTTGGAAGCCCTGGTAGTATTCGTCGAGGACTTTCCTCGCAAGCTCGGCGTGCTCTCCCGTTGCTGACATATCGTCCTTGTTGCCAATTTGGAAGATGATCTCGTGGAACAGCTTTTCCTGCTTTCCGGACTCGATGTGCTTGTAGTAATCTGGAATTATTCTATCCTTGCGTTTCTGCTTATCGTTGTACTGTTTCAGAGCTTCATCAAACATTTCGTGATACACTTTCTTGATTGGCTCGTTACAGTAATCTATATTGAGGTGGGTACGCTCGCTGTCCACATTCTCAGCCGTAAACGTTCGGCTGTTATGTGTCACGGAGCCTTTACCCACCATTGCGCTAATCGTTCTCTTCATTTATCTACCTCAAATCTATATTAAAATATTGTTATCTCACTGAATTATCACTAACTCGGGTTCTGTTACTCTTGCCAAGAGTAACGCAAAAGCACTTTTGACAGCAGGGCTATCAAAAATGCAACCTGCAAGCAGGTTTTGCGCTCTTCGAGGAGCAGGGCATCCCTTTGAAAAGGGCTCCCTGCACCCCGCCTAAACTTTAGTGCGTGACGATCCGTGACGGTGGTGACGATGTTTTTGACACAGCGCTATCTCTAAAAGACCGTCACGGTCGTCGCACATCGTCACGCCGATTAAACTTCCGCTTGCTGTTCACGGTGAAGCGTGATTACCCTGCCGCTATGAGTATGTCTGTTTGAATAGCGGATACCATATTCATTGAACAGCCTTGCGGCATTGATATTCAGCTTTAGCGACAAAGCGTTTGGTTTCATATCTACGCCGAGCCAACTGACAAGCTCTGTCGGTGAGCCTTGCCAAGCAGGACTGTTCTCAGAAAACTTCTGAGAGATAACTTGGAGCAACGGCTCCGGCGGCTCTTTCCATAATTCGGTTTCCGTCCTCTCGAGCTCCCATATCAGATTATCGGGATTGCGATTAAGGTATAGCTTCTGATCCTGTTGGTCTCTGCCGGATATTTCAAGCGTAGCTGCGTTTGCAGTCCGCTTTTCTTTTTGCAGAACAAACGCTCCGTCGGCTGCGCCGAGCAAGCCATTGGTTCCCGAAATCATATCAAAGCTGTCATCAGACTTTTGCTTGCGTGTATGATGAACGAGTATCATACAGATTTTGTTATTGTCGGCAAACCTTTTTAGCCTGCTGATAATCTCATAATCATTCGAGTAGCTGTAATCAGAGCTTACCTCACGCACCTTTTGCAAAGTGTCGATGATTATGAGATTGGTGTCGGTGTGCTTCGTGATAAAACTTTCCAACTGCTTGTCCAAGCCGTCATTCAACTGACTTGCCGAAACGGATAAGTACAGATTGTCGGCGCTGTCGGTACCAAACATCTGATACAACCGCTTCTGCAAGCGACTGTAATCATCTTCAAGGGCAAGGTAAAGCACCGTACCTTTGCTGACCTTGTAATTCCAAATCGGCGTTCCGGTGCTGATATGATAAGCAAGCTGCGCCATCAAAAAGCTCTTGCCGATTTTCGGCGAGCCGACAAACAGATACAGTCCGCTGTACAGCAGACCGTCAATGATCGGCGGTCTGTTTTCATATACAGTGTCGTACAACTCAGTCATAGAAACGGTGTGCAGATAATTTTCGTCAAAACAATTTAAGTCCAAACTATTGAAATCAGACAAATCATCTGCTATACTTGTATCAAGATATTTTGTTGATGACTGCTCATCACCTGCTCCAACAGGTGTGCTATGAGCGGTCATTTCATTTTCACAACTCATTTTCATTCCCCCTTCATTCCGCCGAGGGTAACAGCAATCAGGTTGAGCGTATCGAGTATTTCATCTGAAACCGCTCCGCCATTGCTGATACGCCGCAGCTCCCCGTAAATATCTTGCATTTGATTTTTGAGAGCCTTATACACTCTCGGATTACCCTGCACGATAATATCACGCTGCAAAGTGCGCTCAATGAGGTAATCTTGCTTGGATAAGCCTGACAGAGCGACGATTTTTTCAAAATGCTCCCATTCTTCCGGCGATACTCTGAACGCCACTGTCTTACTGCGCCAGCGGTTGTGGCGGTCTAAATTTTTAGCTGACATATTTTAACCTGCCTTTCCGAGATCATTAAGCCTATCTGCCATATCCTTTTGCTTGGACGGGAACAAGTGTGCATAGCGATAAGTAACATCTATGCTTTCGTGTCCCAACCTATCGGCAATGGCTAAAGCTGAAAAGCCCATTTCAATCAACAAAGAAACGTGTGAATGTCTAAGGTCGTGTATTCTGATACGCTTAACCCCGGCTTGCTTCGCTCCTCTGTCCATCTCGTGATGAAGATAGCTTTTTGAAATCGGGAATATACGATCGTCTTCGCCACGGCTGTAAAACATTGATAAATAGTCCTGCATTTCTTCACAAAGGAAATCAGGCATATTTATCGTGCGATTGCTCTTTTTGGTTTTCGGTGACGTAATAATGTCCTTACCTGCCAAATGCTGAAATGATTTGTTGATGGTGACGGTTTGAGCTTTGAAATCAAAATCCGCCGGTGTGAGAGCTAACAACTCACCCAATCGAATACCCGTCCAATACAGCATCTCAAACGCATAGTATGAAACAGTCTTGTCCATCATCGCTTCCGAGAAGATTTTATATTCTTCAAGCGTCCAAAACTTCATCTCCTTGCTTTCCTTTTCACCCATATTTCCTGCGATGGACGCAGGATTGGTACGCAAGCCGTAATAACGCACAGCGTGATTGAACATAGCGCTGAGCTGATTGTGAACGGTACGGAGATACGTCTTGGAATATAGCTTCCCGTGCTTATTTTTGAGTGTCCTTATCTCGTTTTGCCATTCAATCACGTCCGTTGCGGATATGTCACAGAGCTTTCTATCCTTGAAATAAGGAATAATTTTACCCTCGATGATGTTTTCCTTTGTCTGCCAAGTGTTTTCTTTGAGCCGAGGCTTTATATCCTTTTTATATAGCTCATAGAAGCTGCCAAAGGACATTGTTACATCCGTTTGTTTCTGCAATAGGAACTCACGTTCCCACTCCAGCGCTTCGTGCTTTGTTGCAAACCCACGCTTAAGCTTTTGTTGGCGCTTACCCTGCCAATCTGTATAGCGGAATTGAACATACCAGCTTCCGCTTTTCTTATCTTTAAATGCGCCCATTTACACATCACTCCTTTTCACTATTTGTTCTGGTCGCATAAATATGATCGTGAAAGAATTTACGGTCAATTCTTCCCGGAAGTGTAAGGCATCCGGTTGCCTTCAGTTCTTTATTCAGCTTTTGAATGAGTTTATATGCGTAAGATTCGGAAACGCCCAATTCCTCCGCAACTTCACTCACTCGCATAAACATAGTTCCTGACATAGACAAACCCCCTTTCATAGTAAATTTCAATTTATTTCGTGTCGGAATACTTTCTGACCGCCAACCGATTCGCCCGGGCGGACATACCTTTACTGTGATATGTGACAGATAACTAAACTATATTGCTTAGTCTATTTCTATTATACTAAACATATATAGTTAAGTCAAGCGGATTGAGTTAGAAAAAATAAAACTTTTTTGTTTAATTTTTGTTGACAAGCACTAAACATATATGCTATACTATGTGTATCATATTATTTGAGGTGATTTGAAATGGCTATCGGCGAAAGAATCAAATACATTCGTAACTTAAAGAATTTCACACAAAAGTATCTCGGTCAGCTTATCGGATTTCCCGAAAAAACTGCTGACATTAGAATCGCTCAGTATGAATCGGGCACAAGAACTCCGAAAGCAGATATTACAAAGGAGCTTGCAAAAGCGTTAGATGTTTCACCTCTTGCGTTGGATGTTCCCGACATTGACTCAGAGCTTGGGTTAATGCATACCTTATTCGCACTTGAGGATATCTACGGTTTACAAGCCGAAGAAAAGGACGGAGAAACCAAGCTGAGTTTTTCAAACGCTTCTGTTCTTCGGGCGGTAAAGGCGTGGGCAGAGCAAAGCGCCAAATTGAAAGCCGGAGAAATAACCAAGGAAGAGTATGACGAGTGGCGTTATAACTATCCTAAATATGACACTGACAGCGAATATGTAAAGCTGCTGTCAGATGACCTGAATAACGCTATGTTGGAAGCATTTGAGGACAAACTGAAAAATCAATAAAAGCAAAAAAGGCATTACCGACTGCAACAAGTCAGTAATGCCTAAACTTTTATTATATAATTGTACCTGCAAACCGGAATAAACCTTAGAATAAAGGTGCTTTTGAGGGTGCTATCATTTTGCTATCATTCTTAACGCTAACCACTCAAAAAGCCACTGTTTATGCGGTTCCCTCTCGATTTTGCCTTATTCCCACTCGATTGTGCCGGGTGGTTTTGATGTAATATCGTAAACTACACGATTGATATGTTCGCACTCATTAACGATACGGTTAGAGACTCTTGCAAGGACATCATAAGGGATTCTTGCAAAGTCGGCAGTCATAAAGTCATCGGTTGTAACTGCACGAATTGCTACAAGGTGGTCATATGTTCTATGGTCACCCATAACACCAACTGTTCTAACATCCGGTAGTACACAGAAGAACTGGCTTAAATCCTGAGCGATACCACTCTTTGCAATTTCATCTCTGAAAACTGCATCGGCATCTTGAAGAATTTTAATCTTTTCTTCTGTGATTTCGCCAATAATTCTAACACCTAAACCAGGGCCTGGGAATGGTTGTCTCCAAACAAGTTCCTTGGGGATACCCAGTTTTTCGCCAACTACTCTAACTTCATCCTTAAACAGGTCGCAAAGTGGTTCAACAACATCATCAAACTTAATATCTTCAGGCATTGCAACCTTATTGTGGTGAGTTTTGATTTTATCTGCGTTACCCTTACCACTTTCGATACAGTCAGGATAAATTGTACCTTGAGCAAAGAAACCACCATCAGCTTCTTCTCTGATTTTATCCCAGAATACTTTATAGAATTCTGTACCGATAATCTTTCTCTTATCTTCAGGATCTGTTGCACCCTTTAGTTTTGAGATAAATTCGTGGCCACAGTTTACACGAACAAAGTTCATATCAAATAACTTTGTGAAAGTTTCTTCAACAAAGTCACCTTCATTTTTACGCATTAAACCTTGGTCAACAAATACACAAGTTAACTGCTTACCTACTGCCTTACTTAGAAGTGCAGCAGCAACAGAACTGTCAACACCACCGGAAAGACCTAGGACAACCTTTTTGTCACCAATCTTTTCTCTTAGTGCATTAACTGTATTGTCGATAAAGCTATCCATCTGCCAGTCACCTGAACAATGGCAAACTTCATAAAGAAAGTTCTTTAGAATAACATTACCATATTCTGAGTGAGTAACTTCAGGATGGAACTGTACTGCGTATAGGTTCTTATCTACATTTTCAAAAGCTGCACAAGGACAGTCCTTTGATGATGCAGTAACTTCAAAACCTTTTGGAATTTCACTAACATAGTCAGTGTGGCTCATCCAAACAATATTTTCCTTAGGAACATCCTTAAACAGTTTGCTCTCAGACTTTGAAATATCAATTTGGATTTTACCGTATTCGCTATTAATAGCTGATTCAACCTTACCGTCACACATCCATGTGATTAGCTGACAACCATAGCAAATACCAAGAACCGGAATACCTAGTTCAAGGATTTCTTTTGAATAATGAGGTGAACTCATATCATAAACTGAGTTTGGTCCACCTGTGAAAATAATGCCCTTATAATTTTCGGCCTTAATTTCTTCTATATCTGTAGTGTACTGCTTAATTTCAGCATATACATGGTGATCACGAACTCGTCTTGCAATAAGCTGGTTGTACTGACCACCAAAATCAAGAACAAGAACTTTTTCTTTTGCTTTCGCCATTACACACCTCAAAATTATCTGTAAATAATATCTTCTCTTGCAGGACCGTTAGAAACCATAGTAATTGGCACACCGATTTCTTTTTCTGCAAATTCAATATAGTTACGGCAGTTCTCAGGTAGGTCTTCATAATTCTTAATGCCACTAATGTCGCACTTCCAACCTGGAAGTTTCTTAAGAATTGGCTTACATCTCTTTAGCTTTGTTGTTGATGGGAAGTAGTCGATTTCTTCACCGTCTAGTTCGTAACCAACACAAACAGGGATTTCGTCAAGATAACCAAGAACATCAAGAACAGTAAATGCAACCTGAGTAGCACCCTGTACACGACAACCGTATCTTGTAGCAACTAGGTCTAACCAACCCATTCTACGAGGACGACCTGTTGTAGCACCAAATTCGCCACCGTCGCCACCTCTTCTACGAAGTTCGTCAGCCTCTTCACCAAAGATTTCAGAAACAAATTCACCTGCACCAACAGCACTTGAATATGCTTTAACAACTGTAACAATATCCTTGATTTCGTATGGAGGAATACCACCTGCACCAACTGCACCATAACCTGCAATTGTGTTACTGGAAGTAACCATTGGATAAATACCAAAGTCAGTATCCTTTAGTGAGCCTAGCTGACCCTCTAATAGAATATTCTTACCATCTTTACAAGCATCATGCAAGAATGTAAATGTATCTGCAACATATGGAGCAAGAGCATCTCTGTATTCCATTAGCTTGTTGAAGATTTCATCAACTGAAATTGGAGGTTTGTTGTATAGATTCTTAAGTGTTGCATTCTTAACTTCAAGAGTTCTTGCAATCTTTTCCTTTAGATAATCAATATCATCATAAAGTTCATTGATTTGGAAACCAATTTTGCTATACTTATCTGAATAGAAAGGAGCAATACCACTCTTTGTTGAACCAAAAGAGTTCTTGCCTAGTCTTTCTTCTTCATAGCAGTCAAATGCAACATGATAAGGCATTACGATTTGTGCTCTGTCAGAAATTAAAATCTTTGGTTCAGGAACACCTCTGTCCTTTAATTCCTTCATTTCTTTTACAAAATTCTCTACTGAGAATGCAACGCCATTACCGATAATATTTGTAACATTGCTATTAAATACACCTGATGGTAACTGGTGAAGTGCAAACTTACCGTATTCATTTACGATAGTATGACCTGCATTAGCACCACCCTGAAAACGAATTACTACATCAGAGTTCTGAGCTAATACATCAGTAATTTTACCCTTACCTTCATCGCCCCAGTTAGCACCAACTATAGCTTTAACCATTTGTTTGACATCCTTTCAAAATGCAAATAATTTGCATCATTTGTTTATACTGTGATTTCTGCCTTTTCGTCCTCAACATTTTCGTAAGGAGCAATAGCAGGATATACAACTTCGTTTAAGAAGTCTGTTGTCTGCTCAGGAGCACGACCAACATATTTTGAAGGCTGAAGAATAGCCTCTAGTTCTTCAAGAGTAACACCAAATGACTTATCATTTGCAATTCTTTCAAGAAGATCATTTTCGCCACCCTCTTCTTTGACTACTCTGGAAGCAGCCATAGAGTGTTGTCTGATTTTTTCGTGAAGTTCCTGTCTGTCACCACCACGCTTTACGGCATCCATCATAATATTTTCTGTAGCCATAAATGGTAGTTCTTTTCTTAGACGCTGTTCAATAACCTTTGGATAAACAACAAGACCATCTGTAACATTAGCATATAGGTTAAGAATTCCGTCAATAGCTAGGAATGCTTCAGGAATACTTAATCTCTTGTTAGCAGAGTCATCAAGTGTTCTTTCAAACCACTGTGTAGCAGTTGTAAATGCACCGTTAAGTACATCAACCATAACATATCTTGATAGAGAACCGATTCTTTCTGAACGCATAGGGTTTCTCTTGTATGCCATAGCAGAAGAACCGATTTGGTTCTTTTCAAATGGTTCTTCAACTTCCTTTAGGTGTTGAAGTAGTCTAATATCGTTAGAGAACTTAGCAGCACTCTGAGCAATACCTGAAAGAACATTTAGAACCTGAGTATCAAGTTTTCTTGAATAAGTCTGACCTGATACTGCAAAACAAGCATTATAGCCCATTTTCTTTGCAATTCTTCTGTCAAGTTCCTTACACTTTTCGTGGTCACCTTCAAATAATTCAAGGAAACTAGCCTGAGTACCTGTTGTACCCTTACAACCTAGTAACTTTGCCTTACTTAGCTGATATTCAACATCTTCAAGGTCCATTAGTAGTTCCTGTAACCATAGAGATGCTCTCTTACCTACTGTAGTAGGCTGTGCAGGTTGGAAATGTGTAAAAGCAAGTGTAGGTAAATCCTTGTACTTATCGGCAAACTTAGCAAGTTCACGAATAACAGTAACAAGTTTATTTCTAACTAACTTTAGACCTTCTGTCATAATGATAACATCTGTGTTGTCACCAACATAACAAGAAGTAGCACCTAGGTGAATGATACCTTTAGCCTTTGGGCATTGCTGACCATAAGCATAAACATGGCTCATTACATCGTGACGAACAAGTTTTTCTCTAGCTTCTGCAACTTCATAATTAATGTCATCAGCATTAGCCTTTAGTTCATCAATCTGTTCCTGTGTAATAGGAAGTCCTAGTTCCATTTCACTTTCTGCAAGAGCAATCCAAAGCTTTCTCCATGTACGGAACTTCATATCCGGACTGAAGATATACTTCATTTCTTTACTTGCATATCTTGAAGACAATGGGGATTCGTAACAATCTTTACTCATTATACTTTCTCCTTGATTTTTGTATTTTTAAAATTCATACCACCACGTTTTTTACCCTCAAGCTGGTTGTGGGTAATGTCTGCTGGGTATTGTCCTGTGAAACAACCGTCACAGTAACATACATCATCAGAGAAAGTAAGTTCTCTAAGATGTTCAACCGGCAAATATCCAAAGGAATCTGCACCACTAATTTGTCTGATTTCTTCTATAGTATGGTTACAAGCAATAAGCTCACCCTTTGAAGGAATATCTGTACCATAATAACAAGGCCACATAAATGGTGGAGAAGAAATTCTCATATGTACTTCACTTGCACCTGCTTCTCTAAGCATGGTAACAATTCTATCAACAGTAGTACCTCTAACAACTGAGTCATCAATTACAACAACTCTCTTACCCTTAATAGAACTTAGTGGGTTAAGTTTAATTTTAACACTCTTCATTCTTTCACCCTGGGTTGGTTTGATAAAGGTTCTACCGATATAGTTATTTTTAACGATACCCTTTTCATAAGGAATACCTGATTCTTCACTATAACCTATTGCTGCGTCAATACCGGACTCAGGAACACCGATAACAAGGTCAGCCTCTACAGGATGACATCTTGCAAGAATTCTACCGGCTTCTTTTCTTGATTCGTAAACAGAAATACCGTCAATATTACTATCACTGCGAGCAAAATAAATATACTCAAAAATACAAATTGACTTTTTCTTGCCACAATGGGTTTTATCACTTCTGATACCGTCTTCATCAACAATAACGATTTCACCCGGTTCTACATCTCTGACAAAATCAGCACCAACTGCGTCAAGGGCACATGACTCACTGGCAAAACAATATGAATTGTTAATTTTGCCAATACAAAGTGGTCTAAATCCGTTAGGGTCTCTGGCAGCAATAAGCTTTCTTGGACTCATAACAAGTAAGCAATAAGCACCTTTGATTGTGTTCATAGTATTTCTTACTGCTTCTTCAACGGAATGAACCTTTTGTCTTTCACGAGCAATAACATAAGCAATAGCCTCAGAATCAATAGTTGTCTGGAAAATAGCACCTCTATGCTCTAGATTGTGCTTAATTTCGGCAGCATTGGTAAGGTTACCATTATGTGCAATTGCAAGTGTGCCTTTTTTATAACGCATAACAAGCGGCTGTGAGTTTTCACGCACAGAGCCGCCTGCAGTTGAATAACGGACATGACTAAGTGCAATCTGTCCGTCAAGTTTGTCTAATATTTTATTGTTGAATACTTCGGTAACAAGTCCCATATCTTTGTGGTAATCAATAACACCACAATCACTTACAGCAATACCACAACTTTCTTGTCCACGATGTTGAAGTGCAAGAAGTCCGTTATAACAAGCATACGATGGCTTGATTGCATCGTTGCCATAAATACCAAATACACCACATTCTTCGTGAAGACCTTCACTGTGATAATTGTTAAAATTTATGCTCAAGGGAGTCACCATCCATTAATAAATTAAAAATTAAGCAAGACCAATTCTCTTCATCATTTCAGCGTATGCTTCTTCAACGCCACCCATATCACGACGGAAACGGTCTTTGTCTAGTTTTTCATGAGTATCTAGATCCCAGAAACGGCATGTATCAGGAGAAATTTCGTCAGCAAGTACGATTTCACCGTGGAAACGACCGAATTCTAGCTTAAAGTCAACTAGTTCAACATTACACTTCTTGAAGAAGTCAATCATTAGCTGGTCAATCTTTAGAGCCATTGAAGCAATAGTATCAATTTCTTCCTGAGTAGCTAGGCCAAGAGCAAGAATATGATAGTTATTTACAAGAGGGTCATCCAGAGGGTCACTCTTATAGTCAAATTCAAGAATAGGAGAAGCAAGGTCAGAACCTTCAGGAACGCCATACTTCTTTGAGAAAGAACCAGCTGCTCTGTTTCTTACGATAACTTCTAGTGGAACAATTTCAACCTTTTTAACAACAGTATCTCTGTCATTTAGTTCTTCAACATAGTGAGTATGAATACCGTTCTCTTCTAGCATTTTGAACATAAAGTTACTCATTCTGTTGTTTACTACACCTTTACCAACGATAGTACCCTTTTTCTTACCGTTAAAAGCAGTAGCATCATCCTTATAAGATACTACACATAGATCAGGGTCATCTGTAGCAAAAACTTTCTTTGCCTTACCTTCGTAAAGTTGTTCTTTAATTTCCATCCTTTATTCCTCCTATATGTTTTTAAACATAGATTAACAAATTAAGTGTTTCATAAAAACACAGATATATTATATAATAAAAATGCTCCATAATCAACAAAAAACATCATAAAACTTAAAATTTCTGAAAAAAACAGTATTTCACTAGTATAAAAATACAGTTTTGTCCTTAAATAATAAAAAAATTAAAAAAATTCTTGCTTTTGGCCATACTTATTATATAATAACATACGGTTGATTTGCCGGTGTGACGGAATTGGCAGACGTAGTGGACTCAAAATCCACCGATAGCGATATCGTACCGGTTCGAGTCCGGTCACCGGCACCAAATTTAATAATTATTGGGGGAAGTTGTCATGAAACATAGACATGTCATTGATCTTGAGGATTTAACTTTTGCACAGCTTCAGCAAACTATTGAGTTGGCTGGAAAGATAAAGGCAGATCCGGTAAAGTATAGCCATGTTTGTGATGGTAAAATCATGGCAACTCTTTTTTATGAGCCATCAACTCGTACACAGATGTCTTTCCAAACTGCTATGATGCGATTAGGTGGTAAAATTATCGGCTTTGATAACCCACAGAACTCATCGGTTTCTAAAGGTGAAAGCCTAAAAGATACTATCACTATTGTTAGTGGTTATGCTGATATTATTGCAATGAGAAATCCTGTTGAAGGTTCTGCAAAAGCAGCTTCACTTTACAGTAGCGTACCTGTTATTAATGCAGGTGATGGTGGTCACCTACACCCTACTCAGACACTTACAGACTTAGTTACACTTTCTAATGAAAAAGGCAGATTAAACCACCTTAAGATTGGTCTTTGTGGTGACTTAAAGAATGGCAGAACTGTTCATTCACTTATTAAGACAATGAGCCACTTTGAGGGTAATTCATTTGTGCTTATCTCAACTAAGGAACTAAGTATTCCTGACTATATTAAGGATATTATGGATAAGGCCGGTTGTCCTTATGAAGAAGTTGATGACTTACAAAGCAATATTGCAGACCTTGATGTTCTTTATATGACAAGAATTCAAAGAGAAAGATTTGCCAGTGAAGAAGATTATCAAGCACAAAAAGGTCAATACATTCTTGATACAGAAAAAATGTCATATGCTAAAAAGGATATGATTGTACTTCATCCACTACCTAGAGTTGATGAAATCACTGTTGAAGTTGATGATGACCCAAGAGCTTGTTACTTCAAACAGGCTGTTTATGGTATGTACGGCAGAATGGCACTGATTATGCTACTACTTGAAGATAAAGATTACTTCTTCCATAGCAATGATAAAAAGTTTATTTCTGATGTTAAGTGTAAAAACCCTAGATGTATTGTAAATCAAGAGGCTTACCTACCTAAGAAATATTACTTAAAGGATAATCATAAAATTTGTGATTACTGTGATAATGAAATTGAATAATTCTTTTACAGAATAAAGTTACACCCACACTTAATTGTGTGGGTGTTTTTGTATATTATAGATTTGATGTATAAATTCCTGTAATACTTTGGATAAATAATGACACTAAAGTAATGCCACACCAACAACAGAAACCAAGAAAAATCGGTTTCTTTCCATTTTGTATTAGCTGAACTATATTTGTATTTGTACCTACTGCAAACATTGCCATTGAAATAAAGAACTTTGCAATACATTTCATAGCACAAACAAAATAATCATTATATAGTGTAGTGAAAGCATCACATGGAATTAATCCTACTAAACTTGTAATAATTGATGCACCTAGAAAATAAAGAATAAACCAAGGGAAAATCTTTTTGAAAGAAAAGTTATTTTCTTTATTAGAATTATTCTTAGCTTTCTTCATTCTATAAAAAGTTAATGCTAAGGTGATTGGAATAATTGCAAGTGTTCGTGTAAGTTTTACTGTAACTGCATATGACAAGATACCACTTGTATTATAAATATTTTCAGCAGTTGAGGCAGTAGCAGTAACAGATGATGTATCATTTACTGCAGTACCTGCAAATACTGCAAAACCCTCTGTACCAAGTCCAATGGTATGTCCTATTGTAGGAAAACTCAAAGCTGCCAATACATTAAAAAGAAAAATTACTGATATTGACTGTGCTACATCAGAGTCATCAGCATCAATAACAGGAGCAGTTGCTGCAATAGCTGAACCACCACAAATTGATGAACCTACACCGATTAGACAAGAAGTTTTCTTATTAACTTTCAATACTTTCATCATAATAAAAGCTATGATTAGTGAAATTGAAATTGTGGAAATAATAACCGGTAAGCTCTTTATTCCCACCTTTGCAATAGTGTTTAGATTTAATGAAAAGCCTAATACAATAACTGCATATTGCAAAATCTTTTTTGATGTAAACTTTATGCCTGAACCCATATATGTATTTGTTTTGATATTTGGAAAAATTAAGGTTAAAATCATACCAAATAAAATTGAAAATACAGGTGCACCTATTAAATCAAAAGAAAATGAACCTATTGAAATTTTTGTTAATAAAGTAGCTATTAAAGCAAAAATTCCACTAAGCAAAATGCCACAACCATTCTTTTTTACAAAATTCATAATAACCCTCCTATTTGTTACATATTGATTGTAGCACAGATTTATGATAAAATATAATTATCATTTAATATAAGACGATAAGATATATTTATGAGGTTGTTATGATTGATTATAGAATTAAGACATTTTTAAAATTATGTGAAACTATGAATTACAGAAAAACTGCTGAACAGTTAAATATGACACAACCGGCAGTTACACAACACATTCACTTCTTAGAAAACGAATACAAATGCAAATTATTTATATATGATAGGCATACTTTGCAAATTACTAAAGAGGGTATTTTGCTAAAGAATTATTCAGAAAATTTACAGTATCAAGAAGAAAAGCTACTTGAACAAATGGAAATTGCTAAGCAAAAGGAATATGCAATCGGTGCTACTAAAACCATTGGTGAATATGTAATTACAGATAAAATTGCTGAATACTTAAAGACACCAACCAACAATATTTTGATTGAGATTGACAATACAAACAGGCTACTTAGCAAACTACAAAAAGGTGAACTTGACTTTGCTTTAATTGAGGGATTTTTCGACAGAAATGAATTTGGCAGTGAGATATATAAAAGTGAACCTTTCGTTGGTGTATGTAGCAACACACATCACTTTGCTAACAAAACTATTCCACTTGAAAGTGCATTTTCCGAAACTCTATTTATCAGAGAAAAAGGTTCAGGTACCAGGACAATTCTTGAGCAAGTTTTGGCTGAACAAAATTACACAACAAGTAACTTTATGAGAAATATTTGTATAAGTAACTTTGGATTAATGTCACAACTTATCAGGGAAAATCTTGGAATTACTTTTGCATATGAGGCAATACTTAAGAATCAGCCTTACCTCTCACCTTTCTATATTGAGGGACTGAATATTGTGAGAGATTTTAATTATGTTTACCTTGATAATCCTAATTCAATCAGCATTGTAAATAAATTTAAAGAAATTTTGTAAAAGAAAAGTCGGTACACTAAAAATGTACCGACTGTTTTTTTTAAGTTTAAAGTTCAGAATACAAATTACTTTGTACCGAAAATTCTGTCACCTGCGTCACCTAGACCAGGCATAATGTAGCAGTTTTCATTTAGGCCTTCATCCTTAGCTGCACAGAATACCTGAACATCAGGATGAGCCTCAGTTAGTGCCTTAATGCCTTCAGGAGCTGCAATAATGCAAAGGAACTTAATTGAATGAGGATGGCTCTTCTTAATAATGTTGATAGCATCAACTGCACTGCCACCTGTTGCTAGCATTGGGTCAAGAACAAATACATCTCTTTCTTCAATGTCTGATGGTAACTTGTTGTAGTATTCAACAGGTTCATGAGTTTCTTCATCTCTATAAAGACCGATATGACCAACCTTTGCAGCCGGTACCATCTCTAGCATTGCATCCAGCATACCAAGACCTGCTCTAAGAATAGGAACAAATGCTAGTTTACGACCTGCAATAACCTTTGACTTTGTCTTTACTAGAGGAGTTTGCACTTCAACTTCCTTTAGTGGTAAATCTCTTGTAGCTTCATAGCACATTAGCATTGAAACTTCTGATACTAATTCTCTAAATAGTTTACTACCTGTTTTTTCATCTCTCATATGAGTCAACTTATGTTGAATTAGAGGATGGTCAAAAACTGTAACTTGATTTTCCATATTAATCCTGCTTTCTAATAATTATTTATCTTCATAAGTACCGTTTTCGATAGCACTTACCATATCCAATCTTCTGTTGTGTCTGTCACCTTCAAATGGTGTGTTTAGGAAAATATCGGCAAATTTAACTGCCTGTTCTTCATTAATAACTCTGCCACCCATACATAGGATGTTTGCATCATTATGACGGCGAGTCATTTCTGCACAGAATTCGTTACTAACAACTGCTGCTCTGATACCCTTAACCTTGTTTGCTGCAATAGAGATACCGATACCTGTACCACAACATAGGATACCTAGTTCAGCCTCTTTATTAGCTACTGCTGTAGCTACTTTATAAGCATACTTAGGGTAATCAACACTTTCTGATGTATAACAACCGTAATCCTTATATTCAATACCATTCTTCTTTAGGTATTCGATTACTGCATTTTTAATATCAAGACCACCGTGGTCGCAACCAATAGCTATCATTACTTTTCCCTCTTCTTTCTTAATTCTTGTTCAGCTTGAGTTAGCTTTAGGTACTGAGGCAAAATATCCTTACCTTTCTTCTTGCTAGACTGATTATTATAAGCAATCATAGCAGTATTAGTACCTCTCTGAACATTCTCTAAATATTCCGGAAACTTAAAGTTCTCTTTAAGCATATCATTTTCTGAGAAATAATCAAGTACTTTATCCTGACCATCACCAACAAAATAAATATTTTCTTCCACATCTTTAAGTTCTTCGTACAAATCCATAATAAGTATTGAACGGTCATTAACTTCTTTTGTAAGTTTACCCTTTGACACAGAATAAACTGCATTAAAAACTTGGTTTCTTCTTGCATCAATACAAGAAACAACTTTGCCTTCTTTATCAATACAGTTATAAGCAATAGAGTCAAGTGTAGAAACTTCATAACAATCTTTGTTGTCCTTAAAAGCCATACCCTTAACTACTGCAACACCTATTCTAACACCGGTAAATGATCCGGGTCCGTTATTAACTGCATAGGCATCTATATCATCAACACTTATGTTATTTTGTTTTAGTAATTTGTCAATCATAGGCATTATTGTTTCACTATGAGTTAAACCCTCATTGACAAAAACTTCATCTACTACCTTACCATCTTCAACAATACCTACTGAGGATGTTTTGGCTGAAGTATCAATACCTAAAATTTTCATTAAAGTTCAATTCCTTCAATTTTAATAATTCTGTCATCATCATTTTCGCCTTTTTCGATTTCCACACTGATATAGTCATCAGGCAAAGCATTCTCTATATTTTCGCTCCACTCAATAACAAGAATACCTGTATCAAGATAATCAAAAAATCCTGTACTGTACAAATCGTCATAAGTATTTATACGGTACATATCAAAGTGGTAAACAGTATAATCTGCATTATACTGATTTACCAATGAAAATGTTGGACTTTGTACACCATCAAAGTAATTCAGCCCTTTACAAAGACCTCTGGTAAAAGCCGTTTTGCCCATACCTAAGCCACCAAAGAATGCAATAACTTCTGTACCCTTTAGCTTCTTGGCTAATTTACTTGCTAGGTTCTCTGTTTCTTCAACAGAATGAGTTATATATTCCATATTAGAACAATCCACTAATTACATTATTTTCGTCAACATCAATGTTGTTTGCTGCAGGTACTTTTGGTAGACCAGGCATTGTCATAATGTTGCCTGTATAAACAACTACAAAACCTGCACCGTTAGAAATTCTAACATCTCTAACTGTAATATCAAAGCCCTTTGGTGCACCTAGTAGTGCAGGGTTATCAGATAGAGAATACTGTGTTTTAGCTACACAAACAGGAAGTTTGTCGCCACCTAAAGCAACAACATCCTTTAGAGCTTTTTCTGCTTGTGGTGTATAGTTAACTTTATCTGCACCGTAAATTTCTGTAGCAATACGGTTCATCTTTTCCTTGATAGTTAGGTCGTTATCATATAGTAACTTAAAGTCTGATGGCTTTTCACAAGCCTCTACAACCTTTTTAGCTAGGTCAACACCACCGTTACCACCTTCACAGAATACATCAGAAAGAGCAAACTCTGCTCCTCTTTCGTGGCAATAGTCTTCGATATATTTTAGTTCTTCATCAGAGTCAGTATAGAAACGGTTAATAGCAACTACTACAGGTACACCGTACTTATTCATATTATCAATATGAACACCTAGGTTTACAATACCATTCTTTAGTGCTTCTAGGTTAGGTTCAGAAACCTCTGTCTTTGGCACACCACCGTTATACTTTAATGCTCTGCAAGTAGCAACAATAACAATACATGATGGAGCAATACCGGCATATCTACACTTAATGTCTAGGAACTTTTCTGCACCTAAGTCAGAACCGAAACCTGCTTCTGTAATACAATAGTCACCTAGCTTTAGTGCAAGTTTTGTTGCTCTCACTGAGTTACAACCATGAGCAATATTTGCAAAAGGACCACCATGCATAATAGCAGGTGTACCCTCTAGTGTCTGTACTAGGTTAGGCTTTAGGGCATCCTTTAATAGTGCAGTCATAGCACCATCAGCCTTAATATCCTTACAGAATACAGGATTGCCGTCATATGTATAAGCAACAAGAATGTTGCCCAATCTTTTCTTTAAATCAGAAATATCATTTGCTAAACATAGGATAGCCATAACTTCTGATGCAACAGTAATGATGAAACCATCTTCTCTTGGTACACCGTTAACCTTGCCACCTAAACCGATAACAACATTTCTAAGTGCTCTATCGTTCATATCAAGGCATCTCTTAAATAGAATTCTTCTTGGGTCAATACCAAGAACATTGCCTTGTTGCATATGGTTATCAAGCATAGCACATAGTAGGTTGTTAGCTGAAGTGATAGCGTGCATATCACCTGTAAAGTGTAGGTTAATGTCTTCCATAGGCAGAACCTGTGAATAGCCACCACCTGCTGCACCACCCTTGATACCAAATACAGGACCTAGGGAAGGTTCTCTTAATGCAATAATTGCCTTCTTGCCGATTTTAGCCATAGCCTGACCTAAACCTGCTGAAGTAGTTGTTTTACCTTCACCGGCAGGTGTTGGGTTAATAGCAGTTACAAGAACAAGTTTACCGTCTTCATTCTTGCTAACTCTTTCTGAAAGTTCATCAGAAAGTTTAGCTTTATATTTACCATAAAATTCTAGTTCATCTTCATTAATATCAATGTCAGATGCAACATCCTTAATAAGTCTTAGTTTAGCCTGTTGTGCAATTTCAATATCTGTTAGCATAACAACTCTCCTTATATCAAATTTGAATACTAAATTAACATTTTGATTATATCATAGAAATAGTAATAATAAATTGTCTTAAAAGAAATATAAATCAGTTATTTCAATAATTTCTTGATTATGACATATTTTTTTATTATAATATTTTAGAAAGGTGGTGGCACAGATAAAAAACTTAATAAACTCTGTTAAAGATTACATAGCAAATACAGACAAGTTGTTATGGCTTTTAACACTAAGTGCTACCGTATATAGCTTTATTTTGATTTATAGCTTACAAAGGGCTACTGACTCAAACTACTTGCAATCTCAAATTATTGCTGTAGGTATTGGTATTTTGGGAGCAATAATTTTTTCTGTTATTGATTACATTAATCTTTTGAAATACTGGTACATTTGGGCTATTGTTGGGATACTACTTGCAGTTTCAGTATTTTTATTTGGTATTACAGTTACCGGTACTGATGATACTGCTTGGATTAGACTACCGGGTGGTATGACATTTCAGCCATCTGAATTAATGAAGATTTGCTTTATTATCACCTTTTCTAAGCACCTTGCCTATACTGTGGAAAATGGCCTTATTAAGAATATAAAAGGTGTATTACTTTTATTTATTCATGCAATGATACCTATTGTTATTATTCACTTTCAGGGTGATGACGGTTCTGCATTAATTTTCTTAATGATGTTTGCTATTATGGCATTTACTGCCGGTGTACAGTTAAGGTACTTTGCCATTGCTTTAGGTGCAGTAATTATTTGTATTCCATTTATTTGGAGATTTGTAATGAATGATGAACATAGAAACAGAATACTTGCACTGTTTGACCTTGACGGTAATGCACTTACCGACTATGGTTGGCAACAATATCAAGGTAAAGTTTCTATTGCTTCCGGTGGAATATTCGGTTCAGGAATTGGAAAAGGTACTAGAGTACAGAACAACATTGTACCTGAACAACAAAATGACTTTATTTTTACTGTAGCCGGTGAAGAATTGGGATTTGTTGGGTGTATTGTGCTTATACTAATTCTGATTTTGCTGATGGTTAAGATTATTGTAATTGCCATAAAATCAAAGGATATTGCCGGTAGGTGCATTTGTTACGGTCTTTTCGGTATGCTGACAACTCAAACAATTATAAACCTTGGGATGGTACTTGGATTCTTGCCTGTTGTAGGTATTACACTTCCATTCTTCTCACAAGGTGGTACATCAGCAATGTCAATGTTCTTTGGTGTTGGACTTGTACAAAGTGTTTATCTCCATAACAAAATGGAAATTGATGATAAACTTTCAGGCAAATATAAATTGCTACTTAAAAATGAATTTTTCGATTAAAAAACCTCCCTATTGTTTACACACATTAGGGAGGTTTTCTTATGAATACTGTTCAATTAATTTAATTGCATTATCTGTTGACATAGTCTTGGCAAAGTTCATTTCCATATCAAACAAATTCCAATACACTGCACCGGGTATTCTATCGGCTATTGCATCTTTTACTACAATAACATTATAACCTCTACAGTGGGCATCCATTACAGTATATCTAATTGCACCTGAAGCAGTTACACCTGCAATCATTATAGTATCTATATCCATAGTTTGAAGATACTTTTCAAATTCAGGTTTGCCAAAGCAACTCATACAGTACTTTGTCATTACCATTTCACAATCTTGTACATCAAGAGTATCATCAATTTCTGTCCAATAATTTTCCACTTCAAGGTTTTCTGCCGGAATTTTTCTACCATTTAGTTTTAATTTTTCTTTGCCTTTTTTATGGAAACAAGTTTTTGTGAACATTAACGGAAGTTTATTTGTTTTGCGTATTGCATCACAAATTTTCCTTGCATTTACAACTGTATTGCCTATATCACAAGCAAATGGATGACCCGGTTTTGTCCAACCATTTGCCATATCCACCATTACAACGCAAATGTTCTTGATAGGTTTTCTATGGGTATAAATTCTGCCACTTTCTATGTACTTTTGTTCGTAAGCCTTAAAGTAATTTTTAAGTTGTTTATCAACAGAAATAAATAGTTTTTCTGAGATAAGGTGTCTTTGTTCCATCTTTTCTCTTAGAACTTTTCTACTTCTTGAAAGTAACATTTTCACTGCACTTTCTGTTTTGTTTTCGTTAAGTGCAATTTGTCTTATACTCATATCTTTGTAATAAAAATTCCACAGTACATTTCTGTTTGAGTCCGGTAGAGTTTTTATTATATCATAAATATCATCTTCAACAACATAGTTGTCTTCATAGGAAAAGTTAGAATTTGCACCCTCCATAGCACCAAGAAGTTCGTCTGTCATATAGGTTGTGTTTTTGTTCCAACCTGATGAAATCTGATGTAAATAGGTATTGATTGTAACCCTGATTAGCCAATTCTTAATATGGTCATCACTATCAAACTTTTTGTCTGACTGAAGATATTTTAAAAATACTTCTTGTGTTAAATCGTCAGCATCATTAACATTTTGAGTTTTGCTATAAGCAATTTTATGAACCATATCGTAATACTGATTGATAACATTCTTTATATCCATACAAATACCTCCATTACTTTGCTTTTCTTATATTTATATTTAAAAGTACGATTGCAAATAAAATTAAAACCATACCTATAATTTTTTCTACTGTTATACTTTCGCTAAATACTGTTACACCAATTATTGCTGCTACAAATGGTTCTACTGTTGCAAGGATAGATGCTTTACCTGCCTCAACTTTCAGTAGACCTTTTGTATATAAAATAAAAGGTAAAATTGTACATACTAAAGCTAGACCCAGTGACCACAAAAGGCTTTCTGTATTTAGCATTAAATTATAGTCTTTGATTATTCCTGAAAATGGAATTACTGCTACAGATGCTACAACAAATGTATATGTTGTGATAGTCATAGAGTCATATTTTTTCAATAAAAGCTTTCCGAAAATACTGTAAAGTGCATACCCAAAACCTGCACCTAAACCATATAAAAAACCTTCTAATGTAATGGTTTCTTTTCCTGAAAATACACCTGTCAAAAAACACATTCCAAGAATAGTTACTAAAAGTGAAATTACTTTCTTTACTGTTATATTTTCTTTAAATAAAAACAGTGACATAAACATAACAAATATAGGAGCAGTATAAAGCAACAATGCCGGAATTGCTGCACCACCAATAATTTCTATTGACTGAAAATAACAAAAATTAAAGAACACTATACTACAAATACCTGTACCACAAAATAGAGGTATATCCTTTAGCTTTATTTTTAATTTACTTCTATCAGTAACTAGTAGGTATATTACTAGAATAATTGCTGAAAAGATAACTCTTAGGGCTACTACTTCCATTGAAGAAAAACCTATTGACTTTAGAGTTGTGACAAATACTGAAATTATCCCCCACAATATACCTGCAATAATTATAAAAATTGAACTCATAACAATTCCTCTATTTTCATTTTATTTATGATATGGCTATAAGGAGAACCTTCCTTTAGAAAATTCTCCTTAGCCTTTATATCTATTACTTTTTTCCAATATGATTACTTATATTCGTATTAATATAAGATTCTACATGATCAACCAAATCATCTAAATCCATACTACTTGTATTTACACACAAGTCATAATACTGAGGTTTACCCCATTCATAGGAAGTATAGTAATTGAAATATGATTCTCTGCACTTTTCCTTTTTGATTAAGTGGTTCTTTGCCTTTTCATGGGACAAGTGCTTTCGCTTCATTATATTCTTGATTCTGTCTTCAAGATTTGCTGCAACAAACACATCTATTGTTGGTATCTTGGCATTTTCAAGAACATAGTTTGAACATCTACCAACAATAATACAAGGCGATTTCTTAGCCAGTTCCAAAATAATTTGGGACTGTACCATAAACATTTTATCTACATTTGAGCCTTCATATTCTTTAGCTGCAAACATACCACCTTTTGTAAGTGCTGTCTTAAGTTCACTTCTCGGTGTTTCTTCTTCCTCTGCCAAAACAGTTTCAGAAACATTAAGTTTTTGTGCTGCAAGTTTAATCATATCTTCATCGTAATAGGGTATATCCAGCCGTTTAGCAAGTAAAGCTGCAAAATCTTTACCTCTACTGCCATATTCTCTACCAAATGTAATTACAAGTTTATGACCTGTAGCATTTTCGTATTCTGTACCACCATGATAAGAAGAAACATTTACATTTTCTACCAAAGAAGAATCAATATCAGGAATAACACCGGCAAACTTTTCGTAACCGGGTACTACCCAATCGTGACCCACTGACATTCCAAGAAATTCTTCTGAATAGTTAGAGGTAACTTCTGCTTGAGGGAATTTCTTTAGATACCAAGTTTTCATAAGAAGTAAATAAACTAAGAAACCTGTTGGTAGTCCAAACAAATAACCATAATCAGAAAATACATTTGCAATTATTGTACCTGCTATCCAAGCTATAAGACCTGCAATATTGAAACCTTTGTGGTAACGATACTGACCATCTGACTTAAACATATCAAGTACATTTAACCTTCTGTGACGGATTACATAATAATCACAAAGCATAATACCTGCTAATGCTGATAAGAATGAACCAAAGTATCCTAGGTAAGTATAAAGCTGATCTAGGATTTCCCAAGGCATTACACAAACACCGATTAAACCTGCAATTAATACTGCTACCTTATATGGTAAGTTCCACTTTGCACCGGCATTTGTAAAGCACATTGCCGGTGGCACTAGGTTAGCTGCTGTATTAGTTGACCACTGTGCTAAGATAACCATTATCAGTAAGATAATAAGTGTTACACCTTTAGCTTGTGACTGAATAACTTCAACCGGATTCCAGTTGCCTGTTGTTAGGTAGGAAATAGCACCAATAGCTGCAATGAAAGTTTCAATAATAGGTAAGGTTGCAAACTGTGGAATCCAGTTGTTACGGTTACGCTTTAGCCAATTTCTTTCACCCATAGTGGACTTTAGACTTCGTGTAAAGTTTGGAATATCAGCTGCAAGTGCTGCCCACATACCAATATTGGCACACATTGTTGTAATCCAACAAGTTGCTGATGGGTGTGGTGGCTTATAGCCAAAGATTGAAACATTGTTAATTACTGCAATGTTGTTAACCTTATAAAACATCCAACAAGTAATTAGGATAATACAAGGTGCTGCAAATGATGCAAACTTATCAATACCTTTTAGACCAAGCATTGTGTTACCAATCTGAACTATTGCAAAAATAATAAACCACAAGAACCAGTTGTCTATTCCAAACAGAGCAAGTGTAAAGTAGTTAATTGCTGTTGAACCAATGTAGGTGTTAATACCAAACCAACAAGAAGCAACAATACCTCTTGCAATAGCCGGCAGATGAACACCAACTGTACCAAATGGGGCTCTTAGATAAGTAGCAAAGGAAATACCATGTTCAACACCAATATCACCGGTTAAGCTACCAACTACTGCAATGATTATATTTGCTACTAATGTAGCAGACATAACACCCCAAATATTCATTCCATCAATACCACTAGCACCAAAACTGAAAACTGAAATTACGATTGCCATACCAATCCAAATATTAGCAAAACCAAGTCCACCTAAGGTTCTTTTGCTAGAGGTTATTGGAAGTATATCTTCAGAAATAAGAGAAGACTTTCCCATTTCTTTTACTTTTTCTCTTTCCTTTGACATTTCTCTCACTCCCCAATAAACAAAAACAAGGGTGAATACCAATGTAAACACCCTTGTTTATAAAAATTATTTCATTGAGTTTCTTAGAGCTGTTGTTTTTTCAACATCAACTGTCATTGTAGATGTATCAATTACAACACCATAAGATTTTTCAGCATCCTCAACTGTTGTAAAGTCGTCAAGAACATCTCCAAGCACCATTTCAGGATCTCTTTCAAGTGGGTTGCCGTAGCCACCACCACAAGGAGTACAAATCTGCAAAACATCGTTGGCTGCAAATTCTTCATCAGATAGTTTTGATTCCAATGACTTAGGATTATCTGAATCAGGGTTCTTAGTCATACTTGCTGATGTACCATCATAACCACCAAAGATACCCTTAGGAGCTTCTTTGTGACGGTCACCTTCACAAGTAACTGTACCTTCTTGTAAAAATCTTGTTTCTCTTACGATACCAAGACCACCTCTCCACTTACCGGGAGCAACCTTTGCAGGGTTAAGTTCATATCTTTCAACTCTTAATGGATAGTGCCACTCAATTTCCTCAATAGGAACATTTCTTGTATTGGCTACAAGTGCATCACAAGAGTCAATAGCATCTTTGCCATAACGACCACCATATGAACCCTCATCAACTTCAAGATAAACCCAATATTCACCCTTAGACTTATTAAAGCCGTTGTAACTTACAAAGTGAATATGTGCTGATGTACCGGCTGAAACTCTTTCCGGCATAACACCTGCTAATGAACGCATTACACAGTCAGCAAGTAAATTAGCCTGATTAAATCTTGAGAAACTTGCTCTTGGGAAGTTAGGATTAAAGATACAACCCTTAGGAGCAATAATTGTTACAGGTCTAGCCATACCGTCATTCTGAGGAATGTACTGTTCATAAATATCATCATCAAGGAATAATGCATGCATAATGTAGTTAATTGAAGTTTTTGTTGTACCTTCAAAAGAAGCATTAAACGCTGTATAAACTTCATCTGCACTACCTGTTAAGTCGATTGTTACTGAGTCTCCCTTGATAGTAGTTGTTGTACAAACTTTAAGCATTTTATCAAGGTGCTTACCGTCATTATCCAACCAACCTTCTGCATAATATGTGCCGTCAGGTACTTTACTAATTGCACTACGCAACATTCTCTCGGAATAATCCATCCAATCTTCAATAGCAGAAAATACAACTTCTACACTGTATTTATCAAGTAGTTCTGTAAAACGCTTGATACCATGTTTAGCTGAAGCAATCATAGCTTTTAAGTCGTTTTCGTTCATTGACGGAGTACGAACATTATCAAGAATCATCTGCCATAGCTGGTCGTTTCTCTTGCCCTTTTCATATAGCTTTAAGCCATAATAAATTCTTGTTTCAGCATATACATCTCTGGCAAATACATCCATACCGGGTGTATGAGAACCATTATCAAGCAAGTGAGCCTGAACACAAGAGAAACTGATTAATTTTCCTTTATAGAAAATAGGGATGCAAATATGAATATCAGGTGAATGAGAAGTACCATGGAATGGGTGGTTGTGGATGAAAATATCACCTTCATGAATATCTTCAAGTTTCCATCTTGTTAAGATACCTTTAACATTACCACCGATTGAGCCAACATGCATTGGTGTACTTTCACTTTCACAAAGCTGACGACCAACTGTATCAACAATACCGGCACCAATATCTTCTGATTCACGAATGATACTTGAATATGACATTCTATATAGAACCATACCCATTTCCTGTGCAATCATCTTAAATGAACCACCAAGAACCTGTAAAGTAACCGGATCAACTTTTACTCTAGGAATATTTAAACCTTCAATAACATTTTTCATAAAAAATCTTCCTTTCCTGTTATTTATCAATGCTTATTCTTCAACATTAATATCAATAACAATAATACCGTAATCGTTTACACGACCTACACAGCCCGGTTCAACAACAATAGTTGTATCCATCTGGTTGATAATAGCCGGACCGTTAATAACATCACCGGCACCAAACTTTGTTCTGTCATAAACCTTAGTTGACATTTTAACCGGCTTTTCGTCAACCTTGAATGTAACCATTCTTTCGTCAACAACTGCATCTTCAATATTGCCGGAACTCTTCTGAATTTTAATTGGTTCTAGGTCTTCGATTTCACCTGTACCAATTACACGGATATTAACAATTTCAATGTCAACTTGTCTATATGAACGACCAAACTGCTTTTTGTGGGCAATATGGAAAGATTCTTTCATTTTTTCAATTGTTTCTTCTGTTACTTCACCACCGATAACAGGTACACGCATTTCATAACCTTGACCTTCATATCTACAGTCAGCAACTCTCTGAATAACAATTTCGTCTTCTGACATATTATCTTCAATAAGTCTATCGTGAGCTTTCTTTTCAAGGGAAGCATAGTCTTTCTTAAGTGACTCTAAATCAACATTTGATGCAAGTTGCATTTCTGTCTTAGAGAAGTCATACATCAAATCAGTATTAACAAGACCAACTGCACATAAAGCACCTGGGTTTAGAGGTACAACAACCTGTTTCATACCAAGCTCTCTGGCTACACTACAAGCATGAAGTGAACCGGCACCACCACAAGCAAATAAAGCAAATTCTCTTGGGTCAAAACCTCTACGAACACTTTCCTTTTCAATTTCTTGAATCATATTGTTGTTCATAATATCAATAATACCAAGTGCAGCCTCATCAAGGTTTTTGTCTAGTGGTTCACCGATACGGCTCATAATAGCCTTTTCAGCTAATTCAGGCTTGATTTCCATTCTACCACCAAGTAGCTTTGTACCTAATCTGCCAAGGATAATATTGGCATCAGAAACTGTTGGTTCTTCACCACCACGATTATAACAAGCCGGACCCGGTACAGCACCTGCTGACTGTGGACCTACTCTAAAGAATCCACCTTCATCAATATATGCCATTGAACCACCACCGGCACCGATTGTACCAACATCAATCATAGGTACCATAGCAGCATAGCCACCGACTTTAGTGTCTAGCAAGTGTTTCATACTTGGTTTTAGGTCAGCAAGAACAGAAATATCAGCTGATGTACCACCAATGTCAAGAGTGATAACATTGTTGATGTCTGTTAATTTAGTTGTCCAGATAGCACCAAGAACACCACCAACCGGTCCGGATAAAAGAAGATTAACCGGCTTTTTCTGGGCAGCTTCTGCTGATGCAACACCACCAAATGATTGCATTAAGTGCACATTAGCTGTATATCCCTGTTCAACAAGAGTCTTTCGGAGCTGTTTAATATATCGTGAAGTTGTAGGTCCGATATATGCATTAAGACCGGTTGTAGTAAATCTTTCATATTCTCTAAACTGAGGGAGTACTTCAGAGCTTAATGAAATATATACTTCCGGGTATTCTTCCTTAATAATTTCTTTTACCCTTTGTTCATGGGCAGGATTTAAGAAAGAGAACAAGAAACATACTGCAATAGCTTCTACTTTATCTTTCTTCATCTTTCTAACAGCTTGTCTTACTTCTTCTTCATTTAGAGGAATAAGTTCATCACCATTAGGAGAAACAACTCTTTCTTCTACACCATATCTATCTCTTCTCTGGCATACCGGGTATTTCTGCCATGGAATGTCTTCTACAATTGAAAAGTTAGTAGGTCTCTTGTGTCTGGCAATATGGATAATATCTCTATATCCTTTTGTTGTAATCATACCGGCTCTTGCACCTTTATGTTCAAGAACCATATTTGTTGCAATAGTTGTGCCGTGGAATATTTCATCAATTTCGCTATGTTCAATTCCAAGTTTGTCACAAACTGCATTAATACCTTCCATCATACCGATTGATGGGTCATGAGGTGTTGTAGAAGTTTTGTACACCTCGATTTTACCGTCATCATCAACATAGATAAAGTCAGTAAATGTACCACCAACGTCAACGCCGATTCTCTTCATAACTCAATCACTCCATTTCAAAAACAAAAAAAGCAGAGGCAACAAAGTTCTAGATAGAAACCTCATTGTCTCTGCTAATATTTCATATTATAAGAATTTTTAATTATTTGTCAAACTTTCTAGCATGTTTAGTATAAACTGATGGGTCAATACCTTCAAGATACTTAACAACCTCATCAACCGGAACAACATCAGCAAATTTTGCTTCCATATCAAATAAGTTCCATTCAACAACACCGGGAACTCTATCACCAACTGTTCCTTCAGGAACGATTGTTCTGAAACCATAACCTGTTGAATCCATTACTGTGTGTCTAACACAAGCACAAGCTGTAGCACCCATAACAATAACTGTATCAACACCTAAGTAGTTAAGTGTCTGTGCTAAATGAGTACCAAAGAAATTAGAAGCAAATTTCTTGTGAATAACAGGTTCTTCAGGTCTTGGCTTTAACTTAGGATCAATGTCCATCCAATCACTGTTAATATCAAGTGTACTAACCGGAATTTTTTCATCCCATCTTGGAAGATCCCACTGTTCTTTACCAACAAAACCTGTTGTTGTGTGGAAAATCGGAACACCAACTTTACGAGCTGCTTCAAGAACTTTTAAAGCCTCAGCACAAACTTCTTCTGAATGGTCACAAGTGAATGGATGACCTTCTGACATCCAAGCCTTTGCCATATCAACTGTTGTAATAGCAGGTGCTTTACCAAAGCCCATCTTTCTCATAAAACCACGTTCTTTGTACACTTCTCTAGCTTCAGCAAAAGCTTTCTTTAGAAGGTCCTCATCGAATGAATAATGGTCTACAAACTTATAATCCTTGTTTGACATAAAAATCTTCCTTTCTTACTCTTCCTTTATCTTTCTTTTTTGAAGGACTCTTGTTTTGTCCTTTCACAAGCTAATACCCTTTAAGAGCCTAAAAGGTAACACAAAATAACATAAATTTTTCTTTTCTTGCATTATGTATAATACATCTTAACAAACTGATAATTTTTAGTATATTATAAATTATAGGTGTTTTATTTATAAAATAAACAAGGCATAAAAAATTGCTGATGCATTATACATCAGCAATTTTGAGAAACAATTATTCAATTTAATTGAAAATAATCTTAATTATTAGATAATCCGTTTTTAAATAATCATTTTCAGATAATCTTAATTTCTTGTTACAGATAAACTTACTTTACGCTGAAAACAACCTTACGGTATGTATCAAACTTTAACCACTTAGTAAAGAAGTCCTTATCGTTAGGGTCTTCAAGTGCTTTATATTCAGCTAAGAAATTCTTGATTTCTTCATTAGAAGTCGCTTTAACTTCAAAGCCTCTACCGTTGATTACAGGTACATCAGAATACTCATACTTATCTACAGGGATAATATCAGTAATCTTCTTATCTCTTACCTTAACTGCGACATCATCTCTTAGTACGATAATGTCAAAGCTGTCAGGATAATTATAAGATTCACCTGAAGTTGGGATAGTGTCACCTACAGAATAAGTGTTGTTAACAGGCTGATATTTTAGAACATTTAGACTAGCTGAGTCGTAGTAGAATTCTTCAAAAATATCGCCTCTGGCTTCAACTTCACCATTCTTAAATGATGCCTTATGTGAACCGTAATCAGCCTTTTCAAGAGTATCTTCTACAACACCACAAGCTGATGTCATATTAGTAACTCTGTCAATAAGGATAAGTTCACCTAGAGTTTTGTGGTTATCAAACTTATCTACAACGATTGGCTCTGTTAGAAGAATGTCACATAGAGCAATCTCGTTCTTATTTAGTTCATCCTTCTGAATATGTTCACCAGTATTTACATCTACTGCATATTCAATCTTTGTAACAATAGCAGGAATAGTCTTTGTACCTAGCTTTACAAGGTAGTCAGTACCTTCTGTTAGTGTATTATCATCCATCCATAGAAGAGAAGCCTTTAACTTCTTATATACACCGATTTCAGAATCTTTAGTTAGTACACAACCTCTTGATACATCCACTTCCTTATCAAGTGTAATTGTAGCAGGTTGACCAACCTTTGCAGTTTTGCTGTCTCTGTCAACAACAAGAATCTGCTTAACCTTAGCCTTTTCATTACTTGGAAGTGTTGTGATTTCATCACCCACAGAAATTTCACCTGACTCAATCTGTCCCTGGAAACCTCTGAATGTATGGTCAGGACGGCATACTCTCTGTACAGGCATATAGAAACCTTTTTCGTTATCTGATGACTTAATATCAACAGTTTCAAGATAATCAAGAAGTGTCTTGCCATCATACCAAGGAATGTTCTCTGACTTAACAGTAACATTGTCACCTTCAGTAGCTGATAGTGGGATGATAACAACATTTTCAAGGTCTAATTCAGCCTTTAGTTCGTTAATTTGGTCTGTGATTTTATCAAAAGTAGCTTTGTCATACTTTACAAGGTCCATCTTGTTAACTGCAAAGACAAAGTACTTAATACCCATTAGTGAGCAAATTCTGGCATGTCTTCTTGTCTGTACAAGAACGCCTTGAGAAGCGTCAATCAGAATAACTGCAAGGTCAGCAAATGATGCACCAACTGCCATATTACGAGTATATTCTTCGTGACCCGGAGTATCGGCAACAATGAAAGAACGGTTATCTGTTGTAAAGTAACGGTATGCTACATCAATTGTGATACCCTGTTCTCTTTCTGCCATTAGACCGTCAAGAAGAAGTGAATAGTCAATTTTACCGTTTCTTGAACCAACCTTACTGTCTAGTTCAAGGGCTTTTTCTTGGTCTGCATATAGTAGCTTTGAGTCATAAAGAATATGACCGATTAGAGTAGACTTACCGTCATCAACACTACCACAAGTAATAAATTTTAGTAAACCTTTCATTAGAAATATCCCTCTCTCTTTCTTCTTTCCATACTACCGGCAGCCTCATTGTCAATAACTCTTGAAGTTCTTTCTGATGATACTGCACTTAATGTTTCGTCAATAATTTCGTCAAGAGTATGAGCAGTAGATTCTACACCACCTGTTAGTGGGTAACAGCCAAGTGTTCTGAATCTAACTGACTTCATCATTGGCTTTTCACCTTCTTTTAGACGCATACGGTCATCATCAACCATAATTAGGTTGCCATCTCTCTCAACAACAGGACGAACATCAGCAAAGTAAAGAGGAACAATCTCAATATTTTCTCTCTTAATATACTGCCAAATATCTTTTTCTGTCCAGTTTGAAATTGGGAATACACGAATTGATTCGCCTTTTTCAATCTTTGTGTTATAAAGTTTCCACATTTCAGGACGCTGATTCTTAGGATCCCAAGCCTGTGCTTTGTTACGGAATGAGAAAATTCTTTCCTTTGCACGAGACTTTTCTTCATCTCTACGACCACCACCAAAAGCAGCAGTAAAGCCGTATTTATTTAGGGCTTGTTTTAAAGCCTGAGTTTTCATAATATCTGTATAAGATGAACCATGGTCAAATGGGTTAATACCCTGTTTTACACCGTCTTGGTTAGTATAAACCAGCATATCAATGCCATACTTCTTAGCAATTCTATCACGGAACTCAATCATTTCCTTAAACTTCCATGTTGTATCAACATGAAGGAATGGGAATGGTGGTTTTTCAGGATAGAAAGCCTTCATAGCAAGGTGTAGCATTACTGAGCTATCCTTACCGATTGAGTAAAGCATTACTGGTTTTTCACACTCTGCTGCAACCTCTCTCATTATGTAAATTGCTTCTGCTTCAAGAGCATCAAGATGTGAATCATAACTCATAATCTTTCCTTCTTTCCTCTTTAATACTTATTTGACTCTTTCTGATTAATGTCTATGTTTATTGTTTTGCCATCAGGTTTATTGATTATCCAATGGAGAATATCTCCTTCTTTTTCTGTATGAACATTGCTACCCATACCACCAATGTCTGCACCTAAGAAAAAGTTAATTGCATAGACAGGACACTCCTTAATACAGGAAGTACATCCCCAACAATCTTTTGGATACTTTATATATGCTTTTTTGTTTTCATCCATTTTGATTAGTGTACCGGGACAAACATTTCTACACTTACCACAACCGATACATTTATCCTTATCAATTGATATGCTCATAGTTTGTACCCTCCTCCACTAATTCTCTTGTAATAATCTTAATTTCACCATCTTCAAGAATAGAGTTAACATACTTATTCCAATGTTCATTATCCTTTTCAGGGTAATCAAGATTTTCTGCAAAGCTATGCCAACGAGTTTCTTTTCTTGCTTTTAGGTGAGCGATTACACTTCTGCAAACAGTAAGTCTTTCTCTTAGTTCATAAATATACATAAGTTCTTGGAAATCTTCTGCATATAAATCCTTTGAAAGTTCCATTAACTGCTTGATTTTGTAATCTGCTATTTCAAGTTGCTTTTCATTGAAACGATAATTTGTCTTGATACCACCGGCATATGAGTCCATTACTGTCTGCATAGCCTCTTCAAGTTGCTCTGTAGTAAACTTACAATGTTTATCCTTTAGGAAGTTTTCTACCTCATCAATATGGTTATCAACTACCTTATCATCAATAGTAGCAACATTTTTATCTTTGATATATTCAACTACAGAAAGTGCTGCAATTTCACCTTCGGCTAATGCACCTGTAACATACTTCTGAGGACAACCACCTGCAACATCACCTGCTGCATAAAGTCCGTCAATAGTAGTCTTTCTGTTAGTATCTACCCAATAGCCACTTGCTGTATGACCACCAACTATGTAAGGTTCTGTACCCTCAATTTCAACATTCTGCTGACTAGGGTTCTTGCCACTTTCAATCCACTTAATGGTTTGAGATGGTGCCATATTTAAGTAAGCCTTTAGCAAAGATTCGTCTTGTTCTTCTGTTATGCCCTCTGTCTGTAAATAACAAGGACCTCTACCGTTAAGGTTTTCGTTTACTGTACCGTAAACTCTCTGAGATGTTGTAATACCGTACTTAGTTTCATACACTTCACCAAGTGAATTAATCTGTTTAGCACCAACACCCTGAGCTAATGTACCTGTAGGAGCAATTGTATCTTTACATCTTAGTGCAATAAAACGCATCTCAAATGTTGTCATTTCTGCACCGGCATTGATACCCATTGCAAAACCTGCACCGGTATTAAATGGTGGATACCACATTTTGTGTCGTGAAAAACCGGGATTGTTAGGCTTATAAAGACCTGCTGCACCACCGGTTGCAATAATAACTGCTTTCGCTTTGATAACATAGAATGTATCATTCTCGATACCAATACCAAAAGCACCGTTAATGTGGTTATTTTCTACTGCATAATCAGTAATGTTAACTCTGTTAAGAACAGTAACATTATCTAATTCATTTACTGCATCAGCCAAAATAGGCTTAATGTTTTCACCATTGATTTTTAGGTTTCTGTTACCTCTTGTAACATACTTACCCTCTTTATCTTTTAGAATAACAAGACCAAGCTTTTCCAGTCTTTCTGTTACACTATTAAGTCTTTCGGACATTGTAAGCAGCAAGTCACCTCTTACAATACCGTCAGCATCTTTTCTGGCATAATCAACATAATCTTGAGGAGTTCTGCCCTCTACTATATAAGCGTTAAGTGCATTAACACCTGCTGCAAGGCAACCACTTCTCTTGATATGTGCTTTTTCACAAATAAGCACTTTTGCATCACTATGTTCTGAGATAGTCAGTGCTGCATAACATCCGGCAGTGCCACCACCAATTATCAGAACATCAGTTTGTAAATTTTCTATCCTCATAGTTAACTCTCTTCTCCCGATATTTACAAGTTATTTTTTAGCAAATAATCTTCAGCAGACATTACTGCATTTGCACCGTCTGATACTGCTGTAACTACCTGTCGCAACTTCTTGGTGCGAACATCCCCTGCAACAAAAATACCATCTGCTGAGGTAACACCGTCTTCTGAGGCTACAACATAGCCATTATCTAACTTTACCAGTTCTTTTAATAAATCTGAATTTGGAACACTGCCAACTGCAACAAATACACCTGACACAATGATTTCTTTATCACTGTTATCTTTAGTAACAATGATTTTCTCCACTTGATTTTCCCCTACAATTTCTTTAGGTGTAGAAGAAAGTACAAGTTCAATATTTTCTGTATTTCTAACCTTTTTGGAGAGAATTTTGTTTCCACGAAATTCATCTCGTCTATGGATTAAATACACCTTAGAGGCAATCTTTGAAAGTAAAAGTGCATCCTGTAAAGCTGTATCTCCTCCACCTACTACTGCAACCGGTAAATCCTTATAAAAAGCACCGTCACATATTGCACAGTAAGTAACACCTTTACCGGTAAGTTCCTTTTCGCCTTTAATTCCCAACTTTCTACGGCTTGTACCGGTAGCTAAAATAATAGTTTTTGTTTCTATATTTTCGCCATTTGAAAGTTTTAGGTTATAGTGATTATCTTGTTTAAGGATACTTTCCACTTTACCTTCAACAAACTCTGTACCCAGCTTTATGGCATGGTCACGAAACTTCTCTCCAAGGTCATAACCACTTTCGCCATAAAGACCTATATAGTTATCAACTCGGTCACTTTCTGCAATTTGACCTGTGCCCATAAATTCTTTTTCTATTACTATTGAATTGAGCATTTCTCTTTTTGCATATACAGAAGCAGATAATCCTGCCGGTCCACTACCTATAATAACTATATCGTACATAAGTCCTCCAATTATTCTATCACAAGTTCTTCCTTTTGTGAAGTATTGTTTTCAATATGGAATGAGTTTAAAACAGGGTTTTCTCTATCCATTAATGAAAGAATCATATAACTTGCCTTGCTATCATATGCAAGACGCTTGTCCTCTTCAGAAGGTCTTGAAGGTGACTCAGGATGACTGTGCCAATTGCCCAGTGGCACAAATCCGTTCTGACGCATATCTTTAACAGCCATTAACTGTTCCTTTGGGTCAAGAGAAAAGTGTTCGTTGGAATGGTCAATATTTGTTAGAAGGTAAACCTTCTTAATGATTTTGTCTTCACCTTCAACTGTACCGGCTATTAAGCCACAAGCCTCATCAGGCAAGTCCTTAATAGCATGGTCTAGTATTTTATTATAATCTGATTTTGATAGTTTAATCATAACAACCTCAATTTTTATAAATTATAATACACCATCACATTCAGCTTGTTCGTAGTCGATTAATTCTGTGATAGTTGGGTGGTCACCACATACTGCACAAGAATGAGTATCCTGTGGTAGCTTAACCTTTCTAAATTCCATCTTTAATGCATCATAAGTTAGTAGGTAACCTGTTAGCAAGTCACCAACACCTAGTAGATACTTAACTGCTTCCATAGCCTGTAGGCTACCGATAACACCACCCATTGCACCGATAACACCGGCTTGTTTACAAGTTGGAACCGCATCCTTTGGTGGTGGATTCTTGAATACACATCTGTAACATGGACCTTCACCGGGTACATAAGTCATTAGCTGACCTTTGAAACGAATGATACCGGCATGTGAGAAAGGCTTTTTAGCCATTACACAGGCATCATTAATTAAGAATTTTGCCGGAAAGTTATCTGTACCGTCAATAATAAAGTCATAGTCCTTAATAAGGTCCATAATGTTTTCACTTGTAACAAATGTATGGTAAGTAATAACCTTTACATCAGGGTTCATTTCTTCCATTGTTTCCTTAGCTGACTGAACCTTTGGTTTGCCAACATCCTTAGTTGCGTGGATAATCTGTCTTTGTAAGTTAGATAAATCAACTTCATCAGCATCTGCAATACCGATTGTACCTACACCGGCTGCTGCTAGGTACATTGCTACAGGAGCACCTAAGCCACCTGCACCGATAATCAACACCTTACCGTTAAGAAGTTTCTTCTGGCCTTTTGCACCAACTTCTTTTAGGATGATATGGCGTGAATAACGTTCAATCTGTTCGTTAGTAAACGCCATTACTGTCCACCTCCCATAAAGTATAGAAATTCAACTGTATCTCCATCTTTTAGGACAGTTGATTCAAATGTGCCACTTTCAACAAATTCATCGTTGATTGTTACAGTTACATATTCAGGTGTTTCTACCTTTTCATCAATAACTAACTGTGCAACTGTTAGGCCGTCTTTTACTTCTTTCTTGTTTCCTGCTACTGTAATAACCATTATATTGTTCTCCTTTATACTAATGTATCAATAATTTCTGTTAATGAGTCTTTAGGTTGTAGACCATTTAGTCTTTCAACTTCTTCACCCTTATCAAAGAATACTACTGTTGGTACTGAAAGCACACCGTATTCTTTTGCTAAATCGGCATCAAAGTTAATGTTAACTTTTACTACCTTTAGGCTATCACCATACTGACTTTCAATCTGTGAAAGCAGTGGTGACATTCGCTTACAAGGAATACAACTGTCAGAATAAAATTCTGTTAGTACAGGTGTTTCTGATAAAAGCACCTGTGTTTCAAAATCGTCACTGCTAATTCTTGTTGCCAAGTTAATCACCAACCTTTTTAACAATTAAGTTATAAGTACCATCCTCGTTATCAATTAGCTTTAGAATCTGATGACCTTCTTCTTTGATACTTCTTGGTACATTCTGTACAGGTTCACCGTCATTCATCTTAACTGAAAGGATTTCTCCTTCTTCAAGTTCTTCTAGGGCAATCTTTGCCTTTACAAATGTTGTTGGGCAAACAACATCAGTAATATCTACTGTATCATCAATCTTAAAATCAGCCATTATAAACCTCCAAAATCTTATCTACAAATTTTTCTCTGCCTACTCTGTCAAGAGTAAACTTAAATCTTTCTCCAGGGTTTGCATTTTCGTTAAAGAAATTAATTGTTGTGTCACAAATTTCAAATAACTTTTCTTTGTTATCAATGAAAGGAATGATTGTTTCACCCTTATTGATTGAGTTACCGAAAAGACCACCAAATGAAACAATGTAACCTTCTACTGTATCGTAAGCATCTGTTGGACAAGACTTAACACATCTGCCACAGAAGTTACACTTTGACTTATCAATTTTGATTTCATCATTTTCAATTGTAATAGCTTTACTTCTACAAACCTTTTCACAAAGTCCACAATGAATACAGTCGCTTTCTCTCCAACTTACATTCATACCACCCTTGATACCAAGGTCGTTTTCTTCTGTCTTTAGACAGTTGTTCTGGCAACCTGTAATACCAAACTTAAACTTATGAGGTAGTTCCTTTGCGAAATATCTTTCATCAAGTTCTTTAGCTAAAGCGTATGTATCAATACAACCACTAGGACAAATCTCTTTACCCTGACAAGCTGTGATTGTTCTAACTCTTGGTCCACAAACCCCGGGTTCAACATTGCCTTCTGCTAAAGCATTCTTTACATCTTCAATATCATCAAGTTTTATGAAAGGAATTTCTACACTTTGACGAGAAGTTAGGTGAACATAACCGTCACCGTACTTTTCAGCAACTTCAGCAACCTTTGCAAGTTGAGTTGCAGTTAAGTTACCACCAACTACTCTTAGTCTTAGTGAAAAATTATTCTTTTGCTTTTGTCTCATAAAGCCACCCTTTTTTAGGGTTTTGTAATCTACTGCCATACCTTTTCTCCTAATTAATACCTTAAATATTTTTTATAGCCTGACTAAAGTCATCTATAAGATCCTCAATATCTTCAATGCCAACACTGATTCTGATTGTATCGTCATACACACCTGCATTTTCCATTTGTTCCGGTGTATTGTGTATATAAATTGTACTGGCCGGATGAATTACCAAGGTTCTTGTATCTCCTATATTAGTCGCTATTGTAGGAATTTGCAAGTTATTCAATAACTTAAATGCTCTTTCCTTACTTCCGGTACGGATTGTTACAATAGCACCACCCTTGCCGTTAAAGTACTTCTCAGCTAAAGAGTAATAAGGACTACTCTCTAGACCGGGATAATTAACTTCAAGAGGAGTTTCGTCTTCAAAAAACTTTGCAAGTTTATAGGAGTTACTACAAAGTCTTTCCATTCTTAAACCTAAAGTTTCAAGGCCTACACTATTCATAAAGGCATTCATTGGTGAAAGACAACAACCTGTGTTTCTCCAAATGCCATTTCTTAATTTTGCTAAATAAGCAAACTTGCCATACTTTGAATATTCCTTTAAGTTAGGATACTTTTCATAATCCCATTTAAAGTTACCACTGTCAACAATTACACCACTGATTGAGTTACCACCACCGTTAATGTACTTTGATGATGAATGGATAACTATATCAGCACCATACTTAAATGGATTAATAAGATAAGGTGTTGCCGTTGTGCTGTCTAAAATAAGAGGAATACCCTTACTATGAGCTAAAGAAGCTACACTTTCAATATCTACAATATCAAGTGCAGGATTACCGATTAGCTCAGCAAAAATCGCTTTTGTCTTATCAGTTATTAAAGGTTCTACATCTTCTACTGTAATATGCTTTGCAAATTTAGTATTGATTCCAAAACTACTTAGGTCACCGAACAAATCAATTGTTCCACCAAAAAGTCCTGAACCTGCAATAACTTCATCCCCTGACTGCAAAATGTTTAGTAGTGACATTGTAACTGCTGCCATACCGGAGGCACAAGCAACTGTACCTATACCATTTTCTATTGCAGTTATTCGATTTTCAAAAGAAGAAACTGTAGGGTTGCTAATTCTTGTATAAGCAAAACCCGGAGCAGTGTTGTTAAAAACCTTTTCTAGTTTTTCAGGTGACTCATGCTTAAAAGCACTTACCTGATAAATTGGGGTTACTGTTGCTCCGGTTTCTTTGTCGCCATTAAAACCCTTATGAAGTAACTTAGTATTGAACTTCATTATATCACCCACTAATTTTTATTTCCTACGTTTTCAGTAGATTTTGTAGTTATTATAATATAGTAATCCTATTATTTCAATAGGTTTAGTGTATTTTCAGTAATTTATACACAATTTTCTTTATTTCTACAAAATTCTTCGTGATTAATACTGAAAACTACCATATTGAATATAAAAATCAGGTGTGTTATAATACTAGTAAGTTGATATGTATTGTATGTATTGTAAGAAGGGAGGATTTGTATGAAAATCTCTACTAAAGTTGAATTTGGAATTATTGCTCTTGTAGATATTGCTCTTAACTCCGGCAAGAATGAGGCAGTTACAATGTATAGCATTTCTCAAAGACACAACATATCAAGCAAATACCTTGAACAGATAATGACAATTCTAAGGCAAGGTAATTTGATTAGAGGTATCAAAGGTTCTCGTGGTGGATATAACATTGCAAGACCAAGTGATGAAATCACATTAAAGGAAATTATTGATACACTTGATATTTCTGTACTTGAAAATGTAAACTTCTATAATGTTAATGAAGACTCTGTCATTGTAAAAACCTTAAAGTCAGAAGTTTGGGATAACATTACTGCTTTTCTTCAGAATTTTACAGAAAAAATTACTCTTGCTGATATTACAGAAATGTGTAAACAGAAGAGTGGTAAAAAAGAATCTGAGTTTATGTATTATATTTAATCTACTATTATACTCCTAAAAATGGGGACTACTTAAATTAATAAGTAGTCCCCACTTTTTTGTTATATAAAATTCATTATAGCTTAAATGATTTAATTACATCACAAGTGTAATCAATATCTTCATCAGAATGAGCCATTGAAACAAACATTGCTTCAAACTGTGATGGTGCTGAATAAATACCGTTACTTTGCATATGGTTAAAGAACTTTGCAAAATTCTTTGTATTTGAAGTTACTGCTGTATCGTAGTCGGTAACCTTTTTTTCAGTAAAGAATGGTGTCATAATTGAACCTACTCTGTTAACATTAAGTCCTGATTCTTTCATAGCTTTTTCAATCTTTGCTGACTTTTCATTTAATACATCATACTGAGATACATTGCTTTCAAGAATTTTGATAGTTTCTATACCGGAAGTAACTGCTACCGGATTACCTGAAAGTGTACCGGCTTGATATACTGAGCCTAGTGGTGCAACACACTCCATTACTTCCCTTTTACCACCATAAACTGCAAGTGGCATACCACCACCAACAATTTTACCCAGTGTAGTAAGGTCAGGTGTTATATTGTAGTACTTTTGAGCACCACCGATTGAAAGTCTAAAGCCTGTAATAACTTCATCAAAAATCAGAAGTGCATTATTCTTCTTGGTAATATCTCTTAGAAACTGCAAAAAGCCTTCCTTTGGTGGTACAACACCCATATTAGCTGCACAAGGCTCTACAATAACACAAGCAATTTCATCTTTATTTGCATTGAATAATTCTTCTACAGAATTTTCATCATTGTACTTTGCAAGTAAAGTTGTATCTGTATAACCCTTTGGTACACCTGCACTATTAGGAATTGAGTTTGTTAAAAGTCCAGAGCCACCCTTTACAAGTAGTCCATCGGAATGACCATGGTAACAACCCTCAAACTTAATAATCTTGTCCTTACCTGTATAGCCTCTTGCTGCTCTGATGGCACTCATAACTGCTTCTGTACCGGAATTAACAAGTCGCAACATTTCCATTGATGGGAAGTGCTTTTGAATTAATTTTGCTAAAGTAATTTCTCCCTTATGACAAGCACCGAATGTTAGCCCTTTGTCACAAGTTGCTTTAACTGCGTTAATAACTTCTTCCCTACAATGACCTAAAATATTAGGACCCCAAGAACAAATGTAGTCAATATATTTATTGCCGTCAACATCATAAATATAACTGCCCTTTGCTTTGTCAATAAACAGTGGTGTTCTGCCTACTGAACGACAAGCTCTTACAGGACTGTTAACACCACCGGGCATAAACTTTTGTGCTTCATTATATAAATTTTCTGAATTTGTAGTAATCATATTATTCCTCTTCATCAAGCCACTTTGCTACATCTAATGCGTGATATGTAATAATAATATCAGCACCGGCTCTCTTCATTCCAATCATATTTTCCATTACGATTTTCTTTTCATCAATCCAACCGTTTTGTGCTGCTGCTTTTACCATTGAATACTCACCACTAACATTGTAAGTAACAATAGGCTTGTTGGTATATTCCTTAGCTTTAGCAATAATATCAAGAAAAGCTAAAGCAGGTTTTACCATTAACATATCAGCACCTTCATAGTCATCAGCTAAAATTTCTCTTAAAGCCTCTCTACCGTTTGCCACATTCATTTGATATGACTTTCTGTCACCAAAATGTGGGCAAGAATCTGCTGCATCTCTAAATGGTGAATAGTATGCTGATGCAAACTTTGCACTATAAGCCATAATAGGTGTGTTAATAAAACCGTTATGGTCAAGGCTGTCTCTGATAGCCTCTACTCTACCATCCATCATATCTGATGGTGCAATAATATCTGCACCTGCTTTTGCTAGACTAACTGACATTTTGCAAAGTAGTGGTAATGTTGCATCGTTTAGAATTTCATCACCGTCTACTACACCACAATGACCATGAGAAGTGTATTCACATAAACATACATCTGCAACAACAATCATATTAGGGTACTTTGACTTAATATATCTAATGGCATTTTGGGTAATACCGTTATCGTCATAAGCTGATGAACCTACTTCATCCTTATGTTTAGGTACACCGAAAATTAAAAGTCCTGAAATTTTGCTATCATTTATTTCCTTTAAAATTGGGTCAAGGTTATCTATTGAATACTGATAAATACCGGGCATTGAGTCAACAGGTGTTTTGATATTTTCACCTTCAGCAACAAAAATAGGATATATTAAATCCTTTTTGTTTACTCTTGTTTCCTCCACCATATCACGAATTGCTTTTGACTGACGAAGTCTTCTCATTCTTTCCATTTTCTATTCCTCTATTTCCTAAATTTCACATCATTAATTATAGCACTTAAAAGACCATTTGTATCGGCTACTTGTGAAGTTATAAAGTCCTTTACATTATGCTTTAAAAGTGACTTTGAAGTTATGTTACCGATTGAAACAATCTTTGTTCTCTCTGATATTGTAAAATTGTTTTTGAAAAATTCTTCTACACCGGAAGAACTTGCAAAAGTAATGTAATCGGTTGTTACTTCCTTTTCCATACTTTTGCTACTGTTAATTACATCATAAGTCTTTATATCGTCATAGTCAATATTATTTTTCGACAAAACTTCTGTTAAATCCTTTGAGCCTTTCTCTGCTCTTAGGATTAGTACTTTTCCATTTTCATAAGTTTTTGCAATTAAGTTGCCTAGTGCCAATGAAGTAAATTCTGCCGGTACTAGGTCAGGAATAATACCATGGTTCTCCATAGTTTTGGCAGTACCTGAGCCTATTACTGCAAACTTAATATTGGATAATTTTCGTACATCAATCTTATATTCAATTAACTTTTCAAAGAAAATTTCTGCACCGTTAATACTTGTCAGCACTATTAAAGAATAGTCAGATAAATTCTTTAGTGCATTTTCTAAATTTCTATTTTGGTTATACTTTTCTACCTTTAGATAATTTAGGTGAGTTACAGATGCACCCTTTTCATAAAGTTTCTGTTGTAATTTTTCAGAAAATCTCTTAGTACCTGTAACTGTAACTGTAGTGTTATCAAGTGGTAGTTTAATTGTACGAGAAAAGTCATAGGAAGAAGTTTCTCCTACCGTTATAATTGCAGGTGATTTTACATTATTTTCTTTAACCTTTTCTGCAATATTTTCTAATGTACCTTTTACTACAACTTGATTTTTAGTTGCACCATTAGAAATTACTGCTGACGGTGTAGATTTTTCTTTGCCATTTGCGATTAAACTTTGGGTGATTTTTTCAATATTATTTAGTCCCATCAAGAAAACTAAAGTACCCTTTAACTTTGCAAAATGCTCCATATTCTCAGGCAACAAATCATCCTTTGTATGACCTGTAATTACGGTGAAACTTCTTGCAGTTTTTCTGTGGGTTACAGGAATACCTGAAAGTTCAGGTACTGCTACTGAGGAAGTAATTCCCGGTACTACTTCATATGGAATATTATTTTCTTTTAAAGAAATAATTTCTTCTCCACCTCTGCCAAAAACAAATGGATCACCACCCTTAAGTCTTACAACAATGTTGTTTTCTTTGGCTTTTGTAACTAGGATATTGTTTATATCTTCTTGTTTTGCACTTTTTTGACCGGCTCTTTTGCCTACAGGAATTTTCTCACAAGTATCCTTTACAAAGTCAAGAAATTTACTGTCTATTAGGCTATCGTAAACCAATACATCACACTTCTTGAGCAGTTCATAACCTCTCATAGTGATTAGGTCATAATCACCACAACCTGCACCTACTAAATATACTACTCCCACTATCTCACCACACTTTCTGCAAGGTTAAATCTATTTTCTATTAAATCACTTTTTGTGATTATCTCTTTACTGTCACTTGTATATACTACATTGATTTTATTATTTTCTACAAAGCTATATGCACCTAGTGGCATTCCACAATCTGCATTAAGAATGTTTAAAATATGTCTTTCGGTTTGGAATGCATAAAAGGTATCTTGATGATTTATTTTAGATAGGATTTCTGTTAAATCATTGTTTCTTGACTCAATAGCAATTATACCTTGGCATGGTGCCGGTACAAAATCTTTATAGTCAAATGGTGTGAAAGTAAATCTACTGTCACTTAATAAATCTAATCTTTCTAGTCCTGCCATTGCTAAAATAATACCGTCATATTCACCGGTATAAAGTTTATTAAGTCTAGTATCTACATTACCTCTAATATCCTTAAAAGTAGCATTTGGATATAAATTTTTAAAAGCTAACTTTCTACGGTTACTGCCTGTTCCGATTACAGTTTCCTTAGAAAAATCTATTTCTTTCTCTTTAACAGTTACTAAAGTATCTCGATAATTTCCTCTTTTCAAAACTGCAGAAATAGTTAAATTATCTTGCAACTGTAAAGGTAAATCCTTAGCACTATGGACTGCCAAATCAATTTCTTTATTTATTAAAGCATCTTCGATTTCTGTTACAAAGACACCTTTGCCACCTATATTTATAAGTGGTTTATTAAGGACTTTATCACCTTTAGTTGTAAAATGTACCACTTCAATATTAATTGATGGGAAGTACTTTTTGATTTCATTTACAACCATATTTGTTTGGGCAAGTGCTAATTTACTTTTTCTTGTACCTATCTTTATACTCATACTGACAAACCCTTAATTATTTTATCTACTAAATCATCTGTAATATTTTCATTATTTAGAGAATAGTCAAGTAGCTTTTCAAATGCTACCTTTCTATTTTCTTCTAAAGAAATTTCATCCTTGATTTTCGCTCTGTATTTGCTTAAGTTATCAACTATACTTTCGCTATCTTGGATTAAATTTTCTATCTTTTTACGAAGATACTTTGCGTATAGAGGGCTTTTTCCTGATGTTGAGATTGCAACAGTTACACCCTTATTCCTAGCAAGTGCAGGGAAAATAAAAGAACAATTATCCTTATCATCAACAGTATTTACAGGAATATTATTTTCTTTACAAGAATTATAAATTTCCTTATTGAGAGCTTTATCATTAGTTGCAGTTATTACAAATGATTTTCCCTTTAAATCATTAAAATCAAATTTTCTCTTAATTATATTTATATTTTCTATTGATAAAATTTCTTTATGTACTTTAGGAGAAACAACAGTAATCTTTGGGTTAAAAGGCAATAGCTTTTCTATCTTTCTCAAAGCTACTACACCACCACCTACAACAAGGCAATTTTGATTTTCTACATCTACAAAAAATGGAAAATACCCCATACTAACTCTCTTTCTCATATACTGAAATAAATTCTTCAAATGATTTTGAAGATAGATTTGACTTCATTTTATAAATAACTTTCTTCTCTTTATCATCCATATTCTTCATCTTAGGCAAAAATGAATGAAAGATAATATCTTTCTTTAGTTCATCAATTTCTTCACCTATAATTTTTAAGGCTGACTCAACACTTGATTCTTTGATTTTGTTATTATAATTTGCTATTTCTTCAAAGTGGTCAATATTTAAAATTGAAAAACCATTATAACCGTCAAGTTCACTGTCAATATCAGGAGGTACTGCAAGGTCAATAAGAAGTCTTGACTTTGCCTTTATATCACTATTATCAACATCATACTTAGTAATAGTATAGTGAGGGCTTTTTGTTGCACTTACAATACAATCAGAATTGTTAATATAATTATATCTATCATTATAAGGTACAACCTCTATATTATCATCAACAGTTGACAGTTGCTTATTATGTTCTCTCATAGTTATTTTTACATTTATATTTTTATGTGAAAGAAGATTCTTTACAACTGTTGTACCGATTTTACCACTTGCACCGATTACAAGTACATTTGTGTTGTCCCCTAATTTTGACACAACATTGCCCACTAATGTGGCTACTGAAATTGATGTTGTGGATAAAGGTGTTTCATTCTTAATAATCTTTGCACATTCAAATGACTTTTGGAAAATCATATTGAACTCATAACTTGTAAAGTTATTATTCTTGGAGAACATATATGCACTTCTTGTTTGGCTAAGGATTTCATCCTCACCCATAACCATTGAGTCAATTCCACTTGTAACTTTAAAAAGATGGAAAGTAGCTTTTTCATTTTCAAAGAACATTGCATACTTTTTGATTGCATCTTTTGACACATTAGAATACTGTGACAATACTTTTATTACATAATCAAAGTACTTTTTGCTACCGTCAAAATAAACTTCTGTACGGTTACAAGTACATAGTAAAATGCACTGGGTGATCTTGTCACCCAGTGTAAGTTGTTTCATAATATTTAGTTTTACATTATCATCAAAAGCAAATGACTTTCTAATATCAAGTTTAATTTGCTTATAGTTAAGACTAATACAATTCAATATTTTCACCCATTTAAAATTCTAATGTAAATTTTAATACTTGAAATGAATATTGTCAATATTAGATAACCATTGAAACCTCTGTTAGTGCTAGGTTATCTAGGATATGGGCCTTGTTGCCAACTGTTACAATAGTTTTGTATAGGAACACTCTTACTTCCTCACCTACTGAAACTGAAGGTTCATCAAGTCCTCTTGTGGCAACTAATGTGCTACCGTTACTTTCAACTGTGATTTCAATTCTGTCACCCATAAAGGCAGTTTTCACTACTTTACCGATAGAAGCAGAAGTCTTGTACTTTAGCTTTTCACCATATTTATAAATCTTCACAAATTCAGGTCTTACAATTGCTTTTTCTGCACCTTCAATTCTCTCAAAGGTATTGAACTTTGTATAATCTTCCAGGAATGAAGTTTTGCCAAAGAATGTTGCTGAAAAAGCAGTTTCAGGCTTTTGGTAAATTTCAAAAGGTGTTCCCTTTTGTTCAATCCTACCTTTGTTGGTGATGATGATTTCATCAGCTACTTCAATTGCCTCATCTTGGTCATGAGTTACGAAAATACTTGTAACACCCAGCTTTTGAATCATCTCTTTTAGCCATGAACGAAGTTCCTGTCTTACCTTTGCATCAATAGCTGCAAAAGGTTCATCAAGTAAAAGTAAATGTGGGTTTGGTGCTAATGCTCTTGCAAAAGCTACTCTCTGTCTTTGACCACCTGAAAGCTGACTTGGATAACGGTTATCAAGACCTTCAAGACCAATTAACTTAATAAGTTCTTTTACTCTTTCTCTGATATACTTCTTACTTTTCTTCTGAATTTTCAGACCGAAAGCAATGTTATCAAAAACTGTCATATATCTAAACAAAGCATAGTTTTGGAATACAAAACCGATACCTCTTTTACTTGCCGGAATATTGTTAACAACTTCACCGTCAATAATAATTTCACCACTATCAGGATTTTCAAGTCCTGCAATCATACGAAGGATTGTAGTTTTGCCACTACCGGAAGGACCTAATAAGCCGATAAGTTTACCTTTTTCTATGCCGAAGTTTACATCACTTGATGCTTTGTAATCACCATATGTTTTGTTAATATTCTTTAATTCAACATACATCTTATAGTTCCTTCTTTCCTCTATATTCTACAACACTTCTTATTACAAGTATTGCCACAGCCATTAGCACAAGTATTGCTGAAACTGCAAATGCCGGTACATATTTAAATTCGTTAAACAAAATTTCTACATGTAGTGGTAGTGTGTTTGTTCTTCCTCGTAAGTGACCTGAAAGAACTGATACTGCACCAAATTCACCCATTGCTCTTGCTGCACAAAGTACAACACCATATAGGAATGCCCACTTAATATGAGGGAAAGTAATCTTTCTAAAAATTGTAAAACCATTTGCACTCATCAAAGCTGCTGCCTCTTCTTCATCACTGCCTTGTGACTCAAGAACAGGAATAAGCTCTCTTGAAATAAATGGGAATGTAACAAATACTGTTGCTAAAATAATACCCGGTACTGCAAAGATAACCTTAATATGAAGTGCATCAAGTATTGGATAAATAGGACTTTGTCTACCGTATGTTAATACGAAAATTAAACCTGCAATAACCGGAGAAACTGTTACCGGTAAGTCAATTAATGTAGTTAAGATTTTCTTACCTTTAAACTGAAACTTTGTAATTGACCATGATGCAAAAATACCGAAAAGAGTATTTACAATAACTGCAATACCTGTTGCTTCAAGTGTTAAGACAATTGCATCTACTGTATATTTATCTGTTACTGCTTGGTAAAAGACCTTTATACCATCTTTAAATGCCTCTGTTAAAACTGTAATCAAAGGTAGAATAAGCATAATTGCTATGAAAAGAAAGCTGACTCCAATTAGTACCCATTTAACTACTTTTGAGCCTTTTGAACTGTTTTCCATTTTATCTACCTCCCTTTAGAATTTTTGTGTTATGAATTTGAACTAGGTTAACTAGGAATAATACTAAAAATGAAACTATCAGCATTACAAGTGCAATTGCAGTTGCTGATGAATAGTCAAATTCTTGTAACTTAGACATAATAATTAATGGTGTGATTTCTGTTTCAAATGGTTTATTACCGGCTATGAAAACGATACTACCATATTCACCAAGGCATCTGCCAAATGCTAAACCAAAGCCTGTTAGTACTGATGGGAAAATTTCAGGAAAAATAATCTTCCAAAATATTTTTACTCTACTTGCACCTAATACACCGGCTGCTTCTTCATAAGTTGAGTCCAACTTTTCAAGAATAGGCTGAACTGCTCTTACTACAAATGGAATACCTATAAATACTAAAGCTACTGTAATACCAACTTTTGTATAGGCAATGCTGATACCGAACTTAGCAAAGAACTTACCTACCAGACCGTTATCGGCAGTTAGACTTGTTAAAGCAATACCGGCTACTGCTGTAGGTAAAGCAAATGGTAATTCGATAATACCATCTAAAATTCTTTTGCAAGGAAATTTATATCTTATAAGTACCCATGCTAAGATAACACCCATTACTGCATTAATAAGTGAAGCTATGAAAGCAGTTATGAAACTTACTTTATAACTTGCTACAACTCTTGGAGCAGTAATTGTTGCAATAATTTCGCTAAAACTTAATTTTGAAGTATAAATAATTAGGGATGCAAGAGGTATCAGAACAACTAAACTCAGCATTGTTACTGTGACACCCATTGACAATCCAAAAAAAGGAATAACCCTTTTATTTGCCTTTTTCTTCATTTTGTTACACCCAATTCTCCGTTATTTCTTCTATACATTACTTTGCATAAATTTCATCAAAAATTCCACCGTCTGCAAAGTGCTTTTTCTGAACCTTTTCCCAACCACCAAAATCTTTGATAGTTACAAGTTTCATTGATAAATCAAATTTATCACTAAATTCTTTTAGAATTTTCTTATTAGTAGGTCGGTAATAATTTTTACCGGCTATACGCTGAGCATCATCACTGTAAAGGTACTTTAAATATTCTGTTGCAACATTTCTTGTACCTCTGTCATCAACTACATCATCTACAACTGCTACTGATGGTTGAGCCAAAATACTGATACTTGGTGAAATAATTTCGTATTCATCCTTATAATCCTGTAATGAAAGGTAAGCCTCATTCTCCCAAGCAATAAGTACATCACCTTGACCGTTTTCTATAAATGAAGTTGTTGCACCTCTTGCACCGGAATCTAGAACTAAAACATTCTGATATAACTTTTTGATAAATTCCTTAACCTTGGTTTCATCACCGTTATACTTTTCATTTGCATATGCCCATGCACCTAGGTAATTCCACCTTGCACCACCTGATGTTTTAGGGTTTGGTGTAATTACTCCTACACCATCCTTTACTAAGTCATCCCAATCGTGAATATTCTTAGGGTTGCCTTTATGAACAAGGAAAACTATTGTTGATGTATATGGTGCTGAGTCGTTCTTGAAGTTATTTACCCAACCTTTTTTAATTAAACCGGCATCCTCAATTGAATTTATATCATATTCAAGAGCTAAAGTTACCACATCAGCCTCTAGACCGTTTGCAACTTCTAGGGCTTGTTTACCTGAACCACCATGTGACTGAATAACTTCAACATCTTGCTGATGGGTTTTGTACCAATGCTTTGCAAAGATTTTGTTATATTCTTCGTAAAATTCTCTTGTAGGATCATAAGACACATTTACAATAGACACTTCACCATTCTTTGCTTTTGATGAACTACAACCTGAAAAAACTACTGCTGAAGTGCATAGTAAAGTAATTACTAAAAGCAATGATATTAAGTTTTTGGATAATAATTTTTTCATTTGGTTCACCTCAATAATAATTTAATACATTACCTATCTGTTTAGTATGCTATGTTGTATATTATATTATCACATTACTTAAATGTCAAGAAGTATTCCTATTATTTCGATATGTTTTGTGTATATTCGTAATATTGTATAATATGTGAAAATATCAATATAATAATTTGTAGTTATTGCTAATATTATTAACAAAAGAAAAGAACAGTAGGTTTTCTACTGTTCTTACGAGTTAAATATAATCTTGCAAAGTTTTTGAACCTTGAATAATATTTCTTTCTTCAAAGGTTTTGTTGATTGTGTTTAGTACAACCTTTTTGTTGCCACTCCATAGAGGTGCAACTAATATTTTTTTATCACCATCACCTGTAAGTCTATGGATAATCACATTCTTAGGAATGATAGAAACTGCATCACATAGAATATCAATATACTGTTCCATAGTTAAGGCATTGAATTTACTGTCTTCATAATCTTTCAGTAAGTCTGTACCTTTTAGAATATGAAGTAGTTGAAGTTTAATACCGTCAGAATATTTACAGGCAAAATCAACTGTTCTTAACATATCAAGTTTACTTTCATTAGGTAGTCCTAAAATAATATGGGTTATAACTTCTATGCCTATATTTCTGAGTTTTGTTGCTGTATCAACATATACAGAATTTTCATACCCTCTACGGATATAATCAACTGAACTTTCTTTAATAGTTTGAAGTCCAAGTTCCACCCATACAGGTTTAATTTTATTTAGTTTTTCTAATAAAGATAAAACTTTTTCATCGACACAATCAGGTCTTGTTGCTACTGACAAGGCTACAATATCCTTATGGTTTATAGCCTCAGTAAATTTACTTTCCAGCACCTCTATCGGTGCATAAGTATTTGTAAAGGCTTGAAAATAAGCAATAAAGCAATTGTCTTTAGTTTTACTTCTTACTCTCTCTTTGCCTTGTTCAATTTGCTGTGTTATGGAAAGGTTTTTACTTGTTGCAAAGTCCCCTGAACCTTTTGCCGAACAAAATATACAACCACCTGTAGAAATTTTACCGTCACGATTAGGACAAGTAAAACCACCGTCTATGGAAATCTTGTAAACCTTTTTGCCTAATTTATTACGCAAATAATTATTTAGAGAATTGTACCTCATCACTTGAAACTTTCACCTTTATCGTTAAATACATCAAGTCTTGTAATACGATAAATTACATCATCACTATACTTTTCATTATAAGCATTAATAAATAATGTAGGGTTAATGTTGGTTGTACTACCTGCAGGTAGTAGCATATTGCACTTAACACAATCATCTTCTTTAGTTACATTGACCTTTAAGATATGAGGTTTTATGTCAATTTCTTTCAAACCTTTTTTCTTAGTTTTCTTCATAACAAGAATTTCAGGTTGATTAAGTAATTCTGTAAAGTTATTGTATAGAGTATCCAGGTCAACTGTTTCAGGATATAAAGTGATTTCAAAAAGTGCCTGAGCAATTTTACCGGCTTTCATAACAGGTTCAGTAACATCATAAACCTTGATACCGGAAGGTAGGCAATTATTAAGGGCAGAAATAATTTCTTCCTTATTATAATCATCATCAAGTAGCTTAATATCCATTGTTTCCTTTACACCTTTAAAGCCAAGAGAAAGTGGCAAAGCAAAGGTTACAAATGGGTGTGGGTTAAAACCTTCTGTATGCCAAATGTTAAGTTTGCTTTTGTGTAATGCTCTCATTACAACTCGGTTAAGGTCAAGGTGACTTATATACTTACATTCATTATCTTTAGTAAACCAAATTCTAACGGGTTTCAAAACAAACACCTCCACCATAACGATTTGCACCACATTTGCTACATTCTTGCCTACAGTTTGGTGTAGTTGTAGAGCAATAGGCCTTGTGACATTCGTCAATTAAAAATTGTTTTTTGATACCATAATCAATATGGTCCCAAGGTAAAACTTCATCAAAACTTCTTCTACGGTTAGCATAGAATGATGGGTCAATTCCACATTCTTCAAATAAATCTAACCATTTCTGTAAGTCAAAACATTCATTCCAACCATCAAAGTGGAAACCTCTTTCACAAGCAAGTTTCATAGCTTTACATAGTTTTCTGTCACCTCTTGCAAATACACCTTCTAGGAAACTTGTATCTGCATCATGGTAGTTAAAATTGATTTTCTTGCTTTCAATATGGTCAAGAATACTTTTCTGCTTTTCGTGAATTGTTGGAATAGTATCCTGTGGTTCCCATTGGAATGGAGTAAATGGCTTTGGTACAAAGCTGGATGCTGAAACTGTAACACTAACTGACTTACCCTTTGGTCTATCCTCAGTTTTGTAATATTCATCAACAACAGTTTTGCCAAGTGCCGGAATTGCATTTACATCGTCCATTGTTTCTGTAGGTAAACCAATCATAAAGTATAGTTTTACTCTTGTCCAACCACCTGAGAAAGCAGTTCTGCAAGTTTTTAGTAATTCATCTTCTTTTACATTCTTATTGATTGCATCTCTTAATCTTTGTGAACCGGCTTCCGGTGCAAAGGTTAAACCACTTTTACGAACTGTCTTAATCTTAGACATAATATCATCAGTAAAGCCGTCAACTCTAAGGGATGGTAATGAGATACTTACTTGTTCATCGACTGACCATTTATTTAATTCAGTAAGTAGTGGAACAATCTGAGTGTAGTCACTTGAGCTTAAAGATGAAAGTGAAACTTCATCATAACCTGTATTATTACATAGGTCGTGACATTGTTTGTTGATAGTTTCAGGTGACTTTTCTCTAACAGGTCTATAAAGGAAACCTGCTTGACAAAATCTACATCCACGAATACAACCTCTGAAAATTTCTTGCATTGCTCTATCGTGGACAATCTCAGTATTTGGCACAACAAAGTTATCAGGATAATAACTTTCGTCCATATTCATCATTAATCTTTTTTCAATTTTCTTTGGTGCACCATGGTTTGGTGTTACTGCTTTTAATGTACCGTCTTCGTTATAAGTTACATCATAAAGGGATGGCACATAACAACCCTTAATCTTAGATACTCTGATTAAGAATTCTTCTCTTGAAACATTTTCATCTCTGCATTGACGGTAAAGTTCCATAACTTCCATATCAACTTCTTCACCTTCACCAACAAAGAAAATGTCAATAAAGTCTGCAATAGGTTCAGGGTTACATACACATGGGCCACCTGCTACAACAATATTCTTTAGACCTAAGTCCATTCTGTCCTTTGAACAAATAGGAATATTGCCTAGCTTTAGCATATTAAGAACATTTGTAAATGAAAGTTCATACTGCAAAGTAAAACCGATAAAGTCAAAGTCAGATAGTGGGTCGCCACTTTCAAGTGCATATAGAGGAATGTTATGTTCTGTTAAAACTTCTTCCATATCAATCCATGGTGCAAAAACTCTTTCACACCAAATATATGGCACACTGTTAAACTGACTGTAAAGAATTTTCATTCCTAAATGGGACATACCTACTTCGTAAGTATCGGGAAAACAAAATGCAAATCGTACATCTACATCTTCCTTATTCTTTACAACTGCATTAAGTTCACCACCAACATATTTTGCCGGTTTCTGAACTTTTAATAAATATTTTTCTACTTCCTTATTAATCATAGTTACCTCTTGAAATAGCCTTTCTGTTGTAGATAGGTGTTAGGAATAAATACACACCTAAAAGTAAGAAAGAAAAATTATATCCTGTGTTAAATAATACTATTATACCTAAAGTGAAAATAGGTATTGCAAAAATCACTGTAAGTATATTTAAGATTATAACAGATTTTTCTTCAGAAATAAACTTATTTAATATAATATTTATTGCCTGTCCCCCATCTAATGTGGAAACAGGCAATAAGTTGAAAATTCCTATAAATAAATTTGATAAGGCAAATATCTTTATTGTTCTTATAAAGAATAAAAATAATATAAAGTTAAAAGCTACACCACTAAGGGTTATAATAAGTTCTTTACTAAAGCTAACATAATAATTAGACTTTATCTTTATATCAAATAATGAAAATTCTATTCTATCTACCTTTTGCTTTAAAACTAAAATGGCAAGAAGATGTCCTATTTCGTGAAAGAAAGAAGATAAAAAGCAACAGAAAATTCCACCACTTTTATCAAATATAAGGACTATAGTAAGTAAAGCAAAATAGTAAAATTGAAAAGAAATTTCTACACCTAAAAACCGTTTAACCATTATTTACAAAATAATCATTAAGGTTATTACCGTCAACAACCAATGAATCGTTAATCATATCACTGACACTGTTCATAATATTGCTGAAAAGGTCAGGTGCATAAGTTCTGGAACAATAAAGGAAAACGCCAAGAAGAATACATATAATCAGCTGACACAAAATAACAGTTGGCAGTGGTTTTTTCTTTTTTTCGGAAAAAACTTTTTCTTCACTACAAAATTCGTCATTATTCTTGTAGTCCTCGGGATTATAATATTCTCTGTTAGTGGTTTCTAAGAATTCTTTGTCATAAACAATTTCATCATTTCTATCGTACTGCATATTATCACCACTAAAATATATGCAATAAAAGGTTAATTATTCCTTGTGGTCAAGTCTTTTAAAGTCACCCTTTACAAGAGTGATAAAGAAGATAATACCAACAATAAGTGAACCGATTTCAGCTAGAGGGAAAGCATACCACATATCCTTTAGGCTGATACTTGATAGGAAGTAAGCAATAGGAACAATTAAGCATAGCTGACGAAGTAGTGACATAATAAGACTTCTGACGCCCTTACCTACTGCCTGGAATACACCTGAGAATACAATACCAAGTGCTGCAGGAATAAAGCATAGAGAGATAATTCTTAAAGCTACTGTACCAATATCAAGCATTTCTTCTGTTGGGTTAAACAGACCTAGAAGTACATCCGGAACAATTTGGAATACAATAAAACCGGCAGTCATAATAATTACTGCAAAGAGAATTGCCCACTTAATAGCACTGTACATTCTCTTTTTATCTCTAGCACCGTAGTTAAAACCGATAATAGGTGTTGAACCTTGGTTTAGACCGAATACAGGCATAAATACAAATGACTGAAGTTTGAAATAAACACCAAATACATTTGTTGCTGCATTCTTAGCTGCTACTGTGTCATTAGCTAATGAGATAATAAAGTTAATACCCATAACCATAAATGAACCGATAGCTTGCATAACCATTGCAGGTAAAGCAACTACATAAATGTTCTTTACTGTTTCTGCCTTAAATCTAAATCCTTTAACATGGATTTTTACAAGTTGTTTCTTGCCAAATAGGAAGAATAAGCAAAGTACTGCACTAATATGCTGAGCAATAATTGTTGCAATAGCAGCACCGGCTACACCTAAATCAAATGTGTAAATAAAGATTGGGTCAAGGATAATATTGACAACTGCACCTGTTAACTGACTAAGCATTGGCATAATCATATTACCTGTTGACTGCAAAACCTTTTCCAGCATACAAGTGATATTTGAACCTAATGAACCGATAAGTACAATTCTGATATAGGCTACACTGGCATCCATAATAGCTTGGTCATTTGTATATAGTGAGATAAATGGTTTTGCTACAAATATACCAATAAGAACAAATATAAACCAGTCAATAAATGTTAAGAAAAATCCATGAGTTGCTGCTGAGTCAGCTTGTTCTTGATGTTTTGCACCAAGTCTTCTGGCGATTAGTGAGTTAACACCAACACCTGAACCAACTGCTACAGAAATAAGAATCATCTGTAATGGATAAGCAATATTAACAGAAAGTAGTGAGTCATTACCGGTTAAAATACTGTTGCTATAGTTACTAACGAACATACTATCAACAATGTTGTATAGTGCCTGAATAAGCATACTAAACATTGCAGGTAAACTCATACCTAAAATAAGTTTGAACATTGGGGCAGTACCCATTTTATTTTGTTTAGTTCCTTCCATTTTTCATTTCCTTTCCTTTTTTATATAGTAAGTAAATCAAAATCAACAAGGTGGATACTATTATACCCGTAACTGCACCTGAAAAATCAAGTAGCACATCTGTTACTTGTCCACTTCTACCGGGTACATTAAGTTGTATTGTTTCGTCAATTACTGCTGTAAAAAGAGTAACAAACAATTTTATGAAAATTCCACCGGTTGGTTTCTTGAAGAAAGAATATACAGTAAAAGAGGTTAAAAAGCCAAGAACTGAATATTCCGTAAAGTGTGCCATTTTTCTGACAATATGGTCTGTTAACTGAAAAGGTATTAAATTAGTTAGCCAGTCAGTAACTGCACCTGACTCCTCAGCACTGAGAGTTGCCGGGGTTAATGAATGCATAAAAATAAAAGCAACAACACATAAAGTCAAAATTATGAGTATAATTGCTTTTAATTTATCTTTTTTGCTCATATGTAAAGATTTCATAGCACACTCCTTCACAATACACTATTATTTTACAAAGATTTAACAAGAAAGTCAACGAAATCTATTGATAAATTGAATAAATTAATATATAATATTTTAGTAATAATGACCGATAGGAGAATGTTATGGAATCATTTATTAATATGTTAAACGATACGCTACATATGAACGGACAGTTGTTCTGTTTCTTAGTATCATTGTTTCCTATTTTGGAACTTCGTGGTGGACTGATTGCTGCTGCTCTATGTAAAGTACCACTATGGCAAGCATTGCCAATTTGCATTATTGGTAACTTCTTACCAATCCCATTCGTAGTACTGTTTATTGAAAAGCTACTAAAGTTCTTGAGAAAAACTAAGTTAAGTCCTGTTGTTAAGTTTGTTGACTTCCTAGAGAATAAAGCAAACACAAGTGCTCCAAAAATTATGAAGTACAAAACCTTCGGTCTTACAGTATTTATCGGTATTCCACTTCCTGTAACAGGTGCTTGGACAGGTGGTCTTGTAGCCGGTTTATTTAATTTTAGTTTAAAGCAAACATTTATTGCTACTATTTTGGGACTATGTATGTCAGCAACTATTATGACAATTATCACTTACGGTATTCCTTGGATTGTAACAACATTTAACATTCCATCAAGTGTTGTTGTAGCTGCTCTTTGTGGTATTGTTGCAGTAGTAATTGGTATCTTTGTTGTAAGACATATTCTAAAGAAGAAAAAGGCAAAATAAAATTATATTAAAATTTTAGATAGTGGGAGCAATCCCACTATTGTTTTTTATGAGGAAATATATGAAGTATGATGTTGTAATAATCGGTGGTGGTGCATCAGGTATTGTAGCAGCTATTGAAGCTAAAAAGCAATACGAAAATGTTGCCATTATTGAAAAGGAAAGTAGAATCGGCAAGAAAATTTTAGCTACAGGTAACGGTAAATGCAATATGACAAATATAGGTGCTAAAATCAAAGATTATCACGGTAGCTTTAGCTATGGGATTAAAAATTTATTTTCTGAATATTCTCCTAAATATATAGTAAATTATTTTAACAGTATGGGTTTATATACCTTTGCAGATAATTGTGGCAGAGTTTATCCCAAATGTAAACAAGCCTCAGCAGTTTTGGATATTCTTAGAAACAGACTTTATCAAGAGGATATTGAGGTTTATACAGACTGTAGGGTAACTGATATTTCAGTTGGTGAAACCTTTGAAATTAAGACTAATCTATATAAATTCAGTTGTGACAAATTAATTATTGCTACAGGTGGCAAAAGCAGTCCTAACCTTGGTAGTGACGGTAGTATGTATTCACTTGTAGAAAACTTAGGCCACACTATTACCAAGCTAAAACCTGCACTTTGCCCTATTAATGTAAAGTCTGATATTCTAAAAACTATCAAAGGTGTTAGGGCTGACGGCAAAGTATCTGTTATGAAAAAAGGTAAAGTAGTTAAAAGTGATAGTGGTGAAATTCAGTTTACAGGTGAAAGTATTTCAGGTATTTGTGCATTTAATCTTAGTTATCTTGACTATGATACAGTAAGAGTTTCCTTAATGCCTGACTACAGTAAAAATGAAATTATTGATATTTTAAAAGAAAGAAGAACTTTATTTAAAGACAACAGTATTGAGGACTTTTTCCTTGGTATGTTTAACAATAAACTTTCTGTTGCATTATTAAAGGTTGGAAAAATGGGTTCTTTCAACAGAAAGTGTAATGATATATCAAACAAAGAAATTGAAAATCTTGCAAGACTTATAAATGAATTTGACTTTGTTACTACCGGTAAAAATGACTACTCAAAAAGTCAGGTTACTTGTGGTGGTGTATCAGGTAAAGAAATCAACACTAATACTTTGGAAAGTCTATATATTCCTAACCTATATTTTTGTGGTGAGATTATTGACATTGATGGCATTTGTGGTGGATACAATTTACAATTTGCTTTTGCCTCAGGAATGAAAGCCGGTGCTTTAGAATGATAAGAATAAATAATTTACGACTATCTCCTAATTACAAGGAAGATGAACTAATTAAGAAAATAGTTAAGGAACTTAACTGCAAAAAAGATGAAATAGTTAGCTATGAACTTTTCAAGTTATCTATTGATGCCAGAAAGAAAAGTGATGTTCACTTCTTGGCTACTGTTGATGTTAAGGTTAAGAATGAAAATTCCACACTAAAGAGAACAAAAAGCAAAAAGGTTTCTGAAAGTAAAATCTACAAATATGAGCAACCTATTTGTAAAAATAACAGTAGCAACACAGTTGTTGTTGGAGCAGGACCTGCCGGATTATTTGCAAGTTTAATACTTGCAAGGTCAGGTGCTAAAGTAACTCTCATTGAAAGAGGTATGGACATTGACACTAGGACAAGTGATGTTGATACATTTTGGAATGGTGGCAAGTTAAACACTAATTCTAATGTTCAATTTGGTGAAGGTGGTGCAGGTGCTTTTTCTGACGGTAAGTTAACTACCGGTACTAAGGACAAGAGAGTTAGAAAGTTATTTGAAGAATTTGTCAGTCATGGTGCACCTAAAGACATTATGTACAATGCTAAACCTCACATTGGTACTGACAAGTTAAAGCCTACTATTAAAAACATTAGAGAAGAAATTAAGTCACTTGGTGGCACTGTTTTATTTGGCACTTGCTTAAATAGAATTAATCTTAAAGACAACAAAGTTAAGTCAATTATTGCTACAAGTGATGGTCAAGAAAAAGAGATTTTTTGTGACAATATTATTCTTGCAATCGGTCATTCGGCTAGAGATACCTTTAGGATGATTAAGGATATGAACCTTTCTATTGAGGCAAAACCCTTTGCAGTAGGTGCAAGAATTGAACATTTACAAGAAAAAATTGACATTGCACAATATGGTGAATTTGCAAAATGCAAAAAACTGACACCATCAGTATATAAGCTAAACAGTCACCTTGAAAACGGCAGAGGTGTTTATACATTTTGTATGTGTCCCGGTGGTTTGGTTGTACCGGCTCAAAGTACAGAAGAAACTGTTGTTACTAACGGTATGAGTTATTATGCAAGAGATGAAGTGAATTCTAACTCTGCCCTACTTGTTGGGGTCAATCCTAATGACTTTGGTGATGATGTACTGTCAGGAATGTACTTTCAAGAAGAAATTGAGAGAAAGGCATTTTTAGTTGGTGGCAGTGATTACAAAGCACCTGTACAAAAGGTTGGGGACTTTCTCAACAATAAAGTTAGTGACAGCTTTGGTGAGGTGTTGCCATCATATAAAATCGGTACAAAGTTCTGTAAAATGTATGATGTGTTACCGGAATTTATCACTAATTCTATGAGAAGTGGTATTATACAAATGGATAAAAGGCTTAAAGGCTTTGCTGACAATGATGCATTACTAACCGGTGTTGAGTCAAGAAGTTCATCACCTATTAGAATTCTTCGTGACAGAGAAAGCCTTGAAAGTGTTAGCGTAGAGGGGCTTTATCCTTGTGGTGAAGGTGCAGGTTATGCAGGTGGTATTGTTTCTGCCGGTGTTGACGGTATTAAATGTGCAGAAAAAATCATTGAAAAATTGAATAGGTGATTTATATTTTTTGTTGTAAATTATAAATCAATGATATAAATTTATGGCTCACAGATGTAGGGGCGAACATTGTTCGCCCGTTTAATAGTAAAATGTTTTATGTAACTTAGTCCTATGTAGAAACCAGAAATTACCACTTGCTACACAGGACATAATACCTTTATAAAGGTTGATTTGCTCGGTCCAACAATGTTGGACCCTACACCTGTGAGTCAGAGTATAATATGATTTTAGGTAAGTATTCTCACTATGAATTTTCCTTTACACTCAATAAAAAATAAACTCTTTTACAAGCACAATACTAAAAACAAATTTACCTGTACGCACATACAAAATTGAAAAACCCTAATTTATCTAACTAGCCTTAACACAAAATTTAATTTAAAAACTAATTCATAACATAAAGAGAAAAGCTCCCGATTGGGAGCTTTTTGTTTTAATATTTTGTTTTAATACTTTTATTTTTAATCGGTTGTAAACAATCGTATATTTTATGCTTTATATTGGCTAAATCTTATTCTTATGAAATTAGTAACTACTGATACATAACATAACTACAACAATCAATCGCACCACACAATTAAGCACACTAAAAAATAGAGCAATTACACAATCACTTTATTGACATTCCTAAGTTATATGCATCAAGTAGGGATTTATTTTCTTTGATTGCACCTTTCTGTCTAACATCTGTTACTAGGACTTTGCCTAAGTCATTAAGTTTAAAGTAACTAAGCACAAGGCTATACTGAACTAGGATTGAGTCAAAAACTTGTGGAAGTGATGCACCGGCAACTAAAAGCAAAGCCATATTCTTAACAGAAAAAGTATTTCTCATTGGAGTATGTAGTCTGTCAATAAGTGCTTTCAGTTGTGCAGAAATTCCGTAAAAATACACAGGAGAAGCAATTACTAATGTGTCACATTCTTTCAATTTTTCGTAGATAATTTTCATATCATCATTTTGTGCACAAACATTACCATCACTGTTTTGGCAATATTCACAACCTACACAAGGATTAATTTTGTAGTCTGCTACTGAAATAATTTCCACAGAATTGTGCTTTTCTGCACCTTGTTTAAAGGCATTTGCTAAAAGTTCTGTATTGCCGTTTTTCCTGACGCTACCTACTAAAATAAGAATTTTACTCATAAAATCACCTTGAATATAAACTACCTAAATTATATCACATAAAGGTAATTTTGCAAAATAGAGTTTATACTTTATTCTCTAACCTATATTCACTGACGGTTTTACCTGTCCATACTGTAAAGGCTCTAATAAATGAAGTGATTTCTTGATAACCAAGTAAAAATGCAATATCTTCTGTTGTCATATCAGTATTAGCCAAGTAAGTTTTGGCAAGTAATTCCCTTGTATGGTTAAGTTGCTTTTGGAATGATGTTTCTTCTTTTTGGAGATTTCGTTGCAATGTACGCTTACTGTAACCTAGTTTCCTAGCTACATCATCAATAGTACATTCACCTGTTGGAAGTAACTCCATTAATGCACTACGAACTTTGGCAGAATAAGTATCATCAGTTTCCATCATTGAAAGTCTGCGTCTTAATTCCGGTTCAAAAAATTCCCACATAGACTCGTTATAACTGATAAAAGGTTTTGGTGCATCTTCCTTAGAAAAAGTAATAGTGTTTCTGTCTGTAATGACAATAGGAGTACCGATAAATTCTTCATAAGAATTATTATGGAATTTCTCAGTTGTTGTTACTTTGATAGGAATTATATTTTCTTTAGTTGCTTTACGAATTAGGTGAGTGATAAATACAAACTCTATACCGATTAATATTTCAGGTAATTTTAATTCTTTATCAGAAGATAAAATTTCTACTGTTACTTCATTCTCATTTTCTTCAACATTATATATCAAAGCACCGATTAACGGTTTATACTGAGCTAATCGTTTAACACAAGCTAAGGAATTCTTGCTACAATAGGAAGCAAAAATAGGTGGTGAAAAGGTTTCTATTCCCTCTGCTGATGCCAAAATAATTGGTGTTTTAGGATTTTCAGAAAGAACATCTATGGCATTCATAAAACGGAAATACTCTTCTGCTGTTAAACTTGGTGATTGTCTGGAAAACAAGTCTTGAGGCAGTATAGCTTTTCTTAAGACTTCATCAACAGACATTCCCATATTTGTAAGATATGTGCCATAGTTCTTATCAATTAAAAAATGTTTCACCTTTATCTCCTTAATAATACTAATTCAGATTAACTAAAATGTTTAATAACCCAATCAAACATTCTGTCACCAAAAATTTTATGTGTCCATACCATTGGTTTTGCACCAAAACCAACAAGGTATCTTGTTCTTGGTTTGCGTTTTGTTACTGCTTTACGAACTGTTTTTGCAATCAATTCAGGTTTTGAAAGCATATTACCGGAATAATTTTTAATCATACCAACGGAAGCTTTATTAGCCATTTCTGCATATGCACCTTTGGCTGAAGTTTTCTTTAAATTATTGGCTGCTATAATGCCCCAATCAGTCTTGATTCCACCCGGCTCAACAACAACTACATCAATACCAAAAGGCTTTAGTTCCATTCTAAGGCAATCAGATAAACCCTCAACTGCATATTTAGTTGCATGATACCAACCACCGAATTTTGTCCATATCTTACCACCCATTGAGGAAATATTAATAATTTTGCCGTAATGATTTTTTCTCATTGATGGTGTAACAAGTTGAATAAGTCTTGCCATACCAAATAGATTTACTTCAAACTGTCTTTTACCCTCACTAATAGGTACATCTTCAATAGCACCATAAGAACCATAACCTGCATTATTAACAAGTACATCAATTGTACTTTCTTTAGAAAGTATTGTATTAACACAACTGACAATTGAATTGTCTTCTGTTAAATCAAGTGAAATGGGTGTGATGCCAATTTCTTTTAAATCATTCATTTTTTCAGTTCTTCTTGCACCGGCATAAACTTTAAATCCGATACTTTGCAAATCTCTTGCAATCATTTTGCCTATGCCACTTGATGCTCCTGTTACTAAAGCTACTTTTCTCATAATGATAACCTCCGTTATTTGATGGTTTCATTATAAATGAAAAGCAAGGCATACTACATATCATAGTATGCCATTATCTTTGCAATTTGTGCCAAGTTACACTTCTACAAAATCACCTAAGGTGATTGAATAGATTATGCATTTAGAAACTTTGTATGGAGTACACTGTTCCATAGCATTTTTGTAAAGTAAAAGTTGCTGAGAATACAGTTCCTTTAGTTCTGAGACATCCTTAATTCTATCGGTTTTGTAGTCAACAATTACTAGTGAATTATCCTCTACAAATGCTAAGTCAACTGCACCTTGTAGGATAATTTTTTGGTCAGAGAAATTATCCGGTACATTTTCTAATGCATCTTTTGCTAAGATTTTTGTATAGAACTTAAACTCACGATATACCTTTTCGGAATTTACAATTCTATCTGTTAAAGGTGAATTTACAAGGTTTAGTAGTTTATTACGGTCAAGTACTTCACCTTGTCTTTTAGTGATAAAGCCTTTAGAAATTAATCTTTCTATTTCACTGTCAAAGTTATTTCTTGCATTTTTAAAGTCAATATACTGCAATGCTGAATGTACTGCTGTACCTCTTTCAGTTGGTGTCATTGACTTTTCGGACATAAAATCAGGTCGTGCAAGAACTTTCTTAAACCTTTCCTTAGAAATATTGTGGCTAATATCAGATACTGCAACTTTTGTTGGGATAGTATTGATACCATCATTCTTGTACTTATACTCAATTCTGTCTTTGATAATAGTATCAATATAATCATCAGTTACTTCTGTATCTTGGGTAGTGGTAGTTTCACATTCTTCCTGAACTTTTTCCTCACTATTCACACCTTTAATATAATTTATATCCCACTTAGGGCAAGGTTTGAATTTAGAGAAATAATTAATATCTGCAATTTTCCTAAGTTCACTGCCATCTGTTTGGATAAGACCACACATAATTAACCAATCAGAAATTTTGTTAGCTGAAGACACTGCATAAGGTGAAATCTTCTCAGTATCTGAAATATATGCACCCATCTTGTTAATATAATTTGCCATATTCTTATCGGTACATATCATATGAAGTTCTTCTCTTGCTCTTGTTAGGGCAACATAAAGGACTCTTAATTCCTCAGCCTTTTCACTGTTCTTAATTTCAATAGAAGTTGCAACCTTTGGCAAGGTGTTGTATCGGATTGAATTTTCATAATCTTTAGCTTTTAGTGAGAAACCTAAATCCTTATGAATAAGCACATTGTCGTTAGAGTCGCTGACAAACTTTCTTGTAGTATTGGCTAAGAATACAAATGGAAATTCAAGACCTTTACTACCGTGAATACTCATAATTTTTACTGCATTTAGGTCACTGTCTTCACCTGTTTTACTGGCATTTAAATCACTTTCTTGCTTAACAAGGTTATCAATATAAGTTACAAATGCTGATAGTCCTTTGTAGCCACTTGACTCATAATTTGTTGCATATTCTTTAAACAGAAGAATATTGTTGTATGGCACATCTGTTTCTGACACACCATCAAAAATTGAAGTATAGAAGGTTTCTTCAAAAATTCTGTCAAGTAAAGTATGAACAGGCATTGTTACTGCATATGTACGAAATCTGTCTAAGTCATCAAGCAATCTTTTTGCCTTTTCACTGCCATTTTCTGCAAAGGTTACTAGTGAATTATAAATTCTTTTCTTCCTATCTTCTGTACGCATTAAAGCAAGTTCATCACCTGTAAAGCCATAAAGAGGACTTGCCATAACAGAAAGCAAAGGAATATCTTGTAATGGGTTATCAATAATTCTTAGTAGATTGGTGATAATAACAATTTCACGATTTTGTAGAAAACTTTCGCTAACTGTTGAAGTGGCTTGAATACCCCACATTTTCAATCTATTAACATAAATATGGGCATACTTATTTGCACTTCTAAGTAGGATTGCAAAGTCGCCGTCATTAGCAGGTCTTAACTCTCCTTTATCATAAACACTTCTCCGGGCTTTAATACGGAAAATTTCTTTTGCTATAAAGTCAGCCTCTACAATACACTTATCGGTTTCTTCTTCATAGTCCATATCAATTAGATTTAGAGAAACTTTGGTTTCATCAGTATCGTTATAAGTTGCACCACAAACTAAAGTTTCTTCCTCATTATATTCAATGTCACCACAATCCTTAGACATTATTGAGTCAAAAACAAAGTTAACTGAATCTGTGATTTCTTTTCTGGATCTAAAATTCTTTTCAAGAACTATTCTTCCCGGGTAGTTGTCCTTTTCTGCTACATAAAGAGGATATTTCTCTTTTCTGTCAATAAAGATTTTAGGCATAGCTTGTCTAAAGGAATAGATGCTTTGCTTCACATCACCTACAACAAACAAGTCCTCTTCCTCATTTGATACTGCTTTAAAAATAATATCCTGAACTTCATTTGCATCTTGGTATTCATCAACCATTACTTCATCAAACTGAGAAGCAATTTTATGTGCCATTTCTGTTAGAACTACCTTACCATCTTCCTCTTTCACAAGCAGTTTAAGAGTATAATGTTCAAGGTCACTATAATCAAGAATATTCTTTAGTTTCTTAAGCTCTTGGAATTTATGGTCAAACAAAAGAACTGTATTGAACATTTCTTCTACTACAGGTTTCAGTAAATCTAAATCAGCCTTACAACTTTCTTCATCATAGATAAAATACTTTGACAAATCAGAAACTATTTTCTTGTATTTATCACGATTTTCACTGATTTTTATTTTTGTTGGGTTATCCTTGTAACCTCTAACACTTGGAAATCTGCCAAAAGAACATTCAGAAACTAATTTATAAGCATCATCCCAGTTTCTGTCCTCAATAGCTGACATAATACCGGTTATAGTCATTTTATCTTCTGTAAGTGCAGTTGTTAAAGCTGACTGTAGCTTTTCATCAGTTGCAGAAAGTTCAAGGTTACTTTCAACTAAAGAAATTCCATAAGCAAGTGCTTGATAAGAATACTTAAAAATAATTTCTGCCCATATGGAAGTGGAAATATCAATATTGCTATTGTAGTAAGAAAGTTTTTCTTCAAGCCATGTATGAGGAAAAGGATGTGAACGCAAAAATTCATATAGTTTAAACACAACTTGCTTTAGTGCTTTATCGTCCTTGTTGTCGGAAAAAGCCTCTACAATATTTAGGAATGATAAATTATTTTCTTTAGAATAAAGAGTATCAAAAACATCATCAATAGCGTCATTCTTCAGTACAGAAAGTTCCCCATCATCAGCAATTCTAAAGTCTTTGCTAACACCTAGACTATAGAAATTTTCCCTTACTAACTGACTACAAAATGAATGGATTGTTGAGATATGGGCATTTTGTAGCTTTAGTTGCTGATAACGCAAATGAGAGTCATATGGATTTGCTTTAATTAAATCATAAAGTCTTGCAATAATTCTTTCTTTCATTTCGGCAGCTGCTGCTTTTGTATAGGTAACTACCAACATTCTGTCTGCCGGTGTTGGGTTCTTCTTGTCGGTAATTCTGTTGATTACTCTTTCAACAAGTACTGCTGTTTTACCTGAACCTGCTGAGGCAGAAACAAGAATAGAACCTTTAGTTGAATTTATGGCATTTTGCTGATTTTGTGTCCAATTAGGCATTTTCTTCTTCCTCCTCTTGTAGCATTTTCATTACTTCTTTTCTGGATAGCTTTGCAATATTTCTGCAATTTTTGCCGTCCTCATATCCACAAATTGAAAGGTAAGGACAGTATTTACAAGCATCATAATTATCACTTGCAGAAGTAAAATCTTTGGTTGGGTTATACTCAATATTACCCTTATGAAGTGTCTTTGCCATTTCTGTTAAGGTGTCATCAATGTTCTTAAAAATCTTGCCAAGTTCTGATAGGTCATAAAGATAATCAGCACCTGTATATCCACCTCTTGAGGACTTTTTCACCGGTATATACTTGGCTTTCTCTGTACTATCCATACCGATAATTACAGAGTCATTATTTAGGATAATACCGTTCATACGCAAGTTTTTGTCAAATTCATTAAGATTTTTTTCTGAATCATTTTTGTCATCAGAAGAAACAAACTTAGCCTTTGCCGGTTGATAAAGTACACCACAAGGCACAATATTATCACCAAAATAATCCTTACCGTTAGCCTTAATGGCAGAAAGATAAATAAGCATTTGCAAGTTAAGACCATACATAATATCACCGATTTTAAAGGTTTTTGAACCGGTTTTGTAGTCAATTACTCTTACAAACTTTTCACCGTTTTTATCCATTACATCTACTCTGTCTACTGAACCTCTCACAGAAAGTGAAGAGCCATCATCAAGGGTCAGCTTATAGGCAGGTATATCCTTACCTACATTTAATTCAAATGCAGTTGGTACAAATTCACTTTGGGAAAGTTCCTTTATAATATGAATCAGTAGCTTAATTGCATTGTCCTGAATTCTATAGAAAAGATACTTAAACCTTGCCGGTTTGTTGTCTATTCCACCTAATTCTTCCACTGCATAGTCGTTTAGATACTGAGAAATTATCTTTGCTATGTCCTTATTGCTTAGAGATACAAAGTCGGTTTTCTTATATTCTCTTAAAAATCTTTCCAGTAAATAGTGGGTTAAAGTACCATACTGTAAAGAATCTATTTCTGCCTTTTTTCTTTCTTCTGCCTTTAGTCCATACTGACAGAAATATTTAAACTTACACAAATGATAAGTCTCTACTTGAGAGGCTGAAAGGAATAAATCTTTGCCGAATAATTTTTCTGCAATATTTTCATCTTTAATTTGGATAGGATTATCCTGTAAAGTGTCTTTAATTGTAGCAATTTTTTCTTTATAATTTTCTTCTTGAGAAAAATAATTTTCCAAAGTTTTTTCTGTAATACTGTTGGACTTAATGTTATTTGCTACAAACTGAAAAGCTGAATTCTTGCTCCACAACATATCATCGGCAGTTAGAGAGTAATCACTTAAAGTAGTTACCTTTGGATATATTTCTTTCACTTCTCTTACTAATGATGATGGTGTTAGGAGTTCTCCTTGCAAGTTACTTGTTGAATAACTTACAAATAATTTATGTGATGGCAAGGTTAATGCATAGTAAGCAAGGTACATTTCTTTATAATTAAGTTCATCTACCGAGTCATTGACTTCCATACCTTTTTCAAGCAAAATCTTTCTTTCACTATCTGTAAAAACACCGTTAGCTGATGGTACTTGTGGGAAAATACCTTCGTTACAACCTATTACGAAAACTGCCTTTTTCTGTGGCATACGAACTCTCTCTACACCTGAAACAACAACTTCATCCATTGCTTTTGGGATAAATGCAATTGTACTGTTGTTGAATTGTAGCATCAGCAGTTCTGTATATTCTTTTAAAGAAAGTTTTTTGTCAGAAAGTAGATTTATCATTTTATCAAGGATATTCATTAGAATTTCCCATAATCTTCTTTGTTCTTCTGACAAAGGTAGGTTGCCACTTTCTTCTAAAGTTTCGCACATTGATACTATACTTTCAGGAATGTTGTAGTTTAGAAGTAGGTTATACAAATTCTTAGTAATAGTTGTGGCATTAGTATCCTTTGATTTTAACTGAAAATCTACTAATGGATTAATAACACCTTGTCTTACCTTGTTGATAATTTCCAGAGTCTTTCTGTCATCATCACTAAAGTCAGACACTAAACCTTGTGGATTATCTATAAAGTCATTCTTAAAATTACTGCCTTTAATATCCCACATTAGGATATAATTTTCGAATAAAGAAATTTCTTCTGAAGTAAATGGCATTAATCCTGACTTTAGGATATTTAGTACATTTTCTCTCTGATAAGAATTATTGATTGTTTCTAGGATTGAGGAAACTAATTTTATTAATGGTTTTGTGAAAATATCTTCCTCTTTATCCATAAAATAAGGAATATTATATTTATCAAAAACACTGTCAATAATGCCATCATAGGAATTGTCTTGTCTGTAAATAACTGCAATATCCTGATATGTATAGTCGTTATCAATAATTAATTCTCTGATATTTCTTGCTACAAAATCACATTCTGTATATTTATTTTTGCTTTCATACAGGAGAATATTATTAGTTCCTTGGTCAAGTGAAGTCTTTTCAATTCTATAAACATTCTTTAAAATTGGTATAAGTTCACTTGTTTCAAACCTATGATTTTCTGCTAAAACTATTGGAGAGGCAATCTTCACATCATTATCTCTGGCAATTTTTTTTAACTGATTAACTGTTCTTTCAGTTGTAAAGAAAAGTTCATTGTTGTTGGTTGAATCGGTATTTACGGTTATGTAAAAGTCTTTAGCATCTACCATTAATTTTGATAGAAATTCAAGTTCTACATTTGTAAAACCACTAAAAGAGTCAAGGGCAATTATGTAGTCCTTGAAAATATTATTTTCTAATAAAGAATTATATCCTTGGGTAATATAGTCATCAGGATCAACATAACTTTGACTTACCAATGCGTCAAAAGTATCACGAATTAGGCAAGTTTCTTTCAGCTTTGTTTTAAGGGTTTCATCCTCAATTTCACTTGCAGTTTCAAGAATTTTTTCACTTGTAATATTGCAAGTTTTGTATTCACTGACTGCTGAAAGCATAAGATTAATAAGTTCATTTTTATTTTTCGTATGAGAAAACAGTGGCAAGTTGTCCTGACATTCATCAATTGCCAATGACATAATAATTGACTTACCACCATCATCAAGTGGGATTTTGCCACTTGAACCGTTTACTGAAAATATATAATCACACAGACCTGTAAAGCCTTGTACATTTATATTAAGAGAGTCCTTTGGACCTAATAAATCAAGGAAAGTTCTCTGGGTATCAAAGGAACTTTGATCAGGTACAATGTAAAGAATATTTTTTTCACCGTTTTTCACCATATTGGCAAGAAGATTTGTTATATAAGTGGTTTTGCCTGAACCACTTTCGCCTTTAATAAAATTTAGCATTTTCATCACCATAAATATTGTAACAAAATTCATGTACCAAAAATAGTACTTAATCTATTTTAATTGTCAACTTATTTACAAAAAAATGATTTGAACTTTTCAAACCATTCAACTACTTGGAATTTTATTTTATAATTATCATCATCAGATATAAGTTTTTTCTCATCATCTGTTAAGTTGGAATTTTCCAAGTCACTGCTTTCACCTAAACAGAATGATGGGTACATTACACACCACCAATTATGACCTTCGCCTTTACCTATAGTTATACGCAATGCATCATAAAAACCTGATGGTACAGTAAATTTTCCATACTGTCTTGTATTGAAATACATATTGGTAATTTCACCTTTTACCTTGTAATCATAACCTAAGTTATACACTTCTTTCTGTGCTACATTTAGGATGTTGACAAGGTTATTTTCTGTTACCTTTATAGTATCTTCCTTAGTTTCACAATCTCTATACAAATCTTCTGTATAAGAAAGAATCTTATCTCTAACTTTTAGCTTAAGTTCTTGGTCACTTTCTAAGTCGGAATTTGCTAGGATATGTAACCTAAAAATATCTTTCTCAAGTGACTTACATTGTGCAGTAAAAGGAATTAAAGAAAAAATAACTGTTAAGATTAAACCTAATGATAATGATTTTAATAATATTTTCATAATACAAAACCTGCCCTTCGATTAGAATATGGACAGGTTTATAAATTTTATTCAGTTATAATTGAGCAACCAATCTTGATTGGTTTGCATAGGAATGTTTGTGGGTAGGTTTCTTTTAACTTTTCTACACACTTAATAGCATTCTTTTCTTTTTTAAACACACCAAAAACTGCTGAGCCTGAACCACTCATACAAGCACCGTTAGCCTTTAGTTTATACATTAATTTCTTAATATCGTTAACTTCCTTAATATCAAGAAAAACATCAAAGTCATTGTACATTGAAGTACAAACTGAATTTAGGCTACGCATATAAATACCCTTAATAAGTTCATCGGAATATTTAAACTGTTTAGGTGGTTGAGCATCTATAGCGTCATAGGCCTCTTTGGTGGATACATTTACATCAGGTTTACAAATTACTATTGTACATTCAGGCATAGAATGAAGTTTCTCCATATCTGTACCGATACCTGTTGCAAGTTGAGTACCACCATTAATAAAGAATGGCACATCTGCTCCAATATAAGAACAAATTTCTTCCATATCTTTATCCTTTAGTCTGGTGTTATATAGCTTATTAAGACCCATTACAGTGGCAGCACCATCTGAGCTACCACCACCAAGACCCGCTTGTGAAGGTACAACCTTGTGAATATCAATATTGATACCTTCATTCTCAACCTTAGTATATCTGAAAAATCTTTCTGCTGATTTATACACAATATTTGTCTTATCAGTTGGCACATTACTATCGTTACAAGTAACTGTAATTTCTTTAGTATCTGTTGTAGTGATAGTTATTGTATCACTTAAAGAAATTGCTTGTAACACCAAACTGACAGAATGATAACCGTCAGGTCTTTTGCCAAGTACATCAACTGCAAGATTTACCTTTGCCGGTGCGTTAACCTTTATTTCCATCTTTTAACTCCACTAGGAATTCTTCAATTCTTCTCATAGCCTCAGCAATATTCTTTAGGCTATTACAGTAAGAAACTCTGATAAAGCCCTCACCACATTCACCAAAAGCATTACCGGGAACAACTGCAACATGCTTTTCTTTAATAAGTCTTGTACAGAATTCTTCTGATGAAAGGCCTGTACTTTTGATACAAGGGAAACAGTAGAAAGCACCCTTTGGTTCAAAGCAGTCAAGTCCAAGTTTATCAAATGAACCAACAATAAAATGCTTACGCATTTCATATTCATCTTTCATACTTTCAATATCATCATCACCATGACGAAGAGCCTCAATAGCAGCATACTGTGCAGTTGTTGGCGCACTCATAATACAGAACTGATGTAGCTTAGTCATTTGGGCAATAATTTCCTTAGGACCAAGTGCATAACCAAGTCTCCAACCTGTCATTGCGTATGTTTTACTGAAACCATTAACAACAATAGTTCTCTCATACATACCCTCAATATTAGCAATTGAAGTATGCTTGTCCTTTGTATATGTAAGTTCTGCATAGATTTCATCAGAAAGAACCATTAGGTCATGTTTCTTGATAACTTCAGCAATTGCCTCTAGGTCTTTCTTTTCCATAATACCACCGGTTGGGTTATTAGGATATGGAAGAATAAGTAGTTTTGTCTTGTCTGTAATAGCTTTTTCCAGGTCTTCAGGAACAATTCTGAATTCATTCTCAACCTTAGTATCCATTAGTACAGGAGTAGCTCCTGCCATTTCTGTTAATGGTTCATAGCATACAAATGATGGCTGAGGAATGATAACTTCATCTCCCGGACCTGCTAAACAACGAATTGCTACATCAATAGCTTCACTGCCACCTACAGTAACAAGTACCTGTGAAAGTGGTTCATATTTAATACCGAATCTACGGTCATAATACTTAGTAATTTCATCTCTTAAAATAGACAAACCTCTGTTTGGTGTGTACCAAGTTTTGCCCATTTGTAGTGAAGAGATACCTTCTTCTCTAACATGCCAAGGTGTCTTAAAATCAGGTTCACCTACTGAAAGAGAAATAACATTGTCCATCTCAGCAGCAATATCAAAGAACTTTCTGATACCTGATGGCTTAACAGAAACGATTTTACTGTTGAGTACCTTTGAATAATCCATTATAATACAAGGCTCCTTTTATCTTCTTCTTCAATAGTTTCTGCCATAATAACGCCACCCTCTTTGTAGTTCTTTAGGATAAAGTTAGTTTGGCATGATAGAACATTTGCTAAAGGTGATAGTCTTCTGCTAACAAATGATGCAACATCATTCATAGTCTTACCTGTAACAACTAGAGAAAGGTCATAAGAACCTGCAATTAGGTTTACTGTTTCAACTTCATCAAAAGCCATAATCTTCTCTGCAATCTTGTCAAAGCCTGTTTCTGGTTCAGGAGCAACCTTAACTTCAATAATAGCAGAAACATCTTTGTCTTCTAGCTTTTCCCAGTTAACAACTGCCTTGTAACCTTTGATGATACCTTTTTCTTCATATTCCTTAATCTGAGCCTTAATGTAGTCTTCAGGCTCACTTAGAATTAACGCAAGTTCTGATGTTGTATATTTTGAATTTTCGGATAATAATTTAAGTAACTTATTCATAATAATACCTCACACTTTTACTAATTGTTTCTTTTCGTTTGTTTCTATTAAATGAACACATACAACTGATGCAAGAAGAAAAACCTCTCTCCCATTATCGGTTATATTGATTTCATAGCCTTTTGATAAATCTGCCCATTTCTTGTAATGAGTTAGGAGAACTGAGTTATCTGTATCTCTTATTTCAAAATTTTTACCAAGAATATCGCCACAAATTCTCCAACTAATACCGTAATAATAGCACATTGGTCTAAACTTATTTTTGTTAAAAACAAGTCTTATGGTACTATTATTATTCTTAATTGTAAAAGCCTTCATAAATGGCAATGGTACAGAATTAATTGTACACAGCTTATTAAAGCTAATGTCTGTAATAACAAGATTCCAATATGAATGACTATAGTCCCTTAGCACATAGTACTTAATATGACCCAGTTCATCATAAATTACAAATCTTGAATTTACTGTTGAAGTATCTTTGCTAAAATAGAACTTCATAAAAATCACCTTTTGCTAAATTTTACAATAGGTTTTTTCTAACACTTTCTTTAAAGGAAAATTCCTTGAGTGGTTCTTCCTTTTCTCTTACATTATAGCACATAATCTGACCTAAAATAAACCAGAAAATTATTACCATAAATGATATATCAAAAACCAGTGCTTTCTCAAAACAAGCAAACACCAGATATGACACAATAAAACTGAATAAACATGGGAAAATGCCATGTTCAAGCTCTTTACCTTTTCTAAACAGATACTTTGTAATTGATATACCGTTTCTAAAGGCAAAAATCATAAATAACAAAAATCCGATTACACCTGAACATACAAGAATAGTTATGTATGCGTTGTGAATATCTGTAGTAAATGAGGCAAACATACTTGCAAAGTCACCACTGTATAGGTTAGCAAAATGCATACCACCATCAATATATTTGTAGCTATAGCTTAGGATATTACCCTTACCGATACCCATTACAGGATGATGGGAGAAAATAGTCATTGCTTGATTCCACAAAGTAAATCTACCGGAATCAACATTAGAATTTTCATGTTCAAAAGTAACATCAGAATTTTCAGGCAATACTGTTGTAATATTTGAACCTACATCACTGTCTGAAAGGATAATATTGCTATTGGAATTAATAAGTGTTGATACACCGATTTGGCAAATACTTCTTAGGAAATATGTGCAACAAATAATAACAACACCGGCAACTAATGTTGAAAGAAATCTCAATATCAATTGTTTCTTCTTATAGTCACCTCTTGAAGTGATAAACTTTGTAACAACAAACACAATAACATAACCAAGGAACAGAACCATACTTGCATTACTGTCACATAAGAATAAAGTCAGAATGTTGATAAAAAGACCTGATGCAAGCCAAATTCTTGATGTAGCAGGTAAAGCAGAATACTTACTGTCAAACTTATGTATTGTTAGTATATGCACACAAAATACAACAAATACAGATGCAAAACCACAAAGGTTAGGGTTAATAAAAAGACCTGTAAATCTATTTTCGTATACAATCAAGTCTATCCATTCATTGTGGTAAGAAACATTAAACACAAGACAAGCAATACCCACTACTTGCATTAAAGTCACCATATATAGAAAAATTCTTGCAACTGTATAAAGTTCATGCTTTATGTCGGTACTTTTCTCAATATATGCCCCGTAAAAAACAAAGAAACATACCGAAACAAAAACAAGAAATAATAAATTTATTAAGAAATTGTCAGTAATATGGATAAGGGCAGTAATAAGATTAACACCTAAAAAAGCCATTGCCCACAAACCAAATTCCATTTTCTTATATGCTTTATACTTAACTATATTTCTAACAGTAAGATAAATTCCCCAAATAGCAAGGACAACTAAAAAACAATAAGCCGGTATTTGAAGAAAGGCTACATTTGTAAAAAACAAACATAAAATAAAACTTACTCTAAAATAGCTTGAGTTATTCAGTAGGCTAATTTTGTCCACCTCCCTATCGTTTAAATACTTCTTTAACAGTCTTTAGCATTAAGCTAAAATCTCTTCTTAATCTAAATCTTTGAAGATACTTTAAATTATATCGCATTTTATCCGGTAGAATTTTGTTGATATATGTTGCATCAACATCATCACCTTCTTTAAGGAGTTTGTTCTCATCTTTATACTTAATAGAAGCAAAACTTGTAATACCTGCAGGTAAAAGAAGTGTTGCATAATACACCGGTTTATACTGTTCAACATATTTTACAACTTCAGGCCTAGTACCTACAATTGTCATTTTACCTGTCAGTACATGGAAAATCTGTGGTAATTCGTCAAGTCTATACTTTCTTAAGGCTCTACCGATTAGGGTAACTCTTTCGTCACCTTCCTTGGTAAGAAGTTCACCACACTGGTCAGAACCAACAATCATTGTTCTGAATTTCAAAATCATAAAGTGCTTACCGTACTTAGTAACACGCTCTTGCTTATAAAATACAGGACCTTTGGTGGCACTAATCTTGATAATAAAAGCGATTACAAGCATTGGTATTGCAAGTAATATAATCAAAATAATTGACAAGATAATATCAGATATTCTCTTAAGAATAATACTTGTTTTTTTCTTTTTTAATATATCGTAATATTTCTTAACTTCCGGACATTGGAACTCCTTAGGGAGTTTATCAAAATCTTTTAACAAAATAAATTCTCCGTTCTAGAATAAAATGCACATACATAAGTTATATTATATATCAAGAAAGCTATTAAATCAATAAAAAATAATTAATTCGTAAATTTAATTATTTTTTGAAATTTTACACATATTTTCCCTTGACTTATGGCACTTAGTTGGGTAAAATATATGTATAGAAATTGAGGTGAAGCTAAATGAACAATGAATTTGCACCTGATCTTATCACTCTTATTGATGATGAAGGTAACGAACACAGCTTTGAAATTCTGGACACTATTGAACATGAAGATAGTGAATATTATGCACTTTATCCATTTTACGAAAATCCGGAGGATAGTGTAAACGATGCCGGAGAATACTATATTATGGAAGCTATCATCAACGATAATGGTGAAGAAGAATTTGCTGAAATTGACGATGAAGATTTACTAGATTATTTAGCAGAAAAGTTTGAAGCTAACTTTGAAAAACTTTTCGATGACGAGGATGAAATCTAAGATTTAGTTTATCCCCCTACCTGATTTGCGAATATGCGAAAATAACCCTACAACTTTTTAAAAGGGAGCACGGACTCCATATGCGGTGTTGAAGACCTTATGATTCATTAGGGATCCTAAAGCTGTTGGGAGTGCACCCACCTGTCATTTTGTAGGCAGGTTATATTTAAGCATTTACGGTCAGGTGGGGTTTTTCTATAATTTTTTAAATTTGCGAGGACTTTATATATGAAAATATCTGTACTTGGATGTGGACGCTGGGGCAGTTGTATTGCCTGGTATCTTGACAAAATCGGTCATGATGTACTTTCCGGAGGACTGGAAAATGCACCTGAATTTATTGCTCTAAAGAACAACAGAAAGAACGACTACCTTTCCTACCCTGACTCTATTGAGGTTTCTTCTGACCTTAAGTATTCAGTCGAAAGGGCTGAGGTTATTGTTATTTCTATTAGTTGTCAGCATCTTAGAGAATATATGACTGATATTGCTAAGTACGACCTTACCGGAAAAACTATTGTACTTTGTATGAAAGGTATTGAAGAAACTACCGGTGAAAGACTTAGTGAAGTTGTCAGTGAGTTTATTGACAAAGACAAAACTAAGGTTGCAGTTTGGGTTGGTCCGGGACATCCTCAAGACTATGTTAGAGGTATTCCTAACTGTATGGTTATTGACAGTGAGGATGAAGAAGTTAAGAAAAAGCTGGTTAAAGAATTTAACAGTGAGCTTATTCGTTTTTACATAGGTACAGATTTAATCGGTACAGAAATCGGTGCTGCTGCAAAGAATGTTATTGGCATTTGTGCCGGTATGCTTGATGGACTAGGATATACAAGCCTAAAAGGTGGTTTAATGGCCAGAGCACCTAGAGAGGTTGCTGCCCTTATTAAAGTTATGGGTGGTAATGAAATGAGTGCATATGGACTTTGTCATCTTGGTGACTATGAGGCTACTTTGTTCTCTAAATGGAGTCACAACAGAATGTACGGTGAACAACTGATTAAAGGACAAAAGTATGATAAACTTGCTGAGGGTGTTATGACAACTAAGGCAATTTACAAATTAGCTAAGAAGATGGGTGTGGAAATGCCTATTGTTAATCAGCTATATGAAGTTCTATTTGAAAATAAAGAAATCACTCCTGCACTGGACGCTCTGTTTAAGAGAGATGTGAGAAGTGAATTTTAATTAAAATTTTATATTTACATAAAAAAGACCTGAATTATCAGGTCTTTTCTTTATGCTTATTTTCTTTTTACTATATCTACTTTAGTTAATCTAAAGAATAGATATGCTAAATTCATACCAATCATATAACAAACAATATCAATAATATCAAAGAAACCTCTTGCAGTTACATACTGCATAATTTCTATACCGAATGAAATTGCTAAGAAAATAAGTTCTGTAAAAATAACACCCTTATTCTTAAAGAAATATGCAATTGGCATTAGCACAATTATGTTTAGTATAAACTGTAATAATGATTCTGAGTCGGTAGTTAGTTCTTGTAAAGATGCAATTAAATTGAAATTCATTTCTCTTATGGAAGAATTACGACCATAAAGCACAAATAATAGGAACAAAAAGTATAAGGCTACTACAACCTTAAATACAATTGGGTTAACCTTTAATCCTGTAATTAAATACACGATAAAAGTACAAGCTACCATTGACAATATCATTGTCAATATACTACTTAGCATATATATTGTATCACCTAACATAGTAGGAACTTTATCCATTAGTGCAAAGTTATACAATAAATATCCACCTACTACACCAATAACAATTGAAATTATTAGCTTAATAACATAAACTGTCTTGTTCATAACCTTCTCCTTTCGATAAGCGTTTGTAATTATACCATATATTTTACAGAATATATCATAATAATAAAAATTTTTATTATTTTTGGTAGTAATTTAGAATAATTTATAACATTGGGTATAAAAATAGTGAATTAACACAAAGAAAAAAGTCCACCCAAAAGGATGGACTTTAAGTTTATAATTTTAAGTTTGGTATTAGTACATACCGCCCATATCAGGCATTTGTGGCTGAGCAGGAGCAGCAGGTTCTTTAATATCACTAACAAGTGATTCTGTTGTTAGAACCATTGATGCAACTGAGGATGCATTCTGTAGAGCTGAACGAGTAACCTTAGTTGGGTCAACAATACCGTTCTTCATCATATCCATATATTCACCTGTTAGAGCGTTGTAACCATAGTTTACTTCGTTCTTTTCTAGGATATTATTTAGGATAACTGAGCCTTCAACACCGGCATTAGCAGCAATCTGACGAACAGGTTCTTCAAGAGCCTTAAGAACAATCTTAACACCTGTTAGTTCGTCACCTTCTGTTTCGTTAACTAGTTCAGAAACTGCACTGATTGTATTTACAAGAGCAGTACCACCACCGGCTACGATACCTTCTTCAACGGCAGCCTTTGTAGCAGCTAGAGCATCTTCAATACGAAGTTTCTGTTCTTTCATTTCGATTTCTGTAGCAGCACCTACTTTGATAACTGCAACACCACCGGCTAGTTTAGCTAGTCTTTCCTGTAGCTTTTCTTTATCAAATTCAGATGTTGTTGTTTCAATCTGTGAACGGATGTTGTTTACTCTATCCTTGATAGCCTGAGAGTCACCTGCACCATCAACAATGATTGTGTTTTCCTTGTCAACCTTAACCTGACGAGCAGTACCTAGCTGATCAATTGTACAATCCTTTAGTTCAAGACCTAGATCTGATGTGATAACCTGACCACCTGTTAGGATAGCAATATCCTGTAGCATTTCTTTTCTTCTGTCACCAAAGCCTGGGGCTTTAACTGCAACACAAGTAAATGTACCACGAAGTTTGTTAAGAACTAGAGTTGTTAGTGCTTCACCTTCAACATCTTCAGCAATAATTAGAAGTTTCTTACCGGCCTGAACAATCTGTTCAAGTAGAGGTAGAATTTCCTGAGTTGTTGAAATCTTTTTATCAGTAATAAGAATTAGACAATCATCAAGTTCAGCAACCATCTTGTCTGTATCTGTTACCATATAAGGTGCAATGTAACCTCTGTCAAACATCATACCTTCTACAACTTCTGAATATGTTTCAGCAGTCTTTGATTCTTCTACTGTGATAACACCGTCAGTAGAAACCTTTTCCATTGCTTCAGCAATTAGCTTACCGATTAGTGGGTCAGCTGATGAGATTGTTGCAACTCTTGCAATATCTTCTGTACCTGAAACAACCTTAGAATTCTTCTTTAGAGTTTCAACTGCCTTATTAACTGCCTTTTTGATACCATTCTTTAGTACCATTGGGTTTGCACCTGCAGTAACATTCTTCATACCTTCACGGATAAGAGCCTGTGCAAGTAGAGTAGCAGTTGTTGTACCGTCACCGGCAACATCGTTAGTCTTTGTTGAAACTTCCTTAACTAGCTGAGCACCCATATTTTCAAATGGGTCTTCTAGTTCAATTTCCTTAGCAATAGTAACACCATCATTAGTGATTAGTGGTGCACCGAATTTCTTATCTAGAACAACATTTCTGCCCTTAGGGCCTAGTGTGATTTTAACTGTATCAGCAAGTTGGTCAATACCGGACATTAAAGCCTTTCTTGCCTCTTCGCCATAAAGCATTTGTTTAGCCATAATTTATTAACCTCTCTTCTTATTCAACAATAGCAAGAATATCTGACTGTGAAACGATAGTGTATTCTTCACCGTCAAGTTTGATTTCAGTACCACTATACTTAGAAGTAACTACCTTGTCGCCTACTTTAACTGTCATTTCTACCTTTTCACCGTCTACTACACCACCAGGACCTACTGCTACTACTGTTGCGAAAGCAGGTTTCTCCTGTGCTGATGTAGAAAGAACAATACCGGAAGCTGTTGTCTGTTCAGCCTCTTCTACCTTAACAACTACTTTGTCTGCTAATGGTTTAATTGTCATAATATTTATCCTCCTTAAAGTTGTTAACTACTTGGTTTAGCACTCTCTATCTCTGAGTGCTAAATATATTGTAGCACCAGTTTTTCATACAGTCAAGACCTTTATAGGGATTTTTTTCAAAATCTTATATACATTTTTCTATTTACTGTACATATTATCACATAAGTTTCACTTAACGCTTAAAATACATATATGCTTGGCACTTTAACATACCGTTATATAACTTTCTTCTCTTGTCAGCTTTGCGACCAAAGATTTTTTCAAATTCATCATCCGGTGATATTATAGTATAACTCCAACCGTCTTTTTTGACGAATTTTTTACCCATAATTTTATAAAGTTCTCTTGCCCTATCAATATCAAGAAGTCTTTCGCCGTAAGGAGGGTTGGTAATAACTGTACCTCTCTCAGTATCATGGACAAAGTCCCTTATATCTCTATGCTCAAATGTAATTCTATCGGCTACACCGGCTTTTTCTGCATTTTCTCTGGCAATATTCAGGCTTTCTTCATCAATATCGTAACCGATACCCTTAAATGCACAATCGGTATTGATTTCAGATTTCGCCTTTTCTCTTTCCTGTTCCCACACTTCATTAGGAATTTGTTTCCAGTTTTCTGCTGAAAATTCTCTATTTAATCCCGGTGCAATTTTCATAGCCTTTAAAGCACTTTCGATTAGAATTGTACCACTGCCACACATAGGATCAATTACAGTATGGTTGGCTCTAACCATAGAAAGTTCGGCCAAAACTGCTGCTAAAGTTTCTTTGATAGGTGCATCATTTGAATTTTCTCTATAACCTCTTTTATAAAGACCTTTACCTGTTGTATCCAGCATAATAGAAACTTTATCTTTAAAGATTAGGAACTGAATTTGGTGCAAGTCACCATCATCATTTAGCCATTCCACTCCATAAGCCTTAGAAAGTGACTTTGCTGAGGCTTTCTTAATAATCTTTTGGCAGTCAGGTACTGACATTAGCTGACTTGATAGACAAGTGCCTTTTACCGGAAAATTGTCATCCTTATCAATATATTCAGACCATTTGATTTTGCTTACACCGTTAAAAAGTTCTTCAAATGTTCTGGCATAAAAAGTGCCTAAAAGAATCATAATTCTCTCGGCATATCGGCTACAAATATTGGCTCTTGCAAGAATGTTGTAATTACCCTTAAAAATTACTCTGCCGTTCTCAGGTGTTACTTCTTTAGCACCCATAAATTTTAGTTCATTAGCTACAAGGCCCTCTACACCTAAAAGGCAAGTAGCAACATATGTTAGTTCTTTCTTCATAAAAATCTCCAAAAAATATAGAGGCTCAAATGGGCCTCTATATTCATTCACTTAATTGTTATTAATATTCTTCAGGTTCTAGTAAACCGTAAGTGTTGTTCTTACGCTTGTAAACAACATTTGTTTCATCAGTATCAGCATTGATGAAAACAAAGAAGTCATGGTCAAGCATATTCATCTGTAGGATAGCTTCCTCAACAGAAACAGGCTTAATAGGAATTGTCTTTGTTCTAATGTCGAATTCCTGTTCGTCCTCAATATCTTCTTCAGGAAGAAGAACAGCAAAATCAGCTGTGTTATCTCTAAGTCTTCTTGCTAGACGAGTTTTGTTCTTTCTCATCTGACGACCTAGAATGTCAACAACCTTATCTAGAGCATCGTTCATTTCGTCCTGAGTATCCTCAGCACGGAACACCATACCATTATCTTTTACTGTAACTTCAACAGTCTGACGGTTCTTATATAGTGTTACAACAACAGAAGCCTCTGCATCTTCAGAGAAAATCTTCTGAAACTTTGCTAATTTCTTTTCGCATAATTCTTTAAAGTTGTCCTTTAAATTTACTTTTCTTGCAGTATAGGTGATTTTCATTAAAATTCCCCCAGTATTTATTTATTACGATTACCTCTGCGTGAGTAACCGCGACTTTCATTTCCACGCTTTAAGTCGGAAATTTTGTCCTCGGAGGTTCTCTTGAATTTATTCATCATATCTTCAAAGGAACTACTGTCGTCCTTGGACTTTTCCCACTGAAAGTTTCCAGGTGAAGTAACCTTTGGAGCAGGCACATATGGTTTTCTAGGCCTACGCTGTCTAGGCTTTGGTGCCGGTTTCTCAATATTTGCTTTAATTGATAGTGAAATCTTGCCATTATCAATAGAAACAACCTTTACAGTAACCTCGTCACCAACCTTGATTACATCATTAATATCATTTACGAATTCATGAGAAATTTCAGAAATATGAACCATTCCTGACTTATTCTCCGGCAAAGCAACAAATGCACCAAACTTCATTACACCGGTTACTTTACCTTTTACTACACTACCTACTTCCAGAGACATACTCTACCCCTTGCTCCATTCATCAGTCACCTGATATATTTACGAATACTCTTTCTCCGGCATGAAGATAACCATCTTCCTTTGCCTTCTGTTCTATATAATCCTCATTATCCTTATCGGATAGGTTATATATATTTGTTATTTCGTCATTCTTGATTTCTTGAACAGAAATTTTCTTGTTCAATTCAGTAAGTTGACTTTTCTTCTTGTCAATCTGACTATACTGTGTTACCAAAGCATACACTGCATAAACTGCAAAAACAAAAACAGCAACATAAAGTAAAATAAACTTCTTCTTGCGTTTCTTCTTAGGTGTAACTTCTTTTACAACACTATCAGAATCAGTAACAATTTTTTCAGAATTGTTTTTAGTTTTATTTTCTTCTGTCATTTTTACTACCTTTGTTAATAAAAAATAATACTCTTTTTTCTTTACATAAATTATACACTAAAGGGGTAAAGAATTTCAATAGTTTTGCTAAAACTTTTTTGAAAAATTTAATAATTTTTCGGGAAAAAGTACAAAATATTGAATAAAACTTAGTAAAAGTACAATAGATAGTCTTCCTAAGGTCAATCTCAGCACTATAAATGAAAGGAAAAATCCCACAATCATATATATTCTCAGCTGACCGAAATTATAGGCTAAAGAAAACATAAAAGCTACTATAGCAGAAAAAATCATAAACAGTAAGTCGGTTACAAAGACTACAGTTTTATTATTTCTTGCAATCACTCTAATAAACCTTAGAACTTCATATGCTATGTAAATAAATATACCCCACAAAAGTGAAAATAAAAAGACAATTGGATGAAAAGTTTGGTATAGTGCCATTATCTCAACAACCTTTTTAGGAAACTTTTATCTTGGTTTTCCTTAATATATTGGAGAGAATTTACTTTACCGTCAACATCAACCTCTCCACTTTCTAAGTCAAGTTTGCTGATATGGAGAGTTTCTCCTCTAACTACCAAAGATGAAGTTTCAAGTGTTAAAATTACACTTTCTTCTGTAAAAGCATTTACATCTTTCACACCGGTTACTGACAAAAACTTTCTGTCTTTTAAAATTATTTCATTTGCAGACATAATAATCCCCCATATATTAACTTAAATAATAAATTATATGGGGAAAAAATTAATTTATGATATTGGTTTATAAAGTGTAACAGCATCTTCTTTTCTCACTGTTTCTTTAACAGAAACAACTTCTACCGATACTGTTCTTTCACCTAAAGTAAGGTCAATTCTGTCCCCTTCGTTAATCTTTGTTGAGGCTCTTGCCACCTTACCGTTTACCAAAACTTTACCTGCATCACAAGCTTCATTTGCTACTGTTCTACGCTTAATGATACGGCTAACCTTTAAATATTTGTCAAGTCTCATAATAATCACCTATATATAAAAATAAAAGGCTGACATAGAGTCAGCCAAAATAAAAGCAAAATTACTTGTTTACAGTATTCTTGAATTCCTTACCGGCCTTGAAAGCAGGAACTTTAGAAGCAGGAATTTCAATCTTGTTACCTGTTCTTGGGTCACAACCCATTCTTGCATTTCTCTGACGCTGTTCAAATGTACCGAAACCTGTAATCTGAATCTTATCACCGGCTGCTACTGTTTCAACGATTGTATCAAGTGTAGCTGTAAGTGCTGCTTCAGCATCCTTCTTAGTTAGTCCACTCTTTTCTGCAATTGCAGCAATTAGTTCTGTCTTTTTCATTTTGTTTTCCTCCGATAAAATTATTTAACTTCATTCCATAGTGAATCAAGTTGGGATAAAGTAGTAGAGTCCATATCTATATTACGCTGTTTCGCAAGTTCTTCCATCTTACGGAAACGCTGAGTAAACTTATCACAAGCAAAGTAAAGTGCCTGTTCGGAATCTACTTTTAAAAATCTTGAAACATTTACAACAGAAAATAGTAAATCTCCAAGTTCTTCTGCCATATTTTCTTTGTCACCCTTTGAGATGGCTTGTTCTAATTCATCAGTTTCTTCCCTAACCTTTTTGAATGCTTCCTGAGCATTTGGAAAATCAAAACCAACCTTAGCAGCCTTTTTCTGAAGTTTCTCACTTCTCATAAGAGATGGAAGTGACTTAGAAACACTGTCCATTGCTTCTGACTGAGTTTTCTGGGATTTTGTTTGCATTTTGATTTTGTCCCAGTTGTTCAAAACTTCTTCTGTAGTATCTGCTGTGACATCAGCAAAAATATGGGGATGACGGATGATAAGCTTTTTGCAAATACCATCACAAACATCATCTATATTAAAGCTACCGATTTCACTTTCCATTTCTGAATGGAAAACAACCTGTAAAAGAACATCACCAAGTTCTTCCTTTAGAAGTTCTTTATCTTTGGTATCAATAGCTTCAATTACTTCATAAGTTTCTTCAATGAAATTTTGCCTAATTGATTCATGAGTTTGTTCTTTATCCCAAGGGCAACCGTTTGGTGCTCTAAGGAGTTTCATAATCTCAATTAAATCTTCAAATTTATAATTTGGCTTTTTCTCAAATGACAAAACAATTCCTCCCTTTAGCTTTTTGCTAAAAGATACTAGACTATTTTACTTCAAAACCCTGAGTTTTGCAAGTATTTTAGCCAATTTTTCATTATTTTTTATCATTCCAAGGTCATTTTCATCAAAAGTTCTTAGAATTATTATAGCTAATACATAAATTATTGCTGCAACAACAATAGAAATCAGTGTTGCCATATAAATATTCATTCTACTACCCAGTAGATAATATGTTAAAAATGCACCACCACCACAAAGAATTGCACTTACAAGTGGCTTAATAATTGCATTGGAGAAGTTAGGTCTGATACCTGTTGCCTTTACAAGTACATACATAGCAATTACACAAGCTACTAAGAAACCGACAAGTGTACCTGTAGCAGCACCACGAATATTTACATTTACATTGCTAACTAAAGCAAAGTTCATAACAACCTTAATAATAACTGCAAGTGAATATAGCTTAACCGGTGTACTAACCTTACCTACACCTTGTAGCATTGAGCAGATAGGAGTGATACCTGCCATAAACAGTACGGCAATACCCATAATCTTTAGACATTCACCACCAACAATAGCAACATTACCACCATAGACAATTTCCATAATTGGGTCAGCCAAAACTGCAAGACCTATACCACAAGGGAATGTTACAAGACAAGTTAACTTAAGTACTCTGTTGATAGCTACCTTTAGCTGTTGTCTGTCACCCTTAGCATATGCACTTGTTACCATAGGCATAGCAGTTGTACCAAATGCCTGAGTGATAACAGTTACTAACTGCATTAGTGTTAAGGCAGTACCGTAACAACCCCAAAGTTTTGTGTGGATTGTACCATCGGTTACTGCATCGGCATACATAGGATACTGTGCAGCAAGTTCAGAACCATGAGTTGTTGATAAATCAGAAATAAGGTTCTGAATAATTAAACCGTCAATAGTACCGGAAATATTCATTACCAAAGCACCTAAACCGATTGGAATAGCAGTCTTGATAAGTACTTTAAATGTTTCATTCTTACTACGAGCATCAATAGATGAGTCAAGTTCAGCCTGAGTGATACCACCACCGACTCTCTTATACTTAATAAGCAAGTATAGGAAGCTAAGTACAGAACCGATTGTGATACCCATTACTGCACCTGATACTGAGAAACCTACTAAAGTATAAATAGCAGACTTTTTATCAGCAAAAGTAATGCCAAACACTGTGCCTGTTGACTCATAGCTATCTAAACCGAACTTCATAATCAAATAAGCAAAGGTTAAACCAAAAATAAGTTTTGATGCACCTTCAATAATTTCAGAAACAGAAGTTGGTGTCATATTTCGCATACCTTCAAAATATCCACGATAGATTGAAACCAAGCAACCAAAGAAGATAGTCGGAGACAAGCAAATCATTGATGGCAATGCATATGGTGAATGGATAATTCTAATATAGAAAAAACTACCACCAAACATAAGCAATGAGAAAATAACACCCATTACGATAAAGAAAGGAATTGACACCTTATGTATCTGTCTAATATCCTTATATCTTTTATTTGCATTACTCTCTGAAATTAATCTTGAAACTGCAATAGGAAAACCTGCTGTAGCAAGTGTAAACAATGGTACATATATTTCATAAGCATTGTTAAACAGACCTGTACCAAATGAAGCTAATTCATCACCAAAAATGCCATACACTCTTGTTAGTGCAACTTTGTAAATCATACCACAAAGCTTTACTATAATAAGTGCAAGTGACATTATCATTGCACCTTTGACAAATGTTTGGGACTTTATACTTTTATCTTTTACTTTTTTTCTGCTCAAATTAAATCACCTTTTACAGATAAAAAAGGCGGATTTGGACCGCCTTTTTCATATTATTACTTGTTAATTAATAATTTAAGTTAAAAATTATTCCTCAGACTGAGGTGTCTTTAGTGTTACAGAAGCATCTTCTAAATCAGCATCTTCATCAGAATCGCTCTTAACAACTACTTCCTTAAATGGGTCTTCTACAACAACCTCTTCTTCTGTTGGGTCTTCATCAGGAACAAATGGTTCAGACTCAATCTTTGCACCACATTTGTTGCAGAATAGACTGTCTTTGTTAAGTTCAGCCTTACATACAGGACAGATAATCTTGTTCTTAGCATAAGTAATCTGTTCCTTAGTTGACTGAAGCTGAGCCTTTAGTTCATCAATTTCTTTAATAAGAAGTTCGATAGACTTAGTGTCTTCTGAACCAATCTTTGTGCTGGTATAAACTTCTTCACCAAGAGTCTGATACTTCTTGCGAATTTCGTTAGTTAGACCTGAAGCAGTGAAACGAAGTTTTGAATAATCAACAATTTCATTAGTCTTTTTGCCAACTGAATTGGCAGCAGACTTAACATTTACCATTACATCATCTAATAATCCCATAACCGGATACTCCTTTCATATAGTAAACCGAAAATTTGACTAAATTGTATATTAAAATAAAAATACACTTGTCATATATTGCCTAAATTATATCATCATTAGGTAAAATATTCAACCTTTATTTCAATTCTTTGAAAAAATTATTTACTTTATCCTTACGATTAAGTATTTCATCAAAGTGGTCAATATACTCATATGGAAATTTGTAGTTAAAAATTCTTGTTAAACAGTTGGTTTGATGATTTTTTAGCTTTGTTGCACCACCTGCACCACAAGCTAAAATTGAATGGGTTTCATCCATAATGAAAACATTGTAAAGTCCTTCTTTACCAACTTTTGACCAACCTACATTTTCAAAATTCCCTACCATTCTGCTTTGACGATACAGATAATAAGGGACATAACCCTTGTTAAACAAGGTTTCTTCTGCATATTGTAGCATTTTGCCTGTTCTTTCAGCATCCTCTTTATTAGTAGTTAGTCCTTGTTCTGTATAATCGGCTGAACGCTTAATTGACAAAGTATGAACTGTAATATTTTCTAGATTTTTTTCCACCAATTTATCAAGTGAATGTGCAAAACTTTCCACTGTATCAGTAGGCAGTCCTGCAATTAAATCAGCATTTGTGCAGTTAAAATCATAAGTTCCGGCTAAATCAAACATTTCAAGTGCATTTTGGGCAGTATGCTTTCTGCCTATCTTTTCAAGCACACTATCGTTTAATGTTTGAGGATTAATGCTGATTCTTGTAACACCATTATCTTTTAGCACCTTTAGTTTATCTGCTGTAATGGTATCAGGTCTACCGGCTTCAACTGTAAACTCTCTACAGGTTTCCATATTAAAGGAACTGTTAATAGCCTTAATCATTTTTTCCAACTGATTAGGGTTAAGTGTTGTTGGTGTGCCACCACCAATATACACAGTTTCCAGGTGCAAATTATTTTCCTTAGCTATATTACCGGTATATTCAATTTCTTTACAAAGTAAATCAACATATGGTTCTATTAAATGTTTTGTTCTTGCAACTGATTGAGAAACAAAACTACAGTAACTGCATCTTGATGGACAAAATGGAATTGAAACATAAAGGGAAAATGAATTTTCTTTAGAAGAATTAATAATATCTTTTTCGTACTTTTCGGTAATTTTTGCAAGGTTAATCTTTTCATCACTTACAAAGTAAGAGTTTTTGAAATATTCCTTTGCATATTCTTCAGAATAATTTTCCTTTAAATTTCTAAAATACTTTACCGGTCTAATGCCTGTAATCATACCCCAAGGCATTTTGATACCTGTATATTCTGTGAGAAGATTATAAAGTACACTAGAAATTAATCTTTCATTTTCTTTTTCATCTTCTGTTTTTGTAGTTGTTTCAGTTTTCTGAAAGTTTCGGAAATTTACTGTAACAGAAATTTCATCATTAATTTCTGTTAAAATATATGGACTTTCATATTCAGTTATTTCATTATCAATAAATTTTACTACCTGTAACTTTTCATACGGAAAGAATAATCTTGTAATATTCTCAATTTCATAATGAAAAGGGTGGTTCTTAATATATATCTTCATAGTTACTCATCATATAAGGGTTGTATTTCTTCTCGTGAGAAAGTGTTGTATTCATTTCGTGACCCGGATAAATTGTGTATTCACCCTCTATTTCTGCAATCTTTCTTAGGCTTTTAATCATCTTTGCTGATGAGCCGTTTGGAAAATCAGTTCTGCCACATGATTCGCAAAATACTGTATCACCTGAAAGAATTTTATCATCAAAAATGTAACAACCACTACCCTCTGTATGACCCGGAGTTTCAATAAACTTGATTTTAGTATTACCTAGAGAAATTTCTTCATTGTCCTTTAGTGGGATTGTAGGGAATTTTTCCACTACAGTTCTACCCATTTTTGCACTAAGGTTCAGCTTATCATTCTCTACACATTCAACATCTTTTTCACCAATATACACCTTGGCATTTGGGAATAATCTTAGGAAACTTGCTACACCACCAATATGGTCAAAATGACCGTGAGTAAGCAAAATCATCTGTAGGTCATCACCTAAAGAATGTATATCATTTAAAATTTCTTCGGAAAATTCTCCCGGGTCAACTAAGGCAAGAGCCTTTGTATCTTTATCCATAAGAAGAAAAGAATTTGTACCCATTATACTAACTACATACTGCTTTAATTCTATCATTTCATTATTTCCTCTGTATCTAAAATTATTGTAACAGGTCCGTCATTTAAAAGACTAACTTTCATATCAGCACCAAATTCACCTTTTTCTACAACAGAGATACCCTCTGTATGTAGCTTATCACAAAAATACTCATAAAGTGCATTTGCTTTATCAGGCTTTTCAGCATTAAGGAAATTCGGTCTGCGACCATGGGAGCAATCTGCATGTAAAGTAAAGTTTGAAATAACTAATGTTTCACCCTTAATGTCAAGTAAAGAAAGATTCATCTTGTCATTTTCATCAGTAAAGACTCTAAGGTTAGCGATTTTCTTTGCCAGAAAATCAGCCTCTTTCTCACTGTCACCAACTTTAACACCAAGTAAAATTAGGAAACCGTTACTGCATTTTCCTTTTACTTCACCGTCTATTGTAACACTTGCATCCTTTACTCTCTGTAATACTGCTCTCATAAAAATTCTATTCTCCTATATTCTTGTTACGGAAATTATACCGTTAATACTGCCTAAATGGGTCATAACACCCTTTAGGTGGTCAATACCGTTTGTATCTATTGTGGCAATTACAACTGCATTGCCGTTTTTTGCTTCTCTTGAAGTTAAGTTACGAATGAAAATGTGCATTTGTGACAGCTTAATAGTAACATCGGCAAGTAGGCCTGTACGGTCAGTAGCAACAATTTCAAGTGTACTACGGTAGCTGTCTTCTACATTATCAATCCAAGTTGCTTTTACCCATCTTTCCGGTTCAGCTGAGTGTTCAATATCCTTAGGAACATTTGTACATTCCTTTTTGTGGATAGAAACACCATAACCCCTTGTAATGAAACCGATAATATCATCCCCCGGTAGTGGGTTACAACACTTAGAAAACTTAATCAAACAATCGTCCATACCCTCAATTCTAACACCTGAAGATGCTTTTCTGGGCTTTGGAATTTCTTTAGGTGGGACAAATTCTTCAACTTTCTTTTCATACTTCTTCTGATATTCTTCCTTAATTCTAGGCATAATCTTCCAGATTTGAATACCACCATAACCAATAGCAGCATAGAAATCTTCTAGGTTATTACAATGTTGCTTAGAATAAATTTTAGGGAAAATATCTTCCACATCACTATCATTAAAGTAAAGACCTGACTTTCTAAGTTCCGAGTCTAGCATTGACTTACCTTCAACAATGTTTTCGTCACGTTTTTCACGCTTAAACCACTGTCTAATCTTGGTTCTGGCTTCAGAAGTTTTGACAATATTCAGCCAATCTCTCTTAGGGCCTGAGCCTTCCTTTTGGGTGATAATCTCAACAATTTCACCATTCTTTAGCTTATAGTCAATAGGTACAATTCTTCTGTCAACCTTAGCACCAATCATTCTGTTACCCACTTCTGTATGAATAGCATAAGCTAAGTCAATAACAGTTGAACCGTTAGGTAGGTTCATTAAGTCACCCTTTGGAGTAAATACAAATACTTCATCTTGGCTAAGGTCATTCTTGATATTCTTAATAATATCTGTTGCATCTTCTGACTGAATTTGATTTTCGATAGTTCTACGCAAAGACTCAATCTGTTCCTGCATAGCCTTTTTGTCACTTTTACCCGGACCTAAACCCAACTTGTACTTCCAATGGGCAGCAATACCATATTCGGCAGCGTAGTGCATTTCCCAAGTACGGATTTGTACTTCAAAAGGTACACCGTCTTTACCGATAACAGTAGTGTGAAGTGACTGATACATATTCTTCTTAGGTGTACTGATATAGTCCTTAAATCTATTAGGCAAAGGCTGATAAATATCGTGTACAACACCAAGAACATTGTAACAATCAAGGACAGAATCTACAATAACTCTTACTGCAAATACATCATAGATTTCATCCATTGTTTTACCTTTCATAAAGGTTTTACGGTAGATTGAGTTAATAGACTTTACTCTACCTGTAACATAAATATGCTTAACAGTATCACCGATTCTTTCGGTGATTTCATGTTTAATTTTTTCTATGAATTTATCTCTTTCTTCTTTCTTTAGTTGTAGGTCATTTTCAATTTCTTCATAACCTACAGGATCAAGAATTCTGATAGAAATATCTTCCAGTTGTTCTTTCATTGCTTTCATACCTAAACGGTGAGCAATCGGAGCAAAAACCTCCATAACTTCTAGGGCTTTATCCCTTTGTTTCTGAGGTCTCATAACATCAATAGTACGCAAGTTATGAAGTCTGTCGGCTAATTTTACGATGATAACTCTAATATCGTTACTCATAGCTATTAGCATTTTACGCAAATTCTCAGCCTGTCGTTCCTCACGATTAGAATATGTAATCTTGGAAAGTTTAGTTACACCATCAACAATTTCTGCTACTGTTTCACCAAACTTCTTCTTTATTTCGTCAAGTTCAACATCGGTATCTTCTACAACATCATGGAGCAAAGCAGCTACAACAGACTCTGTATCCATACCCATCTGAACCAAAATACAAGCAACTGATGTTGGATGAAGAATATATGGTACACCGGAAACTCTCCTTTGGTCTTTATGAGCTGAACGAGCCAATAAATATGCCTTTTGAATTAACTGTAAATCAAAGTCATTTTCACTGTCATTGATAAGTTCAACTAAGTCATTAAAGTCCTGATAATTTGGATAATGTTCAACCATTTATATTCCCTCCTTAAGTTTTTTGATAAAAACAGAATCTTCTAGGTTTACCTTGCCACTTTCTTTCATTTCAATGATACTTTGGTAAAGTCCTTGCTGCCAATTTATTAAGCCAAGTTCTTTCATTGAATAAAGAATAACAATAAGTTTACCCATAGAAATCTTGTAATTTAGGGCATTTACCAAGGCATATTCACCATAGATAAAGCCTTTATTCTGTTTTAAAAATCTATATACATAGGCAAAGTCATTTCTTGTTGGAAGAATTGACATTACTTCATTTTTAGTAAGTCTATACCTTTTTGCAAATTTATCAAAAATTCTTTCGCTATCAATAAGTTCTTCATTGTTGCTTTGGCTATACTTAATATCCTTAATAATAACACTTAAATTTTCTTGACCGTTATATATGTTTCTGTCAAGGCTTACTGCCACATCAACTATATCACCGTTTCTATATGAACAAGATTGAAAATTGTGATTAAAATATACTGCATATACAGGTACTTGTCCTTGTCCCCTAGAAAGAGTAATACGCATATGCTTGCCGTTACCCATTTCTTTGGTAGCAATAACAGTCATATTATATAAACCAAAAATCGGTGAAGGATTACTTGCACCACAAGGTTCAATATAGCTTAAAGAATCTAGTATTGACAAATCAAGCTGATTGGGATTTAGCTTACAATCTATATGTAATATATTATAAGGCATTTTTATATCTTTGCAATAGGCATTAATAGCTTTTCTGAAATCATTGATTTTTTCTTTTTCTAAGCTGATACCTACTGCCATAGGGTGGCCACCATAATGAGTAAGGTGTTCAGAACAGGCAAAAACTGCATCACATAGGGAAAAACCCTCTACACTTCTGCCACTGCCTCTTGCTACACCATCATCATCAATTCCGATAATAATTGTGGGTTTATCGTAAATTTCTTTTATTCTAGAGGCTACTATACCAACAACACCTTGGTGCCAACCTTTTCCGGCAAATACCAAAATTTTGTCATTGACAATGTTGGGAGTTCTCCTTACTTCTTCATCAATTGAAGCAAGAATTTCTTTCTCTATACTTTGTCTTTCTCTATTATCCATTCCCAATTTATCGGCAATGGTAACTGCCTCATCTTCATCTTCTGTTAAAAGTAGATTTACACTTTTTTCTGATGAACCAAGCCTACCACCTGCATTTATTCTAGGAACTAAAGTAAATGCAACATTGCTTGAATTTATTTCTTTCTCAGCAATGCCTGACTCTTGTTTCATAGCATTAATGCCTATTCTGTCGCTATTTTGGATATGTCTTAAACCATTCTTTACTAAAGTACGATTTTCACCAACTAAAGGAACAATATCCCCTATTGTACCTAAGGTTGCTATATCACTAAAGTTTTCAAGTAAACTATCAACATCAGCATATTCACCCTCAATAGCCATTACAAGTTTAAATGCTACACCAACACCTGAAAAGTCTTTAAAGGGACTTTTGTCATCCTTTTGGTGGGCATTAACTACTGCTACTGCCTTTGGAATTTCACCTGAAGGCATATGGTGGTCGGTTATTACTGTATCTATACCTAAAGTATTTCCATAGTCGATTTCTTCTCTTGCTGAGATACCGTTATCAACTGTAATAATAAGGGTAACACCTTGTGAATGAATTTTATCTAAAGCACCCTTATTCATTCCGTATCCCTCTCCTGTACGAGTAGGAATATAGAACATTACATCAGCACCTAAGCTATCCCTAAGGTAACTATAAAGTAGTGAAGTACTTGTTACACCATCAGCATCATAGTCACCATAAACACAGATTTTCTCACCGTTTTCTACTGCTGTAGTTATTCTTTCAACAGCCTTGTCCATATCTTTCATAAGAAATGGATCAGAAAAATCTTTATTCTCTTGAAGAAAATTAATAACATCTTCTTCTTTGGTAATTCCACGAATATCCAGCATCATTGCAAGAAGTGGTGGGATTTCTAGCCTATTAGCCATAGCTATTGCCCTTTCTTTATTCACTTTTGCAACTGACCAAACTTTCATAATTACCTCAATTATTATTTAGCATTTCTTCTGCTAATTTCTTTGTATTTTCTGTTATTTCTATACCACCCATAATTCTGGCAAGTTCTTCAATTCTGCCGTTGTAATCTAGGGTAGTAACATCTGTAAAGGTTCTTTCACCCTTAACATTCTTTCTAATTAGATTGTGGTTATCTGCTAAGGAAGCAATCTGCACCTGATGAGTTACACAGATAACCTGTCTATTCTTGGAAACTTCCTTTAGCTTTAGTCCTACTTTTCGTGATGCTTTACCTGAGATACCTGTATCTACTTCATCAAAGATTAAGGTATCTATAGTATCACTTTCCGATAAAACAGTTTTAATAGCCAACATCATTCTGGAAAGTTCACCACCGGATGCAATTTTAGAAACCGGTTTTGGTGTTTCTCCCGGATTGGCTGAAATTAATATTTCTACTTTATCCTTACCCTTTGAGTAAAGTGGACTTTGCTCTATGCTAACTGTAATTCTTACATTTGGCATATCAAGAAATTTCATTTCTTCTTCAACTCTATGAGAAAATTCCTTACCTGCTTTTTTACGCAAAGAGGTTAAGTTCTCTGCCTTTTCTAAAGTAATATCATATAGCTTTTCGTACTGCTCTTTAGCTTCAGCCATATCTTTATCATAGTTTAGAAGTTTTTTAAGTTTCTTCTGAGCCTTTTCTCCATACTCTAAAATTTCTTCAATAGAGTTGCCGTATTTACGCTTTAGTTTATATATTTCATCAAGTCTTATTTCAATTTCTTCAAGTCTTGATGGGTTAAATTCAAGTTCATCTATTAAGTCGGAAATTTCTGCTGAAATATCCTGTAGTGCATATGAAAGGTCACTTAATCGATTACTGACATCCTCAGCCTCTTCAAGAAAGTTTGATGCTTTAATAAGGTTTGTACTAGCCTCATCAACCATTTCACAAGCATTTCCACCATTATATCCTGACAAAATTGACTTTGACTTATCAAGATATTGGCGAACTTTCTCGCTATTTTGGAGCAACTTCTTTTCGTTTTGGAGTTCTTCCTCCTCACCTACAGTTAAAGATGCGTTGTTGATTTCATCAACTTGGAAAGTCAATAAATCTATTTCATAAAGTCGCTGACTTTCATCTCCACCATTTTCTTTAAGGAGTTTATTTAGCTTTTTTAGTTCTTTAAAAGAAACATTATAGTCATCAATTACAGAAGAAAGTTCTGCGAAATTGTCAATATAATTTATATGTGACTCAGGTGACATTAATTCTAAACTTTCATGCTGTCCATGAATATTGATAAGTTCAATACCGATTTCCTTTAATGTAGAAACAGTAGTAGGTCTGTCGTTGATTCTACAAGTATTTCTGCCGTTTAGAGAAAGTTCTCTGCTAAGGATTAAAGTATCATCATCTACTTGAAAACCAAGGTCAAGGACTTTCTCCTTAATTTCCTTAGAAATATTAGTAAAAGTAGCAGAAACAAATGCACTGTCACTACCTGTTCGGATAATATCCTTACTTGTTCTGTGACCTGTTACTGCGTTGATCGAATCAATAATAATACTTTTACCTGCACCGGTTTCACCGGTTAGTACATTTAGTCCTTTTGTAAAATCTATATTTGTTTTTTCTATAACTGCTATGTTTTCTATATAAAGGGTGCTGAGCATAGAAAAAGTTTCTCCTTAAATTAATTTTCTGAATTTATTAAGCATTTCTTCCGTTGCTTTTAGGTTTCTGCACAAAACAAAAATTGTATCGTCACCGGCAATAGTTCCCACAATATTTTCAAAATCAATATTGTCAAGTGACATACAAACTGCTTGTGCCATACCTGTCATAGTTTTTATAACTACAATATTCTCTGCACTATCCACTTCTTCTACAGAAGAAGCAAATAGACTTTCAAAACCACTTGTTTTGTCAAGGGCATTTCTGCCACCTGTTGAGTAACGATACTTACCGTCTTTGCCAAGTGCTTTGAAAATTCTCAATTCTTTAATATCCCTGGAAACTGTAGCTTGAGTAACCTTGAAACCTTGTTTCTGCAAGTTCTCCATAAGTTCCTCTTGGGTATTAATATCTTGGTTATTTACAAGGTCAATAATAGCCTCATGTCTGCGTAATTTCACTAGTCATCACGCTCCTTTAGCTTTTCGCTAACTCTACGGTAAAAATTCTTATTCTTAAATGAAATCATCTTTAGTATGTAAGGTGACTTCTTGATAATTACTTTATCTCTACTTGAAAGTGGTATTACAATTTGTCCGTCAATAGTAAGGTAGCTTTCGCTAGTACCGTAACTTTCGGAATAAACAGAAAGCACAGAATTACCGTTAAAAATAACTGTTCTGTCAACAAGTGAATGTGGGCAAATGGGAGTAAGCACAACACAACTCATTGTTGGTTCAACAACAGGACCACCTGCTGAAAGTGAATAGGCTGTACTGCCTGTTGGTGTTGCAAAGATTAGACCATCAGCACTATAATGTGTTGCCTTTTCACCATCAACATATAGGTTCAAGTCAATAATTCTTGAAAGCTGACCTCTTGAAATAACTGCATCATTAATGCAAGAGAAAGTCTTTGTGCCTGTTTCTTTCACAACAGAAACTTCAATAACCATTCTTTCATCTGTTGTGTAGTCATCAGTTAAAAGTCTTTTTAGTTCGCTGACTTCTTCCGGTTCAATCTCTGCTGCAAAACCTAAATGACCACAATTTACACCGATTAACGGAATATTATTTTCTGCTGCATGACGGGCATTGTGAATAATTGTACCGTCACCACCTACTGTTACTGCCTTATCGGCATTTGCGAACAATTCATTATCACTTTTGTAGTAGATAATATCCTTAAAAGACTCAAAATGTTCTTTTGCATCTCTTTTCATAAGAATTGTTGCACCACATTCAGTAAGCAAAGTTATAATTTCTTTTGCACATTTTACTGCATGACCTTTGTCGGTATTTACCTTTAAACAAATGTTCATATTACCACCTATTTTCTTTTACTTGGAAAGTATAGAGTGTGATTTTTCTACTAATTCTTTTGGGTTTACATCAGTTAAAAGTTCCGGTTTATCGGATTTTCTTAGGTGTATTAGATATTCAATATTTCCCTCAGGTCCTTTTACCGGTGAAAAATCCAGGTTAAGTACTGAGTAACCGTTATTAAGACAAAAGTCCATAATATCTGTTACAACATTTTCGTGAACCTTTGGGTCACGAACAACACCTTTCTTGCCTACATTTTCTCTACCTGCTTCAAACTGTGGTTTGATTAAACAAACTGCTTCACCGTTTTCTGTTAGCAAGTTTCTTGCTACAGGTAAAAGTAGCTTTAGTGAAATAAATGAAACATCTATTGAGAAAAAGTCAATATCATCCGGTACTTGTTCATGAGTAACATTTCTAAAGTTAGTTCTTTCTAGGTTTACAACTCGTTCATCGGAACGAAGTTTCCATGCAAGTTGACCGTAACCAACATCAATAGAATATACCTTTTTTGCACCATTCTGTAGCATACAATCAGTAAAGCCACCTGTTGATGCACCAATATCCATAGTGATTTTGTCCTTTAAAGTTAGGTCAAAGTTTTCCATAGCTTTCTCTAGCTTTAGACCACCTCTTGAAACATACTTTAAAGTACTGCCTCTAACTTCAATATTACATTTTTCATCATACTGTGTGCCACATTTATCAGCTTTCTGATTATCCACATAGACAATGCCGGACATTATAATTGCCTTTGCTTTTTCTCGTGACTCACAAAAACCTTTTTCATATACTAAAACATCTAATCGCTTTTTCATTTATCCTCTAATATTTCCTTTGCTATACTTTCGCTGTCAAAATGAAGTTCCTTTAGTGCTTCATTTACTGTTTGATGGGTTACAAATTTATCGTCAATGGCAATAATCTTTAGGTTGCCCTTGTAGTCAAGTTCAGAAAGTTCTGAGTTGAAACTACAAGCAATACTGCCATTGTACATACCTTCTTCATAAAAATATATTTTCTTAAACTTCATTGATGCCTTTACTGCATCAAGAGGTAAAGGCTTGATTCTGTTAAGTTTAAGAATACAGATTTTCTTGCCTTTTTCTTTTAGAATTTCAAGTGCTTTGCAACAATTTGAGAAAAGTCTGCCGTAAGTTACAATTAAAGTATCACTTGATAAATCACCGTAAAAGTCAAAGTCAACTGAAACCTCTGTGTAATCCTTTGGTCTATAAAGTTCTCCACCTCTAGGGTATCTGACTGCTACCAAACTATCTGTGTGATAAACTGCTTGGTTAAGTGCTTTCTTTAGTCCCTCAAAGTAACAAGGTGAATAAATAGTAGTATTTGGAAATGAATTTAGCATTGAAACATCAAACACACCTTGGTGAGTTTCACCATCATCACCAACAATACCGGCTCTGTCTATACCGATAACAACATGGAGTTTTTGCATTGCTACATCGTGAAGTAGCTGGTCATATGCTCTCTGTAAAAATGTACTGTACACTGCAAAAACAGGTACCATACCTTTTGCTGAAAGTCCACCTGCAAAGGTTACTGCGTGTTGCTCGGCAATACCAACATCAAAAAATCTTTCCTTATATAGTTCTGCAAATTTATCTAAACCAACACCGGGACCCATCGCTGCTGTAATGCCACAAATTCTCCTATCATTTTGGGCAATATCACACATATACTCGCCAAATACAGAAGAAAAACTTTCTTTGCTTTGTGGTGACTCACCTGTTTCAATATTAAACTTATTGATACCATGGAAAGTCTTAGGGTCTTTCTCGGCATATTCGTAACCTTTACCCTTTTTGGTTACTACATGAACAAGTACAGGACCATTTACCTTTTTTGCTGCCTCAAAAGCATTTGACATATCTTCAATATTGTGACCGTCAATCGGTCCAAAATAGGTAAAACCAAAGTTCTCAAAAATTGTGTTTTTATAAGCCATTCGCTTAACATTTCTTGTTGACCTTTGGATAACCTTTAGTGCTAAACTGCCAAGTAGTGGTATCTTTAAGAAAATTCTTTCAAGTTTATTTTTTAAACGAAGATACCAAGGGTTTACCCTAACTTTGGTAAGGTACTTAGCAAAAGCACCTACATTCTTGGTAATAGACATTTTGTTGTCGTTAAGCACAACAATAAATCTCTTTGCGTATCTACCGGCATTGTTAAAGCCTTCAAGTGACATACCACCTGTAAATGAAGCATCACCTATTACTGAAACAGTATAGGACTTATCACCTTTGATTCTCTTTGCTTCACTTATACCTAAACCGGCTGATATTGAGGTACTACTGTGACCTGCATTAAATTCATCATATTTACTTTCGCTACGCTTAGGGAATCCTGAAAGTCCTCCCTTTTTGCGTATTGTGTCAATTTTATCAAATCTACCTGTTAGCATTTTGTGGGTATAGGACTGATGACCTACATCCCATACTATGCTATCGTATGGAGTTTTGAAATTCTTGTGTAAAGCTACTGTTAGCTCAACTACACCTAAATTAGAGGCAAGGTGACCTCCATTTACAGACACTACTTCTATTAACTTTTCTCTTATCTCACTACAAAGTTCCGGCAACTCCTCATCAGGAAGTTTCCGTAAATCTTCCGGAGAATTAAGTTGAGATAGAATCTTAAAATCTGACATTTCCTTACTCTGAACTAAGTCTAATAATTAGTTCTTTCTTTCTGACATTTTTACTGCAAGAGCCTTTAACTGAGAGGTATCTCCGTTGATACCATCAAGGGATTTGATGGCTTTTTCAGTATATTCATTTACAAGTTCATAACACTTATCAAGTCCAAGAAGTGTTACAAAAGTTGATTTTTCATTTTCTGCATCACTGCCAATTGGCTTACCAAGGGACTTTTCATCACTGACAACATCAAGAATATCATCCATAATTTGAAAAGCTAAGCCTAGGTTTTCACCATATGTTTCGGCAATTTTGATATGTTCTTCATTGTTACTGCCAACTATAGCACCCATCATACAAGCACATTTAATAAGTGCTGAAGTTTTCTTAAGGTGCATTTGTCTGATAGTATCAATAGGTACTTTCTTACCCTCAGACTGTAGGTCGATAACTTGACCACCTACCATACCTGTCATACCTGAAAGTGTAGCTAAAATTCTACCACACTTTGCTGACTTTTCTCCACCTACTAGGGAAACTGTCTCTTCTGAAAGTACAGTTGCAAATGCATTTGTAAGTAATGCATCCCCTGCAAGTAAAGCTATATCTTCACCATATACCTTATGGTTTGATGGTTTTCCTCTTCTTAAATCGTCATCATCCATACAAGGTAAATCATCATGAATCAGTGAATATGTATGTATCATTTCAATTCCACAAGCAAATGGCAAAGCCTGTTCTACAGTACCACCACAAACCTCACTAAACATTAAAGTTAATGTTGGTCTGATACGCTTACCACCTGCCTCTAAGGAATATTCCATTGAGTCAATAAGGACTTTTTCAATTAGAGAGTCCTTTTCCTTACCTTGCGGAAAATATGTTTTCAGTTTATTTTCTATTAATTCTAAATAGTTCATTACAGTTCATCTCGTTTCATACGCAATTTGTCAATTTCTTCATTAATATCGGAAAGGTGACCTTTTGCTTTATCAAGAGAATCATAACACTGTTCAAGTGTAATTGCTGCCTCTCTATATACTTCCATTGCTTCATTTAGTGGGATAGAATTATCCTCTAGTTTAGCAAGTTGGGATTTTAATTTAGCAGTTAATTCTTCTATTGTTAGTTCACTACTCATATTATACCTCATCAATATATGACATAAGTTTCTTTAATCTATGGTTTACACCACTACGACTAACCTTGTCACTTGTTAATTCTCCTAATGCTCGTAAAGAAAGTTCCGGATTATCAAGCCTTAACTGTGCAATTTCTTTTAGTTCCGGTGAAAGAGAATTATATATATTATCGCATTTCATTATCTTTTTAATTGCATTAATCTGCTTAGCAGATGCCTCTGCTGTTTTATTAATATTATGTATTTCGGAATTTACCTTTCGGACTGCATTGTTCTTCACTTGCTTAGTGATTTTGGTGTTGATTATATTCATTGAGCTTGAGTATGCTCCAATATAAGCAAGAAAATCTGCTATTTGTTCAGAGTCCTTAAAATACACAATAAAGTAACCTTGCCTTGTAACAGACTTTGGAGTTAAGTTACACTCCTCAATTTCACAAAGCAAAGTAAGTAAATCATTTGCAAGATTTCTAAAAGGTACTTTAAACTCCAGGTGGTAGCCTTTTTCAGGGTTTGTTACGCTACCACAAGAAAGAAATGCACCTCTTAAAAATGCTGAAATCTGTCCTTCTTCCGATATATTTGCTCTATTAAGTCTTAGTGACACATCACTTTTAGAATAACCAAAACTTTCAAAAATCCTATTGCAATCATCTTCATTAGGCAACTTTACTGTTATTAAAGGATTCTTGGAATTACGAACCCTTAGCCCTGAAGTCTTTTCAATCATTGGTGTATATAGGTTAGTCAAAAGGTTTGATAAATTGTCACAAACATATTTATTTTCTGTTGTAAACACAAGTTCATTGTAGGCAAACTTCTTAGAAAAAAGCAACATACCGTAACATTGTGCTAAAGAAAGACTATTTATTTCCGGTACAATTTCAGTCAATTCTTTTTTTGTATCATAAGAAAATGACATTTTGTATCATCCTTACTGTTTAGTAATATCTCTATGGGCTATTGTTACTGCATAGCCTTTTTCGTGAAGGTGATGATGAATGTTTCTTGCTAAAGTAACAGAACGGTGCTTACCACCTGTACATCCTACTGCAATTACAAGTTCACTTTTGCCTTCCTTTTTGTATAATGGCAAAGAAAAGTCCAGCATATTAAGTATTTTTTCAAGGAATGTTACACTGTCTTCTGATGCCATTACATAGTCCCTTACTTCCTTATCAAGACCTGTAAGTTGCTTTAGTTCAGGCACATAATAAGGGTTGATAAGACATCTTGCATCAAACACAATATCAGCCTCTAGAGGGATACCGTACTTAAAGCCAAATGACATTACAGTAACCTTCATTGAGTCTGTAATACTTGTTGAGAAAAGTCCTGTTACTCTTTCTCTAAGTTGCTTTAGTGACATATATGTTGTGTCAATAACATAGTCGGAATGAGCCTTTAGGATACCCATAAGCTCCTTTTCTTTCTTAACTGCCTTTTCAACAGAACGGTCAGGAACAAAATCAGCTAACGGATGACTTCTTCTTGTTTCTTTATATCGAGTTATTAAAGTTTCTGTCTTTGCATCTAGGAAAAGAACCTTAAACTTTCTACCATGATGTGAATTAGCCTTGATTTCATCATAAAGATTTGTCATAGCCGATACACTACGAACATCAATAACAACTGCACATTTCTTCATTTTGGCATCAGTTGACTGTTCACATAAATCATAGAAAGTTCCAAGTAACATTGGTGGCATATTATCCACACAGAAATATCCAATATCTTCAACTGCTCTAAGTGCAGTTGATTTACCTGCACCTGACATACCTGAAATTATTAAAAGTTCCATTATAGTCTGATCACCTCTGTTTCAAGGAAGTAACCTGTTTTTTCTTTTACTATTTTTTGTACATCTTCAATTAATGTATTAATATCCTTAGAAGTAGCATTTCCGATATTGATTACAAAACCGGCATGTTTCTCTGAAACCTGAGCACCACCTACTGTATAGCCCTTTAGTCCACAAGACTCAATAAGTGTACCGGCAAAGTTACCCACAGGTCTTTTAAATGTACTACCTGCTGATGGGTACTCAATAGGTTGCTTTGATTTTCTTCTGCCAAGTAGGTCTGTCATTTTTTCTTTAATATCTTCTTTATCTGCTTTATTAAGAGAAACTGTACAACCTACAACAATATTTTTGTTAGATTTAAAGATTGAAGTTCTATAACCTAGCTGTAGGTCATCAAGGCTATATGTGCCAATTTCACCACTAGGAGTTATGTAATCAACTGACACAATACAGTCCTTCATTTCTCCACCGTAAGCACCGGCATTCATAAATACTGCACCACCTACTGAACCTGGAATACCATAGGCAAATTCAAGTCCTGAAAGGCTATTATCTAGGGCAGTTCTGCACATTTTTGTTAATGATGCACCTGCTCCGGCAGTGATAGTTTCTTCATTTACTTCAACCTTTTCAAAGTCACCGTCAAGGATAATTACAACACCCTTAATACCCTCATCGGAAACAAGCAGGTTGCTACCCTTACCAAGAATAAAATAAGGAATGTTGTTCTCAGTAATAAACTTAATTAAAGCAGAAAGTTCATCAACACTTTTTACTTTAACGAAAAATTCAGCATTGCCACCTACTTTAAAGGTAGTGTGATTTTTCATAGGTTCATTACAAATATATTCAATGTTTTTTTCTTTTAGAAAAGAAAGTAAGTTCTCCATATAAATCTCCATAAGTTAAATAACAATAATTATTTATTCTCCCAAACCTGCATCAACCTTGATGTTCTGAACATGCTCTTCCTCAACACTCATACCAAGGTTCTCAAGTAGTTCCATAGCAGCGTTATAACCCATCTTCTTTTGTCTGTTGTTCATAGCAGCAACTTCAATAATCATAGATAGGTTTCTACCGGGACGCACAGGAATTGTAGTTACAGGTACATCAACACCTAAAATTTCTGTATATTCACTGTCAAGACCCATTCTGTCATAAGCTCTGTTAGAGTCCCACAGTTCCATATTAATTACCATATCAATCTTTTCACTTTGTTTGATAGCACCCATACCAAAGATTCTTCTTGCATTAATAATACCGATACCACGAAGTTCAATAAAGTGACGAATGTTCTCAGGGGATGTACCTACTAAAGTGTTCTTTGAAGTACGGCGAATTTCAACTGCATCATCAGCAACAAGTCTGTGACCACGCTTAATAAGTTCAATGGCAGTTTCACTTTTACCTACACCACTGTCACCTGTGATTAAGCAACCTTCACCATATACTTCCACAAGAACACCATGACGAGTAATTCTTGGAGCAAGAACATTGTTAAGATATGAAATAAGGTTTACAGAAAGTTCACTGGTTGTTTCTGATGTAACCAAAATAGGCACACCACATTCTTCGGCAGCAATTAGCAGTGGGTTTGATGGTCGCATATTACGAGTAATAATAACTGCAGGTGGTCCCAGTGAAAAAATGGCATTAAGTACATGGTGCTGTTGTTCTGCACCAAAACGGTTAAGGTAACTGTATTCAGTATAACCTAAAATCATTATTCTTGTTGAGTCAAAGAAATCAAGGTAGCCGGTAAGTTCCAGTCCCGGACGGTCAATATCGGCAGAAACAATGTCGATTGTACTGGCATCAACCGGCATATAAACTGTTTTCAGTGATAGTTCCTTGATAACTTTATCAAGGGAAACTTTATATTCAGTTGCCATAATAAAAATCCTTTCGATAAAATTCTATACTTATAATTATACATCATTATTATACTATATATTTCGGCATTTTAAATGCTGATTAAGAATTATAAACACATTAGTATTAAAAATTTATCAACAGAATTTGGACATATTCACTAAATTGTTATTCTTTTTATGTTAACATTACCGTCACTTTCGTATAGTAAAGGAAATTTTTGCCCTAACAGATTATTCTCATAAGTGCAAATTCTACTGTCATTTTTAAATGAATTTTTTATATAAATATTCACTTCTTTAATTCTCAGCTTTCCTTGTTCTATCTTTTCAATTGTATCATTCTCTGCTAATGCTACCTTTATATCAGGTGGCATTTGATAATACTTTTTCAGTTCTTCAATATAATGAGCAAGTTCATTTACTGTGATTTCTGCTGAAATTACCACTACTTTTGAATGTGACAGAAATGGTGTTAAGTCATACTTTTTCTTAATTTCCTTTACTGCGCCCTTAAAATTTCTGTATGGACTTTTGTATATTATTGGCTTTTTACCTGTATCGGTTATTAGCATTAAGCTGTCATCCTTGATTACAATACCGTCTGTTATAATCTTTAAATTAATTTCATTACTTTCACACCCTGTAAATGAAAACAGAAAAATTAATAAAAATACAATTGACAATAATTTCTTATACATTTTTCTTCCCCTTTATTGTTGCAAAAATCGGTGTTAGCAAAGTGATAATCAGATAAAGACTCAGCAAAAAATAATTATTTAAAATTATTTTTCCCACATCAGGCAATGCAATTGTTAATACTGAAACTATCATTACTGCAAAAATAAATATTAATGACATTACTTTACTGTGGTTATCCATAATATTCTTTACTGATAAATTAAAATACAGAATTCCAAAGAAAATGCAAATTAATGACAATACTAGGAAAAGTCCCGATAAACCCATAGGTATCATTTTGAAAGAAATTTTTGATAATGTATATAAAGGATAGCTATATTCGGAAATATTAAGTAGCTTTACAAAACACATTAACAAAGCAATCACAATAGAAACTATTGCAAAAGGAAGTAAATTTGCCCTTAGTTTCTTGCCTTTATAATTTTTATTAAATGCAAATGAAACTACAAGTGGTGCAAATACAAATAATAAATTTAAACCATCAGTTATTTTTAGAGTTGACTCTCTGTCTGTAAACATAGACATATCAGTATATGGCACACAAAACATTATGAGAATCAGTGAAATTAATGAGAAAAATCCACCGATTATGCTACCTCTTGAGATTGACTCTATTCCCTTTAGTGATGGATAAATTAATGCAAGTGAAATTAGAATTGCAATATAAATTTTTGATTGAGTGGGATTGATTGATGTTACAAAAAAGTCTGAAAAAATATTTATAAGTCTTACTGAAATTAAAATTGAAAATACTGCTGTAACGACCTTGAAAAATATAGGGATAGGTAAATCATTGTTTCTAAAGGCTACTAGTGATGGAATTTGCAATAAGAATGATATGATAACAGAAATTATCATAGAAAAGCAAGAAAAAGAATTGGGCAAAAGAGTAACACCACATAGAATTGAAAGTGAAAGTAATATTGAATACTGCAATGCGTTTATTTTACTTTTCAAATTTATCATCAACTCCCACCATATTTTGTAACTTAACTTTGTGTTTAGTAAGTCTGTGCCAATCTGACCTTATAAAATTATCGGAAATAACACCTTTTGAAATCGGCACTATAGGTGCCAAATATGGCACACCAAAACTTTTAAGTGAACAAACAGAAATTGTTGCAATTAGTGATGCAAGGATAATTCCTATTACACCGAAAATTCCTGAAATGATAATGTAAATAAATTTTACTACTGTAATTGTACCGTAAAGTTCCGGAATAACATATGAACATATTGCAGAAAAGGCAACTATTATCAATGTTGTGGGACATATTAAACCGGCTGAAACACCTGTTTCACCAATTACCAATGCACCTACTATACCTACTGCATGACCTAAAGGTTTAGGCAGTCTTAGTCCTGCCTCTCTCATAACCTCATACATAAAGGCAACAAACAGTACTTCCAGCATTAAGGGAAAAGGTGTGGTTTCTAAGGAGTCGGATATATGGGTTAACAATCCTACCGGTATATACTCAGGGTGAAAGTCAGTTATTGCAATAAAAAGGCTAGGTAAATAAATTGCAAAGAGGAATGACATATACTTTAAAATTCTAATAAATGATGCAAAGTAAGGTCTATTAGAATAGTCGTCAAAACTTTGGAAATTTTCAATAAACAAATGTGGAACAAGTATTGCTGATGGTGTACCGTCTACTAAAATACCGATTCTACCCTCAGTTATTTTGCCACACAATGTATCAGGTCTTTCAGTAACACCTACTGTGGAAAGTAAAGTATTTTTATCTTCATCACCTAAGTAAGAAACTAAATATCCTGATGCTAAAACTGTATCTAGGTTAATACTATTTAGCCTTCTCTTTAGTTCTTTAAGTATTGATTTTGAAACTGCTGACTTTAGGTAACACAAACATATTTGAGTTTTAGAAAGATTACCTATTGTCATTGTCTGAAACACTAAATCAGGGTTTTTCATTCTTCTGCGAATTAGTGACATATTAATTCTCAGTGGTTCTGTAAAGCCCTCTCTGCTACCTCTAAACACCATTTCAGATGACGGTTCTGATACACTTCTAAATGAAAAGCCTTGTAATCCGATTACAAGCATTTTTTCATATCCGTCTATTCCCAGTACTGCAAAGCCTGACATTGAAAAATCAAGCAATTCATCAAAGGTATTTATCTCAATAATTTCAGGAGTTGATAGCACTCTATCCCTAATAAATTCATATTTATTTACACCGGTTGGTATAGTTGCAGAAAGTAATGGGTCTGATACTGCTAAAGTTAAACCGTCTTTATTTACCATTCCCTCAATAGTGAAAATTGCAACAAATGTGCCGTCATTGAGCTTCATTTTCCTAACCGTAAAATCTGCTGATGAAGAGGTTACATCTTGCAGATAATTTATATTTTCTTTCAAATTTTTAAACATAAAATCACCATTATTATAGTTGAACAAAATTCTTGAATTATACATTTATGTATTATTTTACCCATTTGAGAAAAACTATTAACGGTGATGATATGTTAATTTCAATTATTAGAACAGTGATACTTTATATTTTTATTATGTTTTCCTTGCGAGTAATGGGCAAAAGGCAACTTTCGGAAATGCAGACAAGCGAGCTTGTAATTACTCTGCTAATTTCAGACATTGCAGTAATGCCTATGCAAAACACAAGCACTCCCCTTGTTTCAGGAATTGTACCTATACTTATACTTATTTCTCTTGAAATTGTATTTTCCGTTATTATGCTGAAAAGTGGAAAGTTCAGAAAAATTGTATGTGGTTCTCCTGAAATGGTAATAAAGGATGGCAGAATACTGCAAAATCAACTTAGAAGGCTAAGGATGACTACTGAGGACTTATGTGTACAGTTAAGGCAACAAGGTATATTTTCTCTTGAAGATGTACAGTACTGCATTGTAGAAACTAACGGTGATGTCAGTGTACTTGAAAAGCCTGAGAAAAGAACACCATCTGCTGAGGACTTAGGTATTGAAATTCCCGATACGGGTATTGAGGCAGTTGTTATTAATGACTCTAGGTATCTTTCCAATTCACTTGAACTTTGCAACCTTGACACCAAATGGGTGGATAAAATTCTAAAACAAAATCACATTAAACTTGAAGATGTTTTTATTATGACTGCCAACAGAAAGAAAGAATACAACATTATTAGGAGAGATTAAATGAAACGGTTATGGTGGGTTGCTGTCCTTGTTACAATAGCTTTTGCCATTTGTTTTACTGAAATTTACGCAATAAAAAACAGCAGAGATACTTTCACAAAAACTATTGATGAAAGCAGAATTGCTATGGAAAACAAGGATTATGAAAAAGCAAAAGAACTTAGTGAAGAACTGATTAAAAAATGGGATAAGCAAGAAAAGAAACTAAACTACCTTATGGAACACTCTTTACTTGATGAAATCAGTATGGATATAGAGCAGTTACCGGAATACACAAATGAGGACGGTAAGGAAGATTATTTATCTGCAAATGACAGAATAAAAAAGCAGTTCAATGTGCTATACACAAATGAACTGCCTTATGGTGATAATATTTTTTAGTAGAAAAAATGCCCCTAAAACTAGGGGCATTAATTTTATCTTTTTAGAATTTTTGAAATTATCCAGAAAATAATGAACATTGCTAAGTTCACTAAAACAACTGTTGCACCGGTAGGTGTGTCAAAATTAAAGGACACAATCATACCGGTAAAGAAACAGAACAGTGAAATTACAACTGAACTGATAATAACACCCTTAAAGTTTCTAAACAATCTCATTGATGTTAATGATGGGAAAATAATAAGTGCTGAAATCAGTAGTGTACCCATTACTCTCATACCGATTACAATTGTTAAAGCAGTAAGCACTGCAATAACCATATTATAAACATTTGTAGGAGTACCTGTTGCCTTTGCAAAGTCATCATCAAATGTTACTGCAAAAATCTTATTGTAGAAAATAAAGAAACTAACAATAATAATTACTGCCAAGATAATTGCAAGAATTGCATCTTCTTTACTTGTTGCAAGGATTGAACCGAACAGATAACTGTTAAGGTCACTATTCATTCCTGTTACAGAACAAACTGTAATACCTATTGCTAAAGCTGATGAACTGATAATAGCAATTGCTGAGTCACCACTCATTTTGCTATTTGATGATGAAGAAAGTTTCAGCAATATAAAAGCTGAAATAATCATCATTGGCAAAGCAAAATACATTGGTGTTAAGTTAGCAGCAGCACCAATTGCTATTGCACCAAAGCCAACATGACTAAGACCGTCACCAATCATAGAGTAACGCTTTAGCACAAGAATTGCACCTAAAAGTGCAGCACAAAGGGAAACTAAAGCACCTACAATCATTGCTCTTTCAATAAAACCATAGGAGAAAAATTCTATCATTATTTTACCTCCTTATTATGACTATGAGTACAAACATCACAAGGACATTCAGTAAGCAAGAATTTGCTACCAACACTACTGTGCACATACTGATGAGCAGTACCAAAGAAGTTTGTACCCTCTGTACCGGCAGAAATATGAAGAATATGACTTGCTTGTCTAACTGCCATATTAATATCATGAGTAACCATAATTACCGTAATGCCTTTATGGTTAATATCTTTAATAAGTGAATACATATCGGCAGTAGCTATTGGGTCAAGACCTGTTACCGGTTCATCAAGTACAATAACCTTTTCTGTAGCACATAATGCTCTGGCAAGTAAAATTCTCTGTTGCTGACCACCTGAAAGCTGACTAAATGAATGTTTCTTGTAGTCAAGCATATTTACCATTTGTAAATGCCTAATAGCATTCTCTTTATCCTTTTTGTTGTGGAAAATATGATACTTTCGATTTATACAACCTGAAAGCACAACCTCCATAACAGATGCAGGGAAATCCTTTTGGATATTTTTCTTTTGAGGGAGATAACCTATTTCATTCTTATCAAGGCCATTATATTTAATTGAACCTTTTAGTGGTGGGTTTAGTCCTAAGATACCTTTCATCAAGGTTGTTTTACCACTACCGTTTTCACCCACTATACAAACATAGTCCCCTTCATCTATCTGGAATGATAGGTCTTTGATTACAGGTACACCCTCGTAACCCATAGTAGCATTTTCAACTTTAATTTGTGTCATTTGAGAGTGCCTCCTTTAAAGCATTGTTATTTCTTTTCATTAAGTCAACATAGGTAACATTATTTGCAAAGTCTTCTTTTGAAACAGACTCAGCACTATAAAATGTTCTTACCTTTGTATTTGTTTCATCAGCCAAAGTGTCTGCAACTTTATTTTCAGACATTTCAAGCTTTAGGATAGTTTTTATTTTATCTTTTTCAATAGTATCAGTTAATTTTGAAAGTCTATCCAAGCTAGGTTCGGTTTCTGTACTACATCCCGGGAATGCACATTCCCAATCAAGAGAAAATTCTGTTGCAAAATATAGAAGTGGAAATCTATCACCCACAACTATTTTTTTACTTTTTGAAGAATTTACAGTATTTTCAATTTCAATTTGTACTTTACTGATTTTCTCAATGTAATCAAGACTATTTTTATTATAAACCGTTTTATGCTTTTGGTCTAGCTTAGAAACTTCATCACTGATTTTTGAAACTAAAGTTTTTGCATTGTCAAGACTTGTCCAGATATGTTCATCCTCTTCATCTTCAGCATGATGGTCAGCATCCATTTCGGCAAGAGGCTTAACATAATCGGTCATTTTCATAACAACCGGCTTGTCGGTATCTCCAAGTGATTCAAGAATAGAGTCTACCCATTCATCACTTTCACCACCATTATAGATGAACAAATCTGCATTTCTGATTTTTATAATATCAGATGGTGTTGGTTCAAAAGAATGTACATCACTTCCCGGTTTTAGTAACATATCAACATCACAAGTACCCTTTGATACACTTCTTGCAAAGTCATAATAAGGGAAAATTGTTGTTACTACAGAAATTTTATCTGTTGACTTCTTAACTTCACCACATGAACAAAAAGCAAAAGTAACAACAAACAGAAGAAATATTGAAATAATCTTTTTCAAAAACAACCCACCTTTAAAATCTTATAATTATAAAATAAGGGTGGCAAAAACCACCCTTATATGTAAAGCATTAATAATTATTTACTAGCCTTAGCTTTCTTCTTGTGTTTCTGCCACATAACCCATAGAGGACCTGCGATACATACAGAACTGTAACAACCTGAGATAACACCAATCATCATTGGAAGTGCGAAACTTGTAACTGATGAAATGTTGAAAATCATTGAAACAACAAGAACTGTACCGATAGCAATAAGTGTTGTCAGAGAAGTAAAGATTGTTCTTCTAAGAACCTTAGTTGCACTGTAATCGAATACATAGCCAATGTCTTCCTTAGCACCGAAGTTACGGCGTTCTTCACGAACTCTATCGTAAATAACGATTGTATCGTTAAGTGAGTAACCTAGAATCATAAGAACAACGGCAATGAAGTTTGAGTCGATAGGCATCTGGAAAATTACATACATAAAGTAAATCATAGCCACATCGTGGAACAAAGCTACAAGAGCCATAACACCGGCTGATAGACCACCAATCTTACGGAATCTAATTGTAACATATAGAACCATAAGAATACTTGCGATAGCAACAGCTGTTAAACATTTTAGTAAGAACTTAGAACCCATTGAGCTTTCGATAGCTGATGCTTCAAGAACCTTGAAGTTGTTATCAGGGAAAGCCTTCTGAACTGTCTGTGTTAAGTTCTTTTGTTCATTAGTTGAAATAGCCTTAGTACCGGCAAATTCAACACGGATTGTATAAGCGTCACCCTTCTTAGAGTTAGAAAGGATATCTGAGCTAATTGACATTGTAACTTCTTGCTTAGTATTTGTCTGGATAACATCCTTTAGCTTATCTGTATCAACATCGCCTACATAAGAGTATTTAATGTAAGAACCACCACGGAACTGAATATCTAGCTGAGTGCCAAATACAAAGTTACAAATGATACCAATAAGTATGATACCCAAAGAGATGCCAAAAAATACTTTACTGAATTTAGTAAAACGAACTAACTTATTCTTCATTATTTTTTGCACCTCCAAATAGCCATTTCTTTCTTACACACTTAAAGCCTACAACACTCTTTAGCATTACTCTTGAAAGTAGAACACCCATAATAAAGTTAGAGATAACACCCATTAGTAGTGTGTAACCAAATGCGTAAATTGTACCTGTTGTGGAAGCACCAAACATAAATGATAGAATGTTTGCAGTACCAAATACAAGTAGTAGAATAACAGAAACGATAACAACTGTCATATTACCATCCACGATAGCTGATAGTGAACTCTTAGTACCTCTATCAATTGCACCGTCAAGTGTCTTACCGTTTCTAAATTCTTCCTTAATTCTTTCAGCAGTGATAATGTTAGCATCAACACCCATACCAATTGACAAGATAATACCGGCAATACCAGGTAGAGTCATTGTAAAGGAATTAAATACTGTGAAGTATCTTGAGATTGCTGCTACTGATAGACCCATCTGACCGATTAGAGCAATAACTGTAATTACACCAGGAAGTCTATATATTAGAATTACAAAAATTGCAATAATTGCAAAAGCAATAACTGCAGCAATTGCCATAGCTGTTAGAGAGTTATCACCAAGTGTTGGTGAGATACTACCATTTGACTTTGTTTCTAAAGCAAATGGAAGAGCACCGGCCTTAATCTGGTTAGCAAGTTTTGTTGCTGATTCAACAGTAAAGTTACCGGAAATCTGAGCCTTACCACCTGTGATTGCTTCATTAATTGTTGGAGCTGAAAGCATTTCATCATCCATCCAAATTGAAACAACTTGGTTTACATACTTCTGTGTAATGTCAGCAAACTGCTTTGTGCCTTCACTGTCAAATTCAAGGTTAACAACATAGTTACCTGAACCGTCAGTATTCTGAGCAACAGAAGTGTCCTTAACATGAGAACCGTCCATTAGGACTGTTTCAGTGTCACCTGTTGGTGTCTTATAAACAGGTTCACCGTCTGCTCCCAAAGAAGTTTCTTTGTAAGAGTTACCCGGACGGAAAGTTAGCTTTGCAGTAGAACCAATTTCTTGAATTGACTTTTCTGCGTCAAAATCTTTTTCGTCTTCTTTCCATGGAAAACGAACGATAATACTACTAGTACCGCTATCAGTATATAGTTCGTAATCTGTGATACCGTTTGAAACCATACGAGTTTCAATAATTGCCTTAGCTGAATCAAGTTGTGAGTCAGTGGCTTTTTTACCGTTGGCTGGAACAAATGTTGCTTCCACGCCACCCTGAATGTCAATTCCCCATCTAATGTCGTTAACACCTTTTATAACTGTGTGCTTTACGTCACCTGTGTAATAAGATACACCAAAGATTGCTGTATAGCTAAACAGTAAAATTAGAATTGCGACAATGAAGAATACAGGCTTTGGAATTCTTTTCATGCCTTTTCCTCCAATATTTTTTTATTCTATTCTGTTGGCAAATAAAATACTCTGCCACATTCTGATAGAACACAACAGAGTAATTATACTTTTATTTAGTGAAAAAGTCAATGATTCATCAAATATTTAATATTTATAAAAGATAATTTTGTCATATAACACAAATATTTAAGTAATTATTGTGCAAAGAGATAAATATAATTTAAAATACTGTAACATTTGATTAATATCTTATTTACATATTTTCAAGAATTTTATTAACTGCTGCAAGTTTTGTTGCTACACAGAAAATCTCCATTGCTTTTTCCAGTTCATCAAGTGTTGGATATGATGGAGCAATTCTGATGTTGCTATCCTTAGGGTCGTTGCCATATGGATATGTTGCACCTGCACCTGTCAGAACAACACCGGCTTCTTTACAAAGTTCTACAACTTTCTTTGCAGTACCTTCCATAACATCAACTGCTACAAAGTAACCACCGTTTGGTTCAAACCAAGTTGCAACACCTGTTGGACCTACACTTTCCTTTAAATGCTTTAGAACAATGTCAAACTTAGGCTTTAGGATACTCTTATGCTTATCCATATGAGCCTTAACGCCATCAATATCCTTAAAGAATAGGATATGTCTTAGCATATTAACCTTATCAAAGCTGATTGTCTGATATTTATATTTTTCCTTAATTACTTTCATATTGTTTTCATCAGCAGCCATAGCAGCAACACCACTACCTGGGAAAGTAATCTTAGAAGTTGAACAGAAGATAATTGGTAAATCTGTTTTACCTGTCTTCTTACATTCATCCATTAGGGAAATAAGCTTATCAGGAGTTTCTGTAACATCATGAACACAGTAAGCATCATCCCAGAAAATTCTGAAATCTTTTGCCTTTGGATTTAGGTTAGCAAATCTCTTTACTGTTTCATCACTATATGTGATACCCTGAGGGTTACTATACTTAGGAACACACCAAATACCCTTGATTGAGTCATCTTCGGCAACTAGCTTTTCAACCATATCCATATCAGGACCTTCACTAGTCATTGGAATTGTAATCATTTCAAAGCCAAAGTATTCTGTAATACCAAAGTGTCTGTCATAACCCGGAGCAGGACATAAGAACTTTCTGTTCTTAACTTCTAACCATGGCTTTTCACCCTCTACAGGTGACTTAGTCATAAATAATGAAATTGTATCAAACATCATATTAAGTGATGAGTTACCACCAACCATAATCATATCAGGGTCAACCTGCATCATTTGTGCAAAGATTGGCTTGATTTCTGTAATACCGTCCATTAGACCGTAGTTACGGCAGTCAAAACCTTTTTCTGTTGAACAATCACTTGTTGATGTTAGAATATCAAGGATACGAGAAGAGATGTTAAGCTGTTCTGTGCTTGGCTTACCTCTTGACATATCTAGCTTTAAGTTCATTGCTTTGTAATCTTCATACTGTTTTTCCAGAGCAGACTTTTCGTTAAGAAGTTGTTCTTTTGTCATTTCTGAATAATTCATACCTATTCCCCTTCAAATATATTATATATTACTTTATTATTCTAATACTATTTTATCAATAATGCAAGTATTATTTTTAATCTTGCAAAATCTTGCTAATAATCTACAAAAAAAGACCCTGCAACAATGTGCAGGGTATATATTATTAATAATATCTATAATATTCGTAAGAGTTATATTTGTTGTATCTATTGTACTTTTTGTACTTATACTTGCCACTTTTGCCTTCACTTGGGTCACAACCAACCTTTAAGAAGCCCATTGGTTTTGCACCTGAAGTTTCCATAGCTTTTAAAAAGTTCTGAATGTCACCATGGGTTGTTACACCTTCACGAACAACAATTAAGTAACCGGCTACTAAGTCCTTTACAAGCAAAGCATCCGTAACAATACCGATAGGAGCTGTATCCATAATTACATAATCATACTTTTTCTTTAGTTCTCTGATTAAATTAGCAAAATTGTCTGAACCGATAAGTTCTGATGGGTTTGGTGGTATTGTACCAACTGTAAGTACATCAAGATTAGGTAAAACTTCTCTCTGTACTACCTGATCAAATGTTTTATCATTACACAAAACAGATGTCATACCGGCAGTATTCTCAAGTTTTAGAAGATTGTGAATATTAGGTCTTCTAAGGTCACAATCCAGTAAAATAACCTTTTTATCCATTTTTGCAAATGAAATAGCTATATTAGAGGTTGAGGTACTTTTGCCCTCACCCTTACTCCAAGAAGTTACTGCAAAACAGTTGTCATTACTTGCTGAAAGTGAGAATTGAATATTTGTTCTTGCAATCTTATAACCTTCAATAATAGCAAATTTACCTGCGTCACCTGATTGAGCTGAATTTGCCATATAGCTTTGGCTATGACCAACAGAATATCCACTATCAGATCTTCTTCTACCTTTACTTCTTAGCTTCATCTGTGTCATCTCCATTCTGTTCAAAGTCCATTATTTCACCGAATACAGGTATCTTATACATTTTAAATAGGTCATCATCATGCTTAACTGTTGTATCAACAAGTTCAAGAATAAATGAAATAACAAGTGAAAGTGCAAGTCCACCAACTAAACCATAAAGGGCATAGTTCTTAACATTTGGATATGTGCTTGAGGATGGTACTGATGCATACTTAACTGCAGTTACACCACCGGCTGAGAAGATTTCATCAAACAAACCTTGTTCATTCTTAGTACCTGTGATTTTATTTACAACTGCGTTACAAGTATCGGCAGCAGTCTTAGGATTTGATGAAGTCATTGTAATCCATAGGAAGTTACTGTCTTGTTCCTGAGTAATTTCCATACCACAACCATTAAGCATATTCTGAATTTCAACATTATTCTTGAAAAGAATTGTACAGTACTGAGCAAGTGTTGATGAAGCATTAAGGTCACTGGCATAAATCTTAACATTGCCATCGTTAAAGCTCTTTGCATTTGTTGTATCCTGTATATCTTCTTGCTGACTTTGATCGGTAACACCATTTTCGGCAGCCTTTTGAGCCTCATCTGCTGCTGCATCTGCTGCAGTATAGTTCTGAACAATTACCATTGCTTGAGCAGAATATGATGGTGTAATAAAGAAATTGGCATATAGTAAAGTAAGTATTCCACCTACTAATGTAAGCAAAATAATAAATTTAAGTCGCTTTAGTATCATTTTCAAGAAGAATGATACTGTAAAATCCTTATAAAACAAGAGAAGTCCTCCCCTAAATAATTTAATAAATGTTGCACAAAAATATTTTGTTATAAATTATTTATTTTGTATCTACACTATTTTAACAAATAAAACAGAAAATATTATTCTTAATTGGAATAATAATATATTTTGACAAAGAAAAATGCCCCAACATAGTTGAGGCATTTATTAGGTTATATTTATTAATTAGTGAGGGATAACACTTAGCAGAACACCGGCTGCAACAGCAGAACCGATAACACCTGCTACATTTGGTCCCATAGCGTGCATTAATAGATAGTTTGTTGGGTTTTCTTGCTGACCAACCTTCTGTGATACACGAGCAGCCATTGGAACGGCAGAAACACCGGCTGAACCGATTAGTGGATTAACCTTACCCTTAGTTAGAACGCACATTAGCTTACCAAATAGAACACCGGCAGCTGTACCTAGACAGAAAGCGATTAGACCTAAAAGAATAATCTTTAGTGTGTTTAACTGTAGGAAAACTGTACCTGTTGCAGTAGCACCAACTGTTACACCTAGGAAGATAGTAACGATGTTCATTAGTTCGTTCTGAGCTGTCTTTGCGATTCTATCAACAACGCCTGATTCTTTCATTAGGTTACCAAGCATTAGCATACCAACTAGTGGAGCAGCATCAGGAAGTAGAAGTGCTACAAGAACGATAACAACGATTGGGAAGATAATCTTCTCTAGCTTTGAAACAGGTCTTAGCTGAGACATCTTGATTGCTCTTTCCTTCTTTGTTGTTAGAGCCTTCATAATAGGTGGCTGAATAATAGGAACAAGTGCCATATAAGAGTAAGCAGCAACTGCGATAGGACCTAGTAGATCCGGAGCAAGTTTACTTGTTACGAAAATAGCAGTAGGGCCATCAGCACCACCGATAATACCGATTGAACCTGCCTGAGCCTGTGTAAAGCCTAGGAAGATAGCACCGAAGAATGTGAAGAAGATACCTAACTGAGCAGCAGCACCAAGGATGAATGACTTAGGGTTAGCAATTAGAGGGCCAAAGTCAGTCATAGCACCAATACCTAGGAAGATTAGTGGTGGGTAAATACCCATCTTAACACCCTGATATAGGTAGTAAAGTAGGCCACCGTAAGTAGGCACATTATAATAAACCTCACCATTCATTACAGTAGTTGCATACTGTACTGATTGGGACGCCACATCATGGGTTTTCAGATACTCTGATTGAAGTACAAACTCTGTTGAAGGAGCACCCATAATTGATGGACATAAATTTACAAGTAGCATACCAAATGCTAAAGGTAAAAGGATTAGTGGTTCGTATTCTTTTGCGATAGCCAGATAAAAAAGTACGAAAGAAACTGCGACCATTACATAGTTCTGCCAGCCTAGTGATACAAAGCCGGAAGATTCTACAAGGCCGATGATACCTTCTAGAAAACCGTCAATAATTCCCATTGTTTAAACTTCCTTTCCGACTAAAATGGTCTGGTGTTATCAATAACACCAACTTGACCCCAAGCAGGTCTGCCACTTGATGGTGACTTCTTGATGCTCTTAATCTTTGCGTTACCAACGCCGTATGTACTGTCTACGGCTGCTGCAATAACTGCAACGATTTCGTCAGTCAGACCGTTGCTAGGAGCAACTTTCTGAACAGGAGCAGGTGCTGGAGCTGATTTTTCTGTTGCCTTAGCAGCTTTTTCGGCAGCTGCTTTGGCTTCTTTCTTTGCCTTTGATTTGTTTTGAGCAGATGAAACTATCTTACCATAAGCGGCAATGATTAGGATAAGAAGAATCAAAACTGTAAAAACAACTACGAAACCAGTAAGAATAACTGTGAAAGAAATATTGAATTTCTCACTGACACTCAAACCGGCTGCCATGATAGTTTTCAAATCCATGAAAATCCCCCATATTTACATTTTTATACACTAGTTATTATACAATGAGTTGATGATTTTATCAATAAAATATAGGGGATTTTATTTTTTTGTGATATTTTTCACAAATATGTTTAGTGGTTTAAATAAAATTTGTGCTTTTTATTAGAGTATAATACAAATCAATCCGTTACATCCATCATTAATAATTCTTTGTATTGTTTCCCCTATTTTTTTACGGGCATCTTCCGGCATTCTGTACAGTTTATTGTGCAATCCTTCGTTTACAAGTTCATGAACTGACTTTCCGAAAATGTTGCTTTCCCATATTTTTGCAGGGTTTTCTTCAAACTCTTTTAGTAGATAAGAAACAAGTTCTTGGCTTTGTTGTTCACTGCCAACTATTGGTGTAACTTCTGCCTCTGTATGTATTTTCATCATATGAATTGATGGTGCTGAGGCTTTAAGTCTGATACCATACTTGCCACTTTGTTTGATAATCTGAGGTTCATCAAGGGAAAGTTCCTCTAAAGTTGGCATTACTATGCCATAGCCCTTTTCTTCCACATCTTTATATGCTGCTGCAATTTTATCAAATTCCTTTTGTTTAGCAGAAAGCATACTGATACTTTCCATCAGTGCCTCTTCATCAACAATTTCTGTACCTGTTTTTTCTGACATTACTTTATAGAAACAATTGTTGTTAACTACAATCTTAATATCGGCAATGCCTTTTCCTAGGTCAAGTTCTTTAATTTCGCTTGTATCTACAAATTCATCTTTGCCTATTCCTTGACAAGTTTCTTGTACTTGACGAAGTTTCTCCATTGACATTGCATTTTCTTTTATAGTTGTGAAAATTTGTTTCTTTAGCCAATGTTCTTTATCCAGGTTTACAACCCACTTTGGCATATCAATATTAATTTCCTTAATCGGAAATTCAAATAGCACTTGTGCTAACACTCTCTTGATTTCATTTTCTTCCATTGTAAGGCAATTCACAGGAATTACAGGCACTTGGTACTTACCGGAAAGTTGTTCTGAAAGTGAAATAACTGACGGTGAGGATGGCTCAATTGAATTAATTAGTACAACAAATGGCTTGTTGATAGCCTTTAGTTCTTTTACCACTCTCTCCTCTGCTTCTTGGTAGGACTCTCTTGTAATATCACTGATTGAACCGTCTGTTGTGATTACAAGACCGATTGTACTATGGTCGTTGATAACCTTTTTTGTGCCGATTTCTGCTGCTTTATCAAAGGGCATTTCTTCCTTTGACCATGGAGTTTTTACCATTCTAGGCATATCATCCTCCATATATCCCATTGAGTCCTTTACAACATAACCCACACAGTCAATCATTCTAACCTTTAGGTGGGCTTTATCCGGTAAAGAAATTTCCATTGCTTCTTCCGGAATAAACTTTGGTTCGGTAGTCATAATTGTACGACCACCTGATGACTGAGGTAATTCATCATTTGTGCGAACCTTTAGGGAGTCATCTTTTATATTAGGAATAACAATAGTATCCATAAACTTTTTGATAAATGTACTTTTTCCTGTTCTCACAGGTCCAACTACTCCAATATAAATATCTCCATTTGTTCTTTGTGAAATGTCACGATATATGCTTCTCTCTGTCATTTTCATTCCTCCATATGTTTTTAATAAAATATATGATGGACTTGCACAAATTATAACCACTTTATTTAGATTATAAACACAAAAAGTGCCACCCTATTGGATGGCACTCAAACTATCTTCTAATTATAAGCATTTCTTTTTCAGGTAATGTTTCTTCTTCAAGTTCGTTATCCTCTTTAATAAATGCACAGTCTGTTGAATATCTTTTACCTATATCCCACACAGTTTCACCTTTTTCGGCAAAATACAGGGTTAATGCTGAGGAATTTTTCTCAATTTTCTTATCCTCATAAACAATAACATCCTCAACAAAACTATCGTTTTCAACTGTTGTAACAAATGCCGAAACTGAAAATTCCACACGAATTTCCAGAGTTCTGTCGTCCTTAATTCTGTAACTGACTGATACAACAGAGACACTGCAACTTTTTACCGGCGAAAACTGTTCATCTGTTGTTTCGGAAAAATCCATTGTACGCTCTATGTAGAATGGTGTTCCCTCTTTATCACAAGCTACAATACAGATAGAACCTTTACCCACAAATGTTATAAAACCTTTTTCATCAGATACATTTACTGAGGCAGTCTCGTTATACACATCAATAACCTTGGTAAAGTCCTGGTCATTGGAAGAAATATCCATTTTCTTAATGAAGTTCCTTTTTATTTCTCTTACAGAATTAACAAGTGTAACAGGCTTATTCTTTAAATCACAAAAGTAATCACGAGAATAAGCATCAACTAAAAATGACTGTTCTCTCTCTTTATAACAAACTGCAGTCATATTTACCCTTGCATCAAGGAGAATTGTTTTCTCTTCATTTTCCTTTGTAATCTTCACATCATAGGAAAGCAGTTTACAATTCACATTATTTACTGTATCTTCACCTGCACCAACACAAGAGACAATCTGATTAAAAGGAATCATATAATCAATACATTCAGTTTTGCCACTATCTAAATCGGATAAATAAAGAAGTCTTAAGTTGACTTCACCTTTAAGCACAATCTTGTCATCCATAGACTTATGGTCGGTAACATTGATTTTTACAATTGACTTTATCACCTGTTCAATTGGTGGCTTATTGTAAACACTGATAGTTTCGTTAATATTGAAAGTTTCTTCTGTTACAGAAGTTACATCCATATACTTCTTAGTACAACACTTCTTCTGAAAATTTGAAAAACTTTCTGATGATGGAATAATTGTAGTTGTTTTCCCTACAATATCAACCTTAATACTCAATGCACCTTTGATAACCAATCTGCGTGGTGACAATGCTCTGCAATTCACATATTCAGTTGTGGCAACTGTATCCAGAAAATGATTTTCCGGATAATCCTTAATATTAATTGCACGATTGAAAGGAACTGTCTGTTGGCTTGTACGCAAGGTTTTTCGCACACTGTCAACATACATAACCTTGATTACAGACGCACCCTCTATCTCCAGTACACCACCTGAAATATTACGAGAAAAAATTTGTGGTGTTAAAGTGCATTTCAGTATTTTCTCTATATCAGGACAATAGTCAGGTAATGTTAGGTCAACATCAACCGGTTCTTCTATTGCCTGAGTTACCATAGTATCTCTACCACATAATTTTATATTATTTTCAAGTTCCATAGTTTTCTCTCCTTTTTGCTTATATATTAATTGTATTAAGGTGAGAATTATTTTAGAACTTTTTTATTTTATTTTATGGTGTAAATAAATTTGATTGCAATATACAAATTAGGGTTTGTAGTGCTATTTGATAGTTTCAGTTAATATGGAATTGTAAATAAATTTACAATTCCAATCACTCCTTCCGTCACCATTCGGTGACACCTCCCTCAGCGAGGGAGGCAAAATAGTCAGTGCAAATCTAAAATTAATACGCAATTTTTAAATATCACAGACTTTATAAATTTGAAGAAATTTAGATAAAGACAAAGGCTCCCTCGCTGAGGGAGCTGTCGATTGTAAATTGCCGGTACGGCAATTTACCTTTTATAAATCGACTGAAGGAGTGGTTGATATTTTAAACTTGTTTAAAATATCATCATAGCTGAAACTCTCATTTATTTCTAACTATTAAATGTAATAAGAATTATGAGTTACACAGTAGGGGCGAACATCGTTCGCCCGTTTAATAGTAAAATGTTTTATGTAACTTTGTCCTATGTAGAAACTAGAAATTATCACTTACTACATAGGGCAATATGCCTATATAAAGGCTAGTTTGTAACGGTCCAACGATGTTGGACCCTACACCTGTTAGCCATACTATTGTGATAATTATAAGGTATGATAATTTTGCAAATTTTCCTTTATACTCAATTAAAATTAACACAAATTTACCTTTACCCACAATCAAAATTGAAAAGACAAACCCTAATTTACCAAACTTATCTTACCAACAAACAAATTTAAAAAATTATAACTCATCGGTTGCAAAGGCATTATAGCCTTCATAATAATAGCTATGGTCGATGCCTTTCATATATAATTCACGGTTATTGATTTCATTTGTTAATGCATTTTTTAAGACATACTTAATCTCAATATCTTTGATTGGACTACGTTCCATTGCAAGCAAATAATCTTCTTTATCTATCCTACTCCAATCAACAACCATACCTATTTCATTTTTTAGAATATGGTCTAGCCATATTCTTGTACTTCTGCCGTTACCTTCTCTGAAAGGATGGGCAATATTCATTTCTACATATTTTTCAATTATTTCATCAAAAGTTGATTGGGGCATCTTATCAATATTTTCTAAGGCAGTCTTTAGATACATTACAGGTGCAAAACGAAAATTTCCTTTTGCAATATTTACAGTGCGAAGTTCCCCGGAAAAATCATAAATATCTTCAAATAAATACTTATGGATTACTTGTAAAGTTGAAAACTTGCCACTTGGTAAATTATTTAATACACCATTTTCAAATAATTTAACTGCTTTTTTCTTACTGAGTCTCTCTTCTTCACGAGCAAGTTCAGCAGAATTTTTTATTCCTAATTTATTTTCAAGCATAAAACTACCTCACTAATAATCATACACTTATTTTACCATACATAACTTTACTTATCAATAAAAACGAGATAAACAAAAAGACGAACAGAATAAACTGTTCGTCCTTTAAATTTAAGTTAATAACTAATACTGATTAGTTTAAGAATGCAGTAGTTTTTTGAATATCAGTTGCATCCTTAACATTAACATTGCCGTCTTTATTATAGTCAGCTAACTTTAAGTTCAATTCAACTGTCATTTCAGCAGCATATTTTTGAATAAGTGTTGCATCCTTAACATTAACTACACCATCACCGTTTACATCACCTAAGATACCGGTAGGCTCTGTTACTGTTGTAGCAGTAGTTGGCTTTGTTGTAGTTGTAACTGTTGTTGGTTTTGTAGTTGTTGTAACTGTTGTTGGTTTAGTTGTAGTAGTTACAGTTGTAGCTGAAGTAGCTGTTGTTGCTGTAGTTGGCTTTGTTACAGTTGTTGGCTGTGTTGGGTCTGTAGAACCTAGAGTACCAATCTTAGCAAATGGAACTGTAATGTTATCAACATCATCCTTTTCAGCTGATGTACTTGGGTCAGCTGAGTAGTCACCTGTTACATTATCTAGCATTGATGGGTCGTGAGGGATACAGTCAAGAGCAGATTCACCACGAGTTGCAACCAGCATTGCACCGATACCGTTATTTGTTAGGTAGCTTGAGTCAATACCCAGAGTATCTAGAGGAATCTTAATTTCGTAGAATGAATCATACTTTGTATCGTGAGTACCTGCAGAACCCTGGAATGTCTTGTAGTCAACCCAATCAGCACCGTCATCATAACAATCCTGAGGGTCATCAGAAGAGTTTAGACCAATGATAGAATCTGTGATACAAGTTGTCGCCATCTTGTATTCGATACCACCATTTTTAAAGCCTACCATACCGTCAGTATAGTTTGTGTTACCTTCTTCATCAACTGCTGAGAACATAGCAGGTTCACCAAGACCAGGCTTACCACTCATATATAGAAGTCTGTCAACATGAGTTGTAAATTCAAGACCCATCTTACGACCCCAAATTGGATTACCACTTGTGTTCTTGTTAGACATCTTTGTTGAGTTATTGTCAATGCTTAGAGCAAGGATTAGTGGAACATCAAGAACTCTACCACCATCAGATAGAGGACCGTCACCTGATTTAGCCCATGTATCAGTTGTGTTAACCATCTGCCAACCGATGTATAGGTTATCGTCATCCCATGCACCATATAGAGAATATGTATCTAGTACACAGTTTTCGTGACCACCCTTCCAGTGGTTAGCAACATCCCATGCAGCACCCTGAGCAATTAGCATATCATCTGACCAGTCACTTGCGTCACCGTCAATTGTGATAGATGCCTTTTTACCAACTTTACCGTTAGGGTTTGTTGCATATTTGCCTGTTTCAGCAGGTGTAGTAGAACCATCACTTCCACCACCCTGGCTTGATTCTTTCTTAGTTAGAGTGATTGACTGATTAGTTGTACCGTATTCGTTAGTAGCAGTAACAGAAATTGTTGTTGAAGTACCAACAGAAACACCTTCACCGATTGTTACAGTTGTTTCACCTGAGAAAGAAACAGCACTGCCGTTGTCAATCTTGTATGAAGCACTTGTAGCTTTAGATGTTGTAATCTTAACATTTACAGTATTTGTGTATGTAGCACCGTCTTTCTTGCTGAAAGTAACAGTTGGTGGGTTTTCGCTACCTGCATACTGTTCCCACTTACCTGTTGACTTATCATAAAGCATATTAGCTCCCTGATAAACCAAGTTACCTGTTTGTCCGTTGCTATCGTTGAAAATAACATTTTCAAAAGAACCTGTTAGAGTGTAAGAATAAATGTTATCCTCAACCTTTGTCATTTTTGCACCGGGCCAAGCACCGTTGTTAGTTGTAGTACCACCTGAAGTAGTCCACATATAACATGTTGGGTTTGAGCCTGTTGTTCTTACATAAACTGTCTCACCGGATGCACCTGTTACAGCGTTAACTGTAAATGCAAATGCTGAAGAAAGAATTGTAAGAACAAGGATTATTGATAAAAATCCTTTTTTCTGTTTCATTATATTTCCTCCTTGTAAAAAATTTACATTTCAATTATATCAAATAAATCTTAAAATGTATATGAATAAATTATGAATAAAGAAAAGGTACGCATAATTTGTTAATTATGCATACCTTTGATATGTTATATTTGTACAATTTTACATAATAATTTATGATTGAAGAGGTTTTTGCTTTTTGATACCATAAATTTTTCTAAGAACAACACCTAACACCTTTGGATTGTCAATTACTATAACTTTCATACCATTACCTCCTACATAATGTACATGACAAAAGGATGATTATTAATGCACAACAGTCGGTTATTAACCAATAAGGAAAAATTGATGCTACAAGCAATCCAAGTGCAAAAGCAAGGTAAATTTTCCTTTGTGTTCTCCAACATCTCATTTAATCACCCCTTAATAGATTATACAATTATTGGGGTTTGGTGAATATTATTTTAAGTAATCCATAAACCAAATATCATTTGTGGAAAACTCTTTCTTGTCTAAGTAACTTAAAATTCCACTATCTGTAGTAAAATCAAAGGCTAATTTATAGCTATACAAACATTGTTTTGAAAGGTTATACCTTTGGTTTAGCTTTTTGTTGCCATATTTATTGTCACCTAAAATAGGACAACCTATTGAGGACATATGGGCTCTAATCTGATGAGTTCTACCTGTTAAAAGTTCAACTTCACACAAGGTTAAATTGTTGTTAGTTTCCAACACGGAATACTTTGTTAAAATCTTCTTAGCACCTTGCTTTTCATTTTTTAGGACAGTTACTTTATTGGTTTTTTCATTCTTAATTAAGTAATCGGAAAGAATTGCATTATCCTTTTTAGGTCTGTTAATAAGTAAGCAAAGATAGAATTTGTGAAGTTCTCTATCTTTCATTTTTTGGTTAAGAATACGCAATGATTCTGCATTTTTAGCACCAATAACTATACCACCGGTATTTCTGTCAATTCTATTTACAAGTGCAGGTGCAAAGCAGTTTTCTTCCTTAGGGTTATACTCACCTTTATCATAAAGATAATGTTGAAGTCTAAGTAAGAGGCAATCAAAATGATAGGACTTATCTTGATGCACAATTACTCCCGGTTTCTTATCCAATAGGATAATATTTTCATCTTCATAAATTATCTTTAAAGTCTTTGGAGCTTTTAGGAATTCATAATTTTCTTCTTGTATATTATCGAAAAATTCATCTTTAATATAGAAAGTAAGAAGGTCATTTTCTTTTAGCATAACTTCAGGTGTAACCTTTTTGCCATTTACCTTTACACACTTTTTTCTAATATACATATAAGCCATTTTCTTTGGCATAGTTTTAAATTTCTTCAAAAGAAATTTATCCAGTCGCTGATTAGCGTCATTTTTCTTTACTACTAATTCTCTCATAATTACTTTTCAATACACATAAATGCACACATTGTACCACGATGACCGTTAGTTGCTCTATGACTCCATAATAAATCTGAATTACACTTTGTACATAGGTCAGACAATGTGATATTTTCTTCCTTTACTCCTGCTTTCATTACAATTTGCTTATTTGTTTCTAGCAGGTCAATCATATATTTTCCATCTTCCTTAGGGAAAATAAATTTTGAATTATCTAAGTCAGTTAGAGCATAAAAATTATCTGCACAATCCTTATCCACTTCATAGCAACACTTAGAAATTGCAGGTCCGATACAAACAACAATATCTTCAGGATTACTACCATATAAATCAGTCATTTTCTTAATTACTTCTTCACCGATTCTACCAACTGTACCACGCCATCCGGCATGAGCAAGTCCAATGGCTTTCTTCTCTTTATCAACAAAGAATAATGGTGTACAATCTGCATAATGAGTTACAAGGGTAACACCCTTTTCATTTGTAATTAATGCATCTACAGACTGAATGTCCTTTTCTCTCCAAATGCCAATGCCACATTCTTTCTTAGTTACAGGTCTGACAAATGTATGGTGGTCTTGGGAAGAAGTTACCAGACTATCATAATCAAAGCCTACTGCATCGGAAAAGATTTTATAATTTTCAATTACATTTTCAGGCTTATCTCCCCTAGAAAATGCGAAGTTCATTGAAGTCCATTCATCTGTACTTACACCACCATGCTTAGTTGAAAAGGCATGTCGGATAAAATCAATATCTGAAAGTACATTGTATGTTAAAAACGGAACACCTTTATTTTCGTTTAGTGTCATTGTTTTACTGTTAATTTTCATAATTTATCACCAAACATATTTTACAATATAATATTACCACTTGCAAGTATCATTAAATAAGTTTATAATAGTTATATAATATTGTAAAATAACTGAGGAATTATTATGAAATTATTTGGAAATAACATTGAAATTAAATGTGAATACTGTGCCAACAGTGCTGATGCACCTAGTGGTTACATTTGTAAACTTAGAAAAAGTATTAAAAATGGTAAATGCAGAAAATTTAAATACAATCCTACCCTTAGAGTACCCAAGAGTACTGAGGCTTTACCTGAATTCAAAAAAGAAGATTTTGAGATTTAATTAATAATAAAATCATAATAAATAAAAAAGACTATTTTGGTCTAGTCTTTTTTCGTTATAAGAACACACTTAAGATTGATAATCTTTTCTTTGCTAACTGAATTGTGCGAGTTACTGTTGAGGGACAAACTCCTAATTCCTTGGCAATTTGTTTCATAGGCTTTTTCTCAAAGTAATGCATAATAACACATTTTCTTTGCTTTTCAGTTAGAATATTATCAATACCTACTTTCAGCATTTTCTTTATATTGTTTCTATCTTCTGTATTTGAATAACCGGTTTGGTTATATAGATTATAAGCCAAAAGGTTCTCAAAATCTTCTGTCATATGTACTTGATTACGCAACCGACTCACCTACTAATTCATCTAAATCTTTCGCTTTAGATTTTAAAAGTCTTGCAGTTAGTCTACATTCATAATACATTGACTTTAGAATTTGTATTCTTCTGTTTATACTTTTTACCTGATCAAAGTTCTTAGCTTTGTTAAGGTTATCCCTTTCCTTATCAATAATAGATTTTAGGTTTAGGGATTCTTTCTCATAATTTTCTGACCATTCTCTATAATTCATACAATCACATCCAAATAATTTTAATTTTTATTTGCTAAATAGATTGGGGCTATTTGTTATTTAGCAATTATAATTGTAGCGATTGTTCACTATAATTGCAATAAAAATTAGAACATTTGTTCTAATTTTCTTTTATAAGTCCAAAATATAGGTCAGTAAATTCATTATTATTCTTTTATAGAATTATTAATAATAAAAAATAACTCCCACCTTACAAAGTGAGAGTTAAATAAAATTTTAAATTTTATTTAAAGAACACACTTTAGGAAGTCGATTGTTCTTTCAGCCTGTGGATTTTCAAAAATATCCTCAGGTGTACCTTCTTCAACAATTTTACCGTCACTCATAAAGATAACTCTATCAGCAACTTCTCTTGCAAAGCCCATTTCGTGAGTAACAACAACCATTGTCATACCGTCCTTTGCAAGGCTCTTCATAACATCAAGAACTTCACCAACCATTTCAGGGTCTAAAGCTGAAGTTGGTTCGTCAAACAGTAGAACCTCAGGTTCCATACACAAAGCTCTAACAATAGCAACTCTCTGCTTTTGACCACCTGAAAGCTGACTAGGATAAGCATTTGCTCTATCGGCAAGTCCTACTCTCTCAAGTAGTTTCATAGCTTTTTCAGTTGCTTCTTCCTTAGACTTCTTAAGAAGTTTCATAGGTGCAATAGTCATATTCTTAAGAACATTCATATTGTCAAAAAGGTTAAAGTGCTGGAACACCATTCCCATCTTCTGTCTATGAAGATTAATATTATTCTTTGGGTCAGTAATGTCAACATCATCTAATAGGATTTTGCCTGATGTTGGGATTTCAAGTAGGTTAAGTGAACGAAGTAAAGTTGACTTACCACTACCTGATGGTCCGATAATAACAACAACTTCACCTTGGTTAATGTGGCAGTTTACACCGTCAAGTGCCTTAACCTTGCCACCGTTATAATGTTTCTTTAGGTTTTCAACCTTAATTAAAGCCTTATCTTTCATTCTTTCTTAACCTCTTTTCCAGTTTACCAACAAAGTAAGATAGAATCATAACCATTACAAGGTAAATAGCTGCAACAGTTAGTAGTGGGATATAGTAAGAATATGTTACACCTGCAATAACATTACCTGCCTTTGTAATATCAATAACACCAACATAACCTACAACTGAAGTTTCCTTTAACAGTGCGATAAATTCATTACAAAGTGTTGGTAATACAGACTTAAACATCTGTGGCACAACAATATATCTCATAGTCTGGAAGTAGTTGAAACCTAAGCTACGGCCGGCCTCAAACTGACCATTATCTATTGACATAATACCGGCTCTGAAAATTTCTGCAACATAAGCACCGGAATTAATACCAAAAGCAAGCATACCGACAGGTACACCGTCTTTTGCTGAAACAAAAACAATGAAGTAAGCAATCATTAACTGAACTACTACAGGTGTACCACGAATAATTGTTAGGTAAATCTTGCAGATAAAGTTAAGAAAAGCAAGTATGTAGTAACCAATGCCACCACGCATTTTTAATGATTCTTTATTTTTATCAAAAGAGGAACGAATTGACGCAATAACTACGCCAATAACAATACCAATTACTAAAGCACCGGCTGTAATCAGTAATGTGTTTTTTAGACCAGTTAGCATTTGCTGATACCTATCTCCCTCAACAAATACAAACTTAAACTGGTCAATTAAGTTTTGAAACCAATTCACCTATTTCACCAAACCTTATTATAAAATAAACAAATAGGGGCAGTTAGGTAACTGCCCCCTTAATTACAAAGTAATTAGTCAGCTTTGATATATTTATCAACAATCTTCTGAACTGTACCGTCTTTCTTAAGTTCCTTTAGAGCTTCGTTAACTTTCTTCTGAAGTTCTGAATTATCCTTAGAGAAACAAATTGCATAATCTTCTACTGCATAGTCAGTATCAAGAATCTTTAATGCACTACCGTTAGCCTTTACATAAGCCTTAGCAGGTTCGTTATCAATAATAACACAATCAACCTTGCCAACCTTTAGAGCGTTAACTGCTGCGTTACCACTGTCAAACTTCTTAACATGGTCTGCACCGTAATCATCAGTAGCATAAAGGTCACCTGTTGTTGATGTCTGAACACCAATGTTCTTGCCCTTAATGTCATCTAGAGATTTAATCTTAGAATCCTTAGTTACGATAACCTTCTGGATACCTGTAGCGTAAGAATCAGAGAAGTTAACACTGTTCTTTCTTTCAGGTGTTACAGTCATACCAGCCATACCCATATCGTATTTGCCACTCTGTACACCCGGTACAATTGAGTCAAATTCAATATCAGCAATTTCAAGTTCAAGATTAAGTTTCTTTGCAATTTCAGCAGCAACTTCAGCATCAATACCAATAATTTTCTTGCCTTCATAATATTCATATGGAGGGAAAGTAGCATTTGTAGCCATTGTTAACTTACCTTCTGTTACAGTTTCAAGTCCGTCTTTTTTGTCATTGCTTGAGCTTCCACAACCTGCAAGTGCTACAACCAGCATTAGGCATGAAAGTACAAGAGCCAATACTTTTTTCATTGTTTTATCCTCCTATAATTAAACATAGTTTAAATGTACTATGTTAATTGTTGTTTGTCAAGAAAAACACAAAATTATTAACGAAATCATAATAAATTTTAGTATATTATTCCTTTTCTTGTTTTTCTTCATTATTATTGTCATTTTCTTTAGTTTCAGGTGGTCTAGGAATTGTCAGCTTTTTGTTCACTGTTACTCCCTCATAACGCAACTTACAAATTACTCTGGCAATAAATTCTTTGTTACATTTTTCGCAAACAAACTTTGCCCTAAAAGAACGATTCTTCACTGCCCAATCGGAAACCTGCTTTACTGCTGTATGACAATCAGGACAGGTAAAGGTCCAAAGTGACTTATCAATTAAAGGATTCTCTATATCGGTAATAAATGTTGTTCTGAAAGTCATTTTCTTATAAAACTCTAAGTCACAATTACTAATATACTTTTTAATTTTTTCTTCATCATAACATTTTCTGAAACATAAAAGACTAAGCTCAGCATCAGTTAATGCTCTATGAAGGACTAAATCGTTTCTATCTATATTTAATAAGTCGGCACAAGTAGATAATCCAAGTTGCTTACCTTTATCGTGAACACCTAAAGCAAATTCACAATAAATCTGCAAATCACAATACTTAGTTAAGTATGGAGGTCTATCGTCACCAAAATAGTAACCATAGTTCTCCATTAATGCGTGAATGTCGCTATTGCCCCAAGTTAAGAGAACAGCATCCCCAAGAAATTCACCGAACTTCTCAGAAACATCAGCAAAAGTATTGTGGGCATCTTTCAACTGTTCATTTGTTATATTGGTAAGTGCTTTAATTCTTGAATTAAGTTTCTTTCCAATTGTAGGAGTAACCAGCATTGAAAAGGTGTCAATAATATTTAAGTTGCTGTCTGTTTTTACTGCACCAAATTCTATAATTTCGTTATAGAACTTTTTATCTCTCTTACTATAAGAGCCGTTCCATTCTAAATCAAGTATTACAAAATTCATTATTTATTACGGTTTTGATTCTTCATTCTCTGTTCACGGGATAGAATCATCTTTCTCATACGGATATTTTCAGGTGTAACTTCAACAAGTTCATCATCACCGATAAATTCTAGGCACTGTTCAAGTGACATAATTGATGGTGGTGTTAGCTTTAGAGCATCATCAGAACCTGATGCACGAGTATTTGTCATATGCTTTTTCTTACATACATTAACTGTTAGGTCCTCAGCCTTTGGAGATGCACCAACAATCATACCTTCATATACAGGAACACCCGGACCAACAAATAGTCTACCTCTTTCCTGAGCAGCATTTAGACCATAAGCAACTGTATCACCTGTTTCCCAAGCAATAAGTGAACCCTGATGACGAGTGATAATTTCACCCTTCCATGGTTCATAAGCATCAAATACATGGTTCATAATACCGTTACCGTTTGTATCTGTTAGGAATTCAGGTCTGTAACCCATTAAGCCTCTTGATGGAATTCTAAATTCAATATGAGTTGTACCACTACCGTTAGTGTCCATATTAACAAGTTCAGCTTTTCTTGTACCTAGCTTTTCCATTACTGCACCAACATATTCGTCAGGTACTTCAATCATTAGGATTTCGATAGGTTCGTTACGAACACCATCAATTTCCTTAGTGATAACCTGTGGACGAGATACCTGGAATTCGTAACCCTGTCTTCTCATTGTTTCAATAAGGATAGATAGGTGAAGTTCACCTCTACCTGAAACCTTAAATGTATCTGCTGAGTCAGTTTCTTCAACTCTTAAAGCAACATTAGTTTCGATTTCCTTAAATAGTCTGTCTCTTAGATTTCTTGATGTAACGAACTTACCTTCTCTACCTGCAAATGGTGAGTTGTTTACAATAAAGTTCATTGTAACTGTTGGTTCATCAATCTTTACAAATGGTAATGGTTCTACACAATCATAAGAACAAAGTGTTTCACCGATATTGATTGAGTTAATACCACTGACACAGATAAGGTCACCATAAGTAGCAGTTTCTGTTTCTACTCTCTTTAGACCTTCATACTGATAAAGTTTCTGAATTCTAACATTCTGTCTTGTACCATCAATACCACAAAGTACAGCACCCTGACCGTTCTTTACAGTACCTCTTTCAACTCTACCAACACCAATACGACCTACATAGTCATCATAGTCAATGTTAGAAATAAGAATCTGTAAGCCACCATCAGGATCACCCTCAGGAGCAGGGATTTCTTCAACAATTTCCTTAAATAGTGGTTGCATATCTGTACCCTTATTGTGTGGGTCAAGAGAAGCATAACCACCCTTTGCTGATGCATAAACTACAGGGAATTCAATCTGGTCTTCATCAGCACCAAGTTCGATAAATAGGTCAAGAACTTCGTCAACAACTTCTTCAGGACGACTTCCTTCTCTATCAATTTTATTTACAACAACTAAAGGCTTTTTCTTTAGACCAAGAGCCTTTTTCAAAACAAATCTTGTCTGAGGCATACAACCTTCAAATGCGTCAACTACCAGTAAAACACCGTCAACCATTTGTAGGATACGCTCAACTTCACCACCAAAGTCTGCGTGACCCGGTGTGTCAACAATATTGATTTTTGTATCGCCATACATAACAGATGTTGTCTTAGAAAGAATTGTAATACCTCTTTCTCTTTCGATGTCGTTACTATCCATAACTCTTTCGTCAACTACTTCGTTAGCACGGAATGTACCACTTTGCTTTAGAAGTTCATCAACAAGTGTTGTTTTACCATGGTCAACATGGGCAATAATAGCGATATTTCTTAGATTTTCTCTTGTAGCCATAATATCATTTCCTTACATTTAATTATCTTATATATTACATTTACCACAGTCGTTTATTATATCACAACCCAATTATAATTACAAACAAAAACGCAATTACTGTTATTTTGTAAAAAAAAGAAATAAATACACCCCTATATTTAGTAGAAATATTTAAATATTGTTATAAATTTAACATTGATAAAATCACAAATTTATTGTATAATTAAATTATATTTTATTCTTGTTATTAGAATTTTCTTACAATAAGGAGATTACGAGAAAATTTAACTAAAAGGAGACTAAAAACATGGGTTACACACTCGCAGAAAAAATCATTAAAGAACACATTGTTGATGGTGAAATGGTTAAAGGCACAGACATTGGCCTAAGAATTGACCAGACACTGACTCAAGATGCTACAGGTACAATGGCATACCTGGAATTTGAGGCAATGGGTGTTCCAAGAGTTAAAACAGAAAAGTCTGTTGCATATATTGACCATAATACTCTACAGACAGGTTTTGAAAATGCTGATGACCACAGATTCATTCAGTCTGTTTGTAAGAAACACGGTATTTATTTCAGTAAACCGGGTAATGGTATTTGTCACCAAGTACACCTAGAAAGATTCGGTAAGCCTGGTAAAACTCTTATCGGTTCTGACTCACACACACCAACAGGTGGTGGTATCGGTATGCTGGCTATGGGTGCCGGTGGACTTGATGTTGCAGTTGCTATGGGTGGTGGTGCTTACTACATCACAATGCCTAAGATGGTAAGAGTAAACCTAACAGGTAAGCTACAGCCTTGGGTTGCTGCTAAGGATATTATTCTTGAAGTTCTAAGAATTATGTCTGTTAAGGGTGGCGTAGGCAAGATTGTTGAATACGGTGGTGAAGGTGTTAAGACACTTTCAGTTCCTGAAAGAGCTACTATTACAAATATGGGTGCTGAACTTGGTGCTACTACTTCTATCTTCCCTTCTGATGAACTAACTCGTCAGTTCCTAAAGGCTCAAGGCAGAGAAGAAGATTGGGTAGAACTAACTCCTGATGAAGATGCAGTTTATGATGAAGTTATTGATATTGATTTATCAACACTAAAGCCTATGGCTGCTTGTCCTCATTCTCCTGATAACATTAAGACTATTGAAAGTCTTGCAGGTCAAAAGGTAGATCAGGTTTGTATCGGTTCATGTACAAACTCATCATACAGAGATTTAATGACAGTTGCTCACATTCTAAAGGGCAAGACTGTTGCTGAAAATGTTTCACTTGCAATTGCTCCCGGTTCAAAGCAGGTATTTAATATGTTAGCACTTAACGGTGCTTTAGGTGACCTAATTGCTGCCGGTGCAAGAATTCTTGAGTCAGCTTGTGGTCCATGTATCGGTATGGGTCAGTCACCTAACTCAAAAGGTATTTCACTAAGAACATTTAACAGAAACTTCCTAGGTCGTTCAGGTACTAAGGACGGTCAAATCTACCTAGTATCTCCTGAAACTGCTGCTGTATCAGCACTAACAGGTGTATTCACTGACCCTACAACACTTGGTGAAGGTTACACTGTTGAAATGCCTGAAAAGTTCCTTATCAATGACAATATGGTTATTGATCCTGCTCCTGTTGAAGAAATGGACAACATTGAAGTACTAAGAGGACCAAACATTAAGCCTTTCCCAGAAACTACTCCACTTGAAGAAACAATCAATGCTACTTGTGCATTAAAGGTTGAAGACAACATTACAACTGACCACATTATGCCTGCAGGTGCAAAGATTCTTCCACTTCGTTCTAATATTCCGGCTATCAGTCAGCATTGCTTTACTGTATGTGACCCTGAGTTCCCTAAGAGAGCAAAGGAACTAGGTTCATCAATTATTGTTGGTGGTGCTAACTACGGTCAAGGTTCTTCAAGAGAACATGCAGCACTTGCACCTCTATACCTAGGTGTTAAGGCAGTACTTGTTAAGTCATTTGCAAGAATTCACAGAGCTAACCTAATCAATGCCGGTATTCTACCACTAGAATTCTGTAATGAAGCTGACTATGACAAGATTAACCTAAATGATGAAATCACACTACCTGATGTTAAGGATATTATCGCTAATGGTGGAGATGTTAAGGTTGTTAACAAAACTACCGGTGAAGAAATTATGGCTAAGTGTGAACTAACAGATAGAACAAAGGCAATTATTATTGCCGGTGGTCTACTAAACTACACAAAAGAAAACGGCTAATTGTACATATTGAAAACCTATTTTCTAATGAAGATAGGTTTTCATTAAACTATAAATAAATACATAAGAAGGAGAATTACTATGGCTAAAATTCCTATGACCACTCCATTAGTTGAGATGGATGGCGACGAAATGACAAGAATCATTTGGAAAATGATTAAGGATATTCTTATCACTCCATATGTTGACCTAAAGACAGAATACTATGACCTAGGTCTTGAAAACAGAAATGCTACTAACGACCAGGTAACTGTTGACTCAGCAGAAGCAACTAAGAAATACGGTGTTGCAGTTAAGTGTGCTACAATCACACCTAATGCTGCAAGAATGACAGAATATGACCTAAAGGAAATGTGGAAGTCACCTAACGGTACAATCAGAGCAATTCTTGACGGTACAGTATTCCGTTCACCTATTATTGTTAAGGGTATCACACCATATATTCCAACATGGAAAAAGCCAATCACTATTGCAAGACATGCTTACGGTGATGTTTATAAGAATACTGAAATGGTTGTTAAGGGTGGTTCAAAGGCTGAACTTCTTGTTACTAAGCCTGACGGCACAACTGAAACTTCACTAATTCACGACTTTAAGGGTGACGGTGTTATTCAGGGTATGCACAACCTTGACAGCTCAATTTCTTCTTTTGCAAGAGCATGTTTCAACTATGCACTTGACCTAAAGCAAGACATTTGGTTTGCTACTAAGGATACAATCAGCAAAAAGTATGACCATACATTTAAGGATATTTTCCAGGAAATCTTCGACAATGAATACAAAGATAAGTTTGAAGAAGCAGGTATTGAATACTTCTACACACTAATTGATGATGCTGTTGCAAGAGTTATCCGTTCAGAAGGTGGCTACATTTGGGCTTGTAAGAACTATGACGGTGATGTTATGAGTGATATGATTGCTACTGCATTCGGTTCACTTGCTATGATGACATCTGTTCTTGTTTCTCCAGAAGGTATTTATGAATATGAAGCAGCTCACGGTACAGTTCAGCGTCACTACTACAAGCACCTAAAGGGTGAAGAAACATCAACAAATAGTGTTGCTACACTATTTGCTTGGACCGGTGCATTACGCAAGAGAGGCGAACTGGACTCTATTCCGGAACTATGTGACTTTGCTGATAAGCTTGAAAAAGCTACAATCACAACTATTGAAGACGGTGTAATGACAGGTGACCTTTATCTACTATCTACTCTTGAAAACAAGAAGAAAGTAAACACAGAGGAATTCCTTGTTGCTGTTAACGAAAGACTAAAGGCAATTCTTTAATTGAAAGGTGGCATTAGTAGTGCCAAAAAGTAATAAGATTTCTATGTCTGTTATCAGAAGACTTCCTAGATATTACAGATTTATCTCGGAACTTGCTGATAACGGAGAGCAGAGAATAAGCTCAGGTAAACTTGCTGAACTGATGAATGTTACTGCCAGTCAGATTAGACAGGACTTTAACTGCTTTGGTGGTTTTGGTCAGCAAGGTTATGGATACAGTATCTCATATCTAAAAAGTGAAATGGAAAACATACTTGGACTTAACAAGGTAAACAATGCTATTATTCTTGGTGCAGGTAACCTTGGTAAAGCAGTTGCACTTCACATTAACTTTGCTGAAAGAGGCTTTAACATTAAGGGTATCTTTGAGACTAACCCTAATATTATCGGTACAAAGATTAATGATATTGAGGTTATGCCTGAGTCACAAGTTGATGAATTTATCAAGAACAATGATATTTCAATAGCTATGCTATGTATTCCGAGACAAAGTGTTGCAACTATTATTGACAGACTTTACAACTGTGGAATTAAGGCATATTGGAATTTCTCTCACTTTGATATTGCCAGAAAATACAGTGATACTGTTGTTGAGAATGTTCATATGACAGATAGCTTAATGACTCTCTCATATAGAATGAACGAAAAATTAAAATCAGAAGAAAAAACTGAAGAATAATTATTAGGGCAGAAATTTTACTTTCTGCCCTATTTTTCTGCAACATAAAGCCTCCTACAGTACTACTATAGGAGGCTTTGTTTATTTAGCTATGAATTTTACATTTTTAGGAGCTTTTCCATTACTTTTAATTAGCTTTTTGTATTTCTTTAGTTTACTCTTTGGCACAGTAAACTTTGCTTTTGAATAAATTTTTGAAAACGCTGATTTTCCTACTTTACTCAACTTTGTTGATTTTATGTTTACTGACTTTAACTTTCTGTTGTTATTAAATGCACTATCCCCTATTGATTTTAGATTTTTGCCTAGAGTGATACTCTCTAGTCTTGTACAATCTTTAAAATCATATTTTCCAACATTAGTTAAAGAAGATGATGTTATTTTTTTCAGCTTAACGCACTTTTCAAATGTACCACGATAATACGGTGTTTCAATTAAAGTATACTTTTTATTAGGATTTTGTTTATATACTTTCCAAGCAGAAGAATGTAATTTTTTTAATTTAGGAATATCTACCGTTGACAAGTTTATGCAGTTAAAGAACGCAGATGAACCAAGTTCTTTTACCTTAGGCAACGATATTTTCTTTAAACTTTTACAACTATAAAATGTTCTTGCTCCTACAGTTTTTACATTAGGAACTGAAATGCTCTTTAACCTTGTACAACCTTCAAATGTACCATGATATTTATATCCTAAAAAGTGTGATTCAAATTCACCGTAATAGTGACCGGCACTATTTTTTGTAATATCGGTAACATCATGTTCTGCCCATTTCAGCATATACAATCCATCAACTTTTGGCAATGTGATAGTTTCCAAACTTTCACATTTTGCAAATGCTCCTGCACCAAGATAAGTTACATTATTAAGTTTGTTATTTGCATTTATTTTCTTCAATTTTTTACATTGATAAAACGTATCTGCACCTATAACTTTTGCCTTTGGAATATTGACACTTTCAAGTGAATAACAGTTGCTAAATGTACCCTCAATAAAAGACTTTTTACCATTTAGAGTATCTTCATCTACAACCCTACCACTATTCAATGTGGTAATATTAGGTAATGAAATATTCTTCAAGCTTTTACAATTATGAAATACTGACACACCCAAACTTGTAACATTATTTAGTATATTATTCTTATTGATTGTCTTTAACTTTTGACAGTCAAAGAATGTTCTGTCACCTAATTTTTTTACTTTAGGTATGTAAACATTTTCTAAGTTTTGACAATGCATAAACGCACCTACATAAACCCAAGGACTATAGTAATCACCAATAAGACAAACATCTGTCCCATCCTCAAAACCATTATAATGGGAAAATAATTTAACCTCATTATCATCTAGCTTTTGCAAATTTGGAAAAGAAATATTTTTTAGATTTTTACAATTCATAAATGCACCACCGTCAATTTGTGTTACATTTTTACCACCTTGAATACTTTTTAATTTTATCAAATCAAAGAAAGCACATTTTCCAATATGTTTCATTGAATTTGGAAGAATCAATGTTTCAACATTTTGAAAACCAATAAAGGTAAAGTCATCAATGCCTGTAATACCCTCAGAAATAACAATTGTTTTTGTATTATCTAATGCAATTTCATCCCAATAAAATGGATTTCCATTATTATAATCACTAGAAGAAACTCCACTATCAAAAAAACCTTTACCGGTAATTGTTAGGGTATTGGTAGTTTTATTATAAAATGCTTTAAAGATCTTACTATAAACATTAATCTCTATCTCATCAGTATCAGCTAATACATTAAACGGAACAACAGTAACCAATAACATAAATACTAAAAATAAGCTAATTAATTTTTTCATAAAATCACCTTCTAAGTGGCAAAAACTATTTTATAAATACACTATCTTATACATAAAATTATATTTTATATTGTATTTTTTGTCAATACTGTATAGTAATTTAGTAATTATAATACTTAAAATCTAAATCATAAAGCCTCCTACAGTATAACTATAGGAGGCTTTGTTTATTTAGCTATGAATTTTACATTTTTTGGAGCTTTTCCATTACTTTTAATTAGCTTTTTGTATTTCTTTAGTTTACTCTTTGGCACAGTAAACTTTGCTTTTGAATAAATTTTAGAAAATGCTGATTTTCCTACTTTACTCAACTTTGTTGACTTTATGTTTACTGACTTTAACTTTCTGTTGTTATTAAATGCACTATCCCCTATTGATTTTAGATTTTTGCCAAGAGTAATACTCTCCAGTCTTGTACAATCTTTAAAATCATACTTTCCAACATTAGCTAAAGAAGATGATGTTATTTTCTTTAGTTTAACACACTTTTCAAATGTACCACGATAATAATACTTTCTCTTAACCTTTTTAGGAATATATTCTGTTCCTTCATTTAGAAGTTTAAATTGTGTCCATTTTGTTGTTTGCAGATTACGCAACTTTGGCATATTAACTGATGTTAAATTAATACAATTAAAGAATGCAGATGAACCTAGAGTAGTTACCTTTGGTAAAGAAATTTTCTTTAAGCTTTTACAACTATAAAAAGTCCTTGCTCCTACAGTTTTAACATTAGGAGCTGAAATGCTCTTTAACCTTGTACAACCTTCAAATGTACCATAAACTCTGTCACAGGAACGCAAATCACTAATACACTCATAGTAAAAGTCAGTTGGTTGTTCATTATAGAACCGTAAATCACTTGCTTTATACTTTGTCATTTTTAGTTGCTGTACCTTTGGCAAAGAAATCTTCTCTAACTTTTCACATTTTGCAAATACACCTGAACCTAGATAAGTCAGTTTAGAAAGGCTGTTATTCTTATTTATACTTTTTAAGTTTTTACAATTGTAAAATGAGTTATTACCAATGACTTCTACATTTGGAATATTAATTTTTTCTAATGATGAACAATTTTCAAAAGCCCCTTCGCAATGCAAGTCACCACTAGGAAGTACAATTCCACCACTATCACCTTTTTTTATCAACGCACTGCTTTTTACTGTCTTTATCTTCGGTAAAGAAATACTTTTTAGGCTTTTGCAATTATAAAACACAGATACACCCATATCTGTAATATTATTCAAATTATTATTCTTGTTAATTGTCTTTAGTTTTGGACAATCAAAAAATGTTCTATCAGCAAGTTTTTTTACCTTTGGAATATAAATGCTTTCAAGATTTCTACAATGCACAAATGGTCCTACACTAAAACTCTTTTCTAATAACCACAAATATTCATCAGCTTCATCACTAACGGTAAATACACGAACCCTTGAATTATCAATTTTCACAAGATTTGGGAAAGAAATATTCTTAATATCTGAACAATATAAAAAAGCTCCACCGTCAATTTGGCTAACATTCTGTCCACCAATGATTTTTTGCAAACTTAAACAATTCAAAAATGAGGCTTTGCCGATTCTTTTCAGGCTTTTAGGTAAAGTAATTTTTTTTGCATTATAGGAATTAATAAACATATAGTCACCAATTGCAGTTATTCCTTCACCTATTACAATATTTTCTGCATAAGTTGTTGGTGGAAAGTAATCCTCTTTCCAATCCCAATACATTGGATTACCTAAATTATAATTGTAAAGCTCTGAAAAACCTAACTTGCCAAAACATCCTTTACCTTGAACTGTTAATGTCTTTGAAGTTTTATCATAAGTAATTTGAAAATTCTTACCTAAGTCATAACCAACTGTTATGCCTGCACTATCCGTATCAGCTAATGCATTAAATGGTATAACAGTAACCAATAACATAAATACTAAAAATAAGCTAATTAATTTTTCATAAAATCACCTTCTAAGTAGCAAAAACTATTTTATAAATACACTATCTTATATATAAAATTATAATTTATATTGTAATTTTGTCAATACTGTATAATATATTACATTAACTTTTTTATTTTTAAATCATGAATATTAAAATTACAAACAAAAAACCTCCCATTAAGGGAGGTTTAATCAATTAATATTGAATTTATATGGAATATTAAAATTACATTTCTCTTGTATCTTTTTGAATTTCGTTAGCACCTAAGTCTTCATCAGTTTGGAACTTATAGTCATTACCCGGGATGATAGCATTTAGGATAATACCAACTAGAGAACCTACTGCTAGACCTGAAAGCTGAATTGTTACAGAACCGATTGTGAAAGAAATATTACCGGCAGTTGAGAAAGTAATACCTAAAGCTAGTACAAGGATAATAGCCATAATAAGAACATTTCTCATACTTGTAAAGTCGATTTTGTTTTCAACAATGTTTCTAACACCAACTGAAGAAATCATACCGTATAGTACAAGTGAAACACCACCAACTGTAGCTGATGGAATTGATGTAACGATTGCTGCAAACTTTGGTGAGAATGAGAATAGGATTGCAAAGAATGCTGCAATTCTGATAACTCTTGAGTCAAATACCTTTGTAAGGTTAAGAACACCTGTGTTTTCACCATATGTTGTGTTAGCAGGTGCACCGAATAGTGCTGCTAGAAGTGTTGCTGCACCGTCACCAAGAAGTGTTCTATGTAAACCCGGGTCAGCAATACAGTTCTTGCCGATTGTTGATGAAATAGCAGAAACATCACCGATATGTTCAACCATTGTTGCAAGAGCAATAGGAACAATTGTGATAATTGATGTTGTAATTAAGCCCCAATCAGTGTCGCCTGTAAAGATGCTGAATACTGTTTGGTCATATGTAAAAGGCAGTCCAATCCAATCAGCCTTTGCAACTGAAGTAAAGTCAACTAAACCTAAGCAAACTGCTACAACATATGAACCAAGAACACCACAGATAATAGGGATAATCTTAATCATACCTTTACCGAAGATGTTACAAATAATGATAATTGCAATTGCCACAATAGCAACTATCCAAGATAAACCGGCATTGTCACCGGAGCTTTCACAGTTGTTGATAGCTGATGGTGCAAGTGTTAAACCGATAGCAATGATAATGGGACCTGTTACAATAGGTGGGAAAAACTTCATTACTCGGTGAGCACCGAATGCTTTAAATAATGCTGACAAAATAAAGTAAAGAACTGATGCACAAGCTACACCAAAACAAGCGTATGGTAGTAGGTTTGCTTCACCCTTAGGTGCAATTGTTGCATAACCTGCAAGGAATGCAAATGAAGAACCTAGGAATGCAGGTACTTTACCTTTCGTAATAAGGTGGAATAGTAATGTACCAAGACCTGCAAATAGCAATGTTGATGATACAGAAAGACCTGTAATCAGTGGTACAACTACTGTTGCACCAAACATTGCAAACATATGTTGCAAACCAAGGACAACCATTTTGCCTTTACCCAATTTACGGGCATCGTAAATTGCTTCATTGTTGATTTTTTGTTTGTTCATACTCATACTCCCTAACATTTATTTAAAAGACTAAGCCTTTTATTGCAAAAATTAACCCCAATGCAATAAATGCTTTTTGCAATGGGGTAAAACTTTTATTTGCCGACAGTTCTCTTACATTCTTTTTCTTCACAAGGGTTGTTGTCACTATCAAGGAAAACAACAGTTGGCGTGTGAGACTCAGCATCTTTTTCTTCAATTAATTTATAAGCCATAATAATAACATGGTCACCAACTGCAACAAGTCTTGCTGCTGCACCGTTAACACAAATGATACGGCTACCTCTTTCACCGGCAATAACATATGTATCAAAGCGTTGACCATTTTCAACATCTACAACACTAACTTTTTCATATTCATAGATGCCTGACTTTTCCATTAAATCTTTGTCAATAGTTATACTACCTACATAGTTAACATCAGCTTCTGTTACAACTGCTCTATGTAGCTTACTTTTTAACATAGTAATCATCAAATCACCCTTAATTATTTCTCTATCTTATCTATTATACCACCTAGTTAACTAAAAATCAATGTTTGTAAAAAATTGTTATAAAAATCAGAAACCTGACTTTTTCATAACATTATCAAGGAAATCAATTTCTTCTTTGTTGTCATACTTTTTATATTCTGACATATTCTCTTGATACTGTTTTAGGTTCTTTGAAGTTAAAATTTTGAAATCTCTATGTAGCCAATATAAAGGTAAAAGCAATTTTTTATTCTTTAAACTTGGATATTCCTGTACCATCCTTTTGTATGGTGGGAAAATTCGAGTTTTAATATAATTTTCTTCTGTAGAATTATTATATTCTTCATTGTACTTTCTTCTCTCATTAAGAATTTTGTTTTCTTCTGTACCGAAAGTCATATTTGAAAGAATATAAACATCAACATCATCAAAGTCTTTAATTCCTTTATTGAAATATAAATCAGCTTTTTCAAGTAACATTTCATGGAATTTTGTAAGGTTATTTTCTTTTAACTTTTCATTTATAAAGTTAAAGTCAGCATTATTATTTTTCAGATATTTATTTAAGAAATAAACATCAATTATCATTCTGACACCCATACCACCTAAATCACGATAATGCTTAGCAAAATGCTCAACAATATAAATATAGTGGTATTCATCAGTGAACTTATAGGTGTGGTTGGTGTTATCAATTAGATTTGCATTACTGAACAGATTTTCTGTAAATGTTGAATTTCTAAAGTTACCGTTATCACAATGAATTTCAAGCTGTACAAATGGGTCTTGTACTGCAACAATTAAATCATCAGTTGACTGAATTATTCTATAATCTAGGCTAGAAAGTATAGTCCTAGCCTTTTCAATATCTTTATTTTTAATATGAATATCAACATCATTTGTTACCCTAAAATCCGGTTGAGGGTAGGTATCTTTAATAAACTGACCCTTCACAAGTAGGTTGTCTATTCCCTGCTTTTCAAATTCAGTAATTAACTTTTTGGTAGCAGAAAACTGAGATGCATCCTTCATCAACATAAACTTTCTGCACCTAATGAACATATCCATAATTTCTTTTGGCACATTGATTTTGCTTTTTTCTAAGGCATAGGAAACCATATTTGCAACTCTGCTTTTTGCAGAGGTAAAGTACAACTCCCTAAAATCAATTTCATCATTATTCTTTAAAGGAATATTAGAAAATAGAAAGCCAAGTACATTAAGTAGAAATTTATATTGAGTTTTTTCTTTTGGAGAAAATTTCTTTTTCACATTTATTTTCCTTTACAATAATTTTCTTATCTTCAATACAAACTTCTTTGTTACAAATTGAAAGTGCAGCTTTTTCATGAGTGATAATCATACAAGTTTTGTTTTGTAGATTTACAAGATTTTGAAGTAATCTTTTTTCTGTTTCTTCATCAAGTGCTGAGGTACATTCATCAAGTAATAGAATAGGTGACTTAGTAAGGATTGCCCTTGCAATAGCAAGTCGCTGAACTTGTCCCTCTGAAAGTCCGATACCTCTCTCACCTAACATTGTGTCAAGTCCACTAGGCAAAGTATCTACAAAATCAGCACAAGCAATTTTTAGTGAAGAATGGATTTCTTCATCAGTGGCATTTGGTGATACAATCAGCAGATTATCCCTAATTGTACCTGAAAGTAGGAAGTTACCTTGTGGCACATAGGCAAACATTTTTCTTGAATTTTTATCAATATAAAGCTTTTTGTTATCCTTTAAATCAAGATAAATTTCACCACTTGAAACATTGAAAACTGACATTAGCAGTTTCATAAGTGTGCTTTTGCCAATACCGGTAATACCCATAATGGCAACAAAATCGCCTTTATTGATTTTTAGGCTTGTATTTGAAAGGACTTCATCTCTACCATAACTAAAAGTAATATTATCAAAATTGATGGACTTTAGGTTATTATAAATGTTTTCCACATTAATTTCACTTTTGTTAAACTTTCTTTCCTGTGGAAGTGACTCAATTTCCATAATTCTTTCTGCTGATGCAGTAGCAGCAAAATAAGTAGGAAAAATTCCTGTAAGTCCTGAGATTGGACCTTGAATTTGTGACACTAAGGCTATAATTTCTGTTAGCACACCGTATGTAATATTGCCATGAACAATATTATAAGCACCCCAAATCAGACCAAAAGCATAGCCAAGCATAAACACAAATGAAAATGCTGAGGAACTTATGACAGAAAGTGTGTTTCTCTTTCTACGGATCACATAGTTCTTTTGTTGCAAGTCTTTTGCATCTTTTAGAACTTCATCTTCAATATCAAAGGACTTAACTAGGAGTAAACTTGCAATAATTTCTTGCAAAAAGCTTCTTACCTTGCCGTCAGTTTCTTGACCTTTCTTGTGAAAATTTTTCATCTTAGTTCTATACAAAGATGCCACAAAAAGTGCCAATGCACCACCAACAACAAACACCATTGTAAAAGGGATACTTATTTGTATCAAAACAATAAACACACCTGCAAGTTTTACAATCATATATGTAAGCTGGGGAATAATTGTAACGATAGCATTTGTAATTGTGCTAATGTCACTGGTAAGTCTGTTTAACAATTCACCGGAATGATAAGCTGAAACATCGGCAAATTCTTTTTCCAATATCTGTTGAAACAAATCTGTTTTGTAGCTGATTTCCAGCTTAGCACTAATTCTAAAAACAAAAATTCTCTGTAGTACACTAAAGAAAATATCTGCACACACTATACCACCAAATATCAAACCATAATGTGTAACACCTGAAAGAGGGTCATTTGCATAACTTGGGTCATTACCTGTTGCAGCATTTACAAGGTATTTACTGGCAATAGCTAGGTACACACCGATTATTGCAAGGATTGCATAAATTACAACTAGAAGAATAATTGATGGTAGCTGAGATTTGCTTTTCTTCAATATCCATCTTAATGCAGTTTTATTCACTTTTTTCTTGTAAGTTGAAGTATTCATTTTCCTTTTATCTTTCTATAATATGGATATAATTTTTCTTTTATAGAATAATATTTCCATCTAATTTTCTTCTTTGCAACACATTTTCTGGAATAAATCTTATAGTTAAGGTCAGTGATTTTATGAGTAACATTGTCCTTAGTAAAGGCAGTTACAACTGCAAAAATATCTTTCTTAGGAACATTCACTTCACAAACCATTCTATTATCACCACAAATATTATATGTACCGTCACTATTAACTTTCACAATTCTATGAAGAACATAGGAGTTAGTTGGTTTATGATAGAAAAATACAACATCATACTTTTTCAGTTTAGTTGGTTTTGATAAAGTAACAGTGTCACAATTATCCCTTAACATTGGCAACATTGACACACCCCTAGGAGTGAAATTCACATTGCTACCACTATTAAGAATTTCCTTGAAAATGGGTACAAGTTCACTAATAGGCACTTGTTTATTCAAGTAAGTTACCGTCCTTTAGCTTTGTAATAAAGTTGTCTATATCTTTCTTTGCTATATCTTCAGTTACTTCATATTCATCAAGCATAGCCTTTAGCAGTTCTTCTTTTGTTGTATCATTTTCTAACTTTTCCCATAGAAAAGCACCGGTTTCGTTAAGATTCATCATTCCGTTAAAGTCAACAGTTGCCTTGCCTACAGGCACAACTACATAACAATCTGCTACTTTTCGTAGTAAAAAATCTTCCTTAATTTTCATATTAATCTTCCTTTACTATAGTATCATGAGAAAGTATTGCTGAACTTTTATCCATATTGCACTTCAGTTTATAGAACTTGCAATTTTCCAAAATTATATTAATCATATTTAGAGAATCATTCATTTTATTTTTGCTGATTCTTCTCATAGTTTCTTTAAACAAATATCGCATTGCTTTTTGTGGTGATAATTCTTCAATAGAATTATTTTCACTTCTTTCCAAAAATACAATTGCTCCTAAAATAGCACTGTCATCTTGGAATTTCATTGTGCCACCTGCAAATGGTGAACCATATACTATTAATTTATTATTCTCTAATCGAATTATAGGCTTGTCATCATTTATAATCTGTACCTTGTCACCATAAACTTCTTGCCACAATGAAGTATGGGTTGACTTACCTACACCACTATCAGCAGAAAAAAGATAGCACTTTCCATTATATTTTAATGCTGACGAATGAACCATAATTGCATTATACTTTAAGATTTTTTCAAAAAAATCAAAAGATAAATATACATGTTCTGCTTCATCAATAGGTACTTCCGGATGAAGTGAGTTATATTTTTTGTAGTCATCAACAGTGAATTTATCCCCTACTGTTATTACATCAGAAGTAGGTGTTTCATCAGTTTCAAAAAACTTAATCATCTTCTTTGTATAGTCATACAGAGGGTTAATCTCAACAAAGAAGTTTGCAAATTTACAAAGCATAATACCCTCCAAAATAATCTATATAATAGCACAATACACATCAAAAATGATATGACTTATATACATTTAATTATAAATGAAAAGTATGAATAAATCAAGGAATCGCAAAAAGTAACAAAAAAAGAGCTACCGTAAAGGTAGCTCTAAAATATTCACTTAAAATTTATCAATCATATGCATTGCATACTTCTGAATAAGTGTTGCATCGGTAACATTAACTTTACCGTCACCGTTTACATCAGCTCTCTTAAAGATTGGTGTATTTTCAGGTATTTCATAACCTGACTGTAAAACAGTATATCTCATAATATAAACTGAATCACGAACATTAATTTCACCATCATTATTAACATCACCGATTAGCTGTGGACTTTCTTCAAAAGTAATGTTGTTGTCCTTAGCATATTTCTCGGCATATGAACCAATATTGGCGACAATTTTTAAAGTAGATGCACAACCATTAAAAGCATCACTTGAAATAGATGTAACATTATCGCCTATTGAAATACTACTTAGTTTTGTGCAATTAGCAAAAGCATTTACATCAATTTTTTCAACAGTTGAAGGTAAAACAATACTTTCAAGTGAAGAACAATTACGGAAAACTGACTCACTGACAGTTTTAATTTTACAATCCATTGTTATATTCTTTAGTGATTTGCAGTTAAAGAAAGTAAATTGATTAATATTGCTAACAAATTCAGGAATATTAATTTCCTTCAAAGAAGTACAACCACTAAAAGAATATTCATCAAAACTAGAAACAAGATAAGGAACTTCAACTGTTTCAATATTAGTGTTATTAGCAAAGGCATAACTGCCTATTTTAGTAACAAATCTGCCGTAAACCATTTCCGGAATTTTTACATTTTTATCATTACCCACATAGTTTACAACAGTATAACTCTTTGATGTTGAATTATATTCAAGTTCAAAATTATCATAAGAAGTTACTGCACTTGCACTTGTGATTGATATTGAAACCAAAATTGTAATAAACAAAAGTAGTGAAGTTATAGTTTTTATTTTCTTCATAAAATCACCTTATAAAGGCAACACATAACACCGAAGTGTTATGTGTTGTAAAATTTAGTAATTAAGAGTTAGAAGGTGCTACATATTTACCATTTTCATCAAACTTATACTTTACAAAGTTGTCACTGGTAATGTAAGTAATACCGGCAGTACCGTTATAACCCTTATAACCCATAGTAGCAAATACATAGTATGTATAATTCTTTAATGTAGATGTTGTAAATGTTGTAGTAAACTGACCTCTGTTCTTGTTTGATAGGCTAGTTTGTAGTTGTGTTGAACTTGATGATGGAGTATCAACAACCTTGAACTTAAAGCCACTAGCTGTACTACCACTAATCTGTACAATCTGCTTGCTAGCTGCGGCATCAACATCACCACTCTTGAACTTTTTGTAAGAAGCCGTAGATACAACAGTAGAAATCTTAGTTCTTAGTTCCTGTAAATCAGCATCAGTTAAGTTATTAAGTGAATTTTCAGTAACTGAGTTAGCAACTCTTAGGTAAACAACAGAAGCACTATCAATATTCTTGTCATTATCCTTACAATTATAAGGGTTGAAGATTGTATTGATACGAGTTTTTGAAATGTTGTTACTATCGAAGAATGTATCAGGAGTTACTTCTTGAACTGTTAGACCCGGAGCATCAAGTTCAGCTTCGCCATAGATTGCGTATAGTGTAGTATTATTAGTAATTCTTAAACCATACTGAATGTTAGTAGAAGCTACCTTCTTACCGGCTTTATCATAAGCCCAATATAGGAACTTAAGAGTAGTACCGTTGTTAATAGTTTCAGCAGTATTAATAGCCTGACCTGTATAGCCCTGTTCAACACCGTAAGCCTTTGTATATGGAGATACTGCATCAGAAACTTCTCTGTCGGAACTAAATAGACGAGTGTTGTAGAATAGTTCACTTGCAGTCTGAGGAACTTTTCCGTAATAAGTACCGTCACCATTATTACCAAGTTCACTTTCACTTGATGAATTAGCAGTGTTTAGAGTGTAAGTATATTTCTTTGGTGTGTTGAAATACCAAATTGAAATACTTGAAACTGTTTCTGCATTTGCTTTATCTTCATCAACTTCATCACCGTTTCTGTCGTAGTAAGTCACCCACTTTTCACCACTTGACTGAACATTACCATACCGGTCTGTATGATAAGGAGTTGCCACATATTTAGCACCTGTGTGGTAATTTGTATAACCTACAATACCCTTTAATGCATCTTCCTGTGAATTCCAAGAAACATATGTTTCGATCATATTATCAGGCTGTTGAGAATGGTTCTTAGCATACTCAATTAGATCTGGAATACTTAGAGTACCATCCTTTAGAACATCTTCTGGGTAGCTGGTAAATCTGTAAGAATATGATGTTGGAGTTGAATCCATATCAGCAGGTTTACCGTTTTCTACCTTACGGTTGTAGTAGTTCATCTTAACAGTAATATTATTTGTCTGTAAATCTGAATAGAAGTCAACTTTTGATGTTTTCATTGTATCGCCATCAAAAATATCACTTGCGTTGATTGTATTTTCTACAACAGCAGGGTCACCTGATGAACATACCTTATCAACATGGGATAAATCAGTAATTGCCGTATTTTGATAGTTATAAGTAGCCTTATATCTACTACCGTTTACAGAATAAACAATTAGCTGAACAACAATTTTACCGGAATTTTCTGTATAATTCGGAATTGTTACACTACCTTCTTGGTAATATGTACCAATTACCTTATCAGTATCAGTAGCATCATATAACGTAGCTTGAACGAAGTATCTACCTGCACCACCAAATGCATCCTTACCTGTATATGCTTCATGAGTAATAAGTAAATCACCTTCAGCAACAGGAATGTATAGAGCATACAAGTCCATATTTGTTGAAACCTTGATTGTTTGTGTACTTTGGGTCATATCAGGATTCTGAACAATTGTATATGAACCGTCTTTACCCTTAGTTGCATTAGATGTCCAACCAATGAACTTATACTGTTTCTCAGCAGTACCCTTTGACAGAGGAGAAGCAGAAATAGAAACTTCTGAGTTACGGTCAACAGAAGTTGTTCTTTCTGAACCGACTAGAGCCTTAGCACCTGTAGTTACACCGGAATCATCAGAACTATAAGTATCTTCTTTCCAATCACTCTTATCAGCACCGGCATATAGAACATGAGTATTAACCTTAACTTGGTCTACTGCACGAGAATAGTACCAACGACCATCGGAACGGATACCGGTGTTACCTTTATCAGTAGAAGAACCTGCATCCATTTCACTTTCGTAAGTGATGTAAGCACCTGTGTATTCAAGACGTTTTTCTTTGATTGCATTATAAGCAGCAGTCTGTGTAGTACTTTCAGTACCATCAGAATTTAGTCTAGGAATAAAGTCAGATGGCAAGCCTTGAGTTACATAATTACCAGCACTATCATATACATACCAAATTGTTGACCAATCACCCATAGATGTATCAATATTACCAACTGAAACAATATGAAGTTTATCAGTGCTGTTAAATGTTTGTCCTTTAGGAACAGTTTTTGCAGTATAGCCAAGTATGCTTACTTCCTCGCCGTCCATATTAGTTAATAAATCCCAACCGTTATGAGCAGTTGTATCTTTATAAGTATCTACATTAATAGTAGAACCTTTCATATCCTTTTCAGTTGTTGAGTCTCCAACTAAAGTTTTTTGGTTAGAATTTTCAGCCTTTCTGTACTGGAAGTCAAACAAAACTGTATCGTAGCCGGCTGCTGCAATGTATTTAAAGTCATCGTAGTCGTATGTCTGGAAGTTTTTGTTCTGGTCAGGAGTTAATGTCTTTTGGTGAATCTCTTCACCCTCTTTATAGTTATTAAATGTAATACCGGAAACTTCATAATCTGAAAGCTTCTGGAATTTACCATCTTTAACATCCCAAGCATTTTTAGGAACATATGCAACATACAAGCCACTGCTTGTTTTCATCATAGGTTCACCAGGGTAGGCACTATTCATTGTTTTGTCCGTGTTTACATTTTGCTTACCATCTTTATAATAGTAAGAGTAAACAGAAATTGTGTTACCCCAAGCATTGCCTAAAGAATCGGCATTAGCATAAAGTGTGATATAGTCATTATCAGCTTCAATATATCTATTCTTGTAAATAGGTGTAATTTCAATGATATTCTTTGTTTCTTTACCTGTTACAGAATATGGAGTTGTGATTGTGTATGCAGCACCTGTGTGAGATTCAGAAGATACTGCTTCGTAACCAACACCGTTGATTACATAGTTAGATACATACCAACCTTGTTTAGCCTGAGTATCGTTAACAACTGTAGTAATTGTTAATCTGTCATTTGCAAGAGCCTTGTACTGTTTATATTTTCCAAGATCCTTTGTAAATGAAGTACAATCGTCATTGATACCTGTTACTGTTGTGTCACCATAAGCATATGTTGTCTTTAATGTACCATTCTTTGCATATACATCAATAGCACCTGTTGGTGGCTGAATTACTTTTGGTTGCATTAGATATTCAGTACCATTATCACTAGGTGTAACCTTTAGACTTAAAGCTCTTAGGTCATCATAGTTACTAATAGAGAACATACCATAATTAGTAAATTTATCACTACCAGCCCAATATTCAGGTTGATTTTGGTTCTTAACTACAGAACCAGAACCGTCAGCTGATTTATAAGACAATGTACCATCATGGAAAATCATATCACTAGGAGCAATAGTACCTGTTTCTTTACTAGTGATTGCATAGTAATGGTTACCCTTTGTAATTGTAGAAATATCAAAGTTTACATAATATGAACCATTCTTTTCATATACTGGTAAACGAGTGTCCCATGATTTAGGGTTACTATCTGTACCAGTAATAAACCACTTATCAGTACATAGAGTACCTGGGTTTTCAACAATCTTTACATATACATTTGTTGCACCAGTAATTCTTGTTGTGTAAGAAGTAGCGCCATCTTTTACGCTATCAATCTTTGTTGTATATGTTGAGTCAGAATACCAACCATTAACTTTGTAATCATCACTATTTAGTTTAACTTCAAAAGTAACAGATGTATCTTCTACAACTCTTGAACCGGACTTGATAGTTGTTTCTCCGGATTTTGCAGTAATTGAACCACCTGTCTTATCACTGACATTAAAGTTCACAGCATAGTTACTCTTTGCAACAACATCAACTGTGATTGTTACATCAGAGCTTGGCATTGTAAATGAGTAACTATTATTGCCCTGATTTGTAACAGGGACATCAGTTGTACCTGATGTTACAGTAACCGACTTAACCTTGTAACCATCGGTAATATCAGAAACAGTGATGCTTGCATTTTTATTTTCAGGGAAATCACCGTTTGCACCCTCATTGATTGTTACATCCTTACAAGTAGCAGTAACTGTTGCATTATCACAAGGATTTAAAGTAGCCTTGTGGGTTGCAACTACAAGAGATTCAACAGTTAAATCTTTTTCATAAGTAACTGTATCAATACCATCTGTAATAGTAAAAGTATATTTACCACTATCTGTTAGTGTTAAGTTATCAATTGTTACTGTTGTATTATCGGCTGAATATGTAGCTGTTTTAGTGCCAACTTGCTTACGGCTTGGGTCAGTAATTGTAACTGTATATTCAGGCTTAATTGTTGTTGACTTAACAACATTCTTGAAGAAGTTTGGTAAACCACCACCAACAGTAAATACAAACTTAGTAGAATTATCATCGTTGATTTCTGTTGGAACATTTAGCTTTGTAAATGTTAGAGGTGTGTATTCAGCAGCATTTGCATCAACTTGTTTACCCTCTTTAGTACCGTAGAAATACCACTGTTTACCCTTAATGAATTTATCCCCACCAAGGTCACTTGATTGATTGTCCCAATTACCGACCTGTTTAATAATAAACTGAATACCGGTAGAGGCACTTGTAACATAATTATCAAGTTGTTTATAGTATAGACCAGGAATATCACTTTGTGAATACTTAGTCATCTTTTTATATGATTCAGCAGCATCATCAGCTATTGAAGCACCACCCCAAGCAAAAATAGCGTTTCTTTCATTATTTTTGCCAGCGTAAGCCTTATCATAACTGATAACCATTGTCTTACCAGATGTTGCGTTGACAGCTTCATCATGATAAGCCTCAGAAACAGTAACTATTAAATCTTCTGTACTTTTAATAGACTTAAAGTTTGTACCGGAAACTTCAACAGAAATATAATGCTTACCAACAGAAAGGTCACTTGTAAAGATTTTTGCTGAACCGTTATTTGACTGTACTGACTGAATGACACCGTTGGCATTAGTTTCTTTAAATGTATAAGTAAAGTTACCTGGCTGAATATCGCCTTGAAGTTCAGCAATGATTGTAACTTCATTACCAAACTTAACATTAGTAGGAGTAGCAGTTAGTTTAACTGAAGTTGCAACTTGTTTCTTAATAACTGATGCAGAGATTTCTTCACTCTTTACAGTATTATAGTTTTCAGCAACTGCCTCAGCATAGAATTTAACTGTGCCTTCATCACTTGCAGTAAAGTCATAAGTAACCTTATTAGGTGTTGCAGAACCGTTAATCTTCTTACCATTAATATAGTAATTATACTTAACAGTTACACCTTCAGGAGCATCTTCACATGATGCTTTTAGCTTAATGCTATCGCCAACTTTATATTGCCAACTAGTAACAGGACCGGTTAATGTTACCTTTGAAGTAATATCAATTGGGTTTACTGTAACTGTAACTGTAGCTTCACTACTGGTAACCGAAGTATAACCATTAGCAGAAACCTCTACTTTATATTTATGTTCACCCTCTGATAGGTCAGTAAAAGTAGCCTGTGCTGTACCATTAGAAGATTTTATTACTTTTGGGGTTGTTGTTGCACCTGAGGTTGTTTCTGTAAAAGTATAAGTTAGTTCACCTGAAACAGGAGTATTTGCAGTAGCAGTAAGTTTTACAGATTCACCAGTATTCTTTGTAGCACTATCAGGTGATAGATTAACTGATGTTGCGACAGGGTCAATAGCTAATCTGTACCATAAATATTTTTTATCAGTACATAGCTGATACTTAGTACCATTAGGAATTGTACCCGCTGATATCATATATGCTTTGCTATCTCTAGGAGAATTTAACTTAGTTTTTTCATCATTCTGTGATGTACTGACTGTAGTTCGGTCTGTAGCAGGACCATACTGTAAATTACCATCCCAAATGGCAAAAAAGTTCTCTTCACCATTTGATACGATAATTGGAGAAGCATAATAATTCTCACCGGAAACCTTAGTCATTGGCATTTTCTTTGTAGGATTTGTCCAGTCGTTATTATAGCCACCAAATACATATAAATCAGCTGAAGGTGTTTCAGCATTAGTTTTTTCCACATTAGTTGTAGCAGCGAGAACTGAAAAAGAAGAAACTACCATCATAAGGGCAAGAATCAACGCCCAAGTGCTAGAACTAATGCGTTTTATTTTTTCTTTCATTTTTTATACCTCCATTACAAATAATTGCATAAGAAGTTGTGAACATTTGCACATTTATTTCGATTCTACTGCCTGACCATCAATAGTTTGCAACCGAAAAAAGGGTGCAAAAACCCACAATTATTTATTATCATAATAACATTTTTATTCAGTAAAATCAACTATTTTCGCAAAATAACTTTGATTTGTATATGTTTACTAAACTTAATTATCTTAAAGAATTATAATAACTAACATAGAAATACTTTTATACATATTGCACAAAGAGTGGTAAATATAAAAAAACAGACCTCATAAGAGGTCTGTAAATAGTATTGATTATTAGAACAAATCGTCACCGTCACCGGTATCAATGATAGGAACATTACCTTCGGCACTGCTTGCACCGACAGTTCCTCCACCGATAGCATAAAACTCCGTACTTCTTTTATTATGGTTTGAGCCATATAGGTTTGCGCATACAAGTGAATCAAGTTCAAAATCATCATATTCTATTGTTGGAGTTTCATAAACTTTTTTCATACTTATCCTCCTCTACGACTACCGTAAATATCTAATAGTATAATAACATATTTAGATACAAAAATCAATATATTGGGCGAAAAAATTATAGATACACAACTAAAAATATTTGTGTTACCTTATAAATATATCACTAAGTATCTAAATATTCAAGGTTTTATTAATAATTTAATAAAGTTTGTGCAATATATAAAAATAATTGACTTGGTTATTAGTTACCTTGTATAACATTTTACATATATAATATCTGTTTGTTACAATGTTGTAAATCAATTTTCTTCAAGAAGTGGCAAATATTCCTTATATTTTGACATTGATGGTGTTAGGTGTTCCGAGTCTTTCACCTTTTTATTAACTGCTTGAGTGGTCTTGTTAACCGGTGCAATTGTACCGGCACCTGCAACACAACCTCCCGGACAGCCCATACCCTCTAATAGATAACCGTCATACTTACCGGCTTTGGCAATTTGGAGCATTTTGCGACATTCAGGCAGTCCCTCTGCTCTAGCAGTTAGGACTTCTCTATTAGGGTCAATCTCTTTAATAATATTTTCAACTGCCTTTGCTACACCACCACTTACTGCAAAGCCGTTGCCATCTCCACTGCCTTCCTTGAATGGTTCACCGTCTTCACATTTAGAAATATCAATTCCTTTTGCATCAAGAATTGCACTAAATTCTTCAAAAGTTAGTACAAAGTCAACATCACTACGGATTGACTTTCTTCTTGCCTCTAACTTTTTAGCAGCACAAGGACCAACAAAAACAACCTTGCAATCAGGGTACTTTTTCTTAATTAATCTACCTGTTAGCACCATTGGAGTCAGTGCCATTGAAATATATGGTGCAAACTCAGGGAATAATTTTTTCGCCATAACTGACCATGCAGGACAACATGATGTTGCCATAAACGGTTGCTTCTCAGGTACTTCCTTAATAAAGTCGTTAGCCTCTTCAATTGTACAAAGGTCAGCACCGATTGCAACTTCTACTACATCGGTAAAGCCAAGCTCTTTAAATGCATTACGGATTTGACCTTGTGTTACATTGCCAAACTGACCTGAAAAAGCCGGTGCAATTGCAGCATAAACCGGTGTTTCACTTTTTAATGCAGAGATTGTTTGGAAAATCTGGCTCTTATCAATAATTGCTCCAAATGGGCAATTAACTAGACACATACCACAAGATACACATTTATCATGGTCAATTTCTGCTCTGCCATATTCATCGGACTTAATTGCTTTCATACCACAGACTTTAGCACAAGGTCTTTCGTGACGAACTATTGCATGATACTCACAAACATTAACGCATCTACCACATTTTATGCACTTATCTTCATCAATATGTGACTGACCATCTACAATGGAAACTGCTTTTTTAGGGCAAATCTCTACACAAGGGTGTTCAAGACAATTTTGGCAAGCATTTGTAACAAAGACTCTGTTCTCGGCACACTTATTACAAGCAAACTTAATAATATCAATTAGAGGTGGCTCGTAATACTTATCATTAAAAAGTTCTTCCTCGATACCCTCGGTTATTGGAGAAAATTCGTTATAATCTCTAAGTGGAAAGCCCATTGCTGCTCTCAGTCTTTCCCCTACTACTGCTCTTTCAACAAAAACACTATCTCTATAGTGGGCAATTTCACCTTTGATAATTTTGTAAGGTAGGCTCTGGAATTTGTCAGCATCCCAACCTTCAAAAGCAAGTTTTGCAATTTCGGTGAAAATCTGCTTTCTTATTCTTGACTTTGATGTTTTTACTCCTCGCATACAATACTCCTTTTCATATAAATACATTATATAAAATTTTGCATATAATTATTTTATTTATGTAAACTCTTTTCATTGATATTATACAATGATGAATTTAGTTAGTCAAGAATAACAACAAAAAAAGCGACCCCATAATGAGGTCGCAAAATAATTTATAATCAGTCGCTTGTGTAAGGAAGAAGAGCGATCTGTCTTGCTCTCTTGATTGCTACTGTTAGTTCTCTCTGGTGAGCTGCACATGTACCTGTAACTCTTCTAGGAAGAATCTTAGCTCTTTCAGACATATAACGACGAAGTCTTGCGATGTCTTTGTAGTCAATCTTTTCTACCTTATCTACGCAAAAGCCACAAACTTTTCTGCGTGACTTTCTGCCACGGTTTGGTCTATCTGCCATTGTAGTTAATCTCCTTTATAAAATTAGGTTTTAGTAAAATACTAATTAGAATGGTAAATCGTCATCAAGTGGCATTTCTTCAAAATCTGAAGAAGTACCGTTTGAATAAGATGCCGGTTGTTGTTGCTGAACAGGAGCTTGATTGTAAGACTGCTGAGGAGCTTGGTTATAGTTACCGTAACCGTTGTTGTTACCATAACCGTTATTGTTTTGATCTCTTCTTTCGCCTGTAAATGAAACATTATCAGCAACTACTTCTGTTACATAACGGTTTGTGCCATCTTTTGCTTGGTAAGTTCTTGACTGAAGCTGACCTTCAATGGCAATCATTGAGCCTTTGCCAAAATAACGACAAACAAACTCAGCCTGTTGACGCCAACAAACAATATTAATAAAGTCTGTCTGACGCTGTTCACCTTGTTTAACATAATTTCTATCTACAGCGATAGAAAATGATGTTACAGAAATACCACTTGCTGTTGTCTTTAATTCTAAATCTTGAGTAATTCTACCCATTAAAATAACTCTGTTTAACATAACTTACATCCTTTCACATTCAGCTATAAAGCCTACTTCTTGATTATTCGATTAGTCTTCCTTCTTAATGATCATTGAGCGTAGAACGCCATCAGTAATCTTGTAGATTCTGTCTAGTTCTGCTGGGAACTCTGCATTTGATTCAAAGTTAATTAGAACATAGTAGCCTTCTGCTTCTTTGTTGATTAGGTATGCAAGCTTACGCTTACCCCATTCATCAACTTCCTGCAGTGTGGCATGCTTTTCAACAAGATCCTTGAACTTAGCGATTGTGCTCTGGATACCTTCTTCACCTAATTTCATAGAAAGTACCATAACTGTTTCGTACTTAGCTGTAATTTCTGCCATTTATCTGCACCTCCTTCTGGACATATTGGCGTGTATTTCCTACACGCAAGGATTGTGTACTAATTCACACACTAAATTATTATAACAAAATATTTCAAATTGTCAATAGAAAATATGAGATATTTTTTGTTATTCTGTAATTTCTCTGCTTTCCACTATTTTATTGAAAAGAGTTTCTATTCTGTCGGTTTCACCCTTTAGATATAAGAAACCGAAAAGTGCTTCAAAACCTGTTGCACTGTGATAATCCCCTACTGTGCCATGTTTTGGTGTACATTTTGGGGAGGCATTTCTGCCACGCTTATAAATAGAAAGCTCTTCTTCTGTTAAAATAGGCATTAGCATCTTTGCAAACTCAGCTTGGCTTTTGCAGTTTACAAACTTAACTTTCATTTTATTTAATTCACCAACATGTAGGTCGTGGTGATTAACAAGGTACTTTCTAACAAGTAAATCATATACACCGTCACCTACAAATGCCAATGTTAATGGTGAAATCAGCTTTGGGTTATTGTTTTCTAAATTCATAAGCTACCTTATTCTACAAAGTCAAATTCAAGGTCATAAATAGAAACTGTATCACCTTCGCTGATACCGGCTTTTCTAAGTGCATCAATAACTCCACCATTTGTAAGAACTCTCTGGAAGTAGTTCATACTTTCGTAATCGTCAAAGTTAACTGACTTCATAACCTGTAGTAACCACTCACCTTCAACAAAGTAAACATCATCTTGAACTGTGATTTTAACTTCATGAGGGTTGATTTCTTCTGCAGGAATAATTGGAGCAGGTTCTGCTTCAAATTCACGAATTGGTGGTAATTTACTTAATGTTTCAAGGGTTTTGTTCATTAAAGCATCTACACCGTAATGAATTTCTGCCATAATTGGGAAGAAAGAATAGCCTTGATCCTCTACAAACTTTCTAAAGTCATCAATCTGTTCGTCTGTTGCCATATCGCATTTATTACCGGCAACAAGCATTTCTCTCTCTGCTAATTCAGGGTTAAACTTTCTAAGTTCATTGTTGATTGTGACAAAGTCTTCCTTAGGGTCTCTGCCTTCACTGCCACTTACATCAACAATATGAATTAACATTCTACATCTTTCAACATGACGAAGGAACTGATGACCTAGGCCTGTACCTTCCCATGCACCTTCAATAAGTCCGGGAATATCTGCCATAACAAATGAGTTACCTTCACCCATTGATACAACACCAAGAACCGGTGTAATTGTTGTAAAGTGATAGTTAGCAATCTCAGGCTTAGCCTGACTTACTACAGAAACAAGTGTACTCTTGCCTACATTTGGGAAACCTACTAAACCTACATCGGCAAGTAGCTTTAGCTCAAGTACAACATCATATTCTTCACCGGGTAGTCCCGGCTTTGCAAATCTTGGTACTTGGCGAGTTGGTGTGGCAAAATGAACATTACCCCAACCACCTTTACCACCTCTTGCAACTAAAACAGGTTCTTTGCCTGATACATCCGCAAGAATTCTGCCTGTTTCAGCCTCTTTTACTACAGTACCGATTGGTACTCTAATAATTAGGTCTGGTGCTTTTTTACCGAATTTACGACCACTTCTACCGTTTTCGCCCTTTTCGGCATTATACTTTCTTTTATATCTAAAGTCAGCCAGTGTGGAAATGTTACTGTCAGCTTGGAAGAGAATATCTCCACCTTTGCCACCATCACCACCATCAGGTCCACCGGCAGCAACATACTTTTCTCTGTGGAAAGAAACTGCACCGTCACCACCGTCACCGGCTTTGATTTTAATTTTCGCTACATCTACAAACATATATTATTCCTTATTATCTTTAAATAATGGTTCTATATTTTTTACTTCTCTACTAATTTGATACTTCTTTTTGTTCATTTTTACTTTAAATGTTGTAATAAGAAGAATTCCACCTATAACAAAAAAGAATACTCCGGATACTATTTTGCCAAAAATAAAGAACAACATACCTATTAAAAATAGAATAACCGATAAAACTATAATAACTCTTTTATAACCCTTAGTGTCACCACTGTCACCGATAAGGTCGTTGACCATATTAACATTCTTAACAGTAGGGTTATTGTTCATTATCTTCTTATCGCCTTTGTTTACATCATAATTCATAAAAATGACTCCTTGGATAAAAGAAAAGGGTGGTAACTATATACCACCCAAATACATTAATTACTGTTCAACAGGATATACGCAAGCACGCTTTCTGTCCTTGCCTACTCTTTCAAAACGAACAACACCATCAATCTTAGCAAATAGTGTATCGTCAGAACCTCTGCCTACATTTTCACCTGGATGAATATGTGTGCCTCTCTGCTTTACTAGGATATTACCTGCAAGAACAAACTGACCGTCTGCTCTCTTAACGCCTAGACGCTTTGATTCGCTATCTCTACCGTTCTTTGTAGAACCCATACCTTTTTTATGAGCAAATAACTGAATGTTAATCTTTAGCATGTTATACCTCCGAAATTTTTATCTTAATAAATTCATCATATTCTTCTTTAAGTCCTTGAATATGAAGTTGAAAGCCATCTAAAATTGTTTTAGCTTTCGGTGCATCTTCTTCCTCTAACTTAACTTCCATATAACCATCCTTGACCTCAACACCAACTACTATACCCAGAATATCTGTAATAGTATTTACTGTCATATAAGCTGCTGAACTAATTGCTGCACAAAGAATGTCTGAACCTTCTTCGCCGTATTCAGCATGGTCTGTAATGGTAAAACCTGTAATTAAGCCATCGTGAAGTAAGAAATCAACTTTCGTCATTAGTTAATCTTTTCGATTGTAACCTTTGTATATGGCTGTCTGTGACCCATTTTTCTCTTTTCGCCCTTCTTTGGCTTATAAGTGAAAACTGTGATCTTCTTGCCCTTGCCGTTCTTAAGAACCTTTGCTGAAACTGTCTTGCCTTCAGCAAAATCAAGAGTACCATCTTCGTTACCTACTGCAACTACTGGGATTTCTACTGTTTCGTTTTCTTCAGCTGTAAGCTTTTCGATGAAGATTTCCTGACCTTCAGTAACCTTATACTGCTTACCACCTGTTTTGATAATAGCGTACATAATTAAGTACCATTCCTTTATTTAGACTCGCTACCGTTAGGTGAAACCTAAGTTTACTTATAACCCACAATATGCGGTTTCTATACTATATCACAAAGTACAGTATTTGTCAATGTATATTTGAAAATATCTTGAAATATTCTTGAATTATAGGTTATTTTGGATTTTACAAGCCTTTAGTGTGTTTTTCATTAGCACTGCAATAGTCATAGGACCTACACCACCCGGTACAGGAGTAATTGCAGAACACTTTTCCTTTACATTTTCAAAGTCAACATCACCACAAAGTTTGCCGTTTTCATCTCTGTCCATACCAACATCAATTACAACTGCACCTTCCTTAACCATATCGGCAGTAACAAACTTTGGCTTACCGATAGCAGCAACAAGAATGTCAGCTCTCTTAGTAACTTCTTTTAGGTTCTTTGTACGGCTATGAGTGATTGTAACTGTACCGTTTTCGTGAAGTAGTAGCATTGCCATAGGCTTACCTACAATATTACTTCTACCGATAACTACACATTCCTTACCTTCTACAGGAATATTGTAGCTATGTAGCATTTCCATAACACCGGCAGGTGTACATGGTAAAAAGTCATAGTCACCAATCATAATTTTACCAACATTTGATGCATGGAAAGCATCAACATCTTTTAGTGGTGAAATTGCCTCAATAACAGCCTTTTCATCAAGACCCTTTGGTAAAGGTAACTGACAAAGAATACCGTTGATTTCTTTATCTTCGTTAAGTTCATTTACTAATGCAAGTAGTTCTTCCTGAGTAGTTGTTGCAGGTAGTGCAAATTCTTTTGACAAGAAACCTACCTTTTCACAAGCTTTTTTCTTGTTGTTTACATAAACTCTTGATGCAGGGTCATCACCAACAATGATAACTGCAAGACCGGGCTTAATACCCTTTTTAATCAGTTCTTCTGTTTCAATTCTTACCTGTTCCTTTACTTCGGCAGAAACTTTCTTACCGTCAATTATTATCGCCATTTTTTACATTCCTCTTTTTTCTAAATATTATTAACAGAACAATGCCTGTTACAAAAATACAAGCTGAAAGCACTTGACTTACTCTTGGAGTATATCCAAAAATTGAGAAAGTCATATAAAGACTGTCTGTACGAAGTCCCTCTACAATCATTCTTTCAAATCCATACCATACCATATAGCATAGGAAGATTTGACCTTTAAAGTGATACCACTTTTTACTTAAAATATGGAGTACAAGTACACCTAATAAACACCATATTGACTCATACAAAAAACAAGGATGAACACCAACATTGCCTGTGTTTTCACTTACCATTCTCCATGGTAAATCTGTTTGTGAACCAAAAGCCTCTTGGTTAAAGAAGTTACCCCATCTGCCTATGCCTTGACCGATTAAGAAACCGATTGAGGCAACGTCAAGTACAGGTAACAGTTCTTGCTTTTGAAGTTTACAAGTAATGCCACCACCTAAGATAGCACCTATAAGGCCACCATAGATAGCAAGTCCTCCCTTATTTATATAGAAAATATCCATAAGGTTGTTTTTGTAATCGTCCCAACTAAACAGTACATAGTAAAGTCTTGCACCTATTATAGCACAAATGATACCTACAATAACTGTATTTAATAATTTATTCTTATCAATCTTAAAATAATCAGCTCTCACAAATGCATAGATACAAGCCAAAACAAGACCTGATGCAATAATAATGCCATACCAATAGACACTTAAACTACCTATGCTAAAAGCCTCTCTGTTAATATTAAACTCCAGTCCTAAACCCGGAAAGGTTACTTCCATAACTACCTCCTACTTTACTACTGACAAAGCAGAATTGTTGTAGTCAAGAATTTCATTAAACTTACTTTCTACATCACTAAACTGTAAATTATGAATTTCGTCAACATAAGAGAAAAATTCTCTATTTGTAAAGTGACTTTCCATTAGACCGTTACCAATAGAATTTACTGAATTTAGTGAAGAAATTGCATCACCATAAACAGCCTTCTTAGATATTTCATAATCTTCTTTAGAAAGACCCTTTTCCTTTAAATCCTTAATGTAGTTAAGGATAGTATCATAAACTTCCTTAGGTTTTTGACTTTCACCGTCAAGAAGTACACAGGAACAACCCTCAGTTTCAAAATATTCATAACTAAAGGACTGATTAATAAGACCTTTATCAAGCATATCTCTGTAGATTTTACTTGTTGAACTAAATAGCATTGCAAGTAACACATCAACTGATGCCATATCTTTGCTAGAAGAAAGACCTGTGTATTTATTCTTGAAACCAATATTAAACAGTGGTACTGCAACAGGTAGGTTACATTCTACATAGTCCTTAACCACTTCATATGGTTCATCTTCAAAATAATTTTGAATTGTAACATCTTCAGCAGGTTTTAGAAGTCTATCGGCTACTTCAAGAACTTCATCTAACTTTGCTTTACCACAAACACAAAGTGCCATATTGTTTAAGTTATAGAAAGTGTTGTAGCATTTGTACAAAAGCTCAGGTGTGATTTTGGCAATACTTTCAACTGTACCTGCAATATCAATTTTTACAGGATGATTATGGTACATAATTTCAAGCAAATTGAACATTACTCTCCATTCAGGAGAATCATCATACATCTTGATTTCTTGACCGATAATACCTTGTTCCTTTGCTACTGTTTCTTCAGTAAAATAAGGTCTTTGTACAAAATCCAAAAGAATTTCAAGACTTTCCTTAAAATTATCTGTTGTTGAGAAAAGGTAGCAAGTTTTATCAAAGCTGGTAAATGCATTTGCATTTGCACCTGTCTTTGCATATTTCGCAAAGGCATCTCCATCTTCACATTCAAATAGTTTATGTTCAAGATAATGAGCAATACCATCCGGTACTGTCATTTTCTCTCCACCATTTGAGCTGAAAGTTGTGTTGATTGAGCCATATCTAGTACCAAAAACTGCATAGGTACTGTTGTAGCCCTCTTTTTCATATACATAAATGTTAAGACCTGATTTATGCTTAACCTTATAATACTTGTCCCCTGTTAGTTGGGATTTTATTTCTTGTACACTCATTCTTTACTCTCCAATGTATAAACTGTATCTAGTTTTAGTTTCTTAGCCATTTCAATAATTTCTTCTCTTGTAACTGAATTTACTTCCTTACAAGCATCTTCAACAGAAGAAATTTTGTTGGAAAGAACTTGAGAAAAATACCATGTTTCAAGACCAAATTCATTATCGGCAATTGTAATAAAGCTATTGCACATTGATAACTTTGTAGCATTAATTTCAAAGTCGGTAAAGTTGCCCTTTGCTAGGTCATCAAGTTCCTTTAGGATAGCTTTCTTAGCTTTCTCAATATTCTTCTTTTCTACACCTGACTCAATAAACATAATACCTTTGTTCTTAATAAATCTTGATGAGCAATAGTAACATAGGCTAAGTTTTTCACGAACATTGTTAAACAGCTTACTGTGGGCAGTACCACCTAACATTGCTACTGCAAGACGCATTGGCATTGTGTTATCCTTGTTATCAGAAATATCTGTACGAAAAGCAAGAATCATTTTGCTTTGAGAAAGTTCCATTTCTTCTTTCTCAGTTTTCACTTCTGTAACTTCACCTGAAACAATGTTCTGAATTTCACATTCTGTACGGTCATACTTGCTAAACTGAGCTTTTAGTTCATCAACAACTGCATCGGATGAACTATCCCCTACATAGAAAATTTCTACTCTGGAATTATTTAGTAGTGACAACCAACCATTGTATAGGTCTTCACCTGTTACCTTATCAATATCTTCTTTTGTACCGAATTTTGATAGGCTATAAGGTTCATCCTTACAGATAATCTTAACTGCTTGGTTAATGGAATAAGTTCTCTTGTCGTTAAATTCAGAGTCGATAACTTCCTTTAGCTGACGCTTTTCTTGAGTAATTTCTTCTTCACAGAAAGAATTGCCATCTAACTTAGGATTGAAAATAATATTGCAAAGTAAATCTGTCATATCCTTTGAAATATTATCTCCGTCAAAGGCATATTTATCATCAATGCCACTGATAGAGAAAGTTACAATCTGATTATCACCGGTTTTACGAACAAAACCACCTAAATGAGCACCATATAGGTCGGAAAGTTTCTTAGAAAGTAAAGTAAAATCCGGATACTTACTAGTTGTACGAGTCATAACACCTGAAAGAAGAGCATTGACTGATGCAGTTTCTTCCTTTAGTGGAACAATAAATGACACACTAATCTTTGATGTTTTGAAACGATTGTCCTTTATTGAATTGAAATAGACACCCTTAGCTATTTCTAATCTATTTATGGAATCCATATAATTCCTCCTAATACACATTATCAAGATTATTATACCATAGTGATAGGAATTATAAAAGTATTTTGGAAAAATATATTTTAGGTTGACATATGTAATATGTAATGCTATAATTACTGTTGCTAAAAGTTAATATGCGAGTGTGCTGGAATAGGCAGACAGGCACGTTTGAGGGGCGTGTGTCTTTGACGTACGGGTTCAAGTCCCGTCACTCGCACCATTTTGAGGCAGTTTTTAACTGCCTCTTTTGTTTTGCCAACTTTTCCTAAAATGCCCGAAAACGGCTTAAATACTGAGCTTCTGAACACTTGCATAGTAAAGTTGAGGAAAGTTGAAATCGCTTAAAACAAGATAAAGTGCAGTCAAAATCACAGTCAACTGCAGTCACGAATGCAGTCAAAAACATAGATTTTTCGTGAAAACATATAGACCGGACAGCAAAAAAGTGCTGTCAAATTAAAGAAAATGACCTTAATTCACTGAATCGTTTGTTTGACAAATCTATTATCGGAGGTCATTAGATTGAAGAATGTAATCTCGGAACTGTACTACGGCAATATTGACCCGCAGGCGCGCGGTTTCAAGAACGGTAGTTTTCTGAAAAAGCAATTGGCAGTTCTTTCGGAAAGCGAAGCGATGCTGACCGAAAAGCTGACAGGTGAAGAAAAGAAAGCGTTTCTCTCTTTCGTAAATGCTTCTGACGTTATCTTAGGAGAATCAGAGCTTGACAGTTTCATCGTCGGATTCAGATTAGGCGCAAGGATTATTTACGACACCTTTGTAAGTGACGATACGCCGTATGAGGATTTCTTAAAGGAGCAGAGCGATTGAGGAAGCAGAAATATCATCTTTATCTGACGCACGATGAACGGCGAACCGTTATCAACAGTTTGATTTGCTTGAAAAACGACCTTATTTTACAAGGCAGATACACTGATGGCGTTGATGAGCTGATAGTCAAACTCACAAAGGCAAAGGTCAAGAAAATCAAGATCAAGGAGGTTTGAATTATGCCAACAACTATTACATATACGCAGCAGGGTGACTATCTTCTCCCTGATTTGAAGTTACCAGAACAGCCGAAGGTTGAAATCGGCGTTTTCGGACAAAGGCACAAGCGTTATCTGAAAGAGCATCACCGACTTATCTATTTCAATCTGCTCACCTCGTGTAAGCTCGCGGCATATCTCGCTGACATTGATTCTCAGGCAAATGAAATGTACGATCTACTTGTCCAGCAGCTTTCCGAAAAGGAAAACATCACCGAACAGCTCAAAGCGGAGCATCCAGTGGAATGGACGCGTAAAATGAACGCAATCCGCCTCACAGCCAACGAAATCGTCAACCGAGAGATAATCTACACATAAGCAGAATAACGCAAAAACACCCGAATTAGAACAGAGCGTGTAAGCAGGAGTTGATTCTGCTTACACGCTTGTTTCTTATTATTCGCCAAAAATAAACTTTACTATTCTATTGGTTGCTTTTTCTGTTGCATCGTCAATATCTTGTTTGCACCAGTATGGTTTACTATCATTCTCATATTTTTTTACTAAAGTAGTGGCAATAGGATATTTACTATCTATATATCCTGTTTTTGCGGAAAGCTTTGTTGATACTTTCGCTCTAAACCATTCATTCCCAATAGACCTATTGATCTTTTCTTCGAGAACAATCTTATTGCCTAATTTGTTAACGGTATGATTAAACTCGTCTTTTGTTTCTATTTGAGCATCTCTGCGAATAATGTCAAGATTTGCACCGCTTATAGGCATTATATGTTCAATGTCATATTTTGCTCCAAGTGTAAATGCAAGATTCTGTTCTTTAGCAAAGAGGTACTCGTTTAGATAAACTAAGATGTTCTTTTCGTATTCTGATACATAGTTTTTGATTTCATCTTTATTCCATTTTTCGGAAATATGTTTATCAAAATCAGCTACTATTTCATCGTCAGAAAAAGTTTCATCTGCAAGTTTTACTTCTTCTCCAAAAAGGAATGTTTTAAAGGCGCTGCTCGAATAACCTATATCAACTAATTCTAACAAAGTAAATAATCGCAATAGACTGGTTGCTATTTGAGTTATTGATTCTACAGTTATGTTTTCCTCAGCAAAACGATAAAAATAACTGGCAAGGAATAGTTTAGCGTTATCATTGAATTTCAAAAGGACTTGCAGTATTGGATAAGCGGAAACTTTTTTCCATATCTTTGCGAGATTTATCATCTGCTTACACAGTCCGATAGGATCGCTAAGTAAACTTTTGTTAATCTCAGTGAAGTATCTCCTTAATCCGGGTGTAGTAACGTTGATAGAACCTGTATCGGTAATAATCTCTTTGCGTTTTGCTCTTTCATAGTACATTTGCTGCATAAAAATTGAGTCAATAGTAGCAATACCATTCTGCTTCAAATCATCAATTAATTCTATTAACTCTTTCCAAAGCTTTGTAAATTCTTCACCTACTCTTTGTTTCTCAGCTTCAGCATACAGCTTTGCCGAAATAATATCGGCATCATACAAAGGAAGTCCATCTGAATTCAAAGAATTGAACATAGTGATAGCCTGTTCAACTTGCCAACTTTTAATTTCGATTACCTCACAACTATCTGTAAGTGTTTTAGTAAATTTGTTAAGTTGGGTTTCGGTTAGTTCTGCGGCTTTTTCGTAGAAAAACTTAAAGTTTCTGAAGAAGTTTGTATACTTGTTGTCTTTTTGCTTTCGTGGAATCTTATAGACATTTGATTCTGCTTCAGCGTAGTCAACCGCACTTAGAATAGTGTTTAGCTCATTCTTGTAAAGCTCATTGATGGAATAGTTTTTTAGAATAATGCTTCTATTACAAATTTCTTTATCTGTATGGTCAGGTTTATCTGGAATATCCTCAGTTTCTGCCTTGTAGAGAATTCCCATAATTTTTCTTCTGCGTTCTTTTAAACCTCTACACAAATTTTCGGATTCTTCATCCTGACTGGTTGTGCCAATGGCAACATTTATATTTACAAGAAGGGCTTTGAGAAGTAAAAGGAAGGTTGTAGTCCTTTGCTGACCATCAATCAGCCCGAATACAGTATCGTTGTCCTGACAATTGATGATAATAGTGCCAAAGAAGTATCTGTCCTTACTGTCACTATCTAAAAAGTCGGTAATATCTTGCCAGAGTTTATCGCAGTGACTTATTTCCCAAGAATACGGTCTTTGATATTCCGGTATTGTGAATACAGTATCTTCTTCAAGTTTTAAGTAAGCTCCGATTTTTCTTAGTTTAGGTTCGATGCTTTTTGCCATGTGGTATTTCCTTTCTGTTCCCAAAAATGAATTTATTAAATATCCATTGAATTATCCGCCCATAATTCGCACTGGCTCATTACGGTGCTGACCGCATCCTCCATACCCTCGGGCGGATATTTGTGATCCTTTAAAAGCTTGCGTATCATCATACGCATTTTTGCTCTGGCACTGTCGCGCTTTTGCCAATCAATCGTGCGGTTTTTCCGGAGCTTATCGGCAAGCTCCTTGGTAATGGCGATTAACTCCTCGTTTTCATAGAAATCCTTAATCGCCTGTGGCTTTGTGAGAGCGTCATAAAACGCAAGCTCATCCGCTGTTAATCCGAGTTCCTCGCCTTCTTCTTTGGCTTCACGGATTTGCCGTGCGAGATTAAGCATTTCCTCAATGACTTCTTCGTTTGTCAGCATTCCGTTCAGGTAGCGATTCATAGCGCTTTGCATGATTTCACTGAATTTCTCAGACTTAACAAGGTTAGTTCGTTTATAAATCTGCACCTGCTCGGCAATCAACTTTTTTAACAACTCAACAGCAAGATTCTTTTCTTTCATCCTTGCGATTTCTTCAAGGAACTTCGGATCAAATAACGAGAACTCCTGTTCCTTATCGGAGAAAAGATTGATTACGCCATCGCTCTTAATGCTCTGCTTCAAAAGCTCATTGATTTTAGCGTTGATTTCAGGCAGCGAGAGTTTTTTGTTTCCACCCTGATTTTGGATACGCATTATCAATACTCGAACCGCTTCAAAGAATGCAGCTTCTTCACGCTCCTGTTCCTCTGCAATAGACGAACAAAGCGATAACGCCTGTTTCAGCAATAACGCTTCTTTAACGTAACTCTCCTTATCATTCTCACGGCTTCTGTCCAACAAGAAGTTGACAGCGCCGGTAATCGTTCTTCCAGCAGTCAATTCATTGCCGCCAAAGAAAGCGGAATAATCATAACCGTGCAGCAGGTCACGACAAACCGTGAGCTTTTCAATAAACTTCGGATAGGCAACCTGCGCAATATCGGTGTTGCCGTAGTTCTTGCGGTCACGGACGGTGTAATCGTTCATCGCCTGTTTCAGCGCAGAAGCGATACCGATATAATCAACAACCAATCCGCCTTCTTTATCACGGAAAACACGGTTGACGCGGGCGATCGCCTGCATCAAATTATACCCTGCCATCGGCTTGTAAACATACATTGTCGCAAGCGACGGTACATCAAAGCCTGTCAGCCACATATCAACAACGATTGCGATTTTCAAGGGGCTGTTATTATCCTTGAACTTCTTCGCCAATTCTTCTTTATGGCGTTTGTTGCCGACGATCTCGTGCCATTCCTCGGGATCTTTGTTGGAGCCTGTCATCACGACAGCGACCTTTTCTGTCCAAGAAGGACGAACCTCCAGAATCCGCTTGTAAATCTTCATAGCGATCGCCCTTGAATAAGCGACGATCATTGCCTTGCCCGTCAGAAGATCCTCACGGTAGTTCTCATAGTGGTCGAGAATATCATCAACGAGCGATTTGATCGTATCGTCGTGTCCGAGAATCGCTTCCATTTGTCCGAGCTCACGCTTGCTTTTCTCGATAACATCAGGATCGGCACTCTGCGCCATAATATCATATTCCGTATCAATAAGGTGCAAAGTGGTTTCGTCTAATTTCAGTTTCATAACGCGGCTTTCGTAATAGACAGGGCGTGTTGCGCCGTCCTCGACAGCCTGCGTCATATCATAGATATCAATATAATCACCAAATACCTCACGGGTGTTTCTATCCTCGGTAGCAATCGGCGTACCGGTAAAACCGATATATGTAGCGTTCGGGAGGGTATCACGAATAATGCGGGCTGTGCCGATTACCTTTTTGGCAACCAGCTCGCCTTTTTCGTTCTTGGTCATCTTGATTCTTTCGGTCAGACCGTATTGTCCTCTGTGCGCTTCATCGGCCATCACAATAATATTTCTGCGCTCGGAAAGAGGCTCTCCCGATTCCTCAAACTTCTGCATGGTTGTAAAAATGATACCGTTGGCTTTTCTTCCTTCCAATAACGATTTCAGGTGCTCACGGCTTTCTGCGTGAACAGGCTCCTGACGTAGAAAATCCTTGCACTTGGCAAACTGCGAGTAGAGCTGATCATCAAGGTCATTTCTGTCGGTGATAACAACGATCGTCGGACTTTCAAGCTCGGATTGCAGTAAATGGGCGTAGAACACCATAGACAGCGATTTTCCGCTGCCTTGCGTATGCCAGAACACGCCGCCTTTACCGTCTGTTACAGTCGCTTTCTTTGTCGATTCTACCGCTTTGCGCACGGCAAAGTATTGATGATAACCGGCGAGTATTTTATATTGCTTCAAGCCCTCGTTGGAAAACAGAATAAAGTTTTTGAGAATATCAAGCAAACGCTCTTTTTGGAAGATACCTTCAAAGAATGTGTCAAACTGAGCGTACTGCGTGTTCTCATAGCTTCCGTCCTTCGTTTTCCATTCCATAAAGCGATCTTCACCGGAGGTGATCGTGCCTGCACGGTTTTCTGAAAGGTCGCTCATTACGCAAATGGCGTTGTAGATGAACATCGACGGAATAGCGTGCATATAATTCCGGATCTGTGTATAGGCTTCGGAAGCGTCGGTTTCCTCACGGGAGGGAGATTTCAGCTCCATCAGCACCACAGGCAAGCCGTTGATAAACAGCAGCACATCCGGACGTTTTTCGGAGTTTTCAATATACGTCCACTGATTTGCCACAACAAAGGAGTTGTTGTCAATATTGGAATAGTCAACAAGATAGCAAAGAGCTGAGCGTTCCTCGCCCTTCTCGGTATAACGCACCTCTACACCGTTTTGCAGATAATCCATAAACACGGCATTCTTCTGCACCAATTCGCCGTTCTCATAATTTGTCAACTTGTAAAGCGCGTCGGAGATGGCTTCTTCAGGCAGCGACGGATTCAGCCGGTATAATGCCGCGGTCAGCTCGTCCGCATAATATGGTACTTTATAATCACGCTCAATATCCGGTCCGTAGGCATGGGTATATCCCATTTCTTCAAAAAGCTGTATGATAGCGTTTTCATAGCTTGATTCGGTGTAGGGCATAGCTCTCCCTCCTATTTCATAATTTCCTTCTTTAATCTTGCTAAATCTGCTTGGGATAGTAGTATTATAGAGCTTTGTTTTTTGGTTTTATTAAAATCCTCAAAAAGAATATATTTTCTATTACCCGCATCATTCATATATACGTTGCTGTGTGCGATTGCATTGCGAAGGTGTCTCAATACACACTCATAGTCTTTTTCCGTATTCACTTTGCGCTTACAAATAAATCCTTTACTACGTCTGTTTATATTCGCTTCATTATGTAAATTATATTTCTCAAAGTAACGTTCAATAACACAATTTGGAGCTAAAAAAACAAAGCAGTCATTTGACACGCTTGAGATGAAAGTATCCCAATTTCTCTGTAACCGTCCAGAATCAATTATTGAAGCAGATGCACTGTCAATAGTAGGTGCTGTATGCAGAAAAAAGCTAAACAAGCGAGTCAGTTTGTCGTTTTCAATTTCGAAAGGCTTTATTTGATTAGATTTTATATCACTTATCTGCATTTTCTCAATCCTATCATAAATGAAAATTTAGCGGCTTAAATCTTGACCTCTGACACATCAATCTCGCCGCTCATAAGCTTAGGTAGGAGGGTATCACGGAGAGCGCCAAGGTGTTGATTTTCATATTCGTTTGTTTTCATAGTTTGAATAATAGGAATAATTAATCGGTTGTAATTATCTGTTGTTTCGTTTGATAACATTGCAATAGGCAACGATTTGATTGTGGTAAGGCTAAGATTAGCTTGAACAGCTTGTTGAACTCGTTTTTTATAGTAATCATTATGCCAATTGCCTAAAAAGAAACTATATAAGTATTCAGGAAGGAGTTTAGTTTTATTGGCTCTAATAATAGCAACAGCTTGATTTGTATTTGCTGGTAAAACTGTATCATCGACAAGCGCAAATCTTCCAAGTGTACCTGCGATGGTGAAAACAATATCGCCTTCCTTTATAATAGATCGTTTTAGAAGAGAATTTGTCTCTTCATCGATATACGCAAAACGTCCTCTATCCAAAGAATGATTGTTGAGAATTGATTCAGCCTTTATGAAATTTATACCTTGATTAGAAAACGATTTTCCCAAAGTGGTTGGGGTTGTTCCTTTTGTAACCACCTCACATAGATCTTGCAACGGAACTAATTGCATTTCATCAGGCACAACCCCACCAAAAGGCTCAAAATCCACAAACCAAGACTTAAAAATCGCCTGTGCCTGCTGCTCTAAATTTTCATTTATCTTTTTATTTATCGTAATCTTATCGTCAATAGATTTGAGTATCAAACCAATTTTATCTTGTGTTTCTAAGTCAGGAACACATATTTCAAGGTTCTTAAGTACATCGGTTTGCACTCGTTGCCGCCCTGATGAACCAACCATTGACTTTATTGCCGACTCCCTCACAATTGGACTACAAACAAGATAGTATACATAATCTTCATTCGATAATCCTTCAATGGCTCGGAATACAATATACTCAGTTGAACCAAATCCTACCTCATTATCACCTAAAATGTTTATTTTAGCAGTCTTACCGTTTTCAAGGCAAGGGGTTATTCTTGCCATTATCGTATCACCGTTTCGGAACTTAGTACCACCGTTAAACTCTGTGATCTCGAAGCTCGGGACATCACGACAAAAAGGGACAAGATTATCCATAGCAATCTTTTTTGCAAGAGTTCCCCTTTTTATTGTTTCTCTTGGATTAAAACTTACAATTTCACTTAGTTTTTTCATAGTCCAATTACTCATATTAGTCGCCCTATCCTATATATTTCCTATGTGCTATTTTTACGTTGCTTTGTTTTACCATTGCGTATTGCAAGGTAGTATCAATTCTTTGATGTCCAAGCAAGCGTTGTAACTGCTCTATCGGCATGCCTTTATCTATCGCCATTGTTGCGAGCGTTCGTCTGAATTTATGCGGATGTACCTTGTTGATTCCCAAACGCTTGCCCATTTCTCGCAATCGAAGTTCCACTCCGCCGATTGATAAGCGATTATGAGGAGAGCGAAGGGAAACAAACAGCGCCGGGTTACTGTCTGATCGTGAATCTATATAATTACGTAAATGGATCTTTGTACGAGCATCAAAGTATACTATTCGTTCTTTGTCACCCTTGCCGAGTACGACGCATTCACGCTCGGTAAAATTGATATCTTCACGATTAAGCAAGACCATCTCACCAACACGCATACCTGTAGAAGCCAACAGATCAATCATCGCTAAATCACGCAACTCAACACAGCTGTCGCGCATCAGCTCCAAGTTTTCATCAGTATAGGTTTCTTTGATTGTTTTGCTTGTCTTAACCTTATGGATCCGTCGAACAGGACTTTTAATAATATAATCCTCGTCCTCTAACCAAGAGAAAAAACTTGATAGAATACGCCGGATATTATCCATTGTCACCTTGCTTGATTTCTTTTCTTCCTGATATTTTGTAAGGTAACCGCGTAGATCATCCGTAGTAATATGCTTTATCCCTTTATTGATGCTATTTAATGCAGCTGTGATTGTTTTACAATAGTAATTCAGCGATTTCTCGGAACAACCTTCAATCCGCTTAGCAGAAAGAAACTCAGAAAGGATATCACTATTCTCCGGTTCATCGTCATTGGAATTTGTTTCGCTTATTTCATACTGCTTAAATGTCTGAATAAGCACTTTGTGCAGAGCTTCAAGCTGTGCATTATCCAGTTGCTTGAGCATTTTCTGTTCGATTTCAGTAATTAATTGTCGTTTCATTGTCGTTCTCCTTAAGTATAATTGAGAACGACAAGCAACGGCAGTTCTGTTTGTAAAACCTCGCCGTTGATAAGGCTTTATTGATAATATAAATGAAAATTTAGAGCAGCAAGCTCAAGCGATTTTTAAGTCGTGGTTTGTGGATTTTGAACCGTTTGGTGGGATTACGCCTGATGATTGGCAAAATATTTCAGTATATAACCTTGCTGATTATATAAATGGTGCAGCTTTCAAAAAGTCTGAATACGGTGATTTTGGCTTGCCTATAATCAAAATTGCTGAATTGAAAAATGGAATTACTGATTCAACTCAATATTGCTGTATAGATAAAGACGATAAGTATTATATTGATGATAGAGATATTCTATTCTCGTGGTCTGGGAATCCCGATACATCAATAGATACCTTTTTATGGAGTAGTGGAAAAGCAATTCTTAATCAGCATACATTTCGTGTGGTATCAAAATATGACGCTCCAGCTTTCACGTACTTTTTATTAAGATATCTAAAGCCACAATTTTCTCATATTGCAAGTAATAAACAGACAACAGGGCTCGGACACGTTACTGTTGCTGATCTTAAACGGCTTCAATTCTGTTCCAATGAAGTCGCAATTATTGAGTTTAATTCCCTTGTTGCTCCTATCTTCGAAAAAATTTTTTCAACAAGTAAAGAAAATCAACATCTTGCCGCTCTCCGTGATACACTCTTACCAAAACTAATGAGCGGGGAGCTTGACGTGTCTGAGGTTAAGATTTAAGCCGCTAAATTTTCATTTATCTTTTTATTTATTTCAACTTTTTGCGATAACTTAAAATAATAGTCTCCAATAATTCTTTGTATTTCCATAGGAGGAACAGGTATATACAGATCTTTTAGAAAGTCTTTTTTAAAATGAGGGATTGTATCTCCAACACTCGTAATCCGGATTTGCTCTTGTATTACCCTACTTCTAAGGACGGAAAGCAAATACTTATTATACAATTTGTTTGAATTAACCCTAAAAGCCATCATATCCTGAGCAATGCAAAAATCAATTTTATCAGGACAAAAACAAACTCGTCCTGGCGTGCCTTTGTTTACGAATAAAATATCTCCAGAAACCGGATGTGATCTAAACCAAGTTTTATATGTTTCTTCTGAAATATACCGGATCTTTTCATAAACAGGGTAAAGGTTTTCATTTCTAATACAGTTTGTAGCAATCAAAACTATATTACAAGCCTCAGTTTGATTAACCGTTGGTACGGTTTTTCCACGATTATCTACGATGAAATCTAATAATTTAGGTAGAGGAATTTGTCTACAATCTTTCCATATATTATACTTCAAATCCAATCGCCCCCAACTTCTCTCTGATTTCATCTTCGAGCTCGTGCGATTTCTTGAACATTTCCGAAAGCTCAGAGGTCAGGCGTTTCATCTTTTCGCCAAACGGTTCGCCGTCGTCCTCCTGTTCCTCGATTCCGACATAGCGACCGGGTGTGAGGATATAATCCTGCTTGGCGATCTCCTGTGTTGTTGCCACAGCGGAAAAGCCCTTGACTTCCTCTAATGTTCCGTCTTGAAAGGCGTGGAAGGTGTCGGCTAACTTCTGAATATCCTTCTTGTCGTCAAAGTCGCGGTGCTTGCGGTCTACCATATAGCCCATTTTGCGGGCGTCGATAAAGAGCGTCTTGCTCTTTTGCTTTTTGTTCTTGCTGATAAACCAGAGCGTAACGGGAATGGTAACACTGTAGAAAAGCTGGGTAGGCATAGCGACAATGCCTTCTACCAAATCCGCTTCGATGATATTCTTGCGAATCTCACCCTCGCCGCTCGACTGTGTAGAAAGCGCGCCATTCGCCAGCACCAAACCGATCTTACCGTTTGGAGCAAGGTGATGAATCATATGCTGAATCCAAGCATAGTTGGCGTTACCGGCAGGGGGTGTGCCGTATTTCCAGCGCACGTCATCCTTGAGCTTGTCCTGTCCCCAGTTGGAAAGATTGAACGGCGGATTCGCCATGATGAAATCCGCTTTGAGCGTTTTATGTAAATCATTAAAGAAGGTATCGGCGTGATACGGTCCGAAATCGGCGTCGATTCCACGGATCGCCATATTCATCTTTGCCATCTTCCAGGTATCGGCGTTGCTCTCCTGACCGTAAACGGAAATGTTGCCACGATTGCCGCTGTGCGCCTGGATAAACTTTGCGCTCTGTACAAACATACCGCCGCTGCCGCAGCAGGGATCATATACACGGCAATTTTCAAACGGATTGAGAATGGCAACAATGGTTTTTACAATGCTTGACGGTGTGTAGAACTCGCCGCCCTTTACGCCCTCGTATGCTGCAAACTGAGCGATGCAGTATTCATATGTCCTGCCGAGCAAGTCCTTGCTGTCCTCGGTGTCGGACATATCCATATTGGTGAACAGGTCAACGACGTCACCCAACACTCGCTTGTCGAGATCGGGGCTTGCATAGTTTTTGGGAAGAACATTTTTCAGCGTTTTGTTCTCGTCCTCGATGGCTCGCATAGCATCATCTATGACAGTGCCGATTTCCGGAGTGTGCGCTGCGGCAGAGATAGTTGACCAGCGCGCTTTTTCGGGAACAAAAAAGATGTTTTCCATCAGGTATGCGTCCGGCTCGTCCTCAAACCCGTCACCTTCGGCGACAAGCTCATTGTATCGCTTCTCAAACGCAGAGGAAATGTAACGCAGGAAAATCAAACCTACGATAACCTTTCTGTATTCAGCCGCAGGAATATGCCCCCATAACACACAGGCGGCATCCCAAATCTGTTTTTCAAACCCGATGTTAGCGTTGTTTTTTGCCATATTATCGTTCAACCTCACAAACTGCATATTAATAGAAAAAACAATTACTTCCAAATTATTTCTGTACAACTTTTCTATACATATTTATTATACCATATTTTTGTAATTCTTCAACTAAAGTTCGACAATAAATTTACTTCTATTAATCTTCTGTTTGTATCAGGTTCAAGGGTGTCCCTTGCGAGCGTGTTTTTACGGGTAGGAGTAAAAACGCACTGCTTGTTCAGAACTGACATAAAGATTTCTTTTTTAATATGTCACGACTATACAAGCAGACTGTTTTTACTCCGCGCAGCGAAAAACAGTGATATTTGTTAGGGAGAAACCCTAAGTCCCCTTACCTAAAACTTCAAAACTTTTTAAGAAAAATCGACCTGCAAGTTAGCCTCGCAGGTCGATTTTTCTTTAGGTTTTATTTCTGAATCAGCGCGTATCTTTTCATAATTAGGTCAACAATTTCTTTGCCGCGCACCTTCATGTTGACGGTTTTGAGGACGGTTTGCAGGAGTGTTTCGGTGACGATTGGCAACCTATTTTTATACTCGGAATGGTTGCTGATGAAGTTGTTGAACAGTTTGATGAGGATATCATTTTTCGTCGGAGTTTTCGGATATCCTCTTGCGATCAGCGCCATATTATGATCAAACAGCGGAGCAAAGCCGATGAGTTTTCCTGTGTTTATATCACGCAGCAGACCGAAATTCGCCGTGTGTCTGTCGGGATTTGCAACGATTGTATCGAGGAAAATCATCTTTACAAAATCAGCCTTTGCCTGCGGACAAAGCTCCTCCAGCTTTGCCAATACGTCTTCATATTCTTCATTATCTCCCATAAAAGCAAACGCAGGCTCGAAGTTGACGCTCGCATTATCGGTAAAGTCAAGCGACTTTATACACTTGTCGCCGCGCTTATAAACTGCCATATTCATCCCTAATTCCTTGCCGAGATGATAGATAAAAAGTTCAGAAAACAGTTCGTCATGCGTTGCGGATTTATACATCCACCACTTGCCGTCAATCAGCTTCCAGCACTTTTCAAAGCTGCCGATATTCGTCAGTTCAGGCGTTTTTGTGCGCTTGGAATTAGCAACTCGATTGAAGCTTGAATAACTTCCTTTGAGTGCAAGAACGGAAAAATAATCGTCGGTGAAGCGCACGTCTTGATAGGTTAAGTCACTATCAAGAGGCTTTATCCAATAGTTGTCTGTGATAGTTGCGGCGTTGACATAAAGAGCTGTACTAAGGTCGTCTTTTTCCTTTAATCGCAGGGCTTTTTTCAGCAAACGCGCGTTTGCACGGTGTGAATCAATCGCTCGCGACGCGATCCAATGTTGAGCATTGTGATGTTGTTTTAGATACAGCGGCAATAGATTTTCTTTAAAAACTGTAAGTGTTTTGTTTTCCCATTTTGCAACGATAGTATTGCCTGAGAGAACATAAAACTCGTAATTATTCATACTAAAGCATCAATAATCAAGCAGCCAATCGATCACATTGACCGACTTGATTCCGTCAAATTCTTTTTCCAATCCTGTGTCGAGTGACAGGATTATCTTCTCATAATTGTCTTTGATTTTTTGCAAAGGCGCAAGCTCACGCATCCTGACAGCTTCACTGTTCATGGATTCCGTGACCTGAAAGTAAATCTTTTCGTTAGCATTTGAAGCGATAAAATCAATCTCGGAATCGCCGAGTTTGCCGATTGCAACGTCATATCCGCGGCGCAAAAGCTCAAAGTAAACAACGTTTTCCAAGATGTGTCCGCTGTCACGATTGCGGAAGCCGAGCAAATAATTGCGCAGTCCGATATCAACGATATAATATTTGCCGAGCGTGCGCAAATAGTCCTTCCCTTTGATATCAAAGCGTTTGATTTCATAGAAAAAGTAGGCTTCAAGAAGCGCGTTGACATACGCCTGAACGGTGTGCGCGCTGGGTTTGTTCTTTCTGCCGTCGTCGAGCAAACCCTCGTTGACAAGCGTATTTCCGATGGATGAAACGGAAATTGAGCTGCCGATATTGTCCGCCAAAAACAGAATAATCTTGCGCAGAAGTACGGCGTCAGTTATCTGGCGTCTGCCTCTGCGCTTTTCTCTTTCGAGAATATCGCGCACGATGACGGTCGAATAAATGCCGTCAAGAAGCATTAACGCTTTCTCCTGATCCAAGCCGACATCCGCTATACCGGGCATACCGCCAAATCGCAGATACGCTTCAAAAAGCTCTTTCAGCTCATAGCTTTCGCCGTGCAAATCATAGGCACGTCTGTGTGTTCCGCCAAGCGCGCTTGTGCTCTCGCGTATTTCAAATCCGTGGAAATCTATGAACTCCGCAAAGGAAAGCGGAAGCATTTTGACCTCAACGCTTCTGCCCGAAAGATAGGTGGAGTATTCCGAGGACAGCAGAAAAGCGTTGGAGCCGGTGATATAAATATCGCAGTTTATATCCACGCGCAGTGCGTTGACGGCATCCTCCCAAGCCTCGACGCGCTGTATCTCGTCGAAGAAAAGGTACATTCTTTTATGGGGGAGCAGCTTTAACTTAATATACTCGTAAATCCCGTTTGAGGTCATATCCTTGAAATCATAGGATTCAAAATTCATTTCAACAATCTGCTCAGACGAAACGCCGCTTTCAAGTAGATGTGCCGCCATTAGCTTCATAAGGCTTGACTTTCCGCAGCGCCGGATACCGGTAATTACCTTTACAGGTTCGGTGTCCTGAAAAGCAATGAGCTTATTCAAATAAAGGTCGCGCTTTTTCAATTCCTTTGTCGGTATCATACACTCCGCCTCCTTTTATACAATCATAGCATAAATCTTATTGTATGTAAAGTATTTGCAATGAATTGCAAAAATATTTATTTTTGTAAATAGGTTGCCAAATCGAAAAAAATTGTGCAATAGAAAGTAGAGGAGGTTTTACATTTGTTGCAATACTGCACTAAGTTATCGAAAAACACATAATAAAATTTGTGCTATATATAGAAAATTTTATAATTTCAAAAATAGCAGGTTAAAAATACGGAAAAAAGTGTGGAATACAGAAGTAGAGGGGTTTTTAGAAAGTATTGCTTATGTTTTGGGTGATTTAGAAAGCTTTAAAGCAGTTTGATAACTGATTTTTTTAATTTCTTTGCAAAAAATTCCGAAAAAGTGTGGAATAAAGGGTGAGAGGATTTTTCTTAAAATATTAGATAGTTGAAAAAAATAATAGGTTGTCAAATTGAAAAAAGTCAGCAATACAGTAATAGAAGGTTATATAGACTGTATTGCATACGTTTCAGATGATTTTGAAAGCTTTAAGGCAGTTTAATAAGTGAAATTTGAAATTTCTTTGCAACAAATCCAAAAAAAGTGTGGAATAAAAGGGTGAGAGGGTTTTTCTTCAAATTAACATATTCTAGGAGGATTGATTATTATGAAATCAAGTTATCGGTTCTTAAAGGTACCGTTATGTTTGTTTTCGGATTCGTATTCACAGCTATCTGTTGAAGCAAAGATACTGTACGCATTTTTGCTGGACAGGCTGACGTTGTCTGAGAAGAATGGATTTTTGGATGAAGACGGCAGTGTGTTTGTGTACTATACAAACAGCGAGGTGTGCAGAACGTTTTGCTGTGGATCTCAAAAGGCGACGCGATTATTTCGTGAGCTTGAAAAATATCGGTTGATTAATCGTAGAAATCAAGGCAGAGGTAAGCCGGATGCTATTTATGTTAATCAGTTTGAAGAATCTCCAAATTCACTATTCAAGAACAATGATAATCAACATTCAGGAGTAATGAAACCCCACATCCTGGAATGCGGAAAATCACCACCAATCAATACTGAATATATTCATACTGAAGATAGTCATATCAATCTATCCATCTCCTACAATGTGGTAAAAGAGGAGATTATGGAGCAAATCGAATATGATGTGCTTGCGCAGCGTGATTTCGGCGGCGTACTGGAAGAAATCGTCAGTTTAATAACCGATACATATTGCTCAAATGAAAGCTATGTACGGATTGGAAAGCGCGAAATTCCGATAGCAACCGTTCGCCAACGCTTGTTAATGCTAACCGCTGAACACATTGAATATGTTATTAATTCACTTGAAAGAAATACAACCGAAATAAAAAATATGAGAGCCTATATGCTGACTTCACTCTATAATTCGATAGATACACTGGAAGCCGACGGCTTATACGGCAATTAACGGAGGTACATTATGGAAGCACAAATCAAGTTTTTAAGCACAAAGGAAGTCGCCGAGGCACTCGGCTGCAGCCTGCCGACAGCAAGGAATATCATGATGAGAGCAGATTTTCCGCTTGTCAGAGTGGGCAAGAATTTTAAGGTCAGCGAGCAGGCGTTCATAGAATGGAGTAAAAATCGCAGAGTTTAATGCTTTAAAGTGAGAAATTCTATTGACGTTGAGTCGTTTTTGCGTTATCATAAAGACAGTCAAAAACGATTCAGTGTCTTTAGGCTTTGGAAAGGACGGATAATTTGAAAACCAAAGGCACAAAATCAAAGAAAATCAAATTGCCTTACGGCGAAGGCTCTATTTATTATGTGGAGAGCCGCAAGCGGTATTCCGGGCAAATCAATCTGGTGATTGACGGCGAACGCGTTCGCAAGACCGTTTACGGCAAGACCGAGCGAGAGACGCGGAACAAGCTAAAAGAACTGCAAATACAGGCTCTTGCCGGAAATCTCCATAATGAGAAAAAACAGCAAATGCCGACTGTTTTCCAGTATGCGGAAAAGATGATGGACGAGCAGCTTGCGCTGAATGAGATTAGGCAATCAAGCTATGACAGGAAGATGGAAACGCTGAAAATGCTTTCCGCAATTTCAGATAAACCGCTTAACGAGCTGAGCGAGGACGATATCATCGCGTTTTTCAAAACACAGCTTGACTATTCGCAGTCCTGCATAAACAAGATGTATCAGCTTCTCGGCGCAGTCCTCAGCAAGGCGACACACCGTAAGATTATCGAGGACAACCCGATCAAGGAGATCAAATGCCCGAAGTCCAACAAAAAGACGATCCCCGTTCGGGCACTGACGGTTGACGAGCAGAAAAAGCTCCTTGACGTGCTCAAAAGCGAGGATATTCGTTACAGTGATATTATGCTGTTGTCGATGTTCACGGGCATGAGGATCGGTGAGTGCTGTGCTCTGATGGTGGAGGACATCAACCTCGATGACAGAACCATCAGCGTGAACAAAACGGTTGCGCGCGGTAAGTTTGGAAAGAACGTGTTTAACGAAACCAAGACTTCGGCAGGAACACGCACGCTCTTTGTCAATGAGGATGTGGCAGATTTCCTGAGAACCATTATCGGCAGGAAGAAAAGCGGCTTGCTTTTCCTGTCGCGCAATCAAAATCTTGTCACCACCAATCAAGTAAACTATTCTTATTCGGCGGCTTTGAAAGCGTATGGGATCGTCGATAAAACCGTATATGGAAGAGTGGATTTACATTCGCTCAGACACACATACGCGACAAGATGCATCGAATCCGGAATGCCTGCAAAGGTGTTGCAGAAGATTTTGGGACACACGGATATCAACATCACCCTGAATACTTACTGCTCCGTTTTCGAGAAATTCCGCAATGAACACCTCGCCGTCGCCGACGAATATATGAAAGCCAACAACCTGCAAATCGCGTGAAAAAATGTAGGATTGGCACAAACTGCAGTCAAAAGTGCAGTCAAACCGCGAAAAATTCAGGCTTTAAGCCATTCGCAGCGGTTACTCGCACCATAAAAAGACCTAATACATAAGTATTAGGTCTTTTTATTATACCAGCAATGCGATAACGGGTCTTAAGGTGTGACGAGAACGACTGCTGCCGGTGGCAGATGAAAGGAGTTCGAGGAAGAGCTACAACAGGGAGTTTGAGGAAGTGCATTTATGCACAACGCTAAACGACTATGTTGTACTTGAAGTTAAGAAAACAGTCCGGTGGACTGTTTTTAGGGAGAGCGTTGATGCCTCTTTCCTAACGCATTTGTGCTTAATAAGCGAGGTAGGCACTTTCGCTAGTGCAAACACCGTTACTCGCACCACTAAGCAAGGAATAACGGGACTTGAGGTGTGACGAGAACGACTGCTGCCGGTGGCAGAAGAAAGGAGTTCGAGGAAGAGCTACAACAGGGAGTTTGAGGAAGTGCATTTATGCACAACGCTAAACGACCATGTTGTACTTGAAGTTAAGAAAACAGTCCGGTGGACTGTTTTTAGGGAGAGCGTTGATGCCTCTTTCCTAACGCATTTGTGCTTAATAAGCAAGGTAGGCACTTTCGCTAGTGCAAACACCGTTACTCGCACCACTAAACAAGGAATAACGGGACTTAATATTTACTTACAAATTAGAGTTTGTGGGTGTGAATTATAACAAAATTCTTGGCTCACAGTCGTAGGGGCTTCACTACAAAAGTTTTTTATTCAAAAACTTTTGCATAAGTTCACATTAGCAAATCAAACTTCGCCTATGGCTCATTTTCTTTGATGTTCACTTAATTGTTCGCCCGTTTAATAGTAAAATGTTTTATGTAACTTAGTCCTATGCAGAAACTAGAAATTATAACTTACCATATAGGACAAAGTACCTATATAAAGGCTAGTTTGTAACGGGACATCAATGATGTCCCCTACACCTGTGAGTCAGAGTTTAATATTATTTTAGATACACATTCTCACTATGAATTTTTTATAGTCGATTGAATTTAAAGGAAATTTTCCTTTACACTCAACAAAAATTAAAAAGACAACCCCAAATTTATCGAAATCATATTTAAAAACAAACATAATCGAAAAATAAATTCATAGACAAAACTGATAAAAATAAATAAATGTTCAATTTTTTTGGTATAACAAAAGCCCTAACAATTTATTTGTCAGAGCTTTTACAATAGGATACTTAATACTTAACACTAAATATTATATATTAAATTTAAAATAATTATCAATAAATATTAACAGAAACCTGATAGCTTTTATATGATGAGCCGTCTGCAAAATGGATAGTATAGTTGAACAAAGCTGAACCGGCTTTCTTAGCAGTTACTACACCGTCATTATCAATTGAGATAAGGTCTGTGCTATCCTTATCCACACTATAAGTGATAGTGTAATCAGATGGAGCAAAATAAACACCTGTATAACCGTTAAATGTGAAAGCATCTTGGATTTTATCCTTAGTTTCATATTTATTATTGTTATTAATGTCAATGCTGATACTGTTCTTTGTACCAAATACTGAAGGTTCTCCGTAATATTCAGGACAATTTTCATTTAAATTCATTAGGGCATAATCAGCCATCTTGTTGTTATCCTTTACATTAACTGTAAAGTTACCTACCTTATATTTTTTGCCACTAATAGTAGCATATACAGTATATGTTGACTTACCTACTGCTGTAGAAATTAGGTTTCTGCCAACAAGCTTAACTACTTTTTTACCGTTAGTTGTAATAGAATATCTTGCATTTGGCTTATCGTTACTAACCATATCATTAATGCTGATGTTTGCATCATTATAAGATAGTGCATAGCCACAATCTGCTTTACTGTAATAATTCATATTAAAACTCTTATAACTATTTTTAATATATGGTGGGTAGTTACCAACCTTTACAGTAAAAGTAGTAAGAAGTAATCTTTTGTATGACTTAAAAGCATCCATATTCTTTAGGAATGTTTTTGTTAGGTAAACCTTAACCTTTGTTGTACCCTTTGCCTTACCATACACATAATTTCTGTTACTGTAGCCTGTTGATTCTGTGTTAAATGAGGCAACCTTCTTATTAGTAAATTCGTAAGTGGTACAACCCTTTACATTTGAGTCATAACCACCTGATGTAAAGTTATTTTCAACAGTTCTCTTATCACGAACATTCATAAGAATATCGTCCATTCTATACTGTCTAACAGTTACCACATACTTATTTACAACAACTTTAGTTTTGCCATTCATATAGTAAACTGTAATAACAGGCTTTGTATTACCGGTTACTTTTAAACCACTATACCAAAGTGTATATTCACTACTATCATTATTATCATCAACAAAAATATATTTATCCTTGTTGTTGCTAACTGAATAACTAAACTTAAATTTTTTCTGTTCAGTTGTTTTCTTAATGTTAATTACATTCTCTTGACATCTATATACTGAAACATTCTTTGTTACTATTATGTTGGAATTTTCAGCAGCAGATACACTAAATGATACTGCCATTGTTGGAATAATACAAACAATAGCTAAGATAATTGCTAATAGCTTTTTCATAATTTTACATCCTCACTTTACTTTATTAATACAAAATCACCGATATTACTTTTCTACAGTAATTGTTTCATAACCATAGTTAAAAGTAGAACCGTCACTAAACTTAATTGTGAAATTAAACTTTGTTGAGCCTACTTTCTTTGCAGTAACAATACCATTACTGCTTACTGATGCAATCTTTGGATTTGTACATTTAAAAGTAATCTTATAATCTGATGGGTTAAAACTGAAACCATTAGTATTTAAAAAGTTATACATAATTGTATACTTAGAATTAAAAGTTTTTACATTACTTAGTGAAAGTGTTACATTGCCTTCGTAATAAGGATCAAAAATATCACATTCACTGTTTTCATACTTAATCTGTGCTATCTTAGCCATTGAAACTTTCTTTACATTTACAGGTAATGAACCGTAATTTACAGTCTTACCATCTGACTGAATACCATAAATATTAGCAGTTGTTTTGCCTACCGATTTAGAGTAAACTCTGTTACCGTATAATCCAACAATACCGGACTTTTTAGCAACAATCTGATATTTTAAACCGGGAGTTTTTTCATTAAAATATGATGTAATTCCCTTTGCAAAAGTAAAACTATTTTTACCTTCTGTATTTTTGTCATCATTATATGTTCTTATATTATCTATTCCTGAGAATTGATTGAAAGCCTTGCAATAATATAATGAGATTTCAGCATTTTCTTTGATACTTGGCTTATATTCACAAACACGAATTCTAAATGCACCTAATAGTACATCTTTGTTGCTCTTAACACATTTCTTGTTGCTAAAGTAAGATTTATTAAGATAAAGTTCTGCTTTAGTTGTACCTACTGTCTTACCTTGGATTACATTACCATTGGCAGTAGCTTTTCTTTCGTTTGTAACTTTAATAGATAAGTCCCTTGTCTTTGACGGAAAATCTACAGTATGATTAACTGTTTTGTCAACATCAACAAATGTATCTGTTGGTCTAAACTGCTTAACTGTTACATTAAACTTCTGTACATCAACTTTCTTTTTACCTTGCTTATAATAAACTGTGATAACAGGTTTTGTTGATGAAGTTACCTTGTTACCACCTACAGTTAACTGTAGTTTTGATTTTGAGTCATTCTTTGCAACAACAATATTTTTTCCATTGTTATTGCTAACTGTGTAACCGTAACTGTACTTTTGAGTTGACTTTGACTTATTTACTGTATAAGTACTTTCGCCATACTGATAAAGTGAAACATTAGTTGTTTTCACTTGATTTGAAGCTGCTTTAGCTGATACGCTAAATGATACTGCCATTGTTGGAATAATACAAACAACAGCTAAAATAATTGCTAGTAGTTTTTTCATAATTATGCCCTTCTTTTTTTCAAAATTGAATCATCTTTTTAAGCTTGTTAACTGCTTACATATATAACACTTTGTAAAAGTCCAAAAGGTTACATAAAAAATAAATTTTTTTGAGATATTTTCAAAAGTTATTTTATGCTTATTAACTGCTTTCATATATAACACTTTGTAAAAGTCTAAAAGGTTACATAAAATAATAAATTTTTCATAAACAAAAACTCCGGTAATTTATATACCGGAGTTCCTTAATTTCTATTCAGTTATTTAATTATTAATATACACCAAGTTCAGCAAAATCGCTAAATGTTGAGCCATCAGAGAATTTAATTGCAAATTCAAACCTAGTATCTCCAACTTTTTTGCCCTTGATTACACCCTTACTGTTGACAGTTGCAATACTTGTATCCTTAATTTTATAAGTAATCTTATAGTCAGCAGGTTTAAAGTTGATACCGGTATAAGAGTCAGTTAAAACTGCCTGCTTAATTGTTTTAAAGGCATCTACTGTGCCACCCTTTTTTACACCAATTTGGTCATTGTAGAAAATACCATCATCGTATTCAATTGTATTATAATCAGCTAGTTCTCTCATTGGAATATCAGTTACCTGAACTGTAAATGTACCAATTACCAGTTCTCTATTGTTAGTCTTAGAATAAAGAGTATATGTAGCCTTACCTACTGATTTAGTATCAAGATTATTGCCATTTACAGAAACAACACTTTTATCCTTAGTTTCAATTCTGTACTGAGCCTTTGCCTTTGAATCTACATTGTAAAGCATTGAAGGAATATCTGCATATAGGTTGTATAGTTCATTCATCTGTTCATTATGCTTTGAAAGATCTACAACTTTAGAATAATGTAACTTTAGGTTTCTTGCATTAATCTTTAACTGTGGTCTATAGTTACCAACATTAACATTGAAAGTACATAGTAGTCTGTTGTCAGGCTTAAAGCACTTACTGTTCTTGAAGAATGACTTATTAGCATAGAAAGAAACCGGTGTTGTACCTTTTGATAAAGCATTTACCTTAAACTGATATTCACCTGAACCATTCCAATATGTTAGGTGGTTTTCTCTTGTAAATGTTGAAACTTTCTTATTCTTAACAATGAAAGAAACCTGTTCTGCATTTGCAGGGAATTTGTAGTCAACACTATCTGATCTACCTACACCCATATTGATGTTCTGGAATTTGTACTTTGCAACTTTTACAACATACTTCTGAACAACAACTTTCTTGCTACCGTTCTTGTAGTAAACTGAAACAACAGGTCTGTTAGCAGAAGTTTCTTTGTTACCACCAATAGTTACCTGAAACTTTGTTTTGTCATCATTCTTTACAACAATAACACTATTGTCACTGTTGTTGCTAACTGAATAATCAAACTTATATTTCTGTTGTGCTTTAGTTTTCTTAACAGTATAAGTTTTCTCAGAATACTGATACATAAATGCATCTTTTGAATTTACATTGCTTGTTGCTGCTTTAGCTGATACGCTAAATGATACTGCCATTGTAGGAATAATACAAACAACGGCTAAAAAATAATTGCTAGTAGTTTTTTCATAATTATGCCCTTCTTTTTTTCAAAATTGAATCATCTTTTTTAAGCCGGTTAACTGCTTACATATATAACACTTTGTAAAAGTCCAAAAGGTTACATAAAAAATAAATTTTTTTGAAATATTTTCAAAATTTATTTTTGCTTATTAACTGCTTTCATATATAACACTTTGTAAAAGCCTAAAAGGTTACATAAAATAATAAAAAATCAGAAATTTATTTATGGACACATAAAGCCCCAACTACAATAGTTAGGGCTTTTGTCTATAGACTTTATAATTACCAATCTTTACTGAAAGTATATTCTTTGTTTAGAAGATAATCATACTTTTTGTTATTAATTTTTGTAAACTTAACTTTTGCCTTATTTGTATCTGTTTCTGAATTATATTCATATGTACCCTCAGCAATATCCTTATACTGAGTATCGGTTGTATCATTATCCAAAGTATCAATTTCCTTTTTCAGTAAGAATTTATTGTTATCTTTAGGAACATAGCAAAATTTTTCACCATAAATTTTCGTTGTATTATATGTATCTGTCATTGTAGGGAAAGTATCGGAATCCACATCAAGGCTGATAGCATCCTCACTGCTTACCCATCTGGAGGAAACATCATCACCGTTACCACAAGTGGTATCAGCTTGATATTTCTCAATTAAAACAGCACCTAGGTAGGTCATTGATAATAATATAGCTACACATAAAATTCCACAAAATGCAAAACGAAAAATTTTCTTATTTTTACTCATAAAATCACCTTCCTACTAATAATACTTTTCAAAAAGGAAAAGTGTTGCAAACTTTCAAAATATTTCTCTACTGAAATATTACAGTGATTATACTCCTAAGAAAAGAAAAATAATATGGGTAAAATGTACAAATTTTCTCATTATTTTTTAGCATACAAAAGGTAAAAGACTCTGACTAAAAAGTCAGAGCCTTTTGGGAGGAAATTGAGATTTGGTTATATCGAAATTTTAGGAATTATATAACTAAAACATTTACACTATTTGTGTAAACTGACTTATCGGCAAAGGTGATTTTGAAAGTAAGCTTTGTTACACCTTTCTTCTTACCTGTTACAACACCTGACTTGCTGACAGTAGCAACCTTAGAATTCTTAACAGTATAAGTAACCTTATAATTTTTAGGAGAAACATAAACACCACAATTTTTGCTTGTTAGTTTTTCCTTAATTACTCTATTTGTAAAGTTATATTTTTCATTAACAGATAAATCTTCAATATCATCTACTGAATAGTAATCAAAGTCATTGTTTACATTATTCAGCTTTACTGCTGTAGCAGTTTTAATATTTACATTCTTTACTGTTGCAGTAAAGTCACCTACCTTAGTAGCCTTGTTATTGCCAATTTTCTGATAAAGAGTGTATGTAGAAGTACCTACACCAACAGTATAAATTTCATTATTAGCTATTTTTAGGATTGACTTACCTGTAGTCTTGATAGAATACTTAGCACCTTTCTTTGGGAAAGAAATCATAGTACTTAACTTTTTGTATGACTGATACTTAGTATAATACTCACTATTGTTAAATGATACATACTTATTATATGATAAGTTAAGTTTCTTTGAATTTGATTTTAGAACTGTCTTAAAGTCACCAACAATAATCTTTACCTTGCCAATACACTTACCTTCATCATATACATTAGCAATATAAGTACCCTTTTTTGCAGCATAGTAAATTGTATCACCATACTTATCTTTCTTTGACTTGATAACTGAATTAGGCTTAATCTTAATAATAGGACCACCTTCATCACCAATCCAAGTACCGATTGTACTGCCTACATTGTATCTACGGGTTTGTAAATACTGACTTTCTGATGAAGTAGATTTTACTTCTTTTTCTTCTGCAAAACATGATGTTGTGCAGATACTTGCTGACACTAGGCAAAGGATTGCCATTAAAATTGAGATTATCTTTTTCATAATAATATTCCCTTCCGAATAAAAATTTGTTTGACATAATCTTTATCAAACATATAATAATAATTAGAAAGTGTTTATAAAGAATTCTTTTATAATTTAACTGCTTTCACATATAACACTTTTCAAAAGTCAAAAAGGTTACATAAATTTATAAAAATTTATAAAAATTTTTTTCTGAGGTGGTTTTATGGTAATAACATATGATGTTGCAAAGAAGATAAAGGACATAGTTTCTAATGATTTTGACCTTTATTTACATTTTCACGACAGTTGTGGTGGTCAATATTTTAATTTTGATGAAAAGCCAGGTGATGAGGTTTACACAGCTATCAAAAAGTTCTTTAGCGAAATTGATAAAAATATAGTTGTAAAAATCAGCAATGACAAAATGAGCTTTTACCTACAATAATTATAAGAAAACCGACCTTAGTTATAAGTAAACTTAGGTCGGTTATTTTTATCTTCTGTTACAATTACGGTTTATAACACCACAAGCTATTTTTTCACCGGAATTACCTGATGGTTGGGTAGCAAAGTCATCAGGATGAAGATGAATTATAACAGTTTTTCCTATCACTTCATTTACGGTAAATCTATCTGTCATAAACATAGAAAAAGCCTTCCCATCAGTACCCATTAGTGGTGGCATATCTCCTGCATGGTATGGATGCTTACAATTATTTGGGTTGTAGTGAGTACCGGCATTTTTAAATGAATCGGTTTTGTCACCTGTACATTCTTCACCACTATGAATATGAAATGCAAATATAGGGCTTTCACAAGGTTTATCGCATTTTGGCAATCCACTAACCTCTGCCCTAACAATTACATAATCCCTTAGCTGATAAAACATTACCCTACCTTTAATATCACTATAACTTTCGCTACCATAAACACAAGCCACTGCATTTGGTGAATGGTTTAGCACATAACAAAGACCATTAAAATTTCTCATAGCATACCTCCTACTAAGTATATTATGCTAGGAATACAATTAAAGAACTTTTTACAAAAGAAATAAGGATACTTGAAAACAAGTATCCTCTAATTTTTTAGTTTATGTGAACATAAATATTTTTAATTACTGCGTACAAGATTAATGCACCTATCATAACATACATAGAAATATTTTCTAGTTTATTAAAAGGCTTTTTGTTATTGTGAACCACATAATGATATTTGTGATATATATAATCACCTAACATTATTGGCAAAATAACTGTTATTACCGGATTGGTGAAAAATGCAGTTTTAAAATCAAGTCGCAAATAAGAAAGAAGAACCCTAGAAATACCACAACCGGGACAATCAAAACCTGTTGCAAATTTAATTGGACAAGGAATCTTGAAGCCTGTTGTGTATATTAGCACTACATATATACCACCAACAATTAGCAGTAAAAATATAGGCTTTAGAGTTTTATACAATCTTTCTTTCATAAAAATTACATCTGTCCGTTATTATTCTGGTTGTTGTTATAATTTGCCTGAGAATTATCTTGGCCATTGCCGTTGTAGTTAACACCGTTATAACCTGTGTTATTCTGATGAACACTGTTATAACCTTGACCGTTCTGGTTAGTGTAACCGTTGTTGTAGCCATTATTATAACCATTGTTATAACCGTTGTTACCGTTAAAGCTGTCATAATCAGAGATTTTATTTAGGGCATCCTGCATTAATGCAATAGCGATAATGCCTAGACCAAGAATATCAAGAACTAAGTAAAGAATATTAGAATTTGATGATGGAATACCACGCATATTCTTTGCATTATCAAGCTTTTCCCCTTGTTTATAAGCCCAATAAATTCCGTAAATACCACAAGTAACAATTGATAGTAATACAACAATACCACCGGATGTACCGTTAGGGTCGTTTACTGCTTTGTTAGTATCATCAGTAACAACTACCATCCAGTAGATACCGTAGATACCACAAGTAATAATTGTGAATAGGATTGCTAATCCTATATTTCTTTTAGTTATCATAACATAACCCTCCTATTTCTTATTGGTTATATATTACCATAGTACAAATATATGGTCAACAAGCAAACATTAATATTGTAACATTTCACAAGTTTACATACTGTTTTATGTTAATGTTTACTATTTTATATTCTAATATTATTCCATAACCTTTTTAAGTTCTTGAATAATTCTCAGAGAGTTATTTCTGTCAAAATAAGTAAAACTATTGTCCCTCATTAATTTATATTCATAAGGAAGTCTAAAATTACTCTTTGCCATTTTGTTTATATCATTACACAAGTCAATTGCACTGATACTTCTGTCACCCATTAAGTCTTTGTCCATATTAATATATGTGCCTACTGAGTTAATGAACTTTTCATAGTCGAACTGATAGAACAGTACAGGCTTACACATATAAAGCATATCGTAACATACTGAACTGTAATCGGTAATAAGCAACTTGCTTTTCATTAGGATTTCATTTAAAGGCTTTTCACCAATAACTGAAATATGAATTCTCTTGTTATCAATCTTATCACTTGTAAAGTAATCTTTATATTTACTGCTGATACAGAAGTTTAGTTCTAGGTCATTATTAGCCAAAACTGTCTTTAGTTCAGGAGAATTTAGCAGTTCCATATATCTATTATAGAAGTCACTGTCTAGGAACTTTTCACTAGGTACATCATCAAGCCAATTTCTTGTTGTTGGTACTAAAGCAATTTCGTTAGAACCATTTGACTTATCCTTTAATGCATCCCATCTTGCCAAACCGGTAATAGGAGTTTGTTCCTTTGAATAGCCAAACCATTTGTTTACAATTTCTCTTTCTTTCTTAGAAGAAACAACAAATACATCAGTATCACCGGCTTTACCTTTACCGTAAAATTTATCAATTCTCTTTAGTGAGGTTACACCGTGTTGTAAGAAAATATGTTTCTTAAATCTTATTCTCTCGGCAATTACCGAGTTGTTTGGTCTCCAAATATAACAGTCATTCTTGGAATGAGTATATACTAAGTTCTTTGCACCTAACAGATAAATCATATGCTTAAATGACATAAAGTTAAGCACATTACCCTTGTATGGTTCAACATTTTTATAGTCAGGTGATGATGGGTCAATAACATAACAAATCTTTGACTTTAACCTTTTTCCTACTCTGTGGTCCATACAATGTTTAAAGAAATAGTAACCGTTATCCTGAGCAGTTTGTGACTTTCTTTCATACACTAAGGTAATGTTCTTGTGGCTATAGTACCACTTTAGAACCTTATGACAACATACTGCTAAAATTTCTTTCATCTTAAATTTTCTTGAGTCACAAGGGCTAATCTGTCTAATCATAAAGGCAAGTGTATCCCTTGTAGTAAAGTAAGGAAACAGAATATCTGTATCTTCCTTATTAGAAAATCTGTAGAAATTTTCACTCATTGACTTGTGATACAGATAGTCATACATTTGTCTTTTATCTACATACACATTGGCAAAATAAGCAGTTCTGCCATCATTAAATACTGCATAAACATCCCATACAGACTTTTGTAATTCAATCTTAGATAAATCAAATCTACCTTTAAGATGAGTGTTGTCACCACTTGGAATAAGCTCTGCACTTGTATAGTAAATTCTTCTGTCTTCACTGTCTTTAAATCTATATGACAAAGCATAGCCTGTGAAATGTTCTTTGTTATTAGTAATATCAGTTACAATATATAGGTACTTATCCTTGAAATATGCCTTTTGGTAAGAAACAGAAACTTTATCCTTAAATAAAGAAAGTCTGTCCTTTACTCTAACATAGAAAGTACCGTTACTGCCGTACATAGGTTCAACAACTGCTATTGTATCTTTTATAGTTAAGGTTTCTACCTCTTGAAGATACTTTGTACTTTCATCTTCTTTATAATCAGGTGCAGAAACTTTTCCACAATACATATAACCGTTATAGGAAAACGCAACACAAATTGAATATGTACGGGAAGTAATATCCTCCATAGCTTCCTTAAAAGCTGAGAAGTCAACTATAAATTCATTTTTCTTAGGGTTAAATTCTGTAACATCAAGAATAATTTTTTCTTTAATTGAGGTACAATGGGCAAATACACTTAAATCGCTGATACCACTTAGGTCTGTGTATAAAGAAATACGATATTGTCCCAACTGGTCAACTGACTGTGCACCGTAAAATACTCTTGTAGCTACAAAATTTGGAGAGAACAAAATTCTCTTTGCAGTATTTTCCGGAGTAATCTCAACACCATTGTAAGGTAAAATAGTAGAGAACTGTAGCTTATAACTTTCTGTTGCTGTAAAAGTTATTTCATCAATTAAAGTTCTGTGCTGAAGTTTATCTGTAGCAGATAATTCAAGAATATTGTCATAATTTTCTTTATCCTTAATCTGTACAGTTGAATAATATCTTTCACCGTCAATATCGTAATATGTATGTAGGTTAAACACATCAGGCTTAATACCCTGAAAATATGTTCTAGGCAATCTACATTCCAGAACAAACCTATCCCCCATATCACGAACTAAAGTCGGTTTAAAGTCATATATAGTATTTACATTAGGTAAAGCTGACTTAAAGCTAACACCAAAATTAGTAAACTTAGAAATTTTCTCTAAGGTAACATCAAAGCAAAAATCATCTTGAAAAATCTTAAAATTATCAACAGTATTGCTGACAATATAATCAACTCTGCTGGATTTGTTAATTAAGATAAAACCAAAATAACCTGATGTTGTAATATTTGTAATTAGATTAACTTCTTCTTTTCTATATTCGGCAGAAGAAATTGAACTGTAATACAGTAATCTTTTATCTTTAGTCAGTCTGTATTCGTCCTTAATACTCTTTGAATACAATCTACAGAAAGTTAAGTGACCGTTACCCTGAAATACAAGGTATAGTTTAAATCTTAGTGGTACATAATCAATCTGTAAATAATCAAAGCCATCAAAATTAATAGTACAAAGGTCACTGTTTATCTTAGTGTCCTTATACCACAAATATTTGTTGTGAGAATCAAGAAGTGCAAAAGCAACTGCATCTTTATAGTTAACATCTTGATGAGGAAATCTAATAGTTACCTTGTTTTCTCCTTCACCGATTAACTCTGCCTTTATACGATCTTGTATTATTATTTCTTTATCAGAAAATTCATCCAGCAAACCAAAATATTTCACAGCTTTTGCCTCCTCTCTTGAAAATTATAGCACAAAAAAATAATGAAATATAGTAGATAAATTAGTTTTTTGTAAATTTATACATTCTACATAAATAGGTAGAATATTTATAATGGCTTTTATACAATAATAAATTTTATATTTTTAGTTAAATTTTCCAAAGAAAAGCACCTCATTGAGGTGCTTATAACTTTTATATGATTTAATCAAAGATTTTCATTTTCTTAATTTCAAGAACAATTCTTGAGGAATTATTTTTGTCAGTAAAAGCAAAAGTGCTTTCTCTCATTTCGTCAAATTCCTTAGGTTGTTTGAAATTATTTTTAATAGCATTTTCAAAGTCATCAAGAAGTTTATCCATAGTTAAACTACGATAACCGAACAAATCTTTCTCCATATTAATGTAAGAACCATGAACCTTGTTGTATAAATCATAGTCAAACTGATAGAAAAGAATTGGCTTGTTCATATAGTAAACATCCCAACATACTGAGCTATAGTCAGTAATCAGAAGTTTACATCTCATCATAAGTTCATTCAGAGGTTCTTCACCGTAAGGAATAAGTCTCATTCTCTTACTTGTAACATCAAAGTTACCGATATAGTCCTTAAACTTAGGGTGAATATAGAAGTTAACCATAAGGTTATTATCTTCAAGTAGCTTATTTAGTCTTTCACTTTCAAGTAACTTAGAATAGTTCTTGTAATAATCGCTATGCAAGAAAGTGCTGTTCTCAGCTTCATCAAGCCAGTTACGCCATGTTGGCATAATCAAAACTTCGTTATAATCCTTAGATTTATCAACAAGTTCATCCCATCTGGCAAGACCTGTCATACAAACTTCGGTACTCTTATATCCAAACTTGTTAATGATAATTGACCTTTCAAGTGGAGTAGAAACAACAAACTTGTTAACCGGATTACCACCATTCTTGCCAAAGATACCATCAACTCTCTTTAGTGCAATAACACCATGTTGTAAGAAGAAAATCTGTTTTTCCTTTAGCATTTCTGAAACAAATGAGTTGTTTGGTCGCCAAGCATAACTATGTGGCTTTGAGTCTGAAGAAACAAGTAACTTTGATGCCAACAAATAAACCATATGGTCAATTGAAAGAAAATCAAGTACATGGTCATCATACTTCTTTACTCTTTCATAGTCAGAAACGCTCTTGTCGATAATATAATAAATCTTAGCATTTAAGATTTTTTCAACATTATGTTCCATACAATGCTTAAAGAAACAGTAACCGTTATCTTGAGCACAAGCACAGAACTTCTCATAAATAAGAATAATATTTTGACTTAACAGTTTCTTTTTATTTCTTTTAAAGATTTTTAGAGCCTCAAACTCTTTAGCTCTAAACTCACTGGAGTCAATGTTTGACTTCTCTCTCATATTAAAAGCAACTGTATTGATAGATGTATGATAAGGGAAAATAACATCCTCACCTTCATCTGTTTTGATTGTACAATCAACTTGCTTTTTAACTCTCTTTTTGTCGTAAAGTACCTTTTCTATCTGCTTATCTGTAAGAGAAATACTAGCACCGTATCTTCTGCCATCTTCTTCAAAGGTAGCATATAAGTCCCATATAACTCTCTTTAAATCAAGTTTTGACATATCAATACTTGCTGATAAATATGTGCCAAAAAGTTTCTTGGTGATTTTGCCTTCAATGAAATAAGCACATCTATCATCACTTTTCTTGTATCTGTATGTGAAAGCAAAACCTGTATATTTACGGTTATCTTCCTTAGGTATCTTTACAGTAACATCCATAAAGTTATCGTGGAAATCCAAATTTTTGTAATCAACAAATACAAGGTCCTTCTGAGAAAGTAAATTCTCTCTGATTCTAATATATATATTACCGGAAACAAAGTAGATTGGTGCAAGTGACACTTCAACACCATTAATATCAAATCTCTCAACAACCGGGAATAATCTTTTTTCAAGTGGTAAAAGTTCAGGAGCAGTTAGCTTTCCGTGGTAGTTAGGGTTCTTAAGTTTAGCAGGATATACAAGACCTTCATATAAAAATGCTATACATAGCATATATGACCTTGCAGTAAAGTCCTTGCAAGATTTCTTAAGGTTTGAAAGATTAAGGGATAAGTTCCCTGTATCTTTGTCCCAACTTACTACATCAACAATAACTTTTTCCTTTGTTTTAGGAAAATAACAATAAGCCCACATTTCCTCAACTTCACTCATATCAGGGTTAAGGTGAAGATTGTATTCACCCTTTTCCGATACACTTTGAGTACAGAACAAAACTCTGGAAACATTAAAGTCCTCTGATAAAATAGTATCTTTAACACTATTATTTACAAGTTCATAACCGGTAGAAGGTGCTACAGAAACAAACTGAATATCATTATCAAGTGAACGAATTGTAAAAGCCTTTAGGTCATCATTTAGCTGTAAAAATTCTTCATAAGAAATTTTACGAATTTTCTTAGAAACCTTTGGAGATGATACAGAAACTCTGGTGTAATATGGCTTACCGTCTACAACATACTTTGTGTAAAGGCTTAGTGTAGTTGGCTTAGGCAGTTTAATAAAATCTCTTGTTAAACTGCAATGACTGATAAAGAATTCACCGTCATCATCAAAGGGTTGTGGTGGCAAATCATAATAAACAGGTTCTTCACCTGATTTATCCATACCTACAAGTGCCCATTCTGATGCTTCCTTAACCTTATTAACCTTTACATCAAAAGTCAATTTACCGTCAACAACCTCTACATCATCAACAGTATTTGTAAATCTAAAGTTGTAAATATCCTTTTTATTAAATACTAATAAGGCAAAGTAGCCACCTCTGGTAACACTTAAGCAAGTACAATAATCTTCATCTTCAAATCTACCTTCAGCTATTACATCATAATAAAGTAAATTTCTGTCATATGTTGCTTTATACTTTTCCTTGATTTCTTGACTGTAGAATCTACAAAAATGAAGAACACCATCTTCTTCAAAAACTGCATATAGCTTATATCTTATAGGTGCTCTATCTGCTACAAAATAATCAAACCCATCAAAAACAACTGTGTTCTCGCCTTCAGTAACTTCTGTTTCATTATACCAAAGAAATTTATTATCATAATCTAAAGCTGCAAAGCCAATAATTGAATCCAAGTTAGAATCTTGCTGTGGCACATTTATAGTAATAGAATTTGAACTACAGCTTATAATCTCAGCAGAAACTGTGCCTTTAATTATAACCTCTTTCTCATTCTTATCAGTAAATTCATTTAAAAATCCACAGAAATTCATTTCTATACCCTCCTGTATGCATATGATTATATCATATAAAACCTATTTATTGCAATATATTTCATTAAATTCGCAATATATACTAGTCAAACTGGCTTTGATATAGTTCTTTGTAGAAACCGTTTTGCTCCATAAGTGACTTATGAGTACCACTTTCAATAACTTTACCGTCTTTCATAACAAGGATAAGGTCACTTTCCACAATTGTCTTTAATCTATGAGCAACAACAAAACTTGTTCTGTCCTTCATAAGTTTCATAAATGACCTTGTAATTCTCTGTTCTGTCAGCAAGTCAATTGATGAAGTAGCTTCATCAAGAATTAAAATCGGTGGTGGGCTAAGCATTAGTCTTGTAATACAGATTAACTGCTTTTGACCTGTTGACAATGAACCACCGTCTTCACCGATAAATGTATCGTAACCGTTGTGAAGTTTCTTGATAAATGAATGTGCATGGCTTTTCTTAGCTGCTTCAATAACCTGTTCATCAGTTACATTTTCATTACCGAAAACAATATTTTCTTTAATAGTACCACTTTTTAACCATGTATCTTGTAGCACCATACCAACATTTTGTCTTAGTGACTTTCTGCTAACTGTATTAATATCAACACCATCAACCTTAATTGAACCACTGTCTATATCATAGAAATGCATTAGTAGATTGATTAAAGTTGTTTTACCACAGCCTGTAGGACCTACTACTGCAAGTCGCTGACCACTCTTTAGTTCAAAGGATAGATTTTTAATAAGTTCTTTATTTTTATCATAAGAAAATGCCACATCACTAACAGTAAAGTCACCTTTAACATTGGTAGGTAATTGACCTTTTGCATCACTTTCTTTTTCTGCATCAATAACTTCAAGCAATCTACCTGCACAAGCAATGGCATTTTGCAGTTCGGTAATAACACCTGTAATATCGTTAAATGGCTTTGTGTATTGGTTTGCATATGCCAAAGATGCTGACAAGTTACCAACTGTAATAATTCCGTTAATTGCAAACAATGCACCACTTAAACCAACTACTGCATATACAATAGAATTAACAAATCTTGTACAAGGGTTAGTCAGTGAGGAGAAGAAAGTTGCATTTAGAGAGTCTTTGCCAAGTTCTTCGTTGATAACATCAAAGTTTTCAGAATTTTCATCTTCCCTATGATAGGATTTTACAACCTTAATGTTACTTAGCATTTCTTCAATATAGGAAGTTTCCTTACCTCTTTGTTCACTTTGTTTCTTAAAGTATTTATAAGTTCTCTTTGAAATAAACTTAGAAACAAAAAGTGAAAGTGGAGTTAATACAAGTACAATAAGTGCCAACCAAATATTGATTGTAAACATAAAGAACAATGTACCTAAAATAGTAATAACACCTGAGAATAGGTTTTGGAAACCTAAAATTAAACCGTCAGAGAACTGCTCTGCATCTGCAATAACTCTACTTACAATGTCACCTGTATTTCTGCTGTCAATATAAGAAACAGGAACATACTGCAAATTATTAAATGCATCGGTACGCATATCCTTAACAGTATTGTTTGCCATTCTGTTGTTTAAAGTATTTGTAAAATACTGAGAAATACCACCAATAATAATAGCTACTAAAATAAGAATTAAAATCTTAGTTAGTCCTGCAAAGTTAACATTACCTTTGCCAACAATCATATCAATTGCTTCACCGGCAAGTACAGGAATATATAATGTACATACTGTTGAAAATAAAGTTAACACAAGTGAAATTATAAATGAAAACTTGTACTTACCAATATACTTTAATACTCTTCTAATTACATAAGAACTTTTCATTATGATGTCTCCTTGTTACAAGACTCATAAATATCCTTATAGGTTTCACAACTCTTTAGTAATTCTTCATGAGTACCTACACCCTCAAGAGCACCGTCATTTAGTACAAGGATTTTGTCACAATGTTCAATAGTAGATGTTCTCTGTGAAATAATAAATGTTGTTCTGTCACCCTTTGAGTCAGCAAGGGATTGACGCAAAGTTTTGTCTGTCTTATAGTCAAGTGCTGAGAAACTGTCGTCAAGAATAAGTATAGGAGTATTTCTTACGATACCTCTTGCAATAGAAAGTCTTTGCTTTTGACCACCTGATAGGTTCTTGCCTTGTTCAAGGATAACTTCATCAAGACCTTTGCTTTTGTTACTGATAATTTCTTTTGACTGAGAAATTTCAATAGCCTTTTCAATATCTTCTGCTGTAGCATTCTTAGCACCGAAAGTAATATTTTCTTTAACAGTACCACTGAACATAGTAGCCTTTTGCATTACAACAGAAATATTATCATTTAATTCTTCATCAGAATAATTAAGGATATTCTTGTCATTAAGAATAATATCACCACTTGTAGGTTCATAGAAACCACAAAGTAGGTTCATTACACTTGTTTTACCACTACCTGTACCACCGATAATACCAACAGTATCACCTTTATCAACAGTAAAGCTAATGTTATTTAAGCTATATTCATTGTTCTTGTTGTAGCTTAGGGAAACATTTTCAAATGTAATATAGTGGTCACACTTTTTGTCTTTACCCTTAGGCTTCTTATATTCTTCCATAGTAAGAATAGCATCAACTCTGTTCTTACTTGCAATAGCTTTCATTTCTGTGATAATTAGGTTAGCTAACTTAATAAGTTCAACAAGAATCTGTGACATATAGTTATAAAGGGCAACAACTGCACCTTGACTGATAACACCAACATCAACTCTGATTGCACCGATATAAATTAGGAAAATTACACCAAGGTTAATTACAACAAATGTTGCAGGATTCATAATAGAAGAAATCCAACTTGCAACATTCTGTAGTTTTACAAGGCTTTGATTTTCTTCTTCAAATTCAGCAATCTCTTTATCTTCTCTTGTAAAGGCTCTGATAACTCTTACACCTTTTACATTTTCTTTTGTTCTAAGTAAAACAGAATCCAGCTTATTCTGTACACCCTTAAATCTAGGAATAGTCAGTGACATAATCACAGCAACTATAATTGCAAGAACCGGTACTACTACTGCAAAAACCAAAGCACCCTTAACATCAACATAAAATGCCATTATTGTTGCACCAAAAACTATAAACGGTGAACGCAGTAACAGTCTTAGGAACATATTAATACCGGTCTGAATTTGGTTAACATCACTTGTCATTCTTGTAATAAGTGTTGCAGAACCGATAGAGTCAAGCTGACTGAATGAAAGTGACTGTATCTTCTTAAACAATGCACTTCTTAACTTTGTTGTTGCACCTGTAGCTGACTTAGCAGCAAAGAACTGAGCAGATACAGCAGAGATAAGACCTACAACTGCAAGTAAAACTAACAGTAAACAACGGTGAAAAATATAGGCTTTGTCACCACTATTGATACCGTTATCAATAATATCAGCTACTACAAGTGGAACTAAAAGTTCAAAGGAAGCCTCCAGTAGCTTAAAAAGTGGTGCTAAAATTGACTGCACCTTATAATCCTTTAAATAAGACAAACTTTTCATAAATCATAATCCAATCTATTTATTATTACGGAAAACAAGCCACCAAATTACTTGGTGGCTATATTCAACTTAAAGTGAATTTATAGTGTTTTCAATTCTTTCCTTAACATTATCTTTACCAATAATCTGGCAAATAGTACATAGGTCAGGAGTATTTGCTTCACCTGTAATAGCAACACGAATTGCCTCAGAAACCTGAGCAACATTGCCCTTGAAACTTTCAGGTGACTTCTTGTATGCTTTCATATCAGTAGTAAAACCAAGTTCTTCTGAAAGTGTCTTTACCTTATTAAACCATGTTGAGTTGTCATCATTTTCATCATAAGATTCAAGATACTTTGTTAAGATAGCCTTCACTGTTTCATTATCAAAGTCATACTGATTCTTTGGTACAAATGTTTCCTTAAAGAAGTATGATAGACTAGCCATAATCTGTTTTGCATAAGCAAAGTCTTTTCTTCTTCTCTTTTGGTTAAGGCCCATACAAAGTGTTAGAACCTTTTCCATATATTCCTTGTCACCGAAGTACATATCGTAATGTTCAGCATCATATTCCTTAGTCCATTCTTCTAGGAAAGAATAAACTTCTTCAAGTGACATTTTTGCAAATTCTTTCTTACAAATATCATGGAACTTCTGTAAATCAAACAATGCACCACTCTGTGACATTTTCTTTACTGAGAATGGGAATTCATTAATATCCTTGTTAGGGTTTTTGTCATGCCATTCTTCAAAGTTACTGTTAAGTAGTGTTAATAGATAAATCTTAACAGTATATGGGTGGTAACCGTCTTGACGATAGAAGTCTAGAGAAAGTTCAGGGTCTTTTCTCTTAGATAGCTTTCTCTTCTTGCCTGTTTCTTCGTCAATCTTCATTAGGTGAGCAGTATGAGCATACTTAAACTGTCTAAAACCTAATACCTGATTTAGCTGGAAGTGAGTTGGTACTGAGCTTAGCCATTCATTACCACGAATTACAAGTGTTGTACCCATTAATGTATCGTCAACTACATGGGCAAAGTGGTATGTTGGAACACCGTCACTCTTTAGAATAACAATATCGTGAGTATTCTCAGGGAATGAGATTTTGCCCATAATCTTATCTTCGATTGTGATTTCTTTATCTTCACTACCAGGGGATTTTAGTCTTAGAACCCAAGGCTTACCTGCCTTTAGGTTTTCTTCAATTTCTTCAAGTGTAAGTGAACGACACTTTGCCCACTTACCATAGTAACCCGGAGTAGCATTTTCTGCCTGTTGAGCCTCTCTAAGTTGTGCATTATCTTCTTCAGTACAGAAACAAGGATAAGCTAAGCCTTTCTGAATAAGCTCCTTAGCAAACACATGGTAGTACTCTACTCTCTGACGCTGATAATAAGGACCATAGTTATTGTTGCCCTTATCTTCTTGACCTGCACCTTCATCAAATTCAATGCCAAAGTACTTCATAACATTGATAATAATATCAACTGCACCATCAACTTTACGCTTTAGGTCAGTATCTTCAATTCTTAAATAAAACACACCATCTGATAGGTGAGCAATTCTTTCATCTGCTACTGCAGAATATAGGTTACCAAGGTGAATAAAACCTGTTGGTGACGGTGCTATACGAGTAACCTGAGCACCTTCCTTTAAATTTCTTTTAGGGAATTTTGCAAAAACTTCTTCCCTAGTCATTTTACTATCAGGTAGTAAAAGTTCAGCTAACTTGTTGTAATCCATATTATCACCACAAACTCTAAATTTTTTCATTTTTTAATTTCAAACTATCAAAGTAAAATTTCTACTAAACTAAGTAAAAATCATACTTACACATACTAAATTATTATAAGATTATAGTAGTATTTTGTCAAGAATTATCCCCTTGTTTATAAATAATTTGTATCTGTGTTGTAAATAGATATGACCCATTTTAGGGTAAAAATAAAATACGATTTAATATTTCGCTTGTTTTACTGACTTTTGATTATGAATATTAATTAATGAATGGATTTCAATTCTAACTTTTCACTCAATAACTGCATTGGACTTTGTATTCAAGTGTTCTCATTGTCTTGTTATTACTCCATTCTAAATGTCCTTTTAACTTTGTATTTAATTCTTCAATATTTTTGAATGTTTCCCAATCATAGAAATATCTTTGGTCGTTTCTATGACTTCTTTCTACCTTCCCATTGTGCCAAGGTGTTCGTGGTGGTATTAATTTATGATTTATACCTAATTTGTTCAATTCTATTTCAAAAGGACTTTTCACTTCACTGCTTTGATATTTATATGTGAACTCTCTTCCGTTATCTGTTTGAACCGTTTTTATTTTAAACGGAAATTCTTTTAATAACATTTTCAAGAATTTAGTTGAGTTTTCCGGTGTATGTTCTTCAAACCCATATACAAATCTCATTCTTGTACATTCATCTATTGCAGTCCATTGATAAAAATGCTTTCCGTCCCTTAAAGCCTTGCCTCTTAAGCAATTGTATGGCACTTCTTTTACATCTATCTGCACCTTTTCTCCAGGTATTAACAGCTCCGGATATCTTCTATGATTACGGCTCTTTTTCTTGGTCTTTTTATATTTTACTAAGCCCATTCTTTTTGCAGCATATATCATTCCTGAATAGCTTCTTGTATATCCTTTTCTCTTTAAATCACTGTATACTCCATCCCATCCATATCTTTCATAGCACTTTTAAAAGAATTTCTAATTTGTCTTTCTTCTCTTTTGTGTGTCTGTTGGGATGACTATGTGGTCTGCGTGATTTAGGCAATAGCGATTGCCAGGTACCGTCATATTGTTTACACCATCTCTTTACGCTTGAAAGACTTACACCGTACACTCTACTTGCTTCGCTTTTTCCTTTCTTAGTGCGTATTTTACTATGGCTTGCTTTTTCTTTGCTTCTTGTGTTATTATATTCATGAGGAGTACTTCTTTCTTAGGTTAATGTTTTTGAGCGATTCCATTATACCATATTTTGAAGTTACTCCTCTTTTTTATTGGGTCATATCATTTTAGCACATACATATCCCCTTGTTTATAAATAATTTGTATTACTATAAAAAGGGTTGCCATATAACACAACGACAACCCTTAAAACTTTAATATTAATTTTATTATTCTGCTGAATTTTCTGTTTCTAAATACCTTTTGTAAGCATCTTCAAGAATCAAATATTTTTGTTCATCGGTAGCTTCCATATTCCACTTAGTACCATTCTCAGCAGTATCATCGTAAATCTTCTCTATCATTTTTCTATCATTTTCAGAAAAATCATGTATCATGCCAAGTCTTTGGGTTTCTGTATCTATGTAAATATTAGAACCTACCTGTACATCATTATATGACTTAACACTGGTGACAAAGATAACTTTATCCTTAATTTCCTTTATATTTAGAATATTGTTTAAACCGGATACAAAAAATCCATCTTCACAACTGATTTTGTAAAAGGCAACATTAGTTATAGGACATCCTTTAACACCATCAATTGTATTATAATCATCCCATTCATCTCTATTATTGTACAATACATCAATAATTTTCTTGTCTTCACTAGACAAAGTAATATCTTTAGTAATTACTGTATTAGTAATTTCTGTTTGTTGCATATTATTTGTTTCTTCAATATTTTCAGTATTTGAACTAACATTACTACTAATACTATTACCGGTTTTTGAACAACCACAAATTGATAATAAAAATATTAAACATAGTGATAAAACAATTAACTTTTTCATTTTGGTTTTACCTCACCACATCCACAAGTACCCACATAATTTTGGTTTTCTCTTCCACACTTTGGACATATCCATACATTACTAGTTTTAGTTTCTTTTTTATTGATTATTTCTATCAAGTCTGTTTTACATTTAAAACATTTTGTATTATTACTACTATTAAGCTCCCCACACTTTGGACAAGCAATAAATCTTGGTTTGTCTTTTTCAGCATTTTCTTCACTGTTCACATTAGTATTTTCACTCTTACTTGATTCACCTGCACAAAACATTACTATACTTAATATAAGAAAAATAATACCTAATACAATAAAAATGTAAAACAATGTTGAGTACATTTCCACTGCTTTTGAACTTCCACCAAGAGAACCGACTGAGGACATTTTTCCATTTATTATGCTTATTACTTTTGCCGGTTTAGCACTATGTTCTCCACGATAAGCAAAATAAGCAAAAATAAAATTGGCAATACTTAAAAATATAAACAATGCCCCACTACAACCACTTTTTTCTTTCATATATTGTACCTCCTATTCTACATTAGAATGTAGTCTTTACTATAATATACTACATTCTAATGTAGAGTGTCAAGAGGTTTTTTCTTTGTTATTCTCAATATAGAGGTGTTAATAATGAATAAAAGACCAAATCAAAATGAATCCGGAATTATATTTAAATTGGACAAAGTTATGAAAGAAAAAGGCTATTCAAAAAACAAACTATGTGTAAACTGCAATTTAAGATTTGAAACTGTACAAGGCTACTATAACGGTAATATTAGCAGAGTTGACCTTTATGTTCTTGCGTCCATTTGTAAAGAACTACATTGCAATGTTCAAGATATAATTGAATATGTAGGAGATTGATTGATACACACAACACATCTTTTGTCGATTGACTTTATATTGTGAAAATGTTATAGTATTCTAAAGGAAATAGGTGATATTATGAAGAAATGTGAATTTTGTGGCAAAGAAATTTCTTATTTTGATATGTACTGTCAGGATGAATGTCAAGAAAATGCCAACAAATTTTATGATTTAAGAGATAAATACGGCAAACTATTTGCATTTTTAGATGCTATATTTGTATTTTTAATTCCTATCGGAATTATGGCAGGTTCACTTTTTGGTGCTATTGGTGACAGTCTGATAGTTATTGGTTTTGGTGGTTTAGGAATTATGCTACTGCTACTTCCTTTTCCAACAGAAAGTATGATTAGAAAACATCAAATCAAAAAAGCAATACTTATGTGCAGAATTTTTGCATTGATACTTATTTTAATTGCAATTATAGGCATTTTTGTAATGTTCTAAAAATCAATAAAACTGAATATTTCTTATTTTTAGGTCAAAACTAATTTTGAAATCATTTATGGAGGTATATATATGATTGATAAAATAGCTTTGACCCTTTTAATTATCGGTGGTATTAACTGGGGTCTTGTGGGCATTTTTAAATTTGACCTTGTGGCATTTTTGTGTGGTGGTCAGACCGGTGTAATCAGCAGAATTATTTACATCATTATTTGTCTATGTGCAATTTGGTGCATTACTTTGCTTTTCAAAGATACCACTAACGCAAATTCCATTACCGATAACAATTCTAAATAGCAATTTCAAAAGCAAATCAAAAACAATATTAAATGTAGGTTTAAAAGAAAATCAAATAACATTTAGGATTAAAAAATCGTAACCGTCAAATCATCCTAAAAAACCCCTGCGAGTTTGTTCTCGCAGGGATTTCCACATATGTATCAAATTTTAACTTTGCACTCCTCTGGTGCATTCCAAGGCAGTAGAATATCAGCCGTTTCATTTTCCTTAATATTAGGGAACTTTTTGAAGATATAGGTCAGATATCTAAACGGATTCAGATTGTTCTCTTTGGCTGTTTCGATTATGCTGTACATAACAGCACTGCCAGTAGCTCCTGACTCAGTATTGGCAAACAGGAAATTCTTTCTGCCCATCACAAAGGCTTAATGCTTCTTTCGGCTCGGTTATTGTCAATTTCTAATCTGCCGTCCTCTAAATATCTTCTGAGATATTTCTCGTTATTCTTAAGATAGGTAAACGCACCACCAAGTTTGCTTTTAAATGCTATGCTTTGCTTTTCAGCCCAGCACAAAAGCGTCAAGAATTGGCTTTGATTTTTCTTGTCGCACCTTTAGTATTTCTTCATAGCTTTTATCAGCTATTTCTTTTCTATTGCATATAGCTGATTGCAGTAATCTAAAGCAATTCCAGCTGTTGAGTTTGCTCGTTCGTCCTTGCTTATCATTTCTAATGCTTCAGCAAATTTTCTTCTGCAATGCGCCCAGCAACCAACAACTGTGAAGTTATCTCCAAGTTTGTGATATCCCTGATAACCATCTGCGTGTATGTAGCCATTAAAACCTTCAAGAAAGTTCTCCGCATTTTCAATCTTTCTGTTTGGTTTGTAATCATACAGTACGATATTCTTTTCAGAGCATCCACTCGTTCTGTACAGCCACATATATGCTTTCTTTGGAGTAGGCTTCTCTTTGGTTTTCAGTACCTGCAGTGTTGTTTCATCTGCATGGATTACTTCCTCTTTTATGAGAAGCTCTCTTAACTTCTCATATATTGGTTCTAACCACAGCTGACTCGCTTTAAGTATCCAGTTAGACATTGTCTGTCTTGTTAATTCAACACCTTGCCTTTTCAGGTCTTGTTCTTGTCTATAGAGTGGTGAGTATATCACAAACTTCTGTGTCATAATGTGAGCCACTGCTTCTGGTGAAGCAAAGCTGCCTTTGATTACTGGCTTTTCCTGTGGTGTTTTACTATTGGGGTCTCAATACCGTGTTTCTCACAATTCTTGCAGGCGTAGGTGTAATATACATCCTCCTGAATAATCACCTCAGCAGGTTTGATTTTTAATGTTTTCTTTACTTCCTTACCAATAACCTCAAGCTGTTCATTACAGTTAGGACATACCTTTTCTTCTTCGGGAAGAGTATGCTCTACAACAACTGTCTTGATGTTTTCTGGTAATTTGTCAAGAGTAGCTTCTTTCTTTTCGGGTATGAGAAGCCACCTTAACCTCTTCCTTTGCTTCTACATCTGAGTAGAGCTCTGCTTCGTTATGAAGAAGACTAAGCTGTTCGTAAATATATTCCGATTGTTCACTTTTTGAGCCATAGGTCTTTTTATTATTTATCTTAAGCTGCTCCATCAGCCACTTCACCTGTGTTTCAAGTTCTGAACAGTGCTCTTTTAATGATTTTAGTTCATTATATTCATCCAGTGAAATAGTAATTGTTTCACTGTTTTATCCTTGATTATCATACCTATATTATACCACAAAACAAGGCAAAAGTACAGTATTTAAGCCATTTTATGAGAACTTTATTCCACTTATTTTTTGTGTTGACTTAGGCTGGATTATATTAAGTCCCTCCATTAACCAACGATATTGCTGAGGTGTTATTGTGACACATTCTTCAGATTTTCGAGGCCATTGAAACTTACCTTTTTCAAGCCTTTTATACAGAAGCAGAAATCCGTCACCTTCCCAATACAAACCTTTAATTCTATCCGTTCTTCGTCCACAGAAGAGAAACAAAGCATTTGTACAAGACTCAAGCTTAAACTGCTTTTCTATTATTGTTGCAAGTCCGTCTATTCCTCTGCGTAGATCAGTATATCCACTTGCAAGGTATATCGGGCAATTACAATTAAAATCATTAAGCATTTTTCATTGCCCTCAACACAGCTGTTATTGTAGCTTCGTCAGCACCATTATTGATTTCTACTGTGAAATCATTTCTTTGATAGAAATCATAGGTGAGTTAGCGTTTACTTCTGGTTCTACTGACACTTCTATGAATTGAGGTCTGTTTTTTGAGTGTAGGCTTCGTATACCTTTTTCTGTCTGCTCCAAAATGTACTTACAGGAATATTGTTATTTCTGCACCACTGCGCAACACTTAACCCACTGTTGTTGCATTTCTCTACTTGGTTTGCCCAAAGAGCCAGGTTCTGTTCTTTTCTTAATGTTCTGATACCTTTGTTCATACGAAACTCTCCAATCGTTTTTTGTTGTAGTCTATTGTAGATGTTCGTCTACAACTTATTTACTTGGATATTTTCGCATGTTTTCAAATCCGCTTCAAGACGCTGGCTTATTTGACGGTTACAAAAAATCAAACATTATAGTATTATAAAAGGTATTATAAAATATCAATTGTAAAATCAAATAACCCTAAAGTAAAAACGGCCGGTACATAAGTACCGGCCGTTTTAGTTTGTTTAATATTAATTTATAGTGTTACTTACAATAGTCTTATGCACTATTGTTCTACTTTCAGTAAAAATTTTTTGAACAGACTTTCTCCATAATTCTGGTATACTGTTCTAGTCAGTCCAATTATCTTGTATATGCTTATATGCTACAAATGGCTTATCAGTTTTTGGAGCATTATATCCTAAAACATCCTCAATACAATTTTCTAACACAACTAATTTACTATCATCACTTAAGGCTTCTCTTATTGGTTTATTAAAACACTCTGCGCCATTCACTCCAAAGTCACCATCATGTATAACATAGACATCTATAGTCATAGCTTTTAAATATTTAACTAATGGAATAATTGCAGCTTTTCCACGAGCCCTTACTATATGCCAATCAGAAAATATTTGATTTTTTAGAGAGTGTGGCATTCTGTTTATGGTCTCAGTCAAAACAACTTGTTCAGTGTCACCTTCCACAATCAAGACTTTTTTAACAAAAAAACATCTAGCAATTGATTCATCAATTTTTAAAATCATTTTAATATAATTTTTTGAATCTCCTTGTAGTTTTATAAACTCATCTGTAACATTAAAAGGCATAGATTCAACCAATTCAGCTTTTCCGTCTTCTGATATATCATCCCTTATAGTAGTCCATAAACTGTTAAGTACTTGAGATGGTTTTTTGCTAATATCAATCATATACGGAGAATGGGTTGTACAAACAATTTGATTATCTGCATTCTCTGCCAAGTTATATATCGTATCTCTCATTTTACTAATAGCATTCGGATGCAAATAAATTTCCGGTTCTTCAAATCCGATAATCAAAGGTCTTGTTTCAGAATTATTTTTTCGATTATCCCTTAAACTTTTATACCTTAATAAAGCAAACACTGTGGATCTAATAAGTCCGGTTCCCTGTAAATTGGCAGGTGTTGTAATATTGCTATTCATTTCTATACGGAATGTTGGCTTTATTACACTATCAGCATCACTTAAATTAGCTAATGTTGTAATTCCCGTACCAGGAAATATTTCCGATACAATGTTATTAAGTTCCACAATCATTTTAGAAATTTCAGTACTAGTATCTTCAGGATTTAATTCTTGGCTTAATTTATCCAAATATTCTTGAGCCTTTTTGTAATTTTCTGAAGATTCTCTTATTTCAGAAAATAATTCATTTAAGGTCTTTTGAAGTGTACCTGATGATCCTGTTATTTCATCTTCTCTATCCTGTGCCGGTATGAGTAAGTACTTAGGCAATTTACTCAATACATTCTGAGGAATACCACCGGGATTTTCTACCCATACTTCTTCAGTTTCATCAAAATCAAATATTTCATCTACTGAATCAAACATTCTTTTTTGCTTGTTCGTCAACTTCTTATCCCTATCTAATTGGTTTATTTCATCTGATAAATTACCTTCATCTAAACCATTATCCAAATAATCTTGTACAGTCTTACAATCTCTATAATTAGGTTTAATTTCTTTTTTAAATTCTTTGGTTTCAATTTTTGCTGAAGATGCACCAATACTAAAAGTTTTTCTGTATATAAAACTCAACCCGGTTTCACCGGCAACCTTGTTAATAGATGGTATTACTCTGCCTTTAAAGCCTCTCCATAACCTAGCTTCAGTAGGTAAATCACAGAATTCTGCTGTCAAAATAATATCATCAGCAATTCGTTTATTCTCTCCCTCTGTAGTGATACATGAAAAATATTCATTCTGATTTACTTTTTTACCATTCAACAAATAGTCAAGGGCATACAAAATACTACTTTTCCCAACATTATTTTCACCAATTAAGAATGTAGAATCAGAAAAAACAATTGTAGTATCGTAATGTTTTCTAAAGCCTTGAATTCTCAGTGAACGCAAATACATTACTACTCCTTCTTTCTTAAAAAACAATGAAATATATAATTAATTTTTGCATAATAGATGTTAATAAATATAAGATAAACTATTTATATTTTTCTTTTACATGTCCTGTCACATCTGCAATTTCAGGAAAGAGCTGACCTCTGTTAATTGAAAACTTGTCCAGCTGTTTTAAAATGCCCTTTTTAGCTTGTTTTTCTATTATATAAATTTGAATTTTTTTACCCTCTCTATACCTATACTTATTAATTACATTATTTGTTATATCAAATAACCCACAAATTATAAAAGCACCATCCTGCTTAATAATTCTATCATTCTTTTTCTCAGCAAGAACAAAAAAACAGTTTAAAATATCCTCTTTAACTATCTCATCTCTAAAGGCAGGTTTTTCTAATTTTACTTCATGAAGAAGTCTAATTGCTTTACAATTAAAATCACTTGTACTAAGAGTCTTATCCTTCGCCCATGTAAGCAATTTCTTCTTCATATTAGAATCTAATAGTGGTAAACTAGCTAATATTGAAACCGTATCGCTTTTTGGATACTTAATTTCATCAGTTTTCACATCAAAAACAACTAATTCACCTTGACTATTAAAATTATCACAACATGCAAAATAAAGTGCTACTAAAGGATTTCTTGTAATATCTAAAAGTCTTGTAGGTAATCCATAGTGTTGCATTTCAACTAAATAGTCAAGATGGGTAGAGGAGTTTTTAAATGAATCAGGACACTCTATTACAGTCTCATTGTATAGGTCACATTCATGCTCATACCAACTATTTAAACGCATTACCGAAGGAAGCAAAACATAATTCACATTAGAGTGACCTCTGTAATATATACTGTTTCCGGTTTTTCCGATTGATTGTAATATTTTATTTGCTTTATCAAAAGAAGTTATTAAATTAATCTCTACTTTAGATTTTATGTATATAATAGCCTGAGCAAATGACAATTCATCCAATTCAAAAGAAAAGCTAAGTTCACTTAACATTTCTTTTGTAGCTACTCTTCGCTGTTCTGCATTATTATAAATTCTATAAATCCAATAAACTATTGCCTTTGCTTCAATAGCACTCATTTCCATTTTCTCATTATAACAAACTAAATTATTTTTACTAAAAGAGTACCAATATTCGTTTGCCTTATCTCTTTGTGGATATGAATTTTTATAAAGATAAGCAAAAGGTGATTTCATTGCAGACAAAGAAGAATAAATCTCATTTTTATTTATTCTTGCAAATATATACTCAGACATATCACAATAGTAATCCTGTCTTAACTTGTTTATACATACTATTTCAAAAGCTTTTTTAATAATTGTATTTTCAATCAGATTGTTTTCAAAAAAGAAAAAAAACATAAATACTTACCCCTTTTCTTAAATTAAAGCATATTTATCATTAAATTTTAATACAATTATTTTTCCTCTCCTACACACAACTTCGACAAATAAAGGATAACTTTAAATTATCTATGGGAAAGGAAGTTAAAAATGATTAATGAAAAAATTGTATTAGTAACAGATAGTAACACAAAAATAAGTAAGGCTTCTATTTCTGACCGTAATTTGGAAGGAAACAGTTGCATATCCACTCAAAAAATTTCGGATGCAATCAAAAACTGTTGCAAAGAATTTGAAATGTATACGGAAATTGAAGATTTTGTTGATAATATTAAACAGCATAAAAGTAATTTGATATTCCCAATGAAATATGGTAAAAATACCCCTGATTCAAAAAGCATAGTTCCCGGTATATGCGAAGGAATGAATATGCGATATATCGGAGCAGATGATTATACACATATGATTTGCAACGATAAATACACATCTAAATTATTTGCAAAACAGTTTGGAATAAAATCTGCACCTTGTTTTTTAGTAAGGAATTTAGATAACAAAGATTATGTTATTAAATCTATAAGATCTTTAAAACTTCCCCTTGTCATAAAGCCAAATTTCGGAGGTGGCTCTACCGGAATATCTAATAATAATGTTTGTGTTGATTACGATAAAGCTATTACACTTTGCGAAGAATTATTTTACTATCACAAAATGCCTATATTGGTAGAGGAATATCTAGACGGACAAGAAGTTGAGTTAATTATAGTTGGTAATAAAAATCAAGTTGTCTTTAGTCAAGAAGTACAATTGACAATGGCAAATAAAGAACTTTTCGATAAAGAAATTTGGGGATTTGAAACCAAAAAAATTGATGACTCAAGTATAGGATTTAAATTAAGTAGCTATATTGATGAAAATACTAAAGAAAAACTTCATTGCTTATTCAAATCTTTTCATAAAATAGAATTTATGAGGGTGGACGGAAGATTTCATAAGGGCGAATTTCATTTAATAGAATTATCCCCTGATTGTTATTTAGGTGACGATTGTGCATTCTATTATGCGTTCCAAAAACAAGGATATTCTTTATCAGAAATGTTTGAATTTCTTATAAACAATGGCCTAACTCACTATCAATTGTGAACTCCCAATAACCTAAGAAATCAACTCTAAATGGAAATTTTGAATAAAAAGAATTACTATCACATAACCCATTTATACCTTCTGCAAGGCTTCTTGTAAATTCTTTTGTGTTAGGATTATTTATTATTGCTATGATTTTTTTGTAATAAAAATTTGTCATTTCAATATTTTTTATTCTTGAATAATAAAAAAATAAATCTTGATAAACAATATGTAGAAACTCCTCATATTGAAAGTTTGAATATAAATCTTCTATTTTTTTAACATAAAAAGATGCTGTATCATACTTATCTGTCAGGCAATAATAAATTAATAAGTTACAGTATATGAGTACAGTTTCATATACTGTAACTGATAATAAAGATGAATCAAGTAAAGCTTTTTCAGTTTTTTGATCGTATTTATTACCCAAAATGTCAATTACAGCAATGTTATTCAAATAATAGCATATTGTAGTACTACTTTGATCCAATGATAGAGCACTTTTTAGTGATTTTTTTGCTTCTAATAGATTTCCTTTATAAGCATAAATCATTGCTAAAGACATATATACGGACGAAACATTTAGGTTCATTTTTTGAGTTTTAAATATTTTTAATGCTTTCATATAATATTCTATTGCTGTTTCATTATCATCACATAATTCAGCATAATTTCTAAGTACATATGCATACTCCTTGAATTTCATATAAAAAGGATTATTTAAAATTTCTATACCTAGTTTTCCAGATATATTAGAACTGTGCATTTTCATACAATAATTCATTAGTGCTAATTCGAGAATAAGTTTCAGTCTGCTATTGGTTGGTGCATTTTCAATTAATGACTGTAACTTAACTTCAGTTTCAAATGATTCACTCAAGGAATAGATTAACCCTTGCAATGCCAAATGATAGTTATTATCGGCATCAAAAATAGTATTAAGGTTTTTCTGTGCTTCATCTGCAAGTTTATTTGAGATGCAAACTTCAATTAATAAGATTGTTAATTCATATATACCTTTTTGTATAATTATACTATTTGCTGTAATTTTTAATATAGATTCTCGATATTCCACTAGCTTATTAACTAATAATTGTGGATACTTTTGATTATTTAAAAATTCTTTTAATCTAGGTAATAAAGAAAACAATTCTTCATCAGAAAACTTCATACATAGAAATAATAACGTAACCGTCAAATAAGCCAGCGTCTTGAAGCGGATTTGAAAACATGCGAAAATATCCAAGTAAATAAGTTGTAGACGAACATCTACAATAGACTACAACAAAAAACGATTGGAGAGTTTCGTATGAACAAAGGTATCAGAACATTAAGAAAAGAACAGAACCTGGCTCTTTGGGCAAACCAAGTAGAGAAATGCAACAACAGTGGGTTAAGTGTTGCGCAGTGGTGCAGAAATAACAATATTCCTGTAAGTACATTTTGGAGCAGACAGAAAAAGGTATACGAAGCCTACACTCAAAAAAACAGACCTCAATTCATAGAAGTGTCAGTAGAACCAGAAGTAAACGCTAACTCACCTATGATTTCTATCAAAGAAATGATTTCACAGTAGAAATCAATAATGGTGCTGACGAAGCTACAATAACAGCTGTGTTGAGGGCAATGAAAATGCTTAATGATTTTAATTGTAATTGCCCGATATACCTTGCAAGTGGATATACTGATCTACGCAGAGGAATAGACGGACTTGCAACAATAATAGAAAAGCAGTTTAAGCTTGAGTCTTGTACAAATGCTTTGTTTCTCTTCTGTGGACGAAGAACGGATAGAATTAAAGGTTTGTATTGGGAAGGTGACGGATTTCTGCTTCTGTATAAAAGGCTTGAAAAAGGTAAGTTTCAATGGCCTCGAAAATCTGAAGAATGTGTCACAATAACACCTCAGCAATATCGTTGGTTAATGGAGGGACTTAATATAATCCAGCCTAAGTCAACACAAAAAATAAGTGGAATAAAGTTCTCATAAAATGGCTTAAATACTGTACTTTTGCCTTGTTTTGTGGTATAATATAGGTATGATAATCAAGGATAAAAACAGTGAAACAATTACTATTTCACTGGATGAATATAATGAACTAAAATCATTAAAAGAGCACTGTTCAGAACTTGAAACACAGGTGAAGTGGCTGATGGAGCAGCTTAAGATAAATAATAAAAAGACCTATGGCTCAAAAAGTGAACAATCGGAATATATTTACGAACAGCTTAGTCTTCTTCATAACGAAGCAGAGCTCTACTCAGATGTAGAAGCAAAGGAAGAGGTTAAGGTGGCTTCTCATACCCGAAAAGAAAGAAGCTACTCTTGACAAATTACCAGAAAACATCAAGACAGTTGTTGTAGAGCATACTCTTCCCGAAGAAGAAAAGGTATGTCCTAACTGTAATGAACAGCTTGAGGTTATTGGTAAGGAAGTAAAGAAAACATTAAAAATCAAACCTGCTGAGGTGATTATTCAGGAGGATGTATATTACACCTACGCCTGCAAGAATTGTGAGAAAACGGTATTGAGACCCCAATAGTAAAAACACCACAGGAAAAGCCAGTAATCAAAGGCAGCTTTGCTTCACCAGAAGCAGTGGCTCACATTATGACACAGAAGTTTGTGATATACTCACCACTCTATAGACAAGAACAAGACCTGAAAAGGCAAGGTGTTGAATTAACAAGACAGACAATGTCTAACTGGATACTTAAAGCGAGTCAGCTGTGGTTAGAACCAATATATGAGAAGTTAAGAGAGCTTCTCATAAAAGAGGAAGTAATCCATGCAGATGAAACAACACTGCAGGTACTGAAAACCAAAGAGAAGCCTACTCCAAAGAAAGCATATATGTGGCTGTACAGAACGAGTGGATGCTCTGAAAAGAATATCGTACTGTATGATTACAAACCAAACAGAAAGATTGAAAATGCGGAGAACTTTCTTGAAGGTTTTAATGGCTACATACACGCAGATGGTTATCAGGGATATCACAAACTTGGAGATAACTTCACAGTTGTTGGTTGCTGGGCGCATTGCAGAAGAAAATTTGCTGAAGCATTAGAAATGATAAGCAAGGACGAACGAGCAAACTCAACAGCTGGAATTGCTTTAGATTACTGCAATCAGCTATATGCAATAGAAAAGAAATAGCTGATAAAAGCTATGAAGAAATACTAAAGGTGCGACAAGAAAAATCAAAGCCAATTCTTGACGCAAGTTTGTGCTGGGCTGAAAAGCAAAGCATAGCATTTAAAAGCAAACTTGGTGGTGCGTTTACCTATCTTAAGAATAACGAGAAATATCTCAGAAGATATTTAGAGGACGGCAGATTAGAAATTGACAATAACCGAGCCGAAAGAAGCATTAAGCCTTTGTGATGGGCAGAAAGAATTTCCTGTTTGCCAATACTGAGTCAGGAGCTACTGGCAGTGCTGTTATGTACAGCATAATCGAAACAGCCAAAGAGAACAATCTGAATCCGTTTAGATATCTGACCTATATCTTCAAAAAGTTCCCTAATATTAAGGAAAATGAAACGGCTGATATTCTACTGCCTTGGAATGCACCAGAGGAGTGCAAAGTTAAAATTTGATACATATGTGGAAATCCCTGCGAGAACAAACTCGCAGGGATTTTTTAGGATGATTTGACGGTTACATAATAACTGTTCTAAAATTGAAAAATCATTAGTTTTACTTAATTTTTCAAAATAGTATCTTTTTATTGATGCATATGCACAAAATAGAATAGGATCATATTTTACTTTATCTAGTTCGTATTTTATGGAATCATGAATTGATAAAAATGTGTTATTATCAATTTTTAATATATTCTTATTTAATAAATTTGCAATCAATTCTTCTAAATTTTTTGATTTAAAATATTCAATAAGAGAATGATTGTTTATTACCTGATAACATAATAAGTAAAGTAAATTTTTATCAATTCTGCATTCATGTAGATAAACAATATATATAATATATTTTTCATAAATCGAAAGAGTATTAATTGAAATATTAATGTTACTATTATTTAATTTTGATTGTTCATTTGCAAGAATAATCTCCATTAGATTTCCTTGACTAGCATCATATAGCTTTTCAATTACATCAAAATTAAATGAATTATTTTTGGTGCTAACGATTTCGCTATACTGAAATCCATTTTTTCGACGACAAAGTTTTTAACAGTCATGCCTGTATCAATTAATTCTTTATAAAAATTATAAAAGTGTGTTTTCTCCTTTTCGCCAAGGGTATATTCAAAAATAAAAGTTTTATTCTTTGTGTTTTTAATGATAAACTGCAATAATTCAAAGGATTGAGTATCAATATTTTGAATGTTATCAATATTTAAAATAATATTTGAGTGGTTTAACAAATATATAATATAATCTTTTTTGCGTATAATAGAAGATTCTTCCCCAATTTCAGCAAGAGGTTCAGCATCTCCTAGACCAAGGACTGATCGCAATAAATAGAAAACATATCTTAATAGATTTCCAAAGTTTCTAATTCCATATTCTGTAGGTGTTGGTACTAAAGAAGAATTCTTAATTGAAAAATCTTCAAGTTCTTTATAAATATTATTAAAATATTGAAGATTCTCAATGGTCTCCACTGAACTTTTGTTCATCTTAACTGTTATTACATCATTAGAGATTAATTTACTCATTTTGAATTTTTCTATTATTCCACTTTTTCCTATTCCACTTATCCCACTGAGAACAATAATTTTATTTGTAGAACTTTGTGAGTTGACTAAATCCGACAAGTTTTGAATTTCGTGCTCTCTATCAATTAAATTTTCCATACTCATAAAATCCTTTTATGATAATTTAAAGTTATCTTATGTTCATAATTTTAGTTAAGGTAAATAATACATTTCTATTAACTAGGGAGTAACGTATATCACATTAAGATGATATATATCTATATAATAACCTAATCTCACCTATAAGAAAATGAAATATTAACCCTGTACTAAATCTATATTTTAAGTACATAATATATAAATATTTATATATTAGACTTTATGACACTAATTATACCATAATTATACATTTATTTAAACAACTTTTATAAAATTATGCAATAAAATTTCACAATATATTTTTATGCATATTGCATAATACAAATTTATACATTACATAAAAATAAATATAAGAATTTTAGTAGACTTTAGTTAAACTATAATGCATAATAATTTTATTAAAGATAAGGAGATATATACTATGAATATAAAAAATAAACAAACATCTAAGTTAACAACTGATTACCTTAACTTCTGTATTTCAAGAAAAAATCTTGATCAGAAAACGATAAAATCATACAAAATCGACTTAAGACAATACTTTGAATTTACCACCAACTGCAAACTTGAATGGACAAATAAAAAATCCATCGAACAATACATTGATTTACTGCACTACAAATACAAGCCTAAAAGTGTTAAGCGTAAAATTGCTTCCCTAAAAGCATTTTTTCACTATCTAGAAATTGAAGAACTTATTGAAATTAACCCATTTCATAAGATACAAATCAAGTACAAAGAACCGTTTATTCTCCCTAAAACTATTCCAATAAATAATATTGAACAGATTATAAGATATGCTTATCTACAACTAGCTAAATCTAATACAGAGTATACTAAGAAAGTTACTTTGAGGAACACGTTAATACTTGAATTATTGTTTGCTACCGGTATGAGGATTTCAGAACTATGCACACTTACAATTGAACAAATTGATTTTAATGACTACATAATAAAGATATATGGAAAAGGTTCAAAAGAACGATTAATACAAATTTGCAATGAAAATGTACGAGCTATAATAAAAAAATATTATGAAACATATAGATTAGGAACAAAAAGCAATAACTATTTCTTTATTAACAGGCTTGGTAACAGACTATCTGAGCAGTCTGTTCGCAATATGATTAACAGCTATGCAATCGGAGCAAAAATTCCAATACACATTACACCTCATATGTTTCGTCACTCTTTTGCAACGCTCTTGCTTGAAGAAGATGTTGACATCAGATATATTCAACAAATGCTTGGACACAGTTCAATTACAACAACACAAATTTATACACATACCAGCATTAATAAGCAGAAAAATATTCTTTCAGCCAAACATCCAAGAAATAAATTAGAAATCTATATCTAATAGAAATACCTTGCAAATTTAAAATCTACAAGGCAAAAAATTTTATTTATTTTTATCAAAATCATTTTCTATAACATCAGAAATGATATTTGAAAAATAAACTGCATTTTTAGGGACAAATGTCAGGTCATACATTTTCTTAATACCTCTTCTTTCATTTTCTACTACTTCTCCACCTTCCTTTGCAACTTTTCTGTTATCAAAAAAGACTGTAGACTTTTTTCTTTTAATAACGCAGTTGTAGTAGTTTCTGCCAACATATTAAGGACTAGTTCTAACGTACTCATATTATCTCTCAAATTCTCCTTTTAAGACCTTGAGGTTTTTATATTGACGAGTTGTCATGCCAGACCATGCTTTTGCAATTTCATTCGTAAAGATTGTACACTCTACACCCTTTTTTACAACATAAGAATTCCACATATCAGTAAGTTCTTTTATCACTTGAATAGTTGGAAGTCTTTGATTTATCCTTTCATTACCGTATCCTTTTTTAAGATAAATTTCAAGTACTCTTTCAATAGTAAGTTTCAGATCAATGGTTTCTTCTATCCGTTCTTTGCCAATTTCAATAATCCACATTATATAAGGTTCTGCTTTCGACGATAGAATTCACTATTGAAAGTTACACATCGGAAATAAAGTAACTCATCAAATCCCCTGGCTAAAAACAGTCCACCGGACTGTTTTCTTAACGTTCGCCTTCGATCCCATTGATATATAAAGAAAACAAACGAAAAAAACGAGCAACCAAAAGGCTACCCACAAAAAAGATAAATATGATTAAAAAAATGAGTCAATATTAACTCCCCAACTTACTATAGCTTAGAGGAAGTTACCTACCACGCTTGAGAATTACACATCAGAATTAAAGTAACTCATTAAATCCCCTCGCTAAAAAAAGTCCAATAATAGAAAAAAATAATATTAAGTTAGATAAATAATTGATAGAAAACAATACAATTCAAATTGAAAAACTCGCCGACCAGCCCATTGATATTAAGGAAAGAAACGAAAAAAACGAGCAACAAAATAAATTACAATAAAACTATGGCTCACAGTTGTAGGGTCCACCATTGGTGGACCGAGCAAACTCGCATTTGCATAGATACTTTGTCCTATGTAGGTATTAAAATTTAGCCTAAAAAAGAAAAACAGAGCAACATAATGGTTACTCAAAGCAAGGATAAATATAATTAAAAAGCCAAATTTAATAGGCATAAATATATAGAATTCCCTCAAACTTACTCTTGCTTAGAGAAAGTAACCTACCACGCTTGAAAATTACACATCAGAATTAAAGTATCTGATGAAATCCCCTCGCTAAAAACAGTCCACCGGACTGTTTTCTTAACGCTCGCCTTCGAGCCCATTGATATATAAAGGAAACAAACGAAAAAAACGAGCAACCAAATGGTTACTCATTTTCTTTGGCTCCCCCAACTGGGCTCGAACCAGTGACATCATGATTAACAGTCATGCGCTCTACCGACTGAGCTATGGAGGAATATATAAATGTTGGCGTCTTCCTATTTTCACAGGCCGCTTCCAGCCAACTATCTTCGGCACTACTGAGCTTAACTTCTGTGTTCGGGATGGGAACAGGTGGACCCTCAGCGTCATCGACACCAACTATTTATTTACCTCTATTTAATTGCTTGGGTCTTGGTGACCCGTGCGAGAATCGAACTCGCGTTGCCGCCGTGAGAGGGCGGAGTCTTAACCGCTTGACCAACGGGCCAATTCTCTTCGGCTAGAGCCGGTTGCCCAGCTCCAACCTTCTCTTTGGTGCGCCATCAGGGGTTCGAACCCGGGACACCCTGATTAAGAGTCAGGTGCTCTACCAACTGAGCTAATGGCGCATATTGTGCTCTGCACCTTCAAAACTGAATAAAGAATTTCTAGCTAAATTTGCTGACCAAAAAAGACTCTTGTGGTCAAGCCCTCGACCTATTAGTACTGCCAAGCTGAACATGTCACCATGCTTACACACGCAGCCTATCAACCTCGTAGTCTACAAGGGGTCTTACTCAGTAAACTGATGGGATATCTAATCTTGGAGTCGGCTTCACGCTTAGATGCTTTCAGCGTTTATCCGTTCCGTACATAGCTGCCCAGCTGTGCCACTGGCGTGACAACTGGTGCACCAGAGGTACGTCCATCCCGGTCCTCTCGTACTAAGGACAGAGCTCCTCAAATATCCTGCGCCCACGACAGATAGGGACCGAACTGTCTCGCGACGTTCTGAACCCAGCTCGCGTACCACTTTAATCGGCGAACAGCCGAACCCTTGGGACCGAATACAGCCCCAGGATGTGATGAGCCGACATCGAGGTGCCAAACCTCCCCGTCGATGTGGACTCTTGGGGGAGATCAGCCTGTTATCCCCAGGGTAGCTTTTATCCGTTGAGCGACGGCATTTCCATTCACATACCGCCGGATCACTAACTCCAACTTTCGTTACTGCTCGGGCCGTCACCCTCGCAGTTAGGCTGGCTTACGCGTTTACACTCTTATGCACGGTTTCCGTCCGTGCTGAGCCAACCTTTGAGCGCCTCCGTTACTCTTTCGGAGGCGACCGCCCCAGTCAAACTGCCCACCTGACAATGTCCCCTGACCAGTTTCATGGCCACAGGTTAGAATTCCAGCAATCTAAGTGTGGTATCCCAACATCGACTCCATTATGGCTGGCGCCATAACTTCCCAGTCTCCCACATATCCTGTACATAAATTACCGAAACCCAATATCAAGCTACAGTAAAGCTCCATGGGGTCTTTCCGTCTTGTCGCAGGTAACCGGCATCTTCACCGGTACTACAATTTCGCCGGGCGGGTAGTTGAGACAGTGCCCAGATCGTTACACCATTCGTGCGGGTCGGAACTTACCCGACAAGGAATTTCGCTACCTTAGGACCGTTATAGTTACGGCCGCCGTTTACTGGGGCTTCAATTCGAGCTCTCACTCCTCCTCTTAACCTTCCAGCACCGGGCAGGTGTCAGCCCCTATACTTCATCTTTCGATTTGGCAGAGACCTGTGTTTTTGCTAAACAGTCGCCTGGGCCTATTCACTGCGGCTCTCTCGAGAGGACTCCTTTCCCGAAGTTACGGAGTCAATTTGCCGAGTTCCTTAACTACCCTTCTCCCGCTGGCCTTAGAATTCTCTTCCTGTCCACCTGTGTCGGTTTGCGGTACGGGCACCAACATTACATTCACAAAACTTTTCTCGCCTCTATCTAAGCTTGCTTCCCTACTATTTTCGGTCCCTTACGCCCGGGATTACCAGCACCCGGGTCAAGCCCTTCTAAAGTGTCATTTTGTTTAAGTTGTCAGTGGTTACGGAATATCAACCGTATGTGCATCGACTACGCCTTTCGGCCTCGCCTTAGCTCCCGACTTACTTGGAGCGGACGAACCTTCCTCCAAAAACCTTAGACTTTCGGCCATTAAGATTCTCACTTAATTCTCGCTACTCATTCCGGCATTCTCACTCATGTAAAGTCCACCACCGCTTTCGCTATGACTTCACCCCTTACATGACGCTCTCCTACCATACCTTTCGGTATCCCAAGCTTCGGTTTATAGTTTAGCCCCGTTAAATTTTCGGCGCGGGATCACTCGACCAGTGAGCTATTACGCACTCTTTTAATGAGTGGCTGCTTCTAAGCCAACATCCTGGTTGTCTATGCAATCCCACATCCTTCTCCACTTAACTATAATTTGGGACCTTAGCTGTGGGTCTGGGCTGTTTCCCTTTTGACGATGAAACTTATCTCCCACCGTCTGACTCCTGAAAAACGATTATCTGGCATTCTGAGTTTGATAAGGTTCAGTAACCTTTCGGCCCCTAGCCAATTCAGTGCTTTACCTCCAGTAATCTATTTCAAGGCTAGCCCTAAAGCTATTTCGGAGAGAACCAGCTATCTCCGGGTTCGATTGGAATTTCTCCGCTACCCACAACTCATCCGCTACCATTTCAACGGGAGTCGGTTCGGCCCTCCATGAAGTTTTACCTTCACTTCAGCCTGGCCATGGGTAGGTCACCCGGTTTCGGGTCGTATACATCTAACTTGTCGCCCTGTTCAGACTTGCTTTCGCTTTGGCTTCACACCTTAAGTGCTTAACCTTGCTAGATACATACACTCGCCGGACCATTCTACAAAAGGTACCCGATCGTCCTTTGATGGACTTTCGGTGCTTGTAAACACAAGGTTTCAGGTTCTCTTTCACTCCCCTCCCGGGGTGCTTTTCACCTTTCCTTCACAGTACTTCTTCTCTATCGGTCACTAGGTAGTATTTAGGCTTGGAGGATGGTCCCCCCGTATTCCCACCGGGTTTCACGTGTCCGGCGGTACTCTGGATTCAACTGACTGACTCTTCCTTTCGCTTACAGGACTCTCACCTTCTTCGGTTAGCTTTCCCACACTATTCAGCTAGAAATTATCAATATCGTATGTTGTCCGAACCCCAAAGGTATTTCTACCTCTGGTTTGGCCTCTTCCGCGTTCGCTCGCCACTACTAGCGGAATCTCGGTTGATTTCTCTTCCTCGCCCTACTTAGATGTTTCAGTTCAGGCGGTTCCCCTCATATACCTATGTATTCAGTATATGATGACTGTGCATGACCACAGCCGGATTGCTCCATTCGGATATCTACGGATCAATGTTTACTTACAACTCCCCGTAGCTTATCGCAGTTAGTCACGTCCTTCTTCGGCTCCTAGTGCCAAGGCATTCCCTTGTGCTCTTTATAGCTTGACCATTGAGATATCTTTTTGGTTCTTTCGTTTAAGTAAATTAATTTACTCTACTCGCAGATAAATAGGCTTTATTTCCTATTTACCCTTTTTCAGCTTAATTGTAGTTTTATTACCTGTTAGTTTAAATAAATACTTGAGTTTTATTTTCCTGTTTGTAATAAACTATCTCGCTATCTTTTCTTTATTCAGTTTTCAAGGTGCATTTTAGAGGATCACTGACTTTTAGTCGGCTTTTCCTCTTTGGTGGGCTTAAGTGGACTCGAACCACCGACCTCCCGCTTATCAGGCGGACGCTCTAACCAGCTGAGCTATAAGCCCATATTCTCTGGCTTGGTGCTTCTATTACTCAAGCCTTTGGTGGAGATAAGCGGGATCGAACCGCTGACCCCCTGCTTGCAAAGCAGGTGCTCTCCCAGCTGAGCTATACCCCCATATCTCTTTAGGGTCGGACCCTGAAAATTAAACAACAAACTTGAAATCCATTCTGACCTTGGATATGAGTTACTTACTTTCACTCATTTCTCCATAGAAAGGAGGTGATCCAGCCGCACCTTCCGATACGGCTACCTTGTTACGACTTCACCCCAGTCGCCAATCCTACCTTCGACAGCGCTCTCCCTAAGGTTAAACTACTGGCTTCGGGTATTACCGGCTCCCATGGTGTGACGGGCGGTGTGTACAAGGCCCGGGAACGTATTCACCGCGGCATGCTGATCCGCGATTACTAGCAATTCCAACTTCATACAGGCGAGTTGCAGCCTGCAATCTGAACTGGGAATGCTTTTAGGGGTTTGCTCCATATCGCTATTTTGCTTCCCTCTGTTAACATCCATTGTAGTACGTGTAGCCCAGGTCATAAGGGGCATGATGATTTGACGTCGTCCCCACCTTCCTCCGTTTTGTCAACGGCAGTCCTATTAGAGTGCTCTTGCGTAGCAACTAATAGCAAGGGTTGCGCTCGTTGCGGGACTTAACCCAACATCTCACGACACGAGCTGACGACAACCATGCACCACCTGTCTTCGTGTCCCGAAGGAAAAATCTATCTCTAGATTCGTCACTCGATGTCAAGACCTGGTAAGGTTCTTCGCGTTGCTTCGAATTAAACCACATACTCCACTGCTTGTGCGGGCCCCCGTCAATTCCTTTGAGTTTCAACCTTGCGGTCGTACTCCCCAGGTGGATTACTTATTGTGTTAACTCCGGCACGGAAGGGGTCAGACCCCCCACACCTAGTAATCATCGTTTACAGCGTGGACTACCAGGGTATCTAATCCTGTTTGCTACCCACGCTTTCGTGCCTCAGCGTCAGTTAAAGCCCAGTAGGCCGCCTTCGCCACTGGTGTTCCTCCCTATCTCTACGCATTTCACCGCTACACAGGGAATTCCGCCTACCTCTACTTCACTCAAGCTCAATAGTTTCAAATGCAGTTCATGGGTTGAGCCCATACATTTCACATCTGACTTACCAAGCCGCCTACGCACCCTTTACACCCAGTAAATCCGGATAACGCTTGCTCCCTACGTATTACCGCGGCTGCTGGCACGTAGTTAGCCGGAGCTTATTCATTTAGTACCGTCATTGTTCGTCCTAAATAAAGAAGTTTACAATCCGAAAACCTTCATCCTTCACGCGGCGTTGCTGCGTCAGGGTTGCCCCCATTGCGCAATATCCCCCACTGCTGCCTCCCGTAGGAGTCTGGGCCGTGTCTCAGTCCCAATGTGGCCGTTCAACCTCTCAGTCCGGCTACCGATCGTCGCTTTGGTGGGCCGTTACCCCGCCAACTGGCTAATCGGACGCGAGTCCATCTTTGAGCGATAAATCTTTGGCATAAAAGCCATGCGACTTCTATGCTTTATGCGGTATTAGCATCCCTTTCGGGAAGTTATTCCCCTCTCAAAGGCAGGTTACTCACGCGTTACTCACCCGTCCGCCACTAAACTTAATCAACTTCCTTCCGAAGAATTCTGTCAAAGAAGTTCCGTTCGACTTGCATGTGTTAGGCACGCCGCCAGCGTTCATCCTGAGCCAGGATCAAACTCTCTAATAATTTGTATATTAGACCTTTCGGTTTAACATCTTATTAAATCGTCAAGCTCATTTCTGAATACTTGCGTGTTTGTGTATTTTTAGTGTTCACATTCACTATCCTCAACTTGAGTCATTCAACTCAAAGTCATTTTCGGGTTTCTTGTTCGTTGTTTAATTTTCAAGGTCCGTCGTTCCAAACTTACTGAACTTCTTACTCTCGATTTCTCTTAAGTTTTTCCGTTCCCTCAGCGGAACGTGTTTTATTATACGGCTATTTCGCCTCTTTGTCAACACTTTTTTTCAACTTTTTTTAATTTTTTTAAATTTCTTTTTGATACACTATATATAGATGTCTATATATAATATTATACAATATATAGTTATACTAAAATCCTAACTTAATAATATAATTTATAATTTCTTTGTATTTCCCACATATTTATTTAAAATATTTTTTAAATTTAATTTTTCTTTCAAATTTATTTCTATTATCCACATTAAATTTCAATTTTTCTTCTTATAACAAAACAGTCGGTGCTTTATTTTGCACCGACTATTATTAGTTTTATAATTTTTATATTATAAAGGGATATACTAATATTATTAAATCTATAATAATATTAATGAATTATTTATCATTCTTTTCAACTAGAGCCTGAGTATCTCTTGCAATAACAAGTTCTTCGTTAGTTGGGATAACATATACAGGGATTTTACTATCATCAGTAGTTAGTAGTGCTGTACCATCAGCAGTTTCATTTCTTTCGTCATCACACTTAATACCTAGTACATTTAGGTAATCTAGAACTGCTTTTCTTAGATGTGTCTGATGTTCGCCAATACCTGCAGTAAAGCAGATACCGTCACAACCACCTAGTGCAATATAATATGAACCGATTGTCTTAGCAATCTGGTAATATAGCATCTGGTGAGCTAGGTGTGCTCTTTCGTTACCTGAGTCTTCAGCTGCACAAACATCACGGTCATCTGATGATACACCGGAAATACCTAGTAGACCTGACTTCTTATTTAGGATTGTATCCATTTCTTTTGCAGATAGACCTTCTTTTTCCATAATATATGTGACAACAGAAGGGTCAAGTGAACCGGAACGAGTACCCATCATAAAGCCATCTAGTGGAGTTAGACCCATTGATGTGTCAATAACTTTGCCACCTTCAACAGCTGTGATTGAAGAACCGTTACCGATATGACAAGTGATAAGCTTTGTATCTTTAATATCCTTACCTAGTAATTCAGCAAGTTTACCTGAAACATATCTGTGAGATGTACCGTGGAAACCATATCTACGGATAGAATACTTTTCATAATATTCATAAGGTACTGCATACATATAAGCTTTTTCAGGCATTGTAGCATGGAAAGATGTATCAAATACAGTAACCATTGGAGTATCTTTACCAAATACACTTTGAGCAGCAGTAATACCCTGAACTGCACCTGGGTTGTGTAGTGGAGCTAAAGGTGAAAGAAGTTTAATCTTTTCAATTGTAATTGGTGTAACAACTGTTGATTCGTGGAAAATTGCACCACCCTGAACTACTCTATGGCCAACTGCACCAACTTCTTTAACATCAGAAATAACACCTACTTCTGGGTCAGTTAGAAGTTCCTTAACCTGCATAAATGCTTCTGTGTGGTTATTCATTTCAACTTTAATAGTCTTTTCTTGACCTTTATAGTTCTTATAACCAACTAGGCTATCGCCAACACCGATTCTTTCGCAATTACCTTTACATAGAACTGATTCGTCTTTCATATCAAACAACTGATACTTAAGAGAAGATGAACCAGCATTAATTACTAATACTTTCATTATATCCTCCTGTTGAATGATTCATTCATTTGTTATATAATAATTAACGATATTATTATAAGTCAAAAATTGTAGTATTTCAAGTATTTAGGAGATTTTTATGATATACGGTTTGGTATCGGAATTCAATCCTTTTCACAATGGTCATAAGTGGCTGATTGACAAGGTTAAAACTGAAGATGACACAGTAGTTACGGTAATGAGCAGTAGTTTTGTGCAAAGAGGTGACATATCTATTATTTGCAAAATGGATAGAACTTTTGCCTCACTAAAAAATGGTGTTGACCTTGTACTTGAATTGCCTTCTGTTTACTCATTATCAAGTGCAGAGGACTTTGGGAAAAGCTCTATTGAGATTTTGAAAGGTACTAATATAATTGACAAAGTTGTTTTTGGCAGTGAATGTGGTGATGTTGATTTACTGAACAAAGGAATTTCTGCTCTTAAAGATGAAAATGTACAAAACCTTATAAAAGAAAATATGAATAAAGGTGTTACCTATCCCAAGGCTATTCATAATTCTATATCAGAATTATATTCTGATGATATTGCAAATCTATTTGATGGTGCTAATAATATTTTAGGTATGGAATATTTAAAGTCACTTGAAAACAGCAACATTTCAGCAATTACTTTTTCCAGAAAAGGTGCAGGTCATAATGATGAATTTTCAAGTGGTGACTTTGCCAGTGGTAGTTATATAAGAGAAAATTATTCTAATAGAGAATTATACACACCTAAATACCCTATTACAGATACTGCAAAAATTGAAAATATTGAGAAAATTATTCTTTACAAACTATCTTCTATGACAGAAAATGACCTTAGAAATATTCCTGATGTTCATGAAGGTTTTGAAAATAGGATAATTAAAGTTGTTCAAAATACTAACAATTTTAATGAATTATGTGAAAAACTGAAAACTAAAAGATACACAATGTCAAGGATTAGGAGAATAATTTGTAGGGCAATTCTTGGTATTGATAATTCTGTTAAAGAAATTAAAGTACCATACATTAGGGTGCTTGGTTTCACAGAAAAAGGTAGTAAATTACTGAAAGAAATCAAGGAAAATGGCACTTTACCACTGATTACTAATGTGAAAATCGGTTATGATAATCTTGATGAAAATGGAAAGAAAATTCTTGAAATTGAGAACCTTGCAACAAGGTTGTGGTCACTTGCAAGTTGCAACAACACAATTCTAAACAATGAATTTACTCAGCAAATTATTAAAGGATAAGTTAATATACAGAACAAAACCTTCTAAATTTTAGAATGTTTTTCTTTAATAGAATATTAATTATAATTCCCACAAAGAATATTGATATTATTGTAAATATATTTAATTGCACTTCACCTATAAAAAATCCTATTAGTTGGTAAATGATTAATGATATTATGTAGGCAAAAATATTTTGATATAGCAATGCGAAAATAAATAACTTCCTGCTAACAAGCTCCTTTTTCATTGCAATTATTGAGGCTATACAAGGTGAATTCAGCAAATTAAAAACTAAAAAACTGATTGATGAGGAATATGTTGGCAATATTGATTTTATAGTTTCATTTGAATTTAGGAACACATTTAGTGATGAAACAATATTTTCTTTTGCGAAAACTCCTGAAAAAGTTGCACCGATACATTGCCAATTGTTAAAACCCAGTGGATAAAATACATTTGAAATTGATGCTGAAAAATAGCACATTAGTGAGTTATTTTGATTTTCACCATTTAGATAGGTGAATTTTCCATTAGCAAAACCGAAATTAGAAAGTAACCAAATGATGATACAAGCCACCACCAAGACAGTACCTGCCTTAATTAAAAAGGCTTTTATTCTCTGAAACAGATGTGAGCATATTGTACTTAATGAGGGTAAATGATAGTTGGGAATTTCCATTATGAATGGTGAATCTGTTGTGGTTATAATGATCAGATTACTGAGAATTAAAGAAGAAATCAGCACAAAAATAATTGAAGAAAAATAAATTATCGGTGCTACAAGAAAGTTATTTGAGAAAATTCTACTGCTAATAAGTGCAATAATTTGCAACTTTGCACTACAAGGTACATTTGTTGTGGTGATAACTGTAATAATCTTTTGCTTTTTATTTTCAATAGTTTTTGTTGACATTATAGCCGGTACACCACAACCTGAACTAATGAGTAAGGGAATTATACTTTTTCCTGAAAGTCCAAATTTTCTGAAAAGTTTATCCATTATAAAGGCTATTCGGGACATATAACCTATGTCCTCTAATATTCCTAAAAAGAAAAATAGAGCAATAAGTTCAGGTACAAAAGCTATAACACTACCTACACCATTGATTATACCGTCACAAATTAGTGAAATTAGAATATTTGAACAGTTGATAGTGGTGAGAAAAGTTTTTATACTGTTACTTAAAAAATCATCGAAAATTACTGATGTAATAAAGTCGGAAGTTAAATTTCCTACCAAACTAACTGATATGTGATAAATAAGAAAAATTATTAGAATGAATATTGGAATGGCAGTATATTTCCCTAACAGAATATTATCTACTTTATTTGAACTATCGCAAGACTTGCTGCAGCCTGAGTAGCAATTGCTGAGAAGAACTTCAACAAATTTATATCTTTCGTTTATTATTAGTGCTACTGACTCATCATTATATAATTCTTCACAAGAATTAATTTTACTATTTATTTTATTTATAGTTTCTAAATTTAGATTTAATGAATTTAAAATATATTTATCTTTTTCAAAAATTTTTACTGAATAATATCTTGATTTTTCTTTAGTAGAATTATTATTAATTTTACTTTCAATAAATTGCAAAGTATTTTCTATATTAGAATTATACTTCATAAATATGGGTGGTGAAGTTTTATTATTCGCAACTTGAATTGTTTTGCTGATTAAGTTATCTATGCCTAAATTTTTAAGTGCTGAGATTTCTACAACTTGGACACCTAACATTTTTGACAGTTTTTCTATATAAATTTTACCACCGTTTTTACGGACAACATCCATCATATTTATTGCAACAACTATGGGTACACCTATTTCCATAAGTTGAAGTGTTAAATACAAATTTCGCTCTAATTTTGTTCCGTCAACAATATTGATAATTACATTTGGTTTTTCGTTTACAAGGTAATTTCTTGCAACTACTTCTTCCGGTGAATATGGGGATAGTGAGTAAATCCCAGGTAAATCGGTTATAGTTATATTATTATGATTTTTTAATATACCCTCCTTCCTCTCTACCGTCACGCCTGACCAATTACCTACATACTGATTGCTACCGGTTAATAGATTGAACAAAGTTGTTTTACCACAATTAGGATTACCGGCAAGTCCGATTTTTATATTCATTTTGTCACCTAAACTTTCTACCATACAGTTTATTCTATAAATTAGAAAATATTACAAGGCAACAAAAAACACCACCCAAAATGGGTGGTGTAATTAATTTAGTTACAATCAAACCGGATGAATCATATTTTCTTTGTCAGCGTTGTTGTTAAGACCGATTTTCTTGTTTCTACGCTTTTCAAAGAAGTCCTTAGCTACCTTAGGGAACATAGCATAAGAAAGTACATCTTCTTCCTTTTCTGCGAAAGGAGCAGCTTCTTTCTTTAGTTCTTCTAGTTCAGGCTTTAGTAGATCAGCAGGACGACAGTCGATTGGCTGCATATCGCCGATAATCTTTGTTCTGAATTCAGGGTCGATTGGTAGTGGAGTTGTACCATACTTACCGGCAACAAGATCCTTAAATTCATTTGTAACCATCTTATATCTTTCACCTGTGATAACATTGAATACTGCCTGAGTACCAACAATCTGTGATGATGGTGTAACTAGTGGTGGGTAACCTGCATCCTTACGAACATTAGGAACTTCCTTCATAACATCAAGAAGTTTATCTTCCTTACCGGCCTGTTTTAGCTGAGAAAGTAGGTTAGATAGCATACCACCTGGAACTTGATATAGTAGAGCTGATGCATCTGTAGCAAGCATCTTAGGGTCAATTAGACCACTATCTAGGTACTTCTGTCTTAGTCCCATAAAGTATTCACGAATGTTAGCTAGAGCAGCTAGGTCAAGACCTGTGTCATATTCTGTACCCTGGAATGCAGCAACGATTGATTCTGTTGGTGAATGAGATGTACCGTCAGCTAGTGGTGACATAGCAGTATCAACAACATCACAACCATTTTCTACAGCCTTCATAATACACATTGAAGATAGACCTGCAGTAGCATGTGTGTGTAGCTGAATTGGAATATTAACTGCCTTCTTAAGGTCCTTAATTAGGCTTTCACACTTATATGGTGTAAGTAGAGCAGCCATATCCTTGATACAGATAGAATCTGCACCGATAGCTTCAATCTTCTTAGCATAGTCAACATAGTATTTGTTATCAAATACAGGACCTGTTGTGTAACTCATAGCGATCTGTGCATGAGCACCTTCCTTTTTAGCAGCCTTAACAGCTGTTTCAAGGTTCTTAATATCGTTAAGAGCATCGAAAATTCTGATAATATCAATACCGTTAGCTACTGACTTCTGAACAAAATATTCAAGAACATCATCAGCATAGTGACGGTAACCAAGCATATTCTGACCACGGAATAACATCTGTAGCTTTGTGTTAGGACATTCCTTACGAAGTGTACGAAGTCTTTCCCATGGGTCTTCATCTAGAAATCTTAGGCAAGCATCAAATGTTGCACCACCCCAACATTCTAGTGAATAAAATCCGATTTTATCTAGTTCTGGGAGAATTGGTAGCATATCAGAAAGTGGCATTCTTGTAGCAAGAAGTGACTGATGTGCATCTCTAAGAACTGTTTCTGTAATTTTTAGTTTCTTAGCCATTTTAATCTTCCTTCCAGTTATTAGCCGATTGTTACAAGTACTGTACCTGAGTCAACAGAGTCACCCTTGTTAACACAAATAGAAGTAACTGTACCTGAGCAAGGAGCATTGATTTCGTTTTCCATCTTCATAGCTTCCAAAATTACAACTGGATCGCCTTCGTTAACTGTTGCACCGTTAGCAACCTTAATATCAAGAACTGTACCAGGCATAGGTGATTCAACCTTTGTACCTGCACCTGCTGATGGAGCCGGAGCAGCTGCTGGTGCTGGAGCCGGTGCTGCAGCTGGAGCTGGAGCAGAAGCTACTGGTGCTGAAGAAGCACCTGTTTCTTCAACCTGTACATCATATGTTGTGCCATTAACTGTAATCTTTAAATTTTTCATCTTAAATTCCCCTTTGATTGTAATATATTAACCGATTGTTGAATGTTTCTTTGGTAGAGTGGAAACTCTCTTGCTCATTAGCATTGTTACTGACTGACCAAGAACAGTTCTTAGTTCTGCTTCCGTAACGATATTTTCGATAACACCGTCTTCAGCAGCCTTAAATGCTGATAGGTTAGCCTGAGCAAATTCTTCAGCTACCTTTGGCTGATCCTTAACAGGAACTTCCATCTTTTCAGGAGCTAGTAGGAATGTTGCTGCCATTTCGTTAAGTGGAGAAACAACTGCTTCAGGTAGAGCAAATGTTAAATCTGTCATTGCACCTGAACCTGCCATTGCTACATATACAGGACCTACTGCCTTACCTGTAATAACTGTAATCTTTGTTGTTGTAGCTTCTGCATAAGCATTTGTAACAGAAGTTGCTGCACCAAGACAATCAAAGCCTTCACTATTTAGGAATGTGATAACAGGAATTGAGAAAGCATCACAGAAAGAAACAAGCTTTGTAATCTTCTTGCCGTCAGGCTTCTGAATCTTGCCACCCTTAGTCTGTACAACACCAACAACTTCGCCCTGTAGTCTAGCAAAACCAACCTTTGCAGTTTCGCCAATGTGGTCATATAGCTTAACATCAGAACCTGCGTCAAGTGTCTTGCATACAATGCACTTGCCTTCAGGATCAGGACCGAATTCTTCTGCACAAGGAGCAGTTGAAAGGTTGTTAGATGGCATATAAAGGATAAGATCCTTAGCTTTTGAAATAGCGTCTTCCTTATCGTCAGCGATAATTGCAACTGAACAGTTACAACCTTCATCATCAGAAGTCTGAACAGAAATCTTAGCATCCTTAGCCTTGATAACAAAGTCAGCAGAAGAAGCTGTAATAGCAGAAGTACCTAGACAATCTGATAGTACAACAGAAATCTGTGGTACAACACCTGAAAGAGTACTTGCTGCATGAAGAACTGTACCATAAGCGTTTAGAAGTTCATTACCTTCCTTTAGCTTACCACCTAGGCTGTCATAGATACCTACAACAGGTGCACCGTTCTTTAGTGCAAGGTCATATACCTTCTTTAGTTTTGCTGCCTGTGCCTTACTCATAGCACCGTTTGCAACATCAATATTCTGACAAAAAGCATAGCAAGGTAGTCCGTTTACAGAACCATAACCGGCAACAGCTTCTGCATAGTTGTCACCTGACTTTGCATATGTGTCAATTTCAATAAAGCTACCCTCATCAAAAAATTCTGTAATTACCTTATAAGCAGAAGTTTTTGAGATTTCAGCCTTAGCCTGAGTAATTTTTTCTGTACTCATCTCTATTCCTCACTTTCGTGTATTTATACTGTGTCTATATTAAAATACTACATAAATCATTATATCCCAAAATATATTTTTTTACAAGAAAAAAGTGTGCAAAGATTTATTTTTGCACACTTTAAATAATTGTTGAAGATTTATGCGTAATTTATAGTCAAATTGCTCAAAAATACGCAAATCCATAAGCATAGAATTAATAGTGTATTTTCCTATTATTATGAACAAAATGTATATAATTGTACACATTTATTTTAATAATAAAATGCTTTGTTAATTATATATGAGAATAACATTTTTAGTCCTTAAAAAGTATAACATCTACGGATTTTTGCCTTATATCCAGTTTTAAATTTCATTTAATATGTTTCACTTATCGCTAAAAAATTGTAAATAGGACAAACTGCCTATAAACAGGCAAATTTGCTCGGTCCACCAATTAAGTGAACATCAAAGAAAACGAGCCATAGGCGAAGTTTGATTTGATAATGTGAACTTATGCAAAAGTTTTTTGCATAAAAAACTTTTGTTGAAAGACCCTACAACTGTTAACCAAAATTTTCATAGACATTTCTACAACTGTTAGCCATACTTTTTATAGAATTTCATAATTAAATTGAATGTGATGATGGGTTTGGATTTGCCACTAATTTATCAATTTCTTTTTGTGTTAAATCTCTCCAGTCACCTGTTTTCAGCATACCAAGTTTTACTGTACCGATTGCAGTTCTCTTTAGTCTTGCAACTTCTAGGCCAAGTTGTTCACACATTTTTCTAATCTGTCTGTTTCTACCTTCGTGAAGTAGAATTTCAAGCACAACTCTGCCCTCTTGACGAGTGATAATACGAACTTCACAAGGCTTAGTCTTGTAACCGTCAATAGTCATACCCATCATCATTTGTGTAACTTGTTCGTCACTGATGCTAGGTCTTACTGTTACTCTGTAAACCTTATAAATATCTTTCTTTGGGTGAGTTACTGTGTTTGCAAATTCACCGTCATTTGTCATAAGCAGCATACCCTCACTATCTCTGTCAAGTCTGCCTACAGGATATACTCTTTCTTCAATGTCAGAAACTAATTCTGCAACACATTTTCTTCCCATTTCATCACTCATAGTTGTAACATAACCACGAGGTTTGTGTAGCATAATATATCTTTTCTTAGGCATAGCAGTACCCTTGATTCTCTTACCCTTAACAAAAACCTTATCATTTACAGGGTCAACCTTGTCACCGATAACCGCAACTCTGCCGTTAACTTTTACGCTACCTTGTCTGATTAAATCTTCTGACTTTCTTCTGGATGCTACTCCACAATCAGCCATCATTTTCTGTAATCTTACTAATTCTTTCTTAGCCATTGAACAATTCCTTTATAAAATCCCAGAAACTTTTTTCTGCTTCCTTATACTCAATATCTTCTTGGTACTTTATTATATTTTTCTCAAGAAGTTTTCCATTCCTATAATAATTTATAACACCTGCTTTGTCACCTTCTTTTATTGGACAATAAGCAAATGGTGAAAGAAATATCTTTCTTTCTATTTTATCACTTTTGTTATTTAGTATAAATACCTTTTCTTTTAGCTTTATATTTGTTTTATCCTTAGTTCCACCCACTAACTGCTGTACTAAAGTTTCCTCTTTAAAAACTTTTGTCTTTATCTTAGAAAAACCATAGTCATATAAATTTATGTGGTCTTTCCAATCATTCTTATCGCCTAAAGTTACTGCAATCAGTGTTATGCCATTCTTCTTAGCAATAGTAACAAGGCATCTTCCGGCACTTTCCGTATAACCTGTTTTGCCACCAATACAATTTTCATACAGAGATAGAAGTCTGTTGTGGTTTTGATATGTAACAATTTTATCCTTTGGTGAAACGAAAGAAACTGTCATAAATTTACTACCACAAATCTTCATAAGTTCTTTATTCTTAGAACATTCTTTCATCAAAAGAGCCATATCATAGGGTGTGCTAAAATGGTTATCATCATCAAGTCCCGAAGGTGTTACAAAGTTGGTATTATTCATACCAATCTGTTTTGCTCTTTTGTTCATTAATTCTGCAAACTTTTCTTTACTACCTGCAATCTTTATTGCTGAGGCAGTGGCAGCATCATTACCGGAAGGTAAAAGCATACCAACACACAAGTCCTTTAGAGTTACCTTTTCATTAACTTTAAGGTACATTGAGCTACCTTCTTCAATCATAGATTTCTTAAAGGTAACTATAGGGTTATTGTGCTTTTCTGCATATTCAATAGTTAATAAAGCAGTCATTAACTTTGTAGTTGATGCCATCTTCATTTTTACATTTTCATTTTTTCCATACAATACTGAATTATTGTCCACACAATAGAGAACTGTTCCCATTGCTGATGTGGTAACTTCAGTTGCCTTAAAATTTATAGTAAGTAATGAAAATGAAAAAACAAATAAAACTAAAAGTGAAATTACTCTTTTCAAAATACCACCTCAAAATATGTTATGAAGCAGTACATACTATTAGTACAAATGTAAATTACATTTCTACTTCGTTATCATCAACTGTAATTTCCGGTGTTGTACCGTTGTCTTTATTTTTCTTTTTATCTTTCTTAAAGAAACTACCGATTTTGTCGAATGCCTCCGGTACAATATCCATAACCTTATCAAATGTACCTTCACTTTCAGTAACCGGAATCATTCTTACTTCACCCTTGCAAACAGTTAAGAAACCTACAGGTGTGATTTTGATACCTGCACCTGAACCACCACCAAAGCAATCTCTACCGTCTTTCTTTGATGGAAAATCAGAACCACCACTTGCAAAACCATAACTAACCTGAGAAACAGGCACAATTACAGTACCGTCTGGTGTTGTAATTGGATCACCGATAATGGTATTTACATCTACCATTTCTCTAATTTTCTGCATTGTAACGCCCATTAGGCTTTCAATAGGATGTTCACTCATAGCAATTCTCCTTATCTAAATTTCATTTTTAAATATGTGTTAATTAGTTTGAACAATGCACCAAATGCAATCTTCAAAATAAATATTATTCTTATTGAACCATATAAATAAGCAAAAGCTGTTGTTTTGCTATCATCTTTAAAGTCACATACCACATCGGCAGTATAGTCCTCAATATTAAGAATAGTATATAACCTACCCATTACAGGATAAACCACTGCACAAACTGCACCATAACCTAAAGCAGTATCACTTGGGTCATCTCCACCTAAAGTGATTTTTACATCAAAGTTATGAATTATAAAGTACTTAAAGAAATTACTTAAAGAACCTTTTGCAATAGAAAGTAGTCTTTTCAAAATATCTAAAAGACCTGACACACCTTGCTTTTTCAGTAAAGCAGTAGATTTACTTTCCTTTTTAGTGTCGTTCTTCTTAGGATTTTTCTTAGATTTCTTCTTAGTATTTTTCTTTTTAGTTTGTGATTTTGGTTTATTGGAAGTACTTTTCTTTTTTGCTTTCTTTTCTTTAATAATATTAATTTTTATGAACAGTATTTTTAGGGTAACTTTCGGTTTGTCCCTATACTCTGCTATAACATTAATTTTAATTAAACTTATTAAGAAAAGCAAAAGTAATATAGAAAATATTATGATGAGAGCAGTCATCACTTACTCCTTAGTTGCCATATCAACAATTTCTTCCGGTGTACCTGTGACTTTTTCATCTTCATTATTTTGTGTAGAAGTTTCCTCATTATCCTGATTATCAGAGTCATTTTCTTCCTTTTCATCCTTTGGAATCGGAGGAAGTTCATCAATTGAACTGATGTTGAAACATTTTAGGAAATTCTCAGTTGTACCATAAAGCAAAGGTCTGCCGGGTAATTCAAGTCTGCCTTGTTCCTCAATCAGTCCTTTAACAGTCAGTGAACCGATTACACCGGAACAGTCAACACCACGAATTTGCTCAACAAATGCTTTAGTTACAGGTTGGTTATATGCAATAACAGACAGGACTTCCATTGCAGCACCGGAAAGTGGTTTCTTTCTGCTTAAATCCATAACTGTTCTTATTTGTTCTCCAAACTCCTTATGAGTTACAAACTGAAAGTTATCCTTGTATCTCATCAGCTTAAAGCCATGATTTTGAGAATTAAATTCTTCTTTAAGTTCTTCCAAAAGGCTTTCTGCTTTTTTAGGAGTTATCTCAAGGGACTGGGCAATTCTTGTAATTTCTACCGACTCACCGGCAGCAAAAAGTATTGCCTCCATAGCTCTTTTCATTTCTTCATTACTCATATATTATTCCTCAAAAGAATTAAATCATTTTTACTTCAGCATTATCTCCATCACCCTCAACCCTTACTCTCTTGCCTTTTACAAGCTCAAGAACTGCAAGGAAAGTTGCTACAAGGTCACTTCTGCCTTCAGCAGCCTCAAAAAGTGAACTGTACTTTACAGTTTTTCCTTTATATAGCTTTCTCATAACGGTAATAATCTTAGATGAAACAGAAACAATCTTTCTGCTGACAATACCTGAAAAAGCATCTTTAGGTGGTGGTAGCTTTGCTTTACCTCTGCCTACTGCTGAGATATATGCCTTTACCATATCATTAGGGTCATGACTTCTGTTATAAGTCATATCAAAATTCATCTTACTAGGTTCTTTTGAATAATAATCAAAACAAACCATAGGTGCAAGTTTCTGTGCAATCTCTTTACACAATTTATATTCAATCAGCTGTCCTGTAAGTTCTTTTTGAAGTTCCTCAGCCTCTTCTTCATACTTAGGAAGTAGCATTACCGACTTAATATGAACAAGCCTACTTGCCATTTGTAAAAATTCAGACTCAATATCCATTTCGTTTTCTTCCATAATCTTGATTTGTTCAAGATACTGGTCTATTAAGTCAGAAATAACAATATCACAAATGTCAATCTTATTCTTTGCAATAAGAGTCAGCAATAAATCAAGTGGTCCGTCAAAAACCTCTGTATGGTACTGAAACTTTTGATTTTCGTTATTCTCAGGTGTATTCACCATTAAATTATTTTCTGCCATAGTTAGAATGCCCACAAGAAAGGTAACTTGGCAATAAAGTCAATACCGTTCTGTACAAAATTACTTAAATATGCAAGTGGAGTTGATAGGAATCCCATCCATAGCAAAGCAAATAGTGCAAACATAATATATCTTTCATACTGATAGAATTTATAAACAATTCTGTCCGGTAAAAATACAAATAGAATTTTTGAACCGTCAAGTGGTGGGATTGGCACTAGGTTAAATACTGCAAGATATACATTAATCATTACATAATATCTTAGGAAATAACCGATATAACCACCAACAGTAGTCATAAAGAATGATGGTGCAAATGCTCCGATAGCAAAGAAAATAAGGTCACCTACAAGGGCTGCAATTAAGTTTGCAACAGGTCCTGCCAAGGCAGTAATAGCCATACCTGTCTTTTCATTCTTAAAATTACGAGGATCAATTGGTACAGGTTTTGCCCAACCAAAACCAAAGCATAATAGACAAATTGAACCCATTACATCTATATGTGCAAGTGGATTAAAGGAAAGTCTACCTCTGTATTTTACAGAAGTATCACCTAGTTTTAGTGCAGTAAATGCGTGAGCCCATTCATGGAAAGGTAGCACAAGAAAGATAATTACAAGTAGTGCCAAAAGCTGAATTACAATTGACTGAAAATCAACTTGACCTCCACGAAAAGCAGAGATTAGTTCACTTAACATAAATTCACCTATTTTCAATTTAATATTCATTTTATTATAGCTTATATATAGAAAAATTACAAGGTTATTAAAGAAAAATTACAGGAATATTACAAAATAATTATTTTTCTGTACATTTCCGTTGAGAAGTGTTGATTTTTTCAATATTATTCAATATAAAAATAATTTATTTTCAAAAAACACTTGCAAAATCAAGAAATATCTGTTATTATATCATAGTTGCTAAATGCAAAACGACTATTTAAATTGCTAAGGAGGTGCAGACACATGGCAAAGTGTGATTTCTGCGGTAAAGGCGTTACTTTTGGTATTAAGGTATCTCACTCACATAGAAGATCTAACAGAACTTGGAAGCCTAATGTACAGAGAGTTAAGGCTATTGTTGACGGTCAGCCTAAGCGTGTTTACGCTTGCACCCGTTGCTTACGTTCAGGTAAGGTTACAAGAGCAGTCTAATTTAATAGATAACTTAAACGAAAGTACTGACCAGAGTTTTTACTCTGGTCTTTTTCTTTTGTCTTTTATTTTTATGTTATTATAACACTTATATAGAATTAAACACAATATTAATATCTCGTCTTTATAAGTATTTTTCTTCATCAATATCATTTTATATTTCTTGACTATTCTTCTTTCGTTGGTTACAATATATACTAAGGTGATATGTATGAAAAATATTGACATTGAAAAAAGAAAAAGAGCAGTAAAAATTGCCTCTGCAATCAATAGTATTGAGGGTGTTAATATTCCAAAAAATGCAGAGGAAATTTTAAAAAAATGGTCTGATGGTAAATTGACTGATGAACAACTTACTTCTATGATGTTATCAATTTGTACAAAGGCATAATATGAATAAATACGATATTTACTTACAAGAAAATAGTAATACACTAAAAAATAAATTGGGAATTACTAATGAAAAAGATTTAGATGTTGCTGAATCAATGATGGTTAGAACAAGAATGACACTTTTATATAATAGTGGTTTTTCTGACTTTTCTGCTAAAGGTTTTTGTGAACTTCATAAAATATTATTTGGCGATGTATATGATTGGGCAGGAAAGTACAGAGAAATTAATGTTAGAAAAAGTGAACCTATTCTTGTAGGTAAGAGTGTTTGGTACTCTAATTGGGACGCAATAGATAAAGATTTAAATAATTGTTGGAATAAAATAAATAAAGTAGATTGGCATAGTTTAAATCATAAAGAATTTGCAGAAAATATTGCCCATTTATTTCCGACTATATGGCAAGTTCACCCTTTTAGAGAGGGCAACACCAGAACAACAGTAATGATGATTGCATTATTTGTAGAACACTATGGTTATTATTTTGATTATGAATTAATGGCTAATAGTGCCGGATATGTTAGAAACGCTTTTGTGCTTTGTTGTTTTGATGATAACTCTGAGTTTGAACATTTAGAGAAAATTTTGTTTGATGCTATTTCTGAAGAGCCTATTGAGGATTATGTTGATAGTGAAAATGTCATTGAAACAAAAAATTCTAAATATGAAAAATACTACACAAAGGATTATACTCCTACACCTCACGAGTATATAGAAAAATAATCTTTATTTAGTGGTTTTATAATATACCATATTTTTAACTTAATACAACACAAAAGCAAAAGTAGCAGATTTTTTAATTTATCTGCTACTTTTTTATATTATTTATTAAGTTTTAATTAACTCACAATAAAACTGAAAGATTTAAATTTGTTGAATTTCATTATAACAATAACAACAATTCATTACCAAAATTAAGTCTAAACAGAATTGAATAATTAAAATATTAGTCCTCTAGGCCTAGAGAATCTGCCATTTCCTTAACGATGCCTTCAACTGCAATAATTGCGTCATCAACCTTAGTAACATCCTTAGCACCGGCCATAGCCATACTTGGCTTACCACCACCGTTACCACCAGCGATTTGAGCAACCTTACGAACAATATCACCGGCCTTTAGACCGTTTGCTACTGCATCTTTACCACAACCACAGATAAATGTTACCTTGTCACCGTTGATACTTGCAAGAACAATAACTGTTGTTGGGTCAGTATCTACTGCTCTAGATGACATATCACGAAGTAGGTCAACTGTTGCACCGTTAATAGCAACTGAGATAATACGGATACCCTTGTATCTCTTAGCATTCTTAAATACTGCTTCTGTTGCATTCTTAGCAAGTTTCTGATTTAGTTCTTCAATCTTCTTATCCTTTGCTTTCATTTCTTCAGCAATACGGATACTACCCTGTACTAGTTCCTTAGGGTTGTTAATTCTTAGTGCTTCAGTACACTTGTTAACAACAAATAGAACACTGTTTAGATAATTTAGAACACCCTCACCTGTAACGGCTTCAATTCTTCTAACACCGGAAGCTACTGAGCTTTCAGACTTAATCTTGAATAGACCAATGTTAGCAGTATTAGTAACATGAGTACCACCACAGAATTCAATTGAGAAGTCACCTGCGTTTACTACTCTAACTCTGTCACCATACTTTTCACCGAATAGCATCATAGCACCTAGCTTCTTAGCTTCTTCAATGTCCATTTCTTCAGAAACAACATCTAGCTGATCTAGGATTTTTTCGTTAACTAGGTTTTCAACCTTTTCAAGTTCATCATCAGTCATAGCTTCATAGTGAGTAAAGTCAAATCTAAAGTAATCATCAGAAACTAACTGACCTGCCTGTTCAACATGAGTACCAAGAACTTCTCTTAAAGCTGCCTGTAGTAAGTGAGCTGCTGTATGGTTACGAGTAATGTTCATTCTTCTCTTACTGTCAACCTTAGCAAATACAGTGTCATCAACTGCAACAACACCCTTTTCTACCTTTACTGTGTGCATAAAGATACCTGATGCATCCTTAGTTGTGTCATTTACAGTAACAACTGTGTTGTCTGCAACTAATACACCTGTATCACCAATCTGACCACCACTTTCAGCATAGAAAGGAGTTCTGTTTAGAATGATAAGACCTTCTTCACCTTCAGTAAGAGCCTTTACTCTCTCACCGTCTTTAACCATAGCAACAATCTTGCTTTCACAAGAAGTTACCTTATAGCCCTTAAATTCTGTCTTGTCAACATCAGAAAAATCAATGCTATCTGATAGCCAAGCCTCAGCACCGGCATTTTTGTGAGCATCTCTTGAACGGTCTTTCTGTTCTTGTAGAAGTTCCTGGAATCTTTCAATATCAACTGACATTTCATTTTCAGAAACAATTTCCTTAATTAAATCAATTGGGAAACCGAATGTATCGTTTAGCTTAAATGCATCATCACCGGAAAGAACCTTGCTATCTGCTTTAGCAATAATATCTTCAAGCATCTGCATACCTTGCTTAACTGTCTTGCTGAAAGAATCTTCCTCAGCTTCAATAACCTTAACAATAAAGTCACGCTTATCACGAAGTTCAGGGTAAGCACTTTCGTTTTCTTTAATAACAGTATCGGCAACTTTATATAGGAATGGGTCTGTGTAACCAAGAATTCTACCATGACGAGCTGCTCTTCTAAGTAGTCTTCTTAGAACATAACCTCTACCTTCATTTGATGGCATAACGCCGTCACCAATCATAAATGTTGTAGAACGGATATGGTCAGTAATAACTCTAAGTGAAATATCTGTCTTAGGGTCTTCACCATAGTTAACACCAACAATTGAAGAAATATGCTTCATAATGTTCTGTACAGTATCAACTAGGAATAGGTTGTCAACACCCTGCATTACACAAGCAAGTCTTTCAAGGCCCATACCTGTATCAATATTTGGATGATCAAGTGGAGTGTAGTTATCGTGACCGTCATTATCAAACTGAGTAAATACTAAGTTCCAAACTTCCATAAATCTGTCACATTCACAACCAACACCACAGTCAGGTTTACCACAACCGTGTTCTTCCCCTCTATCGTAATAGATTTCAGAACAAGGACCACAAGGACCACTACCATGTTCCCAGAAGTTATCAGCCTTGCCTAGTCTAACCATATGGCTAGGGTCAACACCTACTTCTTTAGTCCAAATATCAAATGCTTCATCATCATCTTGATAAACTGAAATATATAGCTTTTCTGCAGGAATTTCAAGAACCTTTGTAAAGAATTCCCATGCCCAAGCAGTAGCTTCTCTCTTAAAGTAATCACCGAATGAGAAGTTACCTAGCATTTCAAAGTAAGTACCGTGACGGTCTGTGATACCTACTTCTTCAATATCAGGAGTACGGATACACTTCTGACAAGTAGTAACTCTTGTCTTAGGAGGTGTAACTTCACCTGTAAAATATTTTTTCATTGGAGCCATACCACTGTTGATTAGTAGTAAGCTTTTGTCATCCTTTGGAATTAGTGGGAATGAAGGAAGTCTTAGACAACCCTTTGATTCCATAAATGATAAGAATTTTTCTCTTAACTCATTAAGACCAGTCCACTGCATTGTTTTCTCTCCTTAATTAATATAAAAAATAATTGTTTATGAAAAATAAAACCTGCCCCTAAAAATTAGGGGCAGGATAATTCCTGTGGTACCACCCTAGTTGAAGTGCAATAATGCTCTCCCTCTCGGACTCTTTAACGCAGAGATACGCTGTGTTCATCACACAGAGCTAATAGGTTGGCCCTGTAAAAATTCTTTAAGTAGTTTCACCAACCCTACTCTCTCTAAAAAAGAACATTTTACATTCTTCCTACTCACGGCTTTTTCATATTCTTTTAGTATTATAAACCAGCAAAAATAGTTTGTCAAGAACGCTTTTTACGAATTACAGAAGATGGTGGAATTTCTTTATCTGTAGTCATAATCAGTTCTTCCATTGCGTGAGGTGCACTGTCTACTGCTACACCGTATTTATTCTTTAGTTCCTTACAAACTGTTGTAAACGGAATACCGGATGGTGGTAGTACATCAAGTGTATCACCAACAAAGAATTTGTTTCTCTGAGTGATATTTGACACATTACCCTCATTACTTTCACAAACTGCCACAACATCATAATGTCTGATATAGCCACCGTTTGAAGTAACTTGTCCCGGTTCTTTACCAAGGTAAAAACCTGTATTGTATTCTCTATGGCTGATTTTTTCAAGTTCTTCTTTAATCCAAGGCTTTAGAGTGTAGTTCTCTCTTTCCTTCATATAGTCATTTACTGCATGACGATATGCATTGGTAGTAACTGCACAGTAGTAAGCACTCTTTGCTCTACCCTCAATTTTTAAAGAAGAAATTCCACTTTCAACAAGTTCAGGAATATGCTCAATCATACACATATCTCTACTGTTATATAGATATGTGCCTCCATCAGCCTCTTCTACAGGGAAGAACTGACCTTCCCTATTCTCTTCATAAAGATGGTACTTCCATCTGCAAGGCTGAGCACAGTCACCACGGTTCGCATCTCTGCCTGTTAGGTAACTGCTGATTAAACATCTGCCTGAGAATGAAACACACATTGCACCATGTACAAAACATTCAATCTCAAGTTCCTTAGGAATCTTTGCTCTAATATCAACAATATCATCAAAAGTCATTTCTCTTGCAAGAACAACTCTACTTGCACCCATATTGTACCAAGCATTTGCAGTATCGCTGTTTACAATACCAGCTTGAGTTGAAATATGTCTTTCAACATTCGGTGCATATTTCTTAGCAAGTTCAAACACACCTAGGTCTGCAATAATAAAAGCATCAACACCGATTTCATCAGCATAACTAAGGAAATCAGGTAGTACTGCCATTTCGTTATTTCTAGGTAAAGTGTTGCAAGTTACATAAAGTTTACTGCCATAAGAATGAGCAAGTTCTACTGCTTTCTTAAGTTCATCATTGTCAAAGTTTTTAGATGCAGTACGCATACCAAACTGTTTACCGGCAAGATAAACTGCATCTGCACCAAACTTTAGTGAATTCTTTATACACTCCACATCTCCGGCAGGAGCTAAAATTTCCGGTCTTTTAATTTCAATATTACTCATTATTTGTTACCACTTATAGATAGATTATATTCATGTTCTTCTGCTGTAGAAGCATAGTAAGCCTGTCCTGTCTTAGTATCGTGACAGAAGTAGTAGTAGCTTGTGCTATTTGGATAAATAGCAGCTTCAATAGCCTCTGAACTTGGGTTACAGATTGGGCCACTTGGTAGTCCCTTAATCTTATATGTGTTGTATTTACTGCTATACTTTTTGCCACCCTTAGATGCAGGTACATGCTTTGCATCACGATAAGGATAGTAAATTGTAGAGTCAAGACCCAGCTTTGCAAATTCAGATGCATTACCGGAATCAAGTCTGTTATGAATAACAGAACTTACATTGTACATATCGTCCTTATCGGCAGCTTCTGCTTGAATTAGTGAAGCAATAGTCATAATCTGGTCAAATGTATAACCTGTATCTTCTGCTCTATCTTCAACAGAAACTTTCTTAGAATAACCGTCAGCCTTGCTTAGAGTATTAACATTCTTTTCAGCAAAGTTACTTAACATTCTACTAACAGTTAGTGAAGGGTCTTCGTTTTCATAGAAAGTATATGTATCAGGATACAGGTAACCTTCCAGCTTATAGTATCTACCATTTGACTTAGCCTTACCCAGAACTTTTAGGAAAGCATAATCATCATCAAACTGATCACTGTTACATAGGCTTAGGAACTCATCCTTATCAGAAAGAACTTTCTTCTTAACAAGTTTGTTGGCAATTTCGTTAATGTTCATACCTTCTGTAATCTGTACTTCAACAGACTTAACATTTTCGTATGGACTTTCCAAAGTATTAATAATAGCCTCATAGTCTTGGTTAGTCTTTAGCTTAATAGTACCATGTTCAAGGTACTTATCAACATGTTTCATACTACCATAGAACTTAAAGAACTTCTTATCCTTGATAACACCTTTATCATATAGCTTATCAATTACATCATCAAATGTATCTGTCTTTGAGATTTTAACAGTAACTTCATTTGCTTCAGGTCGAGAAATAGCAAGTAGGTCATCTACACCTGTTAGCATATATTTAGAAAGAACTACACCTGCCATAATGACCATTACAAGCCAAATAATTGTAAAGATACGCTTATTCTTCTTAGACTTACGCTTTTCCCTTTTCTTGGCTTCTTTCTGATGTTTCTTGTCAGCTTTCTTCATATCTTTTTCTACTTCAGCTCTGGTTTTGCCACCACTAAAGGAATTAAGCTCTTGACTATCAGTCAGCCTTGGCATAGGTTCTCTCTCTGCTCTTTGTCTTCTTGGTCTTTCTTCCCTTTTATGATAAGGTCTGTCAAGCTCATCTTCATCAATATGTAGATGGAAAGAAGCTACCTTTTTTTCTCTTTCTTTCTTAAGTCTTAGCTCTTCATTTTCAAAATTATTATTACTCATATTGCACCTTCAATCAGATGTTTCTGGTATATTGCTCTGTGATTAAAACATTGATATTTTCATCAGTTTCTTCCACAGGAATATTCATTTTCACTTGCTGATGGTAGCACATACCAACAACTTTCCCATTATAATGGGAAATAAATCTATCATAATATCCTCTGCCATAGCCAATTCTCTTGCCATCGGGACTAAATCCCAAACCCGGCACAACAAGGACACTATTTCTAAAATCAAGTATTCTACTGCATTTTCTAACATCAGGTTCCATAATACCAAATGAACCAACCATTAGGTCATCAAGACCTCTAACATAATAAAAGTCAAGAATATCCCCATTACAACGAGGAAGTCCTACTCTCTTGTGGTTAGCTAAAGCAGCATAAATAAGATACCTTGTATCTATTTCATCCTTAGTACCTGCATAACAAAGGACAGTATCAGCCTTGTTATATTCCTCAGTCATAAGGAATCTGCAAGTAATTTCAAGGTCATAATCTTTTTTCTTTTCTCCGGTGATACTCTGTCTTATTTTCTTAAGACTTTTTCTCATTTCATCTTTAGTTAGTTGGGACATTGTAATGAATCAAACACCTTTTTCATAGTTTCTTCGCCTTTAATATTCTTTAGAATTTCAAGACCAAAATAAATACCTGCACCACAGCCTTTGCCTGTAATAATGTTATCACAAGCAGTAACTACTTCACCGGTATATTCGCCACCGTCAAATGAGTCCTCAAAACCCGGGAAACAAGTAGCTTTCTTATCCTTTAAGTAACCCTTATGGCCTAGGATTGACGGTGCAGCACAAATAGCACAGATAAGTAACTTCTTATCATAAGCATACTCAACAATCTCTTGTACCTTTTCATTCTTTTCAAGGTTAAGTGTACCCGGCATACCACCCGGAAGAACAACAGCCTCCATATCACCTAGGTTTACTTCTTCTAAAGAAATATCTGTATTAACAGAAATATTATGACTGCCTGTAACAGTTTTTCCTGTAACACCAACAGTTGTTACTTCAACACCACCTCTGCGTAGCATATCTACAGGTGCAAGTGCTTCAATTTCCTCACAGCCATCTGCCATAAAAACATATACCATAATAATCTCCTTTACAAATTGCGAAGTCCGATATAGGCTTCATTTACTTTTGTATTACCCAGAAATTTTACCATTCCATCCGGTACAATTTCTTCATTATCAAATATATTTAATGTTGGTGAATAATTAAACACAAATGTATCGGCATCGGACTCTTTTAACATTTCACCAAGCAAAGGAAAAATATCATCTTCCTTGGCAAAAAGTTCCGATACAACACATTTCTTGTACTCATCTTCATCAACAAAGCAATAACCGTCACCACTACAAATTACATAACCACCATAATTCTTAACATTGGCAACAGAATATTTTATATAATCTTGGCTAAACTGCAATGAGTTTCCCTTTAGATAATTTTCTCTTAGCTTACCCATACCGGTTACACTAAGTGACATACAAAAGGGACTGTATTCTGCAATATGCATTAGCTTATCCCTAGAAACAGTAGCTTGTTTTCTAAAGCAATTTCTCTCATAACCAAGTGAATAGTAATAACCGTATAGGTGGTCATCAGCAGGATATAAGAAAGAAAATTCTTCACCTAAAGTTTTGGCATCTTCTAAACTAAAATCAATAAGATTTTTCATTATTCCTCTGTTTCTATACTTACTTTCAGTAGCAGCACCATAAAGGTAATGTGCCTTATACTCAAGAAATTTACAAGGAATATGATACAACATAGCAACAGTACGATTACCGTCTTTTGCTACATAAATTCTCATTTTGTTTTTGTTGTTTTTCATAAAAGTTTTGAAACCTTTTAGTGTATCGTTAAATGATGCAATCCAAAGTGTTTTCAGTTCTTTTAAGTCAGCCATTGAGCCTTTAGAATATTCAATCATTGTTTAACCTTTGCGTTATATTTCATTAAAATTATATTTGGCTTATAGGACAATTTACTTTTTCTTAAGTCCTCAAGTCCCATATCTTCTTCTCTGTTTATATATTTAAAATCAGTTAGTGTCTTAACAAATTCATTATTAATTACCGGATAACCGTTGTCAATTATAGATTTTTCAAAATGAACATCACATATACCGTCACGAATTTTTGATGCAACTGTCATTGCAACAGCTTTGTTGTCAACATAGATAATGCCACCAAACAAATCAAGTTCATGGAAATGTAAGAAACAATCCTCTATTGCCACATAATCAGCACCATATTCTTCACCATCAATTTCATTTCTATCGGATGCCCACTTAGCAGCAATTAAAAGTGCATCGGAATAATGCTCCCTTGTTAATGGTTCATAAACATAATCGGGATTTGCTCTTTTGAACTGACTGATATGGTTTCTCTTACCATGATATTTCTTGCCGGAAAGATTTGCTAAATCCTCTTGCAAATAAATATAATCTGCATCATCCCTATTTTCAGTAAATTCAAATTTATTTGGGAACAATGTTTCCAGCTTTTCCTTAACTTCTTCTGTTAACAAACCAAGTTCAAATTCTGTAGCATTTCTATCCTTTGCATCTTGCAAAATTTCTTCTACTGCCCACTTTAAATCTTCTCCACCAAATGGAATTGTGTAGCCAACAGGTTTGTCATCTTCAAAATAACATCTAAAAACAAAGTCATTCTTAAAAGCTATTCTTGTATCGTAATGTTCACTCCACATATAAGTATTGGCAAATGAACATTCACCATCCATAAAATTAGTTTTGTCTAAAGCATTTTGATACTTTTCTTTATCTTCAATTTTTGGTTTCCTGAATTCTAACATAAATATCCTTATACTTTTCCTTTTACTTTGGAATATACCTCATTAGAAATTTCTTCAATAGACCTTGGTTCACCGTTAAAAGCACAATCAACAACTTCCCAACCAAGTTTGTCTGCACAATACTTAGCCGATGAATGACATTTTTCTAAAAAAGAAATATTCTTTTCGTGAATATCCTTTCTATTTTCGTCACCGTTATATCTTTTAGCCATTAATTTCTGGCTAACTTCTATTGGCATATTTAAGTAAAGCACAAAGTCAGGTGCAGGTATTTCCAACTTAATATGCTCAAAATCATTGAGCCATTCTAAATATTCATCATACTCATTTTCATTTAATTTACTTAACTGATAAATCGGATTTGATGTACTATATCTGTCACAAAGAAAGATTGTGCCATTGTCATAGTCATTTTTCCAATCCTTTAAGAATGAGGCTACCCTATCAACTGCATAAAAAGCTGATGCAGTATATGGATTTACCAAGTTAGGGTCATCACCAAGTTCACCACCAAGGTACATTTTTACCAGTGCTGAGCTGTCGCTATCATAACAAGGGAAAGTAAGTTTCTTAACATTCTTTCCTTCAGACAATAGCTTTTTATATAAAAGGTCAGTTTGGGTAGCTTTACCACTACCGTCAAGACCTTCAATTACAATAATCTTACCTGCCATACTTCTCTCTCATTTCTTTCATTTTGCCACAACTCATTTTGCCCTCAGGACAAGGACCAAACAGACAAGATGGACCACAATTTTTAAATAGTGTTGGGGCAACCTCTAGACATTGCAGTAACATTTGTTCAGCTACTTCTCTAATTTCCCACTGAGCTCTGTTACAACAACGGTGAGCAAAGAAGTTGTGAAGTGAACGAGCATTGAAAGTACAAACAATCTTTGTAGTACAAGCATTTGGAAGTACAAATCTTGCATCTTCATTCGCTTTCTTAATGAAAGCGTTGCACTGTCTTTTGTTTTCTTCTTTAAAAGAATTAATTATTTCATCATTTGTACCGGATAGTTCTTCACCTTTAAATTCTTTAATGTACTTAACAACAAGTGCATCACGAATTTTACTGTAAGCATCACTCTGTAAATCAATTACCTTTTTGTATTCTTCATAAGCCTCAGGACAACTCTTGATTTCAGGTGGTGTTACAAATTCAAAAGAAGTACCGTCAACATATCTCTGTGACTGCTGACTGTATGATGCAATTCTATGGCGTACCAACTGATGAGAACAAGCTCTTGAGATACCCTCAATTCCGAAAGTAAATGATACATGTTCTGTTGGGCTACCATGACCTAAATCGCTAAGCATATTTAAGAAAGAAGTAGTTTTTTCCTCTGTTAAACCATCTCTCAAATCTTCAATACCGGATGGTGAATAACAAAGTTTTGCAGCCATAGCCACAACTTGCTCAGGATTTGGTGTATGGGTTAACAAAGTTACTTTTACTGACATTTTCCTACTCCTTAATACTATCTATAATTCCAGTATGACATTATGACATACTAATAGTTATACTATACTATAAATTACACATTATTATAACACAGTTCATTCTTTATGTAAAGACTTGTAACATACTAGAAAAGCCCTGAAAATCTACATTTATTTTATGATTTTTATCAAAATAATTTTATAAATTAACAAAACCTAACTTAGCGATAAGATAGGTTTTTCTTTTACGGAATATTAAGTTTTTTAATTTGTGTTTTATTTTGTTTGTGGGTAAAAATAAGTTAGTTTTATAAATTTGTGTTTGTGGGGATGTTTAAATACTAAAAAGTGTATACTATGTCCTTTCTCTCTTTTATACCAAGTTATTGCACAATTAATAATATAACAATATTTTGTAGAATAAACAGTACCGATTTTTATATCATATTATGGCTCACAGTCGTAGGGGCGAACAGTGTTCGCCCGTTTAATAGTAAAATGTTTTATGTGACTTAGTCCTATGTAGAAACTAAAAATTATAATTTACTACATAGGACAATATACCAATAAAGAGGCTGATTTGCTCGGTCCAACAATGTTGGACCCTACAACTGTAAGCCAAACTTTTGTAATAATGTTAGGTAATATATTTTTTCTAATTTTCCTTTATATTAAATAAAAAATATACTTTTCTTTAACCACAATAAAAGCTAAAAAACAAATTTACCTTTACCCACAGACAAAATTGAAAAACCCTAATTTGTTAAAGGGTTTTTAGATTAGCGCAATCAAAATTAAAAACAAGCTTATATAACTGTCTTAACAAAATGAAAATAAAAAATGTAGGATTGTATTAATACAACCCTACAAAAGTTTAAATGATATTAAGATTATTATAATGCTAAAATTATTCTAACATAAATTATTCTAAAATAATAACCATTTTAAAATTAAAATCACTCTAACATTTTCTTTAGATACTGACCGGTATAACTTTCCTTAACTTTAGCTACTTGTTCAGGAGTACCTGTAGCAACAAGAGTACCACCTCTATCGCCACCCTCAGGGCCAAGGTCAATAATATGGTCGGCAGTTTTGATTAAATCAAGGTTATGCTCAATAACCACAACTGTGTTACCGGTATCAACTAGCTTTTGAAGAACTTCAATAAGTCTGTGAACATCGGCAATGTGCAAACCTGTTGTTGGTTCATCAAGAATATAAATTGTCTTGCCGGTACTTCTTTTGGAAAGTTCTGTTGCAAGTTTAACTCTCTGTGCCTCACCACCTGAAAGTGTTGTTGAGGACTGACCAATCTTAATATATCCCAAACCTACATCATAAAGGGTTTGTAGCTTTCGAGCAATCTTAGGAATGTTTTGGAAGAACTCACAACCCTCTTCTACTGTCATTTCAAGTACATCATAAATTGACTTACCTTTGTACTTAACTTCAAGAGTTTCTCTGTTATATCTCTTACCTTTACAAACATCACAAGGTACATAAACATCAGGTAAAAAGTGCATTTCAATCTTGTTAATACCGTCACCTTGACAAGCCTCACATCTGCCACCTTTTACATTAAAACTAAATCTACCCGGACCATAGCCACGCATTTTGGCATCATTTGTGTTGGCATAAAGTGAACGAATATCACCGAACACACCTGTATATGTTGCAGGGTTACTTCTTGGTGTTCTGCCGATTGGACTTTGGTCAATTTGAATAACCTTATCTAGATTTTCAATTCCCTCAATTTTCTTATGTTTACCGGCTTTACATTTTGCTCTGTTAAGTTCTTTTGCTAATTTCTTATAAAGAATTTCATTGACAAGTGAACTTTTGCCACTACCTGATACACCGGTAACACAAACAAACTCACCTAGTGGAATTTTTACATTTATATTCTTTAGATTATTTTGCTGAGCACCGATAATTTTTAGGAACTTACCGTTACCCTTTCTTCTTTCAGTAGGCACAGGAATTGTTCTTTTTCCTGATAGGTACTGCCCTGTTATGGACTTTTCGTTTGCCATAATTTCTTCACAAGTACCTTGTGCTACAATTTCACCACCATGAATACCAGCTCCGGGACCTACATCAACAATGTAGTCAGATGCTCTCATTGTGTCCTCATCATGTTCAACAACAAGCACAGTATTGCCATTATCTCTAAGTGCTTTTAGAGTATCAAGTAACTTGTCATTATCTCTCTGATGAAGTCCGATTGATGGTTCGTCAAGGATATACACAACACCCATTAGTGATGAACCGATTTGTGTTGCAAGTCTGATTCTCTGACTTTCACCACCTGAAAGAGTACCTGTACTTCTTGATAGTGTTAAATATTCAAGACCCACAGAATTTAGGAATGACAGTCTGGAATTGATTTCCTTTAGAATAGATTTACCGATAAATTTCTCTCTATCTGTCAGTTGCAAATTCTTTAAGAATTCCACAGCTTCAACTACTGACATATCACAAAAGTCTGAAATATTCTTACCACCCACTGTAACAGCTAAGCTTTCTTTTCTAAGTCTTTTACCGTCACATTCATCACAATGGTGTTCAGACATATAACCTTGGATTTCTTCTTTAATCCAATTTGAATTAGTTTCTTTATATCTTCTTTCAAGGTTACCTATGATACCCTCAAAATCGGTTTCGTAACTTTCAAAACCCTTTCTCTGAGAAAATCTATGAATTTTGAACTTCTCACCTTTAGTACCGTAAAGCAGAATATCAACAATTTCTTTTGGTAAATCTTCAATAGGTGTATCAAGTGAAAAACCATAGTGGTCAGCAAGACCAACCATATATGCCTCAGCAATAGTGTTGCCTTCTAAAGCCCAACCACTACCCTTTAGGCCACCTTGTCTAATTGACTTACTAGGGTCAGGGATAATTAGGTCAGGGTCAATTTTCATAAACACACCGATACCTGTACACTTAGGACAAGCACCAAATGGGTTGTTGAAAGAGAACATTCTCGGTGTAATTTCTTCAACAGAAATACCATGTTCAGGACAAGCATAATTTTGGCTATAAGTGATTTCTTCACCACCTACTATGGCTACAACTGCAATACCCTTTGCAAGTTTCATTGTTGTTTCTAAAGAGTCGGTAAGTCTGCCTCTGATAGAATCCTTTACTACCAGTCTGTCTACAACAATTTCTATATTATGTTTTTTATTTTTTTCTAATGAAATTTCTTCTGATAGGTCATAAATATTACCGTCAACTCTAACTCTTGAGAAACCACTTTTTCTTGCTTGTTCAAGGACTTTTTGGTGCATACCTTTCTTTCCTCTAACAACCGGTGCCAGTATTTGGAACTTTGTACCTTCTCCGATTTCCATAACAGAATCAACAATTTGGTCAATAGTTTGTTGCTCAATTTTCTTGCCACAAACAGGACAATGAGGAATACCTATTCTTGCATATAGTAGTCGCAAGTAATCGTAAATTTCCGTAACAGTACCAACTGTTGACCTAGGGTTCTTGGAAGTTGTTTTTTGGTCAATAGAAATAGATGGTGAAAGACCCTCAATAGACTGTACATCAGGCTTTTCCATTTGACCGATAAACATTCTTGCATATGAAGAAAGTGACTCCATATATCTTCTTTGACCCTCAGCATAAATAGTATCAAAAGCAAGTGAACTTTTGCCACTACCGGATAAGCCTGTAATAACCACAAGTTTATCCCTAGGGATAGTAACATCAATATTCTTTAAATTATGTTCATTTGCACCTTTTACTACAATTTTATCAAGACTCATAATTCTCCTACCCACATAAAAACAGATAGAGGCAGACTAAGAAAGGTCTGCCTCAAGTTTATTAATTTTCTTCAACAGAATTATTTTCTTCTGTTTCTTCCATTGGCATAACGAATGTGCCGTCCATTACAGCAGCAAAGTCTTCGCCATTCATCTTTTCATACTTAATTAGATACTGAGCAACTTGGTGTAGCTTGTCAATATGTGTCTTTAGAATATTAACAGTCTTATCATAAGCATCAGTAATAATTGTATGAATTTCATCATCAATAGCAGCAGCAGTCTTTTCGGAATAATCCTTAACCTGACCCATATCTCTACCGATGAATACTTCTTGGTTACCACTACCATATAGGATTGGGCCTAGCTTGTCGCTCATACCAAACTTAGTAACCATCTTCTTAGCAGTATTTGTAGCCTTTTCAATATCGTTACTTGCACCGGTAGAAATGTCACCCATAATTAGAGCTTCAGCAACTCTACCACCTAGGCAAACAATAATATCTTCAAGCATTTCTTGTTTACTGTTGTATGACTTATCTTCAGATGGTAATGGCATTGTGTAACCACCTGCCATACCTCTTGGAATAATTGAAATTTCATGAACAGGGTCTTGTGTTTCACATTCATGGAATGCAATAGCATGACCTGCTTCATGGTAAGCAGTAAGTTTCTTTTCCTTATCAGACATAACCTTGGACTTCTTCTCAGCACCAACAACAACCTTCATTGTAGCATCTTGAATCTGTTCCATTGTAATTGCCTTAAGATTCTTTCTTGCTGCTAGAAGTGCTGCTTCGTTAAGTAGGTTAGCTAGGTCGGCACCTGTAAAACCGGCAGTAGTCTTAGCAATATCTCTTAGGTTAACATCAGGAGCAAGTGGTTTTTGTCTTGCGTGAACCTTTAGGATAGCCTCTCTACCTGCAACATCAGGGTAAGAAACAACAACCTGTCTGTCAAATCTACCGGGACGCATTAGAGCCGGATCAAGAACATCAGGACGGTTAGTAGCTGCAATTAGGATAACACCTTCGTTTGCACCGAAGCCATCCATTTCAACAAGCAACTGGTTAAGTGTTTGTTCTCTTTCATCATGGCCACCACCAAGGCCTGTGCCTCTCTGACGACCTACTGCATCAATTTCATCAATGAAAATAATACATGGTGAATTTTTCTTAGCAGTCTGGAACAAATCTCTAACTCTTGATGCACCAACACCAACGAACATTTCAACAAAATCTGAACCTGAAATTGAGAAGAATGGTACACCGGCTTCACCTGAAACAGCCTTTGCAAGTAAAGTTTTACCTGTACCCGGAGGGCCTACAAGTAGCACACCCTTAGGAATTCTGGCACCTAAAGCCTGGAACTTAGCAGGGTTCTTTAGGAATTCAACAACTTCTTCAAGTTCTTCTTTTTCTTCATCAGCACCGGCAACATCATCAAATGTTGTTTTGCGTTTTTCATCATTTTCGTTCTTAAACTTGGCTTTACCGAACTGCATTTCTTTGCCGCCCATTCCACCCATTTTACGGAATACAAGCACCCAAACGAAAATAAGTATAACCATAATAATAACTGTTGGAAGAATATTATATAGTAAAGAGTTATCAGCAGCTCTCTGAATATCATATTCCATAGGTTTATCCTTATGGTTGTTGTTGTAATCAGTAATGTACTGGTCAACCTTGTCAATAAATAGCTGAGTTGATGCTAACTTATAAGTCATTGTACTTTTGTTATCAACCTTATCAATCAGCTTCATTTCGATTTCACCTGTACCGTCATTTACGGTGAAACTCTCAACATTTTGTTTCTGGAACTGATATACAACATCACTATATGTGCAGTTTGATGTACTTCTGTTACTAAACATAAAGAACATTACAAGTAGCACCAAAACCGGAATAGCAATGTAAATCAGTTTTTTCAGATTATCTTTCTTCATATGATTCTCCTTGCTCTTTATTCCTCAGTATCTGAATATACAGATTCCTTAAGAACACCTATGTATGGAAGGTTTCTGTAATATTCGGCATAGTCAAGACCAAAGCCAACAACAAAAAGGTCATCAATTTCTTGACCGGAATATTTAACCGGTACTTCCTTTTTTCTGCGACTAGGCTTGTTTAGAAGTGTAGCAATCTCAACAGATGCACAGTTCTTAGCCTTAAAATACTGTAACATAAATGACAATGTGTTGCCACTGTCAATAATATCTTCAACAATTAGGATATCCATATTTTCAGCAGGTGTGGACATATCCTTTACGATATTTACTCTACCACTGCTTTCTGTACCTGAGCCGTATGATGACACAGCCATAAAGTCAATTACACAAGGAATAGTAACATACTTCATAAGTTCAGCCATAAAGCAGATACTACCTTTTAGTAGGCAAAGCAAAACCAGGTTCTTGCCCTTATAGTCTTTGCTGATTTGAGTACCAATATCCTTGGCAATAGCAGTAATTTGTTCCGGAGTTAATAAAACTTCCTTAATATCATTTTCCATAGTGAACCTCAATTTTGTGTAATTATTATCTTTACACATTCTTTCATATTATTTTTCACAACAGCTTTTTCAGAAACTGCTATGCCCTCTATCCAATGAACTTGGTTTCCATCAGCCAAAACAAGAAGATTATCTCGCTTTTCCTCAGGAATTTTCAGTTCGTTCATCAGTTTCTTCAAACTTTTTGTAACCTTTCTTTTTGCAAGATAAATTGTGTCACCTGCAAGTCGGTTACGAAGTCTTAGACTTGGAGTAATTATATCACTACTAATATAATTCTTACTAGCGAATTTGTCAAATTTTCCGTTAATTTTCACATTCTCAAAGGAAATAACTTTGTCATTATAAACAATAGGCTTTTCTATGTTTATTTTAGCTGAATAAAATTCAGTATCATTTGTCTTTGCTATTCTAAAAAGTCCTTGTTTGTTAATGGCAGATAAATTTTTCTTTAAATTTATTTTACCCCCATTTTCGATAATAGTCAAAGTTTCTTCTATATGTTTCCTAGAATATGAAAAATTATTCTGTCTAAATAAAATTGCAATTGCCTCTTTCAATACAACAATGTTGGCATCTCTCAGTTTATTGGTTAAGTAGCCTTCCCCACTTTGAGCAATCTTTAAAAGTAGCTGACCACTTTTCTCAATATATTCTGCAATTTCACTTAATGTACTATTCATTTGCAGAACAGTATTTTCAACAGATGGATTAATTTCTTTTAGCACAGGGATAACATTGTGACGAATTTTATTCCTTGTATATTCATCAGTAAGGTTTGTACTGTCTGTCACATACTTTAAACCATAACCCTTACAATATTCTTCAATTTTCTCCCTTGAAGTATTGATAAGTGGTCTGATAATATAATCCCTAACTTTTGGAATACCGGAAAGTCCTTTTAATAAAGCACCTCTGGTCATATTATAAATTGTTGTTTCTAAATTATCATCTGAATTGTGGGCAGTTGCAATTTTAGCATTATATTTTTCTGCTAAAGAATTAAAAAATTCATATCTGCAATTTCTGCCACATTCTTCATGACTAATCTTTAGTTCATTTGATAATTTATCAATATCAACTTCTTTTACAAAAAGTTCAATGTTGTTTTGCCTACAAAGTTCTTTGCAAAACTCCATATCGCTATTTGACTCTTCACCACGCAAATGGTGGTTAAGGTGACAAGCCATAACCTTAAGGTTATACTTGTCCTTTAACAAAACAAGATTATGGAGTAAACAAACTGAATCTGCTCCACCTGAAAGTGCAACAATTACAGTATCTCCATAATCAACCATATTATATTGATTTATTGCTAATTCAATTAAATTATTCATAGTTATGTTCTAATGAAGAGAAACGCATAAACTCACCTTGCCAATGAAGTTTAACTGCACTTGTTTCACCATGACGGTTCTTGGCAACTAAACATTCTGCTGAATTAAGGTCAACTTGAGCGTTTGCAGCATCTTCTCCCTTATCTGCATAGTAACCTTCTCTGTATAGGAAAAGAACAATATCGGCATCCTGTTCGATAGAACCGGAATCTCTAAGGTCAGAAAGCATAGGCTTATGGTCAGGTCTTTGTTCACTGGCACGAGATAGCTGAGAAAGACAAATTACCGGAACATTAATGTCCTTTGCCATAATCTTTAGATTTCTTGTAATTTCTGAAATTTCTTGAACTCTGTTGTTGGTAGCTTTTGCTGAACTCATAAGTTGCAAGTAGTCGATAATTACAAGGTCAACACCTCTAAGTCTTCTTAACTTAGCTTTCATTTCCGGAACAGTAATACCGGAAGTTTCATCAAGATAAATCTCTGTTTTACCAAGAACATCACTGGCAGAAATAATTCTCTGCCATTCTTCATCATTCAGTTTACCTGTTCTAAGTTTAACGCCACCAACAAGTGCCTCAACAGAAAGTAAACGGGATGCAAGCTGTTCCTTTGTCATTTCCAGAGAGAAGAAAGCAACTTTCTTCTTACTTTGAACTGCAACACTTCTTGCAATATTTAGAGCAAAAGAAGTTTTACCCATACCGGGTCTGGCAGCAAGAAGAATCAAGTCGGAACGGTTAAGACCTGTGATAACTCTGTCTAGGTCAGAAATACCTGTAGAAATAGCCTTGAAGTTTTCATCCTCTTTACTTAGCTTTTCAAGTCTGTCAAATGTTTGGTAGATAACTCTATCAATTCTTTCAAGACCATCAACAGTTTTACCTTGACGAATATCAAAAATCTTCTGTTCGGCAGCATCAATCAGTTTATCCGGTTCAACAGTACCGGAACTTGCTGTTTCTATAATATCTCTTGACGCTTCAATTAGCTGTCTTAAATTAAATTTATCTCTTACCAGTTTTGCATATTCAACTGCATTTGTAATTGACGGACAACTGTTTGCCAAATCAAACAAATAGGTTTTGCCGGTAGCCTCATCAAAATCTTTCTCAGACTTTAAAGCCTCCAAAAGTGTAACAGAGTCAAGTGGTCTGGACTCTGCAAACATTTCGGTCATCTTACCGTATATAACCTTATGGGTTTGAATATAGAAATAATCAGGATTAGGAATAATCTCAATTATACTATCAAGGCAACTTGGTTCCATTACAAGTGCACCCAGGACTGCTTGTTCAGCCTCAGGTGAATATGGCAAATTCATACTATCATAAGTACCTATTTCAGCCATAACAACCTCTTAAGCTTCTGTTACCTGTACTTTAATATTTGCAACAATACCGTTATATAGCTTTACTGTAGCATTGTATGTACCAAAAGCCTTAATATCTGTATCAAGAGTAACCTTTCTCTTATCTACAGAAATTGCATACTGTTTCTTAATTTCTTGAGCAATTTCCTTTGATGTAACAGAACCGAATAGTCTGCCGTTAGAACCTGCTTTTGCAGTCATTTTGAAAACTTGACCCTCCAGCTTGTTCTTACTTGCAGTTGCCTGTTTAATCTGAGTATCAATCTTAAACTGCTTACTGCTTTCAGCATTCTTTAGTTCATTCATAGCCTTGTTATCAGCTTCGGCAGCTAGATTTCTTGGGAAAAGAAAATTACGAGCATAACCGTCAGATGTTTCTACTAGCTCACCTTTTTTACCTAAATTTCTAACATCTTGTTTTAAAACTACTTTCATTTTAAAATTCCTTTCTTCCTAAGTTCTTTAATTTTTGCAATTAGCATATTTTCTGCTATTTCTTGATTTTCAACCTCTAGCTGACAAGCTGCCATTGTTAAATGGCCACCACCACCCAGAGCCTCCATAACTACCTGTACATTCAGTTTACCATAACTTCGTGCAGAGATACCTATGGTTTTATTATCTATTCTAAATATTACAAATGATGAATTTACACCTTCAAAGCTAAGTAGTTCATCTGCTGCTTGAGCAGCAACTACTCTGACATTTTGTACACCATCATTTGCGTGAGAAATTGCAATAGTATCCATAACTTTTGCATTACAAACAATTTCAGACTTTGTTCTGTAGGCCTCAATATCACCTGAGAAAAGTCGCTTAACATTAATAGTATTAGCACCTTTCTGCTTTAGATAAGCTGCTGCCTCAAAGGTTCTTACACCTGTTTTGATAACAAAGTTCTTTGTATCAAGCATAATACCGGCAAGTAATGCTCCTGCCTCAAAACCACTTAAATAATCATCCCCAATATATGAAATAATTTCAGAAACCATTTCACAAGCAGAAGATGCAAGTGGTTCGTGGAAAAAGATTAGTGCGTTATTGATAAAGTTAACCATTTTTCTGTGGTGGTCAATTACAATAACCTTTTTGCACTTTTCATAAATTTCTTTACTTTCAATAAATGTACTGATGTGAGTATCTAAGATAATAAGCAAAGTACCGTTATTAATTTTCTTAAGTCCCTCAGCAGGTGTAATGAAAGCATTTTCAAGTCCATTTTCTTTTGCTGAGTCAATAAGTTGCCTTGCGTTACTTGTTTTTTCGTTACAAACTATATAGGCATTTTTGTTAAGTGACTTTGTAATTGTGCTATACATACCGATTGATGCACCGACACAGTCAAGGTCACTGTAGTTATGTCCCATTAAGATTACATTGTCAGCCTTTAGGATAGTGTTCTTAATATTACCTGCAAATGTTCTTGTACGAACTTTACTACGCTTTTCAACACCGGCAGAAACACCACCATAAAACTCATATTCATCATTAATAGAAACTGCTACCTGGTCACCACCTCTGCCAAGTGCCATTTCAAGAGCTTTCTTAGCAGCCATATCACTTTCTCTAATACTGTCCTTACCTCTACCTATACCGATAGAAACTGTAGCACTTTTGCCTTCAAGTTTAATATCTCTGATTGTATCTAGGATTTTAAACTTACCCTCAGTAATTTCTTTAATAGCTGACTCTTCAAAGATTAGCATATATCTTGTTGGTGAAATTTTGGTGTACATAGCATTGTTTTCACTTGCCCACTTCTGAACAGTTCGTTCAACTGCTAAAAGAATTTCACCCTCAGTTTCACCATCTGAGTCAGTATCAAAGTCATCTGCATTATCAAATAATACAAATGCTACTGAGGCTTTTTTGTTGTAAAAATCATTTTCAATATTTCTATAATATGTATCGTCAATATAGTAAAGTACAGTAGTTTCCTTTGATAGATTACCAAACACTCTAAAGTACTTATCATTTAATTTGAGTTTAATTGGCTTTTTAGAAATAAAGTCCCTTAATCTTCTTGTACCGATATATGTATCTATCTTATAACCTATTGGGTCTTTACCCTTTGACAGTACATTTGTAAAGCTACTGTTAGTCCAGATAATATCATTATGAGGACCAACAATCACTATAGGAAAATCAAAATTTTCCAAATATATTTTATCTACATCAGCAGTTCTTTCAACTGCACCCTTTATCAGTCCTCTAACATATTTCCTGAATTTCAAATTCATAATGAGGACAAAGGCTAAACTAGCCAAGGAAACAACAAATTCAACTATAAATAGATAAACATTATATCTAATTGAGATAAAAGACATTAAGCACATTAACACTGCAAAAATCAAAAACATAGGTGTTAGTGACCATTTCTTTCTGTTCAATTTACTGCCTCCTTTCGGCTAAAATTTTAATTATAACTTTTAATATAAATTATACTTCCATTAAGATTGGTAAAATCATAGGGCTTCTACCTGTTTTATTAAAGATAACCTTTGAAACATCATCTTTAATTCTGTTCTTAATAACACCCCATTCGTGAATGTTATTGTCACAACAATCATCAAGTACATATAAAGCAGTTGACTTAATATCCTTCATTAAGTCCTCACTTTCTCTTACATATACAAAACCTCTTGAAACAATATCAGGACCTGAAATAACATGACCGTCATATACATCAAGTGATGCAACAATAATAATCAAACCATCCTGAGCAAGGTGCTTTCTGTCTCTTAATACGATACTACCAACATCACCAACACCAAAGCCATCAACAAATACCTTACCTGCCGGTACTTTTGGTAGTTCTTTCATAAAGTTTTCGTTAAGTTCAAGCTGAGTACCAATGTCAGCTATAAAGGTATTCTTCTTGTCAATACCAAGAGAAACTGCAATATCCTGACTTTTTCTTAAATGCTTTTGTTCACCATGTACAGGAATGTAGTACTTTGGCTTTACAAGACTTGTAATAATCTTATGTTCTTCAGCACAAGCATGGCCTGAAACATGAACTTCATACATTGACTCATAAACAACTCTACAGCCTTTTTTGAGAAGTTCATCAACAACATTACCAACTGACTTTTCATTACCCGGAATTGGGTTAGCTGAAATAATAATAAAGTCACCTGTACCGACAGTAATCTTTCTGTGGTCGGAGAATGCCATTCTTGTTAGAGCTGACATTGGTTCACCCTGTGAACCTGTTGTTACAAGAACAATCTCTTGTGGTGTATATTGTGGAATTTGGTCAATATCTATAATAATATTTTCCGGAATATCAATATAGCCAAGTTCATTAGCTACTTTCATATAGTTAATCATTGACCTACCGGAAAAGGCAACTTTTCTGCCAAATTTCTTAGCACAATTAATAATCTGCTGTACTCTGTTAACATTACTTGCAAATGTCGCAATAATAATTCTTTCTTTTTCTGCCTTTTGGAAAAGGTTTTTAAAGCTATCATAAACAGTATGTTCTGTTGGTGTATAGCCCTCTCTTGATGCATTTGTTGAGTCTGACATTAAAGCCAAGACACCCTCATCACCAAGTCTTGCAAATCTGTTAAGGTCAATCATACCACCTGAAATTGGTGTACAGTCAATCTTAAAGTCACCTGTATGAACAATAGTACCTGCAGGTGTATGAAGAGCAATTGCTACTGCATCAGGAATTGAGTGGTTAACATGGATAAACTCAGCAGTCATCTTGCCCAGTTTAACCTTATCACCGGCTTGAACTGTAATAAGTTCTGTGCTTTGTAGTAGAGAATGTTCCTTTAGCTTATTCTCTACAAGACCTAAAGTTAAAGGTGTACCATAGATTGGTGCTGACATTTCTGTCAGTAAATATGGCAAACCACCAATATGGTCCTCATGACCATGAGTTAGCAAAATAGCCTTTACCCTATCTTTGTTCTGAATTAGATAAGTAAAGTCAGGTATTACAAGGTCAACACCTAACATTTCACCATCAGGGAAAGCCATACCACAATCCAGTACAATGATTTCATCTTCACATTCAAATAGTGTAATATTCTTACCGATTTCATTAAGACCACCTAAGAATGAAATCTTAATTGATGGTTTTGGCTTTTGAATAGGCTTGTTATACTTTTTGCCATTAACATTAATTCGGTTACTGTTTCTTTTACTATTACTGTTAAAATACTTTTTACCGTTACCTCTATTGTTCCTGTTACTGTTCTTGCCATTGTTGTTACGATTCTTATACTGACTTCTGTTCTGGTAATTGTTTCTTCTGTTATTACCGTTATTTCTTTTGGCATTATTTTCTGAATTCACTTACTGTCCTCCGTTTTTCTTTATAATCTTTATATTAAAAAATATATGTATTAATGTGATGACACTCTAATAATTCCGTACAGATGTATCAATTCACTATCAACCTAAATTAAAAATACCGATGAGTTAGTATTAAGTAACTAATGATACTACTCCACAATATAGTTATATTATATAATACTATTATTTATATTTAAAGTCAAGACCACACCATCCCTACATAACCGATTTACCAAGTAATGGATAAAAGTAGTATTGGCTTAATTTCTATAAATATAAGTTATTGAAATTTTTTATTTAATATGATACCATACAAAATATAGAAAAGAGGTAGCTATGAAGAAAGTAGAAATTTTTACAGACGGTGCTTGTTCCGGTAATCCCGGTCCCGGTGGATATGGAGCAATACTAAGGTACAACGGTCACGAAAAAGAAATAAGTGGTGGTGAAAAAGAAACCACTAACAACAGAATGGAACTACTTGCAGTTATTGAGTCACTAAAGCTACTAAAAGAACCTTGTGAGGTTATGCTTTATTCCGACTCACAATATGTTTGCAATGCGTTTAACCTTGGTTGGATAAAAAAGTGGCATGCAAATAACTGGATGAGAAACAAGAAAGAATCAGTTAAAAACCCTGACCTATGGAAAGAACTATATGCACTTTGTGAAAAGCACAAGGTAACATACAATTGGGTTAAAGGTCATGCAGGTCATCCTGAAAATGAAAGATGTGACACTTTAGCAGTTAATTTTTATCAGCAATACTTATAATCAAACACTAATATTACAGAGAAAAAGAGGTTATCTAAAAACAGATAACCTCTTTCTATATACCTAAAAATCCTAAAATATTATTTTTCTTTTAGTAGCTTAGTAAGTTCTTCCATAAATGTGTTTATATCCTTAAATGAACGATAAACCGAAGCAAAACGAACATAAGCAACTTCATCAACAGATTTTAGTTTTTCCATTGTTAACTCACCGATAGACTGAGAAGTTACTTCCCTATCAAGTGAACTTTGAAGTGTGCTTTCGATAGAGTCAACAATTTGGTCAACTTGTTCAAGAGAAACAGGTCGCTTTTCACAAGCTCTAAGAATACCGGCAGTTAGCTTATTTCTGTCAAAAACTTCTCTTGACTTATCACGCTTTACAACAATAATCGGTACACTTTCGATTACTTCATGAGTTGTAAATCTCTTTTTACAATTTAAACATTCTCTACGACGACGAATTCTCTCACCATCATCAGCAGGTCGAGAATCAATAACTTTACTTTCTTCGTAACCACAGTAAGGACACTTCATATTACCACTCCAAAATATAACTAAACTATGTGTTTATAATTCTATAATAAAATTATACCACAATATATAGTAGAAACAAGTTAAAGTTTCATTACAAATAGGTTACAATATATCACTTTTTCTCAGTATTTATCTATATTATTCCATAGACACAAGGGAATTTTCTATTGTGTCTAATATTAATCAACTTTTTGTAGTAATTTGTCTATTAACATACATCAGTACTAATAATGGTTATTGAATTATTATTATAGAATAATATAATGTATATAAAAAGAATGGTGATGAGATATGGATTTTCACATTAGTGTATATACCATAGAAAATATATTCCTATGGTTAATGATTTACAGTGTTATTGGGTGGATATATGAAAGCACATTATGCTCAATAACAGAAAGAAGATTTGTCAACAGAGGTTTTCTAAACGGACCTTACTGCCCTATTTATGGGTTTGGTGCAATACTTGATATTTTAATTTTAGGATGGATAGAGAACCCTATACTATTATTTGTATTAAGTGCAATTCTTACTTGCACCCTGGAATATATAACATCCTACTTAATGGAAAAGCTATTCCATGCTAGATGGTGGGATTATTCAAACAGAAAGTTCAATATTAACGGTAGAGTATGCTTAATCGGTGCAGTAGTATTCGGTACATTGTCACTAATACTGATAAAGTTAGTTCATCCACTTGTACTGAAAATGATTGGTATGATGAACGACACTTTGTTCCACACAATTGTTATTGCACTTGCAGTTATTTTTATTACCGATAATGTTATTACTATTGCAGGTTTCTGTCACTTTGATAAGAAAATCAAGAAATTTGCTGATGAATTTAAAATTCAAACAGAAAAACTTTCTGAAAATATTAAGGTTAAAACTGAAGATATTACTGAGGATATTAAAGTTAAGGCTGAAAATATTAAGGCTAAAACAGAAAATATCAAAAGTAAAACCAACATTCAAGTTCCAAGTGTATTTTCCGATATTCAAGAAAATTTAGCTAAGAAATTTAACTTCCAAGAAAAAAGAATGTTAAAAGCCTTCCCTAAATTTAAATCAGTTAATTATAACGAAGTCCTAGAGGAACTAAAAGAAAAACTAAAAATTAAAAGGAAAAAATAGTTTTAATTCAATTTTACCATTAACCACCTACAATTATGTAGGTGGTTATTTTATTTATAAGGATGTTGTAGAACTTTTTGTACTTTTGTGTTACTATAAAGAAAATAAGATATAGTATAGGTGAGAAAATGAAAGTTATTACTTTATGTGGAAGTATGAAATTTGAAAAAGAAATGAAGAAGGTAGCTTTCACTTTAGAAACAAAATACAATATGTGCGTGTTACAATGTGTATACAATGAAGATAATTTAGAAATCACAAAAGATGAAATAACGGCTTTAAATAATGCACATTTTGAAAAAATAAAAATTTCAGATGCAATTTATGTAGTTAATTTTCAAGAATACATTGGTGAACAAGTAAAGAAAGAAATAGAGTTTGCCAAAAGCCTTGGTAAAGAAGTAATCTATCATACTCAGTTTATAGCAAGATAAAAATTATAAAGAAAAATAATTTTCTTAGTACAAATTTGGGTTTGTTAGTATATTTCACATCATATTATTGGCTTACAGTCGTAGGGGCGAACAGTGTTCGCCCGTTAAAAAGTGTGATACCTATGGGATTATTGCCCTGTTTACAAACTATAAATTTATAGGACAAAATACCAATAAAAATGTTGATTTGCTCGGTCCACCAATGGTGGACCCTACACCTGTGAGTTAGAGTTTTATATGATTTTATGTGCATATTCTCACTATAATTTTCTTTATATCCGATTGAAATTAAAAGGAATTCACCTTAACCCACAATCAAAATTAAAAAACAAATCTTAATTTGTCAAACAAATAAACAATTTATTTACAAAGGTGACAAGATGGCAAATATTTTTGAATTTAAATATGAATTTTATGACGGTTATTCAAATAACCCTAGTAAATATATAATTCTTCAAACAAATAAAAATGAATCATCAATGTTAACCTATAACTATGGTAAAAAGCAATGCATAAACATTACTGATAAAGTGGATAAATTTTGCAATGATATTTCTAAATCTGAGTTTTTAGAATGGTACAACAAGAACTTTCACTCTAATATTGACTTTTTCCCATCTATCCATTGGTTATTAAGAATTAAAACTAATTCTGTGATAATATATTGTAAGGGCAGAAATATGTTTCCTAATAATTGGAAAGAATTTATTGAAATTTTGAATAACATAGGAATAATAATTTAGTAATTCTATAAATTACAAAAACGCTAGTAGAATATTAAAATTTCTACTAGCGTTTTTTATGGCGTTCCCGAGGTGATTCGAACACCCGACCTACTGCTTAGGAGGCAGTCGCTCTATCCGGCTGAGCTACGGAAACATTTTTATTTTTTATTTTAATTTTTTTAATTTTATTTTATCTATTTCCAAATTTTCCAACAATCATAATCTAGAAATAATATATTGATGTATTATAGTAAAAAAGCACTTTCATAAAGAAAGTGCTTTGGCGGAGGACAAGGGATTCGAACCCTCGCGCCAGTTACCCGACCTACTCCCTTAGCAGGGGAGCCTCTTCACCACTTGAGTAATCCTCCAAAAGAAAAACCGCCATTAAAATAAAAATGGCGGAGGGGAAGGGATTCGAACCCTTGGTACCTTTCGGTATCACTAGTTTTCAAGACTAGCTCCTTAAACCACTCGGACACCCCTCCGTGTTTCAACGATATTTATTATAGCAGAGGGTTCTCATATTGTCAAGAAAAAATTTCAACTTTTTTCAGTTTTTTTGAATTTTTATTTATTTTCTACTTCCCTATTCTTTAGTATTCCCATAAACACTCGGCTACTGAGGATTTTATAATATTTAAAAATTTTCAAAAAACTTATAAAAATACTTTTTAGGCTATTAAAAATTATAAATAATCAAAAAATAAAGCGTAAACTCTAAAAAGAATTTACGCTTTTTCTACTTACTACTTACTAAATATATTTTCTTTCTTAAATAAAATTACTGCAACAATAGAAGTTATAACTTCTGCAATAATAAAAGTAGTCCATATTAAGAAATTTAAAGAATAATTCCATTTTACAATTAATGTAAATAAATATGCAACAGGTAATACAAGTACAAATTGTCTTAACAAAGAAATAATAAGGGACGGAATACCACTATTAATACCTTGAAAAACACCTTGTAATGCAATATTTATACCTGCAAATACGAAACTAACAGAAATCACTCTCACTGCACTAATGCAAATTCTCTGAGTTTCTCCGGACAATCCGAAAATTGATGAGAGTGGACTTGCAAAAATCTCCAATGCTACAAAACCTACCAACATAACAACTGTTGTATATAAAAGTCCACACTTTACACCTTTTCTAACCCTTTCTTTTGAACCCATACCATAGTTATATGAAACAATAGGAGTAATTGCATCTCTTAAACCAAAAGCTGCAAATAAGATGAACTGCTGAATTTTGTAGTACAAACCATATGCAGTTACATAGGACTCCCCTACTTTTACAAGAATAATATTTAAACCGTAAGTCATAAATGACATTAATGCTTGAGCAATAATTGCCGGTAGACCTATTGTGTAAATTTGTTTTATTATCATTTTATTTGGTTTACAGTATTTTAAACCATTCTTAATTTCAACATTAAATTTAAGATGAAATACAAATCCAAGTACCATAGAAACAATTTGACCGATTACTGTGGCATATGCTGCACCTTTTACACCCATTTCCGGACAACCTAACAGACCATAAATCATAATTGGGTCTAGAATAACATTTGTTATAGCACCGGCAATCTGTGCAATTGTAGCAAATATTGACCTACCTGTACTTTGAAGTAATTTTTCAAACATAGCAAAAAACACAATACCAAATGAAATATTGGTACAAATTGATAGGTAATCACTTGCCATTTCTTTAATTAAGTTATTAGTTGTTTGAGTAGAAATATAAGCATTGACACCGAAAATTCCAAATAACAAAAATACAATATAAATAACTGCACCTAAAAACATTGCATTTCCGGAAGTCATATTTACCTTTTCTTTATCTCCTTGACCTAATGAGCGTGACAGTAAAGCATTTGCACCAACACCTGTACCTATACTTATTGCTACCATAAACATTTGCACCGGAAAAGCTAATGTAAGGGCATTTAGCGCTTCTTCCCCATTATGTGCCATATTTGATATAAATGCACTATCTACAATATTATATACTGCTTGAAGTACCATAGAAATTACCATTGGAATACCCATCGACAACATAAGTTTATTGACTTCCATTATACCAAGTTTATTTTTCTTTTGTTTTTCCATATTCTTTCCTCCATTTTATTGCAAAAAAATAAAGCGTAAATCCATTTCCTGGATTTACGCTTTTTCGCTACTCGGTAATTAAATTATATCAAATAAAATATTCAAAAGTCAAGAAATATTTTACTGATTTCATTATCTCATGCGTCTTGCATGTCTCATTCTGCGTCTACGACGAGCTTTCTTCTTCTCGTTAATTGTAACCAGAACAAACACACTGCCCATTACGGCAATAACAACACATAGCCATTTAATTAGCTGAGAACTACTTTCATTTGTAATAGGAGTAACCTGTTCAAAGCTTTCACTTGATGTTACACCTGCAAGTGCTTTACTTGCCAGCTGATTTGATTCTAATACAACAGACTTGTTAGTAGTTTCATCTGTTGTTGAAATTGGTTCAGCTATTGTAGTTGGTTCTTCAGTAGCATCCTTAAATGTAAAGGTTGCAAGTTGCTTTTCTTCATTATTATCTTCTGTCTTTTCTTCAGTCTTAGCTTCAGGATTTGCAACAGCATTCTTGCTGAATAAAGCTTTCTTTGTTGCACTATCTACAGAACCTGTTACCGTGATTTCGTTGTAATCCTGGAAATCCTTAATAGCCTGTTCTGTATCTTCGCCAAAGTAACCTGTTGCATTACCCTTTTCTAGGTAATTTAACTTGATAAGCTGATTCTGAATTGATGTTACATCTTTGCTATAATCACCAACAGAGATAACTTTTTCTTGTTTCTTTGTTTTTGTTGTAGTCTTTTTAGTTGACTGTTTCTTTGTAGTAGTTTTCTTCTTTGCTACAGTTGTAGGAGCTACATATACCGGAGCATTATCGGAATAAAGAATATCTCTATCTGTTTTACCACAGATACCGTCAACAACTACACCGGCAGCAGTCTGGAATGCCTTGTAGGCTTTCTGAGTGTCTGTGCCAAAGTAACCTGTAATGTCACCGTTATAGAAACCAAGTTCTTTTAGTCTCTTCTGGATTTTAGTTACCTGACTACCGGAGTCACCTAACTGCCATGCTGTTTTCTTTTTCTTATGTTTCTTATTACTTGAGGAAGAGTCTGCAGTAGAACTCATATTACTAGGTGTCTTGTTAGATGCACCATCTGAGCCAAATGAATATGTAACACCATCAATAGTTCTTGATGTATTTACGATATACTGACCATCTTCGTAATAATAATACTGTCCGGCAACTTCCTGCCAACCAGATGTAGGGTAGCTTACACCTGAAATCTTAAACCACTGAGTCCAAGATTTGTTACTAATAGAGTCAAGACATACATTAGAGATTTCGTCACGAGCATCAATACCCATGCCACCACCAACATATACACCAACATGACCATACTGATAAAGACCAAGACCATGAATTCTTGGTATTGAACTGATTGAGCCTGATTCAGGAGAAGCAGCAATCATAGATTCTGTTACTCTCTCACCACCGGCATATGAATAGATAAGTCCACTACAGTCAACAGAGCCAACTGAAGCACCACCCCAAACATACTTCCAATGTTCGTTATAAGCTCGATAAGCCCAACTTACTAGCCCGGCACCTGACCCGGATGCAGAAGCAGTTGATGTACCGATTACTGTTGCACTTGCTAAAATTGCAACACATATAATCAGCGTCAATATTCTCTTAATTTTTGTCATAGATCAACCTCCAAAAATAAAAGCGTCTACCACACGCTGTTATAAGCAAATTACAATAATTACATTACTGTAACAAAATTATAACAAATTGATTACTGCATTGCAAGGAAATCAAGGCAATTTCTCAACATTTAGTGGATATTTATATAATGTACACAAGATTATTCTATATAAGAATTATGGATTGGTAACAATTTTGTTAATATTTTTCTTTATAAGAATTATCTTTGTAACTTTTAATAAATTTAATTGTAGAATAATGTAAAAAATCACTATATAAATAGACCTTTTGTCAAAATCTATCCCTATAGTGATGTGCATTTTGCTATATGATTTTTGTTTGTAAATTTAGTTACTGTTGTGTTGAATTATAATTTAGTATGTTAGTAAAATTAATTGTTTTGATTTTGTCCTTAATATTAATATGTAGTACAAATTAGGGTTTTTCAATTTTGTCTGTGGGTAAAGGTTAGAAGGATAAATTAGGGTTTGTAGAGTTGTTTATGTAATATAAGTTAATTAGATAGTAGCCGATTAATTCATCTAATTTATAGTTTTATCCCTCCTTCAGTCGATTTATAAAAGGTAAATTGCCGTACCGTCAATTTACAATCGACAGCTCCCTCGTCTGAGGGAGCCAAACATAATATGTACAAATTTACAAGCTTGTACACAATCAAGAAATTGTAATGACTTTGTAGCTTCCCTCGCTGAGGGAAGTGTCACCGAATGGTGACGAAAGGAGTGGTTGGAATTGTAAATTCATTTACAATTCCATATTATCTGAAACTTTCCTTTATTTCTCACTATTAAATGTAACAAGAATTATGAGTTACAGTTGTAGGGTCCAACATTGTTGGACCGTTACAAACTATCCTAAATAAAGGTATTATGCCCTATGCTGATATTATAAATTTATTGTCTGCAAACAGGACAATAATCTCATAGGTATCACACTTTTTAACGGGCGAACGGTGTTCGCCCCTACAACTGTAAGCCATAATATGATATAAAAAATGGCATTGCTTTTGCTACAAAATATTGTTATATTATGAATTATACAATCTCATAGTTTACAGTTTATACAAGAATATCGTTTACACTTTTTATATTTTAATAACCCCACAAACCCAAATTTGTTTAAACAAATTGCAAGGAAAATTGAAAATAAAATTACAATATAAAATGAAATAACCACCTACTAATGTAAGTGGTTACTTTGATTATTTTTTTAGGTGAACTGTTTGCCTAGATGGCTTGAGCCACTTTATATCATTTTGACAAATAAATCTATGTCACAAAATCATTTATTAATTGATTAAACTAGGTTAACCTTATGGTGGACTTTCTTACCCTTTTTGATAACAAGTTCATTATCTGTAAAGTCATCTTCCTTAATTTCTAGGAAAATGTCAGTTACTTTAGCATCATTTACAGAGATACCGTTCTGAGTGATAAGTCTTCTGCCTTCACCCTTACTTGAGATAAGACCACACTTAACTAGTAGGTCAAGAATCTGAATACCCTCACCTAGTTCATCCTTAGTTAGGTCTGTTGATGGCATATTGGCATCTTTACCACCACCGGCAAATACTGTTCTTGCAGTATTCTGAGCCTTAGTAGCTTCTTCTTCACCGTGAACAAGTTTTGTTAGTTCAAATGCAAGAACTTCCTTAGCCTTGTTGATTTCAGCACCTTCTAGCTTTTCTAATTCAGCAATTTCTTCTAATGAAAGGAATGTTAACATCTTTAGACACTTAATAACATCACTATCATCAACATTTCTCCAATACTGGTAGAAATCGTATGGTGAAGTCTTTTCAGCAGAAAGCCAAACTGCACCTGACTGTGTCTTACCCATCTTCTTACCTTCTGAGTTTAGAAGTAGGTTAATAGTCATTGCATATGCGTCCTTGCCAAGTTTTCTTCTGATAAGTTCAGTACCACCTAGCATATTAGACCACTGGTCATCACCACCGAACTGCATATTACAACCATACTTCTTATATAGTGCATAGAAGTCATAAGACTGCATAATCATATAGTTAAATTCAAGGAAAGATAGACCTTTTTCCATTCTCTGCTTGTAACATTCAGCAGTTAGCATTCTGTTAACACTAAAGTGTGCACCTACATCTCTAAGTACATCAACATAGTTAAGGTCCATTAGCCAATCTGCATTGTTTACCATTAGAGCCTTGTCATCAGAAAAGTCAATAAATCTGCTCATCTGCTTCTTGAAACAATCAACATTGTGCTGAATAGTTTCAGGTGTCATCATCTGACGCATATCAGTTCTGCCTGATGGGTCACCAACCATTGCAGTACCACCACCGATTAGGGCAATAGGCTTATTACCTGCCATCTGTAGTCTTTTCATTAGGCATAGTGCCATAAAGTGACCTACATGTAGGCTATCGGCAGTTGGGTCAAAACCAATATAGAATACAGCTTTACCACTGTTTACAAGTTCTCTAATTTCTTTTTCATCTGTAACCTGTGCAATTAATCCTCTTGCAACTAGTTCTTCATATACGCCCATTTCTAGTTTCCTCTCATTCATTTAATTATATATTATATAGAGTATAACAAAAACATTTGATTTTGTAAAGAATTATCTTCTGCCACTTCTGTTGTGATTGTTGTGGTGTCTGTTTCTGTTTACATTTCTGTTTTTGTTTTTATTTTTGTTACGGTTATTTTGTTTGCCCTGAGAATTCTTTTGAGTTCTCATATTTTGTGGCATAGATACAAGACAGTTCTTGCCATTACCGATTAAATCGGTTCTACCGGCTTTTCTAAGTGCCTCTACAACAATTTCCTTATTCTTAGGGTTAAAGTATTGTAGCAATGCTCTCTGCATATGCTTTTCTTTCATAGTCTTTGGCACATATACAGGTTCTAGTGTATATGGGTCAAGTTCTGTATAGAACATTGCAGTACTGATTGTACCCGGTGTTGGGTAAAAGTCCTGTACCTGTTCAGGTCTAATATGTTCTTTCTTTAGGAACAATGCAAGTTCTACTGCATCCTTTAGAGTTGAACCGGGATGTGAACTCATTAGGTATGGTACAAGGTACTGTTCCTTACCAACTTGTTTTGTAAATTTATAGAATTCATCCTGAAATCTCTTGTAAGTTTCAATATGAGGCTTACCCATTTTATCAAGGACTGCTGCTGAACAATGTTCAGGTGCAACCTTTAACTGACCACTAACATGGTACTTAACAAGTTCATGGAAAAACTCTTTACTTTCATCCTCCATAAGGTAATCAAAACGAATACCTGAACGGATAAACACCTTTTTGATACCCTTAATTGCTCTCATTTCTCGTAGAATATCAATATATTCTTCGTGATTAACTTGAAGATTTCTGCAAGGCTTTGGTGCAAGACACTTTTTGTTCTTACACATACCATGTTCTTTTTGGAAAGTACAAGAAGGCAATCTAAAGTTAGCAGTTGGTCCACCTACATCGTGAATGTATCCTTTAAATCTTGGATTATCAACTAATCTTCTTGCCTCATCAAGTACACTTTCTTTACTTCTGACAGTAATCGCTCTGCCTTGATGGAATGCAATTGAACAAAAATTACAAGCACCAAAACAACCTCTGTTGTGGGTAATTGAAAATTCAACTTCCTTAATTCCAGGTACACCACCAAGTGCCTCATAACTAGGATGATAATACTTTTCGTATGGTAAAGAATACACCCAATCAAGTTCTTCTGTTGTAAGTGGTGGCATTGGTGGGTTTTGTACAAGAATATACTTACCATGTCGCTGAATAACTGTTCTGCCTCTTACTGCATCAGCCTCTTCAAGTTCTTTCCTAGCAGCAATGGCATAGTCCTTTTTGCTTTCACAAACTCTTTCATAGCTTGGCAAATCAACTACAGGACCAGGCTTATATTCACTTGTAGGTACATAGTAACAAATACCCTTAATGTCTCTTAACTGCTTAACTGACTTACCTTGTGCAAGTCTTTTTGCAATTTCAATTGTTTGATTTTCACCCATACCATAGGTCAAAATATCTGCTTGGCTGTCAAATAGAATTGACTGTCTTACAGAATCATCCCAATAGTCATAATGGGCAAATCTTCTAAGTGATGCCTCCAGTCCACCAAGAATAATAGGTGAATCAGGATATAGCTTTCTGAGAATTCTACTATACACAATTACTGCTCTATCAGGTCTTTTACCTGATTTACCACCTGCAGTATAGGCATCATCAGAACGCTTTTTCTTATTTACTGTATAGTGTGCTACCATTGAGTCAATGTTACCGGAAGTAACAAAGAAACCTAGCTTTGGCTTACCGAATGGATTGAAGTTTCTTTCATCTTTCCAATTAGGTTGTGAAAGAATTGCAACCCTATAACCTTTAGCCTCTAAAACTCTTGAAATAATAGACACACCGAAAGATGGATGGTCAACATAACTGTCACCTGTTACAAAGACAAAGTCAATTTCGTCCCATCCTCTTTCTTCAACTTCTTCTACTGTAATCGGAAGAAATGCCATAACTCTTACTCCTGTGAAGTTTTTTCTTCACTTTCTTTTCCTAAATTATTTTTTCTTTCAAGCCAATCTTGATAAGTCATTAAAACTTCTCTTGGCTTACTGCCTTGGTGTGGTCCTACAATGCCCAGACTTTCCATTTCGTCAATCATTCGTCCTGCTCTTGCATAACCAACCTTTAGTCTTCTTTGTACAAGGCTTGTTGATGCTTGTCCTGCATCAATAACAATCTTAATAGCTTCTTCTATCTTTTCATCAAGATCCAAGTCACCGTTGCCACCCTTATTGTCAGCTTCCATTCCCTCAACTGTAATCTTCTTGATTCTTGCTTCAACTTCTTCGTTGTACTGAGAACGGTGGTGATTCTTGATATATCTTGTAACACCTTCAATTTCTTGGTCACTGGCAAAACAACCTTGAACACGAATTGGCTTTGGTGCACCAACAGGAGAATATAGCATATCACCTTTACCGATTAGTTTTTCAGCACCACCAAAGTCAAGAATTGTTCTTGAGTCAATATTTGAAGAAACCTTTAGTGAAATTCTTGATGGAATGTTAGCCTTGATAACACCGGTAATAACATTTACAGATGGTCTCTGTGTTGCAATAACAAGGTGCATACCAGCTGCTCTAGCCATCTGTGCAAGACGGCAAATGCTTTCTTCTACTTCTGAAGGTGCTGCCATCATAAGGTCAGCAAGTTCATCAATAGCAATAACACAACGGAACATTTTTTCTGTTCTAACAGGTAGTCCGTTAATTTCCATAACCTCAGGTTCTTCACCTTCAGGTACATCTTGTTCTGCAATAAACTGCAAGTTACTTTCAATTAAGTCATTGTAAGAATTAATATCCTTACAATCATATTCAGAAAACAGTTGGTATCTCTGTAGCATTTCGCTTACTGCCCAGTTAAGTGCTGCTGCTGCTTTCTTAGCATCAGAAACTACAGGAATAAGCAAATGAGGAATACCTTTATATTTAGAAAATTCAACCATCTTAGGGTCAATAAGTAGGAACTTAACTTCATCAGGGGTTGCTCTGTAAAGGATACTCATTAGCAGTGAGTTAACACAAACAGATTTACCTGAACCTGTTGTACCGGCAATAAGTAGATGAGGCATTTTTGCAAGGTCAGTTGTAACAATCTCACCACTAATATCTCTACCAAGTACACAAGTTAATTTACTCTTAGCATTTCTAAATTCTTCACTATCAATCAGTTCACGCATAGAAACCATTGATACTACCTTGTTAGGTACTTCAATACCTACAGCAGCTTTACCCGGAATAGGTGCTTCAATTCTTACACCGTTAGCTGCAAGGTTAAGGGCAATATCATCTGCAAGGTTAGTGATTTTACTAATCTTAACACCTGGAGCAGGTTGAAGTTCATATCGAGTAACTGATGGACCTCTGCAAATATTTGTAATCTTAACCTTAACACCAAATGAATCTAGAGTTGAAACAAGTTTTTCGGCTTTTTCTTGCATTTCATTTCTAATATTAGATGCACTTTTGTTTTCGGCAAGTTTTAATAGCTGAATTGGTGGGAACTCATAGTTGCTATGTTTTTCGTTACCGGTTGCCTTAATTTGTTCATCAAGTGCTTTTGTTTCATCTTCAATTTCAGCAGTATCAACAGATTGGTTAGCAAGTTTTGCTGCATCTTTAAGTGCTTGAGTTTTTTCTTTGCGAACATTCTCTTTAATAGCATCTAAAGTTGATGGGTTGTCATTTTCAATCTGTTGATTTGCCTTTTTGATAATGTCAATTAAATTATCAGTTTCATCTCTCTGTTTAGCAAGAGAAGTATCTGCATTAGCATTTGTATCGCTATTATCTGTATTTTTATTTTCACTAGAAGAATTATCTTTCTTTTTCTTTCTAATCGGTCCATCTAGTGGAATATCTATCGGACCGTTATAAGTAGGTACAAGGCTTTCTTCTTCATAAGGCTTCTCAAGTTCTCTTTGCTTTTCCTTTTCAATTCTTTCTTGCTTACGAATTTCAGCTTGATGCATTGCTTTTTCCATAGGCTTTCTTGCTGCCTTTGCAATATCAAGAAGTGAAACACCTGTAATAATAAGTAGCAATACTAAAATCAAAAGTACAAGTAGAATAACTGAAATAGTGTTACCCAGTCCGTAACTCATAGGGTAGCCAAGTAATGCACCAAAAAGTCCACCACCACGACTTACAAAGGAATCACCATTAAAACCTGCCATAAATTCATGACCAAGCTCTACAAAGTAATTACCCTTTTGATAGCCACTGAAAATGTACCACAATGTACAAGCCAGAAACACTGTTAAAGCACAGAAGCCTACCTTAGCTTTTAGTCTATGTACTTCCTTTTCTTTAGCAGTCATAACTGCTATATATAATAATGAAACAGAAATTAAAACTGCCGAACCTCCAAAGATACCGTAAATAGAGTTACTGATAAAACTCCAAACAAAGTTACCTTTGATAAATAACAAACAAAAAGACAGAACAGCTAGGGCAAGTAAAATAATTGCTCTTACTCTGTAATTTGCAGGTTTCTTTTCTTTCACAGAGGAAGACTTCTGGCTTTTGCTTTTATTATTTACTTTTCCTTTACCGGAATTAGAAGTCTTTTTGGTAGGGGTTTTTCCCTTAGTTTGTTTAGTTGACTTCTTATCTGTATTTTTTGTCGCCATTAATTAACCTTCTTTTACTATAGTGGAGTGTGTGAGAAAATATTGAAACCACAATTCATCTCAATTAGTGCAATAATAATACCCACAATACCGATTACTGCAGTATAAATTGCGAATATGTACATCTTGTCTGTCTTTAAGAACCATTTAAAAATCAAAATTGCTAAGTAACCTACAACTGCAGAAACTACCATACCGATAATAAGTGGAGCAACACCAAGTTCAGCAGTAGGTGATACATTTGAACCTAGAGCATCTTTTAGTTCAAAAACTGCTGACGCTAAAATTGTTGGAATACCTAGGATAAATGTATAGTCAATAGCCTTTTGCTTGTTGATACCACGCATTTCGCCAACTGCAAGAGTTGAACCTGAACGAGAGATACCCGGTAGTGTAGCAAATACCTGCATTACACCAACACAAATTGCATCAAGAACATTGTAGTTCTTTCTACCGTCTTCATTTTCTAAATCTTTTCTTGAATGAATTGCATGAGTACAAGTACGCTTATTACAAGCAATACCAATCCAAAGTAAAATTGAAGTGATAACTAAGAAACTTGCAACATAAATTAGGTACTTATTACCTGAGAACATTTCCGAAACATCCTTAAATACCATATCTGTACCCGGTACAGGAACAAATAGTAGGAACAGTGGAAGTAAACCGATAATAAGCATAAAAATCATATTTTCATCATCAGTTCTGTTTTTCCAACTAAACTTACCTGTGAAAATCTTTTTGATTAAACCGAAGAATGACTTTATCAAACTCCAAAGCAATTTGTAATAGAAAACACAAACTGCAAATAGTGTACCAACATGAAGCATAATGTTAAAGAAGAAGTTGCTTTCTCCGTCAACACCAAAGATATGTTGTACAAGTGTTAAATGTCCGGATGATGATACAGGTAAAAATTCTGTTAAACCTTGAACAATACCCATAACGATTGAATAGATATAATCCATAATTCTCTCTCCTTATGTAACTGCCGAAGCAGTTATTTTTGGTTGTTTATCATATCATAAAGTGAAGAAATTGCCTCACTTAATGTGCCTACCGAATCAATTAAGCCACATTTTACGGCTTTCTCTGAATCAAGAATTGTTCCAATATCCGTAACAAGTTCTCCGGTATTCAGTACAAGGCTACTGTACTTTTCCTTTGAAATGTTGGAATTGTCGCTGACGAATGTATTTATTCTTTCTTGCATTCTCTGAAAATACTCAAAACTCTGTGGCACACCAACAGTAAGACCGTTTGTCCTTACAGGATGTGCAGTCATTGTGGCACTTTTTGCAATAAAGCTTTTCTTTGCCGATACTGCAAGTGGTATACCGATTGAATGACCACCACCAAGTACAATAGAAACTGTTGGTTTCTTCATACCGGCAATAACCTCAGCAATTGCAAGTCCTGCCTCTACATCGCCACCGACTGTATTAAGCAAAATCAAAAGTCCCTTAACATTTGGGTCTTCCTCTACCGAAACCAGCAAAGGAATAATATGCTCATACTTAGTTGTTTTGTTCTGACTTGGAAGAATATAATGTCCCTCAATCTGTCCGATTATTGTCAGACAATGAATTAAGGTATCTTCCCTACCTGTTAAAACTGAACCGATGTTCTTGATACCCTCTGCATTTTCAGCAGATAGTGACGCCTCATCATTTTGTTCGTCATTTTCTTGATTAGATTTTAAATTAAAGTTATCTACATTATTCATTATATACACCTCAGCATTAGTTTTTGCCAAAGTTCAGATATAATGTACAAACTCCATATAATTATATCATTATATATATGTTTATTTCAAGAATATTTTTCCCATTTTATCCTTAAATTAATGATTGAAAATTGTATATAATGTGCTATAATTAGAATAATAATATTTTTGGGAGGAAATAATTGAATAGTAATGTAATATTAGGAATTGTCATAGGGCTACTTATCCTATGCTCTAGTTTCTTTTCCTGTATAGAAACTGCTTTCTCTTGTGTTAGTACAGCAAGGCTAAAGAATGAGGAAAGCAAAGGTAACAAGAAAGCAAAGAATGCTCTCTTTATCACAGAAAATTTTGACAAAGCACTAACCACAATATTAATTGGCAATAATGTTGTGAACCTTGGTTGTTCATCTTTGGCAACTGTACTTTGTATGAATATTTTTCAGAATTTTGCTGCTGCAATTTCAACCGGTCTTACAACAATACTTGTTCTTACATTTGGTGAGATTATTCCAAAATGTATCGGTAAAGAAAAAAGTGAGGCTGTTGCACTTAACACTGCAATTATCCTAAAAGGTTTAATGATTGTACTTACTCCACTATCATTTCTTTTCATTGCAATTAAAACCGGTGCATTAAAGTTACTTAACATTAGAAACGACTCACCTACTGTAACAGAAGATGAACTAAAATATATTATTGAACATTCTGAAAATGAAGGTGTGCTTGAAGAAGAAGAAAGTGAAATGGTACAGTCAGCCCTAGAGTTTGACGAAAAGTCAGCATTTGAGGTACTTACTCCTAGAGTTGATATGTTGGCACTTGACATTGATGATGACTTTGAAACTAACAAAAACAAGATTCTCACAGAAAGATACAGTAGAGTTCCTGTATATAAAGAAAATCTTGACAATATCTTAGGTATCCTATACACAAGGGATTACTTAGAAGAACTGATTGATGGTAAAACACCTGACATTAAGCTACTTATCAATGATGCATTCTTCACATATAAAAGCAGAAAGCTAAGTGCATTAATGAATGACCTTAGAAAAAATCAAGTTAATATGGCAATTGTTACTGATGAATACGGTGGTACACTGGGCATTGTAACAATGGAAGACTTGATTGAAGAAATTGTCGGTGAAATCTATGATGAAGATGAGGATATAGAGAAAGAATACACAAAGCTAAGAGAAAACTGCTACTTTGTTAGTGGCGACCTTGAATTTGACCAACTCCTTGAACTTACCGACAGAGAGGACTTTGACAATGATACAGAAAGTCACACCGTTGGTGGTTTTATCTTTGAACATATGGGAAGAATCCCTAAAGAGGGAGATAAGTTTGAGATTGATGGTCTTTCTTTTGAAGTTTATAAGGTTGAAGAAAGAAGAATCATCAGTGCAATTGTTAAGGTTGACCCATCAAAAGTAAAGAAAGAAGAAGAGTAATTTTAAGTATTAATTTTATGATTTTTCTGTTTTTGTTTTCAGGTTCTGACTTTTGGCCTTAAACTTTCGGTTTCCTAAATCTTTGGAATTCTAAACTTTTTTGACTTAAATTTGGAACTTAGATTTTAGAACTTTAAATTTTGGGGACTTTAAATTTGGGGACTTTAAATTTGGGGACTTTAAATTTTAAATTTCATATAAGTGGATTAAATAACTTATTCTAAACTAGGTGGTTATCCCACCTAGTTTTTCTTTTGTTATTTTTTATTTTAATTTTATTTGTAGGTTAGGGTAAATTCGTTCTGCAAATTAGGGTTTGTCTTTTTAATTTAAATTGTTGGTTAAGGTGAATTTGTTTTAAATTAAATCGGCTATAAAGAAAAATTCATAGTGAGAATATGTACATAAAATCGTATAAAACCCTGACTCACAGGTGTAGGGGACATCATTGATGTCCCGTTACAAACTAGCCTTTATATAGGTACTTTGCCCTATGTAGATATTATAAATTTATAGTCTGCAAATAGGACAATAATCCCATAGGTATCACACTTTTTGACGGGCGAACGATGTTCGCCCCTACCTCTGTGAGCCATAATATGATATAAAAATTGATACTGTTTATGCTCCGAAATATCGTTGTAATATGAATTGTGCAACCACAAAATTTACATTTTATACAAGGACATAGTTTACACTTTTTATAATATAACAACTCCACAAACCCTAATTTATAAAGCAGAACGGCAAATGTAAAATATAATTTAACAAAGAAAATTTGTAAATTTAATAATTTATATGTTGACATATGTTATAAATTGGTATATAATACAATCATCCTAAATGTTTAGGTAAATATTTAACATTTTTATTTGATTAACCAATTGTATTTTCTTAAGTGAAATAATAGTACTATTTTATAATTGGTTTGGAAAGGAGTCAATTATGACTAAAAAAAGACTAATCCCTTTTGCAGTTGTTTTAGTAATGTTGTTCTCTATTTTCTCTGCTATTCCATCTGTTGGGGCTACATCAACAACACCGGTAAAACTGATTTATGCAACACCTAACGGAGTAGATGGTATTGGTGCATCAGGTTACATTGAGGTTGAAAACATTGCTTATGAAAAGAATGTTACTGTTCATTATTCATATAACGGTATTGACTGGTATGACTGTTCAGCACAGTACTACAAGCCTACTCACGGTAACTATGAGGCTTGGTCATTTACAACACCGGGTATTGCAAGACCGGGTGGTGATTTACCTGTAACTGTTCAGTTTGCTATTAAGTATGAAGTAAACGGCAACACATATTGGGACAACAATGACGGTAATAACTACAAAGTATATTCCGGTTATCACGCACCATCTTTCTATGATTTTGGTTGTGGTGGAGCTAAAAGCTACTATTCTTTTATAGATATAGACAATAATTTTTCCGGTGCAGTTCAGCTAAAAAATCTTGGCTATGAAAAGGATGTAAAGGTAGTTTACTCTACTGACAACTGGAAAACAACTAATACTGTTAATGCTGAATATTATTCATCTTCAAAGGGTTATGTAGATGGCTCTGTTGAAGTATGGTACTATTCTGTTCCTGTTGATGCTAATTCACTACAGTACAGAATTGAATACACAGTAAACGGCACAACTTATGTTGATGACAACTTTGGTGCTAATTATACTGTCACAAAATAAAGTACAAGTTTTAGTTTTTATTCATATACCTACTTCCTATGGAATGCTGAGGCATTATGCCTCAGCATTTCTCTTTTGTGGATTTTTATTATTTTAAAATAAAATACATTTATGCATAGATAAAAAAATTCAGGACTCTGCAACTTTCCTAATTTTATTTGCAATAAAGTTGATTGGAATACAGAGGAAACCCCACAATGTGCTATAAAGAATACAAATCTGACCTGACAGATTAAGTGGCATTCTGCTGTAATTCCACACATTCATATGAAAAGTTAAGTTAACTATACAACCAACCACAAATTCAAGTGCAGTTATTACAATTGCACCTAAAACGCATTTTTCCATTAAAGAATAATTACTCATATATCCAAACAGTTTATACAAAGTTAAAAAGCATAATCCACCAAGTAGTACCATTGTCCAATGGGTGTTACCTCTCCACATAATTTCAATCATTGCATAGGTAACTCCACCAATCAGAAACACCACCATATCCCATTTTATACTCATAAAAAATCACCACTTTTAGTATTAGTTAAAGTGGTGATTTTATTTATCATATTAATTTTTCTCTAGAATTTCTTTTATCTCATCTTTTGTAACCAGCACATTTAAAGCTGAAATCATTGCATTAGTTGTTAGGTATGTAGGTAGGTCAAGATACTTTAGCACCTTTTCCCTATTTACCTTTGAATTATCTCTACCTGTTAAGCCAAGTTCAAAGAAATCATTTTTTGTAATTTCTTCGGTTTGCTTAACATTTTCCCCTTCAATAGTGGCATTTGACCTTTTGATTGCATTTATAATTTCTTCATCACTAATACCCTCAACACCTAGGTAACCCTCTTTTGATGGTTTTTCTTTTCTCTTTTCCTTACCCTTTAGCTGAGGAATATAGCACTGTTTAATTGTACTGTCCTTTACAATACCCTTTAAGAAATTTCTAATTACAAAACCTGCTGAGTCACTGTCTGTAATTATCAGCAGTCCTCTTTTATTTGCCAGTTGCCTAATTAAATTTTGCTTTTCTTTATCCTTGAAAACTCTAAAACCGTTTGTTTCAATAATAGGTGCATCAATAATGCCTTTTAGCTTTATTTTGTCATACTTACCTTCTACAACAACTGCCTCTTTAATTCTTAGCATAGCTAATCTCCTTTGCTATTAAAGAAAGTTTTGCAATTAATTTTTCTACTAATATTCTACCGTTAGCTGATGTACTTTTTAGCTTTAAGTCTGTATTAATAATTTCATCAATACTTTTTCTGATTGCCGGTGTTGAGATATACCTACCGTCTCTAGCTGAATTAGTCAGCACAAAGCTTCTTTTGCCATAGTTAAATTCATTTGCTACCACAGTAATCGGAATTCCACTTTCACCGGCTACTCTAGCTCTATACAAATCCATATATGCATTTGCAATATTTGCAACAATAATAATAGGCTCTGTCTTTTGATAAAAGAGAATATCAAGTTCTTTATATGCTCTTTGCAAATCATTTTTGATAATATAATTTGAAATATAATAAACCTTAGTTTCTAGATTAATATGAACCAAATCGTTTATCATATCAATGGTAATTTCTTTACCGTCAGCATAGGCACAAAGTTTATCAATTTCATTTTGTAAAGCAGTTAAATCTGTACCAACATAATCAACAATTTTACCTGCATTAGCTAGGGTTAATGGGCATCCTCTCTTGGACGCTGCTCTGACTAACTCTTTTGATGTTGCATGAGAATCATACTTGGGGTACTCAACCACAACACCGTTTTTATTAACCAGCTTTACAATAGACTTAAACTGAGCCTTTCTTGTATCTTTTCTGCCTTCCATACCACCTGTTGACAGTGTAGGGAAAGTAAAAATCAACTTAGTTGATGGTGAAAGATTCTTGATAATAGTCTTTAGCTTTTCCATATCTGACTTAATAAGTGAATCAATGTTTAAGTCAGTTACCACAACACAATTGTATTCACTCATAAATGGCATAACATCACAAGCTACTGCAATATCATTTAGTTCACTGTTATTGTCAAAATTATGGAAGTTAAATTCAGGTGGTTCTTCCCCCATTATTGCAGTTACAAGTTGCTTTGTATAAACCTTTACCAAGAACTTTTCTTCACCATAGATTAAATAAACATTGCTAAATTCTTTTTTCTTAATTTGTCTTTTAAATTCCGATTCATTTAGTACCATTTACCACACCTCTGTTTTTGAAGAAAAGTCACCATTAAAAGTTGTATAAAGTTCATTTGAATTTATTGCGATATTTTTCATTGCATTTTTATAACTGTCTTCTGTACAACACAAAATAAGAAGATTTGTATTTATCAAATTGCTATTACTTATGTAAGATTTATCTGTAACTGTAATGTTAGGGTTACGATACTGTTTGTCTAAGTATTTACAATCACCATTAGGTGGCAAAATCAAAATTGACTTATCATTAACTTTAGCATAAATAAAAACACTATTATTTCTAACAAGATATGTTATCTTTATATCACCTATATTTACAGTAGTGTCTTTCTTAAATTCTGAAATATTTTCATAGCTATATGTACTTTCATAATTTCTTTTATCTATCCTATGATATAGTAAAACCTTCTTTAAGTCAAATTCATTTAAAACATCACTACTGAAAATTGACCTTTTACTACTGTTATCTGTAATACCGAAAAAGTCATAACTGTTGCTACTGTCACCTAAACCGGTAATAGGATCGTAGGTAACAGAACCACCACTACTGAGGATTGCTGATTTATTCTTACAATGAACACTAAGGGTTATGCCATTACCTGTATCATAAACATTGATTCTAGGTGTATTGTAGCTAACTATATAATCAGAAACCGAACCTACCACTAACACAAAAATCATAACCAAAGTAGCTAAAGGTACAGTTCTTTTATAATTCTTTGAAAGAACTACTAAGCAAATCATTGCAAAACACATTCCAAGGAATACATATACAAAAACTTTATTTGTACTAATATAACTGAAAGGTAATTTTGATGTAGTACTTGCCACCCAACTAATATAGGTTGCCAATTTATCAGCTATAAATAGAAATGGTGAATATAGTACTGCAATGCCTGTTAGTCCTAAAACTCCACCTATCATAACCACAACAAGTAACAATTCAAACACAGGTGAAATAAGTAAATTTGAAAATACTTGTACCAATGAAATTCTTTTAAAGAATAATATTAATATAGGTGTTGAGAAAGTACAAGCTGACAAAGTTATTGCTATTAAGTCTAATATATAAATTAAAATTCTTTTATGGGATTTTAACTTCTCTACTAAGAAAATTCTTATAGGTTTTGAGAAAAGTATTATTCCCATTGTTGAACCAAAAGAAAGCAACAACCCAACATCACCGGCAGAATAAGGATTGAAAAGCAAAATCACAAATGCTGAAATACCAAGGCTATTTAAAGAGTCAGACTGTCTACTAACCATCATTCCAAGTAACATAAGGATAACCATTATGCTACTTCTGATTACAGAAAAAGAAAGTCCCGTAAGCACCATATAAAACAAAACTAAAAGTATTGTTAATGGACAATAGATAAACTTTTTCCTAAACAGCTTTTTGAATATGAATAGAAATATCATAGATACAACACTCATATGCATACCGGAAACCACCAACAAATGTGACATACCGGCCTTTTTAAAGTCACTTTTCACATTATCGGTAAGGTAATTCCTTTCGCCAAAGCCTATTGCACTACAAATACCACCATTGTCACTACCCATATAAGAATTGATTACAGTTACTAACATTTCCCTTAATTTATAAGGAAAATATTTTAAAGAATGTGATGTTGCCTTAGTTACTGCACAATTACTGTTGTCATAGATTGTTGCCTTCAGATAGTAACCTTTAGTTTTGTAATAGTCAGTTGAATTATTCTTTAGAGTGCCTACAAAATCAACAGTATCATCCAAATCAGCCTTTATGTCACCTTTTGAAATTAGGGTAAGTTTTACTGATTTTTCTTCACTTCCAATGGTAGTGGTTTTTACAGGATAATAATACTGACCAAAGTTTTCATATGGTGAGTCAATTACAATTCCCGATACTGTTGTTTCTTCATCAGAATTATTATATACAATCGGTTTATAATAGAAACTTGTGAAAATAGCGAAAAACAGTGCTGAAAAAATTACAACACCTAAAACCAACTTTATATAGTAATTCTTCCTATACTTCTTCATTATGAAAGAAAGTACAAACAATACAAAAGCAATAGCAGAAAGAATTAGTGAAAACTTTACACCAACAAAATAAGCGAATGAAAGCACTACTAAAGAAGTTATCCCAAGTAATGCACCCATTCGCTTCATAGTTTTACCTCATATTATGTAAATAGTGGTAGTTTCTCTAGGAATACAATGTCATCTCTTTCAGCAGCATCACCCTCAGCAAGAACTGATGCACAACAAGCAGTATGACCACCGGCAGACTTACAAAGAGCCTTTAGTGCTTCTAGGCTTTCACCTGTGCTGATAACATCATCAACAATAAGAACATTCTTACCCTTAAGCATATTAGCCTTTGCACCGTCAAGATATAGCTTTTGTACTTTTTGTGTTGTGATAGACTTTACATTAACAGACACAATATCGTTCATATAAAGTTTAACTGACTTTCTTGCAACAACATAAGGCTTGTTGCTTTGTCTTGATATTTCATAAGCTAAAGGAATACCCTTTGCTTCAGCAGTCAAAATAACATCAAAGTCACTGACTTTCTTTAGTAATTCCGTTGCTGACTTTACAGTAACTTCTGTGTCACCAAACATAATAAATGCTGCAATAGTTAGGTTGTCATCAACTTTACAAAGTGGAAGTTCTCTCTCACAACCGGCAATAGTCATTTTATATGATTTCATAATTTACTCCTTAAGCCATTTCTGTGTTAAGTTTCTTACCACCAAGTAGATGGAAATGTAGGTGGAAAACTGTCTGACCTGCTTCCTCTTTGCAGTTAGTTACTACTCTGTAGCCGTTTTCAAGTCCAAGTTCCTTTGCAACCTTAGGAATAACTTCAAAAATGTGAGCAACTACTGAAGAATTTTCACTTGTAATTTCATCAGCACAACATATATGTTCCTTTGGAATAAATAAAACATGAACGGGAGCCATAGGGTTTAAATCCTTGAAACAAAGAATTTGGTCATCCTCGTAAACCTTTGTTGATGGGATTTCACCTGAGGCAATTTTACAAAAAATACAATCACTCATAACAAATACTCCTTACTTTTTTGCTTTTATTTTTTTCTCTTCCCCACGAAGTAGTCTGCCGATATTCTCATGGTGCTTGATTATAACAACAACACCTGTTAGCAACGCAATGGCAGAAACAATAAATACATAGGTTAGAGATAGAATTTGTGTAGTCTGATTTCTATATTCAAAGAAATATGTAACTAAGAAAGTAATTGGTCCGTAAAGTGCTGCACAAATAAGTGAACCTAGAGAAATAATCTTGCTACATAGGAAGATTATTAGGAAGATACCTAGGATAATTAGGAATGTTCTCCAGTCCAGTACAAAAATCATACCGATTGCAGCAACAACACCCTTACCACCTTTAAAGTGGAAATAAATTGGGAACATATGACCAAGAATACAACAGAAACCTGCAACATAGTTACATATTGAAGTACCTTCTACAAGTAAGTTTTGGTTAGTAGCCAAGAACACCTGTGCATCATTACTGTGGAAAATTGATGTAAATACTGCAACACCTACCCACATAAATACATTGGATAAAAGCACTGCCACAACAGCCTTTAAAAAGTCACACACAATGGTGATGATAGCCGGAACTTTACCAACACAACGAAGTACATTGGTAAAACCGGCATTGCCACTACCCATTTCTTTAATATTGCCACCTTTAGTTACAATCTTAGTAACAATGATGGCTGTGTTAATTGAACCAAGCAAATAAGCTAATATTGCCGGAATAATGCAAGATAAAGCAATTATCAAATACATTAGTACTTTTCTCCTCTCTCTCTGACAATAATACGGATTGGTGTACCCTCTAGTCCAAATGACTCACGAATACGGTTTTCCAAATATCTTTGATATGAGAAGTGAAAAAGCTCCTTATTATTACAGAAAAATACAAATGTAGGAGGCTTAGTAGATGCCTGAGTACAATAATAAATTTTAAGTCTTTTACCCTTATCTGTAGGTGGCTGAACTCTGGTTGTTGCAACATTTAATAAATCATTTAGCATACCTGTACGGATACGCATTGCGTTATTGTTTGCAACAGTTGTAATAAGTTCAAACAGGTTGTTAACTCTCTGACCTGTTTTTGCAGAAATGAAAATATATGGTGTATAGCTCATAAATGCAAATTCTCTGTCAAGAGTCTTTCTAAAGTCACCCATTGTGTGAGTATCTTTATCAATAGCATCCCACTTATTAACTGCGATAATACAACCTTTACCGGCTTCAAGTGCCATACCGGCAACCTTACTGTCCTGTTCAGTATAGCCAACTTCAGCATCAATCATAATTACACAAACATCACATCTGTCAATTGCCATTCTGGCTCTGATGATACTGTACTTTTCAATATTGTCATAAACTCTGGCTTTTCTACGCATACCGGCAGTATCAATAAAGTTGAATTTACCAAATTCGTTTTCAACAATAGTATCAATAGAATCTCTTGTTGTACCGGCAATATCAGAAACAATACAACGGTTCTCACCTGTAATATAGTTAATAAGTGATGACTTACCAACATTAGGCTTACCGATAACTGCAACAGAAATTACATCTTCATCAAGTTCAGCTTCATCTTCCGGTGGTAGGAACTTACAAACCTCTTCAAGCAAGTCGCCTGTACCTGTACCATGAACAGAAGAAACCTGAATTGGTTCACCTAAACCTAGGTTATAAAATTCATAAAACTGTGCAGGTGGTTCACCGATTTGGTCACATTTATTTACACAAAGTACAACCGGCTTACCACTCTTCTGTAGCATTTGAGCAACTTCTTCATCAGTTGCAACAACACCATCACGAACATCAGTTACAAGAACAGTAACATCAGCAGTATCAATAGCAAGTTCTGCTTGTCGTCTCATTTGTTTTAGGATAACATCATCGGAATATGGTTCAATACCACCTGTATCAATAATACGGATTTTGCGATTGTTCCACTCACATTCACCATAAATTCTATCACGAGTAACACCGGGAGTATCATCTACAATAGAAAGACGCTCACCTATAAGTTTATTAAACAATGTTGATTTACCAACATTCGGTCTGCCTACAATAGCTACGATTGGTGTGGACATAAAACCCCTCCTATCTATAAATCAAAATTTTTAATTTTTCAATTCTTAACATTTGAGCATAATCAAATATTACAAATAAAAATATTTATCTCAAATACTAAACATAATAATCCATTAATTTTAAGCTAAATATACTTTTATTATACCCTATTTAACGGCAAAATAAAAGATAATATAAGAAATATTTGACATAAAAAAAGACGGATATGAAATCCGTCTGTTTTTTATAAATTAAAATTATTCAGCTTCTACTGCAATAACCTGTCTGCCGTTGTACTGACCACAGTTCTTGCAAACCTTATGTGGAGCTTTGTATTCGCCACATGTTGGACAAACTGCAAGTGCAGGAGTGTTTAACTTCCAAACATTGGATCTTCTCTTCATTTTTCTTGCGTGTGAATGTTTTCTCTTTGGTACTGCCATTTTTATTTCCTCCTGTAATATATGTTATTTCAATAATTCCTTTAGTACCTCTAAACGAGGGTCAATTTCTTCTGTCTGACAACCACATTCTCCATCATTCAAGTCCTTACCACACTTAGGGCAAATACCCTTGCAGTCCTCTTTACATAGGAACTTAACAGGTAAGTTAAGAATAATATCTGTTTGAACACAATTATCAACATCAAGAGTGTAATCCGGAACTTCAATGTAGTCATCATTGTCATCACCCTGAAGTGAAACCACAAGACGATGATTAAACTGGTAATTTAATTCTCTACTAACATCCTTAAAACACCTGTCACAAGGACGGTTGTAGGTAAATGATACATCAAAATTAACATCAACAAGACCAGCACGGTTTAAAGCCTCACCCTTTACCATTATAGGTGAAACGAATGGATAAACACCACTAATGTCTATGTCTGACATTGAAAAGGAATACTCAAAAGCCTTTTTACTGCCTTCCTGTAGGAAAACTTCTTTAAGGTTTAATATCATAAATACACCTTCTCCCAATAAACACGACTAATATTATACTCATCAAGTAGCATTTTGTCAATAGAAAAATGCCATTTTATTAGATTTTTTCTGAATTTTTTGTAATTTCTTCTTCAATACATTTTACAAGCTCATGAGGTTTCATTTCCAGTGCATTTGCAATCTTCCATATTGTTTCAAAATTTGCTTTCTTAGTGCCGTTTTCCACCATAGCAAGGTGACTTCTTGCCATACCGGCAAAGCCACTTAAAATCTCTTGAGAGATTTTCTTTTCCTTTCTAAGTTTCCTTATCACATTGCCAACTGCATATTTATCGAATTCCATATAAACACCTCAAAGGTTAGTTTATAAAAAATTTCTCATTTTTATGTATACGATAGTAGACAATTTATAATTTATATGATACAATAAACAAAAAGAAATCACATAATACTACACTATTATTGCAAATTGTTCAATAATATATAAGGAGGTCATTATATGGTTAGATAATAATTTTTTAACAATATTTTAATTTTATTAAGGAGTGTAGAAAATGAAAAAAATAATATCATCCATCATTGTGCTTACCCTACTGGCAAGTACAATCCTCATTACCCCTATTGTTGCAAGTGCCAATACTGTTATCCCTAATGACAACAAGTGGCATCAGTTTAATGTTAATGCAGAAAGCACATATACATATGACATTGTTGTTCCTGCAACAGGTAGAATTAATATTAATATGTTCTTTGCTAATTATGGTGGTAACTGTGAGTACTATCTATACGATAACGATTATCAAACTGAATTAGTTAGAAATTCTACATACATTGATGAAAGTATTCCTAAAACAGAGAATTTTGAAGTTATACTCTCAAAAGGAACTTATCATTTAGTTTTTAAAATTTACGAACGAGGTGGATATATAAAAGCTAAATCAAAGTTTATTAATTATCATTGTAATACCAAGAATAATAGTGCATATGATAACCCTAATGTTTTAGCTAATAACAAGATTTATACAGGTGCTTTTACTGAAACGAACAACGACTATGCTTGGTATAAATTCACTATTCCATCAAGAAGAATTGTAAAAATTTCTTTTTGGTCATACTTTTCTTGGTTAGAATATGACATATATAATAAAGATATACAAAAATCATATATTTCTGGTGCTTTATCAGGAACGGTGTCTTCGCCAAGTGGAAAAACCGAAACATTCATACTTAATAAAGGTACATACTATATAAAAACAAAAGTAGGATGGAATGATATAGATAAATACAAAGTCAGAGTAACTTCTTTTACAACGCCAAAACTTAACTGCAAATCTGCTACCATTAAGAGAAACAGAACAAAGCAACTAAAAGTTTCAGGTGGTTTAGGTGCTATTAAATGGTCATCATCTAACAAAAGAATTGCAGTAGTTAATTCTAAAGGTAAAGTTACCGGCAAGAAAAAGGGTACTTGCTACATTTACTCAAGAAGATGTGGTTACAAAATGAGTTGCAAAATTAGGGTAAAATAATAATAGCAAAACGGAGTTGTAAAACTACAACTCCGTTATTTTTACGCCTTTTAAATTTAACTAAAATAATTCATCCTAAACAAATAATGGTAAACCGTCAAAAAAGGACTGTTAAGTAACAGCCCTTTTAAGAGTTTTTAATTTAATTTTGAAAACTAATCTAAAATTAAACCTTTTCGCAAACTGCGTTAATACCTACCGGTAGGTCTTCTTCAGCAGCAGAAATTAGGAAAGTAATCTTTGTTTCTGATGCGTCAGCTAGGTTAGATGCTTTCTTAACGAATGCTTCTAAACCGTCAATACCTTCTGGGCAAATCTTAAGTGTGCTATCAACAAAGATGTCTGTAACATCATAGTTACCTGCACAGATACCACTTAGGAAACCGAATAAAGCATCATAGCCCTGAATTTCGTAATGGTCAGTGTCAACAAGTCTAGCCTTATGAGTTACATCATATGTAAGCTTTTGACCTTTCTCAACAACAACAACATTGCCACTTGATGAAGCAACAGCTTCGTTAGCAAGTTGGATTAATTTCTTAGTTTTGCCTGAACCTTTCTTACCTGTTAGTAAAGTTACCATTTAGTCGTCCTCCTTTTAGGATAAATTTTAATATTTTTTAGTTAAGTCTTGCTTCTAGTTCAGCTTTCTGATCTTCATAACCAGGTTTGCCAAGTAGAGCAAACATATTCTTCTTGTATGATTCTACACCAGGCTGGTTGAATGGGTTAACACCTAGTAGGTAACCACTGATTGCACAAGCCTTTTCAAAGAAGTAAATTAGGTAGCCTAGTTCTGTTTCTGTCATTTCTTCAACATCAAGAACCATATTAGGAACGCCACCGTCATTATGAGCAAGAACTGTACCCTGGAAAGCCTTCTTGTTAACAAAGTCCATAGTCTTGCCTGATAGGAAGTTTAGACCATCAACATTTTCAGGGTCTGTATCAAGAGTAATTTCTCTTGCAACCTTACCAAACTGTACAACAGTTTCGAATAATGTTCTTCTGCCTTCCTGAATGTACTGACCCATTGAGTGTAGGTCTGTTGAGAATACAACAGATGCAGGGAAGATACCCTTGTTGTCCTTACCTTCACTTTCACCAAACAACTGCTTGAACCATTCGTTCATCATTGTAAATGCTGGTTCATAAGCAACAAGTAGTTCTGTCTGGTAACCCTTTCTGTAAAGAATGTTACGAAGTGCAGCATACTTATAACAGTCATTTGTAAATAGGTCATCGTTATCAAAGTCGTTCTGAGCCTTTCTAGCACCTGCCATAAGAGCATCAATGTCACAACCTGCAACTGCAATTGGAAGTAGACCAACAGCTGTTAGTACTGAGAATCTACCACCTACATCATCAGGTACTACGAATGTTTCGTAACCTTCCTTAGTAGCAAGTTCCTTTAGAGTACCCTTTGCCTTATCAGTAGTACAGAAGATTCTTTCCTTAGCACCTTCCTTGCCGTACTTCTTTTCCAGCATTTCACGAAGAACTCTGAAAGCGATAGCAGGTTCTGTTGTTGTACCTGACTTTGAAATCATATTAATAGAAACATCTTTACCCTCACAGATTTCTACAAGTTCAGAAAGAGCATTACTGCTGATTGAGTTACCTGTAAAGAAAATTTGTGGAGTATCTTTGCATAGTAGATTATAGTTAGGGGATTTTAAAAATTCAATAGCTGCTCTTGCACCAAGGTAAGAACCACCAATACCGATAACGATAAATACATCAGTATTCTTCTTAACTTTTTCAGCAGCTGCCTTAATACGAGCAAATTCTTCCTTATCGTAATCTGTTGGAAGTGTTAACCAACCGATAAAGTCATTACCTAGGCAATCACCTGTATGAAGTGCATTATGAGCAAGTTTCACCTGTGGTGCCATTGCTTCATATTCATGTTCACTTACAAATCCCTTTAAATATTTGTCACTTAACTTAGTAGCCATTTCTTTTTGTGCCTCCTTATCATTCCATAAAAGAATTATACACATATTATTTTATGGATTGGCACTATTATACTATATTTTGTATGTTTTTGCAACAGAAAAGTAACACTTTCACTAAATAAAATTTAATTTTTTATAAAGACACTAAAAAAGCCCACAAGTATCGGAAAGAATTAGCAAAAGAACATTCTTCTATATCTTCTTTTGCCTTAACTTTTACCTTTTCCACTAACTTTCCGTTTAAATTATATTCAATTTCACCAATCACCCGGTCTTGCTTTACCGGTGCATCTATTGAGTCAGGAATGTTTACTTTTGTATCTATTTTATCATTATTGCCTTTTGAAATTAAAATCGACTTAGGTTCATTTGCAATTAGTGAAAGTTCTTTTTTCATCCCTTTATTTACTTTGATTATATCAATCTTTACTTTTTCAGGTACTTTTATTCCGAAATTATTAAAACCATAGTCAAGCATTGTTGAGGCACTTTTGAATCTTTCATTGGTACTGTCACAACCTAAGGACACTGCAATTAGGTTCATTCCATCTCTTCTTGCTGTTGCAGAAATACAACTTCCCGCCTCTGATGTTGTGCCTGTTTTTAGTCCTGTAATGCCGTTATATGACTTTAAAAGTTTATTGGTATTTACAATTTGAGTTTTGCCATCTCGCAAGAAATCAAGCCATATGGAAGTATAATCAAAAACTTTAGTATGTTTTATAAGTTCTGCTGACATTAAAGCCACATCATATGCACTTGAATAATGACCTTCCTCATCAAGTCCGTTGCAATTCTTAAAAACAGTATCTTTCATACCAAGTTCTTTTGCTCTTGTGTTCATTCGCTTTACAAAGGCATCTTCACTACCTTCGGTATATTCAGCCAAAGCTACTGCTGCATCATTAGCAGAAGCAACTAATGTTGCCTTTAGCATATCATCAAGGGACATTTGCTCTCCCTCTTCAAGCCAAATATCCGAACCACCCATTGAGGATGCGTGTTTACTTGCAGTTACAGTATCTTTCAGGCTGATTTTTCCACTTTCAATATCCTCCATAACAAGCAAAACGGTCATTACTTTTGTAATAGAGGCTACTGACCTTTTTTTGTGACTATTTTTCTCATAAAGAATATTAAAGTTATCACCCTCAACCAATATTGCTGATGGTGCTGATATATCTTCGGCAGTAAGTGCCTTTGCTCCTATCGGCAAAGAAAACAATATCATCAACACGCTGAGTAATATTGAAAAGCTCCTTTTCACATACATTTTAACACCTCTTTCAAATAGTAAAATGTATGTGGATAAGGCTTATATTATGAATTGAGATTATCTAAATTTTCTAATTCTTCAATAGTTTTATTTACTACTTTTCCCTCTTCAACTTCCTTTATGGCTTTCTCAATTTGTATTTTGTTTGAGTCTGAATAGAATAATTTATTTTCTTTTATAGAATTTTGATTATTTTTCTTATTCATTATTATCACTTCCTTACTTCATTTTAATAAAATAATCATCCTTAATCAAGGTAGTTGTTATGTAATTTTTTCATATAAAAAATTTTAAATTTTCCGATTTCATTTGTAGGTTAAAATAAATTAGGGTTTGTGGGGTTATTAAAATATAAAAAGTGTAAACGATATTCTTGTATAAACTGTAAACTATGAGATTGTATAATTCATAATATAACAATATTTTGTAGCAAAAGCAATGCCATTTTTTATATCATATTATGGCTCACAGATGTAGGGGCGAACACCGTTCGCCCGTTAAAAAGTGTGATACCTATGGGATTATTGTCCTGTTTGCAGACAATAAATTTATAATATCAGCATAGGGCATAATACCTTTATTTAGGATAGTTTGTAACGGTCCAACAATGTTGGACCCTACAACTGTAACTCATAATTCTTGTTACATTTAATAGTTAGAAATAAAGGAAAGTTTCAGATAATATGGAATTGTAAATGAATTTACAATTCCAACCACTCCTTTCGTCACCATTCGGTGACACTTTCCTCAGCGAGGGAAGCTACAAAGTCATTACAATTTCTTGATTGTGTACAAGCTTGTAAATTTGTACATATTATGTTTGGCTACCTCAGACGAGGGAGCTGTCGATTGTAAATTGACGGTACGGCAATTTACCTTTTATAAATCGACTGAAGGAGGGATAAAACTATAAATTAGATGAATTAATCGGCTACTATCTAATTAACTTATATTACATAAACAACTCTACAAACCCTAATTTATCAAACTAATCTTTATCCATAGACAAAATTGAAAAAACTAATTTATCTAACTAATCTTTACCCACAATTAAAACTAAAAAACATTAATAAAAATCATCTTCATCCCGTAAATCTGTTGGGAGAAACTGATACATTTCGTCATAATTTTCGTATTCATCTTGGTTAACTACTTCTGATGGAATAAGACCTGTACAATCATATGATGAGCAAGTACTAAACTCCATATCCATATCAGGTTCTTCTATATTTGAAATATTAAATCTTTTACTGGATTTTCTATTATTAGGTTCTTTATTATTTTTATTTCTTAACATAAAAAATCACCTCACACTTATTATGTGCAAGGTGATTTGAATTATAAATTTTAATTTAATTTTCAAAAAATTAATTCTTTTCGTTAATTAGGCAAACACTATGAGCAGAGATACCCTCTTTTCTGCCGGTAAAGCCTAGGTGTTCTTCTGTTGTAGCCTTTACACTGACTCTATCAACATCAATATTACAAGCCTTTGCAATATTTTCTCTCATAGTAAGAATATAGTCTTTCATCTTAGGAGCTTGAGCAATAATTGTTGAGTCTATGTTTTCAATATAATAACCATTTTGGTCAAGTAACTTTACAACTTCTTTAAGTAGCATTAAGCTATCAGCACCTTTATACTTAGGGTCGGTATCAGGAAAATGTTTACCAATATCACCTAAAGCACAAGCACCTAAAAGTGCATCGGAAATTGCGTGTAAAAGCACATCTGCATCACTATGACCAAGTAGTCCCATAGTATGAGGAATCTTTACCCCACCAATTATTAAATCTCTATTTTCTACTAATTTATGAACATCATAACCATGACCTATTCTCATATTATTCTCTACCTCGTATAATAAAGTAGTAGTATTTATAGACCCTCTCCAAGGTCTGTGTGCTATAATGATAGAGATACTGTGGATTGTTTACAATCTCCTACCACTTGATGGTTTTTGAAAGGCTACAACCACAGTCTCTTTGTATATTTGTTAATTAGTTAGATACCGCATGACGGTTTATTTAGAACGAGGTTACAATCGCAAGGAGTACCAGTGGTCTAAACAGTATCAAAATACACTCACAAGGAGTTTTCATTATGATTTATATTGGAATTGATGTTGCTAAAGATAAACACGACTGTTTTATTACCAATTCAGATGGTGAAGTCTTATTTAAATCTTTTACTATCTCTAACAATCGTGAAGGCTTTGAAACCTTATTTCAGAAAGTACAATCCATTTCAGATGATTTAACAAAAGTAAAAGTAGGACTTGAAGCCACCGGACACTATAGTTACAATCTTCTGGGATTCCTTCTTGATAAAGGTTTGCCGACCTACATTATCAATCCATTACATACAAATCTATACAGAAAAAGTTTAAGTCTTAGAAAGACGAAAACAGATAAAGTTGATGCCCGTACAATTGCTTCTATGATTATGTCTGATGTAAACTTAAAGTCCTACTCAGATACATCATACCACAATGAGGAGCTAAAGTCACTAACTAGATACCGTTTTGATAAAGTAAAAGAAAGAGCAAAATTAAAATCTTCTATTTCTAGACTTGTATGTATCCTTTTTCCTGAATTAGAAAAACTCGTTCCTACACTTCATATGGCTTCAGTTTATGCCTTATTATCTGAATTTCCATCTGCTAATGCTATTGCATCTTCACACCTTACCAGACTTACCAATTTGCTATCTGAAAATTCACATGGACGATATGGTAAAGATACAGCCAATCTAATTCGTAATGCTGCCAGAAATTCTATTGGTTCACATATGCCGCAAAATCCTTAGAACTAAAACACACTATTAAGCTTATCAAAGAATTAACTACTGAAATTAATGAAATTGAAACAGAAATCAAATCTATTATGGATAAAATTGATTCTCCAATACTTACAATCCCAGGTATCGGTTATAATACAGGAGCTATGATTATCGCTGAAATTGGAGATTTCAATCGCTTTGATTCAGCTGATAAAATACTTGCATATGCAGGTATGTCACCTTCTACCTACCAATCCGGTCAATTAGAGAACTGCCATTCTCATATGGAAAAGCGTGGTTCAAGGTACTTACGATACGCTCTGTACAATGCAACAAAATATGTTTGTTACTGGGATGAATCTTTCGGTGTATATCTTGGTAAGAAACGCTCAGAAGGCAAACATTACAATGTTGCATTATCCCATGCAACAAAGAAACTTGTTCGCTTAATTTTTGCAATGGAGAAATCTAAACAACCATACCAACCAACAGTTTAATTCTTTTCATAAATATCTTATTTTTGAGCACCATTTATGATGCTCTTTTTGTCATACAATTTTTTATAATTCCAATATGATCTAAAGAATTTTTTTGATTAATTCAAAATATCTTCATTATAGCCTTGACTTTTAATAGTTAGTCTTTCAAAATACTTTCTGCCAAAATAATATCGTCTTGAGTTGTTAACTTTATGTTTGTATATAAACCATCAACAACAGTTACCTTTTCTCCAAAGTATTCAAAAAGTTTGCAATCATCCGTAAAGTCAACTGCATCATTTTTTGCATTTTCAAGGAACTTTATGTATTTATCTTTGTCAAAAACTTGTGGTGTTTGAATTGCTCTTAATGTACTTCTGTCAGGTGTATCCTTAATAGTTTCATCATCATTTACAACCTTAATTGTATCCTTAACTTTAACACCTAAAGCTGATGCACCTGTAAGTAGTGCTGACAAAATTACCTTTTCAATTTCATTTGTTGTGATTAAGCATCTTGCACCGTCATGAATAGCAATATGAGTTGCCTTTTCACTTGTTGCATCAATGCCATTCTTTACACTTAATGAACGAGTTTCTCCACCATTTACAATGGCTACTACTTTTGTAAAACCATACTTTGCAACAATATTTTGAAAATCTGCTTTATCACATTCTCTGCATACAATAACAACTTCTTTAACTGACAAAGAATTTTCAAAGGCTAAAAGGGTATAATATACTGCCGGATTGCCTAGTAAATCAATAAACTGCTTTGATTTATTAAGTCCCATTCTTGTGCTGTTACCTGCACAAACAATTACTGCTGAAACGTAAGGTTCTTTCTTATTCATTTTTTCTTTTTCATATGGATTAAAATGTTTGTTTAGAACTTTAGTTAATCTCATTTTTTCCTCTTACTTATAGAACAATGTTTTGATAAAATCAATTAGCCAGTCTGCTCCCCAAATAAATAGGCAGAAAACTAAAATAAGTAATAATGCAGAAACAATCCTTACAAGTGTTCTTTTCTTAGGAGTCATTTCTTCAAATTCTTCAATGTCTTTATCATACTGTTCTTTTTTATTTTCAATATCTTCTTTAGTCTTTTCGTCAATGGTATCTTCATCAACTACACCGATGCCTATGCAAATGTCAAGTGCCTTGTCATATGCTTGATAAGGTACTGTAATAATAACATCAGAAAGGTCACCACCGGTAATAGCCTCAGCAGAAACTTTGCTCTTTACTCTCTGTTCACCGGATGGGATACCTGCATCTTCCAAAGCAGCATGAACCCTCATTCTATCCACACCTGAAACTGTACAAACACCTACAGGTGTGTTCTTGTTTTCAATTGGTTTTAGTGACTTTTTACAGTCAGGACAAGAAGCTATTGACTCATCATATATTTTCTTACATTTTGGACAAATCTTCATACTATCATTCCTTATTTCAGATAGTCACATTCTATCATATAGTGTAGTAAAAAACAAGTAGCCCCATATACATGAGGCTACAAAATTTATTAATCTATATAAACACAGGCTGATATTGTTTATTCTCGTAAGCTAATGTTATACATTCCGGAATAAGGGTAAAATCACTTACCAAGGAATTAGGCTTTTTCACACAATCATCCTGTGACATTGGAACAAAATATACATTTTTGGTATTTAGGAGTTTTCCTATATTCATTGCAGATGCACCAAGACCATCATTAGTAGCTATTGCAAGTAGTACAGGTCGCTGAATTCTCAGGTGACTTTTTACTGCCATAGTAACAGGTGTGTCGGTTATAGCGTTGGCAATTTTCCCAAGGGTATTGCCGGTACAAGGAGCTACTACAAGAACATCACACATTTTCTTTGGTCCAACCGGCTCTGCATCTTCTATTGTCCTAATAACTTTCTTATTTGTCAGGTTTTCTACTTCCGTTACAAATGTCTGTGCAGTTCCAAATCTTGTGTCTTTAGTACTTGCATTTGTGGACATAATGGGAATAACATCATACCCCATCTCCACTAATTTTTTTAGCTGTGCTATTGATTTACTCAAGGTACAAAAGGAAGCCGACAGAGCATATCCGACGGCAAGCTTTTTCACCCGTCATCCTCCTTGAGTATGCTCAAAATTGTGCTTTCAATAATTTCTCCGGCTGACTTCGGTGCTACCTTTCCCGGTAAAGACAAGGCATGAATTGTTTTTATCCCAAGCTCTTTAGCTTTTTCAAAGTCCACCCCACCCGGGGAAGAAGCTAAATCTATAATTAACGCACCGGACTTTATTCTCTTTAACTTTTCTTCATCAAAAATCATAGCAGGTACAGTATTAAATATCAGGTCAAATTTTTCTAATTCAGAAAAATAACCTGTCTTTACACCCTGAAAACTATTGAGCTTTATCCACGCAAGGTCACTGCTCTTTCTGGCAGAAACAGTGACCTCAGAACCCATCCCACGAAGCATCTCCGAAAGTACCTTGCCAATTCTACCATAGCCACAAACAAGTGACTTGCTACCGTTTATGGTAAAGTCACTGCTGTTTATTGCTTTTTCTATTGCACCCTCTGCTGTAGGTACTGCATTTTTCACAGAAAACTCTTCTCTATCACTATATGACAAGGTTTCCTTTTCCATACCTGAAAATTCAGAAAGAAATTTTTCTCTCTTGCCTGTAAAGACTTTTTTACCCTTTAATTTATCTTCATAACCACTTAGGTCAACAGTCTTTTCAGCATAAGGAGACTTTACCTCTTTTCCCTTTTCAAAAGGAATAATAGGAAGAACAAGCACATCACTGTCTAAAGCAGAAGCTACTTCACAACTCATATTTGATAGTTTTTCAAAGCCACATAGCTTTACTTCATAACCATCATTCTTTAGTGCCTTAGCTAGGTAGTAATTTCTTTTATCTCCACCGAGAATACCAAAAGTCAGTTTATCACTTTTCATAAAAAGCACCTTTTATCTTATTATCTTAACTATTTATTTTTCGTCTTATACTTTATTATATGTAAGCGACACTAAGATGTGTCGCCATAAAATAATTTAATGAGCAAAAGTTATTAGCAACTGCACTTTGACTTTGCTACAAAACTTTCGCAGTCAACACATTTACTTTCACTTGGATGTGGTTCATGTGTACCGATATTTACTGTGTCAAGTGCACAATAGTTTTCTGACATATTGTGGTTTTCACAAGAAGTAACGGTACAACGGATTGAATGGTTCTTATTTGTCTTGTCCATATTTATCACCTCAAAATATTTTGCACAACTCTTTGTGCCTAATTATTATGGATTAAAATTTAATAAATTATACAGACAAAATTAAATTATCAACATATTATGTAGTGAGGTGGTTATATGGTATTTCTATATACATTACTTTTTATATTTGCTATTGTTGGTTTTACGGAAATTATCAGCTACTTAATCTTTAGAATTATGAGTGTAAAAAATGAATGTTCCACTATGCTGATTACACCTATTAACAGTAATTCAAATTATGAATTTATCATTAGAAGTGCAATAGAAAAAGCAAAATGGATGGGTAGCTTTAGACCACAGAAAATTATTATTGTTACTGAAAATTTATCTAAAGAAAAAATTAATGACATTAAGTCCCTGACCTATGGTTATGACTTTATAAAAATTATTGACAAAAAGTGTCTTTCTAATGAAGTTAACACATTGTAAATATACACCTAGAGTGGTATAATAAAAGTTATGGATAATAATGAAATTTTACAAATTACAGGGACAATTGAAGATATTATTTACAGAAACAATGACAACGGTTACAGTGTAGTTGATGTAGATGTTAAGAAAGAATTAATCACCGCTACAGGAGTAATGCCTACTGTTGAAGTTGGTATGGAGGTTAGGCTATACGGTCGGTATAAAAGCCATCCAAGTTACGGTTTACAGTTTTGTGTAGAAACTTTTGAACCTACTATTCCAACAACCTCTAACGGTATTTTGCGTTATCTTTCATCCGGTGCAATCAAAGGTGTGGGTTCATCTACTGCAACAATGCTTGTAAAAGAATTTGGAGAAAAAACCCTTGAAGTACTGGAAAATGAACCTGAGAGAGTTGCTTTGTTAAAAGGTATTTCAGAAAAGAAAGCCAATGATATTTCCAAACAACTAAAGGAAAGTATCGGCATAAGGGAGCTTATGCTATACCTTAGTGAATTCCAAATTTCTGCAAATACTGCTGTAAGAATTTACAAATATTTTGGCAACAGAAGTCTTGAATATATTAGGGATAATCCATATACATTATGTGACAATGGACTTAGAGTCAGCTTTGAAATGGCTGATATGATAGCAAAAAAGCAAGACAGACCTATTGATGACAAAAACAGAGTGAGAGCAGGTATTGCCCATGTACTAAACCACAACAAGCAAAACGGTCACACTTGTTTACCGGAAGAAAGGCTAATTGCCACTACTACAAACTTCTTACAAGTGGATACGGACCTTGTGAAAGACGCACTTAATAATATGATTTTTGATGCATCACTTATGCGTGAAAATTTTGATGATAAGGATTTTATTTTCTTACCTGAAATGCACAGAGCAGAAACTTTCATTGCAAACAGAATAAAGCTAATGCAAAGTTTCCCTGCTGCTAAGTTTTCAAATACAGATACTCTTATTGAAAAGATACAACAAGAGGGCAACATTCAGTATGCAGAAAAGCAGATTGAGGCTATTAAGTCAGCTATGGAAAAAGGCTTTCTTATTCTTACAGGTGGTCCCGGTACAGGTAAAACAACAACGCTAAATGCCATTATTAAGATACTTGAAAAGAATGGACAAACTGTACTGCTAACTGCACCTACAGGCAGAGCATCACAGAGAATGGGTGAAGTTACCGGTAAAGAGGCAAAGACAATTCACAGACTACTTGAAGTTGCCTATGATAAGGATGATAAGCCGGTATTTAAGAAAAACGAAAAGAACCTACTAAAATGTGATGCACTTATTGTTGATGAAGTTTCTATGGTGGATAGTCAGCTATTTGCAAGTTTAATAGAGGCTTTGCCATTTGCCACAAGACTTATCCTTGTAGGTGACAGCAATCAGCTACCATCAGTTGGTCCGGGTAATGTTCTTGGTAACTTAATTGAATGTGAAAGATTGCCGTTTGTAGAATTAACAGAAATTTTCAGACAATCACTAAAAAGTCTTATTGTTACTAATGCTCACAAAATTGTTGAGGGTGAACTGCCTGATATTTCAAAACACAACAATGACTTTTTCTTCTTGCCAACTAAAAATGGCACAGAGGCAACTAACCTTGTAATTGACTTATTTACAAGACGACTTGTAAAAAGCTACAACTACTCCCCTACTGAGGATATACAAATCTTGTGTCCCGGTAGAAAAGGTGCTTTAGGTGCAACTGACTTAAATGAAAGACTACAGAATGCACTTAACCCACCGGCTAAAGACAAACAAGAAATTAAGTTTGGCAGAAAGATTCTTCGTATTGGTGACAAGGTTATGCAGTACAAAAACAACTATGACATAATGTACACTAAAGATGATGGAGAAACTTCTACCGGTATTTTTAACGGTGATATTGGCACAATAATTGAAATTAACAAAAAACAACAGTACATTAAAATTCGATTTGATGACAAAGTTGCCACCTATGACTATGACTCAGCACAGGATGTTGAATTAAGCTATGCAACAACTATACATAAAAGTCAGGGTAATGAATTTGAGGCAGTTATTATTCCTTTGTTCCACACACCACCACAGTTATGTTACAGAAACTTACTTTACACAGGTGTTACAAGGGCAAAGAAATTGCTTATTATTGTTGGGGACAGCAACATTATTGCAAATATGACCCACAGTAACAAGAAGAATAAACGATATACAGGACTAAAATATTTTTTACAACAAGATAGTGCTATATGAGTATTGCAGATAAAATCAAAAACTTTTTCTTTCCAAACAGATGTCCTTTCTGTAACAAAGTTATTGAAGAAAAGGAAATTGTATGTAAAGATTGCATCAGCAAATTCCCTATAAATTATTTTGATGGTTTTGCTATTGGTGGATTTAGGTGTATTTCACCATTTTACTATGAAGGTGATTTTAGGAAAGGTATGCTGAACTTTAAATTTAATGATAAGAAATACTTTGGTAAGTCTATGGGAATTTTAATGGTTGATACTATTAAGAAAAGTTATGGTGACTTACACTTTGACATTATTACTGCAGTACCTTTACATAATAAAAGGCTGAAAGAGAGAGGTTACAATCAATCGGAAATTTTGGCCAGAACAATTGCCGAAGAACTTAACATTCCCTACACAGAAACACTGTTTAAACACAAAAACAACAAAGTGCAACACACCTTAAAAGGCAAAGACAGAATGAACAATGTTAAGAATGCATACAAGGTAATTGACAAAAGTCTAATAAAAGACAAAAATATACTTATTGTTGATGATATAATTACAACAGGTTGTACCATTGGTGAATGTGCAAAAACACTTTTCAAGGGTGGATGCAACACAGTATGTTGTTGTACACTATGCAAAGCATAAATTTAGGAGAATATAATGAATATTGCTATAGATATTGGCACTTGCAATACTCAAGTTGCTACAAAAAATAAAGGTGTTATAATCTCTGAACCATCAGTTATTACATATGACACCTATACAAATTCAATAATAGCAGTTGGTGATATGGCATACAAAACTATCGGAAAAACTCCTGAGAGAGTAAAGGCTACCTTTCCTATGGTTGACGGTGCAGTATCTGCATCAGAACTTATGGAAAATATGATAAGAATTTTCATAGAAAAAGGTTGCAGAAAAAGAATTTCTATGCCTAAAATTATAACTGCTGTTCCGGGTGGAATAACCGAGGTTGAAAAAAGAGCAATAGTAAATGCTATCAGCAGTTATGGTGTACGGTCTGTGTATTTAATTGAAACACCTAAAGCATCAGCAATAGGTGCAGGTCTTGACATACTTTCAGGTGAAGGTAAATTGGTTGCTGACTTAGGTGGTGGTACTGCTGACATTGCAGTACTTTCATTAGGTGGAGTCAGTTCCGGTATCTCCATCAAAAAAGCCGGTAATGAAATGGACAAGAATATTATTAAATATATGAAAAATCATTACAACCTTTCAATCGGTCAACAAATGGCTGAACAATGCAAGAAAGAAATCGGTGCAGTTAAATTTGTTGATGCTGACAAAACCTTTATTATGAAAGGCAGAGATATGGTAAGTGGCTTACCTAAGGCAATTGAAGTTAGGAAAAGTCAGTTAATACCTATCTATCAAAGAACTATGCTGGAAATTATCAGAGGTATTGTTGATGTACTGGAAAACACACCTCCGGAATTAAACGGTGATATTCTTAAAAGTGGCATTGTATTTACCGGTGGACTTAGCAAAATTGAGGGCTTAAAAGAGCTTGTTAAGGACTACATAAGAAACCTAAAAATCACCATTGCCAGTGAGCCTGAACTTTGTACAATCAAAGGCATTGTAAAAGCCTCTCAGTATATAAATAAGGTTGATAATAATAAAGGTCACGAGATTAACCCTTTACTTGCAGTTTATTAAAATTTTTATTAAAGATTTAATTATAAAATTTACATTATAAAAATTATGCCATAAAGAATAATATATTGAAAAATTGCTTTATGAAATTTGCAGTATATTACTTCCATTAAAAATTACATTATGTTAAAAGGTCGGTAATAAAATACCGACCTTTCTTTTTTGTTAACTGTATTCCATTATTTTTTATCTTTGTTTTTGCCAACGGGTTATCTTAACCCTTCCCTATAAATTAGGGTTTTTCAATTTTGTCTGTGGGTTAAGGTAAATATGTTTTTTAGTTTTTATTGTGGTTTAAGAAAAGTTTTTTCATTTAACATAAAGGAAATTTTACAAAAATATCATACCTTATACCATCGTTAAAGTGTGGCTAACAGGTGTAGGGTCTTTCAACAAAAGTTTTTTACAAAAAACTTTTGCATAAGTTCACATTAGCAAATCAAACTTCGCCTATGGCTCGTTTTCTTTGATGTTCACTTAATTGATGTCCCGTTACAAACTAGCCTTTATATAGGTACTTTGCCCTATATGGTAAGTTATAATTTTTAGTTTCTACATAGGACTAAGTTACATAAAACATTTTACTATTAAACGGGCGAACGATGTTCGCCCCTACGACTGTGAGCCAAAATTTTGTTATAATTCACACCCACAAACCCAAATTTATAAAACTAATTTATCTTTACACACAAACGAAAATTAAAGCCCTAATTTATATTGAAAACAACTACAAAAGCAAAAAAGGGAATGGTACTAGCCATCCCCTTAAATTTATGTTTATTGATTGATGAACAAATAAATATATCGCTCAGCAATATATCACTTGGTAAATGCATCACTAAATAAATTCACTATAAAGTAATTCATCACTAAGTAAATTCATTTCAAATAAAATTCATTACTAAGTACATTTACTGAATAGATTTAACACTCAACAAATCGCAACAAAAAAAGTTATTAAAAATTACTTTTCAAACTGAATTCTCTCTTCGATATATGGTACAAGTTCTTCAACTTTTAGTTCGATTTGTTCCATAGTATCTCTGTCACGAAGAGTAACAATGTTTTCTTCAACTGTCTTTTCATCAACGCTAATCTGCCATGGTGTACCGATAGCATCAGCTCTTCTGTATCTCTTACCGATTGAGCCTGATTCATCATAGCTTGTCATAAAGTGCTTTTTGCACATTGCAAGAATTTCTTTAGCTTTTTCACTATGGAATTTCTTTTTAATAGGACAGATGTTTAGTTTAATTGGTGCAAGTGCAGGAGAAATCTTTAGAAGTTCTCTTGTGTCACCATTTTCAAGTTCTTCAATAGTATATGCTTCAAATAAAACTGCAAGAGTAATTCTGTCAAGACCATATGTTGATTCAATAATGTATGGTGTGAACTTTTCACCTGTTGTCTGGTCACAGTATTCCTGCTTCTTACCACTGAATTCAGCATGTCTTGATAGGTCAAAGTCAGTTCTGTTGTGAGTACCGTTGATTTCACCCCAACCAAATGGGAATAGATATTCAATATCACAAGCTGCCTTTGCATAGTGAGCAAGTTTTTCATGGTCGTGGTGACGAAGTTTTTCTTTTGGAAGACCTAGCATATTGAAGAATTCAATACCATAGTTCTTGAAGTATTCATAAATATCTTCATCATCACCATGTTTACAGAATGTCTGGAATTCCATCTGCTCAAATTCAATTGTTCTGAATGTAAAGTTACCCGGTGTAATTTCGTTTCTGAAAGCCTTACCAATCTGACCGATTGAGAAAGGTAGCTTTGTTCTTGTTGTTCTTAGTACATTTAGGAAGTTTACATATTCACCCTGTGCATTTTCAGGTCTTAGATAAACAGTGTTAGCAGAGTCATTTGTAACACCTCTCTGAGTAGCGAACATTAGGTTAAACTGACGAATATCAGTAAAGTTAGACTTACCACAATTTGGACAAGGAACATTATGTTCCTTAATGTAGTTCATCATTTCTTCCTGAGTCATACCATCAGCATGAGCATTTTCGTCAAAATCATCAATTAGGTTATCTGCTCTGTGACGAGTCTTACATTCTTTACAGTCAACAAGTGGGTCAGAGAAACTCTGAACATGACCACTTGCTTCCCATACTCTAGGGTTCATAAGAATGTCAGCATCAACTTCATATGCGTTATCTCTCTTCTGAATGAAGAAATATCTCCAAGCATCTTTGATAGTATTCTTTAGTCTTGAACCTAATGGACCGTAGTCCCATGTGTTTGCAAGACCACCGTAAATTTCACTACCCTGAAAAATAAAGCCGTAGTTATTACAGTAATCTACCAAATCTTTCATTTCAATCTTTTTAGCTTTGTTATCCATTTTGTGCCTCCATATTATAGTTAAAGACTTACCCTTTAATACTACTATTTAACTAGAATTATGTCAAGATTTTTAGAAGTATATTAGTTACAAATTTCTTATTTTTCTTTGTAAAACTCTTTTGACATATAAATAATGTGGTGTATAATGTAAGTAGAATAATATATAGAAGGTGGATATTATGTATAAACTAGTTGTTTTTGATTTAGACGGAACTTTAGCAAATACACTTGAGGACCTTGCAAATGCTACTAACTACGGACTTGAAAAGGCAGGACTAAAGACTTATCCTGTTGAAGATTACAAGCAGTTGGTAGGTAGTGGTGTTGTAAACCTAGTAAAGAGAGCAATGTCACCTGAAACTGATGAAAAGATTTTTGACATTGTAAAGGGTGGCTTTGACTATTATTACAATGCTCATTCAATAGACAAAACTGCACCATATGAAGGTACAGAAAAGTTACTCAATGACCTTGAAGAAAAGGGCATTAAGACAGCTGTACTTTCTAACAAACCTGATGAATTTGTTGCAAAAATTTTGGCAAAGATTTTCCCTAATCATAAATTTGCTTTTGCTTGGGGTAAAAAGCCTGAATTTGACATTAAACCTAGTCCTGATGCACTTTATGCAATGTTAAAAGAACTTAATATTAAAAAAGAAGAATGTATCTATGTTGGTGACAGTAATGTTGACTGTTATACTGCACAGAATGCCGGTGTAAAGTGTTGTGGTGTTAGCTGGGGCTTTAGAGGCAGAAAAGAGCTTGAAGAAGCCGGTGCTGATGTTGTTATTGACAATGCAGATGAATTTTTGGAGAAGTTTTCACTATGAAAATAAATTATCAGAAAAAGTTGGATAGGCTTATTGCCTATCATCAAAGTAAGGGTGAAGTGCCTACCCTACTTTTACATTCTTGTTGTGCACCTTGCAGTAGCTATTGCATAGAATATCTATCAAACTACTTTAAGATTACTGTACTGTACTTTAACCCTAATATTGGTGAAAAGTCAGAATACTTAAAAAGAAGAGATGAACAGAAAAAGTTAATCTCTAAAATGAAAACTAAGTATGAAGTAAAGTTTATTGATGGTGACTACAACCCTCAGGACTTTTATGATGCAGTACAAGGTTTTGAAAACGAACCTGAAAGAGGCAAAAGATGTGCAATCTGTTTTGCACTTAGACTTAATTACACAGGTAAAGTTGCTGAGCAAATCGGTGCTGATTATTTTGCTACTACATTAACTTTAAGTCCATTAAAGAATGCTCATTTAATAAACGAAATAGGCAAAAATATTAAATGTAAATCACAGTACCTATGTACTGACTTTAAGAAAAAAGAAGGCTACAAAAGAAGTATTGAACTTTCAAAAGAGTTTGAACTTTATAGGCAAAATTATTGTGGTTGTATTTTTTCAAAGAGAAATCGAAAGTAAATTTATAGCACTTACTGAAAATGTAAGTGCTATTTTAATATAATCTGAAATTATAATTCCTTAAAAGAAAAACTACTCTCAAATAATAACGAGAGTAGTTTTAGCTATATATAAGGAAATTCTATGTAATTTATGCCTGATTATTTTCCTCATCATCTTCTTTTAAATTTTCAAGTGCAACTTTTACTGCTTCAACAACAAATGCAGAAAAGGTACAATCTGTACCGATAAGTGCTTCTTCAACTTCTTCAATTACATCATTAGGAAATCTAATACTTTTGGTTGTGGTTTGGGGCATTTGTGGAATTTTAAACTTTCTCATATTAAATACACTCTTGTATTACATCTTATAATACTATTGTATGCAATTTGCACAAAAAAGTTGTGCTACATTTTGTATTACATTATGTATTGCAATATGTGTAGTATGGTGATATAATTTAGTCAATGGAGCTTCACAAAATATTATTTTTACAAATAAGAGGTAATTTTTATGCATCTAAATGTTATGAGTTATACGAGTTTTGAAAGTAATGATATAATTGTAATTTATATAATTGCTTCAATTGTTTCATTAATAATAAGTGCATTACTTGCTTTGATACCGGCTAATATAGCTAAGAAAAAGGGTTACAGCTTTGGTGTTTGGTGGCTATATGGTTGGTTCTTGTTTATTGTGGCACTTATCCATGTTCAATTTATTGAGGATAAAAATGCACCTAAAATGCCTTATCCAAATGGTTATATACCTTATGTTCCTGTTGAAACAAAGAGTGAAAGTGAATCGGTTGCTGATGAACTGAGTAAATATAAAAAGCTTTTTGACCAAGGTGTTTTAACTGAGGAAGAATTTAACGCAAAGAAAGAACAACTGCTAAAGTTGATTTAAGGTGATTATTATGAAAGAATTAAATATTAAAAGAGTCTTTTCCATTATTTCTGCAATCTGTTTTCTGGTGTTTGGTATTATGAATTTTATGTCCTTTTATTCTATTATTAATACTTCATATGCAAACCCAACTGACTTATCAAGCACTCTTACATGGAGTTCCCTTTATACTTTTGATTATAAATTTAATCATATAATGGAAATAATTGTTTCAATTACATTTGGAATTTTAGCAATTATGTTATTCACAAATAAGAAAAATAAAATTCTTTTAGCTAGTTCTGGTTTAAATTTAATAGCAAGTCTTATTTTATTAGTGAATGTTATTAAGTTATTTAAATTAGGTCGTATGGATATTATTTTTATTTGTTTGGCATCAATAGTACTATTTGTTGATATTCTTGTTAATGTTATCCCATCACTAAATAAAAATCTTAATATCACAAAAGTACTTACTTTTATTTTGCCTGTTGTGATGTTAATTTCTATTATATTTTATTTGATTAAATTCTTTAGTTCTGATTATGATTCTTATGACATTCCATATCTCGTAAGAGGATTATTATTGTTAATTGGTTTTATATCTGCAGGTTTATGGTTAAGTAATTTTGAGTTTGGTAAAGCTAAAAATACAACAACAACTACTCAATACCAACCTGTGCAAAAGAAAAAAACAAGTGATGCTGATAAACTACTTACATATAAAAAATTGCTAGATAATGGTTCAATTACTCAGGAAGAGTTTGAACAAAAGAAAAGTGAAGTTATAAACAACAAATAACTCCTATCATACCCAATATTTTTCCTTTAGCCCGGATTAATTCCGGGCTTTTCTATTAGGTTATAAATGCACTTACTACACTAAATAAAAAGGCTATAACATACTTAACAAGTAATAATTAACAACAATTTTACAAATAAAGCAAGTATATATGTTTATTTGTCTTGCTAATGAACAATACTTTTGTTATAATGATATTGTATATTTTGATGAAAGGGGATATTTACTTATGGACAAAAACGAGTATTGTCACATTCAAAATATAATATCCCAATATCTATCAAAAGATACAAGGGTTATGGATTTAAGGTGTGGTTATGACTACTTTTCTAAATGGATTAAGGAGAATAACTTAGGAAAAATTGTTCCTCTATCCCCTAAAGATTTGGAGCATATTGACCACGAAAATCCATTTGTTGCTTACAACAACTTTATAAACGACAGTAGGAAAATTCCTACAAAGAATAAAGCTGATGTTGTTCTGCTACTTGGTCCACTATACACAATGGAAAGTGGCAAAAAGAGAACTCACATTCTTTCTGAAATTAAAAGGCTTGTTGCTACTGATGGAAAGGTTATCACCTTGAGCAAATGTAGCAACAAAAAAAGTTGCAGTGAAGAATTTTTACTAAACAATGCCGGTTTTACTGTTGATGAAGTGGCTGAAATTCCTTTAAAGAATAATACAACCACTATAAAGGACTATGAAAAATACTACCTAACTGTTGCAACTCCTAAACCGGTTATTACTGAATATGATGTACCACCGGAAGTTTATGTTCGTATTCCGGAAAAAACTGCTATTCAGCACAATATTAAAATCAAAGATATTGCACAAATTGAAAGTGATGTTAATTCTCATAAAGAAAATAGTTTTCTTAAAAAGCACAATATTTTTTCTTTTAGAGAAATTAAAAGAAGTGTAGAGCCGATTTTACAGATTGGCAATATTAATAGAAGTATTGACAGTACATTGCAACCTAAGTGGTATTTTTCTAATTTAGAAAAATACACTTGTGGTGTAAAGATTAAGCTACCTATTCTTTCTAAGGAAATTTCTCAAAATATTAATCAAGTTGAAGAAACTAAATCTAATGATACTACAGAGGAACTGCCACCTAAGGAAGAAAAGAAAGAAACTAAGGAAATCAAAAAGCCACATATCATCAAGATTTTCCCTAGCATTGACAAAAATCTTGTTGTTCGAAGTGACAAAAACAAGGTGCAACTTCCTAGTGTATCAGCCAGTATTGATAGGTCTTTACAGATTAAAATTAAAAAGGTTAATCCTCTCTTTGACAAACCAAAAAGCAAAAAGAAAGGTACTAATAACTTAATAAAATAAAAAACTTTGGTTTTTACTTGCCAAAGTTTTTTCTATATAGAAAGGAATGATTGTTATGAAAATGGTTTCATGGAATGTTAATGGACTAAGAGCCTGTGTTACTAAAGGCTTTGTTGATATTTTTAATGAGCTTGATGCAGATATTTTCTGCTTACAAGAAACAAAATTACAAGAAGGACAGATTGATTTACCACTTGATGGGTACTATCAATACTGGAATTATGCTGAGAAAAAGGGTTACTCAGGCACTGCAATTTTCACAAAAAAAGAACCATTAGCAGTTACTAATGGCATAGGAATTGATGAGCATAACACTGAGGGCAGAGTAATCACTCTTGAATATGAGGACTTTTTCTTTGTTACTTGCTATACTCCTAACTCACAAAACGAGTTAAAGAGACTTGATTATCGAATGAAATGGGAAGATGATTTTAGAGAATATTTACTGAGTCTTAACGAGAAAAAGCCTGTTATTCTCTGTGGCGACCTTAATGTTGCTCACAATGAAATTGACCTAAAGAACCCTAAGACAAACAGAAAAAATGCCGGTTTCTCTAATGAAGAAAGAGAGAAAATGACCACATTGCTTAATTCAGGTTTTACCGATTCTTTCCGTTACTTATATCCTGATAAGGAAGGAATTTACAGTTGGTGGAGTTATCGTTTTAATGCCAGAAAGAACAATGCAGGATGGCGTATTGACTACTTTATCACATCAGACTCTATCAAAGACAAAATAATTGATAGCAAAATTCACACAGACATTATGGGTAGTGACCATTGTCCTGTTGAACTTGATATTGATTTATAATTCTATTATAGAAATTACATATAATTGCAGCATAAAGGGACTACCAATGGTAGTCCCTTTACTTAGGTTAGATTTTATAAAAAGGAAATAGATTATTAACTATTATTAATTATTCGTAAGAAGCAACATCTGCCCAAGATAGAAGTAACTCTCTCTCCTCAGGGTTGCCCTTAACTGACTGAGATGCTGCAACAACAGGCATCCATTCTTGTACCAGCTGAATTGGAATATCAGCTTTCTTGCTAAATAGCTTTAGATACTTCTTAGCTAGTTCTTCGTTACCGGCTAAAGTAAAGATTAGGTAAGTTCTTGCTGCATCAGCAGATGCATTACCCTGAGTTGCGTGTGACCAGTCAAGTACATATGGAACACCATCAGGTGTAATGATAATGTTACTTGGGTTAAAATCACCATGGCAAACCTTGTGATGACGCTTCATACCGGAAACTCTGGCTTGAAGTTCAAATCTTGTTGTTGCATCAAGAGTAGTTTCATCAATCTTTCTGGACATTTTGTCCCATAGCTTAGTTAGTAGAGGAGCTTTCTTGCCAAGAACTTCAAGTTGAATATCAACAAACTGATTTAGATATTCATCTTCCTTGTCAGGGTTTTCTTCCATTAACTGAGCAAGTGTCTTGCCCTCAATAAAGTCAGTTACGATTGCCCACTTACCGTCAATCTTTGTAACTTCGTGAATCTTTGGTATGTTAAGACCGGTTTCTTCTACACGAGCCTGATTAAGAGCTTCATTCAGAATATCTGATTTTTTATAACTTTCATCAAAAACTTTGATACACTTGTCGCCGTCTTTGTAAATAACTTTGTCTTTTCTTTCAGCTAAAACTTTCTCAAATTTCATAAAATTCATCCTTTCAAATTTGATTTTAACACCTAAAGCTCTTTTGCTTTGGTTATATTATACAGCTTTATTTTTTGTGCGTATAGTGTAATAATAACAGAAGATTAAAAAATATTTTTGTATAATAACACAACGGAAATTTAAAGTTTGTTTAGGTTTGTACAAAAGATATATATTATAATTATGCAAAGTCAACAAATATTATTCTTTAGAAGAATACAGTTTTTGATAATATTTTAACAATACTTTGTGCATATTGACGAAGTTTTAACAATCTTGTGAAAGTATTAACATTCTTTTTACTTTTATTAATAGGTAAAATCACAATTTATGTATAATTATTCTTTATATATACAAAAAGGTTCAGCACACAGTACTGAACCTTAATTTATTTAAATTTAGATTAGCCCCAAACTTCTTCTGCAATTTCCTTAACAAGAGCAATCTTTGCCCACTGTTCTTCTTCAGTAAGTTTGTTACCGATTTCACATGATGCAAAACCACACTGTGGACTTAGGTATAATCTGTCAAGTGGAACATACTTTGATGCTTCCTTAATTCTGTCAATTACTACCTTCTTGTCCTCCAACTTAGGTGACTTAGAAGTAATAAGACCAAGAACAACTTTCTTGTCACCTGAAACATACTTTAATGGTTCAAATGAACCTGAGCGTTCATCATCAAATTCAAGATAATAAGCAGAAACATTTTCTCTGCCGAATAGTGGTTCTGCTACAGGGTCATAAGCACCACTGCTAAAGTAAGCTGAGTGGTAGTTGCCTCTACAAACATGAGTTGCAATAACCATATCTTCAGGCTTACCTTCAATAGCAAGGTTGTTTACTTTTAGTAGCTTTTCGCTGATTTCTTTAAAGTCAGCACCTTCACCGTAACGAGCAACACTGCCCTCTGCTACTAACACACCCCATGTACAGTCATCAAACTGAACATTTCTACAACCGGCATCATATAGGTCTTTAATAACCTTTCTATAGCCCTTTGCAATATCTTCAATTAGTTCTTCATCTGTTGGATAGAACTTTCTTGTTGTTTCAATATTTGCCGGAATAATCATCTGCTGAAAGAACTGTGCCGGTGCAGGGATAGTCTGTTTTGCAACAGTATTTTCATCTTCTAAAGCCTTAACAAATTTATAGTGTTCTACGAATGGGTGGTTGTCTACTGTGATTTTGTCACTTAGCCATGTATCGTCAATTAGTGCCGGTTCACCATGGAACTGAACGCCCTTTTCGGTTTTCTTGTGTTCAACACCATTGAAGCCCCACATAAAGTCTAAGTGCCAAGTTGCTCTACGGAATTCACCGTCTGTGATAACCTTTAGACCGGCTTTTTTCTGCTTTTCTACTAGGTCGATAATAGCCTTATCTTCTACTGCTTTTAGTTCATCAGCAGTAATTTTGCCTTGTTCAAAATCTGCTCTTGCTTCTTTTAATTTTGCAGGTCTTAGGAAACTACCTACAACATCATATCTAAAAGGAATATGTAAATTACTCATTTAAGTTACCTCGCATTTCATTTTATGTTTCAATTATACAAGGTAAAATAATTGTTGTAAAATACATAAAAATAACGGTTAGCTATAGCTTTAAACTATAACTAACCGTTATTTCATATCTTTATTCTACATTAATATATTTACTTAGTGAATTAATATAATACTGAGCCATTTCACTTTGGATAATATCATTATGAGTTAAGATACCTACACGCATAACGCCCTCTTTATCAAGAGGAATACTGACAATATTTTCACCGTTTAATGAACTGTCAATAACACCACTACAAACTGTATAACCGTTAAGACCGATTAATAGATTAAACAAAGTTGCTCTATCGGTTACTCTAATATTCTTTAGTCGTTCTTCTGTGCTGAAAATTTCTTCAGAATAGTAGAAAGAATTATGCTCACCTTGTTCGTATGACAAGTATGGATATGGTGCTAAGTCTTTCATTTTTACTGACTTTTTATTTGCTAACGGGTTACTTGTACTGACAAAAATATGAGGATTAGCAGTAAATAATTCTGTGAACTTTAGGTTATTACTTTTAAAGATTTTTCCTAATGCTTTTTCGTTAAAAGAATTAAGATATACAATTCCCAATTCACTTTTCATCTTGGCAACATCATCAATAACTTCATAAGTTTCTGTTTCTCTTAGGGAAAAATCATACTCATCTTCCCCATACTTTTTGATTAAATCAACAAATGCATTTACTGCAAAGGAATAGTGCTGAGTTGACACACAAAAGCTTTTCTTCTGCTTTACATTGCCCTTAAAAGCACTTTCAAGTAAACTTGCTTGTTCCAGCACTTGACGAGCATAACGCAAGAATTTCTCACCTTCTTGTGAAACAACAGTACCCTTATTTGTTCTATTAAAAATAGAAATATTCATTTCCTTTTCCAGTTCTCTGATAGCATTTGTAAGGCTAGGCTGAGAAACAAAAAGTTCCTTTGATGCTTTGCTGATAGTGCCTTTATCTGCTACTGCTACAACATATTTAAGTTGTTGTAAGGTCATAAAATCTACCTTTCATTAGTTCTTTTGATTTTGGCGAATTGTACCGTCTCTATATGCTTTGATAAGTTCCTTTAGGTCTTTAATATTTTCTCTCAGTCTTTTACCGTTATCGGTATCACCTACAAGAATTCTCTTTTGGCTAACTTCCTTTGCTACCTGATTTGTCTGCATATCTCTGCCACTTCTAATTGTAGCATCTACAGACTTAAAAGGTTCATGGGCAGTTAGCATTAACCCATAGGAATTATAAATTAATGTGTAACCGGCAATACCTGTTACCTTATGATAAGGCTGACTAAACCCACCATCTATCAAAATTACTTTACCGTTACACTTAACAGGACTTTCTCCCTCAGTATGATGAATAGGAACATGACCGTTAATAATATGGGCATTTTCTCCTTTTGCTCCAAATTCGGCAAAAATACTGTCAACCACTTTATCATCATTAATTAGTTTATAATAAACATCTTTCTTTTCTTTATGGGTTGATTCATCTTCAATAAAGTATCTTTCAAATGTGGTCATTTTGTCACGACCATAAAGTGGAGAATCAGGACCATTCCACAAGTACCATAGAATATCCCTACCGGTTCTTCTCTCATCTTCATTTACTGAGAAAAAAGCTTTTCTGGCACAACGCTCAATCTCATCATAAAGAGCCTTACCACACAAATCTTCACCAAAAAGATTTATCTTTCTAAAAGTACCGTCCTCATTCATTGGCACACAACCATGGAAAAGAATGTTATTGTTATAAACTCGATAAAGTCCACCTTTATTAAGTAGTAGCTTAATATGTTTCTTTAGCTTACCACAATTTATAAATGAATTTCTAAGTTTCGCAATAACAGATTGTTCTTCCTTAGTCAGTTCATAAGGATTGTCAAAATTAATAGTAGGGAAATTTTTGTCCAGAATTTCATATTCCTTACCATCTAACAAAACAGTTCCCTTTTTAATATCAATCTTATCCAGTAATCTTCTGTTATCCATCTTGTATTCAGGGTGTTTTGCAATTAGCTGACCCTCAAGTTTAAACTGAATAACAGTAATGGCTTTTTGCATTTTCATTGCAAGTTTTGTTTGGGTAGTCATACCTTGATTGTGTCTAAATCTAATGGCAAACTGCTCACAAGGGTCATCGGCATATTGCTCCATAGCAAAAAGTACAAGAGGCATCATACTGATACCGTAACCATTTTCAAGTACAGATAGGTTATCATACAAAATACTTGTACGAACAATGTTTGCAATACAAGCAGTTTGTCCTGCTGATGCACCCATCCACAATACATCGTGATTACCCCATTGAATATCAAGACTATGGTAGTTAAGCAAACTATCCATTACAAAGTGTGAGCCATAGCCTCTGTCATAAATATCACCGATAATATGTAAATGGTCAATTACAAGTTGCTGAATTAGGTTAGACATTTCAATGATAAATTCATCAGCACAACCGATTTCAATAATTGTATTGATGATTTCGTCATAGTAGGCTTTCTTGTTTAGGACTTCCTTTTTCTCTGTAATAAGTTCCTCAATAACATATCTAAAGTTATCAGGCATAGCCTTTCTAACCTTTGAACGAGTATATTTTGAAGAAACTATCTGACATACAGAAACCAATCTGTATAAAGTTGTACGATACCAACTGTCATCAGCTTTACCTTGTGACTTAACATAATCTAACTTTTCGGATGGGTAATATATTAAAGATGCTAAATCTTCCTTTTGGTCTTCAAATAGAGTATCTCCAAATACATCATCAATCTTCTTCATAACTGCACCTGAACCATTGCGAAGAACATGAGAAAAAGCTCTGTATTCACCGTGAATATCAGACAAAAAATGTTCTGTACCTTTAGGCAAGTTAAGTATAGACTGTAAGTTGATAATTTCTGTTGCTGCACTATCTATTGTAGGATATTGCTTTGACAAACATTGTAGAAATCTTATCTTTTCCATATTGACCATCCTTTCTATATACCTTTATTATATTATCACTTTATTAAATTTTCAATATTAATTATGTAAAATGTGATAGATTTTTGTGTGAAAACAACACTATATCTTAAAATTTCTTTTTGAAATAATCATATAAAAGAAAATCCCCTAGAATTCTAGGGGAAAATTTATTATTTTTCATTTTGATAGTGTCAAAAAATGAATTTACAGTAAGAATATATCACCTAAGGTCATAAGGAACTATGACTCACAGCTGTAGGGGACATCATTGATGTCCCGTTACAAACTATCCTATATAAAAGTATTATGTCCTATGTAGATATTATAAATTTATAATCTGTAAACAGGACAATAATCCCATAAATATCACATTTTTAACGGGCGAACAATTAAGTGAACATCAAAGAAAACGAGCCATAGGCGAAGTTTGATTTGCTAATGTGAACTTATGCAAAAGTTTTTGAATAAAAAACTTTTGTAGTGAAGCCCCTACTTCTGTGAGCCAAAAATTTGTTATAATTCACACTTATAAATCAAAATTCAGAACACTAATTAAAATCAATTTTTCTTCTTTACTGCATTTACAATTAGGTTAACTACTACGCATAGAATTAGGGTGATAAGCATATCCGGTAGAGTATTACCTACAATAATATCAACCTGCATTAGTAGTCTATAAACTACAAAACCAACTACCCATACAAGTAGGTTAACGATAGAAACTTGTTTATTACTTCTATCTTCTTTTAGGATAAAGAAATCGGCAATTTGAATTGCAATCATAGGTGCAAATACTGAACCGATTAAATATAGGAAATCTGTAATATCATCCATTGGGAAAATAATTGCACCAATTGTACCTATAACGGTAACTGCAACTGCCATATACTTACCCTTTAGCTTTGAGAAAATTGACTCTGCTGAAATACCGGCAGAATAAGCATCTAGGAAAGTTGTTGTAACTGTTGAGAAGATAATGATTAGTAGACCTGCAATACCAAGACCTGCTTTAATCATAATCTGGGCAATATCACTTTCACCTGTAAAGATAGCTGCACTCATACCGATTACATACATCCAACAACTGATGATACCGTATGTAATAGCACTTACTGCTGTAGCCTTAACAGGCTTTTCAGCTTCTCTTGTATAGTCAGAGATTAGTGGTAGCCAAGATAGTGGCATTGCAACAGAAAGTTCAACTGCTGCACCAAATGTCATTTCGTCACTGATTGTTGAAGTAAATGTACCGTCATTAAAAATAACAAAGCAAAGAATAATTGTTAGGATAAACAGTGCTGACATAGCAACTGTATTTACCTTACCTAAATTCTTGATGCCAATTAAAATCCATAGCACAATTAATGCACCGATAACTAAGCACCATACCCATCTGCCTGTATTGAAAATACTTGTAGCAGAAATTGCTCCGTCATAAATCATAATAGCTGTCCAACCAACAAGCTGAAGAACATTTAGTACTGAGAAAAGTAAGCCACCCTTTGAGCCAAAGCTCTGCTTAACTGTTTCCATTGAGCTTTTTCTTACTTTACCACCGATTAAACCTGCAAAGAACAACATTAAACATCCAATGATATGTCCGATAATAATTGCCCAAATGCCTTTTTGAAAACCCAGTGGTGCAAAATATGTTCCTGTTAAAATTTCTGCTAATGAAACACCTGCACCAAACCAGATTAACCCATTTTCAAATAAACTTGTACCCTTTTTATTCATCTTAATTCTCCTTCTCTAAAACATAATCACTTGAAATATCAAATCCATGGTTCATAGGTCCACTACCCTTTCCAAGGTCAAGCATTGCACCTAATGCACCTGAAATATATTCCTTTGAACGAGAAACTGATGTGTCAAGGTCGTAACCCTTAGCTAGGTTTGAGGCAATAGCACTTGATAGTGTGCAACCTGTACCGTGAGTATTAGGGTTATCAATTCTTTTACCATAGAACCACTTGTAACTGCCATTTCTATATAGCAAGTCATTTGCATCATTTACTTTGTGTCCACCTTTTAGTAGGACAGCACAGTTGTACTTTTCGCTAATAATTTTAGAAGCCTCAATCATCTCATCTTCATTAGTGATTTTCATTTCAGAGATAACCTCTGCCTCAGGGATATTTGGAGTAAGTACAGTAGCTAAAGAAAACAAATTGTTCTTTAGTGTTTCAATAGCATCATCACTAATCAGCTTTGAACCACTTGTTGCCACCATTACCGGGTCAACAACAATGTTCTTAGCTTTGTAGAAAGTTAGCTTTTCGGCAATTTTCTTAATAAGTGCTGATGAAGAAACCATACCTATCTTTACTGCATCCGGATAAATGTCTGTAAAGACTGCGTCAAGTTCTTTACCCAAAAATTCATCATCCACATCCATAATACCTGTTACGCCTAAAGTATTCTGTGCAGTTAAAGCAGTGATTGCACAAGTGGCAAAAACTCCATTTGTAATCATTGTTTTAATATCTGCTTGGATACCGGCGCCTCCACCGGAGTCACTACCGGCGATTGTTAATGCTGTTCTCATAATAATCTCCTTTTTTCGCATTAATTATTTATAGTGACAGAAGGTGGTGCCCCCAATCTGCCACTTTACTAAAGTCTTGTATGTAATATTTTACAAGGCTTTGTATACTATTTTTATTTTTCATTTCAGCAGGATCATATACTCCTACCACTTTGAAGTTGGCTTTTTCTGCCGTTTTGATGGCAAATAATGCATCTTCAAATACCAAAGTTTCTTCCGGTTTTGTACCTAAAATTTCTGCACATTTTAGGTAAATATCAGGATAAGACTTACTTTTTCCTACTGTTTCACAAGTTAGAATATCTGTGAAGAAATTACGAATCTTCAGCCTTTTAAAGGCTTTATCAATCTGATTATAGTCACTTGAAGTGGCAACAATCATTTTGATATTATTCTTTCTAAGAAATTTAAGTAAATTAACTACTCCATTCTTAGTTTGTACTTCATGAAGATAAAAGTCATTTATTATAGAAAGTACACCTTCGATTATTTCTTCTACAGAATTATCAAGGTAGTAATTGTCTATCATATACTTTGCTCCCTCAGTTAAACTCATAGAGTAAAGTATCTCCCCTAAACCTTCCTTTGGAATCTTGTTCTTTTTTCTAAGGTAGATTGCACCTACATCATTCCATATACCCATAGAATTCAGTATAGTGCCATCTACATCAAATATTGCTCCCTTAATCATTGTTTACTGTTTTTAAGGTTTCTGCTTTTAATTCTTTTGTAGCATTTTCAATATCTTTTTGACCGAAAATCGCACTAATAACTGCAATACCCACTATACCTCTACCGGCAAGTTCTTTTACATTATCATGAGTAATGCCACCGATTGCAATTACAGGAATTGAAACTGCTTTACAAATTCTTTCAAGTTCATCATGAGAAACTTCTTCAGCGTCATCCTTTGAACCTGTTTTGAAAACTGCACCAACACCTAGGTAGTCAGCACCATGCTTTTCAGCAAGTAGTGCTTGTTCTACTGTTTGAGCTGATACACCGATGATTTTGTCATCCCCTAGAATTTCTCTTACATTCTGTGCTTCCATATCACTTTGACCAACATGGACACCATCAGCATTAATTTCCTTTGCTATTTCTACATTGTCATTAATTACAAATGGTACATTGTATTCTTTACAAAGTTTCTGAATTTCCTTTGCTTCTTCTAGGAATGAACTTTCATCAAGGTTCTTTTCTCTAAGCTGAACAAATGTTGCTCCACCTTTAATAGCCTTTTCTACTTGGCTATAAAGAGTTTCACCATTTAACCAATATCTATCGGTTACTGCATATAGAAGTAAATCTTTCTTATCGCAATTCATACTTTGCTCCCTTATTTAATGTTTCACCATCCATATTATAGATAGCATCAATAATTCTGTTACGGTATGTTGAGTTACCGTCACCCTGAACCATTCTTGTTTTTGCAATTTCACCGGCAAGACCCATTGTACAAACTGCTGAAGCTACTGCTTCAAGTACATTGTCAGGATTAGCTACAATAAATGCAGTTGTCATACCTGAAAGCTGACAGCCTGTACCTGTGATTTTGCTCATATCAGCCTCACCGTTACGGATTACATAGCACTTTTCACCGTCACTAACAAGGTCAATAGCACCTGTAATTGCTACTACTGAGTTGATACTCTTCGCAAAATTCTTTACAAACTTAACTGATGAATCAAGGTTATCTTCTGTAACAGTATCTGCCACATCAGCATCAACACCCTTAGTTGTACCACTGCCTAAAGCTAAAGTTTTGATTTCTGAAATGTTACCACGAACAACATCAAACTTAATTTCTTCCATTAGCTTAACTGCAGTATTTGTACGAAGTGCAGATGCACCTGCACCTACAGGATCAAGAAGAACCTTGTGGTTAAGCTCATTAGCCTTTTTACCGGCAATAAACATACCCTCAATTGAACGCTTATTAAGTGTGCCGATATTAATATTTAGACCACCACAGATTGATGTAATATCTGCTACATCATCAGGTTCATCAGACATAATGGGACTGCCACCACAAGCAAGAAGTACATTTGCAACATCATTTACTGTTACATAGTTAGTAATGTTGTGTACAAGTGGAACACTTTTTCTAACATTATCAAGGCAATTACCTAGCATAATTGTTACCTCCAAACATATAAATTAAAATATTTTACATACAAAAACGGGTACACCAAAGGCATACCCGTCAAATAAGTCAATTATTTCCCTACGCTGGCATTATCCAAATCAGGTACTAGGTCGAAGTTGTCAACTTCCTCTCAGATTGCTAATTTGCAAACTCCCTATCTACTAATATACTACTAAATGTAGAATTTTGTCAACTGTAAAATAAAGAAACATACCCTAATACTAATTAAGGTATGTTTCTATAAATCACTTAAAATTTTACTTTACTTTAACTTTTAGTCTTAGCACATTTACACCGTTAACTCTAATCTTTAGAGTAGTTGTGCCTTTCTTTAGTGCTTTAACTTTGATAGAAGTTGCATTAGCCTTTGAAACAATCTTTGCAACCTTAGTGTTGTAATACTTATTGTTTATATTTGCAACTTTACCGGTTAATTTTACTGTAGCAGTTTTGCCTTTCTTCAAGTTCAAAGTAGTTCTGCTTAACTTAGGAGAAGTAGTAACTGTTACATAACAATAAAGTTTCTTACCATTTGTAAGTGTTGCAGTAATTCTTACTCTACCTTTAGTTAGTGCAACAACCTTTCCCTTTGACACAGTAGCAATCTTTTTGCTAGAAGTTGACCAAGTCTTTACTGTTCCGTTAGTAACCTTTAAAGTTCTGGTTTGAGCAGACTTTAGAGTAACTTTTGTAGCAGAAATCTTAGGTGTCTTTACTACAGGCTTAGTTGGTTGTGGTTTAGTTGGTTCTTCAATTTTAGTTGTGTTTGGAATAGCTTTTGCTAAAGTTTCAACATCAATAATCTTGCTATCTACTGCAGATTTAATTGAATAAACTTTGCCATCCTTATAAACACAGTAACCACAAGGATTGTAAGCACTATACATATTATTATGATTAAATTCATAATTACCGATAAGTTCTTTTGACTCAGCATCCATTACACCGTCAATGCCAAAAACAATATATTCAGCAGTTTCATTATAAATAGTTACAGTATTGCCGTAATGAATATCACTTACATTAAAGCCTACTTCACCACTTGGAAAATAATATGATGTTAAACCACTATCATCAATATATTTATTTACTGCATCACAAAATTCTTTTGAATAAGAAAGACCACTTGTATCAACCTTAGTTGAGTTAGGTAACTTCTCAACAAGAGTTGTTACATCAATCATACCCTTATCTACTGCATCACTTATGCTATAGATTTTGCCATCTTTATAAAGGCAATAACCGGTTTTGTTAGTATGATGGAAATAATACTCGGTAGTGAAACTATAATCACCTAAAAGAATAGTTTTGCTACTTTGGTTTTTACCTTTTATGTTGAAAAGAACATAATCGGCATTTTCATCATAAACCTTTACTTCTGAATTTTCACTGTTAATGTAATCAACAGTAAATAGGTTTACATACTTGCCATCTCTGTCAAAAGTAAAACCATAATCAGCACCAATACCAAGACTAATTATGTAATTATTAATAGCATCACAAAATTCTTGACTCTGTGTATATGGCTTTGATTGATTTTCTGTTTCTGTTGCAAATACTACTGATTGCATACCGAAAGCAAGTAACACAACAAGAAACAATGAACATAATTTTTTCATACCTTTGCCTCCTTAATATTTAGCATATTTAATATATTATTTTAAAAACTGATAAAAATAATATATATTTCATCTAAATATTACCATATGCACATTAAAAAAGTCAACTAGTATATATATATATATATATAATTTAACAAATAATTTCAATTTTACTACCTTTATTAGGGGTTTTGGTAACAACAATCTGTTTATCAATTCTATCCTTTAGTTCTGTTACATGGGAGATAATACCTACAAGTCGGTTACTACCGGAAAGTTTAATAAGTACATTCATTGCTTGTCTTAATGATTCATCATCAAGTGAACCAAAGCCTTCATCAACAAACATTGTGTCTATCTTGATACCACCTGCTGAGGACTGAATTTCATCAGAAAGTCCCAAAGCCAATGAAAGTGCTGCCTTAAAGGACTCACCACCTGAAAGTGAACTAATTGCTCTCTCTCCACCACAATGATGGTCATATACATTAAGGTCAAGTCCGAATTTTGTTCTGCCATCACTTGACTCTGTCTGACGAACTAACTCATACTGACCACTTGTCATTTCCATTAATCGTTTATTTGCTTTAGCAAGAATTCGGTCAAAGTAATTTAACTGTACAAATGTTTCAAGCTCCATCTTGTTAACACCAATACCACCATTGGCAGTACTTGCAAGTGGTGAAATCAGCTTAAATTCTCTTTCGGCTTTGATAAGATTTTCATTTTCTCTCTTTATATTAGCCAAAACATTTGTGTTAGCAGAATATCTGTAGTTAATGGCTTTAGTTTCATTAGATAAATCACCGATAGCCTTTTCAGTTTCATCTCTCTTTACTTTCACCTTGTCTATATCTTGTACTTTATCTATCTTTTCAAGCTGACCTTTTAATGCTTTGATTGATGCATCGGTTGCTGAAATCATTTTTTCATACTGATTATATTTTTCTAATACAGAATTATAATCGGATTTTTCAGCACTGACAACTGCATTAATACTGTTAATCTTCTTAACTGCTTCACTTTCACTACCAAACTGTAATTCTTCTTTTAAAGAATTATACTGCTTTTCATAAGAAGTAATAGCTGTTTCACAAGACACTACTGCCATCTTTACTACAGTGATTCGCTTATTCAGTTCATTGATTTCATTATTCTTTTCAGGAATAATTCTTTCAAGTTCCTGCTTTCTGTTACTCTTTATTTGTAATGCTTTTAAGGTTTTGTCTAACTTAACATAATTATCTGCTAAATTAGAAACCTGTTTCTTGATAATTTCAAGGGCATCAAGCAACTTGTAATCACCTAATATTTCTTGAACCTTTGTTTCAAGGGCATTTGCCTTTTCCTTTAATTCACCATGTTTGCTAAAAACATTTTGTCTTTCAGCATCAACAACTTTTTGATACCTATCATAATTGTTCTTTGCTGACTCAACCATTTCTTTAGTTGGTGCATTAGGCAACTTAACTGCTTTATGAGGATGGACTGTTGAACCACATACAGGACAAGGCTTATTTTCTTCCAAACTATCAGCCAAAACACCGGCTTGGTCATTAAGATAGGCTATACTTAAATTGTCATATTCATCTTTGTAACCGTTGGCAACTTGCAACTTCTTTTCAAAATCAGTTTTGACAGTAAGGTATGAGCTTTGAAGTTTTTGGAGGTTTTTAATTTCCACTTCTATACCTCTAAGTGTATTACCTTTTTCCTTAATGCTTTCCATTTGGTTAGAAATTTTCTCTATCTCAACTTGAACATTACCAATTGTTTCAAGTTCTTTAGAATTCTTTTCAACCTCTAGAGAAAGGCTTTCAGCTTTACCTGATAATTCTTTTACAGAATTTTCATTTCTCTTTTTCTCAATACTTTTATTCTGTAACTGACTGCTTAGAGAGTCAAGTTCCTTATACTTAGGCAAAGTATTTTGGATTTTGCCAATCTCTTGTCCCAGTTCAGTCCATCGCTTTTCTTTGTTCTTTTCTTGTAGTTCATCCTTTGAACTTTTCAAACTATTATTTAGATTAACCAAGTTTTCGGAATTAGTTTTAATCTTATGAGATAATTCTACATAAGAATTATAATTTTCTATACTTTTATCCAGAAAAGTCTTTTGACTTTCTAATTTCTCTTTCTTTTCTTCTAATGATTTCAATTCTTTTTCATCATTAGAAATAAGGTTAGTTAAAAAGTTCTCAATCTCTTCTATATTGGGAACTACACTTTTTGCCCTTTCAATTAAGGCAATATTGTCCTCTGTTTCTTCACAAATTGTACCGTCAATATACTGCTGTACACTTAACCTTTCTTGTTTCAATTTACTGTCCACAATGCTTTTTTCAGCAGATAAGGCTCTTTGTAAAGTTTCATACTTTTCTGTTTTGAAAATATGTCTAAAAATCTTCTGCTTTTCAGTTGTACCGGAAGTAAGTAACTTTTTGAATTCACCTTGTGCCAACATAACAATCTGTGAAAACTGATTTTTATCTAAACCGATAATTTCTTTTATCTTGGTATCAACTGCATTTTTGGAAGAAACCACACTACCATCGGGATAAACAAGCTCAGCATTAGTAGGTTCTTTTACAAAGCCATCTCCCCTTTTCTTAGGTCGCAAATACTCAGGGTTTCTCTTAATCTGATAAACCTTACCACCATATTCAAATTTCAGTTGAACCTCTGTTTTGGTTTCAGGATCGGCATACTTTGACCTTAGGGTTTTGTTTTCACGACCATCAGTACTGGCATCTCCATAAAGTGCAAAATGAATAGCATCAAAGATTGTGGTTTTACCTGCACCTGTGTCACCTGTAATTAGGTAAAGTCCACTTTTGCCTAGACTTTCCATATCAATAGTAACTGTATCTGCATAGGACTCAAAGGCTGATATTGTAATACTTAATGGTCGCATTAGTTTTCCTCCCAAATCTTATCAATTAAGTTTCTCATAATTTCTTCTTGTTCTTTACTCATATCTTGATTATTCTGTTGCTTAAAAAGATCGGCAAAAAGTTCAAAGGGACTTTTACTTTCAATATTTTCTATAGCATCAACAGTACCACTACCTCTTGTGCGTAAGTTATCATAATCAAGTTTCATAATATTGGGATAAATAGACCTTAGCTTACCGATTGCATCAGGAATATCCTCTTCATCAGTTAAAGTGATATGTAGGTAGTCATCTGTGTTTGTATTTTCATAATTACTTTTTAGAGTTAGTTCATAATAAGTACCACGAATTTCTCTCATATCTCTAAATGGTGTTAGTGGGATTTTGGAATACTCTATATTTCCCTTATCATTAAAATCAAGGATAGTAACTGACTTAATATGCTTAGCCTCTGAGAAAGAATACTTTAGTGGTGTACCACAATATCTAATGTTATCTTTGCCTACAGTTTGTTCTCTGTGGATATGACCAAGTGCCACATAGTCAAAGCCATCAAACACTTCACCACTAACATTATCAGTACCACCTACTATAATATCCTCAGACTCAGAAAGTTCAGCACCTGTAACAAACTGATGAGTAACAAGGATATTTCTCTCATTAAAATCTACATTCATATTGTCAATTGCAACTTTTACTGCATCGGTATAATTTTCAATATTTTCATCAGGGAAATATCTTCTAATATCAGCCGGTCTAACAAATGGCAATAGATAAAAGTTAACTTCTCCATAATCATCATTTAATGTAATAGGCTTAACATTGCCATCATAAACAGGTGAAAGAAAAATTTTATTTTCCGTCATCATTCTGCCACCATATGATATGCGTTCAGGACTGTCGTGGTTGCCACTAATAACAAATACATTTACATTTCTAGAAGATAACTGATATAAGAATTCATCAAAAAGTTCTAATGCCTCATTAGGTGGTAGTGACCTATCATATACATCACCTGCAATAATGACAGTTTCTACCTTTTCATCATCTATTATCTGTAAAATTTCTTTTAGGATATATATTTGGTCTTGTAGCATTGAATATTCATTTACTTTCTTACCAATATGTAAGTCGCTTAGGTGCATTATTTTCATAGAACTTCTCCTTTAAATAATTTTCACTTTATAATCATTGTATCATTTGTTTACCGAAAAGTGTTGTGATTTGCAATACTTTTTATAAATTATATTAAAATTATTAATGTTCATAAGGTATATTATCTCTGTATCTTATTTCTTTTAATGCCTTCATCATTTCTTGTTCATCTAGATTTTGATTAACTAAATCTAATATTTCATTTATTCTTTTTTCAGAAGATAACAAACCATCTGCTAGTTCACACATCAACTCTTCTGTATATCGTTCCATACAAACTATAATAACATGACAAAAATTTTTATCAGAACCAACCATAGCAATTCACTCTTTCTAACCTATATAAATTCATATTAATATAATACCACATTCACTGTACCAAAAATGGGACTTATCTTTCACATTGATAATTTAAATAAGAATAAATAAAATTATATACTTTTTGCACAAAAATATTGATTTTATATATAGTTTTATAGTATAATTATTTTATAGTTAGTTTGGAGGAGATGGAATGAAAAAGCACACAATAGCTAATAATTTTCTGTACTACTTATTTTGTGGATTTAGTGGTGCAGTAGTTTCACTTATAGTATGGTTATTTTTAAAGCTGATGAACTACGGTATTCATTTACTATGGAATGTTGTACCCAGCAATATTGACTTTAAGTTTTACACACTTATTGTTTGTACAGTAGGTGGTCTTGTTCTTGGAATATGGCAAAAATATACTAACGCTATTCCTGACGAACTTGATGAGGTTATGAAGAAAGTTAAGAAGGACAAATTCTATCCTTACAACAGAGTTCTTTTCTTATGTATTTCTGCTTTATTACCTTTAGTCTTTGGTGGCAGTATTGGTCCTGAAGCAGGTCTTACCGGTGTTATTGTGGGACTTTGTTACTGGGCAGGTAGTCATATGAAAGATGCAAAAAGCAAAATTCCCGAACTTATGGAAGTTGGAATCAGTGCTACCCTTAGTGCAGTTTTTTATGCACCTTTGTTTGGTCTTGCATCTGTCAGTGAAGAAAGGTTAGACAACAAAGACAAGCCTGACCTTGTACGGTCAACAAAAATCATTTCAAATATTGTTGCAGTACTTTTTGCCGGTGGTACTTTGTTGGTGCTAAACTCAATATTCGGTGGTGGTATGGGATTACCTAAACTTGGTGGTGAAAGTATCTCTACTGCTGAATATTTACTTGCAATACCTCTTTCTATTGTTGGGGTAATCTGTGGATTTATATTTGTAACGGCTGAAAAGTTCAGTGAAAAAATATTTAAAGTAATTCAAGGTAAGTGTGGCATTATAGTCAGCACAACTCTTGGTGGTATTATCCTAGGTGTTGTTGGTACATATTTTCCTTTATCAATGTTTTCAGGTGAAGAAAGTATCAATGTACTTAAAGATGACTATATAAAATTTGCACCTTGGGTTCTTATTGGTAGTGGACTGTTAAAATTATTTTTAACTAACATTTGCATAAAGTCAGGTTGGAAAGGTGGTCACTTCTTCCCTGTAATTTTCTGTGGAGTTAGTATTAGCTTTGGTATCGGTATGTTAACAGGTCTTGATGTAGCATTTTGTTCTGCTGTTGTTACTGCCGGTTTACTTGGTGTAACAATGAAAAAGCCTTTAGCAGTTACAATGCTACTGTTACTTTGTTTTGATGTTAATGTTATACCTTGGGTACTGCTTTCTGCTTTTATAGGCAGTGTAGTTCCTACAAAAATTTTCAAACTAAATAAGACTGATAAATAAGCATAATACCCTTATTACTTGTACCGTAATAAGGGTATATTTATTTTAAACTTTAATGATACTATTTTTAAATTATATTTAATTGAACACAAAAATTTCATATGATAAAATATAATAAATAATAATATATATTATAGAAAAGGAGATTTGAAATGAAACATAGTAAAAAGTTACTGTCAATATTACTTGCAATAACTGCAACTGCATCTTCATTGCCTTTTACTGCTATTTCGGCAAATATGGCTACAGTTGATAAAGAAAAAATTTCTACTATTAAAAGTCAAGTAAATGATGATGGCAGTATCAGTTACATAAAGGATAACAATAAAGAAGTATCTGCTAATTCTCTTAATGACACTAAAAGTACAAAAGCTACTTATCCGGAAAAATATGACTTAAGAGATTATAAAAGAGTTACTAAAGTAAAGAATCAAGGTGATGATGGTTACTGTTGGTCATTTGGTGCTACTGCATCCATTGAGTCTAACATTCTGTCAAACCCTAACCTATCAAAAAAAATTGGTGACAATCCATCAGAAAAGCTAGACCTTGCACAAACTGCAACACCTTTATACATTATGACAAATACTGATGATAAAAGTTCACCTTTTTACAACGACTACTTTTATGATGAACAAAAAGGTTCATCAGGTGGTTGGCCTGTTTATGTTGCACAAGGCTTAAACTGTGGTTTCGGTACTTATCCCGAAACATTGATGCCTTATGAAAATTCACTACTTGGATATTCCAATACACTAAAGAATTATTCCGATTTTAGGCTGAAAGAATACAATCAACTTAGCAATGAAGCCAATACATTAAAAGATAACATTATAAATAACGGTGCTATTGCATTATATTATTATAGTATAGGAAGTTGTTATTCTGAAGACAAAATATCCTACTGCGATAGTAGAAAAGTAACTGAGGAAGATGAAATTCAACCTCATGTTGTAGCAATTGTCGGTTGGGATGATAACTACAGTCGTGACAAATTTGACGGTAAAGTTAAACCTAAAAACAATGGTGCATGGCTATGCAAAAACAGTTGGGGAACTGAATATCAAGATAATGGTTACTTCTGGCTTTCATATGAATGTACAGACACTCAATTCTTCCAATTTATAATGCAAGATAACACAACATATGACAACGAATATCAGCTAGGTTACTACTATGAAACTGCAGTTGATGTTGATAAATCAGCAAATGTATTTACTGCAAACAGTAATGAAGAAATCACTCAGGTTAGCTTTGGTACAGGTAGTTCATACACTTATGATATTTCTGTTTATAAGCTAAACAAAAATTATAAGTCACCTACTGACGGTACAGTAATTGCTAAAACCAGTGGCAAGGTTGACAACATTGGTATTCACTACATTGACCTGCCTAGTGGTGTAAAAGTAAATGCCGGTGATAAATTTTCTGTTGTAGTCAGTAGCAAAGGTAACGGATATATTTCAGTTGATGACCTTAAAGAAAAGCCTCACAGTAGCAAAAATTCTTACTACTACTCAGACAACAAGTGGATTGACTCAACAGACCCTTCACTTGATGTTTACTACACTTCAATAAAAGCCTTTACAAAAAATCTTGACAACAATGCAAAGGTAAAGAATGAACTTTCAGAAGCTATCAAAAAAGCTGAGAATACAAAATTTCCGGAAGAAGCTATTAAGGAAGATGTAACTGCACTTAACACAGAAGTTGCAAAAGGCAAAGAACTTCTTAGCAAAGAAAATGTATGTGCTACTGACCTAAACAATTCTACAATCTTAATTAACTACAGATTAGAAACCTTAGTTAACAGTGTCTATTACATTAACAGTATGGATGACTATAATACATTAGCTAAAAAGTTACATACAGGAGAACTATCTCCTAGCAAAATTATTTTAAATACAGACCTTGACTTTGAAGGTGGCTATATAACCGAAACTTTATCCAACTACACCGGTGGATTAACTGTTCAGTTTGTGGGTAATAATCACACAATCAAGAATGGTACATTACCTATATTTTCTGATTTGCAAAAAAATATGTATCAAAGTTTCTTCGGCAAATTAAAGTCATCAAGCATTACTGACCTACACTTTGAAAATATTACTGCTACCGGTACAGGCACAACAACTATTGTTTCACCTTCAATAACTAACTCAAAGTTAGACAATGTTACATTAAATAATTGCAAAATCAATTTAGACAAAAATACAACTGAACAACATTCAGCTGGTATTGCTTATTCCTTTGATTTTTCTTCCATAGTAAATTGTTCTGTAACCAATTGTGAATTTTATGGTTATAATGTATATGAAATGATTAGCAGTCAAGAGAATTGCATCTACTCAAACAACACTGCTTCTAACAACAAGATTGCATCTTACTATGCAATAGGTGTATATGACAATAAGGATAACAAGCCAAAGGACATTTACATCACTTTTAATTCTTTTTCAGAAAATTATGTTTGTGAAAAGACCACTGATAACAAGACAAGAATTAAGGTATATGCTGATGATTACACAATAAATGATGAAGCTAACCCTAAGTGTATATCTAAAGGTGATGACGGTTACTACTATATTAATACTGATGAATTTAAGTCTACAACCATTGTTAATATAACAACCAACTACAGTAAAGAAGAATCAGCATATCTATATAGAGTTGATTTAAAAACAAGACAAGCTACACTAAAACAAATTAACCTAAAAAGTTCAACAACTAACCTTACATTACCTACAACAATTTGTGGTGAAAAAATTGTCGGTACAGAAGATGAAATTCTAAAAGACAGTGAGTTCACATATGATGTACTAAACCTTACAATCCCTGACAGTTACTTATTCATAGGTAATGACTGCTTTATTAATCTAAACAGTTTACAAACAGTAACAATAGGTAACGGTATTAAGGTGATACCTTACTCAGCTTTTTCCGATAAAGCTAATCTTCATTCAGTAGAGCTAGGCACAAGTGTTGAAGAAATCGGTGACTCTGCATTCTTAGGTGACTCAAAGTTAAAGTCAATTACATTGCCAAATACACTAAAGACAATTGGTGAAAATGCATTCCAACAAACCGGCATTACAAACTTCACCTTAGGTAAAAATGTTACTAATATCGGTACAGATGCAATTGGATATACTAACCTAAGTATTCCGTGGGAAAATTACAGAACAGTAAAACTTCCTAAAGTAATAATCAATGGATATACTGATGCAGTTAAAAATTATGCTAAGAAAAACGGTTTTACTTTTAATGATCTAAACAAGAATAAACCTGTCACAACAAAATACAACTTTAACATTACTAACCCTAAGAGAGGTGATGTTAACCTTGACGGTTATATTAATGTTAAGGATTCATCACTAATTCAAAAGTATCTACTTAAGAAAGCTAAGTTAAATGATTTACAACTTTACAACTGTTCGGTAAAGGGTTGCGAAGAAACATTGACAGTTAAAAATGCAGTTGCAATTCAAAAGTATTTAGCTAAAAAGATTTCTACAATTACACCTTTTGAACCGGCAGGATAAAAGTTAACCCAACAACCTATACAAAAAGTATGGGTTGTTTTTCTTTAGGAAAAAGTTATATTTCATTGACTAATAATTTTTCTGTTGATATAATTTTATTAGATAATGAGGTGGTTTTATGAAGAAAACTAGGTTAATGAAAATCGTTCTAAAAAGGACAGGTGCATTCAAACTACTATGTACTTATATTGTAGTTTTTGTTGCAGTAAGCATTGGCATTATGATTGTTGAACCTAACATAAACAGACTCATTGACAGTCTATGGTATTCATTTAGTGTAGCAACAACCATAGGCTTTGGCGACATAACTGCAGTTACTATAATAGGTAGAATTCTATCAATTTTTCTTTCAATATGTTCAATACTGATTATTGCAGTAGTACCGGGTATTATCACCAGTTACTACATAGAAAGCACAAAATTAAGGGAAAAAGAAAGTAGTGCAAAGTTTCTTGATGACCTAGAAAGACTACCTGAATTATCAAAGGAAGAACTTACTGCTCTATCTGAAAGAGTTAAGAATTTTAACAAGAAAAAGAAATAGTATTCATATTAAGGAGAAAAGATATGAAAATTGTAATTGTAAACGGCAGTCCAAGAAAGGGCAACACCTACTCAGCTATTAACGCATTTGTTGAAGGTGCAAAAGATAACAATGACATTGAAATTATTGACTCATACAAGATAAAGATTAGTCCTTGTGTAGCTTGTGGTACTTGTGAATGTTACAAAGGTTGTGTATCTAAAGATGACAGTAACCCTACTGTTGATAAATTAGTAAATGCTGATATGATAGTATTTGCTACACCTGTATATTGGTGGGGAATTACTGCACAGATAAAGTTAGTAATTGACAAATGCTACTGCAAAGGTGCTTTGCTGAAAAATAAGAAAGTTGGAGTTATTGCAATTGGTGGTTCACCTACAACTAATGTTCAGTATGAACTGATTGAAAAGCAGTTTCAATGTATTGGCGATTACCTTGATTGGGATATTAAATTCCACAAATCTTTCTTTGCAAATAAAAAAGATGACCTACTAAAAAATGAAGGTGCTATGGAAGAACTTAAAGCACTTGGTAAGGAAATTTAATTTTTAATTCATCCATACAAAAAGGAGCAACTGCTAAAGTTGCTCCTAATTTTTTATTGAGTAACCGAACTTAAAATCATACATAACAAAAGCTAGGCTAATTTAGAATTAACCTAGCTTTATTTTTCTTATTTAGTCAAATATTCTAGTAGTGCTTTACAACCGTTATAAATATCATTATAGCATTTTTCAAAATCTCTTGTATACCATGGGTCAGACACATCTCTGTCACTACCTGTATAACTCATTAGCTTGTGAATTTTATTATCCGGATCGCCCTTTAAAATTCTGCTCATATTTCGTACATTGTTACTATCCATTGGAATCAACAAATCATATTTTTCATAGTCGGATTTTTTAATTTGTACTGCCCTCTTCCCACTACAATCAATGTTATGTAAATTTAGAATTTCTTTTGCCGGCGGATATACAGGATTTCCAACACCATTCCATATTTCTTCTGTGCTGGTAGCTGATGAAGTAACAACAAAGTCACCTTCAAGTCCCTTCTTCTTTACCATATCTTTAAAAATAAACTCTGCCATTGGTGACCTACAAATATTACCATGGCACACAAACATTATCTTTGTCATTATATTTTCCTTTCTTATTTGGTTTGATTATTCTTAAATTCATTTTAATTGTACCACAAAAAGAAAATTCTTGCTACAAAAAGCCTACTCAACAAAATGACTCTATATCAATAAATTATGAGTAATGCAATAAAATAAGTATAGGTAAAAATTATCCAAATTTCATAAATCAATTATTACAATTTAATTATGTAATACTTCAAATTGTTATTACCTATCCAAGTAACTTTATAACAATTATTGATTAGTATTTCTTCATTCTTCTTACCGGTAGGTTTTATTATTGTTCCTTGAATTAATTTCTGTCCTCTGAAAAATGAATATATGCCATCTTTTTTCTTACCGGAATAAAAATTTTTGTCACTAACCAATGTTAAGCAATAAGTATCTTTGAAGCCTTGTTCCTTGAGTTCTTCCATAAATTTTATATCCTTTATGCAGGAAAACATTTGTTCTGGGTATTGACCGTTTTGAGGATATTTTAATTCTATGGCATACTTCTCACTTTCATTATATATAACAATATCCATCTCGTGCTTTATTGTTGTATTAATATTGAAAAACTTAGTATTTCTTTCAAATTGTATTTTGTAATTTGTTAGTTCATTACGAAGAAAAATCCCCAATTCGTGTTGTAAACTAAATTCATTATAAACTTCAATTTTTTCTTCTAATATAAGTTTCATAAAACTATTCATAAGTGTTACTAAATTCATTTCTACACACCCCACACGATATTTTTATAGTTTAACTGTTTCTTAAATTTATTTTAATTGTACCACAAAAAGAAAGTTCTTGCTACAAAAAAGCCTACTCAACAAGAGTTAAGTAGGCTTAGATTTAGGTATTAAGTTAAATTACTTCTGCACATATTCTTTGATTTGGCTATATGATAGGTTATTGTTACCACCATAGGTTTGGGAAATTGGCACAAAGTATTTAGTTTGGTTAGAGTTTTCTATTTTTATTTCAAACAATGGACAAAACACAGTAGTATCAGCACCGGTTGCATTACCGTTAATATCTACATAATAATCAAGTTGTTTACCCGGTGTGAACTTTACATTCTTTTTATAAGTATATGTAAAGTCACTACTTTCCCCTGATACTAGACCTTCAACTGTAAAAGGCTCTTTGTTATTCTCTAAGAAATAGTAGGCAATTTTGTTATTTGTAATTTCAGTATCAATGCCTTGTTGTAAATCCACAGTCTGACCCATTTTATAGGTAAAAGCAATATTTCCCATAGGGTACTTAACAGTATTGTTACCATCATCATACACTAATTCTTTGACACTATAGTTGCCATCTTTTGCAAAGCCAACTGTAAATGATACTGTATATTTTGTTAAATCATTTTCCTTTTCGGGATTATCATTAACAACAACTTTTTCAATATACACATTATCGTTATCAAATCTTAGTTTACTAATGTCATTTAAAAACTTTACATTACTATCAAAAGCATATACTTCTGTTTTAAATGTACATTTGTTATTGGTGATACCATCACCATGAATTGCACCCATAGAGCCATAGACTTTACGGAAATAAACACCCTTTACCTTGTGGGCAGTTGATACCTTTTCAGGGTTGTTGGTACTTTTCAATTGATGGTTATTGTAAGCCAACACCACTACGCAAATTGCCAGTGCTACTACCAGTACTGAAAGTACAGTAATGATGATTTCCTTCTTTTTCATAATTTTCCTCCTTTATAATTTAAGTTGTTTTAACTTTGATTACATTATAAAGTGGAAAGTTTATTTATACAAGAAACTACAGGTTTCATTAGTTTTGCAACCTATAGTTGCGTGAGTGTTTTGATTAAACTTTATACAAATAGCCTATCATATTAAAAATATTTTACATATAACTTGTTATTACAGTAGTTCACACTATCAAAAATGCACCGATAAAAATAATCGGTGCACAAAATTTACTATTTTTATAATAAACCATTCTTTCACAATATGCAAAAGGCTATCAATTCTTCATTTTTATCAATATCGTAACGATATCATTTAATAAAATTTCTATACTTTATAAGATTCTTTTAACCATTCTAATATATCTTTATCTTCACCTATAATCTGCTGAAAATTTTTATCTTCTAACATACTTTGAATTTTTTCATCTTTCAATACAATTTTCAACATTTCTTTAACATCATCAGGTTGTCCATAATGCAATCTGTTATGACAATTAGAACATAAAAACAATCCGTTTTCCGTAGAATTAACAATATCTAACAATCTATTGTCTTTTCTTCCTTCATTTTGTTGAATAAAATGGTGACATTCATAATAATCAAGTCCATTCTTTGCAACAAAAGTTTTATGTTCAATGTTACTTCCATATTTTCCACAGAAGAAACACTTTTTCTTAAAATGATCTATCAATGTTGTAAAATCATTTTTACTTAACCTTGATTTAAAACACTCCTCCAAATCATCAATAAGTTCCTTACTGAGTGTTTGTTTAATATTTCTATCGGGCCATCTTGTGCGTCCTTGTGGATACTGAAAATTTGCATACTGCTTTTTTAAATACTCCAAACTAAGGAAAACATTGTTATGTAATTGTTTTTCACACAATGTTGTAATAGAACCTATTGAAAACCCAATTATCATATCACTATCATAAGTTCTAATATAGACTTTACTTTTTTCTATTGGATAAGGTTCATCTTCAACTACGCCTCGTAACATAATTCTACTTAACTTATTTTTGCTTTCGGAAGGTAAATTAGTAACATAAAAATATATAACATCACCTTTATTTATAGATTTTGCCATACTACCATTTGGTACTTCATATCCTCGTGTTTTTGTATATTTAGGTTTTCCACCAACTTGCCACATTATTTTTTTATTTTTCTTCCATTCATCTTCCAATTGCTTATAATTACAATTATCAAAATTCATTGGTATAAGCCAATAATTAATCTCATTTAACATATTTACAAACTTCCTTAGCAATATAAATTAAATATTTAATGTAAATGTATCATAATTCTAGTGATATGTCAAGAATTAATAAAAATTATGCTGTAATCGAATAATATTATAGTATAATTTCCTGCGCAATATAAAATTTTATATTCAAAATCTTTAATTCTAACTAAAACAATGTTATACTTTAGGTGTCGAATTAAAAAATAATTAATATATAAACAACAATATTAGAAAGGAGAAATAAATGAAACTATTTGTTGATGACAAGAGGGATAAACCGGCAGGTAGTTATCAAGTTGCCAGAGATTATGAAAGTGCAATTTTTCTTTTAGAATATATGTCACCATTCGATTTTATTGACCTTGATTACAGTTTAGAGGAAGAAAAAACCGGTCTGGACATATTAAAATGGATGTACAAAAACAATGTTAATGTACCACACATTAACATTCATTCTAGCAACATTGAGGGTCGCAAGGAAATGCTGATTTATGCTGAAAATCATTTTCCTGACACCACCGTTACATACTTTATCGCAAAGTAAATACTATCTGTTAAAAACAAAACCCGATAGTAACTGTACTATCGGGCTTTTTCATATTCATATCATTATAAAATATTACAAATCATTTTTATTAATCAATTGCATTAAATTTTGATTATTAATATCAGTTTTATTTGTTTTCTTAGTTTGTTTATTATTCTTATCTAGAATAAAAACACTACCCCACCGTGCATTCTCTTTACTTAATCCAAAGAAAACATAATATTTTTCTTTTGTAGAATTATCAACAAATTTACAATAGCACATATTATCAGTAGTTACCCTAAAATCAGTAACTCCATAGTATTCATTAAACTGCTTTACGGTAAACCGTCCTGACATATCATCATAACCACTTTGTGTACACAATACATCATAAATTTTCTTTGCTAGATTGTGAGAAACAGAAACGCTATCTATACTTTCATTTTTATTTTTTATAAAATTAATTTGGTTTCTCTGAACTTCTGTTGCAACTGTTAGTTTTTGTGATGTGGTTTCTTTAATTGTTTGATTAGTATTTTTACTTTCTGAACAACCAACTAAAAGTAAAATAGAAATAATTGATAATAGGAAAATAAGTTTCTTCATAACTACCTCCAAAGGTGATTCTACTAATAATACTTTTCAAAACACAAAAGTGTTGCAAAATTTCATATTTTTATAAAAAATCAACCTACTAGTTTTTATCTACTAGTAGGTTTTGTTAGGTGGAATTGTTAATTACTTGGTAAAGCTACTACAAATGGATTTAATAATTTATAGATTTGACTTGCTTTTTTACTGTCTCTTAAAAGTTTAGATAATTTATTATTAACATCAACTTTGGTTTTGGAACTTATCATTATTTGTATAATTTCCTCTTTCCTATCATCTACAGAAAGGCTTTTCAGATTTTCATTGCAAAAATCGGTAATCAAAGTTTTTCTGTCTTTTTGGGTAGACTTTTCCACAATTTTAGTTAGAATTGTGGATGGATGGAAATACTCATTTATAGTTACTGCTCTACTAATCTTTACACCGGTTACAGAATTGAACATTTCAATTGCTTTGTCATAGTCGTTATCCTTAGACACAATGCAAATTTCAATTGGCTTTACCTTTGCAATTTCTTCTTCAATATCAAAAAGAATTTTGCAATCAATAGCATTTTTCACAGGCATTTGAATTAGCTTAAAAATCATCCTGCAATTAGAAAGACTAATATTCATATGAGCATCTAAGGTCATTGTTGCATGGTCATTTCCATAATAAACAAAAACCTTGTCGCTACTTTTCAATTCGGTTATCCCCTCAAGTCCACTACTGCCAACATTTTCATAGTCAATATAAAAAACTCTATTGGTAGTGGTTTGTGCTGAACATTCATAAATCTTCTCAATCATAATTATCACCTAAAATTTATTTACTACAATTATCTTATCATTTGTGACGGTAAAATAAAGGCTTTTTAGGTAAATTACTGATTAAAACAAGAGGTAAGTACCAATAATGGGACTTACCTCTATTATATATTTAATTTTTAGTAATAATAATCATAACTAAAGTTTAGTTACTATTACAGGCACTCCATCATTCAATCAGTCCACTTTCTTTTAAAAGAATTTCAAGGTCTGTACCCTCAATCTTCTTTAGAACTGTACTTAGCATTAATCTTTCCTTTAATGACAAATCAATTTCTTCAAGTGGTTTCTTATCAATTGCGTAGTAACATGCACGAAGTAACTCTCTTACATCATACTTACTACCCCATACTTCCGGTACACCTCTGTCAATATCAAGAAGTGTATACACACTTTCCATACCTGTTCTTATTGAATATTCTGTAGTGAAAATTGTATCCCTTGGAGTTTCTGCAAACTGACCTAGGAATGCAAAGTTAACTGCACCATCAGGTACAACCTTTGGCCTGTCTTCATACTTTCTTGGCTGGAAAAATGCATTAATATATGGCATAAAGCAAGTTGTTGTGTTGCAAGATTTTACTGCTAAGTCATAGATTTTGTCCTCATCAATACCAATGTGATATAACCACTCGGCACAAACTTCAACACCTGAACATTCTCTCATAGGTTTCTTAACATAGTTACCTTCTGTATTTGTGTTAAGTGCATATAGCCAAACAAGTACAGTGTCCTTATTCTGTGACTTAAACTGTGGCTGACGGTTAATTGTCCAAGACAAATACCAATTGTCTGTACTGTCCTTTACTGTAACAATGCCACCTGTAGTTACTTTACCCTTTCTTGGGTCACGCTTACAAACATGAATAATGTGTCTGATGATTTCTTCATTAGAAGTTTCAACTGTTGCACTCATCCAGTTTGTTGCATCAATATCACTACAAAAAGCATCCGGATTACCGAACTCACCGTGAGTAGCTTGTTGCGCAATGTTCTTCCACATATCCCATGATTCACCGTAACCATTCTTAAGTTTTGAAAGGTCAGGTGCTGTATTTTGGTCACCGTAACAAGAAGTATCTGTACAACAACCATTTGTAATAAACACAAGGTCATCTTCAATAAGGTCAATAGTTTGTTCCATATCGTCCTTAATATATACAATCTGTTTTGCTACCTTTTTATGACCATGGTTTTCGATAATAACATTCTTAACATCCATACCATACTCAATCTTAACACCATGATTTTCAAGGTACTTAACCAGTGGAAGAATCATACTTTCATACTGATTATACTTTGTAAATCTTAATGCACTAAAGTCAGGTAAACCGTCAATATGGTGAACATATCTGCAAAGATACCTTTTCATTTCCAATGCACTTGACCACTTTTGAAAAGCGAACATTGTCTGCCAGTAAAGCCAGAAGTTCGTTGACCAAAAAGACTCAGGCAATACATCAGAGATTTTCTTACCCTCTAATTCCTTTTCTGATGTTATGAAAAGCTGTGAAAGAGCAAGTGCTGACTCTCTGTCAAGGTTAAACTTCTTATCTGTGTGGGCATCTTCACCTCTATTAACTGTTGCACGACATAGAGAATAGTTTGGGTCATGCTTATTTAGCCAATAATATTCATCAAGTACAGATACTTCTGGATTTTCTATTGATGGTACATCTCTGAACATATCCCACATTACTTCAAAGTGGTTGTCCATTTCTCTGCCACCACGCATATAGAAACCTTTTGTTATATCTTTTCTACCGTCACAACTACCACCGGCTAGGTCTAGCTTTTCTAATAGGTGAATATGTTCACCTTTCATTTTACCGTCACGAACAAGGTAAAATGCTGCTGATAAACCGGCAAGGCCTGTACCGATAATATATGCAGATTTTTTATCTACATCCTTAGGCTTTTCCGGATGAGCAAATGATTCATAATTTCCTGAAGAGTAATACATAATAGGCCTCCCTAAATTTATTTTGTACCTTCATTATATTGTGTCCAAAACAATTCCACAATAAACAAAAAATGCACCGTGATAAAAAAATTATCACGATGCAATTATTGTAAAATTTTTAATCATTTTTGCTATTTTGATAAATTAAATCTGGCTAAAGCTGAACCTATATCACCATCAAGAACTAAGGCTAATCTCTCTACCAAGTCTTCAGGTTTTTCTTTCATATCGTTCTTTATCCAATCAAGCATAATTCCCACAAAGCAATAAGAATAAACTTGTGCAATGAACTTTTTATCTTCTTCGCGAACATTTACATTTGCTGATTCTTCTTTAACAACACCAAGGAGCAAATCATCAGTTAGAGGCTTTAAGTATTTTTCTACCTGACCTTTATCAACACAATTATAAACATTAATGATAAATGGTTTATTTTCACGAACTGCATAAAGTAGCTGAGTTAGTCCTTGTTGCCAAGTATCGTGGGTCTTTTTATTTTCAAGAGCTTTCTTAGCATCTTCATAACACACCCATTCAACTAAATCGTAAATATCTTGAAAATGGTAGTAAAAAGTCATACGATTTATACCACAATCTTCTGTTATATCTGTAATTGTAATTTTATTCAAAGGCTTTTTTAGCAACAAATTTTTAAGTGATTGTTCCAATGCTCTCTTTGTAACTTGAGACACAAAAACCCCTCCAAAAAACTTATGATGTAAAATATTGTAGCACAATTACATAAAATTTTCAATTATTATTTCTATATTTTACCACAATTAGATCTGTGTTGTAAATAGATATGACCCATTTTAGGGTAAAAATTCTGTGTTGTAAATAGATATGACCCATTTTAGGGTAAAAATAAAATACGATTTAATATTTCGCTTGTTTTACTGACTTTTGATTATGAATATTAATTAATGAACGGATTTCAATTCTAACTTTTCACTCAATAACTGCATTGGACTTTGTAATCAAGTGTTCTCATTGTTTTGTTATTACTCCATTCCAAATGTCCTTTTAATTTTGTGTTTAATTCTTCAATATTTCTGAATGTTTCCCATTCATAGAAATATCTTTGGTCGTTTCTATGACTTCTTTCTACCTTTCCGTTGTGCCAAGGTGTTCGTTGTGGTATTAATTTATGATTTATACCTAGTTTGTTTAATTCTATTTCAAAAGGACTTTTCACTTCACTGCTTTGATATTTATATGTGAATTCTCTTCCGTTATCTGTTTGAATAGTCTGTATTTTAAACGGAAATTCTTTCAATAACATTTTCAAAAATTTGGTTGAGTTTTCCGGTGTATGTTCTTCAAACCCATATACAAATCTCATCCTTGTACATTCATCTATTGCAGTCCATTGATAAAATGCTTTCCGTCCCTTAAAGCCTTACCTCTTAAGCAATTATATGGCACTTCTTTTACATCTATCTGCACCTTTTCTCCAGGTATTAACAGTTCCGGATATCTTCTATGCTTACGGCTCTTTTTCTTGGTCTTTTTATATTTTACTAAGCCCATTCTTTTAGCTGCATATATCATTCCTGAGTAGCTTCTTGTATATCCTTTTCTCTTTAAATCACTGTATACTCCATCCCATCCATATCTTTCATAGCACTTTTTGAAAGAATTTCTAATTTGTCTTTCTTCTCTTTTTGTGTGCCTGTTAGGATGACTATGTGGTCTGTGTGATTTAGGCAATAGCGATTGCCAGGTACCGTCATATTGGTTACACCATCTCTTTACGCTTGAAAGACTTACACCGTACACTCTACTTGCTTTGCTTCTTCCTTTCTTAGTGCGTATTTTACTATGGCTTGCTTTTTCTTTGCTTCTTGTGTTATCATATTCATGAGGAGTACTTCTTTCTTAGGTTAATGTTTTTTAGCGATTCCATTATACCATATTTTGAAGTTACTCCTCTTTTTTATTGGGTCATATCATTTTAGCACATACATATTTCTATATTTTACCACAATTAGATGATAATTGTACTGTCGAAATACTTTTATGAAATTTAAATTGCCCATAATTTTATCAATATAACCGTAATTCACACCAAATTAAATATCTACTTGTTGAAGGTTATAGTTGCCTAAGGTCCTGTCCCCCTTTGCTTGTTATATAAAGAAAAAGAGAAGTACTGATGTACTTCTTATTATGGTTATGGGTGACATACTTTCTTCTTTCACTACTGCCTACCTCGCTTATTAAGCACAAATACGAAAGGATAGAGGCATCTACGCCCTCCCTAAAAACAGTCCACCGGACTGTTTTCTTAACTCCAAGTACAACATGGTCGTTTAGCGTTGTGCATAAATGCACTTCCTCAAACTCCCTGTTGTAGCTCTTCCTCGAACTCCTTTCATCTGCCACCGGCAGCAGTCGTTCTCGTCACCTTCAATTCCTGTCCCCCTTTGCTTGTTATATAAAGAAAAAGAGAAGTACTGATGTACTTCTTATTATGGTTATGGGTGACATACTTTCTTCTTGCACTACTGCCTACCTTGCTTATTAAGCACAAATACGAAAGGACAGAAGCATCTACGCCCTCCCTAAAAACAGTCCACCGGACTGTTTTCTTAACTCCAAGTACAACATGGTCGTTTAGCGTTGTGCATAAATGCACTTCCTCAAACTCCCTGTTGTAGCTCTTCCTCGAACTCCTTTCATCTGCCACCGGCAGCAGTCGTTCTCGTCACCTTCAAGTCCTGTCTCCCTTTGCTTGTTATATAAAGAAAAAGAGAAGTACTGATGTACTTCTCTTTTTCTTGGTGCGAGTGTTCATAACGGACTTATGAAAAATTCAGGTTTTATCGGCAGTTACACACATTTCTCGCTCGCACATTTGTGATTTATTCAATTTCTTCCTATAATACGAATGTAAAATTCAAGTCAAGGAGGAATCTGCAATGAAAAATCCAAAGTATCACATTTACTTAACGCCTGATGAGCGGCGCACGGTTATCAACAGCCTGATTGATTTGAGGAATGATCTCATTTCACGGGGCAAGTACACCGATCTCGTTGACGAGCTGTTAATCAAGCTCACGAAAGCCAAAGTCAAACAAATCAAGATTAAGGAGGTCTGAATTATGGCTACAAAGATTACATACACACAGCAGGGAGATTACTTGCTGCCGGATTTGAAATTGCCCGAACAGCCAAAGATTGAAATCGGGATTTGGGGCAAACGGCATTTGAGATACCTCGAAAAACATCATCCTATCATTTATACTAACCTTCTGACGAGCTGTAAGCTCACCGCCTATCTCGCCGACATTGATGAGCAGGCAGAGGATATGTTCTTTCGGTTAGTAAAACAACTTGCTAAACAAGAAGGCGTTACCGAACAGCTTAAAGCAGATAACCAAATGATGTGGGTGCAGAAAATGAATAATATTCGTAATCGGGTAACGGAGATTGTTAACAATGAATTGATTTATTCATAAATGTTATGGGCGAAGGTGATTTGTTTCATCTTCGCCCATTTTTTATATTGACTGTATATACTCCGATAGAGAATTTGCTATTTTTTCTGGATTTGAATTTGGGTATGTCTGATACACTTCACCATCGGAAGATTGCCAAATAACAATTCCGTCAATATTCAGCAGTTCTATAACATACAAGTTTTCAGATATACCCTTATAATAACATTTTTGTGCAGTAGTAATAGATACAACATTAAAGTTTTCCTGCTGACTTATAGAATATCTATGGACAATTACATTTACAACTCACGCAGTTTCCACCGCCTTGTAGAAACCATTACACACGCGCCCACAATGAGTACTGTTAAGACGATGTAGGAAAGATAGACGCCATTTAGTGCTACTTCATACACATCATAGTACCGCAGAGGGGTCAGATAATCCAAGAAACGATTCCCTGTGTACTCGGCAGTAAAGGCCAACACATAGGCGGCCAATACGAAAACCGTACCGGCGCGTACCGCGGCCTTATAAGATTTGAAAAGGCTGGCAAACAGCAGACCCAAGGCAAAAAAGAGAAGCTGGGTAAAGAACATTCCCATCGTTGTGGAAAGCACCGCTCCCGGCTGATCCAGACCGCCCAAAGGAAGAACGATCGTGAAATAATTGCACACGCCGCTGAACAGGGCGAACACCAGCAGGTTCACTGCTGAAACGATCACCTTCGCCAGAACAATGGTTTTCCGCTCCACAGGCTTTGTGAACAGGTATTCGGATGTTCCAAATTTCTTTTCCCTCGCCACACAGGACAGGCCCAGAGAGATTGCATAGGCAAAGGCCAACAGCCCCTCCCAAAAATAGATACACGCGTACCAACCAAGGGCAGTCGTGAGATCCCCTTTCACACCGAACATGATCATGATCAAGCGAGGAAATTGGCCGACTGTCCGGGCCATCTCATCCAGACTGTCCTTCAAGGATAAAAGTTCAAAATAGCAGAATCCGCACAGCAGTAACATGATCCCCAGCCAGATCAGCAGGGTCTTTCTGGTTTGGCGGAATTCGTTTTTCACCAATGTTTTCATCTTTGCACCCCCTCATGAGCGGAACTGGATGTCTTTTTTCAAAAAGACACGATAAGACAGCACCAAAAACAGGGCAAACAGCAGTACACACCATCCCAAGTAATCCAACTCATAAAAGCCAGATTTGGAAATCTCAGCCGCACTAAAGAACGAGTACGGGGACAGAAAACTAATGGCACGGTTGCTGACAATGTTGGAGAAGCTGGTGACGCAGTACTCGACAAAGACAATTAACCCGGCAGTCAAAAGTGGTCTTCGATTGCGTGAAAAAAGAATTCCTACCAAAAGCCCCATAGCTGCAAGGAACAGCGTGACCAGCATAAGGGAAAGAGCAATCAGAAAGAACTCTCCCCAGTCAATACCGGAGCGAAACAGGGCCAGCGCCAAAAAAGAGGCGAGAAGATATACCATGCTCACGACCACTACGCCGAAAAAAACCGTGAACGCCTTTGCCCAGTAAATCGTTTTTCGGGTATGGGGTTTTGTAAACAGATATTCAGAGGTTCGCTCCGAGCACTCCTTGGTGTGAATGGCGATACCGAAGTGCATCCCGAAAATACCGGACGCAATCATAAAAAAGCTGGTGAGAAACGCATAAATGCCCAACGGTGAGGTCAGATATTCCATGGACACGCCAACGCCCTTGTAAAAATCACTCGTACCCAGCGTTTCATAGAGGTCTCCGGTGGAAACATCCATAAAGCTGTAATAGGTAGGCGTCATCACAAAAACACACAGAGCCAAGGCGATGGCCCAACCCAAAATATATTTGCGGTGCCTTTTCAGTTCATATTTCAAAATGATCATGCCTGACACCTCCCTACTCGTAGTAGTGCATGAAGATCTCCTCCAGAGAGGGCTCTTCCAAAAGCACATCGTCCAAATGCAGCAGGTGAAGCTTGTCAATGATCGCCGTGATATTGCCGTTATACATAAAGGAAACAGAGGTCTTGTCCGCAGTCTCCGCATAGTTCGCAATGCCGGACAAATTAAAGAAATCGCGAGGGATAGCCTCCTTTGCACTCAGAGTGACTTTTTTATAGCCGCTCTCACGCAGTTCTTTGATGGGCTGTATGCCAATAAGATGTCCTTCTTTCAGAATGGCCACCCGGTCACACAGTTTCTGTACCTCACTCAGCACATGGGAGGAAAAAAACACGGTAGCGCCCCGGCTGTTTTCCTCCTTCAGAATATCGTAGAAAGCCTGCTGGATCAGTGGGTCTAACCCGCTGGTGGGTTCGTCCATAATGATCAGTTTGGGTGAAGTCATAATGGCAGACACGATACCCACCTTTTTCTTGTTACCCAGAGACAGGTCTTCGATTTTCCGGGTCAGATCCAGATTGAGGCGCTCAGACAGCTCATACATTTTCGTTTCGCAGTCCATGCCGTACAGGTCAGCGGTGTATTGCAGCAGTTCCCGCACCTTCATGTTTTCATAATAGCTGTTCTCGCTGGGAAGGTAGCCCACATCTCTGGCAATGACACTGGCCTTGGTCTGGCAGTCCAGACCGAAAATAGAGGCGTTGCCGCCGCTGGGATGGATCAGGCCCATCAGCGTGCGGATGGTGGTGGATTTCCCTGCACCGTTGGGGCCAATGAAGCCGAAAAACTCGCCCTCATTCACCGAGAAACTGAGGTCATTGATCCCCCGATGGGTTCCATAGTGCTTGGTCAGCTGGTTTAAGACGATTGCTTGCTCACTCATTTTTGATACTCCTCCTTATAAAAATTTTTCCGCAGAATTGCGATGTTCTCCTCAAAATCCTCCATGACAGCCTGAAAATCGAAGGCCGCCGCCCCACGGTACCGGGCCGCATAGCCCTCGGCCATCAGAAGCAGCATTTGAAAGACCGGCTGGGCATCCTCCGGGTTTTTGAATTTCAAAGCATCCTCTTCCCGCAGAACAAGATCGTTTCGGAATCCGCTGGCCTCCTCCGTCAGGATCGCTAGCGTATCTGCCACCTCGGGAGAAGTTTCCTCCCAGGCACTGGTAATAAACTGCAAGATAAAAGGCTGATTTTGGAGCCCCTCCATTTTCATGTGGCTGGATGCCAGGATTCTGTCGAACAAATCTGTTTGGGAATTGAGGGATTCCTTGTCAAATATTCCCTCTATGATTTTCTTGCAGTATTCCAGTAGGTAAATGTAGAGCTGCTTTTTACTGCCGAAATACTGAAACACAGACGCTTTGGAAATGTGTGCGGCTACCGCAATATCATTGATTGAGGCTTTTTCATAACCAAACTTGCCGAAGCACTGGAACGCCGCATTGAGAATGGTCAATCTCTTTTCTTCGGTCAGGGCCAAAAATTTGTCCAATTCATTTCCTCCTTTTTACATATTAACCGTTTCGGTTATTTAGAGTATAGCACCAATAACCGAATCGGTCAAGTATTTTGGAGTATAATTCAAAAGTTTTCTTTTTATACTGTTAGACCAACGAAGATTATTTTCAAACAATTTCTCATACTATTTTTCTCTGAAAACATTTCTACCATAGGATGATTATAGGTATGTAAATATTGAGCAGCACCAAAATGGACACATGCATACCGCTGTTCCTCCGAATATGAAGGTGGCACAACAATAATTGGTACCGCACGTTTTTGTCTCAAGATATCCAAATCGTCTTGTGGAATCACATCAGAGCAAATAGCTACGCATATATATTCTTTAAAAGACAGCATTGCGGCCGCTTGTTTAATATTATCAGCATAGTCAAATTCAATTTCAAATTCTTTCCATCGGCCAGCAGTAACCTCATATTCATTATAGGCGTATCCTACGCCCAATACATGCGGAACCATATGTTCACCTCCTACTACTTCTAGCAGACAGTTCAAAGCTGCCGAGCATAAGTTACCCGGCAGCTCTAAACAAAACTATATTTTTCTATGATGGAGAATGCTTTTTTGCGTATCTACAAATCCTCCGTCATCGATTATTTCCCCAGTAAATCAATGCCAGTGCGCCGGGACCGGTGTGTGCTCCGATGATAGGGCCAATATAAGCAATACAAATCTCAGAATCCGGGAATTGTTCCAACAACCTTTCTTTCAGCATATCTGCTGCTTCAGGGTCATCGGCATGACCTATCAGAATCGATTTACCAAGTTCAGGTTTCCAGCCCTGTTCCATTCGGGCAATCTGAGTGGTAACAGCCTTTTTTCTTCCACGAGGTTTTTCCACTGCTTGCAGCTTTCCTTCGCTGTCCACATGAAGCAACGGTTTGATCTGCAAAGCCGTTCCCATTGCGGCTGCGGCACCTGAAACCCGCCCGCCATGTTTCAAATGGGTAAAGGTATCAACCGTAAACCAATGACATACCTCTAATCGGTGTTCCATGACCCAAGAAGCCAATTCATCAATAGACAGTCCTTCCCTCTGCTTTTTCGCAGCTTGCCATCCTGTATGGCCTTACGCAAATCACCGGAATGTTCTGCCCATGTTACGGTGTTCTTGACCTGCATGAACTGTTTGATCGTATTGCGGATCTGCTTATCCAGAATTAATTGCCATAATAAGCGTATCAAATACGCTGTCCCATAAAACGGACTCAGTCCTCATTCTTATCATCATTTTTATCATCGGCAGCTCCTCCAGAGCGAATCCAGTCATCCACCTCTGATAATTTGAATTTCCAAAGCCGACCGACTTTGTATGCAGGCATATTTCGTTTGGCGATCCATGTGAGTATGGTCTCCCTACCAACCCCAAGATAAGCCTGCACCTCTTTTAATGTTGACCATTTTTCTACATTCATATCGCTCACAGTACAAACCTCCATTAACTCCCTGCTTGAAATGTAACATCAACAATAATTGTAAATTGACTGCCATGAGGGAAGCAGTTCCTTCCCTGATCATCTACCATTATCCACAGGCACTCCGATCTTTTTTCAAAACTTCGTGGATCTATGCGAACGGAAACTGTCGCAGTATGATTCGGTGGCGTGTCAGGAATGTCGATATAGTTCGTCTCTGCTCTCGGCCTGACTTCATCATGGTTTGAAAAATAGAGACGCCGCCCTGACCATGTCTGCGTACCAACGTTGTCGAATACCCATGTGTGTTCAAATACTTGATCCAAGCGGTTCGCCGTCTTTTAGCCAATTCTATCATTTTTTTGCTGTAATCAAAAGCGACAACCGAAGCGCCTCTTTGTGCAAGATACGAAGAATAATTTCCATTGCCACACGCAATATCCAAAATGTAATCCGCAGGATTAGGAGATAGAAGTTCCGTTACTTTGGGACGCACTACCTCTCTGTGAAATTCATTAGATTCGTCACCCATTGCATTATCCCAAAATTGTGCGTTCTCCTCCCAGATTTTTTTACTTTCCTCTGTTCCCATGTTCTCTCCCACTCCCCAAATTTGCTTTTTTGCTTCCATTAAATCTTCCTTACTATATTCCATTGTTACCCTCCATAACTTCTGATTGTTGCCGTCTTGACGATTATGTATCTTTACATTACCTTCTGAAACATATGGCGCACCTTGTCCAGGCGGCTGTTTGGACGGCGGGGCTGGATGACCGGCTGACCGACAGCGGCCTGATATCCTTTCAGCTCTGTAAGGCATACGCTCCGCCCGTTGGTGTAAAAGGCCAGATCAGTACGGTATGCCTGTATACAGCGGGCGGGAATCTCGCCAGTAAAGACAACTTCATCCTTTTTTACCTGGGCCGTTTCGATGGTGGCACAGTATTTCGGTGCATCATGATAAGCCCTGGAAAGGTATTCCTGGGGCGCATAGAGGATGAAGGAGAGATAAGGTTCCAGCAGCTGCGTCCCCGATTCCTTCAATGCCTGTTCCAATACAATCGGGGCCAATGAGCGGAAGTCCGCCGGCGTGCTGACCGGACTGTAATAAAGCCCGTATTCAAAGCAAATCTTACAGTCCGTTACGTTCCAGCCGAACAAGCCCTGCTCCAGCCCGTAACGGATACCATCCCTGACAGCGTTTTGAAAACTCTGGTTCAAGTATCCCAGCGAAACCCGGCTCTCGTATTGTACACCGGAGCCAAGCGAGAGTGGTGTAACAGACAGTCCTATGGATGCCCAAAACGGGTTGGGCGGCACCTCGATATGGATGGTGTGGCTGGCTGCTTTGAGCGGCCGCTCCATATAAATGACGGAGGGTTCCTTTACCACTGTTTCAAGCTTGTATTTTTCCGACAGCAAAGCGGAAACAACCTCCAACTGCACCCGGCCCAAAAAAGAAAGAATGATCTCATGGGTGATGGAATCCACTTCGCAACGCAAAAGCGGGTCAGTATCCGCAAGTTGCGTAAGAGCGTCCAGCAGCCGTTCTCTTTGCGCTGCCGTTTTCGGCGCAATCGTCGTCCGCAGCATGGGGAGGGGGTCCTCGCGCCACCTTTTACGAGGGAGCCGGGTTTGGTCCCCTAATACATCGTTTAACCTCACGCTGTCGCTGGGAAGGATAACAATTTCACCCTGATAAGCGGTGTCTGTCCGAACAATTTCCCCTTTGGATGGAATACGCATCTCTGTGATTTTCAGCTTTTCTCTCCCGGCCAGGGCCACCGTATCCCGCAGGCGCAGCGTTCCGCTGTATAACCGTAGATAGACACGCCGCTGGCCGCAATCGGTGTACTCAACCTTGAAAACGCTGCCGCATAGGGCGGCGCCCCCCTGTTCCCCAATCGGTTGGAACAGCCCTGTCACCGCATCCATCAACGGTTGAATGCCAAGGCCATTTTTGGCGCTGCCATGATAGACTGGGAACAGGGAGGCGTCTTGAACCCGCTGCTGTTCCTCCCGCGCAAGTTTTTCCCGGCTGATTGGTTCTCCTGCGATATACTTTTCCAATAATTCATCGTTATTTTCGATGACCGCATCCCATGCTTCTATGTCGGTATTTTCCTCCAGGACTATTTCCGGGGACAGCGACACCGTCTGCTTGATGATAATATCGGCGGAGAGCTTATCCCGAACAGACTGAACCACGCTCTGCAAATCAACGCCAGCCTGGTCGATCTTGTTGATAAAGATAACGGTGGGAATGTTCATTTTCCGCAGGGCATGGAACAGAATACGGGTCTGGGCCTGCACGCCATCTTTAGCGGAGATCACCAAGATGGCCCCATCTAAAACAGCCAAAGAGCGGTACACCTCCGCCAAAAAATCCATGTGGCCGGGCGTATCCACAATGTTAACTTTACATCTGTGCCACTGGAAGGAAGTGACTGCCGCTTGAATGGTAATCCCACGCTGCCGCTCCAAAAACATGGTGTCCGTCCTCGTTGTCCCTTTTTCGACGCTCCCCGGTTCTGAAATGGCTCCGCTGGCATATAGCAGGCTCTCCGTCAAGGTCGTCTTTCCAGCGTCTACATGGGCAAGAATTCCAATATTGATTATTTTCATGTGATTGTCCTCCCTTTACAGCCCCAAAGGGCATAAAAATCCCCAGCAGTAAAATACTTTTACCACTGGGGATTATAAGTTGCGGACATACACATATACAGCATACACCTGTTTGTGATTGCTGTTTTTGGGGATATGTCAAAATTGATAAGGCAAAAGTATTCTTAAATTGGGTACAAAAAACTAAGCCCCTACAAAAGGAGCTATCATAATCCTTTGTTCCCACTATTTGATTATAGTTTTATTTAAGAATACCTTGCCGCATATTTTTTACTCCTTTTCTGGATTAAATCATTGTATCACATCAGTTTTAGGAAAGCAAGTACCTAAAAGAAATTTTTCTTCCCCTTATATGTAACAATCATACCGGCTTCCTAGCGTTCAGAATGTTTTCTGCTGTCTGCTGTGGTGTTTGGTTGGAATTGTCCAACCAAAAGCCGATCCGTGGTGTTGTCTGCATTTTACTAAATACAAATTCAATGTATACAGAAAGATATAAGGAGTGGGAGGGATTCCGCCGTAGTTGGCATTGTAGGAAAATCCAAAAGTTTAGATTTTCCCACAATGCTTATCTTTTGGTCTTTGGTTCGGAATAGTGTAGTGCTGGCGGTCTATCTCTTGTTTTCGGTTGCTTGCTTCCTTACCGTACATGAGCATTGGCACCGGGGTTATCGTTGCCGTAGCCTTCGAGCAGGTTGATAGCGCCCCAGATACCGAGACCGGCACCGAGAGCGATGACGAGCGTCTGCAGTACGCCGACTGCGCTGTTGAAAAATGCCATAGACTTTTTCCTCCTTTTGGATTCCGCATTACGCGGGTGATAGGGTTGATAGAGACGAAAAAAGCCCTCCTCCCGCAGCGCATGTGCACCTATGCTGCAGGAAAAGAGCATGAAAAAAGCCGGGGACTGATTCGCGTGTCAGTTCCCGGCTATGTAATGGTCAATAATCAATTTGATGATCCCAACAAATGGGAATTTGTTATTAAATCTCACCTTTCTTCCATTTTCTCATATTCATAATTAAGACCACATCTATAATTATGAAACCGAGTCCACCGATAAAGCCCAAAAGATCTGGCCCCAAAAACATATTTGGTTTTTTAGACATAAAAAGCGTAGATGGAGCCCAACGATCCATTCCATTTATAGAGGCGTGAAACAAAACAGCAGGCCATATAGAGCGCACTTTATAGGTCAAAAATCCAGATATAATCCCCAAAACAGTACAGAAAACTGTCATTGCAAAAATACCGGCAATCGGATTATTTGTGCCGTAATTATAGCCCATTGCTATAATCGGTGCGTGCCACAGTCCCCAAATCACTCCAGTAAAAATAGATGCAGAAAGTGGAGAAAGTTTTTCTCCGATTTTTGGTAGCAGATACCCTCGCCATCCCAACTCCTCGCCAAAACATTGTATCATTCCCATAATAGGATTCACTATGATTGCAAGAGGAATCAAAATGCACAGCGTTTTCAATAATTCGCTAGTCGATATGATTGATTCCTGTATTGCAAAAGCAGATTGCAATGGCGAAAAGTCACTTCCAAAGATAAGGAAATATACCGCTGCGCCGAAATAAGCGATAAAAGGCGGAGCAAAATATGCTGTGAAATACCACTTTAAGTTTCTCCTTAAATGAGGGCGAAGCAGCATTCTTTCAAAGCCCTCATTTCTGACGACTCTGGTAATTACAGAAGCAACCGCTGGTAACAGCATCATTACCAAGAGGATAGTATCAGATTTCATAATGTAATAAATGTAGCTAAACACCCACATCGGTACGAAAGATAATATCAAAAACAAAATGATACTGTTTCTTGTCTCTTTTTCCATTATGTGTTATCACCCCGTCAATTCCGATTTAGTCAATTATACCTTCATTCCTGAACTTCGCCAGCATTTCTAACATGTGGATGCCGATCTTCTCAGGATCATTTTCATACGCCGCACAGATGAGCCGCAGGCCGTCTGGTGTAAGCACACGTCCATTGTCCCGATCCCGGCGCAGACGTTCATATTCCTCCATCTGCTTCTTTGTAATCGTTGCCATAACTACATCCCCTATATACAAAAACGCGTCGGTCTGTAAAACCGACACCCCTAACCCCTATGCGACACCCCTGAGAGGGCAATCGTTAATTTGTATCAAATTTTGCGTCTTGCTTTCATATAACGTACCGTCAAACGGTTCGATCATTGTGGCAATCAATTCAACAACATCGTGAGGTGTATAGAATTCGCCCTCTTCTTTGGTGGCATTAACGGCAAATTCTTTGAGAAAGTATTCATAACAATGACCGATAAGGTCTTTTTCCTCGCCAAATGCTTTGTGGCTGATTTTATTAACTTCATCAACAAGCTTTTTTATATCATTTGCGGCAAGATTTCTGGTTGTGAACGTTCCTTTTATAAAACATCCCTTAAGCTGCTTGTCGCTGTCAGACAAAACTTTCAGTGCGTTATCCAATACTTTGTTCAGCTGTGGAGCAGGCGTATTGATAATGGTCGCCCACTGTGCGTCTTTTGGTAGGTTATAGGTTCCGTCGGTAAATGTCGGGTCATCAAAAAATGCCGCTTTGATATCTTCATCTTCAGGATCAAGTCCCTGTGCTATTAAATCCTGTCGAAGCCTTTCAATTCCGTCCTCATACTTTTCTCCGATAAAACGCAGGAATACCAGCGTCAGCATCATATCACGCTTCTCAAAGAAAGAACCGGAGTTGCGCGCATTACGAAGAATATCACGACACTTAAACAGTATCGCATCCAAATTCAGTTTTTCTTCTGCTTTTTTTCGTGCCATAATATGACCTCCGATTTATTTACACAGTTCTTTGAAAGCACGTTTTACTACAGCTGACATAAGCTGTCTGCGCACTGCTAAAAACTCGTTATATTCCATATTTTCAAAGTTTTCCGGCAAAGCGTGCTCTTCACAAGCTTTCTTATATCCGTCTTCACCCAGTTTGTTTCTGTAATCACTCACATACTCAATCGGCGGCTTATCGGAAATATCAATGTTTGTAGCATAGTCCAGATAAGTAAAGTTTGCCAACTGGTTGCGTTCACGATCGCTGGTAAAGCCAATATTTGTAAGATAATGCTTGGGGAAAATATGGTGCTTATCTATGGCGTTTTTAGTTCCGCTTGCACCAAGAATAAAATATTTTGAAATAGGAGTATTGCTAAACAGCATATTGGAATTCAGTACAATTTGAGAGGCAATATATCCATTCCAAGAAGGAGAAATGCTTGCCGCTGTATTCAATTCATTTGGAAGAGTGTATTCAAAATAGTCATCGGTGAATCGTGTTGCAATTACTCCGTCAATATATTTGATAAACTCATCTGCATTATTAACGGTTCTCAAATCAGCAAACTGACGTTCCACTTCACTTTCGGTTGAACCTGTATAGAAATAAGTGATAGCACTCATAAAGAACCATTTACTAATTATCTTTTTCAGATTCATCGCATCCAACTTGTAATCGTACTTAGCAATAAGAAACAGAACATAGCTAAATACAACTGCGTTTGCCGATGCAATCAATTTATTGCTAATATATCCCGCTTCAGCGATAATGTTGATAAAAGCGTGCCAGTTATTTAAGTTCATAACTCGATTAAGAGCTTCCTTAAATTTGTCAAGATTCGCTTGGCGTTCTTCATCGGAAAATACACCGGTTTCTAAGTTCTTACCACGCAAAAGCATATAAGCGTATCTTAACCTTGCTCGTCTGAAACCTACACCAACAGCCATTCTAATTAAGTGAGAAGGTTCAACTGCTAAGATATTATTGTAAGATGTATTATCAGCAGGAATACGGGATTTCTCACAAAAATCATTGATTTGATCGCTGGTTTCGTTTTCGTAAACAGAGATAAGAGTTTGAATAAAATTGTTCTCTGTCAAACTTTGTCCGCCGGAGTTGACACGAACAAATATATCCGCAACATCTTCTTCATCTGCATTGTAGTTTATCTCTAATGTTGGCAAAGAATATTGCGACAGATTCAAAAGCTCATTAATGTTCTGCTCAACTGACTCTTCTTCTTCGTCCGTTAACTCAGGTAAATTCTTTTTTGTTCTGCCTTCGTTAGCTTCTTTGATGAATTTTTTGCGAAGTGAAATTACAGAATGGTTTTTATCTGCTATAAATACATCTGATATTTTAGACAACCACTCAGTATCACGCTCGTAAGCAGAAGACCATACAGCAAATTCCTTTGTCAAGGGATTATAGGAGATTTTGATTTCACGTTCTTTGAAATTCTTATCTTTTACCTTAACGCCATACATAGCGGCTACTAATGCCGTTAATCTTTGCTGCCCGTCAATAACTAATTCTTTCGGTTCGTCATAGGTTTTTTCATTAGAACCGATTCCGCTTTTCTTCGTTTCATAATTATTTGGAGATTCCCACAGCATAATATAGCCGATAGGATATCCTTTTATCATAGAGTCAAGTAACTCTCTAACTTTATTATCTCTCCAAACAAAAGGGCGTTGAAGGTCAGGCAGACCGATTCTGCCTGTCATAACATCATTTATGATGTCTCCGACTTTGCTTGGAACATTTTTGAAAAGAGTAGATGCCATAATAATTCTCCTATTTCGATACAAATGCATATAATTAGTAATATTATACCATATAAATTTTTTCAAAACAACATTTTCGTTGCTTTTTGTTGTGGTAAAAAGGTGTTTTGGCGATAATTTGTCAAAAAATGATATGGGGATTATTGCTCGCTTTTCTATATCTTCTTACGAAGCTTTATTATTGCATTACCACAAACCCTCTTCGCAGTATCCGCATCACTAAACCCGTGATCGGTGGCGATGTCGGTATAGGGCAGCGGTTTGATTGGCTTTTCTTTTGGCTTATCGTTTTCGTCCAAATCGGTTTTGTCAGCGTAGCGAGTGCTGAAACACTCCGGGCAAAAGCCGAGGTGTTGGGCGAGCATTATTTTCTCTGTATATTCCAAGCTGTCATAGGCTTCGTTAAGTTTATCATAAAGCTCCTGCTTGAAATAGATATTTTCGGGATTGAGCGAGGAATCCGGCAGAAGAAAGTCGGTCGTTCCTGTGTCGTCCTCATCGTTACTCTGAATATCTACATAGTTTTCAGTAAGAATACCGCCCTCAATGATGGACTTTGTTTTCTCATAGCTTTCACCGATTTGCGTTGCGACTTGCGAAATGGTTTCCTCCGTAAACTCACCACCTGAATGATTGAAAATATCCATCACTTTACGTAGCCGGGCGTATTCAAATTCGCTCTGCACGGAATAGCCTGTCCGCATTGTGCGGATATAGTTATGCACCTCACGCTCCATATACCTCTGAGCATATGGTAGAAACGGAGCTATGGTAATATCGTATTTCATCAGAGCCTTACATAAGCCTGTTACAAGGCTTTGCTTTATATCGGCAAAGTGTTCTTCCATTGAATATTTATTCCTAAAGGACTTCGCCTTTTCATTTAGCGTCGGCTCGTAATAGTGTAGGAACCAATAGAAATATTTGTCGTCGCCGGATTGAACATACAGCCGAATATACTCCTGCAAGTCCCGTTGAGGCGGTGGCGGAGTAATGCGGTATATTTCAAATTCTTTTTTCTCGATATGGCTCACTTTTGCTTGATTCTCCTGTCCGTTTCTTTGTACAAATTCTCACGCTTCATATCAATTTTGAATTGACCGTTAGCGTAACTGTCATCATACTTCGCCTTTTGCCAATACTCTTTCGCAATCTTCAGCGCCATTGCAGCAAACTCTGCTGTGATGGTGCTTCTTTTTTGTTCCACACGAATCGCAGAACAGCGGCTTTTGTAAATAGGATTGATAGGATTGCCTTCGGAAAGTTCCTTTTCCTTCATCCTCGCCGCATATTTTCGGCAAGTAATGGGCTTGCCTTTCAGTGTGTATGGGGCGTTTCCATTGCAATACACTTGCCGCCGTGCAGAAGTCATCAGGAAATATCGCTTGCAGATTGGACACCTTCTCGGATAATGACCGTAGCGCAAGCCCTCGAAGAAATCCGTCAGAACAAAGCTGTAGTAATTATCAAAAAACATCCTTCTCGCCGTAACCATCGTTTTGCTTTTAGCTGTCTTTCGCATTGCGACGTACTCGGATGTTACATCAAGCTTTTCGTTGCCGAATATGTCCAGCGCAATCGGTAATAGGTGTGCCTCATCGAAGCGTTCCGCTTCATCAAGCCTGTCGCAGAACTCGGTTAAGCCCTCAAATGCTTCCCTCATATCGTTGCTGATACGATCATAGAAAGTCAGCGTTGTTATCATATCATTAAGTAGGTTGTCCGCTGTTTTTTGCTGAACTTTATCTATTTCAATCGGGAGCAAATCCAAAGCAGATTCATTGATTCCCATCGCTAATATTTGAGCCTTTGCATTGAAATACTCTCGGATAAAGCTTGCGTTATCCTCTGTAAAAAGTTCAGATATTCTAATACGCTCTGCTTCAACATCCAGCTTAGTGAACGGTTGCAGCTTGGGCAAGGTTTTTAAGATTTGTTGGATCTCCCACCCGGAGCGTAAAACATCATTGTTATCAAGATAACCGACAGAGATTGTATCGTATAAATGCCAGCTGTATTGTTTGTATACAGCCAACCGAGCCGCCGTATCATCATTATAATATTGATTCAAAAGGTGTGTAGCGAACGTACCAGCAGGGTAAGTTTTGTTGCCGATCCGTATTCTTCCGTCACGAAAATCGGCGCTGAAAAAACTGATTTTTTCCATAATCAACACCTCCTCACTATCAAGTCTATCAAAACAGGTGTCCCATAAAACGCCCTTTGCTCCGATTTTGAAAATTTTTTTGAAATTTATGTTTTCCAAATTATAAAAATATCGGCTCGAATTCTGATTGTTCAGTATTCAAGCCGTTTTTTAATGTTTTCTTTTTGATTTTCACTATGTTTTCTTAAAACCCTAAGTTTTCGGATTTTCGTGTATTTAATACAGTAGAGGGACGAAAAGCCCTCAATAATACACGAAAGGAGGTACAAGCTATGGTACTGAAAATTACCGAAGAGCTGTCCGACAGAGTAAACCGCATTGTTCGTCATTCGTGCTGCAACTGCATTGATGACAACTGCCTGTTGCTCGACGACGGCGAAGAACACAGCTGTGTGCAGCTGATCAGTAAGTATGGCATATACTGCAACTATCTTTTGAAATGTGTATTGCCTGCTTTCCCAAAACTCTATGGCGACATACTCGCCTACAACGAAAAACTGAAAGGATGATTATATGAAAACACTAAACGATTTTACGATTATCGGTATCGACCACGGTTACGGCAATATCAAAACCGCTAACTGCTGTTTCCAGACAGGCGTAATCAAAAGTGATATCGAGCCGCCGTTCACCAACGACCTGCTCGTTTGGGATAACAAGTATTATTCCATCGGCGTTGGTCACAAGGAATTTACGGCGGACAAATTTACTGACGAGGATTACTATATTTTCACGCTCGCCGCTATTGCCCGTGAGCTCAACCGTGAGCGTGTTACAGACGCAAAGGTATATATAGCCGCCGGGCTTCCGCTGACTTGGGTAACACGTCAGAAGGAGGATTTCAAGAAATATCTGCTCCAACACCGGACGATTGATTTCAATTTCCGCAGGACTAATTATCATATCGAGATAATCGGCGCTGATGTGTTTCCGCAGGGCTTTGCGGCGATAGCCGAAAGACTCGGAGAATTCAAGGGAACGACAATGCTCTGCGACATCGGCAACGGTACAATGAATCTTTTAAAGATTTCCGACCGCAAGCCAGATATGCTCAATATGTTCACCGAGAAATACGGCGTGTATCAATGCACCATCGCTGTCCGTGAAGCGATGATGAGAGAGCACCACACCAACCTTGACGAGAGTATAATTACCGAAGTCCTCAAGAAAGGCACAGCGGATATCGACGGGGAATATCTTGATACGATTATTACGTCGGCAAAAGTCTATACCGCTGAGATATTCCGCAAGCTCCGTGAGCACGATTACAACCCAAAGCTGATGAAGCTGTATGTTGTCGGTGGCGGCGGTTGTTTAGTTCGTCATTTCGGAGAGTATGACAAAGACAGAGTATTCATTAATTCCGACATCTGCGCTACGGCAAAGGGCTATGAGTATATCGCCTACACAAAGCTCAATAAGAACGGCGGTGCGGTATGATCAAGAATTTAAAACTCCGCCTCAACTTGGACGTTGAAGCGGATAGGCGGGTATATGAATATCTGCAAAATTCAGAGCGCTCCATCAGTAAGGAAGCAATACGCTCTATCAATGAATATCTTGATTTGGTAGAGGAGAGAAAGACGGAAAATAGCTTTCTTGACCGAGTTACCGCTACTATCGAGGATAACCTGAAAGCTCTGACGCCGTTGCTGAATCTGCTCACGCTGACTCAGCCTGTTGCTCAACTGCAGCAGGCTGTTCCTATTTCAGAGGAAATAGACAGCGCTGCCGAGGAAAATATGCTCGAATTCCTCGAGGGCTTTTAGGCGACACTTTTGCCGTCACAAGATAGCCGAAAATCAGGCACAATGTCACCGCTTTTATTATACAGTACAAATCTCGCTGTTTCCGGCGACATTTGTCGAAAAACTGACAGCATTTTTGTCACCGAGATATTTAGGTTTATTAAGACAGCTATATACAACGTATAAGGCACAGCCGAACGGTAGAAATAGCACTCCGTGGCTGTGTCTTATACTGTAGCAAGCAGGGAATTTGTACGGCAAATTCCAAATACAACAGCCCCAAAGCTGTTGTAAATCTTTAGGGAAACCCTAACACCCGAAGAAAGAAGGTATATTATTGAACGATAAAAAAGCAAGAATCGAGCTGCGTGTTACGCAGTCCGAGAAAAAGAAGATAGCCAAGCTCGCCGAGAGCTGCGGCTTATCTCAGTCCGAATATGTCAGACAAAGGACATTGGGGTATGCGCCGAGGACGGTGCTGCCTGATGTCTTTTTTCATTTCTATCAAATGCTCTGCCGCTTATGTGATGAAGTCGCTGACAAGGTTTCGCCCGATACAGAGCGAAAGCTGATTGAAACAGTTGATGAAATCCAACAACAGTTGCTTTTGCCCGAAAAATCTACCGCCAAGCAAATCTGTAAGGAGGTAACGACGTGGCAACAACAGGCTTCTGGCCCGTCAAGGTACGGCTAAAAGATGTTATCAATTACGCTGAAAATCCTGATAAAACTATCGAGCGCAAATATCTTGATGATGACTTAGCCGCTACCCTCAATTACGTTGAGAATAGCGACAAAACCGACCAAACAATGTACGTCAGCGGTATCAACTGCTCGAAGAAACGAGCCTATGAACAGATGATGACCACAAAGCGGCGTTACGGTAAACTTGGCGGCAATGTTGCGTATCACGGTTATCAGAGCTTTCAGGCTGGAGAAGTCACACCCGAAGAAGCGCACCGTATCGGCATTGAAACCGCCAAGCGTATGTGGGGCGATGACTATGAGATAGTTGTGACGACACATTTGAATACGGCAAACCTACACAATCATATCGTCGTAAACAGTGTATCGTTCCGCACCGGACGGAAGTTTGAAAATCATATTTCCGACCATTACAAGCTGCGTGAAATTTCAGACGAGGTCTGCCGTGAGCACGGGAAATCCGTGATCGAAAACTCTCCGTTCTACGGCGGCGACAAGGCGTATTGGGTACGCAAGAGCGGACGAGTACCACACAAAGATATGCTGCGTCACGATGTTGATGAAGCATTAGCCTGTACGATCAAGCCGTTTGATTTTGAATTATATCTGCGGTCGCTCGGCTATCAGTTTGTCCGAAATTTCAAATATCAGCATCCTTCCGTAATCGCTCCCGACTGGCGGAAACCTGTCAGATTAAGCAGTCTCGGCAAGGATTACTCCAGAGAAGCGATACTCGGGCGACTGCAATCTCAGCGTGAGGATAAATACTTTGTGGATTTCTATTCCTATACTCCGAAATCGTATTATCAGCGCCAGCCGCTTATAGTGAGAATCAGAGATTTTGAGAAAAGAACAGAGCCCGATGTTATCACGGCACTTTTCGACCTGATTATCACGATAGCAAAGCTTATCACGGGCAACAACGTGCAAAAGCGTGATTACCGTCCGGTATCACCAGAGCTGCGGGCAGAAATCAGAAATCTTGACCGAACGCTTGCGGAATATCATTTCCTCCGTGACCACAATGTGGAATGCGCAGAGGATTTTGTATCTTGCAGAAAAGAAATCGCTGAGCAAATCAAAGCCTATGAAACCGAGCGGCAGCATATCCGTAACCGAATACGCAGAGCGAAAACACCCGAAGAAAATAATTCTCTAAAAGAACAATGCAGAGAAATCACAAAGAAGCTAACACCCTTGCGCAAGCAGCTCATCATCTGCGAGCGCATTGAAAACAAAGTGCCTCGACTCCGTGCTTTGATCGAACAGGAAAAGCAGCTGGAGCAAGGCAGATACAAGTACAAATATTATCACCAAAATAAAACGAAACAAAGGAGTTATGAACGATGACCAATATATCAATCAACAAATTACACGAATTCAGAGACCACCCGTATCAGGTGCTCGACAATGATGAAATGAACAATCTTATAACGAGCGTTCAGCAGCAGGGCATTATGACGCCGCTGATCGTCCGCCCGTTGGAAAACACGACCGACGAATACGAAATCATATCCGGACACCGCCGCTTCCGTGCGGCGCAGAAGGCAGGGCTTGCAGAAGTTCCTGCCTTTATTCGTCCCGTCAGCCGTGACGAAGCGGCGATTATGCTGGTGGACAGTAATCTCCACAGGGAGCATATTCTTCCGAGCGAGAAAGCCTATGCTTACAAGTTGAAAGCAGACGCGCTCAATCATCAAGGTAAGCGTACTGATCTTACTTCGGAGCAATTTGCACCGAAGTTATCGACTGAGCTGATTGCCGAACAGGAGGGAACCAGCAAAGATACAGTAAAACGCTATATCCGTCTAACTAAGCTCATCCCCGATATTCTCAAAATGGTAGATGAACAGCGCATAGCCTTTTCTGTCGGCGTGGAGCTATCCTATCTAACCGAATATGAGCAGAAGGATTTGTTTGAAGCAATAGAGTTGGAGGACAAAACGCCTTCGCTCTCACAAGCAATCCAAATGAAGAAGCTCTCTCAGGCAGGTAAACTTGACAGCGAAACCATATCAAGAATCATATCCGAGGAAAAACCGAATCAGCGTGAGAAAATCAGTTTCCAGCTCGATGAACTAAGCAAGTATTTCCCGAAGAAATACACACCACAGGATATTTACAAGCGCTTACTCAAATTAGCGCAGGACGATTATAGGCGCAGGCAGCGCAACAGGGGGGAACGATAATGAGCATTATACAGTCGCTTTACGGCGAAGAGCAAGAATACAAGGTCAACGGCGCTACCTACATTGTTTCAGCGGCGTTCAAGCATACAGGACGGAAAGAGGACAACACCTCTTTTCCAACCTGTGTAAAAAGAATCCTCACAAGTGATTTCGCACATTTGATAGTCACCGAGGAAAATGATACTATGGCAGCAGAAAATGTGTGTTCGGCTGCCGGAAAGGAGGACAACATTGCAGTCGAAGAAGAAACGGGATAAGGCTGGCATTACCGCCTTGTACTGCCGCCTGTCCCGTGATGACGGCGTAGAAGGCGACAGTAACTCGGTCGCTAATCAAAAGAAATTGTTAAAACGTTACGCAAAGGAAAATGGGCTGACCAATACCCGATACTATGTTGATGATGGCTATACCGGTACAAATTTCGAGCGTCCCGGTTTTCAGAAGATGATCGAGGACATTGACCTCGGATATATTTCAACCGTGATTGTCAAAGATCTGTCCCGTCTCGGACGGCGGTACGATATGGTCGGATATTATATGGACACCTATTTCCCCGACAGAGATGTTCGGTTCATTGCCGTTAATGACAATATAGACAGCGATGAAGGCGAAAGCGAAATTGCGCCGTTCAAGAATGTACTGAATGAGTTTTACGCAAGGGACATCAGCAAGAAATGCCGCTCATCCTATCGCATTAGAGGCAGTACAGGCGAGCCGTTAGCTCCGCCGCCATATGGATATATCAAATCTCCCGATAATCCCAAGAAGTGGATCATTGATCCCGAAGCTGCGCAGGTCGTGCGTGATATCTTCAAAATGGCGCTTGAAGGCAAAAGCAATGAAACAATCGCACGTATTTTGCAGGAGCGCAAGGTACTAATTCCTATGGCGTATTGGCGAGAAAAAGGTATCCGAAAAGGCGGTAAGGTAACGCAGCCTAACAAATACAAGTGGTGCAAAACCACTGTTACCAAAATACTAACCCAACAGGAGTATTGCGGCGATATCATCAACTTCAAGACGTATTCTAAATCCTATAAGAATAAGAAACGTTACGACAACCCAAAAGAGAATTGGGTAATCTTCAAGGACGTTCACGAGCCAATTATTAGCCGTGATGATTTTGAGTTGGTGCAGACGCTTGTCGTAAAGACAAAGCGCCGTGCTCCTAAACAAGAAAACGGCGAGAAGAATATGTTTTGTGATTTTCTCTACTGTGCCGATTGCGGCAGCAAATTATGGTATCACACGAATACTACCAACAAGGAAATCCATTATTTCAGCTGTTCCAACTATAAGAAGGATACCCGTGGGAATTGCGAAACCCGCCATTATATCCGAGCCGATGCCATTGAGCAGGTAGTGATGTTAGAACTTCGCCGTTTAGCAAAGTATTTGGAATCTCACGAGGAAGAATTTGCAAAGCTTCTTGCCGAGAAAACTAACGCCGATATGTTGGCGGAGCAGAAAACCTTGGAAACAGAGCTCAATCGGGCAACCGCTCGAAATGAAATGCTCACTTCTCTTTTCGCAAAAACCTACGAGGACAATGTATCCGGCAAGTTGAGCGATGAGATGTATATGGAGCTGTCGCACAAATATGAGGTTGAACGCCTTGAACTGAAAACAAAGATTTTTGAGTACAAGGAACGCCTTGCCAAAATCAGCGAAATGGAGCAAAACAAGGACGATTTCCTTAAAGCTGTCAGAAAGTTTATGGAGATGGATTCACTGACAGCACCAATGCTCCGTGAGCTTATTGACCACATTGATGTGTACGAAAAAGAAGGCGGCAAAAAGAACTACACTCAACGCATTGTGATCTATTATCGTTTTGTCGGCTACTTGGAGCTACCGTCATCAGAAGACGAGAACTACAAAGCCAACACCCGAAAAGGCGTAGACGTGGAGTATATCCCCACAGCTAAATCCGCATAAGAAAAAAGGTGTGCAGGCACAAAACCTGCTCACCACATACAAACCGGATGAAATTGAATAAAAAGAATGAGTGTCCATAACATAAATCCGTTATGAACACTCATACTGCTGGTATAATAAAAATAGACAACACTAATGTGTTGTCTATTTTTATGGTGCGAGTGTTCATAACGGATTTATGAAAAATTTAGATTTTATCGGCAGTTACACACATTTCTCGTTCGTACATTTGTGATTCATTCAATTTCTTCCTATAATATGACTGTAAAATTCAAATCAAGGAGGAATCGACAATGAAAAATCCAAAATACCATCTATACCTAACATCCGATGAGCGGCGCACGGTCATCAACAGCCTGATTGATTTGAGAAATGACCTCATTTCACAGGGCAGATACACCGACATCATTGACGAGCTGTTGATTAAGCTCACAAAAGCCAAAGTCAAAAAAATCAAGATTAAGGAGGTCTGAGTTATGGCTACAAAGATTACATACACACAGCAGGGCGATTATTTACTGCCCGATTTGAAACTTCCCGAACAACCGAAGGTTGAAATTGGAATTTGGGGCAAACGCCATTTGCAGTATATTAAGCAGCATCATCCAATCAGATACACCAATCTGCTGACAACCTGTAAATTGACCGCCTATCTCGTCGATATTGATGAAGAAGCCACAGAGATGTTCGATAGGCTTGTCAAGCAGATTGCGGAGCGTGAAGGAGTGACGGAACAGCTTAAAGCTAACAATCAAATGCTGTGGGTTGCGAGAATTAACAATATCCGTAGCCGTGCAATGGAGATTGTAAATACGGAGTTAATTTTCATCTGATAAGCACAGCCGCCAAGTGGGATTATTCCCTACTCGGCGGCTTTTGTTCATCGCGCAAACAGCTTCTATAACCTCTGTGTTTGAACTTCGTTTACTCCGATTTACAACTACGACAATTATATAGATATCATCTGCTCTGGCAATCGTGATACTATCTGTTAAAAACAGACTTTCTGTTTTATGTTGGGGATTGTGTTATAACCGAATCGTTATTGCTTGCGGATGACTCCTGTGATGATCCTTCCGCAGTAGCGGCAGGCGTAGTTTTCGGTGACTGCACCCACGATCGGCGCACCACAGCCGGGACAGCGATCCTTGACGATTTGCTTAGAGAGCGCGATTCTCAGCACCCCGCCGTGCTTTTCGGGGGAACATCCGCGCAGATAACCCTCTTTGATCGATTTTACGATTGTTTGATATAGCCGGTCGGGAGTAATGCTGCTTGACTGTCTCAGCGGAGAATTCGCCCTGCTTATCTGTGCCAGCTCCGGCAGTGAAATAAAAGGTGCGGGAAACTGAGCGAAACGGCGCGCGTAGCGCTGTGCGTTTTCGATGGATAACATTCGCACAAATGTGAACACAAGCGCTGAACCGACGGCTACAAGACCGAACGCGGAAAAGATGATCACATTCATCATGCTTGCCCTAATCAGTTCAAACGAAGAGTAACTGCGGCCCGAAAGCAAGGTTTCCCTCAGATATTCCTCGTTATTATAATTGGAAACAAAGGTCATAAACACGATGAAAAAGATGAAAACGAAAAACAGAGCGATACCAAATCCGACAGCATACGCGATTCGCTTTGCGTTCAACGAGGAAGCTTTATAATAATCGGGATTATTTGGCTTTCTGCCTGCATTGTCGTTGATAAAGTAAACCCGCTGTCCTGACACGACCTGCGCAGTCAGATCGGAGCTGCCGCAATACGGGCATCTGCCCTCAAAGTAAACGCGCTTTTCCATCCACCCGCCGCAGCTGCGGCAGGAACAGGTGACAGTCTTGCTGTACAGCTCGATGATTTCAGGATATTGATAATTGACGGTTTTGATGACCCTGAAATTTTTCATATACAACAGGTGCAGCAGCGCGATACGGCTTTTGATTTGTGACGTCGTTCTGCCCGTCACTTCGGCAAGCTCCGCAAAATCTACATATCCGTTCAAATCTCCCTCAAAATAACTTGAGAAAAAGCAGGCGTCGTTGATCAACCTGCGCGAGCCCCTTGAGCATACGATCATCAATACGCCGATGATAAAGAGAAATACCGAACCGAGAGTGCTGTTTGCGTGAATAATCGTGAACCAGTCACCGAAGTAATATACGATCAGCTCAATCATATTAGAGGCAGAAGCCGCCGTAAAAAATATGCCGAGAATCAGTAAAATGACATTCTTCACTTTTAAAAATGAAATAAGACCGTTTTTAAGATACATAATGAATCCTCCAAAATACGAGAGTAGTGATTTGACTGTTAAGGAAGCACTGATTCATTCGGGTGCGCAAATTGCGCCGTCAGATTTTTCGTCAGGGTGCACTAACAAATTGAGGTAAGGCTGACGCCTTGCCGAGATTTTTGGGGCAGTCTGACGGAAAAGATGCAAGCAAGTTGCGTGCCCAGCCGTCAGGCGTGAATTAATCAGTGGTTCCTTAAACCCTCTCAAATCTTCTTACCACCCAATCGTGCTTATAATGCTCATACGGGCTTGAACAATGAGAGCAGCGCCCTTTTTGTTGAGCCTTTCTCTTTGCAGAGACCGCGTATACTTCAAATCTGCCGAAGCGTCGTCGGGATCGGCTTTACCGCTCTGCGAATCCAGCTGAGTGATAAACCTGTCGAGCGTGATCCTTGCCTGCTCGTCATAGTTGTAGTTTATATTGTTTGAATTTGAATTCATAGTCATGCTCTCTTACCGCTTTATTATTCAATGTATATAATATACCATAGATACGGACTTTTGTCTATATTCAAAGCGTTTCTGGGGACAAGTAAAGTCGCCAAGTGGGATAATCTCCTGTGAACAGCTCCGTAAAAAGTAGACAATAGAAAAACAGCACCTCCTATGGTAGAATAAAGATACCATAGGAGGTTGGTTTTTATGAGCAGAAAATATCGACACATAAGCGAATATGAAACTGAAATAATTAACATGGTGAATCAAGGTCTGACGTTAAGAGAAATAGGAAATAGACTTGGGTTTACTCATATAATAACTATCGTATTCAAACAAAAACAAAACTGACACCCCTCGAAAAGAGATGTCAGTATTTTGCTTAATTCTTTAATTCTGCCATAGCACGCCGTTTTTGTGTTGTCTACACAATTTGGGGCAGTTCACCTGCTTGGCGGCGTTTTATTTTATTGGTTTTACTTTACCATATTATTCTGAAAGTTTTTCAGCTGTTCAGTGAGCTTTTTTGATTGCTGAACCTTTTGCAGCCACATCATCACCATAGTTAGAACATATATGACGGCAATTACCGCGCCGAGAACAAGATAAAACATCGGTTTCGCTATTCCTTCGGGAGCTGATATTAGAAACATTACTACCGATTCAATCAATGCTAATTCTATGATTTGGCGTATAATATACTGTCCGGCAGTCGGCTCTTTTTTAAAGTACGTTACACAGGTTGGCAGCACACAGCACGCGGCGAGAATAACGGGACTGAGCAAATGATAATAGCGCAGTTCCTTATCGGGCTGATATATCGCGCCGAGAATAACCGTCGCTGTCAGAATCAGCGTTACCAGTGTGAAAAAAATCTGAACACGTGAGATGATAAACTCTTTAATTGTCATTTCATTTATCTCCTTTCAATGCCTTTTTGAGCTCCGGTACATATTTTCGGGTAATAACAACCTGCTCGCCCGAAAACAGCTCGGCTGTGAATCGACTGTTCAGTGCGGGTTTAATCGCGCTGACCTTCATCAGATTGAGCAAGGTGGATTTTGAAACTCGGAGGAAGCGCTTTTCTTTAAGTATTTCCTCCAGCTCATACAGCTTCTGTCTTGTTTCGTACACCTTGTTTTTTGTGTAGATAAAGGTTTTGTTATCCACCGACTCAATATAAAACACATCAGATACGGCAATTTCATACTGCCTTTCGTCAGCGGTACCCGTCAGCTGTCCCTGTCTTGACTTGACAAAGGCTATGATCTCGCGCACCTCGTCGCTGATTTTGTGACAATGAATTTCAAGCAGTTCGGGCTTATCACGGTCGATTTTTGTGATCCTTGTTTGCATATCAGTATTGCGGCTGAATATTCAATGCGCCGTTACCTTTCAAATAATAATCGAACCAGTTGAGGACAACGCTGTTCAGCGTATTCATCATTTCCTCGTTGTCGCGTTCTCCGCTTCCGAGCATATTGCCGAGGAAGGGAGAAAACAGCGGAAGGTCAGTAAAGTCCATATGCTCCGCGTTTTCGAAGGTCACAATTCTGCCGTCCTTCGCGTTGTTGATCATATTCTCATTGACTCGATAGAATCCGCTTTCATCTGATTCTATCATATTATAATTGTTTTCGGTGAATAAAGCAAGCACGGGAACAGGATAGGACTCGGAATTATATGTGTATTCTCCGTCCATAACGCCGGTTATCTCACCCATCATCGTGCCGTCGATATCGATCACGGCGTCGATATCCGTTCTCTCTCTGCCGAGTTCAACAGCCGTCGCGCCGCCGAGGGAATGTCCTGTCAAGCCGATTTTATCGGTATCGATCCTGTTGATAACGCTGAGAACAGTATCTGCGTCAGAGGTATGCCATGCGGTTGAGAGTGTGCCGCTGTTCTTTGCCTCTTTAATGGTATCCAGCACAAAGTTCTCATCATCGACTCTGACCTTCAGCCAAGCCTGGGAATCCGTCATCATTTCCTCTTTGCTGACAGCATCGTCATCTCTTGTGACCTCATAGATAAACTTCTCGTCAACGGTGATCATTTTCCCGTCGGTATCCTTCGTGAAGAAGGAGTGGTGCGGATGATCGAGCGCGACAACAATATAGCCGTTGCTGACAAGCTCCGCGTAGGTGGAAAAGTTGCTCTGATAGTAGCCGAACGCGCCGTGCGAGAAGATGACGAGGGGATATTCGCCCTCGGCGTTTTCGGGGTAGTAGAAGTGCGCGGGAACCTCTCTGAACGAGCCGTCGCTTTCGAATTCGTCGACTCTGCTTTCATCCACAAGGATGGCGCTTGTCTCATTCACCTGATACTCGCCTGTGGTCGGGAGACCGTTGTAGTTGGTGAAGATGAACGCTGGAACGAGCGAGAAGGCGATCAGAACCACAGATAACACGCAGCTAATAACCGTTACAGGCTTTTTTCTCAGTCCGTTGGATTTCTTCCTCATGACCAGCCAAACGATACCCGCGATCAGCAGGCGAACAGCCACGACGATCAGCGCGCCGAAAAAACGCCATTTCATATTGACCGTCGGAATGAGGATCATACCAAGGAGCAAAACCACCTCGGCGGCTCTGATGATAGCGCGGTTTTTCCGCCACGAGGCTTTTTCTCTGAATTTTGTAAAGGTCAAAACGACCAGTGCGATTTCTGCCAATGTGAATAAGATGAAAAAAATAATGCCCATAATCAATCTTCCTTTCGGTTTTGTTATGGGCATAGTATAGCTTATTATTTTAATTTTTTAAATAGATTTTGCTGTAAGTTGCAAAAATCGGCGGTAAGATGCGTTTAGTTCCCTAAGAATAATGGTGTTTTTTGTGGGTGTTTGATATCTGAAGCCATCTTTACGTATTTTTGAATTATTACTATTTCCGGTAAATCGTATCGCCGTTGATGATAACGCTTTGCACCTTGTCAAGGTCGATGATGATGCGGTTGCTGCCGAGGTCCCATGCCATTTCCTCCGTTGCGGAGTATTGAAGCTGTGCATTCTCATGGAAAACGCCGCTGTCGTCTGTCCTGCGCTCGCCGCCCTCGTTTACAAGGATATAATAAACTGTTCCGTCATCCATTGTTACCTTTGATTTGCCGTCTGTGTCGGGAATCTCAAAGCAGCGACTGCCCCAATCCGGCATTTGCTTGTCATATTTCTCATCACACTCGCCCGTAAGAGAGATACCCAGCGGAGAGATTTTGATTTTCGCGTTGCTTGTGTAATCCTTAACAACATTCGGGGCATTTTCGGAATTGATATCGCGTTCAATCTGATTATCAACTGTTGAATTGATATCAAAGCTGATGTCAAAGACCAGCTCAAACTGTTTTTCCTCGCCCTTTGCGTAAACTGTCTTTCCTTCGTGATGAACCCAAATACATTCTTCCTCGGTAAGTCCGTTTTCCTCGCGCAGGCTTTCAAGCTTTGCTTCCGTTTCATATTCCTCTCCACCGCGTTCTTCTGTCAGTCCATCATTCGACAGAACCTCCGGCAGATCCTCTGTGTAAAGAATCTTGTCAAGCTTATAGCCGTTGATGGCTGTGCAGTGAAAGGTAACCCTGAAATCCTTCGTTGCCTGTTCCATATTTCCGCCGCGTACATAGTCGGTATAAATACTCAGAGTCCTGCGATCCTCCGAGAGCGAGCAACGGCCGCGTGCAATCGCTCCTCCGTCAAGCTGGTCTCCGCCGTCAAGCGAAAACTCATAGCTGTTTTTTACAAACGTGTCCAACGAGCTGCTGATATAATAGCCTTCCTCAACAAATGGACTGCCGTCCTTTCTGGTGATCTCCATCGCGGAATAGGCGACCTCTCCATCGCTCATCACGCCAAGCAGCTTTACATCATAGTCGTCGGACTGCACCTCGACGTTTCCGCCGTTGTAGAGTCCCAAATCATTTACCTCTGCACCCTTGAAATACCCCTTGAATATCGCCTGAATGGTGCCCGTTGCAAACGCTCCTATTGTGCTGCCGACGAGGATGACCGCCGCCGCGAGAATGACAATAAACTTCTTGCTGTATTTCTTTTTTGTTTTATTTTCGTCGTTGATCTGCATAAATACCTCACTTTTTATCTTTTCGATGTCGATATCAACAGGAGCGTTTTCCTGAATATCGAGGTTCATCAGTTCGTCGTCCAATTCGGTGAAAACTGTCTTGAATGTTGTTTTCATATCGTGTAACTCCTTTCAATCAGTTTTTTCTTGATTTTTTCACGCGTCCGCCTGAGCTTGGATTTCACGGTTTCAAGGTTCATTTTCATCTCAGCCGCTATCTGAGATACGGTCTGATTGTAGTAATAATATCGAATCAGTATCTCCCGGTCGGGCAGCGGAATTTCTGTTATGACCTCTCTGAGTTCGCGGTGAATATCCTTTTTCTCGGCATCAAGCGCAATCGAAAAATCGTCCTCGGGATCGTAATCGTCAATATTGAGTACGGCTGTATTCTTTAAGCTCTTTATCTTATTTAATGCGCGTGTTTTGGCAATGCTGCAAAGATAGCCCTTCAGCTTGCCCTCCTGCACCTTTTCCGCGTTGTTCCACAGCGTGACAAATACGTCGGCGGTCACTTCTTCTATATCTTCCTTTGAAAGACTTCCCTTTGATGTGTTGTAAATAACGGAAGCCACAAACCGCGACTGCTGCTCGATGATTTGCGACAACGCTTTTTCGTCGTGTTTTTTCAGCTTTTCCACAAGCCTGTCCCGCATGAAGTTCATCCCCTTCTGTTCTCTTTTGAAGCGCTTCTATTCATTATAACACCGGTAATCGGTGTTTGGGTGCAAAGTTAAAATGTATTTCTAAAATTTTTGTCAGAAAGACAACGGACGAAGGTGAAAGGCTCATCTTCGTCCGTTAACTTTTATAAAGTATATGTCTTTTCTCCGTTTTGGTAAGCGGCAAAAATCTTTTCAAGCTCCCTTACTGCGGATTCCTTGTCGGGGAAACAATCGAGTATATCGTCATGGTGATTGACAGAGCCGATAACGGCGTATTTCTTCTCTTTTCCGCCGCCAAAGTTTTTCTGAACAATGATGCGGTTATACTCCGCGCATTTTGTTTTATCCTTTGAAATAATAATCATAGTCATTTTCCTTTCAGCTATTTTTGAACTGGACGAAGCGTAAAAAATGATAGTAAATAATATCAAGAAAAAGATAATCATGTACATCGGATAATTCATTGCTTCACGTCCCTTTACTCATAGATTTCACTTTCGCTCTGCAATTGCTTAAAGCTGCGGCGCGCCTTGGCGGTCAGCGCCAACACATACACGCACATAGCGAGATACGCTGCCGCAAACAGCGTAAACAGTACGCAGATCACGGTAAGCGCAACCGAAGCATCGGGATCAGCCATTCTCGTTCCGATCATAAAACCTGCCTGATACATCAGGAAAAGCGAAATCACAACAAAAACAATGCTGAGCGTGCGGAAACGGTGATAGATTCTTTTCGCGCTTTCTGTTTTTTCGGGACCCTCGCAGACAAATTCAGGCGATACCTCCGCTTTCTTTCCTGTGAGATAGAGAAAATCTCCGTAGCCGTCCATCGTATGCGGAATCGACTGATAACCGCACTGTGCGGCAAAGGCGGATATCTCCATTACCTTTTCTTTTGCAGCGGCGTGAAGGATGGTAAAATACTCGTCAGGCTCCGTTTTTTCAAAATGATAAACACAGCCGCCCTTGATATACACAAGCTTCCAACCCGCCTTGTTCATCTCGTTGATGTAATTCAGTTCTTTATCAAGCGAAAAGAACAGCTTGTTTTTTTTCATCGTTTCTTTATTACTCATTTGGACCCTCCAAAATTTCCTCTCCGTTTTTCACAAGCTCCTTTAATCTGGATAATTCCGCGGATAAAACACCCCGTCCTTCTTCGGTAATGATGTATTCCTTTTTGGACGGATCGCTTTTATACTCCGCGATAAAGCCCTTTGAGAGCAGTGTGTTGATCGCTCCGTAGAGCGTGCCAGCGCCGATGTTCACTCTGCCGTTTGTCAGCTTTTTTACGTTCTGCATAATACCGTAGCCGTGCATCGGCGTGAGCAGTGAAAGCAGAATGTAATATACAGGCTCGGTAAGTGCGCCTTGCTTTGCCACAAAATCACCTCTTTATCGTTTGCCGATATATCGCTTCTCTCTATATCGTATACCGATATATCGGACATTGACATAACTATATCACCTTCCGATATATTTGTCAAGAGGTTTTTAAAAATTTTTTGTTAATAAAATACCGTCAAGAAGCGGTCGCTCCTTGACGGCAAATGTTATTTTATGAGAAGCGCCATCAGCGCGGCAAAGCCTGCGGCGAGGACGGGATAACCGACTAAGGTATATACCCATTTCAATGCAAGCGTTTTGCCGTATATATACGGCTTCAAATCTTCAGTACCATTAATTGTCCACGCATTCGTTCGGTTCACCCAGAAAAAGTCTATGAACAGGCGGTCAAAAAGCCCTTCCGTCATGATGATAACGAGAATCTGCCAAAAGCCGTCCCAGAAGCCCCTTGCGCCGTTTACCGCATAGACCGATATCAACACAAACGCGATGAAAAACGGCAGCCAGATATTGAACAGCATAGCGTTGCGCTTGATTTTCTTTTCCGTGATCAGCCCAAGCTCCACCACGCGCTGCTGTACTTCCTTTTCATACAGACAAACGAGATTTACCGCTCCGTATGAAATGCCGATAACGCACGGCAATAGTACAAACAGGCAGGCGGCGAGCGCTTCAATTATCAACAAAAGCATAGTCATTTTCATTTCTCCTGCTTTATCTCTTCTTACGTGCCTTGTACGCGTCTTTGATGAACCGCTCCACGCGCTCGTTTTCTTCCTTACCGAAGTTTTCGGCTATAAAATTTTTATTGTACATTTTGTTATACCGATCGAAGGTATATTCAACATCCGAACGCCTGCTCTTCTTCACAATTTCGCCGCTGTGGTTGTGGTAAAGAAAATCATAATAAATCGTAAAGAAAGCGGCGATCTCGCGGTCAAGGCTGTTATCAAGGAAATGCAGTAGATAGCAGTCGAGGTTATTAACAACAGCGTTGGGCTTTGTCAGCTGTCCGATCTGCGTTTCACCGTCATAAAAGGAGACGACCTCTTTCTTGCCGGCTCCCTTTAGATAACAGGCTATCAGCCTTCCGCGCCATTCCATCACATACTTGGTTTTCGCTATGCCGGTCTGCTCAAAGTAAAAGCGTCCGACGATCTGGTTCTCTGTGTTGAGCACGGAATAGCGGCACACCTGCTTTGCGCCCTTAAACAGCCAACTCATCGGAACAGCTGACGCGGCAAGGTTTTCGACCGCGTTATAGTCGGTATACAATATCGGGCGATTCGTAGCGTCCATTAGCGTAAGCCTGCGGAAAACGTCTCCGCCTATCGGTATCCCGGGATTATAGAACGGAGCCGTGCCACTGAACAGAAGCTGTCCATTTTCAAGAATTTCAAATTGATTTCTGCCGTTCGCGGCAATTTGATTGATTTGAAGGTAACCGTCAAATAAGCCAGCGTCTTGAAGCGGATTTGAAAACATGCGAAAATATCCAAGTAAATAAGTTGTAGACGAACATCTACAATAGACTACAACAAAAAACGATTGGAGAGTTTCGTATGAACAAAGGTATCAGAACATTAAGAAAAGAACAGAACCTGGCTCTTTGGGCAAACCAAGTAGAGAAATGCAACAACAGTGGGTTAAGTGTTGCGCAGTGGTGCAGAAATAACAATATTCCTGTAAGTACATTTTGGAGCAGACAGAAAAAGGTATACGAAGCCTACACTCAAAAAAACAGACCTCAATTCATAGAAGTGTCAGTAGAACCAGAAGTAAACGCTAACTCACCTATGATTTCTATCAAAAGAAATGATTTCACAGTAGAAATCAATAATGGTGCTGACGAAGCTACAATAACAGCTGTGTTGAGGGCAATGAAAAATGCTTAATGATTTTAATTGTAATTGCCCGATATACCTTGCAAGTGGATATACTGATCTACGCAGAGGAATAGACGGACTTGCAACAATAATAGAAAAGCAGTTTAAGCTTGAGTCTTGTACAAATGCTTTGTTTCTCTTCTGTGGACGAAGAACGGATAGAATTAAAGGTTTGTATTGGGAAGGTGACGGATTTCTGCTTCTGTATAAAAGGCTTGAAAAAGGTAAGTTTCAATGGCCTCGAAAATCTGAAGAATGTGTCACAATAACACCTCAGCAATATCGTTGGTTAATGGAGGGACTTAATATAATCCAGCCTAAGTCAACACAAAAAATAAGTGGAATAAAGTTCTCATAAAATGGCTTAAATACTGTACTTTTGCCTTGTTTTGTGGTATAATATAGGTATGATAATCAAGGATAAAAACAGTGAAACAATTACTATTTCACTGGATGAATATAATGAACTAAAATCATTAAAAGAGCACTGTTCAGAACTTGAAACACAGGTGAAGTGGCTGATGGAGCAGCTTAAGATAAATAATAAAAAGACCTATGGCTCAAAAAGTGAACAATCGGAATATATTTACGAACAGCTTAGTCTTCTTCATAACGAAGCAGAGCTCTACTCAGATGTAGAAGCAAAGGAAGAGGTTAAGGTGGCTTCTCATACCCGAAAAAAGAAAGAAGCTACTCTTGACAAATTACCAGAAAACATCAAGACAGTTGTTGTAGAGCATACTCTTCCCGAAGAAGAAAAGGTATGTCCTAACTGTAATGAACAGCTTGAGGTTATTGGTAAGGAAGTAAAGAAAACATTAAAAATCAAACCTGCTGAGGTGATTATTCAGGAGGATGTATATTACACCTACGCCTGCAAGAATTGTGAGAAAACGGTATTGAGACCCCAATAGTAAAACACCACAGGAAAAGCCAGTAATCAAAGGCAGCTTTGCTTCACCAGAAGCAGTGGCTCACATTATGACACAGAAGTTTGTGATATACTCACCACTCTATAGACAAGAACAAGACCTGAAAAGGCAAGGTGTTGAATTAACAAGACAGACAATGTCTAACTGGATACTTAAAGCGAGTCAGCTGTGGTTAGAACCAATATATGAGAAGTTAAGAGAGCTTCTCATAAAAGAGGAAGTAATCCATGCAGATGAAACAACACTGCAGGTACTGAAAACCAAAGAGAAGCCTACTCCAAAGAAAGCATATATGTGGCTGTACAGAACGAGTGGATGCTCTGAAAAGAATATCGTACTGTATGATTACAAACCAAACAGAAAGATTGAAAATGCGGAGAACTTTCTTGAAGGTTTTAATGGCTACATACACGCAGATGGTTATCAGGGATATCACAAACTTGGAGATAACTTCACAGTTGTTGGTTGCTGGGCGCATTGCAGAAGAAAATTTGCTGAAGCATTAGAAATGATAAGCAAGGACGAACGAGCAAACTCAACAGCTGGAATTGCTTTAGATTACTGCAATCAGCTATATGCAATAGAAAAGAAATAGCTGATAAAAGCTATGAAGAAATACTAAAGGTGCGACAAGAAAAATCAAAGCCAATTCTTGACGCTTTTGTGCTGGGCTGAAAAGCAAAGCATAGCATTTAAAAGCAAACTTGGTGGTGCGTTTACCTATCTTAAGAATAACGAGAAATATCTCAGAAGATATTTAGAGGACGGCAGATTAGAAATTGACAATAACCGAGCCGAAAGAAGCATTAAGCCATTTGTTATGGGCAGAAAGAATTTCCTGTTTGCCAATACTGAGTCAGGAGCTACTGGCAGTGCTGTTATGTACAGCATAATCGAAACAGCCAAAGAGAACAATCTGGATCCGTTTAAGTATCTGACATACATCTTCAAAAAGTTCCCTAATATTAAGGAAAATGAAACGGCTGATATTCTACTGCCTTGGAATGCACCAGAGGAGTGCAAAGTTAAAATTTGATACATATGTGGAAATCCCTGCGAGAACAAACTCGCAGGGGTTTTTTAGGATGATTTGACGGTTACGTCGTTCTCGTCACCTTCAATTCCTGTCCCCCTTTGCTTGTTATATAAAGAAAAAGAGAAGTACTGATGTACTTCTTTTTCTTGGTGCGAGTGTTCATAACGGACTTATGAAAAATTCAGGTTTTATCGGCAGTTACACACATTTCTCACTCGCACATTTGTGATTTATTCAATTTCTTCCTATAATATGAATACAATATTCAGTCGAGGAGGAAAAGACTATGAGAAATCCCAAATACCACATTTACTTAACGCCCGATGAACGGCGCACGGTCATCAACAGCCTGATTGATTTGAGGAATGACCTCATCTCACGTGGCAAATATACCGATGTCATTGACGAGCTGTTAATCAAGCTCACGAAAGCCAAAGTCAAACAAATCAAGATTAAGGAGGTCTGAATTATGGCTACAAAAATTACATACACACAGCAGGGAGATTACTTGCTGCCCGATTTAAAATTGCCAGAACAGCCGAAGGTTGAAATCGGAATTTGGGGTAGGCGGCATTTGAAGTATATTGAGCATTACCGCCCAATTCTGTATACAAACTTGCTGACGAGCTGCAAACTCACCGCCTATCTCGCTGACATTGATGAACTGGCAGAGGATATGTTCTTTCGGTTAGTAAAACAATTCGCTGAAAAGGAAGGCGTAAGTGAACAGCTCAAAGCTGAGGATCAAATGCAATGGGTCCGGAAGATGAATAGTATTCGTAATCGGGTAACGGAGATTGTTAATAATGAAATAATTTATTCATAAATGTTATGGGCGAAGGTGATTTGTTTCATCTTCGCCCGTGTTTTGGTCGTTGTTAATTAGATTTTTAAAGCTCAGTCTTTATAAGCCTCATATTAACTACCGGTAGAAATTACCATAAGTATAAGAAACGTAGTATAATCATCTACCTTTTCATTACGATTTCTCGAAATTTGATGAGGAAGCAATACATATTATTAAAAATATTGGTATCAAAGAAATAGTATATTTATTCCTGCATTCAGTCAAAAGTAATAATGAGGTTGTTCCCAATAAATAAAGTTGAGTAAATACGATAAGGTATTCTTTCTTGGCGGATTTGTTACGAATTAAAGAAGCTAAGCCAAAAACAGCAAGTAAAAGCAACACTAGGTACTCAATGAAAGTAAGCGGTTTAAACAAATACTGATTATAAAACTTGCTTATCGATTCATTTGGAATGGTCTCATTTGTATATCCTATGGAATAAGAAAAATTACCCCAAATCACAGTAATCTTATGCTTTATCAACGATAATAGTTTTTGAGGACTGGAAATAAGTTCTTTATACTGTTGTGAAATTAGAGCCATGTGATAATCATCTATTTCATCATTGCTGTAATTCTCAGGATAATCATCCCATTTCTTATCTGGAAACCATTCTCCGTTGTGTTCATAATTGCTTCCCACATATAAGGTCCATAATACTTTATTATTTTTCTCTCTTGTGATTTTAGAATGATTAATCTGGAAAGCGTTAAATATAACAGAACCTATGATAAATATCAATAATAGTGAGACTATTTTTATAGCAAAAGACATAATTGTTCGTTTTGATAAGCACCTAATAAGCTCTATGATAAGAATTATAGTTAAGGCAATCATTGCAATAAGTCCTATTGAATTCATCTGACTACATAAAAAGAAACTTACAAAGGAGCCAACTATAGCAATTATCTTTAAATATCGTTTTTTGACCTGTTTTGATATTTTAAAATACAGCCAGATTCCAATGAATAAAAAGAACATAGAAGCAATTTCGTGCGTCACATATTGAGGCAACAAAATTTGTGAAGGCAATATGCAAAATAAAAAAGCTACTGAAAAAGCAATGGCTTTAGAGTATAAAAACGACATTGTATCAAACACAAGCGCACAAACAAGCGTAAGTGTTATAGAAAGATATATTGAATATGCCAATTGGCTAATTCCAAAAAGTCTAGTAACAGGCGTTAAAAAGACTGCATACCAAAACATATGAGAAAACGAATTACAATAGTTTGCGTATTGTTTTACCATTCCATAATCTGCTAATTCTTTTGAAGTTGTGACATATACATTAATATCAGAATGGTCATCAATAGAGTTAATATGAAAAGCCATTACAGCGATAAACTTTGTAATCAATGATATAATTGCGATAAAAATAATTAATTTTCCATATCCAATGCCATTTATGCGTGTAAAAAATATATTAATTTTACTAATTATGTAATCATATTTTATTATTACAACAACACATAAAGTAACTATAAAAACAGAACCAACTACTGCAATTAAATTAGGTACTAAGTCAAATAGATAAATACATTTTGAAAGAATAATAACTGCAAAAAGAGCAATGCAAAAAAATCCAATTATCTTAGATATAAGATCTGGTCGGTTTTGTGTACTTTGTTCCATTATATTTGTCCAAGCCTTTCCACGAATTTTTATAACAAACAGTTCCATCATAATGTTTTAGTTTATTACATAATGTCGATTATGTTGTAACGTACTTGACTATTATACATTTAAAATCAAATTTAATCAACATATTTTGCTCAAAAAGTGCGGACGATTTATTATTTTGCTAAAAATTGTCACAGGAAATCAAACTCTTGAAAAATCAGATTTCAAGGGCTTGGTATTTTTGCGCTGTTTTTGTTTGATATGATGCGATTATATCTTTGTTCTGTACTTTCTTTACAACATAATCGACATTATGTACTCAGACCACCAACCGCATATTTTCCATACGCTTTAGGTGTTCATAACCGGTTGAGATAATATAGATTCTTGTTGTGTTGATACTGCTGTGGCCAAGGATATCTGCGAGCTTGGCAATGTCTTTTTCCAACTTATAAAACATTCTTGCAAACAGATGTCGCAGATTGTGAGGAAACACCTTGTCCGGATTGACGTGAGCCTGCTTGCACAAGGCTTTCATCTCTCTCCAGACGTTTGTGCGGTTTACCGGCTTGCCTGATTTCGTAATAAAGATAGCTCCTGCTTTGATGTGCCATTCTGCGGCGTATCGGAGCAGTTTTTTCTTTAGCTTTTTTACAATGAATATTATCCGGTTTTTGCCTTTGCAAGCTACTTCAACAGTACCGCTTTTCACTGCTTCAACTGTTATGAATTGTAACTCGCTGATTCGGATGCCTGTACCGCCGATCGTCTGCAATATCATATTCAAACGTTGGTTGTGATTATGCTCGGCAGCTTCAACCAAACGCAAGTATTCCGCTTTGCTCAACTCCTTGTTTTCGGGGCAGTAGATTTGTCGTTGAGTTTTGATTGATTTCACCTTGCAGTCAACCCAACCCAAGTAATCAAATAAGCTGTTCACGGCGGCAAGCATCGAATTGATACTGCTCACAGCATATCCGTCGGCAATCAGCTTTTGCTTATACTCGATGACAAGCTCCTTGCTAACCACATTGCCGTTCAAATACGCCGCAAATGCCTTTACATCACGAGCGTATTTCTCTATTGTGTTTGCGCTCTTTTCTTCCAAATGAAGATGGTTGATAAAACCCGTTATAGTTTCTTTGGTTAGTATTCTTCCTTTCATAGTCTTACCTCCGAGTAAATGTATCTTTATTTTACCCGAAAAGCACAGCGATTAATTATCAAGCTAATTGTAGAATTAATCGGCTTAAATTACGAATGTGCAAATTATAGCCCCGCTGTTAGATAACACATTATCTGTTATCCGACAGCGGGGCTTTTTTGCTTTTATACGATTTTTCTACGTTTTTACTGCGACCGTACCAAAGTCCGTATTTTGGGACACCCTATCTGTTAGAATTAGGGTAGTGCGAAATATTTTTTAAAAAATTTTTTCAATTTTTGGAACAATTTAGGGGTAGAAGCGTCTTTATAATATAGAGGCACCTAACCTCGGAAAGGAGATGAATACAAATGCCAATCAAAATCAAACGAAAGAATGGCGAAATAACCCGATACAAAAATGCAGAGTATATACCGCTGTTTTACTTTTTCCCAAAGTCTTTACTTGATCATTGCGGAACGCTTCCGTTTCAGATTTCACGCTATCCCTATGAGCTGTTCACGGATTGGAAGCAGATAGAGTTGATAGAGAGCAATCAATTTGCTCTTTTGATGTATGACGCTTTTCACTATCTTGTATGGGAATATATGGGATTGAACGTAGGTCGTGAAATATATTCGGGAGATCATCCGGCTTGGAAGTTTTCTCACGCACCTTCTTTCTGGATAAAGACTATGCAGGACGAGGGCGTGCTGCCGCCGATTGAGAGCCTTGTTAACGATATTCAGCCTACAACTTTTTTCGGCTTTGTCAGCGACGAATATGTTGACGCTGTTTTGAAGGATATTGTTCCGAAAACAATGGAACGCTTTGGAATGAATGAGATCCTCGCCGTTGTCAAGGAGCATCAGTGCTTTGAGGATTTCGATTATAGATATAGCCAACAGAAGAATGACTTTAAAAACAGCTATTATCATAAGAAAACCAAGCACCCGATGGTCTCACTTGAAGCTTTTCAGGAGGATTACAAAAATAATCACGACGGAGCTGAGTGGGATAAAGCGGATGACTGTATCGACTTGGAAGGCGATATAACTGCAAAGGTTGATGTTGAACGGTTTATGGCAACGTTATCCGAAAAAGACAGGCAGATATTGGAGCTTCGTGTTGAGGGTTTTACCTATCAGGAAATAGCAGATAAGGTCGGCTATAAAACGCATAGTGCCGTAAAAAAGCGCATTGATAAAATCGGAAGAATATTCCAAGAACAAACAAACACAGATATTGGCTTTGAATAGCACCTACTGATTGTTTTCGGTAGGTGTTATTTTTATTCCAAAATTACACAATTAATTAATTGATAACTGCCCCACTTTTCAGGGCAGTTTTACTATTTCAGGAGGTATTTTTATTATGAAAAGTTACAAGAACAAAATCATTATCGGTATCGACCACGGTTACGGCAACATCAAAACCGCTAATCATTGTTTCAAGACTGGTATAACCACCCACGACAGCGAACCGCTATTTACAAAGGATATGCTTACCTACAACGGCAAGTATTATCTGATCGGCGAAGGTCACAAGGAATTTCTGCCCGAAAAGCAGAACGACGAGGATTACTATATCCTCACGCTCGCCGCTATCGCAACCGAGCTTGCAGACGAAGGACTGACCGAAGCGGATGTGATTATCGCCGCAGGTTTGCCATTGACTTGGACAAGCGGACAGAAAGCGGATTTTGCTGCATATCTGTCAAAGAACAAAGAGGTAGAGTTTACTTTTCGGAATGTAGATTATTATATCCGAATCTGTGATGTGAAAATCTATCCGCAGGGTTATTCTGCGGTTGTGCCTATCAAATCCACGCTCAAAGGTCTGAGTATGGTAGCCGATATCGGTAACGGTACGATGAACACACTTTATCTTGTCAACGGCAAGCCGCAAAGCGGTAAGATGTTCACCGAGAAGTTCGGCACTTATCAATGCACTCTCGCTATTCGTGAAGGTTTTATGCGCAAGACACGCAGAGAGTTGAATGACTATATCATCGACGAGGTGTTGCGGACGGGCACGGCAGATATTCCTGATTCGGATTTGGAGATCATCACCGCTATTGCGGAGGAATATGTCGCAGAAATCTTCCGCCGTCTGCGTGAGCACGGCTATGATGAAAGCACAATGAAGCTCTACGTCTGCGGTGGCGGAGGCTGCCTGATCAAGAATTTCTATCACGGCAATCTTGACCGTGTAAAGTTCATTGACGACATCTGTGCTGCCGCAAAAGGCTATGAATATCTCGCAGACGTTTATCTGAGAGCCGAGGCGAAGAATGAAGGACGTGTATAAAATGACAGTGCGCTTTGATTTGACCGACGCCCGAGAGCGTGCTCTTGCAGAATATATGCAGACGCTGGATGTGAAGAAATACCAATCCCGCAATCAGTTTGTGTTAGATGCAATTGCCGATTATGTAGATTTGCAGTCAATCACCCGTGAACAGCACGAGGAAGATATCCGAAATATTATTCGTGAGGAAATGCGGGCTTGCTTTGCAGAAGCAAACTTTGCCCCGCAGCCTATGGCAAACGCTTCGGCACTGACCGCAGAACAACAGGAAGAAGCCGAACAGGATATTCTGGACGACCTTAAACTGTTTGATTGACAGCAAGATGACGGCATTTTTCAAGTACGAATTTGAGTTTGACGGCAAAACGCCGTCATATCAAGACAGTATAATTATCAGCAGTATAAGGCACAGCAGAATGGTTGAAATAGCACTCCGTGGCTGTGTCTTATACTGTAGCAAGCAATATCATATTACCCTCCTGCTTGGTGTCCGCAAGAAAGCATAGCTTCGTTAAATGCACCAAAAATCGTTAATCAACACAGTATATATTTACATAATTAATGCACTTTGCTAAATCTATTGTAAATATGCACAAAAAGTACATCCTGTTACCGTGCAGAATAACCAATAGGCAGAAATGCTTTTTACCCCCTTGATTTTTTTACCCCCTTGATTTTTGTTTTAACATTTGGTAAGATATAGGTGTCGCAAGGAAAAGCGACAAACAAATACAAGTCAAAGTCACTTGAAAAACAAAAACAAAACGGAGGAAAAAATCATGACAAAGACTAAGACAACAAAAAGATTTGCAGCGATTCTTCTCACACTTGCAATGGCATTCGGTATGTTCAGCATGATCGGTGCAACAAGCGTTAGCGCAGCTACAGACAAGGTAAGCCTTTATTCCTTGAACCCCACTTTCTCAAAGTACGGCGGAACTTCATTTGAGGCTTACATCCAGACAAACGACAGCGCAAGCAACCAGGAAGTTTATGTTCACTACAACTACATGGATTCAATGGATTGGCAGGACGCTAAGGCTGAGTATGTAACTACTCTTAACGACGGTTCAAAGATTTGGAAAGCTAACTTCTCAAGCTGGAACACAAAGTTCGCTATCAAGTTCGTTGCTGACGGTCGTGAGTACTGGGACAACAACAACGGCAACGACTACACACGCAACGACATCCTCGGCGTAGCTCCTGTTACTTCTGAGAGACTTGGCTATCAGCTCTACGGCAACAAGTTCCAGATCAACGCTGTTCTCCAGAACTATGCTTATCAGAAGAACGTATATGTAAGATACACAACAGACGGTTGGAACTCATACAACGATCAGGCTCTCGGTTATGACAAGACAAACGAGAACGGCACTGAGACTTGGACAACAACACTCAACCTTCCTTCTAACATGGATTACAGCAAGTTCGAGTATGCTATCTGCTACCAGGTAAACGGCACAGAGTTCTGGGCTGACAACTTTGGCGCAAACTACGACGCATATTACTATATCCACCACTAATTAAACCATCGGATCTATCCGATAATAAAAGGGGCAGACGGAGAGCAAACGCACTCCGCCTGTTTCTTTTTTTGATTTTTGTGTAGGAATTTTTGCCGCAGTATGATATAATCATTAATGCAAGCGGCATTTGACCGCAATCAACCCGAAAGGAGCCCGGCTTTGTCCGGCTTGAATAATCATGAAAAAATTTTTATCGATACTTTTTTCCGCCGTCATGCTCCTTTCCTTTTGCTCGTGCTCGGATACTAGGTCCGAAAGCTTGCAGAGAATGCTCGAAAGCCTGACGGAAAAAGCTGATTTCGGCGGAGTAATCAGAATCACCAGGGACGGAAGGACGCTTTGCGAAATCGCACGCGGCAGCACAGGCGAGCCGTTAGCTCCGCCGCCATATGGATATATCAAATCTCTCGATAATCCTAAGAAGTGGATCATCGATCCCGAAGCAGCACAGATCGTTCGTGACATCTTCAAAATGGCGCTTGAAGGCAAAAGCAACGAAACGATTGCTCGAATCTTGCAAGAGCGCAAGGTGTTGATTCCTATGGCGTATTGGCAGGAAAAGGGTATCCGAAAAGGCGGTAAGGTTACGCAGCCTAACAAATACAAATGGTGCAAAACCACTATCACCAAAATACTAACCCAACAGGAGTATTGCGGCGATATTATCAACTTCAAGACTTATTCCAAATCATACAAGAATAAGAAACGCTACGATAATCCTAAAGAAAACTGGGTGATTTTCAAGGACGTTCACGAGCCGATTATTAACCGTGATGATTTTGAGTTGGTGCAAACGCTTGTCGTAAAGACAAAGCGCCGTGCTCCTAAAAAGGAGAACGGCGAGAAGAATATGTTTTGCGATTTTCTATACTGTGCCGATTGCGGCAGTAAGCTATGGTATCATACGAATACCACCAACAAGGAAATCCATTATTTCAGCTGTTCCAACTATAAAAAGGATACCCGTGGGAATTGCGAAACCCGCCATTATATCCGTGCCGACGCAATCGAACAAGTGGTAATGCTGGAACTTCGCCGTTTAGCAAAGTATTTGGAATCTCACGAGGAAGAATTTGCAAAGCTTCTTGCCGAGAAAACCAACGCCGATATGTTGGCGGAGCAGAAAACCTTAGAAACAGAGCTGAATCGGGCAACCGCCCGAAACGAAATGCTCACTTCACTTTTCGCCAAAACCTACGAGGACAATGTATCCGGCAAGCTAAGCGATGAGATGTATATGGAGCTATCGCATAAATATGAGGTTGAACGCCTTGAACTGAAAACAAAGATTTTTGAGTACAAGGAACGCCTTGCCAAAATCAGCGAAATGGAGCAAAACAAAGATGACTTTCTTAAAGCTGTCAGAAAGTTTATGGAGATGGAATCCTTAACCGCACCAATGCTCAGAGAGCTTATCGATCACATTGATGTTTACGAAAAGGAAGGCGGGAAGAAAAGCTACACCCAGCGCATTGTAATCTATTATCGCTTTGTCGGCTACTTAGAGCTACCGTCATCAGAGGACGAAAACTACAAAGCAAACACCCGAAAGGGCGTAGATGTGGAGTATATCCCCACAGCAAAGTCTGCATAAAAAATTGTGAGCAGGCACAAAACCTGCTCACTACATACAAATCGGATGAAATTGAATAAAAAGAATGAGTGTCCATAACTTAAATCCGTTATGAACACTCATACTGGTGCGGGTGACAGGACTTGAACCTGCACGTCGGTGAACACTAGAACCTAAATCTAGCGCGTCTGCCAATTCCGCCACACCCGCATATATTTTATTTTGCGTTTTGTTGTCTCTCAACAACGATATTTATTATATCTTATGATGTCCCAAAAGTCAACACTTTTTTGCAAAAATATTTTAAAATATGATAAAAACACAGAAAATCACCTCAAAAATAGCCTATTAATGGGGTTTTGGTGGCAAAAAAAGATTTTTATGATATTTTTTATTCATCCAATGGTTATAAATTTCAACTGATTATTTTTCTTTTTAAGCATAAAAAGTGCCTAGTAATTTCTTAAAAAACTAGGCATTTTCTTGTGAAAAAATTTCTCTGGTGCAGTTCTGGTGCAGTAGCAAAAGATTTTCATTAAATTTTATATACTTAAATTCTGCTGACAATAGGTGTTAAACTGTTCCATTGCAGGGTTATTTAATCTATCAAAAACATCACAATATGTATTTATAGTTACAGAAATATCGGTATGTCCCATCCAGTTTTTCAATACTTCTGCTGATATTCCTGACTCAATAACTCTGGTTGCAAAGGTATGTCTTAGAAGATGCTGACCACCACTGATTTCTATATTTAGCTTCTTACATATTCTGGTAAACGAACTATTCACTTGTGAGGTGGATATTGGTCTATTGCTTTTAAAATTATAAAACAGTAGTCCGTTATCATTCTCTTTATAGTTTGCCAAAACTTCTTTTAGTATAGGCACTAAACAATCTTGAATTGGTACATCACGATAACCTTTTTGAGTTTTTGTTCTGTCCCCTACTTTTATTGCATAATTTATACCTCTTGTAACGGTATTTCTAACATGTATAAGTCTATTTCTCAAATCAATATCCTTAGCAGTCAAAGCACAAATTTCTCCCATTCTAAGTCCGGCAAAAAGTTCAATGTAAAACATAGGTCTGTAATCAATAGCATTTTTATTGATTTTCATATCTTTAAGATAATTAAGAAAATCATTTTCTTCTTCAACAGTAAAGGCTACTACTTTCTTAGTTGGTTTATCTGACTTTGGCTTTCTAATAAACGGACTATCCATCAAGTTATATCCCATTAATCTTTTATGTATGGCAAGGTTATAAGCTTTAGACATTGAAGAATACACTTTATCAATTACACTATTAGAATAGTGCTTTATCGAAAATAAAAAATCATTAATTTGATTTGTTTGTATCTTTGTAATTGGAATTTTAGCTAGACTTCCTTTTTCTATAATTCGAACAGTCAGCAGTCTTCTGTTATAAGCAGAATCTTGTATTCTATTCATATTGTGGTCATACTCTGCATCTTCTTTCAGTAAATCAACCATTGTAGCATCTGTAGTTTCACAAATTTTTTGCTCCATAATATCTTTTAATAATTGATTTCTCTTTTTAATAAGTTCTGTTTTAGTTGATGCTGATAAACTTTTTCTTGCTATTTCTCCACTATACTTTTGATAACTTATTTGGCATCTCCATCTCTTACGACTTTTATCATAAAAAATTGTGCCTTCGCCGTTACCTTTTCTCTTAGGTTTATTTGCCATAAAAAACACCTCTTATTGATTATTAATCCAAGTATTTCTTTCACTACTTTTTCTCTTTACTGAAAAGAAATTAATGAAAGCAGTTTTTAGTACAAGTTGTTTTTTGCCTAAATCTGTAGAAGGAAATTCAGGATGTCGAAACAACTCCTCTACTGTTTTCCTAGACCAGCCAGTCATCTTCATAACATCTTCAATATTGAAAAACAAGTTATTTACTACTTGATTATTAATGTTACGAGATATTTCTTCAATCTGTTTTTGCAATTCTAACAATGCAGGAATTGTTAATACAATATCTTCTTTATTTTCTGACTTTTCAATTAAATTTTTAGTTTTTTTCATAAATAAAAACTCCTTTTTGTTATATTAAATCAAAAACGAATAATCTGTATCTTCGTTTCACTGAATTATCAAACAAAATGGAGTTAAATTTTTATTCTTTACAAGAATTTATTTCTTATAAAGAACTATAGTATTTAATTTGACAAATAATATTTGCTAACTTCTTTACTGCATAAAGCCTTTAGCAAATGCTATTTTATTTTGTTCGATTAATTCAGTTCTTATATTCTAATACAATTTATTCGATTTTAATTCTTTCTTATAGCATGATGTTAGCACAGTTACCTTAATAATACAATGTACATTTTTATGGATTTGTGCATAATTCAATCAATATTTAAGTAATCTTTCACTATGCACTTTTCTGTTTTGAAATTTGATTATTATAAATATAATTATCTATAAAAAAGAAAGACTATCGCTAGTCTTTCTAATTATGCAATATTCATCAGAGAGCTAAAACAAGATGAAATGTTATATTGTTGTAAAAAGCAAAACACCTTCATGAATAATTGATTATTCATGATATTATCTTAATCATAAAAAATAATTACCTAACTTTTTATTTCAAATCATCATAAATTTTTAGGGTTTGTTTTGCATCTTCTTTTAACTTTTCTATCAAAGACTTTGGTTCTAGTACCACAACATCATTTGAATAATTCTTAGCAAACTGAAACATAGAAATTTCATTTACATTTGCAGTTACAGTTACATAAGCAGAACTTTCATCAGAAAATTTCAAGTTCTTTTCAAACATATCAACAACATCACTTAACAATGCTTTACTTACCCTAAACTTTGCTTTTATTGTATCGCTGGCATACATATAAACATGCTCATCCATATATTTCTGCAAATCCAGTGGTTGTCCGTTAGCACCTCTTAAGCTCTTAAATGGCTTTACATCTTCATCAAGAATTTTTATATTTGCTATTCTGTCTACTCTATAATTTGACACATCCATGTACTTATCGTTATTACAGATTAGGTAATACTTTCCCTCTTTTGCAACCATTTGATATGGGTTGATTTTGTATTCTCTAACAGTACCGTCAGAAGTTTTTCTACAATGAAGTTTCTTGTCTGTACCATATTCATAATAATTGAAAGACACTTTCTTTTTCGCAGTAATCGCCTCATCAAGAATGTCTATGGTATAAAAAAGTTCTTTGTTATCAAGGTTATAATCAGTAGCGGTTACAATGTGCTTTATGCTAGGCTTAAAATACACACTGGAAAGTTTCTCTAACTTTTCAACAAGCTCTTTTCTCTGAGAATAAGGTATATGTCTTGAAAAAACCAGACTATCAATCAGCATCCTTAATTCACTGTTAGAAAATTCATTTGCATAATAAAAATCAGACCAAACATAACTTTCTTCCATTTCACCTGTCTTTTTGTTAGGTGTCATTCTTACTGTTTCGGTATATTCAATATCATAACCGGCATCTATCAAATCCATAATATTACGCTTAATAGCTTTTCTGTCTACTGACATATTATACTCTTTTTTGAGAATATCTATTATTTCTTTTTGACCTAGTCTATGGTTTTCATCAGTATATTTTCTTAGAATTTCTAGGATATTCAAAATAAGAAGTTTCTTAGGTTTGTATTCTGAGTCTTTCTGATAATTCTGCATAAAATCACCTCATATATAAATATTTTATCATTACACTATCAAATTGACAATATTATATGTGATAAAAAAGGAACATAGGATTTTGTATAATATAGCCAACACACAAGGAGGATTTGTAATATGGAAAATAATATTAAAAAGATAAAGTCTTTTCAGTATCTTGACAGGTATGATATTGTCAGCATTGATATACCCTATGGAACAGAAGAAATAGAATGTTGTGCATTTTATAATTGCCCTAACCTTCAGCACATTACCATTCCTGATACTGTTAAAATAATAGGTTTTTCTGCTTTTAGATTTTGTACTAATCTTGATAATATAGTTATCCCTGACAGTGTTACTTTTATTGGTCATGATGCTTTTGATAATACAAAATGGTACAGAGACAACAATGATGACTTTGTTATTTCAAGCAATAAATATCTAATAAAATACAGAGGTAAAAGTGAAAATGCCATAATTCCTAAGTCAGTAAAATATATTAGTCCCTACGCCTTTGACAGATGTAAACACCTTAAAACCATTGCTATTCCTAATGGTATAATGGTAATTGAAAGTTTCGCATTTATAGGTTGTAGCAATATAAAATCTATCATTATCCCAAACAGTGTTGAAAAAATCAGTGAATACGCATTTATAAATTGCAAAAGCCTTGAAAGTGTTTCTATCTCTGAAAATGTTAAGTATATCAGTAAAAAAGCATTTGCCGGTTGCAGTGAAAATTTAACTATCCTTGCTCCTAAAAATTCCTATGGAAATAAATTTGCCAAAGAAAATTGTATTGAATATCTTGAACTATAAAAATGACCTGTGGGTAAAACTCACAGGCCATTTTTTATTTAGCATTACTGTATTTTGATTTACGACTTTTTATCTATTACTTCATAGAATTCACCATATAGATTTTTTAGGAATTCTGTTTTAGCGATATTTCTATCTGCTATGTAATTTTCTATGTTATGGCTTTTATCATAATTGTTAAGAAAATTCTCAACAGATTGCAAGGTGCTTTTCTTATAAAATTCTAATTTAGTTTCTATATCTTTCTGTTTATTGACCTCATTTAAATTTTTAGTTTTAGCACCTAATTGTCTATTTATAGTTCTTTCAAGGAACATTAAGTTTCCTAAACTATCCACATACTCATTATCACTATACAATGAATGTGAAAGTATATGTTCAATATCAAGTGCTTTTTTAGGTTCTTGATTTGAAGAATAGAAAATTGTATTTTTCACATTATAAATAGTTTCGTTAGTACTTTTACAATCATCAATGTAACTAAGTGAAAGAAACAGATTTTTTGTACGATTATCAAATACCGATTTATCAAGTACATTCTTAAAACCGACAAAATCAAAATTTTCTTTTTCTAAAGTTTTAATCAAATCATCTTTTACTTCTTCAATATTGTTATAAGGGTTATTGTTTTCACTAAAATAAATCTCCTTAATATTTGTAAATACACGATAGACAATTCTTGAATATGAGGCACTGTATAATGAACAGTATTGCCATAGTAATTTTGTCAACTGTTCTGCATTATCGATTACTGTATTATCAATTACTGTATTATCTATCTTTTTACCATTTATACACTGAATAAATACAAGATAAAAATACATATTTTTTAAGTTGCCATAACCACTTATTCCTAGTAATTCTCTTGAACAACCATTAATTAAATTACCACTATTTTTATCTCTGGTATTCATAAGATAATTTTGTGTTTCAAGAATACAAGCAGAAATATCCTCAAAAACTTTCAGCAAATCCACATTAACAAGTTCATCAGGTAATGGTGAATTGAAAAATCCTTTTTCATCAAAAAAGAATTTATTGTTGCTCATTCTAAGGCAATCACCGCTTTTATTGGTTTTTGAAATTAGATAAAACCTAAATGTATCAAGCAATACATTTTCATTAACAGAATAATTTTCTTCCAAAGAATTAACTTGTTGATAAGCATCATTAATCTTTTTTAGGGTACTATTTTTATCACTGCTATTTTTGCAAATATAATCACAAAATTTTATCTTGAAAATATCCTTAACATCTAGCTTTAGACCTGTTGTGTTGATAGAATCGAAAATTTCTAATAATGTAGAAATAGATGCAGTTTCACTTACAAAAATTGAAACAAAGAGAATTTTTTTATTTATAAAATCTTGAAAACTCTCTAAATTTTTCTTTTCAATACCGGACACAAACTTATCTAAAAGTTCTTTATTTTTCCCATAATTTGTAGATTTATCATTGATAGCTTTAACTATATCAGCATTATTGATTTGATTCATCACCTTAGGCAAATTATTCTCTTCACCTAACCTTTCTGCTAATATACTTTTCAATATGTAAAAGGTAGTTATTCTTTGGTGACCATCAATAATGCTAAGAGAATGATTTTCAATTTTTCCAAATTGTAAAATACCAAACATTAAGAATTGAACATTTTCTTCATTCTCTAAATAATCACAAAACTTTGCATAAATAGTATTAGTAAGTTCATTAATTTCTTTCTCTCCCCATTCATAAGGTCTTTGATATGCCGGGATTATAAAATTTTTTGAACTACATAAAACATCTGCTAAAGTTTCTGTTTTACTTTCTATATCTTTCCTTTCTAATTCATCAAGTAGTTGTTTCACTTCATCAAAGTGGGTTAAGTCATAGGCAATATTAAGAAAATATTTTGCAAATTCATCATTGCCATTTTCTGCACTATTCTCGCCATAAGCTATAGCTAATCCTACAACATCCTCATTAGGCTCTAATGGAAAGCCATATTTCCTACTAAACTTCTTCATTGTTTCAATAGGTGCAGGTTTTATTTCCAAATGTGTGGTTTGTTCAATATAAAACAACTCACCATAAGCTGCATCAGTATTAGAATCAAAATTCAAACTATAATCTTCACAAGCAATAGCCTCTTGCCACATTTTCTTTTCTATAAAGTAATAACCAAGATTTCTATAACAACGGGCTAAATCCTCAGATTTATAAGCAAAATTGAAAATTTCAATTGTGTAATCCAAGAATGTTTCAATATCACCCATAGCCTTGTATGTTTCTGCATATTCAAAGGCAATATCGGCATCCATAGGATTCCATCTTTTTGCTTTTTCAAGGGCAACATTTGCTTCTGTATAACGACCCAGTTCAAACAATATATTTCCATAGAAGAAATATATTGTAGCAAACGGAAAATTAGATAGTCTAATATCTTTCTTGCTATCTCTGTGTCTATAACCATAAAGTAATTCTTGCATAGGGTTAATGAAACAAAAATAATCGCTGACTGAATCATTCTGATACATACCGGCAGAAATTAATTCTTCAGCCTTTTCCACTAATTTTTCTACTTTTCCAAGTGCTAAATTATAATCACCTGATTGTAGAGTAGAAAACAAATCATCAAGTTCATTTTCGATTTCTGCATTATCTTTTTCAAAAGCATTAGCTAATTCATTGACCTTTTCTTCAGGCAACATTCCACTTATCAGCCTACCACAAGCCCTGATAATCTCTTTTCCAAGTTCATGGTCTTTGTACTTTTCCATTTGTTCCATTAAGTACTGTATATCTTTTTCATTTTCACCGGTTAAACCACTTGCAATATCTCTCATAATTTCTTGATAATCCATAATATCCTCCTTAAATAATTAAATTTATATAAAATAATTAGTTATTATTATTTGTTTCTGTATATTATGCATTATATCATACTTATTTTTAGAAACACAATAGAAAAAGAAAAATTATAGTGTTTTATAATAGATAAGTCCCATATTGGGGACTTTGGTTATTGTTATTGGTATGATATAATAACATTGTTAAATAGCATTGATGTTATTATGTTATAGTTCTCTAATTATTCTTGGTATGATATAATCCTTAACAACATTGAAGGAAGTCGGTCCACGTTATAGTTCCCTAATTATTCTTGGTATGATATAATTTTGCTTTCTGTATATCTTCGATTGTGTGGGTTATAGTTCCCTAATTATTCTTGGTATGATATAATCTTTTTACTTCTAATTCCGTGTTGTAAACTGTTATAGTTCCCTAATTATTCTTGGTATGATATAATATAAGTAGCTATGAGCACTAAAACAAAATGGTTATAGTTCCCTAATTATTCTTGGTATGATATAATTGTTTCTCTGTTATTTAGTGCAATTTGTGCGTTATAGTTCCCTAATTATTCTTGGTATGATATAATTTAATCTCTTGATTTATACAATTATTTATTGTTATAGTTCCCTAATTATTCTTGGTATGATATAATAATATAAAAACAAGACAAGTAACTTGTCCTGTTATAGTTCCCTAATTATTCTTGGTATGATATAATTTGGGTTAGCTCGTTAAAAATTGCAGTTGTGTTATAGTTCCCTAATTATTCTTGGTATGATATAATCATTGACGATAAAGAAGTGTGCTTTACCAAGTTATAGTTCCCTAATTATTCTTGGTATGATATAATTACAATACTATTAATATCTGATGATATATCGTTATAGTTCCCTAATTATTCTTGGTATGATATAATGCAAGGATATTGACTTTGTAACCTTTGAAAGTTATAGTTCCCTAATTATTCTTGGTATGATATAATTAAGTCAGAGAATGTATGTCTGCAAGAGTAGTTATAGTTCCCTAATTATTCTTGGTATGATATAATAAGCTAAATTTCATTTTTCGTTGTTCTAATGTTATAGTTCCCTAATTATTCTTGGTATGATATAATAGTTCACCAGATAGATTATAAGACAATTCAGTTATAGTTCCCTAATTATTCTTGGTATGATATAATTAACGGTACTAACTTGTCATACGGTCAGTAGTTATAGTTCCCTAATTATTCTTGGTATGATATAATTTATCTGCGTTGCCTCGTCTATCATTAACAGTTATAGTTCCCTAATTATTCTTGGTATGATATAATATATGTATAAATGCCCTTTATGCGGAAGCGGTTATAGTTCCCTAATTATTCTTGGTATGATATAATGCAAACCCATTCAAGGTTGTTCTCATTCAAGTTATAGTTCCCTAATTATTCTTGGTATGATATAATAAAGGGATGGACAGCAATGTTTGATTCTGTGTTATAGTTCCCTAATTATTCTTGGTATGATATAATGCAAACCCATTCAAGGTTAGCTTCACTCAAGTTATAGTTCCCTAATTATTCTTGGTATGATATAATTGGATGAGTATATCTAATTAATCGACATAGGTTATAGTTCCCTAATTATTCTTGGTATGATATAATTTACAATTTAAAAAGTAAAAAAAGTTCTCCGTTATAGTTCCCTAATTATTCTTGGTATGATATAATAGTTTTCTTTCTCTTCTCCAATTGCAAAGAGTTATAGTTCCCTAATTATTCTTGGTATGATATAATGCATTGACAAAAACTTGCTATGTATTTATTGTTATAGTTCCCTAATTATTCTTGGTATGATATAATAAGTACCTACTGATTATTCAGATGATACGGGTTATAGTTCCCTAATTATTCTTGGTATGATATAATTCGAGCCATCCTATACCCATTCAGGCCTGGGTTATAGTTCCCTAATTATTCTTGGTATGATATAATTAACACTTATAAAACTGCAATAGCAAACCTGTTATAGTTCCCTAATTATTCTTGGTATGATATAATAGGGACTAAAGAAACTCCCATAAACACTAAGTTTATGGGAGTTTTCTTTGCGCAAAAATTATTATTTTTAACAGTAATACAATCAGAAACTCAAGAAAAATCAAAAAATAGAAAGTTGTTCAAATACTTGTTGTTTTTCTTCATTTACAAGATCACCTATAAGAATTTCCATTCTTTCATACTGTTTTTCAGTTATCACTAACATTCGTACAGAACCATTTTCCGGAGTATTATCTCTAATTCTTGATTTATGTTTCTCAACATCATCAACGCCATTACAAATTCTTGCATACACAGAAAACTGCACCATAAAAAAACCATCTTTTAGTAGAAAATTTCTAAATCTTGTTGCAACCGTTCTCTGTCTTTTTGTTTTTACAGGTAAATCAAAAAATACAATTATTCTCATAAATTTATTCATATGTATGTTGTTCCAAATCAATAATCTGTGGCAATAATAAAGATTTATTCTTATCATTATACCAACTAGATAAACTTTTTATTGTTAGTTCAATAGCTTTTGCACAAGCAAACAATTTATTGTCTATTATTAAATCACAATTTAATAGATTCACCAGAGAAGCCTTCGTATGTGTATCTATTTCATCTTTCAAAGCAAATTTTTTTACATACAAATCTACTATTGGTCTAAATGGCTCAATGATATCATCTGACAGATTAAAGCTATTTAGATTACTCTTATGAAAAATACCTAGTGAAGGTTCATATCCATATACTATAAGATACTTTGATATTGTACTTCTCAAAATAGAATAACCATAGTTAAGTTTTGGGTTTATAAAGTTATCTTGAGTTCGGGTATAATTTTTACCAAACAATAACTTAAAATATTTTGAAGCTGCTACTGCCTCCATATTATCCGGATCACCAGACTTAACCATATTTTTCAAAACATCTATGCTTTTCCACTCATCTATACCGCACAATTTTAAAACAGTTGCTTGATTTTCTATTTTTTGACAAACAATTTGTTTCCATAGCTTTTTCTTATTAGGTAAAGTCATTTCTAACTGATTTTTTAGCACTGATAGATGTTTTGAATGTCTCAATAGCGGAAGAAAAGTTCCACAAGGGTGATGTGTTTTGTCAGTTACATACAAAGTAATAGCATATTCAGATAGTCTTGACAACAAATATGAATTCATTGATATTTGCATAGAATCAATAGCAATGCATTCAATATCTTCTAATGGAACTTTAAAAACATCACCATTATCTATTACAAGTTGTTGATTTTTTACATATAATCTTGCTGGATTTGTAAGAAAAATTACCCTATATCCCATCATCTAAAACCTATTCGTTTTTCTTTTTTAACTTTCGAAACATTCCCCAAAACATCAACTTGGTATTTTTCTAAAGACTGAAGGTTTTTCACTCCTAAGCTTTTTTTGATGTAACAATTGTCATGAGTAACAACCCTTATAGAAGCTGTATTAATACTAGTTCCTTTAAAATACACAAATTCCTCTCGTAGGGATTCTGTTTTAGGCAAACTGCTACTTTCATTCATTAATGAAAATGTCACATCACTGTTTGACTTAATTTTAATTAAATCATTTCTGTACAGAGAAAATAAAAAGTCTTCATCATTCATAGCTTTCCATTCTCCACCTTGAACTATCGCTTTATGAGGCAATTCATTTTTTACTGTATCAGCAACATAAATTGGCACTAAATAATATCCGTCTTCCGTACGAAACACATCAGTCCTTATCATATCACCATTTTTAGCTATAGTAGTGTTATTATTTAATGTAACTGATGAAGTAATTTTCTTGATAATTTTCACTGACTTTACAAGTGGACCCTTAGAACCATCACTTTTTGGCTTATAGAAAGGTTCGGTAAAAGCATCTTCTACCTTCTTTTTGCCATTCTCTTCCTTATGCATTTCTTTAAATTTTATTAAATGATTCTTTAATGCATCATATAATAATCTATCATCATCAGGATTGTAATAATTAGCAATTTCGTTATTGTTATCTAAACTTAATTTATTCAAATCAGTTTTAACAACTTCATATTTTTGACCATTTTCTACAACCATTCTTCTTAATGTATCTTGATGAGCCGGTCCAGTTACTTTTCTATTAACCATTCTTGATACGAAGATTGGTTTAACCTTTTCGTCTCTTGCATAAGTAGGTATAGGATTAGATGCTAAAAGTCTCTCTGGATTTTTAGAACATCTAATATCAAGCTCTGTTCTAAACCACTTGTATGGCATAGGAAAATAATTTTTCACTTCACCAGTTATTTTATCAACATCTAATGTTTCATTGTTGTTCTTGATATACAGAGTTTCCTTATATTTAGAATACTCTGAGATTCTCTTTATCATTGACTTGGTAACGCACGCAATAACTATTGCATCCGTAGCATGATGAGCATCACCATTTGCACGGATTTTTTCAATACCCCATCTTTTACGAATGTAAGAAGTTATTGCACCATTCACTGCTATTACCGTTTCCTTTCTGTTAGTAGAACTTGGTGCAAATTTAAGGTATTTCTTAATAAACTTCAAAAGAAATCTTGAAAGATATTGTGTATCCTTTAAATTTCTATTCTTAAATCCATCAAAATCGTCTTCCGAAATTTTTTCTTTAAGAAGATTCTGCTTTTTTCTAAAGCTAAGATGAGAATTCTTCACCCAAACTATAAACTCATCTCTTTCTTTACCACTCAAATAATTAAGAGGTATTCTGTTGCCTTTATTTTGATTTTCATTGGTATGCACAAGAACTTTGTTTGAATAAGAATCATCAAAAGAAATACTATAAGGAACAATATGATCCACCTCAGCATAACCTTCTGAAAATAGTTTTTCTATTTTTAGTGGTTTTTGTGAATAAACACATATTCCATCTTGTTCTTTCCACAATTTATATTTCACTAAATCAAAAGCAGTAGGTTTAACAACTCCCAATTTTTTTAATTCTTCAAAACTTTTCTCATTTTTCTCCCTATTTGATTTTTGATTACTCTCAATATTTTTTCTTTCCTTATAACTCTTTGCAAGTTCCCTAGCTAGTTCAATATTGATGTATGTTGGACTTTCACCCTTTTCTCTAATAATAGAATTAATAACCTTTATAGTTTGAGAAACTGTTCGTCTAACTACAGGATTTCTTATTTCATCAAGTTCTGGAGCATCTTTTGGATTTGATGGTAAATACATTTGCTGACACTTATCATCATCTTTAAAGTTATAACCCAATGCAGTAATAGCTTCATTGTACAACATTCCATCTTCAAGATATGGAATCATTTTATTTAAGACAGCAATAGAAAGATTTCCAAACTTTGTAAATGATGGTATTGTAAGAGCAACATTAATTTCATCTTCCAAGAAATTCTTTTCTTTCATTTCCTCGATAATTTTTGAGTCGTTTTTGTGAAGTGTAAGTATCGTTGCTAAAGTATTTTTCTTCTCAACACTCCACTCTAAATATGAAGATCCATATGCTTTTTTAAATTCATAATAAGCAGTTAAGTAACTAAACTTTGTTTTCTTTTCAGTTTCAGTATAATCTTTTGAATTATATGAAATGTTGAAAAATTCTTCATTAGATAAACCTAATTCTGTTCTAATAGAAGAATAGGTTATCTTATTCTTTTTAAAAGCTAAATTAACAACTTTTTCTCTTTCTTCCTTAGTTAACGGTCTCCTATTTCCATTGTATAAAATTTTCATACTATTGACCTTAGTTAACAAGTTTGAATACTCAAACGAATATGATGCTTTTGGGGCTGCCTTTAAAGTAGGTTCAAATGTACAATTCTTCACCATTTTTCCAATTAGATTTCCACCGTATGGGCTACTTTCATCCGGTCCGTCATCAAAATTTCTTTGTGACAAATAGATTTTTAGATATTCGTTTTCAAAGGATTCCGTTGCATGTTGATTATTGAATTTTCTCTGTTGATTAAATATCACTTTAATTTCATTTTCATAATCAACTCTTAAGAAAGTCATAGAATAGTCTGATTTATTTCTTTTTCTTTGAATAAACTTTTCATTTTTAAATAACATTTCACCTATCGTACGATAACCGTTATCTGTAAAAATTGACTTATTCTTTTCAATTTCTTTAAGCATCTTGCCATCATCAGAATTTTTATTTTTTGCATCAATCTTTCTGTTAGACTTAAAACCTCTTCTCTGTGATAAATGAATCAATAATCGAATAAACTCATCTTTTGTTAATTTTCTATTCAATGCTTCATATCTAATCTCATAAATATCTGATAAATTCTTTCTTTCATAGATAGATTGAATGTACTTAAAATCTACATTCATAGTATCACAAATAAGTTTTTTGATTCTATCTTTTCTGTGAGTCTTTCTTCGGTGAGTTCTCCTAGATCCTCTAAATGTTCTTCTTTCAGCAGCTAATGATTTTCCGGTACCGGTTTCAGCTTTATCAAAAGTTCTTACACCCATAAAATCGATTTTGTAAGGTTCTTCTTTTTCGTTCAAAAGAACAGTTCCACTACCTACTGAAGCAATTCCACAATCAATACCTAAACCATAACTCATAATTAACCTCCTAACAAATATCAAATTATAAAAGATAATGCCCTATTCAAATGAACAGGGCATCAGCGCTTTACGGTTTACTACCTTATTATAGCAACCTAATTATTCTTGGTATGAAATAATTTAATGTTATATTAACATATATTTTGCAAAAAATCAAGTATTTTTATTAAAAAGTTCTAATGCCACTCATAATATATCACATATACATAAATTTTTCAATAAATATAACAAATTTTACATAATTTTTATAAATGTATCATTACACGCATTGTTATAATGCAATTTCATCCAATATTTTTTGCACTGCAAATGGCTTTGAATATTTAATGTACGAGTCACGTAAGTATATTGTTTTCTCTTTATTCTTTTCAGACCACATAGCAGGATAAACGACCAAAGTTTTTTTAAATTTATCTTTAGTAATTGTAATTTTCTTATTGCTAAAATCAAGGATACAATTAAATGAACTTAATATATTACATAGTGGTTTAATAATATCAACCTGTTTTTCAAAATTAAGTGCTGATGCTACTGTACCATTTTTACCCCATTGTAATAATTCTAACGCTGCAAATCTATCCAATAAACCATGAACAAACTGATTTCTATAGTTTCTTAAACAATTGTGGCAAGAACTACTACAATCACAATTTTTCAATAAATCTTCAACTTCAATTAAAATTTCTTCAATATCATTAGCTATACTATCTGCATATCCAGCACCACTTGAAAGACTATCATACAAATATATATCAATAAAAGAGCCTTTGCTATTTTCCCTTATTCGATATCCAGTAACCAATTCAGTAAATTCAACATCTAAATGTTTGCTAGCTGCCAACCTCATTGCTTCAGCCAATGATTGACCAGCACGTTCAAGCCAAAGGTTTTCATTTCTATCTACATTAATATAGTTACTATCAAGAAAAAACTCTAACACTAACATATCAGTAATAAAATCAAATCCTAAGTTTACATTTACAGTATTTAAATGATTACATTTTTTTCCAGCATATTTATTATTGTACGGTCGATATATACTATTTAAAACACGCTCATCATCACCTGGCATTGAAGCACCACAATCTTTGCATACCATAAACCCACAATCCTGAACACCTTTATTCATCATAATAATTCTTTGATTAGTCCTTGAAGCTATTCTTATATTATCACAATTAGAGACACTTATCATATCAGAAGAATTAGGTAAAGTTGAATATAGTGGTTGTTGAACTGATGTATATTGTTCTATTAATTGTGCTTCTGAAATACTTTTTCCATCCTTTGGGGCAAATCCCCACGGTCTCAATAATGGTTTACTTGATATTATACTTTTGCTACTGCAAAACGGACACAATGTTAGGCTTTCTTCTTTTAAACCAAACCACCCACATTTTGGGCAAGATAAAATTTCTTTCAAATAATTTGGATCCTCCACATATGCACGAGCTGGTATCTTAGTCAAACCTTTTCTTTTATCGCTATTTGGAAAATACAAGCCACCTATTTGGTAAGTTTGTTTATCAACAACAATCGCTCGTCCTGGTGCATATTCCCCAATCGCAACATCAAGGCCTCTACTTATTTCATAGCGTACTCTGCCATTTTCATCTGTAATATAGGTACTAACAACATTTTTGGGGAAAGAATATGTAGGTATAATACCTTCCTCGTATAAAGCATCTAGTAAAGATTTAGTGTTCTCATTATTAGAGCTTTCAACACCAAACAACTCAGGATGTTCATCTCTTCTATTTTTCATTTTAATTAACTCATTATTAAGCCAATGACAAAACTTTGAATAATCAAATTCAATATTATTTGGTATAAGTTTTCTTCTAATCGCATATTTCTTTAAGTAATTACTAAATTCAAACAAGTGATAATCAAGAAACTCAGCTGCACTAATGAAATCTAAGCTATTATTATTCTTGCTAAGATATTCACAAAAAATAACCATAGCCAAATGGCGTTGAATCAATTTGTTACTTTTAGTATCTATCCAAGGTTTTCTTGGATCTCCCCTAAGCATTGGAACAGGATCTTTAAAATATAATGTGTCATGAGGTCCATCCTCACAAAATGTAACAATAGTAGATAAACTTGAACCCCTTCGACCTGCTCTACCTGCTCTTTGCTGATAATTTTCACGTAATGGTGGAATATTTCTAAGGCCAACTGCTACTAATGAACCAATATCTATTCCAACTTCCATTGTTGTAGTACTACTTAAAATATCAACAGGAGTTTCATTATTTTGAAGTAAATCCTGAAATCTTAGTTCATACTTTTCAGTTTTACTCCAAATAGCATCTCTTTGATCCTTATGAGATACCTGTGCAGTATGTTCCTCTGTATCAATAACATAAATTTTTTTACCACTAATTGCATCATCTATAGGCTTTCTCCAAAATTCAAGAGACTTAATTTCATTATCATCCATATAATGGATTTTAGTAGTTCCACAACTTGGACAACACTTTTTTAATAGATAAGGAGTTATTTCTGAACAGCACTCACACCTATACCATTTATGTTTCAAATCAAATCTCGGTTTAATTTTTGATAAAGATACGTAGTATTTTCCATGATCAAATTGAGACATATCTAAAAAGTTATTAATTAATGTCCTCTTCCATATACTTAACACTTCAGAATCATTTTTCCAATCCATAACACTAGCGATTGCTTTTGAAAATGACCAATCTTTTTTCAATCCATATCCGTCATAACTAGATCTTACCTCACTTCTAGTATCATCAGAAATTGACTGTCCTAAGGCAGTACTTGAATCGCAAATATTTATCATCCAAGCATTGAAGAGTTCCAAGAATTCATTTTCCGTTACAATGATACCATTTTCCTCAAGTTCATCAAGAGAATAAAACATTGCCTCATCCGTTGGTTCAATCCAACTTATAGCAGAATCATAAAGTGTATTATAACCACCCGCATATAATCTTAATAAATACTTTTGCATCTGTATAGGTGCATTAGATATTATCAATTCAGGTGAATACTCGCGTTTTCTTCTTAATGATCTATTATATTTATTAAGAGCACTATCACAATTTTCTATAAACCATTCCCTTTCAGGTTCATTAAATATCTTTATTTTATTCTGCGCTGCAACAATACAAAAATAATCATATAAATATTCCATAGAATACTCTTTATTAGATTTTTCCATCATATTAATTGCTAATGCAAATAATTGATGTACAGCCATAATATCTGAAGCTTCAGACATATCACGCGCAAGTTTTGCAGCTCTTTGTCTACTATCAGAAAATATTAAAACTTTTCTTCCCTCATTAGGTAATCGGTCTGGATCGTTATCTTTACCTGGAACAGCAGGTTGCACTTGAAACTGTGATTTAATTAAGTTAAAGAAGGATTGATTACCTCTTGTACTAAAAGATGTTAATTGCGATGAAGACAATTGGTGCCTACAATGCGGACAAGTTGGAAAGGTAATAACTTGAGGACGACCTTTGGCAGAATAATCGCAATAATACAATTTTCTATAATTTGAATTATTAGATTGAGAGTCATCTTTAAAATTAATAAATCCACTTTTAATATCTAGATAACAAGCTTTTATTGGATACTTTTTACGACCTTTACTTAATTCAAAATCATCTGTTGGAATAAATAAATGAATTTCTTTCACTCGTCTATCCAGTAACTGACCCGGATAATGCCATAAATACGTACTATTACTAATTTCATTATTTTCTTTTAAAATAAAACCTTTATAAAACAAGGCACCACAACGACGATCATTATAAAGTTCATATACAACACTTTTGCATTTAGGGCATATAAAGTTACCATCAGATAAATAAATTTCACCTAAAGTAAGTGTTTCATCACTATGGGAATTATCACAATTTGGATTTACACAAGCATACACTCCATTGATACCTCTGAAAAACATATGCATACGTGCTGGAAACAATATTGTTCCTTCATAATTTTTTGCCAATGGTGCAATAGCCAATAGCACACTCACTGCTTTTAGACCTTCTGTCCTGCATGTTTCCGGAAAAATTTCATTAGATAACTCGTTTAATGATACTGCATTTCCACGGCACTTATTAAATAATTTATGAAATTGTTTATATTCAATCAAATGATTATACATCCAATCATATACTTGCTGTAAATTACTAAAAGTCTCATTACTTATACCATTCCAAAATTTCTTTAACGCAACAAATTGAATGTCTTCTTTATCTTCAAAATCAGATGGATTACAATTTTTAAATTTTTCAAATGGTATATTATATTTTGCAAGTCCGGAAATATCCTCTCTTTCGCCAGTTAAATAACAAAATTCCTTATTCGAATCACTTGCCGTAAGTTCATTGGCAAATTTCATAATAGCATTTCTATCTTCTTCATCCCTATCAGGCATACTGGCAGTGGTTAAAATAAACTGGACTTTACTACGAGTAATTCCAAGTTTATAGAAAAGTCTTCTTAATAGAAGTGATACCTCACCGCCGGATGAACCTCTATACATATGTGCTTCATCAATAACAAATAATAATTTATTATCCTCACTACAATTTAACCATTTTTTTGTATCTTTCCAAATTTTTTCTTCTCTAGGTCGTAAAAGCATATATTCCAACATTGAATAATTTGTAATTAGAATATCTGGACAAAATTGTTGCATTTCAAACCTGGTAATTAACTCTGCATCTTCCTCATTTGGAATATGATTACCATTATGTAATCCTTTGAGGAAACCTTTCATATCATACTTTGCCGGTATTCTTCCCTCATTCAATAATTGTTTTAAAAATCGTTCTTCTGATTCTGTTTTTGGAAAAGACATTCTTGCTAAATTTTTTTCTAAAAGTCGATCCTGATTTTGCTCCGATTCAATTCCTGGATAAGGTGTACGACCTGTATACATTCCAAATTGAGGTCTTCTAGAATGATACAAACAAGTATCACGAAAAATTTTTACAAATTTATTTTCGGGATCACCTATTAATCTACGTAAACGACTTACCTGATCAGAAACAAGCGCATTCATCGGATACATAATAATAGATCTTATTCCGCGATTACTCCAACTGCTTGGAGTTTCTTTTGCCTCTGTTACTAATTTTGCCATTAAGGGCCACATAAAGCATTCTGTTTTACCTGAACCAGTACCTGTGGCAACAAATAGGTCATCACCTTTAATTGACGCTTCTAACGCTGATAGTTGGTGTAAAAAAGGTGTAGGATACACGCCCAATTTAGCTTCTGATAATCTATCAAAATATTTTTTCAACCAATCAGGTATATTAGAAAACTGTATGCCATTTTTCTTACTTTTATAGGCTGGTGATGATTCAATATATGGTTTTTGATATAAAACGCCTTCTTTATTTATTTTTTCAGTTACAGCTGAAAGCAATAAAGGTGTCTTTCCAAAATACTGAGATTTTATATAATTTTCTAGTTCTTTACACAACTGTTTGTGTACATAATTCGCACCATTTGACATCTTATCATTCCTCAATAAATTTATATCCTAACTGTATCATTACAGTTTTAATTGATTCAAATACCTTTCTATCACATATTCTTTTAAAATCATATGGCAATTTTTTCATAAGTCGAGGCCAACTATACAATTTCCATAAATATAGTACTGACTGAGGTGGTAAATATTGAAATTCAATATACACTAAATCTCCGTCAATTTTATATTTAGTTGGTGGTAATACATCTCTTTTCCGTAGGCAAGCATTTGTCAATAGTCTTTTGTTATTATTTTCAACTAACCATTGAGGTAACTCACTAGCATATAACTTATTTTCATATTTATAAAGATAATACAAATAAGTTCCTTTTGTCTTAATTTTCAATATTGATATCTCACCTGTTTTATCAATATTATTAGTCCAATAACCTTTATTATATGGTGGTTTTGTACGCAAATATTCAATATCCGCATTTATATCTATGGTATCCCATTTTGCTTTTTTTGTATATATATCCCATAACTGGGATAACATAATATTTTCAAGTTGAAACATATTAATAAATTGATCTTTATTTTCTTGTCCTGGAAATTGTTCATAGGTACCAAGGCCACTAATTTTCTGTTTACTATCTAGTTCATATCCTCTTGTAAATTTTATTTCATTAACAATTGAATCTGATTTTGATGACATAACAACTCTATTGGGCCTATGATAAATCACACCAGTATTTAAAAAAATATCATACACTTCTTCTGCTAATTCAGTAGAATCCATCGGCAACAAAGTTTTTAATTCCGGATACATATCTTGATAACTAGCAAATACTTTGTTTATTCGTCTTTTCATATGGGTAATTGAAGAATCTTCTTCCTCTTCCGTGCCATAGTCTGTGTCAAATAATGAAGCTAGTGCCATTCTTCCTAAAAGACTATAAATTATTCTAGACTTCCATTTATTAATTTCTTCATTATCACCTTTATAAATTGAAAATTCCTTAGAAATACGACTTAACAAATTTTGATACTTATTCATCGTCTTCTCCAAACAAAGTATTTATAATATCCTCTAATTCTTTTGAAATTGTAATATGTCGATCTGTTGTATTTTGAATCATATCCAACAAAATAGGCATTTGCATAGTTGTAAAGGCATATGGTAATAATGCAAACAAAACATCATAATCAACAGCATCATTTCCCAATAATTCATGCATGTTAGTAATCAATGTTTTGATTCTATTTCTTATTAATAATGGTGCGTGAAACTTCTTTAGAATTTTCTCATATGTTCTTGATGGCCCAACTAATTTATATTCTTCATGATCATCTGAAAAAACTCCTCTTATTACTTCACCTGTTGGTGGATTTTCAATAAGTGGTTCCGTAAGAACTGGCAACATATAGTTAAATAAACTTGCTGGTTCTATCTGCATATCCTCAGAATAAGGATAGACTGAAATAAAAAATTTGTTATCATTAGAAATAATATCCGGTAACCTTGAAATCCAATTACCATTAAATGGGTTAACAACTCTAATAATATTATCATCACTACTATTACACAATTCAACAATTTTAGAATTATACTTTCCATTACATTCTAAAATTCCGGCTTTTTTTCCAAATATAGCTCCTGAAAAAGCATCGACAATAGCAGTTGCATTAGGTCCAATTAACAACAATGGACAATTATCAAGATATGCAATATACATATACGTCGCAAGTGGATGACAATACTTCTCAATTACACCAGCATCCAACAACCCACACTTAATTGTATCTAGCACATTTTCTATAGTATCGTTAATTTCTATATCATTTGAATCTAAAGGTTTGCCTTTATAATAATTACAACTTTCATCAATTAATTCTGTATAAGAATTTTTTCCAGGATTAACTGTTGTAGCTTTTGGTAAAAAAGCAAAATTAGCTACAAAATTTGCTGCATTTTGCTGAGCTTGTTTAATCTTATCATTCACCGCAGCATCAACATTATTAGCAAATTCCTTTTTATCCTCAATATCTTTATTAAGAGCTTCTAGCTTTTCTGCCAACTCAATTTCTCGATTCTGCAGTTTCTCTAATTCGTTTTTTGCAGTTTTTCTTTTCTTTTCTATTTCGTTTTGTAAATCTTCGCGTTTATCTATAAGATTCTTATTTTCTGCTTTCCAATCAACCATAATTAAAGACTTGCATCTCTTCATTAATTCCTCATTGGAATATAATGCTGACAATATAACTTGATCCTCAATTGTATTTCCGTCAATGTAGCAATTAATATTTTCAAGATAATCCTCAAGCATTTTCTGTGCTTCTACAGAACTACAATTTAATTTTTCTTCAACTTCCTCTGTCACCGATTTCAAATCCACATTTGTTAGAAAATCGCGTACTAATTTCCAATCACTTTTTTGTTTTCCTAATTTTTTAAATTCTCGCCATGAACTTCTTTCAAGTAAAATATCATTAATTACCTCCGTAGAACCCTTTACATTGACAATCATAGAAGGAATTCCAATATTTACAGTTTTAAGATACTTTTTATTATTAGATAAACATACAATATCATTCTTAGAAAATTCATAACAAGGCAATTGAATAGTATTATTTTTCAACATAAATAATTCATTGTTAGTTTTTTCAAAATCATCATTTCTACACAAAAGTCCCCAATAATTGCTTTTATCTTCAAGAAAAGCAACCATTATTCTAGAAGTAGTAATATCTAAACTAATTCCGGTCTTTAATTTATTAATAATTTCATCTTTACTTTTACATGCATAAAACGTAACTATCTCTACCGGCTCAATACGACCATTAATCTTAGATTCAACATAATCTTTAGAATAATCATTATTATTTGGTTTAGCAGTCCAACTCCAAGTTGCAAGTTTCCCCACTTTATCTTTAGGTCCATCGTTGATGAATATTATTTTACGGTTTTCAAAATAAGGGGGTTCATCATTACTTTGCTGAAAAGAAATTAAGTTACCTTCTCTATCTATATCAGCTAAACGTAGTGCTTTATATTTAACTTTTCCGATTAACTCAGGAGCAATAACTTGACATATCGAAACATAATCATCTGTCAAACTTGAAATAGTATCAGTAAAATTGCCTGTATCATCAAATTTTCTCAGCTTGTTAAATTGTTCAAGATTTACTTGCAATTGTGATTTTTCATCAAGTGCTTTATGTAATCTTTCTTTCATATTAGACAATGACTTTTCCAATTCATCTTGCTTCTTCTGACAGTCTTGAAAATCAATTTTATATTTCTTTTCTGATTCAAGTAATTTTTCTTTATATTTTCTAACTGTTTTTTTAAGTTCTCAATTTCAATTTTTGAATTTTCATTAATTGTTTGTACATTTTCATCATTTTTATTTGTTATATTTGACATAGTATTCTGTATTTTTTCCAAATACAAATTATCTACATCGTCACCATTCAATTTAAAATACAATGCAATATTATCCTTAAACGGTGAGTCTCTCAAAATTTTTGCAAGAACATTTATTTCTTCTTCTTTTAGTTGTTTTTTAATATCTGTTAAAAATAAATTTGCAAAATTATCCATAAAGTCACTAATAAAAGATTTATTAATATTCTCTATTGCTAGTGACACAGCCTTGTTCTTAGGTATTTTTTCTGCACGATACCAACTTTTTATTTTATTATATTCTTTTTGATTTTTCTTAAAATAATCCTTAAAAGCATCGCCAGAAATAATATTACAAAAATTTTTCTTTTCTGTATCATTTAATTTTGAAATGTAATTCATAGTCATATCCTCTCTCAATTTATTTATATTTTCCCACTTGTTGACCACTTTACTAGAGTACGATAAGCTTTTCTACTCATATGTCCATTTCTAATACACTTATATATCCATCTTTGGATAGCAGTATATTTATTAAGTTTTTTTACTAAAGAACCAATAGTATGTGGTAATTCAATTTGTTCTCCATAATATGATTCTAACTTTTTCAGCATAATATTTTCATCAAAAGTATTATCATGATCTTTTCTCTTAAAAAAGGATGCTTGCCATACTTTATCTAAACCTACATACACCTCAATTTCAGTATTCCAAGAAATATCAAATATTTCAGATTGAGTATCTGCATATAAATTTCGTCTTTCAACCAATATGCCATTCCTTTTAATATTAATATGACCATCATATGGAATTGTAATATTTAATAACTTATTAATAGGTAAAGCTTCATGAGTTCCTTCAACAAAATTATTACCCTTTAAATCCACCACATCTGCTTTTTGACAGTCAGTTATATTATCTAATCGTTCTTGCCAAAAGTATGTATATTTTAAAATTTTGGCACGTCCTATTGTTAACAGTTGTTGTCTGCCATTACAATGAACATTTGCAACATATTCCTCATTCAAATATGGTATATTGTACTTTTGTATATAAACATATGGGAATGGCTTAATATTAGGCGAATTTCCTTGTATATGCATCACAATATCTTTTTCATTGCACTTTAATACATACGGATTTTTAATATATACAGGCCATACAGTCTGTAGTTTTACCGGTCTATCTGTAAGTCTGCAGTGATAATCAAAAAAGAATTCAGCTGACTCTCTTTGATAATCATTAGCAGTAACTTCATACAAACACCAAGTTTCAAGTGAAATTGTTTTTTTCATTATAAACTTTAAAGTTATATATTGTTTTGTAAAGTAATCAAGATATTTACATCCTTTTTTTAACAAATAATATTTATTTCCAACTTCTACATCAGAATCATAAACTAATTTTTTACCGGTTTTAGCATCGAACAAGGTTCCTTTAGGATCTATTCCACTTACCTCATCTGGCCAATAATTATGTACTTTTTCATTTGTACCAGATACACTTATTATGTATTTTTCATAGGGAGTATTACCAATTGATAAATATGTAATACCTTCAACCTGTAATCTTTCTCTTGAATATATAAATTTTTCTGCCCAAGCATTCTTTGGTTTTATATTAATTTCTAATTTTTTTGTAATCAAATCAGACGGAATTTGCATAAATCCTATTTCAAATGAAAAGGATTTATTATTAAGTTTTATTCTAATAGGTAATTCATATTTTGCTTTATTAAACAAAGTAAAAAAGCCATTTGAACCTAATATTCTTTCAGGACACTCTTTGTCTTTTTGGGCTCTATCATGTCGAAAATGTCTTCTATTAATCCCCTTTTCTGTAAGCGATACATATTGGCCACACAACTCACACATAAATAATCCACTATTAGCGGAAACTTTGCCATATGGATAGATTTCTACTGCTTTATCAATAGTAATTCTCTTCCAACTATTATCTTCCCACATACATACATGTTTTAATGTGCCCATAAGAATAACCTCTCTTTTGTCATTTTGTGACAAAACTCTTACATTCATTATATAATTATTAAAGCAGTAAATCAACATTTTTAATAAATTTTTATTATTTTATTTTAAATTTATATTAATAATAGCAAAACTATAATTAATTTATTAGTAATAAGACCAAGTCCATACTTAATAAAACTTTTGAAAGCAATTATATTCTTATATCTTATATAATTAACGATAAATGCCCTAAAAACAAAATCTGTTAAGGCATTTATTATTAATTTCATTATAAACTTTTACTACTTAGTTATTCTTTTATAGTACATATCTAACTTTTCATCACACACCTGCAAGATATGTGCTATATCAGTACCGGAGAGCTTTCTAAACACATTAGAATTAATTTGGATATACTCAATATTTTTAGAATGTTCAAGAAATCTCATATCGGCAAAACGCTTAAATGGGTTACTGAAAATATTCCTTTCAACATCCTTTTCGGTATATCCACCTTTTTGATAGATACTATTTGGTTTTTCTGCGATTAGACCATTATCCTTTCTTTCCTCATAAAAATCAATAAAGTAATTAACTATATCTACAATCCTTATCTTGCCATCTTCATCCACATGGTCAAATATTGCTTTTAGCAACACAGGTTTATAAGAAAAGCTCATATCCATTTTATCAACAAATTTCATAAACTTTTCTTTTATATTAGTTGGAGTTATTAAATCCCAACCATACTTTTTAGCATACATAATTACTGTATCTTCTTTATAGTAATTAAAAGTTTTATTCTCACTAATCGGAATAGATAAATCAGGCTTTATATCACCGTTTTTAACATATCTATCAACGGTTTCGGACTGTACATCAACCCTTCTAATAAATTCCTTTTGTGATAACATTGTTTTGACTTCATCTTGCCAATTAAATAAATCTACCGTTTCATAATCATAAATATTTAAAGGTAAATCAATATACTCTGTTGGTTTTTCACCTTTTCTCAACAAATCTTTATCAAGTTTCTTTTTATTATCCGGTGCAAGTACATACTCCAATGGATGATATTCCTTGATATTGAGAAGTCTATGTAATGAATAAGGTTGATTAAACATATTAGCATTGTCAACGAAATCAAACACTAATAAATCTTTTTTACCTTTACATTTTCTTGTACCTCTTCCAAGTTGTTGCATATAAACAGTCTTTGACATAGTAGGTCTAGCCATAAACAAAACTTCTGTCTTTGGACTATCCCAACCTTCATTTAGAAGGTCACAAGCACATAGTACATTTATATTACCGTTTTCATAATCATTAAGTATTTTATTTCTTACTTTTGGTTTATCTCTACCTGAAACAGATTCAGCATTTACACCTTGTTCTAATAATAGTTTTGCTATTTCAGTAGCATGATTAATACTAGCACAGAAGATAACTGCCTTTTTACCATTTACAAAATTCACATATGTATCGGCTATAATTTTATTTCTTTCAGGTACAAAAAGTTTAGATTCCAAATCTTGAGAATTATATTTAATACCGTTAATTCTTACACTTGTTAAGTCAATATCAGTTTTAATTCTGATACATCTTATTGGAACTAATATTTCTTTTTTTACTGCTGTTTCTAAATCCATTTTATGTGCAACATTTTGGAATAGATTTAGCATATCTTCACCATCAGAGCGTTCAGGTGTTGCAGTTAAGCCTAATATAAATTTTGCCTTAAAATAGCTAAAAATTTTCTTGTAGGTTTTTGCTGCTGCGTGGTGACATTCATCAACAATAATATAATCAAATGAATTTGGTTGAAATTCAAGTAGGTTTTTGGAAATACTCTGTACAGTTGCAAAAATAACTTTAGTATCAGTTGTTTTTTCACTACCTGTATATTTACCTAGTGTAGCTTCTTTCCAAATTTTTGCAAAGGTGTTTTCTGCTTGGTCTGCAAGTTTTAGTGCATTAACAAGGAATAGTGTTCTGCCACCAACTTCTTTTGCATCCGACGCAGCAGTAACTGTCTTACCAACACCGGTTGCATGATAAAGAAGTGCAATGGTTTCACCATTTTCTCTCATCTTTTTAAGATTGTCTAAAGCCTCTTTTTGATACTCTCTTAACTCAAATATTTTTCCTTGTTGATTTGGTAGATATTCTTGAAAGGTTTTGAAAAAAGGTGTTTCTCCTAAAAAAGTTACCAATTCATCTTTAACTTTTTCAGGTTGTGAAACCAACTGATTATATGCCCAACGATAAACTTTCCAATCTTGATATACCATACTGTTCTGCTTTAATAAGTCATCAAAGTATTTATTATCAGAAACTTTCTTTGGATTGTGATATGTTTCACCATCAATCTCTATGGCAATCTTTGAATCTTCATTTTCTAAGGCAAAATCAATATATCTATGTCCACCGTATATATCAACAAATGGATATTGAACATATAAATTATTTGCTTTATCCGGACCAAATGTATCACAAAATATTTCTACAAATTTCTCTTCAGCAATGCTATTCACACTTGTGGCTTTTTCCATAACTAACCTCTATTTTAATAACAACCATTTTCTTCTTAATAACTGCAAAAGCAATTACCTAACTACATTATCATTATACAAAATCAACTGCCCCATAAATGGGACTTTTTAAATAACTTTGATAATTATTTTTAAATCTTCAAATTATATAGCATTTTGCACAATATTTTTACACTAATAGTATCATATTTAATTAAATTATGCAACATACAATATGGATTTTTCAATAAATTATTGGTAAAAACCACTAATAAACACTATTTAGTTTTATTCATACATAATAGCGACTCAGCAAAAATAAAGCCTATGAAATCGGAAAGAAATCACAGGCTTTGATAATTGTATTTTTAACTATCAGTGTAAGAGAATCACTTAATCAATGATAAAACTTATCATACACTTCATTAATAGTTTCAGCATAGAGTGAACGAGAATGTTTATTATGGTCTTTATTTTCATTCTTCTTTTTCAAATACTTCTCTTTAACAACTTTCCATTTTCCAAAATCTTTTCTCAACTCTTTCGCTTTCTTGTCAAGGTTGATAAAGTCTTTAGGTTGCTGAGCCCATACATACACATTTTTCTTCTTATCAAATCTAATGTACTGATTTCCATAGACAATTGCAAAATCACAACTATGATTTATAGAAAAATTCCAAGTACTGTTCTTCACTATCGTAATAACTCTTGTAGAATCCTCGCATCTGTTATAACCATATTTTCGTGATACATTGGTTATAGCTATTCTTAATATTGTTCTAATTTCCTTTGGTGTATAATTTTCATCATCGTCATTAACTGTCAAATTAACATCAAAATCAAATCCTTTATTAGACATTACATCTTCTGTTATCATATTTCTTTTTGTACTTCCAACAAATTCAAATTGAAATGTAAACTTATCTCTGACTTGGTTCTGTACCTCTTTGATTAATTCGATAATCTGTTTCTTCAAATTTAAATACCTAATTCTTGGTACATACTTGAAATGGTACATACACATACCTCCTTAAGAAAATTTAAAAATCATTATATAATACCACTAAAAAATGTTTTGTCAAGTGTTATTTCTATTTTTAACACTAAAAAATCAAAATAAAGGTGATTTTCAAACATTAGTTCTATTGTTTCAACTGGTATGCCCTTTATTTGCTTATATTTTAATCATAAAAGGTTTTTATATAGAATACATTAATGTATATTAATTAAGCATAAAATCGAATACAGAGGATTTTAGAGCATATTACAGGTATGTCATTTTATCTATTTTAAATAATCAGCCAAAGAGCTGAAAGAAAATTGTAGGTGTAATAATTTTGATTGTCTTTCTACAATACTAACGGTAATAAAATTTCTCAAAGTATTTAATGTGAAATTAGATAACAAAAGTGATACACATGTGTATCACAAAACGATACCGAGTATCAAAATGAGATACACATGTGTATCACTTTTTATGATTTTTTACCATCAATATTATATTTTTTTCACATTATTTATCTGATTTGAAACTAATTTTAATAAACATAAAAATGGATTAAAACAGAGGACTTCCCTATTTATGCAAATGAATTGGAAAAAATTTTGTATTATGACATTTAGAATTATGATTTTAAATAATTATTGCAATCTAATTTTACAATATGAATTTTTTTAGTTTATGCAAGATTTCTTAAGAAAAAATATTCATCGCTTACTGTCAATCGATATTTTAATTAAACATTTTATTTACTACTCAAAAATAATTTTCTTAAATATTTCTTGCAAAGGTCTGAAAATAATCTTAATATTATTAACAATAAAATTCATTATAAATCAGTTGGATTTAGTTTTTATAAAGTAAAAAATTTTTCTGAAATATAACAAGATCAGCAATCTAAAAAGTCAATTATAAAAACTAAATCGTTAAATTATACTAAGACAAAATCGACTTTTTGGTACATAAAAAATATATGTATTAACAACAAAAAAACATAAAATAACAAAAGGCAAAAAGACGATTTAGTCTTAGTTGGGTAACTTTTTTTAAATTTTACAGGGCAGTAGCCTAGATAATATCTAGCTTTTCAGCCAATTCAAAAGATGTAAAAAAGGGTCTTTTTTAATACCTTATTTTTCACACTTTAAAAGCCTTTTTTTTTACACATTTTGAAATTATTTTGTTGTATTTTTTCACATTTCAAATCCGAAATTTCAGCTAAAATAATTGTAAAATCAGATGTAAAATTAAATAGATTTCTTAACATTTATCCCACTAAAAACTTTAAAATTATTTGACACAGAATATATTTTATTATACAATTTTGTTAAGTAACTGAGCTTTCAGTATGCTTAGTCAAAAGGAGAATTTTATGAAAATTAAAAGAATTTTATGTGTAATACTTGCTATAACAGTATTACTATGTGGTGGTGTTATTACCTCAGTATCAGCTGATACTACTACAGTTAGCACTGACACTAAATCAGATGTTGCATGGAATTATGACAGTACAACTGCCACCCTAACTTTTTCCGGTAAAGGAGATATTAACGAATTAATAAATGATTCCGATACACCTTGGGAAAAATATGAAAATGACATTCAATATATTAATCTTATTGAAAATATCTTTAGTTCTAAAGAAAAAGTATTTTCAAAATATCCTAATTTGGTTAGCGTAGATGTTGACAAAAACAATCCTTACTATACCTCTGAAAATGGTGTTTTATTCAATAAAAATAAAACAGAATTATTTGTTTATCCTGCTTGTAAAACTGACAGTACTTATGTTGTACCTAGCACTGTAAAAACAATTGAAGATTATTCGTTCTATACCTGTAATAAACTGGAAAAAATCACTATTCCGAATGGAGTTAAAAAAATACCAACTTCTTGTTTTGAAAAATGTAAAAATCTTAAATCAGTTGTTCTTCCTAACTCAATAATAGAGATTTCTTCTTATGCTTTTGAAGATTGTGAAAATCTAACAAATATCACTATTTCAAATAATGTTAAAGTAATTAATTTTAGAGCTTTTAAGAATTGCACTAGTTTAAAAAGTGTCTATATTCCTAAGGCAACAACCACATTATATAATAAAACTTTTGGCAATTGTACAGGTTTAGAGAGCATTAACATTGATAGAAATAATAAAAAATATACATCAGTAAATGGTGTTTTTTACGATAAGAAAAAAGTCACTTTAATTCAATATCCTCCTAGCAAAAAAGCAACATCTTTTACTGTACCAAACACAGTAAAGACAATTAAATCGGAGGCTTTTTCATATAGTAAATACCTTAAATTAGTAACAATCCAAAATTCTGTTACCGATTTAGGTTCTGATGCTTTTTCAAGTTGTGTAAATTTAGAAAAAGTAACATTACCAAACTCAATCAAAGTAATTAAAGATGGTGTATTCAGTAATTGTACTAAATTAAAATATATTAATATACCTAATTCAGTAAAAGAAATTCAGTATTATGCTTTTTCTCATTGTGAGAGTTTAAAAAATGTTATTATTCCAAACTCTGTAACTTATATTGGTCAAGGTACTTTTGAGGAATGTAGTAATTTAGAAACTGTTACTATTCCTAATTCTGTTAGTTATATAGATTATTCATGTTTCTTCTATGATGATAAATTAAAAGATATATATTATAAAGGTTCTAAAGCTCAGTGGTACTCCATAATGGTTTGCCATTCATATAACAATCCTTATGATGAAGATAAAGACTTATATATGGGTGATGATAAGGAATTTAACATTGGAGTAAATGCTACTATCCACTTTGAATTAAAGGACAATGAGGTTTATGTCAGAAAGTCACTTAGTAATGTAAACATAGGCAATAAGAATAATATCATAAATAAAAATAAAACATATTCAACTAAGCTCACTCCAAAAAAAGGTTACGCAATTACCGGTGTATCGGTAACAATGAATGGAAAAGCTATCAAAACATCTTTCAATGGTAAATCTTGCAACATTAAAATTGCTAAGATAAACGGAGATATTACCATTTTCGCTAAATCTAAAAAATCACAAACTATTAGTGTTAAAAAGTCTTTCACTAAGAAAAAAGGTTGCAAACCTTTCTACCTTAAAGCTAAAGCTAAAACAAAACTTACTTATTCTTCAAGCAACAAAAAGGTTGCAACTGTAAACAGTAAAGGTAAAGTCACTGTTAAAAAAGTTGGTAAAACCACTATCACAATTAGGGCAATATCCAGTAGCACATATGTTTCAGATACTAAAAGAATTGTTGTTACAGTTAAGAAAAAGTAATTGTCTTATAACTTCATAAACAAAATTACACCTATCGTTTTTTACCGATAGGTGTTTTTTATGTTCTAAAATAAAAAGCGATAATCCCCACCATACAATGATGAGGATTATCTATAAGGAATTAATATGAATAGTAGAAATCTGTTTTATACTACTTTGTTACAGTTGTTTTTGCTGATGACCATAAAGAATAGAGATTATAATTTTTGCCGGAGAATTTTGTTGTTTTATAGGTACGGACTCTGACAAAATATTTTTTCTTTGCCTTTAACTTAGTTATCTTTTTAGCAGAAACAGTATTCTTTACAGTAACGGTTTTTGCATTTTTGAAATTCTTAAATGTACTGTACTGAATTTGATAACCTGTAGTTTGAGTTTTCTGTAGTTTTAAATTAACTTGCATACCCTTTGAAAGTCCTTTTACTGACTTAACAGAAGTTGCTTTAGGTACAATATTATAATAGAAAGTCTTTCCCCCACTATAATTACCTTTAAACTTAACCTTTACAGAATATCTGCCTACATTCTTTCTACCTCTAGAATATGTAACTGTATAATTGGTTTTATTCTTCAAGATTTTATTTTTACTGTCTTTTACCGTAACAGTAGGTGTTTGAGTTTTACTGTTATAAGTGAAAGTAGTTTTTGAAATACTTACCGAAGAAATTTTATTGATTACATTGTCATACTGTACATTGTTACAAATTGAACACTTACTGATTATTCTACCGTTACTTTTCATTGTAGCAGGTGTTGTAGTAGTTACAAATGAATGGTCAATTGTAGGTATTGTATCAATTAGAGTTTCTCCACATTCTGTGCAGATATATTTGCCTAAACCTTCTTCTGTACAAGTTGGTTCTTTCACTACTTCATACTTATAGTTATGGTCAATCTTATCTACAAAATCACTCTTGTAAGTATCACCGCAATTCTTACATACATTTAATGTATAGCCTTGTTCAGTACAAGTAGGTTTTACTACTTTCTGTTCATAATCATGATTTGTTTTGGAAATTGTTTCTGTATAATTATCTCCACATTCTGTACAAGTGTATTTACCTATTCCTTCTTCTGTACAAGTTGGTTCTTTCACTATTTCATACTTATAGTTGTGGTCTGTCTTATCTACAAAATCACTTTTATATGTATCACCGCAATTCTTACATACATTTAATGTATAGCCTTGTTCAGTACAAGTAGGTTTTACTACTTTCTGTTCATAATCGTGACCTATTTTAGGTAGAGTTTCTGTATAAGTATCTCCACATACTGTACAAGTGTATTTGCCTATTCCTTCTTCAGTACAGGTTGGTTCTTTCACTATTTCATACTTATAGTTATGGTCAATCTTATCTACAAAATCACTCTTATAAGTATCACCGCAATTCTTACATACATTTAATGTATAGCCTTGTTCAGTACAAGTAGGTTTTACTACTTTCTGTTCATAATCGTGACCTATTTTAGGTAGAGTTTCTGTATAAGTATCTCCACATTCTGTACAAGTGTATTTGCCTATTCCTTCTTCTGTGCAAGTTGATTGTTTCACTAATTTATACTGATATTTATGGTCTATTGTAGCTATAGATTCGGTATAAGTATCCCCACATTCACAAGTATAAGTTCTGATACCTGTTTCTTTACATGTAGGTTCTTTAGTTACTTTAGAAGTATATTTATGTTCATGGAGATTTTCTATATAGTATGGATTTAGACTATACAGAGTAGTACCATTATTATCTGTTACATACCACTTAACTAAATTATCACTGCATAATATAGGTTGGCAATCAGATAATCTTGCAGTCAAAGTTTTTGCTGATGAAACAGTTTGACCTTTTGCATCAACAGTCATCCCTTTAGTGACTACTTCACTGGTTGATGCATTAGTTTCTTCCCACATAATCAGGAATAAGTTTTCACTTATTTTTACCAGTTCAGGAGTACCACAAGTTATGTTGTCATTATCTGTATAATTGGTTAAAGGGACTTTCTTAGTTTTATAAAAAGATGTATCTGTTACTGTTAAATAAACATTTCTTTTTCTATTGGTTTTAGAAATATCTTGAGAAAAAGCAATGATACAATTATCACTACCTATTTCAAAACCACCTATTGAGGAGCCTGTATAGTTACCTCTTCTGATGTTAAATTTTTCAGGTACAGTAACCGTAACTTCAGTTGATTGGTCGTTCTTATTAAACTTAGTTAATGTTATACCATTCACTGCCATTATTTCTCCACCCTCAACTAAATCACCGGTTTCGGAATGGTCAACTCTGTAAATATAATCACCATATGTTTTTATAAACTGATTAAATGAATGGCTTACATATCCTTGAGTTAAGTTAGATATTACATACTGATAATCAATTGTTTTCATAGTAGATTCATCAATAGTGAATATCATATTTGCTTGATGGTTAAGTTTATCTTCTGTAGTGTACATTGTGTGACAGGTATAAACATATAACTTGCCGTCAAGTTCTGCCATTCTTAATGAACCGGCATTAAAAGGCTCATATGTATTTGAACCACAAATTTTGCAATCACTTACTTTTGTCCAATCTTTAGTATATTTTACGACTCTCATAATTTCGGCAGAGTCTTTTTCTTCTTTGTTATCTTCACCAAAGACTAGGTAGTTATTGTCTTTTCCGTAGAAATACCCACCAAATTTATTTAATTCTTTTTCTACCTTGTTTGAGGAAATCAACTTTTTTCCGTCACTTGAATACTTTTCTATCAATACGCCATCAGAAGTATTTTCAACTTTATTAAGTGTACCATCCTCATTTTCACTTAAATATGAATTTACAACAGAAGCCCATGTTGAATAATTATTTTGAGAAATATTTTCGTTACTTGTTCCGTCTAAAGAATTTTTTCCGCTTAATGGTTGTGATTTTCCCTTTACAGTTACAGTACACTGTACTTTCGTATTATCATCAGTTTTTGCAGTTATAACTACTGTACCCTCTCTGTTACCATAAACCTTACCATCACTTGTAACAGAAGCTACTGAGTTATCGCTACTTGACCAATCACAAAAATATTTTAGTACTGTATCACTTGTTGTAGTTAATGCAACACTGTCACCAACATTAATTGTTGCAGAATTTTGGGACAATTCAATTTTTGAAGGCTTTGACCAATAAATATTATCCACATAATAATTACCGTCAGTATCCTTTTCAATTGTCATAATGTTGTTTCCGTAATTAAACAATGAAAATACAGGAAACTTAGTGTCATAGGAAGAAACCCTATTAAAATCATTGTCATACTCAACTAATTTATTGTTGTTAGCATACATTACAGTAGTATCATTTACATTGTTATGTACAATTCCCGGACCTACACTACCATAGGACCTATCATTACCCTCATAACCGTCTCTTGATACACTACCTAACATAGGCAAATCAGATATATCATCGGTATTTAGATTTTTTGAATTCATTACACCGACTTTGCTAAATAAAATAGATGACCATGCTAAATTACCGTTAGAAAGCATTATTGCATTTCTTTTATGATAAGAATTATACTGTCTGTAAAATACATCAATATAACCATCATTTACAGTTACTTTATCGTCTGCTACATTACCACATTTCAATGCATTTGTAGTATGAGTATACCCCCAATAAACCCAGTCGGCATCTCCTTCAAAATAGAAATTACCGTTAGTACTGTCAAAGCCACAGAAATCATATACAGCACCTTTTGTATCTACTGATGTAATTTCTTCAAAATTCTTACTGAATAAATGAATACTGTACTTTGTATCATAACCGGAGTTATCACTGATAGCAATATAATATCTACCTTGATTATCCACACCTATAGCATCAGCACTAAAGCTATTTATATTAGGAAAAACATCTGATAAATTTTTGCTTAATTCTACTTTTTCTGTTAATGAATTGAAAACATCAATATAATATTTCGGATTTGAAGTATATTTATCCTCTTCTATTATCAGATATATCTTTGACTCTGATACAAATGAATCCACAATATCTTTGTAAGAATAATCAGCAATTTCCCTTACAGTGTTATTCTTAACATCATAGAAGTTAATAGACTTATTGAAATAATAAAATCCACCCTTTTCGTAAGAAGGTATAACTTCAAATCTGTCATTCATACTTTTAAATTCTATTGCATTATCAGGCATTTTTACCGCACTGCTTTTAGCTAGTGCTTTTGCTGAATTAGTAGTTTTCAGCACATTACTAAAAGTGTCCGACAATGGCAAAACTGTTGAAGTCACTGCCACTAAAAATGCAACTAATATTGCCGATAGTTTTTTAAATTTCATCTTAACGTTTCCTTTCTTTGTAAAAAATACTATATTACCATAATAGCACAAACAAACAGTACTTTCTAGTGTATATATTTACAAATTTTGACAATATCTTTTGTAATAGTCAACAGTTATAATTATTGCAAAACATAGTATTCAAATTTCTTACAATCCTTTCATTAGCAAATTTAAAATATTGAATTTATCTTTGATTTATGGCATAATAAAAGTAAATAGAAACTAAAGATTTATTGGAGAAACTATGAGCTATATATTAAAGCAATATGACACACCTCTGATAAAATTTAATATTAATAAAGATGCATTTGGAATAAGTACAGAAATTCTTTGGGTAAATGAAGAAAAAAGGAATTTACTTCCTTTATCACTTAACAAAAATCTTGACAATTTATCAAGTTGGTTAAGACACAGAACAATTCCGTCTAACAGAGCATTTGTTGAAAATTTTCTTGCTAAACTTGGACTAAATGAAAAAGACACTAAGGGCATTATTGACATTTGTAAGGGTCTTTCCCTTAACGATAGTTACTGGATTGTTGATGAAAATTTCAAGGGTACATTTGCAAACAATAATCTTTATGATAACAGATTTAGTCAAACACTTTCCCTTATGGCTTTTACCGGATATGGTAGCTATGTAAAGTCAACTTTTCGTTCTTCTCCTGAGTTTACTACCGGTGGTATGTTGGCTAAATGTTGGAGAAGAGTAAAGGGCAAAATTTTGCTTTATAAATCCGGCACTCAAGGTTTCGCTAATTCCGGAAAAGAACCATATTCAGAATACTATGCCTATCAAATAGCAGAAACTATGGGACTTGATTTTGTAAAATATAATCTTTCTAAATGGAAGGGTTTTCTCTGTTCAACTTGTGAATTATTTACAGATAAGAACACCTCCTACATTCCTGTTGCCTATATTGTAAATGGCAACAATTTAAAGGATATTTTAGTTTATTACAAAAATCTTGGAGAAAAATATTACAATAGCCTTGTAAGTATGTTGGTCTTTGATGCAATTATCTGTAACCAAGACAGACACCTTGGTAACTTTGGTTTTCTTGTTGATAATAAGGAAAATAAAATTATAGGTACTGCTCCTATATTTGACAATGGTCTTTCTCTCTTTTGCTATGCTATGAAAGACGATATTGAAAATCTTGATAAGTATGCAGAAACCAGATTTCCTGCACTATACGAAAACTTTGTAGATGTTGCAAAGGAACTTATCACCCCTATTCAACAAGAACAGTTAAAAAGATTAATAGGCTTTAAATTCAAAAAGCACTCAAGATATAATCTTGATAAAAACCGTCTTAAAGCTATTGAAAACTTTATTCAAAAGAGAGTTCTGGAATTACTAAATTAATTAATTGTTTTTCTCACTACTCTGTCAAAATAGAATTATATAAAATTACACCTATCGTTTTTTCCGATAGGTGTTTTTTACGCCTTAAAATAAAAAGCGATAATCCCCACCATATAATGATGAGGATTATCTTTAAGGAATTAATATGAATAGTAGAATTCTGTTTTACACTACTTTGTTACAACTGATTTTGCTGATAACCATGAAGAATAGATATTATAATTTTTGCCGGAGAATTTTGTTGTTTTATAGGTACGGACTCTGACAAAATATTTTTTCTTAGCCTTTAACTTAGTTATCTTTTTAGCAGAAACAGTATTCTTTACAGTAACGGTTTTTGCATTTTTGAAATTCTTAAATGTACTGTACTGAATTTGATAACCTGTAGTTTGAGTTTTCTGTAAATTTAGATTTACCTGAATTGCTTTTGATAAGCCCTTTACCGACTTAACAGAAGTTGACTTAGGTGCAATATTATAATAGAAAGTCTTTTCTCCACTATAATTACCTTTGAATTTAACCTTTACAGAATATCTGCCTACATTCTTTCTACCTCTAGAATATGTAACTGTATAATTGGTTTTATTCTTCAAGATTTTATTTTTACTGTCTTTTACTGTAACAGTAGGAGTTTGAGCTTTACCGTTATAAGTGAAAGTAGTTTTTGAAATACTTACCGATGAAATCTTGCTGATTACATTGTCATACTGCACATTGTTACAAATTGAACACTTACTGATTTTTCTACCGTTACTTTTCATTGTAGCAGGTGTTATTGTAGTTACATACGAATGACCTTTTGCCTTTATAGTTTCGGTATAAGTATCTCCACAACCTTTGCATACATAAGTTTTCACACCATTTTCTGTACAAGTAGGTTCTTTAGTTACTGAGGATGTGTAGTTATGCTCATGGATATTTTCTATTTCATAAGGATTGACAATGTACAAAGTAGGTGTACTGTCATCAGTTACATACCACTTAACTACACTGTCACTGCATACAATAGGTTCACAATCTGACAATCTAACAGGCATTGTCTTTTTAGATGAAATAGCATTACCGGTTGCATCAACTGTCATTGCCTTAGATGTAACTTTATTTGTGGTAGTATTCTTTTCTTCCCACATAACTAAGAAAAAGTTATCATTAATTTTTACTAGCTGAGGATTACCACAAGTTACTTTATTACTTGCCTTATAATTAGTTAAAGCTATTTTCTTTGTGTTATTAAACAGCTTATCGGTAACAGTTAAATAAACATTTCTATTCTTATTATCCTTTGAAATGTCCCTTGTAAAAGCAATTAAACAATTGCCACTACCGACTTCAAAACCACCTACTGTTGCACCGGTATAGTTACTAACATTCACATCAAATTTTTCCGGTACAGTTACTGTTACAGAAGTTGATTTATCATTCTTGTAGTATCTTGTAAGGGTGATACCATTTACAGAAAGATATTGGTCACCAAAGGAAAAGTTGTTTGACTCAGAATGGTCAACTCTATAAATATAGTTGCCGTCAGTCTTTATAAACTGATTAAATGAGTGGCTGACATAACCATTCATTAGGTTTAACACATCATACATTGAGTCGGTAATTTTCATTGTACTTTCATCAACAGTGAATGACATATTTGCTTGGTGGTTTATTTTATTTTCGTCAGCATACATTTCATGACAAGTATGTATATATAGTTTGCCATCAAGTTCTGTCATTCTAAGTGAACCAAAATCAAATGGCTTTGTAGTATTTGAACCGTTAATTTTACATTCACTTATTTTTGTCCAATCTTTTGAATACTTTACAACTCTGACTACTTCTTTTGAGTCATTTTCTGAAGTGTTATTTTCACCGAAAACTATGTAGTTATTATCTTCACCACAGAAATAACCACCGAATTTGCTAAGTTCATTTTTAATTGTTTTTGTAGAAAGGAGAGTTTTGCCATCACTTGAATATTTTTCAACCAATACACCATTTGATGTACTTTCAACTCTATTTAGTGTACCGTCAGAATTTTCACTTAAATTTGAGGTAATATCTGAGGACCATTTATAATAATCATTTTTTGAAATATTTGAGGAAGTTTTTCCTGATAATTTTACCTTATCAACTGCCGGTGCAGAAGAATTTTTCTCAACTGTTACAGTACATTGAGCAGTAACACCGTTAGTAGTTTTTGCAGTAATTACTGCTGTACCAACGCTATTACCGTAAACTTTGCCTTCACTTGTAACAGAGGCTACCTTATCATTGCTACTTGACCAACTGTAAGAATATGTTGCTAAAGCATTACTTGTTGCTGAAAGTGAAAGGCTTTTCCCTACCTTTATAGTAGCAGAAGTTTGTGACAAATTAATTTCTGTTGGAAATTCCCAAGTAAATTTTTCTACATAATAATTACTGTCAGTATCTTTTTCAATAGCAAGAATATCATCACCGTAATTTAAAAGTGCAAATACAGGGTACTCAGTATTGATTGTAGAAATATGCTTATAGTTACTGTCAAATTCCATAAGCCTATTATCATTCATATAAATTACAGTAGTATTGTTCAGGTTGTTATGTACTGCTCTAGCACCTATGTTACTATAAAATCCATCATCACCCTCATAACCTATTCTTGATAAGCTACCTAGTAATGGTGGGTTGTTAGGATTTTTTGTATCAAACTTGCTAGAGTCTAGAACATTAACTGTTGAATTATATGATGAAGTCCAAGCTAGTGTACCCTCAGTCAACATAATTGCACTACTGTAATGATACTGAACATACTTTGCATAAAGAATATCTAGAATTTCATCACTTACGGTTATCTTATTATTTGTTACATTACCGAAAGCCAATGTTCTATAACCGCTTGAAGAACCCCATTGACTTTTTGCAGTTTTATAACTTTCAAAATAGAAATTGCCGTTACTACTGTCAAAACCATAATTTTCAAAACAATCATCTTCCATATCAGCAGAAGAAAGTTCCTTATAATCTTTTGATAGTAAGTGAATTGTATATTTCTTTTCACTTTTTAAACCGTCAAAAGTAGTTAGATAAATTCTACCTTTACTGTCAACACCTATTGTTCTGATATAAGAATTATAATTATCAGCAACAAATTCTGTTACATTGTGAGTTGACTCTACCTTTTCGGTTTCTATATTCAATTCATCAACATAGTAAATTATAGGGTTAGGATTTCCACCATCTCTATATACAACATAAAACTTTGAGTCAGTTGCAAAAACATCATAAACAGCCTTGTCTTTGTAGTCCTTAATCTTTCTTACTGTATTGTTATTAACATCATAGAAATTTATACTTCTATTGTAATAACTGTTGTAGTAATAAAAACCACCCTTTTCCGGTGACTGTATCTCCTTGAATTTTTCTTCACTACTATCAAACAAAATGGCATCACTAGGCATTTTTACTGCACTGTTTTTAGTTACTGCTTTAGCTGAACCGGTTGTTTTTATAACACTGTTAAAAGTATCTGACAATGGCAAAACCATTGAAGTTACTGCCACTAAAAAAGCAACTAATACTGCTGAAAACTTTTTGACTTTCATTTTCATTTCCCTTTCTTAAATAATCTTATATTATCATAATATCACATTAAATAATTATTTTTCTATTGCTTATAATTAGAAATTTTTATAATAATTCTGTGATACATAACGGATTTATTTTACAAAGAAAAAACCTCTAAAAATGAGAGGCTTAATTTTGGTATCAATTCTATTTTTACTTTACAACTTCTTCAACTACTTTTGACAAAGCAGAATAATTTTCTGCTGAGATTTTATATACTGAATTTTTATTAGTATTAACTGTAATGTGATTTTCATTTGCAATAGTAAAGGTATATTCCACTTTACTGTCAACATATCCGTTAATGGAAAATCCACCATCATAATCATTACTGTCACTACTGCTTTCAGCATTTTTTAAAGCTGAAATGACAGTATCTTTTTGGTTAGAATTTAGAGTATATTCTTTTCCCTTATCAGTTACAATAGATAATTTATCTATCTTGTCAAAATCAACCTTGTCGGTAATTTTACTACATCCACACATAACTGACATAGTCGTTATAATCATTAATATAAATACAATTGTTCTTTTCATAAATTCACCTTAACATTCAAATTTTTATGCCTATTATACATTTCAACTGCAATTTTATATAGCTGATATACACATATGAAACCAACAACCAATATAAATGATGCAAGGTAAAAATACTTACCCAAAAGATATGTAAATTGGTCAGGTAGTTCATTTGTAACTTTTAGATAATACCACTCTGTATATGAATTATCTAAAAAGTATGCACCTAAAATAACTGCACAGGTCGGTACAACTCTCCATATATTAATTAACGACTTTTGCTTTAAATCACAAGATACATTTCCATAAATCAAAAACAGTGGTGCTATCCATTGTAAGTAAAGTGGTGAAAAATAATCAAAGAAAAACAATGGTACAATAAATAATGCAAATGAAATAACATACATAAGTATATTTCTTAAAACTAACCTTTTGATATGATCACCTCATATAATTCTATCATTATAATAAATAAAAATTTACCGTTTTCTACAAGATTATTATATATTATTTATTATACTTTAGCAAGAATTAATATTAACAAGAATAAACTAAGCTGACATTACATAAGTAATGTCAGCTTTTTGATTAATTATTTAACTGTAATTTTGCACTTAGCATATTTTTTACTGCCATCTTTTGCAGTAGCGTAAATAAAACAAGTACCTTTTTTCTTTGCAGTTACTTTACCTTTGCTATTAACTGTAGCAATCTTAGATTTTGATGTTGTCCATTTTACTGATTTAACATTTGCATTCTTAGGATTTACAGTAGCTTTTAGGGTTACTGTCTTTTGTTTAGCATTACCTTTTACTTTTAGGATAGCTGAATTTCTGCTTAATTTAACAGATGTTACAGGTTGCTTTACTGTTACCCTAATAGTTGCATATTTATTGCTGCCGTCAAGTGCCATTACTTTAATTGTTGCATTACCTCTACCCTTTGCAGTAATTTTACCTTGTGAATTTACTACTGCTACTTTTGAGTTAGAACTTGTCCACTTTAACTTTTTGTTTGTTGCGTTATTAGGAGTTACTGTTGCTTTTACAACTGCACTTCTGCCATTTAATAAAGCAACTGATTTCTTATTAACTTCAACTTTAGTAACCTTCTTTACTGTTGGTTTTGTTAGATTAGTAGGTTCGGTTTTAGGATTTACCTTTACTTTAAATGTATCTATATAGTCATAATGCTGTACAGTAACAGTTCTCTCACCTACTCTAGTAAGGTCATAATCTAAAGTGTAATTTTCAACTACTTTAGAAGTACCGTCCTTGTAATAAACAGTAACTTCAAGACCTGAAACATCTAAACCTTCACCTAATGCATATTCTATTTTATTAGGTAACTTTGTTACTGCAATTCTATAAATATTATTGACCTTTATTTTACAAGTTGTTACAACAGGTTCTTTATCATCAGGATTTTGTACTGAAATTGAAATTGTTGCATCGCCAACACTTTTAGCAGTTACTTTACCGTCATTATCCACAGTTGCAACTTCCGGATTACTTGAAGTCCACTTAATCTCTGCTTCAGTTCTAACATTTTTAAATGTTGGAACTAAGTAAATAAAATTGTCAACTGTAAGGTTAGCACGTCTTGTGTTAAGTTTTACATTAGTATTGTGAATTTCGTATGTAGAACCTTTTGATGTATCCCACTTACCGTCAGAATGTAGATAGTACCAATTACCTTTGTATAAATAACCCGATGGGTCAACTGAAATTCTACTATTACTGTCAACAACATAAATCATATTGTCAAAGTTATCAACACCATCCGGATAAAGGTCACACTCTCCTGCTTTGTATCTATCCAGATTAATACTAAAAGTTTGTAAGTTCTTGTTATAATTAGGGTCATAATCGTTACCTATTGGTCTTTTTTCAGAACCCTCAATACCGTTGGTAAATATAATATTATGTACACTCTCTGCAACATCAATGTAATAAACAACAGAATCATCATCTGTTTTAATAGAAGTAGGTCTCATTATGTAAGAATGTTGCTGGTCGTAACAAGCATCTTCACCACTCCACCAAAAAGCACAAGCAGTTGCATTGCTAAAATTAAACCACTTTTCCGGCATCGCAAAGAAATATCTCTTTGACTTATTGTTTATAGGACCTGTATAAGTACCACCTAAACTTGTAACAAATTCAGATTTTCTCATTTCAGGTGTTACTTCTTTATCATTCACATAAACTCTAACCTTTAGCTTTGCAGTTAAAACAATTTTTACTGTTGAATTAGGTTCTGTGATAGTTAATAAAGCATTTTCAGAACCGGGATCTTTCTCACCGTAATAAACATAACCCGGTTCCCATTGACCATTTGTAGTTACATAAAATTCATATGGTGTACCGTCTGTTTTAGGGTTTACGCCTTTTAATGTAATCTCATAAGAACCATCTTGGTTCTTTGTCATCTTGTTTATTTCATTATCTTTTTCCCAGTTTATACCGTTACAAAGACCGGCTTCACCTGCAACATAATGAGTAGTTTCTGTCGGTACAACCTTGCCCGGTGCATCTACACCATCAACAAGCACTTTTACAAAGCCATCTGTAATTACTTTACCGTCTTTGTTTCTGGTACCCTTCAAAGTTAAAATAACATCAACTGTTGAATTATCCATTGGTACGGAAAATTCAATATTCTGTGGTTCGTTCTCACCAAGATTTGAACCAAAATTAACACTCCAATCATGGTCCTCTGTAACCTTGATTGAGTAACAATCTGACTTAGAAACATTTGTATATGTTTTCTTGTAAGTACCATCCGACTGAACCACCATATCATCAGCTACAGTTGTTGGGTCCCATTTTGCACCTAAAAACGGTGCATCACCTACAACTGTATAAGTATGAGTCTTATCAATTGTAGTAGCTGATACTGATAGCCCACCAAAAATTGAACATACCATTAATAATGATAAAAATACACTAAAGAATTTATTTATTCTCATATGTAGTCCTCCTACATTAATATAGTTATATTTTACCATAATATAAAAACTTGTTCTACAATAATAATACACCAACATTCTTATAATGATTTATGCAATATGCTTAAACTTTTTGAACTATTTTTTAATAGTAAAAGAAAATCAGATGGCAATATAATCACCATCTGTTTTCTTAATTGTATATATTCTGTTTTATATGAGGAATATAAAAAGTATTAGTCTGCAATCTTAGTCATATTACCATTTGAGAAAGTATATGTACCTTTTTCAAAATGATAGTTCTGACCGTTTCTGCTATCCCAGCTACCGTTACCGTTGTTAAAGCAAACATTTGCATAAGTTGAAGCACCTAGGTTGATAGTATACTTATGAGTATAACCTGACTTTTCATTAGTTGCAGTCATTGCAACACCCGGTACTGCTGTCCAGTTACCATTACCTACCTGATAATGAATATATGGAGTTGAATAACCCTTGTAGTAGATTGTTACTACATTTTCTGATGCTTTATCAACTGTAACTTCAATTGATCTACCGGCAATATACTTACCATTGTGCTTAATTTGTAATAGCATTGTATATTTTCCTGCTTCCTTAGGTGTCCAGTTAGCAGTTCTGTCACTATTTGTTGTAAGTGTTTCTGTCTTATTATCCTTAGTTACTGTATAAGTATAATCCTGATATGTAACAAGTGATGATAGATTCTTAATATCAGCACTGAATTTAACTGTATCATTTACCTTAACAGCACTACTACTTACATTTAAATTAGCAATATAAGTCTGAGCAACATAAATTTGTCTTGTATCTGTTACTGTTGCACCGGTTGCATCCTTAACTGTTACTTCATAATTATAGTTACCGATATATTCAGGAATAACTGTACAAGTATTCTTTGTAGAGAATGACTGTAAAACAGTTCTTGTATTGTACTGGTTCATTGCAAATTCATACTGATATGGAGCTTTACCACCTGATACATTAACTGACATATTAACATTATCACAGAAAGGAACTGAACCTGTGTTTGAATTAATGCTAAATTGGTTTATCTTTAGAGGTTGTTTCTCTGCAACTGTAACAGTTTTTTCTGCCATTACATAATTAGTTGAGCCATAGCTTTCTTTTGAATAAACTCTAACCCTATAAGTACCGGATTTGTTAAACTGCCATAAACAACTACTGGCACCTGCATAGTCATAAATTGTAACTTCGTGATTATTTGAATCTAAATATGTGTATTTACTTACAGCATTGGAAGTAGCATTTTTTAATTTAACTTTCATATCTATAAAATCACCAACAGTGATTTTACCGTCAGCAGGTGTAATATCGAATGATTCAATACCAAACTTATCATCTTCTACCGGAGTAATTACACCGTTCTTGTAAGTATATGTACCCTTGTTGAAACGATAGTTTTTACCATTGTTACTGTCCCAATTACCGTTGCCGTCATTGAAACATACATTTGCGTAATTCTTGTTACCAAGGTTAATTACATACTTATGTGTATAACCTGACTTTTCATCAGTAGCAGACATTTTGTAACCCGGTGCATTAGTCCAAGAACCATTTTCTACCTGATAGTGAATGTATGGAGACTGATAACCAACATAGTAAATTGCAACTATATTATCAGTTGTATCCTTCTTATTAACAACAAAGTTAACTGTCTTTGTTGCTGACTGACCGGACATATCACCCATATTACAAGTGATTGTATAATTACCCGGTTCGGTTGGTGTCCAATCTACTGAAGTATTGTATGGGTCTTCCAGAGTTTCAACCACATTGCCATCTTTCTTAATCTCATATTTCAGATAATTATATCTACCATACTTTGATTGAGAATATTCAATGTCTGCTTTAATATTAATCTTTGTACCAACATACTGTGGAGAAGTTGGTGAAGTAACAATATTTTTAATTGTTAATGCATTTACCTTAATTGGCTTAAATGTTTTTGTTAGGGTCTTACCATCAGCATCTGTTACCTTAGCAAATACTGTGATGTCACCACCCTTTTTTGCACAGAAGTGATAAGAAGAGTTAGTAGTTTTTTCTGTCTTTGTATTACCGTCCTGAGTGTAACCAAATTCATATGTATATGGAGTTTTACCACCAGATGCTGTAATATAGCAACTAACATAACCGTTTACATATGTTGAATCACTAGGTGACACTACTGCATCATCAATTTTAAATTCTTTCTTTGGTGAAACTGTAACAGTCTTTTCAGCCATTACATAATCTTTTGCAGTATAGCTTTCTTTTGAATATACTCTTACCTTATATGTACCGGGATAACTAAATTGTTTTTTACAACCTAATGATTGTGAATAATCATAAATTGTACATTCATTGTTATTAGTGTCAACATAAGTAAACTTATTTACTGCACTATTTGTAGCATTCTTTAGTTTAACATTCATTTCTACTGAGTCACCGGCAGTAATGTTACCATCTTCAGGAGTTAAATCGAATGACTCAATCTTAAGTTTCTTTTCTGCTACAAATACAGTCTTTTCAGCCATTACATAATTAGTTGAGTCAGAGCTTTCTTTTGAATAAACTCTAACTCTATATGTACCGGCTTTACTAAACTGCCATAAACAACTACTAGCACTCGCATAGTCATAAATTGTATATTCTTTATTGTTTGAATCTAAATATGTGTATTTACTTACAGCATCAGAAGCAGCATTCTTAAGTGTTACCTTCATTGAAACATAATCACCTGCTTCAATTTTACCATCAGCCGGAGTAATATCGAATGACTTAATGCCAAATTTATTATCAACTACAATTGGTGTAATTACACCATTTTTAAATGTATATGTGCCCTTTTTGAACTTATAGTTTTGACCGTTTCTGCTATCCCAATTATTATTACCATCATTGAAACAAACATTAGCATAGTCTGATGTACCTAGGTCAATTGTATATGTATGTGTGTAACCATCAACTGTTGTATCAGGTGTCATTGCTTTACCCGGTACTGCAGTCCAGTTACCATCACCTACCTGATAATGGATATATGGTGTTGAGTAACCTTTGTAGTAAATAGTTACTTCATTCTTATCAGGAGTAGTACTACCATTTACAGTAATATCTTTTGAATTACCATTTAGTTTTACTGTACCGTTTAAATCTGACTTATATGTTTTATTGTTATTGTTATCTACAATCTTAACATCTGATACAGATAGTGTACTGTTATCACTTGTATCATCAGCAAATTTTAACGTCCAGGTATAGTCACTAACATTATTAGAATTTAGATTTTGTACAATATTACTTAAGTCATATGCAAAATCACCTGTTGAATATTTTTTAGTACCATCAAAAGAACAACGATAGTTGCCGTTTTCTTTTTTATAAGATTGGAAAGGTTCTACATTACCTTCATAAGTTTTACCGGTATTTATATTTTTTGCAGTTAGAGCAATACTGACTTCATCACGATACTTAGTGTTTAGTGTGTATTCAAGATTAATATTTGAACAAGCATCAATAGGCTTTACGCTAACTCTCATTAAGTCAAAAATAGTAGGTTGATTTAAACGATTTGGTAGAGAGTCGCTAACTGCTGAATCATAATTTAATGCATCATATGAAACCCAAGCAAAACCATTGTTTCCATAATTGGTACCCCAAGAATTTACAATTTTGAAAGCACCTTTTTCAGCTTCTTGAATTTTGTCATCACCATTAATATCTACCCAAATATCATCGTCATATCCAACAATAGTCATTCTATGGCAACCACTATATCCTGTAGAATAAATAGCGATGTCATCATTAGCATATTTAGTGTTTTCAGGCACTCTGCTATCTTTTTGAATAGTTTTATTTTCCCAACTAAAAACAAATGTTGTGTATGTTACAAGTTCATTATTATTTAGAGCAGCCTTAATTGGAGCAATAACTTCACTCTTAGGGTTAGTAATTTTATTATTATATGTATCCAAATCGAATAAATTATAGTTGTTTACTCTGTATTTAGGTGCTTCTGTAAAAGCTTCCTTAGTTGTTGTCCACTTTGCATTTACAGTTGTATTTGGAGAAGTTTTTAATGAAGGTACTCCAATTCTCTGTGCTAATCTAAAAGCATTAGTAATATCGGCACCTGTATTTGCATCTCCTCCGTTTGCAAAGTTATAAATCCATATCGGTGAACAAGTATTATCATGTGTAGCAGTTCTGTTAAGTGCAACATTTTCAGCATAACTCATTTGATAATAAATTTCTGCCCATGTTGTACATGAACCTAACGAATCTTGGTCACCGATAGAAGGGAAATACTTACTTTTACTATTATCAATTGAAGAAGGATAAGATGTAGCAGGAATATTATTAGCCTGTGTTCTTGGTTTTCCTTCTTCTTTATTTACTATTGAATAGTAATCAGAAATATTTTCAATCTTTGATAACTTTGATATTTCCTCTTCTGTTAAAGGTTTACAACCAAGATTATCGTGTTGGTTTGTATTATCTGTAACTGTAGTTTGTGTATTATTTGTTTTATTTTCAGTTGCAAATGCTGTTAGAACTGAAAAACTTGACACTGTCATCAATACACATAACAATACAGATAACGCTCTCATTGTTTGTTTTCTCAATTTTCTTCCTCCTATTTGTAGCTTTTGCTACATTTTTGAACTTGCTTTTATACAAATTCAACAATCAATTATAGTGCGTTTTCAAACTTTTTGCAACTAAAATTGAATAAAAATAAACTTTTCTATAATAAACACTATATTTATTTCAATTCACTTATAGATTTATGTACATTTTTATTTTACAATCTTTTATTTATCAAAAAGTTGTACAAAACATTTTCATATTGTTTGTTTTAAATATCAATATATCATAATTAAAATATAGATATGTTAAATAGTATATATATCCAATTAATTTATTTAGTAATAAATTTGCTAAAAATATACAATCGCTATAAATACCGTACAGAAAAAACATAAATATAAACTTTATTTAATGTAAAAGTACTTTAATTATACAAGGTACAATGATATAATTAATTTAAAGATTTATCTTTGAAAGGTGGTGCTATTATGGCAGAAACATATGAACAAAAGATTGAAAGAAAATTGAAGGTTAAGCAACAAGTTATTGCAGTTGCATCCGGCAGAGAAAAAGCTGACCTTGTACTGAAAAATGCAACATATCTAAATGTATTTTCTAATGAATTTTTAGTAGGTGACATTGCAGTTTCTAACGGTCTAATTGCCGGTATTGGAAAATATAACGGTAAAGTTGAAGTTGATGTTAGGGGCAAAATTGTATTACCCGGATTTATTGATGCACATATTCACCTAGAAAGCTCAATGGTATCTCCTACCGAATTTGCAAAGGCTGTTATCTCTCACGGTACAACTACTGTTATTACTGACCCACATGAAATTGCAAATGTTATGGGAACTGATGGCATTGAATATATGATTGAGGCTACAAGTAATTTGCCTTTAGATGTTCACTTTATGTTGCCGTCTTGTGTACCGGCTACTGAAATTGATGAAAGTGGTGCAGTTCTTGAATACAAGGACATTGATAAATATTTTGAACACAAAAAAGTTCTTGGTCTTGCTGAAATGATGAACTATGTTGGTGTTATAAATGGTGACAGTAAAGTAGTTTCAAAGATTATTGCATCTCAAGCACACCACAAAAAAATTGATGGTCATGCACCTGAGCTTTCCGGTAATGACCTTAATGCATATATTTCAGCAGGTGTATATTCTGACCATGAATGTTCAACCTTTGAAAATGCTCTTGAGAAATTACAAAAAGGTCAATTCATTATGATTAGAGAAGGTACTGCTGCTCACAACCTAAAAGCACTAATGCCTTTACTTAATGACAAATACTATGCAAGGTGTATGTTTGCTACTGATGACAAGCACCCAAATGATTTATTATATGGTGGCCACATTGACTACATAGTTAAAGAGGCAATCAGAAATGGTGCTAATCCTATTATTGCACTAAAGGTTGCAACCCATCATGCAGCAAGATACTTTTTACTTAATAATAAAGGTGCTATTGCCTCAGGTTACTTAGCTGATATAGTAGTGGTAGACAACATTAGGGACTTTGACATTCAGCAAGTTTATAAAAGAGGTAAACTAGTATTTGATGATAAAGAGGTGATTGACTTTCCTACTCCTACTATTGAAAGTAGATTAGTAGAGAAATGCCACAATACTTTCCACCTTGACAAAGTTACACCTGAAAGTTTTGATATTAAAGGTGATTTAGGATTGATAGGTTTAGTTAGTGGTGAACTGCTAACAAAAAATCTCGGTACTGCTAACCATATTGATGTTGAAAATGATATACTAAAAATTGCTTGTGTTGAACGACACAAAAACACAAACCACATTGGCGTAGGATATGTTAAGGGTTATTCCCTAAAGTCAGGTGCAGTTGCTACTTCTATTGCTCATGACTCACACAACATTATTACAGTAGGTTGTAGTGACTCTGATATTGCAATTGCAGTTAACGCAATTAAGGATAATAACGGTGGTATTGTTGTGGTTGAAAATGGTGAAATCAAAGCATTACTGGAATTACCTATTGCCGGTTTAATGTCGGAAGAACCATTAAAAGTAGTTAATGATAAACTTGAAAAAGCAAAAGCCTCTGCTTATAGCTTAGGTGTTAGCAAAAATATTGACCCGTTTATGACACTTTCATTTATCAGCTTGCCTGTTATTCCATCCCTTAGAATCACTACTAAAGGTGTTTTTGATGTTGATAAATGGAAAATTGTTGAATAATAATATATAAGAATAACATATTAAATAATATAATTAGACCCCAAGAAGTTAGATTAAAAATTCTATCTTCTTGGGGTCAGTATTTTTTTACACTTACTTATTTTCAGCGGATAAACCTAATTGAAAAGAACTAACAAATTTGTCTAAATCTTTTATGGCAATTTTCATAACCTTAACAGTATCTTCTTTGTTCTTTATGCTCTCTTTAATTTGTTTTACTTCCTCATCGGTTTTATCACTAGTTAATTCACTCTTCAATTTTAGATCAACTAGTTCTTTCTCAATTTGTGAAATATTTTTTAAATATTTCTTACAAATTTTATCAGCATAATCAACATCATGTTCATCATTCAAGAAAATTTCTTTAACTGAAACCATTAATTTTGCTGATTGTAGTATAGCAAAATCCTTTTTAAAACCATCATATGCAGTTATTGCTCCACCAATTCCGGCTCCGGCTCCTAAACCAATAAGTGCACCACCACCTACAATAGCTATCGTGCCACCGGCCATTCCGGCTCCGCCAATTGCAATGGCTCCACCACCTGCATAAGCAAGGCAAGCACTTGTTAATGCAGCACCGCTAAGTCCTACAAAATCACTACCAAATATAGCAACTGCTATTGCCGGTGCAAACATTCCTGCAGCAAGTACTGCTATCAAAGTTGCACCTAATGTAATTGATACCCCGGTAAGAATTGATTTTAATACTTCTTTAAGTTCATTGATTGATGAATCATAACACTTTCGCAATCTCTTAATATAGTCTTTTTCATAATATTCTTCGTCAAAAAATGTGTTGAGAAAATCATCACCATATGACTTATCATAATCGCAAAAAGGCATATGTACTAAATCATACTTCTTACTAGGTATTTCTTTGCCTTTTTTGTCTTTTTCCATACTAATTGTGTAATAAGGCTCAAAGATCATAGCCTCAAGAAGTACAAGTCTAAACCAAGTTTTGTTAGGTTCATTATCCTTTATTTTTTGTAACAACTCATCCTTTGAATACCAAGTAAGTTTCGCTTCTTTTACTCCGATAAATTCAGGAAAACCGGTTTCCATAAACTTCATCCATTCTTCTAACCACATTTTTTTCAAAGCAATCACACTGTCTTTGAGAAAAAGTACATTTGTCTTTTCAATATCATTAAGAGTTTTTTGATATTCAATATTGTAAAGAATTTCAGTATCTTTCATAGATAAACCAAACTTATCTATATCCATATTACCCTCCAAATTTTTGTACCGATTGTTGTCATCTTGATTAAAAGTATTCTCACGAATTTCCTCATACATATTTCTAATTTTTCTTATATCCTGTACTTTTGCAAAATTTATAGTTTCCTGTCCTAATGCAACAATAAATCTGCCTACACCGACATAATTAACTGCAACAAAGTATTTTTTACTGACTATTGCATCAGTTACATCCAGTGCAGTAAATACACCGGTAGAAACAGTTAACATCCTAGTTATTGTGGCATTTTTGTAAGGCTTTACTTTATCCCAATCTATATCTTTTAATTCAGATAAAGATTTTGGTTTTAAGATACACAGCTGATTAATCAATCTTCTTATAAAGTAGAATGCCCTAACAATACATTCATTAGCAATCACAGGCAATGCTTGTTTACCTATTTCAGCTAATAAGCCTAATTCTCCACGCAAATCAAACTTTATAACTGTATCTCTAATAATTTTCCCATTCTCGTCCCTTTTAGCAAAAATAGTGCCATTGAATAATTTTGAAATAAATTTAGAGATAGTAACATTGTTTATATGCATATTCTTAAATAACGGTAATGATGAAACCTCTTTTGCTAAAGATAAAATTGGTCCCGGAATTCCTGTACCACCACTTAGTCCTGTTGTACTACTGGATCCGGCCATATCACTAACAAGATGGAAGAACCAATCAACTGTCCCTTTTATAATTCTATCAGGAATATTTACTCCGATATATTCTTTACTTTTGTCTTTAATATCTACAAAAATAAAATTTCCATCAACATCTGTACCGTATGATTTTCCTGTAAATTGAGTTAGTAAAGAGAACATTAATCCCACAATAGTAGGATGATGAGCAAAATCTCTTAAATGATGATTTAGTCCACCACCAAACTCTGGAGTGTTTCCATCACTAGGGATAGGTGCTTCTTTTTCTAAAAAAGCAACAGATGACTTAATATCATCCTTTTCACATCCTTTGATTTTTGCAATTTTCTTAACAAACTTTTCTACTTGTTCTCCTGAATATTCTCTTCCTTCAGATAAACTAAAATCACCTACCCAAAGTATATCAAGAATTCCACACAATAAGCCTGATGATATTGACACTAAGTAATCAAGATTATCCGCATTACTAGTCATCATCTTCTCTTTATATACACATTCAGAAATAGCATTGTTAAAATCACTTCTAGCTAATTGTTCTTCCGGTATAATTTTTACTTCCACTTTATTTTTCATAATAATCACCTTATATTATAATTATTTTCAAGTAATTACTCAAAAATTTCTGCATATGATTTCCAAAATTCTTTTCTTGCTTTTTCCCACTCATAACCATGTTTTACTTTAGAGTTATTTCTATTAGGATGAAGAATAGCAGTATTTTTTTGATGTTGATCTTTAGTTAATATGGCATATGTAGAGTTGGACTCTTGTCCCATATGATGAATTTCGTATGAAGCACCTGTATTATCTAGTGGTGCTAAACCATATTTCTTAATTCTTTCGTAATTTGTAATCATTTCACCCTTGTATTTACTTTTATATTGTAAATCAATTTTCTGTATAAGAGCCTTTTTACCATTGACAACTTGTTCAAAATTACCTGCATTTTTATATACTTCATACTCTTTCTCTGAGCCGATATATTTAATTACTTCCGGTGAATACTTTGATTTTTTCTGTATTTGACAATCCTCTTTAAATGCAAATCCTTTTTTAGTAGCATCATATTTGTTTGGTTCTTTTGCAAGAGATTTTCCTTTAAATCCACCTACTACGCTCCCTAAGATTGCACCCCACTTAAATTCCTTACTACCTTCAAGGATTGCACTTTTCAATGACTTATTCATATCACCTGTTTGGACATATGTTACCCCACCTGAAATTACTGTACTGATACCACCGGCAGACAAAGCCATTTTTGTTCCTTCGGATGCTGCTGTTGCAAAAATAATACTGGTTGCACCACCTGTAATAGCTGATACAGTTGCACAAAATAGAATTACCCCTGCTCCAATTGACACATTCTTTATTACTTGTTCATAGGTATCATCATATTTTTCAAACTCTTTCACTACTGTTTTACCGTTATCATCAGCAGTAAAAACATATCTCTTTCCACTAAACTGTTTATCTAGCTGAGAAAGGGTGTATCCAAAATAAATATTTTCCTTTGAATTTTCATTAATTTCATCTATGTATTCTTGAGAAACATATGTTGCCTTTATATCTTCAATATAGTATTCTTTATCACCAAAACTATTTATAAGTGTGGAATAAACTTCATCTTTGTATTGCTCTAAAGATTCAGGATTTTTCATATCACTAAACTTTAGTTTTTCTGAAATTGAAGTTGTAGTGGTTGTTTTGGTTTTACTTTCTTGATTTTTGCCTCCGATTGAACAACCCGTTAGTAAAAAAGCAATAGTAATAATTACTGCAATTATCCTTTTCATATCTAATCCACCCTATCTTTTTTTACCTTGTTTTCATTTTTAGCACATTTCTTTTTTCTATGAATTTTCACAATTATAAAAACAATTATGAGTACCACCAAAACAGAAATTGCAATAATTATAATAATGTTTTTGTTAAGTGACTCATTTTGGTCATTGGATTTTATTTTAGAATTCTTTGAAACATATTTAATTGTACCGTCAGAATTAATGGTATTACCTTTATCCATTTGTTTCTTTAATTCTTTTAAAGATAACTGTGTTGTTGCATATGCTTTCAATAAATCATCAGTACCTACATAAATAACCTTTGTGGTTGTTTGGCTTGTATATCTATTTTTTGCAGTAATAGTATATACACCCTCATCAGTATATGTATCACCATCAGCACCCGGTTTATTAAAACGAGTATCCTCAACCAATTTGTCACCATTTTTATTGAGAATTTGTTTCTTTACATCAATGTCAAGATATCTTGATTTTGCAAAGTCAAGGTAAAATCCTTTTTCAGAAAAAGCCTTATTACCTAATTCATTCTTTGTAGAAACTTCTCTTGGGAATATCATACAATTACCGTTTCTTACTGAAAAGTTAAATGCAATTTTATAATCATAGGCGGATTGTTTCCAAAACTCCCACCAACTATCACCGATATCTATTTGATAATCCAAAGTAACTTCATAGTCACCTTCCTCACAAAGTTGGATTGTTGTATCGGCACCGTTTTTTACACCTTTAAGATAATCTTTGTATAATACAGGCTTATGTTTTTTACCTTGATAATCTGTGTATCTTGTGATAAGCATACCTTTTCCAAAATAGGTTCTTTCTATACCGAACTCCTCGTCATAACCACCATTATCTTCAGAAATAGTCAATCCGTCTTTTCCGTTTAACTTTGAAATATCTTGAGCCAAACTAAACGATAAAGTAACCTTATCTCCTGCATTTTTTAAGAATATAGGATTTTTAGTATTTTCATCAATAGCTCTGGTAAAACCACTTACATAAAAGTTGCCTAATTCCCAGCCAAAATGAGGATTGTCCTTTTCTATTTTTTCATTTAGAGAATAGCCCTCTGAATGACCTACATATACCGTTTCTCCTAAATATTTTCTTGTACTTGATGTAGTGTTAGATGTTGTTTCTTCAGCATTAGCAACATAACACACACTAAAAATATTCATCAAAATAAATACAATAGTAAAAACACTAATTAGTCTTTTTCTCATAATTCTACCCCTATATTACAAAATATTTACTTTTATTATAATAAATTTTACATAAAATTACAACTATATTAATATATTTTTTATGATTTATTACCACTGACAAAAATAGAAATTCAATGGTTAAAGTATTGTGTTAACAACTCTAAGGCAAAGTTATTTTTAGAAGAAAATCAACTTTCTAAGCTGAAAGAAATTTTTACTGTTGAAGAAAATGATTTACCTATAAGCAGTATAAATTACTATGACAAATTTAAAAGTCATAACGAAATTGCAGATACTGACATTTACATTGACAATTTCAAAAAGATAGTTAAAGCTTTTACTGATGAGAAAGTCGTAAAAATCAATTATAAGTCAGTAAACAATTCGACAAGGCTAGTAAACATTGGTTTGTTAGAATATTCTAACAAAGATGACAAGTTCAGAATTTATTGCAAAAAGGAAAATTCAGTTTCTGTTTATAACCTTGAAAAAATAAATTCTGTAGAAATTCTCAGTGACAGTTATGACAGAAATTTGGCTGAGAAAAACATCAAAAATTACATTCTTAATCAGCGTAAAGAAATAACATTAGAATTTACTAATGTGAAAAATATTCCTGACAGATTGCTAACAGAATTTACACCATGGGAAAAGCTATGTACCAGACTTGATGATAGGTACAATGTAACAATAAAATATGATAAACCGGATTCACTTGAAATCGTTACAAGGCTACTTCCTTACGGTAAAAATATTAAAATACTTAAGGATACAGGAAATGTAAAAGCAGAATTAGAAAATAGAATTAAAAAACAACTTTCTATGTAACAGAAAAGGCATTTGTGAAAATTCACAAATGCCTTATTTTTATTATATATATGATTATCTATATCCTTTTTCTTTCATATAATTAACGATAGTATCTACATTATGTCTTTCATAATCGTTAAATTGTGAGTCATCAAAATGACCGGGCTTTATTGAAGGTACATACCAATCCTTAGAATTAAAATACTGCTGAATACTTGTGGTATTAAACATTAAACCATATCTTGCATAAATCTCATTTAATGCAAGAGTTAATTCTTCCTTACTCATACCTTCAATTTCACTTTCTGAAATATATTCAGTATCTGAGTCAGGAAGTATATAATCACCGTTATAATAAGTATCTTCATCCGAACCTAATGAAACATACAGTGTAACCATTTCACCATCTCTAACTGTTTCACCACTAGGAATACTTTGGCTAGATACAACACCTTCAGAATATATGTTATTATTTTCCTCCTCATATCTAATAGAAATATTTTGTTGTCTTAAAATTCTACTAGCCTCTTCTTTCCTCAATCCAACAACATTTGGCATTATCTTTGATACTGTTGCCTCTGTTGTAGGTTCTGTTGTTTGAGTTGTAGCAGTTGTTTCGGTAACAGTTGATGTTACTGTTTCCGATGCAGAGGTATCGGAATTACTGTCTTTGTCATTAAAGAAAATTAGAAATACGCAAACACATATTGCTATAACGGCTATAGCACTAACCACAATAACTGTGATTAACAAGTTTTTATTATTTTTAGGTGGTTTAGGATAATTATTCTGTGGATTTTCATATGATACATTTTTATTAAAATCATCATAATAATCGAAGCTTGAATTATCTTCTAAATTTGACTTGTTAATAGTTCCGTAATTCATATCACTATCAAAGCCCAAATCCTTATCCAGATCAAATTTTGCATTATCAGCTTGATTATTCTCTACACTGGTATTATCCTTTAGCTTGTTTCCACAACCTTCACAAAAATATGCATTATCATCATTTTCATAACCGCATTTTGGACACTTCATAACAATTTACCTCCCATTCGTATAATAAAATTATACATAATTCTAACATTTTATTCAAGTATATACATAATAATTATCTCAAATTACAATATTAGTAAAGTTTTTAAAATTATTATAGAAAGATTTATCTGGAATAAAATTCTTCCATAGTTTCAAGGCAGATACCGGCTAATTTACCTTTAGGAGAAAAAGCACCACAATCAAGTGCGATATGATTATTACCCATAAAAATATAACCCGGCAATGTATTTTCTTTTATACGCTGAGTTGGTGTATGACCGGTTACTAAAATCTTGTTACTGAAATATTCTTTGCTATAGTCAGGTCTATCCCAAACTAATTCTTCTAATGAATAATCGGCAATAGGTTTTTCAACTGAAAAATTTCCTAGTCCTCCATGTACCAACAAATAATCAACACCATTAACACTCAGTTCAACATAAGGCTTAAACTTTTCTACATAATCCAAAATCTTATTTCTTTCATCTAAAGACAATTCAGAAAGTTCACATAATGTAGACTCGGCACCATTATTAAGCCAATCTAAAATGTTTAAACAATTATTCTCTATAAATTTCTTAGAAAGATTACCTAGATTATTTATCATTTCTCTATTCTTCAGCATCATTAACTCATGATTTCCCATAAGACAAGTACAGTTAGGCAAACCCATAAGTAACTGCAATGATTTGATAGGATATTCACCTTTATCCACAACATCACCCATTACATATAGCCAATCCTTAGAAGAAAAATCCATTGTATTTAATAATTCTAAAAGCTGATTAAATTCTCCGTGAATATCTCCGACAACATATGTACTCATTTAACTCCACCTTTTTAAATTAATTTTAGAGAGTATCAAACCCCTTGCAAAACAAGGGGTTCAACACAATTTCAGATATTATTTTTATAAATTTATTTTACTACAATCTTACACTTTGCAGACTTTTTACTACCGTCTTTTGCAGTAACTGTAATATAGCAAGTGCCTTTTTTCTTTGCAGTTACTTTACCTTTGCTATTAACTGTAGCAATTTTAGAATTTGAGGACTTCCAAGAAACTGCTTTATTATTTGCATTCTTTGGATAAACAGTAGCTTTTAGTGTAACTGTTTTCTGCTTTGAGCTACCCTTTACTTTTAGGTTAGCTGATTTTCTGTTAAGTTTAACAGATGTTACAGGTTGCTTTAATGTTACCTTAACAGTAGCGTATTTATTGCTACCATCAAGTGCCATAACTTTAACTGTTGCAGTGCCTCTACCCTTTGCAGTAATTTTACCACTTTGGTTTACTGTTGCTACTTTAGCATTAGAACTTGTCCACTTTAATTTTTTATTTGTTGCATTAGTTGGAGTTACTGTTGCTTTTACAGTTGTACTTCTGCCATTTAATAGTGTAACAGAATTCTTACTTACTTCAACTTTAGTAACTTTCTTTACAGTTGGTTTTGTAGTGGTAGGTTCGGTCTTTGATTTAACATTCACAACAAAACTCTTTCTATAGTTATGATATGATACTGTTACAATTTTCTTACCTGCTGTAGAAAAATCATAATTTAAATAATAATCTTTTGTTTCTTCTAAAGAACCATCTGCGTATTGAATGTAAACTTCAATATCCGATGAATCAATCTCATCATCTACATAATAATCGGTTCTGTCAGGTGATAATGAAACCAAAATTTCATCAATATCTTTTGGTTCAACATAAACCATAAAATGTCCTTTTTGACCTCTACAAGTAACCTCAATAATTTTCTCACCGACAGTAGAAAAATCATAGTCACCTATTGAGTAATCATAAACATTACCAAATGTACCATCTGCATAATCAGCTATTACATCCATACCGTCAATGTCCAGATCTTCACCTACAACATAAGTTAATTTTTCAGGTGGATAAACAGTTATTCCCTTAATTTGTTTTGACAATATAGTAATTTCAAATGTATCAGTAAAACCACCATACTTAATAGTTACAGTGTTCTTTCCCACTTCATATCTAGGTTCTGCTACAATATAACCATCATGATTATCTTCATCGTAAAAAGCACTATTAAGTACAACTTTACGATTACCACTATATATAGCCACAACTTCTATTCCCTTTGTAATTATATCAGAGTCAAGTTCTTCGCCCTCATAATATGTAGTTTTGCTAGGTAATTTAGTGATTTTTATACCTAGTAACACACTTTTCACTTCTACTGTACAATAAGTACATAAAAGTGTAGTTTCCCCCGGATTTTGTACTGAAATTTTGATTTTAGCAGTACCTTCATCAACACCATATACTGTACCATTATTGTCAACAGTAGCAATATTAGTGTCACTTGAACTCCAAGTAATTTTAGCATCAGGAGACAAATTTTCAAAAGTAGCATTAAGTTGGATTGTACCACCTATGTTAACCGTATCTTTTCTTTTATCAAGTTTGACATTAACATCTTTAGTTTCATATACTGAACCTTTTACTGTATCCCATTTACCGTCACTATGTAAATAGTACCATTCACCACCATAAACTTTAGAACTTAATGATTCATCCTCAATATCATTAGGAACATAAATCATATTATTCATTGAATCAAGTCCATCCGGATAAGTCATAGATTCATTAGGGCCATAACCTTCTAAGCCAATTGTTACTGTCTGACAAACTTTGCCATAATTTGGTGGTAATTCTTCATCCTCAGATTTTTGTCCTAGGTCAATACCATTATTAAATAGAATTACATTTACATCTTCAGCAACATCAATATAATAAACTTTTGAACCATCATCAGTATCAATAGTAGTTGGTCTCATTTCATAGGAATTTTGCCAATCAACACAACTATCTTCACCATCCCACCAATATGCACAAGCAGTTGCATTGCTAAATGTACGCCATTCTTTTGGCATAGCAAAGTAAAATCTTTTAGATTTATTCTTTATAGGTCCTGTATAAGTTCCACCTAAATTAGTCACATACTTTGTTTCTGTGTTTTCAGTAGAATTACTATTTGTTTCTACTGCTGAGGCTATCGGTAATGTGGTGAAAACACTAACTACCATAACAACAGAAAGTAGAATTGATATTAATTTTTTACTCATTTTCATTTTTCCTCCTAAATAAATTTTTATTTTACTGTTATACATAAAGTATACTAACATCTTCCGTACAATAATTATAAACTTTATAAGTTGTAATTTAAAGAAAAAATCTACGACACTAAAAATACACACTACTAATTAATGTTGTAATTTACAACATTAAAAACACCTATGAGGTTAAAATTCTCATAGGTGCTTTATAGACTTTATTTATAGTTATTAATTATTTTGTAGTGTCAGTATTTGTATTGGGTTTATCATCAATTTTTGTATGAGATTTACCCCAATAATCAACTATATTTATTTTGTTACAACCGTTATAAACATTGAACATTAGATTTTCATACACATTCATAGTATTTACTTCAATATATTTTCCGTAATAAACCAAGCTACCACCAACTTGTTTTGTGCTGATTTTGTTAAAAATATTATTACACACAGTAACATAATTATATCGTGGCAAAACAACTGCATGACCTAGTGTATTAACAAAAATATTATTATAAATTGTTATACGATTGCAAATTTTTACTTTTGTAGAATGATTACCGATTGCCCTCATAACATTTTCAAATCGGCAAAATTCTATTGTAACATCCTTACTAACTGTATCATCATTGGACATTTTAATTGTAGGCAAAGCAAAGGCTGTACCGTTATTTGTATTGGAAAAATCAGGTTCAATCTGAATTACCTCATAGTTAAATAAAGGATTACCGTAATATTCGGGATTTTTCTCTTTTCTATTGCCACAGTTTTCTCTGGTATATCTTCTGTTGGTGTTTCTATTTATATACAGTAAATTGTAAAACTTAGAGTCTGAAACAGTAACATTCCTTGCACCGGTAATCTGGAATACATGACCGTTATATCTACCGTTTTTTACTGCAATATGGTCCACAACAACATTTGAACAATGAGCCATATAGAAAAATCCGTTTATATAGTGATTGATAGTACCATCAGATTTATCAGTACAATCAACTGTCATATTCTTTACAGTAATATTGCTTGAACCACTATACTTAACTGTATTACTGTCTAAATCATCAAAATTAATCATAAATGGATTGTCATTAGTTTTTGTGATAATACAACCACTACCATCAAAAGTTGTATTGCCAAAAATTCTATAATATCCATTTGTATATAAATTAGTTTTAGGTAAAGTTATATACAGTTTGTATTTCTTTTCAGTTAACCTATTTAATTCAAATAATTCTTGAATATAGTACTGTCCTATTCTTCTTTTACTGTTGTCATAAACGACCTTACCGGATTTATCCTTTCTACCGATAATATAATAATAACAATTTCTCTCAGCTTTCACCTTATCATTTGAAGGTGTTTTACCGATTTGAACATATTTTTCATTAACTACCTTATTCTTTTTATCCTTAAGAATAGCCTTTATTACTGCACTTTTCTTATCAGTCCATATATGAGAATTATCTGTAGAAAAAGAAGCTAATTTAATAAAATTGCACTTACATTCACAAGCTGATATACCTTGAAACTTACAATGCACTTCACTTTCATCTTGTGAATTTTCATCTTTAATCATACATTTTTCACAACTTTTATCACATTTACAAATAGCATAAGATAGTGTTGGATAATATCTTCCTGCACCTTTAACCGATAATATATTAGATGAGAAAAGCATTATTGTAGTCAACAATAAGTTGAAAAAAGAAATTGCAATTTTTCTTTTACCTTTTAACAATTACATCATTTTCCTTCTATATAATATTCAAAAATCTATCGTTAGACTTATTGTTTATTATACCACAATTTTATTGTTACTACAATATTTTGCATTTATGCAAAGGCATTATTTTCTAGGCTTTATGTACAAAATCATATATCCACTACAAAAGTAAATAAAGCGTGATCAGGATAACCTACAGGTATGTTCAATTTAGTAACATTTCTTTCTATAGTGGATTTTTTAGGATACACATTGCAGTGATTAATAAAATCCCAACTATATGATAAGTTTGTAATGCCTTCCATGTTAGAAATACAAAAGTCTAATGCATTCATACCCTTAATTATGTGTTTGTCTTTTTCTGTAAAGAAATAGCTGTAATTATTAATAAAGTTTTCAGTATTATATAAACTTCTGTTATGTCTTGGTTGGTAGGTACGGAAATTTGCAGGTAAAAATTTTTCTATATTACTTGAAATAACATTAAAATCACCAACAACAATAATATCTTCATCAACAATTTTCGCTAAATAGCGTTTTATTGCTTCCATCTGCAAACGATAATCTTCACCGTACAAATTCCTTATACCGATAATATTAAAAATTTTGCCATCTTTTCTTTTAAATTTTACATGGAGAAAATTAGGATGTATCTCTCCTACATTTAATGGGATATTTTTATTAACCTCAACAACTTCATTAATTAAATCTTCCTTAATAGTAATTAATTCTTCATTCTTCTTTTTTAAAGGAGAATTCGTAAATACTCTATAGCCAATATTTTGAAGTTTCTTTTCAAATTCAATATTTTGCTTGTACTCTACTAAGACGATTATATCATAAAAATAATTTTTTATTTCCAAAGTTTCTTCAATAATATATGGGAATTTTTCTACCACATTTGCCATCATATGGATGTTCCACTCTGCTACCTTTATCATCTGTGGACTCCAAACTGCTTTTTCCATAATAGTAATACTCCTTATCAACAATAATTTAAAAATTATGAAAATCTTTCTTGATAGTAATTATACCCCATACAATATGTAAAAGTCACGAAGTAAGATGCAACATCAAAATTCACACTCAAATACAAATGTTGTAAATGTCAACATAAACTTATAGTTTCTTTGCGTTATTCTTTAAATCTTTTTTGATTTTATTAGACTCATTCTTAATAGTCTCCATAAGCAAGGAATACATTATATCCCTTAATCTACCAACAGATACTTCAATTCTCTTTTCTTTCTCAAAGAAATCATAGGCTATATCAGAGATAAAATCTATTATTAAAGCATACTGTTCATTCTGAGAAAAAGCAGAAAAATCTTCACATAAATTGTATATGCAATTTTTTCCTTCTTCTAGGAAATTGCTTTCTACAAATTCTTCAGAATTAAAATTCTCAGAAAGAATTTTCTTACACAAAAACTTAGTAAAATTAGTCTTTGTCATTTCTGTAGGGAACTCTGAAAAATAAAACTCATCAAAATATTTTTTCAGGTTCTTAAGAAATTTGTTTGTGAAAATAGTCTTAACAGCACCATCAATAACATTATTAACCACTAATTGTTGTGTACGGTTTGCAAGTTCTTCAAAGGAATTACTTGTCAGAAAATTATTAATTAAGAACCAATAGTTCTCATTATTATTTATAGCTTCAACACTTTCTTTGGATATATTCTTGATAAATTTATCAAGGAAAGCTCCATAACTGCTGCAATCTCTGAGAGTTTCTACCGTTCTTTCGGATGTGTTAAGTAAAGTAGCTATCTTATCTGTTTCTTCAGATATTACTCCTTTTCTCTCAAAAAAATAAGACATATCACATTTGTAAAAGTTACACAAGTCAACAAGCATAACTAAGCTTGGCAATGTTCTTTTTTTGTCATTTAAATTTTCCCAAGTGGCAACAGTTTCCCTAGCAACAATTAAGCCTGTTTTCTGTTTAAAATCATCAACAAACCCTTGTTGTGTAAGGCCTTTACTATTTCTCAATTTCTTAAGTTTTTCCTTAATATCATCAACATCATAAACATAATCAGTCATTATTTCACAAACCTTTCATTGTTAAATTGATGAATTCATTATAACACAAGCCTTACATTTTGTAAACAATATCATCATATGCTGCTATAACATTACAATATCATTATCAAAATGTTGAAGTTATCAACATAAGTGATATTATAAAAACTCTCTTTGCATTTTCACAAAGAGAGTTACTTTTTAAATATACTTACTTTTGAGAACAGAAAGGCAAAATGAAGAACCACAAAGAAAAATCTTTGTGGTTCTTGGAAGGTAAACAAAATATTTGTAGAAATCTATATATTAACGAATTCTTGTGTGAGAATAAAACCTAGGAATCCAATCATAAGCTTCATCATATATTTCTTGCCATTCTTTTGTTGGGTATTTTTCACCTTTCTCAACATATGCTTGATTGTTTTTCACAAAAATATAACAACAAGCTTTTTCTTTATCATAAGGATCAAAAATATAAGTGTTGCTATGATATTTCTTTCGTTCTGTAGCAGTCAATTTGGCAAGGCTTAATAAATTTCCTGTTCCTCCCTTTTTTCTTGTTTTAGGTTCATAGAAATTAATTACATTATCACCGATATATTCATATCCCCAACATTTTGGAACATTCAACTTCATTTGTCCAAAATTAACTACTTCGCCCTGATAATCAGAATTATCTTTAGTTATTTCTTTTTGTAATGTATTTGATATTAACATAAATGGAAATTTACTATTATTATAATTTCGTCTAAAAACAGCTTTTTTCTCATAGTAAAACTTTGTCCCTGAAACCAATTTACCACCGGCACATTTATACGATACTGTAATATTGTTTCTATCATCACTATATTCAACATTTTCAATATCACATATTTTTTTAGGGTTACTTACTTCTCCTTTATAATTAAAATTAAGATAATCATCAGCTATGTTAAAATTAAGATAGTTAAGAGAATCATTCTCTATATTAATATTATCTGAAAAAGTTTTACCAAACGCATTTTTTGCAACTTCTCTTGCTGTTGACAATGGTAACTTATAATCAAAAGTAGGTCTTGCACCATCATTCTTTGCAACTTTAGCAGAAGGAAAAAGTTCAATTCCCTCTGTATAATTCTGAGATAATTCATAATAATTACTAAATAAAAGCATCATTTCTTCATCAGTAAGTTTGCTAAAATCTGTTGTAGTACTTGAGGTAGATTGTGAATTAGCATAAACAAGAACTGTTTTTAAATATGATATTTCATCTTCTGTCATTCCAAAATAAGTCCTTTTAGGAATCGAAGGTGTAGTTGTTGAGGTATTCTTATTTGATGAAGGTATTGTTAAATTATAGTTATTATTGCTTGGTAATGTTTCATTATTTTTTGGTAATGTAAAAGGATTATTTGTTGTAATATTATTCTGAGGATTAACAACATTAATAGGATTCACTGTTGCTATATTTTCAGGTTCCGTTATTTTCTCACTTGTAGGTATCGTTGTTTGGTTTGTTGATGACATTTGCGAACTAGAAGGGAATACTTGTTTTATAGATGTTGCTTGTGAAGAAAAATACACTTTTCTATCACTTGGCTTCTTTTCCAATGTTCTAAATTGTTTAGGTCTAATTTCACCATAAACTAAACTAACACCTAATAATCCACTAAAAGCTACCAAAATAGCAGTTACAATACTAATCATTGCTTTTAGTGAAAGTTTATTTGTCGTTAACCCTATTATAGATGAAATATTTGATGCAGTTATACCTAAAGCATTTGACATATATGTAAAGAAATCCAGTGGTAGCATACCATTTAGTGTATAGCCTTTTTTCTTTAGTCTTTCTGCTTCTCTCTTTAATTTTATTTCACCTAAACGAACTCTTGACTTAACAGTGTTTTCAGAGCAACCCAATATCTCTGCTATTTCTCTAAATTTCTTTTCTTCAATTTTATTTAATATAAGGGCAGTCCTTTGGTTATCAGATAATTTTGAAACTAACTGTTTGTATAAATTTATATTTTCGTTTGATTCTGCTATATTTTCCGGTAAAACACTTTGAGCGCTATTCACATCATCCGTTGAATATTCAAAATTTTCACCCATATATACCGGTTTATTTTTCTTGATTAAATCTTTTGCTTTATTTTCTGCAACTGTACTTACCCATGATATAAATTCATTAGGCTTTTTTATTGTATCTATTTTTTCTATTGTTTTAACAAAAACATCCTCTGCTATATCCTCAGCATCATGATGATTTTTTAAGATACTGTAGGCCTTTTTATAAGAAATATTTTTTATGTTTTTATACAATAGAACTGTTGCTTCATCATCACCATTTTTTACTTTTTCAAGTAATTCTTTCGTACACTTAAATTTTTCTTCAATCATACTAATCCCTTATATTTTATAATTCAATATTTCAACAATGGTACTTATCATTGTATACCATTTGTCCTATTTTTTCAATTATCTAATGCATTTATGAAAATTATTTTATTTTTTAATAATAAAACTTTTCGCACATTGTAAAATGAAATTGCAATTTAGGTAATAAAACTTTTTTGGTATTTTTACAGTTTGCTTTTAGATAAATAATAAAAGCCAAATAGTTTTTTAGCTTTACTATATTGCTATAATTTCATTCTTACATAATATAGACGAATGAAGGCTCCAAAAAGTTCACTTTTTTTCAAAAATTTTTCAAAATTTTTGTAGAAAAAAATCCCCTTGCTATAAAACAAGGGGATATTCTCTATTAGGTTTTTATTTTCACTATAGTTTTACTTAACTACAATCTTACACTTTGCTGACTTTTTACTACCATCTTTTGCAGTAGCTGTAATATAGCAAGTGCCTTTTTTCTTAGCAGTTACTTTACCTTTGCTATTAACTGTAGCAATTTTTGTATTTGATGTTGTCCATTTAACTGCTTTATTATTTGCATTCTTTGGATTAACAGTAGCTTTTAGGGTTACAGTTTTCTGCTTTGCATTACCCTTTACTTTTAGGTTAGCTGACTTTCTGTTTAGTTTAACAGATGTTACAGGTTGCTTTACTGTTACCTTAATAGTAGCATATTTTTTACTACCGTCTAGTGCCATAACTTTAATAGTTGCAACACCTTTACCCTTTGCAGTAATTTTACCTTGTGAATTTACTACTGCTACCTTTGAATTAGAAGTTGTCCACTTTAGCTTTTTGTTACTTGCATTAGATGGACTTACTGTTGCCTTTACAGTTGTAGTCCTACCCTTTACTAATACAACAGACTTTTTATTTACAGTTACCTTAGCAACTTTCTTTACTGTTGGTTTTGTTGTATCTGTTTCTTTATCTGAATACACTCCACCACCGGCAACTAGGATTTTACCTTCATTAATCATTTTCTTAAATGTTACCTTTATCTCAGCTAATCTATCCTTATGACTTCTAGCTGTTGATTGGTCACTATAAGAATCTTTATTTGGATAATCAGGATATTCCTTATCCCACTTGTTGATAATGTCATAAGGTGATGTACCCTTAGGGATAAACTCACCTTGTATTGTACCCACTGATGTAATCTGTAGTGGAATACCGTACTTCTTAGAATTATTAGTCCATGTAGCCGGATAATACAAAGTTTTGGAATCTATACTATTTTCAATTATCTTTTCATTACCGACAACAGAAATTGTATCACCAATACAATCAGTATTAAACATTATTGGACAAGTTTCATTATTAATATTATCACAAAACATAATAGAATACTGAGTATCAGGCTTTAATCCATCTGAAAGGGTTTTACTATAGTATAGTTTATTTAAATCATAATAAAGTTTACCGTCAGCATCTTCTTCAAGCTTTTCAGCTTTCATCATCCAATAATAAAAAGGCATACCAACTGAATTTTCATAAATATGAGCGAAATAAATATTGCCTTCCCAATCAGGCTTTTCAAAATATATTTTTCCACTATCTTTATAAACAGTTACATCAAAAGTAGCTGACAACTCCTTACACTTAACTGTAATAGTATTGTTACCCAGAGTAAGCTTATCAGTACCCTCTAATGTATAATTATTTATTGTTACTATATTATTATTGGTATCAGTAGCTTCAACATTTAATCCATCAGAATTAAATGTTTCTCCCTCAATATAAATTGTCTTTTTTGGTAATGAAACAACCTTTAAATCAACATAGTTAGGTGTAACTTTAGTAGTTTCTCTAGTAGTTGCATCATCACTAATTTTGAAATCATCAACAATTGCTTCACCATTAAGTCCTGTTACTATTTCGGGACTATTTTTAATAGTAAAGGTACCATGTTGTAAAACTTTAAATGTTGCTTTACAAAGTCTTACATCTTTATATTTTGTTTTGTAACCACTAATATTGCTTCCGGCATAATAAACATAACCCTCAATATCAGTATTTATCATAATACCATCTGTACCATCCTTGCCTATATCAGGCATTGAGAAACTTTCAAGTTGTAATCCACTCTTATCATACTCTAATTGACCTTGAAAATTTTCCCAATCGTAATTAGAATTAATATAATAAGTATATGTTACCGTATCAGTTACCCTAGCACCTATGCCATTAATCCATACATAATCATCATCTGTTGATGATATTGCTGAAACTGATATTCCACCAAAAGTTGAACATATCATAAGTATAGATAGTAATATGCTAAAAAACTTCTTACCTTTCATGCAAAATCCTCCATTTACTAATTATGGTTATATTTTACCATATAGAAAGTTTATAATCTATTATGATAGTTTACAAATTGTTTATTTATCCGTTGTGCAACTTGCTTACAACAAAGATAAAGGCTACCCAATGGATAGCCTTTCGTAAAATTACTATTTAATTGTTACTTCTTAGTAGTAACATTGGTTACTGTCCAAGTTGAATATGCCTTACCGTTTTTATCATTATAATATGCACGGATACGGATATACACTTTCTTCTTTCCTTTTAGTTTCTTAACTGTTTGAGAAGTAGCATTGCCACTCTTTACAGTAATTTTCTTTGCACCTGAGAAATTACGCTTGTATGAATACTGAATTTCATAACCCTTAGCACCTGCAACTTTCTTCCAATTTAGTTTGAAAGACTTTGACATTGCAGTTGCTTTTACACCAGTAGGCTTAGCAAGTTTTTTCTTTGCAATTGTCCTTTGTGGTTTTATAACCTTGCCACATACTGAGCAATGACTACCTTCAGTCTTACCATTTGCAGTATAAGTTGCAGATACTGCTTTATCAATTACAACTGTATGGTCAGTCATAGGAATCTTTTCTGTATAAGTATCACCACAAGTTGAGCAAGTGTATTTCTTAACACCTTCTTCTGTACAAGTTGGTTCTTTTGTTACTACTGAATTATAGCTATGGTCAACTTTTTGAGTAATTGTATCCTTGTAACTGTCACCACACAAATCACAAGTGTGTTGTGTATAACCATCTGTTGTACAGGTTGGTGCTACTACTTTTTCAGAATATTTATGTTCAGTCTTAGGAATACTCTCATTATATGTATCACCACATACCGTACAAGTATATTTCTTAATGCCTTCTTCTGTACAAGTTGGCTCTTTAGTTACTGAACTTTTATATTCATGATCTATTGTATCAACATAATTTGACTTATAACTATCACCACACAATGTACAAGTATATAATGTATAACCTTTAGAATTACAAGTTGGCTTTACTGTTTTCTTAGCATAAATATGGTCAACAGTTGACTTTAGGTTACCCTTATACGTATCACCACAAACAGAACACTTATATACTGTGTAACCAACATCTGTACAAGTTGGTTCAACTACGGTTTCAACATAATCATGTCCAAGTGATTTAACCACCTTTTGTTCAGTAATAACATCACCACATACTGAGCAATGGCTACCTTCTGTTAATCCTGTCTTTGTACAAGTAGGAGCAACTGCCTTGTCAGTAACTTCCTTATGGTCAATCATAGGAATAATTGTTGTAAACTTATCACCACATACGGAACAAGTGCTTGTCTTTACACCTGTTTTCTTACAAGTAGCAGGTGTTGTAACAGTAGTAACATAATCGTGACCTACTGTATCTTTGTAGTCATCAATATAACTATCTTTACACTTTGTACATTCATAAACTGTGTAGCCCTTATCCTTACAAGTTGGAGCAACTACTTTCTTTGTATATGAATGACCTGTAGCTTTTACTAATTCTTGAGGAACAATAACTGCACCACATTCTGAACAATGGCTACCTTCTGTTAAACCAGTCTTAACACAAGTTGCTTCAACAGCCTTATCAACAACCGGCTTATGGTCGGTAATTGGTATTTGTTCACTATAATTTTCGTTACATTCAGTACAAGCATATTGCTTATAACCCGGAGTTGTACAAGTAGCATTTACTGTTTTTATTAACTTAAAGTTATGATTTGATGCTTCTTGATATACAACATAACTGTCACCACAACTCTGACAAGTATATGTTACACTACCTCTTGTTGTACAAGATGGTACTGATGTAACCTGTGCAGTATAACTGTGATTTAGCTTAGGAATAATTTGTTGTGGTACCAGAACAGTATCGCAAACATTACAATGGCTACCTTCTGTTAAACCGTTTTCTTTACAAGTTGCAGGTTTACCGTAATCGGTAATTGGGTTGTGACCTGTTTCCTTTACATAAGAATCACGATATGTATCACCACAATTCTTACAAGTATGTTCTGTATAGCCTTTTTCTGTACAAGTTGGCTTTACAACTTTTTCACTGTAGTTATGGTTAAGAGCCTTAATTTCTTCTCTCTTAACTATTTCACTACAAGTTGTACAGTACATTACCTTTTCACCGGCATTTTCACAAGTTGCTTCTTTAGTATTAATCCATTCACCTGTAGGGTTATGAATAAACACTTCAAAACTTGCAGTTAGTGATTTATATGATACTGTAACTAGGTTTGATTCGTCAGAGTCACCAAAGCCACTTAGAACATAATCAGTAATCGGTTCTGACTTCTTATTATTATAAACTGCATAAACAACCATACCTGTAGTATCTAGTTGCTCACCCTTAAAGTAAGTTGTCTTTTTAGGTTCTGTTACCTTAATTTTTACTAATGCTTTTTCTTTGATAGTAACATTAATTGTTGTTGACTTACCACCATAGCTAACTTTTACTGTACCTTCACCTAAAGTAGTAGGTAATGAAGAAACATAATAATCAGTAACTACCTTTGATGTGCCATCGTTATAGTAAGCAGTAACCTCCATACCTGTTGTATCAAAGTCACTACCGATAACATATGATGACTTAAGTGGTGCTTTTGTAACTGAGATTGATTCAACTGATCTTTCAATTACTTCAATAGCAATATATGTTGATTTACCACCATAAGAAATTTCAATAATCTGTGTACCGATTTCATCAGTGATTTCCGATGTTTTGTAATCAGTAACTTCTTCTTTCAAACCATTATTATATGATGCAGTAACTACCATACCTGTTCTATCAAACTTTTCATCAGAGAAGTAAGAAGTTTTTGTTGGTTGTTCTGTTACAGAAAGACTTAGTAATTCTCTTTCACTAAAGGTTACATCAAATGTTGTTGTGTATCCATTATATGTAACAGTAACTGTCTGTTTACCTGCCTTATTCTCATAATCCAGCTTGTAATCTTTAACACTTTCAGAAGAACCGTCATTGCGAGTTAAGCCAATATCAAGACCATCTGTATCAATAGACTGACCTTCAATATATGTAGTTTTTGTTGGCAATGATTTTACTTCAATACCTGTAATTTTTAGAGGTACAACCTTTACAGTAAAGTTTACTGTGTAGCTTTCATATGTATAAGTTACAATATATGTACCTGATTTTTTAATATCGGCACCTGTTGTATTTGACGGTGTTAGGATAACATTTTCTGTTGTACCGTCATCATAGAAAATCTTTGCCACTGCACCTGAATAATCAAGCTTAGTGTCACGAATAAATTCTGTCTTTGCAGGTCCGCTTACAAGAGAAACACCAACCGCATTAGGTCGCTGAACAACATTAATATCATAGGTCAAAGTTTTATTACGATATGTTACTGTAACTGTTTGGTCACCGACTGATGACATATCATAACCACTTAGCATATTCTTAGTGATATCAATATCTTCAAAAGTACCATTCATATAGTAAACTGTGATTGTACCTTCAACCTTAATTTCATCACCTGTTCTATACTTTACCTTTGATGGTTCGGTTTTAAACTCAATAGTATCAATTTTTAGTAATGTATCCTGTCTATTATCTCTTAACTGAGGATAAGCATATTCTGTAGAATCATCAATAATCCAAGTGTTTTCAAAGTCAAAACCTGAGAAGTTAATTGCCTTTGTCATTTGTACGCCTGACAAAGCAGTTGCACCTGAAGTTGAAGCATTCTTTTCATTTAGATAATAACAATTAACTACTGTTGAATTACTAAATGGTTTTAGTGTTGTAGCATAATATACTGAACCGGTATTGTAGCAGTTTTTAATAATTTGTGAAGAGTTACAATATCCAATACCATAAATACTTTTTTCACTACTACTATCTGTAGTATTATACACATCACCACAGTTATAGCAATCTGTTATTGAACAAGAAGATAAAGCATTACTACCAGATATACCACCTTCATGTAAATAACCATTTTGATTTTTTGAATAGTCTTTTAAATTACCACTGTTATATGACTGAGATATTTTTCCGTAATTTGTACCGGATATACCGCCCATATATAAATCAACATTATCATAGTAATTTCCAAATGCAGAACCTTTAATTGTAGCATTATTAGAACTTTTAATAATTATACCGTTAGTATCATTATGACCTGAAACACCACCTAAGTATGTAGATTTAGTATTATGAGATGAATCATGTGCATATCCATCAACATTTCCACCTAATACATGACAATTATCCACAGTACCACTGTTATAACCACAAATAGTGCCTATATATTTACTTTCAGCGGAAGTACTTTCTACACACCTAATACTAACACTATCTACTGATAAATTCTTAATTGTACCGGCATTACAGGCAAACAAACCTAAATATCTATCAGAAGTACCACTGGGAATTGTGTTAGTTTCAATCCTTAGTCCCTTAATAGTATGATTGTTACCGTCAAAAGTACCTGTAAATTTACTACCTTTATAGGAATCTCCACCACCAATAGGATTCCAACCATTTTTTCCTAGGAAACAATAGTCTCCACCATCGGCTACATCTTTTGTCATATCAATATCTGCCATAAGGACATAATTAGCTGACATATCGTGTCTTACACTATACAAATCATCAATATTCCAAACTTCTATAGTGTTTTCAGTATTTTCATCAGCTAATGCAGTTGTGCCTAATACCGAAAATCCACTAATTACCATCAATACTGACAGTATTGAACTAATAATTTTTTTCATAACTTTTTACCTCCTATAAATTATTAATGAAAAACATATGTATATTTTACCATTTTTTCATTTGTATTTCTACTACAAATAGTAACAAATAATGACTAAAATATTTATGCACAATAACTAAGAAAAAATTTCTCCTAATGTTTATACTACATCAAGAGGGAATTTTGTATTATCAATTTTATATACTTGTATCAAAAGGATTAATCTTTAGGGCAATTCTAACATAATAATATGGTATTATGCCTACTGATATCTTATCCATAGGTACACCCTATTTCATTGGAATTAATAATCATTAATGAATTATAATAAATTTCTACACCAAAATTGCAATAACTAGTTGCAGTTAGTAAAGTTTTTGAAATAGGATGAGCTTGTAAAATAAAGAGTGTAAGTTAGGAAAATAATTTGCACACTTTTCTTGACAAAGCCTTCTAATTCTAAAAATAATAAACCAACACACAAAAAGGAGCTATGAAAAGATAAAGTTAAGACTTCATTCTTCACAGCTCCTTTTAATTTTCCTAAAAATAAGGTAATCGCTAAAAAGGGTATGCTTCCATTATTGATTTTCAAATCTTTGTTTTAAAGCAATGCCTATTAATTTATCTGTCTTATCAGCCATAAATAAAGGAATATTTAATACATCATCATCAAGTTTTAGGTTGTCTAACGAAAATCTTACACGAAGTTTTACTTTATCCGGATATAATTCCTTATATTTTTTTAAACTTTTACTTGTTGTATTAGATTCTGATTTAACTTCTATAGGAAAAATATCATTTTCTCTTTGAATTACAAAATCGACTTCATATGGAGGATTAGTCTTTGTCCAATAACGAGGAGTAACTTCAAACTGAGTAATTAAAGTCTGTAAAACAAAATTTTCAGTCAATGCACCTTTAAATTCTGTAAACAAACGATTTCCTTCCCCAAAAGCTGTTGGAGAAAGTTGGGCTAATTTTCTCAATAAACCTACATCCACCAAATAAATTTTAAAGGCAGAAAGGTCATCATAAGCTGATATTGGCAAACCCGGAGCAGTGCCACGATAAATCTTATGCACTAACCTTGCATCTACAAGCCACTGTAAAGCATCCTCATATTCTCTGGCTCTAGCACCTTGTTTGACAACTTTGTAAATAAATTTCTTATTTTCCCTAGCTAATTGAGAGGGTATTGACTTCCAAATCATAGAAATTTTTGGGAATTCAGTGATTTTAGGATGTTTTGCAAAATCACGCTCATATGCACTGATAATACCGGATAAGGATTCTTCCATTGCAGAAATATCACGAGCCTCAGTCCACATTAGTACAGATTCAGGCATACCACCTGTCACATAATACATTTTTAATTTTTCACATAAAGGATTAAAGAAAGCATCCGGTATTGGTTCTATAACATTTACATTTTCTATATATCTAAAAAGATTTTCATCACCATTTGCAAGTAAAAATTCAGAAAAAGTCATAGGATCAATTTGCATAAAATTGACCTTTCCTACAGGAAATGAAGATGGCTTTGCTAATGCAATACCTAATAAAGAACCTGCACATGCTATGTGGTACTGTGAAGCATTCTCACAAAAGTATTTCATAGAATTTATTACTTTAGGACAATCCTGAATTTCATCAAAAATGATAAGTGTTTTTTCCGGTACAATTTTTTGACCACTTACTAACATAAGATTTTGCAAAATTCTATCGACATCCTTAGTTGTTTCAAAAAACTGTTTATATTCTTCATTTTCATCAAAATTGAAATAGGCAATGTTTTCATAATAACGACTACCAAACTCCTTCAACAACCAAGTTTTTCCTACCTGACGAACACCCTTCAATATTAATGGTTTTCGATAAGGTGAATTTTTCCACTTTACAAGTTTTTCCATAACAAATCGTTCCATAGTTTTTGCACCTCACTTTTCTTTGTTTTCGTTTTATCAACCTTGTTATACTTTTATTATATGCTGAATTTAAATAAAATACAACTTAAATCACAATTTTCTTAATAATTATGTGATTTTAATCACACTTTTATTAAATATTTTGTGATTCATATAAAAACAACTTAACAGTAAATAAAATTTCAATGTAAAATTATATCCATAACACAATATTTATGATAGAATTTAAGTAAGGAAAATTATTGAAGGAATGAGGTGATAAAATGGCTTACAATGAATTAATAAAGAACTTTAATCGTATTCGTGACTATATGAGGGAATTTTATGTATATGGTTTTAAGAGTAGAGATAAATTCACAAGGAAAAGCAGTCGTTCTTATGACGATGAGCGTAGAAGAATTGAAAGTTGGCTTGGTGACTATATGAGTTTCCGTCAAACTGCTGACGGTAAAAATATTTTTATGTCAATTGATAGCAGAGTATCTCACCACAATCCCCTATACAAAGCCTTTAAAACTAAGAGCTTTACTGATGGGGATATTACTCTACACTTTATCCTTATAGATATATTAAGTTGTACGGAAGAACCTTTATCAATCAGTGAAATTACCGAAAAGATAGATGAATATTTGTGCAACTTTTCAAATCCAAGAATATTTGATGAGTCAACTGTAAGGAAAAAGTTAAGGGAATATGTAGCTGAGGGGATAATCGTAAAAGAAAAGAAAGGTAAAGCTCTGTATTACAGTTTATCAAAGACTAACTATTAAAAGTCAAGGCTATAATGAAGATATTTTGAATTAATCAAAAAAATCCTTTAGATCGTATTGGAATCGTAAAAATGGCATGACAAAAAAGAGCATCATAAATGGTGCTCAAAAATAAGATATTTATGAAAAGAATTAAACTGTTGGTTGGTATGGTTGTTTAGATTTCTCCATTGCAAAAATTAAGCGAACAAGTTTCTTTGTTGCATGGGATAATGCAACATTGTAATGTTTGCCTTCTGAGCGTTTCTTACCAAGATATACACCGAAAGATTCATCCCAGTAACAAACATATTTTGTTGCATTGTACAGAGCGTATCGTAAGTACCTTGAACCACGCTTTTCCATATGCGAATGGCAGTTCTCTAATTGACCGGATTGGTAGGTAGAAGGTGACATACCTGCATATGCAAGTATTTTATCAGCTGAATCAAAGCGATTGAAATCTCCAATTTCAGCGATAATCATAGCTCCTGTATTATAACCGATACCTGGGATTGTAAGTATTGGAGAATCAATTTTATCCATAATAGATTTGATTTCTGTTTCAATTTCATTAATTTCAGTAGTTAATTCTTTGATAAGCTTAATAGTGTGTTTTAGTTCTAAGGATTTTGCGGCATATGTGAACCAATAGAATTTCTGGCAGCATTACGAATTAGATTGGCTGTATCTTTACCATATCGTCCATGTGAATTTTCAGATAGCAAATTGGTAAGTCTGGTAAGGTGTGAAGATGCAATAGCATTAGCAGATGGAAATTCAGATAATAAGGCATAAACTGAAGCCATATGAAGTGTAGGAACGAGTTTTTCTAATTCAGGAAAAAGGATACATACCAGTCTAGAAATAGAAGATTTTAATTTTGCTCTTTCTTTTACTTTATCAAAACGGTATCTAGTTAGTGACTTTAGCTCCTCATTGTGGTATGATGTATTTGAGTAGGACTTTAAGTTCACATCAGACATAATCATAGAAGCAATTGTACGGGCATCAACTTTATCTGTTTTCGTCTTTCTAAGACTTAAACTTTTTCTGTATAGATTTGTATGTAATGGATTGATAATGTATGTCGGCAAACCTTTATCAAGAAGGAATCCCAGAAGATTGTAACTATAGTGTCCGGTGGCTTCAAGCCCTACTTTTACTTTTGTTAAATCATCTGAAATGGATTGTACTTTCTGAAATAAGGTTTCAAAACCTTCACGATTGTTAGAGATAGTAAAAGATTTAAATAAGACTTCACCATCTGAATTAGTAATAAAACAGTCGTGTTTATTTTTAGCAACATCAATTCCAATATAAATCATAATGAAAACTCCTTGTGAGTGAATTTTTGATACTGTTTAGACCACTGGTACTCCTTGCGATTGTAACCTCGTTCTAAATAAACCGTCATGCGGTATCTAACTAATTAACAAATATACAAAGAGACTGTGGTTGTAGCCTTTATTAAACCATCAAGTGGTAGGAGAATGTAAACAATCCACAGTATCTCTATCATTATAGCACACAGACCTTGGAGAGGGTCTATAAATACTACTACTTTATTATACGAGGATAATGTTAATTTAGATTTTAATGTTATAGATTTCTTTTCTGAGGTTGCACCTTGTGGAGTAATCGGTTCTTTTCTTCTTGATAAAGATAATGTTCATAAAGAACTTTTTCAGTTTAAGCATCACTATATTACCGGTGCTATGGATAGTGAGATTATGTGTGAACTTTTCATAGCTATGAATGAAAAGAAAAATGCTACAATAGAACTTCTTAACAGACATAAAGAAAAGGTAACTGAAAGCCTTGTAGTACCTTTAAGAATTATGATAAGTGTACAAAACGGTAGGCAGTACCTTATGGCATACTCCCCCACATTTAATAGGATAACCTCATATAGACTTGACAATATTATTTCTGTAAAAGTCAATGACAAGTGTGATAACTTTGATGAATTAAGAAATAATCTAAAAAATATGATGCCAAAACTTTGGGGTGTTAGTTCTTCCGGAAAGTCAAACCAAAGATTAGAGTCTGTTCAGTTTACGGTATATTACAGTGATGATGAAGAATTCATACATAACCGATTAGAGAGAGAAAAGCGTTGTGGTACAGTTGAAAAACTTGACAACAATCACAGTAGATTTTATGCAAATGTATATGATTCCAGTGAGTTAATTCCTTGGATTAGAACCTTTATCTGTAGGATAACAGAAATTAATTTTTCAAATAAAGAGCTGGAAAATCAGTTTAAAAATGATATTAAGGAAATGTACAAGCTATATGGCATTAAGGAGGAAAGCAATGATATTTAGTGAATTATACAGTGCCTACTACAATGCTGTTGCTGAAATTCTTAAGAAAGCAGTAAAAGAACCTATCAACAAAAGTGATATTAGAAAAATTGTAAATAGATATGCTTTTAGTGAAAGTATAATAAATATTGAACCTGCATTAATTGAAGAAAAGTGGCAACTTCTATTGCCTAACGGTATAACTCCAATAAAGGAAGAACCAAAAATGCCATTGACTAATATTGAAAAAAGATGGTTAAAGGCAATTTTTCAAGACCCAAGAATTAAACTTTTTACTGATGATACATTAGATTTTCCTGATGTAGAACCTTTATTCACAAATGAAGATTACTATATTTTTGATAAATATAATGATGGTGATTCCTTTGAAGATAAAGAGTATATAGCAAATTTCAGAACTGCACTTGACGGAATAAGGAACAAATACCCACTAATTATAAAAATGAAAAATCGTTATAATGAGGATATATGTTTTAAATTCTTCCCGAAATATATGGAATATTCAGAAAAAGATGATAAATTCCGACTTATCAGCAATGATAAGCATTATGGTGGCACTATCAATATGGGTAGAGTGATTTCTTGTGAAAAATACAATGACAGACTAAAATATCAAAAACATACTAAGAGAAACTCAAAAAACAAAACAGTAGTCTTTGAACTAATTGATGAAAGGAATGCACTTGAAAGAGTGTTAATGCATTTTGCTCATTTTGAAAAGCAAGTTGAAAAAGTAGAAGAAGAAAAATACAGAGTTACAATAAACTATGATAAAGATGATGAAACAGAAATTGTAATTCGCATTTTATCCTTTGGTCAAATGGTAAAGGTGATTGAACCTAATAGTTTTGTAGATTTAATTAAAGACAGATTACTTAAGCAAAAAAGTTGTGGACTTTAAAGTTCGCAACTTTTTTTCCAAGATAAATGAAAATAAAAATTGTAAAATAATGTCAACAACTGAAAGGGAGTAAGTTGTTAAAAGACGCATACAGCAATTTTCTAATCCAAGATTAATGATTAATTATAGATCATACAAAGCGTCTTGTTCTAAAGGCACAGACAGCAAACCTTTTCTTTTTGTAATATTTTATATTACCGTAGTAAGCAACGCTTACCTCTTTTAATGTGCCTTGTTTTCATTTTATCTTTAAGGAGGAAAATACAATGTTAGAAGATATGAAAAAGAACTCAAATTTAACTTTTACTGAAAACGGTGCAGTAACCCATGGAACAACCGTCTCAGAATGTCTTGACCTATTTTCCGGCATTGGTGCTTTCCGTTATAAAAGTGATGGCGAAATTATTAAGTCATTTATCAAAGCCTTTACCGAAAATCCGGATATGGCTATGAAGATACTTTTCTTTGGCAGAGATGTTAGAGAAGGCTTAGGAGAAAGAAAAGTATTTCGTACTATTATTTCTTGGCTTGGTAATAATGAACCAAAATCTATTATTAAAAACATTGAGTATATTGCAGAATATGGCCGATACGACGACCTACTTTCACTTTTAGACACTAAGTGTGAACAGGAAGTTCTATCTTTCCTAAAAGTACAATTTGATAAAGATATAGATGCAATGAATAGTAGAAAAGCAGTTTCATTGTTAGGAAAATGGTTACCTTCAGTTAATGCATCAAATAAAGAAACTGTAAAAATGGGAAAAAGAATAGCAAAGGCTTTTGGTCTTACTGATGAAAAATACAGAAAATCACTTTCAGCATTAAGATCTAAAATTAAAATTATTGAAAATAATCTTCGTGAAAAAGATTATACCTTTGATTATGAAAAACAACCATCAAGGGCATTGTTTAAGTATAGAATGGCTTTTATGAACAATGATAATGAAAGATATAGTAGATTTCTTGCAAATGTATCAAAGGGTAAAGCAAAGTTAAACACTAACAATATTTATCCTTACGAATTAATAGAGCCATACCTTTCTACTTCATTTCTGCACAATGAATCAATCACCTTTACTGAAGCAGAAAAAGAAACATTAAATGCTACATGGGCATCCTTTCCTGATTTTTGCAATGATGAAGACACCTTAGCGGTTATTGATACATCCGGCTCTATGTATTGTTGTTCCAAACCAACACCGGCATCAGTAGCACTTTCTTTAGGTTTATATTTTGCAGAACATAACAAAGGAAAATTTAAGAATCACTTTATTGAATTTTCAAATAAACCACAACTTATTGAAATTAAAGGTGAAACTTTTGCCGATAAATTACGCTACATAAGCCAATTCAATGAAATTGCAAATACAAACATTGAGGCAGTATTTAATCTTATTCTGGATACTGCTGTAAAGGGTAATTATTCTCAAGAAGATTTACCTAAAAAACTGATTCTTATTTCAGATATGGAATTTGATTATTGTGTAGAAAATGCAAATGAAACAAATTTCAACAATGCCAAAAAAGCCTTTGAAGAAAAAGGCTATAAACTTCCTAATATAATTTTTTGGAATGTTGCAAGTAGAAACAGTAATCAACCTGTAACAAAGAATGAACAAGGTGTAGCCCTAGTTTCCGGAATAACACCACGATTATTTTCTATGATTGCAAGTGGTGAACTTTCACCATATAAATTTATGATTGACACAATAAGCAATGAACGATATGCAAAAATTGTTGCATAAACATATCACAAAGAGGTGATAATATGTTAGAAATTAAAGGTAAAAAAGCAACTGCAATCTGCTATGCAAAGGTAATAGAAGATGAGGCAATTGAACAGATAAAGAGAATGTGTGACTATGAACTTACTGAAGGTTCAAGTGTAAGAATAATGCCGGATGTTCACTCAGGCAAGGGTTGTACAATTGGTACAACTATGACTATCAAAGACAAGGCCTGTCCTAACATTGTGGGTGTTGATATTGGTTGTGGTATGCTAACAGTTAAACTTCAAGATAAAGAAATTGATTTTGAAGAACTGGACAAAGTTTGTCACTTTATCCCATCAGGTAAAAATGTTTGGGACGGTAGAATTGAAAGATTTGATTTAACAAAACTTCGTTGCTATAGGGACTTGAAAGATACCAGACGACTACAACGCTCATTAGGTACACTTGGTGGTGGCAACCACTTTATTGAAGTTGATATTAGCAGTGACGGAACTTATTATTTGATAATTCATTCAGGCAGTAGAAACCTAGGTAAACAGGTTGCTGAATATTATCAACACCTTGCTATAGAACTACACCAAGGTAAGGAAGAATATTATAAAGAAAGAGATAGAATTATTAAGGAATACAAGTCACAAGGCAGAAGAAAAGAAATTCAATCAGCACTAAAGGAGTTGCGAGATAATTTCAAGGCAAAAGCACTTGAAATTCCTGAAGATATTTGTTGGCTATATGGAGAATTTCTTGACAACTATCTTTATGATGTTGAAATATGCCAAAACTTTGCTAAAAGAAGTAGAGAAAAAATGGCAGAAATAATCCTAAACAAAACAGGACTAACTGCCACAAATAGCTTTCATACTATTCACAACTACATTGACACAAGTGAAATGATACTTAGGAAAGGTGCTATTGCTGCCCATAAGGATGAAAAAATACTAATTCCAATTAATATGAGGGATGGTTCAGTAATCACACTAGGTAGAGGTAACAAAGAATGGAACTACTCTGCCCCACATGGTGCAGGTAGATTAATGTCAAGAACTCAAGCTAAAGAAAAGCTAGATTTGGAAGAATACAAAAAATCTATGGAGGGAATTTACACAACTTCCGTAAATGAACAAACCCTTGATGAAGCACCAATGGCATATAAATCTATTGATGATATTATTGATGTTATCAAGGACTCAGTTGATATAATTGATATTATGAAACCTGTATATAACTTTAAGGCATAAATAATAGAATATTATTTTAAAAACTAACTGCTATTTAATAGTGGTTAGTTTTTTGTTTATAGATTTAAAATATTTTTCTATTTCAAAAGATAAGTCCCAAAAATGGGACAGTACAAATGTTATTATATTAATAGAAAGAAAACCAATAACCCATTATTTTATTTTGGAGGTGCTTTAATGAGTATTGTAAAGGAATATGAAGAAAAATTTATAAGTGCATATTGTAGGCTTGAATATGAAGCTTGGTATCAAGGTTATAAGGATGATGTTTCAAAATATCTAAAAGAAAATCCCCTATGTGATGCTCTTGATAAATTTATAGAGTCAGGCACAAAGAATATTATCAAGGTTAGTGGTGAACCTTGCAAAACAACAGAGGACTTATATAACTTTATTCAGTCCATATTGTTTTTCTTAGAGGATAATGAAGATTATACAGTTACACTTGCTCTACCTTATGAAAAGCAACAACTTGCTGACACTATGGCATATAAAATAACTATGAATAATATAAACGATATTATTGTTTATGATGAAATGAACGATAATAAATATGTAATTCAGGTTACACCTTATGGATATTTAAGTGTTTTCTATATTAATTTATACTCAGATAAAACTGTTGATTATGTTTTAAGTGGAACTAAAGATATAAATATAACTAGAGGTCACTTAAAAATTGATGATAACCTTTATAATGAAGTTTATGAATGGGCAAAAAAATATGTTGCAGAAAACAAAACAGATGGTTGGGTTATGGGAGAATTTCATACAAGGGATTATAAATTTGAAGTTAGTTTTAATGATGAATTTTTCGGAATAAAATCAAAATATAGTTATATTCCAGATTATACATTTAACAAAATTGAAGGTAATGGTGCATTAACAAAGCTTTTGCAACTTCCTGAACTAAATGCATTATTTAAGGAGTTAAAAGAATGATTTCTAATATATTAATAGCAGATATAGGAATGTATGTTGATGAAAATATGACTTCATTAATAGAATACAAAAAGTCACTTAAAATCATAAAAACCGACCTACCCTTAACAATTCAAGTTGAGCCTTTAGTATCGGAAAATAAAGATATTGTTATTTTAAGCGATATAAAGGCTTATATTCTTAATGTACTTAATATTATTCAAAAGTCTAATTATAGTGGAAACATTCACTTAATTTTGCCATTACCTTTTGGAAAAATTACAAATGGTACTACACAATGCAAAACACTTTCAGACTTAACTAAGGTAAAATCCATTGCAGTTTACGACCCTTACAAATTAGCAATGAAAAAGTATAATGGCATAGATAATGATATTATAGAAAAAATAATCAACGAACAGACAAGTCACTTATTAAATGAATTAGAAAGTATTGAAAGAAATATAGAAAATGTTTCTAATAAGTATTTCTTTGATTTTGATAAGGATATTTATATTCAGTCTAAGTCATTAAAAATAGTAGATAATTATGAAACTAACCATTCCAATAACATACAAAGCAATCCTAACTTTCACTATAGGAATAATGATGAAAACCCATTAATTAATTCAGCAAAAGCACCATCCCCAAGACCTGACGGTAAAGTGATTTGTAAGCAGTTAAAAGCTATTCGTAAAGAATTTGCAAAGTTAAACGGAATTGACTATAACTTTAAAGAATGTACATATAACGGACCTTGTGCAGGTACTTGTATTGCTTGTGATAATGAGGCTAATGAATTAGGAGAAATAGCAAAAAATTTGGATAATGTGAAATACCCAAAGGTGGTTGTAAATAGCAATGATGAAAAATAACGAAAAGCAAAAAGCTAAAATAATGGGTATTAATAGGCATAGAATGGGAACTGACGGTAAAGGTATTTCAACACTTATTACATTCTATGGTTGTCCCCTAAATTGCAAATATTGTTTAAACCCACAATGCAAAATGAAGAGTACTAATTGTACTTATATTGAACCTAATAACCTTGTGAATCTGCTAATGGTTGATGATATATATTTTCAATCAACAGGTGGTGGAATAGTTTTTGGTGGTGGAGAACCTTTGCTAAATGCTGAATACATAAAGGAAGTTTGTGACCTAGTACCTCCCAAGCGGAAAATCAGAATTGAAACAAGTCTTAATGTTAAGTGGGACAAAATCGAACTACTTCTTCCCTATATTGACCAATGGATAATCGACATTAAGGATAGTAACACAGAAATATACAAAAACTATACCGGTGTTGATAACCTAAAAGTATATGACAATGTGCTTAGATTAAGCCATAAAATCGGCAAAGAAAAGTTGTTAATCAGAATACCAAAAATTCCAAATTACAATACAGAAAAGAATATACAAGAAAGTGTAAAATTATATTCTAACCTTGGAAATATAGATATTTTCAATTATAAAATACTAAATAGGAATTATTAATAAGTCTAAAAAATAATAAACCAGCATACAAAAAGGAGCTATGAAAAGATGAAGTTTAGGACTTCATTCTTCACAGCTCCTTTCAATTTACCTGAAAAATAAGGTAATTACTAAAAAGGTATACTTCCGATTATCAAAAACAAAATAAAGAAAATATCTTTCCTTTTACTTAATCTTAATATTTAAAACTTATAAAATCACATTTTTCTTAATAATTATGTGATTTTAATCACACTTTTATTTAAAATTTCGTGATTTAAATAAAATCAACTTAACAATAAATTTACTTACAATATAGAATTATATCCATCGCACAATATTTATGATTGACTTTAAGTAAAGAAAATTATTGAAGAAATCAGGTAATATATTATCAAAATGATGGTGCAATTATGGTGCAAATCAAAATATTATTGCACCAAATGGATGCAAATAGGGTGCAATCTGAAAATATTTTATGTACCGATGAAAAATGAAAAAAAACCTAGAAATGGCTTATCCATGGGCTTTTTCAGGTATAAAAAAATTGGTTAACAAGTAAATTGTTAACCAATCCAATGGTGCGGGTGACAGGACTTGAACCTGCACGTCGGTGAACACTAGAACCTAAATCTAGCGCGTCTGCCAATTCCGCCACACCCGCATATATTAACTTATTTAGTCGTTATCTCTCAACGACAAGATATATTCTACTATATATCTTAGAAACTGTCAAGAGTTTTTTCATAACTTTTTAAATATTTTTAATATTTTCTACACCTACTATTTAATTCAAAACAAATATAAAAATATTTACTTTTAACAGTACAAATCTATTCACTTTTAAACTATTATTAGTTATAATATAAGTGAAGTTTACATAAATATTTTTAAATACTTTTCATACCAATATAATCTAAACTTCTTATTTAACTTAGATTTAACATTACTACTCTTTTTATTTAACCTATCGGTGCTATAATATTAATAGAAAAGAACGGAGATGATATATATGATTTATTTCATAGAGGATGACCGTAGTATAAATGAAGCTGTATTTTATTCATTAAAGAATAGTGGCTTTGAAGTTAAAGGCTTTGAAAGACCATCAGAATTTTGGAAAGCTATGAAAGAAGAAACACCTGACCTTATTCTGCTGGACATTATGCTACCTGAAGAGGATGGTTTACAGATACTCCGAAAATTAAGAAGCAACAAAGAAACATCAGACCTACCTATCATTATGGTAACTGCTAAAGATGCTGAGTATGACAAGGTTATTGGACTTGATAGTGGTGCTGATGACTATATGACAAAACCATTTAGTATGCTGGAACTTGTTTCAAGAATTAGAGCATTACTAAGAAGAACATCTAATCACAAAGATGATGGTGAAATCACAGTTGGCAAACTAACAGTAAACCCTGAAAAACACATTGTTACTGCAAATGGCAAAAATGTTGTACTTACATACAAGGAATATCACCTACTATTGCTATTAATGCAGAACAAAGGTGTTGTTTTCTCCAGAGAAAAGTTGCTTAACAAAATCTGGGGATATGACTTTGATGGTGAAAACAGAACTGTTGATGTACACATTCGTACCCTTAGAACTAAACTTGGTGAATGTGGTAATATGATTGAAACTATCAGAGGTTTTGGATATAAGATTGGTGAATAAAATGACAATGACAAAGAAAATATTTAAAAACATTTTTTTAGCTTGTTTTTCTATGCTTGTTGTTACAATCGTTATTATCTTTGGTGTTATGTACAACTACCATGGAAAACAAATAATGAATGAACTTCATTCTGAAATTAATATAATTTCTGTTGGTGTTGAAGATGGTGGTACAAAATATCTTGACACATTAAGCAAATCAGAAAAAGCCAGAATCACTTGGGTTAACAAAGATGGTTCTATTAAGTATGATTCTAATGTTTCAAAAAGTAAAATGGAAAACCACCTTAACCGTAAAGAAATTAAGGATGCAATGAAAAACGGTACAGGTGAAGATATAAGAATGTCAGACACTTTATCCGAAAGGACTATGTACTGTGCAAAGTTACTTTCTGATGGTTCGGTAATTCGTATTTCCACCAACCAATATACCGTTTGGATTTTGTTACTTAATATGTGGCAACCACTTGCAATTGTTGTGATAATTGCACTTGTACTTTCATATATAATAGCTTACCTATCTTCAAAAAAGATTGTTATGCCTATTAATGACCTTGACCTGGAAAATGTTGAGGCAGTTACAACATATGAAGAAATTGAGCCATTAGTACACAAAATCAGCCACCAAAACAGAGTTATTCGTGACCAAATCAAAGAGTTAAAGAGAACTCAAGCTGAATTTAATGTTATCACCAGCAATATGAAAGAAGGACTTTTGGTTCTTGATTTACAGGGCAAAATTCTTTCATATAACAAGAGTGTGAAGAAGTTACTTAACATTTCATCACTGGATGATGAATATTTAGAAGACCTAAGTATTGATGATGAATTTAAAACTAACATTAACAATGCTATTCATGGAACACATATGTCAGATACTTTTGAATATGGTGACAGATACTTAAGTCTATACTGCAATCCTGTTGAGGTTGACGGCAAGATTAAAGGTGCTGTAGCAGTTATCCTTGATGTTACAGAAAAGCATCAAAGAGAACTATTAAGAAGAGAATTTAGTGCTAATGTTAGCCATGAACTAAAAACTCCACTAACTGCAATTTTAGCATCTGCTGAAATTATCGGAATGGAAGCAACTCCTAAGGAAACAGTAACTCACTTTGCACACAACATTACTAAAGAAGCTAACAGACTTATCACCTTGGTTAACGATATTATCAAGTTGTCTAAGTTAGATGACAAGTCATACGAACCTGAAGATAAGGAAGTTGACATTTACGAAATTGCAAAGAATGTTGAGGACACCCTATCTCCTATTGCAGACAACTGTGGTGTTAAATTAACACTATACGGTGAGAAAACAATAGTACATGGTGTACCAACACTACTAAGTGAAATTGTTTACAACCTAGTTGACAATGCTATTAAATACAACAAGCCTAACGGCTCAGTAACAATTACTGTTGCACCGATAAACGGTAAAGCTACTTTGATTGTTGAGGACACAGGTATTGGTATTAGCAAAGAAGACCAAAGCAGAATTTTTGAAAGATTCTACAGAGTTGACAAAAGTCACAGTAAAGAAGTTGGTGGTACAGGTCTTGGTCTTTCAATTGTTAAGCATGGTGTTGAACATCACAACGGTAAAATGAAAGTTGAAAGTGAACTTGGTAAAGGTACTAAGATTACAATTAAATTCTAATTTTTCTTTTCATTCTGTATTACAAATAACTGTTTATGGCTTTATACCATAATAAGCTATTCTATATTAACCCTAAAAGGTGTAGTAGAAAATTCTACTACACCTTTCTCTTTTCTCTGTTAATATATATTTTATAGTAATACAAATTTGGGTTTTAAATTTTGTCTGTGGGTAAAGACTAGTTTCATAAATTAGGGTTTTTCAATTTTTATTGTGGGTTAAGGTAAATTTATTTTTTAGCTTTTATTGTGGTTAGAGAAAAGTTTATTTTTCATTTAACATAAAGGAAAATTTACAAAAATATCATACCTTATACTATCTTTATAGTGTGGCTAACAGGTGTAGGGGACATCATTGATGTCCCGTTACAAACTAGCCTTCATATAGGTACTTTGCCCTATGTAGATATTATAAATATTTAGTCTGTAAACAGGACAATAATCCCATAGGTATCACACTTTTTTACGGGCGAACGATGTTCGCCCCTACGACTGTGAGTCATAATATGATATAAAAGTCGGTACTGTTTATGCTACATAATATTGTTATATTATTAATTGTGCAATAACTTGGTACACAAGAGAGAAAGGACATAGTATACACTTTTTAGTATTTAAACATCACCACAAACCCTAATTTATATAGTTATTTACCCTTAGCCACAATAAAAATTAAGAAAATTGACTTTAAATTTATGAATAACAATACACTTATATAAAACAACAACAGCACAACTTTCGTTGTGCTGTTGCTGTGTATTTTTGATAGTGAGGTATAGAAAAAATACTACATTCATCAAAAAAACATTAACATTTAACATTTTCACTTGAGGGGGAGTCAGGAATCCCACAAGTAACTATATTATAATCCTATTTTTTTAATAAGTCAACTACAACAGACTATTATATAGGAAATTCACTATATTAAATTGCTATAACAAAAAGGCTTTCACTACAATGTAATGAAAGCCATAATTTATATATTAGAAATTAATCTTTCTTGCCGAACTTACGGAAACGAGCATATCTTGTTTCAATAAGTTTATCTGTGTCAACAGCCATATTCTTCTCAAATGTTCTGGCAACTAACATTTTTAGTCCCTCAAACATTTTTCTATCATCACTATCAACAGGTTCACGAATAATTCTTTCGATAACACCAAGGTCAAACAAATCGTGAGAAGTTAACTTTAAGCAGTTAGAAGCCTCAGGTGCTTTTGTACTATCTTTCCATAAGATTGACGCACAACCTTCAGGCGAAATTACTGAATAAATACTGTCTTCAAGCATCCAAACTTCATCAGCAACTGCCAGTGCCAAAGCACCACCTGAACCACCCTCACCAATAATAATGGAAAGTACAGGTGTTTTAAGTGTCATCATTTCCATAAGATTCTCAGCAATAGCAAGGCCTTGACCTCTTTCCTCAGCACCGATACCCGGATAAGCACCACTGGTATCAACTAAACAGAACACAGGTCTGTGGAACTTTTCAGCTTGTTTCATAAGTCTTAATGCTTTTCTGTAACCCTCAGGGTTAGCAGAACCAAAGTTACGGTTCATTCTTTCCTTAGTATTTCTACCTTTTTCAATACCGATAACTGTGATTGGCTGGTCATAAAGCATTGCTAAACCACCAACAATAGCCTTATCATCACCAAATCTTCTGTCACCATGCATTTCAATAAATGTTGAACCGAACATCTTGTTAATATAATCAACGGCAGTTAATCTCTTGGCATCTCTAGCTGCCATTACCTTATCATAAGCATTCATTATTCTTGAACCTCCTTGTTAGGATTGTGAATAGAAAGAAGATAAGCAAGAGTTTTCTTCATATCTTTTCTCTGTACAACAGAATCTACAAAACCTTTTTCAAGTAAGAATTCTGATCTTTGGAAACCCTTAGGAAGTTTAGTGTGGGTTGTTTGTTCAACAACTCTCTGTCCTGCAAATCCAACAAGAGCCTTTGGCTCAGCAAGGATAATATCACCCTCCATAGCAAATGAAGCAGTAACACCACCTGTTGTTGGGTCAGTTAGAACAGTAATATATAGAAGACCTGCATCACTGTGACGCTTTACTGCACCGGAAGTCTTTGCCATCTGCATTAGTGACAACACACCTTCCTGCATTCTTGCACCACCTGAAACTGTGAAAATAACAATAGGAAGTCTATTGTCTGTAGCGTACTCAATAGCTCTGGTAATCTTTTCACCGGTAACAGTACCCATAGAACCCATCATAAAGTCTGATGACATAACACAAATTACAGTATCATTGCCACCGATTTTACAAGTACCTGTGATTACATTTTCTTTTTCATTACTTTTTTCCTTAGCAATTCTTAGTTTTTCTTTGTAGTTAGGGAAATTAAGAATATCAGTACTTTCCATATCCTTATCCATTTCAACGAAAGTTCCCTTATCGGCAACAATCTTAATTCTTTCCCTAGCAGTCATTCTAAAGTGATGATTACATTTACTGCAAACACTAAGGTTTTCTTTCAAATCACTTGCCAAAAGCATATTGTTACAAGCAGGACACTTTACCCACATTGAATCAGGAACAAATGGCATTGAGTTATTTGATTGGTTAGAACCCTCAAGTTCATTCTTTGGTTTTAAAAAAGTAAATAAATCCAACATAATCACCCATTTCGTAAATTATTCGTAAAAACTATATAAGTACATTATAACACGATTTTCACTTTGATACAATTACTTTTTTCTTCTCTTCTCAAATTCTTCAATAAAATCAGTTGTATAAGAACCATCAATAAATTCTTTAGCAGAAAGAATTTCAATCTGTAGGTTTCTGTTGTGGTCAATACCACTGATTGAAAGTTCAGAAAGTGCCATCTTCATCTTTCTGATAGCAAGGTCACGAGTTCTGCCTTGAACAATAACCTTACCTACCATACTGTCATAGAATGGTGGAATAATGTAATCCTGATAAATAGCAGTATCAAAACGAACAAATGAACCACCGGGAATATGTAACTTTGTAATCTTACCACAAGATGGACGGAAGTCCTTGTCTGGATTTTCTGCATTAATTCTACATTCAATAGCATGGCCATGGAAGAAAATCTGATCCTGTGTTTTATCCAGCTTACAACCGGCAGCAACTCTAATCTGCCACTGTACCAGGTCAAGACCTGTTACCATTTCTGTAACACCGTGTTCAACCTGCAAACGAGTGTTCATTTCCATAAAGTAGAAGTTCTTGTCCTTATCAAGTAGAAATTCTACTGTACCAACTGAATTGTAGTTTACTGCCTTAGCAGCCTTAGTAGCAGCATCCATCATTTTTGCTCTGATTTCAGGAGTAATTGATGGGCTAGGACTTTCTTCAATTAACTTTTGGTTCTTTCTCTGAACAGAACATTCTCTTTCACCAAGGCATAGAACATTGCCATGCTTATCACAAAGCAACTGCATTTCAATATGCTTAACCGGTTTTAGGAACTTTTCTATATAGCAACCACTATCACCAAATGCACTTTTAGCTTCACTTGATGCACTTCTGAAAGCGTTTAGGAAATCCTCTTCTTTTTCAACAAGACGGATACCTCTACCACCACCACCGGAACGAGCTTTAATAAGAATTGGGTAGCCAATCTTACCGGCAGCTGCTTTAGCTTCATTTTCATCTTCAATAACTTCTGTACCGGGAGTAACAGGTACACCGGCTTTCTGCATTGTTTTTCTTGCTTTATCCTTGTCACCAAGGTCCTCAATCATCTGAGAAGATGGACCAATGAAAGTAATATTACACTTTTCGCAAAGAGAAACAAATTTTGCATTTTCAGAAAGAAGTCCGTATCCCGGGTGAATAGCCTGAGCACCTGAAGAAACAGCTATTGTTAAAATATTAAGCATATTTAAGTAACTATCCCCTACTTGAGCAGGACCTACACAATAAGCCTCATCAGCTAAAGATACATGAAGGGCATCCTTATCTGCTTCACTATAAATAGCAACTGTGCTGATACCCATTTCTCTACAAGCTCTGATAATTCTTACTGCAATTTCACCACGGTTTGCAATTAAAATTTTTGAAAACATTTTTTAAATCTCCAATCCTCTAGGAGTTTTACTTTACAGCAAATGACATTTCTGCCTGAACATGAAGTTTGCCGTTTACATAACCCTTTGTACTAATAAAATAGAATGGTGCTCTTACTCTTGTAACTGTAGCAACAGTTTCCAATGTGTCACCCGGTAGAACAGGTTTCTTAAACTTAACACCATCAAGCTTAGTAAAGTAAGGTGTACCACCTTTTACCTTATCGGCAAGAAGTACACAACTGGCCTGTCCCATCATTTCACAAAGAATAACACCGGGAACAACAGGGTTTCCAGGGAAGTGACCCTTTAAGAAAAATTCGTCACCTTTAATTGTATAATAACCTTTTGCCTCATTTTCACCTGTTAATTCTGCTCTTTCAACAAGTAGCATATTATCTCTATGAGGTAAAATCTGCTTAATTTCTTCTTGATTCATTTTAAATTACCTTTCTTTAGTTGTAATTTATTTTTACATATTAATGCATAATGGGGCGAACAATGTTCGCCCATACAAAATTATTATGTAAAATTATTCAATAACGAAAAGTGGCTGACCGTATTCGATAATGTCACCGTTCTTTACAAGGATTTCCTTGATAGTGCCATCTTCTTCTGCCTGAATTTCGTTCATTAGTTTCATAGCCTCAATGATACAAACTGTATCACCCTTTTTAACTGTCTTGCCAACAGTTACATATGGTTCGGCTTCAGGAGATGCTGCCTGATAGAAAACACCAACCATAGGTGCTTTAATTGTTTTGCCTGTAGGCTGAGGAGCAGTTGCAGTTGCAGGAGTTGGAGCAGACTGCTGTACAGGTGCAGTTTCTGCTACAGGAGCTTGTACAGGAGCAGGTGCAACAGCCGGTGCAGGTGCAGCAGCATTAAAAGCTACTGCAGGAGCAACAGGCTTATTCTTTTCAATACGAATTCTTCTGCCCTTTTTTGTTTCTATTTCAAGAACACTTAAATCGTTCTTATTAGCAAGTTCAATTAATCTTTTAACATCATCAAGGTCATACTTCTTTAGTTTAAAAACTTCCATCTTAGTCCTCCATAAACTTCTTGAAGATTAGACAAGCATTGTGACCACCAAAACCAAGGTTAGTAGATGCTGCAACATTTACATCTCTCTTAACTGCCTTGTTAGGTGTGTAGTTAAGGTCACATTCTTCATCTTTTTCTGTGTAGCCGATTGTTGGTGGGATAATACCATTCTTTAGAGCAAGTGTACAAACAATAGCCTCTAATGCACCGGTAGCACCAAATAGGTGACCTGTCATTGACTTAGTTGAAGAAACATTTACTCTGTAAGCATTTTCACCAAGAGCCATCTTAATTGCCTTTGTTTCTGTTACATCATTTAGGTGAGTTGATGTACCGTGAGCATTCCAGTACCATTCTTCATCACCTGTAACATTAGCTTCTTTCATAGCTACCTTAATTGCCTTTGCAGGAGTTTCGGCAGTTGCATCAGGAGCAGTAATATGGTGAGCATCACAAGTGTTACCATAACCGGCAATTTCAGCATAAATCTTAGCACCACGAGCCTTAGCGTGTTCATATTCTTCAAGAATCATACAAGCACCACCTTCACCCATAACAAAACCGTCACGGTTCTTGTCAAATGGGATAGATGCAGTCTTAGGGTCATTTCTTGTTGTAAGTGCCTTACAGTTTTGGAAACCGGCAATTGATAGTGGAGAAACTGCTGCTTCTGCACCACCTGTTATAATTGCATCACAGTAACCATCTCTGATTGCATGGAAAGCTTCACCGATTGAGTTTGCACCTGTTGCACAAGCAGTTACGATTGGCACACAAGGACCTTTTGCCTTAAACTTAATAGCGATTGTACCGGAAGCCATATTAGCAATCATCATTGGAATAAAGAATGGGCTAACCTTTCTTGCACCAAACTTTTCCATATTGATAGAGTTCTTATAGAAACTTTCAAGACCACCGATACCTGCACCTACATAAACACCAAAGTTATCTTCTTCAATCTTACCTAGGATGCCACTGTCTTCTACAGCTTCAGTTGCTGCTGCAACTGCATACTGTGTATATAAATCGTTCTTTCTTAAATCTTTCTTTTCAAAATACTTTGTTGGTTCAAAATCTTTAACCAAACCAGCAATCTTAACCTTTAGACCTTCTGTACTAAAGCGTTCTTCAGGAATAAAGTCAATACCTGAAACACCATTTACAAGGTTGTCCCAAGTTGTCTTCATATCATTACCTACCGGAGTTACTGCTCCAATACCAGTTACTACTACTCTTCTCATATTAGCTACCTTTCTTCGTAAATTTAAGGCAAATTACATTGCCATACCACCGTCAACTCTTAGAACTTCACCTGTAATATATGAAGCATCATCAGAAGCTAGGAAACAAATTGCATTTGCAACATCTTCAGGAGAACCGGCTCTCTTCATTGGGATACCACTTGACATAACTTCTTTTGCTTTATCAGATAACTTATCTGTCATATCAGTTGCAATATAACCCGGAGCAATAGCATTAACTGTAACATTTCTGCCACCTAGTTCCTTTGCAACTGTCTTTGTTAGACCGATGATACCTGCCTTTGATGCTGAATAGTTAGCCTGACCGGCATTACCCATAATACCAACAACTGATGCTAGAGAGATAATTCTACCACTTCTCTGCTTCATAAAGTGCTTATAAGTTGCTTTCATCATATTGTAAGTACCCTTTAGGTTAACATTGATAACTGCATCAAAATCAGCTTCTGTCATCTTAATCATTAGCATATCACGAACAATACCGGCATTGTTTACAAGAATATCAAGACCACCAAAGTCCTTAATAACTGCATTTACAGTTTCCTGTGCTGATTCAAAGTTTGAAACATCACTCTTATAGAACTTCGCCTTTGCTCCCATTTCTTCTAATTCTTTAATAGCAGGAGCTGCCTTTTCTTCGTCACAAATATCAGTAATAATAATTGTTGCACCTTCACTTGCTAACTTCTTACAAGTAGCAAAACCGATACCTCTTGAACCACCTGTTACAAGAGCAATCTTACCTTCTAACTTCATATACTTCTCCTTTTTCTTACACATTTAGTGCATCTAAATCTTCTTTATTTTCAACCTTAATTGCAGTAACATTTCTGTCAATTTTCTTAATTAGACCTGTTAAAGTCTTGCCAACACCAACTTCAATAAATGTGTCAACACCATTTGCAATTAAATTCTCTACTGTTTTCTGCCACTTTACAGGGTTTTTACACTGATTAGTAATAAGTGACTTATAGTCCCCACTATATTCTTCTGCTGTATAGTTTGCATAAAGTGGAATAGTTGGTTCATTTAGTGTCATATCTGCTAAATATTCACCAAGACCAACAGCTGCCTTAGCCATATAAGGTGAGTGGAATGCACCACTTACTGCTAGAGGTACTGCTCTACCTTTTTCACTTTTGATTTTTTCACAAAAAGCATCAAGGTTATCTTTATTCATAGCAACAACTGTCTGTGCCGGTGAGTTGTAGTTAACAGGCCAACACTCATCAAATTCAGAAGCAATTTCTTCAATTCTTTCAGGTGTTAGCTTCATAACTGCTACCATAGCACCTGGAGTTTCATTTGCTGCTTTATCCATTAATGCTGCTCTCTTACAAACAAGTTTGAAAGCATCTTCATAACTCATAATTCCACTAAAGCCAAGTGCTGCAATTTCACCTAGTGAGAAACCGGCAACATAATCAATCTTAATGCCTTTTTCCTTAACTGCCTCAGCAGCAGCAAGGTCAGCAGTAAAAACTGTAGGCTGAGTGTTTACTGTAACAGAAAGTTCTTCCTTTGTACCGTTAAAGCACTGATTACTTGTACCCTCTCTGATAGAGTCAGCCATATCATAAACTGCCTTAGCAGCAGGAGAACAATCGTATAATTCTTTGCCCATACCCGGGTACTGTGCACCCTGACCTGAGAATACTAATGCTATTTTACCCATTGTGTAGCTCCCTTTAGTGTTTCCTCAGCTTGAGCAAACATTTCTTCAATAATTTCCTTAGCAGGTTGTTCTTTCTTAACCATAGCAGCAACCTGACCGGCTAGTACAGTACCGTTCTTTACATCACCTTCACGAGCTGCAAGTCTTAGCTTACCTGTACCCATACTTTCAAGCTTTTCATCATCACAGTTTGTACGGTCATATTCACAAGCCTGATATTCCTTAGTAAAGCTATTTCTGATTGAACGAACAGGATGACCTAGACGCTTACCTGTAACAACAGTATCAATATCCTTAGCCTTTAGGACCTTTTCTTTATATTCATGAGCGATAGTACATTCATCACATACTAAGAATCTTGTACCAACCTGTACACCCTTAGCACCTAACATAAATGCAGCAGCAATCTGTCTGCCGTCAGCAATACCACCGGCTGCAATAACAGGAATATTAACTGCATCTACAACCTGAGGTACAAGAGCCATTGTAGTTAAGTCACCAACATGACCACCACTTTCGCCACCTTCGGCAATAACTGCAAAAGCACCACGCTTTTCAACCATTCTTGCAAGTGCAACAGAAGCTACTACAGGAATAACCTTAATACCTGCTTCAGTCCACATTGGCATATATTTTGTAGGAGTACCTGCACCTGTTGTAACAACCTTTACTCCTTCTTCAACAACAACCTTTGCTACTTCGTCAACGAATGGTGACATCATCATAATGTTTACACCGAAAGGTTTGTCAGTCATTTCTTTACATTTCTTAATTTCTGCACGAAGTTGTTCTCCGTTAGAATTCATAGCAGCGATAATACCAAGGCCACCGGCATTAGATACACCGGAAGCTAAAGAAGCATCAGCAACCCAAGCCATACCGCCTTGAAAAATAGGGTATTGAATACCTAATTCTTTATTAATAACAGTATCAATCATTATGTACCTCCAATTTACGCAACCTAGAAAATAGGTAGTTTTAGTAGATAAACCTTTTTGCAAAATTGCAAAAGGGCACAATTCTCCAATCTTTGTTATTGTACTATAAAAAAGCCTTATTGTCAATGAAATGCACCCTTGTTTTCCCTCTTATAGTTCATAATTAAAAGGTTTTTATAACTTAAAATTTTGTGTATTATTAATCATAATTATATATTTTTGTCTATTAATTAACCGTTCTTGCATATACTTTATTTTAAAAAACTGTTTTCACACTAAACTAAAGCTAACTGCAAAAATCTTCCAAACATTTTCTCAGAGAAGTATCTCCCTTAACCTCTATTCCCTCTTTCAATTTATCTTGGTCATCATAAGGTAATGAACTAACAAGAGTATCGGTTTTTATCATCGGAGATTTTTCATTTTTCTTAAAAACAGAAACATAACCTTTGTAATTTTTCACATAATAAATTTCTGATGCAGTAGCCTTTTGCTGACTTAAAGTTTGGGTTAGTTCATCCTCCTTAAGTTCAAAATTTGCTGACACAAAAACCGATGCAAAGAGAATACATCCGGTTAGGATAATAGCTACATATTCCTTCATATGTTCAACTTCCTTTCACATAATTAGAAAAATATTCCTTCAAGGAATTATTTTTTCATAAAAATATACGAATATTCATATATTAAAAGATTTTTTTTGCACATATAAAGAAAAAGTAAAAAATAGGTTTATTTTTGTATGATAATATGGTACAATGTTATCTGTTATGTTTTACATATATATTGAAAAATTATAATGTAGATAAAGTACATAATAAAATTACAAATAAAACAGAATATTGCCTTAAAAAGGAGGTGGTCGGTTTGAGAGAAACTGATATCAGTAAGATGAGTACTAAGAAACCTTCTGGTAGAAGTGAAATCGAACACGACAAAAAAGGAACTAGTAAAGTAGTATTTTCAGGTATTGGAAAAGCTATATTCACCATTTTTATGGTTTTCGTATGTGCTATGGTTGCTGTAGGTATCAGCCTAGGGGTATATATCTTTGGCATTGCTTCTGAACCAACAGGCATCGACCTTGTTGCTGCAAGTCTAAACCTAACCAGCCACATTTATGTACAAAACGATGATGGTGAGTTTAAGGAATATCAATCCATTTACGATACAGAAAACAGAGTATGGGTTGACTTTAAGGACATTCCTCAGCATATGAAAGATGCTATGGTTGCTATTGAGGACAAGCGTTTCTATGATCACCATGGTGTTGACTGGCAGAGAACTGCCGGTGCTATGCTTTCCCTATCTTCCGGTTCAAGTAGCTATGGTGGTTCAACAATCACTCAGCAGTTAATCAAGAACCTTACTGATGACAATCAGGTTTCACTAAATCGTAAGATTAGAGAAATCTTCAGAGCTTTGAATGTTGAAAAGGAATACACTAAGGACCAGATTCTTGAGGCCTACCTAAATGTTGTAAACTTCGGTAACAACTGTCAAGGCGTTCAGGCTGCATCTCAGCTTTATTTTGGTCAAGATATTCAGAAGTGTTCTATTGCTCAGTGTGCTGCTATTGCTGGTATCACACAGAACCCTAGCCAATGGAATCCACTTATCTACCCTGAAAACAACAAGAAGCGTAGAGAAATTGTTATCAAGGAAATGTACAACCAAGGTAAGATAACAAAAAAAGAATATGAAGACGCAATGAAAGAATCCAAGAATATGAAGTTCGTCGGATATAACCAGAAGAAAGAAAAAGAAGAAATCTATGTTCAGAACTGGTATATTGAAGAACTTATGAATGACCTTAAGAAGGATTTAGCAAAGCAGAATGATATTTCTGAAGATGCTGCACAGAGAATGATCTCAACACAAGGTCTAAAGATTTATTGTGCTATGGATACTAAGATGCAGAACTACATCGAAAAGGTTGGTAGAAGTGTTAACACAGAAAATGATGTTACAGGACTACAGACTGCTATGACTCTTATGGAATATGACGGTAGAGTTGTTGCTACTACCGGTTCTTCCCTAAAGAAAACAAGTAACAATCTTTTTGACAGAGCTACATCTGCTGCACTACAGCCCGGTTCTTCTATTAAGCCGGTAGTTGTTTATCCTTATGCTATTGAACACAATGTTCTAACTTATGGTTCACTGGTAGAAGATGAACCACTTGATGACTATAAGGTTGGTACAGACGGATATGCCGAGGCTGGTCCTACAAACTGGTATAACGGTTACAAAGGTACAATGTCACTTCCGGATGCTATCGAAATTTCTTCAAACGCAACAGCTGCTCAGGTTATGGACAAAATCACACCGGCTGCTGCATATAAGCAAGTTACTCAGCTAATGGGCTTTACTCACCTTGATGAACAAGACGGTAAAGAAGTTGGTGCATTGTCTATCGGTGGTATGACAGGTGGTGTTACTGCCAGAGAAATGGCAGCTGCCTATCAGTACCTTGGCAATGGTGGTCAGTATTACGAACCATACACTTATTACTATGTAACTGATAATGACGGCAAGATTGTTATTGACAAAAGAGACCAAATGCCAAAACAAGCATACTCTGATGAAACTGCTGCCATTATGAACAGAGAACTTCACTTTAATGTTACTACTTCCCACAACACTCAAGCATATAACGCCAGAATTGACGGTTGGGATATTATCGGTAAAACAGGTACAACTAATGACGATAAGGATAGTTGGTTCTGTGGTTGTTCTCCATATGCAACACTTGCAGTATGGACAGGTTTTGATACACCGGCAACTAACCCGGATACATCTATTGCAGCAAAGAACTTCCAGACAGTTATGTCAAAGTATCTAAAGGGTAAGAAGAAAAAGTCTTACAACTTCCCTGCTGATATGGAAGAAATTTCTTATTGTGTAGATTCCGGTCTGTTAGCTTCATCATATTGTTCAAACACAAGAACAGGTTATTACTTTAAGGATAAGAAACCTGACTATTGTTACGGTGACCACAGTGGTACAGTTTACTACAACAATGATGACACTTATAGCAATGATAGTTACAACAACAATAACTACACTGACTATAACAACTACACAACAGCTTATAGCGATAATAACGATTATAATAATTATGACGCAACAACTCAGGGTGCAACCGAAAGCGGTGGAGAAAATGAACCTGCTTCACAAGAAAATCAACAAACTCAAGCACCTGCAACCCAAGCTCCTGACACAAAGCCTGCCGAGAATAACAACAATGAACCGGTAGCAACTACAGGAGCTGCAAACTAACTAAGATTTTACAAAACAAGATAAATATACAAGAGAGGTACAGATATGATTTCAGTAGCAATTATGGGTCACGGTACAGTTGGCTCAGGTGTAGCAGAAATTCTGACAACACACAAACAGAAACTTTTCAAAGCAGTTGGCGAGGAACTTTATGTTAAGCATATTCTTGACTTAAGAGAATTTCCTGACAGCCCACTGGCAGACAGATTTACAAAGAACTTTGAGGACATTGTAAATGACATTGAAGTAAGAGTTGTTGTTGAAGTTATGGGTGGTACAAACCCTGCATATGACTTTGTTAAGAGATGCTTACAGGCAGGTAAAAGCGTTGTAACATCTAACAAAGAACTTGTTGCTAAGCATGGAGCAGAACTTCTTGCAGTAGCAAAAGAAAACAATGCTAACTTCTTATTTGAAGCATCAGTTGGTGGTGGTATTCCAATTATCAGACCACTTTCACAGTGCTTAGTAGCAAATGAAGTTGACGAAATTGCCGGTATTTTAAACGGTACAACAAACTTCATCTTCGGTAAGATGATTAACGATAATATGGATTTCTCAGATGCTCTTAAGTTAGCTCAAGACTTAGGTTATGCCGAAAGAAATCCTGAAGCTGATATTGAAGGTCATGATGCTTGTAGAAAGATTTGTATTCTTGCTTCTCTTGCATTTGGTAAACACATTTATCCTGACAATGTTTACACAAAGGGTATTTCAGAAATCACACTTGATGATGTTAAATATGCCGACAGCCTAAACTATGTTATCAAATTAATCGGTGATGTTAAGAAAACAGAAGATGGCAAACTAGACATTCTGGTTGCTCCAATGCTACTTTCAAAGGATTGTATCCTATCAGACATTAACGATGTATTTAACGGTATCTTAGTTAAGGGTGACTGTACAGGTGATGTAATGTTCTACGGTAAGGGTGCCGGTAAGTTACCTACTGCATCAGCAGTTGTAGCCGATGTTGTTGACTGTGCAAAGCACTTAAAGGCTAGAAAGAGAATTTTCTGGACAGATAGTGACGGAAGCCAAGTTGCTTCATATAAAGATAGTAAGACAGCAATGTACATAAGAGTTGCCGGTAAGGGTGAAATGGCACAGAGCCTATTCCCTGATTCAGAAATTATGAAGGCTGATGGCAACACAGTTCTTATGACACAGGAATATAAGTTTGGTGAAATCGAAGAAAAGATTGCTAAACTTAATGAAAATGGTGAAAAGGTTCTTTCTGCTATTAGAATTGGCAACCTATAATTAATTAGTTTATCATTTTAAATCTATATAAAAATTCACTTAGGTGGAAAATAAGGAGATAGGAAATGGCACTTATAGTACAAAAGTTCGGTGGCTCATCAGTAGCCGATGCCGAAAGAGTGTTTAATGTTGCAAAGATTGTAACAGACACTTACAAAAAGGGTAATGACGTTGTAGTTGTAGTATCTGCTCAAGGTGATACAACAGATGACCTCATTGCAAAGCAAATGGAAATCAACCCAGAGGCTAACAAGAGAGAAAGAGATATGCTACTTGCTTCAGGTGAGCAGATTTCAATTTCACTACTTGCTATGGCTTGTGAAAAGCTTGGTGTACCGGCAATTTCACTACTAGGCTGGCAGGCAGGTTTCCAGACAACATCAGCTCACACATCAGCTAGAATTAAAAATGTTGATGGTCAGAGAATTCGTCAGGAACTTGACCAACACAAGGTTGTTGTTGTTGCAGGTTTCCAGGGCATTAACCGTCACGAAGACCTAACAACTCTAGGTAGAGGTGGTAGTGACACATCTGCAGTTGCTATTGCAGCTTCTCTACACGCTGACCTATGTCAGATTTTCACAGATGTTGAAGGTGTATTCACAGCTGACCCTAGAAAAGTTAAAAACGCAATTAAGCTAAAGGAAATTTCTTATGACGAAATGCTAGAACTTGCAACTCTTGGTGCACAGGTTCTAAACAACCGTTCTGTAGAAATGGCTAAAAAATATGGAATTGAACTTGAAGTACTTTCAAGTCTTACTAATAAACCAGGTACAATAGTAAAGGAGAAACCAAAGATGGAAAAAATGATTATTTCAGGTGTTGCTAAGGACTGCGACATTGCAAGAATTTCAATAAAGGGTATTCCAAACGAACCGGGCTTTGCTTTCAAAGTATTCTCAAAGCTTTCAGCAAAAGATATTAATGTTGACATTATTCTTCAGTCTGTTGGTACTGAAGGCACAAAGGATATTGCATTTACTGTTGCTGCTGATAAGGGTCAAGAAGCTGTTGACACTCTAAACGACAACAAAGATGCTCTAGGCTTCGAAGAAGTAACACTTGACAAGGATGTTGCTAAGATTTCTATTGTTGGTGCAGGTATGGAAAGCCATGCCGGTGTTGCTACAAAGATGTTTGAAGCACTTTACAACAACAATGTTAATATTCAGATGATTGCTACTTCTGAAATTAAAACATCTGTTCTTATTGCTAAGAAAGATGCTGACAGAGCTGTTTCTGCAATTCACGATAAGTTCTTTGACTAATATTTATTAGTATTAACTTACATTTTGATTATCTAGGGGCGAACTTAGTTCGTCCCTTTTTTATATATAAACCTCTCCCTAAAACTTTATTTATATTAGAAAGCAATTGCTCTATATTTATTGACACTTACCACTAATAATGTTAAACTATATTTATAAACCTTTTTGGAGGACATTATGAAAGACGAAAAAGAAACACTTATACTAAATAAATATCATACATATGATGCTCTTATTGTTGTTGGTACTGCACTTGTAATACTGGGATTAATTGTTTTTGCAACAGTATTTACCGGTGTAGGTTCACTAGGCAGAGCATCTGTTATTATTGGCATTTTACTATTTTTAGTTGGTGGCATTATGGTTGGCAACGGTAGAGTTATTAAGAAAAATGCACTTGGTGAAGTTGACGACTTCTACTGTGATTACACAAAAAAGAAAAAGCCTACAGAAGAAACTGCCGATACTTCAACAGATGATTCTATAGACTAAAATATTTTTCATTTAATAGGCTTAATTTTCAATTAATAGGCTTAATTTTCAATTAATAGACTTGTATTTTTAAATTACATATTCTATACTCATTAGCTAACTGATTCTAAATCAGTTAGCTTTTTTATTTATCAATTTTGATTGTGGGTTAGTGAATTAATAGAAATACATTTTATAAACTATAGCTTTCCAATTTTGTCTGTGGGTTAAGATTGATTAGATAAATTAGGGTTTGTGGGGTTGTTTATGTAGTGTAGGTTAATTAAATAGTAGCCGATTAATTCATCTAATTTATAGTTTTTCCCTCCTTCAGTCGATTTATAAAAGGTAAATTGCCGTACCGTCAATTTACAATCGACAGCTTCCTCGTCTGAGGAAGCCAAACATAATATGTACAAATTTGTATATTTGTACATAATTAAAGAAATTGTACAGACTTTGTAGCCTCGGTAGATTATAATAACAAGTGCAACACTAAAAAAATAGACAATATGAAAACCAACGTGTAAAATGTAGTTGCAACACCAAACATAATACGGAGGTAATCATATTGTCATATACACATCTTACACTAATTGAAAGAGAATGTCTACAAGAATTTTACGAAAAAGGATATAGCATAAGAAAAATTGCAAAATACTTGAACGAAGTCCTTCTACAATCAGCAGAGAATTAAAACGGAATTTTAGTAAAAAACGCAAACACTATCATTCTTGGGGCGCACATGTAAAATATTTAGTAAGAAGAAAGGATTGTCATAGAAAAATAATTTACTCATATACACAGATATATATAATTATGTATTTGATAAATTACATTCCTTTTGGTCACCGAAATAATAGCCGATAAATGGAATTTAAATCATAATATAAAGATTTCTTTTCTTCTATTTATCGTGCAATTCGTTCCAAATTATTCCCGGTATTTCACCTGCATCACATCTTAGAAGAAGAGGAAAACCTTACAGAACTGAGCGTAAGACCTACACTAAACATTCTGAAAAATCAATTCATAATCGTGATTCTGTAATTGATGAGAGAGGAAGATTTGGTGATTATGAGGGAGATACAATTTACGGTTCAGTTGGAAAAGGCTATCTTGTTACTGCTATTGATAGAAAATCAAGATTTCTTGTAGCTGCTACCTGTAAAGATAAATCTATTTCATCAATTAATTCAGCTTTTAGAGAAGCTTTTGAAAAAGCTTCTTTAAAAATCAAGCCACTTACATTAACTTTAGATAATGGTTCTGAATTTAACGGATATGCTGATATTGAAAAAGATTTAGATTTAGAAATATATTTTGCAGATGTTCATGCTCCTTGGCAACGAGGTTCAAATGAAAATATCAATGGACTATTAAGATTTTTCTTTCCAAGAGGTACTGATTTCAGAAAAGTCACAAGAGCACAACTTGATGCAGTCCTTGATAAAATCAATAATAGACCTAGAAAATGTTTAGACCTTCTTTCACCTATTGACTATTTTAATCAAAGTGTTGCACTTGGTTTGACAATCTAAGGTGTCTTTGCGTACACAAAGACGGAAGGAGTGGTTGGAATTGTAAATTCATTTACAATTCCATATTATCTGAAACTTTCCTTTATCTCTAACTATAAAATATAATAAATATTATGAGTTACACTGTAGGGGCGAACACCGTTCGCCCGTAAAAAAGTGTGATACCTATGGGATTTTTGCCCTATTTACAGACTATAAATTTATAATATCTACATAGGGCATAATACCTTTATTTAGAATAGTTTGTAACGGGACATCAATTAAGTGAACATCAAAGAAAACGAGCCATAGGCGAAGTTTGATTTGCTAATGTGAACTTATGCAAAAGTTTTTTGTAAAAAAACTTTTGTTGAAAGACCCTACACCTGTTAGCCACACTTTAACGATAGTATAAGGTATGATATTTTTGTAAATTTTTCTTTATATTAAATAAAAAATAAACTTTTCTTTAACCACAATAAAAGCTAAAAAACAAATTTACCTTAACTCACAGACAAAATTGAAAACCCAAATTTATTGAAGTGATTTATTTTAACCCACAATCAAAATTAAAAAATTAATTTGTAACACTAACTTATACCAACCCACAAACAAAATTAAAAAGACAAAAGAGAAAAGCAGATGTCATATGACACCTGCTTTCCTAAAAAGGATAGGTATAAAACTAAGTATAAGTTCTTCAGGAAGGAACTATACTAGTAAGCTAAATTAATTAGTCATTAAGGGCATCGTAACCGGTTTCACCTGTACGAACTCTCATAACATCTTCAACATCAGATACAAAGATCTTACCACTACCTCTATGTTCAGTACCGATAGCTTTCTGAGCTGCTGCAACTACAAGACCTGGGTCAACAGTTGAAACAACAATATCTACCTTTACCTTTGGATATAGGTTCATAGATGTTGGAACACCCTTATATCTACCTAGGTGACCTTTTTCAACACCACAACCCATAACCTGTGTAACTGTCATACCGGTTACACCGATAGCGTTCATTGTATCTCTTAAAGCACCAAACTTGTCTTCAGGACAGATAACTGAAACCTGAGTATATTTGCCTGTAGCCTTTGTACCTAGTGTTAGGTCAACAGGCTTAACACCCTTAAGGTCAACTTCTTCTGCAACTTCACCGTTGTAAGCAGGTGTTGTTGACATAAAGTCTGCATATGCTGATGATAGACCATGTTCAGCAACATCCATACCGATGATTTCATCTTCAGCAGAAACTCTTAGACCGATTGTATGTTTAATAATCTGGAATACGATTGTCATTGCTACTACAACATAAGCAACGATAGCACAAATACCTAAAGCCTGGATACCTAGTAGCTTAAAGCCACCACCATAGAATAGACCGGCTAAAGCAGAACCATCTACGAAAGCACCTTCACCCTTACCTGTTGCAAATAGACCAACTGCAAGAGTACCCCAAATACCGTTTGCCATATGAACACCAACAGCACCTACAGGGTCATCAATGTGTAACTTCTTATCAAGTAGTTCAACAACTACATCTACTAAGATACCGGCAACAATACCGATGATAAATGCACCAAGAGCATCAACAGATGCACAAGGAGCTGTGATAGCTACCAGACCTGCTAGGGATGCGTTTAGACACATACCAACATCAGGCTTACCGTCTTTAATCCAAGTAAAGATCATACAAGAAACTGTAGCAGCACCTGTAGCAACAGTTGTTGTTAGGAATACAGAACCTAAGCTTTCGATTGTAGTACAAGCAGCACCGTTAAAGCCGTACCAACCGAACCAAAGAATGAATACACCAAGTGCACCAAGTGTTAGTGAGTGACCTGGGATAGCGTTTGACTTAATCTTACCACTCTTTGTCTTGCTATATTTACCGATACGAGGACCAACTAAGATAGCACCGATAAGAGCAGTAGTACCACCAACTGTATGAATAACAGCAGAACCGGCAAAGTCAACAAACTGTAACTGATTTAGCCAACCGGCTGAGTTCCAAACCCAACCTGCTTCAATAGGATAAACAACAGCACTAATAACTGCTGAGTAAATACAATAAGCACTAAACTTTGTTCTTTCTGCCATTGAACCTGAAACGATTGTAGCAGCAGTAGCACAGAATACTAACTGGAATACAAAGCTTGAATAATCAAAACCACTGTAATTAGTGAAAATTCCTAAGTTAGGAGCACCAATTACACCTGCAATGTAGTCTTCAGACATCATAAGACCGAAGCCTAAGAACATAAATACAACAGAACCGATACAGAAGTCCATAAGGTTCTTCATAATGATATTACCGGCACTTTTTGCTCTGGTAAAACCAGTCTCAACCATTGCGAAGCCGGCTTGCATAAAGAATACAAGTGCAGCACCAATCAAAAACCAAATACCAAAAGAGGTACTTGTCACCATGTCTAATACAGAATTTGCATCCATATCTCCTTCATCTCCTCAAGTAAAAATGTTAAATGTTAAAAAAGAATAGATATAAAAAAGTATGCTCCCTGCTCCTGACACAAGGAGCATACTGTTTTTGAAGATTAAAGGTTAATATTTAATTTTAAATAAAAATCTTTAAATGTTAAATTGAATGTTAATAAATGTTATATATTGTGTTATCAAACACCAAATAGAAGTTCATCATATGTTGGATATGGCCAGTAGTCAGATGATGTAATTGTTTCCATTTCATCACTAACTGCTCTTAGTTCATTCATTGCTGCAAATACAACATCATGATAGTAGTTAGCCTTTTCCTGAGCATCTTCAATGTCGTTACCCTTAACCACATCTTCTGATAGAGTATCAATCTTTTCTACGAATGATACTAGGTCATTAGATAGAGTAGTTACTAGGTCTTCTTCAACAGAAGTAGGAATTGCATCTGATAGAGCCTTCTTAGCAAGAGCTGTATCTGTTAGTTCCTTAACATAAGATGATACTGCAGGTAGAATATCCTGTTTTGCCATTTCTAGCATTGTTAATGCTTCAATGTTAATTGTCTTTGCATATTCTTCAAGAGTGATTACCTTTCTAGCCTTGATTTCAACTTCATCATGAACATTGTTCTTAACGAATAGGTCAATGTTCTTCTGATCATCAAAGTGAGCAAGAGCTTCAGGTAGTGAACGGTAGTTTGGTAGGCCTCTCTTTTCAGCTTCAACAGGCCATTCATCAGAATAACCGTCACCATTAAAGATAATTCTCTGATGTTCTGTAAATGTCTTTTTGATAAGTTCTTTAATAGCCTTATCCTTGTTATCAGCCTTTTCGATTTCGTCACAGAACTGATTTAGTTCTTCAGCCATAATTGTATTAATCATAATGTTTGGACAAGCAATGTTAACAGCTGAACCTAACATTCTAAATTCAAAACGGTTACCTGTAAATGCGAAAGGTGATGTTCTGTTTCTATCTGTTGTATCCTTCTTAAATTCAGGAAGAACATCAACACCAAGGTGCATTGGAACTTTACCAGGAGTTGCATAATCCTTGTCTTCAACGATAGACTTAACAACTGCTTCAAGTTCGTCACCTAGGAACATTGAAACGATAGCAGGAGGAGCTTCGTTAGCACCTAGTCTGTGGTCATTACCGGCAGAAGCAACTGAAATTCTTAGAAGGTCTGCATATTCGTCAACACCCTTCATAATAGCTGCTAGAATAAATAGGAACTGTGTATTGTTAATTGGGTTCTTACCAGGGCTAATTAGGTTTTCACCTTCATTTGTACACATTGACCAGTTGTTGTGCTTACCTGAACCGTTAACACCTGCAAATGGCTTTTCGTGAAGTAAGCAAACCATACCATGCTTTTCAGCAGTTTTCTTAAGTGTTTCCATTACTAACTGGTTGTGGTCAGTAGCAATATTTGTTGTACCAAAGATTGGAGCAACTTCGTGCTGAGCAGGAGCAACTTCGTTATGTCTTGTCTTTGATGTAATACCAAGTTTCCAAAGTTCAACATCAAGGTCTGCCATAAAGTCCTTAACTCTAGTCTTTAAAGCACCAAAGTAGTGGTCGTCAAGTTCCTGACCCTTTGGAGCAGCTGCACCAAATAGTGTTCTACCTGTAAAGATAAGGTCTTTTCTCTGGTCAAAGTATTCTTTATCAACTAGGAAGTATTCCTGTTCAGGACCAACTGTTGATGTAACCTTCTTAACATCTTTACCGAATAACTTTAGTGTTCTGCAAGCTGCATTTGAAAGAACTTCCATTGAACGAAGTAGTGGAGTTTTCTTATCAAGTGCTTCACCTGTGTAAGAACAGAAAGCAGTAGGAATATATAATGTAGTATCTCTGATAAATGCTGGTGAAGTAGGGTCCCATGCTGTGTAACCTCTTGCTTCAAAAGTAGCTCTGATACCACCACTTGGGAATGAAGAAGCATCAGGTTCGCCTTTTACTAATTCCTTACCACCAAATTCCATAATAGCTGTACCGTCACCTGCAGGATCAATAAAGCTATCATGCTTTTCTGCTGTAACACCTGTCATTGGCTGGAACCAGTGAGTGTAGTGAGTACAACCTTTTTCAACTGCCCAATCCTTCATTGCATTAGCAACAACATTGGCAACTGAAATATCAAGTGGTTCACCAAGATCAATTGTCTTCTTTAAAGCTTTGTATGTAGCCTTTGGAAGTCTTTCTTTCATTGTAGCATCATTAAATACCATACTACCGAAAATTTCTGGAACATTTACCATTGTGAGTAATCTCCTATCCTAATATAAATTTTTACTAAAAACAAAAATGGCGCAGCAGATAAAGAGTTTACTTAATCTGCAGCGCCTTTGCTGTTTCGTTGTTCACATTATAGCCCTATACACAGACATTGTCAATAGAATTTTGAGAATTTATTTTAATTTATAAGAATTTGCAAGATTTTTATATTTTCTTGCAAAATACTTGTACAAAACGTAAAAAGATATATAAAAACACACTTAAAAGACGGATAATAAGAGAAAAGTTGCAATTTTACCTTGACGAATATAGAAAATTCACTATATAATAATAGCAGTAAATTATTGCGTAGATTTTTCTGTAAACAAAGATATTTTTATAGAAAAACGGTGTGAAGCTGACTTTACATACCTTTCATATGATTTTTTCGGATAATTTTAGGCAATTAAAATCACAAAAAACAACCTATTCTCCCTATACATTATATATAGGCGAAAAAAATGTTGATTTTTTTAGAAAATTTTCGTTTTTTGTCTTTCTTTAGAAGAAAAAATTTGTTATAATTCTTATATGCAATATCTTTACTAAGAATATAGTATAGAATATAGTGAGTGATTTATGTGAAAAAGGCAATAGTAGTGTCCAAACTAAACAACACCCAAGCTTTGACAGCTCTATTAAAGGAAGAAGGCTTTGGCTCTGTAGTAAGTGCTGAATCTTCCGAAATTGCAAAAGACTTTATCGAAAATGATGATTTTGACCTAATCCTTATTAACACTCCTTTGGAGAATGAAACAGGACTGGAATTTGCAATTAGTTGTAGCAAAACCACAATAGCAAGTATTCTTGTTATTGTACCTTCAAAAAGCTCAAATGATGTTGCTCAGATGATGACATCAAAGGGTATTATGGTAATATCCAAACCTATTAGCAAACATCTTTTTCACCATTATCTGTTATTCTCTGAATGTTTTAAGGAGAGAATGAACAGAGTAGTCAAAGAAAATACAAAGTTAAAGACACAGGTTGAAACCATGAAACTTGTGAATCGTGCAAAAATTCTTCTTATGCAAAACTTGCGTATGACAGAAAGTCAGGCACACCATTATCTTGAGAAACAAGCAATGAACTTGCGTAAAAGTAAGTATGATGTTGCTCTTAGAGTTCTAAAGACATATGAAAACTAACTTTATGAAAGGAATGTAATTTTAATGGAGTCAAAGGCATATCTAATCCTTGAAAACGGAAAAGTTTTTGAAGGTAAATCCTTTGGAGCAAAAAAGGAAACTACAGGGGAACTTGTTTTTACAACAGCTATGACAGGTTATCTTGAAACACTCACCGACCCTAGTTATTTTGGTCAGGTGGTTATTCAGACATTCCCTCTTATTGGTAACTATGGGGTTATTCCTTCCGATTTTGAAAGTAAAAAACCGGCCTTAAAGGCTTATATTGTTAGAAACTGGTGTCAGGAACCTTCCAATTTTCGTTGCGAGGGCGTACTTGACACCTTTTTAAAAGACTCAGATGTTCCGGGTCTTTACGATATAGACACAAGATGCCTAACACGAATTGTTCGTGAATACGGTGTTATGAACTGCAAATTAACTTATAGCCTTGATAACCTAGACAAGGATATTGAAGAACTAAAGTCTTATAAAGTTACTGATGCAGTTAAGAGTGTTACAACTGACAAAGAAGAACTTTTTGAAAGTGAAACACACAAGAAGAATGTTGTTCTTATGGACTTTGGTGCAAAGGATAACATCAGAAGAGAATTAGTAAAGCGTGGTTGTGATGTTACAGTTGTTCCTGCAAGTACAACTTGTGAACAGATTGTTGCTATGAATCCTGACGGTATTATGCTAAGTAACGGTCCAGGAGACCCAACAGAAAATACTGAAATCATTGCTGAACTAAAGAAATTATGTGAACACAAGATTCCTACATTCGGTATCTGTCTTGGTCATCAGCTACTTGCACTTTCTCAGGGTGCAACAACAGAAAAGCTACACTATGGTCACAGAGGTGCTAACCAACCTGCTAAAGATACTGAAACCGGTAGAATTTATATCACCAGCCAGAACCATGGTTATGCAGTAGTTAACGATAGCATTCCTGAAAATGCAAAGGTTAGCTTTGTAAACGGTAATGATGGTACTTGTGAAGGTATCACTTATAATGATATGCCGGTATTTACTGTTCAGTTCCACCCAGAAGCTTGTGGTGGTCCACAGGATACAGCATTTCTATTTGATAAGTTTGTTAGTATGATGGATTAAGTTTATTTTTCCCTTTAATATATATGAAAGGATGCATATAAATGCCTATTAAACCAAATTTAAAGAGAGTTATGGTAATTGGTTCAGGTCCTATCGTTATTGGTCAGGCTGCTGAATTCGACTATGCCGGTACTCAGGCTTGTCGTGCTTTGAAAGAAGAAGGTCTTGAGGTTATTCTTGTAAACTCAAACCCTGCTACTATTATGACTGACAACGCTATGGCAGATAAGGTTTATATTGAACCACTTACTCTTCCGGTTGTTAAGAGAATTATTGAAAAAGAAAAGCCGGACGGCCTTATCTCCACTCTAGGTGGTCAGACAGGTCTTACACTTTCTATGCAACTTGCAAAGGAAGGTTTCCTAGAAAAGAACGGTGTTCAGCTACTTGGTGCTAACCCTGAAACTATTGATAAGGCTGAAGACAGACAGATGTTTAAGGATACAATGGAGGCTATCGGCCAACCGGTTATCCCTTCCCTTGTTGTTAATGATGTTGAGTCAGCAGTTGATTTCGCCAACGAAATCGGCTACCCTGTAATTATCCGTCCTGCATTTACTCTTGGTGGTACCGGTGGTGGTATCGTTGATAATGAAGAAGAACTAAGAGAAATCACTTCAAACGGTCTAGAGCTTTCCCCTATTACACAGGTTCTTGTTGAAAAGTGTATTGCCGGTTGGAAAGAAATCGAATTTGAAGTTATCCGTGACTCAGACGGTAATGTAATTACAGTTTGTTCAATGGAAAACTTTGATCCTGTTGGTGTACATACAGGTGACTCTATTGTTATTGCTCCTGCAGTAACACTTGCAGATAAAGAATATCAGATGCTTCGTTCAGCATCTCTAAATATTATTCAGGCTCTTGGTGTTGAGGGTGGTTGTAACTGTCAGTTTGCTCTAAACCCTGAAAGTTTTGAATATGCTGTTATCGAAGTAAACCCTAGAGTTTCTCGTTCATCAGCACTAGCTTCTAAGGCTACAGGTTATCCTATTGCCAAGGTTGCTGCTAAAATTGCTATTGGTTACACACTTGGTGAAATCAAGAATGCAGTTACAGGTTCTACATATGCTTGTTTTGAACCTGCACTTGACTATGTAGTTGTTAAGTTCCCTAAGTGGCCATTTGATAAGTTTGTTTATGCTAAGAGAACTCTTGGTACACAGATGAAGGCTACCGGTGAAGTTATGGCTATTGCACCAACATTTGAACATGCTATTATGAAGGCAGTTCGTGGTGCTGAAATTTCTCACGATACACTTGACGATAAGAAGTTTGCTAAGATGAGTGATGAAAATGTTGTTGACAGACTTTCAGTTTGTGATGACCAGAGAATTTTCTGTGTATTTGAAGCACTTAAGAGAGGTGTTTCTGTTGACAAGATTCACGAAATCACTTTAATTGACGAATGGTTCTTAAACAAGCTACTTATCCTTGTTGATATGGAAAAAACTCTTAAAGAAGGCAACCTTGATGAGGCTACTTACTTTAAGGCTAAGAAACTTGGTTTCCTAGATAGAACTATCGAAGCATTTACAGGTGAAGAATGTAAGTATTCTGCTACACCTGTTTACAAAATGGTTGATACTTGTGCTGCTGAATTTGATGCTGAAACACCTTACTTCTACAGTACATTTGATGAAGAAAATGAAGCTGAAGAATTTATTAAAGAAAAAGGTTCTGACAAAGAAACTGTTATGGTATTCGGTTCAGGTCCTATCAGAATCGGTCAAGGTATCGAATTTGACTATTCTTCAGTTCACTGCGTATGGTCACTAAAGAAAGCCGGTTATGATGTTGTTATTGTTAACAACAACCCTGAAACAGTTTCTACTGACTTTGATACTGCTGACAGACTTTACTTTGAACCACTTACAAATGAAGATGTAATGGGTATCATTAAAACAGAAAAGCCTATTGGTGCAGTTGTTGCCTTTGGTGGTCAAACAGCTATTAAACTTACAAAATATCTTTCTGACCATGGAATTAGAATTCTTGGTACATCAGCTGATGCTATTGATATGGCTGAAGACAGAGAAAGATTTGATGAATTACTTGAAGAACACCACATTAGCCGTCCAAAGGGCTTTACAGTTATGAACTGTGAAGAAGCACTTGAAACTGCTGAAAAGATTGGCTATCCTGTTCTTCTTCGTCCATCTTATGTTTTAGGTGGTCAAAATATGATTATTGCCTTTAATGAGGCAGATGTTAAGGAATATATGGCTATCATCCTTGCACAAAATATAGAGAACCCTGTGCTTATTGATAAGTATATGATGGGTACAGAACTTGAAGTAGATGCAATCTGTGATGGTGATGACATTCTTATTCCCGGTATTATGGAACATGTTGAAAGAGCCGGTGTTCACTCAGGTGACTCAATTGCTGTTTATCCTGCATGGAACATTTCTGATGAAATGACAGAAACAATTGTTAATGCATCTAGAAACCTAGCACTTTCACTACAGACTAAGGGTCTTGTAAATATTCAGTACCTAATTTATAAGGGCGAACTAAATGTTATTGAAGTTAACCCTCGTTCATCAAGAACAATTCCTTACATCAGTAAGGTTACCGGTGTTCCAATGGTTGACCTTGCTACAAGAGCTATGTTTGGCGAAAAGCTAAAGGATATGGGTTACGGTACAGGTCTATACAAGAAGAGTCCTTATGTTGCAGTTAAAGTTCCTGTATTCTCATTTGAAAAACTAATTAATGTTGATAACCACCTTGGTCCTGAAATGAAGTCAACCGGTGAAGTTCTTGGTATTGCAAGTACACTTGAAGAAGCTCTATACAAGGGTCTTATCGGTGCAGGTTACAAGATGAAGCGTGGTGGTGGTGTATTTATCACCGTTAGAAATAGCGATAAGTGTGAAATCGGTGATGTTGCTAAGAAGTATGCAGACCTAGGCTTTAAAATTTATGCTACAGAAGGTACTGCTAACTATCTTCACGAATACGGTGTTAACGCAATTACAGTTAAGAAGATTCACGAAGATAAGAGAGACAACACACTAACACTTATTGAAAGTGGCAAGATTCAGTATGTAATTTCAACATCAGCTAAGGGCAGACAGCCTGAAAGAGATTCTGTTAAAATCAGAAGAAAAACTGTTGAAAGAAACATTCCTTGCCTAACATCCATCGATACTGCTAATGCACTTGCAGATTGCCTAAAGAGTAAGTACAGCCAGATAAGCACAGAATTGGTTGACATTAACGATATGAGGGATGAAAAGATGAAATTAAACTTCACTAAGATGCATGGTACAGGTAATGACTACATTTACTTTAGTACATTTGACCAGAGAATTGACAATCCTGAAGCTCTATCAGTAAGACTTTCTGACAGACACTTTGGTATTGGTGGTGACGGTATTATCCTAGTTTGTCCTAGTGACAAAGCCGATGCTAAAATGAGAATTTTCAACCTTGACGGTTCAGAGGGTAAAATGTGTGGTAACGGTATCCGTTGTGTTGGTAAGTTCCTATATGACCATGGTATGGTTGATATTAAGAAGAAAGATAAGCTAGACATTGAAACTCTTTCAGGTATTAAGCACCTAAAGGCTTATACACTTGATGGCGAAGTTAAGTCACTAAGAGTTGATATGGGTAAAGCTATCCTTGACCCTAAGGAAATCCCGGCAAAAATGGATAAGGATAAAATTGTTAACGAACCATATACTATTGATGGCGAGGAATACAACATTACTTGTGTATCAATGGGTAACCCTCACTGTGTAGTATTTATTAAGGGTGACATTGATAACCTTGAACTGGATGAAATCGGTCCTAAGTTTGAAAATGATAAGCTCTTCCCTGAAAGAGTAAATACAGAATTTGTAAAAGTTCTTGATGACCATACAATCAAAATGAGAGTTTGGGAAAGAGGTTCAGGTGAAACTTGGGCTTGTGGTACAGGTGCTTGTGCTGCTGCAGTTGCAGCTTGTGAAAACGGCTTCTGTAACAAGGGTGACGACATTACTGTTAAACTAAAAGGTGGCGACCTTGTAATTAACTATACTGATGAAACAGTATATATGACAGGTGAAGCTGAAAGGGTATTTGAAGGTACTGTTGAAGTCTAATTAAAATTTAAGAAAATAGTCATTGTCGGTATTTTACCGGCAATGGCATTTTCGTTTTTTTACAGAAATTTATTTTTTGACTAATTTTAAAAAACTATTACATAAAAAATGAAAATTCCCAATTAATAAGGATTATTCAGGAGGAAAAAAATGAGCAAGATGCCAACAAAGTATATATTTGTTACTGGTGGTGTTGTATCAGGTTTAGGTAAGGGTATTACAGCAGCGTCACTGGGTCGTCTGTTAAAATCAAGAGGTCTTAAGGTTGCAGCACAAAAGCTTGACCCATACATTAATGTTGATCCGGGTACAATGAGTCCATATCAGCATGGTGAAGTTTATGTTACAGAAGATGGTGCAGAAACTGACCTAGACCTTGGTCACTACGAAAGATTTATTGATGAAAACCTTAACAAGTTTTCTAACCTTACAACAGGTAAGGTATATTCAAATGTTCTTGAAAAAGAAAGAAGAGGCGACTACCTAGGCGAAACAGTACAGGTTATCCCTCACATTACAAACGAAATTAAGCACTTTATTTATCAGGTTGGTAAGAATACTGATGCTGATGTTGTTATCACTGAAATCGGTGGTACAGTTGGTGATATTGAATCTCAGCCATTCCTAGAAGCTATTCGTCAGGTTAGCCTTGAAGTTGGCAGAGAAAACAGTATCTTCATTCATGTTTGTCTTGTACCTTACATTGCAGGTAGTGAAGAACACAAGAGTAAGCCAACTCAGCACTCTGTTAAGGAACTAAGAGCATTAGGTATTAACCCTGATATTATTGTTCTAAGATGTGACAAACCTCTAGAACAGTCAATCTTCAAGAAGATTGCTATGTTCTGTAATGTTCAGCCTGATTGCGTTATTGAAAATATCACAATCCCTGTTCTATACAAAGCTCCACTAATGCTAGAAAAAGCTAACTTCTGTGATGTTGTTTGTAGAGAACTTAATATTAAGGCTGAAAAAGGCGATATGAAAGAATGGCACGATATGCTTGAACGCATTGATGCCAGAGAAAAGACAGTTAAAATTGCACTATGTGGTAAGTATGTTCAGCTACATGACGCTTATCTATCAGTAGCAGAAGCACTTCGTCATGCCGGTTATGAAAACAAGGCTTTTGTAGAAATCAAGTGGGTTGATACAGAACTTATTACAGAATACACAGTAAATGACCTACTAGGTGATGTTGACGGTATCCTAGTACCGGGTGGCTTTGGTCAGCGTGGTGTTGAAGGTAAGATTAAAGCAGCAGAATATGCTCGTAAGAACAACATTCCTTACCTTGGTATCTGCCTAGGTATGCAAGTTGCAGTTATGGAATTTGCAAGAAATGTACTTGGCTTTGAAGATGCAAACTCAGGTGAATTTGCTCCTGAAAGCAAACACAAGGTTATTGACATTATGGAAGAACAGATGGGTGTTGTTACTAAGGGTGGTACAATGCGTCTTGGTGCTTATCCTTGTAAGGTTAAGCCAGGTTCAATGCTTGACAAGTGTTACGGTAAGCCTGAAGTTGCTGAAAGACATCGTCATCGTTATGAATTCAACAATGAATTTAGAGATGCATTTGAAAAGGCCGGTATGGTTATCTCAGGTACATCCCCTAACGGACTACTTGTAGAAGCTGTAGAAATCCCAGCTAACAAGTTCTTTGTTGCAGTTCAGTATCATCCTGAATTTAAGTCAAGACCAACTAATGCTCACCCTGTATTTAGAGAATTTATCAAGGCTTCTCTTGGTGAATAATTAACTTGACAAATTATATATAAATGATAAAATAAGTGTAGTTAGTATATGCTAACTACACTTAAACATAGAAATGAATTTTAATCAAGGAGCAGAAGAAAATGAAGGTAAATAGAAATTTTGACAATCTAGTTCCTAACTATCTTTTTGCTGAAATTGCAAAGAGAGTTAATGAATATTGTAGTGCTAACCCTGACAAAAAGGTTATTAAGCTAGGTATCGGTGATGTTACACTACCACTACCTAAGATTGCAGTTGAAGCACTTAAGAAAGGTGCTGACGACCTAGGCAACAAGGAAACTTTCAAGGGTTATCCTGACTATGAAGGTTATGAATTTGTAAGAAAAGCTGTTTCTGACTACTACAACACATTTGGTGTAAAGGTTGACCCATCAGAAATTCTTATTACAGATGGTGCAAAGTCTGACTCAGGTAACATTGGTGATATTTTCGATAAGGACAATACAGTTCTTGTAACAGATCCTGTATACCCTGTATATGTTGACAGTAACATTATGGCCGGTAGAAAAATTATCTATGCTGATTCTAACGAATCTAATGGTTTCTGTGCTATGCCTAACGAAGATGTAAAGGCTGACATTATCTACCTTTGCTCTCCTAACAACCCAACAGGTTCAGCTTACTCATATGACCAGCTAAAGACTTGGGTTGACTATGCTAACAAGAATGATGCAATTATTATCTTTGATGCAGCATATGAAGCATTTATCACAGATGACTCTCCAAGAAGTATCTTTGCAGTTGAAGGTGCAAGAACTTGTGCTATTGAACTTTGCTCACTATCAAAGACTGCCGGTTTCACAGGTACTCGTTGTGGTTACACAATCATTCCTAAGGAACTTGAAAGAGATGGCAAGAACATTTACAAGCTATGGTACAGAAGAGAAGCTACTAAGTTTAATGGTGTTTCATGGCCTGTACAGTGTGCAGCTGCTGCAGTTCTTTCTGAAGAAGGTCAGAAAGAATTTAAGGAAAACATTAGCTACTATCAGGAAAATGCAAAGATTATCGCTTCAGCAATGGACGAACTAGGCATTTACTACACAGGTGGTAAAAACTCACCTTACATTTGGCTAAAATGTCCTAACGGTATGGGTAGCTGGGAATTCTTTGATTACCTACTTGAAAATGCTAATGTTGTTGGTACACCTGGTGAAGGCTTTGGTAAGAACGGTGAAGGTTACTTCCGTCTAACTTCATTTGGTGATAGAGAAAACACTATCGAAGCAGTTAGAAGAATTAAGGAACTACTATCTAAGTAATTTTATTTTTCCTACTTATGATGTGATTTTTGAAGTAAAAACATAGCAAGAATAAATATATTTGTTCTTTACAATTATATATCTGAATTTTTACAACAGTTTTTTAATGATTTAAGCCACCCATTATGGGTGGCTTTTCTTGTTCTCTTCCCTATTTATTTGTTTTGTGACTAATTATTTATCTGTTCTAATCCATACTTTAGTACTACAAATTTTGGATTTTTAATTTTGATTGTGGGTTAAAATAAATCACTTCAACAAATTTGGTTTTTTCAATTTTGTCTGTGGGTAAAGGTTAATTTAATAAACTTATCTTTTCAATTTTGATTGTGGGTTAAGATAAATCAGTAGTATAAATTTGGGTTTGTGGGGATAATTAAATATGAAAAGTGTAAACTATGTGGTTGCACAATTCATAATACAACATTATTTTGTAGCATAAACTGTACCATATTTTATATCATATTTTGGCTTACAGTCGTAGGGGCGAACACTGTTCGCCCGTTTAATAGTAAAATGTTTTATGTAACTTAGTCCTATGTAGAAACTAAAAATTATCACTTGCTACATAGGGCAATATGCCAATAAAGAGGCTGATTTGCTCGGTCCAACAGTGTTGGACCCTACACCTGTGAGTCAAAGTTTAATATGATTTTATGTGCATATTCTCACTATAAATTTTTCTTTATACCCAATTAAATTTAAAACAAATTTACCTTTACCCACATTCCAAACTAAAAAGACAAACCCTAATTTGTTAAAGTATTTTCAACTTAGCACAATCAAAATTAAAAACTCTAATTGCAACACAACTACTCCAACATACATCAAAAAAGGCAAGGACAGACCTTGCCTTTTATAATTTTTAATAGATAATAATGATGACTGTAGTTAAAATATTACTAACAATATTTAATTAAAGCATAGCCTACTATATCTAATTAAAATATTACCTATATTAAATCTAAATCATCACTTAATAAATTTAAATTACAATTTTCTTCATTAATTATTAGAATGAGATTTTGACTGTTTTCTACTATCAATTTCTTCTTGAACTTTTTTAAATTCTTCATCTAATGCATCGTATTCTTTCTTTACTTCTTCATCATTCAACTGTTCATTTAAAAAATCATCGAATTTTGTCATAGCAATCTCCTTTATAAATGTTGTATATAAACTGCAACCACCTAAAAATAGGTGGTTGCCTCTCCTCTATTTAGTTATAACATAAATAATTTTAATTTACAAGTGGATTTATTTTACTACAACTTTACACTTTGTATAGACCTTGCTATTACTCTTTGCACTAACTGTAACATAGCAAGTACCTTTTTTCTTTCCGATTACCTTTCCCTTACTATTAACTGTAGCAATCTTTAAATTAGAAGTTTTGTACTTTACGCTCTTACTAACTTTGCCATTTCTATAGTAAACATAACCCTTAAGCTGAACAGTTTTGCCTTTCTTAACTGTAAGTGACTTAGAATTTAATACTACTGCTGATTTTGCACTGTTATAAGCTACTGTAGCCTTTAATAAGTTAATTTCAGTAGATTTATCTATCTTAGCCCATTGCTTCTTAGAACCATCATAAAAGACAACTCTCAGCTTGTTACACTTATAGAATGACTCAGATGAAACAACAGTAACACTTTTTGGAATTACAATAGTTTCAAGGTTCGTACAATAAGCAAAATTGTTTTGTTCAATCCACTTTATTGACTTTGACAATGTAACTGACTTTAGATTTTTACAATACATAAATGATGCAACATCCATCCTATTTACTGTTGATGGAATTATAAATCTTGTATTCTTTTTACCGGGAGCATATTGAATAAGGTACTTCTTACCGGCTTTATATAGCACATCATTAACAGAAACAAAGTACTTGTTATTCTTGTCAACAGTAATCTTAGTTAAGTTAGGACAACTAAAAGCACCATCACCGATTCTGTAAACTTGCTTAGGAATATAGAAGCTCTTTAAGCTTGAGCAACCAAAGAATACATTACTGTCAATATTCATTTTTACATTGCTATTAGGAATTGTAACTTTAGAAAGTATTTTACAATTCATAAAAGCAAAACTTTGAATAGATGTTAAATTCTTTGGTAATGAAATGTTAGTTAGCTTTCTGCAATTTGCAAATGAAAGGAAACCTACTGATGATACACTACCGGCTATTTTCACAGTAGCTAAGTTTGTACAGTTCATAAAAGCAAGGTTGCCTATATTCTTCACACCATTTTCTACTACAACAGTCTTGATTTTAGTTACATAATTCTTCCATGGTGTATTAGGTGTAACCTTAAAAACATCATCATAATCATCATAACCATCAGGGTCATCAACATCGTAACTATAATCAGCCATTTTACCATTGCCTGATATTGTCAGTGTACCATTCTTATCATTAAATGACCACTTACAATTTAGTGAATTACCTGATTTTTCATTGGTTGTATCTGCCGATACTGTAGCAACATAAAATGCACTAACCATCATCAATACTGATAAAATAATACTTATCATTTTTTTCATAAGTCATCTTCCTTTCTTATTTATATTTTTAGGGTATTCTATTTGCAACACTACAAAACGGTAGTAGTATTTCCTTTCCATCATCCTTTCTTTTTTATTAAACACCCATTATGCTCTTCTATATATAACACTTTTTAAGTATTAAAAAGGTTACACAATTTCCAAAAATTATTAAAAATATTATAAGTAAAGGAAAAAGCCTTCCTAAATAGGAAGGCTTAAACTTAAAATCAATATTTAGTTGCGTTAATAATTTGGCTTGTAACATTTTGGTCAGTATCTGCAATTGTAAGTAAAGTATTATCCACTTGTTCTACAACTGCTGAATTCTGCCACAATTTATCGTAGTTACTACCTTTTTCTTCGTCAAACTTTGAGTAGTTCATTGAACGGGCATCTTCAATAACCTTTTTGGCATTTTTATCAGTATCAAAAACATAATAAATAGCAACATCGCTATTGTTTACATTTACCTTTACTGCTGACTTTAAGCCATCATAAGGGAAGATTTTCAGCTTATTCTCATCAGTCACAATTTCCATCTTAAAATTAAGAGAAGAAACATTTTCAAGTGCTGACTTAAACTCATCAGCTGACAAAGATTTTTTGCTAGGCAATGTTGTTGTAGTTACAATCTTACTACTGTTATTACTGCCGGAACTTGTACTGTCCTTGCTGTCACAACCACAAAATACAACTACTACACATAGTACCAAAGCAAAAAGTGACAATATTTTTTTCATTAATATCACCTAGAATCAGCTAATCATTGACTTGATCTTTTCAAGAACATCCTGAGCATTTGCTTTGCCCTTACTGTTCTTCATTACATAACCCATACAAGCCATAATTGCCTTTTCTTTACCCTGTTTATACTGTTCAACAGCCTTAGGATTTGCCTCAATAGCCTGACGACAAAGGTCATCAACAAAGCTATCGTCAAGACCTGCCATATCTTCTTCACTGATATATTCAGTACAAGGCTTACCACTTTCAAGCATCTTATCCAGTGTTGACTTAGCAAGGTTGTTCTGTACCTTACCACCCTCAATTAACTTACATAGTTCGTTAAGTTGTTCAGGTGTAGTCTTAACATCAAATGCTTCTTTGTCCTCTTCTGTCTGTAGAATACGGAACATCTGACCGATAATAAAGTTACTTGCAGTCTTTGGCTTTTTAAGGTCAGTAATAGCTTTGTCAAAATATTCAGAAATATTTCTATATTTAGTTAGAAGTTGAGCATCCTTTTCAGGAACACCATATTCACTCACATATCTCTTGTACTTTTCTGTTGGTAATTCAGGAAGTGTACTCTTGATTTCTTCAACTTCTTCATCTGTAACACAGATTGTAACAAGGTCAGGATCTCTAAAGTAACGGTAGTCATGAGCATCTTCCTTACTTCTCATAGAAGATGTTGTGTTAGTAGCATCATCATATCTTAATGTTTCCTGTACTACCTTACCACCGTTTTCAATTAGGTCAACTTGTCTTTCATATTCATACTCCATAGCTTTCATAATGTTGCTGATAGAGTTCATATTCTTGATTTCTGTACGAGTACCCAGCTTTTCGCTACCCTCAGGTCTAACAGAAATGTTAACATCACAACGCATTGAACCTTCCTGCATACGACAGTCAGAAATGCCAATGTAACGCATAACCTGCTGTAGCTTTTCTACATATTCTCTTGCTTCATCAATATAACGAATGTCCGGTTCAGAAACAATTTCGATTAGTGGAACGCCACCACGGTTATAGTCAACATATGTGTCACCATGGCTATGGATAAGTTTACCGGCATCTTCTTCAATATGAATGTGATGAAGTCTGATTTTCTTACCACTTGAAAGTTCAACATAACCACCAATAGTTAGTGGAGCATATAGCTGACTAATCTGATATGCTTTTGAAAGGTCAGGATAGCAATAATTCTTTCTATCCATTTTTGAAATGTTAGCAATCTTACCATGTGTAGCAAGACCAGCCTTGATACCATATTCAACAACCTTTTTGTTTAGCTTAGGAAGTGTACCCGGAAGTCCAATACAAACAGGACAACAATGGCTATTAGGAGCACCACCAAAAGCAGTTGAACAAGAACAGAAAATCTTAGTATCTGTTGCAAGTTCAATGTGGGTTTCAAAACCTGCTACTAATTCATATTTCATAGCTTAACACCCCACTTTGTATCTTTAAAGTTTTCAGGACAAGCCTGTTCATATTTATATGCAACATTAAGGATTTTGCCTTCCTTAAATTTGTCGCCGATAATCTGCATACCGATTGGCATACCGTTTTTGTTGAAACCACAAGGAACAGAAACTGATGGCAGACCTGCAATATTGATAGGTACTGTACAAATATCTGTTAGGTATGTTTCAACAGGATCAGAAGTAGCCTCTCCTGACTTAAATGCAGTCATAGGAACTGTTGGTGCAAGAATAACATCAACATTCTTAAATGCATCATCAAAAGCCTTAATGATAGTACCTCTTAGGTTCTGAGCTTTCTTGTAATAAGCATCATAATAACCGGCAGAAAGTACATAAGTACCAAGCAGAATTCTTCTCTTAACTTCTTCACCAAAACCTTCACTTCTGGTTTTGCAAATCATATCATGGATGCCTTCATAATGTTCTGTCTTGTAGCCATAACGGATACCATCATATCTGCCTAAGTTTGAAGATGCTTCAGCACAAGCCAGAATATAATAAACAGGAAGTGCAAACTTTAGTGCAGGTAAATCAAAGTAAACAATTTCTGCACCCATTTCTTCATACTTCCTAGCAGCCTCTAGCACAGCTTCTTTAACATCTTCACGAACACCCTCTAGGTATTCTCTGGCAATACCAATCTTCATACCCTTAATATCATTGTTAAGAGTATCATAAGTTGGTTCACCTTGTCTGCCTTCACAAGTAGAGTCGTTCTCATCATATTCAGAAATAACATCATAAACAAGAGATGCATCTTCTACTGTTTTTGTGATAGGTCCAATCTGGTCAAGGCTACTTGCATAAGCAACAAGACCATATCTTGAAACTGCACCATATGTTGGCTTTAGACCAACAATACCACAGAATGATGCAGGCTGACGAATACTACCACCTGTATCTGAACCTAAACCAAAGACAGCAATATCACCACCAACTGCTGATGCAACACCACCTGATGAACCACCGGCTACATGGTCGGTATTAAATGGGTTTGTTGCACCACCAAAGCAAGAAGTTTCGCAAGAAGAACCCATAGCAAATTCATCCATATTTGTTTTACCAAGTAGGATTGCATTGTTCTTCTTTAGGATTGCCCAAACTTTTGCATCATAAATTGGCTTATAGCCTTTTAAAATCTTACTGCAACAAGTTGTTTCGATACCATTTGTAGAAATGTTATCCTTTAGTGTCATTGGGACACCCTCAAGAGGAAGTAGCTTTTCACCTCTCTTGATTTTTTCATCAACTTGTTTTGCTTGTTCAAGGGCAACTTCCGGTGTAACTGTAACATAAGCGTTAAGTTCACCGTTAGCCTCCTCAATAGCTTTTAAATACTTTTCTGTAAGTTCAACACAGCTAATCTCTCCGTTTTGGAGCATAGACTGTATCTTTTCAATATATCCCATATTTTCCTCCAAAACTTAAGCGTGATTTCTTACAAGGAAGTGGTCTTCCCCTTGTTCAGGAGCATTCTTTAGAATTTCCTCTGTTGGCAAAGATGGCTTTACCACATCTTCACGAAAAACATTGGAAAGGTTATTAATATTGTCAAACTCTACACCCTCAGTATCAGCATTGTTGATTGTATCTGCAAAAGAAACAATCTCTTGCATTGACTCTGTAAGGCTGTCCATTTCTTCCTCAGGAACAAATAGCTTTGAAAGTAGAGCAATGTTTTCTACATCTTCTCTGGTAATCATCTTGTCACCCTCTAATTTATCTTAACTTAATATGAACTTCTCTTAACTGTTGTTCAGTAACTTCACCCGGACTACCAAGTAGTAAGTCCTGAGCATTACTATTCATAGGGAATGCAATAACTTCACGGATATTTTCTTCCTCTGTAAGTAGCATAATCATTCTGTCAACACCCGGTGCCATACCCGCATGTGGTGGAGCACCGTACTGGAATGCATTGTATAGTGAGCTGAACTTTGACTTTAGATCATCTTCGCTGTAACCTGCCATATCAAATGCCTTAACCATAATATCTAGGTCATGGTTACGAACTGCACCGGAAGAAAGTTCAACACCGTTACAAACAATATCATACTGATATGCAAGAATTTCTGTTGGGTCTTGATTCTGTAGTGCATCCATACCACCCTGTGGCATTGAGAATGGGTTATGAGTAAATGCTAGGTGACCGTTTTCGTCATATTCAAACATTGGGAAGTCAACAATAAAGCACATTTCAAACTTACTCTTGTCGATTAAGTCCAGTCTGTTTGCAACTTCTGTACGAATCTGACCTGCAAGAACAGGAGCTTGATCAGGAGTATCGGCAATAAAGTAAATAACATCTCCTGCTTTACTACCGTTTCTCTTAATTAGTTCTTCTCTGTCACCGGGCTTTAGGAACTTATCAATAGGACCGTCAAATGTTAAATCATCATTAACCTTTACATAGCCCAGACCCTTCATACCGATTGAAAGAGCAAATTCTTCCATTCTCTTGAACCACTTTTTGCTCTGCTTTGCACAGTCAGGAACATTGATAGAACGAACTGTCTTTTTACGGAATGGAGCAAAATCAGTTTCTTCAAACATATCAGAAATTTCTACAATAAGTAGTGGGTTTCTTAGGTCAGGCTTATCTGAACCATATTTTAGCATTGATTCCTTATATGGAATTCTCTTAAATGGTGGTTTGCTAACTTCCTTATCGCTGAACTTCTTAAATGTATCATAAAGAACTTCTTCAGCAACTGCAAAAACATCTTCCTGAGTAGCAAAAGCCATTTCAAAGTCTAGCTGATAGAATTCACCCGGAGAACGGTCTGCTCTTGCATCTTCATCTCTAAAGCAAGGTGCAATCTGGAAGTATTTATCAAAACCTGAAACCATTAGTAACTGCTTAAAAATCTGTGGAGCTTGAGGTAGAGCATAGAACTTACCCTTGTGCTTTCTTGATGGGATTAGGTAGTCTCTTGCACCTTCCGGTGAAGATGTTGAAAGGATTGGAGTTTGCATTTCCAAAAATCCCATATCATTCATTTTACTTCTTAGGTAGCTGATAATCTGACTTCTTAGTACAATGTTGTTATGAACCTTAGGGTTTCTAAGGTCTAGGAATCTGTACTTTAGTCTTACATCTTCAGAAGTATTTGTTGAAGTCATAACTTCAAAAGGTAGGTTATTCTTACACTTACCAAGAACCTTAATGTCCTCTGTGTGTACTTCAACATAACCTGTTGCAATCTTCTTATTGATTGTGTCTTCATCTCTCTTAACTACTTTACCTGAAAGAGTAACAGTACATTCTCTGTTAATATCTTTTAGGATTTCGTCATTGTGAACAACAACCTGAAGAACACCGTAGTGATCACGAATATCAAGGAACATAACACCACCGTGGTCACGGATATTTTCTACCCAACCTGCTACACGGACAGTATCTCCTATATTACTTTCTCTTAATTCGCCACAAGTAACTGTGCGATAAATATTTTCTCTAACCATTTCTACTTTCCTTTCCAGAAATGTTTTGGGCATACTATGACCCATAATGAAATATTATAACATAGACAACAGTATCTTTCAATATTAAATAGAATATTTTTACTATTTCGTTTCTGTGTTGTAAATAGATATGACCCATTTTAGGGTAAAAATAAAATACGATTTAATATTTCGCTTGTTTTACTGACTTTTGATTATGAATATTAATTAATGAATGGATTTCAATTCTAACTTTTCACTCAATAACTGCATTGGACTCTTGTAATCAAGTGTTCTCATTGTTTTGTTATTACTCCATTCCAAATGTCCTTTTAATTTTGTGTTTAATTCTTCAATATTTCTGAATGTTTCCCATTCATAGAAATATCTTTGGTCGTTTCTATGACTTCTTTCTACCTTTCCGTTGTGCCAAGGTGTTCGTGGTGGTATTAATTTATGATTTATACCTAGTTTGTTTAATTCTATTTCAAAAGGACTTTTCACTTCACTGCTCTGATATTTATATGTGAACTCTCTTCCGTTATCTGTTTGAATAGTCTGTATTTTAAACGGAAATTCTTTCAATAACATTTTCAAAAATTTGGTTGAGTTTTCCGTGTATGTTCTTCAAACCCATATACAAATCTCATCCTTGTACATTCATCTATTGCAGTCCATTGATAAAAATGCTTTCCGTCCCTTAAAGCCTTACCTCTTAAGCAATTATATGGCACTTCTTTTACATCTATCTGCACCTTTTCTCCAGGTATTAACAGTTCCGGATATCTTCTATGCTTACGGCTCTTTTTCTTGGTCTTTTTATATTTTACTAAGCCCATTCTTTTAGCTGCATATATCATTCCTGAGTAGCTTCTTGTATATCCTTTTCTCTTTAAATCACTGTATACTCCATCCCATCCATATCTTTCATAGCACTTTTTGAAAGAATTTCTAATTTGTCTTTCTTCTCTTTTTGTGTGCCTGTTAGGATGACTATGTGGTCTGTGTGATTTAGGCAATAGCGATTGCCAGGTACCGTCATATTGGTTACACCATCTCTTTACGCTTGAAAGACTTACACCGTACACTCTACTTGCTTTGCTTTTTCCTTTTCTTAGTGCGTATTTTACTATGGCTTGCTTTTTCTTTGCTTCTTGTGTTATCATATTCATGAGGAGTACTTCTTTCTTAGGTTAATGTTTTTTTAGCGATTCCATTATACCATATTTTGAAGTTACTCCTCTTTTTTATTGGGTCATATCATTTTAGCACATACAAAATAGAATATTTTTACTATTTCGTTTACGTTATTTTACAAACTCATTATAACATATAAAAAGGCTTATATACAGAGGTTTTTTCGATAATTACTAATCTTTTTTAATATTTATGTTATGATAATCCATAGTATTAAATAATCAATATTAGTTATTAAATAAATATTCATACTATAAGATTTGCAATTATTTTGTACTTATTTTTATTTGATAAATTAGAATTTTTCAATTCTTATTGTGGGTTAAGGTTAGTTTCATAAATTAGGGTTTGTCTTTTTAATTTTGATTGTGGATAAAGGTGAATTTGTTATAAATTTAGTTTAGTATAAAGAAAAATTTGCAAAATTATCATACCTTATACCATTGTTAAAGTGTGACTAACAGGTGTAGGGGACATCATTGATGTCCCGTTACAAACTAGCCTTTATATAGGTACTTTGCCCTATATGGTAAGTTATAATTTTTAGTTTCTACATAGGACTAAGTTACATAAAACATTTTACTATTAAACGGGCGAACAATGTTCGCCCCTACCGTGTAACTCATAATATTTATTATATTTTATAGTTAAAGATAAAGGAAAGTTTCAGATAATATGGAATTGTAAATGAATTTACAATTCCAACCACTCCTTCCGTCTTTGCATACGCAAAGCCACCTCCCTCAGCGAGGGAGGCAACAAGGTCTGTATAATTTCTTCTTTGTGTACAAACTTACAAATTTGTACATATTGTGTTTGGCTTCCTCAGACGAGGAAGCTGTCATTCGTGAATTGCAGAGCAATTCACTTTTTAAAGAATGACTGAAGGAGGGAAAAAGCTATTAATTAGATTAATTAATCGGTTACTATCTAATTAACCCACACTACATAAACATCCCCACAAACCCAAATTTATACTACTGATTCATCTTAACTCATAAACAAAATGAAAATATAAAAAGGTGTTTCAACAAAAGATTGAAACACCAATAAAAATAAATTATTTATTTTTTATAGCATTAAGTAGTTTGATAATTTCAGCGAAGCCAAGCATAAGCATACCACTAAGGAAACTAGATCCCCAACAAATTGATGCAACACCAATTGAAAATTTATATCCGATTTCTTCACCTAAGAAAAGACCCACAAAGAAACCTGCAATAAAAATAATTACTGCAATTACTGTGAATACAGTTGCAATAGAGTTACTGCCTGACTTTGTGCCGTTATTTTCATCTTGGTTAATAGCAATGTTGCTATACTTCAAAATCTCAGCATATTCCTCATCAGTAACGGAAATAGGAATTTTTCTAAAATATTTACCTTGATGAGTTACTTGATCATATTCATATTCCGGATATTTTTCGCTCCAAGCAGGATTTTCTGAATATTCTTTATCATAAAGTCCCAAGTCATTCAAAACTTTTGCTTTTTCCATATTCTTATTATATTCGGCTTGTATTTTCTGTTGATTAATAAATTCTTGTACCCTTTGATTCATTCTACTTATCCCCTAATTTACAATTATTTCTTTTCACTTTACAACTATTACTATATCATCATCAGACTATTTTGTCAATTTTTGCTTAACAAATCATAAAATACACTATATATACAACTGAGTAATTATTATAAATAGAAATTAAAATAAAAAAATCGAGGACATCTCAAAAAGAGATGCCCTCAAAAAGGAGTTGATTATTCTAAATTATTTTAGATATGTTAAACCTGTTTCGCCAATAGCTCCGTCAATACCTGTGAAGCCATTACCACAACATACATAAACTCTCATATTTGACTTACCAGGAGCTGAAACTGAAAGTGTACCGTTTGTAACAACCTTCTTGTCACCTGTAACTGCGTCAATATATGTACCGTTAGGAATGTTCTTGAATGTTGCACCACTTGAGATTGTAACTAGAGCAAGTGAATCTGTGTCATCGCTTGTGTATCTTCTGATATAAGCCATATCACCACTTACATAGTTGCTATCTACTGTGTACTGACCCTTCTGAAGAGCAGGAACAGCACGACGAATCTTGTTAAGCTTTGTGATATGCTTTGCTAGAGGATAGCTTAGAGATTCTGAAGCAGCACCTGTAGCTGTATAATCACCAAAGTCTGTTGTCTTAACATCACCTTCAACATGGTCACCGAAGTAAGCACGACCTGTGCCTTCAAGAGGAGTCTTGTTAGCACCACCGTCAATCATAATGCCCTTCTTAAATTCAATTTCTGAACCGTAGTAAATACAAGGAATACCACGGAATGTGAACATTAGGTCTAGGTTTTCTGCCCAAGTTGAAGTACCACCGTTAAATCTAACACTATCGTTAGGGCCTGGAGCGTAGTCATGTGAATCAACATAAACAACATTCCAAGTTGAGTCATTAAAGTACTTATCTTCCTGCTTAGCTAGGCCATAAGCATTGCCGGCAGTATTGAAGTTATAGTGCATTGTAAAGTCAATTGCATTCATACCTGAAGCCTTGCTTGTATCAGGTGTATGGTAGCTAATACCCTTTAGGAATGCATTGTCAGATGTTGGCTGAATTGATGTATCATCATATTCGTTATAGTGGTCAAATGTTAGGTTCATATTGTTGTTGATAGATTCAAGATCTGTGCCACTTGACCATTCCTTTGCCCACTTAGGATCAGATTCATCCCATGTGTAGAACATTGATGATTCCTGAGCATGGTCACGATACCAAATCTGACCGTAACGAGTACAGATTTCACCGAACATATAGAAGTTAGGGTTACCGTACTTAGCTGCATTAGCCATCATCTGCTTGTTATACATCATATTTAGAGTTAGTCTAGGAATATGTCTAACAGTATCAACACGGAACGCATCAACACCCATAGCCATATACTTACTATATGCCTGGTTAATATATTCAGCAACTGCTGGGTTTTCTGTATTTAGGTCAACACAGTCACCTGCAATCTGAGCATATTTACATGACCAGTCATCCCAGTTTAGATTTCTAAAGTAAGATGTGTGGTAGTAGTTGTTAGGGTTGTAAACTGAAGATTTTGATAACTTATCATCAGAGTAATCCTTTGTTGATGGGTGAACACCTGTAGAGTTACTTGACTGAATTGTGTTATTCTTCATTAAGTCAATTCTTGCTTCATGCTGTTTTGCAGGAGTTAAGTTCCAGTATTCTTCTGCTGTACTAACACCGGCCTGGTCTAGAAGCTTTTGTGTAGGAATCATAGAATCTTCAATGCTTGATAAATCCTTTGAAGTATCCTTATCGAATAGCTTACAAAGTGTACCTTCACCGAAGTTACCTGTATGCTGCCATACAACATCCTGTACAATCTTCATACCCTTTTTATGAGCTGCCTGAATTAGGTCCTCATATGTAAAGTCATCACTTTCATATCTTGAGTCAACCTTTGAGAAGTCCATAGCATGGTAGCCGTGGTAGTCATAACCTGAGCCGTTTTCAACAACAGGAGTAATCCAAATTGCTGAGAAACCAAGTGCCTTAATGTAGTCTAGCTTTTCAGCAAGACCCTTAAAGTCACCTCTCCATGCAGGGTCAGAGTCAGGGTTGTTGTAAACATTATCATCCCAACAGTGAACATCGTTAGACTTATCACCGTTGTAGAATCTTGTTGTAACTACAAAGTAAATTGATTCTTCACGGAAATCAACAGATGATGCAGGGTCAAACTCATCTGGGTTTGAGCTCCACCAAATGTTGTTATAGAACCACCATTCACCTGTCTTACGAGTAAGCTCCTTTGAAAGTTGCTTACCGTCTTTGTCTGTGAACATTAGGTTAATCTTTGTAACATCTTTAAATGTTGTTGTGTACCAGTTATCCTTGTCAGCAGTCATCTGTTCACCTGGATAATCTGTCTTAATATTATTTGGAAGTGAATTCCAATAATATACATATGGAGTTACGCCTTCGCTCTTATAGTGTACTGTAATTCCAGTTTCTGTAGTTTCGCCGGCAGCAGTTTTCTTAGTGCTTGTATCCTTAGCAGATACACCAACTGTGCCTACAACCATAATAGATGCTGAAACTGCAATGACCATCAAGAGTGCAATGATTTTTTTAATTTTGGTCATAATCTACTATACCTCTTTTTAATTTGCTTTAGCAAGGAATTTTTGGATAGCTACAGCATCCTTAACATTCATTTTACCATCTTTGTTAAAGTCAGAAACTGATTCATCATATGAATCAATAACGAAGCCTGTGTGCTTCTTCTGGATTAGAGCAGAGTCTCTGATATTTAGAACACCATCACCATTAACATCGCCAAGAATCTTGCTTGGATCCGGAGTTGATGGTTCAGTAGCAGTAGTTGGAGTTGTTACTGTTGGATCTGTCTTAGATGGAGTTGTTACAGATGGAGAAGTTGGCTGAGTATCTTCTGTTGGATCTGTTGGATTCTGAGTTGATTCAAACTTTAACTGCTGAGTGATTGTCTGGTTATCACTACCCTGAACAGATACATCAACTGTATAAGTACCAGTCTTAGTTGCTGTAAATGAATAATTCTTGTTTAGTGTGTAATAAGCTGTGTTAACCTGTTCACCTGTAGGATCTTTAACTACATATTTGTAGAAAAGAAGCTTTGTGCCTGTGTTACCACCGGCTGCATTTACAGAAAGGTTAGTAGCTGTACCTGTCTTAATCTGCTTACCTGTAAGAGGGTTAGAAGATAGGAATACAGGCTTTTGTTCCTGAGAAGGGTCTTTGATTGAGAAAGACATTTCTCTAAAGTTCTGGTTACCTGCGTTATCCTTAACATCAACTCTAATTGTGTAGTCACCTGAAGAAGCAGGATTCCATACACAAGAATTGTTAGAAGAATAAGAACTGATAACCTGACCGTTTACTGAGTACTGATACTGTACACCTGTAGTGTCGCTCTTTGTAACAGTTGTTAGTGTAATAGCACTACCAATGTAAGCAGGTGACTTAGTGTCGGATTCAAAAGATGTAATTCTTAGTGGGCTTGTATCATATACTTCCCAAGAACCGTCTTTGTAAATCATACTGTTACCAGGGTAAACAATATTACCTGTCTGTGAGCTACCGTTATTGAAGATGATGTGGTCGTATTCGCCCTTAATGTCATAAGACCATACACCGTCACCTTCATCTGTCATAGCTTCACCGGGCCAAGTTTTATTGCTTGAATTGCCCTTACTTTCATTCCACATGTAAGCGTTAACCTTTGACCAGTTAGCAGTGTTTTGGAAATACACTGTGTCGCCACTTGCAGAGGTTGCCCCTGATTTTTCTGTGTCAGTATTAGCAGCAAATACAGAATAACTGCCAACACCTACAGCACTTAAAAGCATAAGTACTGCTAGGAAAACACCAAAGGACTTTTTACATAATGTTTTCATTGTTTTGCCTCCTAAAAGTAAATATAAATTCTTACGGTTAAATTATATCAAAAATGTGCAAGGTTTTTTATTCTTTAAAAGAATAAACAAATTTAATTATATACAATCTTTTATACAATAACTTGTTTATATGTACCAAGTTATGAACTAAATATTAATAGCCCTTTAAATACATGTAACAGTATTTTATGAAATTATGAACTAGGGTTTTATTTTATCCCAATAAGCCTTAAAGGCTTGTTCGTTTTTATTGTCACCATATGTATAATATTGCCTATTTTTTAGAATATCAGGTAAATACTGCTGTACAACATAATGATGGTCATAATCATGAGGATAAAGGTAATGTTGTCCTTTGTTTTGATTATCTTCACCGTCATAGTGGGTGTTTTGTAGTTGTCTTGGAATACTGCCAACATTACCGGCTTTTATATCAGCCATAGCTTTGTCTATTGCCATTTCTCCGGAATTTGATTTTGGAGCATTACATACCATAATAACTGCATCAGCTAAAGGGATTCTGGCCTCAGGCAATCCTACCGACATTGCAATATCAACACAACACTTTACTATAGGTATAAGGTTAGGATAAGCAAGTCCCACATCTTCACAAGCACATACCATTAGTCTTCTACAAGCAGAAATCAAGTCACCTGCAATAAGAAGTCTTGCAAGATAATGCAAAGCTGCATTTGCGTCACTGCCACGCATACTCTTTTGATAAGCTGACAAAATGTCATAATGCTCATCACCTTCCCTATCGTACCTCATAGCACTTCTTTGGGTTAAATCTTTTGCAGTTTCTTCTGTAATAGTTTTCACACCATCAACAGTATCTGTTGCTAGGAAAGAAAGTTCTGCACTATTCATAGCCTTTCTTACATCTCCACCACAAGCAACAGAAATTGTCTTAACTGTTTTATCGTCAATTTCAACAGAAATACCGTTTTCATCTGCTAAAATAGAAAATGCTCTTCTAACTGCTTTTTCTACTTCTTCATATGGAACAGGTTTAAACTCAAAAACAGTACTACGACTTAAAATTGCATTGTATACATAGAAATAGGGATTTTCTGTTGTAGATGCAATTAAAGTGATTTTGCCGTTTTCAATGTATTCAAGTAATGTTTGTTGTTGTTTCTTATTAAAATACTGAATTTCATCAAGGTATAGCAACACACCGTTTAGTCCGGCAAAACCATCAAGTTCCTTAAAAATATCTTTCAAGTCAGAAGTTGATGCAGTTGTACCGTTTAACTTTTTGAAAGTCATATTGGTTTTCTTTGCAATATATGTTGCAAGGGTAGTTTTGCCAACTCCTGATGGTCCGTAAAAAATCAGGTTAGGAATTTTGTTGCTTTCAATAATTTTACGCAAAGGCTTTCCCTCACCTAAAATATGTTTTTGACCTACAATATCATCAAGGGTTGCCGGTCTAAGTCTGTCTGCTAAAGGTTGCATAATTTCCTCCTTTCATTTTTAATACAATAAACCATTATTAACTAAAATAATAGGGTGTCACAAAGACACCCTATTAATATTTTGTAATATTTATTTTGTTAAATACTCCAAATTAGTCTTCGTATAGAGGATACTTCTTGCAGATTTCTTCAACACCTGCTCTAACCTTATCCTTGTTACCTTCATAGTCATTAAGTACTAGTGTAATATATTCAGCAATCTTGTCACAATCTTCTTCCTTTAGTCCACGAGTTGTAACTGCTGCTGTACCGATACGAACACCACTTGTAACAAATGGGCTTAGTGGTTCATTTGGAATAGTATTCTTGTTAACTGTAATATAGCAGTCGTCAAGTCTTGCTTCAAGTTCCTTACCTGTAACACCTGTATCTCTTAAATCCATAAGTAGAACATGGTTGTCTGTACCACCTGAAACCAGCTTACAGCCTCTCTTAACAAGACCATCGGCAAGAGCCTTACAGTTCTTAACAATCTGCTTACCGTATTCCTTAAATTCAGGCTTTAGAGCTTCACCAAGACAAACTGCCTTTGCAGCAATAATGTGCATTAGTGGACCACCCTGAGTACCTGGGAAGATAGCCTTATCAATAGCCTTAGCATACTGTTCCTTACAAAGAATCATACCACCTCTAGGTCCACGAAGTGTCTTATGAGTTGTTGTTGTAACAAAGTCACAATATGGTACTGGGTTTGGATGAACACCTGCTGCTACAAGACCTGCAATGTGAGCCATATCAACCATTAGCAAAGCACCAACTTCATCAGCAATTTCTCTGAACTTTGCAAAGTCAATGATTCTTGGGTAAGCTGATGCACCGGCAACAATCATCTTTGGCTTACATTCTTTAGCAATTTCAAGAACCTTATCATAGTCAATACGGTGAGTTTCACTATCAACACCATAAGGTACAAAGTTAAAGTACTTACCACTCATATTTACAGGTGAACCGTGAGTTAGGTGACCACCTTCGTTAAGGTTCATACCCATAACTGTATCGCCCGGTGTTAGCATTGCAAAATAAACTGCCATATTAGCCTGAGCACCTGAGTGAGGCTGAACATTAGCATGTTCTGCACCAAATAGTTCACAAGCTCTCTTTCTGGCAATTTCTTCAACCTTATCTACTGCAAAGCAACCACCATAGTAACGCTTACCCGGATAACCTTCAGCATACTTATTAGTTAGTAAGCTACCCATAGCAGCCATAACTGCAGGTGAAACAATGTTTTCTGATGCAATAAGTTCAAGGTTTCTCTTCTGACGAGCCTGTTCTTCAGCCATTGCTGAACCAACTTCAGGGTCGTACATATTTACAAAATCAATAGAATTTACTTTTTCCATTTTAATTATCTCCCATTTCTTTTATTTACTATCCATTATATAGGAAAATTCCTTATATTTCAACTATTAATGTGCATATCCAAAACTTTTTGCACCAAAGCATACAATTCTTCAAGTGACGAAGTATGACCGGCTTCATTTCTTAGGGATGCTGCACCTCTAAAACCTTTTAGATACCACACAATATGTTTTCTGCTTTGACGAATACCAAGGTACTCACCTTTTAGTTCACACATTCTCTCAATCTGCTTAACCATTACAGAAAGTTTTTCTTCCGGTGTTGGCTTAGGTGGAATTGTTCCTGTCTTTAGATACTGATTAATTTCATCAAATAACCAAGGATTACCCAAAGCACCTCTGCCAACCATAATCATATCACAACCGGTATGCTCATAAAGTTTCTTAGCCTTTTCGGCAGAATTAACATCGCCGTTGCCTATTACGGGAATTGTTAGGTGGCTTTTCACTTCCTTAATAATATCCCAATCAACAGGTGGCTTGTAGTACTGTTGTCTTGTCCTACCATGTAAAGCTACTGCCGAAGCACCGTTTTCTTCCACAATAGTTGCAACTTCAAGACAATTTATCGAGTCATCATCCCAACCTTTTCTCATCTTTACAGTTACGGGAATATCAACTGCCGACACAACTTCCTTAACGATTTCACCACAAAGCTTAGGTGTTTTCATAAGGGATGCACCTGCACCGTTACCACTTATCTTTGGAGCAGGACAACCCATATTTATATCAATAAAGTCCGGTTTAAACTGCATTGCAAATACTGCAGCATCAGCCATAGTCTTTGGTTCATTACCGAAGATTTGAATACCGGATGGTCTTTCTTTATCGGTTAGTTCCATTAGTTCGGCAGACTTCTTACTATTATAATGTATTCCCTTTGAGCTTACCATTTCTGTTACAGTATAAGCAGCACCGTAGGAAGCACAAAGTTCTCTAAATGCACAATCTGCCACCCCTGCCATTGGGGCAAGAGCAGCAGAATTTTTTATTTCAATATTTCCGATTTTCATATTATATCCTTACTTAATTATTGGTATCTCTTGAATTTGCCCATATTTTTGCCTTTTACCTTAGTAGAAAGTAAAAATGCAATAATTACACAAGCAGAAATAATAACTGCAATCCAACAAACTACACCACCAACAAAGCTAACACCACCATCTTCATCAGCACCAATAGCAGTAGGTAATTCTTCTGCTACCTGAGTCGAGTCAACCAGTGTTGGTAATTTATTTACATCATAAGTCGGTTCAGTATAGTTTTCTGTTACAGGTTCGGTTTCAGGCTCAGTTTCCGGTTCTGTAGCAGGTTCGGTTTCAGGCTCTGTTTCAGGTTCAGTATATACAGGTTCTGTCACAGGCTCAGTTACCGGCTCTTGAGTTACCGGTTCAGTTACAGGTTCTTGAGTTACAGGCTCTGTTACCGGTTCTTGTGTCACAGGTTCTGTAGCTACAGGCTCTGTTACCGGTTCGGTTACAACATCTTCAGCAAAAGCAGTTGTAAATGACATTACACAGAACAAAGTTGCAATAGCCAGAACAATTGAAAATTTCTTTATATTAATTAATTTCATTATTATTACCTTCAATAATCATTGATAAGGTAATTATATCACATTTCAATTATTTTGCAATACTTTTGCCAGAGCCTTTCCCACCATCTTTCCGGAACGCTTTACTTCATCAATAGTATTTACATCTGTACCAAATTCAATTAGCAATGAACCGTTGCACACATTTAGGTTATAAGTGTATTCTCCAAAGTTAAGTGGTCTGGTTAATCCGGGATACATTGTTTCTGCAGTCTGTTGAAGTTTTATGGCAAAGTCAAGGTTATCTCTCCAAAATGGAAAGTCACCTCCACCCTCATACTGATAACCTGTCATAATCATAATTTGGGAGGCTTTCTTCCCTTTATATTTAAAAGTAGGTTTAACTTTACCGGACTCACCACCCTCACCAATAGCATCTCTATGTATATCAAGTACAACCTTAATACCCTTATACTTTTCCATATACTTTTGAATTGTTTGATAACTTCTATCATACCCACCGTTGTATGATGGATAGTCATGCTTTGTTTTGTCATGGATAACACCGATACCGGCCTTTTTCAGTTGTTTTTCTATTTCGTCACCTACTGCTGTAACATTTTCTTTATTATTAGTTGTTCTTGGATAATAGTCACTTGGATAATAATCGGTATCACTTTTTAGATAACTTTCACAAGTATGAGTATGGAAAATCAATACTTGAACTTGGTGGTTCTTTTCTATTTTAAACGGCAAACCTCTCTTTAATTCTGTGGCAATATCAAGGGAATAGTCAGTATAATTTTTTACACAAAAATTATCATATGTAATACCATCCTCACCAAACTGTTTTTCTATAACAGGATAATTTTTTCCTGATGAGGTGGTAGGGACAGTTTCTTTAGTTGTTTTATTCACCTTTGTTTTTGTAGTAGGTACAGTAGCTGAAACAGTAGTAGGTGTTGTTGTGGGAACTTCATCAACCTTCTTAACCACTTCAACCGAATTTTCCTTAGGTGTTACATAGCCACCTACCCTATTACATAGTGAATACATACCTGCAACAATAGCAACAAAAGCAAAAAGCAAACTTAACTTTCTTATATTTCTGCCCATAAAACCACCTCTTTAATATTCTCTTTAATACTATGATGGGTTTGTACATTTTAGTACATTAGGCTCATAAGGTCGCTTAAATTTAAATCAGAATGAAGTGCATAATTAATAGCAAGTGCAATCAGTTCAGAGGCTCTGTTTATCAGCAAATCTATTTCTTTAGGTGTAACTACCATTTGTCTGCCGTTGGGATTTACCATACTTTTTAATTGTTCCGAAAATCTTACATCTTCCGTATCAAACAAATCAAGTGCTAAGGTTGATGCATCAACTACCGTTGGCACACCTATACCTATAACCGGAATACCTAAAGTTTCTTGTGATAATTTTGTTCTGTTGTTGCCAACACCTGCACCGGGAGAAATTCCCGTATCACTAATTTGAATTGTACAGCCAAGTCTTGAAAGTCGTCTTGAAGCTAAAGCATCAATAGCAATAAGTGCATTTGGCTTTATCTTCTTAATTAGGCTATACAGATACTCACCTGTTTCAATACCTGTTTTTCCTGTTACACCGGTAGCAACTACTGCAACCGGTCTAAGTTTATCAAGACCTGTTGCCTTTGCAACTTCGCCTTTTATATGTCTGGTAGCTATAATCTTTGATGCTGATTTTGGGCCTAGTGCATCAGGAGTTATTTCTGTATTTCCTAAACCTGCAATCATTACCAGACCATTTACAGGTATAAGGTGCTTTATCTCCTGTGCAATAACTTCTAACTTTTCATCAGGTGTTTTGTAATTATCGGAAAGTGGTGGCATTTCTAAAGTTACATAAGTTCCTTTTTCTTTACCTAGTTTTGCACTTGCCTTATCACTTGTTATTTTTAGTCTGGAAACTTTAATATCTTCCTTTTCACTTTCTTCAAATTTCACACCTTTAATATCTTCACCAAAAAGTTCTCTTGCTTCTAAAGCAAGGTCTGTTCTTCGTTCCATAATATCCCCCCACATTCTGTAAATATCTTTTCCGAAAGTTAACAATTATATTCTTTACAGTACAAAAAGTATTTGATATAATGTGATTAAATACAAATATTATCGAAAGGACAGGTAAAATGAATAAATTTGCAAAAATTGTTTCTATTGCAAGTGCAATGTTAATTGTGTCTACTACCGGACTTAGTGTTAGTGCTGCAAAGGTTGACACAATAGAAAGTAAAAATTCAAGTGAAATTGCAATACCTTTTACAGGTGAAGGAACTACACTTGATGTTGATGAAACTTTACCTTCATCATATAGTTCAAAAGACTTAAATCTTGTAACACCAATCAGACAACAAGGCAATGCTCAAATCTGTTGGGCTTATGGTGGATTAAGTAGCCTTGAAACATTACTTATTAAAGATGGTGTAATAGATAATTCTTCTAACTCTTGGTACTCTGCTGCTCATGTTGATGCTTGGGGTACTCCAAGAAAAGACGGTACAGGTTGGCAGAGAGAATACTACAAAGGTGGTGGTTTCCCATACATTACAATGGGCTACCTAAGTAGCTGGAGTGGTGGTGTTTCTGAAAATGAATTTCCATACACAAGCCCACTAAGTCTTTTTGATATTAACAAAAAGTACAATATTAATGATGTTGTAACAGGCATTATGTATCTTGATTCTGAAGATAAAGACACTATCAAGAAGTCTATAAAAGATTACGGTGCAGTTACTACTCACTACAATGAATATTCAAAATTCTCTGCTGATGACACCCATTCATATTGTCCTGCTGAATCAAACTATATTTCAGGTCATTGCGTAAGTGTAGTAGGTTGGGATGATAACATCAGCAAAGAAAGTTTCACAGTAAATATTGACGGTAAAACATACACACCTAAGAAAGACGGTGCATGGTTATGCAGAAACAGTTGGGGTGACTACAACGACTTTGACGGTTACTTCTGGATTTCTTATGAAGACTATTACATATTCTCTGATGTATTTGGTCCATCATATGCTTTTACTGACTATATGAAAAACAATGTATCAAATACAATTCATCAGGTAGAAACATTTGGTGCTACTTATGAATTTGATTATCTTGATGAAGCATCAAAAGATACAACATACATTAATGTTCTAAATATTGATAACACAAATGAATATTTAAACAAAGTTATGTTTGAGTCAACAAGTGTTGGTGCTAACTACACACTATATTACATTCCTGTTGACAATGAAGGCACACCAAGTAGTGACAAGACAACTTGGAAAACACTTAAAACAGGTAAAGTACCATATAGTGGTTACTACACAGCTGATGTTGACCCTCTATATGTTAGCAAAGGCAAAATCGGTATTGGTGTTGAAATTGATACAACCGATACAAAAGCTATAAACGGTATCGGTGTTTCAGAATGGCTTGAAAATAAAGATGAAAGAATCTTTAATACTGAAGCTAAAAGAGGTCAAAGCTACATTTATACTGACAAAAATATCTTTCCTAACATTCCTAGTCTAAGCAAAAGCAAAGTAAATGATGTTATGGATTTTTACGAAGATGTTAATGATGACACAGAAGGTGGTAACTTTGTAATTAAGGGTATCACTTATAAAAGAGGAACACTTGCAGGGGATGCTAACCTAGATGGTGTAGTTAATATTGACGATGCAGTTTGTATTCAGAAAAGCACAATTCATAGCTACACACTTTCCAGTGAAGGTCAGATAAATGCTGACATTAATCAAGATGGTGTTGTAAATGTTAAAGATGTAACAGAAATTCAAAGATTACTTGCAAAAGTAACCGGCGATAATCAGTAATTTTTAATTTTCATTTTTAATTTTCATTTTTAATTTTCATTTTTAATTTTTATATTTTATCTAAAGCATAATTTAAGCCTCCATTTCGGAGGCTTATTTTATGTTGGTTAAGTGTAACCTTAATTTTCATCTTTAAACTTTATTTGTAGAATAATAAGAATATACTTTACAAATTAGGGTTTGTGGGGATGATTAAATATGAAAAGTGTAAACTATGTCCTTGTATAAAATGTAAATTTTGTGGTTGCACAATTCATATTACAACGATATTTCGGAGCATAAACAGTACCGATTTTTATATCATATTATGGCTCACAGTCGTAGGGGCGAACATTGTTCGCCCGTTTAATAGTAAAATGTTTTATGTAACTTCGTCCTATGTAGAAACTAAAAATTATAACTTACCATATAGGGCAAAGTACCTATATAAAGGCTAGTTTGTAACGGGACATCAATGATGTCCCCTACACCTGTTAGCCATACTTTTGTGATAATATAAGGTATGATAATTTTGCAAATTTTTCTTTATACTCAACTAAATTTATAACAAATTCACCTTTATCCACAATCAAGATTAAAAAGTCAAACCCAAATTTTCCTTAGGTATCTATCCATATAGATACAAACTTAAAATGTAATCTATCAACATAAAACAAAAGCCACAAGGATTCTTGTGGCTTTCGTTTTTGGAAGTTTTGGTTTATGTAAAATTTTACTTATTATTAATTTTCAATATTTCTAATTATTGCATTACCTTTTATACTTTATTTGTATTATAAAACCTATTATAACGCTTATTTTTCATTTACTGTTTTTTCATTTGTCTTAGGAATAATAGGATTGAAATAACTATTGATGCAACGGTATAAAGGGCAATCCACAAAATATCTGTTGAAACATCAGAACAATTGCCGTTAAGAATTGCTTTCTCAAGGTTAACCATATGTACGAAAGGTAGAGCATTTGCAATCTTCTCAAAAGCACCACCAACAGTACTAATATCAAACCAAATACCTGCAAACCAACCTGTTAAGTTAGTGATTAATGCACCACAGATACCACCCACTTGCTTTACATTAAAAATGCTACCACATAAAAGACCTAGACAAATAAAGAATAGTGAAATTGGGATAATAGCAAGTAAAGCATACAGAATGGTAACTGTTATTTTTAGTCCTAAAATTACGGCTACAATATAGCACACAATACTTTGAGCAATTGCAATAGGAAGTATAGGCAAAATGTAGCCAAATATAAAGTCCATTGCAGTAAGTGGAGTTGTGTATAGTCTTTGCAGTAATGCACTTTCTCTGTCTTTAGCAACAAGTGTTGCAGAGAATAGAGTCATAAAGGACAAACCAAAAACAGTTATACCCGGAGTTAGCTTATCCAGTTCAAACATTTTTACCGGAATATTAGCTTGAATAGCTGATAGTAAAAGTAGAAGTGCTACCGGAAAACCAAGACCAAATGCTAAGTTAAGTGGGTCACGCAAAATTTCTTTTGCAGTTCTATTAGAAAAAGTCAACATTCTCATTTTGATACCCCCTTAACAATTTGAATAAATGCATCCTCGAATTTATCTTCATTAGTTTGTTTCTTTAGTTCATCAACTGTGCCAAGTGCAAGTAACTTGCCACCTTTCATAACTGCAATATGGTCAGAAAGAGCCTCAGCCTCTTCCATATAGTGAGTAGTTAGGATAATTGTAATTTTTCCCTTTAACTGACGAATATTGTCCCATAGTTCACTTCTTGCAATAACATCAAGTCCAAGTGTGGGTTCATCAAGGAAAAGAATTTTAGGTTCGCTGATAAGTGCCATTGCAATGCTTAATCTTCTTTGCCAACCACCTGAAAGTTTACCTGCTTTCTTGTTTAAAATACTGTTTAAATCAAACTGCTCAGCAAGTTCATTTACCTTTGCAACTTTCTTTTCTTTAGAAAAATTATGTACACCACACATTAATTCTAAGTTTTCTTTAACTGTTAAGTTAGGTGCAACTGCAGTTTCTTGTGGTGACACACCAATAATATTCTTTACCTTCTTAGGTGCAGTAACAATACTTTCACCACCAAGAAAAGCATCCCCTGAATTAGGCTTTGTTAGGCAAGAAAGCATTTTGATTGTTGTTGTTTTACCTGCACCGTTTACACCTAGTAAAGAAAAAAGCTCTCCCTCTTTTACAGTTAAATTCAAATGGTCAACTGCCACAAGGTCTTTGTACTTTTTTGTTAAATTGTCAATTTTAATTGCGTCCATTGTTCTCTCCTTAAAATATAAAAAACCGACAAACTATAAATATAAAATCAAATATATTTATTAGTTCATCGGCTCTGCGTCTTAGCGTCTGGCTCTTTGATGACATTAAGTTTTAAATTTTCAATGCTAACCAAAGTTTCATTTTTACATTTTGGACAGTAAAGAGGAAAATTCTTTATAACTGTATCTTCCCTTACCTTTTCCCTAGTTTTGTTATTACAAATTGGGCAATATACCCACTGCACTTTCATACCATCACCTTAGTTTTCCTTATCCTTTGTAAACTGATGTTTCAGTCCTAAATACATATCACTTATTAGGTCACTAATATAATCAAGTTCAAAGTCACAATATGATGTTGCCATCATTGTTGCAATACCATGAACATATATCCACATTTCAAGGTGAAATTTATATGCCTGTTCTTCTGTTAATCCTATAGCATTTTGCAGAATTTTTACTACTGCCTCAGTTTCTGCTGTATCATTCTTTTCTTCATTAGTACGGTCACGCATAAATACAAGTTTAAAAAGTTCTTTTTCTTCTTTAGCAAAACGAATATAACCCATACCACTTGCCTTATATGGTGGGTACTTACCACTTGTCATTTCTTCTTGCAAATACTTGTAATAAAGATTTGCAGCACTTAGTATAACCTCTGTCTGTACTTCTTCCATATTTTTAAAAAGTCCAAAAATAGGCTTAACAGAACAACCAAGTTCATTGGCTAATGCCCTTGCAGTAAGTCCTTGTATTCCATTTTTCCTTGTTACATCCAGAGCAGAAGAAATAATCTCTTCCCTAGTAAACTTGAATTTTGGTGGCATTATATTTCTCCTTTTAGGTAACACTTGTTGCGTAACCTATGTTTCTTATTATACACACATAATATATTTTGTCAATTCCTTTTATAAATTTTATTTATTCAATTTTTTATGTGGGTAAAGGTAATCTAGTTCTGCAAATTAGGGTTTGTCTTTTTAATTTTGATTGTGAGTTAAGGTGAATTTGTTTTAAATTTAGTTGAGTATAAAGGAAAATTTGCAAAATTATCATACCTTATATTATCACAAAAGTATGGCTAACAGGTGGTCTTTCAACAAAAGTTTTTTTACAAAAAACTTTTGCATAAGTTCACATTAGCAAATCAAACTTCGCCTATGGCTCGTTTTCTTTGATGTTCACTTAATTGATGTCCCGTTACAAACTAGCCTTTATATAGGTACTTTGCCCTATATGGTAAGTTATAATTTTTAGTTTCTACATAGGACTAAGTTACATAAAACATTTTACTATTAAACGGGCGAACAATGTTCGCCCCTACGACTGTGAGCCAAAATATGATATAAAATATGGTACAGTTTATGCTACAAAATAATGTTGTATTATGAATTGTGCAACCACATAGTTTACAGTTTATACAAGGACATAGTTTACACTTTTCATATTTAATCATCCCCACAAACCCAATTTTGTTATAGTGATTTATGATTACTTATATTTTTGGTTATACAAAAGGCAAAAGCAGACCCATTATTGAGTCTGCCTTATTATAGGTAATATAATTTTTTAAAATTAAAAATTTCTAAATTTTAATATCCTTAAGATAACAACTTAACAAATTTAAGTCAATCAAAATTACATTGAATCAGGACAAGAGATGTTGAACATTGTTAGGACATTCTTAATAACTGTCTTAACTGCAACACAAAGAGCAAGTCTTGCCTGAGTTAGCTTTTCGTCATCACCCTTAACTCTACAAGCATTGTAGAACTTATGGAACAATGTTGCAAGAGTTGTAACATAACGAGTAATCTTTGTTGGGTCATAGTCCTTAGCAGCAGAGATAATCTCATCTTCAAATGATGCTAGGTGACTGATAATATCAATTTCTTCAGGAGCAGTTAGCACATCAAGGTCACTTTCTGAACAATCCTTTGGTGTGATACCATCCTTTTCAAGAGCCTTTAGAATTGAGCAAATTCTGGCATGAGCATACTGAACATAATAAACAGGGTTTTGGTTATCTTCTTTAACTGCAAGGTCAAGGTCAAAGTCCATCTGACTGTTAGCTTCTCTTGTGTTAAATAAAAATCTTGCTGAGTCAACAGGTACTTCTTCAAGCAGGTCGGCAAGTTGGATAGCCTTACCTGTTCTCTTACTCATCTTTACAAGTTCACCGTTACGAACCAGCTTAACAAGTTGCATTAGAAGAACATTTAGCTTGTCACCATCATAACCGATAGCATCCATAGCACCCTTCATTCTCATAACATGACCATGGTGGTCAGCACCCCATACATCAATAAGTGTTGTGAATCCTCTGTCAAACTTATTCTTGTGATAAGCAATATCGGCAGTAAAGTATGTTGGATTACCGTTTTGACGAATTAGAACATCATCCTTTAGTTCCAACTTATCAATATAGTCCTGCTTTTTACCTTCTGCAAGAAGTTTCTTTGTAACAACTTCTTTGTTCTTGTACCAAACAGCACCTTCTTTTTCGTATGTTAAACCTTTCTTTGTAAGAATGTCAACAACTTCTTTAACTGCACCACTATTGTGAAGTTCACTTTCAAAGAACCACTTATCATAAGTGATTTTGTACTTTGCCATATCACTTTGCATTTTCTTAATATTTCTTGGTAGTGCAAAGTCAACAAGTGCTTTCTTTCTCTCTTCTGATGAAACATTTAGTAGCTTGTCACCGTTTTCATCATTGTATAGATTAGCAAGGTCTGTAATATCTCCACCTTGATAACCGTCTTCCGGAAATGGTACTGTTTCATCATAAATCTGTAAATATCTTGCTTCCAAAGAACAAGCAAACTTTTCAATCTGATTACCGGCATCATTTACATAGAATTCTCTCCACACATTGTAACCGGCTTTATCAAGAACAGATGCTAGGCAGTCACCTAAAGCACCACCTCTTGCATTACCCATATGCATAGGACCTGTAGGGTTAGCAGAAACAAATTCTACCATTACCTTTTCACCTTGACCGTAATTACTCTGACCAAAGTTTTCTTTTTCTTCTTCAACTTCCTTTAGCACCTTACTGTAGTAGCTTTGTGATAGGAAGAAGTTAATGAAACCCGGACCTGCAGTTTCAAACTTAGTAAATAGAGTATCCTCTAAATCAATATTTTCTGTAATAGCTTGAGCAATTTTGAATGGTGGCATTCTAAAAGTTTTTGCTGAAACTAATGCACAGTTTGTTGCTAAGTCACCGTTAGACTTATCGGCAGGTTTTTCAATAATAAATTCCGGAATATCACCCTCAGGTAATGTACCGTTCTGTATAGCTTTATTAATAGCAGATGTAATAACATCTTTCATTTGTTGTTTTGCAAGTGTAGCAGTTTTTGACATATCAATTTTCCTTTACTGTAAGAATAAAACGGTTGTAGCTGACAGTTTCACCATTTAAGTCAAGGCTATAAGCAACATCAAGCTTACCACCGTTATCTGTTAAATTATTGTGTAGCTTTGTACATAAGACACTAAACATTAAGTCACCCATTTTTGTTCTGTAATGGCAATTATGTACCTTGTCTTTTTCTAAGAAAAGTCTTGTTGTGTGGTCACCTTCTCTAAGAATAGAGAGTTTACTGTCATTTACAATTTTAATGGTGTTTAGCGAATAGTCACCTTCAAGCTGACTATCTTCAGAATACTCTTTATATTTTACAATTCTTATGCCATTTTCCTCATAGTATTCACCCGGTGCAGTAAAAGTCATTTCGTCCTTTTCTTGCAGGTTACTTTGAGAAGCATAGAATGTTATCAAATACTTTTTACTCATTAATATTCCTCTATATTTATCTGTTTTACATAGTGGTCAATATTTTGTCCTAAGAAAATTTCAGCAACCTTTTCAAAGTTATCAGGAGTGTCGCTAACATAAAATTCATTTTTGCCTACTTGGTCATCCGGTGCAAGTAAGTTTTCTCTCTTAAGAACTTTCTTTGCATAATAAGCAGTTTCCATACCACTATCTATTAGTGAAACACTATCCCCCATAACTTCGGCAATAACATCACGCAAAATTGGGTAATGAGTACAACCTAGGATTAACGTATCAACATTGTTTTCTTTTAATGATGCAAGGTATCTTTCTACTGTAAGGTGTACAATAGGATCATTTTTATCAATGAAACCATTTTCAACAAGTGGAACAAATAGAGGACAGTCCTGTTCAAAAACCTTGATTTCCGGATCTTCCTCAGTCAGTCTTTTTTTGTAGCTATGGCTACCGATTGTGGCACTTGTACCGATAACACCAACTCTTTTATTTTTAGTTGTGCGTACAGCAGTATATACAGTAGGGTTTACAACACCGGTATATGGGTAACCCTGAGCTCTCAACAAGTCACCGGCTACTGAAGAAACTGTACCACAAGCAGCAATAACCATTTTTACATTGTGTTGTAATAAAAAGTTTGCATCTTGTAAAGCATATTTTTTTATAGTGTCATTACTTCTTGAACCATATGGAACTCTACCTGTATCGCCAAAATAAACAATATTCTCATTTGGCAAAACCTTTATTAACTGCTTAACGGCAGTCAGTCCACCTAGTCCGGAATCAAATACACCAATAGCTCTTTTATCCATTGTAATCTCCTATCAGACTAAAATTCTATAATTTTGTCTTATATATAACATACATATTCATTTTATCATAGAAAGAAGTAACTTTCAAGGGTAAGTCAAGGGAAAAACCTTTGACAATCTGTGTTGTAAATAGATATGACCCATTTTAGGGTAAAAATAAAATACGATTTAATATTTCGCTTGTTTTACTGAATTTTGATTATGAATATTAATTAATGAATGGATTTCAATTCTAACTTTTCACTCAATAACTGCATTGGACTCTTATAATCAAGTGTTCTCATTGTTTTGTTATTACTCCATTCCAAATGTCCTTTTAATTTTGTGTTTAATTCTTCAATATTTCTGAATGTTTCCCAATCATAGAAATATTTTGGTCGTTTCTATGACTTCTTTCTACCTTTCCGTTGTGCCAAGGTGTTCGTGGTGGTATTAATTTATGATTTATACCTAGTTTGTTTAATTCTATTTCAAAAGGACTTTTCACTTCACTGCTCTGATATTTATATGTGAATTCTCTTCCGTTATCTGTTTGAATAGTCTGTATTTTAAACGGAAATTCTTTCAATAACATTTTCAAGAATTTGGTTGAGTTTTCAGGTGTGTGTTCTTCAAACCCATATACAAATCTCATCCTTGTACATTCATCTATTGCAGTCCATTGATAAAAATGCTTTCCGTCCCTTAAAGCCTTACCTCTTAAGCAATTATATGGCACTTCTTTTACATCTATCTGCACCTTTTCTCCAGGTATTAACAGTTCCGGATATCTTCTATGCTTACGGCTCTTTTTCTTTGTCTTTTTATATTTTACTAAGCCCATTCTTTTAGCTGCATATATCATTCCTGAGTAGCTTCTTGTATATCCTTTTCTCTTTAAATCACTGTATACTCCATCCCATCCATATCTTTCATAGCACTTTTTGAAAGAATTTCTAATTTGTCTTTCTTCTCTTTTTGTGTGCCTGTTAGGATGACTATGTGGTCTGTGTGATTTAGGCAATAGCGATTGCCAGGTACCGTCATATTGTTTACACCATCTCTTTACGCTTGAAAGACTTACACCGTACATTCTACTTGCTTTGCTTTTTCCTTTTTTTAGTGCGTATTTTACTATGGCTTGCTTTTTCTTTGCTTCTTGTGTTATCATATTCATGAGGAATACTTCTTTCTTAGGTTAATGTTTTTTTAGCGATTCCATTATACCATATTTTGAAGTTACTCCTCTTTTTTATTGGGTCATATCATTTTAACACATACAAAGTCAAGGGAAAAACCTTTGACAAATTCTTATATTCAAGGTATAATTGAAAGACAAGATTGAAAGGATGAATTACCTTGGCAGATAATATTTTAAACAAAGCATTTAGTGCTATTACAGATAAAGTAGAAAAGGCATTGTCACAACAAGGCTTTACACAACAGAATGTAGCCTCTGATGACGGTGAAAAGGTTGCTATGTTTACAAATGGCAGTCTTATTTATTCAGTTATTTATACAGAGAAGGACAACCACCTTGTACTTCGTTCTTGTGGTATGACAGATGAAGGTCCTGATAATGACTGGAAGAATATGGCTACATGGCTATTTGACCCTGAAAGTGACACAATGTCAGATGCTGAGTCTATCGGTAAAGACTTTGCAGAAATGCTTGGTGACAAAACTCAACTAAAGAAAGTACAACAAGCTAAGAAAAAAAAGAAGAAAAACAAAGATGAAGGTAGTGCTGACCCTGAATTCCTAGCAAAGAGATTTGTAACATTCTTCCCTGAGCTAAAGGATGAAATTAAGGAAGAAGCTGACAACTACTACCCATTTAGAGGTGTTACTTTTACTAAGGAACACATTGTTCCAAGAGTAAAGGAATATATGAAAAACCCTAGTAAGAAGCAAGTTGAAAAGTTAGCTCAGCTACTTAACCGTCAGTACAACAACGGTGATGCCGATACTCGTTCAATCGTTAATATTGTTATTATTAACTCACTAACTGATGAACAGTATGACAAACTTTACGAACACTTTGATGAGGATATGCAGAAGTATTCTAAGGGTGGCAGAAAGTATATTGGCAAAACTGTTAAACCTGAAAAGGTTAAGAAGAAGAAAACTTCTCGTTTTGCAGAGACACTACAAAATCAGCAATAATCAGTAATATTTGATAACAATATTTTTTCATATCAATAACTCCAAAAAACCTATCACAAATTTTGTGATAGGTTTTTTATTCCTTATGTAAGTATAATTTTTTATAGAGTTACAAATTACTTTTTATTTTTGATTGTAATTATAGATAAGTTTGTAAATTAGGGTTTGTGGGGATGTTGTAAATTATAAAATATGTAAACTATGTGGTTGTACAATTTATATTATAACGATATTTTGTAACATAAACAGTATCAATTTTTATATCATATTATGGCTCACAGTCGTAGGGGCGAACACTGTTCGCCCGTTAAAAAGTGTGATGTATATGGGATTTTTGTCCTGTTTGCAGACTATAAATTTATAATATCTACATAGGACATAATACCTTTATTTAGGATAGTTTGTAACGGTCCAACACTGTTGGACCCTACATCTGTAAGCCAAACTATTATTATAGTAATAGGTATGATATTTTTACAAATTTTCCTTTATATTAAAAAATATACTTTTCTCTATCCACAATAAAGATTAAAAAACAAATTAACCTTAACCCACAATCAAAATTAAAAAGACAAACCTTAATTTATCCAACCAACCTTGAGGCAAAATAAGAATTGAAAAAACCTAATATGCAGAACAGAAAACTACTAACTGAAAAAATAAATACAAAAGCAAAAAAGGGACTCATATGAGTCCCTTAAAAATGCAAGTTAAGACTAAATTACTTTAGTTCTACTTCTGCGCCAGCTTCTTCTAGCTTTGTCTTCATAGCTTCAGCATCGTCCTTAGAAACAGCTTCCTTAACTGTCTTAGGTGCGCCATCAACAACAGCCTTAGCTTCCTTTAGGCCTAGACCTGTGATTTCACGAACAGCCTTGATAACGTTGATCTTGCTTGAACCAGCAGACTTAAGAACAACATCAAATTCTGTCTTTTCTTCAGCAGCAGCTTCGCCAGCACCAGGAGCAGCAACTGCAACAGCAGCAGCAGCTGATACACCAAATTCATCTTCTACAGCGTGAACTAGATCAGATAGTTCAAGAACTGTAAGAGTCTTTAATTCTTCAATAATAGCAGTAATCTTTTCACTAGCCATTTTAATATACCTCCGAAATTTTAAGTTATAGTTATAATTTAAGTTAATTTTGCAGATAAATTATTCTGCAGCTTCTTCTGCTGGAGCTTCTTCAGCATCAGCATTTTCTTTGTCAGCAAGGCAAGCTTCAACGCCACCCTTGTCAACGATAGCCTGGACACCTCTTGCGAATGATGCAATAGGAGCCTGGAATGCACCAAGAACATTTGCAAGTAGAACTTCTCTTGTAGGTAGTTTTGCTAGGGCATTAATCTTGTCCATATCAATAACTTCACCATCAAGGAAACCACTCTTAATTGCAAAAGTATCAATATCCTTAGCATACTTGCTAAGAACTCTTGCAGCACCAGTGTAATCTGTTTCACTTGTAGCAATAGCTGTTGTACCTTCTAGTACATCTTCTAGACCGGCTAGACCAGCTTCTTCACAAGCTCTACCTAGCATTGTATTCTTAACAACTGTGTACTTAACATCACATTCACGAAGTTCTTTTCTAAGAGCTGTATCATCAGCAACGCTGATACCTTCGTAGTTAACAACAATACCAGAAACAGAAGCTTTTAGTCTTTCAGCAAGTTCAGCTACTAAAGCTTTCTTAGCTTCTAAAACCTTTTCACTTGGCAATTCTGTCACCTCCGTATGAATTTTTATACGCAGTTCAAAAGAAAACCTCTCCCAGTTTCCGAGGAGAGGCATAAATTACATAGTAATAATTCTCTTCCTCGGTAGGCGATAAACTTACGCATTTCTGCACCTACTGTCTTTAGAACAGCGAAATATATATATTAACTTTCGTTAATAACAAATAAATTAGTTGCCGTACTTTGAAGTAGCAAGCTTAACACCAGGACCCATTGTTGATGTAACAGCAACAGACTTGATGTACTGACCCTTAGCAGCAGCAGGCTTAGCCTTAACAACTGCATCCATAAGAGTTTCTAGGTTTTCAGATAGCTTATCTGTACCAAAGCTCTTCTTACCGATTGGGCAGTGGATAATGTTTGTCTTATCTAGACGATATTCAATCTTACCAGCCTTAGCTTCCTTGATTGCCTTAGCAATGTCAGGAGTAACTGTACCGGCCTTTGGGTTTGGCATTAAGCCACGAGGACCTAGGATTCTACCTAGACGACCAACTAGACCCATACAATCAGGTGTAGTAACAAGAACATCGAAATCCATCCAATTTTCCTGCTGGATCTTCTGTGTCATATCTTCTGCACCAACAAAGTCTGCACCTGCATCCTTAGCTAGCTGTTCGTTTTCACCCTTACAGATAGCAAGAACTCTAACGTCCTTACCTGTACCGTTTGGAAGAACAACTGCACCACGAACCTGCTGATCAGCGTGACGAGAGTCAACACCTAGTCTAACATGAAGTTCGATTGTTTCGTCAAACTTTGCTTTTGCAGTCTGTAAACAAAGGTCAAGAGCTTCCTTTGTATCATATTGTTTATTTTTGTCGATAAGCTTTGCGCTATCAACATAATTCTTACCGTGTTTCATTTAAATCCTCCATCATTAGGTGGTCAAACGGATATTCCTCCCACCCGGAATAAATTATTCTTCTACTGTAACGCCCATGCTTCTGCAAGTACCTTCGATCATGCTCATAGCAGTTTCGATTGTTGCAGCGTTAAGGTCAGGCATCTTCTGTTCAGCGATTGCCTTAACCTGTTCTTTCTTAATTGTACCAACCTTCTTCTTGTTAGGTTCGCCTGAACCACTGTTTAGATTGATAGCCTTCTTAATAAGAACAGCAGCTGGTGGAGTTTTTGTTACGAATGTAAAGCTGTGGTCTGCATATACTGTAATAACTACAGGGATGATTAGACCAGCATCCTTCTGAGTTCTTTCGTTAAATTCCTTTGTAAATGCTACGATGTTAACACCGTGCTGACCTAGAGCAGGACCAACTGGTGGAGCCGGTGTAGCTTTGCCGGCAGGAATCTGAAGCTTAATGTAGCCGATTACCTTCTGTGCCATAATAAATTTCCTCCTAATTCGTGGTTTATAGTGGGCTTTAGCCCTCCCACTGGGGACACAAAATCCCTCTTATATAAAAAGTAGATTACTAATTATATACTCAGTCTTCTGTTACTGGTTCAACCTGACCTAAATCAAGTTCAACCGGAGTTTCCTTACCAAACATTGATACGATAACTCTTACATAGTCCTTATCAACATCCATTTCTTCTACAGTACCCACAAAATCTTCAAGTGGACCATAAGTGATTCTAACCTCATCACCAACTGAGTAAGAAACTTCAACTGTTTTCTTTTCTACACCCATACGATAAACTTCTTCATCTGAAAGAGGAATTGGTTTACTTGATGGACCGACAAAACCTGTACAACCTCTAATGTTGCGGACTACATACCAAGTTTCATCTGTGTAAATCATCTTTATGAAAACATATCCGGGATAAAGCTTATGCTCTGTTTCCTTCTGTTTGCCATTTACTTCTTCAACAACAGTTTCTGTTGGAACTTTTACATCGTGAATCATATCCTGAAGTCCACGGTTCTCAACAGTTGTTTCTAGAGTTGAGGCAACTTTGTTTTCATATCCTGAATAAGTATGAACAACATACCACTTTGCTTCTGGCATACTAAACCTTCTTTCTCAAAGTTATGCCTTAAGTGTTGGCAGTTTCCATTACAAGATCAAGCAATGCATAAAGACCTCTGTCTACACCAAAGATAACAAGTCCACAAAGAATGATTACGACAAGAACAATGCCGAAATTTCTTGTTGTGTGCTGCCATGTTGGCCAACTAATCTTTTTACATTCCCCGATACAAGCTCGGAAGTAAGAGATGATTCGTGAAAAGACATTTTTCTTCTTCTTTGTAGCTTTCTTAGAAGCCTTGTTCTTTTCAGCCATAACTATCCTCCGATTACTTTGTTTCCTTGTGCAGAGTATGCTTCTTGCAGAATCTGCAGTACTTGTTCATTTCAAGTCTGTCAGGATTGTTTTTCTTGTTTTTCATTGTGTTGTAATTACGCTGTTTGCACTCTGTGCAGGCCATTGTTACTTTTACTCTCATTAACGGCACCTCCCGATTATTCCTATTAGAATAATATAGCCTCCCTCATTGGGGCACAAAAAATAAACCCCTATTCGAGGTAATTAAGATTATATCATATGGCTGTCAATCAGTCAACCTTTTTGTAAAACTTTTTTTACTATTTTGTGATATATTGCAATTTTTTTGCTTTTGCTATATTACTTTACAACATTCTACATAAAGTTTTCCCTATTCTATCACACTTTCTCCTATTTTGCAAATTATTATTTTAATATTTTAATAAAAAATAAAGGATAGAGAATACCCTATCCTTTAGTCAATTACTTTTATTTTAGAAAAAAGTATGCTATTATAAGAAGAAAGATTATTTAATAATCTCACCGTATACTTCTCCAAATGCCATTGCTGCGTTACTTTCGTCAGTATCAATGTGCATTGCCGGAGCATAGTTTTCAGAAACACGAACAACAACTTCATCAAAAGTTAGTGAGCGTTCTGTGCCTTCAATTTTAACAGAAACAATCTGCTTATCCTCTACGCCACATTCCTTAGCGTTTTCAGGAGTAAAGTGAATGTGTCTTTTTGCAGCGATAACACCTTCAGAAATTTCATATTCACCTGCAGGACCAACTAACTTACAACCCGGTGTACCTTCGATACAGCCTGATTCTCTAACAGGAGCTGCGATACCTAGCTTTCTGGCATCTGTAAGTGAAACTTCAACCTGAGTAGCCTTTCTTGTAGGGCCTAGGATTGACATTTTCATTTCACCACGAGGACCAACAACAGTTACCTTTTCAACACAAGCAAACTGACCAGGCTGTGATAAATCTTTCTTGTTTGTTAATGTTGCACCCTTACCAAATAAAGCTTCTAAAGCTTCATCAGAAACATGAACATGGTGTGCAGATGTTTCTACTAATACCTTCATAATATATACCACCAATCAAAAATATTTGGGAATTTTATTTCCGTAATCATATTACACCCATTCGACAAAATTTTCAATATTTTAACGGAATTTTAGGAGAGAAAAATGATAGATAATTGGAATGAATTAAAAGAACAATGTTTAAACTGTAGAAAATGTGGTCTTTGTGAGACAAGAACCAATGTTGTATTTGGTGTTGGCAATCCAAATGCAGAAGTTATGTTTATCGGTGAAGGTCCGGGAGAAAACGAGGACCTACAAGGTGAACCTTTTGTTGGTCGTGGTGGAAAGTTACTTGATAAGATGCTTTATTCAGTTGACCTTTCAAGAGAAGAAAACATTTATATTGCAAATATTGTAAAATGTCGTCCACCAAAAAACAGAGACCCAAAACCTGAAGAACAAGTTGCTTGTACTGACTGGCTAAGAAATCAATACAAACTTATTAACCCAAAAATTATTGTTTGTCTTGGCAGAATTGCATCAGCAAAAATTATTAAACCTGACATTAAAATCACTAAAGAACATGGTCTTTTCTTTAAGAAAGGTGAGGTTCTAATGATGCCTATGTTACATCCTGCTGCTGTACTTCGTGACCCTAGAAAAAGACCGGAGGCTTTCAGAGATTTCCAAATTCTCAGAGAAAAGATTAAGGAAATCTGTACCGATACATATAAGAATATTGATGAAGAATAATTTTCTTATTGTAATTTATAATCTTGCTTGTGCTAATCTAAAAACAATTTAACAAATTAGGTTTTTTCAATTTTGTCTGTGGGTTAAGGTAAATTTGTTTTTTAGCTTTTATTGTGGTTTAAGAAAAGTTTATTTTTTATTTAATATAAAGAAAAATTTACAAAAATATCATACCTTATACCATCTTTAAAGTGTGGCTAACAGGTGTAGGGTCTTTCAACAAAAGTTTTTTACAAAAAACTTTTGCATAAGTTCACATTAGCAAATCAAACTTCGCCTATGGCTCGTTTTCTTTGATGTTCACTTAATTGATGTCCCGTTACAAACTAGCCTTTATATAGATACTTTGCCCTATATGGTAAGTTATAATTTTTAGTTTCTACATAGGACTAAGTTACATAAAACATTTTACTATTAAACGGGCGAACAATGTTCGCCCCTACAACCGTAAGCCAAAATACGATATAAAAATCGGTATTTTTTATGCTACAAACATTGTTGTAATATGAATTGTGCAACCACAAAATTTACATTTTATACAAGGACATAGTTTACACTTTTTATAATTTACAACATCCCCACAAACCCTAATTTATGGAATTACCTTAACACACAAAAGAATTTTTAAAAACAATTATATGGATATTAAAATCAAACAACTAGACAAAGTAATCAACAATTAATAATACAAAACAAAAAGGACTGATGGATAACAAATATCTTTCAGTCCTTTTATTCTTCTTTGATTTTTCTTTTTTTGATTGCTGATGTAATAACGAATGCAAGTGCTAAAAGTAACACAACCGAAGCTACAATTGCAATAACTGCAAATCCCATTTCTTTTGATAAACTGCTTTCATCATTAACATTAACTTTAGCCGGTTTCTGGTCACTAGGAGGAGTTTTTTCGTATACAACAGAATCGAACTCACTGTTATCTTTCCATTCTGCTATAGCACAATACTTACCGGGACTAACCGGATTACTCTGGGTCTCCCCATTACACACAACAATGTCACCAATACAACTTGAATCAAAATAAAGGTCATAAGTTTGGTTGCCAATATTATCACTAAAGATAACAGCATAAGTTCTGCCTTTCTTTAAGCCACCCTCTAGTTCATTACTGGCTTTTAACTTATCCAAGTCATAGTACCAAACATCATCTTTATATTTTTCGCACTTTTCACTTTTGGCTTGCCAGTTAAAAAACTCACCACCACCGGCTTCCCAAATGTGACAATATAATATTTGACCATTACCCCAAGCATTTTTGCCGGTTGTTGGCACTTTAAAATATATTACACTTTTATTTTTAATTGGTTCTGTCTTTTCTTCTTTTGCAGAAGCAAATGTAGTTAAACTAAAGATAGAAGAAAAAACTAACAGTGTCATCAGCAAACACCCAACAATTTTTTTCATCTTTACCTCAATATTACCAATACATCATACACCTATTATATCCTACTACAATAAATTATTATAACCATATACTTTAAGTTATAAAGCAAAATATATTAATTAATTATAAATAATTTATGAACAGGAACAAAAAAGTGGTAGATTAAAAATAACCTACCACTATCATTGTATAGAGTATTATGCCCAATTTAGTGTATCGTTATATACATTAATATAGTCTTGTGCACTTCTATCCCATGAGTTATCACTCATCATTGCACGCCACATTAACTGATGCCAACCCCAATCATCCTTGATACCGGCAAGTGCTCTCTTAACTGCATTGCACATATCAGCAATGTCATAGTTCTTAAATGTAAAGCCATTACCATAGTTATCAGCTGAGTCAAATACGGAGTCTTTTAGACCACCAACTTCACGAACAACAGGAATTGTACCGTAACGAAGAGCAATCATCTGTGATAGACCACAAGGTTCTTGCTTTGAAGGCATTAGGAAAATATCAGAACCGGAATAAATCTTTCTTGCTAATTCAGGAACAAAGCCATGGCAGAAAGAAACTCTGCCAGGATAATCCCAAGCTAACTGATTGAAGAAATCCTCATATTCCTGGTCACCTGAACCAAGAATAACAAACTGCATATTTTCTGTATTTAGTAGGTCACGAATACCACCACGAACAAGGTCAAGACCTTTGTGGCTAACCAGACGAGTAACCATAGAAACAATAGGAACATCCCATCTCTGTTCAAGGTTAAGTCTTTCCTGTAACTTCTGCTTACAAATGCCCTTACCTGACATATCATCCTTAGTATAGTTAGCATATAGCTGATAGTCAGTTGCAGGGTCATAAGATGCACAGTCAATACCGTTAAGAATACCACAAAGTTTCCAATGGTTTCTATTTAGTGATGCTTCCAAACCATAAGCAAACCAAGGGTCTTTGATTTCTGCTGCATAAGAAGGTGAAACTGTTGTAACTCTTGTTGAGCATTCAATAGCACCCTTCATCATATTTAGATTACCATCCATTTCGATAATCTTAGTTTCTGTTGGAGGAACACCAACACATTCTGTGTTAACTTCCCAACCATACTTACCTTGATACTGAATGTTATGGATAGTAAATACACTCTTAATGTTGTAGTACCATGGGTTCTTACTATAGAATAGATAGTAATAAACAGGTACAAGAGCTGTCTGCCAGTCGTTACAATGAATAATGTCTGGGTGGAAATCAATGTATGGTAACATTTCCATAATAGCACGAGAGAAGAAAGCAAATCTTTCTGCATCATCGTAATAACCGTATAGATTATCTCTGTTAAAGTAATATTCATTGTCAATAAAGTAATATGTACAACCGTTCCACTGTGCCCAGAAAAGACCACAATACTGGCTTCTCCAACCTACAGGAACCCAAAAGTTAGTAATGTACTGTAACTGACATCTTAGGTCATATGGCATTGAGCCATATAGAGGAACAACAATTCTGCAGTCCTGACCCTTTCTATTTAAAGTATGTGGTAAACTACCTGCCACATCAGCAAGACCACCACTACCACAAAACGGATTAGCTTCACTTGCACAATATAAAATTCTCATCTCAATTACCTCCTATTAAGATTATATTATAAGTATAACATATACTGAGAAAAATACAAGACTAAGAAATAACTGAGCCTTTTTCAATATATACCGGATAGTTAGGTGCACCCATTAGTTGTTCACCCTCAGCAATGTTACAGTCCTTATCAATAATAACATTATTGATTGTAGCATTGTCACCGATTACGCTATCCTGCATAATAATAGAGTTCTTAACCTTAGTATTCTGACCTATGTAAACACCCTTTGAGATAATACAGTTTTCAACTTCACCATTAATAATACAACCTTGAGCAATTAAGCTACCCTTAACTGAACAATCAAAGCCATATCTTGATGGTCTGTCATCTCTAACCTTAGTGTAGATAGGTCTTTCTGGATTGAACAAATCTGCTCTTACTTCAGGATTCATTAAATCCATAGAAATATTGTAGTAATCCTGCATTGAGCAAATTGTCTTTAAGAAACCTTTATGTTCATAACCACAAACCTTGTATTTTTCTAAATCAAAGTTTAGGAATAACTTTCTATAGTCAATGTTATTTGTACTTACACATTGCTTAACAATAGACATAAGTAGGTCTTTTTTAATTAAGATAGAACCGGAAATTAAGTTACATTCACCGGTAACAGGTGGATTAATCTGTAATTTTTTAATTCTCTTATCATCATCAATTTCAGCAACCATAGGATAAGACTTGTTGTTGTTAATATCCTGATACTGATAACAGAATGTAACATCAGCACCTGTCTGTGTGTGTTGATAATACATCTTTTGATAGTCAATATTTGCAATAAAGTTTGTGCTACAAATCAAAACTTCTTGTTCTGAACCATGTTCAATATAACCATGAAGGCTATCCAAAGTTTCCAGCACATTATCAAAACTTTTGCCACTAAAAGGTGGTAAAATTGTAAGTCCACTTTTTCTCTTTGATAAATCCCAAGCATTACCGTTACCCACATGGTCCATAAGGCTGAAGTAATGAGATGATGCAACAATACCAACATTGTTAATACCGGCATTGCTCATATTAGAAAGTGGAAAATCAATTAGTCTGTATTTCCCCCCAAAAGGTACACTAGCCATAGTTCTCTTGTTAGTTAGCTGACTAATACAACCCTCATTAGTGTTTGAGAAAATAAGACCAAGAACATTGTTACTTCTATTCATTATTCTGCCTCCAAATCTTCACCAATCATAGCTGCAGGTGGAACAACAACATTGTCACCAATATGTAGGTCATCACCGATAACTGCAATCCCCCATTTATCCTTATCTTCTGCATCTTCAGGGTTGCCACCGATTACTGCGTTACAACCGATTACAGTATTTTCAGATACAATAGAATATTTAATATCGGCATTAGCCTTAACAACTGTATTAGGCATAATAATAGAATAATCTACCTTAGCACCCTTTTCAATCTTAACACCGGGGAATAGGATTGAATTCTCAACTTCACCCTCAACAATACAACCATCAGAAATGTTAGAATTCTTGATAGTAGCAGTTTCAGATACATAGTGAGGTGGGAACATAGGATTTTTACTGTAAATATCTCTTAAGTCCAGCTTTAGGTTAGGGTCTAGAAGATCCATATTAGCATCCCAAAGTGACTCAACAGTACCTACATCTTTCCAGTAACCCTCAAATGGATAAGCAAACATTCTTTCACCGGCATTTAACATTGCAGGTAGAACATCCTTACCAAAGTCGTTACTGCTGTTTTCATTTTCAGCATCTTCAATTAAATATTTTCTTAGTTCTTTCCAACTAAATACATAAATACCCATTGAGGCATTTGTACTCTTTGGATGAGCAGGTTTTTCTTCAAATTCATAAATAGAACCATCTTCGTTAGTATTTAGAATACCAAAACGAGATGCCTCTTCAAGAGAAACATCAATAACTGCAATAGTACAAGCAGCATCGTGTTCTTTGTGGAACTTAATCATATCTGCGTAATCCATCTTATAAATATGGTCACCGGAAAGTACCACAACATACTCAGGGTTATACCTATCAATATAGCTTATATTCTGATAAATTGCATTAGCAGTACCAGAATACCATTCAGAGCCTTTCTTAGATTCATAAGGGCTAAGACAAGTAACCCCAGAATTCATACCATCAAGTTCCCATGGTTGACCATTGCCAATATATTCGTTAAGTACAAGTGGCTGATACTGTGTCAAAACACCAACAGCCTCAATACCTGAATTTGCACAGTTGGACAATGGGAAATCAATGATTCTGTATTTTCCTCCGAAAGGAACGGCAGGTTTAGCAATCTTCTTAGTTAGTACACCAAGACGAGAGCCTTGTCCACCGGCAAGAAGCATAGCTACTACTTCTTTCTTTGGTAACATCATAATTCCTCCAGTACATTAATTTCTAAACGGAAAAAGCCGTACAATATTTATTTTAACATTTAGGTTATGTCGTAAATTATCAAATTGTATTGAACCTATTATACTTTTCTTTCTCATTTTTATTAACCTTAACTATATTATATTACAAAAATTTCATTTTTGCTATTGATTTTATACATAACAAATTCTTCAATTTTTGTGCAATATAACATATACAATAATAATATATTTTTATATTTTCGTCAAGTAAATGAATTCATTATATAAAATAAACTATTTAAAAGGCAAAAATCCCATTACAATGGGATTTTTATATATTTTATTATTTTATTTTCTGGGAGTGTCACCTCTAGAGATTTCAATACTGTAACCAAAATTTTTCAAAGATTTTTCAAGTTCCTTAACCATCTCTCCCGATTCTTTACCTGTACTTAATTTGCCATCATATAAAGTGTAATTTTCCTTAGCAAATTGTGGAGATAAATTCGGCATTACAACATTTCCACCATACAAAATTCCAAGGATTCTACCTTTAGGGTCAATTGTACTAAGTGCAGTTGTTGATGGAAGTAACACATCATTAATCATAAGTCTGATTATCCCTAAAGTTCTTAAAGTCAACTTTAAGTCACCAATAGGTTTATCCCTAAAGTCAGTATCCTTATGTGGTACAAATGGTCCTATGCCAATCATATGTGGCATAAATTTCTGAAAAAATCTAAGGTCAAGAATAATATCATCAACAGTTTGATAAGGTGAGCCTATCATAATTCCACAACCTACTTGATAGCCGATTTCTTTCAGATTATATAAACATTGAATTCTATTTTCCAAACTCATTTCTTGTGGATGAAGTTTTCCATAATGTAATGGGTTTGAGGTTTCTTCTCTCAGTAAAAACCTGTCAGCACCTGCATCATAATATTTCTTGTAACTTTCATAACTTCTTTCACCTATTGACAAAGTTACTGCACAATCACCAAAGTTACTTTTTATTTCACTTACAATACTACAAATGTCATCATCAGAATAGTGAAAATCTTCACCACCTTGCAAAACAAAAGTCCTAAAGCCCAGCTCATAACCTTTTTTGCAACAATCAAGTATCTGTTCTTTTGTCAGTCTATATCTGCAAATATTTTTGTTACTTCTTCTGATTCCACAGTAATAACAATCATTCTTACAGTAGTTGCTGACTTCAATTAAACCTCTGATATACACATTTTTCCCAAATACTTTATCCCTAACTTTTTGTGCATACTTTTGCAAAGTTTTATCAACTTCACTGTCAGTAGTTAAAAGAATTTCTTTCAGTTCACTATCTGATAAGTTATGTTCTTTATATAATTTTTCTACCAAATTAACTGTACTCATATTTTTCACCTAAGAATATTTTACAGACAGTTTAAGAGAAAATCAACACCTTTCACAAAAGGAAATAGGCTATCCGTAAAGGATAGCCAAAGAAGGTATAATTTTAAGGTATTTTTGTAGATTATTATTTTTATATCAAACTAATGATGCACCAAGTGCTTTACAATTTGCAATAGCATCATCATCCGGTGCATCATTACAAATTACACTTTCTGTTGCAAGAACTGCACCGTCAGAAGTACAAGTTTCTTCCCAGTTACGCATCCATTCACCATCGCCCCAACCATATGAGCCGAATAAAGCGATTTTCTTACCATTTAGTGCTGATTCACAACCATTAAACATAGGTTCAAATTCTTCATCTTCAAGAACTTCAGCACCCATTGCAGGACAACCAAAAGCAATAGCATCAAAGTCATTGACCATATCACCGTTAAAGCTGTCAGCAGTATAAAGTGTTGCGTTACCACCATTTTCATTTACACCATCAGCTACTGCATTTGCCATAGCTTCTGTGTTACCTGTACCACTCCAGTACACAACTGCAATCTTACTCATTTATATCTCTTCCTTTCTAAGCTGAAACAGTAAGTTTTTCAAGTGAAAAACCTTGTTTCCATTTTAAGTAATAAATACGAGAGCATTTCTTAAATTTTGCAAATTTTTTCAAAGCTTCTTTCTCATCACCATAAACTTTCCAACAACCTGTACACTTTGAACAAGCACCCTTGTTGCAAATAAAACCGTAAACATCCTCAGGGGGATAACCGAGGAAAAGTCCGATTTCGTGGGGAAATTCTCTAGAAGTTTTTACTCTCCTCTTTAACTGAGCAATACAACTTTCAACATCAATACTGTTGTACCCTTGCATTCTAAGCAAAAACTCAGCATAAGGAGTTGATAAGTCACTTTTTAACTTATTTTTGCGATACAAGTATAGCAATGCTCTGTTGTTAGAATAGTTCAGCAGAATAAGTTTTATTCCTTTTTTAGAAAGTATCTTGTTGTATGTATTTACAAAATTTACGGCTTCCTTTTCACTACTGCAAGCGCAATTAAAAAGGTTGCCTGTTTTTAGTCCGGCTAATGTTGGTGAGCAATGCTTGACTAATAAATCCTCTGACATATTTATCATTCCTTTATTAAGGAAATTTTATAGTTAGCATTTGCTAACTATAAAGTAAAAATAAAAGTTTTTCATAAGAAAAACTTGAAAGCAAAATCATAATTTAGAGGGCTATGGTTTCCCATAGCACCTCTAAACTTAGGAACAGCTGTATGCAGAACTGTTCCTTTAAGGAGAAAAGAGTTTGCTGAACAATTAATTGGCATTTTAATTATTCGGCGAAGTTAGTTTTGTTGTCACATTTTCAGCAAGAAGTATACACCAAAAAAATAAATAGAGTTCACATGGGTTTGTTGTGACAACAAAGTAAAAACATAATGTAATAATGTTTCTGTACTTAGTTAGCTTTCGCTAACCACAACTATATATTACTCTATCCTTCCCTTTATGTCAATAAAAATTATATTAATTTTTTCTTTTGTAAGTTTGTACAAACAATGCAGTTAGCCTACACTAACTACTTGTGCATTTTGTTTTTTCTTGTACATTATAATTGTTTTTTTCAGTTTTGATTTTAGATAAAGATAAATTAGATAATTATATTTTTATATTTTGTTTGTATGTTAAGTATGGTTAGTTAAATTAGATTTTTTCAATTTTTCTGCTAAAAAAGGTGAAAATGATAAATTAGGGTTTGTCTTTTAAGTTTTGATTGTGGATAAAGGTGAATTTGTTTTTTAACCTTTATTGTGGTTAGAGAAAAGTATATTTTTATATAAAGGAAAATTCACAAAATATCATACCTATTATTATAACAATAGTGTGGCTAACAGTTGTAGGGCCTTTCAACAAAAGTTTTTTAAAAAACTTTTACATAAGTTCACATTAGTAAATCAATTTCGCCTATGGTTCGTTTTCTTTGATGTTCACTTAACTGTTGGACCGAGCAAATCAGCCTCTATATTGGCATATTGCCCTATGTAGTAAGTTATAATTTTTAGTTTCTACATAGGACTAATTTACATAAAACATTTTACTATTAAACGGGCGAACACTGTTCGCCCCTACTGTGTAACTCATAATTTTTCTTATATTTTATAGTTAGAGATATAGGAACGATTTTGAGTTACAGTTGTAGGGTCTTTCAACAAAAGTTTTTAAATTAAAAACTTTTACATAAATTCACATTAGCAAATCAACTTCGCCTATGGCTCGTTTACTTTGATGTTCACTTAATTGGTGGACCGTTAAAACTATTCTAAATAAAGGTATTATGCCCTATGTAGATATTTTCAATTTATAACCTGTAAACAGAACGATAATCCCATAGACATCACACTTTTTAACGGCTGAGCATAACAAAAAAGGCTTGTCATAAAGACAAGCCTTTCAAAGTATCAATGAAATTATAGTAATTCGATGATAGCCATTTCTGCAGCGTCACCACGACGAGGACCAATCTTAGTGATTCTTGTGTAACCACCATTCTTGTCTGCATACTTAGGAGCAATCTCTGTGAATAGCTTATGAGTAACTGATTCCTTAGTTACAAAACCCATAACCATTCTCTTATTGTGAAGATTGTCTTCCTTAGCTACTGTGATCATCTTTTCTGCCATTGAAGAAACATCCTTTGCACGAGCAAGAGTTGTTTCGATTTTACCATTTTCAAATAGGTATGTTACCATAGCTCTTAGCATTGCCATTCTGCTATCTGTAGCTCTACCTAGCTTTCTTGTTCTTGGCATTTATATCACTCCTTTACCCTAAATATTGGAATTATAAGTGTCTTTATTATTCGTCTTCGTCACGAAGTCCGAAACCTAAGCTTTCAAGCTTCTGAATTACTTCTTCAAGTGACTTACGACCAAGGTTTCTAACCTTCATCATATCGTCTTCACTCTTAGAAATAAGATCCTCAACAGTGTTGATTCCTGCACGCTTTAAGCAGTTGAATGAACGAACTGATAGGTCAAGTTCTTCAATAGTCATTTCAAGAACTTTTTCCTTACCCTTGTCGTCTTTCTCTACCATAATCTCAGTTGTTGAACCCTTGTCTGATAGGTCAACAAATAGATTTAGGTGTTCTGTTAGAACCTTAGCAGCTAGAGAAACTGCTTCCTGTGCATTGATTACACCGTTTGTCCAAACATCAAGGGTTAACTTGTCGTAGTCAGTAATCTGACCAACACGAGTGTTGTCAACAGTGTAATTTACTTTTAATACTGGTGTGTAAATAGAGTCAACAGGAAGTACACCAATAACATTGTTACCGGCAAGTTGCTTGTTCTTTTCGCCGGGAACATAGCCTCTGCCTCTGTCTAGTGTAATTTCCATATTAAGTGTTGCACCCTCACCAAGTGTTGCAATGTGAAGGTCCGGAGTTAGGACCTCAACATCGCTATCTGCCTTAATGTTGCTTGCTTTAACTTCACAAGGACCTGTTGCAGAAATTTCTACAGTCTTAGGACCATTGTCGTTTAGCTTACAAACAAGGCTTTTCATATTAAGAACAATCTCAGTAACATCTTCTTTAACTCCAGGAATTGTAGAAAATTCATGAAGCACACCGTCAATCTTAATTGACTGAACAGCTACACCCTCAAGGGATGAAAGAAGAACTCTTCTTAAACTATTACCTAGTGTGTTGCCGAAACCTCTTTCTAGTGGTTCAACAACAAATCTGCCGAATTTGCCGTCAGAAGATAGGTCTTCAACTTCAATTCTTGGCTTTTCAATTTCGATCATGAAATAACCTCCTAAACATATATGCACACATATATGTGCCTGTTTCTAATAACCTACGGATGCGTGGATTACTTGGAGTACAATTCGACGATTAGATGTTCTTCTACCTGATAGTCAATATCATCTCTTTCAGGCATTGCGATAACCTTACCGCCAAGTAGGTCAGCATCTTTTTCTAACCACTTAGGTGAAACCATTGACTTTGTTTCGCCTTCTGCAATTTCCTTAAATCTTGCCTTTGAACGGCTGCTATCCTTAACCTTGATTACGTCACCCGGTTTAGTCATATATGAAGGAATGTTTACCTTCTGACCGTTTACTGTAAAGTGAGCGTGGTTTACAAGCTGTCTAGCTTCTCTTCTTGAAGAAGCTAGACCTAGTCTAAATACAACATTATCAAGTCTGCGTTCGATAGTTGTTAGTAGGACTGTACCAGTCTTACCTTCCTTCTTAGCTGCCTGGTCGTAGTAACGACGGAACTGCTTTTCCATAATGCCGTAAATAAATTTAACTTTCTGCTTTTCGTTAAGCTGTAAGCAATATTCGCTCTTCTTTCTTCTCATATTGCCGTTAGAGTTTCTGTTAGTAGTCTTCTTGTTGTAACCCATAACAGAAGGTTCGATACCAAGCTTCTTACAACGCTTAGCGATTGGCTGCATATTCTTTGCCATAACTATTCCTCCTTCTATCTACTATACACGTCTTCTCTTTGGAGGACGGCATCCATTATGTGGGATTGGTGTAACATCTTTGATCATTGTTACTTCAAGACCTGCTGACTGTAAAGCTCTGATTGCAGCTTCACGACCCTGGCCAGGTCCTTTAACATAAACTTCTACGGATTTCATACCGTGTTCCATTGCAGCCTTAGCTGCTGTTTCAGCTGCTGACTGAGCTGCGAATGGTGTAGATTTTCTAGAACCTCTGAAACCTAGTTCACCAGCACTAGCCCAAGATACAGCGTTGCCCTGTGTATCAGAAATAGTAACAATAGTATTGTTAAATGTTGACTGGATATGAGCTGCGCCTTTTTCGATATTCTTTCTATCACGGCGACGGCGTACAGTCTTCTTAGTTGCTGCCATTGCTTAATCCTCCTTACTTCTTCTTGTTTGCCATTGTCTTACGTGGACCCTTACGAGTTCTTGCATTTGTCTTAGAACGCTGTCCTCTTACTGGAAGACCCTTTCTATGACGAACGCCACGATAACAACCAATTTCAATAAGTCTCTTAATGTCAAAAGCAATGTCACGACGAAGGTCGCCTTCAACAATACAATGCTTATCAATATATTCTCTTAACTTTGAAACATCTTCTTCAGTTAAGTCTCTTACTCTTGTATCAGGATTAACACCTGTTGCTGCAATAATGTCTGTTGCAGTCTTTCTACCAATACCATAGATATAAGTTAAACCGATTTCAACTCTTTTGTCTCTTGGTAAGTCAACACCTGCTATACGAGCCATTGTGCACCTCCATAAAATTTAAAAGTTTTTACTAATTAACCCTGACGCTGTTTATGCTTTGGGTTTTCACAGATTACCATGATTTTACCATGTCTTTTGATGATTTTGCACTTATCGCAAATTTTCTTTACTGAAGGTCTGACTTTCATTAAGTATCATTCCTTTCTTAAATTCTTGTATTTAATGAATTACTTTGTTCTCCAAGTAATTCTTCCTCTTGTCAGGTCGTATGGAGACATCTCCACTGTAACCTTATCACCCGGTAGAATACGAATGTAGTTCATTCTTAATTTACCTGAAATAACAGCCAAAATAACATGACCGTTCTGTAGTTCAACCTTAAACTGAGCATTTGGTAAAGCTTCAGTTACTGTACCTTCTACTTCTATAACATCTTGCTTAGACATTATAAACCTCCGAACTCTTTAATACTGTTTTTTATTTGTGGATTAGTTTTATAAGTTTTTGCACATCCATTTGTATGCTGTAAGTGAATCAACTTCTTTTTCTTAGGTTTCTCCACTTTTCTTCTTTTGCCGTTGGCAATGTAAGCATAACTACCATCAATACCAACTACAACGAACAAATCGTCTTTATCACGACCTGCCTTTGCTTTTACGATTGATCCTTCTTTAATCATCCTTACCTCACTTTAAGTCAGGAATTGTTAAAATCTCAGGACCATCGGAAGTAATGGCAATGGAATGCTCAAAATGAGCAGCAAGGCTACCGTCACAAGTAACTGTTGTCCACTCGTCAGGCATAACCTTTACCTTATAGTCACCTGCACAAACCATAGGTTCGATTGCAATAGTCATACCGGGAATTAGTCTTACGCCTCTTCCGGCAGTACCATAGTTAGGTACACTAGGGTCTTCATGTAGTTTCGCACCTACTCCGTGGCCGACAAAATCTCGTACAACCGAGTAACTGCGATCTTCGACATACTTCTGAACAGCTGAGCCAATATCGCCAACACGATTACCGGCCTTTGCTTGTTTGATACCTTCATACAAGCTTTCCTCTGTAGCCTTTAGAAGTGCCTCAGCTTCAGCACTAACCTTGCCACATTTAAAAGTGTAAGCATTGTCACCGTGGAAACCGTCAATAAAAGCACCAACGTCAACACTAACAATGTCACCCTCTTTAAGGATCTGTTTCTTGCTAGGTATGCCATGGATAACCACATTATTTACTGATATACATGCACTTGCAGGAAATCCACCATATCCGAGAAAGGAAGGGGTAGCCCCCTCTTTCTCGATATACTTGCGGACGATAGTATCAATTTCAAGTGTTGAAACACCCGGTTCAACTGCTTTTCCTGCTACTACTAAAGCATTAGCAGAAATTCTGCAAGCCTCTTTCATCTGTTGAAGTTCTCGTGATGATTTGATAACTACCATTCTAAAACCTTCTTACTTAAGTACTTCAAGTACTAGCTTTGTAGTACCGTCAATAGAGTCTGGACAGTCAATAAGCTTTAGCTTACCCTGTGCTTCGTAATAATCCTTAAGTGGTTCTGTTTCCTTATGATATGTTTCAAGACGAGTCTTTACTGTATCAATGTGGTCGTCCTTACGCTGAATAAGGGCACCTGTGCAAACATCACAAACACCTTCGATTTTTGAAGGCTTGTTGATTGTGTGATAAGTCTTACCACACTTTTCACAGACACGGCGTCCGGACATTCTGTTAATGATAATGTCGTCACTAACTTCTAGATCAATTACTAGGTCAATTTCAACACCCATAGAGTCCAGAGCCTCGGCCTGAGGAATAGTTCTTGGGAAACCATCTAGGATAAAGCCGTTCTTGCAATCGTCCTTTGAAAGTCTTTCCTTTACAATGCCGATTACAACTTCATCAGGTACTAAAGCACCTGATTCCATATAAGACTTAGCTTTAAGTCCCATCTCAGTACCGTTTTTCAGCGCTTCTCTTATCATATCTCCTGTGGAGATTGTTGGAATATTTAATTCTTTGCTGATGATTTCAGCTTGTGTGCCTTTACCGGCACCAGGAGCACCTAAAAATATTAACTTCATTTTTTTCTCCGTTTATTAATCAAGGAAACCCTTATAATGACGCATCATCATTTGGGATTCAAGTTGTTTTGATGTTTCAAGAGCAACACCTACGATGATGATAACTGATGTACCACCCATTGAAAGTCCTGTCATACCTGTTGCAGCTGTGTAAATTAGTGGAACAAGTGCGATAAGAGCTAGGAACATAGCACCGATTAGTGTAATTCTTGAAAGAATCTTTTGAATAAACTCAACTGTTGGCTGACCAGGTCTGATACCTGGAATTGTACCATTATTCTGCTTTAGATTATTGGCCATTTCAATAGGATTATACTGAATAGCTGTGTAGAAATAAGCAAAAGCTAGAATAAAGATGAAGTATAGTACCATATATAGCCAACCTTCAGTGCTGAACGCATTGAAGAAACTTACCCAGAAGCCTGACTTAGGCTGCCAGAACATCTGAATTGTACTAGGGATTGATAGGATTGAAGAAGCGAAGATGATTGGAAGAACACCACCAAGTGCAACCTTGATTGGAAGGTGACTTGACTGACCACCGTACATCTTTCTACCAACAACACGCTTAGCGTACTGAATAGGAATCTTTCTTTCTGAATCCTGCATAAATGTAATAACCCAGATAACTGCTAGGAAAATAACAACCCATAGTGGAACGAATACAAGCATTTCTGTTGAACCTTCAAGGCCTGTACTCCAGAAACCGGCTAGTCTGCTGATTGTGTAAGGGAATCTTGCGATGATACCGGCAAATAGTAGGATTGAAATACCATTACCAATACCATAGTTGTTGATTTGTTCACCCATCCACATCATTAGGGCAGTACCGGCTGTGAATACAAGAATGATGATGATAGCTGAGTAAACTAGATCAAAACCACTCTTATATACTGTAACATTACTGCGATATAAGTACCAGAAGTAAGCTGCACCTTGAATTAGACCAAGGATAACTGTTACATAACGAGTAATCTTACCGATTTTCTTTCTACCAACTTCACCGTCTTTAGCCATTCTTTCAAGTGGAGGAATAGCTACACATAGAAGCTGTAGAATGATTGAACTGTTGATATATGGTGTAACACCCATTGCAAACAATGTTGCATTTGAGAATGCACCACCGGAAAGTGTGTTTAGATAGCTAAGCATTGAGCCACTATCATCAACACCCTTCATTAGTGTATTTAGAGCACCCATATCTAAGAATGGAACAGGAATAACTGAACCGATTCTAAATACTAGAACTATTAATAAAGTGAAAAGGATTTTCTTTCTTAAGTCTGGAATAGCCCAAGCGTTTCTAATTGTCTTAAACAATTAAATCACCTCAGCCTTTCCACCTGCCTTTTCGATAGCTTCTTTTGCAGCTGCTGAGAAACCATCAACCTTAACAGTTAAACTCTTTGTTAATTCGCCGTTGCCTAAAATCTTGACACCGTCAAATGAGTTCTTTACAAGGCCAGCGTTTCTTAGAGCTTCTACATCAACAACAGCACCGTTGTCGAACTTAGCTTCTAGCTGCTTTAGGTTAAGAGCAACAATCTTCTTTCTGAAAATGTTGTTGAAACCTCTCTTTGGTACTCTTCTCTGTAGTGGCATCTGACCGCCTTCAAAACCAGGACGAATGCTACCACCTGAACGAGCCTTCTGACCCTTATGACCTTTACCGGAAGTCTTACCCCAACCAGAACCATGGCCACGGCCAATTCTCTTTACGCTCTTTTTAGAACCATCTACTGGTGAAAGTTCATGTAATTTCATTTACTTTGCACCTCCCTTAAGCATCAACCTTGATAAGGTGAACAATTTTAGCAATCTTGCCCTGTGTTGAAGGGTTGTCTGGCTGTTCTGTTGTGTCGCCAATCTTCTTTAGGCCAAGTGCATGGGCAGTTGCAATCTGATCCTTCTTAGTGCCGATTAGGCTTTTTACTAGAGTAATTTTCATTCTTAGCAACCTCCCTATTATAAAATTTCTTTAACTGATTTGCCACGAATAGCAGCAACTTCTTCAGCTGTTCTTAGATTCTTTAGACCTTCTAGTGTAGCTCTAACTACATTACAAGGGTTGTTTGAACGAAGAGCCTTTGTTCTGATGTCCTTGATACCTACAGCTTCAACAACTGAACGAACAGGACCACCAGCGATAACACCGGTACCAGGAGCAGCAGGCTTCATAAGAACTCTACCTGCACCAAATTCACCGATAATTTCGTGAGGGATTGTTGTGCCTCTTAGAGAAACCTTCATTAGGTTCTTCTTAGCATCTTCAATACCCTTTCTGATAGCGTCTGGAACTTCACCAGCTTTACCGATACCGAAACCAACAGTACCTTCGCCATCACCTACAACTACAAGAGCTGCGAACTTATAAATACGACCGCCCTTTACAGTTTTTGATACACGGTTGATTGTAACAACTCTTTCTGTAAATCTGTCGTCATTTCTATCATAATTAGCCAAAGTAATTCCTCCCCTTCCTTAGAAATTGAGGCCACCCTCACGGGCGCCTTCGGCCAATTCTTTAACACGGCCGTGATAGATATTACCGCCTCTGTCGAATACAACATCAACGATATTCTTCTCTGCTGCCTTAGCAGCAATTAACTTACCAACTGCTCTTGCAGCCTCTTTGTTTCCGCCATTGCCACTAATGCTCTTATCAAGAGTAGAAGCAGCAGCAAGTGTAACACCAGCAACATCGTCAATTAACTGAGCATAAATGTTGTTAGTAGAACGGAATACACAAAGGCGTGGACATTCTGCAGTACCGCTAATCTTACCACGAACTCTCTTATGGCGATTTAGACGGGCTTTTTTTGTATCAGGTCTTTTTACCATTTGTCATTCACTCCTTAATTACTTGCCTTTACCGGCTTTACCTTCCTTACGACGGATAACTTCATCCTTATACTTAATACCCTTACCCTTGTATGGTTCTGGTGGACGCTTTTCTCTAACTTCAGCAGCGAACTGACCAACCTTCTGCTTATCGCAGCCAAGAACAATGATATTATTAGGATCTGGAACTTCCATCTTAATGTCGTCTGTTTCTTCAACAATTACCTGATGAGAGAAACCTAGGTTCATAACAACTTTGTTGCCCTGCTTCTGAACTCTGTAACCAACACCGTTAACTTCTAGTTCCTTCTTGTAGCCTTCTGTAACGCCGATAACCATATTGTGGATTAAAGAACGAGTAAGACCATGTAGGCTTCTGTTTAGCTTGTCGTCATTAGGACGCTTTACTTCAACAACATCACCATTGATTTCAACTGTCATATTTGGGTGTACCTTCTGAGTTAATTCACCCTTAGGACCCTTAACAGTTACAACGCCTTCGTTTACTGAAACAGTAACGCCAGCGGGAATATTTATAGGTTTTCTTCCAATTCGAGACATCTCGGCACCTCCTTACCAAACAAATGCAAGAACTTCGCCACCGATATTTTCTTTACGAGCCTGACGGTCTGTCATGATACCCTTAGAAGTTGAGATGATAGCGATACCAAGGCCCTTCATAACCTTTGGTAGGTTTTCTGCATTGCTGTAAATACGTAAGCCTGGCTTTGAAACTCTTCTAAGACCTGTGATTACAGGAGTCTTATCTTCAGTGTACTTAAGTGTTACCTTAATTACGCCCTGCTTACCATCTTCCATTGTAGTAAATTCTTTAACATAACCTTCATCAACAAGAATCTGGCAAATAGCCTTCTTCATATTTGATGCTGGAATGTCAACTGTATCGTGTTTAGCAGAACTTGCATTACGAATTCTTGTAAGTAAGTCTGCAATTGTATCAGTAATCTGCATAACTTTACCTCCTTACCAGCTTGATTTCTTAACGCCTGGAATCTCACCCTTATAAGCGAGTTCACGGAAGCAGATACGGCAAATACCGTACTTACGGAGGTAAGCATGTGGTCTGCCGCAGATTTTGCAGCGAGAGTACTTTCTTGTAGAGTACTTAGGCTCTTTCTGCTGTTTTATTTTCATTGCTGTCTTAGCCACAACTATTCCTCCTTACTTTGTGAATGGAGCGCCCATTAAGCTTAGTAGCTCACGGCCCTCTTCATCTGTCTGAGCTGTAGTAACGAAACAAATGTCCATACCACGAACTTTATCAATCTTATCATATTCGATTTCAGGGAAAATTAACTGTTCCTTGATACCCATGTTATAGTTACCACGACCATCAAAAGAGTTACCGTTAATACCTCTGAAGTCACGAACTCTTGGTAGAGCAACATTGAATAGACGATCTAGAAATTCATACATTCTGTCGCCTCTTAGTGTTACTTTACAACCAATTGCCATACCTTCTCTTAGTTTGAAGTTAGCAACTGATTTTCTTGCTTTACAAATCATTGGCTGCTGGCCAGTGATAGCACGAAGGTCAGTACAAATTGAGTCGATAACCTTGTGGTTTTCCTTAGCTTCACCAGCACCAACATTGATAACAATCTTATCTAGCTTTGGAATCTGCATTACGCTCTTGTAAGAGAATTTCTTCATAAGAGCCGGTGCAACTTCTTCTTTGTAGAAAGTCTTTAATCTAGCCACTGTGAAATCCTCCTTTAAATTTCTTCTTTGCACTTAGCGCAAATACGATCCTTAGAGCCGTCAGCGTTAATCTTGTGAGCAACTCTAGTCTGCTTTTTGCATCTTGGGCATACTAGCTGAACTTTTGATGCATACATAGCACCTTCAGCCTTCTGGATACCACCTGCTTCACCCATTCTTCTAGGCTTAACATGCTTAGTTACCATATTGCACTTTTCAACGATAACTTTGCCTTCCTTTGGTGAAACAGCCATAACAGTACCCTGCTTGCCTTTGTCTTTACCGCTAATAATTACAACGGTGTCGCCTGTTTTAACATGAACTTTATTATTCATAACTTGACACCTCCAATTAAAGTACTTCAGGAGCTAGAGAAAGGATCTTTGTGAAGTCCTTTTCACGAAGCTCACGAGCAACTGGTCCAAAAATACGAGTGCCTCTTGGACTCTTATCATCTTTAATAATAACAGCTGCGTTTTCATCAAAACGGATGTATGTGCCGTCTTCACGACGAACACCCTTAGCTGAACGTACAACTACTGCACGAACTACATCACCCTTCTTTACAACGCCGCCTGGTGTTGCTTTCTTTACAGAAGCAACTACAACATCGCCAATGTTGGCATATCTTCTCTTAGTACCACCGAGAACACGAATGCACATAAGTTCCTTAGCGCCAGTATTGTCGGCTACCTTGAGATAAGTCTGCTGTTGAATCACAGTGTGTTCCTCCTTTTTCTCAAGCTAACTTATTTAGCTTTTTCAATGATCTCGACTAGTCTCCATCTCTTATCCTTAGAGAGTGGGCGAGTTTCCATGATCTTTACTCTGTCGCCTACACCTGCTGTGTTATTTTCATCATGTGCTTTATAGCGAACAGTTCTCTTAACAATCTTATTATAAAGCTTATGCTTTACGCTGTCTTCGATTGCAACGACAATGGTTTTATCCATTTTGTCAGATACAACCTTGCCGACAACAGTTTTTCTGTAATTTCTATCGCTCATTGTTGTATCCTCCTTAAGCTTCAGCTAATTCATCTTCACGAAGAATTGTTGAAATTCTAGCAATATCTTTCTTAACTGCCTTAATTCTTGTTGGGTTTTCTAGCTGATTAATAGCAAGCTGAAAACGAAGGTTGAATAGTTCTTCCTTCAAGTCTTTTAGCTTAGTCTGCTGTTCTTCAGTAGAAAGTTCTCTAATTTCCTTTGATGTCATTACTGTTCAACCTCCTTTGTAACAAACTTACACTTAATAGGTAGCTTATTAGCAGCAAGACGCATAGCTTCTCTTGCTGTAGCTTCGTCAACACCACCAAGTTCAAACATAACTCTGCCTGGCTTAACAACAGCTACCCAATATTCTGGGTTACCTTTACCTTTACCCATTCGAGTTTCAGCAGGTCTTGCTGTAACCGGCTTATCTGGGAAAATCTTAATCCAAACTTTACCGAAACGCTTGCAGTAACGAGTCATAGCTACACGGGCTGCTTCGATTTGGTTTGATGTAATCCATGATGGCTCTAAAGCCTGAAGGCCGAATTCACCGTAAGTAACCTTATTACCACGGTAAGCTTTACCTGTAAGACGACCTCTGTGTACTCTTCTGTACTTTACTCTCTTAGGTAATAACATTACTTCTTGCCTCCTTCTTTACGAGCTGGACGCTTCTGTACGTTACCGATTACTTCACCCTTGTAGATCCAAACCTTAACACCGATCTTACCGTATGTTGTGTTTGCTTCTGCAAAACCGTAGTCGATATCAGCACGAAGTGTCTGTAGAGGAATAGTACCTTCATGATACTGTTCACTTCTTGCAATTTCTGCACCGCCAAGTCTACCAGAACACATTGTCTTGATACCCTTAGCACCGAACTTCATTGATCTGCCGATTGCCTGTTTCATAGCACGACGGAATGAAATTCTCTTTTCTAGCTGTAGTGCAATGTTTTCTGCAACAAGCTGAGCATCTGTATCAGGATGCTTAACTTCAACAATGTTGATGTTAACAGGCTTGTTTAAGAACTTTTCACACTGAGCCTTTAGCTTCTCAATTTCACTACCGCCTTTACCGATAATCATACCAGGCTTAGCACAGTGAATGTGAAGTCTTACTTTTTTACCATCTCTTTCGATTTCAATCTTAGAGATGCCCGCTGTATAAAGCTGTTTCTTTAATACCTTACGAAGGTTGTAGTCTTCAACAAGTGTATCGCCGAAATCTTTCTTGCTGGCAAACCATCTAGAGTCCCAGTCTTTAATTACGCCTACACGAATACCGTGTGGATTAACTTTCTGTCCCATTGCTACAAACCTCCTTTATTCTTTCTCTTTTAGCACTAGAGTGATATGAGATGTTTTCTTATCAATTCTAAATGCTCTACCCTGAGCTCTTGGTCTAATTCTCTTAAGAATTGGGCCCTGGGATACTGAACATTCTGCAACATATAGTGCAGAAGTGTCCATGCTGTGGTTATTCTCAGCATTAGCAACTGCTGACTTGAGCAACTTAAGTAGTGGCTCACAAGCGGCCTTTGGGGTATGCTCGAGAATAGCCTTTGCAAGTTTTACGTCCTTACCACGGATAAGGTTTAGTACAACTGAAACCTTACGAGGTGAAATTCGAACATATTTTGCATATGCTTTTGCTTCCATCTTGCTTACTCCTTCCGCTTATTTAGATGTCTTACTACCAGCATGACCTCTGAATGTTCTAGTTGGAGCAAACTCACCAAGCTTGTGACCAACCATATCTTCAGTTACATATACTGGAACATGCTTACGTCCGTCATGGACTGCAAATGTGTGACCTACAAATTCAGGGAAAATTGTTGAACTTCTTGACCAAGTCTTTAGAATTCTCTTTTCTCCCTTTTCGTTCATATCAATGACTCTTTCGAGCAGCTTAGGCTGGACAAAAGGGCCTTTTTTAGTACTTCTACTCATATTAAATTAGCTCCTTCCGTCTTACTTACCGTTTCTTCTTCTTACAATTAGCTTGTCAGAAGCCTTGTGGTTCTTACGAGTCTTGTAACCAAGAGCAGGTTTACCCCAAGGAGTACATGGACCTGGACGACCGACTGGTGACTTACCTTCACCACCACCGTGTGGGTGGTCATTAGGGTTCATTACAGAACCTCTTACTGTTGGTCTCCAACCCATATTTCTCTTTCTACCAGCCTTACCAATCTTAACGTTTTCGTGATCTGAGTTACCTACAACACCGATTGTAGCCATACAGTTATCAGGAACGTTTCTTAGTTCGCCGGATGGTAGTCTAAGTAGAGCCATACCGTTTTCTTTAGCCATTAGCTGTGCCATATTACCAGCTGATCTAGCTAGCTGAGCACCTCTACCTGGGTAAAGTTCAATATTGTGGATGAATGTACCTGTTGGAATAGCACTTAGTGGTAGTGCGTTACCAGGCTTAATATCTGCACTAGGACCGGCAACAACTGTGTCGCCAACCTTGAGACCTTCCGGTGCAATGATGTATGACTTTTCGCCGTCTTCATACTGAATTAGTGCGATAAATGCTGAACGGTTAGGATCATATTCTAATGTCTTAACTGTTGCAGGAATGTCAAACTTCTGTCTCTTAAAATCAATTACTCTGTACTTTCTACGGTTACCGCCGCCTCTGTGACGAACAGTAATTCTACCATAAGAGTTACGACCAGCATTCTTCTTGATTGGCTGTAGTAGACTCTTTTCAGGTGCTACCTTTGAAAGAGATGAGTAATCAGTAACCGACATATTACGGCGTGCGTTTGTGGTCGGTTTATATACCTTAATGGCCATTTGATTTCACTCTCCTCATGATGGCTTTGCGGGGTTTATGGTGAAGCCCCATACATTCTGCCTATTAATTAGTAATTTTTTAGAATTCTTAATTAGGCTTACATCATGCCTTCAAAAAATTCAATGCTCTTGCTATCTTCTGTTAGAGTAACAACAGCCTTCTTCCAAGACTTTGTATAGCCCTGTGTTCTGCCCTGTCTCTTTAGTTTGCCACGAACAGAAACTGTGTTAACCTTAGCAACTTTAACTTTGAAAGCTTCTTCAACAGCGTTAGCAATATCAATCTTTGTAGCTGTCTTAGCAACTTCAAAGGTGTACTTCTTTTCTGCAATACCCATCATTGACTTTTCAGTGATGATTGGGCGAATAATGATGTCATGAGCGATCATGCGTACACCTCCTCAATCTTAGCAATTGCACCCTCAGCGATAACTAGCTTGTCTGCATTTAGAATATCATAAACATTGATTTCGTTGTACTGACAAGTCTTAACACCAGGAATGTTATTTGCTGACTTGATAACTTTGCTATCAACTTCTGGAAGAACGATTAGTGTCTTCTTTTCAGAGCCGATTGCTTTGAGCATCTCAACCATAGTTTTTGTTTTGTAGTCGTCACAAGCGATCTTATCAACAACGATAAGTTCATCTGCAGCAACCTTTGAAGATAGAGCTGACTTCATAGCAAGTCTCTTTACCTTCTTATTTACACTGAAGCTGTAGTCTCTTGGCTTTGGAGCAAATACGATACCACCGTGTGTCCACTGTGGAGATCTTGTAGAACCCTGTCTAGCACGACCTGTACCCTTCTGTCTCCATGGCTTTCTACCACCACCGGATACTTCTGAACGAGTTAAAGCACTCTGAGTACCCTGACGCTGATTAGCAAGATAGAGAACTACCATCTGATGCATTACTGCTTCGTTTGGTTCGATAGCGAAAATAGAATCGTTTAGTTCGATTGTCTTAGCGTTTGAACCCTTCATATCAACAACGTTAATACTTGGCATTTGTAGTCCCCCTTTCTTAAGCCTTTACAGAATCTTTGATTACAACATAGCCTTTGTTAGGACCTGGAATAGCGCCCTTAATAGCAATGAGGTTGTTTTCTACATCAATCTTAACGATTTCAAGATTCTGAACTGTTACTTTTTCAGCACCTAAGTGACCGGCCATCTTCTTACCCTTGAATACACGAGAAGGAGATGAACAGCAACCCATTGAACCACCGTCTCTTACACAAGGACCTGAACCATGAGTTTCCTTAAGTCTCTGGAAATTCCAGCGCTTAATTACGCCGGCAAAGCCTTTACCTTTGCTCTTACCAGTAACATCAACTTTGTTACCAGCTTCAAAAACATCTGCTTTGATGATGTCGCCTACGTTGTAAGCATCTGTGTCTTCAAATCTAAATTCTTTAAGAACTTTCTTTGGAGCAACATCAGCCTTGTCAAAATGACCCTTCATAGGCTTGTTTACTTTGTGAGGCTTCATATCGCCGTAGCCCATCTGAACTGCTGCGTAGCCATCACTCTCAACTGTCTTTTTCATTGAAACTACACATGGGCCAGCTTCAACAACAGTTACAGGAACGAAACGTCCCTTTTCGTCGAAAATCTGAGTCATACCGACTTTCTTTCCGATTAATGCCTTCTGCATTATGTTTTCCTCCTTTTAGGTTATTGGTTGGTTTCCCAACATTTACCCTGTCTACCGGTAGGTTGAAATGAAATTATAACTTAATTTCGATGTCAACGCCTGCAGGGAGTTCTAATTTCATAAGAGCATCAACAGTTTTGTTTGATGGTCTTAGAATGTCGATAAGTCTTTTGTGAGTTCTCATTTCAAACTGCTCACGGCTGTCCTTGTACTTATGAACAGCTCTTAGAATTGTAACAACCTGCTTCTGTGTTGGTAGAGGTACAGGACCTGAAACTCTAGCACCTGTTCTCTTGGCTGTTGCAACGATTCTTTCAGCTGATTGATCAACTAACTGATGATCGTAACCCTTAAGTCTTATACGAATTTTTTCCTTGACTGCCATAATAACGCCTCCTTAAATAGTTTTGAGTTGGCGGGCGTGCTTTTAACTGATAACACATCCGGGTGTTTCACACCCTTGCATTAAAAAAACCGGATGAATTTTATTCATTCGGGCAGTTCAAAGCGCATTAAGAGCATAGTGTTACCCTATTGGGTAATATTTGCTCAATCTTAACTTAATCGCCCGGTTTAAAATCGGACATACTCCACGGAAAAACCGACTAACTGTCGCAACCTCCCGCTTCTTCGCATATCTATCGCAGTCACGCAAGGCTTATTATACTAGATTTAATGGGCTTTTTCAAGGTTTTTGCATAATTATATCATTAGAAGTTTATAAATATTTTAAAAATATTTTTGTATATTATGCACAAAGATTATATTTTTATTGCACATAAAGAATTTTCAACCTTAAAAGCCCTATAAATCGGCATTTTTGCTGCTTTTAAAGAATAATTTTACAAAAAATTCATTAACTAAAGTAAGCAGCAGCAAAAACTGAACCTAAAATAAGCACTGCACATACAATGGCAACTATACGAATTATAACCATCTGTCTTTTTCTTTTCTTCTGATAATTCATAAAATCACTCCTTCTTTGTATTATAACACACTTGATTATTTTTTCAATGGGATATATTATTATATTAGAAAATAACTTATACTATTATATATAGAAAGGAATGTGCTATATGCTACACATTTACTATGGATATGGCAAAGGCAAAACCACCTGTGCTGTCGGTATTGCAATGAGAGCTGCCGGTAGTGACAGAAAGGTGCTATTCTCTCAATTCTTAAAAGGTAATGATTCCGGTGAAAGACGCTCAATGGAACTTATACCTAACATTACTCTTACTCCTTGTCCTGACCATGTTAAATTTGTCAGAGATATGACAGATGAAGAAAAATTACAATGTCGTCAACATTGCAGAAATACATTTGAGTATTGTGCTAAAGAAGCATTAGTAGGCAAATACAATATGGTTATCTTTGATGAAATATTTATTGCAATTGAAAACAATATGCTTTCCGAAAGTGAACTTTTTGACTTCTTAGCTAATGCTCCTAAGAATATCGAAATTGTTTTAACCGGTCACAACCCAAGTGAAAAGATACTTAAACTTGCTGACTACTGTACCGAAATGAGAAAAGTTGCTCATCCTTATGACAGAGGTATCTCTGCAAGAAAAGGAATTGAATTTTAAACTATACTATATAGGTAAAGCCCCACATAATAATATGTGGGGCTTCGTTCTACCTATCCTATATTAATTAATACTTTTCAGCTACTTCGCCTAATCTTTTATAGATTGAATTTTCTGCTACATAGCCTCTAACGAATGAAAGTGGATATACATTAGTATTCTTACCGATAACAGTACCTGGGTTTAGAACTGAATTACAGCCAACCTCTACATGGTCTCCTAGCATAGCACCAAACTTCTTAACACCTGTTTCAACCTTTTTACCGTCTAGCAAAACAGTTACAAAGGTTTTGTCACTCTTTAGGTTTGATGTAATTGAACCTGCACCTGTATGTGACATATGGCCTAGGATACTGTCACCAATATAGTTAAAGTGAGGAACTTGAACACCATTAAACAGAATAGCATTCTTAAGCTCTGTAGAGTTACCAACAGTAGCACCCTTACCTACAATAGCATTACCTCTAATAAATGCACACTGTCTAACTTCAGCATCTTCATCAATAATCAGTGGACCGTGTAAATATGCTGAGTCAAAAACTTTAGCTGACTTAGCAATCCAAATGTTGTCACCTTTCTTTTCGTAAATATCAGGGTCAAGTGTATTACCTAGCTTAATAATAAAGTCACCAATTAAAGGCAAAGCCTCCCAAGGATATGTAAGACCATCAAACAAATCTTTTGCAATAGTTTCGTCTAAATTGTACAACTTCTTAATTGTTAATCTTTCCATTACAAATTTACCTCTCAATAATATTTTTATGTATCAAAAATTCTTTAAAACCTGTTTTCTTCATTAAGAAGCATACCAACAATGCAATTAAAGAACCTACAATAGCACCAACAAGTACATCTGATGGGAAATGTACAAAAACATATAACCTAGATAAGGCAATAGCTGTTGCAAGGATATATCCCAAAATAGCCCATCTCTTTTTCTTTAAAGTTACAAGCAAAGCAGTTGCTGCTGCAAAAGCACTTGCTGAATGGTTTGATGGAAAACCATAGGAATCAGGTCTTGAAACAAGCATATCTATTGATATTTTTAAATCATTATAATTACAAGGGCGAACTCTACAAATAATATTCTTTAGTGTAAATTCTGTAATCAAAGTGTCTATACCCATTGCAAGTAAAATTGCAAAGCCACAATATCTTGTTTTCTTAAAACAGATTAGTATGATTGAAATTACAATCCACACCATACCACCCTCTTGGATAAATCCAAACAGTGGCATTAAGAAGTCAAGGAAAGAACATCTTAAATGTTCTTGAATATAGTACAGAATGCTAAAATCTATTTTTGTAATATAGTCGAAAAATCCCATCTTATCCCCTTACCGAAAAAAATGCAAAGACTAAAAATCTTCGCATTTTAGTTAATTATTATTTTTCTTTAAATTCTTTGAATTTCTCCTTAATCGGAGTATATATTGGTTCAACCTTTTCTATATAGAAAGGTTTTAATTTTAGCTTTTCTATAATATAGCTGATACCACCAAAGTGAATTCTATCTTTTATCTTAATTTTACTATTAATCTTGTTACCTAAATTAGAAAACAACTCCTGAGTATTTAGCTGAGGTAGTTCATTTTCATAGTCATCTCTGTTTTTTGACCGAGTTTTCTTTGTTTTATGTAACATAGCTATTGTATAAATATAGTCACATACAAAGATAATAGCCAAAACAATAGCTGACCAAAACTGATAATCTTCCGGAATAATAGAAATCATTTTCATAAAAGCAGGATGTACTGCTTTACATAAAAGCATACAAAGCGTACCAAAGCACAATGTACCTAAAAGGCAAATTCTACCTTGAAAGTTAAATCTAATATTGCTATAATCCCACCATTTTTTATGGAAACAATTTTCCAGTATAACTGCTACTAAATATTCAATAATTGTAGCAATAGCCATACCTCCAAAGAAAATCACCCAAGAATTATCTGTTCTACCATAAAAGCAAAACACCATTGCTACTGCCCCACCACCATAAATCGGACAGTAAGGACCTTTTAGAAATCCGGAAGAAATATATCTTCCTTCCTGAACTGTATATAGTGCAGTTTCATAGGCCCAGCCAATAATGCTATATAGCATAAACGCTAAAAAATATTGCACTAAGTTCACTTTTCTCCACCTACTTCTTAACTAAACCCCTTGTCATAAGTTTACGCAAGGACACTCCCCATTCTTTGAAAACTTCTTTTAGGGTACATGTCTTGTCAAAATAACAGATGACATACGCTTCCCTACATTTTGGTGGCACAACTGTAAGTGGCCACATATGTTTCTTAATAATTTCCTTTTCTTTATCATCCAAAACAAAAGCCTTTTCAGCATTTCTAAGTGCTATTCCCGGATGATAAAAACCATGTAGGTTTATTTCTAAATCCTTATCGTGCCAATCATAAAGGAACAAATCATGAAGAAGTCCTCCTCTTGCAGCAGCACGATAATCAAGATTAAATTTCCTACAAAACTGAAAACTTTTGAAAGAAACCATCAAACAATGGTCAAAGGTTGTTGTATCTCCATGCTGAGTAAAGTTGCACATTTTCTGTACTACTTCACTTTCAATCAAATCACTTATGCAATCAAGAAACAAATCAATCTCTGACTTTGTAATTATACCGAAACAATTCAACAGCTTATCGTTAATTGTAAACACTTCCTAATCTCATATGTTATTATTATACCATTTTTCTCGTTTTTCTTTCAACAGTAAAAAAATGGAAATACACAAACAATATACATTATCGTTTGTGTATATATAACAAATTGAAGTGTTAATTTAAAATTCATCCTCTAGAAGTTTCATACAATGGTTGTATTCTTCTTCACTGATACTACCTACTTTGTATAGGTTTTCTGTTTCTTTCTTAACTCTTTCAATCTCTGTTGAGTTGTTAATAAGCTGATTTTTCCAAAGAAGATAGTTGTCCTCAGATATAATCAAATTTGCCTTTGCTTTGTAAAGTGTTTCCAGTTTATCAAGCAAAGTGACTTCATCATTACTGATAAATTCTTTCAAAATTTGATGAGTATCCTGCAAAAGTTCTTCTTTTTCTTTTTCAAACTTTTCTCTATCTTTAGCACCAAAATGATACTTCTTATCAATAGCATTTAGTGCTACTCTGTATTCCTCAATTAAGTCCTCAGGCTTAAAATCAAAGTCAAGTTTAACCTTAGCGATTTTTACCAGCTTGTTTTCTTTCCAACCAATCTTTACTCCAACAAATTGATATATAACAGTTAGCAAAGAAGTAAAAACATTTAGTGCAACTTCAGCCCACATATACCAATTATAGTTAGGGTTAATAACTAATATAGCAGTTAATAATGCCATAATAATCAGTGAGCAAATTGAAATGGGCGTATTAAGATACTTTCTATTCAGGCAAAAAGAAAGAAAATTAAAAATAATACATAGTGTTGCTACTGTAATTAGGGCGATACTTCCCTTTACAATAGGAAAACAAGAATAAATTATGTACCCACTGTAAACCGTTGTAATAGCAGTCAGTATGCCATTAATTGCCCACAAAATATTTTTATTTACTTTATATTTATTTTTTATATTGCTTATAATCCCCATACAATCAAATCCTTTTACGGAAAATATATGTAATAAGTTTTAATATACAAGCACCAATCATAAATGATCCTACATAGGTCATTAGTTCTTGATAACTACAGAAATATCCCCAACCGGTAACTGCAAGGACTTTCCACCACAAAGCAAGTACCACACCAACAACACCAATGAAAAGTATATCCATCATAAGCTGTGGAATGTTTTTTGTACTTGATAAAACCATAACACTTATTACTGCACCTACAAGGGCCAGTGTTATGACTACTACAAAATTACTGTTAGTCAAAACTTGATTAGTAGTTTCTCTGCTTGTATTTGTAGTTATTTCGGAAAGAAGTGCATTCTTAAGGTTTACTCTGGCATATATGATTAGAGCCAAAACAAAATCGCAAATAGCAAGAGTGCTAATTTTCTTTATCATAACACCAACCTCCTTATTTTTAATGGTCCACCTGACAGGACTCGAACCTGCTATCCCCAGAATCGGAATCTGATGCGTTATCCAAGTACGCTACAGGTGGATTTTTATGAAATCATTATATCATAGTATAAGGTTGTTTCGTGCTTTAAAAGAATTATGATTATGTTTTGCAAATTTTCTAAAATACTTTTAGTACATATTGAACAAAACTATAAAATTAATTATGTGCATAATGTTAATTAGCAAGTAGAACACTACCACAACAAGCATCACAATGTTTACTATAAAAATCAGATTATCCGATGCATTCTTTATAGCATAAAAAATATAACCCACCAATAGTAAAGGCAAAATACACTTTATCACAAAGCAAAACATAGGTTTTTCCAGCAGATAAATCATTATAGGATTTATTTCTTTAAATCCATTGTACTGAATTATTGTAATTGTGCAGAGATAATCGGATATATTTAAAAAAAATAATAATAATAATTTTCTTCGACAATTAGCCACCTGTAGCCCAGTTATATTCACACTTTTCACCTCACTATAGTGTAACTAAAAGCTAATAAAAAATACTTTTCTTTATAAAGAATTAAAAAAGATTTAAAAAATTTCAAAAAAATTGTTGACAAAAATTTTTCCATATGGTATAGTAAGGGAGCGTTAGAGATACGGAAAGTTCACTAACACAAAACACTACATAAGCTGGTGTAGCTCAGTTGGTAGAGCAGCTGATTTGTAATCAGCAGGTCGGGGGTTCAAGTCCGTCCACCAGCTCCAAAACAAGCCTACTAAATACAGTAGGCTTTATATATGGGAGATTTCCCGAGTGGCCAAAGGGGACAGACTGTAAATCTGCTGGCAACGCCTTCGGTGGTTCGAATCCACCATCTCCCACCAATAAGAACCGTTCGTTTGAATGGTTCTTATTTTTTTGTTTTAATTTTTATATTCTATATTGTTACTGTAATTTATTGCCCTTTCCCCTATGTGTATTGCGATAAATTAGGGTTTTTCAATTTTGTCTGTGAGTTAAGATTAATTCGATAAATTTGGGTTTGTGGTGATGTTTAAATACTAAAAAGTGTATACTATGTCCTTTCTCTCTTGTATACCAAGTTATTGCACAATTAATAATATAACAATATTTTGTAGAATAAACAGTACCGATTTTTATATCATATTATGGCTCACAGATGTAGGGGCGAACATTGTTCGCCCGTTTAATAGTAAAATGTTTTATGTAACTTAGTCCTATGTAGAAACTAAAAATTATAACTTACCATATAGGGCAAAGTACCTATATACAGGCTAGTTTGTTACGGGACATCAATGATGTCCCCTACAACTGTGAGACATAGTTTTTATATTATTTTAGGTGCATATTCTCACTATAAATTTTTTCTTTATAGCCGATTGAATTTAAAAGAAATTTTCCTTTACACTCAATAAAAATTAAAAGACAAACCCTAATTTGCAGAACGGATAAATCTTTACCCACAAACAAAATTGAAAAAACTTCTCTCATAAACAAACAAAAATCAAAATATTTTCAATTTTGTATGTGCTAAAATGATATGACCCAATAAAAAAGAGGAGTAACTTCAAAATATGGTATAATGGAATCGCTAAAAAAACATTAACCTAAGAAAGAAGTACTCCTCATGAATATGATAACACAAGAAGCAAAGAAAAAGCAAGCCATAGTAAAATACGCACTAAAAAAAGGAAAAAGCAAAGCAAGTAGAATGTACGGTGTAAGTCTTTCAAGCGTAAAGAGATGGTGTAAACAATATGACGGTACCTGGCAATCGCTATTGCCTAAATCACACAGACCACATAGTCATCCTAACAGGCACACAAAAAGAGAAGAAAGACAAATTAGAAATTCTTTCAAAAAGTGCTATGAAAGATATGGATGGGATGGAGTATACAGTGATTTAAAGAGAAAAGGATATACAAGAAGCTACTCAGGAATGATATATGCAGCTAAAAGAATGGGCTTAGTAAAATATAAAAAGACCAAGAAAAAGAGCCGTAAGCATAGAAGATATCCGGAACTGTTAATACCTGGAGAAAAGGTGCAGATAGATGTAAAAGAAGTGCCATATAATTGCTTAAGAGGTAAGGCTTTAAGGGACGGAAAGCATTTTTATCAATGGACTGCAATAGATGAATGTACAAGGATGAGATTTGTATATGGGTTTGAAGAACATACACCTGAAAACTCAACCAAATTCTTGAAAATGTTATTGAAAGAATTTCCGTTTAAAATACAGACTATTCAAACAGATAACGGAATAGAGTTCACATATAAATATCAGAGCAGTGAAGTGAAAAGTCCTTTTGAAATAGAATTAAACAAACTAGGTATAAATCATAAATTAATACCACCACGAACACCTTGGCACAACGGAAAGGTAGAAAGAAGTCATAGAAACGACCAAAGATATTTCTATGAATGGGAAACATTCAGAAATATTGAAGAATTAAACACAAAATTAAAAGGACATTTGGAATGGAGTAATAACAAAACAATGAGAACACTTGATTACAAGAGTCCAATGCAGTTATTGAGTGAAAAGTTAGAATTGAAATCCATTCATTAATTAATATTCATAATCAAAAGTCAGTAAAACAAGCGAAATATTAAATCGTATTTTATTTTTACCCTAAAATGGGTCATATCTATTTACAACACAGAACAAAAATCAAAATATTTTCAATTTTTTCTTGACAACAGATTATTATTGTGTTATAGTAGTGGAGCGTCAGTAATTTGGAACGCAAATTACCGGATAAAACTACATAAGCTGGTGTAGCTCAGTTGGTAGAGCAGCTGATTTGTAATCAGCAGGTCGGGGGTTCAAGTCCGTCCACCAGCTCCAAAAACAAGCCTACTTAATATAGTAGGCTTTATAATATGGGAGATTTCCCGAGTGGCCAAAGGGGACAGACTGTAAATCTGCTGGCAACGCCTTCGGTGGTTCGAATCCACCATCTCCCACCAATAAGAACCGTTCGTTTGAATGGTTCTTATTTTTATATCTATTTTTTTCTGATTATCTTTTCAGCCACATATAATAATTTTATGCAAAATAAAAGGACTATCAAACGATAGTCCTAATTTAATATTAGATTGGGCAATTATGAGAAATTACCATACACAAGGTTTTCAGCTTCTTCAACAGAAATATCCATTGAACAAGAAAGTTCCGAAAATAGATTTCTTGATGAAATTCTCATATACTTTTCATCAATAGCAGAAAGGCTCTTCCCTACTCTCTGACGCTTTTTCTTTCTAGCTACAAAGTACTTTAGCATAGCAACCAATACTTCCGGAGTAGCCTCTTTCATACATTTTCTATATGCTTCATCTCTAAACCTATCAAATTTAACATCAATAGGATCAACTTGAGGAATATTGTCAATCAATCCCTCTGCCTCTGCCTTAGTCATAGGTGAACGCATATTCTCTTCATTTTCTTGTGGTATGTAATAAACATTATCACTTTTCTGAATATCGTGCATAACATAGTAATTTTTTCTAATCTTGCTATGAGGCATCTTCATTCTTTCAATTCTGTCAATTACACAGGCAACACCATTGCTGTTGATTACCTTGTCACCCTCTTGATACATCTTTCATTCTCCATTCATTCAAATAACACTGTTTAAATCTGAGTTTCTTAATAATTCGATTTATTACTCATATATTTCTTACATATATATTATATCACATTTTATAAAAATTTCACATACCTTTAAAAGTAAAATTTCTTGCGAAAAACCACTTAATTTTACAGAAAAATGCACAAAAAATAAACAATTAATTATTGACAAATTAGAGAACCACTGATATAATTAAAAATACTGTTAGGGCCAATAGCTCAGTTGGTCAGAGCCACCGGCTCATAACCGGTTGGTCCGGGGTTCGAATCCCTGTTGGCCCACCATAGAACGCATTAGCATTTGCTAGTGCGTTTTTTTATTGTATATAAATAGTTTTAGTTGTATAATTGTATTATTACACATAAAGGGGTTTTATTATGAATAATGAACTAAATTATAAATTAGTTAAAACTGATGATGAAATTCATTCTTTTTATCATCTTGCTGACAAGGTATGGCACGAGTATTTTCCTTGTATTCTTGAGAAAGAACAAATTGACTATATGGTAGAAATGTTCTTTAGTAAAGATGCTATGGATAAGCAGATTAAAAGTGGCTATGAATTTTATTTTGTACAGAAAGATAATGAAAACATAGGTTTCATTGTTGTTCATCCGGAAGAAGAAAAGTTATTTTTAAGCAAACTTTACCTAACACTAGAAAACAGAGGTAAAGGATACGCAAGTAAGATGATGAACTTTGTTATCGCAAGAGCTAAAGAGCTAAAGAAGAAATCAGTTTACTTAACTGTAAATAAATACAACAAGCACACAATTGATGTGTATAACCATTGTGGCTACAAAACAATAAGAAGTGAACAAACTGACATTGGCAAAGGTTATATTATGGATGACTATGTAATGGAACTTACATTATAAGCCAAAATACCCCTATTTATTTGACTACTGCACTTTAATGTGGTAAAATGATAAAGACTTTTTATTATGGAGGGGTATTATGACAACATCCAACATATGCATATTAATATCCATTGTAGCATATCTTTTCCTTGTGCTAATAATCGGTGTTGTATGTGCTAGACAAAACAATTCTGTAGATGACTTTTATTTAGGTGGCAGAAAACTAGGTCCACTTGTAACTGCAATGAGTGCTGAGGCCTCTGATATGAGTTCTTGGCTACTTATGGGACTTCCAGGTGTTGCATACCTAAGTGGTGCTAGTGAGGCTGTGTGGACAGCTTTAGGCCTGGCAATCGGTACATATTTTAACTGGCTAATTGTTTCTAAAAGACTTCGTAACTATAGCCAAAAGATTGACGCTATTACTATTCCGGAATTTTTCTCAAAAAGATTTGGTGAAAAGAATAAGGTTATTATGGCAATTTCAGCAGTAGTAATCATTGTATTCTTTGTTCCATATACTGCATCAGGTTTTGCTGCTTGTGGTAAGCTATTCAGTACAGTATTTGGTCTTGAATACCATTTAGCAATGGTAATCTCTGCACTTGTTATTGTGGGTTACACAACTATCGGTGGTTTCCTTGCAGCATCAACAACAGACTTTATGCAAAGTATCATTATGACAGTTGCATTAATTGTTATTCTTGGTTTTGGTATTTATTCTGCCGGTGGCTTTGAAAATGTTATTGCTAATGCTCAGTCACTTCCGGGTTACTTTAGCTTAACAGAAAGCTTTGATGCAGCTACAAAAACATCAACACCATTTAGCTTACTTTCAATATTCTCACTACTGGCTTGGGGTCTTGGTTACTTTGGTATGCCACATATCTTACTAAGATTTATGGCTATTGGTGACAGTAAGCAGCTAAAGCTATCAAGAAGAGTTGCAACAGTATGGGTTGTTATTTCACTTGCAATTGCAGTATTTATCGGTTTCGTTGGTCTTGCTATGACAAACAACGGCACTCTTGAACACTTAGCAGATAGTGAAACTATCATTGTAAGCATTGCAAATCTACTTTCTAAGAATGGTATTGTATTTGCTTTACTAGCCGGTGTTATCTTGGCCGGTATCTTAGCATCAACAATGAGTACTGCCGATAGTCAGTTATTAGCTGCTTCTTCCGGTGTATCTGAAAACATTGTTGGTGGATTATTTAAAGTTAAAACTTCCGAGAAATCAGCAATGATTATTGCCAGAGTTACACTTCTTGTAATCTCTGTTATAGCAGTTATTATGGCTTGGGACCCTAACTCATCAGTATTCCAAATTGTATCATTTGCTTGGGCCGGTTTTGGTGCAGCATTTGGTCCTGTTGTACTATGTGCTTTGTTCTGGAAAAGAGCTAACAAGTACGGTGCTTTCTCCGGTATGTTTGTAGGTGGTGCTATGGTATTTGTATGGAAGTACCTAATCGCTCCAATCGGTGCATCTAATCCGGACCTTTCATTCTTAAATATTTACGAACTACTACCTGCTTTCTTAGCCGGTTTAATCGTAATTATTGTTGTTAGCTTACTAACTAAAAAGCCTAGTCAGGACATTGTAGATACTTTTGAAGAAGTAAAGAAAATGAATTGATTTTAAATTATAGGAATTTATAATTTTACAATAAGTTTATTATAACAGATAAGGATACCATCACCGGTATCCTTATTTTTTTGCTATTTTGATTTTAACTAAGTATTCGTAAATTTACTATATTAACACTAGAACAATTGATACAGCCTAAATTTAAGGATATATAGGCATAGCAAAAGGCTATTGCCTCATTGCAACAGCCTCTGCTTATTTCTCGTCCGAATCATCTTTAACTATATGATTATAAACATCATCAATCTTTTTCATTTTTGGGTCATCAATTTCTGATGACTTTTTCTTTTCTTTTTCTAATCTTTCTTCCTCTTGAAGACGCTTAATAATATCATTAATATCAGCCTTAGGTTTTGCATTACCTGTAAGAACTCTTATGAAATTAACAAGTTCATCAAGGAAGATTAGTATAATCAGTAGCAAGAATATTACCAGACCCCATGGAGACAAAAACAAGTTATACAAAGAATTAACAAGTGGTATTTTTGTCACAAATTTTGCTTTAACTTGGCTTATCTTTATTGGATGGTCAGGTGTATTGTTGGCAACACCTTGAGTTTGCAACATTGTGTTGCCACTATCGTCTTTATAAGGAGGGTAGATTATAATAACAAGTGCAACACTAAAAAAATAGACAATATGAAAACCAACGTGTAAAATGTAGTTGCAACACCAAACATAATACGGAGGTAATCATATTGTCATATACACATCTTACACTAATTGAAAGAGAATGTCTACAAGAATTTTACGAAAAAGGATATAGCATAAGAAAAATTGCAAAAATACTTGAACGAAGTCCTTCTACAATCAGCAGAGAATTAAAACGGAATTTTAGTAAAAAACGCAAACACTATCATTCTTGGGGCGCACATGTAAAATATTTAGTAAGAAGAAAGGATTGTCATAGAAAAAATAATTTACTCATATACACAGATATATATAATTATGTATTTGATAAATTACATTCCTTTTGGTCACCGGAAATAATAGCCGATAAATGGAATTTAAATCATAATATAAAGATTTCTTTTCTTCTATTTATCGTGCAATTCGTTCCAAATTATTCCCGGTATTTCACCTGCATCACATCTTAGAAGAAGAGGAAAACCTTACAGAACTGAGCGTAAGACCTACACTAAACATTCTGAAAAATCAATTCATAATCGTGATTCTGTAATTGATGAGAGAGGAAGATTTGGTGATTATGAGGGAGATACAATTTACGGTTCAGTTGGAAAAGGCTATCTTGTTACTGCTATTGATAGAAAATCAAGATTTCTTGTAGCTGCTACCTGTAAAGATAAATCTATTTCATCAATTAATTCAGCTTTTAGAGAAGCTTTTGAAAAAGCTTCTTTAAAAATCAAGCCACTTACATTAACTTTAGATAATGGTTCTGAATTTAACGGATATGCTGATATTGAAAAAGATTTAGATTTAGAAATATATTTTGCAGATGTTCATGCTCCTTGGCAACGAGGTTCAAATGAAAATATCAATGGACTATTAAGATTTTTCTTTCCAAGAGGTACTGATTTCAGAAAAGTCACAAGAGCACAACTTGATGCAGTCCTTGATAAAATCAATAATAGACCTAGAAAATGTTTAGACCTTCTTTCACCTATTGACTATTTTAATCAAAGTGTTGCACTTGGTTTGACAATCTAAGGAGCCTTTGTTAAATATGCACTAATCTTTAGTACTCATAACAAAGGAAAAACAGTACTATCTTTTCAATCTAATCTTTACTACTTTATCTATCTCAGTACAAACACCTTGAAAATTTCTGTCCAAATCATAGTTAGAAATTCTTAAAACATACAATCCGATTTTTTCAAGGGTCCTTGTTCTCAAATCATCCTTTGCCTTCTCATCATCTCTATAATGTTGACTACCGTCCAATTCAATTACCAACTGGGCTTTAGCACAATAGAAATCAACAATGTAATTATCTATTACCTTTTGTCTTTGAAAGCGAATAGGATATTTGGATAAATAATCATACCATAAGTGCCTTTCTTGTGGTGTAAGATTATTTCTAAGATTAATAGCATTTTTGATTAATTTTGAATTATAATCTAGTGACATTATGTCTCTTTATCATCCTCAACTGAGAATGTCATAGACATTTTCATATGGCCACCAAGGATTTCGTTGATACATTCAGGGTCATTACCCTCAACCCACATTAGGACTGTATATTTATCAACTTGATTTGGCTTAAAGTTTTCACTTTTGGTTGTCATAATTTCTTTATCATTTATCCAAGCCTTAGAACTAAGTGATTTTGGAATAAACTTGCTATCGTCTTCCGGTTCATTACTTTTATGCTTTTTGTGAGCATAAACAGTAGGTTTACCGTTTTTGAAAACAATAATTCTAACTGCTTCATCCATACTCTTGGCAGCACCCTTATTAATAAGAGTTGCATCATAAGATAGGGACTGATTACCAACATTCTTACAATAGAATGTATAAGCTAAGTAGTTTTCACCGGCGTTATTAGTACCGGCAATTTTCTTTTTATTATTGTTACTGTCACCGTTATGACTACCACCGTCAATGGACTTATCCTTACTTGACACATATTTATCTAAATAAGAAATATCACCGTCTATTGTCATATTATCAGTTAGCCAAGCATATGTAATGTTGGTTACATTATCAACACCTTTACCGGATAAAACTGTTTCAGGATGTTTGAAGTCTGAAGTTTCAGAAAGGATAATACCCTTTTGGTCAGCTAGTCGGTCAACATCAATAACAAGGTCACCGGCTCTTGTCCACCAAAACATTAGTAACCACAAGCAAAGTAGAAAAGCTATTAAAAGTAAACTTAACCAAAACAGAAGTCTCTTTCTTCTTCTGGTTTTATCTAGGACTTCAGCATCTCTTGCTTGTCTAAACTCACCGTAGGAACTTTCCTTACCGGTTTCTCTAGCACCTTTTTGGGTTAATTTACTAAGGTCACTTGGAGTAAAGTCCACATTTTCATTTTTCTTTTTCTTAAACAACTTTTATCTCCTCCCTATCTTAGTAAATTTTATGAATTAACCTGCGTCAGCTTCCCCACCGAATGTTAGGATTGCTTCCATAGTTGATTCTTGGATTTTGTTAACACATTCAGGGTCTTCACCCTCAAACCAAACTCTAACAGTTACTTTCTGTGGAGTTAGTTTCTTAAGGTCACAAACCTTGTTTGCATCACTGTAAGTCATTGGCCTTGACAAATCAAATGTTGTTTGACCTGCAACTGCTGAACCTTTGTTTGGTTCATATATAATAGTTCTGCCTTCTTCATTAGTAAAGCTAAAGCGAACTGCCTTAACAATATCAGCCTTGTCACCTGTTTCTTTAGTAGAAACCTGAGTACCTTTGATTCTGTTTTCATTGTCAGCATCATTAGTAAGGTGAACTGTTAAATCTTTAGTTGAAATTAAGTAAAGGTCAAATTCTAGGAAAGTGTTTTTGTTTCTTTCCATATCTCTGCCACTTCTGCTTTTAAATGCTCTACCGTTTGAAGAAGTAACAGGATCAAGAATTTGGTCTTTCATTGTTGTATTAAATCTATCGGTTAGTTCCTTATCAATCATAGCACCTGTTACAGTCTTTACATATTGTTTAAAGTTACTACCGTGATTTTCTGTACTAATTCTAAGGTCCGGTGCAGTACCAATAGTCATATCTAACTTTTCAACATTAGCAAGTGTACTAATAGTAAACCAAGCGAATGTTACTAAAATTAAACTCATAAATGAAATGAATAACAACACTAGACTGGTCTTTCTACGAACACGCACATTGACTTTATCCATTATTTCTTTTTCAGCAAGAGCCTTTTGAAGTTCAAAGGTTAATTCATCTTTGTTATCCATCATTGCACCACCTTATTTCCCCTTTTAATAGATAGTTCACAAACCGTACATAAACTATCGGAACATTTATTATTATGCTACAATTTAGTTGTTTCTTCAACAATGTGTCCAAGTTTCTACCTTTTCCATAGTCAAAATTGCTACAATTTATGCAAAAGTTCACAAAACCATCAAATCAAGAGCAAAGTTGCACAATAAGAATAATTAATTTATTACAAAATGCACAAACAGAATTTACCATTTAAAACATATAGATATTTTGCATAAAATTCACACAATTTAAATTGTGAACATGTTGTAAACATACATAAGATAATTCTTTAACAAAATTATAATTGCGTACATTTCTACAGAACAAATATAATTTAAAAAAATATGTGTTAAATGTTTATTTTTGTCTGATTATGTGGTATCATAGAGAAAAACGATTTAGGAAGTATTATATATGAAAGTGAAATCAATTATTATTACAACTATACTTGTAATATTAGCTATCATTTCAGTTATTTGTGCCGGTCTTACCCTTTATGGTGTTGACATTGTTGAAGAAGCCAAAAATGTGCTGAACATAACTACAAATGCTCAGTCAGTTAGCTTTAAGACAAAAGAAATTACCTTAGGTGTTGGTCAAGAATCTTCTCTTGATGTTGTTCTTTCTCCTAAGGATGCAAAAAACACTTATAAACTTACTTCTACAGACAACAGCATTGTTAAAGTTTCCGGTAACAAAGTTGTGGCACTTAAGAAAGGCGACTGTTCTATTAAGGTAACAACTGATAATGACATTACTAATTATGCTGACATTACTGTTGTATCAGCACCTAAGAAAATCTCTGCACCTAAAAAAATAGTTATGGCTAATAACGAAAGCTACACCTTTAAACCGGATGACAGTGAAAATACACCTAGTGACTTCTATACATATAATATAGATAAAGAAAATATTGCTACTATTGATAAGAATGGCACAATAAAAGCAATATCAAAAGGTAATGCAACTATTACAATCACAAGTTACAATGGTATTGAAAAGAAAGTTAAGCTACAAATATTTAATGAACCTACTAGCTTTAAGCTAAACTTAGCTCGCACAACAATGGGTGTTGGTGGTACAATAAATATTGTTCCGGAATTTAATAAAAATGAAGGTACTTCAAGCTACACATTCACTACAGACAATGACCACATTGTTTCTGTTGATAATAAGGGTTTTGTAAAGGCACTTAGAGAAGGTGAGGCTAATGTTACCTGTACTTTATACAACAACCTTTCTGCTACTTGCAAAATTATTGTTACAGAACAAAAGGCTAAAATCCGTAAAAACCTAGACAGAACAAAACCTATGGTAGCACTTACATTTGATGATGGTCCTGATGCAAGTAACACAGAGCAAATTCTAAAATCACTAAAGAGTGTAAACGGTAGAGCAACATTCTTCCTAGTTGGTTCTAGAATTGAAGGTGAAGAAGATATTGTTCAACAAGAATTTAATGCCGGTCATGAAATCGGTAATCACTCTTGGGATCACCAATATGCAAGTAACATCAGTGAGAAAAAGCAAAGAGCTGAAATGAGCAAGACAAATGAGGCTATTAAGAAAGTAATCGGTGAATATCCTACTGTTTTCCGTTGTCCGGGTGGTATTACTTCTAATGTATATGAAACTGAAAACATTAACCCTATTATCCTATGGTCAATTGATACTCTAGACTGGAGTACAAAGAGCAGTCAGGCTACATTTAATGCAATTAAGAGTGTATTCAAGAAAGGTCAGAACCTTGATGGCGACATTGTTCTAATGCACGATATTCAAGACTCAACTCCAAAGGCAGTTGCAAACATTGTTAAGTATCTTGATAAAAAGGGTTATCAGCTGGTTACTGTTTCTGAACTTGCTTACTACAGAAACACAACTATGAAAAATGGTGAAACATATTCTTGTTTCTACCCTACAACAAACTATTCTCAAAAGAGAAACAACAGTAATACAAACAGTAACCAAACTGAGTTCAATACAAACCAAAGTAACAACTCAAACAATACAACAAGTACAACAGCAGCAAACAATCAAAATGATATGACAAATAATACAACACCTACTGTTGACTAAAACAAAAGAATTAAGGAGTGGCCAAAACGGTCACTCCTTTTTTGTTTGAAAAAATTTTAATTTTAAATAAACTTCTGTAAATCGAAGTTAGAAGTATCAACTTCTTTATCAAAATCGACTTTAGTTACCTTATCAAGGAAAATCTTATTTAATTCTCTATACTTTTCAATATCCTCATCAGCAATACCATCTGTAACTTGATGAATTAGGTTAAATAATTTTTCCTTTCGCTTAAGAATAACAGGTTCTGCAACTTCTTTATTAATGAAAATTCTTAGAACTCTTCTATTCTTTTCATCAACTGAGGTAGTTACATAGTTACCTTTTCTTAAAGTTTCTACTTCTCTTGAAATTAGGCCTTTGCTAAACTCTAGGCTATCTGCAAGGTCACTAACTGTGTTTAACTCCGGATAGTATCTTAGTGTTGTTAAAATCTGTAAACCACAAACGCTTACCTTTTCCCCTTCTACAGAAAGTTTGCTGAATGTACGGTAAGCCTTTAGTGTTGTTTTTACAACACGCATAACCTCTACACCGGTGTCATGTAAAAATTTTTCGTCCATCATAAACCACTCTTCCTTTTACATAGTAAACAATCCTACATCACTATGTTAACAAATATCTTTTTAGTTGTCAATGTTATCGTACTAAAAAGAAAACAAATAATAAATCAGCAATCTAATTTAAAATTCATTTATATATATTACTGCACATTTGTTTATTTTCATATAGTAAATATTGCATATACATATCATTATTTTTACATTTTGTTGTTGTTATATTCATTGGTATTGATATTTGTATTTTGAATTTTTTATTGTTCTATTCTATAAAATACTTTGACAAATTAGGTTTTTCAATTTTGTTTCTGCGTTACGATAAATTAATTTTGCAAATTTGGTTTTTTCAATTTTGTCTGTTGGTAAAGGTGAGAATGATAAATTTGGGTTTGTGGTACTAGATGTAAAGTGTTAAATTTTAGCAAATAAGGCTCCCTTGTGTAAAGGGAGCTGTCGCTCGTAAATTGGAAGAATGACAATTTACTCTTAAAGAGCGACTGAGGGATTGTTATAGTACATACTATTTACTATATCAATTTTATTCGATAGATAACTTTTATCTAATCGTACACATTTTATATAGAGAACACAATCTACCGTGACAATCCCTCTGTTTTGCATACGCAAAACATCTCCCTTTACACAAGGGAGGGTAGATTATAATAACAAGTGCAACACTAAAAAAATAGACAATATGAAAACCAACGTGTAAAATGTAGTTGCAACACCAAACATAATACGGAGGTAATCATATTGTCATATACACATCTTACACTAATTGAAAGAGAATGTCTACAAGAATTTTACTGGAAAGGATATAGCATAAGAAAAATTGCAAAAATACTTGAACGAAGTCCTTCTACAATCAGCAGAGAATTAAAACGGAATTTTAGTAAAAAACGCAAACACTATCATTCTTGGGGCGCACATGTAAAATATTTAGTAAGAAGAAAGGATTGTCATAGAAAAATAATTTACTCATATACACAGATATATATAATTATGTATTTGATAAATTACATTCCTTTTGGTCACCGAAATAATAGCCGATAAATGGAATTTAAATCATAATATAAAGATTTCTTTTCTTCTATTTATCGTGCAATTCGTTCCAAATTATTCCCGGTATTTCACCTGCATCACATCTTAGAAGAAGAGGAAAACCTTACAGAACTGAGCGTAAGACCTACACTAAACATTCTGAAAAAATCAATTCATAATCGTGATTCTGTAATTGATGAGAGAGGAAGATTTGGTGATTATGAGGGAGATACAATTTACGGTTCAGTTGGAAAAGGCTATCTTGTTACTGCTATTGATAGAAAATCAAGATTTCTTGTAGCTGCTACCTGTAAAGATAAATCTATTTCATCAATTAATTCAGCTTTTAGAGAAGCTTTTGAAAAGCTTCTTTAAAAATCAAGCCACTTACATTAACTTTAGATAATGGTTCTGAATTTAACGGATATGCTGATATTGAAAAAGATTTAGATTTAGAAATATATTTTGCAGATGTTCATGCTCCTTGGCAACGAGGTTCAAATGAAAATATCAATGGACTATTAAGATTTTTCTTTCCAAGAGGTACTGATTTCAGAAAAGTCACAAGAGCACAACTTGATGCAGTCCTTGATAAAATCAATAATAGACCTAGAAAATGTTTAGACCTTCTTTCACCTATTGACTATTTTAATCAAAGTGTTGCACTTGGTTTGACAATCTAAGGAGACTGGCGAATATGTACAAATTCAAGGTAACTACATAGGACAAAATAACAACAAACTATAGGCTTACAGTCGTAGGGGCGAACACTGTTCGCCCGTTTAATAGTAAAATATATTATGTAACTTTGTCCTATGTAGAAACTAGAAATTATCACTTGCTATATAGGGCAATGTACCTCTATAAAGGCTGATTTGCTCGGTCCACCAATGGTGGACCCTACACCTGTGAGTCATAGTTTCATATTATTTTAAGGTATATATTCTCACTATAAATTTATGTTTATAGCCGATTGAATTTAAAAGAAATATGCCTTAACACCACAACTAAAATTAAAAAGACAAACCCTAATTTGTGAAACAGGCATTCCTTTTTCTACATTCAAAATTAAAAATAAAAAACAAAAGAAAAGCCTTGGAAACTAAGTTTCCAAGGCGTGGCGCGCTGAAAGGGACTCGAACCCCCGACCTACTGGTTCGTAGCCAGTCACTCTATCCAGCTGAGCTATCAGCGCATTTCAGGGCAGTCATTTTCGACTGCCCATATATAATAACACATCTTTTTAAAAAAATCAACCCTTAATCCATAAAGAAATGTAAAAAAGCTAAATAAGCCATATAAACATCAACTTTACTTACGATTTCAAATGGAGCATGCATAGAAAGTACAGGCACACCAAGGTCAACTACATCAACATTCATATTAGCAACATACTTAGCGATAGTACCACCACCACCAAGGTCAACCTTGCCAAGTTCACCAACTTGCCAAATAATATTGTTGCTTTCAAGCATTGAACGAACTTCACCCATATATTCAGCTGAGGCATCACTTGTGCCACTTTTACCTCTAGCACCTGTATATTTAGAAATTACAACGCCTTCATTAATGTATGAACAGTTCTTTGGTTCAAAACAACTTTCATAAGTTGGGTCAACTGCTGCATTAACATCAGCTGATAGACACTTACTCTTTGAAAGAACTCTATAGCCTTCTTCACCCTCAGACTTAGCTAGGTCATAGATAAAGTATCTTAGGAAGTCACTCTGCATACCTGTGTTACCATCAGAACCTGTTTCTTCTTTATCAGTTAGATAAGTGATACAAGTCTTGTCAGGAATACCGGCATCAATAATAGCCATTAGTGCAGGGTAAGCACAAACTCTGTCATCATGGCCATATGAACCAATCATACTTCTGTCAAAACCAATATCTCTAGCCTTAAAAGCAGGTACTAAAGTTAGTTCTGCTGATAGGAAGTCATTTTCAGTAAAGCCATACTTATCATAAAGTAACTTCATTGTGTTTAGCTTTACCTGTTCACCATCTTCATCACTATATGGACGGCTACCTACTAGGCAGTTTAGATCTTCACCTGTAAAAGCTGAACCTAAAGTTTTCTTAGCCTGTTCTTGACCTAGATGTGGAAGAATATCTGTAATGCAGAAACATGGATCATTTTCATCATCACCAACAGAAATATCAACATAAGTACCGTCAGTCTTACAAACTCTACCGTGTAAAGCAAGTGGAATTGTTGTCCACTGATACTTCTTGATACCACCATAGTAATGAGTTTTAAATAAAGCCATACCGTCCTTTTCGTATAATGGGCTTGGCTTTAAGTCAATTCTTGGTGAGTCAATATGAGCAATAGAAAGTAGTACACCATCTCTTGTACCCTTTCTACCGATAACTGCAAGACCTACTGCTTTGTTACGGTTTACAATATAAATCTTATCACCGGCAGAGTAAGTTCTGTCAGGGTCATATTCTTCAAAACCGTTTTCTTTAGCCTGAGCAACTGCTTCAACAACAGCTTCTCTTTCTGTTCTTGATTTATTTAGGAAATCCTTGTATGGTTCACAAAATTCATCAGCTTTTTCAATTTCACTATTGCTGATTGAGTGAATTTTCCTTTTACCTGACATTAGGATTTCATCCATTAGTGTCTTTGAATCTTCATTAGACATAATATCATTACCTTTCCTTATATATTTCTATATATATTTTCTTGGCACTTTCAACCTTTTCCACATAATTCTCAGTTTCCGGATAAACTATAACACTTAAAGTTTTACCGTCAAGACTACATTCAGGGTCATTTAGCCAATTATCAACTGCACCGAAACCGGCATTATATGCTGCTACGGCAGTATTTTCAACATTATCATATCTATCTAACAGATAGCTTAAAAAGTATGTTCCAAACTTAATATTCACTTCAGGGTCGTACAAATCAGACTCTTTGTATTTTGTGTTGTCATTAGGAATATTATTCTGTAAAAAATCAAAACATTCCGGAGTAATCTGCATCAGACCTTTTGCACCTGCACCGGACTCACTATCCGGTTTAAAGTGACTTTCAGTACGGATAACTGCATATACAAGGTTATCATCCACACCATAAAGGTCACTGTACTTTTCTACAATCTGTGAATACTTCTTCGGGTACTGAATTTTTTTAATATCGTTTACCTTGTCATTAATAGAATCATTTCCACCAAAGATATGAAAACATAAAACTGTAACTAAGGCAACTATGGCTGTAAAGAACACCAACAAAATTAAGGTAGCACAACCACTCTTTTTCCTTTTTCTCTTGGGTTTTCTATTAATCATATTATAAACCTACTACTTAGTTTTAGATACCGAATTTTACAAAATAGCTTTTACAACACTTTCAACCTGTGACTTTACTTCATCAAGGCTACCGTTATTTTCAATTACATAATCAGCCTTTGCTCTGTAAAAATCATCACTATGCTGAGCATTTATCCTATCCATAGCTTGTTCTGTTGTAATAGCATCCCTAGAAATTATTCTCTTTACTCTGGTATCTAGGTTAGAGAGAATTGCAAGGGTGTTGTTGCAAAATCTTTCTCCATTACTTTCAAAAAGTACAGGAGCATCTAATATAAACTTATCGTAACCTTTGTGGGAATATTCCTCTATTTCCAAAAGTGCCTTTTCATATATATATGGGTGAGTGATTTGGTTTAGCTTTTTGGTTGAATTTTCATCAGCAAAAGCTCTTTTTGCCAGTAGCTTTCTATCAAGCACATTATCTTTAACCACATCATCACCAAAGGTTTCCTTGATTTTAGCTAAAACAGGACTTCCTTTTTCCATAATATTTCTTGCAATTTTGTCTGTATCTACTGTGTGGAAACCATACTGTGCAAACATTTTTGCAATAGTAGATTTTCCTGAACCTGTAGGTCCTGTTAATCCTAAAACATAAGCATCAGCATTAAAAATTCTAAAAGCTGATGAACGGATTAATCTGTTATAAACTGCAAGGGACACACCATCTGTTCTAGGTAAAGGAGCAAAAACCTTTTTGATTTTTTCTTCTTTATCTATCTTTCTAAGTACATCAAAAATCTTATGTGCGTGGGACTTATAATCGGTTTTTGAACCTATAGGGAATGTTTCACCATTAATATATTTTTCATCTTCATCAAAGCAAACTACTGCTGTACTTTCATCAATATCTCTGTTTACAAAGTCAACAAAGTTGTTGCCTCTGACTAAATACACTTGAGCCTTAGGTGCATAGTGCTTGTACTTCATTCCGGGAGAAGAGGCTTTCTTACCTTCAGCCAGTTTATGAAGAACTGCATCATCAACTGCAACTTCACCTAATACACTTTCAAGCTGTTCAAGTGTAATTCCACCTGGTCTTAAAAGTCTTGGTGGGTTTGTTGCTAAAGTGACAACTGTGCTTTCAACACCAACTTCACATTCACCACCATCAAGAATTGCATCAACCTTACCCATAAGGTCATTGATACAATGTTCTGCAGTAGTTGGGCTTGGTTTACCTGAAATATTTGCAGATGGTGCTGCAAGTGGCTTACCTGACTTTTCTATTAATGCTCTGGCAGTTTTGTGACTAGGGCATCTGACTGCTACTGTTTCAAGTCCTGCTGAAACCTCATCAGGAATACAGTCACCCTTTGGCAAAATAATTGTCAAAGGTCCGGGCCAAAATTTGTCAGCCAACTTCTTGGCATCTGCTATAAACTCTTTATAAAGTTTAAGGTCAATAGCCATTTGAGCTGATGAAACATGGACTATCAAAGGATTATCCATTGGTCTGCCTTTAGCTTGAAAAATCTTTCTAACTGCCTTTCCGTTTAAAGCATCTGCTGCTAAACCATAAACAGTTTCTGTTGGCATAGCAACAAGTCCACCCTCATTTATAATCTTTGCTGCAATAGAAATATCCTCAATGTTATCCTTTAATAATTTAGTATCCATTTTACTTATTTTCCATACTTTCTTTTAGTTTTTCTGCTCTATCGTATGCAATCAAAGCATCTATAATCTCATCAATATTACCGTTTAGAATATCGTCAAGTTTGTAAAGTGTAAGACCTATTCTGTGGTCGGTTACTCTTGATTGTGGGAAGTTGTAAGTTCTGATTTTTTCACTTCTGTCACCTGAACCAACCTGACTTTTTCTATTTTCGGAAATCTCTGCATTTTGTTTATCTTGTTCAATCTTCAGAAGTCTTGACTTTAGAACCTTTAGGGCTTTGTCCTTGTTTTTGTACTGACTTCTTTCGTCCTGACACTCAACAACCATACCTGTAGGTAAATGAGTAATTCTGATAGCTGATGAAGTTTTGTTAATATGCTGACCACCTGCACCTGATGAACGAAATGTATCAATCTGTAAATCATTAGGGTTAATGTCAATTTCAACATCATCTGCTTCAGGAAGAACTGCAACAGTTACTGCTGAAGTATGAACTCTGCCTGATGACTCGGTTTCAGGTACTCTCTGAACTCTGTGAGTACCACTTTCATACTTTAGCTTACTGTAAGCACCCTCACCGTTAACCATAAAGGAAATTTCTTTGTAACCACCTAAGCCTGTTTCGTTAGAAGAAAGAATTTCAATCTTAAAACCATGCTTATCGGCATACATAGAGTACATTCTGAAAAGATCACCTGCAAATAGGGAGCTTTCTTCACCACCTGTACCACCACGAATTTCCATAATAACATTTCTTTCATCGTTAGGGTCTTTAGGCAAAAGAAGAATTTTTAATTCTTCCTCAATACCGTCCAGTGAGTCCTTTGCCTCATCCATTTCCATTTGAGCAAGTTCTCTGATTTCCTTGTCTTTTTCTGTTTCCAAAATTTCAAGGCTATCTTTAATTGTCTGTTGTGCTTTCTTGTATTCTCTATACTTTAGCACAATTGGTTCAATAGACTTTACTTCCTTCATAATTTCATTAAACTTGGTTGCATCTGAGGCAACTGTTGGGTCATAAAGTCTGTTATTTAATTCATCATATCTTTTACTAAAAATTTCAATTTTATCAAACATATTATTCCCTGATTATCTTCTTAATATTTTTTTCTGCTTTACTGCGAGGTATCATAATTTCGTGACCACATTTGTCACATCTTATCTTGAAATCCATACCTACTCTTGTAACAGTAAAAATTTTGTTTTGACAAGGATGAGCTTTTTTCATTTCAATTTTATCATTAACTCTAACATCCATAAGTTTACACCCACCTTATTCAATATTTTTATTCATATAATTATATCATAATGTGCAATATATATCAAGAAAAGGCATTGCACAATTTAGTATTTTGTGTTAAAATCACTTTGGGTGAAAAAAATGGAATATAAAATCAAAACTAATTATACAAAAGATATGATAATCGACTTTAAGAGATTTACTCTAAACAAAAAGTCATTTCTAAAACCGGCAATTCTTTACTTGCTATGTATTGCAGTAATTGTATGTTCATTTATCTACAACAGAAAGTTTGAACTTAACTTTACTACAGTTATCTATCCGGCTATTGCAATTATCGGTGGTATTATCATCACAATGGTTTACTATGTAAAGCCTAAAAGTGATATTAGCCAACTTGAAAATAAAGAAGTTGAATACATATTTAACAACGAAGGTGTATTGCTTGGTGAAGATTTAGTAAAGTATGAAGATTTCTTTGGTATTTATGAAACTACTGATTACTTCTACTTCTTCGTTACTGACGGTGAAGGTTTCTTAATTGACAAAGAAGTATTAGACTTTGACCTAAAGTCAATTTTAGAAAACAGTAATATTAATAAGAAAAAGTTAAAATTACTTAAGAAAGCAAAATAAAAATTAAGTCCGTATTATTACGGACTTTTTTCATAGATTTTTTTATAATAGGTGACATATGGAAATTAAAATTTGTGGACTGACTTCTACTAAAGAAGCAGAATACTTAAATGAAAACAATGTTGACTTTGCAGGAATGGTAATGTTCTTTCCTAAAAGCAAAAGAAATATAGATGAAAATAAAGCAACTGAAATTATAAATACACTTGACAAGAACATTAATAAGGTTGCAGTTACAGTTTCCCCTACTTTAGAACAAGTTAAAATAATTGAAAAGTTAGGTTTTGACTACATTCAAATTCATGGTAAGTTAGAAAACAGTATTATTGAAAATACTGATATTCCAATACTGAAAGCCTTTAATGTAAAGGATATTGATGAATATGATAATTTCAAAAATATTAACAAAATAAAAGGTTTTGTTTTTGATGCTCAAGAACCGGGAAGTGGAAAAACATTTGATTGGAACACATTAAAAACTTTTCCTAAAAGTGATAAGCTGATGATACTTGCCGGTGGACTAAATCCTGAAAATGTAGCTAATGCAATAAAGGTTCTAAATCCTGATTGTGTTGATGTTTCTTCCGGTGTTGAGAATGAAAACGGTATAGGTAAAAGCAAAGAAAAAATAAATATGTTCGTTACAAATGCAAGAAAAGTCAGCCGTTAAGCTGACTTTTCTCTTTTTGGGATTTAAATATATGATTTAATAGGGTTATTTTGGGTAATTTTGTTTACATTACTTTGCTACTTCAAATCCGGTGTAAAGAACTTTTTCTTCAGATTCATTTGTGTTATCTTTAGAAACCTCTACTTCTGTTGTTTCTTCAACACCATCTTTGCCATTTTCACTTTCACTAATTCTTTTTTCTAACTCTTCACTTTCTTCTTTTGAAATAAATTTTGAACTACCAACAATAGTTTCTTCCTTTGTTGTACCGTCAGTAAACTTTGCCTTAACAGTTATTTTTAGGTCTTTCATAAAAATGCTCATAGCCTTTTGATACTGTTCATCATTAGATTCAGGCATAAAGCCTTTATCTAAAGTTTTAATTTCTGACTTACTTAAAGAAGATGAATCACCATAAAGATCTAAGTAAACAGTTTTGTATTTAGATAAATTTTTATAGCTTACAGTTTGTGATTTTTTCTGTTCAACTTCATCAACTATTTTATTTTTATCAAAATATTCAGGTCTCTCAGTACCATGAGCATATACAACTAAATCACCCTTACTTACTGTATAGGTGATTTCATCAATGTTTTTACCTTTGCAATTAACTGGGAATGTAAACTCATAGTTCCAATCAGCATCATTAGTATAGGGATCACCACCCTGATTAACTATATAGCAACCTGAACCGTCAAGAGAAACCTGTGAATCTTTGCTATTAGCTTTATTACTATCAGCAGTTTTCCTACTGATTTCTGCTGCATTAACATTAAGTACAAAACTGTTACTATTACCACTGGTTTTGTCTTTGCTACTCTTATTGTTGTCAAACTGACCTAAGGCAAATGTACTGCCAACTGCTACTGCACATACTAAACCTGCTGCTACAAATGCTAAAGGTTTCTTAACATTTCTCTTCTTTTCAAAACTCACAACATTATCCTCCTGATTTACCTTATCATAAAGGCTTTTAAGATTTTCTTTACTATCTTTAGGAAGGGTTGCTTTATCAAGTGCATTCTTGTAAATTTCTTTCATTATAATAACCTCCCTCAATAAGATTTTTCTTCAACTTATTTCTGCCTCGTTGTAATTTTGAACTGATAGTGTTCTGATTTTTCCCAAGAATTTCTGCAATTTCCTTTATTTTATATCCCTCATAATAATACAAGTAGATAATATTTCGGTAGTCCTTAGGTAGTTTCATAATTTCGTCCATAAGGACTTTTTCTTCGTCTGTATATGAAATCACCTGTGAATCAATAGGTACAGTATTTTTTCGGAAAAAAGATCGTCTTACATCAAGGCATTTGTTGATTGTCACTCTGATTAGCCAAGACTTTAAATGTTCAGAATCTTTGAAAATTTTACCCTTTGACTTTAGCAAAGAAATAAAAACTTCCTGAACAACATCCTCTGCATCAGCAATGTTACATAAGTTTTGATAAGCTATTCTAAAAATCATATCGGAGAATTCTTCAACAACTTTATTGTAATCATCTCTGGTAAGTGGATTAAACAATCTCTTAACCTCCTTTCATAAATAAAACGAATCAAAAGTCCTTTTTAGTGCAATAAATTTAAAAATTTTTATTTTCTACAATTAAATTCAAACAATTCTATTTTTTGCATTATATCTATCTTTCTATTATTATAGTATAATCCTTATTAAAAAAGTCAGCAGTTAAGCTGACTTTTCTTGTAATATTCAGTTATAGTCTTTGGTAATATGTTTCTTCATAAAGGCAAATTTTGGGGTGTGGGGGATGTTTTAATATTTAAAAGTGTAAACTATGTCCTTTCTCTCTTATATGCCAAGTTATTGCACAATCAATAATACAACACTATTTTGTAGCATAAACAGTACCGATTTTTATATCATATTAAGGTTTACAGTTGTAGGGGCGAACATCGTTCGCCCGTTAAAAAGTGTGATAAATAGGGGTTTTTCGTCCTATTTACAGACTATAAATTAAAAATATCTACATAGGGCAATATACCAATAAAGAGGCTGATTTGCTCGGTCCAACAATGTTGGACCCTACACCTGTTAGCCACAATATAAAGATAGTATAAGGTATGATATTTTTGTAAATTTTCCTTTATGTTAAATGAAAATAAACTTTTCTCTAACCACAATAAAAGCTAAAAAACAAATTTACCTTAACCCACAGACAAAATTGAAAAAAACAAATTTATCTTAACAAACAAAATTGAAAAACTAAAAACAAAAATTATTCCACAATATAATCTCTGATTTTGGAATACATTTCTTCGCTGATAACGGCATCAATTAAAAGACCATCAGCAACATATTCTTCGCTATTAAGGATACACTTTTCACGAATTTCAGCAGAGATACCTAACTTATCAAAAGGCAAAAGTGCCTTAACTCTCTTAACTTTAACAGGTAAGTTATCTTCTATTGCGTGTAAAAGTTCATCAATTCCCTTACCTTCTTTTGCAGAAATTCTAACACCTGTGCCTATCTGTGGTACTGTAACACCACCTGAAACAAGGTCACATTTATTCAGTACCGGAATAATCGGTGTGTCCTTGCAACCTAAACTTTCCAGAAGTTCTCTTGTTACCTTTAGGTGCAAAGATGCCTCTTCACTGCTAACATCACAAACATTTAGGATAATGTCTGCCTCTGCTGCCTCTTCCAAAGTTGAACGGAATGCATCAACCAAATGGTGAGGTAGTCTTCTCACAAGTCCTACTGTATCAATCAGCATAACAGTTACACCGTTAGGTAGCTTTAATGCTCTTGATGTTGGGTCAAGGGTTGCAAAAAGTTTGTTCTCTGCAAGTACACCTGCATCTGTTAGATAGTTCATAAGGGTACTTTTACCGGCATTTGTATAACCAACAATTGCTACTGTAATAACATTGTCTTTTCTTCTTCTTTTTCTAAGTTGTTCTCTATGGTGTTCAACATCTTTTAGTTGTTCCTTTAGAGTTTCCATTCTTCTTCTAATATGTCTTCTGTCAGTTTCAAGCTTAGTTTCACCCGGACCTCTTGTGCCGATACCACCACCAAGTCGGCTCATTGCAGTACCCATACCGGTAAGTCTAGGCATCATATACTTTAACTGTGCAAGTTCAACCTGTAATTTACCTTCTTTACTTCTTGCTCTCATTGCAAAAATATCAAGAATAAGCATTGTACGGTCAATTACTCTTACACCGGTTTCTTCTTCAATATTTCTAATCTGAGTTGGAGAAAGTTCACTGTCAAATATAAGCAAATCAATTTCTTGACTTTCACAAAATTCACTGATTTCAAGGAGTTTACCTTTGCCAACATATGTTGCAGTTTCAGGTCTGTCTAGGTTTTGCATAACAGTTGCTACTGTTTCAGCACCGGCAGTCTTTGCCAGTTCAACAAGTTCAAGCAGAGAAGTATCTGCATCATATTCACCTGTATTAACACTAATGAGAACTGCTCTTGTTACCTTTTCTTCATTACTTTTTAGTTCCATAATAACCCACCTTTCCTTAACTAATATGGTTATATAAAAAATATCTAACTTAAATTTCTTTATACACTTTAAATTATGTGTTTATTGTAGTATAATATAATTCAAATATTTTGTAAACTGCTAAATTAGTTTACGCAATTTATTAAAGAGGTCAAAGAAAATGGACAAACAATTTGATGTAGTTATAGTAGGTACAGGTGTTGCAGGACTTTATGGTGCTTTAAAGTACCCTGAGGATGTTTCTGTTCTACTACTTAGTAAAAAGGAACTTACTTTAAGCAACAGTAGTTTTGCACAAGGTGGTGTTGCAGCTGTTCTTGACAAAAACCACGACAACTATAAATTACATATAGCAGATACTTTAATCGCAGGTAAATATAAGAACAACCTTTCTGCAGTTGAAAAGCTGGTAACAGAAGGTCCTGATGATGTTCTAAAGTTAAAGGAACTTGGTGTTGACTTTGACAGAGATAAAGACGGCAACCTACTTGCAACTTTAGAAGGTGGTCATTGTCGTAACCGTATTGTACATCACAAAGACTCAACAGGTAAAGAAATTGTAGATAAGCTACTTCTTGATGTAGAAGCTAAGAAAAATATTACAATTTGGGACAATGCACTTGTTTATTCTATTGATAAGGTTGAACATGGTTTCTACCTTGGCGTTATGAGAAACGGTGAAGAATATTCTATCGGTACATCATACTGTGTACTTGCTACAGGTGGTATCGGCAGAGTATATAAATACACAACTAACTCAGCTATTGCAACAGGTGACGGTATTACATTTGCATATATGCTAGGTGCTAACATTAAGCATCTTTCAAGAGTTCAGTTCCATCCTACTGCTTTTGACAGTAAAAGTGACAGAGAAAGATTTTTGATTTCTGAGGCTGTTCGTGGCGAGGGTGCTATTCTTCTTAACCATGATGGCAGAAGATTTATGTTTGACTATGATGAGCGTGGAGAACTTGCTCCTAGAGATGTTGTTTCTCATGCAATTATGGAAGAACAGAAGAAAACAGGCAGTAGCAATTTCTACCTAGATATTACTGCTAAAGACCCTGAATTTGTAAAAAACAGATTCCCTATGATTTATTCAAGATGTCTTGAAAAGGGTATTGATATTACAAAGGATTGGATTCCTATTTATCCTTGTCAGCACTACCTAATGGGTGGTATCAATGTTGACCTAGATGCAAGAACATCTGTTGACAGACTATATGCTTGTGGTGAATGTTCTCATACAGGTGTACATGGTGCTAACAGACTTGCAAGTAACTCTCTACTTGAGGCACTTGTATTCTCCAGAAGAGCAGCAATTGACATTACAGACAGACTTCATAAGGGTGGCAAGAAACCTCTTGGTGAAGAACCTGATAACAAGAATATTGCCGGTGAAAAGCTACCTACAGGTATCCGTACAAGAATTAGAGAAATTATGCAGGATACATACTTTGTTATTCCTAACCTTGATAATGTTGACAATGCATATGAAGAAGTAAAGGATATTCTTAACAAGTTAAATAACACAAATTACGAAATCACTCCTGATTTTGTAGAGGCAAGAAGTCTTGCAACTGTTGCAAAAATTATTCTTGAAGAAATTAAGGAAGGTATCAACCTATGATATTAAATCAATTTTATGTAGATAATCTAATCAAAACTGCCCTACTAGAGGACATTAACTATGTTGACATTACAACAGATTACCTTATCCCAGAAGATCAGGAAAATGAAGCAAAGTTCCTAGCAAAAGCTGATGGTGTACTTTGTGGTATTGAAGTTGCATTAAGAGTATTTACTCTAATCCAACCTGATTTTCAGTATGAAGTTTTCATCCACGATGGTGAAGAAGTTAAGAAAGGTGACATTATCGCAAAAATCAAGGGCAAAACAAGAACTATCCTAAAAGGTGAAAGAACTGCTCTTAACCTACTTCAGCATATGAGTGGTATTTCTTCAATGACAAACAGAATTGTTAAGATTGTTGAAGGCACTAATGCATCTATTGCAGACACAAGAAAGACACTACCGGGTATGCGTCCATTACAGAAGTATGCAGTAACAGTTGGTGGTGGCAAGAACCACAGATTTAACCTAAGTGATGCTGCTATGCTAAAGGACAACCATGTTGATGCAGGTGGTGGCATTACTAATGCAGTAACAAAGTTACGCACAAAGTTAGGTCATATGGCAAAGGTTGAACTTGAAGTCAGAACTCTTGATGAACTAAGAGAAGCACTTTCTGTTGATGTTGATGTTATTATGCTAGACAATATGGATAATGACACAATGAGAGAAGCAGTTAAAATTGCTGACGGTAAAGCACTACTTGAAGCATCCGGTGGCATTACAGAAGAAACAATCCGTGGTGTTGCAGAAACAGGTGTTGATATTATTTCAATCGGTGCATTAACTCACTCAGTAAAAGCATTTGACATTTCACTAAAGATTATTTAATCTTAGTTTTTGATTTTCTGATTTTTAAACTAAATATATAAGTTATGCGATTATAATAATGCAGTAAATTTATTACTTTTTAGTATAAAAATCAAGATAAGTTATTGATGTTAATTATTGATATTAATTATTGATTTCAAGATATTTTTTCATAACTAATTTCCATAGAAAAAGGTGTGTAGTTTCCTACACACCTTTTTCTTCTTTATTATCTTTTTTAAAAACTAAAACATCTTCAACTTTGCAATCTAATATTGTACAAAGGTCGTTTAAAGTTACTGTACTAATAGGTTTATCATGTTTCAATCTATCAAGTAAACTTCTACTAATATTATATTGTTTTATTAGTTTGTAAGTAGAAATATTTTTTTCTTTTAAGGTTTTATATAGTGGTTCATAAGAAATTATAACAATCACCTCTATATAATTCTATTTCAATACTATTTTTGTTGACAATTGTCTATATATAGAGTATATTTATATTATCGGTATATAGAGCATATACAAGTATTTTATAAAATGAGGGATGAATATGACTACTGAAAAAATCAAGGAATATCTGGGTATGGTTCTAGATATGGAAATGTCTTTGTATGTTCAAGACAAAACTTTACAAAATCTTTATCGTGTATATAACAACTTAGGAAAGAAAAAAATAATACCTATTCCGGAGAAAGAAGTAAGTAAAAAAGATACCGGGGAATATATGAAAGGTGCAGGAATAATCATCGGATTTATCGTTGCAATGGTATATGGTATTTACAGAGTAGTAAATAATCATTCCTCAGGTGGTTTAAGTTCTATTTTTGATATTTTCGGAATGATGATAATGATATTTATTGTTGGCATAATTAGTGGTCTTGTTGGTGCTGCAATTGTAGGACCAATTATTAAGTCTATAGCAGAAGTAAATGAACAAAAAGAACTGGACAGAATATATAGTATCAAACTAAAAGAATACAATAGAAAGGTGGAAATTGATAATAAAAGAGTAAGAAGTGAAATGCCTGAAAAAAATAAAGTTTTATCTCAAATTGAAATATTAGATAAACAATATCAGGAAACTGAAAAGAATCTTATGGAATTGTATAGCTATAATATTATACATAATGATTACAAAAGAGATATTGTAGTTATCAGTTCATTCTATCAATATTTTTGTAAGGGAATAACATTAAGTTTACAATTTGACCCTAATACAGGTGATGATGGGGCTTACAAAATTTATGAAAATGAAAAGCGTTTAAATCTTATTATATCTAAAATTGATATAGCTATTCAAAAACTTAATGAAATTGCAACAACACAAACTGTTCTTTTTGATGCAATTAACAAGGCTAATCATACTATTGATAGATTGAGTAATGATATTAATAATAATCATAAACATTTATCTGCTCAAATCAATGAACAAACTGCTATTGAAGAATATCAGCACGAAAGAATATTAAAAGAACTAGAATATCACAATTTTATGGATGCTATTTATAGAAGAAAATAGTTATAAAAAAGGTGTGTAGTTTCCTACACACCTTTTTCTTCTTTTAATTTTGATTGTGGGTTATGATAAATCAGTTCTACAAATTTGGGTTTGTCTTTTTAATCTTGATTGTGGGTTAGGGTGAATTTGTTTTAAATTAAATCGGCTATAAAGAAAAATTCATAGTGAGAATATGTACATAAAATCATATAAAACCCTGACACACAGGTGTAGGGGACATCATTGATGTCCCATTACAAACTATCCTAAATAAATGTATTATGCCCTATGTAGATATTATAAATTTATAGTCTGCAAATAGGACAATAATCCCATAGGTATCACACTTTTTAACGGGCGAACAGTGTTCGCCCCTACAGTGTAACTCAAAATTCTTGTTACATTTAATAGTTAGACATAAAGGAAAATCTCAGCCTAGATGGAATTTTTCTTTATTTGAAATTATAAATTTTTAGAAAAATTATGAGTTACAGTTGTAGGGGACATCATTGATGTCCCGTTACAAACTAGCCTTTATATAGGTACTTTGCCCTATATGGTAAGTTATAATTTTTAGTTTCTACATAGGACTAAGTTACATAAAACATTTTACTATTAAACGGGCGAACAATGTTCGCCCCTACATCTGTGAGCCATAATATGATATAAAAATCGGTACTGTTTATTCTACAAAATATTGTTATATTATTAATTGTGCAATAACTTGGTATACAAGAGAGAAAGGACATAGTATACACTTTTTAGTATTTAAACATCACCACAAACCCAAATTTATCTAACTAACCTTTAAACTCAAACAGAATAAAGAACTAAATTATCTCCCCTAAAATTTCGATTGCTTTTTCTAATTTTTCTTTTTGGATACCGGAATAATTCACAATCATAAAGTGGTGGCAATCCTTATTTTCTTTATGATAATACTGACTTAAAAATCTTGCGTTTATATTCTTTTCTTTTAGTTCCTTGATAAACTGTTCATCGGACTTTTCTGTATTTATTTTCATTAGGAAGTGAAAGCCTGACATATTCTCAACAATGCTGATTTTGTCCTTAATTTCACTATTCTTAAACACATCCATAATTTCCTTTTTTCGTGATGAATACTGCTTTTTCATTCGTGAAATGTGTCGTTCAAAATACCCGTCACTAATGAAATTCGCCAAAGTATATTGCTCAAAACTAGGAACAGTACATGAAAGAAAATTCATTGTTTCTCTATATTTTTTCAATAAATGAAGTGGCAAAACCAAGTAACCTATTCTCATTGACGGTGCAATAGTTTTGCTAAATGTGTTTAGGTAAAGGACTCTTTCATTCTTATCGGCTGAAAACATTGTTTCAATAGGTTTGCTACCTTTGAACTCACTGTCATAGTCATCCTCAATTATATAACCGTCATTTTCATCAGCCCAGTTAAGAATTTCATTTCTTCTGTCTACCGGCATAACAATACCTGTTGGGTACTGATGGCTGGGACTTATATGCACAACACTTGCATTGCTTTCTTTTAACTTTTCATAGCTGATACCCTTATTGTCAACATCAATATATTCTGTTGCAACCTGATTCATTTGATAAATTTGACTAATTCTATTGTAGCCGGGATTTTCCAATGCATAGGTTTTGTTACTGCCTACAAGCCTAATAATTACAGAATAAAGGTACTCAGCACCTGCACCTATAATAACCTGTTCGGGATATACTTTCATACCACTATGGTGGAAAAGATACTGACAAAGTGCTTTCCTTAAAATTTCAGCACCGTTATACGGTATAGGGTTAAGCAATTCACTTTCATAATCAAGTAAAGCTTTTCTCATTAACTTACTCCAAACAGAAAATGGAAAGTCACTACTGTCTGTTGCATTACCACTAAAATCAAACCATGGTATAAACTCTTTAAAATCAAGTTCAGACAATTGGAAGTTAGTTACCTTTTGCTGAGTTTTAATAGGTACAACAAAGTAACCACTTTTAGGCTTAGTATATAAATAACCCTCAGATACCAAAAGTTCATAAGCACTCATTACTGTTACAACACTAACACCAAGGTGTGTTGACAGACTTCTCTTTGAAGGTAACTTTTCATCCGGCAAAAGGCTACCAGAAAGTATATCATCCTTTATACAATGATAAAGGTACTGATAGGCTGGAGTTTTCTCTCTTTTTGACATATCATAAGTTAACATAGCATCACCATCTGGTACTATATTTTAGTATTATATTGGTTATTCCCATAGTACCAACCCATATTATAATATGAAATGTAACATTATTCAAGGTTTTGCGTAATGATTATAAAATGAGGATGAAAGAGGAGAAAACAATGAAAACATCTAAACAACTTTACAACATTGTTGTTGCAGCTCTTTTTGCAGCAATGATATTCGTACTAACATTTTTCGTAAAAGTACCAACAGGTATTGGTTACATTCACCTAGGTGACTTAGCAATTTATCTTGCAGCATCTATGCTACCAACACCATATGCAATTGGTGCAGCAGCTATCGGTGGTGGTCTTTCTGACTTTGTTGGTGGTTATATGATTTATGTTCCTGTAACAATGGTAGTTAAGGCTCTACTTGCTCTATGTTTCTCTTGCAAGAAAGACACAATCATCAATGTAAGAAATATGGTTGCAGTACTAATTTGCTGTGGTATCACAGTTGGTGGTTACTTTGCATTTGAAATTTTCTACTACGGTGCAGGTGCTTTCGGTTCATTACTTCCTAACCTACTTCAGGCTGCAGGTAGTGGTGTGCTATATATTATCATTGGTTATGCTTTTGACAAGGCAAGAATTAAAAATAAGCTAATGGCTTACAACAAATAATTTCTAAAATAATTATGAAACAGAAGAGAATTCTTTGTATTAACGACATATCATCAATGGGTAAATGTTCACTTACAATAGCATTGCCTATCATATCATCACTTGGAATTGAGGCAGTAGTTTTACCTACTGCCCTTCTGTCTGCTCATACGGTTTTTAAGGGTTACACCTTTAAGGATACTACTGAGGAGATGAAAAACACCCTAAACCATTTTGACAGTTTAGGAGAAAAGTTCGATTGTATATACACCGGTTACTTAGGCAGTAAAGACCAGGTTAAGATAGTTCTTGACTTTATAAAAGGTCACAAAGAAAGCCTTATTATCACCGACCCTGTAATGGGTGACAACGGTAGACTATACAGTGGTTTTGAAAAGGACTATCCGGAATATATGCTTGAACTTTGCAATGTTTCAGATATAGTTATGCCTAACTTAACAGAGGCTTGTCTGCTGACAAACACACCATTTGTAGAAAATCCTACAGAAAGCCACCTTGAAAGAATTTCCGATATACTTACCAACTACAGTAAGAATGTAATTATCACAGGTGTTAAGGAAGAAAATTCTGTTGCAGTTTACTCTAAAAAAGGTGACAGTAATTTACAAAAAACTGCTACAAGCAAATTGATTGACAGGCAATTTCATGGTACAGGTGATGTATTTGCAAGTACACTTTCAGGTTTCTTAACAATGGGTAAAGATTTTGAAGAAAGCATTGTTCTTGCAACTAAATTTACAGAAATGTGTATTAATCACACTGCTAACGACAAAGACTCCCAGTGGTACGGTCTGAGATTTGAAGAATGTCTCCATTATTTATATGAAATGAAATAATTTTAGAACCAAGCATTTTATTTGCTTGGTTCTTTTTTATACCTTAGTAATACAGTATTTGTATGTGTTAAAATGATATGACCCAATAAAAAAGAGGAGTAACTTCAAAATATGGTATAATGGAATCGCTAAAAAACATTAACCTAAGAAAGAAGTACTCCTCATGAATATGATAACACAAGAAGCAAAGAAAAAGCAAGCCATAGTAAAATACGCACTAAAAAAAGGAAAAGCAAAGCAAGTAGAATGTACGGTGTAAGTCTTTCAAGCGTAAAGAGATGGTGTAAACAATATGACGGTACCTGGCAATCGCTATTGCCTAAATCACACAGACCACATAGTCATCCTAACAGGCACACAAAAAGAGAAGAAAGACAAATTAGAAATTCTTTCAAAAAGTGCTATGAAAGATATGGATGGGATGGAGTATACAGTGATTTAAAGAGAAAAGGATATACAAGAAGCTACTCAGGAATGATATATGCAGCTAAAAGAATGGGCTTAGTAAAATATAAAAAGACAAAGAAAAAGAGCCGTAAGCATAGAAGATATCCGAACTGTTAATACCTGGAGAAAAGGTGCAGATAGATGTAAAAGAAGTGCCATATAATTGCTTAAGAGGTAAGGCTTTAAGGGACGGAAAGCATTTTTATCAATGGACTGCAATAGATGAATGTACAAGGATGAGATTTGTATATGGGTTTGAAGAACACACACCTGAAAACTCAACCAAATTCTTGAAAATGTTATTGAAAGAATTTCCGTTTAAAATACAGACTATTCAAACAGATAACGGAAGAGAATTCACATATAAATATCAGAGCAGTGAAGTGAAAAGTCCTTTTGAAATAGAATTAAACAAACTAGGTATAAATCATAAATTAATACCACCACGAACACCTTGGCACAACGGAAAGGTAGAAAGAAGTCATAGAAACGACCAAAATATTTCTATGATTGGGAAACATTCAGAAATATTGAAGAATTAAACACAAAATTAAAAGGACATTTGGAATGGAGTAATAACAAGACAATGAGAACACTTGATTATAAGAGTCCAATGCAGTTATTGAGTGAAAAGTTAGAATTGAAATCCATTCATTAATTAATATTCATAATCAAAATTCAGTAAAACAAGCGAAATATTAAATCGTATTTTATTTTTACCCTAAAATGGGTCATATCTATTTACAACACAGATTTTTATACCTTAGTAATACAGTATTTTTCTTGTATATTCCCTTTTCTTATGATATAATAAAATGAAAACTTTTTGTTACAAAGAGGCTATTATGAAAGACAAACAAAGAATAGTAATCAAGGTAGGTACATCTACCTTAACATATGAAAACGGCAAAGCTAATTTACGAAAAGTAGAGAAACTTTGCAAAGTAATTTCTGACCTGGAAAATCAAGGTCACGAAATGGTATTGGTTTCTTCCGGTGCTTTAGGTGTTGGTATGGGTAAACTTGGAATTACTACTCGACCAACAGAAACAAACAAGAAACAAGCAATTGCTGCTGTAGGTCAATGTGAACTTATGTTTATGTATGACAAATTCTTCGGTGAATACAACAATGTTGTTTCTCAAATTCTACTTACAAAATATGTAGTAGAAACTCCCCACAAGGAAGAAACTGTTAGAAATACTTTTATGTCACTGATTGATATGGGTATTATCCCTATTGTTAACGAAAACGACTCAGTAGCTACTGATGAACTTGAGGGTAACAAGATTGGTGATAACGACCAACTTTCTGCTATTGTTGCAAAGATTATTGATGCCGATAAGTTGATTATTCTTACTGATATTGATGGTCTGTATGACAAAAATCCTGCCACAAACAGTGACGCAAAGAAAATCAATACAGTTGAACTTATTACAGATGAAATCAAAGCAATGGCCGGTGGCAGAGGTAGCAACCGTGGTACAGGTGGTATGGCTACAAAAATTCTTGCTGCTGAAATTGCAACAGAAGTTGGCATTGATGTACAGATTATATCCGGTGAAAACCCTGAAACTATTTATGATGTTTTTGAGGGTAAACCTGTGGGTACTATTTTTATGGGAAAGGAAAAAGACAATGACTGTAATTGAACAAATGGGTGCTAAAGCAAAGGAAGCTGCAAGAGTACTTTCTGTTGCCGGTAGCAAAAAAGATTTAGCACTAAATTCTATTGCTGATGCACTAATTGAACATAAAGATGAAATCATTAAGGCTAATAACATTGACATTAAGTATGGCAAAGAAATCGGTCTTACTCCATCACTGATTGACAGACTTACACTTGGTGAGGACAGAATCAAAGGTATGGCTGACGGTGTCAGAAAGGTATCTTCCCTACCTGACCCTATAGGTAATGTAATCAGTGGTAACACTTTGCCTAACGGCTTAACAGTTACCAGAGTAAAAGTACCTTTAGGTGTTATCGGTATTATCTTTGAAGCTAGACCAAATGTTACTGCCGATGCAGCATCACTATGCTTAAAAGCCGGTAATGCAGTTATTCTTCGTGGTGGTAAAGAGGCTATTAACTCCAACAAAGCTATTGCAAAGATTATGCGTGATGCAGTTGAAAAGGTAGGACTGCCTAAAGACAGTATTCAGTTAATTGAAGATACAACAAGACAGTCCTCAACTGAGCTTATGCAGTTAAGTGACTACCTGGATGTACTAATTCCTCGTGGTGGTGCAGGACTTATTAAGGCAGTTGTAGAAAACAGTAAAGTACCTGTTATTGAAACAGGTGTTGGCAACTGTCATGTTTATGTTGACAAATATGCAGATATTGATATGGCAAGTGAGATTATTTTCAATGCAAAAACAAGCAGACCATCTGTTTGCAATGCTATTGAAACTATATTAGTTCACAAAGATATTGCAAAAGATGCTCTGCCAAAAATTAAAGAAAAGTTAGACACAAAGAATGTTCAAATCAGAGGTTGCAAAACTACTAAAGAAATTCTTGGTGATGACATTGTTGATGCAGAAGAAAGCGACTATTACACAGAGTTTCTTGACTATATTCTTGCTTGTAAGGTTGTTGACTCTATTGATGAGGGTATTGCCCACATTGCAAAGTACTCCAGTGGTCACTCAGAATGTATCATCACTAACGACTATGCAAGAGCAAATAAATTCAAAAAAGAAGTTGATGCCGCAGCAGTTTATGTAAACGCATCAACTAGATTTACTGATGGTGGAGAATTTGGTCTTGGCGCTGAAATCGGTATTTCAACTCAGAAACTTCACGCAAGAGGACCTATGGGTATTAACGAATTAACCTCATCAAAGTTTATTGTTGAGGGCAATGGTCAAATCAGAGTTTAAATCAAAAGATAGATTAATGCCATTATTAACATAGGGTCACAGTTATCGTCATAGAGAAAGAATATCATAAGAATTATTATGGTAGCTTCCTTATCCTTTAACAAAGTATCAAGAATATCACCTTGCTTTTCTTTAGGTTTATTTTGACTTTGTTTAGGTATATTAACCTTCTTATCCTTAAGCTTTTCGCTACTTTTATTTTCATCAGTAGTTGTTTCCTTAGGTTTAGGTTTTGAACTTTCTTTATGTACATTTCTGTCTGAGTAGAAAGCACCTCGCATTTTTTCTGCTCTGCGAAGTGCTTCCCTTTCCATTTCATCCACGATACTACTCCTAAAACAAACCTAGATTTTTTATGTTAGGCAACAATTTCATAATTACCATCATTTTGCGAATTTTCTGCAATTTCTCTCTCCTTTCTTCTGAGAGGAAAGGTATCATTGCATCAAACAGTCTGGTGGTGTCATCTTCCTTGTTAATGGAAGAGAAAATTGGTGCTAACTTTCCAATAATATTTGGGTCAATCCCACCGAAATCACCTAAAGGACCAAGAGAATTATTATTCTGACTTTTGTTAGGACTTGATATAGGTACTGCATTTTGATTATTTGTACTACTGTTGTTACTGACTTCATCAGTATTCAGTCCCATCATTTTCCCTAAGTTTTGGATTTCCTTTAGTTTTTCAGGATCTGACATAATCTCGTTAATTTTAGAAGTTAAATCGTCCATTAACCCATCAACTTTTTAATAATAGCCTGAGCTTGTGGAGAATTTAGGATTTTCTCACTTTGCTCTTTGTTATCAAGTATTTTTTGAATACGCTTTGCTTGATGGCTATTCATTTTGTTTAAGATATTATTTAGGTTACCTTTCTCAATGTTCTCTTTGAGGACTTCAGGTGGGGTATCTAGCCTTTGGCTAAGTCCGTTTAATAAATTATTAATTTCACTATTATTTAACATAGTATATTTCCTTTCTCTGTGCTATTAATATATTATGCAGAGTTTGGCTTTTTATGAAGGAGTAATTATGAAAATTCTTGTTTTCTCAGATACACACGGTGATGTTACAAAAATGGAAAGAGCTATTCGCTCACATTCCGATGCAGAAGCTATTATCCATTGTGGTGACGGTGAAATGGATGTTGAATATGCAAAGAGGAACTTTCCTGACAGAGCTTTTCTAAATGTTAAGGGTAACTGTGACTGGGGCAGTAGCCTTGACCCTACAATTGAAATCACCCTTGAAGGCAAGAAAATTTTTGTAACTCACGGTCATCTTTACAATGCAAAAATGGGTTTGCAAAATCTAATTTATGCCGGTAAAGAAAAGAATGCCGATATTGTACTTTACGGTCACACACACATTTCTATGAATGAATATATTGACGGTATGTATGTTATGAATCCCGGTTCTTGTCATGGTTATGGTGCTACATATGGCATTATTGATATTAGCGACAAGGGCATTTTAACCAACATTGCCTCAGCAAAATAAGGATGTGAAGTTTTGAACTTTTCCGAATTTAACGAAACAATTAAATCTCAACTAAATAATCTAACTTCACACAACAGACTACCTCATGCAATTATTATTACAGGTGGTAATGAAGAATTAAGGGACAGTGTGGCTGATTACTTATGTGTTTATGCAGTATGCAGTGAAGAAAATAAACCTTGCTACAACTGTAAAAATTGCAAGAAAGCTATGTCCCACATTCATCCGGATATTTCATATGTACAAGGCAGTACAAAATCAAAGAATTTAATTTACAATAAGGAAGTTATGGAAGAAGTTATCGGTGACACTATAATTATTCCTAACGAATCCGATACTAAGGTTTATGTGTTTAAAGATGTTGACGAAAAGTTACCTGTAATTTCACAAAATGCTTTTCTAAAAACTCTTGAAGAACCACCACAAAATATACTTTTTGTGATGACTTGTAAAGATGCAAGTGTTTTGCTGGAAACTATCCTATCAAGAAGTACAGTAATTAATATTCAAAAGGAAGATGAATTTTCTACCGAAGGTGTTTCTATTGCAGAAGAAATTGCACTTGCATTACTTGATATAAACGAATACAAACTTTTAAGTGCAACTTATAAAGTAAATAACAAGGATAGTTTTAATCAGACTATACCTTATCTTAAACTACTGATTAGAGATACTTTGTCCCTTACAGTAGGTGGTGACAAACTAAGTAACAGTTCTGTCCCTGAAAAATTAACAAGAAAATTAACAAGAGAAAAGTCACTTTCTCTTTTAAATACAATTGAAAAAGCACAAAGAATGATGAAAAGTAATGTTAACCAAAACTTACTTTCCACATGGTTGTGCTCAGAATTTAGGAGGATAACATGGCAACAGTAATAGGTGTTAGATTTAAAGAAGTAGGTAAAATCTACTACTTTGACCCTACTGATATAGATTTTAAGCAAAATGACAAAGTAATTGTAGAAACCTCTCGTGGTGTAGAATGTGGTACAGTTGCTTTAGCCAATAAAGAAGTGGAAGAGGACAAGATTGTTCATCCACTAAAGAAGGTTTTGCGTCAAGCAACAAAGAAAGACCTTGAACATCTTGCAGAAAACAAGAAAAGAGAAGTTGATGCACTAAAGATTTGTGAAGAAAAAATCAAGGCAAATAACCTTGATATGAAACTTGTTGATGTTGAATATACATTTGACAATAGCAAGATTTTATTTTACTTTACTGCTGATGGCAGAGTTGACTTCCGTCAGCTTGTAAAAGACCTTGCAAATGTATTTAGAACAAGAATCGAACTAAGACAAATCGGTGTCAGAGATGAAGCCAAAATGCTAGGTGGCTTAGGTGTATGTGGCAGACCATGTTGTTGCAACAGTTTCCTAGGTGAATTCCAGCCTGTATCTATCAAAATGGCTAAGGAACAAGGACTTTCACTTTCTCCTGTAAAGATTAGTGGTACTTGTGGCAGACTAATGTGTTGTCTAAAATACGAACAAGAGGCATATACTGACCTTATCAAGAAAACTCCAAAGGTTGGTGCTACTGTTAAGACACCTGAGGGCAAGGGTACTGTTGTTGATACTGCTTTACTTACCGGTACAATTAAGGTTAAACTTGACTCAACTCCTAGTGAAGCAGCTCCTCATGTTTATAACATTAAGGAAATTCGTCCACTGGGCAAGAACTTCCCTACTGAAAATATTGAGGAAGAACCACTAATTGAAGATGAACTGACTGATGACTTAGCAAAACTAGAAGAAGAGGAAATTGTAGCAGAAACTACTCAAGCACCTCAAAGACCTAACAAAGGTGAACGCAAGAGAAACCCTAACCATAAGTATCAAAACAGAAAGAATAACGGTGGTCACAACCAAAACCACAACCAAGGCAAAAAGCCTTATCGTAAGCCACAACAAAGAAAGCCAAGACCAAATAACAGAAACAAAAATACAAACAAAGAAGGAAATAAAAACACTTAATAATTGGAAAAAGTAGATTTTACACAAAATTTCATTGATTTTTTCCTTTTATCGTGTTACAATAGGATAAATTAATAAGGAGGTGTTCTGAATGGCATATGCTATTTCTGATGAATGTATCAGCTGTGGCGCTTGTGCAGATGGTTGTCCTGTAGGTGCAATCTCTGAAGGTGATGGCAAGTACGAAATCAACGCTGACGAATGTATCAGCTGCGGTGCTTGTGCAGACACATGCCCTGTAGGTGCTCCTGCAGAAGCATAATTTAAGATAGCGAAGTTAGTTAAACAGCAAGGTTTTTTGACCTTGCTGTTTTTCTTATATTGTAGTATAATTTTCTAGGAAACACTATTTTTAGGGGGACTGTATGCTAAATCCAAATGAACATTTTGAGCCACTTGGCAATAACATTGAAATTATTGTAAGCGACATTCATCATTTTTCTACCGACACTATAATACTTAACTACTTTTGCAACGCTAAGAAAAATGACAAAGTAATTGAACTTGGCACAGGTTGTGGAACAATCCCCTTACTTATGAAGAAAGACGATAAAGCAAAAGAAATTATTGCAGTAGATATTCAGGAAGATGCTTGTTCACTGCTTGAAAGAAGTATAAAGCATAATAATCTTGAAAATGTTACTGTAATCAACTCTGACCTTAAATACCTAAAAGGCAAAGTGCCTTTCGGTTACTTTGACCTTGTGGTATGTAACCCACCATACAAAGAAAACGGCACAGGACTGCATAACCCACATTCAGGGAAAAAAACTGCCAGACATGAGGTAGAATGTTCTTTGGAAGATATTGTAAAGGTCAGTTCTTCCCTACTTAACTTCGGAGGTAGGTTTTGTCTTTGTCAACGACCTGAAAGGCTAACTGATATTCTTGTACTTATGAGGCAATACAAAATTGAACCTAAAAGGCTAAGGCTTGTACAACAAAGGCTAAATAAGCCACCTAAGCTGGTATTAGTAGAAGGCAGAAAAGGTGGCAAAAGAGGCTTTATGACTACAGAAGAAACCTTAATGATAGAAAATAGCCAAGGAGAATATTCAGAAGAAATGCTAAAGGTTTACGGAAATTATAAGGAGCAATTATGAGTGTATTATATGTAGTAGGTACTCCAATAGGTAACCTAAATGACTTTTCCCCACGAGCAATAGAAACACTTGAAAAAGTTGATTTTATTGCTGCTGAGGACACAAGAGTAACACTAAAGCTACTAAACCATTTTGGTATAAAGAAAGAAATGGTTAGCTACTTTGAACATAACAAACTTCAAAGAGGTGAAATAATCACAAATAGAATTCTTAACGGTGAAACCTGTGCTATTGTTACAGATGCAGGTATGCCTTGTATCAGTGACCCGGGGGAACTTCTCATTATGCAATGTGAAGAAAAGGGAATTCCTACAATTGTTATTCCCGGACCAACTGCCTTTGCCTCGGCATTGGCTATTTCAGGACTACCAACAGGCAGATTTACATTTGAGGGTTTCTTAAGTGTAAACAAGAAAAGCCGTAAGGAACACCTGGAAAGTCTTATAAATGAAGAAAGAACAATGCTTTTCTATGAAGCACCACACAAACTTTCCAACACACTAAAAGACTTTGCAAATTACTTTCCAAACAGAAAGCTATCTATTGTTAGAGAAATAACCAAAATTCACGAAGAGGTTATTCGCACAACAACAGACAAAGCCTATGAAGATTATGGAGAAACAGGACTAAAGGGAGAAATAGTCCTTGTACTTGGTGGCAAACCACATAAGGAAGAAGAAGAAACATACACCCTTAGTGATGCAGTAGAGATGGCTAAAAAGCTAATTGAAAACGGAGAAAAGGCTACTACTGCCAGTAAAGAAATTGCATCACTAACCGGATTTAAGAAGAATGAGATTTATAAGGAATTACTATGACATATACTGAAGCATTAGAGAAAATACATGGTCTTTTACATTTTGGTTCAAGACCGGGACTGGACAGAATTTTAAAGTTACTTGACCTTATTGGCAACCCACAGGACAAATGCAAATTTGTTCATGTAGCCGGTACTAACGGCAAAGGTTCTGTTTGCCAAATGATTAGTTCTGTACTTACTGAGGCTAAGTACAAAACAGGACTTTTCATCTCACCTTTCATCACAGACTTTAGAGAGAGAATTCAGATTAACGGTGAAATGATACCAAAGCAGAAGTTAGCCGATATTGTAGAATACATTTATCCATTTGTAGAACAAATGGCTGAAAATGATGAAATCATTACAGAATTTGAATTTGTAAATGCTATTGCATTTTACTACTATTACATTGAAAAGTGTGACATTGTTGTACTTGAAACAGGTATGGGTGGTTTGCTTGATTGTACAAACACTATCCCTGCACCATTATGTTCAGTTATCACACCGATTGACCTTGACCATACTGCTGTACTTGGTGATACAATTGAGAAAATCACATACCAAAAGTGTGGCATCATTAAGAAAGACTCCAACACAGTTATCGGTGAACAAACTCACAAAGAAATTGAAAAGCAAATTGTAAAGGATTGTGTAGAAAAGCACAATATGTATCACTTTGCCGAGGACTGCAAAGTAAAAGTAAAACTTTCCACATTAGACGGAACAATTGTTAAATATAAAGGAAAAGAGTTTACTTTACACCTTGTAGGACTACACCAAATCAGCAACCTAAAAACTGCTTTAACTGCTATTGAAGTACTGAATAATGAGCATTACTTTGGCATCACACCTACTGGTATTGAATATGGTATTGCAAAAGCTAATAATCCGGCAAGATTTGAAGTTCTCTCAAAAGAACCTACTGTTATTCTTGATGGTGCTCACAACCCTAACGGTATGGAAGCATTTGCAAAAAGTGTTGATGAATACACAACTGCACCTAGAGTATTGATTATGGGTATGCTAAAGGATAAGGATATTACTCATTCACTTAATTTTATTGACGGTAAGTTTGACACAGTATTCACACTAACTGTTGACAATCCAAGAACAATCAGTAATGTTGAATTAGCAAAAATGTGTGAAGGCAAATTCAACAATGCTATTCCTTGTGATACACCTACTGAGGCTATTGACAAAGCTCTTGCATTAGCTGATGAAATTAAGGGTACAGTAATGATTTGTGGTTCACTTTACCTAGCCGGTGAAATCAGACCTATCTTAATGAATAAATTTAAAAAATAATTTCTATCCAACAGAATAATACAAATTTTTCAGTTCATACTATTTATTATAATAGTATGAACTTTTTTATGCTCAAATTTCAGAAAAGGAAGTTGAAAATGATTAACTCAACATATGAAAACAAGTCTCTCACAGTATTTTTAAACGGTGAGATTGACCAACACACAAGTACATCATTAAGACAAGAAATTGACTCCCAAACAGAGGCACTACGACCACAAAAGCTATCATTAGACTTTTCCAATGTAAAGTTTATGGACAGTAGTGGCATAGGCTTAATTATGGGAAGATTTCGTCAAATGTCATTAATCGGTGGAAAGCTAGAAGTTGTTAACCTACCACTTAATCTAAAAAGAATGGTGAACCTAGCAGGTATACAAACATTGGGGGTAGTAAAATGAATATTGTAAATTCTATGGAACTGAAAATCCCCTCAAAAAGTATCAACGAAAGTTTTGCAAGAAGTGTTGTGTCTGCATTTGTACTGCAACTTGACCCTACAATTAATGAACTTTCCGACATAAAAACTGCTGTATCCGAGGCCGTTACAAACAGTATTGTACATGGCTACAGAGACAGCAGTGGGATAATTTACATAAAAGGTGAAATCTCAGAGGACAACCTAATCACCATCAAAATTCGTGACAAAGGCAGAGGTATTCCTGACATAAAGAAAGCTATGGAACCACTTTTTACAACAGGTGGTGAAGAAAGAGCCGGTCTTGGCTTTGCAGTAATGGAAAGCTTTATGGACAAAGTAAAGGTAAAGTCAAAGGAAAACCAAGGCACAACAGTAACCCTATACAAGAAGATTATTAGAACAAAATATGAAAAGTCGTAATAAAATTGTAGAAGAAAATTTAGGACTTGTACATTCTTGTTGCAAAAGATTCAAGGGCAAAGGCATTGAATATGAGGACCTATATATGGCAGGTTGTGTGGGACTTATAAAGGCAGTTGATAAGTTTGATGACACATTAGGCTATAAACTAAGTACATATGCAGTACCGGTGATTTTAGGTGAAATTAAAAGGCTTTTCAGAGAAGGTGGCACAGTAAAGGTCAGCCGTAGCCTAAAGGAACTTTATCTAAAAATAAACACCCTTACCGAGAAAGAAAATAACCTTACTATAAGTGAAATAGCAGAAAAATTAGACACCACAGAAGAAAAGGTAAATGATGCACTAAATGCCGGTAGGTTGCCTATTTCATTAACCACAGAAGAAAATACTGAAATTGACCTTACAGTAAACTCTTGTGAAGAAGAATGTACCGAAAAAATCTCACTAAAAAAGGCTTTAGAGGACTTATGTGATGAGGATAACAAACTTATTGAGCTAAGATACTTTAAGCATATGACCCAGAAAGAAACAGGCAAAACTCTAAATATGACACAAGTACAAGTCAGCAGAAAAGAAAAAAGAATTTTACATAATATTCGCTCAAAAATGCTTTGCTAAATTTCCCTCCGGTAAAGCAAAAACACCTATCAGAACCAACTGATAGGTGTTTTTATTTGCGTTACTTATTAAGTTCATTTAAGTCAAATGGTGTTTGCTGATATACAAAGTAGTTTAGCCAATTTGCAAAAAGCAAGAAAGCTGTACTTCTCCACTTTTTATCAGGAATACCATCAACATTATCCTTTGGAAAATAACTGAAAGGAATTTTAGGGTTAATACCCTTTTTCAAATCTCTCTTATATTCATCAGCCAAAGTCATTCTGTCATATTCTGCATGACCAAAAACAAAAATCTTTCTGCAAGTTTTGTCAGCAACAATAGCAACACCGGCTTTTTCACTGGTAGCAAGTACATCAAGGTTAGGGTTGCTATAAATTTCTTCCGGAATACTCTCGGTGTATCTTGAATGAGGCATCATAAACACATCATCAAGTCCACGAAGTAAAGGATGATACTTAGCAGAAATTCTGTGACGGAAGATACCACTTAACTTTTCGTCAAGTTCTCTCTTATGAATACCATAGTAATGGTAAAGTCCTGCTTGAGCACCCCAACAAATATGGAATGTTGACCAAACATTTTTCTTTGCCCAATCCATAATTTCCGTTAATTCTTCCCAATAGTCAACTTCTTCAAATTCCATATGTTCTACCGGTGCACCGGTAATAATCATACCGTCATACCTAGTGTCCTTAATTTCATCAAAGGTTTTATAGAAAGTATCTAGATGATGTTGGCTAACATTCTTAGCCAAGTGACTTTTCATATGAAGTAAGTCAACATCAACTTGCAAAGAAGTGTTACTTAATAATCTAATAAGTTGGGTTTCTGTTGCAATTTTGGTTGGCATAATATTTAGAATAACAATTTTGAGGGGTCTAATATCCTGAGTAATTGCTCTGTCTTCCGGCATTACAAAAATATTCTCTTCCTCAAGTATCTTAATAGCTGGTAAATTGTTTGCTACCTTAATTGGCATAATACCCCTCCTTTTCTAAAAATTTTTAATTATTAAAGTATTTATTAATACTGCTTACCCCAGAATACCATATGCTTTGCAGGTTTGCCACAGCATACACAAGTATCTGCAATATGTTCTTCATTAAATGGAATACATCTTGACTTAACGCCATGTGTAACTTCCTTTAGCTTTTCTTCACAAGCAGTATCTCCACACCACATAGCCTTAATAAAGCCAGGGTGATTCTCGGCAATATCAATAAACTCATCATAAGTTTTAGCAGTAAATGTCTTTTCCTGCATATTCTTTAGAGCCTTTTCATACATACTGTCATGAATTGCCTGTAGAGTTTCGGCAATCTTGTCCTCTAGCTGATCCAGTGGAACAAAAATCTTTTCTCTGTTATCTCTACGAACAATAACACATTGATTGTTCTCAATATCCTTAGGGCCAAGTTCAACTCTTACAGGAACACCCTTCATTTCATATTCAGAGAACTTCCAACCAGGTGAGTTGTCACTGTCATCAAGTTTTACTCTAAACTGCTTCTTTAGTCTGTCATAAAGTTCATTTGCCTTATCAAGCACACCTTCCTTATGCTGAGCAATAGGAATAATAGCTACCTGAATTGGAGAAATCTTTGGTGGAAGTACAAGACCTTCATCATCACCATGTACCATAATAATAGCACCAATCATTCTTGTAGATACACCCCAAGAAGTCTGATGTGGATAATGAGGCTTATTGTCTCTACCTTGGAAAGTAATGTCAAACTGCTTTGCAAATCCATCACCAAAGTAGTGAGATGTACCACCCTGAAGTGCAACACCATTGTGCATCATTGGTTCAATAGTATAAGTTTCTTCAGCACCGGCAAATTTTTCTTTTTCTGTCTTTCTACCGATAACAGCAGGAATAGCAAGTGTTTCCTTATAGAAATCAGTATAAACCTGTAACATTCTTAGAGTTTCTTCTCTTGCCTCTTCCTCAGTTTCGTGCATTGTGTGACCTTCCTGCCATAGGAATTCACTTGTTCTTAGGAATGGACGAGTTGTCTTTTCCCATCTTACAACTGAACACCACTGGTTGTATAGCTTTGGCAAATCTCTGTATGTTTCAATAATCTTGCTATAGTGTTCACAGAAAAGTGTTTCTGATGTTGGACGAACACAAAGTCTTTCTTGTAGCTTTTCCTGTCCACCAACAGTAACCCAAGCACATTCAGGAGCAAAACCATCAACATGATCCTTTTCCTTCTGTAGTAGGCTTTCCGGAATAAACATAGGCATATAAACATTTTGGTGACCTGTTTCTTTAAATCTTCTGTCAAGGTCAGCCTGAATGTTCTCCCAAATAGCATAACCATAAGGACGGATAATCATACATCCCTTAATACCACTATAATCAGTTAATTCTGCTTTTTTTACAATGTCAGTGTACCATTTTGCGAAATCTTCATCACGACTTGTAATGGCAGAAACAAATTTTTTATTTTTACCCATTAATATAAACTCCCTTCAAGTCTATTACGCATTATTTTTATTATACAAAATAGGAGTAGTTTTTTCAAGTGTTTATAACGGTTTTTCCGTAAATTTACCATAAAATAAAACAAGGGTTGGCAAAAAGCCAACCCTATCGTGAACAATTAAAATTAAGAGTTCTGTTCGATATAAGCTACAAGTGAGCCTACTGTCTTAATGTTTTCAACATCTTCGTCAGGAACTTCAATGCTGAATTCGTCTTCAATTGACATTAGTAGGTCAACAACATCAAGAGAGTCTGCACCTAGATCGTCCTGTAGAGAAGTTTCTTCTGTAATTGTATCCTCTTCAACATCAAACTGTTCTGCTAGAATGCTTTTTACTTTTTCTAGTACCATAGTAATTATCCTCCTATTAAATTAACAAAATAATCCTCAGCTTTTATGGACAAATTATCATATATTTGATAAAATATATCCATAGCCGTTACAATTATAGTATAAGCAAATTGTAACTTTGTCAATATTTATTTGAAAATTTTTATATTTTATTACATTTTTAATAAGAGAATTTAAGGAGAAATTATGGCTAAACAAAAATATGCAGTAATCGGACATCCAATCGGACATACTATGTCACCATTCATTCATAAAAGACTTTTTTCTCTTTCCGGAATTGATGCAGAATATAGTGTTTATGATATTCCACCGGAAGAACTAGAAAAAAAGTTTAAGGAAGAATTACAGTACCTAAACGGTTTTAACATTACAATTCCTCATAAGCAAGGTATTATCCCACTTATTGATGAACTAGACCCAAAGGCTAAATTATATGGTAGTGTTAACACTGTATTTAACGACAACGGTACTCACAAGGGATATACTACTGACCCTGACGGTTTCTTAAAAGCACTTGAAAGTGCAGATATTCCTTTTAGTGGCAGAGTTGTAATCCTAGGTTGTGGTGGTGTTGCAAGAACAATGGCTTATGAAGCAGTTTTAGCTGACAATGACCTAACTCTTGCAGTTCGTAAAGATGATGTTAATATGGCTAAGGAACTAAAGAAAGAACTAGAGTCAATTAAGGAAACAGAAGTTAAGGTTTGCCTACTTGATGAACTAACCGGTAAAATTGATGTTCTTGTAAATGCAACACCTGTTGGTATGTTCCCTAAAGTTGACAACTGTCCTGTTAATGATGAAATCATCAAAAATTCTAAGGCAGTATTTGATGCAATCTATAATCCTTTAGAAACTCAGCTTGTACAGAAAGCTAAGGCTTTTGGCAACAAGGCTATCGGTGGTATGGCTATGTTAGTATGGCAAGCAGTAGTAGCTCAGCAAAAGTGGAATGATGTTACTTTCAACAAAGATGACATTAACCAGCTTTGCATAGACTGTCTTGAGGAGTTAAAGAATAAGTAATGAAAAATATAATTCTATGTGGTTTTATGGGTTGTGGTAAAACAACTGTTGGTGAAAACCTAAAGAAAAAGTCAGGAATGAACCTTATTGATACTGACGCATATATTGAAGAAACCGAAGGTATGACAATCTCAAAAATCTTTGAAAAATATGGCGAAAGCTACTTTAGAGATTTAGAGTACAAGGCTTGTAAAGAACTATCTAAAAAGTCAGGTATTATTATTTCTACAGGTGGTGGTGCTTTAACATTCCAAAGAAATGTTGATGTACTAAAAGAGAACGGTACTATTGTACTGATTGATGTACCACTTGAAGTACTAAAAGAAAGACTAAAGAACGACACTACTCGTCCACTACTTCAGAGACCTGACAAAGATAAGGCTATGAAAGAGCTTTATGAAAAAAGGATGCCTCTATACAAAAATGCAAGTGATGTTGTTATTAATGGTGACAACAGTCCTTTAAAGGTAGCTTCTGACATACTTAATGCAGTAAAATAAAGGTTTTTTGTATGTGCTAAAATGATATGACCCAATAAAAAAGAGGAGTAACTTCAAAATATGGTATAATGGAATCGCTCAAAAACATTAACCTAAGAAAGAAGTACTCCTCATGAATATAATAACACAAGAAGCAAAGAAAAAGCAAGCCATAGTAAAATACGCACTAAGAAAAGGAAAAAGCGAAGCAAGTAGAGTGTACGGTGTAAGTCTTTCAAGCGTAAAGAGATGGTGTAAACAATATGACGGTACCTGGCAATCGCTATTGCCTAAATCACACAGACCACATAGTCATCCTAACAGGCACACAAAAAGAGAAGAAAGACAAATTAGAAATTCTTTCAAAAAGTGCTATGAAAGATATGGATGGGATGGAGTATACAGTGATTTAAAGAGAAAAGGATATACAAGAAGCTACTCAGGAATGATATATGCAGCTAAAAGAATGGGCTTAGTAAAATATAAAAAGACCAAGAAAAAGAGCCGTAAGCATAGAAGATATCCGGAACTGTTAATACCTGGAGAAAAGGTGCAGATAGATGTAAAAGAAGTGCCATATAATTGCTTAAGAGGTAAGGCTTTAAGGGACGGAAAGCATTTTTATCAATGGACTGCAATAGATGAATGTACAAGGATGAGATTTGTATATGGGTTTGAAGAACATACACCGGAAAACTCAACCAAATTTTTGAAAATGTTATTGAAAGAATTTCCGTTTAAAATACAGACTATTCAAACAGATAACGGAAGAGAGTTCACATATAAATATCAGAGCAGTGAAGTGAAAAGTCCTTTTGAAATAGAATTAAACAAACTAGGTATAAATCATAAATTAATACCACCACGAACACCTTGGCACAACGGAAAGGTAGAAAGAAGTCATAGAAACGACCAAAGATATTTCTATGAATGGGAAACATTCAGAAATATTGAAGAATTAAACACAAAATTAAAAGGACATTTGGAATGGAGTAATAACAAAACAATGAGAACACTTGATTACAAGAGTCCAATGCAGTTATTGAGTGAAAAGTTAGAATTGAAATCCATTCATTAATTAATATTCATAATCAAAAGTCAGTAAAACAAGCGAAATATTAAATCGTATTTTATTTTTACCCTAAAATGGGTCATATCTATTTACAACACAGACGCTTTAAAGTGATAAAATATTATAACTACTACACAAATCATAAATTTTGTGTTATAATGTATTTTATATGTATGATATAAATGAGTATAAGGATAGGAAATGAGGAAATAAAAAAATGATTATAGTTCTTAAAAGAGGATTAGACAAGAAAACTATTGAGGATTTTTCTACTTCTCTAAAAAAGAAATACAATGTTGAAGTAAATCAGTGGCAAGGTGTTAACGAAACTGTTTTAGGTCTTATCGGTGACACTACTGCTATTGATATTGGCACAATTAATGCTCAGGATGTTGTTTATTCTGTAAGAAGAGTTCAAGAACCATATAAGAAAGCTAACAGAAAGTTCCATCCTGATGATACTGTTATTACACTATCTAACGGTACAAAAATCGGTGACGGTAGCTTAACACTAATGGCAGGTCCTTGCTCTGTAGAATCAGCAGAACAGGTAACAGAAATTGCAAAGGCAGTTAAAGTTTCAGGTGCTAATGTACTTCGTGGTGGTGCTTTTAAGCCAAGAACTTCACCTTATTCTTTCCAAGGTCTAAAGGCTGAGGGTCTTGAACTACTACTAAAGGCAAAGGAAGAAACAGGTCTTCCTATTGTTACAGAAATTATGAGTGAATCTGACATTGACCTATTTAAGGATGTTGATATTATCCAAGTTGGTGCAAGAAATATGCAGAACTTCACTCTACTAAAGAAACTAGGTAAACTTGATAAACCTATCTTACTAAAGAGAGGTCTTTGTGCAACTATTGAAGAATGGCTAATGAGTGCCGAATACATTATGGCTGAGGGTAATGAAAAGGTTATCCTTTGCGAAAGAGGTATTCGTACATATGAAAAATATACAAGAAACACTCTTGACCTTTCAGCTATTCCTATTGTTAAGAGTTTGAGCCACCTACCTGTTGTTGTTGACCCAAGTCACGCTACCGGTATGAACTGGCTTGTTGAACCATTAGCAATGGCAGCAGTAGCTTGTGGTGCAGACGGTCTTATTATTGAAGTACACAACGACCCACCTCACGCACTATGTGACGGTGCACAGTCACTTACACCTGAAGAATTTGACTCAGTTGTAAAGAAAGTAAATAAAATCAAGTCAGCCCTATAAAGGATGAATAAAATGAAAATAGCAGTTGTTGGTTTAGGTATTATTGGTGGTTCTTACTGTAAGGCCATTAAGAAATACACAGACCACTATGTAATTGGTATAAACAGAAGTCCACTTCCACTGGAGAAAGCACTAAAGTGTGGAGCTATAGATAAGATTGGTTCTGCTGATGACCTATCCGATATAGATATAGTTATCCTTGGTGTTTATCCCGGTGCTGCTGTTGACTTCATTAGAAAAAACGGTGACAAAATCAAGAAAGGTGCTATTGTTACAGATACTTCCGGTATTAAGACAGAAATCTGTGATGACTTAACTGCACTTAGCAAAGAGTTTGGCTTTACATTTGTTGGTGTTCATCCAATGGCAGGTAAAGAGAAAAACGGCTTTGATGTTTCTGACGGTGACCTTTATAAAAATGCCAGTTGCATTATTGTACCTTGTGGTGCAGATGATGAATCGGTAAAGAAAGTTGCTGACTTTAACCTTTCTATCGGTTTTGGTGGTATCAAAATCACCACACCGGAAGAACATGACAGAATGATTGCTTTTACAAGTCAGTTACCTCATGTACTTGCTTGTGCATATGTTCTTTCTCCTAACTGTATGAACCACAAGGGGTTTTCTGCCGGTAGTTACCGTGATGTATCAAGAGTAGCTAATATTAACGCAGAACTTTGGAGTGAGCTTTTTATGGAAAACAAAGCACCACTACTAAAGGAACTTGAAACTTTAATCAAAAACATCAGAGATATAGAAGATGCTATATCAAAGGATGATAAAGAAAAACTTATGTCCTTACTACAAAAAGGACATGAAATTAAGGAGGCTTTAGGCGAATGAAAAAGCTTAAAGTAAATACAGGAAGAAAGTATGAGATTATAATTGACAGAGGAATAATCAACCACTGTGGTGAATACATCAAAAAGGTTTCTTCCCCAACAAGAATTGCTGTTGTAACAGATAGCAATGTTCACGCATTATATAGTCAAAGTGTTATCACTTCCTTAAAGCAATCCGGATTTATTGTTTCAGAATTTGTCTTTAAGGCCGGTGAAACATCAAAGAACTTTAGAACTATTGAAGCAATTTATAGTCACTTAGCTGACAACAATATCACAAGAAAAGATATGATTCTTGCTCTTGGTGGTGGTGTTACGGGAGATATGGCAGGTTTTGCTGCTGCAACATACCTAAGAGGTATTGAGTTTGTACAAGTACCTACTTCCCTATTGGCACAGGTTGATTCATCAGTTGGTGGCAAAACAGGTTATGACATCCCACAAGGTAAGAACCTTGTAGGTGCTTTCTGGCAACCTAGTGTTGTACTTATTGACCCTGATACACTTTCTACTTTACCTGAAAGATACCTAAATGACGGTATGGCAGAAGTGATTAAGTATGGTTGCATCAAGTCTGCCGGTTTATTTAGACTACTAAAGAAAGGCAGAGATGAACTTGATATTGAAAACATTATCCACAGATGTGTTTCTATCAAGAGAGATGTTGTTCAGAAAGATGAAAAAGAAAGTGGCGAAAGAAAGCTACTTAACTTTGGTCATACTATCGGTCATGCACTTGAGAAAATTTACGAATACAAGAAACTTTCTCACGGTGAGGCTGTAGCCATTGGTATGGTTATGATGACTAAAGCCAGTGAAAAGGATGGTTATTCTCCTAAGGGTACTGCTAACAAAATTGCAGAACTTTGTGAGATGTACAACCTACCTACTCATGATGACAGTGAAGTTAGAGATATTGCTTTTGCTGCACAAAGTGACAAGAAAAGTTCTGGTCACAACATTGATGTAGTAATACTAAAGTCTATTGGGGATGCTACAGTATCAACAATGGATTTGAGAGATTTTCAACAATATATTGATGTTCCGGAGGAAGTATAAATGACAACTGTACAGATAACACCTGCTAAACTAAAAGGCACTGTTACCATACCTGCATCAAAAAGTGACTGTCACAGAGCTATTATCTGTGCTACACTTTCTATGGGTAAATGTACAATTTCTCCTATTACACTTTCTCAAGACATTGAGGCAACTATATCTTGTGTCAATGCTCTTGGAGCTAAAACAGAAGTTAAGGGTGACACGCTGACTATTGACAGCAGTCACCTTTTTTCTAGTGGTAGGGGTACTTTTGATTGTTGTGAAAGTGGTAGCACATTAAGATTTTTTATTCCTGTAGTCAGTGCTTTGGGAATTAGTGGTCACTTTGTTGGCAAAGGCAGACTTCCACAAAGACCTATCGGTATTTACCTTGATTTACTACCTACTCATGGGGTAGAGTGTGAAACTGAGGGTGGTTTGCCTCTTGATACTAAGGGTAAATTGCAGAGTGGTACATATTCCCTACCGGGTAATGTATCAAGTCAGTTTGTAACAGGACTACTACTTGCTTTACCTTTACTTGATGGTGACAGCAAGATTGTACTTACTTCACCTCTTGAAAGTGTGGGTTATGTAAATATGACAATTGACACCATGAAAAGATTTGGTGTAACAGTTGAAGAAACCGAATACGGCTACTTTGTAAAGGGTAATCAGCACTACACTCCTCACGACTACACAGTACAAGGTGACTGGAGTCAGGCAGCATTCTTTATGGTTGCCGGTGCATTTGGTGGTGAAATCACCGTAAAAGGAATTGACCCAAATTCCACACAAGGTGACAGAGAAATTTGTAATTTAATTAAAAAATTCGGTGCTGATATTGAGATTGGCACAGACTTTGTAAAAGTTAAGAATAAAGGTGACTTAAGAGGAATTAACATTGATGCAAGTCAAATTCCTGACCTTGTACCTGTACTTGCAGTATGTGGCAGTGGTGCTTATGGTGTCACAAAAATCTACAATGCAGAAAGACTGAGAATCAAAGAAAGTGACCGACTAAAGACCACTTGTGAGGCTATTAATAACCTAGGTGGTATGGTAGCTGAGGTTGATGACGGTTTAATTATTCAAGGTGCAGGTATGCTAAACGGTGGCAAAGCTGAAGGCTGTAACGACCACAGAATAGTTATGGCAAGTGCAGTTGCATCAATTATTTCAAGAAACAAAGTTACTGTTACTGACGCACAAGCTATCAACAAAAGTTATCCTAACTTTTTTGAGGACTTTAAGAAACTGGGAGGTAATGTAAATGTCATCAACAATAGGTGAAAAAATTAAAATTTCAGTATTTGGTGAAAGTCACGGCAAGGCTATCGGTGTTGTTGTTGACGGTTTACCTACCGGTATGAAAATAAATATGGACAAGGTTCTTCACGAAATGAAGAGAAGAGCTCCCGGTAATGACAAAACTGCTACTCCAAGAAAAGAAGCTGACTTTCCTGAAATTCTTTCAGGTGTAGTTGATAATGTACTTACAGGTGCACCACTTTGTGCAATTATCCACAATAACAATACAAAGAGTAAGGACTACTCCGATATTAAAAGATGCCCTAGACCCGGACATAGTGACTATCCGGCATATGTAAAGTACAATGGCTTTAATGATATTGCCGGTGGTGGTCATTTTAGTGGCAGAATTACTGCTCCTATAGTTTTTGCCGGTGCAGTATGTAAGCAACTGCTTGAAGAAAAAGGCATTAAAGTTACTGCTCATATTAACAGTATCGGCAATGTGTATGACGAAGAATTTAATCCTTGCAACATAGATGATGAAACAATAGACAGACTACTTAACAGTTCTTTCCCACTTATTGATGAAAGCAAGGAAGAATCTATGCGTAAGGTTGTTGCAGACGCATCAGCAGACAAAGATTCTGTTGGTGGCACTATTGAATGTGGTGTTGTTGGTGTTAAAGCCGGTATTGGCGAACCAATGTTTGATGGTATTGAGGGCAGAATTGCCAAAGCTGTATTTGGTATTCCGGCAATGAAAGGCATTGAATTTGGCAAGGGCTTTGACCTTGCAGAAATGCGTGGCAGTGAAAGCAATGACAATTTCCGTTATGATGAAAATGGAAATGTATATACAAAGACAAATAATTGTGGTGGTATTCTTGGTGGCATTACAAACGGTATGCCTATTGTATTTAAGGTTGCAGTAAAGCCAACACCATCTATTGCTCAAAAGCAAGAAACTATCAATCTTGAAACTAAAGAGAATGATATTCTTGAAATCAAAGGCAGACATGACCCATGTATTGTCCTAAGAGCAGTACCGGTTATTGAGGCAATCACAGCTATTACAATACTAGATTTACTTTCATAAGGTGTGAAGATAATGAGAGATTTAAAAGAAATAAGAGAAGAAATCAACGAAATTGATGAAAAACTTATAGAACTTTTTAAACGCAGAATGGAATGTGCTAAGGATGTTGGCAACTACAAAAAGGCAAACAATATTCCTATTCTTAACCAAGACAGGGAAAATGAAATTCTTGATGATGTTCTTGTTCGTGGTGGAGAATACGGCTATGCAGCACAGTTACTGTTTAGCAATATTATGGAGCTTTCAAGAGCATTACAACACAATATTGTTGGCTCAGGTAAAGAGATGAAAGAGCTTATTGAAAATTCTTCTCCTAACATTCCATACAACAAAAATACTAAGGTAGCTTGTCAAGGTATTGCAGGTGCTAACAACCATGAGGCTACTCTAAAGATTTTTCCTGACTGTGAACCTCAGTTTTGTAAAAGTTTCAAAGATGTATTTATGGCTATTGAAAATGGTGAGGCTGACTATGGTGTGCTACCGGTAGAGAATTCTACTGCCGGTTCGGTAAGTGATGTTTACGACTTAATCTTAAAGCACAGATTCTATATTATTAAGTCACTTGACTTGCCAATTCACTACTACCTAGCATCAATCCCACAGGCTAATTTAGAAGATATTGAAGAAGTATGGTCACATCCACAAGCACTTGCACAATGTAGCGACAAAATAACTGCCAACAACTACAAGACTTTACAATCTGCTAATACTGCAGTAGCTGCAAGAGATGTTGCAAACAGTAAGAGAATTAACCTTGCAGCAGTTTGTAACGGTAGTGCCGTAAAGGAATATGGCTTAAAGGTACTTGCTGAAAATTACGAAAACAGAAGTGACAACACAACAAGATTTATTGTTATTTCTAAAAAACTATACATTCCTGAAAATGCTGAGAAAATCAGCCTATGCTTTGGCCTACCTCATGTTACAGGTACACTTTACAGTGTGCTATGTAGATTTAGTTCCCTAGGTCTTAACTTAACTAAAATTGAGTCAAGAACAATGGCTAACAAGCCTTTTGAATATCTATTCTATCTTGACTTTACAGGTAATGTTAAAAATGATGAAGTTACAAAACTTTTATGTGCATTAAGTACAGAATTACCTGAATTCAGCTTTCTAGGTAACTATGAAGAAGACTTCGCATAATCATTTTGAGTATATTCTAACAATATAAAATTTAAAATAAGTTTTTAAAACCACTATTGTATTACACAATAGTGGTTTCCTTTTGCCGATTTTTTATTATTTTCGTTTGCACTACAAATTAGGGTTTGTAGTGCTAGATGTAAAGTGTTAAATTTTAGCAAATAAGGCTCCCTTGTGTAAAGGGAGCTGTCGCTCGTAAATTGGAAGAATGACAATTTACTCTTAAAGAGCGACTGAGGGATTGTTATGGTACATACTATTTACTATATCAATTTTATTCGATAGATAACTTTTATCTAATCGTACACATTTTATATAGAGAACACAATCTACCGTGACAATCCCTCTGTTTTGCATACGCAAAACATCTCCCTTTACACAAGGGCGACTGGCGAATATGTACAAATTCAAGGTAACTACATAGGACAAAATAACAACAAACTTTTGGCTTACGGTCGTAGGGGCGAACACCGTTCGCCCGTTAAAAAGTGTGATACCTATGGGATTTTTGTCCTATATGCAGACTATAAATTTATAATAACTACATAGGGCAAAGTACCTATATAAAGGCTAGTTTGTAACGGGACATCAATTAAGTAAACATCAAAGAAAACGAGCCATAGGCAAAGTTTGATTTGCTAATGTGAACTTATGCAAAAGTTTTTTGTAAAAAAACTTTTGTTGAAAGACCCTACACCTGTTAGCCACACTTTAACGATGGTATAAGGTATGATATTTTTGTAAATTTTTCTTTATGTTAAATGAAAAATAAACTTTTCTCTAACCACAATAAAAACTAAAAAACAAATTCACCTTAACCCACAATCAAAATTAAAAAGACAAACCCTAATTTATTAAATTAATCTTAACCCACAAACAAAATTGAAAAACCAAAAAATTCACATAACAATAGGGAGTACAATGTACTCCCTTAATTATTACATTAATTTCAGATTATTTATATTTTACTAGGTCTAGAGATCCGGAAGATAGTTTAGCATTGATTTTGTTACTACCTTTTTTATAAGTTGCAGTACCCTTATCATTGTCCAAAGAATTATTAAGGTCAAATTCACTATCAATACTACCTGAACTTTTTTCGTAACTTAACTTAAAACCGGTAATTGTATCCGGAATAATATAATCAACACTACCGGAAGAAATATCAATATCAGAATATTTAGGAACACTTTCACTATTGATTTCAACACTACCACTTGATACTTTTACCTTAGTTTTGCTGAAATCGCCTTGTAAAGTAGTATCACCTGAACCGGAAACAGTATCTAAACTTTTGGCAATAACATTATTACCATCTATAGAACCACTGGAAACATTTGTTTTTAGTTCATCACAAGTTAGGTTTACTAAATTTACACTACCACTTGAAATATAAGTTCTAAGGGATTTACATTTTAGATTACTAAAATCACAATCACCTGATGACATATCTAACTGAATATCATTAATGCCTAAATCTGACTTCATAGATACTGAGCCTGAACCGGTCTTTATTGTTAAATATTTTGTACCGTCATAAACAGAACTGCTTTTCTTTGATTTGTCATATTTATAATAAACATCATCAGCTAAATAAATATTAGTAGTCTGATTAAAATATCCAAATAAGCAAAAACCACTATTGGGATTAGCAGTAATATTCACAAATCCGGCATAATACTTTGTTAACTTTGTATCTTTATTTAAAGAACCCAAATATCCTCTGTATTCACAATTGTATTCAATATAGCTATAATCAGTAGGACTTTTATAGAAATTAACATCACCACTACCGTTCTTTAAGTCTATAGTGTGAATACCATCATTTGCATTACAATTGAATTTTGTTATTCTTGTAAATTTACCATTTTGTCCAAAAACAGAAGAAATACAAAGAATTAATAGAAAGGCACAAAAAATTGAACCTACAATAATAATTGTATTTCTAAAAATATGACTTTCTTTCTCAGGTTCTACTGTTGCACTGTAACCATCTTGCTCTATATTAATATCTTCTTGTGGATGATTTTTACTATCTATTATATTGGCTATATAATAGAACAAAGGTATTGTTAAAAACAGTAGCCACATTGGATGCCACAAGTTGGTGTACAAACCTAACACTAAATATACCCAAGTAATGAATACCGGATAACAGAAAATATTTACTTTCTTTTTCTGTATAGCCTTTACTGTTGTGTAGTATAGTGGAATAATTAAGAACCACAACCAGCTGGTTACCCAACCACCTAAAATATCTAAGAAACCAAATAAAAAGAATGCCACAACTGAAACTAACCAAATTGGAAATTCCATAGCAGGATTTTTTTTGCCATTCTTTTTGTAATCTTTGTCACCGTATATATGACCGTTTTCATCGGTATAGACTTTTTGTTTACCACTTTCATCAACAACATTTATGCCGTTACGGTCAATATGTACCTTTGCACCGTCACTACTGTCTACATGAATACCGTTTCTAAAACTTATATCAACTTTATCTTTACCGTCATCAACATGGATACCGTTTTTAAAAGATACTTTTGCTTTTGATTTTTCATCAGTTTCATTATTTTCCGGTTCTTTTTCAGTATCTGTTTGGGTATTTTCTTCAGTTTTATTATCTTCTAAATCTTGCTTATTTCTATTTAAAATTTCTTCAGGGTCACCTGTTAAAAGTTCATCAAGAGTTACCCCATATACCTTTGCCAATAGAATAAGATTGTCAGTATCAGGTGAAGCCTCTGCTCTCTCCCACTTACTGACAGCTTGCCTACTGACACCGATTTTTGATGCTAATTCTTCCTGACTTAGACCACTTTTCTTTCTATATTGCAAAAGTATGTTTGCCGTTTCAATATTCATAAACGCCCTCCTTTTTTGATGAGTTCATTATACATTTTTGCCCTTTGGTAGCACAACATATTCTAGTTTGCAATTACGCAACTATTGGTTGCATTGGCTTAAACACTGGACTACAAGGGTTTTACAAAATGAATATTTCTGCTGACTTCTTTAAAGCCAATAGCTTTATGAAACTGTTCACTAGCTAGATTATCCACTTCACAATCTGAGGCAAATTCAGTACAACAGTGTTCCTTTGCCCATTTTTCGCACATATTTATAAGTGCCTTTCCTACACCTTTTGAAGTATATTCTTCCTTTACTGCAATGCCTTCAAGGTAAGCTACAGGTAAAGTTTTTGTCCCCTCAATATATTCAAATCTTAACCCAACTGATGCAAACCCTATATAAATATTATGCTCCTCTGCAACAAACATTACAGAGGAGTCACTGTCCATATCCGAGAACTGCAAGTACAAGTCAAGGGAAGATTTTACTGAAGTCCATACACTTTGCACTAAGGGTAAAATTCCGTCTAAGTCACTTGATTTTGCTACACGAATATTCATTAATATTCCAGTCCTTTAGTTGTCTTTAGGAACTGATAGAACTGATTGTAGATTTTCTCTACACCATCAACTGAATCACTTTCAATGTTAAGTGGCATAATAGGGTCATGTACAGAAAGTCTTAATAAGAACCAACCGTCACCATTTTCTTTATCAAATGATACTCTGATACCTTCTCTGTTATCATCTGCAACAATCCAATTAGGTTCATTTTCAGCATACTTTTCAAGGTCGGCAATAATCTTTTCGCCACAACCTCTAAAGTCTTCTTCAGTAATCTTAAAACGAATTTCCTTGCTTTCTGCAGGTTCTTTAAGGTCCTTAAGCATCATATCAATTGTTTTGTTTTCCTTAGCAAGTTGAGCCATTTTAATGATAATTTTTGTACATAGATAAGCACCATCATCAAGGAAATAGTTTTCCTTCATAGCAGCATGACCTGATGTTTCAATAGCTAATGGGCAGAACTCACCATTGTTATTTAGTTCAATGCCCTTATCAATAACATTCTTGTAGCCTCTTCTATATCTATAGTGCTTACCACCAAGATGATTTTCAATAAAGTCCTTTAAACCTGATGAAGTTACTGAGTCAGTAACAATTGTACCACCATCAGTATCTTCAAGTGCAATAGCTGATGCTAAAGCTACAAGTCTGTTTCTGTTGATTTCTTTACCAAAGCTATCTACTGCACCACCTCTGTCAACATCAGTATCAAAGATAACACCTAAATCAGCTTTGCTATCTAATACTGCCTTAGATATTGACTCCATAGCAGTTTTATCTTCCGGATTAGGAATATGGTTAGGGAACATTCCGTCAGGATCAAGGTAAACAGAGCCTTCTGTGTCAGCACCAAGAACTTTTAGTACCTTATCAGCATAGAATCCACCAACACCATTACCGGCATCTACAACGATTTTAAAGCCCTTTAGAGGGTGGTCATAGTCCTCAGCATTAACACCTTTCTTAATAATATCACATAGGTGGTTGCTATATCTTGACATATAGTCCATTTCTTCTACTGTACCGTTATCAGTAATTTCAGGCTTTTTATCATCCTGTGCGTACTGTAAAATTTCTTCAATATCACTGGCTTCAAGTCCACCATTAGGAGTAAAGAACTTTAGACCGTTTCTATTAAATGGATGATGAGAGGCAGTAATCTGTACTGCACCGTCACAACCAAGGTCAACAGTAGTCATAAACATTGATGGTGTTGATGATAGGTTAGTGTAAATTACCTTTACACCGGCTTTCTTAAAGCTATCTATAACATCATTTGCAATTCTTTCGCCACTAATACGGCTATCTCTACCAACTGAAATTGTCATTTCACTTGCCTTTTTGTCAGCAACCTTTTCTAGCCATAGTACAAAGCCAAAAGCCATTTTCTTCACAACATCATCAGTTAGGTTAACATTTTGACCTTCAACACCCTCAGATGCTACACCACGAATATCTGTACCACTTTTGAAGTTTTTATAAAAATTATCAAGCATAAAATATACCCCTTAAATTAATTTTCTAAAACTATTATACAATATAACAAAGTTCAATACAATAAAAATAAGTATATAATTTCACCTATTTTTAGTATTGTAAAGAGTTTTTTTTAAAATTTTTTGATTTTATTTTTACTTATTTTTAGTCGGTTATAACATAAAGAAAAGCCCATTCTGATGGGCTTTTTCGGTGCTTTTATGGTCTTTTTATTCCAGAACAGAAAATTTCATTTTTGTAATTTGTATGATTGTTCAAATTTATTTTCTTTTAGAGAATAAATTTGATAATATTCACTAAAAGAATTTACACAAACTTTAACTAGTTAAAATTACTGTTAAATGTTTTGTAGCATATTGCACAATAATTATACGCCGTAATTGTACAGTTTTGATATTTAGTAGTCACCTTGTACAAAGAAAGCGGTACTTATTTGTTGACATTCACTAAAGAATATGTATAATAGTAAGTGTCAAGTAAATAGTCCACTTGATATCGCAAACATTCGTTAGCGATTCATTCACAGCCAAATGGTAAATGGCAGCACGAAAAATCGTATATAATTTAAGGAGGAAAATTTTATGACACCTATGATCAATCTACATGACATTGATGTTACCAAGTTCCTTGCCGTGCTCGACACTTGCGAAGGTAATGTATATCTAGTTACTAGCGAGGGAGACCGTTTGAATCTAAAAAGCAAACTATGTCAGCTCGTTGGTTTAACAAAGCTAATCGAAGGCGGCAAAATCGCAGAAGCTTGCATTTATTGTGATAACAAGAATGATGAAAGCAAATTATTCAGATTCAACCTACTTGGTGATACAGGTAATGCTGAAATTGCTTAATCAGTAACATTGATAACAAGTCGCGTTTAGAACGCATTAATTTCAAAAATCCTAAACAGAAAAGGCACTCAGCTGAGTGCCTTTTTTGCTATGCAATTTAATACATAAATATGGAAATTGAAATGAAAATTATTTATAATCAAATTCATCCGGATGATTTTTTTTGAAAATATCAAAAATTTTCTGTACCAAATCATCGTCATCAATACCGGTATAAACCTCTTCTTGGTCATCATAACTGTCTATCTTAAGAATAGTTAAGTCCTCAACATCCTCAACATTCTCAATTAAAACAGCATATTCATCATTTTTATAGTTAATAACATCAAGCAATTCAAACTCAGTTTCATTGCCTAAATCGTCTTCTAAAGTGAAAATTACATTCTTTTCCATAGTATCCTCCTAAAAAGTTATATAAATAGTGTACAATACTTTAAATAAAATTGCAATAATCCTAACCTATTTTCTGTCATTAGCTTTTATTATACCTTAATTATCTGCTAAAAAGGTCTGCTACCTAGTAACAGACCTTTTATCTCTCTTATAAATTACTTCTTTAGCTTATAAACTGCAACAGATGCTACTGAACCAAATAGTAGTGCTAAAACTACTGCAGTATATGTATCTTCATTACCGGTTTTAGGTGAACTCATTTCTGAACCTACTTCATCGGAAGTTGACTCTTTTGGTGCAGGATTACCACTAGAATAAGCCATTTCATCATCTGTAGCTAGATTGTCCTCATCATCCTCATCACCGTGTTCCCTGTAATATTCATCAGCAAGGTCATCATCGTGTCCATCCATATCAACGAAATCTTCATCGTTAAAATCTTCATTTTCAGTATCATCCTGATTAGTTACAAGGGTAGTTTCATTATTATTTACTTCATCAGCACTAAAAGAATTAATGCTGAAAGCAAACATAGAAATCATCATTATAACTGTGACAAGGCACATTAATTTTTTCATTCTAAACACTCCTTAGATAATAATAAATTAGCCTCTGTAATAATTACATTTACCGTTTGCACCGTTATTGGAGAACTTAACCTTGCTATAGGAAATACCTTTCTTGTATGCACCGATACCGTACTTACCACAATTTGCAATCTTACCACCTGTTACTTTACCGGAACAGTTGTAAGAATAAAGACCAAATTCTTTTGCATTAGTAATATTAGTATTTTTCAAAGTAATGGTACTGTTCTTACTTGCAATACCATGCTTAGTTTTTGCTTTATCAAGTGAACAACCGTCAAATGTAACATTGACACTTTCAAGATAAATATGTTGCTTATATGAATTATAAACAGTAGTATTTTTGAAAGTTACTTTCTTGCTATTCTTACATAGGATACCACTGTTAAAATTCTTGATTTTGTTGCCACTAACAGTTACATTTTCATTTAGCTGATCCGGAACACTATCCATTGTTAAGCCATAGTAATCTGATTTTTGATTGCCGTTAAATGTAATATTATTGTTAGAGAATGTTGAGTTTCTGATGCCTGTATAAAAGACAGCAGTCATATTCTTAACAGTAATGTTATTTTTAGTAATTGTTAAGCCATTAATTCTGTGGTCACCCTTTAGATAGCCTTGATAACCGGATAGTCTGTTAGCTGAGTTAAGACCTTTTTTATAAATCGCAGGTTTTGAAATTTTGTTACCGTTAATGTACAAAGCTCTGCTATCTTTAGATTTTGGGCTATTAATTGTAATTGTATTACCTGAAATAATGGAATTATCCTTAGAAGAATTAACCTTTAAATTCCAGTTGTTTACAACATATGTACCGGTATAGCCTGTATAATTAGGCTTAGAATTTACAAACAAAATACCTGAACCACAGTTTAGAATTTTATTATTCTGAATTCTGCTATTTCTATAATTAATAGCACCGATAGCATAACTCTTAATATTCTTGAAGGTATTGTTTGTAAACTTCATATTTGTGAAATAACAACCATCAATACTATTATGAGAACCAATGCCTCTGCCTAGGTTTGTAAAATTACATCTATCAACAGTTACATTTTTGTTTTGGTATTTATCATAATTACCGATAGCAGTTGTTTCATATAGATTTACATCAAGTTGTAAAGCTTCTTCATGCTCATAGTAATCATTCTTATTTTTATGAGCCTTAAAGTAGCACTTATGATTCTTGAAATTCACCCTAGAAATTGTTAAGCCATTAACAGCACCTGCCTCAATCATATGACCTTCAAGGTCGTTTTGAATTGTCATATTAAGGAACTTAACATTCTGAGAATGATTTACTTTAAATGTACAGAAACCTGTATCTTTACTTCTAACATTACCATCCCAAATACCACCTTGAATTGTAATATTCTTATAATAATATCCTGAAGCAGAAGAACCCGGTTTACCTACTCTGAATGTTGTACCACCATCACCTGCAGGTAAATTACGAATAATTTTTACATTTTTATCAACAACAATCATAGTGTTTGAATAAATGCCTACAGATTGATTAATTCTTAAATCCTTTGTAATATGTATTTTATAAATATGATTAGCAGTGCCTTTGTCTTTTGCATTTAGCAATGCTTGTTGAAAGTCTGCAAAACTACCGTTAGAAATTGTTTCATCATATGCAGTAGCACCTTCTACAGTTTGAAAGCCAAATAAAGTACATATCATTGATAAACATAAGCACAACGGTATAAACTTCTTAAATATGTTCATAATTATCCCTCCAAATATATTGTAACTACATTATACCACTTATATTTTTAACTGTAAATGTATATTAAAACACCACAATAACTTTGTGCAAAGTGTATTACAAGGATATTACCACTTTGTATAATTTCACAACAAGAATTTATAATTAATAAGAAACAAACGCAAAAAGTCCCTTGTCAAAAGACAAGGGACTAAATTACTTAGGTAAATAATTATATTAAATTATAATTATTCGTTGATAGATGTAACAGCACCTGAACCAACTGTTCTACCACCTTCACGGATAGCGAAACGAAGACCTTCTTCGATAGCGATAGGAGTGATTAGTTCAACTGACATTTCAACGTTATCACCAGGCATGCACATTTCTGTACCTTCTGGAAGTGTGATTGTACCTGTTACGTCTGTTGTTCTGAAATAGAACTGTGGACGGTAGTTGTTGAAGAATGGAGTATGACGGCCACCTTCGTCCTTTGTTAGAACGTAAACCTGGCCACTGAACTTCTTATGTGGGTGAATTGTACCTGGCTTTGCAAGAACCTGACCTCTTTCGATTTCAGATCTCTGAACACCTCTTAGAAGTGCACCAACGTTATCACCACATTCAGCATAGTCTAGAGACTTTCTGAACATTTCAAGACCTGTAACAACAACCTTACGGATTTCGTCTGTTAGACCAACGATTTCAACTTCATCATTTACGTTGATAACGCCTCTTTCAACTCTACCTGTTGCAACAGTACCACGACCTGTGATTGTGAATACGTCTTCAACTGGCATGATGAATGGCTTATCAGAATCTCTTTCTGGAGTTGGGATGAATTCGTCAACAGCATCCATTAGTTCGTGAATACACTTGTATTCAGGAGCGTTTGTATCTGTTGATGTGCTTGTTAGAGCAAGATATGCTGAACCCTTGATGATTGGAGTGTCATCGCCTGGGAAGTCATATTCGTTTAGTAGGTCACGAATTTCCATTTCTACTAGTTCTAGTAGTTCAGGATCGTCAACTTGGTCAGTCTTGTTCATGAATACAACGATGTATGGAACACCAACCTGACGAGATAGAAGGATGTGTTCTCTTGTCTGTGGCATAGGACCATCAGCAGCAGAAACAACAAGGATAGCACCGTCCATCTGAGCAGCACCAGTGATCATGTTTTTAACATAGTCAGCATGGCCTGGGCAGTCAACGTGAGCATAGTGTCTCTTATCTGTTTCATATTCAACGTGAGCTGTGTTGATTGTAATACCTCTTTCTCTTTCTTCTGGAGCCTTATCGATATTAGCATAATCAACGAAGTCTGCTTCACCGTTTAGGTTAAGAACCTTTGTGATAGCAGCTGTAAGTGTAGTTTTACCATGGTCAACGTGACCGATAGTACCAATGTTTACGTGTGGCTTATTTCTTTCAAACTTTTCTCTTGCCATTTTTATAATCCTCCTTAGATTAAAATCTTGGTAGTTATTATTGTAACAATTTTTTAATAAAATTGCAACCCTTTTGTTGATATATAATCAACAAAAGAGTATTAATTTATAAGATATTAGTCTTCAGACTTCTTATTACGCTTTGACATAATGTCTTCAGCGATTGACTTTGGAACTTCCTGATATGTGTCTGGTTCCATTACGTACTGACCACGGCCCTGAGTCTTAGAACGCATATCAGTAGCATAACCGAACATTTCAGATAGAGGAACATGAGCGTTGATACGCTGAGCATTACCAACAGCTTCCATACCCTGAATCTGACCACGACGAGAGTTAAGGTCACCGATAACGTCACCCATATACTCTTCAGGAACAATAACTGTAACCTTCATTAGTGGTTCAAGTAGAACAGGATCTGCCTTCTTCATAGCTTCCTTGAAAGCCATAGAACCGGCAATCTTAAATGCCATTTCAGATGAGTCAACTTCATGGTAAGAACCATCATATAGTTCAACCTTACAGTCAACTACATTGTAGTTAGCTAAGATACCTGACTGCATAGCACCCTGGATACCTTGGTCAACTGCTGGAATGTATTCCTTAGGAATAGCACCACCAACGATAGAGTTAACAAATTCGTAGCCCTTGCCTGGGTTAGGAGAAACACGAATCTTAACATGACCGTACTGACCTTTACCACCTGACTGACGAGCATACTTCATATCAACATCTGCTTCAGAACGGATTGTTTCTTTATAAGCAACCTGTGGAGCACCGATGTTAGCTTCTACCTTGAATTCTCTTAGTAGTCTGTCAACGATAATTTCTAGATGAAGTTCACCCATACCGGCAATGATTGTCTGGCCTGTTTCTTCATCTGTATATGCCTTAAATGTTGGGTCTTCTTCTGCAAGTTTTGCAAGAGCAATACCCATCTTTTCCTGACCTGCTTTTGTCTTAGGTTCAATAGCAACTCTAATAACAGGTTCTGGGAATTCCATTGATTCAAGGATGATAGGGTGCTTTTCGTCACAAAGAGTATCACCTGTTGTAGTATTCTTTAGACCAACAGCAGCAGCAATATCACCGGCATAAACTGTATCAATGTCTTTTCTATGGTTAGCATGCATCTGTAGGATACGACCAAGTCTTTCGTTCTTATCCTTTGATGCGTTGTAAACTGTCTGACCAGCATTAACAACACCGGAATATACTCTGAAGAAACATAGCTTACCAACGAATGGGTCAGTTGCAATCTTAAATGCAAGAGCTGCAAATGGTTCATCGTCAGAAGAATGTCTTACATCTTCTTCGCCTGTGTCTGGGTTAACACCCTTAATTGATGGAATGTCAACAGGAGCTGGCATATAGTCAACGATAGCATTAAGAAGTAGCTGAACACCCTTGTTACGGTATGAAGTACCACAAGTTACAGGTACCATTTCGTTAGCGATAGTAGCCTTACGAATAGTCTTCTTAATTTCGTCAATTGTTAGTTCTTCGCCTTCGAAATATTTTTCCATTAGAGCATCATCAAGTTCTGCAACAGAATCAATTAGCTGTTCATGGTATTTCTGAGCGATTTCCTTCATATCTTCAGGAATTTCTTCTTCTCTAATGTCTGTACCGTCATCATTGTAATATACTTCAGCCTTCATTGTAACTAGGTCAACAATGCCTCTGAATGTATCTTCAGCACCGATTGGTAGCTGAATTGGAACTGCGTTACAGCTTAGTCTGTCTTTCATCATCTGAACAACTCTGTAGAAGTCAGCACCCATAATGTCCATCTTATTTACATAAGCCATTCTTGGAACATGATAGTTATCAGCCTGTCTCCAAACTGTTTCTGACTGTGGTTCAACACCACCCTTAGCACAAAGTACTGTTACAGAACCGTCAAGTACACGAAGTGAACGTTCAACTTCAGCAGTGAAGTCAACGTGACCAGGTGTGTCGATGATGTTGATTCTGTGGTCCTTCCAGAAACATGTAGTAGCAGCAGATGTAATTGTTACACCACGTTCTTGTTCCTGAACCATCCAGTCCATAGTAGCAGCACCATCATGTGTTTCACCAATCTTATGGTTAACACCTGTGTAGTACAGAATTCTTTCAGTAGTTGTAGTTTTACCGGCATCAATGTGAGCCATGATACCGATATTTCTTGTCATTTCAAGTGAAACCTGTCTTGCCACGGTTAATATCCTCCTTTATAAGTTATTTCTAATAAGTCCTGCTATTACCATCTGTAATGAGCGAAAGCCTTATTAGCTTCAGCCATCTTATGAGTATCTTCACGCTTCTTAAATGCGCCACCTGTACTGTTGATAGCATCAAGGATTTCACCAGCAAGTCTTTCTTTCATTGTTCTTTCTGAACGCTGTCTTGAATATGCTGTGATCCAACGAAGACCTAGAGTCTGTCTTCTTTCTGCTCTAACTTCCATAGGTACTTGGTAAGTTGCACCACCTACACGACGAGCTTTAACTTCAAGAACCGGCATAACATTTTCCATTGCGTTCTCGAATGTTTCTAGTGGATCGTTACCTGTCTTTTCCTGGATGATGTCGAATGCACCGTAAACGATTTTTTGAGCAACACCCTTCTTACCATCAAGCATAATGTTGTTGATTAGACGAGTAACTAGTTTTGAATTATACATTGGGTCTGGCAAAACATCACGTTTTGCGATTGAGCCTCTTCTTGGCACTTTACTTCCCTCCTTCACAATATTTGAGATATCATAGGTACTCGAAAGCGACAAACTTCCGTACTGCCAACAGAAACTCTATAATCTATATAAAGTCTGCTTTTGCAGTAACTGTTTAACATAAAAGTGTTAGTTTGTCAATTCCTTATTTACCTGCTTTTGGGCGCTTTGCGCCATACTTTGAACGAGCCTGATTTCTGTTAGCAACGCCCTGAGCATCAAGTGTGCCACGAACGATATGGTAACGTACACCAGGTAAGTCTTTTACACGGCCACCACGGATAAGAACAACTGAGTGTTCCTGTAGGTTATGACCAACACCAGGGATATAAGAACTAACTTCAATACCGTTTGAAAGTCTTACTCTGGCAATCTTTCTAAGAGCTGAGTTAGGCTTCTTTGGTGTAGCAGTTGACACTTTAGTACATACGCCTCTCTTTTGTGGGGAAGCATTATCAGTAGCCTGTCTCTTCTGTGAGTTCCAACCCTTTAAAAGAGCAGGTGCCTTTGCCTTCTTTTCAGTAACTTCTCTACCCTTGCGAACAAGCTGGTTAAATGTAGGCATTTTTTTCCTCCTTCTTAAGTTATTTCGGTTTTCCGATATTTTAGCACGGATTTTACTGTAATTTTACGCAATTACCCTATTCCACGCTTACCGTCATTCTATCACATAAGTTACAACATTGTCAATAATAAATTTCATATTTTTTCTTTTTTTCTGCAAAAAAGAGGCTACCCATAAGGGTAACCTCTAATTCAAACAGTTATATATTAGTCAAGTGGCTGTACCTGCTGTGGCTGAACATAGTTTTCTTCCAGTTCAACACCGTTGTATCTGTGCATACCTGTACCGGCAGGAATTAGCTTACCAATGATAACATTTTCTTTTAGACCTACCAGTGGGTCAACCTTACCCTTAATAGCAGCATCTGTAAGAACTCTTGTTGTTTCCTGGAATGAAGCAGCTGATAGGAATGAATCAGTAGCAAGAGCTGCCTTTGTAATACCAAGAAGTAACTGAGTATACTTAGCAGGTTTAAGACCTTCTTCACCGTTCTTAATTCTTTCTTCAATCATCTTGTTTTCGTAAAGAACTTCGTTACGGTCATAGTTCTGACCTGCCATAAAGCTAGTAGAACCACTGTCTTCAATCTTAACCTTCTTCATCATCTGACGAACAATAACTTCGATATGCTTATCGTTAATATCAACACCCTGTAGACGGTATGTTGACTGTACTTCAGAGATTAGGTAGTTCTGAACAGCCTTTGGACCAAGGATTGAAAGAATATCAGCCGGATAAATAGCACCATCAGTAATCTTGTCACCGGCCTTGATAACCTGACCTTCTTCAACATTTACTCTAAAGCCGAATGGGATTAGGTACTGTCTTTCTTCACCTGTTGCCTTATTATAAACAACTGCGTGACGAGCCTTCTTAATTTCTTCAAATCTAACTTCACCATCGATTTCAGAAATAATAGCAAGTGACTTAGGCTTTCTGGCTTCAAATAGTTCTTCAACTCTTGGAAGGCCCTGTGTAATATCTTCAGCAGAAGCAACACCACCGGTGTGGAATGTTCTCATTGTTAGCTGAGTACCAGGTTCACCGATTGACTGAGCTGCGATAATACCAACAGCTTCACCAACAGTAACAGGCTGACCGTTTGCAAGGTTAGAACCGTAGCACTTTCTACATACGCCATGCTTGCAATGACAACCAAGGATACTTCTGATTTCGATTTCTTCTGTACCGGCATTAACAATAATGTCAGCTTCTTCTTCGCCCATCATCTTGTCCTTAGATACAAGAACATTGCCATTTTCATCACAGAAGTCATGAACAAGGTATCTACCGATAAGTCTTTCACGAAGACCTTCGATAACATTGTTACCTGACTTAATATCGAAGATTTCAAGACCTTCATCAGTATGACAATCATCTTCACGAATAATAACATCCTGAGAAACGTCAACAAGTCTTCTTGTTAGGTAACCTGAGTCGGCAGTTCTTAGAGCAGTATCGGCCAGACCCTTACGAGCACCTCTGGAAGAAATAAAGTATTCCATGATGTTTAGACCTTCACGGTAGTTAGCTCTGATAGGGATTTCAATTGTTTTACCTGATGTGTTGGCAATCAAACCACGCATACCGGCTAGCTGACGAATCTGTGACATACTACCACGAGCACCAGAGTCAGCCATCATATAGATTGGGTTGAATCTATCTAGGTTATCCTGTAGTTTTGCAGTAACATCATCAGTAGCTTTTTCCCAAACTTTAAGAACATTTTGGTAACGTTCGTCGTTTGATAGGAAACCCATCATATATTCGTTACGGATACCATCAACTTGTTCTTCTGCAGCTGAGATAATTGCTTTCTTCTCAGGTGGAATCTTAGCATCACAAACAGCTACTGTGATAGCACCTCTTGTTGAATATTTATAACCTTGAGCCTTGATATGGTCAAGAACAACTGAAGTAGTCTGTGTGCCGTGTACTCTGATACAAGCATCAATAATCTTACCAAGTTGTTTCTTGCCTACAAGGAAGTCGATTTCTAATTTAAATTTGTTTTCTTCCAAACTTCTGTCAACAAAGCCTAGATCCTGAGGAATTGGGTTATTGAAAATAATCTTACCAACTGTTGTATCAACTAGGCCTGATTCTTTAACACCGTTGAATTCCTTAGTCATTCTAACCTTAATCTTAGAATGAAGTGTTAGGTAACCTGTCTGATAAGCCATCATAGCTTCATCAACATCTCTAAATACCTTACCTTCACCCTTTTCTCCGTCCTTATCAAGTGTTAGGTAATAAGAACCAAGAATCATATCCTGTGTAGGTACACAAACAGGACGACCATCAGAAGGCTTTAGTAGGTTACCGGCAGCAAGCATTAGGAATCTTGCTTCAGCCTGAGCTTCTGCAGATAGTGGTACATGGACAGCCATCTGGTCACCATCGAAGTCAGCGTTGTAAGCAGTACATACAAGTGGATGTAGCTTTAAAGCACGACCTTCAACAAGTACAGGTTCAAATGCCTGAATACCAAGTCTATGAAGTGTAGGAGCACGGTTTAAAAGAACCGGATGACCCTTGATAACAACTTCAAGTGCATCCCAAACTTCAGGCTTTGCTCTTTCAACTGCTTTTCTTGCAGCCTTAATATTTACAACAGCCTTTGTTTCTACAAGTCTCTTCATAACGAAAGGCTTAAATAGTTCAAGTGCCATTTCCTTAGGAAGACCACACTGATACATCTTTAGTTCAGGACCAACAACGATAACTGAACGACCTGAGTAGTCAACACGCTTACCTAGTAGGTTCTGACGGAAACGACCTTGCTTACCCTTTAGCATATCAGATAGTGACTTAAGAGGTCTGTTGTTAGGACCTGTAACAGGTCTGCCCTTTCTGCCGTTGTCAATTAGTGAGTCAACAGCTTCCTGTAGCATTCTCTTTTCGTTTCTGATAATAATATCAGGAGCTTGTAGTTCAAGTAGTCTTGCAAGACGGTTGTTTCTGTTAATAACTCTTCTATATAGGTCATTAAGGTCAGATGTTGCAAATCTACCACCATCAAGCTGAACCATAGGTCTGATGTCCGGTGGAATAACAGGAACAACATCAAGAATCATCCATTCAGGTCTGTTACCTGACTGACGGAATGATTCAACAACTTCCAATCTCTTTAGAAGTCTAACTCTCTTCTGACCTGATGCACCTTCAAGATCAGTAGTAATCTGAGTATATAGCTGGTCAAGGTCGATTTCTGTTAGAAGTTCCTTGATAGCTTCAGCACCCATACCTGCTCTAAAGTCATCTTCATACTTTTCATACAAATCTCTGTATTCTGTTTCAGTAAGAATCTGCATTTTAGAGATTTCTCTAGCTTCACCCGGATCAATAACAATGTAAGATGCAAAGTATAGAACCTGTTCTAGGGCTTTAGGAGAAATATCAAGCATTAGGGAAATTCTTGAAGGAATACCCTTAAAGTACCAAATGTGTGATACAGGAGCAGCTAGTTCAATATGACCCATTCTTTCTCTACGGACCTTGGATCTTGTAACTTCAACACCACATCTATCACAAATTTTGCCTTTAAAACGGATTTTCTTATATTTACCACAGTGACATTCCCAGTCCTTAGTAGGTCCGAAAATTCTTTCACAGAATAGACCGTCTCTCTCAGGCTTTAATGTTCTGTAGTTAATTGTTTCTGGTTTCTTAACTTCACCATATGACCATTCTCTAATCTGGTCAGGGGAGGCAAGACCAATTTTAATTGAATCAAATGTATTGTTTTCCATTATAAACTGCCTCCTTATTATAATTCATCTGAACCAAAATCATCAAAGTTTAACATATCGTCATTATCTTCAACGATTGAGTTTTCATCAAACATATTACCCTCGCCATCAGAATCTTCGTCTAGTACGAAACCTTCCATACCTTCGGAAGTCATAACATTATCTTCTTCAAGGGTTTCTTCGTTATTAGCAACTTCAGGAATATCATCATCAAAATGTTGCTTTAGGTCGATTTCATTCTTATCTTCGTCAAGTACCTTAACATCAAGAGCAAGTGACTGTAATTCCTTAATAAGAACCTTAAATGATTCAGGAATACCAGGAGTAGGAATGTTCTGACCCTTAACGATTGATTCGTAAGTTTTAACTCTACCAACAACATCATCAGACTTAACTGTTAGGATTTCCTGTAGAGTATAAGCAGCACCATAAGCTTCAAGTGCCCAAACTTCCATTTCACCGAAACGCTGACCACCGAACTGTGCTTTACCACCAAGTGGCTGTTGAGTAACTAGTGAGTATGGGCCTGTTGAACGAGCATGAATCTTATCATCAACAAGGTGATGCAACTTCAAGTAATACATATAACCAACGGTAACAGGGTTATCAAATCTTTCACCTGTACGGCCATCAACCAGCCATGTTTTACCGTCTTCGCTATAACCGGCATCTTTTAGACACTGGAAAATATCCTGTTCATGAGCACCGTCAAATACCGGTGTCATAATCTTCCAACCCAGAGCCTTAGCAGCATAACCTAGGTGAACTTCAAGAACCTGTCCGATGTTCATACGAGATGGAACACCTAGAGGGTTTAGAACAATGTCAAGTGGAGTACCGTCAGGTAGGAATGGCATATCTTCCTGAGGTAGAATTCTGGAAACAACACCCTTGTTACCATGACGACCTGCCATCTTATCACCAACAGATAGCTTTCTCTTCTGAGCTAGGTAAACTCTAACAACCTTGTTAACACCCGGTTGTAGTTCTGAAGCACTTTCTTCACGAGTAAATACCTTAACATCAACAACTATACCTGTTTCACCATGAGGTACTCTAAGTGAAGTATCTCTAACTTCTCTTGCCTTTTCACCGAAGATAGCTCTTAGTAGTCTTTCTTCAGCAGTTAGTTCAGTTTCACCCTTTGGAGTTACCTTACCAACAAGAATATCACCTGAACGAACTTCAGCACCGATGTGGATAATACCGTTTTCGTCAAGGTCCTTAAGCATATCTTCACCAACATTTGGAATGTCACGAGTGATTTCTTCAGGGCCTAGCTTTGTATCACGAGCTTCTGTTTCATGTTCTTCAATATGAATAGATGTGTACATATCTTCACGTACAATCTTTTCGTTAATTAGAACAGCATCTTCGTAGTTATAACCTTCCCAAGTCATAAATCCGATAAGTGCGTTCTTACCAAGAGCAAGTTCACCGTTGTCTGTAGCAGGACCATCAGCAAGAACTTCGCCCTTAACAACTCTTTGACCTCTGTCAACAACAGGAATCTGATTGATACAAGTACTCTGGTTAGAACGAAGGAACTTGATTACATCAAAGTTCTGAATTCTACCACTGTCATACTGAACACAAATCTTGTCAGCAGAAACAGAAAGTACAATACCGTCTTCTTCAGCAAGAATACAGTTACCTGAGTCAACACCGGCTTTGTATTCCATACCTGTACCAACGATAGGAGATTCTGTAACAAGTAGAGGCACAGCCTGACGCTGCATGTTAGCACCCATAAGAGCACGGTTTGCGTCATCGTTTTCTAGAAAAGGAATTAGAGATGTAGCAACAGAAACAACCATCTTAGGAGAAATATCCATAAAGTCGAATTCTTCAGGAGCAAGTTCTACAAATTCTTCTCTGCAACGACCAACAACCTTCTTGTTAACAAAACGGCCGTTTTCGTCAAGTGGTTCGTTAGCCTGAGCAACCTTGAAACCATCTTCAACATCAGCTGTCATATAAACAACTTCGTCAGTAACGATACCTGTTTCTTTATCAATCTTTCTATATGGAGCTTCAATGAAGCCGTATTCATTAATCTTTGCAAAAGTAGCTAAGTAAGAGATTAGACCGATGTTAGGACCTTCAGGAGTTTCGATAGGACACATACGACCATAGTGAGTATAGTGAACATCTCGAACTTCGAATGATGCACGGTCTCTTGAAAGACCACCCGGACCTAGGGCTGAAAGTCTTCTCTTATGTGTTAGTTCAGCAAGAGGGTTGTTCTGGTCCATAAACTGTGATAGAGGGGAACTACCGAAGAACTCTTTGATAGCTGCTGTTACAGGACGAATGTTAATTAGTGTATTTGGTGAAAGTGCCTCAGGGTCTTGAGCCTGAAGTGTCATTCTTTCACGGATAACTCTTTCAAGACGGCTAAAACCAATTCTAAACTGGTTCTGTAGTAGTTCACCTACGCAACGGATTCTTCTGTTAGCAAGGTGGTCAATGTCGTCTGTTACACCAATACCCTGTGCTAGGGAATTCATATAGTTAATAGTAGCAAATATATCATCAATAGTAATGTAGTTAGGGATTAGCTCTGCTTTGTTATCAATTAGAGCGTCCTTTAACTCTTCTTCTGTTTCACATTCTTCAAGAATTGGGAAAAGTACAGATGCTCTTACTTTTTCGTTAATACCACATTCTTTGTCAGCATCAAAGTCAACATAAGCATTAATGTCAACCATACCGTTTGAGATAACCTTTACAGGAATATCGTCATCGCTCTTAACATAAGCAAGTGTAACACCGGCATTTTCAATTTCAAAAGCCTTTTCTCTTGTGATAACTTCATCAGCAAGAGCCATAACTTCACCTGTTCTTGGGTTAGCAATAGGAGATGCTAACTTGTAACCTTCAAGACGGTGAGCAATACCAAGCTTTTTGTTGTACTTATATCTACCTACTCTTGACATATCATATCTTCTATCGTCAAAGAATAGATTTGATAGATGAGTCATAGCAGATTCAATTGTTGGAGGTTCAGATGGTCTTAGCTTTTTGTAAACTTCAATCAGACCTTCTGCAGCGTTAGTAGTAGTATCCTTTTCGATAGTAGCCTTCATCATATCGTTCATATCGAAGATATCAATGATTTCGCTATCCTTACCGATTACAGTAAGGTCAACATCTTCAAGGTTCCACTTTTCACCGTTCATTTCCTTTTCTTCTCTGTCTTTTAGCAAAGCTTCAAGACCGATTAATGAACGGATAAATACTGTTACAGGAATCTTTCTGTTCTTATCAATACGAACATAGAAAACATCGTTAATGTCGTTTTCGTATTCTAGCCAAGCACCACGGTTAGGAATAACAGTTGAGGAATAAAGTTCCTTACCTGTCTTATCACGGTCCATCTTGTAGTAAACACCAGGGCTTCTAACAAGCTGAGAAACAATAACTCTTTCTGCACCGTTGATAACGAATGTACCACTGTCTGTCATAAGAGGAAAATCACCCATGAATACATTAGATTCCTTGATTTCGCCTGTTTCCTTATTTAACAGTCTTGCAGTAACCCTAAGGGCTGCTGAATATGTGGCATCTCTTTCTTTACATTCAATAACTGAATAATTTGGCTTATCAACATCCAGCTCATAATCCATAAAGTCAAGAACAAGGTTACCTGTGTAATCAGTAATACCTGATACATCTTTAAAGACTTCCCTTAGTCCTTCTTCAAGGAACCACTGGTAAGACTTTCTCTGGATATCAAGAAGATGAGGCATCTGGATAACTTCATCAATCTTACCAAAGGACATTCTTTCGTTTCTGCCAAGCTTAACTGGTTTGACATCTACCACTTTAGTTCACTCCTTTTGTATATTTGCACTACTTTTATATAACTTTATTACTGAGAGTCGCTTTAAATATTACCACTTGACAAGTAAAAAAACTTGTGGTAATATTCACCCATAAGAAAGGCATACTAGCGATACTATCTCATAATATTATGCCGTACTATTATACACAAGAAGTTTTTGAATGTCAAGAGATTTTTGCAAAAAATGCGAAAATCTTTATTTTTTTAGAAAAATATGACCTTTGGGCTATTTTTAAGCTCAAAGGTCTTTTTTGTTGTACTGCTGTACGGTTAACTAAACACCCGTTACAGTTGTTAGTTTTAAATAATTAATTTTACAATAATTTTTACTGTTTATTCTTCAAAGCCAAACATAGCTTTCTGCTGAGAGGAATAAATTGAAAGGTTTCCGTTTACTATATATGCAATTATACAAACTATAGCTATAGGCAAAACATTGGCTACACCAAAAACCTCTACCCCTAAAAGTATAGGTGCAATTAAAGTATTTGTTGCACTGCCAAATACTGCAACATATCCAATAGCTCCACACACAATTGGGGAAATACCAAATAAATTACCCAGCACAACTCCAAGTGTTGCACCTATTGAAAATAAAGGTGTAACCTCACCACCTTGGAAACCTATAGCCAAGGTTACGATAGTCAGCAGTAGCTTTACAATAAAATCATAGTAATGAACTTCCCCACCACTAAATGATGCTGAAATCAGATTTGTACCAAGTCCACTATATCTGCCACCATAGAAGAAAATTAAAATTATTGCCAGTGGAACAGAAACTACACCTATTCTCACATATGGATTCTTGATTTTATTTTTCATAAAGTCCTTTGACTTTTGTAGTAGATAAGAAAACAATCTACCTACTAGCCCAAAAGCAATACCCATTATCACTAGGAAAATTATCACTTTGTAATCTGTTAGATCAAGGGTATCTGTAACATTAACTGAGAATTTCTCCAGTCCTAAAGTATGAGAAGTTATACAAGCAACTATTGATGCAATAAAAGCCGGTAGTAATGCTTCATACTCCAAATATCCGGCAACAATAACTTCAAGTGCAAAGAAAACTGCACCTAATGGTGTCTGAAACAATCCACCAAAACCTGCTGACATACCGGTAATAAGCAACACTCTCTCATTATTAGAAAAGTGAAACTTTCTACCTATTCTATGGGATAAGGTTGCACCGATTTGTACTGCAACACCTTCCCTACCGGCACTACCACCAAACAAATGGGTAATCCAAGTGCCTATCATTACAAGTGGCACTAATGGTAAGGGTATTGAATTTCTCTTACTTTGACCTGTTTCAAAAACAAGTGACATACCCTTTAGGCTAACTGCACTAAACTTATTGTACATCCAGGTAATTAATAGTCCGGCTAATGGCAAAAAGGGTAATAGGAAAAGATAATAGTCTGTTCTAAAATCTGTAATAGCTATTAACACTCTGCCAAACAAAGTATCAATTGCACCAACCAATACACCTATCACCACACCAAAGGCTATGTATTTTAGTACAGTAAATGATTTCTTCTTAAAATTCTCCACAATATTCCTCCTTACACGAAAAAAAGCTGATAACCCTGCAAAATGCAGAAGTCATCAGCTTAAAAAGCAGTTTAAGTAATAATTACTAAGGGAGACATTCATTCCCTAGGTGCTATTATATTATCTTTCAGTAATATTGTCAAGATTTATAGACAACTATCTACAAATGCCCTAAAAATCATTCTGCTGTACTTATCGGTAGTATAAGAAAATTCAGGATGCCATTGTACTGCCCACACAAACTTTTTACCGGGCATATACACACTTTCAACCAAATTATCAGTAGCATATGCCATAGGCTTTAAGTTATCGGCAAGTTTCTTTACTCCTTGATGATGATAACTGTTCACCGGTAGGTTATCAGTTTTCAAAAGATTTTGTAACGGAGAACCTTTAACTAAATTTACAATGTGACTGGGTTTTCCATATGGTGGCTTTTGTTTGTGGAAAACTTTTGTCTTTGTTTCAGCTATTAAGTCCTGATAAATTGTACCACCTAAATAAGCATTAAAAAACTGAATACCTCTACAAATGCCTAAAGCTGATTTATCATTTTCCAAAACTTTTGCAAATAGAATTTTCTCCATAGTATCTCTTTCTTCACACACTTCACCACATAAACTTGACTTATCTTCACTATACAAACTAGGCGAAATATCTTGACCACCTGTAAACAGAAATCCATCACACATATTTACCAATGTATCTATATCAGCTTTATTACAAGTAAGTGGCAACATTATTGGAATACCACCATTTACTTCAATACCTTTCATATATCCCGGTACTAGCCAATAACTCTCCCTTTGAATATCAACCAGTGGTGTTACACCGATTATAGGTTTCTTCATAAAAATCTCTCCTTATACAAAAAGAGACTTTCCATTACGGAAAGCCTCTTTGCTTTATTCACTGTATATTCTGTTTAGGTAGTTAAACATATTTTCGTTTAACATATTTTCGATTTCTTCCGGATTATCCGGAATACAAATTATCGTTTGTTTTCCTGACCTTAGAATATATCCGTCAAAATCTCCAACTTCATTCTTTAGCCTTTTAGGAATGATATTTGTTGAGGAATTTGCAAGTGCTTTAGACAGTACATTTGAAATTGCTCTAACATCATTATCCCTTAACCCACCAACAACAAAGATTAGATTCACACAATTTAGTGCATCTGTCAGTTGCATACCTAAACTATCAGGTGTAGTAGAAGCAGTAACAGAATTTAGCTGATAAATAGTAGTGGCAAAAAGCTCTTTTATCTTCTTTTCACACAATGCAGTTTTCTTTGCAAGATAAAAAATTAAATCGCATTTCATAGTTATCAATCCTCTTCTATTTCTTCTGTTGCCGGTTCAGTAGTATGTGTTGTAGTTGGTACAGTTGTCTTAGGTACTGTAGTTGGCTTTGGCTTTGTTGGTTTTGGTGTAGTTGGCTTTGGTTTATGCTGAGGTATCCTTACCTTAGCATAAATCGGCTTAATTACAAGGTTACTGTTTACACGGTTAAATCTATTGCTCCACCTTACAAACTTATATCTATAGTACCTTGTAGATGCTTTTGATGGTGCTTTCGGTGCAGAGGCACTATGACCTTTCTCCACTCTTTGAAGTTTAATAGTCTTACCGTTTGCATTTACAAATTTAACTGTATAGTAAACCTTTCTTGGTCTTGTAGTACTTGGTTTAGTAGCTTTTGTGGTGGATGTTTTTGTAGTAGGTTTAGTTGTTGATGTTGAAGAAGTTTTCTTTGTGCTGGAACTTGGTTTCTTAGTTGTAGTAGAAGTTCTGTCAATAACATACTTACCACCTGTTAACTTTTGATTACCTCTTAGGTTACCCTTACCGTCATACCAAGAAATAGTACCTTTCTTTAGTTCTGTTCTAAAGGAAGTTAGCTTTGGCTGAGTCCCACCAAAACGATAATAATAACTTGATGGGAAATAAGGATTTTTGTTCTTTACTGCTGAAGAAACATTTACCTTTTCACTTTCGCCTTTTCTGACTTTTCTTCCTACCACAACAGTTCTGTAATTTTCGTGAACCTCATAGGAACAAGTTGATAAGGTTACAAGTGTATCATTTTCGTTTATATCAACAGGTGTATCTATAAGTGATCTAGCCTTTATGTTATACACATAGTTCATAAATTCTGCATCACTTGTAAAGTCACCTTGTAGATAGTTAAAGAAATCTTTTTCGTTTTTATCACCGGTAGTTTTGTAAACAGAAATAATCTTGTAAACTTCATCACCGTCATCCGGTGTTGTAACTGTAAAGGTAGGACTTTTCTTGTAGAAATTCATATCAATAGAGGTTTTGCCGTACTTCAATAGGTTGGCAAACATACTACCATCCATCATATGATGTCCATGCATAATAACATTCTTACTCTTTACACCTTGTTGACTTCTAAAGTCAATAAATATACTACCGTATTGAGAATAGTTCTTTTCATAGTTATTGTACAAATAATACTGACTATGTAAAGTGTCCTCTTTATGATAAAGTACAGGATAATCAATATTTGTATGTGGTACATTTATCCATGCTACAATTTCACTGTTGATGTTTTGTAGTTTTTTAAAATTTCTTACCTTTTCTTTTTCAGAAACTTTCTTTGTTGTGTCACCATCATAGTAGATAGACTGAATTTCTGACTGAATAGCAGTATTCTCAACTGACTTATAAACATTGTTATAAAGTAAGAACACACCTGCAACTACAAAAGCCACAACTGCAACATTCTGAATAGTCTTACGGATTACTTCATTCTTGTTATCTACCTTTAGTGGAATGTGGTTCTTAATAAATTTATTAATGCCACTGTCGTAATTCTTAACTATGTACTGTTGTTGTAGCTTTTTCTCAGCTAAGAACTTTTCACCTTTTAAAATAACTTCATCACTTACATTAACAAAAGCAAAGAAGTCGATTTTTTGGGTACTAAAGCAGAAATAATCCACATCAAGATAAACAGGAATTTTCTTTTTGTTATAGGTTTTGCCCTTTAAATATTTCCAATAATTTTTAGCATAACTTAAAGCAGTTTTTGCTTTAGGTTTAAACTTTGCAAGGGCTATTTCTAACTTTGAAACATCCTTTTTCTTGAGAAGTTCTTTGTCCTTTTCAGAAATATCAAAGTGCTTACCTTGTACCTTTTCTTTCTCAGGAAGCCCCTCTTTATCTTTGTTCAGTTGTTTCTCAAGATATGCAATAGTGTCTGCATAAGTTGTTCTGAACTTTCTTTCTGTATCTGAAGAACCACAAGTAATGATTTCTGTTACATCACTGTTTTTCTGCAACTCAAGAACAGCTTTCTTTAAAAGTTTTGGATTCACTTCATAAGTTTTGTCCACACTTTCCAAGTCAGTTGGCACTTCTTTTAATACAGAAGTTTTTCTATTAACTTGTATATCTTCTTTTAGTAGCAGAAGTATCTTCATTTTCCTCATCCTTATGGATTAATGTGAGTAACTTTTAGGTTATTTAATGATGTTTCGATTAATTCATCAAAATTAGCTTTTTCTTGTGCATCCTTAACTCTCTTTAGTACAGGCTTTGTACGAGGATGCTTTGGTGTAAATACTGTACAACAGTCTTCATATGGTTCAATTGATGTTTCAAATGTATCAATCTTACGAGAAATTTGGATAATTTCTTCCTTATCCATACCGATTAATGGACGGAATACAACCATATCTGTTGCTTCATCAGTAGTAACAATTGCTTGCATTGTTTGGGATGCAACCTGACCTAAACTTTCACCTGTAATTAGGCAACTGCTCTTTGTATCCTTTGCAATTCTTTCGGACATTTGCATCATAAGTCTTCTCATAATAATTGTGAAAAGTTCTTCAGGACAATTGTTCTTGATTCTTTCTTGAATTTCTGTAAATGGTACTGTGTACATTGTGATTTCACCGGCATAAGCAGAAACCTTCTTTAGTAGTCTGACTACCTTGTCCTCTGCTCTCTGTGAAGTATATGGAGGTGAAGCAAAATGTACTGCATTTAGTCTTAGACCTCTCTTAGCCATCATCCAAGCAGCTACAGGGGAATCAATACCACCACTGATTAGAATTGTACCGTTGCCACTTGTGCCAACAGGTACACCACCTGCACCCTTAACAACTCCTGCATGAATATATGCACCAAAGTCACGAATTTCAACAGTAACTTGAACATCAGGGTTGTGTACATCAACTGATAGATGGTTAAAGTGCTTTAGGATAATTCCACCCATTTCACGAGAAATTTCAGGTGACTTTAGAGGGAACTTTTTGTCACTACGCTTAGCTTCAACTTTAAAAGTATTGGCAGTATCAAGATAATCAGCTAGGTACTCAACTGCAACCTCAGAAATACTTTCCATTGTCTTTTCTGCTACTGCTGCTCTATGGAATGCAACAATACCAAAAACCTTGCTGATTCTGTCACAAATATCCTCAATATCAGCATCATCATAAACAGGTTCAACATAAATTGTTGATTGAGCTGAAATAACCTTACATTCATCTCCACCATCAAGTGCTGATTTAATATTCTTAATTAGCTTACTTTCAAAGCTTTTTCTATTTAAACCTTTTAGGATAATTTCTCCAACTTTAATTAAAACAATTTCTTTCATATTATCTCTCAACTTTATTTAAATTTTACCAGTTCTTTCAAACCGTTTTTTATACCCATTACTAAAGCATCAACATCTTCTTTAGTGTTACTTTCACAAAAGCTGATTCTTAGTGCAGAGTTGATTCTATCGGCACTGTAACCATAAGCAGAAAGCACATGGCTAAGTTCACCTTTGTGACAAGCAGAACCTGAACTAATACACACATCATACTTATCGGCAAGATATGTTAACATTGTCTGACTCATAACACAATTTGTTGACACATTTATAACATATGGAAAGTCTGTACTATTAACAGTTAAGCCATCAATATCACCTAACTGTTCCATACAGTAGGAATGTAGTTCCTTGACTTTCTCATAATTTTTATGAACATTAAATTTTTCTACTGCATTTGCAAATGCACCAATCAAAGGCAAAGCCTCTGTACCGGGTCTTACTTTATTTTCTTGCATACCACCATAAGTATTTGGTACAAGTCGTGTACCCTTCTTCACATACAAAGCACCCACACCCTTAGGTCCATGTACTTTGTGAGAAGAAACTGTTAGCAAATCACAACCGATTTTCTTTACCTTACAATTTAGCTTTCCATAGCCTTGAACAAAGTCAGTATGGAAAACAGCCTTGGAATTATTTTTCTTAATAATTGAAGGTATCTTTTCTGTAGGTGTTACAAGCCCTGTTTCGTTATTAACTGTCATAACAGACACAAGGATAGTATCCTTATCAATTTCCTTTTCTAAAGCAGAAAGTGGAATCACACCATTCTCAGGCTTAATATAAACAACATTAAAGCCTCTTTCTTCAAGGACTTTCATTGTTTCCAAAACTGATGGGTGTTCAATAGCTGTTGTGACAATTTTATTGCCATTTCTCTTTTTAGCATTTACAGTACCCATAACTGCAAGGTTATTGGCTTCTGTACCACCGGAAGTAAAATAAATTTCCTTTGGTTCAGCACCAACAGACTTTGCAATAACTTCTCTTGCATTATCAAGTACAAGAGATGCATCATAGCCCATTTTATGCAATGAGCTGGGATTACCGTAATTTTTTGTCATAATGTCATAAGCAACTTTTGCTGAGTCCTGATAGACACAAGTAGTTGCACTGTTATCTAAATAATGCATTTTCATTCCTCTTCATAGTTATACAAGGATATTATACAACAAAAATTTAACAAATGAAATAGCAAAATAAAATTTCATAACATTACATTTATTGGATAAAATAAATTTAGGTGATAATATGATTTCAAACAAAGAATATAGTAAACTTGTAAAGAAATATAGCCACAACAGTCCTATCATAAAGGATTGTTTCAATGCATTTTGGATTGGTGGGCTAATCTGTGCTATTGGTCAAGGCTTTCAAAACCTATATGAATATTTAGGAATGAACAAGGATAATGCCGGTACACTTGTATCTATTACATTAATATTCATAGGAATACTTATAACTTTTATTGGCTGGTATGACAACATTGCAAAAATAGGTGGTGCCGGTACACTTGTACCTATTACCGGTTTTGCAAACTCTATTGCCTCTCCTGCTATTGAATTTAAAAGTGAAGGTCTTGTGCTAGGCTTAGGTGTTAAAATGTTTATCATTGCCGGTCCTGTGTTAGTCTATGGTATCTCAGCATCTGTAGTTTGTGGCCTTGTACTTCAAATTCTTTCCCTATTCGGAATAAAGCCGTTGTAATTATTGTTGCTTATTTTAAATCGTTACCCATATTAATTTGATATTGTTCTTTATTTTATTAGATTTCCTATTTTTGAAATAGTCACAATAATGTGAAATAATAAAAATATAATACATTTAATTATGTAATTAATTAGAATCATATATAATTAAAACAACATAAAAAGATAAAGACCTACAATTTATCCATTGTAGGTCTTATTATAAAATATTAATTTGTTGGCTTTGTGTTGATTATAAGAATTTTTTAATTTTTTGTTGGTAAAGGTGAGTTAGATAAATTAGGGTTTGTAGTGCTAGATGTAAAGTATTAAATTTCAGCAAATAAGGCTCCCTTGTGTAAAGGGAGCTGTCGCTCGTAAATTGGAAGAATGACAATTTACTCTTAAAGAGCGACTGAGGGATTGTTATGGTACATACTTTTTAATATATCAGTTTTATTCGATAGATATATAATAGGTTTTGTTTTCCTATCTAAATTTTATCTATCTATTACTGCCTACTAGACAATCCTTCCACCACTTCGTGGTCCCCCTCCCTTTACACAAGGGAGACTGGTTAGTCTCTGCTAATTCTAAATATCTACCACAAAACAAGCTGAATTCTAACTCTACAAACCCAAATTTGTAGTACTTGTCACTATTTTGCTGGATATAAAAAAATACGGATACCAAACGGTATCCGTAATAATAGTATATATTACTTTTTATTTGTCTATTAATTTCTTCTTACTTTATCGGTGACATACTTTCTTCTTGCACTACTGCCTACCTCGCTTTATTAGCACAAATACGAAAGGATAGGAGCATCTACGCTCTCCCTAAAAACAGTCCACCGGACTGTTTTCTTAACTCCAAGTACAACATGGTCGTTTAGCGTTGTGCATAAATGCACTGCCTCAAACTCCCTGTTGTAGCTCTTCCTCGAACTCCTTTCATCTGCCACCGGCAGCAGTCGTTCTCGTCACCTTCAACTCCTGTCACTCTATTGTTGGATAATAAAAAAACAAGGATTCCTAATGGAATCCGTAATAATAGTATATATTACTTTTTATTTGTCTATTAATTTCTTCTTACTTTATCGGTGACATACTTTCTTCTTGCACTACTGCCTACCTCGCTTTATAAGCACAAATACGAAAGGATAAAGGCATCTACGCTCTCCCTAAAAACAGTCCACCGGACTGTTTTCTTAACTCCAAGTACAACATGGTCGTTTAGCGTTGTGCATAAATGCACTGCCTCAAACTCCCTGTTGTAGCTCTTCCTCGAACTCCTTTCATCTGCCACCGGCAGCAGTCGTTCTCGTCACCTTCAACTCCTGTCACTCTATTGTTGGATAATAAAAAAACAAGGATTCCTAATGGAATCCGTAATAATAGTATATATTACTTTTTATTTGTCTATTAATTTCTTCTTACTTTATCGGTGACATACTTTCTTCTTGCACTACTGCCTACCTCGCTTTATTAGCACAAATACGAAAGGATAGAAGCATCTACGCTCTCCCTAAAAACAGTCCACCGGACTGTTTTCTTAACTCCAAGTACAACATGGTCGTTTAGCGTTGTGCATAAATGCACTGCCTCAAACTCCCTGTTGTAGCTCTTCCTCGAACTCCTTTCATCTGCCACCGGCAGCAGTCGTTCTCGTCACCTTCAACTCCTGTCACTCTATTGTTGGATAATAAAAAAACAAGGATTCCTAATGGAATCCTTGTTTTTTATGGTCGAGGTGACAGGAGTTGAACCTGCGGCATCTTGGTCCCAAACCAAGCACTCTACCAAACTGAGTTACACCTCGAAGTGCCTCATCTCTAACGCTCGTTTATTATATCCTATATAAACTTAAATGTCAACACTTTTTTAAAATTTTTTTAAAATTATTTTTTCTTTGTGTTAAGTGGGCTAAAAGTCTCCTTAACCTTTAGCCCATTTCTATTTTATTTATTCAAAGGTCTTACGAATGTTTTAAAAATATTCTTTGCATCTTTAGAGTCAATTCCATTTTCCAAAGCATACTGCAAGGTTTCTCTATCCTTTTCCCAATCATCAGGGTTGTTGCTTATGAAAAATAATCTTAACTGTAAATTGCCATCATCAAGAACAGAATATCTATATAGATAAGTAAAGATATTTTGTTCTTCTTCCATTTTTAGAAATGGTGCAATATTTATTTCTTCCGGTACTTCATTACTGTCTGCCTCTTGTAACTTTAGGGCAAATTCTTCATCAAGGTATTTTTCACAAACATCTTTTTCATAACCTAAAATTTCAAGTCTGCGGCCTGCCTCTACTCTTTGTAAATTGTTCAAATTATTATCCATTATTACCTCTCACAAAAAACTAAATATCTATCAAAACCACCACTACCGTTGGATATACAAGTCATAAGGATAATCATATCCTTATCTTTATGAATAAATATGTCACCGGCTTGATTTGGCTTTATAATCTTCGTATCTGTTACCTTATATGTAATCTTTGACCAATAGGTTCTTACCTTTACTTTATCCCCAATATTAAGTTGCCTAATATTGTCAAAGAAAATTCTTCCTACATAACCTGTATGACCGGCAAGAACTGCATTTGTATCTTTGCCACCTATAGGTAATGAAGTGTATGTTAAATGAGCTGCACCATAGTTTAGGTGATTTCTGGCAGTACCTAAATATATAGGCAGTTTCATATCAATAGTAGGTGCTTCTAAGTAACCATACACACCATCAAATATTCCATATTTACTTAGCTTTAGGCTAGGCTCTACATATGAAAGTGAACTTGTCAGTTTTTCTCTCTGATGTTTTTTAAGCATATTATTGTACTTAATGCTATCTTCCTTAAGTCTTTTAATGTCAACATCATAAACAACTTGTGTACCATCAGATAGGCAACCGTTACTATCGACTTCACCTTTTTTCTTAGCATCAGCATAAGAGCCTTTTCTTGGGTGATTTGCCCTAGTTTCAAAGTCATCAGAAATACCCTTAGCTACATACTTACCATAAGTATTTGATACAGGTGGAAACAGTACAAGACCTATTCCTGTAACAAGAAAGATTGTAGCAATAATTGTTAGAACTCTACGAACTTTTTTACTTTTCATGAGACTCTACCTTCTTTTCGGAATTATCATCAATATGCTTTAAAGAAGATTTTTTCTTATTCTTTCTAACTGCAATTAAAACAATAATCACAACTAAAAGAACAAACCCACCAATAACTGCACCGGCAGCCCAATAAGGGATTTTGTAACCTAAGAAGTAGAAACACTTTTCAAATGGTGCTTGTTTTACTACTTTATTTTTCGCCACTTCTTCCGGTACATACTTTGTACGAACACCTCTTACAAGAAGTCTGTGGGTATTAATACCATAGGGTGTACAAGTTAAAAGTGTTACATGATCCTCACCGGGAATAATTCTAAGGTCATTTGTATCTTCAGGAAGAACAACTTTGATTTGGTCAACCTTATAGGCTAAAGTTTTATCAAGTACCTTTATGTAGAAAATATCCCCCTTAACAAGGTCAGTTAAGTTATCAAAGAAAGTTTGGTCAGGAAAGCCTGTATGAGCAGAAATAACTGCATGGGTACTTTTACCACCAATAGGCATTGAAGTGTTCTGCAAGTGACCTGCACCTTTTTCCAGCACCTTTTTACTGGAACCATGATAAATAGGTAAATTAACATCAATTCTAGGTACAACAACATAACCGATAAGACCTTTGCCATCAACATTAAGCACATCATTATAATGAGCACCTATAGCCTTATATGCTTCTTCGTCAAATGGGTCGGTGATAATTGAGGTTTGTGTTAAGCTATGATTATACTTTTTAGCAGATTTAAATAATCTGGAATAATCCTTTTTATCAAGTTTCTTAACAGTTTCGGTATAGTCATTCATACCGTCCTTAAACTTAGAATTGTTAATCATGGAACTAACAAGAGGGTAACTCATTATTCCAAGACCAATTATAAATATCAAAATTATTGCTATTATCGGAAGTTTCTTTTTCATAAACATTGTCCTTATTTCTTAATAATACAATTATAAAATATACCTAAAATTATTGCAACACAAAAAATATTGGGATGTAGTCACCCACATCCCAATTAGAAAAATTACATATATCAAATAAAGTTTTAACGATTATTTGTTTATATTAAAATTACTTAGAAGTTTTCTTTCTCTTTAGAACTACAAACATTACACCTGCAAGAACGATTAGAGAAGCACCACAAATTGTGAATAGAGTTGTACCCATACCACCTGTCTTAGGAACTGTAATCTTTACATTCTTAACTGTCTTTGTAACGAAAGCGAAAGTATTATTGTCACCTGCATTTGTTAGACCTGTTAGTTCATACTGAGCATCATTTGCACCGGCATTTGTCTTCTGAGTAATTGTAGGAGTTACTTTGATTTCTGTCCAAGCTGCATCACCTGTTGGTAGAACATAACCTTCCGGAGCAACTGTTTCTTTTACATAATATGTACCCTTAGCTAATAGGCTTGAAAAAACAATCTCACCCTTTGCATCAGTTTCTCCTGTTTCAATCACTTTTGACTTTGCTTCATTATATAGTTCAAATGTTGCACCCTTAAGCTTTTTGTTAGAATCACTAGCATCTGCCTTAACTAACTGTAGCTTAAATGTAAATACCTGTACTGTTGGACCAGGTTCAACGATTTCTGTATCGTCATTAGCGTAGTCTAGAGAAACCTTGTTGTCATTTGAAGTCTTACCTACTGTTGCATTTTCATTAACTGTAGCATTAAATACAACTACCATCTTCTTGCCAGCATCATAAATGTTCTTTACATAACCATCTGTATCAGCCTTGAATTTAACTGCAAATGTATATTCTGTATCCTTAGCTGTGAAAGGTGCATCTACTGTATAATCAGCAGCATCTACTAGGTCAGCAGCACTTAGTGAAGAAGCATCAGTTGTGTAGTAAACCTTAACAGAATTCTTGTTAAATGATAGACCTGCATCCATCTTATCAGCGATAGCATACTTCTTTAGTTTTGAAGTAGCAGAACCGGGAACATTAGCTTCTAGCTTAAATTCAACTGTGCTACCTAAACCGGCTGTAGCATACTTAGCGTTTACATCTGTGTTATCAACCTTAGTGATTGTCTTGTCAAGAACGATGTCCTTTGTGCTAACCTTAGAAGCTAGATCAATATCATCATTCTTAACCCAAGACTTTGTATCAGCATCATACTTAGGTGTTGTTACAATTGAGTCAGCAATCTTTGTAGCTGTACCCTTAGCAACCGGGTGAATGTAATAGATACCGGCTGTTAGGTCTGTGTATGTAACAGAATCTGTTGTAGCATCCCAAGTCTTAACAGCAGAACCTAGGCTTGCTAGGTTGCTCTTACAAGCGTTGATTAGAGCTGTTGTGTTAGCATCTGTACCTTCAGCTTCAACAGCTGTTTTAACAGCAGTAGGTAGACCTGCAACTGTTGTAACTGCGCCTGTTGATGTAGTAATATCAGCAAGCTTGTAAATGTCAAACTTAAACTTGCCTACAACTGATGAGTCACTTAGTTTAAAAGTAACATCTGTTGATGCATCTCTTGCTGCACTGGCACTAAATGGAATCATAAGTGCTAGAGTTGCAACTACAAGAAGAGCTGCAAAAATTTTCTTAATTGATTTTGTCATTTTTCATCTTCTCCTTTTTAATTAAAATATATATGTAATTTATTTCCTACCATGTTTATTGACAGGAGCTTTTGCTCCAAGTCTTCTCTTTCTTAGCATATAGCCACAAGAACAAATTGCACCTAAACCAAGAACTAATGTACCATAAAGAATAAAGTTATGTTGCATTAGATAGTTAACACCGGCATAAGGAACTGTAATGTGTGTATTTAGTGCTACGAAAGAATGAGTATAGCAGTTCTTTGTAGTATCAAAATTTGCACCACTAAAGTTAAACCATTGTTGGTTATCTGCTAGAGTATAACCTTCAGCAGCTGCAGTTTCTACAACATAGTACCACTGATATTCCTTAACACCACCATTACCGTTTTTACTGGTACCGTTTTTATCTGATTTGAAAATATCTAGGCCAGTAAAGGTTATTTCACCATTTTTATTAGTTGTAGCAGTTGCAACCTTTACCATATTATCTTTACTTCTATCAGCGTCAACCTTGTAAAGTGTAAATTCAGCACCTTCAAGTTTCGCATCAGCAGGAACAGTACCGTCAGGGTTAACCTTGTCAGCCTTTAGAACTGTAGCCTGAGCCTTAGTTGATGTATTTTCAAAACTTGCAATATTAGTTGTATTATTAGCATCAATAATATCTTTTACAGATTGTGAAGAAGTACCTCTATAATAAGTACCTGTTGCCTTTAGAACACCGTTATCCTTAGCAACAACAACCTTAAAGATATATACTGAAGAATCAGTTTGATAATCATGACCATTAACTAATGGTTCTTCTGTAATCTTATATAGATATGTACCTTCTGTGCTATAGACAATAGAGTTAAATGTTGCATTACCGTCAGTAACACTGCTAATTGTATCTGTTACTGAATAAGTATCTACAGTTGTTACACCACCAACAGTTGTAGGTTTCATACCTACAAGGTTAAATTTAAATGTTGTACCATTATAAATTTGACGGTCAAGTGTCTTTGTAATACCGGCTGTAATACTTGCAGGAGTTACTGTGTTGATAACATCTACAGTAGCACCTGAATTACCAAGTGTACCTTCATTCTTATTTGTTGTACCATAAGAAACCTCATATCCACTTGGTGTTTGTTCTTCAACCTTATACTTAACACCTACAGGAATTCCTGTGAATGTATAAGGTGAACTCTGTGAAATCTTACCGGTTAGACCGTAATCTTGATATACACCGTCACCGTTAATGTCAAGTTTTAAAGTAACATCAAACTGTGTATCATCATCATCAATTGTATTACCACTTTCGTCAACAACACTCTTGTTTACTGTAATGTCAGCAACCTGAGGTGTGTTTACATAATCAAGTCTTAGATGAGTTGAAACCAAATCATCCTTTGCTTTATTTTTATACTGAAAGTTAGAAACCTTTGTGTCCCCTTTTGTAATTAAGTTCGGTGAAGTGCCACTAACATCATACAATGACCAATTAGTATTGTAATGATCTGCTAACAAACTTTCCTTTGTTGTATCAATTGTGTAATCACCACTTGATGGTGGAGTTGAAGTAAACTTAGTTACTTCACTAATTGAGCTAGAGTTATCACCAACACTAGTATCACCGGTAGAAGTTGATCTCCAAGCCTTTACTTTAATACAGTTAGTATTTTCAGTAATTGCTGAGTATCTTACTTTGTTCCAAACGCCCTTATCATCTTTTCTACCAATGATAAAGCCTTTGTTATTACCACTACTATCTTTTTCAGATTCATAGTAGTAAATTGTTCTGCCATCTGTTTGATAACTATACATTTGATGGAATGTTGCACCATTATCAAAGGAAATTGCAGGAACTGCACCATTATTGAAGAACCACGAACAACTCATATCCTTTGTATCAAGGTAAATCAAACTATCGGTATCCAAATTAGAAACTAGTGTTTCCTTCGGTTCACCTTCGGTGACTTTTATATAATTTCCAATATTAAACTGACTATTAAATGAGGCACTGTCACCATTACCTAGTGTTGCAGTGTTTCCCTTAGTTTTTGCTTTATACTGAGCACTACCATCTGAATAAGTATATCTTTTATCATTAGTGTCTGTATATCCTGTATTCTCAGATTCACTGGTTTGGAAATTAAAACCAAAGTCATCAGCATTTTTTACTGCTGACTGTAGTTTAGAGTTAACACCGGATGCGTCAACTTTCTTTGTAACATCAAGAGAATCTGTAATAGGTTCAAAGTTGAAACCAACCTTTAAGTTAGACTCAATCATACCTCTTTCCATATAGAAAACAGTTAGTGTGTGGTGAGCGTTAACATTGTTGTTGTTAAATTTACTTGAACCTCTGGTTTCTGTATCATTAGAGAATAGTAATGGGAAATCAGCTGAGTAACCGTAACCTGATTTATCTGAACTATTCTTATATACTAAATCAGAGTCTTGATTTTGATATGTAGTATCAATATTATTTACATAAGACTTTAAAGTTGTAAAGTCAATACAACCCTGTGACATCTTGTGGTCACCACCCATATCAAGAACAAGTACACCGTCAAGATAAACCCAAAGGTCATCGTCACCTGAGAAATTAAATACTGTATTCTGACCGTTAGTCTTACCGTAAGCACCAAGAGTAAAATCTATATCTAATCTCATACCAAAACCAAAGTCGTATGCATTGTTGCTATGGTCACTTCGTCTGTCAAATGGGAAGAAACCGGGATTGTTAATAGTACTTTTCGAGAAACCACTTAAAGCATCATAAACCGAGTTACTCTTACCACCGGCATAATTCATTGTAAGATTTCCACCACTTGCAAGATTTTCATAACCATCAAAGTAGCAGTTATCTTTACCATTTAAACTATCATATTCATAGTAATCCTGACCGTGTTTATCAGTTGTCTTTCTCATAGGGAAGTCAGAATGAACAACTGTACCATAGCCATTATTTACAAGCCAATCTTCATCAAAGTATGGCATTGTAACACCATTCTTACTTAACTTCTTGTTATCTGCAAGTGTAACATCGGCAAGGCCGGCAACAGAACCTGAGGTTCCTGATGATGTGGCATTTGAGTTATTTGGTACACTCAAGAACTTCTTTAGGTTACTTACGCCATAACCCTTATAACCGTCTTTTTGATAACCGTCTTTATCTGTGTTAAAATCACCAAAATAAAGAGGTGTTGTCCACGAACTGTTATTTACTCCGTTAGCATACTGTGCAATAGCTCTGTTGAACTTTTCATATGGTTCTCTGTTGTGGCTAGTGTTACCTGACTTAACTGTACGATAGAAACCTGACAGGCTTGTTCTCCAAGAACCATCAACTTCTTCATCGTTATAGTAGTCGAAGAATGTACTCTTAACATTAAGAAGTTCTGTGTCTGATGAATGGTTGATTACACCACTCTGTGCTTTGTAGCTATGACCAGTACCACCTTGAGTTACATCACCTGTTCCTAAATTATTAAGAGTAAATGTAACCTGACTATCATTTGAGTACTCACAATACATATCAACAGTAATTTCTGTTGTACCAGCTGGAATAACAAATGACATATTGCTAGCACCGGCATCATTTGTTAAGCCTCTAACGATCTGTGTTCCTTCACTAAAGGAAGCACCAGACTTAGAATAATAGTCCCCGTTACTGTTGTAGATTTTGAACTCATAAGTCTTTTGACCAGTTAGTCTAAAAGTTCCGGTATAATGGTTATTATCACCATTAACTTTAGTTAGTGCAAAACTTGTATCAGCTGTTGACCATATTGGACTGCACATATCACCAACAAGATAGTAGTCAACGCCTTTAGTCATTGTACCACCGGTAACTTCAATGTCCTTTTTTGCACCAGACTCAGCTACACTCTTATTTACAGCAACGGCAGAAATACAAGAAATAATTATCATTACTATTAATGTAATTGCTGTTAAAGACCTTGCAGCTACTTTTGATGTTTTGTTAATCAAAGTTCTTTTCTCCTTTCTTCTTTTAAGTGTATTAAAAATACACTTATATTTCCATAATTTGTCTGTTATTAATACATTAATAATTATAACACAATATTATATTTTTAAAATAGTTATAGTAAACAAAAATTTTAGTGCTTCTAGAGAAATATTTTATGCAATATTTCACTATGCTAAAGAGTTTAACTTATAAATCATATACCTATTATATAAAATAGACAAAAAGTTAACAATATTCTCTATTTTTATTCATCATTTCGTAATATTGTTATGCATCCAGTATGAAACTTTGTACAAATGCACAAATGATAGACATAGTTTTTGTGCATAAAAACAAAGTGCCAACAAATGTTGACACTTTGAATGTTCATAGTTTATTTAATTATGCCCAGTTACCTGTGAACAGATTACCTGAACCCCAACCGGTAGCAACATACTTTGTGCTTGAACCGATTGTTAAGTCTTCTGACTGATTCCAACGATTATCCCAAGTATTTTCTGTTGTTTTTCCGTTCATACGAACAAAGATAACTGTATCCATACCATCAGGTACTTTTACTGAGTTACTGCTGTCTAAGTCAACCCATACATAATTTGATGTATTTGTTGAATTAAAGAAGTAAGCAGCCCATCTTTCATTACCTGCTGAAACTGCTGATGGGTCAAGTGTTAACACCTTATCACCGGTAGAAACAGTAGATGATGGAGTAGTAGCAGTTGTAGGAACTGTTACTGTTGTAGCTGATGTTGTTGTAATTGTATTTGTAGGAATTGTATATGTAGGTTTCTCATCAGAGAAGCTTTTACCTGATGGGAAACTTGATACTGCACCTGCAATATACTTTTGAATCATTGTTACATCCTTAACATCAACATGATTGTCATTATTAACATCTGATGACTTAAGTTCTGTAGCACTTAGGTCAGTTATATTAGCAACATACTTCTGTAGTCTTGAAGCGTCCTGAACAGTAACTGAACCGTCACTGTTGGTATCACCATATAGGTGAGTATCAGGAATCTTTGTTGCAATAATTGTTACATCTGTATCTGCAGTAGCATTAAAGCTAAGTGTACTTGTTGCTGAGTTATATGCAGTAGAAGTAATATCGTTGCCACCACATACTACCTTAGCATAAACAATTTCGTAACCATCTTCAGGTTCAATTGTCTTTGTAACATTTTGACCATTTGTTACTGTTTCTGTAGAAACACCATCATTAAAGTTCTTAATCTTTGATGTGTTATAAGTGATTGTTTTCTTAGCAGAAGTTGTTGTAGGTGGTACTGTAGTAGTTGATGTTGTAGGAGTTACACCTCTGTCAAATGTACTTGCATCAACTAGGATTAGAGAACTTCTTGCAGGAACTGAAACAGTTGAACCGTTAACTGTACCTAAGTTCTTTAGACCTGCACTGTTACCGTTAGCAACAGTAACCCAAGATGATGGAAGTGTTGTACCGGCTTGTAGCTTAACTGTCTGAGTGTTAGAAGTTGCATTTGTAATTACTGCAACCATACCCCATTCTTTGTTAGCATTAGCTGTCTTGTTCTGCATTGTATAAGCAACCACACCACTAGGTGTTGAACAGAAGTAAGATGAATTTACAGAAGTCATTGAGCTATCTGTAAATGGGCTATATACAGAACGGATTTCTCTTAGACCTTTATAATAGCTTACTAGATCGGAATACTTAGAAACTCTGTTCCAATCAATTAAGTTCTTGCTATCACCCTTGTTATAAGAGTTGTCTTCACCGTACTTAGTTCTTGCAAATTCTTCACCTGCAATAGTAAAATTAATACCTTGAGAAGTAAATTCAATTACTGAAGCAAGTTTGTTCATAGCTAGGTATGTTGAGTTAGAACCATCATAGTCACTACTACCACAAACCTTCATAATCTTATCCCAAAGAGTTAGGTTATCGTGACAACAAGAATATGTTACTGTTTGAGTAGGTGCTTTTGACCAGTTACTGCCCCACATTGTGGAGGTGTTAGCCATTTCACCGGCTTTAATTGCAGTATCAAAACCACTTGTACCCATAATATAGCCGGATGCTGCACCGTAGTTATCGTTGCTACCTCTGATAGCATCTCTAACCTTATCGTTAAACATACCAACTCTTGGATTTAGCTTACTTGCGTTATCCATTAGTGCTGCTGATGAATCGGCAATACCGTTAGGGTCTCTTGGCCATGTACCTGTCCAAGGTTCACCATAAGTTAAAATTCTCTTATCAATAGTATCAAGCTCATCTCTAAGCTTATTCATTGTTGTAATATCGTGACAACCCATTAAGTCAAAACGGAAACCATCAATATGGTATTCATTTGCCCAATACTTAACTGAGTCAATCATATATTTTCTATACATTGTCTTGTCGGAAGCAGTTACATTACCACAACCTGAACCGTTAAGGAACTGACTACCGTTCATTCTGTAGTAGTAACCCGGAACTGTATTTTCAAAGCAAGAGTCAGTTGTGTTATATGTGTGGTTATAAACTACATCCATAACAACAGAGATACCGGCATCATGAAGTGCCTTAATCATTGTTTTCATTTCCTTAATTCTTACTGCACCGTCATATGGGTTAGTAGAGAAAGAACCTTCAGGAACATTGTAGTTCATTGGGTCATAACCCCAGTTTTGACCACCCTTTGTTTCATCAACTGAACCAAAGTCATACATTGGCATAATCTGAACACAATTGATTTTGTTTTCAATTAGATAGTCAATACCTGTTTTAATATCACCTTTGCCGTTAAGTGTTGTACCATGCTGAGCAACACCTAGGAAAGTACCTCTCTTGTCAGCATCTACACCGGAAGAACTGTCAATAGAAAAATCTCTTACTGACATTTCCCAAACTGTAGCTTCTGAAGAGCTATTGAAAAGAACATGAGAGTCATTGTTCCAACCATCAGGATTAGTTGAATTTAAATCAACAACCATTGAACGCTTACTGTTAACACCACAAGCTGTTGAATATACATCTCTTGTTTCATTTGTTTTGCCATTGACTGTTACTAGGTATGTGTAGTAGATACCGTTTAAGTCACCACTTTGTTTTAATGACCAAACACCATTAGAGCTGTCCTTAGTCATATCATAAGTGCCAATGACACCTGCACCAGCTTCGCTATCTGAACCTGTCTTGTATAGTTTAACCTTCACGCTAGATGCTGAAGGTGCCCATACCTTAAAGGTTGTAGAGTCAGCTGAATAATTTGCACCCAAGTCATTACCACTATAAGTGGCATACCCATCACTTGAGTTAGTATACGCTGCTACTTTTTCCACATTAATACCTGCCCCAGTTAGATTTTTGTCGATTGTAGCTGACAACGCTGAGAAAGTCGTTGTTGTAGCTAGAACAACCAGCACCATTACCAAAGATAATGGTCTAAACATTTTTTTCATTTTAAGTGCCTCTCTTTCAAATTTCATAAAACATATTTACCAAAATCTCTTACTACTAATTATATCAAAAAATACAGTAATGTACTATACTCTTTTTCCATAACATTGAGTTTAAGGTTTTATATAAAAAGCACTAATTTTATGAACATATTATGAACAGAAAAACCCTTAAAAAAGGAGCAGTGACCTACTGCTCCTTTACAAGTCCTTGTAATACTATCACAAACCTTGAAATATTTCAAGGCTTATTATAATATGTAATATTTTAAACATTATCTATTAAGGCTTAAACTTTTAATTATTCACAAGGTAACTACTTTTACCTTTCCACCAATAGTATTAACATGGGTAGGGTCATTTATAGAAATTTCTTTGTCTTTGTCAATAGTTTCCTGTACTCTATTCTTAACATAAACTTCTAATTCTTTTAATGACAAATGGTTATAATCTTTTAGTGGAAGTTTGTTCATAATGATTTTTCCACTACCACCCTCAATAGCAAGTGGTGCAAAGAAAGTATTTCTCTTGACTTCCCCATTTTGTATATTCATTCTTATAAGTATTTTCCTCTTTAACTTGTAGCCAATCAGAATATCCATAGCACTACCGTTACCGATATAGTTATAACATTCCTTAGTGACTCTCTCTATCATAATCTGTAGTCTGTCTATCTTTTCAATAAAAGATAGGTTAGTATCTCTCAATATACTTTCCACTACATCAATATAGTCTATTCCGTTATATTTTGTAATGCCACAACAAGCCCAAATAAGATTTTGCTTTTTGTCAACAAAAACCTTCTGTCTATTGTCCAAAAATTTATTTGGTGCAACAGTTTCCCTTGAGTCACTACCTGCTACTATTCCATTTTCATTTCCAATCAAACAAATATATGACATAGCAACGCTCCTTTTTAATATTATACAACCAAAATTAAACAATTTCAACATTAGGTATTAATTGAATTTTTCTGAAATATGATATATAATCAAGATATAATAAGTATTAGAAAAGAGGTAATTATATGAGAATATGTATTTTGGGTTCAGCAAGTAACATCATTGATGATTCATATATAAAAGCAACAGAGGAACTGGGTTATGAACTTGGCAAGAGAGGTCACTCCCTAGTATTCGGTGCAGGTAGCGAAGGACTTATGGGTGCTTCTGCAAGAGGTATGAAAAAGGCCGGTGCTGAGATTACCGGTGTTGTACCTGAATTTTTCTTTGATGACAAGATTGAAAGTTTATATACTGAATGTACTAAACTAATCAAAACCCAGTCTATGAGAGAAAGAAAGCACATTATGGAGGATTTAGCCGATGCTTTCATTATTACTCCCGGTGGTGTAGGTACATTTGAAGAAATGTTTGAAATTGTTACTCTAAAGCAGTTAGGCAGAATTAACAAGCCTATTGCTATTTACAATATCAACCACTACTATGATAACCTACAGGAAATGATGGAACACTCAATGCGTGAAGGTTTTGTAAGAGAAAAATGTCACGACCTATACCGTTACTTTGATGATATGGATAAACTTATTAACTTTGTTGAAACTGACAAAGGTACTAAGTGGACAGTTGCTGAACTAAAAAGATAATATACTATATAGTAAGCAAAAAACCTATGACGAAAGTCATAGGTTTTTCTTTATGCTTTAAACCACAACTTGCTTTCCATAGCACCTATCTTTGTGGTTATTTGATACCATACTTTATTTTTATTATCAACATAATAATCTTCAACTTTAGTGATAGTAGAGTCGGAATTAACGGTAGCAACTGTTTCGGAATATTTATTATGGTCAGACTTTAGTTCAGTACCTTTTGAAAGGTCATAAATATCTTGACCTAAATACATTCTTTCACATTTACTGTATGTAGAAACAGTAGATTTACTAACCTGCTGTATGTTTACAGTAAAAGTACTTTGTTCTTGAGCAACAACAGAAAGAAAATATTCCTTGCCACTTTCAAAATAAGCAAAATAGTCATCGGTATTATTCTTTACCGTTGAAAGTTTTTGTGTATTCTTAGTGGCTTTATTAATATCAAAATCAACACTACTACCCTTTAAAGTAACTCTGTAATATCCACTTTGTGACGGTAAGAAATTCATAATACCGTTATTACCGTTTGACACTTCAACAGTAGAGTATCTATTGCTACCTACATATACAGGGTACTTTGTATATACTTCATAGTATTCATTACAAGGTGCATATTCAATATTATTTTCTCTTGCATAATCCTCAACAATACTACCTGCTACACTACAAAGCATAAAGTCTCTGTTTTCATTACTAAAAGTATCTTTGCCGATTTTTCTTATACCCTCACCAACAGTCATTTTGCTTAGTGAAGTACAACCATAAAATGCCTCATCATCAATAAATAGCAATTTGTTAGGGAAAGAAACACTTGTTAGTTTCTTACAATTCTTAAACATTGATTTACTGATTTTTTGAAGGTCACTAGGTAATGTTACCTTTTTTACTGAAGAATTTTCAAAAGCATTGTTCCCAAAGTTAGTTACCTCTGAATTAAACTTAACTTCCTTTAAATTCTTACAATTTGCAAAACAGTAACTGCCAACTTCTTTTAAATCTTTTGGCATTTCTACTTTTTCAACATTAGTATTATAAAAAGCCTTTTCTCCTATTGAAACCACACTTAGTCCGTTTATTAAGTCGGGGATTTTAAGATTTTTTTCATCACCGGTATATTTTACAATTTCAACACCAATGCCACTTCTCTTAATTTCCATACCACTTGGAGCAAGTTTTATTACACAAGTAAAAATTAGAAATAAACACAGTACCGTTACCAAAACTAAAACAATAACTCCACCCACAATAAGCCTTATTGTACTTAAATTCTTCTTAGTTACCTTTTCAGTTGTTATGTTTTTTACATTTTCTTCAGCCATAACATACCCCTAAAATTTATCTATCTTGATTTTAACATTATTATTTAGGTAGGTCAAGGCAATAAAAAAGGACTGCTAAAACTTTAGCAATCCTTTAGTGAATTTTAAATTACATTTCAAATAGATACCAGCTACCGTCATACTTAACAAAGTAAATATCCTTAGTTAAGTCATTCTCACCTAGAGAGGCTAAACCTGCAATAGCATTTGCAGTATCATTGTCAAAGTCAATATCGTACTTAACCTTAGCTTTTGTTACTTCCTGTACTTCTCCACCATCATAGCCATCATAATTTTCATATCTATCTTGGATATATTCTTTCCAAGTGTAGTTATTTGCTTCACTACAGTTAGAGTCAGTTACATCTTCTTCACTCTTAACATCAAAGTTAATTTCAAAGCTATATTTATCGCTAACACCAAACATATCGTCAATATCACTTTGACTAATATCCATATCCTTAACCATAAATTCAGGTACACATTTCTTGATAGACTCTACATTCTTATCATTAATACCATCTTCCAGGTTATTAAGTACACTGTTAATACCACTGTTGCCTATAACACTAAACACAATAACAATAGCAACAATAACAGCTACTACACCACCGGCAATACCAATGATAAGTGGTAAATGTTTTTTGAAGTTATTGTTCTTTACCGGTTGACCTGTAATTGGGTCAATGACAGTTTGGTTAACACCTTGATTTGGAAAGTTGTTAAACTGAGGCATACCGTTCTGAGGCATTCCGTTCTGTGGTTGGAAGTTACCCTGTGGCATATTGTTCTGTGGATTGTAGTTGTTAGGAATATTATTAGGAACATTACCCTGTGGAATATTATTGTTTGGCATATTATTCTGTGGGTTATAGTTATTTGGAATGTTACCCTTAGGAACATTACCTTGTGGATTATAATTATTAGGAATGTTGTTTTCAGGGACATTGTTCTGCTTCACATTACCCTGATGAACAAAATTACCCTGAGGTACATTGTTCTGATGTACAGAATTATGCTGATTGTTATTCTGAGTAACACTGTTCTGTTGAGCATTATTCTGTGGAATATTATTCTGCTGAGTGTTATTTTCAGGAATATTATTCTGTGGGATTGGATTTGACATTTCTATTTTTTGACCACAACTGGCACAAAACTTTGCACCCTCCGGATTTTGAAAACCACAATTTTTACAAATCATATTTTACCTCCAAAATGCAATTAATCTGTAAATAGTTATTACATTATACCACAAATAAATCGCACAAACAATTTGTTTTTATAAAAAGTTTCATAATATAATAAAATTCTATTTTATAGCTAACAGTACAACATAAATATATATTTAAATTGTATATTTATTATCAATATATGAAACATCAATATTAGTTAGAATACTTACCACAAACCATTATATATTGCAACAATATTTTCTTTGGTACATTCTTTAATTGTATTCTGTGGTGAACCGGACTCTAAAGCATCTGTTGCCATTTTGTCAATATATTTTTCAAATTCAGCCTTATCAACACCATACTCTTTCAAAGTAGGAATGTTACAAATAGCACATAATTCCTTTACTTTTGCTACAAACTTTTCTGAGGCTATTATGTCACTGTCACCTTTATCGGCTATCATACATTCTTTTGCCAGTTTACCGAATTTTTCATATGCTCCATCAATAGCAAATTCAAAACAATGTGGCAACAACATTGCATTGCTTAATCCATGAGGTATATGAAACAATGCACCTATAGGTCTGCTCATTCCATGAATCAAAGTTACAGATGAATTGTTAATACAAAGTCCACCTTGCAAGGAGGCAACACTTAACTTCTCACGAGCTACTTTATCATTACCGTTTTCATATGCTATCGGTAAATACTGGAATATATTTTTCACAGCAGATACAGATAGTGACTCTGTAAGTGGTTGTGACTTTCTAGAGGTATATGCCTCTGATGCATGACAAAAGGCATCTAAAGCAGTAAATGCAGTTACATTCTGTCCTGAAGTATATGTAAACTTTGGTTCTACAATAGCCATATTAGGTACAAGGCTATCACCCTTTAATAGCATTTTTACATTATTTTTTGTATCGGTAATAATAGTAAATTTTGTTGCCTCACTACCTGTACCGGCAGTTGTAGGAATAGCAATCATAGGATACTTTACCTTTCCTATTTCTTCACCACTACAATTATCTATATTTTTATTAAGTGACAATACTGCATTTATTGCTTTCATAGAGTCAATAGGACTGCCACCACCAACTGCAAGTAAAAAGTCAAAGTCATTTTCTTCTTTAAATTCTTCAACTGCTAAGTCAATCATTTCATCAGTTGGTTCACCTGTAATTTTGTCAAACACTCTATACTTAATACCAACTTCATCAAGTACATTTGTAACTTCCTTTGCTATACCTATTTTATTAACATTAGGACCGGTAATAACAAATGCTTTTTTGCCATAATTCTTAATGCTTTCTTTTGCCAATTGTAAAGCATTTTCCCCTGTAAACATTTCATTTGGTGCTACAAATCTATAACCCATTACTATACCTCCAAATATTAATACAACTTAATTTTAATATATTACTTTCTCTTTGCTATGTCAAACACTAATTATAACTAACAATTTGGTTATAATAATTTTGGGAGGTGTTACTGTTGCCTGTAATTGAAATTAGAGGAAACTCAAAGGAAATATTTAACAACAAAGATTTGTATATAGTAGATTTTTATGCAAGTTGGTGCAACCCTTGCAAAATTCTACTGCCTACTATTGAAGAAGTTGGTAGGAAAGAAAACATAACTATCTACAAATGCAACATTGATGATAATACTGAACTTACTAAGAACTTTCACATAATGAGTGTACCTACATTGGTTTTTGTTAAGGATGGTCAAGAAATGAAAAGACTTTCAGGTGTTCATAGCAAAGATGAAATTCTTACTGAATACTATAGTCTAAGGGATAGTGAATTATAGTTTTATGAAAGCACTTCGTAATGAGGTGCTTTTCTTATATAATAATAAAATTACACATTGTTTTTATTTATTCTCAATGATATAATCTATAATGGAAAATGAGGTATTAACAATGAGTAATTTACGGACAACAGAAAACAAAGGTATTTTCTCAGGCAATATGCTGAAAATTTTTGCTTTAGTATGTATGACAATTGACCACATAGGGTTGCACCTAATGGACAACTCCTATCCTATGAGAGCAATAGGAAGATTAGCTTTTCCAATCTTTGCATATATGATTGCTGAAGGTTGCAAATACACCCACAACAGAACAAGGTACTTTTACACTATATTTATAATGGGACTTGCATTTCAGACAGTTTGCATCTTAGCTGATGACAATTATCATATGAATATATTTATAACCTTTTCATTATCTATATTATTAATATATTCACTTGATTACGGCAGAAACAACTCAGAAACAGTACAATGGCAATTTCCTATTTTAGCAGTTTTGTTTGTACTTTTTGTATCGGAGATTATGCCAATGTTTTTAGGTGACATAAACTACGGCATTGACTATGGTTTCTTTGGTATTGTACTGCCACTAATGGTATATCTCTTTGACAAAAAAGAACTAAAGCTAATAATGTTTACAGTAGGGCTTATACTTCTTTGTTTAACAAGGGATGCAATTCAATGGTGGAGTATGTTTGCAGTTATCCCTATTGCTTTTTACAATGGTAAAAGAGGAAAATTAAAAATTAAATACTTTTTCTACGGATATTATCCGTTACATATTGTTGCAATTCAATTAATAAAACACTTTATACTAAAATAAAATTTATGGAGGTACATAATGGGACCATATTATTATGTTGTTGAAAGAATCAGTGGTGACTATGGTTTTCTAAAAAGAACCGATATTGAGGATAATGACTTGTTACAGGTTGCTATGGCACTTTTGCCTAGTGACATTGATGAGGGTACTAAACTAAAATGGGAAAACCTAGTTTATACTGTAATTGATTGATTTTAATTTCATATATAAAATATCACTACACCTATATACCTTGTATTTAGGTGTAATTTCTTGTATAATGATTTTATATATAAAAATTAATGAAATAATTTGTGAGGTTATTATGACTTTCAGACAGAAGTTTGCAATTAAGTTTGCCAAGTTTGTTGCCAAGTTATGCCTAAAGATGGGCAGACAAGGTGTTACATGGGCAGGACTTATTGCCAGAAAAATCGAACCAAATATTCTAAAGGTACTATCAGACCAAGTTAGAGAAAAGGTATATATTGTATGTGGTACAAATGGTAAGACAACTACCAACAATATGCTATGTACAACATTACAGTCACAAGGCAAGAAGGTTCTTTGTAACAGAACCGGCTCTAATATGCTAAACGGTGTTGTTTCTGCATTTGTACTTGCAACAAATGATGATTGTCAGCTTGACTGTGACTATGCTTGTATTGAAATTGATGAGGCATCTACAAGAAGAGTTTTGCCAACACTAAAACCTGACTATATGGTACTGACTAATATCTTCCGTGACCAGCTAGACCGTTACGGTGAAATTGATATTACTATTGATATTCTTAGTAAATCAATTAAAATGGCACCAAATATGACACTTGTTATTAACGGTGATGACCCACTTTCACTTTTCTTAGCTAAGAAAAGTGGCAACAAATTTATTACTTACGGTATTAGTGAAAAGGTATTTGATGCTGATGAAAATTCAGAAATTCGTGAAGGTAGATTCTGTGAAATGTGTGGTACAAAGATGCACTATAACTACTACCACTACAGTCAGCTAGGTGACTATGAATGTCCTCACTGTGGATTTAAGCGACCTGAAATTGACTACCCTGCTACTAATATTGAATGTGGTGACCACCTTGCTTTTACAGTACAAGGCATGAACATTCACGCAAAGTACAAAGGCTTTTACAACATTTACAACATTCTTGCAGTATATGCAGTTGCAAGTCATTCCGGTGTTGATATGAGAGGCTTCCAATCAATGCTTGATAACTTTAACCCTGAGAATGGTAGAATTGAACACTTTAATATTAAAGGTACAATAGTTGAACTTAACCTTGCTAAGAATCCGGCAGGTTTCAACCAAAACATAAATGCTGTTATGGCTGACACTAAGGATAAAGATGTAATTATCCTTATTAATGACCGTGACCAAGACGGTAATGATGTATCATGGTTATGGGATGTTGACTTTGACAGATTTAAGGATAAGAGCATTAAGTCAATTACAGTTAGCGGTATTCGTTGTCAAGATATGAGATTAAGATTAAAGTATGTTGATATTCCAAGTACCCTTGAACCTAATATTGAAACTGCTATTAGAAACAAAATCGAAAACGGTACAAAAAACCTATATGTACTTGTTAACTACACAGGTCTATACAGTACAAGAAACATTCTAAAGAGAATGGAGGGTGAAAAATAATGAAACTAACTATTGGACACCTATTTCCGGATTTACTTAACCTTTACGGTGACAGAGGTAACATTCAATGTATGGTGCAAAGGTTAAAGTGGAGAGGCATTGACTCAGAAGTAAAAACATATAGCTTAGAGGACAATATTGATTTTGAAAATCTTGACATTATTCTTCTTGGTGGTGGTTCTGACAGAGAACAAATGCTGGTTTGTAACAGACTTAAGGAAATCAAAGATAAGTTCAAATCATATGTAGAAGATAACGGTGTTGTAATTGCTATTTGTGGTGGTTATCAGCTACTTGGTAAATATTACGAAACTGATGATGGTAAAATTGATGGTCTTGATATTGTAGATATTTATACTGTTCAAGAAAAAGGCAGACTAATCAACAACATTTTCATTGAAAGTGATTTGTGTGAAATGCCTATTGTTGGCTTCGAGAACCATGGTGGCAGAACTTATATTAACAAAAACAAACCATTAGGCAAAGTTGTTTTCGGCAAAGGTAACAACGGTAAAAGTGGTTACGAAGGTGTTGTGTACAAAAATGTTATTGGCACATATCTACATGGGCCACTACTTCCAAAGAACCCTCAGCTTTGCGACTATCTGCTAACTAAAGCATTGGAAAGAAAGTATGGTGAACTTTTCAAAGGTCTTTCACCTCTTGAAGATAAGGAAGAAAAAGAAGCCAATAAATATATTGTTGACAGATACTCCAACAAAATTGAAAACTTCAAAGAAAGAATCCGTAAACTAATATAAAATTAAGGTCAGTACAAAGTACTGACCTTTTTATTTTCAAAAATATAGATATACAAAAGAAAGCAGACACTTCCGTGGCTAAAGTGTCTGCTTATTTATTTAACAATTTAATTCAAGCTAAAATTATTTAACTCTGATTGTAATTGTCTTTGTACCAGCCTTGTAGTTTCCAGTACCATAATATTTAACTGTTACTTTATAAGTACCCTTCTTAGCACCCTTCTTTAGAGTAACCTTACCCTTAGAGTTAACTGAGATGTACTTTCTTAGGCTTTTAGATGTTGAAGCAGTTGAATATGTCTTCTTACCCTGACCACTAGCCTTAACTGTTACTGTTGTAGCCTTCTTCTTAGAATACTTAACAGTTGTCTTTGAAGCTCTCATAGTAATCTTGTTGTTAGCTTTATTAATCTTATAAGTTTTTGTTAGTTTAAAATTCTTATAAGAATTAATACCAACAACAGTTACCTTATATGTACCGGCATTCTTAGCCTTAGTGTAAACAAGCTTATAGTCTTTACCTTCTCTTAAAGTAACATTACCATAGTTTGTCTTAACCTTGATTGTAACCTTATTGTTAAGGCTCTGAGTCTTACCATTGTAAGTTAGTGACTTAATGGAAACATTTGACTGCTTAACAACGATTGGCTGTGATGGCTTTGATGGGCTGTTAGCTGCTGCAGAAGCACCGGTTACAACAGACATCATCATTAGTACTGCCATAATTACTGTAACAATCTTTTTCATAAATATCTCCTCCTTATAAAATCAATACAAAGGCACTTTTTGCCACGAATTGTACCCCTATATATAATAAACACACTTGCATAACAAATATGTTATTACCAATTAGTTTTCTTTGTATTCACCATACTCTTTATACTTACCATAGTATTTATTGTAAGTATGGGTCTTTGTTTCAACTCTGTTTAGGATTGTACCTAGTAGGTTGCAACCTACATAGTTAAGCTGATTCATTGATTCCTTAACAAGTTTCTTTGATGTTGAACCTGCTCTGACAACAAGGATTGCACCGTCACACAAAGAAGCAACAAGCGAACTATCTGCTACTGCACATAGTGGTGGTGTATCTATCAATACATATCTATAATCATCTGAAAGTTTATCAAGTAATTCTTTGAATCTTTCATCTTCAATTAGAGAAATAGGATTCTCTAAAGAAGTAGTACATGGAACAATATATCCATTTTCTACATTTGTTTCATATACAACATCACTATATTCACATTGACCGGATAGGTAGTGGCCAATACTGTTAATCTTTTCATCAGCAAAATCATGACGATTTTTCAGTGTAGACTTTCTAAGGTCACAGTCAACTAAAACTGTTTTGAAACCTGATTCACTAAGCATTTTCCACAGCTGAACCGATACCATACTTTTACCTTCATTAGGAACACTGCTTGTAATTAAAATTCTCTTAGTATTCTTACCACAGAACTTTACATTAACCCTTAATCTGTTCATAGCTTCTTCAACAGCATAAGGTAGCTTTGGAATTGATAACTGGATTTTTTCCATTGTTAAACCTTCTTTCTCTTGCGCTTTTGTGAAGTTTCTTCTTCACCATCATCAAGTGATTCGTTTTCCGGAATAACTGAAAGTGGTGCAACTCCAAAGTACTTTTCCATATCCTCAGCAGAATGAATTGTATCATCCATTAGATATCTGGCAATAATTACTGCACATGAAAGGATAAGACCGATAACAGCACCAATCATAGTATATTTGGTATAACTTGGACCTGACTTTTGGTCAGCCAGTCTTGCTCTTTCAGCTACATTAGGAGTATTTGAACCCATAGTATCAGGCAAGTAATCAATAGAAATATCCATAACCTTATTGGCAATATCCATTGCTTCCTTAGGGTCAGTTGAAGTAACTGTTATGTTCAAAATTCTTGTATCACTTGGATTTTCAATAGAAATCATTGACTGCAAATCTTTCATTGTATAATTAAGACTTAAACTATCACTCACCTTGCTAAGTACAGGATAGCTTAGAATCAACTGTTCATAGTCAAGTGTAAGGGAAGTACCAACATTGATATCTGAGAAATCAATTACAGAATCCTTTGATGCTGAAACAACATAGATTTTAGATGTTGACTGGTATGTTGGTTTAATAAAGAAATATGAAAAAGCATTTAGTAGCAATGCACCTACAAGTGTACACAAAATAATAATGTGTAGCTTATCAAATAGTGCAAAAAACATATCCACTAAATCAATTTCAGTTTCTTTTGTTTCTTCCTCCTCAAAAGCAAGTAAAGCCTTCGGATTTAATGCTGTTGCATTTTCCACATTTTCAAGAGAAGTATTTTCCTTATTCTCCAAATTCATTTTTTTCTCCCTTCAAGTACAATGTACCGATTATTTTTCAACTTTATCGTAGAATAAATCAATTATTGCATTGTTTAGACTGTTCTTATCAACTCTAAATTCCATAAATCCAAAGTCACCCATCTTGCTTGTGCCCTCTAGAGTAGGGCCTTCAACTTCTTTATATTTAGAAAGTTTTAATGCAACCTTTGACATTTTACTTAGTGACATATCTGTATTCATATACTTTTCTACTTCTTTGTAAACAGTTTCAACAAACTTATTACTTTTGTTGAACTTATCCATATAAGTAGATTTTAGTTCATTTAGATATACCTCTTGACGAGCCATTCGGTTTTCATTAGTACCATCGGCAACATTTTTTCTGTCATGTACATAATGATAAGCCTGGTTGTCATTTAGCTTAACAGTTTCACCTTTCTTAAGTGTTTTATCTGACTTAGAAAAGTCATCAGTAATCTTTACAGTAACACCATCGGCAAGGTGGTTTAATACCTTAATAGAATCCATATTTAATGCTACATAACCGTCAATTACTTGTCTGTTTAAAAACTTTGATACAACTTCCTTAGTAACCTTACTGCCAAAATCAGCAACATCACCATTAGCATGAGCTAAAGCAATTTGACCGTTCATTTCGCCAATAGATTCACCATTTTCATTATATACAAGCATATCAACCATAGTGTCACGGTTAATAGTCAGTGTTTTGTAAGTTTTATTTTTGTCATCCAGCACAAGAACTTTTAATACATCACATTGACCTGTACCATTGTACTTTTTAATTTTAGTCAGTTCGCCTCTTTGGTCAACACCCATAAATAGATATGTTTTAATATCTTTCTTTGGGATACATTTTACATTACCGATTTTTACAATCTCACTAGACTCAGTACCTTTACTTGTTAGCTTTATAGGTTCTTTTGCATCAAGCAAAAAGTACATTCCAACACCAAAGCAAACACCAATTACCAGAATAATTCCTACAATCAATAAATTTTTCTTTAGTTTTTTATTATCCTTATATGTACTCATTTTAACCTAGTAGTCCACCTAATAGACTAGAGCCCACCTCCGGAAATAATTTTTCACAAACAATCAAGCCACATAGTACAACAAATACTGCTGCACTAATAATATAAGCTAATTTTTTTGACATTCTACTTTCCTCCATTAAACAAAAATTCTTCACTGAATATATCTATATTAGAAATAACCTTTTCTCCTAAATCATCAGAAAGTAAATTTCTGCAATCTAAAAGATTAGGCTTTCTGGAAGTTAGGTTGTGGCAATCACTACCTAAAACTATTTTATCACATTTCTTGATTAAAGAATATGTTTTCTTTTTTCTTTTACTATCAAGAATACTACCTGCGTTTATTTGCACCACAAGTGGCATTTTTACTAGCTTTTTGATATATTTTTTATTTTCAGAAATACTGATATATCTGTCTAAATGAGCTAACAAAACAGTAAACTTTCTCTTATTTATTAAATAATCTACTTCTTCAATAATACTATTATCCCATTTATCAAAAGGAAATTCCAAAAGTAAAATTGAAGTATCTTCAGTAGTTAACTTCTTAATTTCATCTGCTTTGCTTATCCCCTGAAAATAAGTAACCTCAGCACCTAGCTTAACATTGATGCCAATATTATTTATTTCATTCTTTATGCTATTATAAGCATTTTCCCTATTACTAAGGAAATCGTCAATTCTATTTTCATCAGCATAAAAATGAGGAGTTGCTACAACAGTATCAACATTTTGCCCTTTCATTTTCTTTAGCATTTCAAGTGACATTTCTGCACTTTTACTGCCGTCATCAATACAAGGCAAAAAATGTGAGTGAAAATCAATTATCAAATCTAGACCCCCACTATTTATTAATACATTAAATATTATATCATTAAAGTATATTAATCACAATTGAAAATATTGCCGATTTTCGTGCTAATCTTTAGTAATTATTTGAGTTTAATAGACAAATTTTAACATTATCTAACAATTCTAACTGTCTAAAAACAAAATAATAAGGAGCATACACAACTGTATGCTCCCAAAATTCGTTATTTTATAATATATGATATGTAAATGAGTATAAAAAATTTTATTTAATATTAAATGCTTTCATCTGAGGATATACAGCACTATCCCCTAGTTCTTCTTCAATTCTAAGAAGTTGATTGTACTTTGCCACTCTTTCTGAACGAGATGGTGCACCTGTCTTAATCTGACAAGTATTTAGTGCAACTGCTAAGTCGGCAATTGTTGTATCGGCAGTTTCACCTGAACGATGAGAAGAAATAGCAGTATAACCTGCCTTATGAGCCATCTTGATAGCCTCTAGTGTTTCAGATACAGAACCAATCTGGTTTAGCTTAATTAGGATTGAGTTACCACAACCCATTTCAATGCCCTTTGATAATCTTTCTGTATTTGTAACAAATAGGTCATCACCAACAAGCTGAACTTTATCACCGAGTTCTTTAGTAAGAACCTGCCAACCTTCCCAGTCCTCTTCATCAAGTGCATCTTCAATAGAAACAATAGGATACTTCTCAATTAGATTTTTCCAATGGTCAATAAGTTCTCTTGAAGTAAACTTCTGACCTGACTTAGGAAGAATATATTCACCTTTCTTTTCGCCTTTCCATTCAGAAGATGCTGCATCCATTGCAATCATAAAGTCTTTCTTAGGTTCATAACCTGCATTTTCAACAGCTTGAAGAATGTACTGAATAGCCTCTTCGTCACTTGCAAGGTTAGGAGCAAAACCACCTTCGTCACCAACAGAAGTTGCAAGACCCTTTGACTTTAGAAGTGAAGCTAATGCGTGGAATACTTCTGCACACCATCTAAGTGCCTCTCTAAATGAAGTAGCACCAACAGGCATAATCATAAATTCCTGAACATCAACTGTGTTTGCTGCATGAGCACCACCATTTAGAATATTCATCATAGGAACAGGTAGTCTGTTACCGGAAATACCACCTAGGAATTTATATAGTGGAATACCAAGTGAAGTTGCTGCTGCTCTGGAAGTTGCAATAGATACTGCAAGAATAGCATTAGCACCTAACTTTGACTTATCCTTTGTACCATCAGCAGTAATCATAGCCTTATCAACTGCATAAACATCTGATGCATCAAGACCTTTTACTGTATCCTGAATAATAGTGTTAATATTTTCTACAGCTTTCAAAACACCTTTGCCTAGGTATCTTGACTTGTCACCATCTCTTAGTTCCAATGCTTCAAACTCACCGGTAGATGCACCACTAGGAGCAGTACCTCTGGCAACTGTACCATCAGCAAGAGTAACCTCTGCTTCAACTGTAGGATTACCTCTTGAATCAAGGATTTCTCTACCTACAACTTTAGTAATTTCTAAATTATTCATTTAACACTCTCCTAAGACAGACAATCTTCCGAAAGGTAAGCACTCCCTTTCGGAAACTCAAACAAATCAAAGAAAAAAGTTAAGTAAAAATACATAGATTGTCTGTAATATTTATTTTAGTTAGCCTCCGCTAACTGCATCTATTATATATCATTTATTTTCAAAATGTCAAGGGATTTTTCAATTTTTTGTTTTAATTTTATTTTTCAATCTTTATTTACAAATTTAAAATTATGCAAACAAAACAAAAACCACTAAACCAAGGGTAAATTACCTATAGTTTAGTGGTTTAAATTTAGAAATTATCCAAAGGCTGAGTCAAGTACCATCATAACAACAAAACCTACTGCTACACCGATTGTACCGATATTAGAATGTTTGCCTTGTTGTGACTCAGGAATAAGCTCCTCAGTTACAACATAAATCATTGCACCGGCAGCAAAAGACAAAAAGTATGGCAATATAGAACTTATCATACTTGCAAATACTAATGTAAGTACTGCACCGATAGGCTCAACTACACCTGAAAGCACACCCATAACAAAAGCCTTTCCTTTGTTCATTCCTCTATCCTTTAGTGGCAAAGAAATTATTGCACCTTCCGGAAAATTTTGAATTGCGATACCTACTGCCAAAGAAAAAGCACCTGCTACTGAAATACTTGTATCCTTCATCATTGCACTTGCAAAAGTAATGCCTACTGCCATTCCCTCCGGAATATTATGTAGAGTAACTGCCAGAACAAGCATTGTACTTTTTGAAAGACTGGACTTTACACCTTCAGGTTGATTACTGTCTAAATGAAGATGAGGAATCACACTATCCAGCAACAATAAAAAGCCTATACCTAACAAAAACCCCACACTTGCCGGAATATACTTTACTATTCCCTTTTCCTCAGCAAGTTCCATTGATGGAATTAACAGTGACCACACAGAAGCAGCAATCATTATTCCCGATGCAAAACCAAGCATAAACTTTTGCAATTTTGGATTTAATTGATTTTTAGAAAACAACACCAATGCCGAGCCAAGGGATGTTCCCAAAAATGGAATTAAAATAATTATTAAACCTTGTAATATCATTTTTCACCTACCTATATAATTCATATGCTGTAAAACAAATCATATATCAGTAAATAACGAATACAAAATTAAATATTACTCATTTACTTCTCCATTATATCATAAGAGTAAAAATCTGTCATCTGATATTATTTAGAAATGTTTTCCACATTATATTGACAAATTGATAAAAACTTAATAGCAAGACGAAAGGGTTGCCCCACCAACACACCAGGAGCAACCCTTCAGGAAATAAATCTTATGTATAAGACTTTAGCCTATAATATAGGCAATTAAATTTTATTTTTTACATTTCTTCAACATCTACAATAACTGTCCAAGTTACCTTTTTACTAGGATAGCCTTTCAGATTTGCAGTAATTGTAGTTTTACCATTGGCTACCGGTAAGACTACACCATTTGCGTTAATCTTAGCAATATTTTCATTAGCTGATTTGTACTGAATACAACTATTGTCCAGATTAGTTACAAAGTCATAGTTATCAACTCTTTTATTAAACTGATATGTGGTGATTCTTCTTGTATAGAAATCATCAAACCATACAGACTTTACACTAGAGCGTAACTTAACATTGGAAGTCTTCATAGATACTGTATATGTAACATCTGCATTAGATTTTTGGGCAGCGTTTCTACTTGCCTTATTATCAACAAAGAATTGTTCCCAATAAATGTAACCGTTTACTTTAAAACAGCCAATACCAACGCTGTTAAATTATTTATTTAAAATGTTCTTTCTATGGGCTGAACTGTTCATCCAGCACTTTACAACCTGCTCAGGAGTTTGCTGATTTAAAGCAATATTTTCACCAACATAGTGTTTCCACTTGTACATTTTAAATGGGTTTTTCTCACCGTTAGGACGGCTATGTGCATAACACAAAGAAATCTCAGCAGCTCGTCTATTAGCTACACCAATAAGACCTTGTGTCATCTTTAACTGTGAAAGTTTCTTTTTCTTTCTTTCCTTGTTGATCAATGTTAGCACTTTGTAGCTATAGCTATAAAGTACCTTTCCTCTTACCTTTTCGTTAACCATAGTGGTAGTAGCTGCACTAACACTTTCAGTTTTTGCGAAAAGTACTGGCAATGATGTTGCAAAAATCATAACACACAAAAATAGCGAAATGAATTTCATTACTTTTTTCATTACCGGCACCTCCATTCCTCATTTTTCATTCTGTCTCTTTATATATATTTAAATAATTTTGTCCACACATTTATAATTATACAATTTCTTTGTTATATGAGGAAAGGACCACAAATGTGGTCCTTTCCATGGAAGAAAGAGAATAGAGAATTAATAAATTCTCAAGAAATGGAGAACAAAATTTATATTGAAATAGGTGTTACCCTATAACAAACTTATTAGTATGATTATTCTTTAACTTCTGCAATAACCTTTTCAGCTACATTAGCAGGTGCATCTTCATATCTTGCAAAGTCAAGAGTAAAGCTACCTCTGCCTTGTGTAACCTGTTTAATAAAGGTATTGAAGTCACCCATCTCAGCCATTGGAACTTCTGCTTCAATCACCTGCATACCATTAGGTGTTGAATCCATACCAATAACTCTGCCTCGTCTTTTTGTAACTTCACCCATAATGTCCCCGGTATGTGTTTCCGGAACTGTTACCTTTAATGAACCAATTGGTTCAAGTAAAGTAGGTTTAGCTTGTGTAATGCCATTCTTAAAAGCAATTGATGCTGCCATTTTAAATGACATTTCAGATGAGTCAACCGGATGGTAGCTACCATCATACAAGTTAGCTTTTACCCCAACAACCGGATAACCGGCTAATGGGCCTTTTTTCATTGAGTCCTGTAGTCCTTTTTCAACAGCCGGGAAAAATCCCTTTGGAACAGAACCACCAACAACTGTTTGTGTAAATTCAAGTCCATCACTGTCACTAGGAGAGAACTCAATCCACACATCACCAAACTGACCGTGACCACCACTTTGTTTTTTGTGACGACCTTGTACCTTAACAGTACCACGAATTGTTTCTCTATAGGCTACCTTTGGTTTCTTCAACTTAACATCAATGTTGTACTTTGACTTTAGTTTACTAACAATAACATCAAGTTGTTGTTCACCTAAACCTGTAACAACTCTTTCGTGAGTTTCGTGATTGTGTACATATTTAATAGTTGGGTCTTCTTCCATTAATTTAAGAATACCCTGAGTAATTTTTTCTTCGTCATCCTTACTGTCAGCATATACTGCCATAGAAAGGTTAGCAACAGGATAATCAATACCGTCAAGTGTTACTTTTCTAAGTGGTGAACAAAGTGTATCACCTGATAAAGTATCAGAAAGTTTTGGTATTGCACCAATATCACCTGCTGAGATGAATGGTGTATCTTCCTGTTTCTTACCTTTTACAGTAAGAACCTTGGTAACTCTTTCATTTGCACCTGTCCTCATATTTACAAGAGGTGTGTCAGTAGAAATTTTACCACTAAGAACTTTTATATAACTTAATTTCCCCACAAATGGGTCAATAACAGTTTTAAACACTATTGCAGTTGGTACACCATCAGAATTAACTGTAACTTCTACTGGCTCTCCATTAACATCTGAGCCGATTTCTGCACCTGACTCCGCTTTTGGAGCAAGCCAAGTAAGTGAATTCAATAACTGGTCAATACCGTATGTATTATGTGCATCACCACAGAATACAGGTATAATTGTACCTTCTCTAACACCTTGTGAAACACCAAGGATAATTTCTTCAGGAGTAAATTCTTCCCCTTCAATAAACTTCTCTAGTAGTTCTTCTGATGTTTCTGCAACAGCCTCTTTGATAGCCTCTCTAAGACCATCAAATCTAGTACCTAAGTCAGGCATATCGGTTGGTTCAACCTTGCCTCCCTCAGAGTACTTATAGGCTCTATATTCAAAAAGGTTTACATATACTTCAGCCTTACCGTCGTTAATGTAAGGAACAACAACAGGACAAACTGCCGGACCAAAAACTGTCTTTAAATCTTCAAACACCCTATAGAATCTGGCACTTTCATCACATAGTCCGTTAACAAAGAACATCTTTGTTTTGCCCATCTCAGTAGCCATATTAACTACTTTCTCAGTTCCTACATCGACTCCATCCTTACCGGATACGACAACCAGCACACTTTCTGCAGCTCTCATACCCTCTGCGATACCACCGGAAAAATCAAACAGTCCCGGTGTATCGATAAGATTAATCTTTGTATTTTTCCATTCAACCGGAGCAACAGCAGTAAGAACAGAAGATTTTCTCTTAACTTCTTCTGGGTCATAATCCAGAGAAGTGTTTCCTTCTTCAATTTTCCCGAGTCTTGAAACATTTCCTGTCAAATATAGCATACTTTCGGCAACAGAGGTTTTACCTGAACCTTTGTGACCGGCTAATGCAATATTGAGAATATGTTTGGAATCATAATTTCTCATTGGATTAAATCTCCTTAATTAAATGTGTAAACATTAATCTCTTTTGATTACAGTTATATTATAACACCCTTGTTCAAAATATACAATATTTTTTAGTAATTTAATATTATTTTCGATTTTATTAACAACATAAACTAATTGTAATTGTATATTTTAACCAATGGAATGTATAAATTGCATAAATTTATGCCTTGTATTTTGAACAATAAAACCACTATTTCATATTAATTATATTTTACAATGTGTACAAAAAAGAACTTATATAATATATTTTTTCTCTCTTATTTTTACTATTAATATATTTTATTATGATATATAATAGGTTTAACCGAAAGGAGCATAGTAATGAATAAAATTAACAATAAAATAATCACTTCTGTATTATGTATTGTGCTAGTACTTTTATTTTCAAGTTGTAGTACGCAAAAGGAAAATAATAGCAGTAGTTCTGCTACTGTATCAACAATTGAAACTACATCTTCCTCAACAGAACCTACCACAACAACAGTTGAACCTACTACTAATATTGAAGAAACTTTTGATAAAAGTTTAGACAATTACATTAGCCAAATGACTACCGATGAAAAGGTAGGTCAAATGTTTTATGTTAGATGTCCCGATACTGATGCACTTGAACAAATAAATCAATATCATATTGGTGGATATATTCTTTTTGGCAAAGACTTTCAAAATAAAACTAAAGAAGAAGTAAAAAGCACTATTAAATCATATCAAGATAAGGCTAAAATACCACTACTTATTGGTGTTGATGAAGAAGGTGGTACTGTTGTAAGAGTCAGTAGCAACCCTAACCTAAGAGAAAGTCCTTTTCTTTCACCTAAAGATACTTTTGCAAATGGTGGTTGGGACGGTATTATAAATGATGCTGAAGAAAAAGCTAAACTTTTACTTTCACTTGGAATTAATGTAAATATGGCACCTGATTGTGATATTACTTCTGATACAAATGGGTTTATGTATGACCGTTCATTTAGTGACAATGTTGATGATGTTGATAAATTTGTCAGTACAGTTGTTAGCACCTCAAAAGAAAATCACCTAGGCACTGTACTAAAGCATTTTCCCGGTTATGGAAACAATGTTGATACCCACACTGGCATTGCATATGACAACAGAGATTATTCTGAATTTACCGAAAAAGATTTTAAACCGTTTATTACCGGTATAAATGCCGGTGCTGACTGTATTCTTGTTTCTCACAACATAGTAAACTGTATGGACAAAAATTATCCGGCATCCTTATCAGAGAATGTACACAAGATTATTAGAAATCAGCTTAATTTTAATGGTGTTATAATGACTGATGACTTAATTATGGATGCAATCACCCAGTTTACCGGTGATGAATCGGCAGCAGTCATTGCAACAAAAGCAGGTAACGACCTACTATGTTGTTCATCGGTTGACACTCAATATCCGGCAGTATTAAATACAGTTAAGAATAATGAAATACCTATTAGCCAAATTAATGATTCTGTAAAAAGAATTTTAAAATGGAAAATTGACCTTGGTATTCTTGATGTTGACACAATATTAAATAGCTAATTAATTACAAAAAAATAATAAGTAGGTCATATTCCCTACTTAGACGAAACAAAGCCCTATTCATTACGAATAGGGCTTTTAGCTAATTATTTTTTAGATTGTATTATTAAAACATTTTAGATTAATTATTATTATTTTTTAACTGTTACCTTACAAGTAGCAGACTTCTTGCTACCATCTTTAGCAGTAAATGTAACCTTAGTTGTACCCTTCTTAACAGCAGTAATCTTAACTGTCTTACCGGACTTAACTGTTGAAGCAGAAACCTTAGCAACCTTTGTGTTAGCAGACTTAACTGCAACATTCTTGTTGTAAGCATTCTTAGGAGCAACTGTTACCTTAACATTGTAAGAAGAACCCTTCTTAGGAAGAACAACATTTGTCTTGCCTAAAGTAATCTTAGATACTGACTGACGAACTGTTACTGTACATGTTGCAGACTTTCTGCTACCGTCCTTTGCAGTTGCAGTAATCTTAACTGTACCTGCCTTAACACCTGTAACTACACCGTTAGAAGCAACCTTAGCAATTTTTGTGTTAGATGACTTCCAAGTTAATTCCTTCTTAGATGCGTTAGCTGGGTTAACCTTAGCCTTTAGAGCTAACTTCTTACCTGTATACATTGTTGCTTTCTTTGATAGAGAAATGCTTGTTACAGGTTGGTTAACTACTACTAGGCAGTAAGCAGTAAGATTTGAACCGTCAGTAGTCTTTACAGTAATAGTAGCTCTACCTGCCTTAACACCCTTAACTACACCATTAGATACAGTAGCAATCTTTGTGTTAGAAGATGACCAAGCTAGATTCTTGTTAGTAGCATTTTTAGGCTCTAGTGAATAAACCAACTTAGCTGTCTTGCCAATATTTACACCAACAGACTTTTGAACATACAACTCTTTTACAAGAACAGGAGTTGTTGGTGATGGTGTTGAAGATGTAACTGTTGGAGTAGTTGAAGATGGCTCTGTATTTGTTGGTTCAGGCTTAGTTGTTGATGGTTCGGTATTTGTCTTTGTAGTTGTTGTTTCTGTTGGCTTTGGAGTAGCTGTAACAACTTCACGAGTGATTAGTCTTTCAGGGTTAAGAATAATACCATCATCAACAATCATATCAACATCGTTACCGTCAGCAACTTCCCAAACATTGTTAACTACATAGCTACCGGCCTGACGAACTGTAAACTTAATTCTGTAGAAGTTTACTTCGTTATAGAACTTGTAGTTACTGTTAATATCAACACCGGTATAATATACTAAACCTTTGTTAAGAGTGTTAGTCATAATACCTGTTGTTACATCCGGCATTTCAAAGCTTTCAAGCTGTAGTCCGTCATAATCATATGTTACATGACCCTGGAAATCTTCCCAAATACAGTCGGACTTTACGAAGTAATCAATAGTAACTGTGTCACCAACATTAGCAACTACACCGTTAACTGTAGCAGTTTCTTCAGCACTTGCTGATGTTACTGCAACTGTACCCATAGCAGTTAGCATTAGAACTGCTAAAAGTATTGAAACTACTTTTCTCATTGTTTTGACCTCCTTTTTAATAATATTAATCTAAAAATTTAAGCTCATAATTATAGACTTCTTACCTTGATAACACCATCAACATTAACTTCTGTGTTTGTAGCATTATCAATAATTGTGTAGCTAAAATCACCTCTTGTAGCAGTTGCAAAGTCATCAGAACCTGTTGCCTTTACAATAGCATCTGTATCAGCATCAGCTTTAGCAATTACACATACTCTTGTGCCACCTGTCTTATCCTTTGATAGACAAGGTAGGTTTACAGAGTTTACGATATTACCGTTTTCTAGGTAATCCTTAACTTCTGTTGCTGCCATAACAGCACAGTTGTCTTCACTTTCAGGAGTTGAAGCACCTAGGTGAGGCATTGCAATAACACCATCTTCACCAAGAATATCATCTGTAGCAAAGTCAGTTACATAAGCACTCATCTTGCCACTCTTTAGTGCATCAAGAATATCTGTTGAATTTACAAGACCGTCACGGCTATAGTTAAGAACTCTTACACCGTCTTTCATCTTGCTGATTGTTTCTTTATTAATCATACCACGAGTACCGTCATTTAGAGGAACATGAACTGTGATATAGTCAGCTTCTGCATAAACTTCATCGTTAGTTTCAACAATCTTACAGTCAACTAACTTAGCCTTATTTGCTTCACTTAGGAATGGGTCGCAACCAACAACCTTCATACCTAAAGCTGAAGCTACATTAGCAACCTTGATACCGATAGCACCAAGACCGATAACACCTAATGTTTTGCCCATAATTTCAGGACCGGCAAAGTTTGACTTACCTTTTTCAACCATTTTGCCAACCTGATCACCGTTGCCCTTTAGAGTCTTAGCCCATTCAATACCGTTAACAATCTTTCTTGAAGACATTAACAGACCTGCAACAACAAGTTCCTTAACTGCATTAGCATTAGCACCGGGTGAGTTAAATACTACGATACCCTTTTCTGCACAATCCTTAATAGGAATGTTGTTAACACCTGCACCTGCTCTTGCAATAGCAAGTAGGCTTTCAGGCATTTCCATTTCGTGCATTGATGCTGAACGAACAAGAACAGCAACAGGATTTGTTTCATTATCAGAAACTGTATAGTTATCGCCAAGAATGTCTGTACCACACTTAGCGATTTTATTTAAAGTTAGTACATTGTACATCAGTAATTCTCCTCACAATAAATAGACTTGATTAAGCGTTTTCTTCTTCAAACTTCTTCATAAATTCTACTAGCTTTTCAACGCCTTCATATGGCATAGCATTGTAGATAGAAGCTCTCATACCACCAACAGTACGGTGACCCTTAATGTTAACGAAACCTGCCTTAGTTGCTTCTTCAACAAACTTAGCGTCCATATCCTTGTCGCCTGTAACGAAAGGAACATTCATAAGGCTTCTGTCTTCTTTAACTACTGTACCCTTAAATAGCTTTGAGTTATCTAGGAAGTCATAAAGAACCTTAGCTTTCTTTTCGTTAAGTTCTTTCATCTTATCTAGGCCACCAACTTCGTTCTTAATCCATTCAAGAACTAGCTTTGCAACATAAATTGTCCAGCATGGAGGTGTGTTGAATAGAGAATTTGCATCTGCATGAGTCTTGTAGTTAAACATTGTTGGAGTAATATCCATTGCATTGCCGATTAGGTCTTCACGAATAATAACAATTGTTAGACCTGCAGGAGCAAGGTTCTTCTGAGCACCGGCAATTAGGCAACCAAACTTGCTAACATCAATTGGTTCACTCATAATGCAAGAAGAAATATCAGCTACAAGTGGAATATCACCTGTGTCTGGTAGTTCGTGATAAACAGTACCGTAAATTGTATTGTTCATACAAATATAGAAATAGTCAGCATCCTTAGAGAATGTTGATTTGTCTAGCTTAGGAATATATGTGAAAGTCTTGTCTTCGGAAGATGCAACAATATTAACTTCACCATATCTGGCAGCTTCTTTAGCAGCTTTCTTAGCCCACTGACCTGTGATAACATAGTCAGCCTTGTTATTCTTGTTCATTAGGTTCATTGGAACCATAGCAAACTGTGAAGAACAACCACCCTGTAGGAATAGAACCTTGTAGTTATCAGGAATATTCATTACTTCTCTTAGTAATGCTTCGCAATCCTTGATGATACCATCAAACTGCTTACTTCTGTGTGACATTTCCATTACGGACTGACCGCAACCCTGATAATCAAGCATTTCATCTGCTGCTTTCTTTAGAACCGGTTCAGGTAACATTGATGGACCTGCTGAAAAATTATAGACTCTTGACATTTTAAAAATCTCCTTATCTGATATCAAAATATTTCAAACCGACAGTTAAGTCGATTATACTCATAAATCACTAATAAAATTATATTACTTTAACATCTTAAAGTCAACAAATTAACTTTTTACATAATGTACAAATCATTATGCAAAAGTAAACTTTTTGTTAACAAGGTTAAACTGTAAAAAATTACTTTAACTTCATTTCACCAATAACAGACTTTAGGTCATCTCTCATACGGATAGCTTCCTGTCTTGCAGCCTTAGCATAATCCTTTTCATCAAGGCCTTCAATCTTCTGCCATGCACACATAATGCCTCTTGATGAGTTAACAATAGCACCAATACCGTTCTGGTCAAATGCACCCTTACAGTCATTAGCACCACCACCCTGAGCACCATAACCGGGTACTAGGAAGAATGTCTTAGGAAGTTCACCTCTTAGTTCAGTTAGCATTTCAGGATATGTTGCACCTACAACTGCACCTACGCCACTGTAACCATACTTGCCAACTACCTTTTTGCCCCAATCTTCACACATTCTGCCCATATGTAGGTAAACTGTTTCGTCACCTCTGAATTCAAGGTTCTGTAATTCACCTGATGATGGGTTAGATGTTTTAACTAGAACAAAGATACCCTTGTCTTTTTCTTCACAAATTGTTAGTAGAGGGTTAATACCGTCAGAACCTAGGTAGCCGTTTACTGTTAATGCATCGCCACCAAAAGCTTCTTCCTTTTCACCGTCAATATCAGTTTCACCAAGGTGAGCAATAGCATATGCTTCCATAGTTGTACCAATATCGTTTCTCTTACCGTCTGTAATAACAAACATACCCTTTGACTTAGCATACTTAATAGTTTCTGCTAAAGCTCTTACACCGTACCAACCGTACATTTCATAATATGCACATTGTGGCTTTACTGCCGGAACAATATCATAAAGTTCATCAATTAAACCTTTGTTATATGTAAGAATTGCATCAGCAGCACCCTCAAGTGTCTTGCCATACTTTTTAAATGATTCTTCCTTAATATATTCAGGAATGTAAGCTAGTTTTGGGTCAAGACCTGCAACAGTTGGGTTTTGCTTTTCTACAATTTTCTCAATTAGTCTATCAAATGACATAATAAATTCTCCTTCTTAAACACCATAAGTTTCTCTGTACTTCTTCATAGCGTCTAGGTGTTCTTTACCTTCAACAACACCATCTTCAATAGCCTTAATAATATCGTCCATTGTAACTACAGAGTGAACTTTGATACCAAATTCTTCTTCCACTTCTTGAACGGCAGACTTCTTGCCACCCTTACCGATTTCCATTCTATCAACAGAAATAACCATATCCTTAACATTTGCGTTACAGATACCCTTGATTTTTTCCATTGACTCTCTTAGTGCTTTACCGGAAGTAATAACATCATCAACAAATACAAGTGTATCATTTTCGCCAAACTGATAGCCGATAATCATACCACCTTCACCGTGGTCCTTGACTTCTTTTCTATCAAAGCAATAGTTCATATCAACACCGAATTTGTTGTTAAGGATAATACCTGTTGCAATTGCAAGAGGGATACCCTTATAGGCTGGACCAAAGATAGCGTCACCCTTAATGTTGTTATCCATAATACATTCAGCATAGAATTCACCAAGTTTGGAAATCTGAGAGCCAGACTTGTAGTTGCCTGTATTGATGAAATATGGCGACAATCTACCACTCTTTAGAGTGAATTCCCCGAAACGAAGAATACCACCATTTACCATAAATTTAATAAATTCTTCTTTGTAAGTAAGTCCATTACCCATTTTTTTACTCCTTTTTATATATTTTAAACTTATTAATAACTAATTTATATGAAACTAATTATATAGTCAGTCTTCTTCAAAAACTACCTTGCCTTCAAGGATAGTCTTTACAACCTTACCTTTCATTTTCATACCCTTGAAAGGTGTGTTCTTACTTTTGCCATGTAGCTTATCTCTGTCAACAATCCATTCCTTGTCAACATCTACAAGGGCAATATCAGCCAAAGCACCTGTCTTTAGAGAACCGGCATTGATTTTTAGAATCTTTGCAGGTGTTGTACTCATTAACTTTGCAATATCAAGTAGAGAAAAGTCTCCATTATGGTATAGCACTGTTAGTGCTGCTGCTAATGAAGTTTCCATACCGATAGAGCCGTTAGGTGCTTTCTCAAAATCCTTTTTATCCTCTTCTGTATGAGGAGCATGGTCTGTTGCAATACAATCAAGTGTACCGTCAGCAAGACCTTCTATAATTGCTAATCTATCTTCTTCTGTTCTTAGAGGTGGGTTCATTCTGTAATCGGCATCCCTTTTCTCAAGAACATCTTCTGTTAAAGTAAAGTAATGTGGTGCTGTTTCGGCAGTAACCTTAACACCATCTTCCTTAGCCTCTCTAATCATTTGTACAGAAGTCTTTGTGCTTACATGACAAACATGAATCGGTACATTATTCTCTTTAGCTAAGTTAATTTCTCTCTTTGTACCTTTATCTTCAGCTTCGGCAGGAATACCCTTAATTCCTAGCTTTTTGGACATTTTGCCTTCATTAATCTTGCCACCGTCAGCAAGTTCAAGGTCCTCACAATGAGCAACAACTGTCATACCAAGTTCAGGGGCTTTCTTCATAGCAGAAGCCATAATTTCAGGGTCAAGTACAGGTCTGCCATCATCAGAAAGACCGATAGCACCGGCTTTTCTAAGTGCTTTTAGGTCAGTAGGTTCTTTACCCTCAAGACCCATTGTAATTGAACCGGCAATATAAACTCTTGACTTACAGTTCTTTGCTTTTTCTTTAATGTAACTGATTACACCGGCATTATCAATTGTTGGGTTAGTGTTTGGCATACATAGTAAGCTGGTAACACCACCGGCTGCTGCTGCATTAGTACCGGTAATAATGTCTTCCTTTTCTTCTTGACCGGGATCACGAAGGTGAACATGAAGGTCAACAAGACCCGGCATTGCTACAAGACCTGTACCGTCAATTACTGTGTCTTGTTCTGTTTTTCTAAATGGGTCTGCTATTCTACCGTTATTTACATATAGATTAGCAACCTCATCTCTTTGTTCTTCCGGAGAAATGATACGAACATTCTCGATAATCAATCTGTTAATAAAAATCACCCTTAAAATTTTCTTCTGGAACTACCCTTAGAGCGTTTATTCTTCTTGTTTCTTCTAGAATTATCTCTTCTAGGAGGTCTTTGGCTAGTTCTGTTATTTTTAGTATTCTCATATTCTTCAAAGAAATCACTATAATCTACTTTATCCGTACTAGTGTTCTTTGGTTCTTCAGTTAGGTTTTCTACATTTCTATGAGCCTCACGGATTAAATCTCTCTCGATTTTATCCATATTTTCAGAAGTTTCATAGCCATCTACACCGTCAAAGAAAGCATCAGGTCTGTTTGCACCTGTAGCAGTATGGCGATTTTTTCTTGCTCTGTCTCTTTCTCTGTTTCTCTTTCTGTCGTTATTATGGATTTCTTCATCAATTTCTCTTAGTCTTTTTCTTAACTTTTTCTTTCTTCTGTGACTGATGATAATGATAAAGATAATCAGTAATACTAAGACACCACCAACAATACAAACAAATGTGATAATGTTAGCATCCCAAAAACCTTTCTCACTATCATATGTTGCAGATTCAAGAACAGAATTTAAAAGGTCCTTATCGTCATCACTGACTGCACCGTCAGCAGAAACCAAGTTAAAATGATAATACTTACCGTCAACCAATGTATCACCCTGCATTGAGTAAGTAACCTCTGCATCAGTACTGTTATTGATTTTTGACTGAATCATAGAAGTGAAATAAACCAGATTGTTGTAATTTTCGATAGAACAACTTTCACAACCATCATTCTTTTGATAAGAATCTTTAATTGTGTTTAGCTGACTTTCACTTAAAGTGTTGTAGTTTTTTACTTTTTTACTATTCTTATCCTCTGTAACAGTAACAGTAAGTGTCTGTGTTGCATCGGCAGAATAAGCTACAAGGTACATATCAAGGTCAGTTAAGTCCTTGCCGCTTGTACCGTACTTTTTATAAACTTCATCATTAGTTGATGTTTCTCTGGTAATAACATTCATATAAGCAGGAAGGCTGATTTTCAGTCCAATTTCCTGAATCTTATAATCTCTAACTGTGTCTCCGGAAACTGTTATTAATGTAGTAGAAATCATAATTATCACAGTTGCAATTAGTGATAATAGTCTTTTCGTTCCCTTGTTTATCATATATTTTCCTCCATAGAAATCCAATATACTAATATACACATTACCATTATACTGTTTTTTCATAGAAAATACAAGGAAAGTTGTAAATTAAATTTTTAATTTTCTGTGTTGTAAATAGATATGACCCATTTTAGGGTAAAAATAAAATACGATTTAATATTTCGCTTGTTTTACTGACTTTTGATTATGAATATTAATTAATGAATGGATTTCAATTCTAACTTTTCACTCAATAACTGCATTGGACTCTTGTAATCAAGTGTTCTCATTGTTTTGTTATTACTCCATTCCAAATGTCCTTTTAATTTTGTGTTTAATTCTTCAATATTTCTGAATGTTTCCCATTCATAGAAATATCTTTGGTCGTTTCTATGACTTCTTTCTACCTTTCCGTTGTGCCAAGGTGTTCGTGGTGGTATTAATTTATGATTTATACCTAGTTTGTTTAATTCTATTTCAAAAGGACTTTTCACTTCACTGCTCTGATATTTATATGTGAACTCTCTTCCGTTATCTGTTTGAATAGTCTGTATTTTAAACGGAAATTCTTTCAATAACATTTTCAAAATTTGGTTGAGTTTTCCAGTGTATGTTCTTCAAACCCATATACAAATCTCATCCTTGTACATTCATCTATTGCAGTCCATTGATAAAAATGCTTTCCGTCCCTTAAAGCCTTACCTCTTAAGCAATTATATGGCACTTCTTTTACATCTATCTGCACCTTTTCTCCAGGTATTAACAGTTCCGGATATCTTCTATGCTTACGGCTCTTTTTCTTGGTCTTTTTATATTTTACTAAGCCCATTCTTTTAGCTGCATATATCATTCCTGAGTAGCTTCTTGTATATCCTTTTCTCTTTAAATCACTGTATACTCCATCCCATCCATATCTTTCATAGCACTTTTTGAAAGAATTTCTAATTTGTCTTTCTTCTCTTTTTGTGTGCCTGTTAGGATGACTATGTGGTCTGTGTGATTTAGGCAATAGCGATTGCCAGGTACCGTCATATTGGTTACACCATCTCTTTACGCTTGAAAGACTTACACCGTACACTCTACTTGCTTTGCTTTTTCCTTTTCTTAGTGCGTATTTTACTATGGCTTGCTTTTTCTTTGCTTCTTGTGTTATCATATTCATGAGGAGTACTTCTTTCTTAGGTTAATGTTTTTTAGCGATTCCATTATACCATATTTTGAAGTTACTCCTCTTTTTTATTGGGTCATATCATTTTAGCACATACAAGTTGTAAATTAAATTTTTAATTTTGTCTGTGGGTTAAAGTGAGAAAGATAAATTTAAATAAATTTGGTTTTCAATTTTACTGCATATGAAGATAAATCATTTCTGCAAATTTGGGTTTGTGGGGATGATTAAATATGAAAAGTGTAAACTATGTCCTTGTATAAACTGTAAACTATGTGGTTGCACAATTCATAATACAATATTATTTTGTAGCATAAACTGTACCATATTTTATATCATATTTTGGCTTACAGTCGTAGGGGCGAACATCGTTCGCCCGTAAAAAAGTGCGATACCTATGGGATTATTGTCCTATGTAGAAACTAAAAATTATAACTTACCATATAGGGCAAAGTACCTATATAAAGGCTAGTTTGTAACGGTCCAACAATGTTGGACCCTACACCTGTGAGTCATAGTTACATATAATTTTAAGTGCATATTCTCACTATGAATTTTTCTTTATAGACGATTGAATTTGATAATTCACCTTAACCCACAATCAAAATTGAAAAAAACTAGTTTATCTAACAAAACAAAATAGGCATAAGAAAAGGCACTTCAAGTGAAGTGCCTTTAGAATTAAAAACTTTAGACTTAATATTCTTTAAACTTAGATAGAATTATTTTACATTAATCTGAACAAAGCCGATTTCTTCATTCATACCTAACATAGAAACCTGAACCTTAGCCTTAACCTGACCTGCTGAAACACCGGTTACAACATAATCATCAGAAACAGTAGCAATACTTTCATCTAATGAAGTAATCTTTAACATTGCCTTTAATTGGTCAAATATAATCATTCCACCTGTTTGTTTAATAGCTTGTTCAAAGCTTTTCTTGATAGACTCATCAGTTGCACCAACATTGACATTAACTGTCATAACACCTTTGTACTGAGCCTTTGTTAACATAGCTACAGAGTTTGCTGAACCTTTATAGGTAACAATCTTGTAGTAGTATGTTTTATTCATTTCTACCTTAGTATCTGTATAAGAAGACTTATTCTTTGACAGTTTGCTTATTAATGTATAATTGCCATACTTACCGTTAGTTGAACGATATAGCTTGTAACCATCACAACCGTCATTTTTACTCCAATTAATATACATACCCTTTGTTAAAGCCATAGCAGAAATATCTGTTGGTTCAACATAAGTAATTTTTCTTGTTGCACTTACAGCACTTGTTGAATTATTTCTTCTTGCAACAACTCTATAGTAGCAAGTTTTTACATCATAAAGATTTTCGTCAACAAAGTAAGAAGTGTTGCCTGTTGTCTTGATTTTGCTTAGCTTACCGTTACCGACTTTTCTGTAAATATCGTACTTATTAGCACCCTTTGACTTTGTCCATGTAATTTTTACACCATAGATATTATCATCAACATCATCAAAATCGTCAAGAGAACCACTACTTAAGATGTCATCAACATCTATTGTACAATCAGGATTCTTAACATAAGACTGAACCTTAACATTCTGTGGTGCAAGTAGTCTTGTGATAGACTTTGTCTTTGACTTTGAAGTTTCTTTGCCTTTAACTGCAACAACCTGATAAGAATAAGTCTTACCTGCTGAAACTTTTTTGTCAAGATACTTTACAGTTTTGTTGTTAGTTTTCTTAACAACTGAATACTTCTTTGCACCGGATGCTTTTCTGTATAATTTATAGCTTTTTGCACCGGAAACCTTTTTCCAACTTACATTAACACCACTTGAAGTGTTGCTAACAGAAACTGTTGTTTTCTTCAATGTTGTCTTTGCAGATGCAGTAATGTCAAATGAAACAAACACAGACACCATAATGCATAGTGAAAGACAAATACTTAATAATCTTTTCATAATTAACCTCCTGAAAATTTATAATAAAAATTATTAGTTTACATTAATTAGGATGAAACCGGCTTCATAACTCTTGCCGTCTAACAATAAATCAAACTTAGCTTTAACTTGACCTTTTGAAACACCGGTTACAACAAAATCTCGTGAAATAGTTGCAATTTTGTTGTTTAATGAAGTAAACCTTAAATACGGTTTTAAATCATCTACTGTAATATCACCTAAATCAGAACGCTTTATCGCTTTTTCAAAGCTCTTCTTAACTGAATCATCAGTAGCTCCAACAGAAACATTAACTGTTTTCATTGGTTTATACTGAGTTTTTGTTATTATTGCAACAGAATTTAATGAACCTTTATATGCAACCATTTTGTAATAATAGGTTTTATTAAATTCTACATTTTTATCAGTAAATTCTAATGTATTTTTTGAAAGTTTAGCTATTAAAGAGTACTTACCGTTTTTACCATTGGTTGAACGATATATTTTGTAACCGTCGATACATTCATTAAAACTAGAACCCCAACCTAAGAACATACCACTTGCATAAGACTCAGTAGAAACTTTTCTTGGGTCAATATAAGTAATTTTTCTTACAGTACTTGATAAACTGGTTGATTTATTTCTTCTTGCTACAACTTTATAGTAACACTTTTTTACTTTGCAACTATCATCATCTATATCATCATCTATATAATAAATATCCTCATCAACATATGCTGATGTGTTACCTGTTGTTTTGATTTTTTCAAACTTTCCACCAACAATTTTCCTATAAATATCGTACTTATTAGCACCCTTAGACTTAGTCCATGTAATTTTTACACCCATTACATTGTTGTCAGGTTCACCAGGATTATCAACAAATAGTTTTGCACTATCTATATCCATATAACCCTTATCTACATAATAGTTATTCTTTACATATGACTGAACTTTTACATTCTTTGGTGCAAGTAGTCTTGTAATAGACTTTGTCTTTGACTTTGAAGTTTCTTTGCCTTTAACTGCAACAACCTGATAAGAATAAGTCTTACCTGCTGATACCTTTTTATCAAGGTACTTTACAGTTTTGTTGTTAGTCTTTTTAACAACTGAATACTTCTTTGCACCGGATGCTTTTCTATATAATTTATAGCTTTTTGCACCGGAAACCTTTTTCCAACTTACATTAACACCACTTGAAGTGTTGCTAACGGAAACTGTTGTTTTCTTCAATGTTGTCTTTGCAGATGCAGTAATGCCAAATGAAACAAACACAGACACCATAATGCATAAAGAAAGACAAACGCTTAGTAATCTTTTCATAAGTACCTCCTTTTACAAATAAAAATTGTATCTCTATAAGCACATTATACTATATTATGGTACAAAATGGAAGTATTTTAAATAAAAATAAATTACTAAGCGTAGAATATTTTGATTAAATTTTATAAAAATTGTACAAACAATGTAACATTATTTTACATTATTTAACTGAGAAATTGTCAATCAATCTTGTTTTGCCGATATAAACTGCCATAGCAACAAGGGTGTTTTCTTTAATTTCCTTAACAGGGTTCATTGTAACACCGTCAACTGCCTCAACATAGTCAATTTTTGCCAATGGTTCATTATTTATAAGTTCTTTCATTTTTGAAATTACAGTTTCTGCATTCTTTTCACCATTAGCAATAATTTCTTTACCTAGATTTACTGCTTTAGATAGGCACAAAGCTGCCTTTCTTTCTTCATCACTTAGGTATGTATTTCTGCTTGACTTTGCAAGACCGTCACTTTCTCTAACAATAGGGCAACCGATAATTTCAATACCATAGGACATATCCTTAACCATTTTACGGATAATTGCAAGTTGCTGAGCATCTTTTTCACCAAAGAATGCTTTGTCAGGAGTTACAATGTTAAATAACTTTGAAACAACAGTACAAACACCTCTAAAGTGAATTGGTCTTGTTTTGCCACAAAGTTGCTTTGGCATATCTGATAGAATTTCTACAAATGTACTGCTGTCTTCATCATACATTTCAGAAACTTCAGGATGGAAAACCAGGTCAGCACCCATTTCTTCACACAACTTTTTATCATTGTCAAAATCTCTAGGATAAGACTCTAAGTCTTCATTAGGTGCAAACTGTGTTGGGTTTAGAAAAACACTGACAACTGTTTTGTCACAATGTTCAACAGATGTTTTAATAAGACTTGCATGACCTTCATGTAAGTAACCCATTGTTGGCACAAGACCTACTGTTAATCCATTTCTCTTCCAATCTTTAACTTGTTGACGAACTTCACTGATTTTTGTTGCTACTGTCATTTTACTTCTCTTCTTTCCTTAATTCATCAATAATTTCTTTATCTATTGCAAAGCTATGGTCTTTATCAGGGAAAGAACCATTCTTTACTTCCTTATCATACTGCTTAAAAGCATCTACCATCTTGTCACCAAGAAGTTCATATCTCTTTACAAACTTGGGTACATAGTCACTAAACAAACCCAACATATCTTGATATACAAGAATCTGACCATCTGTGCCATTACCTGCACCAATACCGATTGTAGGGATAGTTAGTTTCTCTGTAATATATTCACAAAGTTCAGTTGGTGCACATTCAATAACTACTGCAAAAGCACCGGCTTTCTCTACTGCTAAAGCGTCTTCCACCATTTTTCTTGCACCGTCAATGCTTTTGCCCTGAACCTTAAAGCCACCAAAAGCATTTACACTTTGAGGTGTCATACCGATATGTGCCATTACAGGAATATCTGCATTAGTAATAGCCTTGATACGGTCACACATTTCTACGCCACCCTCAAGTTTAACTGCATTTGCTCTAGCCTCTTTCATTAGTCTACCGGCATTCATTACTGCTTGTTCAACAGAAACTTCATAAGACATAAAAGGCATATCAACAACAACCATTGCATTTTTACATGCTCTTGATACTGCACTACCAAAGGTAATCATATCTTCCATTGTAACTGAAAGTGTATCTTCATAACCTAGCATAACATTACCTAGGCTATCACCTACCAAAATACCGTTTACACAATTATCCATAATTTTTGCAGTTGAATAATCGTAAGCTGTTAGCATTGAGATTTTCTCTCCATTTGCCTTCATTTTTGCAAAAGTTGAAACATTATTTTTCATTTTCTGCTCCTTCCAAAAGTTTCTCTAATTCACTATAATCTCGGTTTTCATTTTTTACTTTACTAATACTTAAAATTCTCTTTGACAGTAAAGTATAAATTTCTTTTTCTTCACCACTTAAACAGTTTAAGTGCTTAGTTACTGTATTAGTGTCACATCTTTCTACCGGTCCTGTTAAGCTATTTACCACATCATTTTCCATAACATTCTTAACATTATTAGTCACTATTGGTGTTAGAGCCTTCAAGGCATTTTCCCTTGTGAAGCCACAATCTACTAAAGTAGAAATACAAAAATCAAGTAACCCTACCACAAGGTTGCTACCAATAGTAGCTGACAAGTGATACTTATGCTTCATAGATTTATCAATAACTTGAAAATCATTGCCACACTTTTTAAGAATATCTGTAACTAACTTAACACCAAAGGCTGAGCCTTCCACAGAAAAAAAGCCATCAGCTATTTCACAATATGACTTATACTTGTCACTAATTGCAAATAACGGATGGACTGAACATATCATTGCACCAAAATCTTCTGCATCATCAAAAGCCTCTTTAGCAGACATAACACCACTACAATGGCAAATTAATTTTCCCTTGATTGCTTGTTTTGAAAGAGAAGAATATACATCTCTTATATTATTATCCGGAACTGTAAGAAAAAGAGCGTCACAATTTCTAACCAAATCATTTATACTTTCAAAACAACTTGTGTTTGTAAAACTTGATGCTTCCTTTGCACTAGTGATATTTCTGCTAAAATATCCAACAACAGATATACCCTTACTCTGAAAATATTTTCCCAAAGTAAAGCCAACTTTACCTGCTCCTACAAATCCAATTTTCATAAAATCACCTACTTTCAAGGTGACACCCAAAGTCCCATTCCTTACGGATATAAGCTATAAAAGGATATTAAAAAACATTGTATGTGGTACTATTTCATAAGAATACAGTCCACAAAATATAATATAACATTCTAAAGAAAAAAAGTAAAGAAAAATATATCTTTACACTAAATAATTTTACAGAAAAAGGCAAAATAAAACTCCCCACAATGTGAGGAGTTTAAGTTTAAAACTAATTACTTATTAAAGATTGACATAATGTCATAGAAAGTATCGTCATCATCTTCTTCAGCCTTTGGAGCAGGAGTAGATGCAGGTGTACTACTTACAGGAGCAGTAGCAGTAACCGGCTTTGCAGGAATCTTATCTTCATCCTTATCGCCGTTGAAACCTGTAGCAATAACTGTAACGCTGATTTCGTCTTCCATATTTTCATTGATAACAGCACCCCAGATGATGTTTGCATCTTCAGAAGCCTTGTTAGAAATCATTGTAGAAGCAATATCAATATCTTCAAGTGAAATATCAGCAGAAGCAGTAACATTAATGATAACGCCCTTAGCACCGTCAATAGCTGTTTCTAGTAATGGTGAAGAAATAGCCTGTTCAGCAGCAAGAGTAGCCTTATCCTTACCGGAAGCCTTACCGATACCCATATGAGCATAACCTGCGTTCTTCATAATAGCAGTAACATCGGCAAAGTCAAGGTTAACAAGACCCGGAACAAGGATTAGGTCAGAGATACTCTGAACACCCTGACGAAGAACATCATCAGCAATGCTAAATGCATTCTTAAGAGTGATTGACTGGTCACTAAAGTACTTTAGTCTTTCGTTAGGTACGATAATCAGTGAGTCAACAGATGTTGCAAGTTCCTGAATACCCTGTTCAGCCTGAGCCATTCTCTTCTTACCTTCAAAAGCAAAAGGCTTAGTAACAACAGCAACAGTTAGGATGCCCATTTCTTTAGCAATCTGAGCAACTACAGGAGCAGCACCTGTACCTGTGCCACCACCCATACCGGCAGTAACAAATACCATATCTGTATCTTTAAGTAGAGCTGCAATTTCTTCCTTTGATTCTTCAGCTGACTGCTGACCGATGCTTGGAAGAGAACCTGCACCCTTACCTCTTGTAATCTTTTCACCAATCTGAACTTTCTTGTCAGCCTTAGAGAACTGAAGAACATGTTCATCTGTATTTATAGCAATAAATTCAACATTTTGAACTTCACTAGAAACCATTCTGTTGATAGCGTTACCGCCGCCACCACCGACACCGATAACTTTAATAACTGGTAAATAATTCATTGGTTCATTTTCTAACTCAAAAGCCATTTAAACTTCCTCCTTGTTTCCTATATATCTAATACATAATGCTTTAAATAGACACAATTACTATTATATAAGGTATCATAAAATACGGAAAAAATCAAGTAATTTTGTGCTTTATCTTAAATTTCAAAAAGTATAACTACATATGGTGTATATAGTAATTTTTTCGTCAATATATTACTTATTATTTTAGTAAATATTTAACTTAGTTGTATAGTGTACCATCACCATAACCTGTATCGTAACCTGTACCATAGTCTGTACCGTAGTCAGTGCCATAATCAGTACCATAGTTTGTGCCGTAATCTGTTCCATAATCGGTACTGTTACCGGTACCATAGTCAGTTACACCACCACTTGTGTCAGTACTATAACCATTTGGATCAACATAAGAATTTGCATCGGTAGCATCTGTAGTTGGTTCAGTAGTAGTTGTGGTTGTATCGTCTGATTTATCGGCTTTATCTACAATAGAGTCTTCGTTAAAGTAACTTCTCTTTGTATCATAGCAAGAACTTACATCCAAAGTTCCCTCAATAATACCTTGATTATTTGGGTCTAGCTTTTCTGTAATAATAGCCTTTGCTGTTTTGATTTTATAATTAATATTTTCCGGTAAACCAAGTTTTACAAGAATTCTATTATCATAAGTAAAGGTTAAGTTTGCACTTTTTGATACATTGATTTCTGTTATATCTTCAAGTTTATTGTTGTTAAGTGAAGTGACAATTTCTGTAAGTGACTGTCCTACTGCCTTGTTGCTATATTCAACATAGTCACCTGGAGTATTGGACTTAAGTTTTGCACCTTTTAGGATTGGCAGTCCCTTTACCTTTTTGTTGGAATTATCAAGAATTCTGCCTTCCTTAGAAACTGTACAATACTCTTTGTCGTGTTTAACCATATAACTTGCTTCGCCCTCAGTAACATCAATTACGATTCTGTCAGGCAAACCAAAAGAAACATCAACCTTTTGTACATATGGGAAAGTATTTTTAATATTTTCTTCAGCCCACTTCTTGTTAGCTAAGAAAATATTTTCACCTTCCTTTATACCACAAGCAGAAACAAGCTGTTCCTTAGAATACCTTGTATCTCCCTCAATTTCAAAATTAGCTGTCTTAAAAAATACTGTTAAAGAAAGTGTAATACCGGCTACAACTACAACAGCCACCAAGGCTGAATATGTAATTATCATTCTCCATCTACGACTTTTCTTAGTATTTATACTTTTTGCCGGATTTTTCTTTCTTCTCATTCTGCGTAAATCGTTTTTGTCAAGATATTTGTTGTCATCATAAGCTGATTGGTCAACAATATTCTCACCTAAAAAGTCATTACTTCCGGAATTTCTGTCTTTCCTGGTATTTCTCTTTGTTGTATCAATTTTTCTTACATCTTTACGAGGTGTAATTACATCTTCTTTTAACTTTTTCTTTCTCTTTTTATTGGCTCTTTTAATTGCTTGGTCTCTTCGCTTTTGCTCAGCTTTTCTTTCTTTTTCTCTTTTTTTCTTTTCTTCTTTTATTTTTTTCTTTCTGTTCTTTTCAATGTTCTTTTTTGCATCAGCCAATTTTCACACCTCTTTCCTCTATACTTTCCTTATATTTGCTCCTAAACTTGACAGTACAACCTCTAGGTCTTCATATCCTCTTTCAAGGTACTTAATTCCTTCAATTTCGGTTCTACCCTCTGCTTTTAAAGAAGCAACAACCAAAGCAGCAGCACCCCTTAGTTCTTTTGCTACTACCTTAGCACCAAATAATCTATCTACACCTTCAACAACTGCAACCTTGTTGGCTACCTTTATATTAGCACCAAGTCGTGTTAAGTCCTCAACATGACGGTATCTGCTTTCAAAAATATTTTCAACAAATACAGTTGTACCCTTAGCAACTGTTGCAACAGACATCATAACTGCTTGTGCATCAGTCGGAAAACCGGGATAAGGCATTGTCCTTACAGATTTAAAGGACTTTAGTCTATTAGGACTATCTATCTTAAGTTTACTGTTTCTCACCTTTATATTGCAACCGGCCTCCTCAAACAGAGGAATAACTCCGTCAAGGTGGCTACTGATAATACCGTTAAGTATTAACTCACCACCGGTAACTGCTGAAGCAGCCATAAAGGTTGAGGCAACAATTCTGTCCGGAATAATAGTATGGACTGTTGGAGTTAAATTATCAACACCATAAATATAAATTGTGCTTTCACCGGCACCATATATTTCAGCACCACACTTAACAAGATAATCACACAAATCAACAATTTCAGGTTCTCTGGCAGCATTACTGATTATTGTAGTACCTTTTGCCAAGACGGCAGAAAGAATAATGTTTTCAGTAGCACCTACACTAGGGAACGGCAAAGCAATCTTTGCTCCATGTAATTTATCTTTTACTCTACAAGTGATAAGCCCATATCTTTCGTCAATAATAACACCCATTTTCCTAAGTGCAGAAAGGTGCAAATCAATAGGTCTTGGACCTAATTCACATCCACCCGGAAAGTACAACTTTGCCTTTCCTTTTCTTGCGATTATTGCACCTAAAAATACAATAGATGAACGCATTTCATTCATCAAATTCTCCGGTATATCACACCTATTCATATCTTTGCTATCAACAATAAGTGTGTGGTCGCTGAGTTTTGCACTACAACCAAGATACCGTAAAATCTGTATTGATGCATTAATATCACTAATAATCGGACAACAATGAATTACACTTTCACCACTGCACAAGAGAGTTGCCGAGATAATAGGCAATGCACTGTTCTTAGCACCTTGCAAATTAACTTCTCCCTGCAACCGTCTGTTACCATCAACTATAAACTTAGCCACTTACAACACCCTTTATAAAATACTGAAACTATTTCTACATATTTTATGTTGGTGTTTCAAAAATGTGTTAGCCTAGAATACCTTTAATAACACTAAAGATTCTTTCATTAGCATCAACAATAGCCATCTTTCTGGCATTCTTGCTATATTCTTCAAGAGTAGCACTGCTCTCAAGTAGCTTATCAACTTTTTCAATTAGAAGTTCAGGAGTTAAATCCTTTTCTTCAATAATTTCAGCAGCCTTTTTGTTTACCATAGCCATTGCGTTGTGATACTGATGATTTTCAGCTACATTTGGAGATGGAATCAGAACTGCCGGTTTGCCCTGAGCTTGAATTTCTGAAAGTGTAATTGCACCGGCTCTTGATACAACCACATCACAAGCAGCAAGACAAGTTGCCATATTGTTAATATATTCTCTAATATCAAGGTTAGGACACTTTGAAATGTCTGTACCTTTCTCTTTAACTAAATCAGGAAACCACTTACCGTATTGACCATAAGCATGGATATGCTGATATTTACCGTCTTTACCACTTCTTGCGATTAGGTCAGCTAAGTTTTCGTTAATCTTTCTTGCACCTAAAGAACCACCAAAAGATAGAACAACAGGTCTTTCATCAAGACCAAGTTCTGCTCTTGCACTTTCTCTGTTAGCAGAAAGGATTTCTTGTCTTACAGGGTTACCCGTAATAACATAATCTAGGTTAGGGTCAAGGTGTTTCTTAGCATCAGGAATAGCTAACATAACTTTCTTAGCTAACTTTGATAGCATCTTTGTAGTAACACCTGGATAAGCGTTTTGTTCGTGAATAATAATCGGAACACCCATCTTTGCTGCAGTACGAAGTACAGGACCACTTACATAACCACCTGTACCAACTGCAAGGTCAGGTTTAAATTCCTTAATAATTTTCTTTGACTCAGCAGAGGCTGTAAACATTCTCTTTACTGTTTTAACATTGTGACCGATTGCCTTAACATTAAAACTTCTCTTAAAGCCACTGATAACAATTTGCTTAAAGTCAAAACCTGCCTGTGGAACAAGTCTTTCTTCCATACCACCCTTGTTACCAACAAAAAGGATTTCTGCTTCAGGCATTTGTTTCTTTACATATCCGGCAATAGCAAGTGCCGGATTAATGTGACCGGCTGTACCCCCACCGGCAAATAAAATTCTCATATTTTACACCTCATTATGCTTTTTCAATATTAGAGTGTCTTGAAATTGAAAGTATTACACCCATCTGTGCCATCAATACAACCAGGGAACTACCACCATAAGAGAAGAATGGTAAGCTGATACCTGTATTAGGCAACCAGTCTGTAATAACAAAAATATTTAGAATAACTTGAATACCAATCTGTGAAATCAAACCGATACCAAGTAGTTTACCAAATCTGTCCGGTGCTTTTAGTGCAATCTTTACACCTCTATAAACAAGTGCTGCAAAGATAATTAAGATTACTATTGCACCTACTAAACCAAGTTCTTCACATACAACTGCAAAGATAAAGTCGTTCTGTGGTTCAGGCAGATAACCATACTTCTGTCTTGAGTTACCAAGACCTAAACCGAATAGACCACCTGAGCCTATTGCATAAAGACTGTTTCTGGTCTGCCAAGTTGTTTGCCACATTTTTTCAGTTGTATATTCAAGAGCCTGACCCCAACCTTCCATTCTTGTCATAGCATAAGAAAGAAGACCGGTTACCCAAGCAATCAAGAAAGCAATTACAACTGCCACACCGGCAACAGCAAGCCATTTTGTGTTAATACCGGCTAGGTAAAGCATTACAACTGTAAGTAATAGAATAATTACAATACCTGAATAGTGAGGTTCAAGCACAAGTAAAACTGCAGTACTGACAAATACTGCAAGTGCAGGAACAACCCCATACTTAATGGTACTCATTTTATCATAATAAAGACTTCCCCAATGTGCCAAGAAAAGCACAATTGCGAATTTTGAAAATTCCGAAGCCTGAATACCGTAACCACCAACACCAATCCATCTATGAACATTGTTTACCGGTGGCAACAACAATACCAAAAATAGTGCCAAATAGGAAAGTCCTAAGAATACATAACATAAATGATGCAAGCTATGATAGTCAATATAGGAAATACCCATCATAAGCACAAAGCCGATAACTGCAAATATTAACTGCCTTTTCAAGAAGAAGAAACTGTCTCCCTGATTATAATATGCAACTGCATAAGATGCTGAAAACATCATTATCAGACCGGTTACAAGAAGAACCAATAGAATAATTAGGAAAGGTAGGTCAATACCCATACCAATAGAGAAAGCTATTCTCTTTCTCTTTTTTGGAGGAGCATTTTTTCTTCTTGTCCTGCCACGACTATCATATCTTTGTCTTTCATTTGACATTCTTTTTAAAGTTTCTGATGACATTAAATTCTCCTCCTCCCTATATTATATGAAGTATCAAAGTCCTAAAATTACTAATGCAGTAACAATACCACAAATAACAATTGTAAATGCACTGAATACTACAACAATCTTTGTTTCGCTCCAACCACACTTTTCAAAGTGATGGTGGATAGGACTCATCTTGAATAATCTTTTACCGTGAGTAATTTTAAAGTATGTTACCTGTAGAATAACAGATAGCATTTCAAGTAAATAAGTCAGTGCCATTGGAATTAGGATAACCGGCATATTCATTGAATAAGCCATTGCACAAACAATACCGCCTAAGAATAGTGAACCTGTGTCACCCATAAATACCTTAGCAGGGTTAAAGTTCCATAGTAAGAAACCTAGACAACCACCGGCTACTGCTGCTGATAAAACACCTGTTGCAGAAGAAGTCATAATGCTTGAAATAATCATATAGAAAATAGCAACAAAGAATGTTTCTGAACCAACAAGACCATCAATACCATCAGCTAGGTTAACTGCGTTAACCACACCAACAATAACAATTACACTGATAATGTGGTAGATAATTGCAAAGTTGCCCATATGAACAGTACCTGCAAAAGGAATATATGTTGTGTCACCATAGCCAAAGAAAGCATTGATTACAACGAATGCAATTGCAATTGCAAACTGGAACACTAGTTTCTGCTTAGCAGTTAGACCAAGGTTTCTTTTCTTAACAACCTTAATATAGTCATCAAGGAAACCAACTGCACCGTAAAGTACAGCCATACCTAGGCTGACAAATACCATTAGAACCTCTTTGTTATAAGAATAACCTGTTGGTTCATAAATATCACCGAAAATTGATAAACAAGGAATTGCAATTACTGTTGCAACAACAATACCGATGATAAACATAATGCCACCCATTGTTGGAGTACCTTGCTTTTTCTTATGCCAAGATGGTCCAATATCAAGAATTGTCTGACCATACTTTAACTTGTGTAAAATCGGAATCAAAAATCTTCCTATTACTGCTGAAAGAACGAATGCAACAACTGCACCCACAAGTTCCCATAATCCTGTTGTCATTCTAACACCTCATTTTAACATCTTTTATATAAAAAATTTATTATTCTGCAATACCACTTTGTGGCGAGAAGGTAACTGTAATAACTGTACCTTCACTAACCTTAGTACCCTCAGCTATACTTTGCTTTGTAGAGATACCGTCACCACTTGTACTTGAAGTACCCTTAACAGATACATTCAGTCCATACTGAGAAGCAATACTGTTTACATCACTTAAACTCATATCAAGTAAGTTAGGTACTTCTACCGTTTCTTTTGCCGAAGATTTGTCGGTATAAAGAACAACTGTTCCACCCTTTGGTACAGTAGAATTTGATTCCGGCATTTGAGCAATAACCTTGCTACCTGAACCCTTAACTACCGGTGTAAGTCCGGCATCAGAAATCTTTTGTTGTGCATCTTCTGTTGATAGACCAACATACTGATCGGCAATAACATCTAAGTCTTCTCTTTCGCTATCTGTATATTCTGTTTCAACCTCTAAGTAAGGTAAAACTTCTTCCATAATCTGTGAGAATACAGGTGCTGCTACAACAGAACCGTAGTAGTTATCACCTGTAGGAGTATCAAAGAACATTAGCATTGCATATTTTGGGTTATCTGCAGGAGCATAACCTAGGAAAGACGCAATGTAATCTTCTACACCATCACCATTGCTATCTACCAATTTTTCTGATGTACCTGTTTTACCGGCTACTCTGTAACCTGCAACATAACCACACTTTACACCGCCCTGTTCTGAGTTGTGTTGTAGAATTGTGTTTAATGTTTTAGATACGCTGCTTGATACAACTTTTCTCTTAATCTTTGTATCATAGTTTTGTACAACATTACCGTTGCTGTCCTGAATTTGCTTTACAACATGTGGTTGAACCAAGTTACCACCGTTTGCAACTGCTGATACGGCAGTAATCATCTGAATTGGAGTAATTGAGAAACCTTGACCGAAAGAAGCAACTGCAAGGTCAACAACACCCATTGAACCGTCCGGTGTAAAGAACTGGTCGTCACTTTCACCCGGTAGGTCAATACCTGTTAATTCGGAATAACCAAATGCCTGATAGTATTCCCAGAACTTTGCTGCACCTACTTTTGCACCAATCTGCATAAATGCAGGGTTACAAGAATTGATAATTGCTTGTTCAAAAGTCTGTGTACCATGACCGTTCCAGTCATGACAGTGGATAAGTCTATCACTTACCTGCATAGAACCGGTACAGTTGAAAGTACTTGTATCTGCATTAACAACACCTTCTTCAAGTGCCATAGCAGAAGTAATAATCTTAAATACCGAACCCGGATAATAAGTGTCGGAAATAGCTTTATTACGCCACTGTTCAGCTAAAGCCTCATTATAGGCTTTGTTCTTTTTCTTTTTATCTGTAATAGCTTTGATTTCTTTTTGCTTTGTTTCATCGGCTATTGTATAAGGTTCGTTAAGGTCATAGCCACCGACTGTAGCCATAGCAATAATTTCACCATTTGTAACATCCATCATAATAGCACAACCACGGTTATAAACCTTATTAGTTATGATGTTCTGTTGCATATACTTTTCAACAACAGCTTGAACTGTTTCATCAATAGTAAGAACTAGGTTGTTACCGTCTTTAGCATCAACACTTTGTTCATAGGCAAACGGCATATCAACACCTTGTGAATTTCGTGCTGAAATTAGTCTGCCACTTGTACCTGACAAATACTTATTGTACTGATACTCAAGACCTTCAAGACCTTGGTCGTCTTCACCGGTAAAACCGATTACTGAAGAAGCAAGTTCGTTATAAGGATAATATCTCTTGTAGTCATCAAGTAGCTGAATAACATTTTCCAATTGATATTTTTCACTTAAAGTATCTTGTAATTTTAAAATTTTATTTCTTTCTTTTGTTTCTATTTTTCTCTTAACACTAACATAATATGAATTTTCTTTAGTTTCCTTTAAAACTTCATCATAATCCAAATCAAGAATTTTTGAAAGATTTTTAGCTACATACTCTCTCTGTTCATCAGTTTTGAAGTTAGCAGGAGCCATAACAACTCGCCATACCGAAGCACTCTGGGCTAATACTTTACCGGTTCTATCATAGATAGTTCCTCGTTTTGCTGAAATCTCAGTATCATGTAACTGTTGTTCAACAGCCTTTTGGCTTAAACTTTCTCCCTTAACCACTTGCAAAAATGCAAGTCTACAAGTAGCAGCACCAAAACCAATAACCAAAATAATAGCCAAAAGAATCATTGTTCTATGTCGTAACTTTTGATTTACGCCTTTTACATTCTTAGCCAACTGGTCTTGCTCCTTTCTTATCTCTTTCATATCAATAAATACGGAAAAAGAGTTAAGATAATTAAAATCTCAACTCTTGTACCCTCTATAATCTTATTACACAAACCTAAGGGTTATGACCAAATTGAGGATATCCAATCTACTATAGTATCAAAAATACTTTTATCCTCTTTTTCAACAACCTTGGCTTTATCCCCGCTAGATAAATCCACAAATTCCTTTTGGCTACTGTTTGCTTTAGTCATACCTAGTTTATCCTGTGCATATTCCTCAATAATAGAAGTTGTGTATTTAGCATCAACATTCATTTGCATTTGAGTATATTCACTTTGGCTATTCTCTAATGTTTCCTGTGCTTCTGAAATTTTCTGATTTAATTCTGTTAGCTGAACTTGGCTATAAATAATCATACCAACTACTGCTACAACAACTGCAGAAAACAAGAAACCGACAGTTAACTTCAAAGGATTGCGTTTGCGTCTTTTTGCTTGTTCAATTTTTTTCTTAGGTATTTTTACTACCTTATTTTTCTTATGTAAGTCCTGATTCTCAAGATTTTCATCTTCAAAAACAGAAATGTCATAAGCATTATTACTGCTCAAAAATGCCATTTATTCACCTATATAACCAATTCTTCATTTTTCTAAGATACTATATATAGTACCTTAAAATTTCTTTCTTCTCATAATCTTTACTTATTCGTAGTAATTAAAATCTCAATATATATTTATTGTAATTGTTTTGTTACACTATCTATAGATATTTGTAACTATAATTACACCACTGATATATTTTACTACATATACAGTACTTTGTCTAGGGAAATACTACAAAACTGTCACTTTACCTAAATTTTTTCGCAAATCCTTAGTTTTGCACTTCTACTTCTAGGGTTTTTGTCCAGTTCTTCCTGTGTAGCCTCTATAGGCTTACGGTTTACCAGCTTTGCCTTTGGTACATTTCCACAAACACATACCGGAAAGTCCTTTGGACAAGTACAACCCTTGCACCAAGATGCCATCTTTTGCTTTACTATTCTATCCTCTAATGAATGGAAAGAAATAACTGCAAGTCTGCCCTTTGGACTTAGCATTTCAAATGCTTCATCAAGACCGTTTTCAAGCTGAGTAAGTTCTCCATTTACTTCAATTCTAAGTGCCTGGAAAGTCTTTCTTGCAGGGTGACCTTCTCTTCTAACCTTTTGAGGTACAGAATTCTTAATAATCTCAGCAAGTTGAAGAGTAGTAGTAATTCTTTCTTCTTCTCTTGCTTTAACTATACCCTTTGCAATAGATGGTGCAAATTTATCTTCACCATAGCGATATATAATATCTCTAAGTTCTTCATAACTTAAGTCATTAACTAAATCCTCAGCAGAAGTACCACTTTGGCTCATTCTCATATCTAAAGGTGCATCCTTATGGAAGCTAAAACCTCTTTCGTCAGTATCTAACTGATGAGAACTGACACCAATATCAAGAAGAACACCATCTACTTGATAAATACCTCTGTCGTTTAATAGCTTTTTCATATCACCAAAACAACCATTTACAATAATTGAATTTGGCTCATTTTTAAATCTTTCGGAAATTGTTGTAATAGCATCCGGATCTCTGTCAATAGAAATCAGTTTGCCACAATCAAGTTTCTTTAGAATTTCTGCTGAGTGACCGCCACCACCTGCTGTACCGTCAACATAAATTCCGTTAGGGTTAATGTTCAGTCCCTCAATACATTCATTGAGAAGAACTGAAATATGATTAAATTCCATAATTAAAACTTAATAAGCTGAAGAGCATCCTCAAGTTCTTGGCGTTGTTTAGCCATAAATGCATCGAACTTATCTTTGTTCCATACTTCAATACGACTATCCATACCAACAACTACAGCCTCACCTTGGATGGCGCTGTCCTCACGCAATTTTTGGGGAATTTGAATTCTACCCTGACCGTTTGGACTAACTAGTGTTGCTGCAGATAAAAGCAAATACTGAAGTGCCATAGCTTTGTTAGCAGGTAGCTCCCTTATCTGCTCTCTTAGACGATTAAACTCATCAACAGACATAATCTGTATATTTTCAGAAAAGCCATTGGTTACATAAAATTCTTCACCAAGTTCTTCTCTGAATTTCTGTGGCAGTACAATTCTGCCTTTTGCGTCAACTGAATGAACTGTTGTACCGGAAAACATATTAAACTGCCACCTCCATTTTTAAGTAAATATGACACACGGAAATCACTTATCGACACCAAGTGTCCTATTGTGACACCAAATGCCACTTCTATATGAACCATTATATACTACTTGTAATGATATTGCAAGGAATTTGTAACAATTTCTTTATATTTTCAAACTGTTCACATAATGAGTTTTGGCATTAAAATATTGTTTTAGGCAAAAAAATAACCACTACTTTCGTAGTGGTTAAAAATCTCAATTATTTTCTAAATCAGTCTTTCTTCTGAGCCTGAATGTCCTGACGAGTCTTACGGATTTCGTTAGTTAAATCTGTTAGAGTTTCATCAGCTCTCTTCATTAGGTCAGTAACATAACCGTTAGCTGCTTTCTTCATTTCAGAAGACTTCTTCTTTGCATCACTTAGGATGTCTGCTGCCTGAGCCTGTGCCTGTTTTGTGATTTCATCTTCAGCAACTAACTGCTTCTTCTTTTCTTCACCGGCACGGATAATTTCTTCTGCTTCCTTCTTAGCTTCAGCAAGAATCTGGCTTCTATCGGCAACAATGCTCTTAGCCTGTCTAACTTCACCAGGTAGTGCATCCTGAATGTCGTCAAGGATATCAAGAACTGCTTCTGTATCTACAACAGCCTTACCACCTGTTAAAGGTAGAACTTTTGCATCGTTCATCATATCTTCTAACTCATTGATTAGGTCTTCCACTCTCATCTTAATTAACTCCTTTTAATCTACTGTATATTTTGTCATACAAACAAGCCGGAACAAAATCACTAATGTCCCCACCGAAGGATGCTACCTGCTTAACCATACTAGAGCTTAAGTACATATACTTTGCACTGGTAGTTAGGAAGATAGTTTCCAAATCGGGATTGAGTTTTTTGTTTGTTAAAGCCATTTGAAATTCATATTCAAAGTCAGATACAGCTCTTAACCCCTTAACAACTGCAACTGCTGATCTTTCCTTTGCATAACTTGCCAAAAGACCATTAAAAGATACAATCTCCAAATTGCTGATATGTGTTGTCGCTTCCTTTAACAAATCAATTCGTTCGTTAATAGAAAAACTTGGTTGTTTATTTGGATTAACCATAACGGCAACAATAACTTTGTTGAACATCTTGGATGCTCTTTCTATAATATCAATATGTCCAAGGGTTACCGGATCAAAGCTACCCGGACAAATTGCTATTTTATCCATTCTTTTTCCTCTTTCCAAGTTTAGTACGAACTACTCAATATTTTCTTTGTAACAAAAACTGCTTACCTTTATTTTACCATAGCGATATTCTCTGTCAAGGCTAAAATTAGAATATTTTTCAATAATTTTTTCATCAACAGGATGTTCACATAGTACAACACCGGTTTCTTTCATATTTTCAAATACCAAAGGCAGTACTTCTTCAAGTAGTCCTTGTCTATATGGTGGGTCAAGAAAAGCAATATCAAACTTCTCCTTATTCATCTTTAAGAAACTTACTGCTGAGCCGTTAACGACCTTTGATTTATCTTGAAATTTACATTTTTCAATATTCTCATTTACTACTTGCAAAGACTTTTTGCTACTGTCAACAAACACAGCTTTCTTTGCACCTCTTGAGATAGCTTCTATTCCCATTTGTCCACTACCGGCAAACAAATCAAGAAAAGTTCTACCTTCTATTCCAAATTGTAAAGCAGAAAAGATACCTTCCTTTACTCTGTCTGTAGTAGGTCTTACATCATTACCCTCCAGAGTTCTCAGTCTTGTACCTTTTGCTATTCCTGTAATAACTCTCATAATATCACCACCGTAATTCTAACATATATAAAAGAAAAACTCAATTACTATTATTTTCATTATGAAAATAATTATAAACACTATCAGCAGAAACCTTGTTCATTTTAGGTGCATTAAGTAATTCTTCATAATCAGCCTCGCTGATATTTTTAATTGTTCTAAAATGCTTTAGGAGTGCTTTTGCTCTTTCAGTACCTACTCCCGGAATATCCGTTAATGAACTTTTAAAGGTATTCATACTTCTTCTTTGACGCTGATAACCAATAGCAAATCTATGGACTTCATCTTGCATTTTGCTGATAAAGGTAAACAGTTTTCTCTTTCTGCTAATTGCAATTTCGCCTTTATCGGAAACAATAGCCCTTGTACGGTGACTGTCATCCTTAACCATACCAAAAGTAGGTATATCAATGTTATGCTTCTTTAGTATAGGCAAAACTGCATTTACCTGACCTTTACCACCATCAAGCAAGATTAAATCAGGCTTTCTGCCAAATCCAACAGGCTCTTCTGCTTTTTCATATTCATCAAGTCTTCTGTCAATAACTTCTGCCATACTTGCATAGTCATCTTGACCTTCAAATCCTTTTATCTTGAACTTTTTGTATGCCTTTTTATTTTTCTTGCCATTTTCATAAACTATCATACCACAAACATTTTCACTGCCACTAAGGTTACTGTTATCGTATGATTCAATATATTCAGGAATTTTATCAAGTCCTAAAACTTCCTTAAACTCTTCCAGCACACCATATTCACCGGTAGTACTGCCTTTAGTTTGGGCAAGTCTTTCAATTGCATTTTTCTTGCACATATCTACAAGGTGCTTTTGGTCACCGATTTTGGGTACAACAATATGAACTGCCGAACCTTTCTTTTCACTAAGCCACTTAGTAAGTAGTTTACTGTCCTCAATTTCTCTGTCTAATGTTAACTGTTTCGGAACATCATCTCGGATTGTGTAATAACGGGTGATAAACTCAGCCATTAATTCTTCTTCATTCTCACCGTTATCAACCATAAAATGTTCTCTGTCAAAAAGTCTACCGTCTTTAAATCTAAAAACTTCAAATGTACCTTTGTCACCATCAGTAATATAAGCAATTACATCTTGTTCATCAACCTTAATATCAACTACCTTTTGCTTATCATTCATTTTCTTAACTGAGGCTATTCTGTCACGAATTTTTGCAGCTAATTCAAAGTCTAGATTTTCTGAGGCTTTGTTCATTTCTTCTGTCATTTTTGCAATAGACTCTGTTGTACCACCTTTTAAAAATTCTAACGCTGAGTCAATATGCTCATTGTATTCTGCCAATGACATTTTTCCTCTACATGGTGCACAACATTGCTTAATGTGATAATTTAGGCAAGGTCTTGTTTTCCTAAAATCCTCAGGAAACTTCTTGTTGCAAGTAGGAAGCTGAAAAATTTTGATTGCCTCATCAATAGCATTCTTAACATAATAGGAACTTTTATAAGGTCCGATATATGTTGCCTTTGGGTCATCCTGTTGCAAAGCATAAGAGATTCTTCGCCACTTATCACTACTGACTTTAATATAGCTATAGCCCTTATCATCCTTCAAAAGAATATTGTACTTAGGTGCATTTTGCTTAATCAATGAACATTCAAGGATAAGAGCCTCAAACTCACTGTCGGTAATAATATAGTCAAAGTCATAAACATTACTAACCATTCTACGGACTTTTTCTTGATGGTTATTTTGGCTACCAAAGTACTGACTGACTCTGTTCTTAAGAGCCTTTGCTTTACCGATATAAATGATATTGTGACTGCTGTCTCTCATTATATATACACCGGGTAATAACGGTAAAGCCATTGCCTTTTTTCTTAATTCTTTTATATTCACAATATCACCTCACAATAAAAAAATAAGGGTGGTTAAAAACTAACCACCCATAATGAAAGTCAAAAATTACATACCAGTAAAACCTGATTCTACAAGAGCAACAATACCTTCTGTTGCATCCTTTTCATCAGGACCATCTGCAATAATCTTAATTGTTGTACCACCAACAACACCTAGGGATAAAACACCAAGAAGACTCTTACCACTTATTCTTCTTTCATCCTTTTCTACCCATACAGTTGACTTATATTCGTTAGCCTTCTGAATAAAAAATGTTGCAGGTCTACCTCTTAGTCCTGCTTTGTTCTGAACTAAAACTTCCTTTACATACATGCCTAAATCCCTCTCTTGTCAGTGAATAAAAACCTAAAATTTATCAAATTTTGCTTATAAAATCCAAACATCATAAGCAAATTTTCACATTCAATAAGTGTATTATAACCCTAGAAAACAACTAAATCAACCTTATTTTTTAAATTTGTTTCACTACACATTTGAAAAGAAAATAAAAATCTGTTTCTTGTGCAATCCGACGAAAACAACAACACATTTTTGTTATTACATCACAAGAATTTAATTTAGTTATAACCAATATTACAAAACTACTTTAGTGAGTTTATATAATTTTCCAAAAATTCCTTATCTTCTTTTGATAATTCTTTCTTTTCTAACAAGTCAGGTCGCTTATTATATGTGTTAATTAGGGAATGTTCCTTCTGCCATTTATCCACATTAGCATGATGACCACTATATAGTACAGGTGGAACTTCTCTATCTCTCCACACCTGTGGCTTTGTATATTGTGGACATTCAAGAAGTCCATTATAGTGGCTTTCATCAGTAAAACAAACTGTATCGGAAAGCACACCCTCTGTCATTCTGGAAAGTGCATCAATAAATACAAGTGCAGGTAATTCACCACCGGTTAATACATAGTCACCGATAGAAATTTCTTCATCTACATATTCATCAAGTACTCTTTGGTCAACACCTTCATAGTGACCACACAATACACAAACATTTTTATGGCTTGAAATATCAATTAACTTTTGCTGATTTAAAGTTTTGCCTTGTGGTGACATATACACAAAGTAAGGTTTTTCACCAACTTGTTCACAAATGTTCTCAAAGCATAAAGCAATAGGTTCTGCTTTCATCAGCATACCTTTGCCACCACCATAAGGTGTATCATCAACTCTCTTGTGTTTATCAAAAGCAAAGTCCCTAAGTTGATGAGTGTTGATTTCAATTACACCTTTCTTTTGAGCTCTACCTAAAATACTTTCGTTTAAAACTGTTTCACACATTTCCGGAAACAATGTTATCAAATCAATCCTCATCAAATAGTCCTTTCATAGGCTCAATGAGAATATACTCCTCATAAACATTAATTTCCTTAACAATCTCATCAATCTTAGGCATTAAGTAAGTTTTGCCGTCACTTGCTTTAATTTCATAAACATCGTTTGCACCGGTATAAAGTACATCTGTTACTTTACCATATACAGTACCGTCATTTATATCTCTAACTTCACAACCGATAATATCTTGTACAAAATACACATCTTCAGGAAGTGGACAATCATCTCTGTTAATATACAGAACTTTACCGACAAGAGGAATTGCATCATCAATATTATCAATGCCTTTAATTTTCATTAGTGCAATATTTTTATGAGGTCTGCTTTTTACAGAAATACTTTCCTTGCCGTCTTTATCAAGATAAAGTGTTGTAAAGCAACTAAAAAAGTCACCACCATCACACCACAATTCTACTCTACACTCACCCTTAATACCGTGAGTGCCTACAATTTTACCTACTTCAAGATATTCCTTAATCATAGTATCTCTCCTATTATTTTAAGTATTCTTATTATCTTTTTTTCAATTAACTTTATATAATATATAAATAATACCCATACTTTTAGGATATTTTAACACAAATCACAACTACATTCAATATTCACTTGAATTTATGTTATATTTTAGATATAATTTATAAGTAGAAAAAAGAAAAGGATTTTTTATTATGGACAATTCAAAAAAACTTCCTTCTAATAAAAAGGAAAAAGTAGTTGCCCCTAACCTAAAAAAGCAAAATCTTTTTGAGACTATATGCTCATATGGTATCACAATTCTTTGCTTTATTTTCTTTGGTTATGTGGCAATAATGTCGGTATTACAAACCAGTGAATTTGACAGTGCTAACTTTGGTGGAGAAGTTATTCAGTTTAACTATGATGACCTGGTAATGAACTTCTTTTTACTTGGTGGATTTTTCTTGTTAGTTTTTGCACTAAGCAGATACGCCAATGTTTTCAAGAAAGTTTCCGATTTAGCATTAGTAGTTGGACTTTCGGTTTACACCGTAACACTTGGATTTATATGGATATTTATGGCACAGAGTGTTCCTGCTGCTGACTCAGGCACAGTTACTCAAACTGCTATGGAAGCAGCGAAAGGTAACTATCAATCATTCCAGGCAAGTAATGATACTTTCTATAACAATGTTAGTTACTACAAGATTTATCCATTCCAACTTGGTTTTGTATTCATAAGTGAAATTGTTTACAGAATTTTCGGTACAACAACTTCAATGCCAATGCAAGTATTTAATGTACTGGCTTTAACTGCTCTTTACATTGCTATTGTAGCAATCAGCAAAAGACTGTTTAAGAGTAAGTCAGTTACATTTATTACAGTATTTATGTTAGCCGGTTGTATTCAAGGTATTTTATTTACAACATTTGTTTACGGTAATATTATCGGTATTGCATCAGCAATGTGGGCTTGTTACTTTGTAATCAGATTTATGCAAAGTGAAGAAAAACGCAACTACTTAAACCTACTACCTGCATCACTATTGATGGCACTTTCAGTTGTAGCAAAGTACAACAATATGATTTGGCTGGTAGCTATTTGTATTGCACTTCTAATTTACATTATTAAGAATAAAAAGTGGTTACACTTTGTTTCTATTGCATTTGTAGTTTTGATTTCTGTTGGTTCATTTAACCTGGTTATTATGAGCTATGAAAAGAGAAGTGGTGTTGACTTTGGTAAAGGTGTTGACCAAATTCTTTACTTAGATGCCGGTTTAAACGAATCTGCTATGGCTCCGGGTTGGTACAATGATATGGCAAAGTCAAAGTTCTTAAATGCTAACTTAGACAATAAACAAGCTGACACATGGGCTAAGACAGATATAAAAGAAAGACTAAATAAATTTAAGCAAGACTCTCACTACAGAAACAATTTCTTTAGCAAGAAAATTCTTTCACAATGGAATGAACCATCATACGAAAGTTTATGGGTAAGTCAAGTTAAGGGTCATTACTTTGGTGAAGTTAAAGAAAATACAACACTATACAGTATTTACAATGGCAAGATAAATAAGTTCCTATATGACTACTTTGATTTCTTCCAGATGATTACATTTATTCTATTTGCAATCGGTGTTGCAGGATTAATCAAAAAGAGATGTTCAGCAGAAACAATTATGATTTTGACAGGTCTTGCCGGTGGTTTTATTTACCACACATTGTTTGAAGGTAAGAGCCAATATGTACTTACATACTTTATTGTAATGATTATGTTCTCATCATACGGTTTATATTTACTTGTTAAGCCAAAGAATTTTAACAGTAACAGTGAAAAAGAAACTCTTGGTGACAAATTCAAGAAAGTAATCTTTAAGATTGACAGTAAAACAAGACAATCTTAATAAACTAAATTAACAAAAGCAAAAACTGACTCAAGTAAAACTACTTGGGTCAGTTCTTTTTCTGCATAAAAATATCCCCCATATTGGGGGTTATTTTTGGAATATCAGTCGATTTCAACTGAGATTCTTTCGTTATTACGGATAGCTGCAGAACGAGCTACTGTACGGATAGCCTTAGCAATTCTGCCTTGCTTACCGATAATTCTACCCATATCACTTTCAGCAACATGAATATGATATACAGTAACGCCTTCAGCGTCCTTTTCGTCCTGAGTTACAGAAACCTTGTCAGGTTCTTCAACAAGACCTTTGGCAATGATTGTGAGTAATTCTGTCATTATAGAATACCCTCCTTCTTTAACAATGCCTTAACTGTATCTGTAGGCTGTGCACCCTTTGCAATCCAAGTCTTAACTGCATCAGCATCAACATTAACTGTTGAAGGATTTGTTAGAGGATTGTATGTGCCGATTTCTTCGATGAAACGACCATCTCTAGGATATCTTGAGTCAGCAACTACGATTCTGTAGAAAGGAGACTTCTTAGCACCCATTCTTCTTAGTCTAATCTTTACCATTATATTTTCACCTCCATATTAAGTATCTATATCACCAAAATTAATTGGATAATAACTATTTGTTAGAATGGAAAACCTCCACCCATTGGTGGCATTCCGTTTCCACCCATATTGCCTAGGTCACCAAGTTCATTTAAGTTTGGCATACCTTTCATCATGGCTCTGCGTTTGCCTTTCTTGCCTTTACCGGTAAACTGTTTCATCATTTTCTGCATTTGTTCAAGTTGCTTTAGAAGTCTGTTAACTTCTTCAACCTTTCTACCTGAACCGGCAGCAATTCTCTTCTTTCTACTGGCATTAATTAGGCTTGGCTTTTCTCTTTCGGCCGGTGTCATTGAGTAAATAATAGCCTCACACCAGTCAATTTGTCTATCATCAATATCGGCATTTTCAAGTTGTTTTCCAAGTCCCGGAATCTTACCCAAAATGCCCTTAATAGGACCCATCTTCTTAATCTGCTCAAACTGTTGTAGCAAATCGTTAAAGTCCATCTTGTTTTCCATCATTTTCTTGGCAACTGCTTCAGCTTTCTTTTCATCAAGCTTTGCCTCTACATCTTCAATAAGAGTAAGCACATCGCCCATACCAAGAATACGGCTTGCCATTCTGTCAGGGTGGAAAACTTCTAGATCCTCAAGCTTTTCACCTGTACCACAGAACTTAATTGGTTTGCCTGTAACTTCCTTAACAGAAAGTGCTGCACCACCACGAGTATCACCGTCTAACTTAGTTAAGATAACACCTGTGATTTCAAGCAAGTCATTAAATGACTTAGCAACATTAACTGCGTCCTGACCTGTCATTGAGTCAATAACCAAAAGAATTTCATCAGGATTAACTTCCTTCTTAATATTCTTTAGTTCTTCCATAAGTTCTTCATCAATGTGAAGACGACCGGCAGTATCAAGGATAACTACATCATTACCGTAGTCTTTAGCATGTTTAATAGCTTCTTTTGCAATTTTTACAGGGTTCTTCTTGCCCATTTCAAATACAGGAGCTCCTGCCTTTGCACCAACAACCTTTAACTGGTCAATAGCAGCAGGTCTGTAAATATCACAAGCTACAAGCAAAGGTCTTCTACCCTGTGATTTTAGCATTTTTGCAAGTTTAGCAGTATGAGTAGTTTTACCACTACCCTGAAGACCACACATCATAATTACTGTTGGTGGCTTAGATGCGAATTTAATCTTTTCTTCTTCTCCACCCATCAGTGCAGTCAGTTCTTCATTTACTATTTTAACAACCATCTGTGCAGGAGTTAGGCTTTCCATAACATCCTGACCGATAGCTCTCTCAGTAACTTTGTTAGTAAAGTTCTTAGCAACTTTAAAGTTTACATCAGCCTCTAGAAGTGCCAATCGCACTTCACGCATAGCTTCTTTAACATCACTTTCAGTAAGTTTACCTTTATTTTTTAACTTTTTAAAAGCATTACTTAGCTTATCAGAAAGACCTTCAAATGCCACAGGACTTACCTCCTATTCTTGATTTAGCAGTTCATTTACAACCAAAGTCATTTCATCGACCTTAGCAATAACCGAACTTTTATCTTCTTTATCTAAAACACATTTTGTTTCTTCAAGTGACTTTTTCAGTTTAGAAAGTCCTTCTTGAGTTTCAACAAAACGCTTGTGTAATCCTAATTTTTCTTCAAAAGTTTGGAGGTTACCTTCGGCTCTCTTAATTAAGTCCCTTACTCCTTGACGAGTAATTCCCATATCATCAGCAATCTCCGAAAGTGAGAGGTCATCATTATAGTACATCTCAGTTGCGTATCTAACCTTATCGGTCAAAAGCTCACCGTAAAAGTCAAGCAAAAGAGAATTCTCTATGTTCTTTTCCATTTGACTCACCTTTCAACTGTAAAGTTTTTTTCTTTACAGCATAGTTATTATATAATAAAGCCATACTAAAGTCAATAGTTTTCTTACTTTAATTAAATTTTATTAAAAACACCTTTACTATATTATTTATATAAAGTTTACATCTTGTTTATATTCACTTAATTATCACCTATATATGAATAAGTAAACATATTATATAGCAAAATAAAACAACAGAAAAACTACAAAATATATTTTTGTTAGTGAAAATCACAAAATTAAAATTTCTAAAAAATTTTTGGTGATATGTACTAAAAAATGTGTTATAATTTATTAGTATCAAACAAATGGGGGATTATTTTGGAACAAATAATCAGCATCGACAGAATGGAACACGCAGTTGCTCTTTTCGGTAGCTTTGATGAAAACATCAAAATGATTGAAAACGAGTACAATGTTCATGTAATTGGTCGAGATAGTGAATTAAAAATTTCAGGTGAAGCAGAAAGTGTAAGCAAAGCAGTAAAAGTTATTGATAGCTTACTTTCCTTTATCAACAAGGGTGAAGCCCTTAGTGAACAAAACATTAGATACTGTATGAGCCTTGTAAACGAAGGCAGTGAGGAAAAGATACAAGAACTTTCCACCGACTGTGTATGTATTACAAGCAAAGGTAAGCCTGTTAAGCCTAAGACCTTAGGTCAGAAAAGATACTGTCAAAGTATCGCAAAGAACACTATTACAATTGGTGTCGGTCCTGCCGGTACAGGTAAAACTTATCTTGCAGTTGCAATGGCAGTTACTGCCTTTAGAGCAAAGCAAGTTAACAGAATTATTCTAACAAGACCTGCTGTAGAGGCCGGTGAAAAGTTGGGATTCTTACCCGGTGACTTACAGAGTAAGGTTGACCCATATTTAAGGCCACTATACGATGCACTATTTGATATGCTGGGTGCAGAAACCTACAACAAATATGTTGAAAGAGGTAACATTGAAGTTGCACCTTTAGCTTATATGAGAGGTAGAACTCTTGACGATAGCTTTATTATCCTTGATGAAGCACAGAATACTTCTAGGGAACAGATGAAAATGTTCCTTACTCGACTTGGTTTTAACTCAAAAATGGTTATTACCGGTGACATAACACAGATTGACCTACCCGGTGGAGTAAAGAGTGGTTTGAAGGATTGTATTCGTGTACTAAAGGATATTAAGGATATACAACACATTTCATTTAGCGAGAAGGATGTTGTAAGACATCACCTTGTACAAGATATTATTAAAGCATATGCTAAGACTGAGGAGAGAAGGAAAAATGACAGAAAATAAAATCAGAGTAATCATCACCAACAAGCAAAAGACTGTAAAAATTCCTACTGGCCTAAGAATGTTAGTAAGAAGAACTTGCAATGCAGTTTTGAGAATGGAAAACTTCCAAGGTCCTGCTGAAGTTAGTGTAACTTTCGTTGACAATGCAGGTATCAAGGAACTTAATGCACAGTACAGAAACAAAGATATTGAAACAGATGTACTATCTTTCCCTATGGGTGAAAACGGTGTGTGGGACAAGAACCCTGAAACCGGTGCATATATCTTAGGTGATGTTGTAATTTCTATGGAAAAGGCTCTTAGCCAAGCTGAAACATACGGTCACTCACTTCAGAGAGAAGTTGGTTACTTAACTGCTCACAGTGTGCTTCATCTTCTCGGTTATGACCATATGGAACCACTTGAAAGAGTACATATGAGAGAAAAAGAAGAATTAGTTATGGAACAGCTTGGTCTTCCTGCAAGTATCAGCTACATTCCTGATAACGAATAATCATATCCATCATAGAATATTTCACGCCACACAGATAAGACTGCTGTCAATCTTGTGGCGTGTTTTTGTGTAAGGATTATTATTGCATAAAACTACTGTTTCAATTATAATAGATACAGAAAATTAAGGAGTACAAATATGAACTTTAACGATAAATCAGCCTTTATTGCAATTATTGGCAGACCTAATGTAGGCAAAAGCTCAATTCTAAATAAATTACTTGGTCAGAAAGTGGCTATTGTTTCTTCAAAGCCACAAACTACAAGAACAAGAATTATGGGTGTATTAACAGAAGGCAAGGACCAGCTTGTTTTCCTAGATACACCGGGTATGCACAAACCTAAAAATTCTCTTGGGGACTATATGGTTCGTTCAATTAACGAGTCTGTTGCCGGTGTAGATGCTTGTTTACTTGTAACAGAGGCAGGTCAGGAAATTAGAGAAAACGAAAAGATGCTAATTGAAAAGGTTAAGAAACTTGATTTACCTTGTGTATTGGCAATTAACAAAACCGATACTATAAACGATAAGGAAGTTATATTGGAACAAATCATTAAGTATTCAAAGGAAATGGACTTTGATGCTATTGTTCCTGTATCAGCAGAAACAGGCTCAAAACTTGATGAACTAAAGGAAGAACTAAAGAAATTCACTTCAGAAGGTGGTCACTTCTTCCCTGATGATACACTAACAGACCAACCTGAAAAGGTTCTTGCTGCTGAAATGATTAGAGAGAAAATTCTAAGACTGACAGAAAAAGAAATTCCTCACGGCACAGCAGTAGTTATTGAAAGAATGAAAATGCGTGATGACAAAAATCTTATGGATATTGACGCAACAATTTATTGCGAAAGAGATACTCACAAAGGTATCTTAATCGGAAAAAAAGGTGCAATGCTTAAAAAGATTTCCACATATGCAAGACAAGATATGGAAAACTTCTTTGGTTGCAAGGTTAACCTAAAAACATGGATTAAGGTAAAAGAGGACTGGAGAAACAAAGAAAATCTAATGCGTAGCTTTGGATTTGATAGTAATGATTTTCAGTAATCCCATAATTTTCTGACAATATATTTATCCCTAGGTAAAATACTATTAGGGGTGATAAATATGAATGAAACAGATGCATGGAATTACTTTTTACAAAGTGGTGCAGTTAACGATTACCTAACCTATCTATCTATACAACAAGCTAAAAATACAGGTAAGGAGCTAGAAAACAACAATGAAAACTCTGACAGAGGGGCTAATACTGAGAGAACAGAATATCGGTGAAAGAGATAAGCTAGTAACTGCCCTTACTGTAGATAAAGGCATAATCAAAGGCTTTGCTAAAGGTGCAAAAAATATAAAAAGTCAAAATTGTGCCGGTACTCAGCTATTTACCTATTCTCGACTTTGCTTAATAGAAAGCAAAGGTCGAGATACATATGTTATCAGTGAGGCAAAGTCAAAGGAACAATTCTTTGGTCTTAGGAAAGATATAGCAAATATGTGCTTAGCACAATACTTTTCTGAGTTACTAATGAATATACTTGTTGATGGTGAGAAAAATAAAGAGGTTCTATCCTTAACACTAAATTCCCTATATTTATTGTCAGAAAACAAAAAGCCCCCTACCCTAATCAAAAGTTGTTTTGAGATGAGGTTACTTTCTATTTGTGGATATATGCCTGACCTTACTATGTGCAGTATTTGTGGCGAATATGACAGAGAAACTTTTTTCTTCCTACCACAAACAGGTTCGCTGATTTGTTCCCACTGTGCAAGTAGCGACAGTTTACCTTTTTCCATTACAATGGATAGAGGTATTACCAAGGCTCTCAGACACACTATTTATGCTGATGACAAAAAGCTATTTTCCTTTTCACTTAATGAAACCGGACTTGACACCTTAAACAGAGCAACAGAAGAATATGTAATCCGTCAAACGGAACGACATTACAAAACACTAGATTTTTATAAGGCAATGAGATAATATGAATAAACATTTTAAAGCACTTGAATTTGATAAAATATTAGAAATGCTTGGCAAAGAATGTTCATTTGCCGATGCAAGAGAACAGGCACTTACACTAAAACCTGTTTTCACAAAAGAAGAAACAGAAAAATTACTAAAAGAAACTGATGATGCCTATGTGCTTATCGGTAAATTTGGCACACCTAGCTTTGGTTCACCTACTAACTGTGCAAATCAGTTAAGGAGAGCACAAGCCGGTTCAGGACTAACTACCCTAGAGTTACTTCGCATTGGGGAAAATTTACGAGTTATTCGCTCACTAAGACAATGGCGTAATGCAAGTGATGACAGAGCAAGTTCACTTGATAAATACTTTAACAACCTAATGCCAAATAAGTTTCTTGAAGAAAAAATCAATGATGCAATTATTGCAGAGGATGAAATTTCCGACAAAGCATCCCCTACTCTATCTGATATTCGTAGGAAAATCCGTACTGCATCATCAAAGGCAAGAGAAGTTCTTGACAAGATTGTTAGAAGTTCCAACTACTCAAAGTTCCTACAGGACAAGGTTATCACTCAGCGTGACGGTAGATTTGTTGTACCGGTAAGAGCAGAATGCAGAGGCAGTATTCCCGGACTTGTACATGATACATCAGGTAGTGGTCAAACAGTATTTATTGAACCTATGGGTGTTGTTCAGGCTAACAACGATATTCGTATGTTACGAAACAAAGAAAAAGAAGAAATTGACAGAATTTTACTTGAACTTTCTTCAATGGCAGGTAACTGTGCAGACAGTATTATCGGCAGTTATCAAAACTTAATTGACCTTAATGTTATCTTTGCAAAAGGTAACTTAGCTTACACTATGAAGGCAGTTACACCTATTGTAAATGACAAAGGTTACATTAATCTAAAGAAAGCAAGACACCCACTAATCGACAAAGAAAAGGTTGTACCAGTTGATATTACTTTAGGTAAAGACTACACACTACTAGTTATTACAGGTCCTAACACAGGTGGTAAAACTGTATCACTAAAGACTACAGGACTACTAACCCTTATGGCAATGTCAGGTCTTATGATTCCTTGTGGTGACGAAAGTGAAATCTCTGTATTTAAGAAAATCCTTGTTGATATTGGTGACGAACAAAGCATTGAACAGAACCTTTCAACATTCTCTGCTCATATGACAAATACCATTGATATTCTAAAACAAGCATCAAGATTTTCACTTGTACTGATTGATGAACTTGGTGCAGGTACTGACCCGGTTGAAGGTGCAGCACTTGCAGTTGCAATTTTGCAGAAGTTAAAAGAAAAAGGTGCTAAAATTCAATGTACAACTCACTATGCAGAGTTAAAGGAATTTGCCATTACTACCGAAGGTGTAGAAAACGGTTGTTGTGAATTTGATGTACAAACATTAAGACCTACATACAAACTTTTAATCGGTATTCCCGGCAAAAGTAATGCCTTTGCAATCAGCAAAAGGCTAGGTCTTTCCGATGATATTATTGACAATGCACAACACCTTGTAAGTAGCGAAAGCAGAAGATTTGAAGATACTATTGAACAGCTTGAAAAACGCAGACAAACACTTGAAAAGCGACTAAAAGAAGCTAACGACACAAAGGCACTTGCAGGTCGTCAAAGAGAAAAGGCAAACAGTATTATTGAGAAAGCTAAGCGTGAGGCTGAAAGAGAAATCGAAAAAGCTCATCAAGAGGCTGAAAGAATCAGCAGTCGTACAAAGGCACAAGCACAAAGTATTCTTGACAGACTTGAAAACCTTGAGAAAAAGCAAAAAATGTCTGCTGAAGAAAAAGCAAAACTTCGCAAAAGCATTGACAAAATGGAGAATACTGCTGACCCAATCAAGGAAAAGAAAAATGAAAAGTACACACCACCAAGACCATTTAAGGTTGGTGACTCTGTACTTATCTTTGACATTGACAAGGATGCAGAAATTCTAAGTATTAACGAAAAAGACGGTACTGCTTATGTTCAGGCCGGTATCATCAAGACTAAGGTTAAATTATCTAACCTACGACTAAACAAAGAAAAGCCAAAGGTTACTGTACAGACTTCAAGAAAGAGAAATATGCCTAGCAAAATGGATATGAACCCTACAACAGAGGTTGATGTTCGTGGTGAAACTGCTATGGAGGCAATTATGGATGTTGATGCTGCTATTGACAATGCAGTTCTAATGAACATTAATCAGCTAACCATTATCCATGGTAAAGGCACAGGTGTACTTCGTGCAGAAATTCAAAAATACTTGCGTACCCACAAAAATATTAAGTCATTTAGACTTGGTAATTTTGGTGAGGGTGATGCCGGTGTTACAATCTGTGAAATTAAATAGTCTATAAATTTAATACTACAAAAGCAAAAAGGCAGTTAGTTCAAAACTAACTGCCTATTTTTACTTTTTCAATAGTATATCTAAATCACTTTTATCTTTTTCATAATAATCAAAATCATCTTTTGTACAATCAACAACCTTGCGAATATTATAGCTATGTAACACCTCATCAAGCTTTACCAGTTCACCATAACTATCATTATCATACTTTTCATTAGCCATAGTTTGGGTGTTACCACCTATTCCATATTCTTCACCGTTTTTCATTTCAATAGTAATCATTGCATTTCCACGGTCATCATCACTAACATAATACTTCTTAGCATCACTATAATTTATGGTAGTGCCTTTCCAATCAGTTATGCTATATTCAATAATTTTGTCATTCTTATAAACCACTTCATTTCTAAACATAAAAAGACTTAAGACACAATTTGCAACTAGGAATACAGCTATTGCAACAATAACAAAAGTAATGGCTTGTTTATCTGTCCAACCTGACTCATCATCTTCTAATTCTTTAAGAATTTTTTCTGTTTCTAACTGTTCTTGTGCAGTAGTAGTGTCCTTTTTCTCTGTATATGCCTCTATAACCCACTTGATTAAATATAGCAACACAAAAATAATCAGTGCTATCTCAATAAAAAATATAACAAAACCTATATCCAATATTTTGCCTAAAGTAACACATATTACACCATTTTCATCACTATCAACCGGCATTATATTTTCCAGTAATTTAATAATTCTACTTGCCAGAAAAAATCCACCTACTGCTGATATTGTGGCAAAAATAATTTTTATAGGGCTTGAATTTTTGATAGCTCTTATCTGTCTAAATAACATAATTCACCTTTACTAAAATGCACCCTAAAAATAGGGTGCATTGACTAATTAATTCTGTTTTCTAACGATTTTGTATTCATCATATGGGTCATAGAATGAACAATCATCAAAGCTACCTTGCATAAACTTAACTGCCTCATCTTCATCTAAGTTTACATCACAAGTGTAGTAGTCAAACTCATCATCATACACATAATGACTACAATAATCACAATTTGAACTTGCCATAATATCACTACCTTTTAATTATTCTTTGGTAAAATTTTATGTAAAGGAAGTTTTCCTTTAAACATTTTTTCAATTAGATAAATTGCTTCACCAAATCTTTTATTCTTTCTAAATACTGCAATAAATAAAACATTACTGATAACTACACAAACTATACCTCGTACTACAAGAGTAACAAGGTCACTGCTAAATGTAATTAAGTTACAAACAATATTTGTAACTGCACAAATAATTCCACCTACAATTGCAAATGTAAAAAGTAACTTTAAATAATCTACCATATGCTCTTTTTTGAACAACACAGTAAATAGGTTATGAATAAGCCATGGCATACCAATTACTAATGTTGAAATAACTGTAGAAAGTACAACACCGTATAAACCCCAAAACTGAACCATAATAATATTCATTGCCAAATTAGCAAGAGCAGTTACAAGTGGTCTGAATCTATCCTTATGCCAAAGTCCGGCAGCATCTTTATACATATTTAGCAGTTGATTTATTTCGTATATAAAGAAATAAATACAAATACAAATTACGATTGAATATTCCATCTGTAAATCTTTACCAACCCAAAATGCAATAAATGGCTGATATAAGCAAAGCAAACAACTGGTACAAACAGTTGAAACCCATACAATAAGTGCAGTGAATTTTTTCAAATCATTTAGATTTTTCTCTAAAGTTTCTACAATAATACTATTGCCGATACCTGCCAGACAAGCTGAATACACCATAGTCATTAAAGCTATAAGTGAAGTAATAACAAAGAAATAGTTTTGATAAATAGCTAAAGCAGTTAGTCCAAGGAAAGCAGAAATAACAATTGTATCTGCTGAATTAACAATTGTGCCACCTAATTTTGAGGTAAACAAATCTTTAATTCTTCTGTTAATTTTCTTAACTTCCGATTTTGGTAATTTACCCATTGGGTCATACTGTGGGTACATTTTCTTTGAAAAATATGCAGTAATTACATTTGCAAGAATTTGAGATACAAGAAGTGCAATTACATAGTAATAATAATTATGAAAAACACAAAGACCAACAACCTGTAATAAATACTTAAAGGTATCTGTACCTAAAGTAACTTTACTTGTAACATCAGTACGCTGATATGCTTGTAAAATACTATTACGGAAAGCAAATAGCCAATATGTAAATACTGTAGCCAATAGGTTTAGCAAATACAGTACATACACATTCATATCACTAGGAACTTTGCCACTAATTAAGTTAGGAATAAATGGTAGCAAAATCAAACCAAATACAAGGATTACACCACCGATTATTCTGTAATACCACTTATACAAATTCATTAATGCACAAATGGTTTTATTATCATCCTTTGTAATAGGCTCATACATTGAAAATACCATTGCAGAGCCAACACCAAGTTCAGCAATATTTAACACCTGTAAAATAGATGTAAACAAGCTATTCAGACCTAAATACTGTACACCTATTGTGTATATCATAACTGTTCTCATTACAAATGGTAGAACAATTTGATATAACTTTAATGCAACACCAAAAATAATATTTCTTGTTGCGTTTTTTGTTCTCTCTAACTTCATCTTATCAATTCCCTATATATAACCACTATTTAGAAACAATTTTTTCTATTGTACCATCTCTCTTTAAAATTGAGTTATCTGGTACATCCTTATCTACAATACAACCGGCAGATATTACGCAATTGTTTCCAACAGTAACACCTTTTAAGACCACAACATTAGTACCAAACCAACAATTATTTCCAATTGTAATCGGTGCTGTTTTGAATCCTTGTCTTGCAATAGTTTCAGGAATATTTTTAAAGATATGATTGTGATCATATATCTTTACATTTTCACCAAAAATACAATAATCACCAATAGTAATTTTTTCCTGTGCAGTAATTGAACAATCCCTATTAAAAAAAGTATGTTCACCTATTGTTAAAGTAGCACCCTTTTCTATTAAGAAATCTAGTCTTTCTCTGAAACTAACTGACTTTGGCCATATTAATTGCCCTTTATAAATAAAGTTATAATAAGCTTTTTTAAACTTATTTCCAATACGGAGTTTTAAATACATGATTTTCAATCTATTCATATAAACCTCTTTCAAACTTTCCATACATCAGTTGGGAAAGCATTTATTAGATCATTTCTGATTCTTCTATAAATTTCATCACTTGGTAAATGCATAGGTGACATTTCTATAGCTTCTTCAACATTATTTGCAACTTTAACTGAATATCTTTCAGTTGACCAATAATAATCATAATACTTTAAAAATTCATCTTTTCTAGTTCCTATATATACGGTAGGCACACCATATGCCTCTGCTAAAATAATACCATGCAATGAAGAAGAAACAACTTTTTCGGATGAGGCTATAACATCAATAAAATTTTTATAGTCTGTTGTTGCAACATTTAAATAATTAACACCATCGATTTTTTTAACATTTTTTTCAAAAAAATGAATAATAGCCGTAACTTTATACTTCTTTTTACAATTCGGTTTATAGATAAGTGGCATCAATATTGCCGGATCCCCATATACATTAGGACAATCGTAACCACAATTTAAAAGAATCTGTTGAGTGATAGGACCTCTTACAGCTCTAATATCATACTTAACATATTTTCTTTTGGAATAAATTTTATTAGCAAAAGCTATAGTATTTACACCACTACCCCAAATAATTGCATCAAATTCTTTTATACCTATTATTGAACCTATACCCAGAAAATGAGTGAATGACTTTACCGGCTTATTGATGTCAATATTGTTTCTTTCAATCATATAATCAAAAACTGTTTTAGATAATAAATCACCTATATTGGTATGGTCTTTCCAATATTCTAAATTCATACAATGTTTTTTATAGACAATCTTGTTCATACTTAGTTTATTTCTAAATATTCTTCTATATATCTTTTTCAAAAATTTTTTCATAATAACCTCTATATTTTGCACAACAAACTAAATAAAAGATAACACTTGTGTTTAATTATCTGCAACATTATTTCTTGTTTTTTGCTTAAACCTTGCTTCGAACAATTTTTCAAAATATCAACTACTGCAGGCTCTTTATAATATCTTTTTATGTCAGAATAAAGTTCAGAAAAACCTTTTGTTCTATCAAATCTCTTTGTATACCCTAAAAAACTTTTAAAATACTCATTATGTAATTCTATATTTTGCTTTTCGTTAATGTGCAAATTATAGTGATTAATAAGCTTTATTCTTGTGTTATACACCTTAACTTCATCCATAATTGTGCTGATTTTTGCACTTTTCATAGCACCTAAACTATTGATATAATAATTATAAATAGGCTCATCAATATACTCAAAATCATCTACACACATAAGATATTCCATTACAAAGCAAGCATCTTCTCCAACTTTCATTGATTTATCAAAACGAAGATTATTGCTCTTGATAACATCAGTGCTAAAAACTTTACACCAACAACTATTTACACTTTGATTTAAAACGAACAAATTAGTAATATCTAATTTTAGGTCGGTATTAGTTATTGTGGGATAATGATACACCCACGAACTTCCATCATCATTAAAACAATTATAGTTAAAGAAACAAAGTTTTCTACTGTCATAATCCTTTAAAACACTACGCAAAACACTATCTGCTTTATCATTAAAATAATCATCAGCATCAACGAAAATTATAACTTCACCATTTGCCATATCAATACCGGTATTTCTCGCATTTGAAACACCTTGATTTTCAATAGAAATACCTCTAATTCTTTTATCTTTAACCATATAATTTTCAATTATATTCCATGAGTTATCCTTACTACCGTCATCAACCAATATTAATTCAAAATCAATACCGGTTAGATTTAATACAGATTCTACACATCTCTCAAGATATTTCTCAGCATTATAAACCGGTATTATAAAACTAACTTTCATTTTTTCACCTACTATTACTTTTAGTAAAATAAATATGGGACTGTTTCGTTATATCCTCTGAATACAAAAGTATACCACCAAAAGAAAAATGTTATACCTATAATAATTGTTCCCCAAATAATTCGTGACCTTTTATTAAAAGCCTTAAGTGTATTGCATAATAACAAAATTTGAAACGGCATAAAGTAATAGCCGATTCTAGAAATATAAGTAGAAATCATAGAACCGAAATTTGCCATAAATAAAACAGCAACACTAACAATTAAAAATATACATTCAATATTTTTATTTTTCAGTTTTCTATAGAATAATATACCAAAAGCAATACAAATAGCATATTGCAATATCACCATAAATTCAACACCATTGTTACCGGCAAAACTACCACCTGTAAGATAATTTAAATAATTATCTCTCAACAAGCCAAAGCCTACAAGAGAATCAATTAGAGTTGTGCCTACTACTAATAGAATAGCAATACCAACAACAATAATACCTACTTGAAATATCTTTGTGGATGTTTTTTTGTTTCTATTTTCCCTTAATAACAAATAAATAGGTAAAATCACTAATCCGATTATTGCAGAAGAATGGAAAAGTATAGCAATAATATTAAATAATGCATACATTTTATATTGTCTATTGGCTAAATATGTCCAAGCATAAAACAAAATAGAAATTGCAATACACTGTCTCATTATATTTAAGGAATAGTTATATATTGTTAAATAAAACAACAACATTCCAAACCAAATAGGTATATTGTACATTTTTTTGCATCTTTTTAATGCAAAATACATAAACCCGCAAGTAATCAGTGAATAAACAAAAAATCCTAAATGATAATCTTTTACTACAAGTGAAAGTAAATATGTAATAAAATAATATGCCGGGTCTGATAAAACTGATGTAACTCTAGTACTGAAAAAATTAGAAAATCCTGTGCTATTTACAGCATCTAAATATGAGGATTTACCATAAACTAATACATCTGTACCAATAGTATCGGCTCTAAAACCGGCTAATAATGTTGGTAATAATATGCCCACAATTATAAATACTCTTCTAACTATACTGTATTGTGATTTTTCGGCGAATAAAAGTAAAACTGTGGATAAAGTAAATGTTACAATATAAGGTAACATTAGTTCATCTCCTTTTATTTAAGATAGAAATTTTGCATTTCTAAACTTGCACTTTTAATGTCGTAACCATTATCAATAATCTGTTGTCTGTAAGATTTTCTATTTTCGATAGTTGGTTTGTAATTACAAATTTCTTCAGCCCACTGCTCTTCTGTACCTTCAATTGGCAAGAAATTTACTAAATCAGTCACTGCCATTTCATCAGTTATCTTATCTGAAGCAAGAGACATTAAACCGTTTGATTGATTCTCTACAAGGACTACCGGCAAGCCTTCATATAGTGAAGGTAAAACAAATAAGTCCATAGCATTTAATAATTCAGGAACATCATCTCTAACACCAAGGAAATTTATTTTATCATATATTCCCATCTTTTTAGCTAAAGATTTAATTTCTTTTTCTTCAGTTCCTCTTCCTACAACTACAAGTGCAGTATCATTTCTTTTTTCAAGAACCTTTTTATATACTCTCCATAAGAAAGGATAATTTTTTGGTTCGGATAACCTACCAACAATACCTATCACAAACTTATCTTCTACGCCAAGTTCTTTTCTTTTTTCAAGGCGTTTTTCATTTGAAAATGCAAATTTAGAAGTATCAACTGCATTTTTCATAATGTGAACTTTGCCACTTTCAACTGCTCTCTTACCCCACATAAAAACACCGGCATCTCGGCCACAAGCAAATAAATCTGTTGCATTAGATAATGCTATTCTTTTATGTATAATATTTTTCACTTTTTGCATAAAAGTAATAGGTTCGTAGGCAACATGAGAATGTATAATTCTCTTTTTGATATTATGTTTTTTTGCTATTTGCATTACCTCATCTGCATAAATTCCATAATGAGAATGAATAACATCATAGTCACCCTTATCAATAATATCTTCAATTTGTTTTAAGTATTTTTTCTTATTTTCTGTTTTTTTTACAATTTTGAAAATTTTACAACCTTGTTCAGTCAAATAATCTTCAAAAATACCTTTCTTATATAAATCACTTATAACAAAATCGAATTGCACCTTATTGTGATCCATATTCCGATAGTAATCATATACTAATCTTTCTACTCCACCACCGTCTAAAGAAAATAGTTCATGTAATACTCTTACCATCATAATCTCCTCTTAATCCATATTTATCATTATAATCAAAATTATTTTAAACTGATACACTACCATCAAACTTATTGTATAGTTTCAAGAACAATCTTTTATTAATTAGCAATGATAAAATTTTTACCTTTTCAGCTTTTCTTATTTTTTTAGACTTTAACAAATAACCTGAATTAGTCTTTATAAATTTAATAATTCTTATTTGGTAATCTGGAAAATCATCCATACCACTATTTAAAATCTGCTGAAGATTTTTTAAATAAACTCTTACTTTTAAATTCATAATTTCATCACTAATATTAGGCCAAGTTTTTAGCATAAATTCTGTTTCTTGATCAGCAACATCAAGAACAGCAAGGGTTTTTTCGGAACACTTCATATGCATTATTGATTCATTATGTTGAATGTAAAAGTACATTTTTGCATCACTATATGCAATTTTATCAACTTTTGAAAGCACCCTATATGTAGTTAAATAATCCTCGTATAATTTTCCAACAGGATATTTAAAATCTTTCCACAATTCAGCTGAAAATAATTTTCCCCAAGCCGTGTGGTCAATATCATCACAAAGACATATTTTTCTAACTATTTCTTCACTTGTTGCCACCTTTGAAAAGGTGGCTTTACTGCCCTTAGGTTTTGAATTTTCACCAAATGCCACTCCACCAACAATAGAGACTGAAATATTATCTTCAAGTGTTATTAATCTATATAGCTCTTGTAAATAATCTTTATCTACAATATCATCACCATCAACAAATGCTAAATACTTTCCTACACTCTTTCTTATACCTGCGTTACGAGCATCTGACAGTCCACCGTTTTCTTTATGAATAACAGTTATTCTACTGTCTTTATTGGCTAATTCATCACAAATTTTCGGAGTGTTATCCTTTGAACCGTCATCAACTAACAAAATTTCAAAATCACTGAAACTTTGCTCTAAAATGCTATTTACACATTTTTCAATATATTTTTCTACATTATAAGCAGGTATTATTACTGATATTTTAAGAAAAATATTTTTATCCATTATTCAAATTCTCCTATATATAGTTTTTCAAGTTCTTTTGATTCTTTTTCAATATCATAATGAGCTTTTCTTATGTCATTTAACACATTGGTTTCTCTAGGTACACCCAGCATACTGTCAATCTTTTCTGCCCATTCTTCTGGTGACTTTTCTATTGAATAAAATTCAATATTATCTGTAATTGCACATTTCTTGTCAACTCTATCAGATACTAAACACTTTAAATCAGCAGCTTGTGCTTCGATTGATACTACCGGCAAACCTTCAAATAAAGATGGCAATACAAAAGCATCCATTGCTTGGTAACATTCATTGGCGTTTGTAATATTGCCTGTAAAAATTACAGAACTTTCAATATTCTTTTCTTTTATATATTCTTTTACATTTTCTTCTAATTCTCCGGATCCAATTAACATTAGCTTTGCATCCGGATGGATTTTTAAAAATTTAGCAAAAATATCTACCAAAAATAAATGATTTTTTTGTTCCATAAAACGACCAATATGACCAATACATATTTCGTTATTAATGCCGTATTTTTTTCTTATTTTATTTCGGATTTCTTCATTATATTTAAACTTATTAAGGTCAATAGCATTGTTCATCATATAAACATTACCATTGTCCATATTTTTTTTGCCAAACATAAATACCCCTGCATCATAACCACAAGTAGCATATACATTAGCACAAATTTTATTTACTACCTTAAGCACTTTCCAAGTAACTTTTTTTACAAAACTGTTTGTTTTAAAGGCATTATGTGAATGAGAAATTCTCACCTTTACACCTGCTAATCTTGCAAAAAACAATACTGTAAAGTTTGTCAACGTCATATGACTATGTACAATATCAAACTTTTCTTTTTTCATTAATTTCCTTAAATCAGAGAAATTCTTTACAATACTTTTATTTTTATGTGTTACAATATGTACCTTTACGCCTGCATCTTCAAACTGCTTAATACAACCATCAACATTTATATCTTGTGTAATAATATGAAAATCGAGCTTTTCTTTGTCCATGTGAGAAATGTAATTCAAAAGAATACTCTCAACGCCACCAAATTCTAATCTTGTTACTGACTGTGCTATCTTTATTTTATTATTCATTAATACTTTCCTCATCGTTTAAAAATAATTTTTCTGTTTCTAATGACACTCTCTTTGCATCAAACTTTTCATATACTGCTTTAGTGCTGTTTTCTATTAATTGATTTCTAAATTCGTTATCACTATAAATCTTATAAATAGCATCAGCAGTTTCTTTTGGTGACTCAGGTTTTACCAGCACACCTGTTTTGTTATTATCAATAACTGTAGGTATAGCATCTACACCACAAGCAACAATAGGCTTTTTCGCAAGCATATATTCCGGCAATACAAGGCCAAAACCTTCCCATCTTGAAAGCAAAGTAGCTATATCAAAAAGTCCAACATAACTTAACGGATTATCTACCCAACCGGTAATAGTTAGGGAATTTTCTATGCCCTTTTCTCTTGCATATGAAAGCACTTCTTCTTTCATATCACCATCGCCAACAAGAACAAAATGGGCATTTTTTATCTTTTCTTTAACCTTTACTGCTGATTGAATAAAAATATCAGGTGACTTTTGAAGTGACAATCTTCCTACCTGACCGATTACAAATGCATCCTCCTTGATACCAAGACTTTCTCTTGTAACTGAATTTGCTAATTGTTTTTCACAATTTTCAATATCAATACCATTTAGAATTACATTTAATTTTTTATCTTTTGCGATTTTGTTCTCCTGTGCAGAAACTTTCTCAGCATCGGAAATACACACAAAATCAGTAGTTAACGGTGACAAAAACTTCTCAATCATTCTGTACATCAACTTTTTCTTACTGCCACAATCCATATTAAAAGCCCAACCATGTGGATTATATACAACTTTATTTTTAATACCAAAGTCTGCAATTCTACCGATTGCACCGGCTTTGCTAGAGTGTACATAAACAATGTCAGGCTTTTCATTTTTTATTATTTTTCGTACAGATTTAATAGCAGAGAAATCAGCCTTTGCACTGATTTCTCTCTGCATTTTTACAACAATAAATTTGTCAACTATATTTTTATAGTCTTTTTCTTCAAAGTCATTTGAACATACCAATACATTTTCAAATTTTTCTCTGTCAAAATACTTAAGTAGTGATTGTAAATATCTATCTACACCACCTGCTGCTTGAGCAATATGTAAAACTTTAGTTTTCTTATGCATTGTTATGTTCTCCCACAATTAAAACTTAAATGTATCCTTTAAACCTAACCACTTTTGGTCTTTATCGCTTAGGTTTAGCTTTGTACCGTCTTTTAGGTGATAATTACCTACTTCACAAGTACCGTCATAGTTGCCTTCAAGTTCAGGCCATTCAATACCAATTTCAGGGTCATTCCAAGCAAGACCACCTTCATCTCCCGGATGATAAAAGTCGGTAACCTTGTAACAAAATTCTGCTTCATCACTAAGAACTAGGAAACCATGAGCAAAACCTTCTGAAATATAGAACTGCTTTTTATTTTCTTCAGTTAGTTCAACACCATACCACTTACCGTATGTTTCGCTACCTGAACGCAAGTCAACTGCCACATCAAAAACTCTACCCTTAATAGCTCTTACAAGTTTACCTTGTGGGTACTGCTTTTGGAAGTGAAGACCCCTTAGTACACCCTTTGTACTCATACTTTGGTTATCTTGTACAAATACCATATCAAGACCTGCTTCGTGCATATCGTTCTGGTTATATGTTTCCATAAAATAACCACGGTTGTCACCATGTACTGCAGGTTCAATAATATATAGTCCTTCGATTGGACACTTTGTTACTTTAATCTGTCCCATTTCTCTTACCTCTTATAAATCAATAATCAATTTCTTTCAAATATCTGCTTAAAGCATCTTTCCATTCAGGTAGTGGAGTAAATCCATTATCAACTAATTTAGTTTTGTTAAGTCTTGAGTTAAATGGTCGTCTAGCCTTAGACACACCGTATTCCTCAGTAGTTACAGGATTCACTTTTGTGTTATAACCTGCCTGTTTAAAGATTTCACAAGCAAAATCATACCAGCTAATATATCCACCCTCATTAGTTGCGTGGTAGTAACCATACTTATCGGTTTCTATCATATCAACTAAAAGTCTTGATAAATCATAAGTATATGTTGGTGTACCGATTTGGTCATTAACAACCTTTAGGGTATCAAACTTCTTACCTACATTAAGCATAGTTTTGATAAAGTTATTGCCGTTTACACCGAATACCCATGCAATTCTTACAATAAAGTATTTCTCTAGGTTTAGGCTAACAACCTTTTCACCCATAAGTTTAGATTCACCATATACATTAAGTGGTGCATAGTCCTTGCAATCTTCATTCCAAGGTCTTGTACCATAGCCGTCAAATACATAGTCGGTACTTATATAAACCATTTTGCAATCAAGTTCTTTACAAACCTTTGCAATGTTTTCTGTACCACCAACATTGATAGCCATTACTTTTTCTTTATTTTCACTTTCTTCTGCCAAGTCAACTGCAGTCCAAGCAGCACAATGAACAACTACATCAGGATTTACCTTTTTGATAGTTTCAGTTACTTCTTGGCTATTAGTAATATCCATTTGTACATAGTCCATCTTTGTTACTGCTGTACCGTCATCAGCACCACTGTACTTAGGTGCAATATCTGAACCTACACCTTCATAACCTCTTTTATGAAGTTCGTTCATTACATCATGACCAAGCTGACCTGCAACACCTGTTACTAAAACCTTCATTATCTGTCACCATACATTTTTTCGTAATAGTTCTGATATTCACCACTAATGATAGTTTCCCACCATTCACGGTTATCAAGATACCACTGAATTGTCTTTTTTATACCGTCTTCAAACTTAGTTTCAGGTAGCCAACCTAGTTCGTTGTGAATCTTTGTAGGGTCAATAGCGTAACGCATATCGTGACCCTTTCTATCTGTTACATATGTAATTAAGCTTTCAGGCTTATTAAGTTCTTTACAAATAATCTTAACAATGTCAATGTTTCTCTTTTCGTTATGACCACCAACATTATAAACTTCACCAACTCTACCATTGTGAATGATTAAGTCAATAGCCTTACAATGGTCCTCAACATATAACCAGTCACGAATATTTAAGCCTTCACCATAAACAGGAAGTGGCTTATCGGCTAAAGCATTAGCAATCATAAGTGGAATTAGCTTTTCAGGGAAGTGATATGGACCATAGTTGTTTGAACAACGGCTGATTGTTACAGGTAGGTCATATGTTCTGTGATAAGCAAGAACTAATAAGTCAGCACCTGCCTTTGATGAACTGTATGGACTACTTGTGTGGATAGGTGTTTCTTCTGTAAAGAATAAATCAGGTCTGTCAAGTGGCAAATCGCCATAGACTTCATCTGTAGAAACCTGATGATAACGCTTGATACCATACTTTCTACAAGCATCCATAAGAACAGCAGTACCCTTAATGTTAGTATCTAGGAAAACTTCAGGGTTTTCAATAGAACGGTCAACATGGCTTTCTGCTGCAAAATTTACAACCATATCAGGATGTTCTTCTTCAAATAGCTTATAAACTGCTTCTCTGTCACAAATATCTTCCTTTACAAAACGGAAGTTAGGGTTATCCATAACCGGTGCAAGTGTTGATAAGTTACCGGCATAGGTTAGCTTATCAAGACATACAATTCTATAATCCGGATATTTATTTAGCATATGAAATACGAAATTTGAGCCGATAAAACTGGAACCACCTGCTAAAATAATACCTTTCATATTTTACTCCTTACATGGAACCTTCTCTTTTAAGGATTACTTTTATGGTTTTTAAAATAATTTTCACATCATAACTTAAAGACCAGTTTTGGATATACTGTGTATCAAGTTTTACTACTTCTTCAAAATCAGTAATATCACTTCTTCCACTAACCTGCCACAAACCTGTAATACCCGGCTTTGTAGAAAGTCTTGCTCTGTGGTGAAGTTCATACTTCTGCACTTCATTAACTGTTGGTGGTCGAGTACCGATTAAACTCATATCACCCTTTAGTACATTTAAAAATTGAGGAAACTCATCAAGGCTTGTATCTCTTAAAATATTACCTATACCTCTCTTGGTTGTACCATCCGGTAACTTTTCAAAACCAATAATTCTTGGATCTTCATCCATCTTAAACATAAGACCATCACCAACTTTATTGTGTTCTTCAAGTTCCTTCTTTCTTTCCTCAGCATCCATATACATACTACGGAATTTATACATTTTAAATGTTTTACCGTTTTCACCAACTCTTTCTTGAGCAAAGAATATTGGACCCGGATCAGCCTTTTTAATTAACGGACCGATAATCAGTGTTAAAATGCCTGTTAAAACACAACCGATAATACCGACTACAATATCAATAAGTCTTTTAACAAGTAGTTGGAAAGGTGAAGCATAGTTAATTGTTGTTGTTAATACAGTGTAACCCGCCATATGTTCAACAAACTGTTTTCTACCTAAAGTATTATTCTCATTAAACAACTTAATGTGAGTGATAACACCCATTTCTTCAAACATATCAACCAAGAATGTAGGATAAGGTTGTTCTTGGTCTAGGTTAATAAATACTTCATCAACCCAGTTCTTGCAAACAAACTCATATACATCATCACTATTTGCAACAATCTTTACACCATCAATGTATTCACCTTTTAAATCCTTGTCAATAACAGAAATACCTACAATGTTATATCTTTGATAATTTTTATTTCTGATATTGTCAAGTACAGTTTCCATTAAACTTTCTGTTGTAACAATAAATAGTTTTCTTTTGCCACCGTTAGTTGCTCTTTTAGTTAGAAAAAGTTTCCATAAACATCTTACAGTAAAAGTGATTACAACATAGAATACAAACATCAATAGCAATAAGTATCTATTGTAATAGTTAGTTGTATCTGTAATATAGATTGAAATAATAGAAAGTAACGCAACTATTATTGAATGTTTAACCGTTATAGAAATTTCTTTAAACAAATCTCTCTGTATTACATTTCTGAAGGTCTGATAAAAAACAATAACTGCACTATCAATTAGCGTTACAACAAGTAATGCATTGTTATAAAATGTATTTCCATAAGGGTTTTGCCCTTTAAAAATTATTAAATATGAAAATAAATAAGCCAAATGTAAGCAAAATAAATCTAACAATAAAAAGTCAAAATGCTTTCGCCAACTTTGATACCGCTTTTTATACACAGTACCCCTCCAACAAATTCTTCCACAAATCGCCTTAAAAGCCCATTGTATCTACATTTTTAGACACAAATATACATATAATATTATACAAGATAATAATTGTTCTTTCAATGTATCGAATAACCAAAATAATGTAAATTATAATAAACATTTATAAGAGTTTGACTATAAGTTGTTATCAAATAAAAGATATATGCCAAATAACGGCAAAAATTAAGGGCATCTGCAACTAGATACCCTTAAAATTCTATTAAATTCCAACATAATGGACTTCATCCACTATTTCACCGTTAAAGTAATACACTCTAGGAATTCTCTTACTTACATCACAAACAAATTCATAGTTAAATGAACCGGCTGTTTCAGCTACTTCTTCACAAGATAAGAAATCATCACCATCTTTGCCTACTAAAGTAACTGTATCTCCAACCTTAACATTTGGAATATCTGTAACATCAATCATAAACTGATCCATACAAACTCTGCCGATAATGTTAGCTCTCTTACCGTGAATAAGAACTTGACCTTTGTTACTTAGTGAACGAGGATAACCGTCAGCATAACCAACAGGTACAGTAGCAACTACTGTGTCTTTATCAGCAACATAAGTACCACCGTAACCAACTGCAACACCTTTGCTGATAGTCTTAACAAATGAAACAGAAGTTTTTAGTTCCATAGCAGGAATAATCTTAAAATCTTCTTCTCTCATTTCATGACTAGGATATAGACCATAGTTGATAATACCACTACGAACAATATTTAGATTCATATCAGGTAGTTCCATAATAGCTGCTGAGTTACTAACATGGCAATTCTTAAGCTCTATTCCCTCATTCTCTAGCTTTTCTTTAAAGTTCATAAATCTGTTATACTGGTCAATAGCAATGCTCTTATCGACTTCATCAGCTCTGTATAAATGAGTAAACATACCGTCAATCTTAATGTTAGGCAATTTTGCAATTTCCTTAATCACTTCAACACTTTCATCAGTATCGGCAAAACCGATTCTGCTCATACCTGTATCAAGTGCTAGGTGACATATTGCAAACTTATTCATCTTTACTGCTGTATCAGAAAAGTCCTTTGCCATATCATAAGAGAAAATCGCAGGTATTAAATCATAGTTAATTACATCTTCATACTGTAATTTATCGGTATATCCCAAAAGATTAATAGGCTTTGTAAAACCGGCTACTCTAAGGTCAATACCTTCTTCTACAACTGCAACTGCATATCTATCAATTAAGTCGTCACAATACTTTGCAATTTGTTTTGCACCGTGACCATAACCGTCAGCCTTGATAACTGCCATAAGCTGAGTACCTTCTTTGATACTGTCTTTAACTAACTGAAAGTTATGATGGATTGCATCCAAATTTATATTAGCTTTTGCTCTATAATATTTTTCCATTGTAAACACTTCTTTTCGTTTATTCTTTATAATTATACATTTCCAAACAAGGATAATCAAGTTTATTTAAGTTTTTTATTTAACTACTTTTATATTTCAGATTTTTGTACTATAATATTCTAAAAATATAGAGAACATTAACCCTTATAAGCTCTCGACTTTTTCTATTAAATATGTTAAAATTTATTATATATGAAATAGAGGAAAAGATATGTTATTAGTAAATTTTTTTGATTTTATATGTAAAAAATTCGGAAGAAGTTTCTTTATAATCTTTAAGATAATTATTCCATTACTTGCAATGCTAGTACCAATTGACCAAGTATGCAGATGGCTACTGAGTTCTTCTTCCAAAGTTACTGTACTGATTTTATATGCTTGTTTTTTGGCAATGCTTATTTTTGTACCAAAAATAGCATCAGTAGTTGAATTTATTGTAATAGGACTTGCATTTGTTCTGTGCTTTTCTTTAGGTTCAGTTACCCATTTATTTGGATGGGTAGTTATGATTTTTGCCGGAATATTTCTATTCTTTAAAATTCTGTTTTTCCTAGCCATATTAATTAAACAAGCAAATCCTAATATAGAAATGGATAGTAAAGAGTGATATGCAAAATTTAAATTTTGCAAAAGGAGAAAATTATGGTTGAAACATTTATCTTAAATACCGACCCACTGGATAGCAAAGAGCTATTTGAACAGTTACTTGAACAGGTCGATGACACCAGAAAAGAAAAAATATTAAAATTAAGAACCTTTACAAAACAAAAGCAATCTTTAGGTGCCGGACTATTAATCAAAAAATATGTTGGAGATGTTCATTCTCTAAACAAAAACGGCAAACCTAAGAATAACGATACTGAATTTAACATTAGTCATAGTGGTAAGTATGTTGTACTGACAAAAGGTGGTACAGAACCTGTCGGTGTTGATATTGAACTTATGCAGAGAGGCAACAAGCACATTGCACCAAGATTCTTTACACTTGATGAATGTGTACAAATTGACCGTAGCTATGACCCGGACAAAACATTTACACAGATTTGGACTTTAAAGGAAGCATTTCTAAAATGCATCGGTTCAGGTGTTGGCAAAGATTTAAAGAGGTTTACAATTCATATTGATGATGAAAAAATCAGAATTGACAACAGAATCAACAGAAATTTCTACTACTTTAAGGAATATGATGTTTCCGGTTATAAGCTTTCTGTTTGTAGTGAAGACAACAGATTTGCAGAAACTTTGGAAGATGTTACCGATGAAATCTTTAAATTAGAAGAAACTAAATAAGCAATAACAAAAGTAATGGCACTTCAAATGAAGTGCCATTTTTGTATTTATATTAATTTTTAATTAAACTCTTCTTTTCCAAGTTGATGGAATTAGTAAAATCATCATAGGGAAAATCTCAAGTCTACCGGCAAGCATATCGAAAGAAAGAACAATCTTGCTTAAAACAGATAAATGTGCAAAGTTAGAAGTTGCACCAACACCATCCATACCGGGACCAATGTTGTTGAAACAAGTAACTACTGAAGTAAATGTAGTTACAAGGGACTGTCCCTCAATACTGACAAGTAAAGTACTTGTTAAAAGAATAAACACATAAATAACTAGGTAAGTGTTAATACCCTTTAGGATACTGTTATCAACACTTTTTTTGTTTATTCTAACACTCATAACCTGTCTAGGGCGTACCATCTGTTTAATATCTCTTATCATCTGCTTAAAGTACAGTACAATTCTTGTAACTTTCATACCACCGGCAGTTGAACCGGCCATACCACCGACAAACATTAAACTGATTAGTATTACCTTAGAGAATACAGACCATTGTTCAAAGTCAGCCGTTACAAAACCTGAGGTACTGACTATGGAAGTTACTGTAAAGTAAGAATCTCTAAATGCAGTTTCAAATGCTATTTTGCCTGTTGATAGCAAGTTAATACATATCAAAGTGATACTTGCAACTACCATTCCTAAGTAAACTTTAAGTTCGGTATCTTGTAGCACTGCCTTAAACTTTCTTAGTATCATAAAGAAATATAAGTTAAAGTTTACACCGAATAATAGCATAAATGTTGCAACTACATATTCAACATATGGACTGTGATAACCGGCAATAGATGCATCCTTTACCGAGAAACCACCTGTACCGGCAGTTGCAAAGGCAGTAACAACACTGTGATAAAAGCCAATACCGGAGAACATTAACATAATAATCTCAAGTGCAGTTAAGATAAAGTACAGAATATAAAGAATTCTGGCCGTATCAGTTAGTTTACTAACAATTTTACCGGCTTTAGGACCCGGAACTTCAGCTCTCATAAGGTGCATTGCCTGACCATCACCCTGAGGTACAATAGCCATTAAGAATGTAATAACACCCATACCACCTATCCAGTTAGTAAAACTTCTCCAAAATAGTAATCCGTAAGGATTACCTTCAACCTTAGTTAAGATTGATGAACCGGTTGTGGTTAAACCGGAAACTGTTTCGAAAAATGCGTCAAGATAATTAGGTATCATACCTGAAATAACAAATGGTAAGCAACCAAATGCTGACATAAATATCCACGCAAGACCACAAATCATAAAACCTTCTTTAGCAAGAAGCATTTTATTCTTTGGGGTTTTCACACCAAAAGCAAGTCCAACACTAACTAAAATAACTATTGGAATCAAAAATGCAATCAGTGTATCATATTCACCATAAATAATAGCAACGATAAGTGGAAGTATCATCAAAGTACCTTCCATAAACATTATCTTGCCAAGTACATTTACTACTGCTCTGTAATTCATACAAATATATCCTCGATTGAACGAATTGATTTACTCTTAGTAACAATGATAATTGAGTCACCGGCCTCAATTATATCATCACCGTTAGGGAAAATAATCTTTTTCTTTCTGCTAATTGCTGCAACAAGAAGGTCCTTCTTAAACTTCAAAGTGTGAATTGGCTTTCCTAAATAATCAGCATCATTTGGAGTAATAAACTCAATAGCCTCAATTCTACCACCCATTAGTTTATATAGGTTTCTAATCTGGTCACTATTAGCATTAAGCTTTGCTCTTAAATACTTAACAATAGTAGAAGAAGTTACCTGACTAAGTGAAATCGCACTTTCTCCCATTACCTTTTCGTAAAGCTGGAAAAACTCAGGTTCATTAATTTTAGTTACTTGCTTATGAACATGCAAGTTCTGTGCATACATAGCAACAAGGAAATTAGCCTCATCACTGTCTGTAACAGTAACAACTGCATCACATCTGTCAATGCCTTCTTCAATAAGAAGTTTATGGTCAGCAGAGTTGCCAAGCACAACTCTGGCTTCAGGAAGATTACTGGCAAGGAACTTACATCTGTCACTATTCTTTTCTATGATAGTAACATCAATACTCATCTTTGCAAGAATTGCAGCAAGATAAAAGGAAATCTTTGAACCACCGATTATCATAACATTCTTAACCTTATCTTTTAAGATTCCCATACCCTTTAAGAAGTTTACAACTTGCTTATGGATACCGGTAATATAGATATTATCCTTTTCTCTGATAATAAAGTTACCGTTAGGGATAAATACCTCTTCACCACGCTTTACGGCACAAATTAGGAATTCATTACCGTAAATCTGAGAAATCTCATAAATAGGTTTATCAATAATATTGTTACCTTCCTTGATAGATATTTCAATCATATCAATTTTGCCATTAGCAAAGGTTTCATAATTAGTTGCAGTAGGGAATTTTAGAATTCTGGAAATCTCCGAAGCAACACTCATATCAGGGTTAACCATCATAGAAATGCTAAGTTCATTTCTCATAAAGTCAATCTGATTAACATACTCAGGACTTCTAACTCTTGCGATAGCATGTCTTGCACCCATTTTTCTTGCGATTAAACAAGAAAGGATATTTATTTCATCAGAATATGTTGTAGCAATTACAAGGTAAGCGTTCTCAACTCCTGCTTCTTTCAGAGTATCACACTGAGTACCGTTACCAAGTACACCGTTGACATCTTGTTCATCAACAACTCTGTCAACTCTCTGTTCATCAATATCTACCACAACAACATCATGGTTTTCTTCTCTCAGGCTGCTAATAAGGCATTTGCCTATCTTACCGGCACCGATTACAATAACATTCATTACACAATACCCCTGTAATTTGTAATTTATAATATATCAGCATTATTATATCACTATGAAACAAAAAATCAAACCTAAAAAGTCCCAATATAACAGAAAAATTATTACAGTTTTGGAACATTTTCTACAATTGTCGCTTTTTTATTGACTTAGTCTATTTTATTTGTTAAAGTAAAGTTAAATATGTACTATTAAGGAGGTATATTAATTTTGAAAAAGTTTTTAACTATTTTATCTATTGTGACTTTATCCTCTGCACTACTAGTATTTGCAGGTTGTAGTACAGATAATAACAACAGTTCAAGTAGCGAACCAAAAGAACCTACTGTAACAGTTTCTCAGTCTGTATCATTTAGCTTTAAGGCAACCTCATCTACAAAGGCTACAACAAAGCCATCAACTACTAAGAAAACAACTAAACCTTATACACAGCCAACAACTAAGTATGTTGCTCCTACTACAGAGTATGTAGCACCTACTACACAGTATGTTGCTCCAACTACTCAGTATGTTGCACCTACTACACAGTATGTTGCTCCAACAACAAAGTATGTTGCACCAAGCAGTAACCGACTAACTGCAAGTGAAGTTAGCAAAATGTCTAAGACAGAAATTCAGAACAAAATCAACGACATTTATGCAAGTTACGGTTACATATTCAAAACAAAGAGTATTCAGGCTTATTATGAAAGTCAGTCATGGTATGTACCAAGATACAATTCAGAAACAACTGTTGAATCACTCTTTAGTGCAGATGACAACTACAACAAAAACCTACTGGCACAATACAGATAAAAAACACCTGGGCAAGTTTTTACTTGCCCTTTTTTATTGACAACAACCTATAAAACTAATAAAATATGCTTATAATATTAGTAAAACATTACGAGGTTTATTATGAACGATTTTGTAAGAGTAGCATCAGCAGTAATCAAAACTACTGTAGCAGATACTACAAAGAATACTGAAGAACATATTAAAATGATGGAAAAGTCAAGTAAAGAAAATGTTGACATTACTGTTTTTCCTGAATTATCTATTACAGGTTACACTTGTCAAGACTTATTCTTTCAGAAAGAACTACTTGACAAAACATATTCAAGTCTAATTGAAATTAAGAAAAAGTCAGAAAAGCTAAAGGGTATCTTTGTTGTAGGTGCTCCTATTAAACACAAAAATCAACTTTTCAACTGTGCCGTTGTAATTTCTAAGGGTACTGTTTACGGTATTGTACCTAAGACTTACTTACCTAACTACAATGAGTTTTACGAAAAAAGATGGTTCAGTACAAGTATGGACACAGAAGACAGTTTTATTAATTTTGACGGTGAAGAAGTACCATTCTCACAAAATGTATTTGATGCAAAGGGCTTTACATTTGGTGTAGAAATTTGTGAGGATCTATGGACACCTATTCCACCATCAACTGTACTTTCTATGTCAGGTGCTGAAATTATCCTTAACCTATCAGCAAGTAATGCACTTATTGGCAAGAGAGATTATGTAAACTCAATGGTTAAACAAAACAGTGGTAGCAACATTGCAACATATGTATATTGTTCAGCCGGTTCAGGAGAAAGCACCCAAGACCTTATTTACAGTGGTCACTCAATTATTTGTGAAAATGGTGTTATCTTAAAGGAAAACAAAGAAATTATTGAAAACAACTACCTACTAATTACAGATACAGATTTAGGTAAAATTCGTTTTGACAGATTAAAGAACAAGTCATATAAAGACTGTATCACAAACAATATGTTTTCCACATTTGACACAGTAAATGTGGATTATTTAAGTGATAATGAGATTGTTACTAAGGGTGAAATGTACTATATTGACAGAACACCATTTGTACCGTCAAACAATAGCAAAAAACTTGAAAGATGCTTAGAAATTTTCTCAATGCAAGTTGAGGGCTTAAGAAAGAGAATTTCTGTTATCGGTGGCAAAATGGTAGTTGGTGTAAGTGGTGGACTTGACTCTACCCTAGCACTACTTGTATGTGGTGAAGTTTGTCGCAGAATGGGAAAACCAATGACAGATGTTGTTGGTGTTACAATGCCTTGTTTCGGTACAACAGACAGAACATACAACAATTCCCTTGACCTAATGAGAACACTTGGCATTACTACAATGGAAATTCCTATTGCAGACAGTTGTCGTCAGCATATGAAAGACATTGGTCACAATGAAGAAGTACACGATATTACTTATGAAAATGTACAAGCCAGAGAAAGAACTCAGGTACTGATGGATGTTGCCAACAAGGTTGGTGGTATTGTTGTAGGTACAGGTGACCTTTCTGAACTTGCACTTGGTTGGTGCACATACAATGCTGACCATATGTCAATGTACGGTGTTAATGCATCAATTCCTAAAACACTTATTAAATGGATGATTGATGCAGTAGCAAAGAACAATATCTTTAATGACAGCACAGCTACTCTTGAAGATATTATTGACACACCGATTTCTCCGGAACTTTTACCACCTACTAAGGATGGCAAAATTGCTCAGAAAACAGAAGAAAAGGTTGGTCCATATTTATTACATGACTTTTTCTTATACTATGTTCTTCGTTTTGGCTTTAGACCAAAGAAGATTTATTCACTTGCAGTTACTGCTTTTGACGGTGAATTTAACAAGGACACAATTAAGAAGTGGTTAAAAACATTCTATCATAGATTCTTCACTCAACAATTCAAGAGAAGTTGCCTACCTGACTGTGTAAAGGTTGGTTCAGTTTGCCTTTCTCCAAGAGGTGATTGGCGTATGCCAACAGACTCAAGTGCAAAGCTATGGCTTGATGAGGTTGAAAGTTTATAATTTAGAATAATAAGCATACTAAAAGGGTTGCACAGAAGTGCAACCCTTATTTTTATACTATCTAAATTTTTTACTGTTCTTCTGTTAAGTCAGGTAACTGTAAGCAATATTCGTAAAAGTCCTTTAGGCTACCTTGCTTATAACCACTAATATCAACATTATCTCTGTTAATAAGGTCATCGGTAACAAGGAATGTTTCCATTCCTACTGTAGCAGATACCATATCTTCCCTAGCATCATTACCAACCATCAAAGTTTCTTCCGGTTTACATTTTGCCATTTCACAAGTTTCAATAAAGTACTTTGGGTTTGGCTTACAATACTTTGAATTTTCATATGTAGTAATTACAGAAAAATCATTTTTATCAAGGCCTGCCCACTTTACTCGTCTTTCTGTTGCGATTTTTGGGAAGAATGGGTTTGTTGCCATTACGGTGTTATAACCTTTTCTTCTAACTTCATCAACAATTTTTCTTGAATATGGGTTTACTGTTGTAGCCTCTTTTGTAAGGATAAATTCGTTTTCGTAGTAACCGTTAAACATAGGAATATCGTTGATAATCTCAGGTCCAACCATTGTTGCAACCTTATTCCAAAAACACATTTTGTTTGACATAGCACCTTGGTTCTGGTACATAGCCTCCATACCACCAAGTAATGCTTTTTGTAATGTTTCGGGACTCATTTCTATATAAGGGCATACTGCCTCTGCCATTGAAGAAAAATAAAGTTTCATAAACTTTTTCATATCCATAGGAAGCATCGTTCCATCTAAATCGAAGAATATATTTTTAATCATCTATCTCTCTCCTTCTCCATAAACTAATTTGCTTTCATATTAACATATTCTGCACGAAGCTTACTATAAGCAAATCTCTGACTACTATAAATACTGTAGTAGCCTGAAAGCATATAACTAATACAAACTGCCACAACATAAAAGGCAGTTCCTTCTCCACCAAATAGCTCTATGCTTAAAAGTATTGATGCAATAGGACAGTTTACAACACCACAGAATACTGCCACAATGCCAATTGCTGCACCAAATGTAGGATCAAGTCCTAGGTGTGCACCAATAGCACAACCAAAGGTTGAACCGATAAACAAAGTAGGAACAATCTCGCCACCTTTAAAACCGATAGCCATTGTTACTGCTGTAAAAATCATTTTCAAAATAAAGTCATAGTACTTTGCATGACCTTCATTTACTGCTGTTACAATAGTCTTTGCACCAAGACCTGTATATTCATCACCAAAAATCAGTGCCAATGCTATAAAAATAACACCACCACACAACATTCTAATGTAGGGGTTCTTAAATAATTTGGTTAATCCTTCCTTAGTATATTTCATTATTAAACAGAAAAGAATACTAATAAAGGCACATAGAATTGCAAGTCCACCTGTTTGTAACATTGAAATAAGTGAAAGGTGTGGTACTTTCGGTGGGTTGTAAGGCAAAGTAAAACCTTTAAATAAGTAGCTTATTGCATAGGCTACAAGACTTGATACAACACAAGGTACAAATGCTGAGTAGTAAAGCACACCAACAGCTATTACTTCCATAGCAAAGAAAGCAGCAGTTAGTGGTGTACCGAAAAGTGCAGAGAATAAAGCACCCATACCACACATAACGGCAACATTCATATCCTTTTGGCTAAGTCTAAAAATTCTACCAACCTGAGCACCGATACTACCACCAAGCTGAAGTGCAGCACCTTCTCTACCTGCTGAACCACCAACCAAGTGAGTAAGAACTGTACTAATAAAAATCATAGGTGCAATAATAATAGGCACACCTTTTAGGTGTCTGATTGAATGTAATATTAAATTAGTGCCACCGTCACCTGAAAGTTTTGCTTTGTCATACATTAAAACAATCAGTAAACCAAGCACAGGCATTAAGAATAAAAGTGCCGGATACTGCTGATGCAGACCTGTTACATAGGAAATACTTTTGTTAAAAGCAACTCCTATAAATCCACCCAAAACCCCGGTGATGGAAGCTATGATAATCCACTTAACAAAAACTCCTGCGTATAAGAAAATACGCATAATCTTCATTTTTGCTATCCAAAAAAACTTTTTCAAATTTCCATCTCCAATGGGACAATTATACCACTAATATTAGGTATTATCAATTATAAAAGTTAAAACCTTTAATTTTTTCAGTATTTATGCTATTATATAAAGGAAGATTAATATGAAAAAAATCGTACTGGTTGGCACAGGAATGGTAGGTATGAGCTTTGCTTATGCTTCCCTTAACCAAAATTTGTGTGATGAGCTTGTGCTTATTGACATTAACAAAGAGAGAGCTATCGGTGAGGCTATGGACTTAAACCATGGCTTAGCCTTTTCAAATTCTTCAATGAAAATCTATTCAGGGGAATATACCCATTGTAGCAATGCAGACATTGTTGTAATTTGTGCCGGTGCTCCACAAAAAAGTGGAGAAAAACGACCTGAGTTACTAAAGAAAAACACAGAAGTTTTTAAGTCTATTGTTGCACCTGTATGTGAAAGTGGCTTTAAAGGGATTTTCTTAGTTGCCACAAACCCTGTTGATGTTATGACAAGGGTTACGGCAAAAATCTCAGGCTTTCCAAAGTCAAGAGTTTTCGGTACAGGCACAACCCTTGACTCTGCAAGACTAAGATACCTTCTTGGTGATTACTTTGGCATTAATCCCAGAAGTGTTCACGCATATGTTATGGGTGAGCATGGTGATACAGAGTTTGTACCTTGGAGTCAGGCTCTATTATCCACAAAATTAGTTGATGATGTGCTAGAGGATAATCCAAACACCTTTAAAAAAAGGGATATTGAGAGAATTGAGGCTGAAGTTAGAAACTCAGCTTACAAAATCATTGATGCAAAAGGTGCAACATACTATGGAATCGGTATGGCAATTGTACAGATTTGCAGAGCGATTTTGCAAAATGAAAATTCAGTTCTCACTGTTTCTTGTTGCTTAAACGGTTGCTATAATCAAGAAAAAATTTATGCCGGTACACCGGCTATAATAAATCAAAGTGGTGTAAAGTCACTTATTGAACTTTCACTAACTGATACAGAAATGAAAAAACTTCAAGAAAGTTGTGATGCTCTTGAAGATTACTTTAAAAGTATTAAGTTGTAGGTGATATTATGGAAAATATTGAAAAATTACAAGAAATAATTGATAACAGTAATAACATTGTTTTCTTTGGTGGTGCAGGTGTTAGCACAGAAAGTGGTATACCTGACTTTCGTTCTGTTGATGGGTTGTACAACTTAAAATACAAGTACCCACCTGAACAAATTATCAGCCATACATTTTTCCAATATAAGCCTGAAGAATTCTACAGATTTTACAAGGACAAAATGATGTGCCTGGATGCTAAACCTAACAAGGCACATACTTTCCTTGCTAAGTTGGAAGAAAAAGGAAAACTTTCTGCCGTTGTAACTCAGAACATTGATGGACTTCACCAAGCCGGTGGCAGTCATACTGTTTATGAGCTACACGGTAGCATACATAGAAACTACTGTACAAAGTGTCATACATTTTATGATGCTGAATTTGTTAAAAATAGTAAAGACCTTATCCCTAAATGTACAAAGTGTGGTGGAATCATAAAGCCTGATGTTGTGCTATACGAAGAAGGTCTTGATGATGAAACTGTAACAAATGCCATAAATGCTATTTCTAACTGTGATACACTTATTATTGCAGGTACCAGCCTTGTGGTATATCCGGCAGCAAGTTTTATCAGATATTTTAAGGGCAACCACCTTGTACTGATTAATCTTAGTGAAACATCAGCTGACAAAACAGCTGACCTAGTTATTCATGGTAAAGTGGGAGAAGTTCTATCTCAAATTAAAATTTAATAAAACAAATGCACTTTGAAAAAAGGCAAGGTGCATTTCATATATATAAACCTCACAAACTTTATTGGAAAGAGAAAAGAAAGGGAGATTTATATGACAAACAAAATTCTTAATGGAATAAGAAAGATTAAGCCACTAAATATTTTGGTGCTAACTTTAGCCGGTATTATAAACGCCTTTGGTGTTACATTGTTTTTAGCACCGGTTAAGCTATATGACAGTGGTATTTCCGGTACATCAATGTTGATTTCGCAAGTAACACCTGAGTGGTGTAGCCTATCACTTATTCTTATTGTGCTGAATATTCCTATATTTTTATTTGGCTTAAAAAGAGAAGGTGCAAGTTTCACTTTTTACTCAATTTACACCGTTATTATTTATTCTGTTTCTGCTTACTTAATAACCGATGTTTTGCCTATTGATGTTAGCCTTGTATCACCACTAGCCGGTACAGATTTGTTTTTATGTGCTATATTCGGTGGTGTAATTTCAGGTTGTGGCAGTGGTCTTGCACTTAGATTTGGTGGTGCAATGGACGGTATGGAAATTATCGCAGTTGTATTTGCCAAGAAGTTAAACCTTTCTATCGGCACATTTGTAATGATTTTCAATGTTATTCTTTACATTATCTGTGGTTTGGTAATTAACTCTTGGGTGTTGCCACTTTATTCAATCGTTACTTATGCAGCAGCACTAAAGACAATTGACTTTATTATCGAAGGATTTGACCGTTCAAAGGCTGCTTTCATTATTACTACAAAACCTAAAGAAGTGTGTAAGGCACTTTCAGATACTTTTGAAAATGGTATCACAACTGTTGATGCTAAGGGTTATTATTCCGACTCAAAAAAGACTATGATTTACTATGTTGTTAATCGTTTTCAAGTTGGTAAAATGAAAACCATTGTACATAACATTGACCCTAAAGCATACATTTCACTAAATGATGTGGCAGATATTTTCCCTGCTAATAAGAATGATAACGGTAGTAAAAGTTCTGCTAATGAAAATCCCATCAATACAGAAACTCCAACCCTAGAGGAAGAAATTAAATCTGACTTGTCAGAAAAATTAGGTTGATTCTAGTGTTTATTTTATGGTGCAAATTAGAGTTTGTGTGGATGATTATGTAGTTGTAGGTTAATTAGATAGTAACCGATTAATTCATCTAATTAATAGCTTTTTCCCTCCTTCAGTCATTCTTTAAAAGGTGAATTGCTCTGCAATTCACGAATGACAGCTTCCTCGTCTGAGGAAGCCAAACACAATATGTACAAATTTGTAAGTTTGTACACAAAGAAGAAATTATACAGACCTTGTTGCCTCCCTCGCTGAGGGATTCCATATTAACTGAAACTTTTCTCTATTTCTAACTATAAAATATAAGAAAAATTATGAGTTACAGTTGTAGGGGACATCATTGATGTCCCGTAACAATTTTTCCTATTTATCAGTATTTTGTCCTATTTAAAAATCTTGAAATTATAGTTTGTAAATAGGGCAATAATCCCATAGGTATCGCACTTTTAACGGGCGAACGGTGTTCGCCCCTACGACTGTGAGCCAAAATATGATATAAATAAAACGGCATTATTTATGCTACAAAATATTGTTGTATTATTAATTGTGCAATAACTTGGTATACAAGAGAGAAAGGACATAGTATACACTTTTTTATAATTTACAACAACCCCACAAACCCTAATTTATCATTCTCACCTTTACTCACAGACAAAATTGAAAAACCCTAATTTGTTGAAGTATTTTCAGCTTAGTATAATCAAATTAAAAAAAACAATTTATAAAACTAATCTTTACCCAAAATTAAGAATAAAAAGACATAAGGACTTCTAAAACAGAAGTCCTTATTTTTTATCTTGCTGAGAGGCAAGTTCAATATTCTTTTGTATAATACTTTGACCTTGGTCAACATAGCTTGAAGCGATACTATAATACTTATTATAGTATTTATCATAGGTATTCACTATAGTTTTCTTATATCTATCGGTAAGTGCCATACCACCGACAAAAAGCCCAACTGCCAAAGCAATGATTGATAGCATAATAATCACTTGCTTACCTGTTAGCTTATCTTTCATATTATCACAACCCTTACCTATTATATAACATAAAGTAAGAATTTTTGCAAGAAAAAAGGGAGTGTAAAATACACTCCCTAGTATATAAAGTAATGAATTACTTATTTAGGCTTTCGTATACTGCAACTGCACAAGCAACTGTAGCACCAACCATTGGGTTGTTACCCATACCGATAAGACCCATCATTTCAACGTGAGCAGGAACTGATGAAGAACCGGCAAACTGAGCATCACCGTGCATTCTACCCATTGAGTCTGTTAGACCGTATGAAGCAGGACCTGCACCCATATTATCAGGATGAAGTGTACGACCTGTACCACCACCTGAAGCAACTGAGAAGTACTTAACGCCATTTTCAATAGCCCACTTCTTGTATGTACCTGCAACTAGATGCTGGAAACGAGTTGGGTTAGTTGAGTTACCAGTGATTGAAACACCAACATTTTCCTTCTGCATAATAGCTACGCCTTCACGAACATCGTTAGCACCGTAGCAACGAACAGCAGCTCTTTCACCATCAGAGAACTTAACTTCACGAACAACCTTTAGTTCGCTGTTGAAGAAGTCAAAATCTGTTTCAACATATGTGAAACCGTTGATTCTTGAGATGATGTAAGCAGCATCCTTACCAAGACCGTTAAGGATAACTCTTAGTGGTTCTTTTCTAGCCTTGTTAGCGTTTCTAGCAATACCGATAGCACCTTCAGCAGCAGCGAATGATTCGTGACCTGCTAGGAATGCGAAACACTTTGTTTCGTCTCTAAGTAGCATTGCACCTAGGTTACCGTGACCTAGACCAACATTTCTCTGTTCTGCAACAGAACCAGGGATTGTAAATGCTTCAAGACCTACGCCGATAGCTTCAGCAGCTTCAGCAGCAGACTTAACGCCCTTCTTAAGACCGATAGCACAACCTAGTGTATAAGCCCAGCTAGCGTTTTCAAATGCGATTGGCTGAACACCCTTAACGATTTCGTCTGGGTCAAAGCCGTTATCTAGACATAGCTGTCTTGCCTCTTCAAGAGAACCGATACCATTTTCAGCAAGGCACTTCTCGATTTTTGGCATTCTTCTTTCCATACTTTCAAATGTAACTGCCATGTTTAAATCTCCTCCTTACTGATTATTCTTCTCTTGGGTCAATGTACTTAGCAGCGTTATCAAAACGGCCGTACTGACCAATGTTATTTTTATATGCTTCATCCGGTGTAACACCATGACGAATATCCTGCATCATCTTACCAAGATTTACAAACTGGTAACCGATAACTTCGTCATTTTCGTCAAGAGCTGTCTTAAGAACATAGCCTTCTGCCATTTCCATAAAACGAACGCCCTTAGCCTTTGTTGAGAACATAGTACCAACCTGTGAACGAAGGCCCTTACCAAGGTCTTCTAGACCGGCACCGATTGGAAGACCGTCTTCTGAGAAAGCAGTCTGTGAACGACCGTATACTAGCTGTTCAAAAATGTTCTTCATAGCTGTGTTAATAGCATCACAAACAAGGTCTGTGTTTAGACATTCTAGTAGAGTCTTGCCAGGTAGAATTTCTGCAGCCATAGCAGCTGAGTGAGTCATACCTGAACAACCAACTGTTTCTACAAGAGCTTCTTCAACAATACCGTCTTTTACGTTTAGTGATAGCTTACATGCGCCCTGCTGAGGAGCACACCAACCAATACCATGTGAAAAACCTGAAATATCTTTGATTTCATAAGATTTTACCCATTTACCTTCTTCAGGAATAGGTGCAGGACCGTGCTTTGGTCCTTTTGTTACAGTACACATATTCATTACTTCATTAGAATAATTCATTGTACTTAACTCCTTTCTTTGATTTGTTTGAGAAAGTCCTCTCATACAAGGTAATTATAATCTTTTTTAAGTATTTTATCAAGCATTTTTCTTTATTATTTGCTATTTTTTATCATATTAACTTTTGTTTAAAGATTTTTTGACATACTTTTAACTTAAAAAAGTAAAAAGTAGCTTCCAAATGAAAGCTACTTTATCTATCGTTATTTTACTGTAATCTTACATTTTGCAGACTTTTTACTGCCATCCGTTGTTGATACAGTAATTACTGCTTTACCCTTTTTCTTACCAATAACCTTACCCTTTGAATTTACAGTAGCAACAAGCTTTTTGTTTGTTTTCCAAGTAACTTTCTTGTTGCTTGTTGTGTTAGGATTTACAGTTGCTTTTAGTGTATAAGCACTACCTTTTTTCAAAGTTTTGTTATTTACATTTAGTTTAATCTTGGTTGCTTTCTGAACAACTTTTACTTTACAAATGGATTTAATTGTATTATCACTTGCCAGTTTAGCAGTAATTGTGCAAAATCCATTTGATACAGTTGTCACCTTACCGTTCTTATCTACTTTTGCAACTTTACTGTTACTTGAGGACCAAATAACTCTTTTATTTGTTAGTTCATTTGGTGTAACAGTTGCTACTAGCTTGGTAGAAATATTCTTGTTTGTTTTTGCAAGGGTAAGACTATTTTTACTTAAACTTATTTTACCTTTAACTATTGGTACAGTTGTAGGCTCTGTAGTTGTAGAATCTGATGAAATTGGCTCTGCAACTGCATAAATAATATTTATCTCTTTATCACAACTTACATAATATGTGCCGTCACCATTATCTTTACAAATATACTGTTGATAATAATAATCGCCATCATTTTCTTTCATCAATCCATAATAGATTACAGTAGTTAGCTTATAGCCATCGTTTGGAGTAATTATCTCGCTATAATGACCACCACTTAATACAATGTTGGATTTTCCGGATGATGTACAATTTACAAGGTTACGGCTAATAGAAATATACCTGCTATTACCGATAGCTTCGGTTGTATCGGCAGTTTTTTCATAAGCCTTTGCAATAATCTTAACATCATCAGTAACTTTTGAAATAATAATCTTATATGATTCGTCTGTTATTTTTTGAGGATAAACAACCTGATCCCCCATCATCGCTCTTACATCCATACCATCAAAATTTTTGACAATATTTGATGTAATAGTCGCAACATATGAGTCACCTTTCTTTACAGTTTTATCTGTATTTGAAATAGTAACATTATTTGATGAAACATATTCTATACTACAAGTTTCAGTTGTTACTGCAAATGCAGATACCCCTACAAATGATGATAAAATCATCATTACCGATAAAATAATTGATATTGTCCTTTTCATACATATCCTCCTTAGTTTATCTTTCTACAGGAAATTTGTCAATTATTCCCATTATATATTGTTGAATTAACTTACAATCCATCACCGTTATTATAACATATATTATAAAAAAATGTTACATTTTTACAATATTCGTATATAAAAAATATCACACCACATTTGTATATATTACACAACTTAATGTACATTTTGCACAAAACAAAAACACCCTTGAATTAAATTCAAGGGTGCTTTGCATTTTGTTATTATATTTGGAAGAATATACGGAATAATCTGATTAATCCTTAAATGGAACTGAGAAAGCCTCATCAAGTAGTCTTGATAGACCATATTCCTTTTCATTCTTACTCTTAACCTTTACTGTAGTTACAATAATGCTTAGTGCAATAAATACTGCTGCAAAGCCTGCTAGTACAAGCATAATACCTGTAATATCCTGACCTGTAGCAATTGTCATTCTAAATCCGTCAACTGCATAAGAGAATGGGAAGAATGGTTTCATGGTTCTGTAGATACTTGGTGAAAGGTCAAGTGGATATGTACCACCGGCACAACCAAGTTGTAGAACTAGAAGAACAAGTAATGCGAATGAACCAACCTTACCAAGGATAATGTTGAAGAAGTATGCAATTGCAGTAAATGCTACAGAAGTCATAATAGCTAAAGCAAATGTTCTGCCAACATAAGCCGGATCCATACCGTTTACATTAATTAGAAGTGTTACAAGAACTGCACCTGCACCAACTGCAAACAGTGCAAGTTCAAATAGTTTTCTAATCCAAAGTTTCTTCTTTCTTCTGATACGCTTAGGGTCATTTTCTGCACCTGTTACAACACAGAATGAAATACCTGCTACCCAAAGACCTGCACACATCATATATGCTGCCATAGCTGAACCGTTGTTAGCTACCTTAGAAACCTGAGTTTCATTTGCATTTACAGGAGAAGCAAACATCTTCTTCTGCTTACTTGAGATTGTTGTATCCTTAGCAGTATCAGCGCCCTTCTTAAGTGCTTTCTTAAGAGTTGTAACACCATTATCAACTGTTGTTAAGCCCTTACCCAGTGTCTTTGAACCGTCATAAAGTTTATCTGCACCGGTAGAAATCTTTGTTGCACCATTTGCCAATTCCTTACTACCGGAAACAAGCTTATCGTTATTATCCATTAACTGTCGTGTACCATTTGCAAGAGTTGTTGAACCGTTAAATAGTTGTTCAATACCACTTGAAAGTGTTGGTACACTGTCTTTTAGTTTATTAGCACCATTTGATAAATCAGTAGCACCCTTATTAAGAGTCTTGTTGTTATCAGTTAATTTCTTAGTACCATCAGCAAGTGTCTTAACACCACCTGTGTATGTTGTAACACCGGTCTTTAGTGACTTAGTACCGTCATTTAGGCTCTTAGCACCATCGTTAAGGCTCTTACTGTTGTCATTTAACTGTTTTGTACCCTTTGCAAGAGTATCAACACCACCTGTGTATGTTGATAAACCTGTTTTTAGAGTACCAATACCACCATCTAGCTGAGAAGCACCAATTTTAAGAGCAGTAGCACCTGGGATAAGCTTTGTATCAAGTGTATCCTTAACAGAGCTTAAACCACCATATAGTGCAGTTACTTGAGTACTTGCAGTAGGTAGTAGTAATTTTGAGTTTTCACTAATCTTCTTAACTGATGCCTTTACAGTATCAACTGACTTACCAACTTCTTTAGCTGTTGATGCTGCTGTCTTTAGGTCAGCACCGGCAGTTGTTAAGTCAGACTGTACACCGGATAAACCGTCACCGATTTCTTTTGCTGAAGATTTTAAACCATTAATTACAGATGCTTGAGTTGCTGCATCAAGGCTCTTGAACCAGCTTGAAGTAGAAATTGTTGCAATTTCTTTCTGTAAAGATGTAAGACCGTCTGATGCTGATTTTAGTTCAGCACCTGCATTTTGAATATCAGCACCAACAGTTGTTAGATCACTTCCAAGTGTTGACTCTTCTGCATTTTGTAGGCTATCATTTAACTGAGAAATACCACTGTTTAGAGCAGTAAGACCACTTGAAAGTGTCTTTAGCTTTTCTGCATTTTCATCAGTTACTGACTTTGCAAGTTCACCGGACATTGTGTTAAGTCCTGACTTTAAAGTTGAAGTACCTGTTGACAATGTGCTTGAACCTGTCTTTAGAGAAGAAGCACCACTGTTAAGTGTGCTTGAACTTTGTGACAATGTTTGAGCACCTGTGTTAGCAGTTGCAACACCTGAAGTATAAGTCTTAATACCTGACTTTAAAGTTGTTGTACCGTTATGCAAAGTAGAAACACCGTTATTTAGTGTACTTGAATTTTTGTTAAGTGTCTGAGCACCTGTGTTAGCAGTTGCAACACCGTCAGTATAAGTTTTGATACCGTCTTTTAGTGATACACCACCATTTGCTAAAGCACTAATACCACTTGAAAGAGTAGGTACATTACCGTTTAATGTATCAAGACCTGCTTTAATTCTCCAAGCACCGGAATTTAAGGATGTAACACCATTAGTATATGTTACAAGACCTGTGTTTAGAGTATTTGCACCATCGGCAAATGTTACTGAGCTATCTGCTAAAGTCTTTAGGTTAGTTGTAATAGTGTCATTACCATCTGAAAGTTTACCAACACCGTCATTTAGCTTCTGTGCACCATCAACTGCATCATAAAGGCTATCAGCTGTATCTCCAATAGTATCAAAAACTGTCTGTGTATAAGTTTCTGTTACTGTATGTTCGATTTCTGTTTTGATTTTTTCCAAAGCAGTTGAACTCATCTTAGAGGCAATGTAGTTTTTGCCCGGATTAGTTTTGTAGTCAAGCTCCATCTTCTTAGGATTTGCATCCATCAAAGTTGTTGCATTTTTGGAAAAATCTTTTGGAATGGTAATAACCATATAATATGTACCATTCTCAATACCTTGTTCAGCCGTATCGCTATCAACAAAATTGAATTTCAAGGAATCATTATCCTTTAGTTTATCTACAAGGTCATCCCCAATGGACAATGTTTTGTCATTGTACTCAACGGATTTGTCGTAATTCACCACAGCTACCGGTAGGTCACCTATGTTACCATAAGGATCCCACATTGAACCCAAGAATACACAAGCGTATATTGATGGAATCAACATTACAATACAAATCGCAATAATCGGTAAGACCTTGAGTATAAAAGTTTTTTTCTTTTTACTCATACAATCACCTCATAAAAAAATTAAACATAGTGTTGATTTCTTGAACATTTTCTATTATACTAGTATTGTAAAAAAACACAATAAGCAATTTGCAACCATATGTACGATAATAAACATATTTGTAAATTGTGTTGAGAAGGTGAAATTTTATGGGTACACAGGACAGAAGAATTAGGAAAACCAGGGCCGTTCTAAAAAGTTCACTACTTTCTCTAATGAAAGAGAAAAGTGTGAAACACATTACGGTAAAAGAGTTGTGTGACAAGGCAGACATTAACAGAGGAACTTTTTATCTTCATTATACAGATGTATTTGATATGTTAGAACAAATTGAGGACGATATGTTTAGGGAACTTGATGAATTTCTTGTTCCTATTGAAAAACAAGATGATGTTCTAAACGAAGAACTTTTCAGAGAAGTTTTTATCTTTGTAAAGAACAACAATGAATTTTGTCAGGTTATGCTTTCCGATAGAGGAGAAATTGCCTTTACTAAAAAGTTGATTAAATTCTTGCATAGCAAATTTACAAATCACTTTGGTGATACTAATACAGCAGAGCATTACTTTTCTTTTATGGTGTTTGGTGTTTTGGGCATAATTGAAAGTTGGCTTAATAATGGTATGAAGGAAACTCCCGAAGAAATGGCAGAAATTTGTTCTAATATTATTCAAAACAAAATCAGAGAACAACTTAACTAAATTTTTCTATGAAAAAAGGTCGGTACTTATTGTACCGACCTTTCTGTTATTTATTAAGTTAAGATAACAACATTTTGTCTGACTCAGCATCTTCACCGGCAATTTCAGCAAATTTAGCCATAAGGTCAGCTTTTGTTAGTTTCTTCTTTTCTTCACCTTGAACATCATAGATAATCTGACCGTTGTTCATCATAATAAGTCTGTTACCGTGAACAATAGCATCATTCATATTATGAGTAATCATCATTGCAGTCAACTTATCTCTCTCAATAATTTCTTCAGAAATCTGTAGAACCTTAGCAGCAGTTGTAGGGTCAAGTGCTGCAGTATGTTCATCAAGAAGTAGTAACTTTGGTGTTTGTAAAGATGCCATAAGAAGAGTTAATGCCTGTCTTTGACCACCTGAAAGAAGTCCTACCTTTGATGTCATTCTGTCCTCAAGTCCTAAGCCTAAAATCTTTAACTTTTCGTGGAACATTTCCTTTTCTTTCTTTGTAATGCCCCACTTTAAAGTTCTTTTCTTGCCTCGTCTATAGGCAAGGGCTAAGTTCTCAATAATCTGCATATCGGGAGCAGTACCCATCATAGGGTCTTGGAAAACTCTTCCGATAAACTTTGCTCTTTTATATTCAGGTAAACCTGTAACATTTACACCGTCAAGAATAATACTACCGTTATCAACAGGCCATACACCTGTAATAGCATTCATCAAAGTTGATTTACCTGCACCGTTACCACCGATGATGGTAACAAAGTCACCCGGATTAAGGTGGAGAGAAACTTTGTCCAGTGCTTTCTTTTCATTAATTGTACCGGGATTAAAGGTTTTTTCAATAGAACTAATCTTTAGCATCTAACTTCTCTCCTCTCTTTTTAGCTTTACTAAATGAACTTTTACTCTTTGACTTTAAGTAAGGAACTGCTAGGAACAATGCAACGATAATTGCAGTAAATAGCTTTAGGTCGTTTGAATTTAACTTTAGCCACAATACAATTGTCATAATGAAGTAATAGATAATACCACCGATTACAACAAAAACAAGTTTACCGATAAAGTTCATCTTCTTGCCTAAGATAGCCATACCGATAGCTTCCCCTATAATAACTGCTGCAAGACCTGTTACGATAGCACCTCTACCTTGGTTAACATCGGCAAAGCCTTGATACTGAGTCATTAAACCACCTGAAAGTGCTACGATACCATTTGATAATGAAAGACCGATAACTTTCATTGTTGAAATATTGATACCTTGTGCGCTACTCATTGAGTGGTTACTACCTGTTGCTCTAAGTGCTGAACCTTGTTCTGTACCAAAATACCAATATAACAAAGCAATAAGTGCTACTGCAAAAATAGCAGAAACAATAATTGCCTGTGGTACATTGCCAAGAGTAACATATAAATCCTTTTCACCAAAAGCAAATGATTTATTTGATGAGAAGTCCATAATTCTTAGGTTAATAGAATATAGAGCAATCTGTGTTAAGATACCTGCAAGAATAGCCGGAATACCTAACTTAGTATGTAAAATGCCTGTAACAAAACCTGCCACAAGTCCGGCAAGTACTGCAATAATTAAGCAAGACCACATAGGGAAACCTGCAAGTTTTAACATAATAGTTACTGCACCACCGGTTGTAAAAGTACCATCAACTGAAAGGTCGGCAACATCAAGTAGCCTAAAAGTAATGTAAACTCCCAAAGCCATAATACCCCAAATAATACCTTGAGCAACTGCACCGGGTAAATTATTTAGAAGTTGTAGTGGACTAAGAGAGCTAAAGTATGACATAATAGCGTCCATTTTTATCCTCCTATAATTACGCCCAAAAGCATATAAATGTATTTTCTCATTTGAAACACATTTATATGCCTTTGAACCAACTTATTAATTAGGGGTTGACATAAGCCAACCCCTATTTTTGTTTAGTAAATTTTAATTACTTATCTTCACCGATTGCCTTGTAATCTGATGGAATATCAAGACCCAGAGCCTTACAAAGTTCAACATTGTATTCCTTTGTAAACTTAGGAGCTGACTTAACTTCCATCTTAGAAATGTCTTTGCCATTTACAAGAACATCATAAGCCATTTCGCCTGTTGCATAACCAAGGTCATAGTAGCTGATTGAAAGTGTTGCAACACCACAACCTGAGCAAATACCTTCTTCACCGGCAATGATTGGTGTCTTTTCCTTTAGAGCAACATTGTTAACTGTCTTAGCACAGTTAGCAGCTGTGTTATCTGTTGGAACATAAAGAACATCACTTTCACCACAAGCTGTCTTTGTAACAGAAGCAACATCGTTAGAGTCGGCAAAAGTAAATTCCTTAACTGTCTTACCAAGTTTCTTTAGGTAATCTGTAATTGTTGTTGCCTGATACTTTGAGTTTGGTTCACCTGAACAATATAGAATACCAACAGTCTTTGAGTTTGGATATAGTTCATTAATCATATCAGCCTGTTCATCAAGTGGAGCAAGGTCTGTTGTACCTGATACATTAGCACCTGTTGTACCTGTCCAGTTGTCAATACCAAGAGCTGAACCGTAATCTGTAATAGAAGTACCTAGGATAGGAATAGTCTTTGTTGCAGAAACAGCAGCCTGTAAAGCAGCAGTACCGTTAGACATAATCAAATCAACATTGTCAGAAGCAAACTGATTGCAGATTGTAGCACAAGTAGCTGAGTCCCCTGCAGCGTTCTGTTCTGTGAAAGATACCTTGTCACCAAGTTTTTCTGTTAAATAAGCCTTAAAGCCCTTTGTTGCAGCATCAAGAGCAGGATGCTGAATAAGCTGACAGATACCGATTTTGTAACTTTTGTTTGCGTCATTACTTGAGCCGTTTGAGCTATTTGAACCACTGCCACAAGCAGTTGCACATAGAGCCATAGCAACAACACAAAGCATTGCTAATAATTTTTTCATTGTTTTTTCCTCCCAAATAGAGTTCCTCTCTATTTTTAATAACACAATTTTATCACAGTAAAATTTGGTTGTCAATAACGCTTTAAAGTGTTAAAGAATTAGCAAAAAAATTTAGTTAACTGCACAAATAAGCCTTCTTAAATTCGTTAAAATTGATAGTGATATTCTTTATATTTAGTTATTTTCACCATATACAATCCTTATTATTTGACACAATAAAGTCCTAAAATTAGCTATAAATCAAATATTGAAAATTTCTATATATATGATATAATAATTTTATCTATATATTTAAGAAAAATTTTTAAGCGAGGAACACTATGGCTGAGGAAATAAAGAACAATAATAATGAAGAAGTAATGTCAAGTAACTTCATCCATACTTTTATTGATGAAGATATTGCCGAGGGTGGTCAGTATGAAGGTAAAACAGTACACACTCGTTTTCCTCCTGAACCAAACGGCTACCTACACATTGGTCATGCAAAGGCTATTTGCATTGACTTTGGCACAGCAGAAAAGTACAACGGACTTTGTAACCTTAGAATGGACGACACAAACCCTACTAAAGAAGATGTAGAGTATGTTGATGCTATTAAGGAAGATATTAAGTGGCTTGGTTTTGATTGGGGTGACAGATTCTACTTTGCATCTGAATACTTCCCACAAATGTATGACTATGCAGTTGAACTTATCAAGAAAGGTTTAGCTTATGTTTGCGAACTAAACGCAGAACAGATGAAGGAATACAGAGGCGACCTAAAGACTCCGGCAAAAAGCCCATATAGAGACAGACCTATTGAAGAAAGCCTTGACTTATTTGAAAGAATGAAGAATGGCGAATTTGAAGACGGTAAAATGACACTTAGAGCAAAGATTGACCTTGCTTCAGGTAACTTTAGTATGCGTGACCCTGTAATCTACCGTATCAACCATATGGCACATCATAAGACAGGTACTGAGTGGTGCATTTATCCTATGTATGACTTTGCACATCCTATTGAAGATGCTATTGAGGGTATTACACATTCACTATGTACACTTGAATTTGAAAGTCACCGTCCACTATATGATTGGGTTATTGCTAATATTTCAGCACCGGCAAAGCCTAGACAGATTGAATTTGCTCGTCTTGGTATTAATAACACAGTAATGAGCAAGAGAAAACTTCGTCAGTTGGTAGAAGAAGGCTATGTTAATGGTTGGGATGACCCAAGAATGCCTACTCTATGTGGTTTAAGAAGAAGAGGTTATACACCTGAATCTATCCGTTCATTCTGTGAACAGATTGGTGTATCTAAGGTTAATTCAACAGTTGAATACGGTTTCTTAGAACATTGTCTAAGAAATGACCTTAACGATAGAGCAAACAGAATTATGGCTGTTATTCACCCTATTAAGCTAGTTATCACTAACTATCCTGAGGGCAAAACAGAAGAATTCACAGTAGAGAACAACCCTAACCACCCTGAAGATGGTGAAAGAACAATTACATTCTCAAGAGAATGTTACATTGAAAGTGAAGACTTTATGGAAGAACCTTTCAGAAAGTATCAGCGTCTATACCCTGGCAATGAAGTAAGACTAAAGTCAGCTTACTATGTTACTTGTACAGGTTGTGACAAGGATGAAAACGGCAATGTTACTACTGTATATGCTGAATATGACCCTGAGTCTCGTGGTGGTGATACTCCTGACGGTAGAAAGGTTAGAGGTACTATCCATTGGGTAGATGCTAACAACTATGTACCGGCAGAAGTTAGACTATATGACAATCTATTTACTGATCCTGAACCTGACACAGGTGACAAGAACTTCCTAGACTATATTAATCCTGAAAGTCTTGTTGTACTAAATGATTGTAAGGTTGAGGCATCTGTTAAGGATAACCCACATACTCATTATCAGTTTATGAGACTAGGTTACTTCTGTACTGACAACAAAGACAGTAGCAAAGACCACTTTGTATTTAACAGAAGTGTTAGCCTAAAGGATGGCTTTAAGAAGAAAAAATAATTTTCTTTAATATAACAACAAAAGGCATTGGTTATCCAATGCCTTTATTTTTAGATACGAGGTAAAATTTATGAATACTGTTCTTGTAACCGGTGGTTCAAAGGGTATCGGCAGTGCTATTGCTGAAGAATTTGCATCCCTTGGTTATGCCGTTGCAATTAACTACAACAAAAGTGAAGAAAAGGCAAAGGTTCTTTCCTTAGAGTTGATGAAAAAATATAAAGTACCTGTGGGTGCATACAAAGCTGATGTTAAAGACAGAAATGAAGTTGCAAATATGGTAGCTAAAATTAAGGATGAACTTGGAACAATAGTTATCCTTGTAAACAATGCCGGTATCAGCACACAAAAGGAATTTTCACAAATCACAAATGAAGAATGGAAAGTAATGTTAAGCACTCACCTTGACGGTGCATTTAACTGCACACAAGAAGTAATGCATGATATGATTTATCGTCAATACGGCAAGATAATCAACATTAGCTCTATGTGGGGTGTTACCGGTGGTAGTTGTGAAGTTCATTACAGTACTGCAAAGGCAGGTATTATCGGCTTTACAAAAGCTTTGGCAAAGGAACTTGCACCTAGCAATATTAATGTAAATTGCGTTTGTCCCGGTGTTATCAAAACAGATATGCTGAATATTTTTAGTGAGGAAACCTTAGAAGACCTTAAAAATAATACTCCACTAAAAAGATTAGGTACTCCTAAAGATATTGCAAAAGCAGTTGCATTTTTCGGTAGTAAAGATTCCGACTACCTAACCGGCAATATTCTAAATGTTAATGGTGGGTTTGTAATTTAAGATTGAAAACAATTTAATTCCTATAGCAAATTTTTATATTAATTATAAATTATTCCATCAGTAATAACCACTAAATTAGAAGAAAACTTTGGGTTACCGTTGTAGGGTCCACCATTGGTGGACCGAGCAAATTAGCCTTTATATTGATATATTGTCCTATGCAGATATTATAAATTTATAGTCTGTAAATAGGACAAAGTCCCATAGTTATCACACTTTTTAACGGTCGAACAATTAAGTGAACATCAAAGAAAACGAGCCATAGGCGAAGTTTGATTTGCTAATGTGAACTTATGCAAAAGTTTTTTATATAAAAACTTTTGTAGTGAAGCCCCTACAACTGTAAGCCAAAATATGATATAAAATACACAAAAGGGTTTCCAAACGGAAACCCTTATTTTTATATTACTATGTAATTACACATTAATTCCTTGTTGTTTTTTCACTATCTCAATATACTGTGACATAGTAATTTCTTTATTAAGCAATTTATTACACAAGAATTTATATTTATCTTCAACAGTAAAGTCCTCTATTTCAAGAGAGGCAGTTGCATTTCTAATAATTCTTTCATTTGTAAGTTGAGCTATAATGCACCTCCAAATATTAAATTATTTACTTTATTCTATATCTAGCTTTTATCTATGTCAATTACTTTTTCACTTAATAAACTCTAAAAATTCAGGGAAAATCTCTAGACTTCTTTCCAGTATTCCTTGCATATAGGCAATTGATGTACCGTAATTTGTGAAGGGTACATTTTGCTTAATTGCCATATTCATTCTGCTTTGGACTTCCCTTTCATTTAGCATACAACCACCACAATGAATTACAAGTTTATACTTTCCTAAATCATTTGGAAATTCTGTTCCACTGCAAAAATCAATTTCTATATTTTTATTTGTGAAATTGTTTAACCACTTTGGAAGTTTAACTGTGCCTATATCTTCACATTGTCTATGGTGAGTACAACCCTCTGCAATAAGAATTTTGTCACCGTCATTTAGGTCACTTATTGATTTAGCACCTTTTACTGCTGTAGCCAAAAAGCCTTTGTACCTGGCCATTAATATTGAAAATGAAGTTAAATAAATATCCTTTGGTGTATCAGCATTTGCCTTTTTGAATACCTGACTATCTGTAATAACCACCTTTGGCTTTTTCTTAAGGTTGTTAATAGTTTCGGTTATTTTGTCCTCTTTACACACAATTGCAGTACAGTTGCTATCAATAATATCCCTAATAGTCTGTTGCTGAGGAAGTATAAGCCTACCCTTTGGTGCTGACTTATCAATTGGCACAACTAAAATGGCAATATCACCTTCATTTAGTTTGTCACCGATAATCTTTTTATCCTCTACTTTTACAAAATGTGCAACCTTTTCCCTTAAATCATTAATACCTATATTTTCTGTGGCACTAACCATAATTTCATTATTAGATAGTTTGTCTAATTTTTGCAAATCCGTTTTGTTATATACCACAATATACGGAATATTCTTTTCCTTAAAAAGTGAAATCAACTTTCTGTCAAAATCATTCTTGCCTTTTGTTATATCAATCACAAGAATTGCAACATCGGTTTTCCTAAGAATTTGGAAAGTCTTTTCTACTCTTAATTTTCCTAAATCACTGTTATCGTCAAACCCCGGTGTATCTATAATTTCAACAGGACCTATTGGTAAAAGTTCCATTGACTTACTTACCGGATCGGTTGTTGTACCAAAAACATTTGAAACAACAGAAAGCTTTTGATTTGTAAAAGCATTTACAACAGAACTTTTTCCTGCATTGCAGTTGCCAAAAAATGCAATATGAAGTCTATTTGACTTTGGTGTAGTGTTCATAAATTCTCCTTAAAATCTAAAATCACGAATACCTTGTTCAATCTTTTCCAAATGGTCCTTACAAATTTCTTTTACCTTTTCTTTAGGAATATTCTCTAGTTCACTTTTAATCAGTTCTTCCCCAACTTTTCTTGTTTCTTCACTTGCATAGTCCATTAAATATTCCTTTAAGGTCATTAGTGCATTAGGGTGGCAACAGTTTTGTATTTGCTTAGATTTACAAAGTGCCATAAACCTGTCACCTGTTCTGCCCTCACGATAACAAGCAGTACAGAATGATGGAATGTATCCCATTTTCATTAACCACAATACAACTTCATCAAGTGTACGGTTATCGGAAACATCAAACTGTTCTGTATCGTGTGGTCTGATTTCCTCTGTATAGCCACCTACCGAAGTTCTTGATGCACCTGAAATTTGTGATACACCCAGTCCGATTACCTTTTCTCTAACTTTTTGACTTTCTCTTGTAGAGATAATCATACCTGTGTAGGGTACTGCAATACGGATTAATGCACAAATTTTTGCAAAGGTATCATCATCAATACCATTGTCAAAAACATCAGGGTCAATGTCATCTGCTCTTTTTATTCTTGGAACAGAAATTGTATGAGGGCCTACACCATGAACTGCCTCTAGGTGTTCAGCGTGCATTAGTAGTCCTGCAAATTCATACTTGTACATTTCAAGTCCAAAAAGTACACCAAGACCTACATCATCAATACCACCTTCCATTGCTCTGTCCATAGCCTCTGTGTGGTAGTCATAATTATGCTTTGGGCCTGTTGGATGCAACTGTTCATAACTTTTCTTGTGATAAGTTTCTTGGAACAAAATATATGTACCTATACCGGCTTCTTTTAATTTTCTATAATTCTCAACAGTAGTTGCAGCAATATTTACATTTACTCTACGGATAGCACCATTCTTATGCTTAATAGAGTAAATAGTGTTTATACACTCAAGTATATATTCAATAGGATTGTTCTTAGGGTCTTCTCCGGCTTCTATTGCAAGTCTTTTATGACCCATATCTTGAAGTGCAATAACCTCTTTCTTTACTTCCTCTTGAGTTAGCTTTTTTCTGCCTATATGCTTATTTTTCATATGATAAGGACAATATACACAACCGTTTACACAATAGTTAGAAAGATACAGTGGTGCAAACATAACAATTCTATTGCCATAAAAATCTTTCTTTATCTGCTTTGCAAGTGCATACATTTCCTTAATTTTTTCTTCATTGTCACAAGCTAAAAGTACAGATGCCTCTCTGTGGTTTAGACCTTTTCTTTCCTTAGCTTTCTCCAATATTTTATCAATTAATTCTAGGTTATCCTTATTTTTCTCAGCATAATCAAGGGTATCAAGGATTTCTTTGTCATTGATAAATTCCTCTGCTTTTAAGGATTTTACATTATATTCTGCCATATTTTCTCCTAACAAAAAGGCGCACCCATATTTGGGTACACCAATTAAACACTACCGAATAGTGCTTTGTGAACTCAATCTATAGTATAACAATTATACCATCACTGTTCTAATAATACAAGATATTGTGTTTTAAAATACAATTAGCACTTTTCAGGTTCGCCGTATTCTTCACCGAAAGTTTCAGCAGTTACTTTCTTCATAACCTGTGGGTCTAAAGGTCTATCCTGAAAATCTGTATCAACTTCAGCAATTTCATTTACAACATCCATACCTTCAATAACCTTGCCAAAAGCAGCATACTGACCGTCTAGATGTGGGCTTGTTTTGTGCATAACAAAGAACTGGCTACCTGCTGAATTTGGCATCATTGAACGAGCCATAGAAAGTACACCCTCTGTATGCTTTAAATCATTTTTAAAACCATTTCCTGAGAATTCACCCTTGATGCTATAACCAGGACCACCCATACCTGTGCCTTCAGGACAGCCACCCTGAATCATAAAACCGTAGATTACTCTGTGGAAGTTTAGGCCATCATAATAACCACTGTTTACTAGGCTTAGGAAGTTCTTTACTGTATTTGGTGCAATTTCAGGATATAGTTCAGCTTTAAAAACCTTACCGTTTTCCATTTCAAAAGTTACAATTGGATTTTTCATTTTTCATTCTCCTTATATAGAAAATTATTCTATATGTAATATTAACAATAAAGATGATTTTAGTCAAGGTTCATTTAACTTTAAAAGGTTTTACACTTTATGTTCAAGGTTTTATCACTTTAACCCGTTAATATAATAACTGTAAAGAAAAACAGAAAGTCTTTATGAGAAAACAGAATTCTTGAGAAACGGAAATTAAAAAAACGGGAGTGAATGTCTTGTACGTAATTAAAAACGCTTTGCGTAACATTATTAGAAATAAGGGTAGAAATATCTTGATAATGATAATTGCCCTTGTAATTGCTCTTTCAGCCTGTATTGCACTATCAATTAGACAATCAGCCGAAAGCACCAGAGAATCTACTTTGTCAGATATGGAGATAACGGCAAATATCTCAGTTGACAGAAGTAAGATGATGAAAAATGCTACCAGTAGTAGTTCGGACAGTAGTAGCAACAAAGAAAATATGAAGTCAGCTTTACAAAACACAAAGGACCTTTCCATTGATGAACTTGAAAAGTATGCTAAATGCAAAAGTGTAAAGGATTTCTACTACACACAATCAGCCTCATTAGATGCTAGTGGTAGCCTTGAAGCAGTTGACACAAGTAGCAATACTGATAGCTCAAGTAGTTCAAGTGACAGTTCATCAAGTAAATCTTCAAGTTCAGACAGTAAAAATTCTACCGATAACAACGGTAACACACCACCTGATATGCAAGGTAATAACGGTGGTCAAGGTGGACCTGAAATGAAAGGTGGTATGGGTTCACAAGGTGATTTTACTGTAATAGGTTATAGCAGTGAAAGTGCTATGACAGACTTTATTGACGGCACATCAAAAATCACAGACGGTAGTATGTTCGACATTAATTCATCAGACAAAAAGTGTTTAATCAGCAGTGAACTTGCTACTCTTAACTCACTTGAAGTTGGTGACACAATTAAACTGCAAAACCCTAATGATGAGGATGAAACCATCACCTTTACAATCAGTGGTATTTATACAAAGAGTGACTCTAGCAGTAGTAGTGAAAATATGATGGGCTTTAACGCAAGTAATGACCCTGCAAACCAAATCTACACAAGCTACAAGTGCTTATCATCAATCATCACAAAGTCAGAGAAGAATGCCTCTACTTCAACAGACAGCACTACAGGTATGAAAATGAGTTCTGCTATTAGAGGTCAAGTAAACGGTACATATGTATTTAGTTCAGTTGATGACTACAACAGTTTCCAAAAAGAAGCTAAGAAAGCCGGTTTATCAAGCGACTATACAATTCAGTCACAAGACCTTACTGAATATGAGAATTCTCTAGTACCTCTGGAAAACCTAAGTTCTTTTGCAGGTTGGTTCTTACTTATCGTATTAATTATCGGTGCAATTATTCTGATTGTATTTAATATGTTTAACATTCGTAACCGTAAATATGAAATCGGTGTACTTACTGCAATAGGTATGAAGAAGTGGAAAGTTGCACTTCAATTCTTAACAGAAACATTTATTGTAACATTTGTTGCTATTATTCTTGGTGCAATAATCGGTGCTTGTACCAGTGTACCAATTACAAATGCACTACTTGAAAATCAAGTTACTTCATCACAAACTCAGCAAACTCAAGTTGAACAGAACTTTGGTCGTGGCAGTGATACACAGAACAATAATTCCAACAGTTCTGACAATAACAGTAGCCAAGACAATAAGCCAAGTGACAATGGTCAAGATAAGGGCAACCCTCCAAGTGGTGGATTTATGGGACAAGCAAGTAACTACATTAGTTCAGTTTCTTCAGCAACGGACCTAATGGTTGTATTGGAATTAATCCTACTGGGACTTGGACTGACAATTGTAAGTTCACTAACCTCTGTTATTTTTGTAATGAGGTACGAACCACTAAAAATTCTATCTCAGAGAGATTAAGGAGGTAATAATATGGCAATACTTGAATTAGAAAAAGTAAGTTATGCTTACGACAGTAAAAAGGTTATTGTTCTGGATAACCTTGACTATACATTTGAAAATGGCAAAATCTACGCTATAACAGGTAGGAGTGGTGCAGGTAAAACTACACTGCTCTCCCTACTTAGTGGGTTAACCAACCCAACAAGTGGCAAAATCTTATATAAAGGTCAAGACATAAAAAAGCAAGATAAATACAAATACAGAAGTAACTGTGTGGGTGTTATCTTCCAAAGTTTCAACCTACTTACTAACCTCACTGCACTTGAAAATGTAATGCTTTCTATGGATATTTCAGGAAAGAAATTTACCGACAAAAAGCAATATGCTCTTGACCTTTTATATAAAGTAGGACTGACTGATGATGAGATTAACCGTCACATACTTAAACTTTCCGGTGGTCAACAACAGAGAGTAGCTATTGCTAGGGCATTATCCTATAATCCGGAAATCATCTTAGCTGATGAACCTACCGGTAATCTTGACCTTGAAACTCAGGATGAGATTATGGATATTTTCAAAATGCTTGCACATAAAGAAAACAGATGTATTATTCTTGTGACACATTCTCCTGATGTAGCTAAACAAAGTGACATTAACTATCAGCTACAGCCATTTAGGAAGAATACACCTAAAAAATAATGAACTTTGGTTCATTTAACTTTAATCACATTTACACATTATGTTCATTGTATTTTCACTTTCACAGAGTAATATAATGACAGTAAAGAAAACAACAACTAAATTTTTAATAGATAATTTTTTCATTTTTTCCTTTCTTGTAAAGAGCACCTGAACAGGTGCTTTTTGCTTTTGTGTTTTGTAAATAATTGCTATATATTCACCTACTTATTCTACTATATGAATATTGCATTACATTTTTATTTGGTATATAATTATTAATATGAAAAATATTATATTGAAAAGTAAAGGGACTATATTATTAGTCCTTTGTTTACTTATTACAACAGTTACTTGTGGTTGTGATGTAAGCGACAATACACAAGTAAGTTATAGTGGACTGACAGTAAGTTTCATTGATATTGGTCAAGGTGACAGCATATTATTACAATGTAAAGATGAGTCTATGCTGATAGATGCCGGTGAAAATGACAAAGGTGATACAGTAGTAAATTACCTTGAAAGTCACAATGCCACCAAGCTAAAATATGCAGTTGGCACTCACCCACATTCTGATCATATTGGTGGTATGGATACTGTGCTGAAAAATATTCAGACAGATACCCTAATTTGTCCTAAGGTTACATACAACACTAAAACTTGGAAAGATGTTGAAACCGAGGCTAAAAGTAAAAACACTAAGATTGAATATGCCAATGCCGGTGAAAGTTACACTTTAGGTGATGCTACATTTACAATTATCTCACCTAAGAAAAATCACATTTACAGTGACTGCAACAACTACTCAGTAGTTATTAAAGCCGAATATGGGGAAAATTCTTTCCTATTTACAGGAGACGCTGAAAAGTTAGTTGAGGATGAGATTCTGGAAAGTAATTATGACATAAAAGCTGATGTACTAAAGGTAGGACATCATGGCAGTTCAACCAGTACCAGTGAGAAATTCTTAAACAAAGTTTCTCCAAAATATGCAGTAATCAGTTGTGGTGTAAATAATGAATACGGTCATCCACATAAGGAAACTTTAGAAAAGTTAAAGGAAAGAAATATTAAAACTTACAGAACCGATTTAGAGGGTACTGTTGTTGCTCAAAGTGATGGTAAAGAAATCAGTTTTGCTACTGAAAAGAATAACAGTAGCAACATAAAAACCGAAACTTATACCACTAAAGGAAATAAAGGAACTACAATATCTAAAGAAAAATTTATAGGGAATAAAAACAGCAAAAAGTTTCACAAACCTAATTGTGACTCAGTTTATGCAATGAGTGATAAAAACAAAGTTTATTTTGATAATCGCAAGGATGCATTATATGAGGGATACACACCTTGTAAAAGTTGCAATCCTTAAATGAGGGGTTTTTATGATAAATACATTGTTGAAAGAAAAATCTGTATGGGAAAAACTTATGGTTACCAGAAAGCCGATTATACTTTACGGTATGGGTGATGGTGCTGATAGAGTTTTACAAGAATTTGAACTGCTAAATATTCACGCAAGTGGTGTTATGGCATCTGATGACTTTGTAAGAGGTCAAAGTTTTCACAAATTTACAGTAAAGACACTTGCACAGATAAAGGAAGAATTTAAGGACTTTATTATTCTTATTACTTTTGGCACACACATTCCGGAAGTTATGGCTAACATTAAGGCATTGGAAAAGGAATATGAAGTTATGATTCCCAGTGTACCGGTAGCCGGTGAATGTATTTTCAACAGAAGTTATCTTGTTAGAAACGGTGAAGAAATAATGAATGCTTACAACCTTATGGCTGATGAAGAGTCAAAGGAAGTATTCAAGAATATGTGCTACTTTGAATATACAGGCGAATTAAAGTACCTTTATGCTATGGAAAGTAGCAAAGATGATGCATTTAAAATTCTTAACCTAAATTCTGAAGAAGATTATCTTGACCTTGGTGCTTATCGTGGTGACACTATTGATGAGTTTCTAAAATACACTTGCAACCACTATCACTCAATTACTGCTCTAGAACCTGAACCAAAAACTTTTAAAAAGTTAGTAGAGGCTAAAGGTGACTTAGAAAATACAACATTGCTAAATAAGGCAGTATGGAGCTTTGACACAGAACTTGAATTTAGAGCAGATATGGGCAGAGGTTCACTTATCAAAAACAATGGTGGACTACTTGCAGAAACTGTCAGCATTGATTCTTTGGCAGAGGACACAAAGTTCACTTACATAAAAATGGATGTTGAGGGTGTTGAGTTTGTGGCACTTTCAGGTGGTATGACATTAATGGCTGAACATAAGCCAAAGCTAAACATTGCTTGTTATCACAGATGTTGCGATATTTACAGGCTACCTGCCGTTATCCATAGAGCCAACCCTAACTACAAAATATATATGCGACACCATCCATATATCCCATGTTGGGACACAAACTTATATTGTATATAAAATAATCTCCACAAGAATTCTTGTGGAGATTTTCTTTAGCTATTTACTTTTATCATAAGTGTTGCGTATGCATATTCAGGGGTGGAGTTATAAACTAGGTTAACACCTTTTTCTTGAAGATTATTTGATGAGTCATACAAGGCACTTTCTTTATTCAGTCCTTGCAAGTAAAGTGGAATATTCTTTTCTTTACACTTACTCAGTAATGTATCAACTGCATTTTCATCAGCAGTACCACTATGATACCCAACAAGCAAACAAGCCTTTGTATTATCATCAAAGTTAATCATACCAAAGTCTATAAATGGGTACATTTTTATGATAGCTACTTTATTATTAAATGTAATATTTTTACTGCATTTTATCATAGTTAAAGGACTGTTACCGGTTCTGAATTTATCGGAAAAATAATCAGCCTCCATAACAGTATCGGCACTAAAGATGCTGTCAAATACAGTCCACACCCCTACTCTATTGTCCATTATTATTTCAACTGAAGTTGTAAAGTTACTATAACCATTGCTTGTAGGGTCACTGAGGACTTTATCTGCACCTGTAAGTACAACAGGAATTTTATAATCTTTACAAAATATAGATACAAATGCTGAGGTATAAGAAAGTGTATCACTACCGTGAGTAATAATAATTCCCTTGTAGTCACTATAATCTTTCCTTAGTTCTGCAAAAAGCATTTCTATATTCTCAGTTTTAATATTTTCAGAAAGTATAGAATAAAGATTTACAACATCAAAATCAATATTGGAATTAAACTTTTCTTTCCACATTGAAGCTATGTTAGAGTCTTTATTATTCTTTACAACACCATTAACCTTTTCGCTACCAACTGTACCACCGGTAAGGATAACCTTTATCTTCATAAAATCACCTATTGTTATTATAAGTAAAAATTCTAGTATAACTAAAAAAAGCCGTCATAAAGACGGCTTTAATTTTTATCTCATTAGCTATTTACTACCTGAGTAATAACTTTCTTAATGTTTGTTTCTGTTAGGCCAAAGATTTCCAATAGTTCCCAAGCAGGACCTGAGTAACCGAATCTATCGTTAACACCAATTCTTGTTACAGGAACAGGACAATACTGAGATGTAACTTCACAAACTGCATCAGCAAGACCACCCATAACATTGTGTTCTTCAACTGTAATAATCTTACCTGTTTCCTGAGCTGCCTTAATAATAATATCCTTATCAATTGGCTTGATTGTGTGGATATTAATTAATCTTGCATTGATACCTTCTTTTTCAAGAGCCTCTACTGCCTTTCTAGCCTCGTTAACTACAAGACCTGTAGCAATAACAGTAACATCGTTACCTTCGTGTAGAGTGATACCCTTACCAAGTTCAAATTTATAATTTTCCGGATCGTTAAATGAATCAATAGCAAGTCTGCCAAGTCTGATATAAACAGGACCATTGTGTTCAAGAGCAGCCTTTGTTGCTGCCATCATTTCCCAATGGTCAGCAGGGTTAAGAATTACCATATTAGGGATAGTTCTCATAATACCAATGTCTTCTAGGCACTGGTGAGTTGCACCGTCTTCACCTGTTGAGATACCTGCATGAGAACCGGCAATCTTAACATTTAGGTTAGGATATGCAACAGAGTTTCTAATCTGTTCAAATGCTCTACCTGTTGAGAACATTGCAAAAGATGCTGCAAATGGCTTTTTGCCGGCTGCTGCAAGACCTGCTGCAACGCCAATCATATTGCTTTCTGCAATACCACAGTTGATAAATCTTTCAGGATACTGCTTCTGGAAAATACTTGTCTTTGTTGCTGCTGAAAGGTCAGCGTCTAGTACAACAATATCTTCATCAGTTTTTGCTAGTTCACAAAGTGCTTCGCCAAAACTTTCTCTAGTTGCCTTAGTTACTTTTTCCACGATTAACCCTCCAATGATGCAAGTGTAGCTTCTAGTTCAGCCATTGCTTGTTTATATTCTTCATCGTTAGTTGCCTTACCGTGCCAACCAACCTGATTTTCCATAAAGCTAACACCCTTACCCTTAACAGTTTTCATAAGGATAGCTGTTGGCATACCTTTAGTTTCTTTTGCTACTGCAAAAGCCTTGTCTAGTTCTTCAAATGAATGACCGTCAACCTTTAGAGTATTAAAGCCAAATGCTTCAAACTTCTTATCTAGTGGTTCAATACCACCAACTTCAGCAACTGTACCGTCAATCTGAAGACCGTTCTGGTCAACAATAACAACAAGATTGTCTAGGGTCTTATGAGCAGCAAACATAAGTGCTTCCCAAACCTGACCTTCTTCACATTCACCGTCACCAAGAACAGTATATACTCTGTAGTCCTTGTTATCCATCTTACCTGCAATAGCCATACCACAAGCAGTTGAGATACCCTGACCAAGAGAACCTGTGCTCATATCAATACCCGGTGTACCCTTCATATCAGGGTGACCCTGTAGCATAGCACCTACATGACGAAGTGACTTTAGTTCGTCCCAATCAAAATAGCCCTTTAGTGCAAGTACTGCATAAAGTGCAGGTGCTGAATGACCCTTTGAAAGAACAAAACGATCTCTATCTGCCCACTTAGGGTTTGATGGGTCAACATTCATTTCTTTAAAATAAAGATAAGTTAAAACATCAGCAGCAGAAAGTGAACCACCCGGATGTCCTGACTTAGCATTATAAGTGCCGATGATAGCACCCATTCTTGCTTTAGTTGCGTTAATTTGCAACTGCTTAATTTCGCTAATCTCCATGTTTAGCCTCCAGTTATTACCTTAAAATAAATACTGTTTTCTGAATAAACCATAGTTATTCATAATATTGCTTAATAATGATAACACAATAGTTTTTTGCAAATATTCTTTAAAAGAATAATACTCTTATTTTTCTTGTTTTTTCCACATTTTACTGTATTTTTTCAACAATTCGGTCAAGGAGCTTTTCTGCTACTTGTTCTTTTGTCATAATAGGCAATGTTTCCTCATTGTCTTTAGTGATGATTGTAACAACATTTGTATCTGTGCCAAAACCTGCACCCTTTACTTTTACATTGTTTGCTACAATCATATCAAGATTCTTTCTTGTGAGTTTGTCCCTAGAATTTTCCACCATATTTTCTGTTTCCATAGAGAAACCACACAAGAACTGATTTTCCTTATGCTCACCAAGGTATTTAATAATATCCTTAGTTGGCTTTAATTTTATTGTGTCCATATTTCCACTGGATTTTTTAACTTTTTCATCAAATACATCTTCCGGTGTAAAGTCTGCTACTGCTGCTGACTTTATAACAATATCTGCATTATCATAATTTTCAATAACTGCATTAAACATATCTTCAGCTGACACCACATCAATAGTATTTACAAATGGTATTTTCTCAAGAGAAGTTATACCACTGATTAAAGTAACATCAGCACCACGCTCCATAGCTACCTTAGCAATAGCATATCCCATTTTTCCGGTAGAATGATTTGTAATATATCTTACAGGGTCAATTTTTTCCTGAGTTGCACCGGCAGTTACAACTACTTTCTTACCTAGTAAATCTTTCTCATACTTACATTCTCTTTCAATGTACTTATACAAATCCTTAGGTTCAGGCATTTTACCTTTGCCTACTGTACCACAAGCTAATCTGCCACTTGATGCCTCTATAATTTCATAACCATAGTTCTGCAACTTTTTCATATTATCCTGTACAATAGGATTTTCGTACATATTAGTATTCATTGCAGGTACAATAAACTTCTTAGCTTTTTTACAAGCCATTACTGTTGTAGTCAGCATATCATCAGCAATACCGTTTGCAATTTTGCCAATAACATTTGCAGTACAAGGTGCAATCATTACTACATCTGCCTTTTCGGCAAGACTGATATGTTCAATCTCAAAACTATGAAATCTATCAAATGTATCTGTGATACATCTGTTTTTTGTTAATGCCTCAAATGTATTCGGTGTAATAAAGTTCATTGCATTTTCTGTTAAAATAACATCAACATTATAACCTTGCTTTACCAGCATTGATACAAGGTTAGGTGTTTTATAGGCTGCAATTCCACCTGTTACACCGATTAATATATTTTTTCCATTCATAATAAACATTCCTTTAACCCTTTAGGTTTCTATATTTTGATTATATCAAATAGTCCAAAAAAATCAACAATATTACCTTTATACTTGATTTTATATGTTTTTTAAGGCATAATTAGAATAGATATTTTCGACATTGGAGGATAATATGTTACTTGCAATAGATATAGGCAATACAAATATTGTAATTGGCATAATAGATAATGACCAAGTTGCCTTTACCGGCAGACTTGCAACAGACAAGCTAAAGACTGCTGATGAATACGCATTACAGTTTGTCGGTATGCTTAATATGAAACACATTGATGTTGCTGACATTGAGGGTGTTATCATCAGTTCTGTTGTGCCACCACTAATCTTAACAATGAAAAGAGCTATCAAAACATTAACAGGAAAAGTTCCTGTTATCTTAGGTCCGGGTACAAAAACCGGTCTTAATATTAAGCTGGACAATCCGGCACAATTAGGTTGTGACCAAGTAGCTGATGCAGTTGCAGTAATCAACAAATATCCTACACCTGCAATGGTACTTGATATGGGTACTGCTACTACTGTTTCTGTTATTGACAAAAACAAAAACTACCTTGGTGGGCTTATTATTCCCGGTATTAGAATCAGTCAGGATGCTTTGTCATCATCAACCAGCCAGTTGCCAAGAATCAGCCTTGAAAAGCCTGAAAAGGTTATTGGCAAAAACACTATTGACTGTATGAAAAGTGGTGCAGTTTACGGTTCAGCATCTATGATTGATGGTTTAGCAGATAGAATTGAAGAAGAACTTGGCGAAAAGGTTACTATTATTGCAACAGGTGGCAATGCTGAAAGTATTGTATCTGTTTGTAAGAGAGATGTAATATATGACGGGAACTTACTATTAGACGGATTGAACTTTATATATAAGAAAAACAACAAATAAGAGTGATATTATGAAAGCGAATGAAAAGAAAGACACTATCCTAAAAATGTTAAAAGAGAATAGTGACAGATATATTAGTGGTGAAGAACTTTCAGAAATGTTTAATGTTAGCCGTACTGCAATATGGAAAAACATTAACGATTTACGAAAAATGGGTTATGAGATTGACTCCGTTACAAACAGAGGCTACAAACTTATGTCATCACCTGGTATTTTAAATGCAGGTGAAACTAAGACTTATATTGATGATAATGCTCTGATTGGCAAAGAATTAATAGTATTTGAAACTATTGACTCAACCAACAACTACCTAAAGGCTAATGCAGAAAAGTACCCTACCGGTACAGTTGTTTCTGCCAGAGAACAGACCGGTGGCAAAGGCAGACTAGGCAGAGTATGGCAAAGTAAAAAAGATGACACAATCAGTTTTTCCGTACTTTTAAGACCGGAAATTTCACCAATGGAAGTTTCTGCAATTACTCCACTTTGTGGGTTGGCAGTTGCAAAAGCACTTAATGAGTACTTTGACTTTGGGGCAAAGATTAAGTGGCCTAATGATGTTATTATCGGCAACAAAAAGCTGGTTGGTATCCTTACAGAAATGAACTGTGAATTTGACAAGGTTGATTTTATTGTTGTTGGTATCGGCATAAATATTCTTAACAAAGATTTTCCGGAAGAAATTAGCAAGAAAGCAACCTCTTGTGCATTGGAAAGTGACAAAGAAATTGACAAGAACAAACTTCTTGCACTTATCCTAAAGCACATTGAAAATATACTTCTAAAGGGTAACTACTCCTTTAATGAAGAAAATTTAAAGGAATACAAAGACTACTGTGCAACACTTGGCAGAGATATTATTTTTACAAGAAAAGGTGAAAAAGTATCAGGTAAAGCTACTGACATTGATAATAACGGTGAACTTGTTGTTACATTGGAAGACGGTACTACAGAAACTGTCTTTAGTGGTGAAGTTACAGTACAAGGTATTTACTGATTTAACACAAAAAATTAAGGGCTATTGCAAAAGCAATAGCCCATTTTTTATGAATTACTCACCGTAAGCATCTTTCTCGTCTTGTGGTTCATCAATTACATTTTTATTTTTATCATAGTAAGTATATGAAACAGCATTACCCTCACTATCGTAACTAGTTTCCATATAGTAATTTACCTTACCGTTTTTGTATTCTGTACGAATATCCTTAGCCTGTATACCGTCACTACGATAAGAATAAACTGTCTTTGTTGTTACAACATTATTTGCATCATAGATTGTATCTTCTTTAGTATAGTAAGTGTCACCGTATTTTACATAAGAAGTTTTCTCAGTTGAGAAAAGCTTATTCTGGTCATCATATGTTGTACTCTTAATGTTATTGCCGTTTTCATCATACTCCATAACCATAGTAGAAGTTAGGTTATTTCTATCTACCTTACCGGCATAACTAGTGATTTTTGTATTCTGATTTTTCTCATCATACTCTCTAACTTCTGTATAATCAAGTGTTTCACCCTCATAGTGAGTTTGCTTAATTATATTGTGGTTACTGTCATAAACATTTATGTCACCACTTTTGATTGTACCATCTTTATCACACTCAAAGGACTCTAATGGATATGCATGTGACACATCATCATCAGCATAAATCTCATACATATTAGATTCATTAAGTTGGGATTTATCAACCTTACCACCAACAGGATAAGTTAACTCAGCAGTTGTAGGCTGAGTTTCTGAATTTTGGCTATCGGTATTTGTGCCTTGACTATCACTGCCACAACCAACCAAAAGCATTGAAACTGATAATGTTAATATTACTAAAAAAGAAAGTGATTTCTTCATTTATTGCACCTCATTTCTATAACATTTTAACATGAAGAATTATCTTTTGCAATAATTTGTAAATATATAAATAATATTTACCCTTTATTCATATTTGCTTTTACTCTGTAAGCATAAATTGTTGGCAAAACTGCAATAGTTACAACAAAAATAACTATACCAACAATGGAAACTACTGCACTAAAGTCACCACAAAATAGAGAAACAAAACCGGTAATCAGCACTAAGAAGCTACCTACCATACCTGTTTTACCGGCAAATCTATGGGTCTTTTTCCATACAGTTTCGTTATTTAAAGTTGCAGATACTCTAATGCCAAAAGTACCGTTAGGCTTTATCTTTGGCATAAAGTTACTAAACAATACACCCATTAAACCAAGAATAACACTACAAATAAATGGAACAACTTTTCCGATAATTTTACCGTTACCATTTGTTGATAAAATCAATAATGCCCAAAACATTGCTAACATCAAAACAATAAAACCTGTAATGCAAATAGTTAGGTATTTACTGTTTTTCTGATAATTAATATTCTTTGCCATAACCTTTTCGATTATAAGGAACACTACTGCCATTACAACTAAAATAGCAGGTAAAAACATAAAAGACCATTTAGAACCTTCATTATCCACATTACCGTAAAAATCATAATGGATAGGCACAATATCTTTATCAATAAGTGCAATATAAATTGCTGTGGCTACTGCATTTAACAATGAAATAATCAAGCATAGATACTTTTTCATAACTAATCCTTTCCTCTGCTACTTAAGTCAGAAATAAGTTTCAAAACATCCTCAAGAACACTGGTCTTGAGGGAATAATTTACATTTTGACCTACCTTTTCAGCATCTACCAGGTCAGCTTGTTTGAGAATATTCAGGTGATTGCTGATTGATGGTTTTGTCATATTAAACTCATTTGCAATTTCACCGGCATTCATATCTTTATCCTTTAATAGTGATAAAATTTTTCTTCTTGTAGGGTCAGCCAATGCTTTCCACACATCTCCCACACATAACACCAGCCTTTCAAATTTATAAATAATAAATAACAGTTAGTTAATTAGACAATTATCTAATTAACTAATTACAGTATATTAAGTAAAAGTAATATTGTCAATACTTTTAATAAAAATATCTTTATATTTTCTAAAATTTATGGTATAACATTATTATAAAAGGAGTGTTTCTTATGGAAAAACTAATTAAAAATATAGAAAAATCACAGGTATTAAAACTAAAAGATCAGGTTAACTTTCAGGATGGCCAAATTGTAAGCAAGACTTTAGTGCAAAATGATGCAGTTAGTCTAACACTTTTTGCTTTTGAAAAAGATGAAGAAATCTCTACTCATCAGTCAGAGGGGGACGCAATGGTTACTGTTCTTGAAGGTAAAGGCAAATTCACTGTTGGTGGTGTAGAACACATTGTCTCCGAAGGTGAAACACTTATTATGCCGGCAAAAGTTCCTCACGCAGTTTATGGCGAAGAAAGATTTAAGTGGCTTTTAACTTGTATCTTCTAATTTAGTTTTAGGTTATTTTTATTCTAATTATTAAATTACTCAGGTCTGTACCTAACGGTGCAGACCTTTTTCTATTTTTATTTTTGTAGATAAATTAGGGCTTTTCAATTTTGTTTCTGCGTTACGATAAATTAATTTTGCAAATTAGGGTTTGTTTTTTTAATTTTGATTGTGGATAAAGGTGAATTTGTTATAAATTTAGTTGAGTATAAAGGAAAATTTGCAAAATTATCATACCTTATATTATCACAAAAGTATGGCTAACAGGTGTAGGGGACATCATTGATGTCCCGTAACAAATTTTCCTAAATAAATGTATTATGCCCTATGTAGATATTATAAATTTATAGTCTGCAAATAGGACAATATGCCAATAAAAAGGCTAGTTTGTAACGGTCCACCAATGGTGAACCCTACAACTGTAACTCATAATTTATATAATATTTTATAGTTAGAAATATAGGAAAGTTTCATATATGATGATATTTTAAACAAGTTTAAAATATCAATCACTCCTTCCGTCACCATTCGGTGACACCTCCCTCAGCGAGGGAGGCAAAATAGTCTGTACAAATCTAAAATTAGTACGCAATTTTTAAAATAGTACAGACTTTATAAATTAATAGAAATTATGGTAAAGACAAAGGCTTCCTCAGACGAGGAAGCTGTCGATTGTAAATTGACGGTACGGCAATTTACCTTTTATAAATCGACTGAAGGAGGGAAAAACTATAAATTAGATGTATTAATCGGTTGCTATCTAAATCAACCTTTATTACATAATCAGCCTCACAAACCCTAATTTATAGAACTAAATTTCAAAATAACACAATCAAAATTAAAAACATTACTATACTAAACGAAAAGGCTAGTTACTATTTAAGCAACTAGCCTTTAATTAGTTATAAAATTTAATTTCTACGATAAATCAACAGAATTAAAATTCGCAAATTACTTTACTTCAAAGATAGCAAAAGAACTACCGTAAGCAGTAACCTTATTATCCTTTACTTCTGTTTTGCCGATTTGGTATAGAGTTGAAGCAACATCAAAATCAAATGGTACAGTTTCGTCATTTGAAGATGGGTTTACAACAACAACAAACTTACCTCTCTTGTAGATGAAAGGATACTTTTCTTTCTCAGCATAAACAACTTCAAAGTCACCGTCATTGCCTAGGTCCTTATTATTATGACGAAGTGCAATAACATCAGTTACAACCTTATAAATTGACTCAGGGTCATTCTTCTGATTTTCAACAGTTGGTGCATCTGCATTCTTGTCAACAGGTAGATAACATTCATCAGCAGTTGAGAAACCTAGGTTCTTTTCACTATTCCACTGCATAGGTGTTCTTGAACCTGTACGAGAATAACCACCTTCCTTAGAAACAAGGTCACCCTGGTATCTCATACCGATTTCATCACCATAATATAGGAATGGTACACCCGGTAAAGTAAATAGAGTTGCAAAAGCAAGTCTGATTGTTTCTTTATCTGCGTAGTGAGTCATTCTTGGCATATCATGGTTATTAGTCATAAAGCTAATGTAACCGTTAGCCTTAGTTTTTTCAAAGTTAGGAACATACTCATCCATAGCAGCAGTAATATCACCCTTACCGTTCTTATGGAAGAATGCTTTGTTTTCACCATCTTTTTCATATCTGAATAGACGGCTATAACCATTGCCGTAATGGTCAAGGTAAAAGTCCATATGGAAACCGGCATTATTGATAGCTCTTTCAGGGTTACACCATTCTGAAACCATAGCAGCCTCTGGATAATCCTTATCTAGCATTTCTCTGACACCACGCCAAATCTTAGCAGTAGCGATTTTTTCATCATCGTTCTTTACAAGAGAGTCAGCCATATCAACTCTGAAACCATCAGCACCCTTATCTAGCCAAAATCTCATAACATCTTTAATTGCTTCTGCTGTAGCTAATGCATCAGGATGGTCATAAGGTAACTGCCATTCAGGGTGAGTTACTTCATAGAAACCATAGTTAAGAGCAGGTTGGCTACTAAAGTAGTTAACCATATAGTTACCGTCACGCTCACATAAACCACACATCATTCTATATTCAGGTGGTGCATCCCATACTGACTTTGTAAAGATATATCTGTTTGTATATTCACTTTCCTTAGCTTTCTTACTTTCTAAGAACCATGGATGTTGGTCACTTGTATGACCCGGAACAAGGTCAAGTAAAATCTTGATACCCTTTTTGTGAGCCTCATCAAAAAGTCTTACCAAATCTTCATTTGTACCATATCTTGGAGCAACCTTCTTGTAATCTCTTACATCATAACCGGCATCCATAAATGGTGAATCGTAAACAGGGTTTAGCCAAATTGCGTTACAACCAAGACCCTTTACATAATCAAGTTTTTCAATAATACCCTGAATATCACCGATACCATCACCGTTAGTATCGTTAAAAGACTGAGGATAAATTTCGTAAAATACTGCGTCACTTAACCACTGTGGCATATTTCATCTTCCTTTCGTTAGTAAATTTTTGAAATTAATTTAGTGTTTTATTTACTGTAAACAATAATCAGTTGATAATGTCCTAAGTACCATTTATCCTTTATATAAAGGAGGTAATAGTATGACTATTACAAAGATAAATAATACTTCATTTATGTTTGAATTTTTACAAGACGAACTTACCTTTAATACTGAGGACGATTTAATATATCACATTCTGAACATTGTTGCAACTGTTGAAAAGTTAAACACAAAGCACTGTGCATTTGTGTTAGAGGCTGTTAAATCAAGGAAAGGTTCAATCTTTCTCTTAACCATTAGATATGGCAGAAAAAGATTTAAAATAAAAAGAAACCTTGACCACACCATATATTCTTTTGAAAATTGTGATGATTACTTAAATTGTATATTAGCACTACACAAATCTTCTTATCCATTATCAAGAAACTACAGTTACATAATGGATAACAAATACTACCTATGTTTTTCTAATTCATTTATCTCTAAAAAGACAAAACTCCTTGTGTGTCAATATGGAGAAAAATGTAAAAACAGTATTCTCTTAGCTAGGCTAAAGGAATACGGAAAATATATTGGTGAAAATTGTGTAGATAATATCGGTAAAAATCTTACTTACAAAGAGCCTTAAGGTTGTTAATAGCCTCAGTAGCGGAGTCAGCCTTAAATACTGCTGTACCTGCAACACAAACATCAACACCGGCATCATATGCCTGTTTAATAGTAGCCTCACCGATACCACCATCAACTTCGATAAGAAGTTCAGGATTTACCTTGTTAGCTTCTTCTCTGATTTCTTTAACCTTTGGTAGCATATCTGCCATAAATGACTGACCACCAAAACCGGGTTCAACTGTCATTACAAGAACCATAAACAAATCCTTTAGATAAGGGAAAACTTCTTCAGCCTTTGTATTAGGCTTAATTACAAGTCCGGGCTTTTTGCCACAAGCCTTGATTTTATCAATAGTTTCCTGAACATCACTATCACTTTCAATATGGAAAGTAATAATATCAGCACCGGCATTTGCAAAGTCCTCAATATACTTTAGTGGTTCGGAAATCATTAGATGAACATCAAAAGGCTTTTCGGTATATTTTCTAACTGTTTTAATAACAGGTGCACCGAATGTAATATTTGGTACAAAGTGACCGTCCATAACATCAAGGTGCATATAGTCTGCTCCTGACTTGTCCATTCTCTCTATTTCTTCACCCATAACTGAAAAGTCACATGATAGTAGTGATGGTGCGATTAACATAATAAAATTCCTCCTAAGGTTTCTTAATCATAGGGACAATCATTGTTGCTATTCCCCAGAAAATTGTATAAAGTAGCATTTCCACTGTACCTAAAATTGAAGTACCGGCATAAAGGGCAATTGTTGACATAATCATAATACCAAGTGCCACACCGATTAGCTGAATAATTACTGAAATGCTTATATTTGTTCTCATTTGTACACATCCGGATAATGCTCTGGCAATCTGAGTAAATCTACCTCTTGTTGCTAAGTATGCTCTGGATTTTTCTTCATGTACACCGGTTACTTCCTTACAAACATTGCCAAGTCCTGTTGGAAGTACCTTTACGCTTCTATAGAACACTCCAAAGTCCTCAGAAACTTGTTCTGATGTAATATTACAGTCACTTGTGCTGATTAGTAGGCTAATGCCGTTGTACTCAGCCCTTTGAAGTTCTTTGGAAATTTCAATACTAGGTCTGTATGTTGTAATTAGCATTGCAACAAGCACCCCTGATTGAGCAATGAAAGTTGTCTGCTTATGCTGATGGTGGTATGTTTCTTCAATATTTCTTTCAGGCATATTGATACTGTACTTTCTCATAAGTTCTCTGTTACCTACAAGAATTCTATCACCATTTACCCAACCAACTAATCCTAGACCGTCTTCATACATTACAGACTCAACATCAGGAAGTACCATTCTGCTTTCTTGAAGTGCTTTATCAAACACATAAGAAAGTGGACTGTTAACTTCTTTTAGTACTGCTGCTGCACATAAACAAGATTCATCAAGCTTTACTTCATTAAAGGCCTGAATGTTGTTTAGGATAATTGAGCCTTCCGGATAAAGTTCACTGGCATCAACTATAATTGCCGAAGTATCACAAAACTGATTTACACCTTGATAACCACAAAGCATTGCACCCTTTTTAAGTAGTGTTTTGCACAATTTTCTCATAGGTACATTAACTGCCATTAAAGTGCAAATAGGAATACTTACTGTCGTAATAAGTGAAAGGGTGCTGATTGCACCTACAAAATCTTTCTTAATTAATCCGAATAAAATTGCAACAACTATTGCACAAATTGTGGTGTATGGTGCAATTTTACCGGCAGCCTCTTCTGATGGGTCAGGTGCATAGGAAAGTTGCAAGTAGTTTGTCAAAAAGTCTGTTTTGTGCTGATAAGCAACAATAGGCTTTTCTACAACAGTACCACTCATCATCTTTGAGGCAATATTTTCATCAGTATAAATTTTTGCTGAATACATTTTCTTATTATCATCAGCAATAAACTTAAAGTTCTTGTCAACTCTGCTAACCATATAATACTTACCAACAGAGTTACACAGTAGCCCTACAATAAGGATAACTGTATAGTAACTGTACTTACCCATAAAGTAACTTTGACTGGCAAAAAGTCCCACAATACTTGAAAGCACACCACAAACATAACCTACTGCTACTGCAGTATCGGAGTTACCCTTAAACTTGATAAGTGAGGATAAACCATTCTTTAGTGCTACTCTTGAAACTGCACCTGCTACTAAAATAACAATTAAGTTTAGCACACCATAAATTACAGGTGCTACATAACCTGCACCTAAAGTTGATGGTAATGCTCTCTGTAAAAATACAAAGAACAATGTTGCCACAGCCAAAACACCTAAAGCAAAACTTTGGAACTTTAGTTTACTTAGGTTACTGTTAATTTCATCAGCAACACTTTCCTTGTCATTTTCGTCATCATAGTCATCAACAGTAACAACCTTCTCAGCAGTTGTTCTGTTTTCTACAGTATCTTTACCCTTTGAAGTAAATAGGTTGATAACTGATTGTGCAAATTTATTTTTATTATTAACCGGTTCTTCCGTAACAACAGTTGAAGTTGGCTTATATGTAGCAGAAATTTCAGGATTCTTACTTTTTAGGTATTCTTCATACTCTTGTCTAACTACAACGGAAAACTTACCTACATTAACATTTAACTGTTCCAAAGGACTTTCAGGTTTATAAATCGGCACTTTAGAAACCTGAGTTGTACCTTGAGGTACAGGCTTTTGCTTTCCGAAAAGTTTTTCATAATGGAAATCATCAGGTTCTTCCTCATCCTCATGCTTAGGTAGTGGTGGAAGATTTTTTTCCTTAATCAATTCATCAAGGCTGTCTTTCTTGAACTTTTCTTCGTCAAAGTCCTCATTAGCCATAGCTATAGGGAAAGTATCTTCTTCCTTCTTTTCCGGTACATCAGGAATATCAATATCAATAGTGTCAATATCTTCAATTTCAATTGGTTTAATGTCAAACTGAGGTACACTCTCAATAACATCATCAGCTACCAGTGTACCCTCCGGTACATCACTACTAAGTTCAACATCCTCTTCAACAGGAACAGGAGCATTGAAAAAGTCACTGCTATAGTCCGGTAAATCTTCTTCATCATCTGACACTTTACCGTTTTCGTCACCTTGGCGTTCCATCATAACCTCAGCGTTCATGGTAGTGCCGATTTTCTCTCCTACAATTGTATTATTTTCTTCATCTTCATCATCCACAGGAGCCATTGAGTAAAACATAGTCTTAATATCCTCTGTTACCTCCGGTGGAGCTTGATTTTCTTTCTTAGTTACCTTTTTCTCTTCCTTTTTAGGTTTTTTCTTAGCCTTACTTTTTAGGAAGTCAGGTTTCTTAAACTCCATTGTTTCTCTCCTATTTATCTTTTGTCTGCTATTTCATACATTAAAATACCTGCTGCAACAGAAGCGTTAAGAGAATTGATTTTGCCTTTCATAGGAAGTGAAACTATAACATCACAATCCTTTGCAACAAGTGGACTGATACCCTTACCCTCATTACCGATTACTAGGGCAACTGCACCATCAAAATTAACTTTCTTGTAATGTTCACCGTCCATATCAGCACCATAAACCCAAATACCTTTATCCTTTAGCTTTTGGAGTACTGCTGAAATATTCTTAACTCTTACAACCGGCATATATTCTAATGCACCGGCAGAAGTTTTCTCTACTGTATAAGAAAGTCCTGCACTTCTTCTTTCAGGAATAATTACACCATGAGCACCGGCACATTCTGCAGTACGAATAATAGCACCTAGGTTGTGTGGGTCTTCTATCTTGTCAAGAACAATAATGAAAGGACTTTCCCCTCTCTCTTCTGCTAAAGCAAAAATATCCTCAAGTGTACTGTATTCCTTTACTGCACATTGAGCAACAATACCCTGATGGTTTACACCTTTAGCTAAGAAATCCAGCTTTTTTGAGTCAACATCTTTAACAGGAATATTCTTCTGTTTTGCTTTTGCAATAATTGCAACAACTGAGCCACTTCTTTCACCTTTTGCAACAAGGATTGACTCAATACTTCTGCCACTACGGATTGCCTCCATAACAGGGTTACGACCTGCAATTATATCATTTCTCTGATTATCTAAATTCTGTTTATTTTGTTCCATAAAAAATTCCTTTTGTTTATACCTTTTCTAGTAATTTGTACAGAATAAGTATAACACAAAAGGAAATTAAGTAAAAGCAAAAACATAAAAAAACTAAAATAATTATGGGGTTTTACAGATTATTTAAAACTGCTGCACCTTTATCTACATAATTCGGCAAAATTCCGTAAAAGCCTGTTGTTTCATCTTTGAAAAGTCCCATATGTGGTGGGAAAACCGTAAAGGAAAAATACGCAATAAGGAACAGTCCCAACAAAAATAATGAGGGTATAAAGTAAGCACCGAAATTTTTATCACTTAAAGCAACCCTATAAGAAATAATCTGAGAAAAAATAACTGCAAAAATGCCAATAGCAATATCAACACCGACCATTTTATCCCCAACAAAAAGTGAAAACAAATAGTGCATAATAATTATAAAAAATCCCATAAAGTAAATGCCAAGGACTTTGCCCACAACAAATGGCTTAAAATACACATTAGAAACCAAAAGCTCCACAAGTCCCCAAATAGCATATGCAATGAGAAATATTTTTGTATTTTCCCACACAGACTCATTAACTGCACCAAAGAGAATTGAAAAAACCGTACCGTCAGTTAGTTGATAAATATAGTGCAACAAAAATGCCAAAGAAAATACAAAGAAAGCACCTACTATTTCAAGGTTACGAAAAAATTTAACTTTCATAACAGCCTCCATATAATTTATATAAAATTATATGAATAGCTTAGGTATAAGATTACATAGAAAGTAATATTATTATAGCAGTAGCCAGTCCACCTATTAAGGCAGAAATGCCTAGCCTAATTGACCAATAAATAATCTTAGACTTTATTTTAATTGCTGATGGTGGGTACATTCGTCTTAGCATTAACTTTGCTTCTCTTTCCAAAACATTTTTCTGAGCATCTGTATATTCAGGACGAACCACAAGCAATGCCTTTTCGTAATACATATTGTTGGTTTCTGTAATTTCAAGAACTTGTCTGTTTATGCCTCTTAACATAGCAAAACCCTCTTTCTATGTATATTTTTGACCTGATTTTTAGTATGTAATCAACAAAAATAAAACAAATTTGATAATTCTTTGTAACAATTAAAATTGCAATTATACAAATAGTAAACTAACATTTTACTAACATTTATGTGGAAAACTATGTTGACAACTAGGAAAACCCTTAAAGTTATCCACTAATACTCTAAAAATAATGCATTTTTCTACAAGGAAAGTTTTTCACATTAACAATTTCCATATGGTTTTCAACATAATTATATTACAATTAGTAATAATACCTCTGTCAAGGAAGTTACAAAAATAAAACAAAAAATTTAAAAATTCTTACATAAACAACAAAAGCACCCCTATTATAGAGGCACTTTTGTTGTTACTATTTACTATTGACATTTTAAATGTATCAGATGTGCAACTCCCGGGATACTCTCTCCTTGCTGATTTGCAGTTGGACTCATCAATGCACCTGTAGCTATAAACAATACATTATTGTACTTACCCTTTTCCATATCCTTTAAAATTTTGCCACACAGTACCGATGCACCACATCCACAGCCTGAACCACCTGCATGAACATCTTGGGTATCCCTATCAAAAATCATCAGTCCACAATCCCTATGAATACTATCAATGTTATAACCATCATCATTTAGTAATTGATGTAAAAGTTCCGAACCTACCTGACCTAAGTCACCGGTAAAAATTCTGTCATAATCCTTAGGTGTGGTCTTGGTATCATTAAAATAGGTCAAAATTGTATCGTAAGCTGCCGGTGCCATAGCAGCACCCATATTGTTTATATCCTTTATCCCTTTATCCACAATTTTTCCTACTGTGGCATTTACCACTTCAATGCCTTTACCCTCGTTACTGACAATTACAGAGCCTGAACCTGTTACTGTCCATTGAGCAGTTTGTGGTCTTACACCACCATATTCTAAAGGATAACGGTACTGCCTTTCTGCTGTACAAAAATGTGATGAAGTTACAACTGCTGTTTCTCTTGCACTTCCACCACCTACTGTAAATGATGCCATAATTATTCCTTGAGCCATTGTTGAACAAGCACCATACTGACCAAGGTAAGGAATATTAAAACTTCTCATTGAGTAACTGGAGCTTATAAGCTGATTTAATAAATCCCCTGCAAAAACAAAGTCAATGTCTTCCGGATGTGTTTTGCTTTTTGTCATTGCACCAATAAAGGCCTCTTGCTGAAACTTAGCCTCTGCTTTTTCCCAAGTAGGTTGACCAGCCCTTGAGTCGTAAAAAATCTTATCAAAATATTTTCCTAAAGGACCTTCAGCCTCTTTCTTGCCAACTACTGAGCTGTATCCTGTTATTATTGGTGGATGCATAAATTCTACTGTATATGAGCCAACTCTTTTTATCATAAGAAAAACCCCTTTTACACTTATTATGTGCAAAAGAGGTTCTTTTATTTTATTAAATTTAAATTATTTCTTTCTGTTTACTGTGAATGTTTTTCCATAGCCGTTATAAGCCTTTTTGCTTACTGTTGCAGTACCGTAAACTCTGAAAGTTGTTTTGCCTTTAGATACTGTTAACTTGTAAGAAGTAGAAGAAAGTGTTTTTACATTTTTCCACTTGCCCTTAACATTTTTCTGAAGAACATATCTCTTAGCACCCTTTGACTTACTCCAAGATAAAGTAGCTTTGCTACCCTTTACTTTAGAAGTTGCCTTAGTGATTTTGCTAGGTACAATTCTAAATGTCTTTGCAACAGAACCGATTGTAGTACCACTACCGTTAATATAAACTGTTGCAGTGCCTACATTCTTGTTATTTCTATAGCTTAGTCTGTAACTTGCAGCATCATAACCTGCCTTTACAGAAAGGCCACTTTGACCAACATTCTTGCCGGTATAATCTTTATTTTTAACACCGACTACTGTTGCAGTATACTTATTTAAGCAAAGAGCATATGTTTCGGACTCATAACCGTTTACATCTTTAACCCAAATACTCATATGTGCATTAGGGTCTTGATTTTTGTAAGTATAGTTAAATTCCTTCTTAGCATTTAGTGTTACTGTGCTACCACAAACTCTAGTTGTAGTTCCTGTTGTTCTGCCATAGTTACAAGTATGAACATAAACAGTTTGTGGATCATCTATAGTATTTAGTCTATATGTAACTGTCTTGTTGCTATTAGTTCTTACATAAGAAACTGTAGTGAATTTAGTGTTTTTGTTAACTTGACCTAGTGACATAAAGAAGTTGTTGCTTACTTTAGTAGCTTTCTTATTCTCGTAATACGCCTTTACATAATAAGTACCTTTGCCTAAGAAACCATACATTGCTTCATTGTTGTTATCATTTTTAATTACATTTAAATCTTTCTTATAAAGCAAGTTAGGGTCAGTATAAACTTCAACAAGATACGTTTCATCCCAGTTATACTGTGTATGATTAGTAAAACCAAAGTTAAGCATAAAGTTTGCATTATCCTTTAAAGTGAAAGAATAAACTTTCTCAAAAGTATCAACAAAACTGTCTGATGCTTGAGTTGTGCCTTTTCTTACACTGTCAATATAAGCAGTTCTGCTTTTGTATGTAGGAACATCCTTAATAGCAGTAGCAGTTACTGCTGATGCTGAAACAGAACCTACCATTAGTACGCTAACAACAATACTTATTGCCATTAGAATTGAAATCAATCTCTTAGTTTTATTCATAAATATCCTCCTCAATATTATACTACAATTATACTATTATATAAGAAATCTTTTCAATAGTTATAATTTATAAATAAAGACTGAACAAAATTTACTAAATGTACATAAATGACAAAAGAAAAGAACTGCCTAACGACAGTTCTTTCCTTGAAATATTCTTTTTTCTGGAGAAAAAATTTTAATGAACAAAATCTATTAACTAAATTATAGGTTAAGTACTGACTTTTGGATAGCTGATGCATCCTTAACATCAATTTTACCGTCTTTGTTGTAGTCAGCAACTGATAAGTTTTCAGGAGCAATATCTGCCATTAGAACAACATACTTCTGAATTAATGTTGCGTCCTTAACATCTACCTTACCGTCACCATTAGCATCACCTAATAGCTTTTCGCTACTAGCTTCACCAACAGTATATAGCATAGTTTTCTCAACAGTTTTGCCGTTAGAATCCTTAGCAACAAACTTTAGTGAATAGCTACCATCCTTTGATGGTGTCCACTTAGCAGTATTTGTTGTTGTGTTAGTTAGCTTTTCGTTATTTACATAGAATTCGTAAGAAACATTACCCTTATTGTTATATGCTTCTGACTGTAGAGTAATTGCAGTACCAACACCCTGACCTGAGTTTTTGTCTGCACCACAGTTAATTTCAAGAGGAGCTTCGTTTACAACTGTATCTGATAGTAAAGCACCCATTCTTGCTAGTGGTACTGTAATATTATCAATATCTTCCTTTTCGTGAGAAGTTGATGGGTCATAGCTATATTCAACATTTGCATTGTCTAGCATTGATGGGTCATGTGGTAATGTATCCATACCGGAAGTACCGTATGTTAAAATCTGCATTGCACCGATACCCTTAGTTTCAATATAGTTTCTATCAATACCTAGAGTTTTTAGTGGAATAGCTACTTCATAGATGTAACCATATTCTGATTTGTAGCCAAGGTCCTTAAAGTCAACCCAGTTTGAGTTAGGGTCAAGGTTGTCGCCAAGTTTACGGCTACCCTTTGCACCGTTTACACCGATAATTGAGTCACTCTTTGTACCATTAGCATATTTAATCTTAAAGCCGTTTTGGTTGTCCTGTGCTTGGAATGAACGAACACCAATAGGAATTCTTGTGTCATAGTTAAACATATATGTGCCGTCAGTATCCTTAGTATCAGCCTTAAAGATTGATGCACCACCGTTTGAATTGTTAGAGTCCATTGCTACAAGTGTATCAATATGTGTTGTGAATGATGTACCACCGTCTTTAGCAGTACCACCGTCACAGCCCCAAACAAATGGATTTGTGTATGTAGCACCTGACTTATCTGTACCAACTGCCTTACCTGTTGCCTGTTTGTCAGGGTCAATAGAAAGTGCTAGGTACATTGGAATACTGTTTCTCCATGGTCTTGCTTCGTTTGATGCAGCAAAGTTATCACTTGGTGAAACAATATAAGTTGTGTTTGCCATTTCCCACATAAAGTATAGGTTATCATCATCCCATGCACCATATAGTGCGTATGCATCCCAAGGTTGTTCGTGCATTGAAGATGGCATATATACTCTTGGGTCGTCATTAGCAACACCCTGAGCAATAATCATTGAGCTATCCCAATCATCTGTTTTACCATCAACTGTAATTGTCTTGTACTTACCAAGTTGCATATTAGGGTTTGTACCATAGTAGCCACCCTCTGCATCAGTTGTGTGACCGTCTGACTTAGCAGAGAAAGTTGTCTTAGTTGATGTAAAAGTTTTCTTAAATGTATATTCTTGAGTTGTTTCAACAGCATCACTACCCTTAGTTGTAAGAGTTAGTTTAATTGTGCTGTTACCGATTTTACCTTCACCGACTCTGATTGTATCACCGTTAGCGTAAGTTTTCTTAGCTGAACCGTCAATAGAATAAGAACCTGTCTTGCTACCCTTTAGACCAAGTTTTACTTCAATGTAATCTTTGCTGAAAGCAGTACCTGATGGTGTGTAAGAAAAACCATAAGCATGGTCATCCATCTTACCGTAATCAACCCACTGAGAATCAGCAGTTAAAAGTTTACATTCACCTGTCTTTAGGCTAAGACCTGAATTTTCAGGAAATTGTTCTTTACCTTCGCCTTTTTCAAGGCCGTTGTTGAAAATCACATTTTCTGATTTATATGTAGCCGGAAAATCAATAGAATAAAGACCATCTGCACCTTTTTCCATTAACTGACCAGGCCATTTTGCATTTTCTTTTGTACCGTAGGCATATACATAAACTTGTGCCCAATTGTATTTTGAGTTATCAAAATATGCTCTTGAACCTTCAGCAGCTGAAACTGAACCCATTGTGATTAATGTACAGCTTAGCATAATTGCAAGTGTTAGTAGTACGCTTACATATCTTTTCATATGTTTCATAGTTACCCTCCAAAGATTTTCTGTAAATAATTATAGCATATTGAATAAATTTGTACAGTACCTTTCAGTTATTTTGTATCTTTAAACAAAGAATTAAGGGCTTTATAATGCAAAAAATACAAACTAAATTACAAGACTGTGAACAAACATAATATATTCTGTTAAGTTGTTCATAAAAATAAGGGAGTCTTTGGGACTCCCTTAAAATTTAACTGTATTTTATTCTACATGACCACCATGCTTATAGTCTGTACCACCACTGTCAGGTGTCTGAACAGATGCACCATTCTTTAGACTATAATATGAACTTGGCAATTCTTCTCTGCTGATTTCTTTACCCTTGCTATCCTTATAAATTCTATATGATCTTGCTCTATAGTAAGATGACTGAATATCATAGTTTTCACTATATGTATCAATTACATCATAAGAATCATCCTTGATACCGTAGAATGCTGCATGAAGAGTTGTACCCTCCATATAACAAGCTAGGAATACCTGATACTTAGAATCGTTCTTTAGCTTTAGGTCAAGGTTGCCATAGTCAATAGCAGCATCAAAACCACTCTTAGCATATGCTGATGGATAAGTATGAGGTGAACGCTCTGCAATAGTTAGGTTACTTCTTACTGCTGCATTATAAATTGTTGTACTGGACTGGCAGATACCACCACCAACACCATCAGTAAAGTCACCGTCAACAATAACACCTGCTGATGCATAGCCTAGAGAAGTATCGTTACTGTTGCCTGTGCAACCGTTAAATGACCAAGTTTCACCCGGGTCAATAATACTGCCGTTACAAGCCTTTAGAGAAACTTTCATATTCTGATTACCGTTAGCATCATTTGTTGAATATGTTTCCCAAGCAGCAAGTAACTGCATATTTTTCTTTAGGAATGCAACATCATACTTAGGCTGAGTTGCATTTCTTGTAACTGTAACTGTACCTGTATATGTACCGGAAGCATTGCCTTTTTCGATAATTGAATTTATCTGTGACTGTAAATCATCTTTATCTACTTCAAGACCTGACTTACCTTCTTCATAAGTAAACATAGGACTTGAATCAGGGTTAAACTTAGTTACCTTTGCATCCTCTGCTTTTACATTATATTTCTTGTAAATCTTATTAATTAGCTTATCAACAGATGACTGGTTTAGACTGGCAGAAATCTTCATTACCTGTTCTTTAGCATACTCATTACCGTTGCTATCAGTTGTTGTTGGATAAGTTGTACCGTCAGCCATTCTCTTTGAGATAATCTTTTCATCATCAAGAACAGTAGAAGTATCATATTTAAAAGTAAAGTCATCTTCGGTATATGTTGTTTCTTCGCCATCAACATTAACTGTAATGTTCATCTTTGGTCTAGACTTAATTTCTTCACTTTTTAGAAGAATTCTAGCCTGTACTACTGTTAAGCCACCAATATCAACACCTGAGACCTTAGTACCCTTTGCAAATACAAATTCACCTTTGTCATTTGTAATAGCTACAGTTGGCTTAGTTTCGGAAGTAGTTGTTTCCTGCTGTACATTATTGTTACTTGGAGAAACAACACCTTGAACAACAAACACCAATACAACACAAAGTACAACTGCTGCACCAATAATTGAACCTACAATAGCCTTTTTGTTCTTTGGTTTCTTTGTTCCATCTTCAGCATCATCAACCTTTTCAGGAGCTTTAGTTATGTCAACTAATTCTTCGGTAGGGTTACTGTTAGAAGGCTCATTTTCTTTCTTTTCTTCTTGCTTTTTATTTTCTTTTTTCTCTTTATGTTCTACCTTTTTCTCTTTGTGTTCAGGTTTCTTTTCTTCTTTATGTTCAGGCTTTGTTGCCTTTTTGCTAATATCTACTTGGTCAGAGTCTTTATTTTCTGACTTTTCGTTTTTAGCCTGTTCATCATTCTTACCATAAAGAATACGATTTACTTTTTCATTTATATTACGCATATCTTGTGTATTATAGTCAGATGGCTCAAAGTTGTCGTCATCTTCTAAATCGGCAAGATAATTTAGTTCATCCAAATCTCTACTCACAGAAAACTCTCCTTCTTACATATTCTCTTTCTCTTAATCATTTCTTAATAATCGTATAATGTCCTACTTATAAGAATACTACAATAAACCGAAAAATTAAAGTGACAACCTTGTAACTTTTTGTCGAATTAATGACAAAGATATATTGGCTAAAACATTAGTTTTTAGGGAAGTTACATATAATGACAAATTATTTATATAAAAAGAAGTATCATTATTGTAGTTTTGTTGAAAAGTCCGATATTTTTTTATATAATTAGTATTAGAAATTTATATGGTGAATAAAATGAAAGTGTTAATATTACTGACCGATACCGGTGGAGGTCATCACAGAGCCAGTCTTGCTCTGAAAAAAACAATAGAAAATGTTGAAGGTAATGAGGTTGTTATTGAGGATGCCTTAATGTACAGTTCTAAGTTTTTACATTGGATTGTTACCAAGGGCTACTTGTTCTTTGCAAACAAAACTCCCAGACTTTACGGTAAAATATATAACTCTGCTGACAAGGTTTCTTTCCTAGACAAGGCAGTTCATGGTATTGCTTCTTTTTACTCAAGAAAGTTAGGAAAGTTATTTGATAAATTTAAGCCTGATTGTGTAATCAGCTGTCATGCTTTTTGCACAGAGATGGTATCTGCCCTTAAAAAGAAAGGTCGTACAAATGCTCTGCTATTTAGCATTGTTACAGACTATGCTGCTCATGCTGCATATATTAATGACCTTGTAGATGCTTATATTGTAGCTAACAACGATATTGTTCATCAGCTTAGAGACCAATACAATGTTGACTGCTCTATTATCTATCCTTTGGGTATTCCGATTTATGAAGAGTTCTACAAGCATTGTGATAAGTACGCTATGAGGGAAAAGCTGGGACTTTCCCCTCACAAGAAAACTGTACTGATGATGGCAGGTTCTTTTGGTGTTACTAACATTCTTGAAATTTACAAGAACCTAAACAAGTACCCTAGTGATTATCAACTGATTGTTGTTACCGGTAAAAACGAAAAGTTGTTTAGAACATTCCGTCATATGGTGAGAAGTGGCGTTATTAAGAACAAAAAAGAACCAACAGTAAAAATCACTATTCCTACAAAGCTATGTTACTTTGTTGACAACATTGAGGACTATATGAGTGCCAGTGATTTAATCATCACTAAACCCGGTGGTCTTACTGTTTCGGAAGCTATGGCTAAGGAACTTCCTATGGCAATTTTCCGTTCTTATGACGGTCAAGAAAAAGACAATGCTGAGTTCTTAAAAAGGCATAACCTAGCCTTTACCCTTAGAAAAGGCAGAGAAGGAATACATCAGCTAAATGACTTTATTGCCAATGACCAAGAACTTGAAATGATGCGTAACAACATACATATCTTCAAGAAAGAAAATAGCAGTCAAAACATTTACAGACTACTTGAAGAAAAACTTCATCAATCTAATAACTAACTGTAAAAGTCACATTTTTATGTGGCTTTTATTTTTTCCTTAATTATCCTTTAACCTTACTGCAAGTACAGTTATATCATCATCTTTTATTCCTTCATTATGTCTCATAGCTTCTTCAACAACTGCCTCGGCAAGTTCCTGACAGCTACCTTTATTCCAAGACTTTATTAAACTTAGCAGCCATTTATCGTCACCCATAATAGCTCCATCACTTAACATAACAATCATATCCTCTCCGGAAAGGGTGGTTTCCTCTTTTGTAAAATACACTTCGTTTAATATACCTGCCGGAATTGATGGTATTTCTTTTCGCATCACCCTACCTTTCTTTTTCACATATGTATAAGGTGCACCGGCTTTCAGAAATTCTGTTCTCCCTGTAAATAGATTGATTGAAGAAACATCAACTGTAGCCAAACTTTCTTCTTGGCTTTTTACCATCAATGCTGAATTAGTCAGCCCTAAAGCACAGTCAAATGAAAGTCCTGATTTAACTAACTTTTCCATTAAGTTTACTGTCATCATAGAGTCAACTGCTGCTCTGCCACCTGTACCCATACCGTCACTAATCAAGGAAACAAAGTTGCCTTTATCATCGTTAAAACATACTATGCTGTCACCACACATTCTGCCATTGTTAGCAATATGCTGATATGAGCCAACTTCAGTTTCATACAGTGGTCTTTCGTTTAGCACAACTCTTACTCTATCCTGAGCAATAGTAGTTACCGGATCAAGAAATCTTCTGCCACAACATTTTTCCACTTCTCTCCTAAGTACAGACTTTTTAATTGAGCCTTTGCTTCTATCGGAAAGTTCCATTTCTACTGTCATTTCACTATCCATAATCCTACAATTGCAAAGTATAGGAATAAGGTTATATTGCCTTAGCATATAGGAAATTTTCTCACTACTGTCTAAGTCACACACATCCGTCTTAGAAAATTCATCTGCCATATCCTTTAATATGTCGGAAAGTCCACCAAATTGACCTGCAAGACCACCTCTGATAGTATCAATTCTCCTCATACTTTCCATACTCATAAGGTAAGACTGATAATACCGATTTATTGCAGTACTTAGTTCAGATTTTCTACAACATTTCTTAACAAACAAAGCATCAATATCATCAACAGTTATGTGGCAATTTTTCTTTAAATTTTCTGTTAGTCGGTTAAAATCATCCTCAGAAACACCTTTCTCTCTTTCCCAACAAAACACCCTCATTCCACAACTTGAACAAACATTTGCTTTGGCATTTAAGTAAACATCAGGAAAAGAATCAACATTCATTTCTCGCATTTTGTCAGAAACTCTTGTAACACAAGAAGATACATCTTTCAAGGCTTTTGAAGAAAAGTTAAGCCTACTGATAACATTTTCTTTTAAAGCAATGCCACTATTTACATCATCACAAGGAGAAAACAAGGCCGAAACAACATTACCTACTGCATTAGGTACCATAAAGAATAACCCAGCCCCAAATACAGACTCAACTGCTAAGGCAAAAATCAAGTCCTTATCACCGGAAGAAAAGGACATTATTATATTTGACAATATAAATGCAACTGCAGTACCAATCTTTCCTGTAGAAGAGAAAAGCCCTGCCATCAGACCACCAAATCCAAAACCACCACACAAAAAGCTAAGTGAAAGTGAACTTAAAGAAAATACAACACCCGTTGAAATACCACCGATTGTACCACCGGCAACACCACCAAACTTAGCACAAAGAAGTACAACCACAACTGCTAAGGCTCTGCCAAAGGAAAATTCACCAATGCCAAGACCACCAAGTGCAAGTAAAAGAATACAACCTGACATTACTATGCAAGAAAGTTCTTGCTGAGTAAATGAAGTTAAGTTTCTCCTAGAGGAACAAAGGCAAATTGCTCTATCTAAGAAAAATGCTCCTGATGCTGAAATTAGTGCTTCAACTGTACAAAGTGCAAATGAACTTAACTGAGAAGTATCGGAAAAAAGCAATGCAATGCCTGTTGCAAATACCGGTAAAAAAGCTACCATTGATGGGAAAGCAGTGCTTTTGCTGATATTCTTAATATCATTTGCAACAAATCTAATAGCACCTATAGCAACCACAATTGCTATGTATCTAAAACAATTTTCCCGATCAAGGACAACATATCCGAAAATTGTACCAAGCATTGAAGTTATAAGGTTTCTATACGGAACTGAGGCAACATATGCAGCTCCAAATGGAGAAAGTTGCCCAAAGACTGCACCTCTTGAAATAAGCACACCACACAAAAAATATATGCTTTGCATCAAAATATTTTTTCCTGTTGAACTTTCTTTAAAGTCATTCCACCTACCGGAAAGTAGCTTTTTAACTGCTGTCATTTTTACACATCCTGTCATATTAATAAGGGTAATTTCATATCCTTGATATTGTGTTTTTATTATAGTCAGTTGCCCACAACAGTTTTGTCACAATGTGAATGTACCTTTTTAGTTTGTTTTCCTTTACTTTGTAGAATAAAAAAAGAAAGCTCCCATTGTCGAGAGCTTTCCTCATTTTTACCGTTATATCGGTAGAAAAAATTATTTTGTTGAATGTAAAACGATTGTGCTATAAGCAGGTAAAGTTAGTACATTTTTCTCGATTGACACCTTACCACTCTTTGCACTAAACATACCGGCAATTTTGTAATCATCATTGATTAGTTTATCTGTGATTTCAAAACTGTGCTTGTCTGTATCTAGGTTGTGAAGTACAAGATACTTTTCGTTTTTGTATGTTAGGTAGTAACCACCTACACCTGTACCACCATCAAAATCATCAGGTAAAGCAGAGATTGTACCTCTTGCAATGCCTGGGTGACAGTTTCTAAGTTTAATTAACTTTTTGTAGAAGTTTAGTAGGCTATCCTTGTTCTTATCCTGTTGCTTAACGCCACCACCATCAGTATTGTCTTCAACTCTGTCAATACCGTTAGCAGTAACATTTGGAAGATTATCGCTATCCCAAATCATAGCAGTTCTCTTTGCAGGGTCATCACCTTCATCATATGTTTCCATACCAAGTTCTTCACCATAGTATGTGAAAGCATTACCCGGAGTTGTCATATAAAGGGCAGCAGCCATCTTCTTCTGATATAACTCAGTTAGTGAGTCACCAACACGGTTCATATCGTGGTTAGTTAGGAAGTAAGAGTTAATAGCGTCCTTATTAGCTTCCTTAGTTTTCTTTTCATAACTTAGAAGTGTATCTGTATAGTCATTGATAGAACCTGAAATAACACTAACTAAGAATTTACCACTGGTATCACCAAATGGGAAAGCAAATAAACTGTCAATACCTGACTTGTACATTGCAGAAACTTCGTTCATATCTGATGACCAGTCTTCACCAACCATATAAATGTCGTTCTTTTCTTTCTTACAAGTGTCATAGAACCACTTTAGAGTATCTGAACTCTTTTCATAGTCATTGTAATATAGGTATCTAACTGCATCAAGTCTGAAACCTGCTACACCTCTATCAATCCAGAATTTTGCAGCCTTAGCCATTTCCTTCTTTGTACCTTCATAGTCGTAGTTCCATTCAGGCATTGTATCACTAAAGTTGCTTTCATAGATAATACTGCTATCATTAGGGTCGCAGTTATAACCTGATTCAGTTTCAGAAGATTTCTTAATGTTAAAGTACTTTGCATAGCCGTTAAAGTTGCCTTTTTCAGCTTCTTTAAGAGCTTTCTTGAACCAAGGATGTTCGCTGGAACAATGGTTAGGAACAAAGTCGATAATAACATCAATACCACGCTTATCACATTCCTTGATTAACTGGTCAAAGTCATCAAGTGTACCAAACTGAGGGTCAATGTTGTAATAATCCTTAACATCATACTTGTGATATGATGGTGATGGCATCATTGGGCTTAGCCAAATACCTGTATAACCAAGGTCAGTATCTGTACTATCATCACCGTCATTAATGTAATCCAGCTTACTGATAATACCTTGAATATCGCCGATACCATCGTTATTTGAATCGCAGAATGAGCCAATCCAAATTTGATAATAAGTGTTGTACTTATCCTTAGGAAGATTTACTTTTGCATTTTCCATTAAATCTTCTGTTGACTTTGTACAACCTGAAAATACTACGGCAGTTGATGCAACTACCAACACCATAAACAGTGCAACTAATTTTTTCATAGATTTCTCCTTTAACAGAATATTTCATATTAATTTTACCATTTTTCTTAGGCTTTATCAATATATCACACCTACATATAAGAGGACTGTTTACAGAAAATTAACAAGCAAATTTATGCAATATGTACAACTGTCATTCTATTATTTTGATATAATCAAAGTTACTTTAATTATATAAGATGAATACAAAAGCAAAAAACTCCACAGGAAACCCTGTGGAGTAAATTTTGTAAAATTAACCCTTAACGCCACCGGCTGTAACACCTTCAACATAGTAGTTCTGCATCTTCAAGAACAACAATGTAATAGGAATAGCAACAACAGTTGAACCGGCTAAGAATCTCTGATAGTACTTAGAAATGTAAGTCTGGCTAGCCATTAGCTGTAGACCAACAGATACTGTGTAGTTATCACGAGCATCACCCATGATAATCTTAACTAGAATAAAGTCTGTCCAAGGACCAATAAATGCTGTTAGAACTGTGTAAACAACAATTGGCTTTGACATTGGAAGGATAATCTTCCAGAAAATCTGATTCTTAGTTGCACCATCAATAGTAGCAGCTTCGTCAAGTGCTCTTGGAATTGTATCAAAGAAACCTTTACTAATCTGGAAACCGATACCGGCACCGGCTGAGTAACAGATAACAAGAGCAGGTAGAGTCTGTGTTAGATTCATTGCCTTTAATAGGTAATAAATAGCGATCATTGTCATAAAGCCAGGGAACATACCGATAATCATACCGATGTTGATAAGAGGCTTTCTAGCCTTAAATCTTAGACGGCTGAATGCGTATGAAACCATTAGAACTGACAATGTAGAAATGATACAAGAGAAAATCGCAACTACAAGAGTGTTAAGGAACCATCTTGGGAAGTTCAAAATTGATGTATCAGTAAATAGGTTAATGTAATGTTGGAAAGTAAATGTTTTAGGAATTAGGTAATAAACAGCTGATGTACCTTCGCCTCTAAATGAGTGAAGAACCATCCATGCTAGTGGAGATACCCAAATAATACCCATAACTGCAAGGATTACATATACAACGGCATTTGTGATATTTCTTCTTAACTTGTAACTTTTTATCATGAGAATGCCTCCTCATCCTTAGCAGATTTTGTCATATTGAATGTAATTAGTGACAAGGATGCACAAACAATAAATACTAAGATACCGATAGCAGCAGCATAGTTGTAATCCTGTGCACTCATTGTTAACTTAAATAGCCATGTAACAAGCAAGTCGGTCTGACCGGCACCACCGTACAACTTATCTGTTGTAGGACCACCACTTGATAACAAGTAAATAACATTGAAGTTATTGATATTGTTGATAAATGTTGTGATTAGATATGGTGTTGTAACGAATAGCATATATGGAAGAGTAATCTTGAAGAAACTCTTTACAGGACCTGCACCGTCAATTGTAGCTGATTCATATAGGTCAGCCGGGATATTCATAAGAATACCGGAAGTAATTAGGATAGTATAAGGAATACCAACCCATAGGTTAACAACAATAACTGTAATCTTTGCTGTTAGAGCTGAACCGTTTAGGAAGTTAATTCTTGCTAAACCTAGGTTCTGTAATAGAACGTTAATAGCACCACCGTCATACTGTAGCATCTGGTTCATAACCAGTAGAGTAACGAACTGAGGAACAGCAACTGTGATAACGAATAATGTTCTCCAAAGTGACTTTAGCTTAATGCCCTTCTTGTTAATCATTAGAGCAACGATCATACCAAAGAAATAGTTTAGGAATGTAGCAAAAATAGCCCAAATAATTGTCCATTCAGTTAGTGTTAGGAATGTTTCACCCATGTTAGCGCCACCAACATTACTGAATACATCCTTAAATGTCTGGAAACCTACCCATGTAAACAAGTGACCAGGAACCTGATGGCTGTGGTCATAGTTTGTAAATGCAATTAGCACCATGAATATAAGTGGTAGTACAGTAAATACACCAATTAGTAGGCATGGTAGAGAAAGAAGTGTAACGTGGAACTTCTCATCACCGAACTGCTTTAAATCTTCCTTAAATGTAGGAACGTGCTTACCTTCAGCCTTTAGCTCTTGAGCTTTCATAGCTGACTTAGTATTCATAATATAGAATACTAGGAATACAACTGAAACAACAATTGTTGTAACACCATATAGAAGGATAAGCATTGAGTTATCACCTTCAACATAGCCGTAAGCACCTGTTGTTGGGTCAATACCAAGTCCGCCTTCTTGAGTACCAAGTGTGCCGAACTGTGAAATTTGGTCAATACCAAAGAAAATTAGGAACATTGCATATGCTGCTTCAATAATTAAGAATAGTAAACCCTTAATGTACTGTCCCTTACTAAAGTTACCCATACCCATAATAAGGTAAGATAGCTTTGTTGCCCAGTCACCTTTAGCAAATCTTTTACCAAAGTTTGCAAAGCCGTGACCGATACCTAAGAATAATTTCTTGAAGAAGTTACCAATTGCAGCAAAGAACTTAAGAAGATTATGAGGTAAATTCACAAAGAAATTTTTACACTTATATCCAAACTTCTGGAATGCATTTAGCTGGACATAATCTATGTATTTCATGACGTCACTCCTTTATACTTTATTTTCCATTCATAAATACTGGAGATAACAAGATGTTATCTCCAGCACTTAAAAATCTTAACTATTAACAGTCTAAATTAAATTAGCTGTTGATGTTTGTTAAAGTATTCTTTAGAAGTGTCTTCATTGTAGCTACATCGCTCTTTTCGCCTGGCTTGTAAACCATGTTACCTAGGTTAGCCATTGGATCCCAGAATGCCTGGATGATGTTAGCCTGAACAACGAATGTCTTTGCTTCTGTTAGCATTGTCTGAATAGCGTCGTTACCTTCAACTTCAACGCCCTTGTTTGTTGGAGTCCAACCAAGCTTGTCTAGTCTTGTCTTCTGGCAATCAGCACTTACTAGGTAGTTAGCTAGTTCTTCAGCAGCGTTAGGGAACTTAGTAACTGACTTAACACCGATGTACTTGTAACCGATCATAGCAACTGTCTGCTTGTCTGTACCGTTAACATTGATTGTTGGTAGAACTGCTACACCGAAGTCCTTACCTAGAGCTTCTTCGTTAACAGCTGCATTCCATGTACCGTCAATACCTGCAGCACATGTTCTCTTAGCTGTTGAGAAACCGGCACTGATCTTATCAACTGTAGCAGATACGAATGTATCCTTATACTTGTGGAATAGTTCTGAGAAAGCTGACATTGTCTGTGCAACTTCGTTTTCGTCATATTTGTTGAACTTCTGAGTATCCTGAGCGTCACCTTCAAGGCCATCTAGCTTTAGACCACCTGTGAATGGGAACATACATGAGTAGTAACCGTTACCGGCATCCATGATGAACTGACGGCCAGCCTTCTTACATGCAGCAAGAACGCCTTCCCATGACTTTGCATCTTCATCAGAAACAACTGACTTATCATATACTAGATAATAACCGTTATCTGTTTCTGGGAATGCATATAGAACTTCTTTACCGTTTAGGTCACCCTTAACTGTATCAACAGCAGCTGCTGTATGATTCTTTGAAATATCAGAAACATAGTTGTCATATACAGGTAGAAGAGCCTTAGCCTGTGTTAGCTTTGTGAGCTGGTCTGAAGGGAATGCAAATACGTCAGCAGCAGCTTCAGAGTCATTAAGTACCTGAGTACCTGCATCTGATTCTTCCTGTGCTACAACTTCGATTTTAACATTCTTGTCAGCATACTTCTTTTCAAAAGCCTTAGCCTGTTCCTTTAAGATAGAAAGTGAAGCAGCTGGGCCCCATAGCTTTAGCTTTGCGTTCTTTTCAACTTCTACTGTTTTTGCAGCACCGCTTGTTGAAGATGTCTTATCTTCTGACTTACTACAGCCTACAAATACAACTGCCATCATAGCAGCTGCGAGAACTAATGATAAAATTCTCTTGATTTTCATTGTAATTTTCCTTCCTTTGTAAAGAGATAAATAATTTGTGTCGGTAACTACTTGTTCCCTCAGGATAGAACTTTCGTTCACCATATCACTTGACTAAATTGTACCACAAAATAGGGGTAAATTTCAACTCCCTTTGTACTTTTTATCTAAAGTTATAAAACTGAGGATTAAATTTATGCAAAATAACAATAAAAATATTTGCTAATGTGTATATTGCACAAATTAATAATCTTTTTATTATTCAATTTGCTTATATTCCATTTGTGCAAAGTGTCAATTCATTTTCTACTTAATTGAAAAATATGTGAAGTCCAAATGTCTTGCTGATGAATTCTCCCCTATTTCTACACTATTTTTCGTATCTATAGTGTAAAATAACCAAAAATAAAATTTATGGCACAATATGTTGTTTGACAAACCTTAAAAAAAGTTGTAAATTTAGCTTATACATTTTATATAGAAAATAAAGATGGAAGTTAATTCCACAGAAAGGGTATTTTATGCAACTTTCAAAAATTTTACAAAATATAGAGTACACTCTTATTAAAGGAAATACAGAAACTGAAATTTCCGATGTTATTTATGACAGTAGAAAGGTAACTGACGGTACAGTTTTCGTAGCACTTAAAGGTTACAATGTTGATGGTCACAAGTTTGTACCTCAAGCAGTTAAGTCCGGTGCAAGTGCAGTTGTTATTTCTGACAATGTAGATATTCCGGAAGATATTACAGTTATCAAGGTTGATGACACAAGAAAAGCTCTTGCATATATGAGTGCAATGCTTTTTGGTGAACCGGAAAAAGAATTGACTACAATTGCTCTAACCGGTACAAAAGGAAAAACTACTACTGTTGCAATGTTAAAAAGCATTCTGGATGCTGAGGGCATTAAGTCAGGAACAATCGGTACACTTGGTATTATAATAGGAAACAAGATTTATAAAACCAACAACACAACTCCTGAATCATATGAAATTCAACATGCTATGAGAATGATGGTTGATGCCGGTTGTAAAGTTATGATTATTGAGGCATCTTCCCTTGGCTTAAAGTGGCACAGAACAGATGCTATTTACTTTGATTATGGTATTTTCACAAACTTCAGTCATGACCATATTGGTGATAGTGAACATAAGGACCTTGAAGAATACTTACAATGCAAGGCTTTACTATTTAAGCAATGCAAGAAAGGTATTTTCAACATTGATGACAAAGTATTTGACAGAATCACAGAAAATGCTACTTGTGATATTACAACATACGGCTTTAGTGAAAAAGCTGATATTGTAGGTTATGACGACAATCTAATCTCAAAGCCGGGATATATCGGTGTAAACTTCAAAACAAAAGGTCTTAAGACACTTGATGTTAATGTTGCCATTCCCGGTAGATTTTCAGTATATAACGCCTTGGCTGCAATGACTACTGCAATTGAAATGGGTATTTCTGATGAGGCTATCTTGAAAGGTCTTGATACTGTTAAGGTTAAAGGCAGAGTTGAAGCAGTAAAAGTTCCGGGCAACTATACACTACTTATTGACTATGCTCACAATGCACTATCAATGGAAAATATCCTTGAAACACTTAGAGAATACAACCCACACAGACTGATTGTACTATTTGGTGCCGGTGGTAACCGACCAAAGGTTAGAAGATATGAAATGGGCGAAACTGCCGGTAGACTGGCTGACCTTTCAGTTTTAACTGAGGACAACAGTCGTGATGAAGATGTTATGGACATTATCAATGATATTATAGAAGGTGGTCTTAAAAAGACTAACGGTAAATATGTTGTTGTACCAAAAAGACAGGATGCTATTCGTTACTGTATGGAAAACGCAGAAGATGGTGACATTATTGTTCTTGCAGGTAAAGGACATGAAGATTACCTAGAAATCAAGGGTGTTAAGTATCACCTTGATGAAAGAGAAGTTATTGCAGATATTATTGCAGATATGAACAAATAATTTTTAGGGAGCAAGAAATTGCTCCCTATTATATAAGAAAGAGGTTTTAGTTTTGGAGAAAGCAGCATTAATTCTTGAGGGTGGAGCTATTAGAGGACTATTTACTGCCGGTGCATTGGACTATTTACTGGAACAAAATATGCAATTCGAGTATGTTGCCAGTGTATCAGCCGGTACTTGTTGTGCTTTAAGCTACATTGCAGAACAGAAAAATAGAACAAAAGATTGCCTTTTCCCTACAAACAAATCTGATGAATGGATTGGCAAAGGTTCATTAAAAAGAGGCAAAGGACTTATTGACCTAAAGAAAGCCTTTTACGAATTTCCCTACAAACAATATCCATTTAGATTTGACAAATATTTTGCAAGTAAAGTAACAAATGAAATTGTTGTAACTAGCCTAGAAACAGGCAAGGCTGAATTCTTAACAGAAAAATCTGATGAAAAAAGATTACTTGACATTGGTGCTGCATCAAGTTCACTACCTATCATTTCAAAAGCAGTAAAAATTGACGGTAAAAAATATTATGATGGTGGTGTTTCCGACTCTTTACCTTATGAAAGAGCTATGGAACTTGGATATAAGAAAATCGTTGTAATCCAAACCAGACGACTTCATCAATATCCATCATCCTCAAAAAGTATGGATTTGCTGTACAAAGCTAAGTTTGCTTTACATAAAGATTTTCTAAACACTATGCTAAGCAGACCTGAAAATTACAAAAAACAAGCTGAACAATTAGCTGAACTTGAAAAGGAAAACAAGGTTTTTGTTATTCGTCCTACAATTCCGGAAATTTCCCGTACCGAAGATGACTATAATAAGAAAATCACTTACTATAATCACGGATATAGTCAAATGAGAACCGGATTTAACGATTTGCAAGAATATTTGAATTCATAAAACTTTATAATAGTATGAAAAAGCCAACCAAATTACCGGTTGGCTTTTGTATTATCCCAAAATTTCTTTCTTTTTCTTTTCAAATTCTTCTTCGGTCAACACACCCTTATCAACTAAGTCCTTCAACTTTTTAAGACTATCAAGTTGCTTGTTGTATTCATTAATATTTTTCTCAACATTCTTCTGTTGAAGTGCATCAACACCACTTTGAAGTGACTTTTTCGCAGACTCTTTTATGGTGTTAGATTTACCTGATATTTTCTTAGTTCTGCTCTTTTTCTTTCCAATTCCACCAAAAATACTACCGATAACACCATTCTCAATAACACCTTTCACTGTATCCACTGTGCTAAATCCTAAAGTGTCATCTACAAGATTAATGCCATCCTTAACCTTAGCAGCACCTCTTTCTGCCATAGTGTGACCTGTGAGAAGTTCATTTGCAGTATGTACAAATTTATAGGCATCCATTCTTGAGTTGAAAGTAACTGATTTTTCCTGATGTTTAAAGTACATTTCAACTAAAGAACCTTGTTGCTTAATCTGTGGCTTTTCATTATAAAACTTTACATCATCCTTAGGAATTACCTCTACAACGGCTTCATCACTATGCAGTAACCTTTTATTTATATTTATAAACACAAAATTTAAATTGGTTAAAATAATTTTCAAATCATCTGAACAATCACACTTAAAAAGTGGAGATTCATCTTCCCCTAATTTGTAATATTCCATAAACTGCACCCCATTATTATGTTAATCAATGATATAAGTTTATCACTTATTCAACTAAAATCATTATGCTGGTAGGTTAAAAATAGAAATTTTTTGACAATTTACAAAATAGCACAATAAATATTATAAAACCACTTGACATATGGTAAATTTAATGATAAAATAACCATTGTTCGAGAATATAGGGGTATAGCTCAGTTGGTAGAGCAGCGGTCTCCAAAACCGCGTGCCGAGGGTTCAAGTCCTTCTGCCCCTGCCAAATCCACTCCTCAGAAATGGCTTATCTAAGCCGTTTCTGAGGTTTTTTCTTTTTCTGCTTGATTTCCGGTTTCTTGTGAGTTTTGATGTTTCCACCACTTTTCCACCACTTTGGTCATCATCAGGTGTTTACTTGGTGTTTGTTTTTGATGTGTACAATGGTATAAAACTGGTAGAATCAACCTGCATTTAGCTTGTTTGCAATTGCCATTTTTGAAGTTTTGTCAATATGAGCATAAAATTTTAAAGTCGTTGTAGAGCTACTATGACCTAACCATTCGGCAACCTGAACAGTCGTAAAGCCATCATTTAGCAGATTACTTGCTACACTATGCCGTAAATCGTGAAATCTTATTTGAGGAAACTCATTCTGCTTTTTTATGAGAAGATGGAATTTCTTTGTTAGGTAATTGGGAGTAAGTTCTTTTCCATTATCAAAAGTACATACATAATCACTTTCGATATACCCTGTTTTCAGAAATTCCCTATTTCTCTCCTGACGCTCTTTCTGTTCAAGAAGGAGCTGTTTTACTTTCGGTATCATAGGTAGAGTACGGTTACTGCTTTCTGTTTTCGTTTCGGATGTATAGTTTGTCTGTCCACTAATCTCTTTGGTGCTTTGCTGTAATGTTTCCCTGATCCATATTGTTTCATTTTCAAAATCTATGTTGTGCCATTTTAATCCCAGCACCTCACTTCTTCTGAAACCATACACCGTACAAAGATAAGTTGGTAGAAAAATGCTCGTATCTTTCAGATAATTCAAAAGCTGCTTTATTTGCTCCTTATTCAAAAACTCCGCTTTAAAGCTATTAGTTTGCTTCGGCGTTTTTGCAGCGGTGGCTGGGTTTATTGTTATCAATCCTTTTTCAACAGCGTCAGAAAGAGCTTTTGAAATATTTTGATGATGGTGCTTAATTGTTGTAACTGAAACAACACCAATCTTAGACTTGTAGTATTCGGTGAGTTGGAAGGGTTTTAAATCTTGAAGCTCAACACCTAATTTCTCGAAATAAGGAATAATATGGTTTTCCATATTCCCCTTATAACTACGATAGGTGTTCGGTCTTATCTCAGGCTGGATACTTATAAGCCACTTTTTGAAATAGTCAGCAACCTTTATGTTAGAGTAAAAACTGAGGTTCTTATTATCATACTCAACACAGAGTTGCTTCAATATTTGTTCAGCCTTGCGCTTATTGTTCTTGACTGTAAGCCCTGTTGCGTGAGATTTTTGGATTCTCTTACCTGTACTATCATAGAGATTTAGAACCGCATAATAACGTCCATTTTTTTGTCTTAAATATCCTGTGGTCGGCATATTCTCTCTCCTTTCTTAATTGACCAGCCGACCAATAATCATCATCTCAATTATATCAATATTGATCGGCTTTTACAATTATGCGATTACGTTATCACGGAAATAGTACATCAATAACGCTCTGCTTCGGAATAATATACTTTCTTCCAATTCTCACTGACCGCAGAGTGCCTTCTTGCAACATTGAATAAACTGCTGATCTTCCAACTCCCAACATTTTCATAACGTCTTGAATTGAAACTATATCACCGTACTCCTCAAACATAGTAGGAATCTGCTGCTTTTTCATTTCATTAGCCATTTTTCTTACCTCCTCGGCGCAAAGCTGCTTTTTTGTCAATAATTAAATAGTCATAACCAAGTCTATTGCATTTATCGCATTTCTCCTTGATTACCTGAAAAGGATTAAACCTACGAACAATATAGTTATTTGTTGAAAAATACTCCTCTTTGTGAGATTGACACAAACACCTTAGTTCATTCTTAATCCTCGGCTCAATGTATTTTATGCCCATTACTTCTCTTACAGTTCTATTGAGTTTGGACAAGATTTCGGGATCATCAACCGTTCCGATGTAATACTTAAGTTTGCCTTTATCAGCCGGGGCAATTTGCTCACAAAGAACCATCGAAGGGTACTCAAGCCCAAATCGTTTTCCCAGATAAATGTGAGGAAACCACTCAGGGTGTTTGATTTTGCTCGTTAATGGAGCTACTAATACTTCCGGCGAAGTTTTCGTTATGTTGTCGTTTTGGATAACCAAGACAGGTCTATAACCACCTTGTTTTGAACCAGATGGCTCTCCGAAATCATAAAGGAATATTCGCCCTCTTTTTACACTTTTCAATTTAAAAAACCTCTTTTCATCTTTCGGGGTAAAAACCCTCTCACCCTTAATGCAAAAAAATGAGGTTAAATATGACCACTACCGAGCATTTTTTTAATATTTTCTTTAGCCCTCTGTATTGAACGGCATACTGCTGCCTGATCAACCCCCTCTTCTAATGCTATCTCATCTTGAGTTTTATCATCAAACAGGTATTTTTTTATTCTTCTTTTCTGTTCTTTCTGAGGAAGTCTATTGATTATAGAAATAATCCTTTCATACTGTTCTTTTATCTCCACCATCTCTTCTAATGACATATTATTTTGAAACAAAACGCTACCCACATTAGTCTTTTCTCCGATAGAATATGGTGTTCGGTATTCTGAATCCCTATACGCTTCCGCTCTTTGGCGCTGGTAGTCTGTATTAAGAAAACGCAGATATTTTTCATCTGTGACGACATATGGTGAATACTTTTTTATTTCATCACCAAAACGTTGCAATAATTCTTGCTCACTACTTTCAGAAATTATTACAAATTGAATACCACCAACCGGATCAGTATACTCCTTTTTCAAATCTACAACTGTATAATCTTCGGTTCTTAAAATAATAGATTCATAAATCTTTTTCATCAGTAACTCCTTTCACGGAGCCACCTGATGAAAAGATAAAAAGCCACTTGATGCGTCGCCTACTGCCACAAGATAGACCTATCCCTTGTAAAAGGATAAAATCTAAATCAAGTGGCAATAGGAATCAACGCATCAAGCGGCTCCAAGCTCATACTTGCTTTTTATAGTTTTTTAATATTTGATTTTATTGGATAATATTGAAAAAAATTTGTTTATGTTAGTTGTTGGATGCCTTTCTGAACGATATAGGCGGGAAATAGACCACCTCTCCGCAATTAGGGCATTTTTCGCTTGTCCAACTGTGTTCGCCCTTAATAGCGATAGACAGTTTATAGTCGCAATACGGACACAGGCGAGCTAATCGCAACTCTGACTTGCACCGTGTCTGCAACTTAGCCTGTTCTTCTTTCACCCTTGCATAGCGCTCAGGATCGTTTTCTTTTGCGTTAAACTTTGCCAATTCAAATACCTCCATCACAATATATATCTGTTAAGTCGTACGGATTACCAAAATAGTTTTTGTCAACCAATCCGAGTTGAGTAAGCCGGATAGACAAGGCTGTTTTGGATACACCTAAAAAAACCGCCATAGACGAAAACTGTTCGTATTCCCAAGTAGCATATACCTTATTTATCATTTTTACCCGCTCACCAAAACCAAATAAGAACAGCGCTCGCATTATAACTTCTTTTGGCATAAGAATCACGGAAGCGATAGCGTTAGCCTGCCATTCTAACCAGTCCATTTTTCGTTGCTTCGGTGGGTGTGCTAAACAGAAATGCAGTTTTCTGTTATCGCCGCCATATTCTTTAGGAAAAAGCATTTTCAGAATCTGATGCCCGGCTTCGTGCGCTTTGGTGAAATTACATCTGCCAATCTGCGAAATATCCTCATTCAGATCACGTTCAATGAATATTGTTTTGCCGTCAAGATAGCAATAACTCTCCTCATCAGCGTAATCAAATACTTTGTATGTTACAGCTCCATACGATGATGTAAGTCCGAGGACAGATCCATCTAAAGATAAGTGGTGATATTCAAGATTAACTCCTAACAAATCAGTAATTAGCTTGTCAGGTGTAATCTTATATACTGTTTTGCCCGTTAAGTCAGGTAATCGGAAATATGCTTTTGTCACTCGTTCACCAATAGCTTCAATATCTTTGCGTGACAAATATTTCAATTATATGTTCCTCCTAAACAGTCTTAAACTCTACAAACCATTTGCCGTTTTCTTCATCAAAAAGGTAGGTTTGCTTTCCGCAGATAGATACCGTATAACGGATACCCGTACCGCCAACTTTTGTAGCTGCCGCACGGCAGCGATGAATCAGACGGTCAATCTCGAATTTGCGTCCGTCCTCCAGCGTAATGAACCGGGGACGACAAGTCCCGTCGGGATTGTGGTCTGCGTTTACTAATACATAAACTTTGTTCCTTTCCTGTTTCATATATCTATACCTCGTAAGACTTATAAGCAGCAATAATCCTACCGACATAATCATAGCCTTCAAGCTCACATATAAACAGTTTGAATTGCCCTTGCTTATTGATAAAACACGATAGTGTGTTTTCCTCATATTCTGCATCTAAATCAATATACAAAGTAGTTCCCTCAACTATTCCATAAGCAAGAAAGTGATTTCCATTATCGGCAATTAAGGCGATCAAATTACGATGTTCTTTCAGTAAAGACTTTGGTGCTTCAACATAGCTTTTGATTGATTCTGTTTTAATAGCGAACATAGGCAACCTCCTATTTGACTAATCCTGTTGGCATAGTAATCTCAACATTACCCATCGGCATTCCAAGCTCCTGCAGCAGCACAGCATTTCTTATGCAGCGTTTACCAAACCTCTGGCGAAGATTTTCAACACAGCTATCCAGCTTTTCTTGTTTCTCGGCTCGCTCATAATCGCAGAACAAATCAATCTGTTGCGGCATATCCTGTGGAAACAGGTTAATCGCCTGAATAGTTACCGATCTAATAGGATTTCTCCAATCATATCTTTTTCTGAATAGCTGAAAAGCATATTGTGCCAAAACAAACGGTGATTGTGTCACCATCTGCATTTGCGTCTGCCACTGCTTTGAGAACAAGGTATTATCCCTAACATAGATAGCAACGGCTTTTGCAACCTTTTGATGTACACGCAGCTTATGTCCGATGCCTTGTGTCAATTCTAAGAAAACACGCCAAACTTCTTCTTCGTTACTCAAATCTACAACCGTTGTGATTCCGTGTCCGATACTCTTAACAGGTGAAACAAACTTAATATCCTTAACCGTAGAATTATCTCTACCGTTTGCATATAACCATAGTGATACTCCGTTCTTGCCTAATATTCTTTTTATAAAGTCATAGTCAGAATTTGCTAAGTCACCGATTGTTCTTATGCAGTAGTTATTAAGGACTCTTGTTGTAGCTCTCCCTACGCCGAGTAAATCAGAAGCCGGTAAGCCCCAAATCTTTTCCCGGAAGGTTTCTTTTTCAAAAACAGTTACAGCGTCAGGCTTTTTATAATCAGAGCCTAACTTTGCAAATATCTTATTGAAAGAAACGCCTACGGAGATGGTCAAGCCAAGTTCAAACTTTATCCTCTCACGAATCTCATTAGCAACATCTACCGGATTGCCAAACAGCTTTTTTGTGCCGGAAATATCAAGCCAACACTCGTCCATACCGTAAGGCTCTACCTGATTGGTATAATCACAGTAGATTGCTTTTGCCAATTTGGAATACTTCAAGTATTCTTCGTAATGAGGTGGTACAACAACTAAATCAGGACACTTCTGTTTTGCCTGCCACACTGCGTCACCTGTTGCGACCTTGAATGCTTTGGCTTTGTAGTTTTTCGCAAGTACAATGCCGTGCCGTTCCTCAACTGATCCACAAACAGCAACGGGGTACTGTTTCAATTCAGGGTTTAGCATACATTCGACAGAAGCATAAAAGTTATTCATATCGCAATGCAAAATATTTCGTGTCATTTTTGTAATACCTCTTGACTTAATTCACAACTTAATGTAGAATACAAGTAGTAATTCACAAGTTACTTGTGGGTTACACACCCATTATACACAAGATACTTGTGAAAGTCAAGAGGTATTTTTATTCATTCACAAGTTAGTTGTGAAATCAAGGAGGTTGTAATAATGACATTTGGTGAGAAACTTCGTGAAAGCCGAGCAAAAAGTGGGATGACACAAAGCGAGCTTGCCAAAGCGGCGAATCTCGGACTAAACACAATTAGTAATTATGAAAGCGGAAAAACATATCCCAAGAAAAGAGAAGTATATGATATACTCGCAGAGATCCTTGAGGTTGACGTTAATTATCTCCGAAATGAAAATGAGGAGTTTATTACTGAAGCATCTGAAAAATATGGATATAGAGGTAAGCAACAAGCCGATCAGCTTGTACAGGAGATTGGCGGCTTATTTGCAGGCGGTGAGCTGTCCGATGATGAAATGGATGGCGTTATGAAAGCTCTCCAAGATATATATTGGGAGTGTAAGGCAGAAAACCGGGAAAAATATACTCCCAAAAAATTAAAAAAATCTGACGAGTAGCGGAGCAAAGTCCGTTTTTTGGGACACTTCTTGATTTATAATTATAGTAGGCAGTAAAAATTCGGGCTGAATTTTCTCGAATTTGCTGTTTTCGGTAAGCGTTAATTAAGAGGTGAGCTTATTGCAATTCATAAAACGACTTAAACACTTGTTCATTTCAAGAAAACATTGCAGTCATAATTGCTTATGGTGTAAGTATTATTCTGACTGTTGTACAGAGATTAAAAGGAATCTATAAGAATATTCCTCTCTGATGTTTTATTCAAGTTAATTACTCTTATTAGGGTGGTGATATTATGATTGATTCATTTTACATTTACTCTAAGGCGACCGAAATGGTTAAGCAAACAGGCACTCGCAATCCTATGAAGATTGCTTCCGAAATCGGTGTAATGCTCCGTTATTCAGAGGAATTAGATAAACTGTTGGGACTTTACACATATCGCTGGAAGCACAGAATTATCCTTCTTAATGATAAGATGGAGGAAATAATGGCACGAATGGTCTGCGCTCACGAGCTTGGACACGATGCCCTTCATAGAGATATAGCCAAAGGCGACGGGCTTAAAGAGTTTGTGCTTTTTAATATGAAAGACACAACGGAATATGAAGCCAACGCTTTTGCAGCACATCTGATCATTGACAATGATGACATTTACTCAATGAGTAAGGAAAAGTACGATGTCGTTCAGATGGCAAAAATGCTAAATGTGAATATCAATCTTGTTTTGATAAAACTTCAAGAGCTTAACAAACTCGGTTATGATTTTAGAGTTCCTTGTGAAGCCGATAGCTTTTTCTTCCGCAAGCCGAAAACACTGACCAGCAATGAATTAAACTGAATCATTCTCCGTGAAAGGACATAGGTGATTTTATGTTCAACGACAAGGATTTTATGGGCGGAATGTTTGACTTTGACGGAAACGGCAAAACAACATTAGACGAGCAGTATGTATAATCGGCGGAGCGGTTTTCAGTGAGCGGATAAATTAGCGTTGGTAATAAAAATTATGGTTGACAAAACTACTCCTATATAGTAGAATATAATAAACTACGATATAGGAGTAAATGTTGCGATGAACGGCGGATTTTTAGTCTCGAAAATCAAACAGCTCAGCGACCGTATATTTGAAAGAATTTTAGCACGCCACGGTATCGACGCCTTCAACGGCGCTCAGGGACGTATTCTCTATGTACTCTGGCAGGAGGACGGCGTACCGATTAAAACGATCTCGGAAAAATGCGGTCTTGCCATCACCTCGCTAACCACCATGCTGGAACGAATGGAAAAGCAAGGGCTGATCCGGCGCGTGCAGTCGGATGATGATAAGCGAAAGACGCTGCTCTATCTGACCGAAATAGCGAAGTCTCTCAGGGATGAAGCGGAAATCGTATCACGGCAGATGAACGATGTTTTTTATAAGGGATTCAACAGCGACGAAATAGAGCAGTTTGAAGCGTACCTTGACCGAGTCCGCAATAATTTAGAGGAGTGGCGGGAAACATAAGCTCAGCATTCCGGTTTTTATGAAAGAGGATCTTGTTCCGATCATGGGTGAAGAAAATATGATTCAGGAAATGCCAAAGGCTTTTACAAGAGTATTGGAGGAACAAAAGAAATGGCACAGATGATGATGGACGGTATTCTGATCGGTGAAGTAGAGACAAAGAATATTATGACAAAATCAAGCCTGCCTGTCGGCGGCTACTCTGTCAATCCCTATGTGGGCTGTACGCATGCCTGCAAGTATTGCTACGCTTCCTTTATGAAACGCTTTACCGGACATACCGAGGATTGGGGTACCTTCCTCGACGTAAAGTATTGGCAGACAATCAAAAATCCGGAAAAATACGCAAGTCAGCGCGTGGTGATCGGTTCCGTGACGGACGGATACAATCCGCAGGAAGAAAAGTTTGGCAATACTCGAAAACTCCTTGAACAACTCAGAGGCAGCGGCGCGGATATTTTGATTACAACAAAATCCGACCTTGTACTCAGGGACATTGATTTATTGAAGGAGTTAGGACAGGTCACGGTCTCATGGTCGATCAATACGCTTGATGAAGATTTCAAGAATGATATGGATCAAGCAGTCAGCATTGAGCGCCGTATCGCCGCCATGAAGCAGGTCTATGACGCGGGTATTCGAACCGTTTGCTTTGTGTCGCCCGTATTTCCCGGTATCACCGATATAGAAGCCATCTTTGAACGGGTAAAGGATCAGTGCGACCTGTTCTGGCTGGAAAACCTGAATTTGCGCGGGGGTTTTAAGAAAACCATCATGGACTATATTGCAGAGAAGCATCCGGAGCTTGTGCCGCTTTATGACGAGATCTACAACAAGCATGACCGTAGATATTTTGAAACGCTGGAGAAGAAAGCCGAGGAAATGGCGAAAAAATACGACTGTCCCTTTGTCGATAACGAAATGCCCTATGGTCGAGTGCCGCAGGGACATCCGGTGATCGTTGATTATTTTTACCATGAAGAGATCAAAGGCTCCGATAATACCGGAGCACGCAATAAAAAGGAGGACAAATAATATGTCAAACTACAGCAAATGGAACGCAAAACAAGACCCGAGAACAGAGCTGCACGATGTACTGGGGCTGACCGGCGCAGAGGTAAGCATCAACCACCTGCCCGCAGGAGCTGGCGTGCCGTTCGTTCATTACCACAAGAAGAACGAGGAAATCTACATCGTCCTGTCCGGCAAAGGAATAGCGGTACTTGATGGCGAGAAAATTGATTTTGAAGCAGGGGACGTTATCAGGGTCGCTCCCGCGGCAAAAAGACAGTTCAGCGCGTCGTCGGATTCCCCCGTCAGCTACGCCTGCATTCAGGTCAGAGAAAACTCTCTTGGAGAGTATACCGCTGCCGACGCAGTGATAGAGTGATGCAGCTGTGCTGAATGCAGTCTTTAATACTGATCCTTGTCTATCAGCTCAAAGCAGTTCGACTCGCAGGAAACAGGAAACTGAAAATAAATGATTACACCCGCAATAGTCATCAGGTCGCTGTTGCGGGTGTTTCTTTGTTAAGGCGGGGTAATAATTCCCTCGTATGATATTAAGGTCACACAGCTGATAGAATATAATAAGACGATTATAGAAATGCCGTCAAATAGAAAGTTTTACTGCTTGACGGCTGTGCTAATTAGACGTTAAGCAAGCCCTGATAATCTTACGCTCAAGCAACTAAAGAAAGCTATCCGAGAAGCGGATACTGCTATAGAAAATCTATGGCGAGGTATTGTGCAAGGTCAATCCGTTCCAATACTGACAGAACGCCTTAACAAACGTCAGGCTGAAAAAGATGCGCTTGAAGAACAGCTCGCCATTGAAGAGAATAAGCGTATCTGTCTTTCGGAAGCGCAGATACTCGCCTTTCTTGATTATGTATGTGAAATGCCATTGGAGGAGGAAAAACTTATACGAATTGATTACGAAGATTATATCAGATAAAGCTAAAGCCGTGCTACATCAAGTTTGTAGCACGGCTTGTTTATAGTTTGCTAATTATCCTGTTATTATCATAGTCCGGAGGAGCAGACGAAGATGTATGTTGTTCAACGGATAATATTCTTATGACTTTATTCGTTGAAACAGAATAACTCCATTTACAGAAAAGACAGAACTGTACAAATTTCTTACTAAAACAACAATCCATTTATCATACGAGTTATTATTTCTACTGTATCTGTTTCGTGTTTATATAAAACGTACTTAGAAGACTCAGTATCATAACAGATAAAATTGCCTGCTGCATCAGAAGCAAACGGGAATAAGTGATTTTCTTTGAAAAGCTCTGGATAAATGCTATAGATAGTTTCTTTGTCGCCTTCATTATACGACAGCATAGCCTTAAAAACATACTCTTGATTAGTATCAGTTATAATAGCCTTATCGGACGGTCTCCCACCATTATGTTTTTCCATTATTTCAATTAGTGAGTCTGGTAAAATAATACTATTTTTATCAAGAAAACTTTTTACTGCTATCGGGTTATTCAGTGGTTTATCATATTTCCATGATAGTTCCATATTTACGCCTCCTATCTGTTGTTTGAGCCGCCGCCCCACAAAGAGCGTCCCCCAGTATGTCCGGTACGGGAATGTGTTTCAAAATCTACAAGTTGTAATTTCCCGGCTACTGAGTCGTGGTGCCATACATAGCCATCAGGCGCAGTGCCATCATATATACCATCCATAATTTGTTCAAGTTGTTCTTCTGAGAACAATTTTCTTAGCTCAAGATTATTTTCTATTTCTTGAGCTAATTGCCTGTTACACTCTCTAAATTGCACTCTATCAGGTTGAAGGTACAGATTCTCCGGTATTTTTGCATCAAATATAGATTCAAATTGAGGGAATACACCTTCAATTTTTTCACCATCAGGCAATTCTACAACTTGCCTCTCAAAGCTTACACCAGTAATCGGATGTCTATCGTTTTCCAATGTCTCATTTCTTGTAATAACATAACGTGGTACATCAGAGTATGTCGCTTTTTGCTCAATATCAGCTTTCTTCCATGCTTCCCGTCCTATATCAGCTGGAGATATTGGCTGGTCAACATTTTGTTGCTGTATTTCCGGCCATAGATCATCCGCCAGTTTCACGGCATCTTTTACAATCTCACTCATCTTTTCTGCTTTGGAGATTGTTTCAGCACCTTCAACTGCTTTACTAAGAGCAGCCACAATAGGTATTGCCATACACTACACCCCCGATATTAAGTACCTTTCATGAATGTATTTCTGAATTCGCTCATATAGTTTTTTAATTTCATTCCCTTCTCAGGTTGGTCAATCTGAGCTGCCTGCAACCAGAGAATAGATTCCAATGTCATCAACTGTGAAAACCGATAGAACTGTTCTGATTCTTTACTCAGGGAGATAGATTCATCAAAATCGAATTTTTGAAGTTGTGTGATGACGCTATCATTCCATTCCTCAAAAGAATTCATATCTGATAATCGGTTTAAACATTCCCTAATCTTGAAATACTTAAACGCCAGCTTCTGCCAAGTCATTTGTGCCTGTTCAAATGGAGTTCTTCGAAAATCAATTAGAAGTGCTTTAATCGTTCCTTCACAATTTATCTGGTTAAGGCAATCAATAAACTCATAATCAGATTTTCTTAGGATATATTCAGGATCATAAACACACGAATTAATATAGCGACGTGCTATAGCATTCTCTCCTGGCATATTATCTCCATCTATAACATTCTGGAAGTCAACCTTTGAGTTGTATTTATCTATCATACATAAAATAGGCTCAATCCATTCGTTTTGATAAACAGCCGCCACTCCTCTTTGTAATCTGGCAAGTTCCCTGATTTGTTCATCATTCAGATTTGCCGCCCTACCAACCAATTCACGGTCATCTTTATCTGGTAATCTAAGGATAATCTTAGTATTAGTGTTACGTATTGCAGACATATCAAGCAATGATGGTGATTGATCTACGATAATGAAGCCTTCTCCATAAGTTCTCATTTCAGCAATCGCATTTGCAATCATTTCAACTGATTTTTCAGATACATTAGATCCTTCAATAGTAGTTGATGCTGAAGCTTTGCGAAGAAGGTTATGAGCTTCTTCCAAAACCGTTACGTGCCTGAGTTCAGAATTAATGACTGCTTCTGACATCCTATATTCTTGCAGTCTGATAACCAGCAATCCCATTATCAGAGACTTATTCTCACTTGAGCCAATTCTGCTAAGATCAATTATCGTGTTTTGTTCAAACAAATCCTTATCTGATAGATTACCATTACAAAATATCAGTTGGTTAATGCCATTTGTAAGAGAATTTAATCTTGTTTTCAGTGATCCTCTATAATTGCCCTTGTTCTCATCAGAATAATCTGAACTATTAATGATACTGTCAATCTCTTCGCATATATCAACAAATGTTGGAAATATATCACCCTTCTCATTCGTTGATGTAATAAGATTCCATCCGCAGTTCTCATATGCTTTTATTATCGCATCCTTTAAAACTGCGGGCATAGCTGCATACATAGGCCAGCAAACATTAAAGACATCCAGTAATCTATCTATATGTTCATAAACATGGATTCCTCTATTAAAGGAAAAAGGATTGATTCTTAGAAGTGCACTCATCTGTGGATTTGAACCAAACACCTTAACATTATCTGCAAATTCGTATTTATATTCTCCCTTTGCAGGTTCTATTACCATAAAGGTTGTTTTGAGCGCATTGAGAATGGTGTAAACCGAATTGCTTTTTCCAGATCCAGTTGAACCAGTAATAAAAACATGAGAGGAGATCGAATTCTTATTCAAGTCCACATTCTTTTTTTCGTTATGATGCATATGGTGTATTTTTCCAATATGAACATCACCCGAATATTCTTTATCAAATGATAATACTTCTCTTCCGAAAGAAGCGCATTCTATCAGTGATAATCCCGGCACTGACTTTTTGGGCAAATTCATTGCAAGAGCCAGTTCTGCTCCGGAAATAATAGATGTAGGAGTAACTTCATTCGCCCAATATTCTGCATAATTATCTTTATAGTCAGGTTTCTTTATAAACGTCGGATGGACGATTTTCCGAACACATTTTGCAATAGCACTTACTGCTTCTTTAGTCTTTTTCTCGTTTCGTTGCGAATTCCAAACATTGATTGACGGTTTTTCATAGAAAGATTCATTGCCTTGTGTAAGAGACATATACATATGAGCCACTTCACTGGCAAGTTGACAATCAGGAGAAAAAACATAAGTTGCAATATCCCAAATCCCCAGCGCTTCGCACTTTTCAAGACGCTCCATTTGCTTTTCTATAATTTCGAGAGTATGAGTCACTGCATATTGATTAATCTCTACGGATGTTCCAGAAGACTCGCTTTCAGACTCACTTTTGTTCTTGCCGCCACCAAGACTTACAATAAAAGCAAGCCCTGCATTCCAGTTCTTACTCCAGTTCTGGCTTTTTGACCAATTCCAATTCTCGGTTCGTTTTGAATACGGACTTAATCCAGTATAGATAGCGTACAGCTCACGCTTTTTTCTTTCCAACATCTCATTATTCAAAGCTTCGCCCAAAATAACCATAGTATATTCCTTGTTTTCAGCCGGAACAATACCATCAATCACTTTTTCAATCCCTTGATTGATATAGTCCTCTGAAAACTGAGAAGCAATGTTTGATACTACAGCAATAGAATTATAATTAGATATATTATTTTCATTAAAGAAAGAAGACTCATTCAGCGCTTGGAAGATGCAATCTTCAGAATCCGTATAAGAAAGAACCTCACTACAAGATGTTCCCGGAAAATTCCCAACTAACGCATCTTGTAAGCTCTCAGCCATTTTTGTAGCCGCTTCAGAATCCTGACATTTACCCACCGCAAGTCCAATTTGGCAACCATCATGTTTTCTATGGATGATTAGAGCAAGACTTTTGTCTGAGTATGCCAATAAATGATATACATTCTTCAACTTTTCTACCATCTTGTCTTTTTCCTCTATAACAAGTTTTGTTATATCAAAAAAGGCAACTGTTTCCTCGGGCGCTATTGAATCTTCGAGAGACTTTACATCATATGCTCTCGAAATATATGGAAGATAATTCTTGAACACTGATGCTGAGCATTGACCAATCATTTCATTGACCACTTTTTGTACTTCATCCGAATCGACCGGAGCCACATAGGTTTGTTTGTTCGTTATTTCCTTTTTTCTTTGATTCATTTTGCACCTCTTATAGTCACGATGATAACAATGCCGACAACAATTACAAAGCCAACTACACCGCCTATGACCAATAGTTTCTTCCCACTGAATCTGCTTTTGCTTGAATAGATTTCCTCAGACAACAACGCCATTGTCCGAAGTGCATCTTTTGAAAACACTCCCGAATTAATGGTATCTGAAAGGGCTTTCAAATGCTGCTCCTTCGTCATATTTGAACCATCTGGAAGTTCAACTGGCATATCCCAGTCACCAAACTTTGCTTCAAGATCTTTTATCACAGCTTCGGTTTTCTCAACGCCACACTTACCCGAACAAATATTTCTGGAAAGTTTCAAAATCGAACTATTCAATTCACTCATAAGCTTACCTCCAACTCTTGGGCATTTAGCACAGTCCCAAGAATAACCTCCACATCAGTCAGATTGTTAAGTCTATTTTCAAGTCTTTCTATTTGCTGTTCAAGCTCTATGATATAAGCATCATACTGACTCAATATATAATTATCTTTATCTAACGTCTCTTTGATTCTGTCAATATGAGTAGATTGCCAAGTCTTAAGTTGAGAAAAATACGCCTGTACAGGTTGCTGAATACATTGTTCTGCGAATAAACCAAGCCTATCCTTCCTAAATAGACCTCCTTTTTGGTGCTTTAGCTGTTTGCAAATGCTTTCGGCAATACTCTCAATATACATCTTTTCAAATTGTTCTCTGAAAAAAGGTATCTGTGCGATAAGGTTGAAGAGCTGGTTCCCATTAATACCCACTTCCACAAAATTTGGAGTATTGATAGAATTAAAAATTTCGCTCAGCTCCTCCAGAGCATCTTCTGACAAACTGCTGCCCTCACCTTTGACGATTCTAAGCAGTTCTGCCTTGTAATCATTAGCGCACCCTGATAGAATCTTGACTATTTCTCTCTGGATTCCGGTTTCTCCTTCATAAGCTTTTAGAAACAAACCTTCCATACAATGTGTCTGCAAATGCATCTCAACATATTTTGTTGGATTCTTAGATTTTTTAGCTTCTCCCCAAATAGATTGAATTTCAGGTAAAACCGTAGAGCAATAATCTTCCAAAATTGTTTGATATTTTTCAATCACACACTGAATATTAATGGTTTTGATTTTTACTCCATCAATAGCCTTTATCAGTTCGTTCCTTTTGGCGGTTTGTTCTTTCTCTTTCTTATCTTTAGTTTCTGCCAGTTCTTTTTTCTGGTCTTTAAGCTGTTTCTTTGCCAGTAGCAATGCGTTTTGAAGTAGTTTACTTCCGCTCACGCATTTCTTGTAATTTGCATATCTCTGAACATAGTAATTGATTTCATCTTCAACAGACGGGATACCTGTTGCGTACAATTCGTCGCTAATCAATGCACGTGTATTCGTATCCATCACCCTTCCGCAGGGAACTATATTATGACTCGGAAGTGTTCTGTGATCACTGTTATATTTCAGCTTCCAATCCTTATATCCATCCTGATATTCCGGATCAAGCCATCTTTCATCTCTTTTCTTCTCTCCAATAGCACCAACAGCACAGACATACAAAAAAGTAGCCTTTCCATGCCAATTAAGAAATGCCGGTGGTATTGGCTGACTAAAGGCAGAAGTTGGAATATTCTCTGCTTTTGAGAACACAATAAGACAGTTAGGATTTGAGAATCCCTTCCTGTTTTCATCAAGCAGACTTTTTACCTCGTTATTATCGTTTGAAATAACTTGATTCCTATCCATAACGAATATCGGAAGGGCATTGGTCTGTTTACCCATCATCTTTTCAAGGGACTCTCTATGTGCGTGCTGATCAATATCGCTATTGTTGCTTCCGGGCGTATCAAAAATAATGATTTTACACTTATCTTGTTTAAGAATAGAATTTACAAACGGAAGCCTAATAGAAATATTCCAGCCTACATCAGCAATTGGAGGAAACGTTTTCTCACTCTCATTAAGCGCAATCAGAATATCGTGAAGAATCTCATTTGAATTCTTACCTAAAAAAACACAATGCTCACAAATAGCTTTTCTGAATTCTTCAGCAAACTCTGACTCTTCATCACGAGATTCAATATGACCGGGATTAATAACGTATGTAATCGGCTCTCCCTTGTATTCAATACTAAAGGAAACTTCTGTTCCGCTTTCAACTTTAACATCTTTAGCTGTGCAGGGATCAACCTTGCTTGGAAGTATCTCATCTCCGATTATAGCATTGATAAACGCCGATTTACCGACGCTATAAGTACCAATCACGCAAATTGGTATATCGCTGCTAACTGTAGCAGTAAATAGGTTGATTAAATCACCAATCTCTGCATAACTGGTATTAGTTTCATACTTTTTATTTCCGGGAAGGTAGTCCTCAAATTCACTTGATATTCTGTTATATGCAGAACGTATTATTTCGATTGATTCATCCGCCGATTTATACACTCCTACATATTCAGTTAGTATCTTACCTTTTTTGTTAGAATTCCTATTCTCGCTCTTAACTACTTCTTCAAGTATCGAAAAATCATCGCCTGTGCCAACAAATTGTATACACAGTCCTTCCAAGCTACTGTTCTGGTACTGATTGATGTAGCTAACAATATCTTCTACACAATTTGAAAAGACACATTCCTGATTCTGATATTTCAAGAGTTCAGATGTATCAGCAAGCTCCTGCCATACTTTACCAGAATCAAGTGAGATAATAAACTTGATATGATTGTCATATGGATTATATGTGATTTTTATGATTTTCTTAGCCATTGTTTTAGCTCTCCTCAAAACCATATAATTAATATTATTTTATCACAAATCTATTTAAAATCCAATAGGTGAATATATATTTTATATACAAATGATCAGAATTAAGCCGTGCTACAAATATATCATAGCACGGCTTAAGCTATCATCGGATGAAATCCGCGTAATCAATGCGTATTAGGCTTTCATTTCCAATTTTTTGGACATTGCTACCAAAAGCTATGTGACCAACAGTTCCTACATAGTTGATGGTATAATCTTTATTGACTGCGATCACATCGCTTATGTGTCGCTCTGTTGGCTTAACGCCATCTTGGAAAGCAAAACCTTCCTGTTCAGCTTGATTCAAAAATTGTTGACAAAGATCGGCTGTCTTAAAATACACATACACTCTGCCATTCATTTGGGAAAGTTGTTTAATTGTGTGTGACATAAGAATCCTCCTGAATATATTGTATTACCAAAAGAGAGCAGAGCAAAGCGCCCATCGGTTGATAGGCGCTTGTATTTATAGTCACCCATCATTCAAGCATTACCACCTTGCCTTTCGGTAGGTTGGTGTGCGGTCACAGGGCTTGTCCCTCACGCACTCTATATAGGCAAAAAATATTTAGTTTTGTGTTTATATGCTTAATCTTTTCTCAGTGTCTTATATAGTTCTTTTGCCATAACGTCCTGTACTTTCTGATAGAATTCAGGATCGTTAAACAGTTTCTGGAAAGATTCGTTGTTATCAAGGAAACACTGTGTAACAATCTCCTTGAATTTATCAGGGAAAAGGGAATTCACAAACATTTCAGTGCTATTATCGTTGGCATATTTTTTGAACTTTTTAACGTCCTTATCGTCCATAAACATTCGATATATGCCCTCAATTATAACCCTGTCTGCTTCGGTGAATTGACCGTCAAAGCGCTCGTTCACTTTATCTATGATACTCTGCAATGTATCCTTTTTCTTGTTAGGTTTTTTAGGTTCCGATGTCCCGCTTGGAGTCCAGACAACTTTCTTTTCATCAAGTATTATTGCGCCTGTATGCGTTTCTTTAAGATTTGCATATTCAAGTTTGACCTTATCGTCTATATCAACGATGTCTTTTCCCGATTTAGGCAATAACCTCAGAAGGTTTGAAGTGTAGAGATACTCAGCAAAAAGGTCTTTGTCGTGAAGTCTGACAATTTGAGTGACATAACTATAAGTCCTTGTGAACTTACGGAGGTAATCACGAACATCATATTGGTCATCTTCAGAAAGCTCTCTATATCTGTCTATAACAGGTCTAAACATACCAGCAAGTTGACCGAGAGCGGCAGCATTTTGACCTTTTCCGGACTGTCCTGACATAAAGTTGTTGAATTCTTCTACATCATCATAGTTGAACAGCATATAATCGTGCAGCTTATTTCTGTAATCATAAACAGCATTCAGGTCTGTTTCACCCTCCATAGAAGATTCCTCATAAAACGGTTGGAACGCCTTCTTGATCTCCTCTTCGGTGTTCTCAAAATCAAGGACAAAAGTGCTTGTCTTTCCAAAACAAGTTCGATTCAAGCGAGAGAGCGTCTGTACTGCTGCGACACTTTTTAATTTTTTATCAATGTACATTGAATGTAACAGCGGTTCGTCAAAACCTGTTTGGTACTTGTTAGCAACAACAAGGATATTGTATTGATTGCTGTGGAAAACTTTTCGGAACTTTTTATCAGTTGTGATATACTTTCCGTTTTCATCAAGGTTCATAGTCGCTTCTGTAAAAGGCTTTTCCGTTGGCATTTCTTCAAGCGTGATTTCTCCTGAAAAAGCAATCATAACATCACATCCTGCTGAAACCACTGGATTGTCTTTCAGATATTGCTTGATTGCAAGATAATAACGAACCGCATTTGCACGGCTATCTGCAACCACCATTGCCTTACCTTTCCCTCCAATTTGAAATCTGCCGTTAGCAAGGAAATTAGACATAATCATTTCAGTTTTTTGCGTAATTGTATATCCGTGCTTCTTATAATATTTGAATAGTGCTTTTGAAGCCGCTCCTTCAATTAGTTCGGGATTATCCTCGGATACTTTTACAAGCTTGAACGCTTCACGGATAGTGGTATAGTCCTGTAATACATCAAGGATAAATCCTTCATCTATAGCTTGCTTCATAGAATAGACGTGGAATGGACGTTTACCCGGAGTACCGTCAGGTTTGGTGTAAGGCGTTCCGAAAACCTCAATAGTTTCACCTTTTGGCGTTGCTGTAAAAGCGAAGAAAGACTGATTTGCGTGTCTACCCTGACCGATTACTGCGTTTATATACTCATCTGTCAGATCAACATCTTCTATGTTGATTTCCTGCTCCTCGGCATAATCTTTGATAGCTACACCAAGATCTATCAGGCTCCTGCGGAGCATTCTTGCACTTTCGCCGCTTTGTCCCTGATGTGCTTCATCAATGATGATTGCAAACTTTTTACCCGTATAACTATTCATATCCTTGTAGCCAAACAAGAATTTCTGAACCGTACTGATAATTATTTTTTTACCATCGTTAATTGCTTCTGCAAGGCTGTGGGAATTCTTTTTATCATCTATCGCTTCCACAAGACCAACCTTGTGCTCAAAGCTGTTGATTGTGTCCTGAAGCTGCCCGTCAAGTACGACACGGTTTGTTACTACGATAACGGAATCAAATATCCCTTCGTCATTTGCGTCGTGAATAGAAGCCAGACGATAGGCAATCCACGCAATAGAATTTGATTTGCCCGAACCGGCACTGTGCTGGATAAGATAATTGTTTCCAGAACCATTAACCTTTACATCGGCAAGAACTTTACGCACCACATCATATTGATGATAACGTGGGAACAGCAGTTTCTCTTTTGTTTTTCCTGTATCTACATCCTTTTCCTTAACGTGAGAAACAAATCTGTAGAGGATATCCATAAGTGAATCCCGTTGCAAGACTTCTTCCCAAAGATAATGTGTTACATATCCATCAGGGTATTCAGGATTGCCTGCGCTACCACTAACGCCAGCTCCGTTTGAGCCTTGATTGAACGGCATAAAATAGGTGCTTCCGTCTTTGAGTTGCGTTGTCATCCAGACTTCATAAAGGTCAACAGCAAAATATACGAGGAAGCGATGGTCAAGTCGGAAACAAAACTCCTTACTGCTACGATCGTTTTTATATTGCTTGATTGCACATTGATAATCTTGCCCTGTAAGTTGGTTTTTCAGTTCAATAGATACAACGGGAATACCATTCACGGATAGTACCATATCAATGGTATTTGTATTGTGTGGGGAATAGCGGAATTGTCTTGTGCAGCCGAGGATATTCGCCTCATAGCGCTCCACATCGAGATCATTGAGGGCAGTTTCGGGCTTGAAGTAGCAGACTTTCAGCTTGATGCCGAGGTCTTCGATACCGTGGCGAAGAACATAGATCAAGCCCTGTTCGCTGATGCACTTTTCAAGGCGGAAATAGAGCTTTTCCTGTGCGTTCTCGCCGTAGTATTTGAGATACTTCGCCCACGCTTTCGGCTGTGTCTTTTCGATGAACCTGCACAGCACGTCCATACAGATGCACTTGTCAACATCGAACTGACTGCTTTTCAGCGAAACATAACCGCCCTCATCGGAGAGGAAGAACGTCTCGATATCCTGTTCAAAGCGTCTTTCTTTGGTTTCCAAGGTCATACCTCCTTTTTGCCTGTAACATATTCGTATATCAGGGATTTTTTATACTGCTGTAACTTCTCGATCTTCTGCTGTTTGAGGGCGATGAGCTTGTCTATCTGGGAGCATTTGTGGTTGAGAAAGTCAGAAATGGCTTGTTGTTCACTAATTCGTGGGAGTGGAATATATTGTTTTTTCAAAAAGCCTTGGTATATACCAGCCTGTGATTCTCCAACTATTCCTCTGATATAAACATACATCGCCTTAAAACAGTAAAAAAGGTATTTATAAAACAGGAAACGATTCGGAATAAGATATGCAAGATTTTGATTACAGCAGCATTCAATGTTTAGAATCGCTGTTAATCCCTTTGTTTTTCCTTGACCAATTAAACCGAGCATTACTGTGTTTTTGGGTAAAAGTTTTGCATTGGAATTATTAAGTCCTTCTTCTGTAATCTTTTCAGCAGTATCATTGACATATTCGAGATTTATTTCACCAGATGACATCCATGGTATTGTACCATCTTTCCAATATTCAGGTATATTTCTATTTGGTGTTCCTCCCGAACCGATTTCTGCTAAATTCCCAATATGACTTAACTGCCAATGCTCCGGTATCTCCCCGATCCATTCAACCCCACTTTCTTTCATCTGCACATCAGAATCAAGCCCCTTTGTGACAGTCTCGGTGATTACGCTTTGCTTGTATGATTTCAGCTTTTCAATCTGTTTCTCTGCGTTTGTGATAAGTGCGTCTATCTGGATACTTCTCTTTTTTATACTATCTACAATCAAATCTTGTTCATCAACACTTGGGAAAGGAAGCTCATATGCCTTTACGCTTTCTGCGTTAATAGTCCATCTGTTATCATATGAAACACCCTTGCCGTGAGCGAACATAGCCATTGTCCAGTATTGAATCTTAAAATAATAATCGAAGAAAAATGGGTTTATTGATTCTTTGGCTCTTAAATTCACATATGCAGGACTTATAACACCTTCAACTTCAGAGACATTACAATTTGCCCCCGAATACAAATCCATAGGATTTAAAAGAAGGTCTCCAACCTGAACAGGGTTGTAATCATCATAGCTTTCAGCCATTTGCCCACCATTAACTGTTACGTCCTTTACTTGTACTCCACTTCGTGCCAATTTAAGGACAACAGGATTCTTTGTTCCTGCCTTAACTTTTGAGATATAGAAGCAATTCTTAACACGGCGTATTTCCCAATCTGATGGAATGGATGGACACCAAACGATGCCTGTACTAATCATATCACGCATTACCAAACAGCTCCTTCATCAGTATTGTTTCTTCCTCCTCCAGTGCCTTGATATCCGCAAAGATATCTTCCGAGGATTCGGGCTCAGTAAACTTGTAAAACAATCTTGTAAAAGGTATCTCATAGCCGATCTTATCTTTCTTGCGGTCAACGAATGCCAGCGGATTGTACGGCAGGACGTTCTTTGCGATAAACTCGTCTATATCTTCTGAAAGCGGAATAATCTCACTGTCGTTAGAACCTTTGACAGCCTGCGGCTTACCCTTTTTCAGTATGGCTTTTCCATCTTTGTCGGCTTGTGCGGTCATAACAGTTACTTTTGTATAACCGAAATAGTCATTGTCGAACGTCTTTGACTCCACTACAAGATCATCTTTAGTATATATTTCGTTTGAAAAATCTATATAGGCTTTCATAATAAGCTCAATACACTTATCATCAAGGTCAACACGCTTATTGCCGATATTCTTGCGGCGTTTAACAAAACATTTTGATGCATCGATAAGTTGAATTTTTCCTAAACGGTGTACAGGCTTGCCCTTAGTAATCACCCAAATATAAGTAGAAATACCTGTGTTGTAAAACAGATCTGTCGGCAACTGAATGATTGCTTCAACCATATCTTCAGTGATAACGTAACGACGAATCTCTGAAGAGCCGCTACCTGCGTCGCCCGTAAACAAAGACGAACCGTTTTGAATGATTGCCATTCGTCCGCTGCCTTCTTTCAGCTTCTTGATGCCATTAAGCATAAAGAGCATCTGTCCGTCAGAAATAGTAGGCAGTCCGGGGCCAAATCTTCCGTCGTAGCCTTTCTTCGCTTCTTTTTCAACTTCGGCTCTCTCACGCTTCCAGTCAATACCAAATGGAGGGTTGGAAATGATATAATCAAACTCATAGCCACTGAATTTATCATCGCTCAGTGTATCGCCATACATCATACCAGAAGCATTTCCACCTTTGATTAGCATATCCGCTTTTGCGATAGCATATGTTTCAGGGTTAAACTCCTCTCCGAAACAAGTGAGGTCTGCATCTTCGCTAATGTCGGTCAAACGCTCTGTCAGACAGCCGAGCATCTGAGATGTACCCATAGCCATATCGTAGGCGGTTTTGGTACAACCATTTGCCTTAATATATTCTTTTTCGGGAGCTATAAGTAGCTCGGTCATAAGGTATATAATATCACGGCTGGTGAAGTGCGCTCCTGCTTGTTCATCATAGCTCTCAGAGAATTTTCTGATTAGCTCCTCAAAAATGTAGCCCATATCAGTTGAGGTAATTCTATCCGGGGACATATCGCCCTTCGGCGATATAAACTCCTGAATAACCACAAAAAGCACATTGCCGTCAGCCATAGTCTTTACTTGATCGGTGAATTTGAAGTTAGAGATTATATCCTTGACGTTTGAGGAAAAACCTTGCAGATAATTTTCAAAGTTGGATTCGATATTATTCGGATCAGAAACGAGTTTTTTGAAATCAAACTTGCTTGTGTTATAAAAGGCATAACCCGAAGTTTTACACAGAACGCCGTCACGGGCTTCGCCCTCAACTTTCATTTCTGCAAGTTTTTCATTCATCTCAACAACTGCCTGTTTGGTAGGCGCAAGTGCATCATCAAAACGCTTTAGCACCGTCATAGGCAATATGACCTTACCGTATTCGTGCGGCTTAAACAGTCCCACAAGATGCGTTGCAATCTCCCATATGAGATTTGCTTTTTCCTGAATATTGGTGTTAGTTTGCTTTTGTAAAGAATTAATTGACACTATATCTCACTCCTTGCACGTTATATATAACCGATGGCTTGCTGTTCCTGCAATGCCATTTTGAAATTAGTCTTTGTGATTTTTAATTCATTTGAACCAAGTCTAATAACCTTCGGATAGCCGCTGGCGTTTTCCATATTGGCAATAGCACTGCTACTATCTCCTTTGCCAGCTGTGCTATGTGGCATAGCACCTACGATTACAAGCCTGTAGTTTGGATTGTATTGCAGCTTAGAAAACTGATAGCTTACAATTTTTTTATAGTCTAAACAGAATTCAAACCTACTTTTGTCAAGCCCAAGGTTCTTTATGACTCCCAGTAACTCGTTTTCCTTTGTCTGTGGACTGCCAAGAACAACTATTTTTCCGTCTTTATATGTATCATAAAAGTCATCGCTGCTGGGAGCATCGTCTGTTATTAGATCGAGCAACCCCCATTGCTCAAGCAGGCTTTCAAGTTCTCCGGTTCTGTTTGCCAGATATATCTTCTCAGTAACAGCATCTATAAGCTCTTCAATTCGTTCTGTATCTAACACTGCACTCACCCCTCGTTATCAAGAAGTGTTCTTTTTCGCTCTAATAGCTTTTTCATTTTCCGTTTCAGAACGGTATATTCATCGAGTGCAGCCTGATACTTTTGACCTATCTTTTTCTGCTTCTCAAGAGAAGGCAACGGAATCATAATTCCTTTTACTGCTTCTGCGGATATTGTCATAACAGCTGAACCGCCAGCTCCATAATTAAGGGCTGCTTCACCGGCTTTACTGTCAAAAAAAGCTTGAATATAATAAGGATCAGCTTTGCTTTCATCAATCTCGATAATATAAAGGTTACCTGTTGCAATAATTGAATAATTCCTTTCAGAATTAACAACTGCAGAGCGGAAAGTTGGCGAAGCCATTTTAGATAGAACAATCGAGTTTTCAGGAATGACGTATTTTTCAAGAGTTTTGGTTAGCTCAGTAAGGTATTGTTGTCCTTCTTCAATATCAATAGAACCGTTCACCACATTTGCGAGCGTGATGAATCTGTAATTTGACGGCATTATAGATTTATAAGATTCAAGAAGCGCAGGCTTAACTTGAACTCCTCTTGTAATGCTTTTAATCAATTCTCCAAAACATACTCCATTTTCAACAACGGGCTTGTCAAGATAGTGGGATGCCATCAGATTATAGTCGTGATCTCGCATTTCTTCAGGTGAAACATCAATAGTGTTATCACCACCTACGTTAAGGCAATCAAGAATTGTTTGTACGTCATCATCTGAAAGAATATTAAGCCTTCTACCATCTTTGGTAAAGATTTTTTCTGCGTTTATTAGTCTTGTTGAGCTATTGTTGTGACTAAATATAATCAAGGTTGTTGGAATTGCAGTTTCAACAAATAAGGCAGAGGGAAGATTAATGACAGCTTCTATTAAACCATTTTCTGCAAAATACTGACGCATATAGACATCTGGTTTATTAAATGCTGCTCCATTTGTCATTATCGCAACAGCTTTACCAGTTTCTTTAAGAGAACGAATGATTACTGTATTGAACAGCCAATCCGACGAACATCTGGAAATAGAAGTGCTATTGAAACCAAATTGTTCCTGCAATTCACGACGACACTCATCTAAATCAGTTGCTCCTCTAAGACCAAACGGGTAATTTGCAAATATTTTATCATAACTTGTTGGGTAATGATAAGTCAGTGCATTATTAATTATAAAATGGTAGTTATCTCCAATCAGGGAACCACGAAGTACCGCTATATCATTTGAGTTATAATTGATCTCAATTCCTGTATATTCACTTGCTCTTGAATCTTGCATAGCATATGTAGGAAATGTTGCACTACCTGAACAAAGCTCAAGCACTTTATCATTTTCACTGATACCAAGAATCTTACCGGCAAGTTTCACCAAAGAAGCAGGTGTACTCATTTCAAAGAATGAGTTATCATAGAGGACAAGTTCCTCTAATACAGAAGCATCATATCTGCCAACATAGCTCAACACTGTTTTCCATAAACCATTAAGATTTCTTGCAAGCACCTCAGCAACGTCAGAACGAATATCTGCTGTCTCAAGGAACACATCAAGTGTCCTAGTGGATAGTGATGGTTTCTTCTCTATTATGCTTAAAACAAAAGCAGTAGAAATGACTGCACCGCCTAAGTTTGTTATTTTTCCTCGGTATGCTTCGCTCAGCTCGTTTGAAATTTCTTTAATCAGATCAGTATTAGATTTCAATTTGTACTCCTCCTTGCTTTTAGGTAATATCCAACCTAATTTCACTGTGGCTATATCTTATCACGTACGTCTTTGTTTGTCAACAGAATTTTTGATAATTTATAACCTAATTATGCAATTTGTCATATTGCATAAATTTTGCTTGCTGATATTGTGCGTTTTTCTTGTGTAATACTACAGAATTAGCATTTTTTCTATAACCAAGAAGAAGCCTATGGATTATTCCGTAAACTTCTCAGTTCTATTCAATCTCCGTAAAACATCATTTAATAGCCATAGCTCTTGAGTTTTAAAATAGTTGCGTGAATAAATATACTGTGATAAAATAATAGTCAAAGATACTAACAGGAGTTTATTTATGGGAAGTATTAAAAGAATGACCGGAACGTCTTGGCACGTCAACATTTTAAGTAAAAAAGAAGAAGATAATAGAAGACATAAGAGTAGATGTGTATTTTACAATAAAGAGAATGGGTTTTGCAGCAAAATTGTTTCTCGCTGTCCCGGCTCGGCTCATTGTAAGTATTATTCTGAAAATGCTCAAAAAAGTAAAACCGAACAAGATAAATATGTAACGCAGAGAGCGATTCCCTTTCAAAATAAAAAGAATATTAATGTGAGAGATATCGTTGTACCTATGTATCTATCAAAAAAGAAGTATAAGAGCCCTATCCAAATAGGACATCTTATTAAGCATTACGAGAAATTTAATGAATTGTTAGGTACAGTTATCGTAACTATCGAAGATGGAAAATATCAATTAGTTAGTGGCTTACCCTTTTTGAATGCAGCAAGAGCTTTAAATCTAAAAGAAATAGCCGCTACATATGTAGAATCATTTAATATAAGGAAAGTCAATTCTAAAAAGAACTTTAAAATAAATCAATGGGTTGAAAACAAAAGTGTCGGTATAGGAAAGATAATAAAAATAGACGATAGCTCTTTGACCGTAAAATATGACAACGGAAGTAGTAAAACCTATCCTATAGATAATTGCAGCACTTTTTTGTATGTGTTTTAATATTTTTCCTTAATAACCTATAAAATGAAACAACGGCGACAGCCCGTAATGGACTGCCGCCGTTCTTATTTATGGAATCTGTTATATGCCTTTTCTGCGTTGTCTGCCCTGCGTGAATCCTCAAACGAGTAATCTCCGCAGCGCTCATATACCCGTTCAAAGGCTATCGCCGCCGTTCGGGTATTGGACTTTAGAAATTCGCTATAAGTGATACCGTTATAGTTTCCTCCGTAGTTTGCAAACTCGGATTTTATCGTCTTTTGCAGATACTCACATTGTTCTTTAACATTAGAGCCTTTGAATCCCGTAGGAGTATATCTTAGACACCATTGGCACAAGCCATAGAATTCATCACCGTTGTAGTGTCCGACGATGTTCCAATCGAGATTAAGTGTATCGCCGCCGCACTCTCTCATCATATTTCCGATAATGCCTGCGGCAACGCTGTCTGAGTAGCCATAGCTTTTAAGATACGTCCACACTTGCTGCGCTGTATCACCTGTCGCAACGGTATTGTTACCTGAGTAAAAACCATATCCCAAAATTTCTTTGTTGCCAATGCTGTACTGATTCTCACAAACCTTATCACCGCTATTGCCTTCGATTGTGTAAACTGTGCCGCCCTCGACTTTTTCAACGATACCCGTATGATCGCCACCACCATCAATTCCGTCATCAGCCCAATCAAAGAAGATTATCATACCCGGTTCCGGTTCTTCTGAGCCATCAAGCCATTGGTCTTTGTTCTTAAACCATACAACTCCATCATCAACAACAGAATACTTTGGAATAGTACCGCTCTCAATATAACCGCACTCATTCGCACACCAAGAAACAAAGCAACAACACCATTCAACTCGAGAGCTGAAACCGTACCAGCTCCAATAAGGTTTTCCGCCGACGTTTCCAAGCTGCTCCTGAGCAATCAGGACAATATCGCTGTTCGAGCTTGTTACTCCGTTTAGAAGCTCACGCCATAAGTCGTTGTTCTCATCAGATAACAACTGCCGACACATTTTCTTCTGTTCCGCAGTAAAGCCTTTATTGTTCATCATCGTTTCAAGGTCAACGTGAGAAACGGTTATATAAAGTGCTTTCTTTTGGACTTGCTTATTGACTTTTTTAACCTTGCCGTCTTTTTGCTTTTCCTCGACCTGTTCAGTTTCGGTGTACGTTTCTATTCTGTGGTCAATCTTATTGATCTCCCAAAAGAGATTGCGTATATATTCTTCCTTGTTTTCATCAAGGGTTACTACCTGTACTTCATCAGGATTGGCTGGGTGCATATCCGTCATATTGTAAGCAACAGCGTAAATAGCAAGGACTTCCCGCCACTCAGCTTTTGAGCCGGACATAACGAGTTTATCGTGTGGGTTATCGGTCTTAATATCTGTAATCTTATCGTTAAACTCATTATTGATACGAGTAATAATGTTGTGCATAGTGTATTCACCATTATTTGCGTTAGCGGAAGCGAATAAGCCGTACACGCTCCAACATAAAAGAGCGATCATACAAATTATCAGGATCACGAGCAGTGACACCCAACCTCCGGCGATGATTGCAGAAATCAGTTTTTGCATAGCCGCTATGATAGCCTTGATAATCTTAATCAAGAGCTGTATAGCCGCTTTCGCTGCTTTGGCTGCCAACTTAGCCGCTTGTTGAGCCGCTTTAGCGGCTTTCTGCGCTGCCTTTGCCGCCGCCTTCGCTGATTTTTCTGCGGCTTTTGCGGCTTGCTTTGTAGTCTTAATAGCTGCCTTCGATGTTTTCTCCGCTGTTTTAACGGAAGTCTTGACGGTTTTGACTGTGCCTTTCTGAGCCGTCTTAACGGTTGCCTTGCCCGTGGATCGGGCTGATTGCTTAACAGTCTTTGCCGATGTTTTCTCAACGGTGCGAATACTTTTACGTCCTGCGCTGTTGGTTGCCCGGATAGATTTCTCTGCGGATTTCTTAGCGGCGTTTTTAGAAGCTCGCTCTGCTGAGTTTTTAACCGTATCCTTTGCGGTATTCTCGGCTTTGCTTTGGACCTTCTTCTTAACTCTGTCCTCGATTTTTCGCTCAACCTTGTCCTTGACATTCTCAGCGCCTTTGTTGACGGCTTTCTTCGTTTGATGTACAGTTTCTTCCGCCATTCGCTTGGTACCGGATTCCATACGATCAGAAGCGTACTCCGTTTCGTTATGCTCCTCCGGCTCGATGGAGTGCTCCGCTTTGTTCTTTGTCTGTATATAGGCTTGTTTCATACGGCTGGCGGCAATCCTACCCTTATCAAGAGTTCGGATTGTTCCTTTGACCGTATCTCTTGTCTTAATATCAGCCAACTTTTAACCTCCCTTCGTAAACGCCCGTAAAGGGCAAATATAGGAAAATCAGGGGTAAAGGTAAAACTACCTTCACCCCTCAATTACTGCACTTGAAAAGCCGCATAAATACTGACTTTTTCAAGCTAACTTTGTACACTTTTCAAACGCCTTTTTGCCATACTTTCAGCGTTAATCATTCTGTGCCTACGTTTAGCGCAATCAACACAATATTTCTGATTGTTTCTCTTGCTCTTAGGCACAAACGGTTTTTTGCAATCCTGACAATACTTGATATTGACAGGACTTAAAATTCCCGCTTCAAGTAATGGCTCTGTCGGTAAAACTGCCGCCCGAAAATAGTTGCAGCATAGAGAATAGGAAATACTCTGAACGCAAACACACGGCTCGTCGTCATCAAGTAGCAGGCAGTTTCCGTCCTGATAGTTAGCGCATAAGTGCTTTATCAGCTTATTAGCTTGGCGGCGTTGCTGTATGTTCATTCGTGGCAGCATAATTTCACCGCCTTATCTGGTTGTACGCTTTGCTACGACAACAAGTCTGCCGTTGTTGTTCGTGTATTCACAGGTAGCAAGTGTCAGGAGCTTATCGCCTTGCTTTGCCGATACCCCTGTTTCATAGAACGACAACGCCTTGCATTTGCTGATAAAGCTGCTGTAATGCTCGGAATCATAAGCGTTGACAAATTCATAAAACTTAAATGTGTTCTTATTGCTCTCATCAACGGGGACGGCGAACACGGCGAGAATATCATAGTTCGCTTTCTTGTTCAGCGTATCGAAGCTGATTGTCTTATGGGACGACCAATAATCTTTGCTGCGATAATTCTCAAGTCCTGCAAACATAGAGCCGTCGTTCATATGGTGAGCGTAAATGATTACATTGTCTGAGGGAGCGTCAACATCACAATTCGCCTGAACATACGGACAGCCGTACACGGATTCATTCTTGTAGAAATCGTGATTGAGATAGTAGTCTGGGATCTTCTTTGTCTGCATTACGGGATAGTTAATGACAGTATCGTTAATCTTAATCCAACCTACCATATCAGGGTTAGCGCTGGGATTCATATTGGTAGTATAGCTCTCAGAGCTTCCGCCGCTTGCGCCGCCGTTTCCACTACCGCCGCTAACCGTTGTGTTATCCGTATAAGGATTGACGGGTGCTTTGGTCGGTGTAGGCGTTGTGCTTTCCTCCGTAGCCGAAACTTCTTCAGCTACGGATTCATACATCTTCTTGTTGTTGTCGGATTCCACCTTGTTCTTGATGTGGAAAAAGGTGCTAACGCCGCAGACGGCAATCAGCACCGCAAGACCGATAATAAGGATTTTCTTTTTCATAATGGTCGTCCTTTCTTTATGCTGCCGTGCCTTCGCCCGGCTTGGTGGTCATCAGCTTGTAGAGCTTGGTGTTCTTGGGGAATTTATTTGCGAACGGTACAAGGGAGCTGCCGACCTTAATCAAGCCGTGTCCTGCGTCAACATTGGTGATATACGAAAGCTGTAAATCGGAAATATTAAGCAGACGTGCAAGCTCCTCTCTGTCGGTGGAAGCCTGATTGAGCATTACGATAAATTCAGAGTTTGCGAGCATTGTACGGGCTGTGTGGCTCTGGAGAAGGTCATCGACATTCTGTGTGATACCTGTCGCAAATGCGCCGTACTTTCTGACGCGTTTCCAAAGGGTAAACAGGAAGTTTGCGGAATACTCGTGCTGGAACAGGAGGTAGATTTCATCAATAAAGATGAATGTTGCCTTACCCTTCGCTCTGTTTTGCGTGATACGGTTGAGAATACTGTCCATTACGACAAGCATACCGATTGACATAAGCTGCTTGCCGAGGTCAAGAATATCGTAGCAGATAAGGCGGTTGTCAGTATCCACGTTTGTCTGCTTTGCAAATGTGTTGAGCGAGCCGTCTGTAAACAGCTCAATCGCAAGGGCGATACTCTGTGCTTCCGGTTCCTCCTGTCTAAGCAGTTCTTCACGGAAGTCCTTTAAGGTCGGCACTTTGCCTGTGTAGTTTCTCTGCTGATAGCCACGATATACATTTGCGGTACAACGGTCAATAATGGACTTCTCCTTTGCGCCGAGGGGTACAAACTGTTCGCAGAGGGACATAATAAACTCGGATTTGAGGATAACGGGGTTAGCGCCGTCGCCGTACTCCTCGGACATATCCATAGCGTTGATATGGTTTTTAGAGGTAGCTGAGATATTGATGACCTCGCCGCCGAGAGCATTGACAAGTGCTCCGTACTCACGCTCAGGATCTACGATAATAACATCTGCGCCCGTTGCGAGAATGATATTAACAATATCGCCCTTTGCGAAGAACGATTTACCACCGCCGGATACACCGAGGACGAAGGCGTTACCATTAAGGAGCTGCCTGCGGTCAGCGATAATCATATTCTTTGAAATGACGTTCTGACCGTAGTAGATTCCGTTCTCGTGGAATACGTCCTGCACACGGAATGGCATAAGGACGGAGAGGGATTCTGTAGTCAATGTACGGAAGCTGTCAATCTTGCGTACTCCGAAAGGCATAGCGGTATTCAGTCCGTCCATCTGCTGGAATTTGAGGGTAGCAAACTGACAGAGGTGTTTTCTCGCCGTAGTCAGGATAGCTTCGGTATCGTTGTCGAGCTGTTCCTTTGTATCAGCCGTGTGTACCATTGTCAGTACGGCGAACATCATACGCTGGTCACGGGTAGTCAGGTCGTCGAGAAACTCTTTCATTTCCTTTTTCTGCTGTTCCATATCATAGGGGACGGTTGCGGAGAAGTTGTTGTTAGCGTTCTGTCTGCGCTGCCAATTCGTAATGTTGGTTTCAACGCCGAGCAAACGGCTTTCCGCTTCTCTCACGGCTTCATCAGTTGGAACAGGGATAACGTCGATAGACAACATCAGATTGCGGTTAAGCTCGGTAATCTCGGAAATCATACTGTCCTTGATATAGGACGCATACTCACGCATAAAAAGCACTCTGCCGTATCTGTCGCCAATCTTGAAATAGTCCTTTTCAAACTCCATAGAATCGGGACAGATATAGTCCTTAAAGCTGTGACCTTTCTGACGGTTTTCCTTGATGTCAAAGTGATAGCTGCTTTCTTCGCCGACACGGTAGAAGTCGTGGAAGATACGCAGACGTTCTTCAACGTCAAGCTCTGTACACCTGCTGCCGAGCTTACTCAAATGGGCAATCATATCATTACCGACACGGCTGAAATAAGTGCGGGCGTCCTCGATATTCTTCTTGCAGACGGATACCGTGATGTATTTGTCCTGCACCATCGAATTTGCGCCTGTCGCTTTTTCGAGGAGCATTTGGTTGTACTCCTTGCGGTACTCGTCAAGATAGTCGCCCTTGAGGGGAATCAGGATTGACTTCTCAAAGTCAAGGCGGTTAAGTCTGCGGTTGTTAATCGTGATTTTTGTGGTTGCCCCGCTGTCAAAGCTGTTGAGCAACTCTGAGTATTCAAGGAACATTTCTTCCTTGTCCTCACGGGAAGCGACAGCATAGTTAATATCAGTGAATTTGAAAGTCTTTGTAAACTTATCCTTGCCGATACGGAAAATGCCGTCGCTATAAATAGCAGTAACAGGAATTACGTCCTGAACGCCCTTCGGGACGACGAATCTTTCCTTGTCCTGCTTACTGATAGCTCTTAAAGTTTTAATCATTGGCTTTCATAGCCTCCTTTTGCTTTTTCTCAATTACGGGCTTCATCAGCTCGTAGTAGGTATTCGTTGATTTGAATGTCAGCTTTTTAGGGGTGAGAAATTCGGATTTCACCCAAGCGACAATGAATTTTTCGGCGGTCATTCCGTTGTATTTGACAAAGCCCAGCGCCGCAAACGGAGCTGCTGCGATAATGCAAATCCAAGATGTGGTTTCCGTACCAAGCGTAGGCTTCAACAGGAAGAACACGCCAACCGAAACCGCAAGCGCACAGACAGAAAAAATGATCTGTCTAAGTGACAGACCAAAGAATACTGCTTCTGTATAGTTACGGATTTCTCTGTTAATCTTAACTTCCATTAAGCGTAAATCTCCTTTCTTTCCGGCGGGCAGCTTCAATTTCCTCTTTGCAAACACATTCTCCCGCAAGGCATTTCACTTTACCTCTGCGCCTGCCGCCGAAATATAAGCAGTATTTGCAATTACAATCTTCAAGGGTATAGCCCTTAAACTTGTTATATATCTTTGTGTTGTTCTTCATAGCTTACAGTCCCATCATCTCACGGATAATGCGATCAGACATCTTAACCGTGCCGACGAGTACCAGCATATTGAATACAAGCTCACCGATGTACGCCCATACCATCGTGACAGGCGGTGCGTCCGCAGCCACAACAGGCGGCGAAGATACAAACAGTGAGAAAATAATGCAGGCTAATACGATAACCGCACCTTCCAAACAGACGGCGCAATAGCTTTTAAGAAAGCTCTTGCCGACGTTCTGCGTAGGCTCACCCGCAAAGGTAGAAAGCGGAATAGGAGCGATAGCCGTGTACATATAGAGCTTGAAGAATCTGCCGTACACGCTCATAATCATAATGAAGGACATTATGGTGATGAACAGTCCGCCGATAAGCGTGACCGCCCACAAGGGAATACTCTCCCAAAATCCGCAGTTTTCGATAGCGGATACCAAGTTGTCCGGCAATACGGTGTCCGTTGCTGATGAAACGCCTGCGGCTGTCATAATTGAAGCGATACCGCTTTGCACCACGCCAAACAGAGTTGTCATTAGCTCCATTCCTTGCGTGATAACTGCCTTTGCCAAGATGAATCTGACAAAGAGCTTTACAGCGTGTTCAGGCTTTTTCAAGTCCGTAAAGCTGCCGCACGTTTTAACTACGCCTATCACAAAGAACAGGACTAATAAGCCCGTGCCGAGAGCCTGCATTGCGGTGTTGACATTGGTGATTGCCGTCCAGATACCGCCGCCCTTAAAGTTTTGCGGGGAGGTAAGGATCAGATTCCACAACTCGGTAACTTTGGCATTCCAAGTGTCGAGTGCGTTTTGTAGATTACCTACAACCCAATTATCGGACATTTAAGCACCTCCTTAATTTATTCGGGGTATGGCCGTGAAGCAGCCATACCCCTCGTTCTGTTTAAGAGCCGATAATGAGGTTGAGGATTTCCTTTGCAAAGGTGATGATGACACCGCCCGCAAGGGTAAGAAAGCCGTTAGCTCTCTGTGACGGATCGTGTGATTTGAGCGAAAGACCAATCTGCACAACGCCGAAGCCTGTCAGAATAAGACCAATCGCACGGATTAAACCGAAGATGAAGGTGGAAAGATTATTGACTGCGGTTAAAGCGCCATTGCCGTCAGCAGCAAAAGTCGTTACGGTGAAACAGCTCACAATGAGCATTACCGCAATAACGACAGCGCAGTAGGTACGAAAACCTCTCTTGACCTTACCCTTCATCGGCAGTCTGTTTGTATTTGAATGGTTGTTAAATAATCTCATTATTTTTATCCTCCTGTATAAGATTAAATTGAATTTGCAAGTCCTCCTCGGACAATAACTCAAAGCTCGTATCAGATATGGGTATATCTTCAATCTGCTTTTCATCGACAACTATGCCAACAGTAATAGTGGCAATATCATCTTTGACTTCGCCGTGTCTATAAACATCGGCTTTACCGTCAGCCGTCAAGCTGACATTAGGGTGCTTCAAGATGTCAAACTTGAAGTCCTTTATCGGACGCTCACCTCGTATAAAGAGGATTGCGTATTGGTTATCAAGTAACCTGACCTCATCAGGTGTCATCAGCTCTCTGCCGCTTATCTGATAGTTGGTAGAATAGCTGCCGCTATGACCTGTGCTTTTGCCGTAGGTATTGGTATCAATCGTTTCCTTGCCAAGCAGCTCGGAAACGTACTTGTGCGTACTCTGTTCGTTGCCGCCGAGATAAAGAAACTCGTCGCAGTTACCGATGATACTTTCCCATTGCTTTTCAAACAGCGCCTTGAGCTGTGCCAAGTTCTGTAATATAATGCTGACCGAAACGGCACGGGAGCGCATAACCGAGAGTATCTTATCGAAATCATCGGGAAGCGAAACATTCGCAAACTCGTCCATCAGGAAATGGACGGGAACGGGGAGCGCTCCGCCGTGTATGTGGTCGGCAGAATAAAAAAGCTGTTGGAATAGCTGTGTGTATAGGATAGATACCAAGAAATTGAATGATGAATCGTTATCGGGTATCAGCGCAAACAGGGCGACCTTCTTCTCACCCATAGAGGGTAAGTCCAGCTCGTCCGTAGAAGTCAAAGCCGCAAGGCTTTCAAGGTTAAACTTTTCAAGTCTTGCGGCAAGTGTAATCTGTATTGACTTTAATGTTTTAGCTGAGCCTGAGTGATAGGAATGATAGTATTTGAGTGCGATATGGTCGGGATTCTCAAATTCCAAATCATTGAATAGATTATCGAGGGGCGAGGGGACGTTGCTTTCCTCGTCCTCAATTTCTGCGGCTCTTAGCATTTCCATAACCATAGCGAAGTTCTGTTCTTCCTCCGGCGCTTCATAGTGTAAATAGAATACTAACGCAAGGAGGAGCATTGAAGCAGCCGTGTCCCAAAAGGGATCATTGGACTGCGAGCCTTTGGGTGTGGTGGATTTGAAAAGGTTAGTTACCAATCGCTGAATATCGTTGTCATCACGGAGATAGACAAACGGATTGTAGCAATGGCTCTTTTCCATTGAGATCAGGTCGAGCACACGCACCTCATACCCCTTTGCTTCAAGCAATCCGCCTGTGTCACGGAGTATCTCACCTTTAGGATCGAGAATGACAAACGACGTATTGCATTGCATAAGGTTTGGCTTACAGTAGAATCGGGTTTTACCAGCGCCCGATCCACCGCAGACCAACGTGTTGAGGTTGCGCCTGTGCTTCTGTGCGTTGATACCGATACGGACATTCTGCGTCATCAGCTTATTATCAGACGGCGGAGATTGACGGTATTTTCTATCAACGGCTTTTGCGTTGCCCCACTTAGCGGAGCCGTGTTCTTCTCTGCGTCGGTAGTTTCTGCGTGTGGAAAAGTAAATACCTATGCCCATTGCGTAGGCGGCAAGCAAAAAGAGGACAGTTTTTAAGCTGTCCTCACAAAGCTGTATTTGGAATGGGTGTTCAAAGGACTTCATCAGTCCCGTCACAATTTCCGTTAAGCCGCCTTTTACAAACGGGGCAATCAGTAGCGATAACCACACTACGGGAACGATACCGATTGCGGAAAGAATGATAGCTGACTTTCTGTCGCTATCTTGCATTATCCCTGTCCCTCTCAATCACCTTAACCTTACGATAAGGGGCGTTACCGATTTTGAGGATAAGGTCGTCGTAAATATCCGTAGGCTTGCCCTCGGCAATACGAGCGTTTCGGGAATCGTTGAGGGACTGAATAACGGCGCTCTGTTCGTTATCATCGAGTGCGATATGATACATAGGCTCTTTCATAACAAACACCTCCGTCCTTATCTTGCACGGTCAGCCGTGCGCTCCTGCTGCTGGCGATAAAGCTCGTCGGAGATACGGGAGTGAATATCGCTCATAGCCGTTCTGACTTTGGAAAGCTCCGCACGAACATCTTTCGGCTCCTTATCCTTCCACTCAGCGGGAACACGGTCTACGGCAAAGCTCTTGGTGTCAACGCCGTACTTTTTACAGAGCATATAGCCGACGCATACCGCCTGAAAGCTCATATCCTTGCGGCTGAAGCTCTCGCTTCTGCTTGACAGCTCAGCGTAGCCGAGTTCCAGGGCAACGCCCTGAAAGAGTGCTACGCTGTCGCCGACGCCCTTCTTGATGAAAAGGGTATCCTTACTGTTATCGTAGTACGCAACAGCGTCGGGATTGGGAAGCTGTTCGGCGCTCTCGCAGTTCACGGGCGAAGTGTTAATCATAACGGTAACAAGATTTCTCGGATCACGGTTTACCGTAGGAGCAGGCTTGCGTCTGCCGTTTGTCTGTGTAACGTCGAAAACCTTTTTGACGTTATAGGAAATGCCCTGTGTGCCGTCGGATCTGGTGTAGTCAACAGGCTCAAGAATCGAAATGCTCTTTGCGCCTTTCTTGATACGGACGTTTTCTTCACGCCAACCGTCAAAGTCCTTGAGCTGAGTAGCTTCGGGACACTGCTTATAGATAAGCAAGGCGTTTGCTGCCGAGTACCTGTCCATACGAGCCTGCGTGTCGAGAAACTTCTGAAACTCGGTGGGCGAGGATACAACATTGGCAACGGCGCTGTCTACAAGCTGATAGACGGCTTCCTTTTCCTCTTTCTTAAACTGCTTATATTCTTCGGGAGAACGCTGCGGCTGACGATAGCCGTTTTTTCTCGCCTTAAAATCGTTGGTCATAGATATTACCTCTCTTTCGATTTATAGTGCTTAGCCTTCTGTTTCTTCTTAGGCTGCTTGTGTTTGGTCTGTCTGTTTTTTGAAGGAGTTTTCTTCTTCTCCTGAATGTGTTTAGGCTGATAACGCTCTGCTTCTTTCTTCTGTCCTGCGGCGTGTTCAGCCTTATAGCGTTCCAGCTTTTCCTTTACGGAAGGCTTTTTGCCGTCGGATTTGGAAGTACCCTTATCAGTGTTCGTATCTTGTTTGCCTGAGTTTTGCCTTGACTGAGGGCTTTTGTCGGTCTTGGCAGCAATGGGGTTTTCGTGGGCATTTTCCTTTTTTTCGGAAGGCTCCGCCATAGCTTCCTCGACGATAATCTCTCCTTTGGATTTAACGGGTTCCTCAATCTGAGTTTCCTTTTTATCCTTTTCCTTTGACTTCTCAACTTCCTTAACGATGGAAGCCTTGTCAACCTTGGAGAATTCAAACCTGTCTGCGATACGCTGAATTTTTGAAGCGTCCTCCGCACGGGCGATTACATCAACCGTAGCGTTTGGATCTTTGCTGTTCTTATCACGGAGGACAGTATATAAAACACCGTAGCGCTTAGCCTGTTCGGTAAACTTTTTTAAGTCTTTGTTTTTGAAAGTAAAAACTTTCAAAGGGCTGCCTGATTTAATCATCTGTGTCAGCCGAGCTTTGCCCTTAGATTTTGATTCCTGTTTGAGCGTCGAAGCGAGCAGCGGTACTAATTCCTTAATACCCTTGCCGGACAACTTGACAACTTCCTCAAAACCTTCAAGGTACAGCCTGACTAACATTTCGGCAGCGTCACCGCCGTTGGTCATATTCACGGCTCTCCTTTCCTTTGGATTTTTCTTCTTCTGCAAGCACTTGTGCGAGGTGTTCCTTCATCAGTCCCGACCTCTCGGCAATGCCGTTGCAGAGTTTCACTTCCTTACGGAGTGTCCGTAGCTTCTCTGTGATTTGCGAAATCTTATCCTTTGCCTGTGACAGCTCAACATCATCAATCTTTCTGCGTGTCATTTTTCGGAGATCTGTTCTGTCGGCAGTAAGGGATTTAATCTCGCCCTCAACAGAGGACTTATATTGTAAAAGCTGCTCGTCGGTCTGAATGCCGTGCTTTCCGAGCAGCCTTGTCTGTTCGCTCAGTTCATCGAGTTTCAATAACTCCTCTTTAAAATAATAGTGAATCTGAGCGCTGTTAAGTTTTCGGTAGCTCGGCAGCTTGCCAAGCCGATAGCAGTAGTAAAGATAAAGACCGTATAAGCCGCCGATTCTCCGTATCTTATCTCCCCGTGTGGGAAGTCGATACTGACGGCTGACTACTGTGAGTTGGGTGTAACGGTGCATACCGACACGACTTCTGTTTTCTTGTAACCGTCTGAGGATAGCTTCTCTCGTGTAGTCGTCGCCAACTCTGTTCAAACGGATAGACTTCGTATAGCCGGGCGGCTTGACAGTCCAATACTTCCTGCGTGGGTTAAAGTCATAGCCGTAACCCATATCTCTCAGAGCATAACCAACCTCTGCTACACTTTTGCTGTGTTCAATAGCGTGGTTGATAGCGTCACGGATCAGTTGATACCTGTTCGGCATACCCGCTTTTTCGAGCTTGTCAAAATAGTAATTGGTAGGTCGCTCAAATTTGGGATTTGGATTGAAATGCAAGCCATACTCTTTACAAACAGCGTCGGCGATATGTCTAAACTTAAACCAATTCTTTTCATTATCCACCATTCGCTTGCCGTCAACAAAAGAAATACTGTTGATAACGAAGTGACAATGCAAATGCTGAGTATTAAGATGGCAAGTTACAACCACCTGAAACCGCTTGCCCCAAGCTCGGCGAGCAAACTCCATTCCAACCTCTTGCGCTTTCTCAGGAGTGATGTCCTGCTCCTTGAAGCTCATATATCCGTGATAGGCTTGAATACCGTCTGTCTTACCAAAATATTCTTTGGTCGTTATGAATTGGTCACGGGCAGTTGAGGGGTTGCAGTTGATACCGTCAACAAAAAATTGTTTCTCGGTTTTCTCCTCGTCCTTTGCATAGGTGAGAACATCGGCAAGAGCCTGATACTGCTCCTCGGTATATTTCGGGTTGCGGGTTTTATTAGGATTGTTGGCGTAGTCAATAACCTTCCCTAAGTTGGTTTTGACCGCCCATAGCTTTGTTACTGCCATTTCAAATCCAATTTGTCAGGGCGTAAGAACACGCTCTCAATATCTGCCTGAAATTTGTGCCAACGCTCCGCTTCACGGTAGAGCATTGGAGCGTCAACAAAGCCAAGTGAGTTTGCTTTTGCGGCGAGCTGATTGATATTGTTGCCGATAGCCGACAACTCTCGCATAGCTTCAAAGAAACGCTCGTCAGGCTTTTCCTTTGGTGCGTAACCTTTCATCAGCAAACGAATAAGTGATGATTCATTCAAGCAAGTCATAGCTGCCTTGTGCTGCCAATCATCACGCTCCTCTTTAGTCAGGCGTATATGCTTATCATAGCTTCTCCTCATCGGCGGTCTTATCCTCCTTATCCTTCATCTCGTAATGATTCAGGCGGTTGATTTGAAGCAGACACATCATAGTCACACCAAGAAAGCCGCCGAGGAAACAGCCGAGTATGAATAAAAGAATTCCGTTCATTATATCAGTCCTTTCTTTACGGGGTATTAGGGGGCAGCCCCTAACAAGCTCTGCACTGTTTTATCCGCTTCGTGGATACAAACAGTATGCTTGCTAAGATTATACATCTCACACAGGGGCTGCCGATTTCTTCAAGGTTTAGCGTTCCATATCACGATTTTTCGGTTTAACCGGATAGGCTTTAATCTGTCCGTTTTGCTTGTAAAACCGTTCAGGATATTTGAATTTCTCGGCGTATTTCTTCTCCAAATCTTTCGGAAGGCTCTTAAAGTTTTCCGATCCAACAGGAGCATACGCAATAAAGAAATCTCCGGCGATAATCTCAATCATTTCCTTGCTATGCTCGTCATAGACGGCTCTATTCAAGGAGCTGCCGTTCATTTTGCCTTCCTCGTTGCAGATTAAAGCAACCTCATCATCAAAGGGCATATACTCCTCAATATACCCACCGACAAGACGCTGCATTGCTTCAAGGGAGTTGTCAATGGAAACCGTTTGTGGTAACTTACCGACCTGCAAATAGAGAACGGTAATCTGATTTTTGCTGACGGTATCCTGTGCTTTCTCAGGCGCAAAACTAATCGTCTTGAAGCCGAAATTGTCGCAGTAGTAGAAACCTTTTTCTGTGTTATTGCTCTCGATAATCTCAACAACATCGGACACCGAAAGCGATCTGCCTTTATATCCTGCGGGGTGTTCCTCGTTGAATTTTCTGTAAACATCTTCAAGCGAATGGCAGTCAACATCACCGCTGAAAATCTTGTCGTAAATCTCAGCCTTGACCATCTTACTGCCCGTGAGCTTTTGTACTTCGTCCAATCCGAAGAACATCAATCGTTTATCGTCACGCTCGTGGTTGATTTGATAAATGTTAATCTTCATCTATCGGTCATCGTTCCTTTCCTTGTATTTATGTTTTTGGATATTCAGTTGTAAACATAAAAAGTCGTTGAAATCCTTGCCCTGCGGGGGAGGTAAATCAACGACCTGATACTCTTTTTGAAGCCTATTTTTGAGTGCAACGGCGGCTTCTCTGCCTTTGCTGTCGCTGTCAAAATGGATAGCGATTTTCTGTGTGTGAGGGTGTTCTTGCAGATAATTCACAAGGGCAACAGGGACTTTCACAAGCTCCTTATCTTTGTTCGGTGAGTAGATTCCCGCAAGGGACAACAGATTGAAACGGCGGTAATCATAGCCCCTCATTTTCAGTAATGTAGCGTAAGATAAAAGGTCAATGGGACATTCAAAAATGTGGACTGTGTTGCTCTCGCTGTTCGCCAATCTGAATGAATAATGCTTATCACTACCCGAACAGTCGCCCAATATCCGCATACTGCCCGTCGCTCGGTAGGAAGCGTACCTCGGTTTGTTTTCCTTATCAAAGCCCACAAAAACAACATTATGGTACGGAAGGCTCTCGAAAATTCTCCCCTCGGCTACACATAAATCTATCAGCTCTCGGTCTATTCCTCTGCCGCTTAGATACCTGTAAATCACTCTGTTGGAAGCACTTTTATCCGGCAGAAGTAAAGGCTTCGGCTTTTTGTTTTTCTTCTGTTCTACATAGACGGGCGGCTCAACCGCACACTTTCCGATGATAGTTTCTACGGCTCTCGTGAAGCCTAAACCTCGTACTTTCACGAGGTAGTCAAGGGCGGAGTAACCTCCATATCCCCTTGACCACCAATACCATTTACCGTTGGAAATCTTCAAGCTGTCGTGGCTGCGGGTGCAGTAGGTGTCTGCGGAAAACTTGACCAACTCCTGCGGCTCGTAGTTCTGCAAATAAGTGAGCAAGTCCATTTCTCTCGCTTTGGCAACAGCCTGAGCGTCTATATACGGCATAGCCGTTATCTTGCGTCGAGCGTCTGATTTTTCATCTCACGCACCGCCGAAGTCGCACGGTCTTTGATGGTATCCCGCAGTATATCGTTGTAGCTGTAATCGTTATGCAGCCACTCGCTGTAAAGAGCGTCAAGCGGATGGCTCAGGCGAAGCAAAGCTCTTGCTTCGTTCTGAGTAAGGTTGCTGTCGCCGATACTGCACACCAAATCTTCCTTGATAACCTTCTCATAAGCACGGCTCAATGCTTCGTTGGCAGGGAGCTTTTCAAGCTCCTCTACCAATTCCTTGTGTTCCTGTGTGACCTTCTTAAAAAGAAGTTCATTGTAATTTTTGTCTGTCATAACAGTAATTCCTCCTTATCGTTCTTCTCTGTTGTTTCTGTCCCGTGTCTGCTGTGAATCCTTTTCGTCAGGCTCGCCGCCGACAACGGGAACGTCGCCCTGATTCATATCGAGCAAGGCGTTCAGCTCGGTCAACCGAGCCATTTTTTGTTGTAATTCGTCCTCTTGGGCGAATGGTTTTTCCACCTCGACCTTTGCGGTTTCGAGCTGGGCTTGCGTGTTTGCGAGTTGTTCTTCCGCTTTATTCAGGCGGCTTTCAATACCGTCGATAGCGTTATCCAAACGTGTGATATTACCGTGAATATCTGTACCGAGTGTAACGTGGTAAGAGGAGTTTTCCCTAAGAGTTACTACATAAGCTCGCTCATACTGATTAAACTCAATTTCCATCTTGAAGCCACGATATTCACCGAGGATTTCTGTATCAGCGTTTGTTTTTGTTTTGCAAAACTCGATGATAGCTTTGCCCGCTTCGGCTTTATCCTTGTATTCAGTACCCTGAATTGTCATACCGACAAACTTGCCGTCAATTTCCTTCGGGTGCGTTTTTTGGATTTCCAAATCAGCTTTTAAGCCTTTGATTCGTGCTGTTTGCAAAGCGATTTCCTGCGGATAAAACTTGATGATTTTATCTTCAAGGTCGTACTTCTGAGAGAGGTAATAGGATTTAAGCATTTTCAGTTTGTTCACCTGAATATCCAAATCCATCTTCTCTTTGATGTACGGATTGCCTGTCGCCAACATCTTAATCTCGGCATAGGAAAGAGCCGTGTCGTCAATATCCTCGGCGGTACGCACAGGTGATTTGCTGGTCATAATCTGAGCCGCAAACTTCTGTTTACCCTCGACGAGCTGATACAAATATGCGTCAAAGGTTTCCTCTGTTACATATCTGTATATCTCAACATCAGGGTTTTCGTTGCCCTGTCTGATGATACGTCCCGAACGCTGCTCAAGGTCGCTTGGTCGCCACGGACAATCTATGTCGTGCAAGGCTATGAGCTTATTCTGTACGTTTGTACCTGCACCCATTTTCTGTGTAGAGCCAAGTAAAACTCTGACCTCGCCCTTACGGACTTTTTTGAAAAGCTCCTGCTTCTGTACCTCGGTTTTTGCTTCGTGAATAAAGCGGATTTCGCTCTCCGGCACACCTCGCTCAATCAGCTTTTGCCGTATATCCGTATAAACGGAAAACTCAGCGTCCGGCTTCGGAGTTGAGAGGTCACAGAACACAAGCTGCGCTGATTTCTTATCGGTGTTATCCTGCCAAATCGTAAAAATATTATCTACGCAGGCATTGATTTTACTACCCTCGTTATCAGGGAGCATAGGGTTAATCATACGCTGATCGAGTGCGAGCTTGCGTCCGTCATTGGTGATTTTCAGCATATTGTCTACGCTCGGATCAACATTACCACCTCTGACTTTTTCAGCTCGCTCGGCGAGGTCTGCAACCATCGTCTTTTGCATTTCGGACGGTTTCACGGCGACATTGTGATAGTGCGGCGTTGGCGTCGGCAGATTTAATGTATCCGCCGTCTTTATATCCGCAACCTGTTTGAACATCGCCATTAGTTCGGGAAGATTGTAGAATTTAGCAAAACGAGTTTTCGTTCTGTATCCTGTTCCTTCGGGTTTCAGCTCATAGGCGGTTACGGTTTCGCCGAACGTGGAAGCCCAAGCGTCGAAGTGCTGCAAGCCGTTCTCAACAAGGGTTTCATACTGCAAATATCTCTGAATGGTATATAACTCAACCATTGAATTTGAGATAGGAGTACCTGTTGCAAATACCGTTCCTCTGCCGCCTGTGATTTCATCAAGATAGCGGCATTTCATAAAGAGGTCGGAGCTTTTCTGCGCTTCGGTCTGAGCGATACCGCCGACGTTCCTCATTTTTGTGTAGAGGTAAAGGTTTTTGTAGTAGTGACTTTCATCAATAAAAAGCCTGTCTACGCCGAGTTCCTCAAAGGTGACTACATCATCTTTTCGGGTTTGGTCGTTCAGCTTTTGCAGTTTTACCTTGATGGATTTTCGGGTTTTTTCAAGCTGCTTAATCGAGAAGTTATCTCCTCGGTTTTCTTTCAGCTCGGCAATACCATCAGTGATTTCATCAATCTGCTGTTCAAGCAAAGCACGTTGACGCTCTATGCTCATCGGAATTTTCTCAAACTGAGAGTGACCGATAATGATTGCGTCATAGTCGCCTGTGGCGATTCTGCCGCAGAAACGCTTACGGTTGGCGGTTTCAAAATCTTTCTTTGTCGCCACCAAAATATTCGCCGCCGGATAGAGCTGTAAAAACTCCGCAGCCCATTGTTCGGTAAGGTGATTCGGCACAACAAATAAAGACTTGGAGCAAAGTCCAAGCCTTTTAGATTCCATAGCAGCCGCCGTCATCTCGAACGTCTTCCCAGCCCCAACTGCGTGTGCAAGGAGCGTATTGCCGCCGTATAAAATGTGGGCGACAGCGTTCTTCTGATGTTCCCTGAGTTCAATTTCGGGATTCATACCGCTAAACGTAATATGGCTACCGTCGTACTCACGGGGACGGGTGCTGTTAAACTTTTCATTGTAGATTTTACAGAGCCGTTCACGGCGCTGTGGATCTTTCCAAATCCATTCTCGGAAGCCCTCTTTGATAAGCTCCTGCTTCTGCAAAGCGATTGTCGTTTCCTTTTTATTAAGTACCGGCTTGCGTTTGCCAAACTCGTCCTCGACATAATCGAAGATACGAACATCTTTCAGATTAAGGGTTTCCTCAATGATTCTGTAAGCGTTTATTCGGTCAGTACCGTAGGTGCGATACGCTTTGATATTGGTGTTATCATAGCTCTTGTTTTCAATGCTCCATTCACTCGTATAGGGTGAATAGTGTAACTGCATTTTCCACTGGGCATAGCGTGGTGTACCGAGAAATTCAAACACAAACTGTTGGATAATCTCAGGCGGTATCCAAGTAGCGCCGAGCCTGACCGAGATTTCAGAAGCTGTCAAAGGCTCCGGCTGTACCCGTTCAAGAGCCTGCACATTGATGGAATAGGTATCAGGGTTTACTGCCGCCGATTTCTGTGCGGTTTCAAGTTTCTCCCTGACATTGCCCGACAGGTACTCATCAGCCGTCAGATATTTCTGCTCTGAATAACGGTTGTTTTCATACAAAGGATTGAGGAAAATTACGCCTTGTAATTCGTCGTAAATCTCCTGTTCGCTCTTACCTGTCAGCTCACACATATAGTCCATATCGACCTCTGCCTTTTCACCCATAGAAACGGCGAGCGCTTCGGTTGCGGTATCAACAGAAGTAACAGGCTTATGTGCCTTGACGGTACGTTTGAAGAAAATGTCAGCCTTGCGCTCAAGGTTTCCGTCCTCGTCCAACACCTCAAGAGAGGATAAAAGCGAATAGGAGCTGTCCCTTGAAAACGCCATATTATTAGCACGGCTACTGATAAGTCCGTACTTCTTCGTATATTCGTCGTACAGCGTATTCAAACGCTGCATTTCGGCTTTTATATCGCTGTCGGGATAGTCCTCAGTCTGCAACTCCAGCAAGTGCCTGACGGAATTGCGGATCTCAATCAAGCCCTTGATTCGGTTTTCTGCTGTCGCTGACATATCAACAGGCGACATTCGGCTGTTCTCACGGAAATAGATTACATCGTCAAGCAGCGTGTAAGAAAAGTTTCTGACGTTCGGATCAGCGGGGATAGAATTATCTTCTTCCTCCAGTTCCTCGTCTTGCTCGTACTCGTTTACCTCACCGTGAATATTGGAAACAGCTTCATCAAGCAAAGCTGCAAGGTCAGCATTTTCGTATGGAACACACGTTGCTTCCTCGCCAAACCGTCCCGACACCATCTTCATATCACCGAGTACCATATCGGGGTGTTCTACAAAATAGCTGTTCATTCGGATACCGTTTTCATCGGTATTCAAATGCACCCAATCAGGCTCGATGTCGATAATGCGGTCACGCTTTTGCAGGATAAGAATATCCGACACAACCTCCGTGCCTGCGTTGCCCTTAAATGTGTTATTCGGTAAGCGGATTGCTCCGAGCAGCTCGGCTCGCTGTGCAATATATTTACGCACGGCGGGATTTTCTTTATCCATTGTACCCTTTGAAGTTACAAGAGCCATAACGCCGCCCGGACGGAGCTTATCGAGGGACTTAGCAAAGAAGTAGTCGTGTATAAGGAAATGGTTTTTATCGTAGCGTTTGTCTGCTACGCTGAAATCGCCGAAGGGGACGTTGCCCACAACAGCGTCAAAAAAGCTGTCGGGGATATTCGCTTCCTCAAACGGCTGTCCGGCAATAGAGGAACGCTGATAGAGCTGCTGTGCGATACCTGCGGAAATCTTATCAATCTCCACACCGTAAACACGGCTGTTCTCCATACTCTGCGGCAGCATACCGATAAAGTTACCGATACCGCAGGACGGCTCCAAAATGTTACCTTCCTTAAAGCCCATCTGTTCCATAGCCTTGTAAATGGCTGAAATCACGACGGGTGGGGTGTAAAATGCGGTCAGCGTACTTTCTCTCGCAGACTGATATTCTTCGGGTGAGAGTAAGCCGTAAAGCTCTGTAAATTCGTCCGACCACGCTGTATTGTTCTCGTCAAATGCTTCGGGGATTCCGCCCCAACCGACGTACTGTGCGAGGAGTTGTTGTTCTTCGGGTGTGGCAAATCTGTTATCAAACTCACATTCTTTCAAGACACGGATAGCTTCAACATTTCTGCGGAAACGTGCTTTTTTGCCAACCTCCTCTACCTCAAAGGCTTTGAGGTCAAAGGTATGACGGTCAGCCATAGGAATGTCGGGGTGAAGGTCAAAGGTCTGCGCCTTTGCTCTCGGTTGACGCTCCCAAGCGGGTGTAATTTCTTCCTGCTGTGTCTGTTGTTCTTCAATAGCACGGCGTACAAAACCTACCTTTTCGGAACGGAATATTGGAAAACCGTTAGTGTCCTCAAAGGTAATATCACGCATTGAAACGTCGCCGTTACTGCCCACGCTCTCAACAATGAATTTGCGTTCATCAAGCGTTAGTTCCTGACCGATAAGGTCGGACTTGTCGGCAACGGCTTCTGCGTCAGCCATAACCTGTTGAATAAAGGGATCACTGTTCAGCTTATCTTCATCGACAAGCTCACCGTTGACTATCCCTGCGTCCTCAAGCTGCTGACGAATAACTGCGGGATCTACGTCGTCAAGCTCGTCGTGTTCCTCATAGAACGGTGCAAGCTCCTCATCGGACACATAAATGAGGTCGTCAAACTCCATACCGTCCAAGCCGTTCTCGACAATATCCTGCAATGAATCATATTGCTCAGTGCGGACAACGGTATTATCAATCTTTGTTTCGATACGAAAATCAACAAGGTTTACATTAGCCGTTAATTCGTGCTTTTCGTCCTCGGTGGTTGTGTATGCGACGTTGATTTCAGATAAATCGTCGGGTAACTCAAAGTCATCTGTACCAAATTCTCTTTCGTTATATTCGCCGATAAGCTGTCTTGCTCTATCAAGCAAAACCTTATACTCAGACGGTCTTTCAGGGCGTGGCTCAACGGTCACGCTGACTAACGGCTTTGGCAAATCATCAACAAAGCTGTAATCAATCGTCTTGCCGTTTTCATCAGCGTACACCACAAGTCCCATCGGAGAAGGACGGTTAATATCGTCCAAAATATCCCGACGTAACTGTTCTGCGTCGAGATATTCAAAGCTCGTTTCAATCTTCTTATCAGAATTATTGCTGTCGTAATAATCAAGACGTGCAATAGGCTGTGATTCAATAGGATTGTCAGCTTTTTGTGATGGCATATTGAGGTAGTACCGCTTGCCATCAAAATTTACACCCGATACTCCGATATTAAAACCTCTGTCAAGAAGCATATCAATATTAGGCGTTGATTTGTGGACAGGAAAGCCGCACATCTTAATATCTTCTTCGGAAGAAATCCTACGCCTTGTTAATTGCAGTCCCAACGCCTGAGATACAAGCTCTGCGTCGTCGCCCATTGCTTCCAAAAATTCACCCATTCTATACAGAATAATGGTGTCGGGATGCTCGTCCTTCAACCTGAAATATTCCTGCATAAGAGGATTGTATTTTGAATAGTCACGCTGGGCGGTTTCCTGCTCTTTTTTGGGTTGTACGGCGACCTTCAAATGGTCGTTCATCGGGTTTTCTTTGACCTTTGCGTCAAACTCAGCCCTCGGCATTTCCTTGTTGAATAACGGGAAACTCTTGTCAAAGAGCATTACACGGTCATCATCAACGGAGAGGATTTCATACTCGCTTGCGCCGATATATACCGAAGCACCAAGCGTATATCGGTATTCATACTCAACAGGCTCAGGTTCAGACTTTTCTGACGGCGGCGTAAAAAGTGCTTCACGAATCTCTCGCTCAGCGGCTCGCTCTGCCCGTAGTTCTTCCTGACGTTCAAGCCACCTCGGATAATACTCTTTTTCTTTTGAGTTGAGATAACGGTCAAGTTTGATAAGTTCACCGATACGCTTTTCAACGTAATTCCAAGTGAGCATTTGTCGTGGAGAGCCTTCGCCATAACCAAGATGAAGTTCAATCCCTTTACTGTCGTGATCCTCTCCGACACCTGTGTACGGTACGGCACTTGACGATCCGCCTATACCGTACTCTTTTTTGAGGAAAGATATATTTTCACTCTTTGATAGTGATTTCTGATATTGCTCATAAATTCGCATTTTGCCTTCTTCCACGCCGCTTCCTCTTGTGAGAGCTGCGTCGATAAGCTCCTGCGAAAAAGAAAAGGCAGGATTGTTCCTTCCTGCCGATTCTGTAATAAGCTGTAATTGTCCGTCCTGTGACGGTAATGGTTTAATAACGCTGTGCAGCATACCAAGTAAGCGCATTGCTTCAAAGTGTCCGGCAACAGCGTCCCAACGATGAAAGCTCTGTCCCTCACGGTCAGGATAACGCCCTTTCCAAATGAGCAGTCCGTTTTCGTAGGTCTTATAGCCTACACGGGTATCATCAGCAAGGATAATCTCCGTAAAATCATCGTTGAATATGCTGCGGATATACTCGGTACGCTTTTGAATGTCTGAAAAACCTTCAAAGTATCCTCGGATTTCATCAAGGCTTGCCTTGAGGTGCGGTGTGGTAGCAAAAATCTCATTCACCACTTCATCGACACCGAAAAATGGGTGTTTTCTGAGTTCTCCGTCCTCGTCAAAGACGTTGAAATTAGTGTCGCCGCTAACATACTTGTCGCTGCTTATAACGGTAAGTAAATTGCGGCGCTGTTCAACCTGCTTATATACTCCTTCAAAATCCTCACTTGCCGATTCGGGGATAATAAGGGCTTTCATTTTATCCAAAAGCCTTTCTGTATCTTCGGCGTGATTAAAGGTGTAGCTGAGCCGTACAAACGCCTGCGTGCGGTCAGTTCCAAGATTTAATTCAGAGTATAAGTGCGGGTATCTTTCAAAGAAATCTACCACATTACCGATAAGCTGAATGGTATCTGCGGTAGAAAAAACAGGCTCAACACTCTGAGCCTGTTCTTCTGGATTTAAGCGTAAATCACTTCCGCTTGTACGATCTCCTGTGCTGAGTGCCGGAGATTGTTCATCAGGCGTGTCCACTTCATCGGATCTTCCGCTTTCAGCTTCTCCGTCACGCCCTCCTGAGCTGCCATCTGTTTGAGCAGGCGTTCCTCCATCTCCAGCGCTGTCTGTTCGATTTCCGCCAAGTGTTCGGTCAGCTTGCCCTTCGTCAGCAGATTGGTATAGAGGATTCTGCGCTGACGATACAGATACTTCCTCCTCATCTGAGCGTACTGTCCCAGCTCGACCTTCGGCTGTTCGGGAAGCGTCAGATTGGGAAGCAGATAATCGCCCTGCATTGTGTAAGTCAGTTCTGCCATCTTCAAAACTCCTTTCAATGTTTCTGTCATTAGTATATTCGGGTTGCCTGTTTTCCGCAAATGTGCGATTCTGTCGGTTGAGTGCCAAAACGGTTTTGGATACTTCCGATAAGCCCATCTCGGCAATAGCGCTGGTAGCGACGCCGAGTGCGTTCAGGGTGTCATCGGAATTGAAATTGACGACGTTTCTGAAATCGTCGTCGTCAAAATACATTTCGGTATCAATACCGAGCCTTGTCATCAGCATATACGCAACGCTGTTTGTGACAAGCTCTTTATACATAGCTGTTACGCTGTCCTCACCTAAATCTTCAAGGAAGGTGTCGTTTGTGCCAAGAAGCAAGTCCCTGATATAATCGGGCGTGTTATCCTCGACAGCGTTGGTTGCCGCCGACATTATCGCTTTCGCAAGGCTTTCCTTATCTTCGAGGTCGCCGAAGCTGCTTTCAAGCGTAGCAATCACATCATTTGTATATTCGGGCTGCATAGTCCAAATAGGGACAGCTCGTGAGTATTCGCCTGCGTGGGTGTCGGATATATCGAAGTAATGTACTAATTTCTGTGAAACGCCGTCGTGCCTTTCAAAAACGGCAATACCTTTTGCTCCTCGGTTTACCCAGCGTCCAAAAGTCCTGTTCCACCTCTCGATAGGAAGAACAGCGGTTGCTTCCGGTTTCTGAGCGTAAATAAGGAGCTGTTCGTCAAAGCGCAGTCTGTAATTATAACAGGCTGTGCGTAAAAAAGCCGCCCATTTATCGGGCGACAAAACCTCTTTCGAGGTATCTACATATAGTTGTGAGATAAGGTCAAACTTTCTCGCCATAGGAAAAGCACCTCCTTATCTTGCGTCGTGATTTCTGTTTTTAGGCTTGATTAAAGTTCCTTTCTCGGTATAGTTTTTAGGATCAGCGTCCGGCTTATCAAAGCCAAAACGTGAGCCTTGCTTCATTGCCGCATACTGTGCCTTTGTAACGCCGAGCTGCTCGTTCATCTTGTTTACCATAGCACGGTTTTCGCTCGGTCTGCCGTTTGCGGATTTAGCGTCTGTGTAGCCAAGCTCGCCCTTATTGATAATCGCAATCATATTCAGCCCTTCAACAAAGGTGTAGCATTGGTCGGGGAGCGACGCTCTGAGCGGGACAACAACATTGCCTGACTTTTCGAGCAGCTCTGCAAATTCGCAAATGTGACGAAGATTTCTTCCGTACTCAAAATGATAGTCGTCGATATATCGAACATCATACCTTTCGGAACGGTCACGCAAACCGTTGTGCGTATCAAAGCTGCCGTCGGGCTTGCCGATAACGATTTGGTCGCCGTCATACAGCCTGAATTTCTCGTTGTAATGGGAATCAATAAAGCGAATCCCACGCTCCGCCTTTTCAAGATGGTGGTCAAGCCAATCCTTCTTATAGCAGTAGCAGTAAAGATTGTAGTTACCCTTATACGGGTTAAGGCGCATAAGGAAGGCGTAGTCCTTCGTATTCACTCTTACGCCGTAATCAACGCCTGTATTATATGCGAATACTTTGTCGCTGTTAATGCAAAAATCTTCAAGCTGGTCACGGTTGGAAAGAAAACCGCCTTTCTCCCTGAAGGAGTTAATGACGGTATCAATATCGTCTTTGAAATCCTGTGTATTCAGGTCATCACGGAAACCGTTCCACGTTGAGAAGAATTCCGTGCCAAGCGTTCCCATATCCGCACGGAGATAACCGATTAAGCCTGTCTGCGAGGAAATTTGCTGACTATTGCGGTAGGTGTAAAGATATTCCTTGCCTTTCAGCGGTGCGACATTACTCTCCATTATAAGCACCTCTGCAATCGAAACAACGATTGTTTCTCAGTGCAGAGAGTACATCGTCGCCAATGCTGTCAAGGATTTCGTCAAGCACTTCGTAATCAAAATCCTCATCATCAAAGTCTGCAAATAAATGCTGAATCATACTCAGCGGAGCTTCCTCGTTAAGTGCAAAGTATTGTTCTGTTCGTACTCCCAAACGGTCAACACCATACGAGCAAAAATCGCCGTTTTCGTCGATATACCACTCGGCAAGGTCATAATCCGTATCAAGACAGCCACCAAGATTGCCAGAGTCAATGACTGTAACACGAGTATAGTCCCCAACGCTTTCATTAATACCCTCATACTTGGTAATAACGATTATCGGCTTACCAATACTCGCTTTATCGAGCATTTTCTTGACCTTTTCAAAGTAGCGGAAATTGAAAGCTAAAACGATGGCGTTCAGTTCTTCTTTGCTAATGTTTGGTGTTTCCTGCTTTACCATTTCTTTGGCGCACAGCAAGCCGGGGTTGATACTTGTCCAGATAATCTTTTTGTTATTCGTTGTGTTGTTCATCAAACATACCTCCAAGATAAGAATAGAGCTTATTGCTCTTTGTGTATTGTTGTAATTCGGAAATGATACTCATATCCTGCACGGTTAAGCCTTCGATGCGGAAAACATTCTGAAAGTTGATGCTCTGCAAGTCCTTCTCAGACTTAAAGCCCGCTTCAAAAAGTTTTGTCAGCACCTTAAACCTGTGCTGGGGAGTAATTACGGTTTTATCTGCCATTAGTTACCCTCCCTGTCTAAAGCGTAGTTCGTGTAAGCGACAACGCCTTTGTTTCTTCTTCGGCGGGCAGCAGGCGAGCAACCGAGTTCCGGCAAAATCGCCTGAATCTTCTGTCTTGTCCGTCGAACGCTCTCAAAGCCGGGGCAGCCCAGCTCTTTATAGTTGGTCATAACTTCTTCAAAAGAGAGGTCTGCTTCACCGTGAGTTTCGCTTATGCAATCACGGCAAACGTAAAAGTATAATCTCATATCGTCGTCACGAGCGTCGGGATTTGAGATTAAGACGTTTAACACCATATTCTCAACGGTTTTTAACTTGTACATTCGTACCTCCTAAATCTGACGGGCGACCTTTTGAGCCGCCCGTCGCAGTAGTTTTTCACTTTTTGTTGTTGCGGTTTTTAATCTGCAAGAAGATAAAACCGCCGATAATGAAAACAAGTAAAACGATAGCAATAATCACTTTCATTATGCTGCCTCCTTGTTATTCTTCTTTCTCTTTCTTACAAGAGCTGTCACGCAAGCCGCAACACCGACAGCCGAAACGCCGCCAAGCACAAGCCAAAGGTTATTGGGCGTTCTGTCGTCGCCTGTCTGCGGAACGTGGATTTTTTCATTGTGCATTTTTACGGTTGCGGTCTTGCCGTACTCAATCTCGATAACCTCGTCATCGGGAAGAATATATCCGGCAGAAGCGTCGTCGTTTACCTCAGACACAACATACTTGCCAATGCGTAAACCCTCAATGAGAATTTCACCGTTCTTGTCGGTCTTGAATACCTTATCAAAGCCGTTTTCGCCTGTTACACGGAAGGAAATACCTTCAACCTTGTTATCGGAAGAAGTCTTAACGATTTTGAGCGAGCCTTTCATAGCTTCATTCAGGAAGCCCTTGCCTGCGTCGTTCTCAACATCATAGGTCTTACCGTCAGTTTCGATAAAGACGGGATAGGTGTTTTCATCGAGGACAAAGCCGTCGGGAGCCTTCTTCTCTTTTACAAGATAGTGACCGTAAACAAGGTCGTCCATCTCATAAATGCCTGTGTCGGTTTCTTTGATTTCGCCGAGCAGCTTATCGTCCTTATCGAGCTTGCCGTCAGCGTTGGTATCGGAATAGATTTCAAATACTGCGCCTGTCAGCTTATTGTCGGGATAATCAGCGTCAACCTTTGTGGTCTTAACATTGCCACGAATATGCTCGTTGACAATCTCGATTTCAACTACATCGCCGTCCTTCCCGATTGTAACGGGATAGACAGTATCATTGAGTACAAAGCCTGTCGGCTGTTCGATTTCTCTGACATACCAAGTGCCGTAAGGGATAGTATCCTCGCCAAAGGTGAAGCTGCCGTCCTCGGCTGATTCTGTTGTCAAGGTTGCGTTTTCCGCAGTAAACTCTGCGTCTGCGCTCTTAAACAGTCCGATAACTGCGCCGCCGAGTGCTTCGCCGTTCTCGTCAATCTTTTTGCCGGAAACAGTACCGTAAATCAGCTCATTGGTGATAGGCTCACCGTCATTTACGGTAAGGTCAACGGTCTTTGTGTTTTCACCCTCGTATTCAAATACAACGGGGAATTTGGTGTCGGTCAAGATATAATGCTCGTCGGTGGCAAGCTCCTTGACATAGTAACTGCCAAAGGGAAGGTCTGTACCGACAAAGCCGTTGCCGTTTTCATCAAGCGTGATGATCTCAATCAAGCCGTCTGCGGGAATGGTAGTTCCGCTTGCAGATACAAGCTCCTCGGTAGCGAATAAGCCAAAGGAAATATTCTTGATTTCCTCGTTAGTGCCGATGTCAAACGGCTCGTTGGTTTCAAGCCACTTTTCGAGGTTTACATTAACCTTCTGTCTTTCGTTGTAGAACGATGTAGAGGTTTCTGTGATTTCTACGGTCTGGTCGGCGTAGACAAGCTCCACATTATGAGTTTCATCACTAAGTACCATTCCGTAGGGTGCGTGGATCTCCTTGATTTCGTACTTACCAAGATAGAGAGCCTTACTTTTTGCAAAGCCGTCATTACCTGTGGTAACGGTATCTACAAGGTCGCCCTTGTGATTGCGGACTGTGCCGTCGGGAGTGATAATATCTTCTGCGGCACGGATTTCATAAGTAGCGCCTTTCAGTCCTGCGCTTTCATAAACAGGCTGGTAAATGGTCTGGATTTCATTGCCGTCCTCATCAGTTCCGCCGCTGACATTTACGCCGTAGAACACTTCGCCCTCTTTTGCAATGGTGATCTTGCCTTTCTGAGCGTAGTTCGGCTTGTTTACCTTAGTCAAAACAATGCTGCCCTCCTCTGTGGAGTTTTCTTCTGTGATGTCAAAGGTGATAGGTGTACTGTCAAGCACATACCCGTGCGGAGCCTGTACCTCTACGAGCTTATAGCCCTTATCGTACACGAGCATTTCGGGCGTAATCAGATAGCCCTCGCTGTTGGTGTAAAAGGTGTCGATTGTCAGGTTTGAGGGGTACGGCACGGACATTGTAATCAGAGTATTATCGGGTGCATAAATCTGGAATCCCGCTCCCTCGTAGGGGATTGTCTTTCCTGATTCAGCGTCCACCTTAACCACCTTGAGATAGGATTCAAAAATATCATTATTAATGATGAAGCTGTACGGTTTGGAGTTGTCGCAAACATACACATCGAAATCATCGACATAGTGACGACCTTCCCATCCGTAGGTCTGATGCACGGTGTAAGTGCCATAGGGCAGCTTTTTGGATTTTGCGTAGCCTTTTTCGTCGCAGACAAGGGTGTCACGGACGCTTTCGTGTGCGTTGTCAAAACTCCCTGCGCTTTTGAGAAAAAGTTGAAACGTAGCTCCTTCTTCGGGTGTTTCGATTTTGGTCTGCCCCTGATCGGTGTGCTTAACGATTTCAATATCGCCCTTGATAACGTCCTCGTTTACGCTGAGTACGCATTTGTTGTGTTCGATGGTGTATTTCTTGGCTTCTGCGCCGACAGGATAGACGGTCTTATCGAGCTGATAGCCCTCGGACGGCTCAATCTCTCTGATAGTCCAATTATCGCCGCAAACATATTCCTTAGTGGTGAATTTACCGTCCTTATCGGTGGTGTAGGTATCAATCAGCTTATCGCCGTCATAGATGCCGTACTTCGCTCCTGCAAGAGAAGCGTCGCCCTGCGGCTTCTTTGTTTCTGAATCGACCTTTGCAACCTCAACGATAAACTTTTTGAGGGTGTTGGTGAATTCTCTCTTTGTCACCGTATCCCAAGTGATAGGTGCGGTCTGGGACTTCGGAACAACGTAACGAGTAGCGGTATCCACTTCTTCAAGGGTGTAGGGCTTGTCGCCGCTTACAAGGATATTCTTGAAGTTGGCTACGCCGTTCTTGTCGGTGGTAGCGTACTCGTCAACATTTGCGCCTGAGAGTGATGTGCCGTAAAGGTGGAATTTAACACCCTCGTTGAAATTATCCTCCGAGGTCTTTACAACCTCAAGGTCGCCACGCTTCAGAATATTGCTGAATTTCACGGTGGCGGTCTTGCCGCTTTCTACCTTAACGGTCTGCGCTTTCTGATCCTCATATCTTTCCTCAGTGACCTCAGTTACGGTATATGTGCCAACCTTGAGGTCATCAATCTGAAATTCGCCCTTTGCGTTGGTGGTAACTGTCTTGCTGTAATTGTCAGCGCCCGTAATCTTAAACTTAACGCCCTCGACCTTTCCGTCGTCGGAGGTCTTGACGATTTTGAGTGAGCCTGCCGAAGTCTTAACAGCGAAATACGCTGTCTTGGTTTCGGTATCGGACTGAACGCCCGTTACAACGTCCTGCTTTGAGGAGCTGCCGCAAGCGACAAGGGTTGTCGTGACATTGGGCATTTTCTTCGTGGCGCTGAATACGAGAGCGTCGGGGATTGCCTTCGTCGATGTCAGAGTAATGCTGTTACCCGAAACGGAAACAGACACATCGCCTGTCTTTTTGAAGGTGTAGTCGGATAAAATCTTGTTGCTGTCAGTCAGCGTAAGGCTGTACTTGCCGTCGCTGTATTTCAGCTCCTTGACGCTGTTCTTTGCCTTTGCCTGTGTATCGAAAGAAAAGCTCGGAATCACGTTATAGCTGTTGAGCTTGGCGATAATCTTGTTGTAATTGGTCTTTACATTCGGATTGTGGTCGCCTGCGGTGATACCGTCAATAAACTTGGAATTGCTGAGCTTGAACGTAGAAGCGTCACGACAGCCTGTGCAGAATTCCCATACAACAAGCTGGGTTGCAATCCACTTCTGTCCGTCAGTACCGACAAGGCTGGAGCTGCTGCCTGACTTTCCGAAAAGAAGGGCGAGATTGACCGCCTTTTTCTGAGCCTTGCTGAGTGCGTTCCACGCAGCCGAAGCGTCGGTAGTCAGGGTGTTGCCTGAATAGAGCGAGTGTCCCGGCTCAATGCAATATGCGTCTTTGCCGTCTGCATAGATGCGGCAGAGTTCCTCGCCGACAGTTCCGACGGTATAGCCGCCGTGTTCGGTGTACTTTACGAATGAGATGATATTGCCGCCTGTGTCGTAGCAGTAATCAAAGGTCACAGTGACCTCTTTTCCGGCAGCGCTGGCGGTGGGAATGATGAAAATTGAAGAAACGACAGCTACAACGGCTAAAAGGATCGCCGTAACACGCTTGGCGTTTCTCTTGTTGAAAACTTTTGTCATTGGTTTACCTCCATAAGTTTTGAATTGAAATTGTGTGTTTGAATCGGTTTGCCTGCACCTTTAAGAAAGATATTGTTTATGAGATAGAGTATATTTAAGAGATAGTTAATATCTTTCTTTTCGGTTGGTACAGGTAGTCTTAGGGGTTAGAGTGTGAGAAAGGGGGAAGTCAAAAAAATAAGTTTTGCACTTCCTACCTGCTGTCACGTTCTGAACGGTGGCGCAGATACTTGGCGTAATGCTCCAGAGCCTTGCACACATAGTCCTCCGTGTCCTTCAACTGAACATTCTTCGGAATAAGGCTTCGTACTCTGTCACCACGCAGCACAATACGCTCACGCTGGTTGGGCTTTTCTTCCGACATAATCGCTTCAACAGCTTCCGCCGTCAGTTTGCCGCTATCAAACATTTTCCTCATTCGGATTGTCTGGTCGTGCGACGGTGTGCAGTCGTTAATGTCAATCTGCTCGACAACATCACGCTGACTATCTTCGTCGAGATAGGACAGCTCAACGGCAGGACGCATTTTGATTCTGCCCTCGTCCACAAGCTCTAAAAGTTCGGGAACAAGGTTCGTTAAACGAATATATCGTCGGACTTGCTCTCTACTTTCTCCACTCTGCTCTGCAATTAAATCACGGCTGGTCTTGCCACCGAAATTCTGCTCCACTGGTGCAGAATTATTCTTGCTCGGTCTGCCTGCTTGTCGCTTTATAGCTTCCAACCGCATTTTGTAAGCAAAGGCTTTCTCGCTGGGAAGGATTGTTGTACGCTGAAAATTACTCTCAACCATATATACAACCGCTTCATCACGGGTTAAGTCCTTAATCTCACTTCTGAGAGTAGTAAGCCCTGCAAGCTCACAAGCTCGCTTTCTGCGGTGACCTGCGACAAGCTCATAACGCCCGTCCTCTTTTTGACGAAGGACGGCAGGCGTTAAAACGCCGTTGGTCTTGATACTCTCGACAAGCTGTACCATATCCTCGTCATCTCTAACGTGAAATGGGTGGTCGGGAAAGTCATCAATCAAGTCAATGGGAATATCCCTAATCTTTTCGAGCCTTGCGTCGTCCCGTTCCTCCTGCGTGGAGAAAAGGTCATCGAGCGTCGGCAGAGCGAAGTCGCTCTTTCTGTCTGCCACTTGCAAGCACCTCCTTTGTGAAATCAGCGTATGCCATAGCCGCCTTGCTGTTTGGCTCGTAGGCGTAAATACTCTTTCCTTTAGACGATACCTCGGCGGCTTTTACCGCAACGGGGATTTTGGATTTGTAAATCCTGATAACGCTCCCAAAGTTTTCACGAATTGCGTCCATCGTGCTTTTAGCAAGGTTTGTCCTGTTATCAACGATTGTCAGTAAAATGCCGTCAATCGCCAAATTAGGATTGGTGTGCGCCTTTACCTTTGATACTGTCCGAAGAAGCTGTGTCATAGCCCTTGCAGGCAAATACTGCGCCTGAACAGGAATAACAACGCTGTCAGCAGCCGTCAAAGCGTTTAAGGTCAACATACCGAGTGAAGGTCTGCAATCAATAAGGATATAGTCGTAGTTCGGCTTCACCTTGTTCAGATAGTTTTTCAAGATGTTCTCTCGGCTCATAGCCGTAACAAGGTACATCTCCAGCGCTTCCAAATCCGTATTGGAAGGAATGAGGTCTACACCTTCATCGTGGTGGAGAATACCGCTTTTTACATCTGTGCTATCGTCACGGATAATCTCGTGCATTTTGGTAGCGAGGGTAACAGGGATTTCATCGACACGCTGCCAACCAAGACAGGTTGTTAAGTCGCCCTGTGGATCACAGTCAACGAGGAGTACCTTTTTACCTTGCTTTGCCAAGCCAATGCCCAAGTTCATTGTGGTTGTCGTTTTTCCGACGCCGCCCTTCTGATTGCAAATAGCAATAGTTTTGCAGTTTGGCATTCGTTTTCCTCCTTTCAAATGGTTTAATAGCTGTCCTGCAAAAACAGCTATGTAACTTTTCCGCTTATTTGTCCTCGACACCCCAGCGGATAGATAAATCTATATGGGAAGTTCTTCAAGCGCCTGACTGCTATCAGGCTCATAGGAATCTCACCTCTGCCGGGTACTCCGCCAGCTCCGTAGAGAAGTATCATTATCGCTTGTGTAGGTCGTCGCCATATCGGGAGCAGCCCGATACTCACAGACGGAATTAGCGCTCGCTCTTATATGGAGGTCGTGGCGTACCGCTGCGGTAGCTTTGCATTTCTGCTTACACAAGTAACGTACTTGAAGAAATGATATTCAGTTGTCAAAGTTCAGCGAAAAGGACTTTTCCGATTGCTCGGAAATAACCCCTTCACCCTTAATGCAAAAAAACGGGCAAAAATATGACCACTAATTTAAAAAAATATAAAAAATTTTAAAAAAAATAAGCCTACCCACTCAAATGAGTAGGTAGGCTAAGGAATTGGAAGCTTATCTATAGGTAATTCTTATTTTCTTTTTTTTGGCTTTACTGAACTTAAGTAAAACCTCGTCTATAACATCAGTATATCGTCCTTGTTCCATCATTTTGTTCTTTAGCTCCACAAGACAATGGATAACTTGGCTATATTCATCATCGGTTAAGTACAAATGGTAATTAGGCATTTTCATATTCGTCAATCCTTTCTATGATTATTGTACGACAAAAAAATAATAATAAAAGGCTGCGAATCAATAATCGCTTAGTCCAGACTAAGAAAATCTATTATGCTTTGCTTTGGTATGATATATCTTTTACCAACTCTTATAGACTTTATTGTTCCTGCCTGAAGCAAATGATAAACACCACTTGTGCTAATTCGGAGTATTTCTTTTATTTCCTCTGGTGATATAACATCGGGATACTCAGACAAAGTTTTCGACTTTTTATTATTCATAATCATCTCTCCAGGGTTTTTGAATATCTTGATACAATCGTTATGAATTGGCTTTGTTCATAATTGTCTACTCATTCAAAAAACCTGCATTATTGCTCACAACCCAATGTGACATTCTTGTCAAAAAATATGAAACCTGTGTGAAAATTAGCACTCTCCCCTTGACAGTGCTAATCAAGAGTGCTATAATATAATCAGAACAAAGGAACAGAGAAGCACCAAAGGATCCGGGTGCTGAACCCTCCGTCCCCTTGCTCGAAGCAATGGAAACAATGTAACGAGTAAAAAGGAGGACTGACCTATGTTGTATCCAAGTATTTTCGGTGAAAACTTATTCGACGATCTCTTCAGATTCCCTGATTTTAACAGAGACGTGGAGAAGAAGCTGTACGGTAAACACGCCGCCCAGATTATGAAGACTGATGTTCATGAGCATGATGATCACTATGAGATCGTGATCGACCTGCCGGGCTTCAAGAAAGATCAGATCAATCTTGAGCTTCAGAACGGTTATCTGACTGTCAGTGCCGCAAAGGGACTTGACAAGGACGAAAAAGCTAAGAAGGGCAAGCTGATCCGTCAGGAGCGTTACGCAGGCGCAATGCAGAGGAGCTTCTATATCGGAGATACTGTTACAGAAGCCGATGTGAAGGCGAAGTTTGAGGACGGTGTTTTGAACATCTGCGTTCCGAAGGCAGAGCCTAAGAAGCTGGAGAATCACAAGTATATTGCAATTGAGGGATAATACCTCGCTAAGTTATGATCCCAAAATGATGCTCCCCGGAGCTGTTCGTATGAGCAGTTCCGGGGAGTTTGTTTTTATGTGATTTGAATGAATCATTATCCTCCATATCAAACAGGCTCTTGAAATTATTTTTGGAGAACGAGGTCAGCCTTCCGTTGCTCACCCATTTTCAGCCGAACACGGTCTTGTAATAGGTCAGCTTGCCTGTGAAGAAAAAAGCAACGAAATAACAGCGATTCCAAAACTTCTTGAAATGCTGGAGATAAAAGGATGTATTGTGACGATTGACGCAATGGGTACACAAACTGAAATTGCCAAAGCAATAAGAGATAAAGAAGGAGATTATATTCTTGCACTGAAAGAAACTATGGACAAGTTAGTTTTTAAAGTATATTATAGAAACATAATATATTTGGCTGGATACTTCAATAGATGATTATTGGTCGGTTTCGTTTCCACCATTAATGGCGGCAAAAAACAATAAAAAAATCAGATGAAACTGAAAACAACTGAAATATGTTGTAACTATTAACAAATGCGGCAGAGCAATTATTGTCTACTATTCACAAAAAACACCTCTTGGTATGGAGCTGTAATACGTCAGAGCCGCTCCAAAACCGCGTGCCGAGGGTTCAAGTCCTTCTGCCCCTGCCAAACAAAACACCTTAAAAACGGCTTAGGTATGCGGTTTTTGGGTGTTTTTTCTTTTATCTAATTCAACCAAATTTATGCAAAAATCCTCGGGTTGCCGTCCGTTTGCCGTCCAACACTATAAAAAATTATAAAAAATCATCAAAAATAATTAAAAGGCTTTGACTATTGAAAAAAATTTCTTTAGTCAAAACCTTTATTTTTTTACCCTATATTCTTTTTATTATTCCCATATAGTAAAGAGTCTAATTTCTCACTAGCTTTTCTATTGGCTGTTTGTATTGCGTGTGCGTATATATCCGCTGTGGTTGAACTTGTACTATGTCCTAAACGGTCGGCAACTGTTGTAATTGGTGTACCTAAAGCAATTTGTAATGTTGCGTTGGTATGTCTTAACTTATGCAAAGTAATATAAGGTAGTTGGTCGGTATGCTTTTTCATAAACTTACTAAACCAACTAGAAACAGTATTAGGGTTTAGGGGTTCGCCGAAGTCATTAGTAAAGATATATCCTTTATCCTTCCACCTATCCCCTACTTTTAACCGTTGTTCTGTTTGGTATCGTCTATAGTCCTTTAGTTCCTGCATTATGCTATGTGATAATGCTATAACTCTATTAGAACTATTATTCTTGGTTTCGTCCTCATACACTCCATTTTCCTTAGTGTATTGAATAGTTCTGCATATCTTCATAGTGTGGTTATCAAAATCAACATCACACCACTTTAAACCTAAGCACTCGCCCCTTCTCATACCTTCCATTAATAACAAGTGTATCAATGTTTTATATGTTGGTGTTTCGTGTTCTAATAGTTCCAATAGTATTTGGCATTGCTTTTCATCAAGATAAATAGGGTCTTTATGTGCTACTTTGGGCGGTTTAGTTCTCTCGCAAGGGTTAGAGTAAATATATCCCCATTCTACTGCTGTACTTAAAATACTAGATATTAAACGGTGGTGGTGTCTTATTGTTTCGTCTGCTAGTGGTTTACTAATATCTACAGCAGTAAAGATATTTTCTAGTGCCATATCTAAAGCATTACACACCTTTTCCGCGTTCTCTTTAGAAACATTGTTCCCTTTCCGGATAGAAATAACTGTAGTATTAGGAAGGTTTGACCGTCTGCAAAATTCCGCAGTAGTCAAGTTATTTTCCTTTAAGTAATCATCAAGGCTAATATTTAGCTTGTATTTAGTATCAAGTCTAATTCCGCCTTCTGCAAGGTTTTTATAGAACTTGCGTAGGTGTGGGGGCTGTATCTTTGACAACGATAAATGCCCGATAGCTTGATTTATACGAGGTAATAAAGTCAAGTACCTTTCATAGGTTTTAGGTCTTAAATCTTTCTTGCGGTCTTTAAACCAAATAACTGCAAAATCTTTGAATTTCATATTACCGTTAAGGACTTGACCGCTCAAACACTTTTCCTCAAATAATACAGCTTGTTTCTTTACCTCTTTTTCTATCTGCTTTGGTGTTTTGGCTGTTGGTGTATAGGTTAGATACTTTCTTATTCTCTTTCCGTTTACATCATAACCGAGGGAAACAGTAATTAAATAATTATCCTTGCGTTTCTTTATTGTTGCCATTACTTACATCACCACCTTTAAAAAGGTAAATCATCTTCATACATTTTTTTATAATAACTTTCATCAAGAAATTTTCTAACATCATTATCAGTAATGTTTGCATATCTTTCATAACAACCGTTATATAGGTTTGCCTTCATATCATCTGTAAGGAGTCCAACTTTTTCTACCTCAATAATTTTTGTACATTCATTTATGAAATCATATGCAAAATTTTTAGTAAACTGACAACAAGCAATACCGTAATAATCGTTATTATTAACAGTAAAATACCCATATTTGGTTAAATCTTTAAGTGACCGCATAAGTTCATCAAATGTTGAGTCAACACTTTTCTTTTCATTGCCACTATTATCAGACAAACCACATAACCAATCAATAGACACACCTAATTGTTTGGCTAATAAATAAACATTCTCTAATGTTGGGTTTTTTCCGGTTTTTGCATTTTCATTTTCATATGCTGAAATCATTACAGCAGATACACCCGATAATGAAGAAAGCTCTTTTTGAGTTAAATTTTTGTTTTTTCTTGCTTTTTTTAATCGTTCACAAAAAATTTTTATATCCATATTACACCTCATAAATTGAATATTTTTGACTATAATTAATTATTATTGATTAATAATGATTATTATTGTTGTTATCATTCTATAACATAAATAATTAAATGTCAAGATTTTTAAAATAAGCCACTTGCAAAATTTTATCATTGTATATATAATAATTATTGTTATAGTTGTTATTAACTATTATAACATAACAATATTGTTAAGAAAGGAGACTATAGGATTGCAAAAGAAAAATTCTATAATAAAGCAAACCGCCAAAAATAAAGGTGTATTTCTTTGGGAAGTTGCTGATGAATTAGGAATTTTAGATAGTAACTTTTCTAGGAAGTTAAGAAAAGAACTGCCAACAGAAGAACAAAACAAAATTCTTACCATTATTGAAAAGTTGGCAAAAGAAAAAGCAGTAGAATAATATCCTACTGCATAAAAGAAAACCGCTGTCATAACTCCAAATCAAAACAGCGGTACATCAGAAACAAAGACTATTATTGAATAGCCTTTAAGTTGATTATAGCATTATTTTATAGGTGTTTCAATAATTTTTATTTTTTATAGAAAGGAATTTTATTATGACTAATTATAACAATGTAACTCCTTTAAAAGTTCCTAAAATGCGAACTATAAAGGAATGTATTAATGAAATCAGGGAACTTGACCCACATACTGCAGTAACAGAATACCACCTAAGACAACTAACTATTACCGGTGTTATTCCTCGTGTTAAGGCAGGCAAGAAGTATTTAGTTAACCTAGATACTGTACTAGAGTATTTACAAAACCCTACAGCAGAGAAATTCAAGCAAAATAATAATACTGCTGTAAGTGTTGTAAATGGCATTAGGGCGGTTTATTAAGGTGGTGGCACAATGGCGGAAGAAAAAGAAAGAAAAGAACTGCCACAAGTTGACCCGATAGGAACGGTTAATATTGACTACATAGAAGTATTAGGAGAAAAAGCAAAAGATTTAGCAGAAAATTATATTGAGTATCTAGGCGGAAAATTAGAAAACATTTTCCCTCTTTATGATATGTATATTGTAGCTAAATCTAATGTACTAGACAGGATAGTTCTTGACTATATCTTTAATCTTGATAATGATGATATGTTTAGAGAGTTAGTGGACTATGAACTTACACCACTAGCAAAAGAACAGAAGTGTAAAACCGAGTTTTTGAACCATATCAAGCAAGAGAAAAGGAAAAGAAAGGAAAGAATTAAGAAACAACAGGAAGAAGAAAGGAAAAAATATTTTTCCGAGGTACAGAAGTTACACCCCTACTATGGTAAACCACTTTCAAAAAATGTTATAAGGGATATTCTTATAGAAAATTATATTGATATTAGTTACAATCAAGCAACTAGAAAAATAGAACTTTCTAAAAGTGATTTATTATCCCCTTACCCTAGAGAAAATCAACTTTCTGTATTGCCTACTATTCTCTATGATATATGCAAAGAAAACGAAGTTACAGGACTTCCCACCGGTTTAAAGATGATAACTAATTATCTAAATAATTTAGCATTAGAAAATAGGTACAACCCTATTTTAGATATGTTAAAGAAATATAAGAACGATAATGAAAGCTACTTACAGCAGATATATAATATTCTCAATCTTACTGACGATTTACAAAAAGAGTTATTAAGAAAGTGGCTTATACAATGCGTGGCACTTGCACATAACACAACGGAAAATCCTGTACAGGCGGAAGGTGTTCTCGTTCTTCAAGGCTTACAAGCTAAAGGGAAAACCTCATTTTTCCGTAAATTGGCAGGTAAACGGGAATGGTTTATAGAGGGTGCCTCTATTGATGTTAGGAATAAAGATACCATAATAAACGCGTTAAGTGGTTGGATATGTGAACTTGGGGAACTAGACAGTACATTGAAAAAGGAACAAGCAGAACTAAAAGCCTTTATTACTCAATCATTCGATAATATTAGGCTACCCTATGCCCCTACCTTTACCACTAACCCCCGTACTACTTCATTTTGTGGTACTGTGAACGAGGAAAAGTTCCTAAAGGATACTACCGGTAACCGCAGGTTTTGGGTAATTCCTATCACTTTCATTGATAAGGAAAAATTGCACAAGCTAACTGAGGAAGATATATTCAATATGTGGGGCTATATAGAAAACCTATACCAAAAGGATAATAATTCTTTTAGGCTTGCTGACTTTGAACTTCAAAAACTTAACGCGAAGAATGAAGAATACAAAACCGAGTTACCTTTTGAACAGGAAGTATTATCTTTACTAGACTTTAATAAGTCGGTTGAACTGTGGAATTATTATTCACCTGCTGAAATTTCTATGTGTATAAGAAGTCAAAATTTAGGTAATTGCACCGCCAAACAAGTAGGTACAATTCTTTCAAAGTTACAAAAAAGTTACAAAGATATGAACAAAAAAAGAACAAAACAAGGTTATAAGTATTTTTTACCTTTAAATATCGGTGAAATTGAAAGGCTAATTAATCGACACTTATTATAAATATGTTGAATAAAGTGTAATTCTGGTGTAGGTGGTGTATGAAAAGTGCATACATTTCCACTACCTACCTACACCCTCGATAACCTAGATAAATACTGTATTACTTAATATTTAGTGTATGTGGTGTATGTAACTTCTAATAGAATACCATAGAATATAAAAAATAATAAATTATATTTTTTTATTTTTTTTTTTAGTTTTATATAATATATAGAATTTAGGTGCTATACACCTTTTCACATACACCACAATATTGAAAGGAAAGGAATTTAATAATGATAAATAACAATTTATTTGCGAAACAGATAGAAGAATTTAACCAACAAATAGATATAATCAAATCTGTTTGTGGTGTTTCTACTGCTGAAAGTATTGAGATTTTAAAGGCTTATAAACTCAATGAAATCAAGTGTGAACTTGTACAAATCAGTTGCCGACTTGAAAAGCAGATATAAACAAAAAGACCGCCCCACCGATACAGCAGGACAGCCCTATAATTTTCCTATTAATTTTGCAGTTGACTGCAAAATAATAAATTATACTTACAGCAGTAAACATATCCCCCCTAATCAAAAGCACATATATTTTTCAATAGATACCGGTGCAAGAGTTTGAAAAAACACACATCTTACGCGTGTGACCCCCCCTCCCCTAAAATTGGATAAAATAAAGCAAAACACACCTAAGATTTGTAAATATCTCTTAGGTGTGTTACATTTTATTTATACTGCTGTATAGGGTGGTTTATTTATTGCTTGTAAAAGTACCGGATATAAAAAAATAACCGCCCTGCACTGCAATTGCAAGACGGTTATTAAATAATAAAAAGTTTTTCAATTGTGGAACAGCTTAAGCCGTTCTCCTATATACATTATACAGCAATAAAATCATAAGGCAAGTTATATTTGAACTATAATTCCTTTTATTTTGCCTTGTATGGGGTGTTGTGGTTTTATGGGTACAACTTCCCCACCATAATAATAAAACTGCTGTAGTGAGAATATAGAGCCTAAAGGAGAAAAGAAAGGATATACAAACACCACACATAAACATACTTCTATATTTTCCACATAGCAATAATAAATTATAGCAATAATAAATTGTGGATAAATTCAAGTATTATATACAGCAGTTTTCACACTATGAAATAGGGTTGTTTTTTTGCCCCTCGGGTGACCGTTTATTGACCGTTTATTCTACCGCGTAAACGGTCAAAATTACGAGAAGTTACAAAAATCAAAAGTGCTAAAAATGGCTTACCTATGCGATTATTTGAGATGGCAAAAAATGACAAAAAGTTAAAAATAGCACTCCAAAACCGCGTGCCGAGGGTTCGAGTCCTTCTGCCCCTGCCATCAATTTTTGGCTTCGGAAAGCGATTTCCGAAGCCTTTTCTCTTTTAATTCTACCAAAAATTATACCACCTTTATGCGATGTTCAAATTTATGGCGCTGTCGAGAGCGTTTATCGTCGTCTCCTTTGCGGTCTTTCGACGGTTGATATAAATCCTCTCGGTGGTCTGTACGCTTTCGTGTCCGAGCAAAACGGAAATGTCCTGAATCGGTACGCCGTTATCGTCGAGGATACTCGCCACAGAGTGACGAAAGCCGTGGATCGTACAATGCGACAAGCCGGCGTTTTCAGTCAGACGGTTTACCACTCGATTGATTGCGCTGAGGTTGACATACGGTTTTCCGAGAACGGTGCGGACAATGAAGTTGTGACTTTTGTCGTAGCCATTGCCCAACAGCTTGGCATAATCCTCCTGCCGTTGTTTTTCCTCTTTCAGTGCTTCCATAACGGTATCATTGAGCGGAATCTTGCGGTTACTGCTCGCCGTTTTCGGCGTTGTAATTTGCATTGTCACGTCCTTGCGACTGCCTGTTCTGCTCTTGTTTACCCGTAAGAGCTTTTTATCATAGTCTACATCATCCCACGTCAGGGCGAGCAATTCGCCCTTTCTCAGCCCTGTATAGAGCGCTAAAAGCAGGAATATGTAGATATGGCTCTCGTGCTCTTTTGCGTAAAGCAGGAGCTTTCTGACCTGCTGTGCGTTGTACTCAGGAACGTCCTTCTTGATACTGTGCGGAAATGACGGCATACGGCTCCTTAATACCGGATTCTCGTTAACGTAGCGATTCTCAAGAGCGTATTCATACGCCGAAGACAACACTCCCCGGATATTTTTGACCGTTTTGTAGCTCAATCCGCCCTTTCCGTTTGACTTACCGTGTTGAGAGAGAAACACAAAATACTTGGTGAACACCTCCGGCTTCATATCCTTGAACTTGTATCTCTTTGACTCAAAATAGGGCTTTAGCTTGCCGCTCACGGTCTTGTCGTAGGATTCCCACGTAGAGGGCTTTATGATTCCCTTGATACCCTTCAGCCATTTGTCGAGAAAGTCGGTAAAGAGAACATCGTCGCATTCAAGATTGATATCCTTATAGCTCTCAATGATTTCTTTCATCTTCTGCTCTGCTCGGCGTTTGTTGTTGCCCTTAACGGGTATCTTAGTGGCAATCATTTTCTGTTTGCCGTTGACACGAAATTTGGCATAGTAGTAATTGCCTTTTATTATTAAGCTTCCTTCCAAAACAATTAACCCTTTCTAAAAAATGATTCTCCTGTTGAGATAAAGTCGATAATGCTCTGCTTGGGAATGATATACTTTTTGCCTACCCTGATTGTGCGGATGATTCCTTCACGCAACAAGCGATAGACAGCTACTCTTCCCAAACCTAACATTTCCATTACCTCGCATACTGTGACAACGTCTTTATACTCTGCAAAAGCTTCTTTTGTTTTATCCATACAATTTATCCTCCTATCTAACAGCTTTCAAGAAATTCCGAAACACATCTCTTTGGGATAATGTATCTCTTGCCAACTTTGATAGTTCGGATTTTGCCGGATTTTAATAACTTGTAAACAGTTACTTTGCTGAGCTTTAGCATTTTCGTAACATCGTCAACCGATACGACGTCACAGTATTCAGCGAATAATTCAGTTGTGTTTTTCAAAGTGTCTCCTTTCATTTGGATGAAAGCCCGCTGTGTATATAGAATAGCACAACAGGCTCTCAAACATCAAATGTGCGGATTAAATGAACTTATATGTTAAGAAAATTGATAACGCTTTTCTTAGGTATCACATATCTGCTTCCTACCCTTATAGATTCAATTCTGTGATTCTTCAGCAGATCATACACTGAATTTTTACCGATATGAAGCATCTTCATAACATCGTCAACTGTTACGACATCTTCGTAATCGGAAAACATTTCATAAGCCTTGTCGGTCATCATATTCACCTCCCTCTGTCACGGTTTTTATTCAAATATCTTCTGTAATGCTCGCAGGCTTTTATAACAAAATCCTCGAGCTGTGTATTGCTGGCTTTGGGCGCAAAACGCCTTACTTTCTCCATCGAGATTTTTAGAACTTCACGCTGATTGGGCTTTTCCTCGGACATAATTCTTTCGAGCAAACGGCTGTCCAGACAATTATCCTTAAACGCACGGTGCATTCGGAATGCCTGAGAATACGATGGCGTGCAGTTGTCTCTTTCGATGATTTCAAATAATCTGCGCTGGTGATTTTCGGAAAGATAAGATAATTCCACACCGACAGAAAAAGCGATTTTCTCATCGTCCATCAACTGCAAAAGTTCCGGAATTAAATTGGTTAATCGAATATACCTGTAAACCGTATCCCGACTTTCTCCTGCGTCCTGACCGATAACGGAAGCGGTGTCCAACTTCGTTGCAAATTGCGACAAAGTTAAATCACTTCTCTTTCCCTGACGCTTCAATGCTTCCAGCTTCAACTTATAAGCAAAAGCTTTTTCACTTGGCAGAATTCTGCTTCGGTGTAAGTTGCTGTCCACCAGCATTACGGCGGCTTCGTCACGATTTACAAAACGAACGCTAACTTCAACCTCTTTCTGCCCTAATAATTGGGCGGCACGATACCGGCGGTGTCCCGATATTATTTCAAATTCATCACTTGTGTTTTCAAGCGGTCTGACTATGATTGGAGTAAGAATGCCCTGCTCCTTTATACTTAAAACAAGATCATCCATTTCTGCGTTATCAATCACCTTAAAGGGATGATTATAGAACGGATGAAGCTTGTTGATTGCTATTTTCATCTCTCATACACCTTCTTTCTCGTATTTGGTTTCCGTCCTCTTGCGAGGTTTTGCGCCTGAATTTCACAGCTAATATTTTCGTTGATCTTCGGTTCGTCCTCAATGATCGTGAGGGCGATTTTCTTTTCCCGGCGGAGCTGCCGCAACAGCGTTGTGCAATCGTCACGGCTCTTTTTCAGTTCCTTGATTCTGTCGTCGTCATCGCAGCGGCGCAGCTTGTTATACACCTTCTCACGCAGTTCGATGACTTCATTAATCTCCTTATCGGTATCGGCTATAAAGGATTTTACATCGTCAATCGTTTGCAGCTTTTTGTTTGAAACCAACGTCACTTGCCGTGAAAATCTGTCCAAATGCCGCCACGCTTCACGCATCTCGAGCGACAGCGGTTTGCGCTGATTCCACCTTGGTAACTTACCCATCAGGAACATATAGTGCAGGTATTTGGCGTATAAACCGCTAAAGCATTTGAGCAGCTTGAAACTGCCACGGTATCTGATTTTCTTTGGTCTAAAATCTCTCATTCTGACTCTGGAATATTGATATCCATCAAAGTGCTTGTAGCCGTACTGCTGGTAGTGAATCTTGATTCTGCGGAGGATGGCTTCGTTTGTATATTCATCACCCAACCGATACATTCTCACAGACTTGTTGCTGTTTACGGAGCAAATCGTCCAATATCTTCGCCGAGGATTGGTGTTGACAATAAAGCCTTGGTTTTTCATTACACGGTCAAAACTTGATATGCTGTATGAACGTTCTATACCGAAATCAATCGCTTTCCGCATAAGATTGAACGTCGTCGGCTCGCCGTTTTTCTCCGCAAAGTAAATGCTCCTCGGCGTTTTGCCCGACGGATTTTTGATGACGGTCAAATTGTGTTCGGCGCACAGCTTGTCCGACAGAGCTCTGAATTTCCAGTAAGCGCCCTCGTTGCAATTGAACTTTTTGCCCGTCCACATATTAGTGCTGCAAACGACAAAATGATTGTGCAGCGTACCGGTATTCAGATGTGTCGCTACCAACACCTGATACTCGTTTCCCCACATTTTCTTTGCCAACTCAACGCCGATTTCGTGACAAAGCTCCGGCGTGATCTCGCCTGTTTTGAAGCTCTGGTAAGCGTGATAGGCGACGTTTCCGCCTGTTTTCCCGAAGCGTTCCTGCACGGCGTTCATCTCCTCAAAGGCAGTTTCAGCGTTGCAGTTTACGCCTGTTACATAGCAGCGGCTTTCCGTTTTTGCTTCGTCTCCGGCGTAGCGGAGCGCCTTTTTCAAATCGGAATCAACCGTCTTTTCGGGGTTGGCTGCATAGTTCACCGTGCGCTCCAAGTTGTCCTTAACCGCCCAGATTTTTGTCGTCGCCACCGCTGTCATCCTCCTCTCTTTCGTGGTAAGCGGAAAGAATTTTCTGCTCGATATACGAGAGTTTTCTCTCCAAAATTCTTCCGTCAAGCGGATATAAATTGTTCCGCAAATCGTTCACCGAAGCGTACACTTCATAGAGCTTTTGGCTCGGTTTTTCGGTCAGCTTTTTGTTCAAACCGACCTTTCTCAGATACTCCGAGAGCGAAATCCCATAGTGCTTTGCGGCTCTTACCGCTGCCTGCACCGCGTTCTTTATTGTAAAGGATAAGCAAAAGAAAGACGACGAGGAGCTTATGGAGTACCTCGACAGCGCAATTGAATAACGTTTTCTGCCCGACGGTTTGTCGGGCATTTTTCGTTTTAAAAGGAGGAATAATATGACTGAACGCGAGCTTGAACGCCTGCTTTTTGACGCAAAGCGCGACGAAAGCTTAAAGGCGGCTCTGCTTAAAACGCGCGAAACAGATAATCCTGTAGAGGATTTTTGCGAACTTGCCTTAAGCCTCGGCTACAAAATTAACGCCGGCGAGCTTATGGCGCTGGGCTTAAATGAAAACGACGCAAAACTAAGGAGCGTAAACGGCGGCGGAGTTAACGCCATTGAGGGCTGGGACGACGCCTATGAGCAGTTTTTTTCGAGCCTGATTTGGAGCAAATGACTTATAAAAGGTTACAAAAATGACAACAAAAAATCGGCAAAAGTATTGCATTCCACTAAAAAATATGGTATATTTATTTTACAGAAATATAATCCATATTCAAAGGAGGAACAAATATGGAATCTATCAAAAAATACATTGCCGAATTTATCGGCACACTGGTTCTTGTAGTTATGGGCTGCGGTACAGCAATGCTCGTAGGCTGCGACGCTAAAAACGGCGGCGGCTACATTCTTACCGCTCTTGCGTTCGGCCTTGTTATCGTTGCAATGGCTTACAGCGTAGGCAATATCTCAGGCTGCCACATTAACCCCGCGGTTTCGCTGGGCTGCCTTATCAACGGAGACATCTCCTTTAAGGACTTTATCGGCTACATCATTTCGCAGTGCCTCGGCGCTCTTGCAGGCTCAGGTATTTTGGCTTTCGTATTCTGGAAAGGCCACATTGTTGACCAGACAGGCGGCTTTGGCACAAACGGCCTTGCAGGCGTAGGCGGCAGCAGACTTGCAGGTCTTGTTGTTGAGGCTGTTCTGACAGCTATCTTTGTATTCGCTATTCTCGGCGTTACCTCAAAGAAGGCTAAGCACGGTTCCTTCGGCGGTCTTGTAATCGGTCTTACACTTACACTGGTTCACATTCTCGGCATCGGCCTTACAGGCACATCAGTTAACCCCGCAAGAAGCTTCGGCCCTGCAATTGTAGCGGCTATCAACGGCAACGCCGCTCCCCTCGGCCAGCTTTGGGTGTTCATCGTAGGTCCTCTTGTAGGCGCGGCATTCGCGGCTGTTGTTTACAGATTTCTCGAGGGCAAAAAAGAAGCTTAAGAATAAGTAAAGCATTTAATTCTTCCTTAACACAAACAGCGTCGCTTTTACAGCGGCGCTGTTTGTTTATAAGGCTTATTCGGACGCGTAGGAATATTATTTGAATTGCCCGAACGCGCCTTAATTTATTTTATACGGCGCAAACGCCTTTGTCACAAAAACCGTTGCCATTTTTTATATTTGTGTTATAATACATTTGGAGATGATAATATGAACACTGAAATATATTCGCAGGCAAAGCGCGCCGCTGAGGAGCTGTGCGAGGTTGCCGCGCTGAAAAAGGGCGATATTTTTGTGGTAGGCTGCTCCTCAAGCGAGGTTGCCGGCGGCGTTATAGGACACAACTCGAGCCTTGAAACGGCTGAGGCGGTTTTCGCCGGAATTTATGAGGTTTTAAACGCAAAGGGAATTTACCTTGCCGCGCAGTGTTGCGAGCACCTTAACCGCGCTATCTGTGTTGAGCGCGAGGCTCTGCCGTTTGCCGAGGAGGTTTGCGTAGTGCCCCAACCCAAGGCAGGAGGTTCGTTCGCGACGACTGCTTACAGAACCTTTAAAAACCCGATGATGGTTGAGGAGATTAAGGCAGACGCGGGGCTTGACATAGGCGGAACGCTGATCGGTATGCACCTTAAAAGGGTCGCCGTACCGGTAAGGCTGAGCCTTGACCATATTGGAAGCGCCATAATTATCGCCGCGAGAACGCGCCCGAAATACATCGGCGGAGAGAGAGCAAAATACGAGGCAACAACGTGACGTTGCATCCAATCCGCGAACCGTCTTTGTAAATTTATTTGAGTATGAAATCCCGCGTCACCCTGAAGAGCGCAAGCGACGTGGCAATCCCCCAAGATTAGATGAAACAGACTAGTAGTTAAAAATGTGAGGTAACAAAAATGAGTTCTGCAAGACTTGAAAAACACACGGAAAAACCGCGTATTTACCTTTTTGACAATGTGAAATGTCTGGCGATAATACTGGTTGTAATCGGTCACGCCATCGACTTTTTGACACACGCGGGAGCAAATCAAAACCAGTTTGAAAAAAGCCTGTACGTCCTGATATATTCCTTCCATATGCCGCTGTTCCTCTTTGTAAGCGGACTGTTTTTAAAGCCTATGGATAAGGATACAAAGTTTCCGAAGGACAAGGTTATAGCCTTTATAGCGATAGGAATTGTGCTGAGGGCGTTTACTTCTATTTTAAAGCTGTTCCTCGGCGAAAATCCACAGTTCGCCGTGCTGGATATTTACGACTCTTACGCTTGGTTTATGGGCGCTATGGCGGTTTTTATTGTGCTTACCTGGCTGCTCAGAAGCTACAGCATAAAAATCGTTCTTCCAATAGCGCTTTTGGTAGGCTGTATGTCGGCGCTGCCAAAGCGTACTTTCCTGACAGGCAATCCTACTCGACGCTGTGCCGTCAGCCTTTCGGCTGCGCTCGCTCCGTAGAGGTCGTGGCGGTTTATCCTTCGCTTGGCAGCTATTCAATTGTAAGTTTGTTTTGGCGAGCATCACCTCAAAAATGCCCTTCACCTATATGGACAAAATGATGTGTTTTGTTAGGGTGTTTTCTGAAAACTTTTTTTACAAGTTGCTCTTTGCACAAAAGCTATCTAAAATCTTGTGTAGTATTCAGTTTTCAAAATAACCCTTTCACCTATACCCAATGGGAGAGGTCATTTTTGAAGTCTGTTTACAAATCTTTGTAGCATTGCACAAATTCAGTGCATTGTTATTGTGCAATATTCAGTTTTAAAAGTATCCCTTCACTATTACCCACTGGGAAGCGGATTTTGTTACCCCATTTTGAGAAAAAATATTTTCTTCTTTTGTTCTATCGGGATATAGATGTATTCGTTAAAAAATAATCCCCTCACCCTTAATGCAAAATAATCAAGGGAAATATGACCATACGTGAAAAATTTCTTTCAAAAAAATATTGTCCCTTCACCTATACCCAATGGGAGAGGTCAAATTTTAAGTCTATTTCAAAAATTTTTTGCAAAAAAATAACGCCTGCCGAAAAGCAGACGCAAAATCATCATATTTAAAGGTTGATAAGGCCATTCAAATATGATAAAATATAATAATAAACTGACAAGAAGTGACATAGATGGACAATCATACTCCGGAGCAACGTCGCCGTAATATGAAAGCGGTAAAAAACAAGGGCTCCAAAATTGAAACTATGCTGCAAAAAGAATTATGGCACAGAGGTTTACGATACAGAAAAAACGCTAAAACCGTTTACGGGAAACCCGATATAGCCTTTATCGGAAAAAAAGTTGCCGTATTCTGTGACAGTGAGTTCTTTCACGGATATGATTGGGAAAACAAAAACAAAGAGATTAAGTCCAATCGTGATTTTTGGATACCTAAAATCGAAAAGAATATGCAACGTGATCGTGAGGTAACCGAAAAGCTCACGTCCGAGGGATGGATAGTATTAAGATTTTGGGGTAATGAGATCAAAAAAGACTTATCAGGCTGTGCCGATAAAATAGAAGCAGCTGTTAGGAGTATAAAATGAAGTGGTCATATTTTCCGAGAAACCAAAGAATAACAGATGACTTACTTAAAGTTATTGATGTATTTAATCGTAACAACAATCATATTAATTCGTCTGAACACAAATTAAAAAGCGATGAAGTATTGCATTCGATAGCAAATGGACTTGAAGAGATTGGATATTCCGTTGAAAAAAGTAAGCGTGACGAAGATAAGATCAAAATGCCTGTATTATACGGCGAATGCGGTAAACCATCACTAAACTTTGAAGCAGATGCATTTAATCCAAGTAATAATATTGTTATTGAAGTTGAAGCCGGCAGAGCAGTAACAAACTATCAGTTTCTGAAAGACTTCTTTGAATCGTGTTGTATGGACGACGCCGACTATCTATGCATCGCAGTAAGATTACTGTACAGAAAGAATGACGACTACAAAAAAGTCTGCGAATTTTTTGATGCTATGTATGCCAGTAATAAGTTTTCTATTCCTTTAAAAGGAATATTGATTATCGGATATTGAATGGAGTAAGAATTATGGTTTATAAGTCAATCGATTTGTTCGCTGGCATAGGCGGAATCCGTTTAGGGTTCGACCGTGCTTTCAAGGATGAAATAGAAACAGTATTCGTTAGCGAATGGGATGAAAAGGCACAGGAAACCTACCGGGCAAATTTTGACGACGATTTTGAAATCGCCGGAGATATTACAAAAATAGATGAGAGTCAAATCCCTGAGTTTGATATCTGTCTTGCCGGTTTCCCGTGTCAAGCGTTTAGTATGGCCGGTCGTAAGCAGGGATTTGATGATGACTATAAAGGCACTTGCAGAGGCACATTGTTTCTTGATGTGGCTCGTATCTGCGATTACCATAAGCCAAAGGTGATCTTTTGTGAGAACGTGAAAGGACTCACTATTCACGATAGAGGACGCACCTATAAAATTATAAAGAAAACTTTTGAAGATTTGGGATATAAAGTCTTTGATAAAATTCTTAACAGTAGAAATTTCGGAGTACCACAGAACAGAGAAAGAATCTATCTTGTTGCTTTTCGAAATGATATCGCACCTAAGAATTTTATATTTCCCGAAGCCACCGATAGCTCAAAAGTTCTTTGGGATATCAGAGAAGAAGAAGCTGTTCCGGCAAAGTATTATTTGAGCAGCAAATATATGGACACCCTTATTGCTCACAAAAAACGTCACGAATCCAAAGGAAACGGCTTTGGATATGAGATAAGAGATTGGGATGATGTTGCAGGCGCAATAGTATGCGGTGGTATGGGCAGAGAGAGAAATCTCGTTACAGACAGTAGGCAAAAAAAGCTCGTTCCCACCACAAATATTAAAGGCGAAATCAATCCTTACGGAATCAGAAAAATGACGCCTCGTGAATGGGCTCGTTTACAAGGCTATCCCGATGATTTCGTTTTACCGTTGGCTGATACTCATTTATACAAACAACTCGGAAACAGCGTAACAGTTCCTGTTATTGAAGCAATCGCCAAAAAGATCAAAAAAGTACTTGAAATGGCAGACGGAACATATAAACCCGATTTATCAGGAAATAAAGGCGAATGGTCGGAAATATATGTTTTCCTCCGATTGTTGGAAATAGGAAAACTATACGCAGCCGATGAAAATCTCAACAAAATGAATGACGTATTTTATAACATTATAAAAATACTACGTCAGGAAAACATTGGAAAACTGGAATTTAGAGTTAATCAGAGCGAAGACACCATTACAATAATAAATACAACCGATGAAAGCGTTCTCGGAACAATGCCGGTAACAGAGTTTAAAGCAGCTGCTGACAAGCTTTATTCTGAAATCACCAAATCGCAAAACAATACGAAGGGCGCTTTCTCGTTGAGAGATACAGAAGCTTTTTTGGATAATTTAGGAATTTCTTCACTCAAAGCTCCATCTGAGGACAAAGCTGACATAAGAATCAAGATTCACGATATTAACTCCGGATTTGAATCGGTACAGGGATTTAGTATTAAATCAAGACTCGGCGGTCCGTCTACGCTTATTAACGCTGGTAAAACAACAAACTTTATTTTTGAAGTTAACGGACCGATCAACGATGAGATTATGAGTAATTTTAATACCTGTTCCAAGAAATTCAAAGACAAGTTTACCGTTTTGCATAATAACGCTTGTGATATAGAGTATGTCGGAATGGAAAACTCTGTGTTTGAAGGTAATCTAATGCTGATTGACGGAGACTTACCGAAAATATGCGGATATATGCTCAAAAGCTATTATAGCTCCGGTTTGAATAAAGTAATTGATTCGCTGAACAGTATTACAGAAACAAATCCTTTGAATTACAACCTTTCAAACGGTCATCCGTTCTATTCATATAAATTCAAAAGAATGCTTTCGGAATGTGCCCTCGGTATGTTACCCGGAAAAACTTGGGACGGAATAGCCGATGCTACAGGAGGATATATAATTGTAAGAGAAGATGGCGAAGTGCTGTGCTATCACCTTTTCAATCACAATGAATTTGAAAATTACTTGCTCCAAAACACCAAGTTTGAAACTGCAAGTACCAGTCGCCATCAGTTCGGAACTATATATAAAGAAAATAATAAATACTATTTGAAATTAAATCTTCAAATTAGATTCATAAAATGAGGTATTTTTATGCTGAAAAAACTAAAAATTGTTAAAAGAAAGACTAAAGGGTACAATGTATTTAACGAATACATTTGTCCTGATTTTCTTACTAACACTATGTCAGCGAGTGAGTATGTAAAGTATTGTTGGGATAAATACACGCAAGCAAATATTAACCACAATAATTCTCTTAATGGAATTATATTTGAATTAATTATTTCATCATTATTAGTGAAAGAGGGTATTCTGCCACTTCATCTTCAGGCTCAAGTAGCATTTGTTCCTAACGCAAAATTTGATGCAGTTCTTTATACAGCCGAAGGACCAATTGCATTAAGTTTGAAGACAAGTTTACGAGAAAGATACAAGCAAGCCGATCTGGAAGCAGTTGCTCTAAAATATGTTCATAGAAAAGCTGAAAATTATCTGTTTACAATGGATGAACAAGAAGCAAATACTGTATCAAGAAAAATTAAAAACGGCGATTTATTGGGATTAAACCAAGCTATACTTACAACAGACGATTCTTTTGATTCATTTATTACGAATTTAAAAACTAAATGCTTTATGGCCCCAGGTAAGGTAGATGTTATTACAGCAGCAAGTGTCATAACACCTGAAATGGTTTCAAAAATCACAGAATGACAATCGGTAGCTTATTTTCTGGAATCGGCGGAATTGACCTTGGATTTCAACAGGCGGGATTTGAAATTGTGTGGGCAAATGATATAGACAGCGATGCCTGCAAAACTTATAGATTAAACTTCACCGAAACAACTATGTTTGAGTGCGATGTTCGGAAGTTGATCACTTCTTCACTCCAAAAGGTTGATATTATTACTGCGGGGTTCCCTTGTCAACCGTTTTCGGTTTGCGGTAATCAAAAAGGCTTTATTGATAATCGAGGCAACCTGTTCTTTGAAATAATGCGTATTACCGATGCCGTTAATCCGCAAATCATTTTTCTTGAAAATGTCGCTAATCTTGTTGAGCACGACAAGGGACGCACATTTAATGTAATTCACAACGAGTTAGTATCAAGAGGATATTATCTGCGCTATATAGTTGCCGACGCTTGTGATTATGGTATTCCTCAACATCGCACCAGAACATATCTTCTTGCATTTCGTAACGTTGATCAATGTGAATCCTATCATTTTCCCGAAAAGGTTAGATTGAAAAAACGTGTATTTGATATTATTGATAAAACTGTCAAAGTTGATGATAGCTTTTATCTTCCCGAAAACACAGCAAAATACAATAAAATGGTTAAGGCTATTATCGATGATAATCAAATCTATCGTTTCTCAGACTATGGGATACAATCCAGCAAAGACGGCATCTGTTTTACCCTAAAAGCAAATATGGGCACTTGGTATGATCGAGTACCCATAATAAAAGACAATTACGGAATCCGCACCATTACACCTGATGAGTGTTTAGCGTTGATGGGGTTCCCTGGAAGTTTCAATATCGCCGAGACATCACTGAAAAGCGTTTACAAACAAATCGGCAATTCAGTATGTGTACCTGTTATTTATAATATTGCGAAAATACTTTATGATATATCAAAATAATAATGCAGCAGACAAGTGTGATCTTGGCTGCTGCATTATTATTTTTAACTATAATTTTGATATATAAAATATATTCTAAGAATATTCAGCAAATATATTGACAATATATGTCGCGTTATGTATAATAATGTCAGGATATAAAAGGAGGACTATAATTATGGAATCAAAAAGAGATAGATTTGTACGTATAGCAGAAGCAAGAACTAATAAAATTCTTGAAATGATGCGGTTGCTGGGAAACTGTTCCAGTAAAGCAAATTACGAATACACCGAGGAAGACGTAAAACAAATTTTTTCCGCTCTTGAAAAAGAGCTGAAAATCACTAAAAATCGTTTTATGGGCATAGATGCAAAAGATGAGAAATTTACACTAAAATAAGGAGTTGTTTTTTGTGGGAAAAATCTGCTGGGATTTTCCTTTATTGGGCACCGGAAATGAAAGCGGTAACAATATTGCTGCTATTACTATGTTCAAGGGAAGCGGCGTAATGGATGGATTAGCAAGAGAAATCTGTCAAAATTCTCTTGATGCAAAAGATAGTTCTCTCCCCTCTGATAATCCTGTGAAAGTAAAATTTGAACTATTTGATGTAAATAAAAGTGATTATCCGATGTTTAAAAGCTATGAAGAAGCGGTAGATAGCAGTATTGAATATTGGAACAACAGTCCTCTATGTACGCCTTCAATAACAGAATTTCTATCGAATATAAAAACAGCATTAGATAGTGAAACGATTCCAATGCTTGTAATGAGTGATTTTAACACGGTTGGATTGAACGGTGTTAATGCATTACCACACGAACAATCTTTTTGGAATCTTCTGGTTAATACAGAGGGTATCTCAATTAAACAAAATGACAATAGCGCAGGAAGCTTTGGTATCGGAAAAAATGCTCCTTTTGCCTATTCTGCTTTAAACTTAGTGTTTTATAATACATTAGCAAAAGACGGTGGTAGAGCATTCGAAGGAGTAACTCGATTAGTTACAACTCAAAGAGAATACAACGGTACTATGCGACCAACTCAACCTATCGGTAAATACCTATATTTAATTGACGATTATACCGGAAGACCGCTTTTGCCTTCCGATGATTGTCCAATTGCGCAAATGGATGTTTTTAAACGTTCTGAAATCGGAACAGATGTTGCTGTTGTCGGTTTCAAGAAAAGTGATTATACTGATTGGGAAAGACTTACTGCCGTTGCTATTATTAAAAACTTTGTTCTTGCTATTATGAACGGCCAACTGACGGTAACTGTTAAGTCCCCTAAAATCGAATATGTAATTGAAGCAAAAACGTTAGAGCAATTGTTGTTTAATGAATTCAGCGATGATCCTCAATTGAAATATACTCGTCAAACGTACGAAACAATCACAAACGGTGAGTTAATAAAAGCCAAAATCGCCGAAAAAGATGATTTGAGTATTTATGTAAAATATGATGAAAAGTATTCTGCGTCTTTGTCCCGATTCAGATCTACCGGTATGCTTATTAATACAACAACAAATGATGTGTTACCGCATTTCTCTGTTGTTATTATGTAACCGTCAAATAAGCCAGCGTCTTGAAGCGGATTTGAAAACATGCGAAAATATCCAAGTAAATAAGTTGTAGACGAACATCTACAATAGACTACAACAAAAAACGATTGGAGAGTTTCGTATGAACAAAGGTATCAGAACATTAAGAAAAGAACAGAACCTGGCTCTTTGGGCAAACCAAGTAGAGAAATGCAACAACAGTGGGTTAAGTGTTGCGCAGTGGTGCAGAAATAACAATATTCCTGTAAGTACATTTTGGAGCAGACAGAAAAAGGTATACGAAGCCTACACTCAAAAAAACAGACCTCAATTCATAGAAGTGTCAGTAGAACCAGAAGTAAACGCTAACTCACCTATGATTTCTATCAAAGAAATGATTTCACAGTAGAAATCAATAATGGTGCTGACGAAGCTACAATAACAGCTGTGTTGAGGGCAATGAAAAATGCTTAATGATTTTAATTGTAATTGCCCGATATACCTTGCAAGTGGATATACTGATCTACGCAGAGGAATAGACGGACTTGCAACAATAATAGAAAAGCAGTTTAAGCTTGAGTCTTGTACAAATGCTTTGTTTCTCTTCTGTGGACGAAGAACGGATAGAATTAAAGGTTTGTATTGGGAAGGTGACGGATTTCTGCTTCTGTATAAAAGGCTTGAAAAAGGTAAGTTTCAATGGCCTCGAAAATCTGAAGAATGTGTCACAATAACACCTCAGCAATATCGTTGGTTAATGGAGGGACTTAATATAATCCAGCCTAAGTCAACACAAAAAATAAGTGGAATAAAGTTCTCATAAAATGGCTTAAATACTGTACTTTTGCCTTGTTTTGTGGTATAATATAGGTATGATAATCAAGGATAAAAACAGTGAAACAATTACTATTTCACTGGATGAATATAATGAACTAAAATCATTAAAAGAGCACTGTTCAGAACTTGAAACACAGGTGAAGTGGCTGATGGAGCAGCTTAAGATAAATAATAAAAAGACCTATGGCTCAAAAAGTGAACAATCGGAATATATTTACGAACAGCTTAGTCTTCTTCATAACGAAGCAGAGCTCTACTCAGATGTAGAAGCAAAGGAAGAGGTTAAGGTGGCTTCTCATACCCGAAAAAGAAAGAAGCTACTCTTGACAAATTACCAGAAAACATCAAGACAGTTGTTGTAGAGCATACTCTTCCCGAAGAAGAAAAGGTATGTCCTAACTGTAATGAACAGCTTGAGGTTATTGGTAAGGAAGTAAAGAAAACATTAAAAATCAAACCTGCTGAGGTGATTATTCAGGAGGATGTATATTACACCTACGCCTGCAAGAATTGTGAGAAAAACGGTATTGAGACCCCAATAGTAAAACACCACAGGAAAAGCCAGTAATCAAAGGCAGCTTTGCTTCACCAGAAGCAGTGGCTCACATTATGACACAGAAGTTTGTGATATACTCACCACTCTATAGACAAGAACAAGACCTGAAAAGGCAAGGTGTTGAATTAACAAGACAGACAATGTCTAACTGGATACTTAAAGCGAGTCAGCTGTGGTTAGAACCAATATATGAGAAGTTAAGAGAGCTTCTCATAAAAGAGGAAGTAATCCATGCAGATGAAACAACACTGCAGGTACTGAAAACCAAAGAGAAGCCTACTCCAAAGAAAGCATATATGTGGCTGTACAGAACGAGTGGATGCTCTGAAAAGAATATCGTACTGTATGATTACAAACCAAACAGAAAGATTGAAAATGCGGAGAACTTTCTTGAAGGTTTTAATGGCTACATACACGCAGATGGTTATCAGGGATATCACAAACTTGGAGATAACTTCACAGTTGTTGGTTGCTGGGCGCATTGCAGAAGAAAATTTGCTGAAGCATTAGAAATGATAAGCAAGGACGAACGAGCAAACTCAACAGCTGGAATTGCTTTAGATTACTGCAATCAGCTATATGCAATAGAAAAGAAATAGCTGATAAAAGCTATGAAGAAATACTAAAGGTGCGACAAGAAAATCAAAGCCAATTCTTGACGCTTTTGTGCTGGGCTGAAAAGCAAAGCATAGCATTTAAAAGCAAACTTGGTGGTGCGTTTACCTATCTTAAGAATAACGAGAAATATCTCAGAAGATATTTAGAGGACGGCAGATTAGAAATTGACAATAACCGAGCCGAAAGAAGCATTAAGCCTTTGTGATGGGCAGAAAGAATTTCCTGTTTGCCAATACTGAGTCAGGAGCTACTGGCAGTGCTGTTATGTACAGCATAATCGAAACAGCCAAAGAGAACAATCTGAATCCGTTTAGATATCTGACCTATATCTTCAAAAAGTTCCCTAATATTAAGGAAAATGAAACGGCTGATATTCTACTGCCTTGGAATGCACCAGAGGAGTGCAAAGTTAAAATTTGATACATATGTGGAAATCCCTGCGAGAACAAACTCGCAGGGATTTTTTAGGATGATTTGACGGTTACGTTATTATTGTTAATGATGTAGGTGAAATGAGATTGAGCAAAACATTGCGTAGTGCCGAACCACCTCAGCACACTGAATGGAGAGCCAAAAACATTACCGATAACATCACCTTAAAAAACCGTGCAGGCAGATATATACGAAAAATCGGGAAAGAAATACAATCGGTATTAGATGATTATGATCGTGCAGACATTACCGATAAAATGGATGCAGGCATAGGAAACTATTTGCCTGACGCTACCGATTCAAGCGGCGCAACAGAAGGATCTGATGGATTAAAGACAGACGTAAAGATAAAAGAAATCAAGTCATACGACGGGCGAGTATTCTACAATAGTCAGTATGAATCTGCCGAAAGTGCATCGGGTTCCGAAACACAAAAATCAGGCGTAAAAACAGGAAAGAAAAAGCGCAAAAAGAGATCAAAAAACAGAATCCCAGTAGTTAATCCTGATGGACAATCACCGGGTGTTTCAACGGGTAAAGGTAAAGTAAAAATTGTTTCTCCAAAGATAGTAGAACATCGAACTTTTTATCTTGCAGGAAACAAATATCGATGCTTTATTAATTCACCCAATGATTATGAAAAAGTATTCATTCAGTATTTTGCAGGACGTGATGATGATAAACAGGATTCACTTGTTGTGAGAAATCTAAAACTCGAAGGATCCCCTCGTATTGAAGTTAACAGCGAAAAGATCGGTCCGATTTCTCTGAAAAAAGGTATCAATACTTTGTATGTAGAATTCAGCAACAACGAAATAATGGCAGTTGTTCCTGTTTTCTCAATGGAGGTTTCAGATGAAAAACAGAGCAATTGAATATCCTCATCCAGTTCTTAATGAATATACAAACGATTTTGATAATTGCGCGTTCAATCTTTCTGTTGGTTCACACAGTGACACGGGAAATTCAATAGACATTGAACTTTCATATTCATTAACTGGATCGGGAATACAATCTTTAATTTCACAAGGTCTGGCAAAAGTATTTATCAGAGTAGTTTGTTTCAGAACATCATTCAGAAAAGTTTTTGAGATGAGCAACGAAGATATTACTGTTATTTCATTACCAAAAAAGAATGTTACCGACTCAATTGATATAAGCGCTGCAATAGTAGCTGCACAGAATATAAATAATTACTGCTTGCCGGAATTTAATCAGGATTACTTTGGCGGATATCCGGGCTTTAAACTGAGAAAAGGTGATATCATTGCAAACGAGCCGGGCTTAACAATAAAGCTGAATACAATACTCGAAAAGAATATGGCGGGAGTAGTTTTTATCAATTCCAATTCAGCTATTACTGAACCGAAAGTTTATTTTGCATCAGTTGAAGAAACCGATCCTTCGCTTACTGACTACATTACAATTTCACTACCTGATTCTGAATATAAAAACTACGCAAAACTAAGCACTAAAAAACACTTAAAGAATGTTTTGGCTCGTTTCCTGCAAGGAGCACTTGTTTTTCCCGCAATCACCGAAGCTATCGCAAGGTTACGTCGTGAAGAGGAACTTGAGGAGGATCCTGATTGCCATTATCGTGGGACCATTTGGGCTGAATCTATATACAACGCCTTAAACAAAATGGGTATAGATGAGTTGGCTACCTGCAATCAATCGGATTTTGAAATCGCCAATAAACTATTAGGTGATGTCGTAGGAGATTCAATTAATACACTTATGCAGAAAATGATTGATTGGTCAACTATTCAGCAAGAGGATGAAGCACTATGAATCTTATATATTTTACAAAAGACGCATATAAGTATTTGAAAACAGATTTAAACAACAATAAAGACAAGTATTATTCCGATGAACCTTGGTTGACCGAATACTTTTCTTCAAAGGGATTGGATGAATTCTATAAAACCTCTTCTGTTACTGTTCCTAATATTCAACTTGTTACAGGAGGAGAAGATTCGGAAACAAAAAACAGAAATGATTTGATTAATATCAAGATTCTTTATAGTGAGTACAAAGACAAGCTCAGTCCGTTACAGGCATCCGATCCTTTGCTATGGTCTGCATTGTGCCACATTACCTTTAAGCAATACGTCCTTGATCGATGGAAAAAAGACGACGGAACAGTTCGTTTAGACAGACGATTTTTCGCAACGGAAGGAAGAGCATCTTTACTGTACTATAATGCAATATCAAGATTGTGGTGGTCCGGTTATCTGACTTATGATGAAGAAAAAGATGATACAAATCCTTGGTATCTAACCGAAACACTGTTTTCGGCTCAGCAAATCCAGAAAGATTTATTTGATCAATCATTCAGTATGAACCGAGATATTGTTAAAGGTTTGCTAATGGCACTCAAACGATTACAAGATGAACGGGGCAATTCCTGTACAACACTATTCCGAAAGTGTTGTGACTCATACTTAAATCACTATGGAGCTGTTGCTATAATTGACACCCTTGAATCGAGCGAAATTGAAGCAATCGCCTATGATTATATGAAAAGACTATAATTAAAATTTATCATTGTTGTGATTCTTTGAAAGTATTAAACTCAGGATCAAACACTTCCCCAAGAGTTAAAAATATACCCTAAACTATCCGCTGAATATAATCTTGAAACATTTCGAGACAACAAGAAAATTATTAAACAGATGTCTTTTGTTAGGAGGAAAATAAATGTTACGTGTCGATAAATCAATTCTGGATACAAACAAAGTAATCTGTGAAAATATTACTCGGTTTTCTGCTGACGACAGGGGAATACTAAGCCAAAACATTCTTAGTCAAGTCCGAAATCTTGTAGAGTACATTGCTATAAAGATATATTCAAATGGTCACGATGTAAATCCTAACGATTACGAGGTCAACGTTGAAGCTCTAAAAGATATGCAACGACACGGGAACTTAAGATTCTTATACAAATTTCACGAGTTGCTCCAGAAATCAGTGTCTCATTACACGTTAGACAAAGACGGTTCTGAACGTTTGATGTTAAAATATTATGAACATCTTCTTAAAATCAAAATATATTTAAAGAACACTTTCAATTTTGAAGTATTACAAAACATCCAGGATTTCCCGTTAAATACCGATACGGAATTATCTGACTATTATAAAAGAATAGCTGAGCGGATTGAGTTACCGAGCACTAATAGATTTCCCGTAACATATAATGACCGATACTATGTGCAGAAAATAAAACCGTTTTTTGTCAATCAAAGGATATATTATGAGGTCACTTTTACTGCAGCAACATCCAATGCCAGCAAATTTGATCGAGTAATAGCTTTTACAAAACACGAGATTTTAGAAAACTATGCCGTCAGATTTTCTATTCACAATGATCTTATTCGTATTCTTGATAAAAATATGTCAGTATTAATTATCGATAGTTATGAGGTATCTATACGACCTTGTGAATGGGATAATCTTTCTGAAATATTTGGCCCAAAGATTAAGATTAGTACAAGCTCGATTGAATACAAAGAAATGATGAGCTTCCTAACGAATGTTAGAATGTCATTAACAGAACTTGTTTGTAGCGATCAAACATATTATGATGTCATAAAAAGTAAAATTATCTCCCGAGCAAAAACGATTAAAATCTATGAACTACTTGATCAATGTCGAGAATTAATAATTGAATCCAAGCCAGGATCTAATGTATTACGCTATTTGCTTCACAAAATGAATAATCGTATTATTAAAAGGCAGATTGATTTTGAAAGATGCAGTTTACTATCAAATCTTTATCTAAGCTTTGGGTGCATTCCTTTTGACAGAATGCCTTATTGCACATCACTTCGTCAGCACAATCCGAGAATATATGATTTGTTTGAATCTATTCCTGTTTTCGGACGTCAACACGAATTGTTCGCACGAAATATAAAAAACAATACGGAAATCGAAGGATATCTTTTTACTCCTAAAAATGAAATCAATGGATTTACAGATATCGATACTTTAATTTACAAATACAATATCGACACATTAATCCGGATATTTGATGCACTTGGATTTGATATTTCGATTTCTCTGAAAGACAAATAAAGCTATTAACTTCAAACAAAACCTTCCGGAAGAGATTTTTGCAACCTTTAACACTTTTCTCTTTTAGGAACAAAGAAAAAAGCTGATGTGACCTTTTTCGAATCACATCAGCCTTCGTGTTAGTTATAGATTATTTCAGCATTCACAACTTCTCTCGCTCGCTGGACAACATTATTCATCCTGCTTACCCATAGCATTTGATCGGTAGCTTTTAGCTGCTCAGTGCAGCCTTCTTCCTTTGCAAAAGCCTTTACAAGCTCGTCGTACATCTTCTGAGCCTGTTCATCAATGTCGGCAAGGTATTCATTCAGCTTGCATTTAGTGAGCAGATTGGTGTAAAAAATCGGGCGGCTTCGTTTTATATAGCGAAGGTGTTGTTGTCCCCACAAGCCGATTGGTCGGTTGTCCTGTTCGGGTAACGATAAATTAGGCAGCAAATAATCTCCTTGACGTGTATATGTAATCTCCATTATTAGACCTCCTTAATCTTGATTTTCTTGACTTTAGCTTTAGTGAACTTGATTATCAGTTCATCTACGATGTCGGTGTATTTACCTCGTGAGATGAGATCGTTTCTCAATTCAATCAGGCTGTTGATAACGACTCTGCGTTCCTCTGCTGTGAGGTAAATATGATATTTATCTCTCATAATTCAAACTCCGGTTTCAGAATAATTCAGCGGGCAATTCTTCTACCATTTTTCTACCAAAATTATACCAAAATGATTTTTCATTATGATCTATACTATTATGCAGGGGTATCTGATTTCCAAACAGAAAACAGGATATAAAACTATATAACATCACAGGTGATTAAATAACATTTGATTATATCCCTATTCCGCTTCAAGTCCTTCTGCCCCTGCCAAAATGAAAGCACATCTTTTGATGTGCTTTTTGTTTTACGAAAAAGCAGAAGGAGTCGAAGGCGACCGTTAAGAAAACAGTCCTGTGGACTGTTTTTAGGGAGAGCGTAGATGCCTCTTTCCTTTCGTATTTGTGCGCAACAAGCGTGGTAGGTACTTTCGGTAGATTAATAGTATTCTGCCCCTGCCAAACAAAACACCTTGAAAACGGCTTAGGTATGCGGTTTTTGGGTGTTTTTTCTTTTGTCTATTTCAACCAAATTTATGCAAAAATCCTCGGGTTGCCGTCCAACACTATAAAAAATTATAATAACGCTTATAATTTACTAACGTTAGGATTTTAACTTATCTATTATATTGTTTAGCATAACAACTGTAACCGTCAAATCATCCTAAAAAATCCCTGCGAGTTTGTTCTCGCAGGGATTTCCACATATGTATCAAATTTTAACTTTGCACTCCTCTGGTGCATTCCAAGGCAGTAGAATATCAGCCGTTTCATTTTCCTTAATATTAGGGAACTTTTTGAAGATATAGGTCAGATATCTAAACGGATTCAGATTGTTCTCTTTGGCTGTTTCGATTATGCTGTACATAACAGCACTGCCAGTAGCTCCTGACTCAGTATTGGCAAACAGGAAATTCTTTCTGCCCATCACAAAAGGCTTAATGCTTCTTTCGGCTCGGTTATTGTCAATTTCTAATCTGCCGTCCTCTAAATATCTTCTGAGATATTTCTCGTTATTCTTAAGATAGGTAAACGCACCACCAAGTTTGCTTTTAAATGCTATGCTTTGCTTTTCAGCCCAGCACAAAAATGCGTCAAGAATTGGCTTTGATTTTCTTGTCGCACCTTTAGTATTTCTTCATAGCTTTTATCAGCTATTTCTTTTCTATTGCATATAGCTGATTGCAGTAATCTAAAGCAATTCCAGCTGTTGAGTTTGCTCGTTCGTCCTTGCTTATCATTTCTAATGCTTCAGCAAATTTTCTTCTGCAATGCGCCCAGCAACCAACAACTGTGAAGTTATCTCCAAGTTTGTGATATCCCTGATAACCATCTGCGTGTATGTAGCCATTAAAACCTTCAAGAAAGTTCTCCGCATTTTCAATCTTTCTGTTTGGTTTGTAATCATACAGTACGATATTCTTTTCAGAGCATCCACTCGTTCTGTACAGCCACATATATGCTTTCTTTGGAGTAGGCTTCTCTTTGGTTTTCAGTACCTGCAGTGTTGTTTCATCTGCATGGATTACTTCCTCTTTTATGAGAAGCTCTCTTAACTTCTCATATATTGGTTCTAACCACAGCTGACTCGCTTTAAGTATCCAGTTAGACATTGTCTGTCTTGTTAATTCAACACCTTGCCTTTTCAGGTCTTGTTCTTGTCTATAGAGTGGTGAGTATATCACAAACTTCTGTGTCATAATGTGAGCCACTGCTTCTGGTGAAGCAAAGCTGCCTTTGATTACTGGCTTTTCCTGTGGTGTTTTACTATTGGGGTCTCAATACCGTTTTCTCACAATTCTTGCAGGCGTAGGTGTAATATACATCCTCCTGAATAATCACCTCAGCAGGTTTGATTTTTAATGTTTTCTTTACTTCCTTACCAATAACCTCAAGCTGTTCATTACAGTTAGGACATACCTTTTCTTCTTCGGGAAGAGTATGCTCTACAACAACTGTCTTGATGTTTTCTGGTAATTTGTCAAGAGTAGCTTCTTTCTTTTTTCGGGTATGAGAAGCCACCTTAACCTCTTCCTTTGCTTCTACATCTGAGTAGAGCTCTGCTTCGTTATGAAGAAGACTAAGCTGTTCGTAAATATATTCCGATTGTTCACTTTTTGAGCCATAGGTCTTTTTATTATTTATCTTAAGCTGCTCCATCAGCCACTTCACCTGTGTTTCAAGTTCTGAACAGTGCTCTTTTAATGATTTTAGTTCATTATATTCATCCAGTGAAATAGTAATTGTTTCACTGTTTTATCCTTGATTATCATACCTATATTATACCACAAAACAAGGCAAAAGTACAGTATTTAAGCCATTTTATGAGAACTTTATTCCACTTATTTTTTGTGTTGACTTAGGCTGGATTATATTAAGTCCCTCCATTAACCAACGATATTGCTGAGGTGTTATTGTGACACATTCTTCAGATTTTCGAGGCCATTGAAACTTACCTTTTTCAAGCCTTTTATACAGAAGCAGAAATCCGTCACCTTCCCAATACAAACCTTTAATTCTATCCGTTCTTCGTCCACAGAAGAGAAACAAAGCATTTGTACAAGACTCAAGCTTAAACTGCTTTTCTATTATTGTTGCAAGTCCGTCTATTCCTCTGCGTAGATCAGTATATCCACTTGCAAGGTATATCGGGCAATTACAATTAAAATCATTAAGCATTTTTCATTGCCCTCAACACAGCTGTTATTGTAGCTTCGTCAGCACCATTATTGATTTCTACTGTGAAATCATTTCTTTTGATAGAAATCATAGGTGAGTTAGCGTTTACTTCTGGTTCTACTGACACTTCTATGAATTGAGGTCTGTTTTTTTGAGTGTAGGCTTCGTATACCTTTTTCTGTCTGCTCCAAAATGTACTTACAGGAATATTGTTATTTCTGCACCACTGCGCAACACTTAACCCACTGTTGTTGCATTTCTCTACTTGGTTTGCCCAAAGAGCCAGGTTCTGTTCTTTTCTTAATGTTCTGATACCTTTGTTCATACGAAACTCTCCAATCGTTTTTTGTTGTAGTCTATTGTAGATGTTCGTCTACAACTTATTTACTTGGATATTTTCGCATGTTTTCAAATCCGCTTCAAGACGCTGGCTTATTTGACGGTTACTAACAACTTAACATATTGACACTTATTAATTATTATAATATAATGAAAATGAAGATAGGATTGGCCTATCAAGGGGTGTATGTCCTTACCCAGCGAAGTGGGAGTGTTTAAAGATGGGATGTTTTACCATATAAAATAAATAAGCAAAATTGATGGAACTTGAACCATTTTAAAAAATCAGTGAGACGGAACCCAACCGTTGCGAATTAGGACTCTTAACGAAAAGTAAGACAGGTAACATTTAGTTATGTTACCTGTCTTTTTGTTTTTATAATATATTTTTATTTTCCAAACACTAACAGAACGCACCTTAGTCCTGAGTATAGTATGTTATAGCTTTTTCCTTTAATTGATTAAACAAGCCTATATTTTTCGGATTTATCACTAGATTATCAAAAGAATTATTATTTGAAAAATAATAGTTACTTAAGGATTCCAGAAAAGCCAATTCATCTATATTGTCATAATTTGCTAACATATCGTTTATTGTTTGATTAAGTGTAGTACACAAAACACCCTCTGAAACAAAATAATCTATCTCATCAAACGAATCAACAACATTATATTCAATATTGCTAAACTGACCTTTTTCCTTTGCATATACCTGAATTTTTGATTCATTCATATATCCGTTAAATAGTTCAAGGTATTCTAATGCAGAAACTTCACACAAAATCAACTCACAATCTTGCACTACAGTCTTCAACCACTCAACTGTAGAAATATAATCTTCGCTAGTAGTTGACTTCATAAGCACCACCATTTAACACATAAAAATTAATCAAAAGTATTCCTTTATTTTCTCCAAAATAACTTTATCTGCCGGACAGAAGTTATAATTTGGAATTTCATTTTTAGTTATCCATTTTAAGTCGTTATGTTCAAGAAGAGTAGGTTTACCACTTACTATTCTAGAGTTAAAGACAGTTAGGTTAATAGTAATATCAGGATAAGTATGTTTTACGCTGATAAATTCGCTGTCAACTTCAATCTCAATATCCAATTCTTCTTTGCACTCTCTTATTAAGGCTTGTTCCTTTGATTCACCTTTTTCAACTTTGCCACCAACAAATTCCCACAACAATCCTCTCTTTTTGTTAGCAGGTCGCTGACAAATCATAAATTTTTCACCGTTCCAAATTAGAGCTGCAACTACTTCTACTATATTCATTATATTTATACCACCAATTTATTAGTTTTCTTTAAGAACCTTGCAGGTATTGGTTTTTCTAATCTCCATGTAATATTCATCGGTTTTGAACCGGTATGGCTGACATAAGTTGCCTCACCAAGAAATGTATAAGGCGACACATTACCAAAAGAATCATTCTTAAACTCTCTCACAAATAGCAAGACCTTACTGCCTTTTTCTTTATGATGAATATACCTTTGACCTGTCTGTGATGTTTCCGAAGTTGTACTTTGGCTTTGCCAATGGAACAATTCCTCATTTATGGAATAATCGTTATACATTGTTGTAGGAGAATAGTCCTTATCTGACTTATTTAATGTTACTAAAAATACATCTATACCTTTATCTTTTAGCCAAATAACACCTTGTCTCATTGCACTAAAGTTTAGATAATCAAGACCTGCTAATAACTGTCTTTGAGAATATGTACAGTACACATCCAAAGGACTGTCAAAACCCAAATCAATAGTTTCATCCACAAAATCAATACTGTTGAATTTGTATTCTAATAACTCAATAAGTTCCTGTTTCATTATAGGGCTATCAGATAATGAATACAAATTACGTAATACTTCTTCATCACTAAAATCTTCAATTGCCTTACTCCAAACTGTAATATAAAACATTTGTAACATTCGTTTATCAACTGAAGATAATTTTTCAAAATCTATATTATCTATATTGTTTAGAAAATCAATTAAGAATTTTATCCATCTTCTAGAGTCAATAGAAGTAAACCTTACAAATGCTTTTGACATTACTTCTTCTATCGGTTCAGAAAAATTATCTAGTTTTCCGGCTTTAACACACAATCCGGAAAATGTGGAATATTTATAAACTGCTCTAGGGTCTAATCTGTAGTGTTGTAGGAAATTTGACAAAGTTAGTGTCTTGCCTGTATCTTCTTCAAAACTTGCAATTCTTGCAACAAGACCTGCAGTATTTCCATATGAACTGCGTATATTGTCTAGAATATACTTTTCTGCTTTTCTCTCAAGTTGAATATAGCAACCCTTAGGAACTGAAACAAAGCCATCCTTAATTTCTCTGGTTATTCCTCTTGTTGTGTTTGATAATAAAGCAGAAAATTTATCTTCAAAATTATACTTTTTATTGGCCTGACCGATAAAATCAAGAACAGTGAGACATTCCTTATCTTCTGATAAACGAAGTCCTCTACCTAACTGTTGCAAGAAAACTGTAAGGGACTCTGTAGGTCGTAAAAACAAAACTGTATTTACTTCAGTAATATCCACACCTTCATTGTAAATATCAACTACAAAAATAAATTTAACATCACCATTTACAAGTTTATCTTTTGCTGAGTTTCTCTCTTCATCTGATGATTTACCGGTTAAGAAAATTGCCGGAATACCACATTTATTGAAGTAGTCACTCATAAATTCTGCATGTTCAATAGAAACACAGAACCCAAGACCTTTTACATCATTAATATCAGTTACATATTTAATAAGAGAATTTACAACTAAATCAGCTCTACGGTTAGCAACCATACCACTAAATGTATAAATTTTTGAAAGTTCTTTCTTGTCATATCCACCTACTGACCATTTTAGACTATCCAAATCAACATTATCTGTTACACCAAAATATTGGAATGGACAAAGTAATTTCCTGTCAATAGCCTCCGGCAATCTAATTTCTGCTGCAATTCTGTTGTCAAAGTAGGATAAAATACTTTTACCGTCCATTCGTTCAGGTGTAGCAGTTAATCCCAACAGTACAGTCGGTTTATAATAGTCAAGTAACTTCTGATATGTTTTAGCAGCTGCATGATGGAATTCATCCACAATTATATAATCATAAAAGTCATTTGTTGTAACTTCATTGAATTTTTGTGAATTAAAGGTTTGTATCGAAACAAATAAATTATCAATACTATCCGGTTTATTTTTGCCAACAAATAATTCACCAAAATTTGCATCTTTAAGCACTGCCCTAAAAGTATAAAGGCTTTGCTTTAAAATTTCTTCTCTATGTGCAACAAATAACAATCTACAAGGTTTTCCCTTATTATTTCTTCTAAAATTTCTATAATCAAAGGCAGAAATAACTGTCTTACCTGTACCTGTTGCAGCAACAACAAGGTTACGATAATAGCCTTTAACTTCTCTTTCGGCTTGAAGTTTATCCAGAATTTCTTGCTGATATGAATATGGCAAAATATCAAGGGTATAACTCTGAGACTCTATATTATTATCAAAGTGTTTTTCTGCCTTTAATGCTCTTGATAATCGTTCCTTTTGGCTTTCTACATAATATTCAAATTCTTTAGAATTCCAATAACTTTCAAAGGTAGCTTCAATTTTTAATATAGTCTCAGGCAAGTCCTTCTTAGTAACCTTAACATTCCATTCAAGGCCACTTGAAATTGCTGCATTTGAAAGGTTTGATGAACCAACATAGGCAGTAGTAAAGCCTGTATCACGATAAAAAACATATGCCTTAGCATGAAGTCTTGTTACCTTAGTATCGTAACTAACCTTGATTTTTGTATTAGGAAGTTTCCTAAGTTCTTCAATAGCCTTAACATCAGTTGCACCCATATATGAAGTTGTTATTATGCGTAATTCCCCACCATTTTGGGTAAATTCCTTTAGTTCGTTAATAATTAATCTTAGACCACTCCACTTAACAAATGACACCAACATATCAATTCTATCAGAAGAAACAATTTCTTTTTTTAGTTCTGTGTACATTTGTGGTTCATGAACTGCACCGGTAAAAAGTGAACTTTGTGCAATAGAAGTTTCCGGTCTTATTGTCTTAACTTTATTATTAACTGATTTTACACTATTCTTTTTATCAAAAACCGATAGAAGTTGTTCTGCCTTACTATTAACTGAAAAACTATCAAAATCTTCATCTTCTGTTTCTTCCTTTATAACAGAAACTATCTTGTTAATTAAAGAAACTCTATCAGATAAATTATCATCACTAATATAGTTAAGTCCTTTTTCAATAATTTCAGTAATATATTGTGACAAAATCTTTGAAGATTCAGCCTTGTCAATTTCTTTAATTTCAGAAAATTTATCAACTGACTCATCAATATCCTTTTGTAAAGACTCATTTATAACCTGTTCATATAAACCATCTTTTAACATTTTGTCACCTACTTATTAGTTAATGATTTTAGTGTATCACTTATTATAAAATTAATAAAGCTATTAATTAAAAGTAATACTACCTTTTTTGTTGTAACTTCTTGTGACCTTAAAAAGTTCATAGGAAGTTACTGCTGAGAAATAGTCCCTATATTCTTCCTTATAATTTTCTTCAATATTTTTTAAAATATTTTTCAACTGCATAATTACTGCAACAATATGCTTACAAGCATAGTTACAGTAGCAATCACAAATAAAGTTACTTACTTCACCGTTTTTATATGTAAATTCAATTTCGTAAATATTTGTACCATCAACAATAGCCTTGCCTGTATCACCGTCAACTGAAAGATAAATTACTCTACCGTCAAGGTAATAATCAATGCCTTTTTCCTTAACATTATAAGGTACTTTCAGTTCTGAAATATCCTTTTCCAGCAAAAAGCCTTCTTCATCTTCATTTGAAACAACAATTTCTTCTTCATCAACAACAGGTGGCTTAAGCCAAGTTATAACCTTTTCATATGGGATAACCGATTTATCGAAAGAAATAAAATAGTCACCGGCAAAGAAAAACCTACCTTTTACTGTAGTATCTGCTAAGACAACAACCTTTTTATAGTCAGATAGCTTTATCTTGAAGTTATAATTCACTTCTTCAACAAAGCCTCTTTCACCCTCTAACTTACCATCAACAAAAACAATGTCACCTTTATGTAAATCGAATTTATCATTGTAATAAGAAAGAACTCTGTTATTCTTCTCAAAACGAATACTAACAAGGGATTTTCTAGCTTTAACTTCAGGCTTTTCTACTGCTATAGTTTCTGTATTTTCATTAATTTCTTTATCATCACAATAAAAACCTATTTTGTTTGTCATAAAAATTCTCCTTTACAAGTTAGTTTTTTCTTTTCTACAATAACATAATACCACATTCACTGTCCCAAAAATGGGACAGTTCTTTTGTAAATTTAAAATTTTATATTACATTTCATCATACTTATTATAAAAAATGCTCTGACAAAATCAGAGCATTTATGTTTCTTATTAATTACTAACTTTCAGCCTTAACACATTTTAGTTTATAACCGTTTACACAACCTTGAAGAATACCTTTAATAAGTGTTTCGGACTGTTGGTCAGCCATTTCTAGGATACCAGATTTTGTACTTTCTTTTTTAGCATCCTTTTCGGCAAAAGTCTGTGCTTTGTTTGCACTTTCTTTTTCGTCAGACTTAAACAAAGAGAATGACTCGTCATAATATCTAATTGAATTAGGGTCAATCTTTACTTCAAGGATTTTAGCTTTAGGAATTGTAATAGTAATTTCCTTTTTGCTTTCATTAACATTAGTTTTTACTTCTTTCATATCAATACCTGCTCTTACTGTTGCGTTATATACCATAGTAAAAGCTCCCTTATTGATAAATGTTACACCGTTATCATCATAATCTATTAAGCCTGTATATTTCAACTTAGCAGATGTTAACTCACTTGACTGTTCAAGTTTGCCACTTATATATGATGCTGAAATTGTAGGTTCTTTTTCTTTACCACAACTACCTAACTGAAAAGATAAAAATAGCAATGCTAGAATTACAATACCTCCGGCAACATATGAAATAATCTTTTTGAATGAAATTTTCTTTTTCTTTTCTGCCATCTCACATAACCCCTTAAAATTTTAATATGTTATTATTGCTCTAATTAATAGAACTAAAAATATACCTAAAATAATACCACCGGTAATCAATAATGCTTTTTTCATTCTACCACCCCACCAAACAATAATTTACTTTGTAATATATTTTACTACAATATGCAAAATAAATCAACATATATTTCTTAATTTTTATTTATTTTGGCATATTCTCTATAAATACTGTAGAAACTTCTTTACTGCTTGGGACAAGGTTTTCTTATTTTTTAATGCAATGGCTATATTACGGGTAGCTGATACATCAAGGTGTTTACAAGTGATTTTATAGGGAATTCTGTTTAGAATTAGGCTAGTCGGTTTTATAGAAAATTAAGTAAAAAAAGCTAACCATAACGGTTAGCTTTTTTCAGTATTAAAAAGTTTTTGAAATTATTTCTCTTATATTGTTTTCAGCCTCTTTTACTTCTTGATAAAATTCTTGTGATGACACTCTAAGGCAACCGTTACCCATAATAATAAGTTGCTCTAATCCATCAGAAGTAACAACTTTTACCCTATTATTCTTGGCTAATTTTTTAGTTACTTTTTCAATATAGGAGTCGGCAGTTTCTGCCTCTTTGGTATAGACAATGTTAATATTATTCAGCTTATCAACTTCACCTACACCACCCTTAACCTTGTAGGCATCAAAAACTACTATTACTTCACATTTTTTGTACCCTTGATAGTTACAGAGAATATTCAGCAATTTTTCTCTTGCACCATCAATGGTGGTTTTTGCAAGTTCCTTTAAATCATTCCATGCAAAGATTACATTATATCCATCAACTAACAAGTATTCTTTACCGTCATAGTTAGGAGCTTTTGATGGTTTATACTTAGGGTCTTTCTTTGTAAAGTCAAAATGTCTTTTCTCTACATTTGTTTTCTTCTTTTTAATAGGTCCGTAAGTTTGCTCAAAAATTTGCATTAACTCATTATCAAGTGCAAACAAATCTTCTTTACCTTTATAGTTAGTAAATGACCTTTTCTTTTCAGCAATAGTTTCTGTCACTTTAGGCTGAGATAATACACTTGTTAGGTGCATTTGGGACTTAACCTTATCCCACTTAACATTATAACCGGCACCCTTAGAACAAAATACTGAGTCACAAGTGTTGTCAACATCACTGTCACAATCATAACCGATACTTTCAATAACTTCTTCACTGTTGTGGCAAGGTTCATAACCCTTTAAGTTACACACCAACTTGCCTTTACCATGGGTATATTGGATAACATCCTTAGTATAATCGTGCATTGTAGATACAGGTGCAGTACCTGTAATTATTGAAAAATCACCGTCAAGTTCAGGTGGGTTAAATGAACCACTCATATACTGAATATCAGCCATAGCCTTGCCTACATTTTCTGTTGGCACTTCTAATGTAAATTCATAAACCGGTTCTAGCAAAATACTTTTTGCTTCCCTAAGACCTTGTCTAACTGCTCTATATGTGGCTTGTCTAAAGTCACCACCCTCAGTATGTTTTGGGTGAGCTTTACCGGAAACTAAAGTGATTTTCATATCTGTTATAGGTGAACCTGTAAGCACACCTATATGAGTTTTCTCATACAAATGGGTAAGGATAAGCCTTTGCCAGTTTTTATCAAGCAAATCTTCTTTACAATCTGTTGCAAAGGTTAAGCCACTGTCCCTTTTAGTTGGCTCTAAAAGTAAATGTACTTCTGCATAATGGCGTAATGGTTCAAAGTGACCTACACCCTCAACTGTATTTTCTATTGTTTCTTTATAGATAATATTTCCTTGACCAAATGTTACATCAAAGCCAAATCTATCTGAAATAATAGACTGTAACACTTCAAGCTGAATATCACCCATTAACTTTACTTGAATTTCTCCCAGTCTACTATTCCATTCTACTTTTAGCTGAGGGTCTTCATTTTCAAGTATTTTCATTTTTTGCAATGCAGTATGGGCATCAACTTCACTCGGCAAATTGATTTTGTATGTAAGTACCGGCTCTAATACCGGCAGACTTGAATTATTTTCAACACCTAAACCGTCACCGGAAGAAGTAAAGGTAATACCGGTTATTGCACAAATTGTACCGGCAGTAGCCTCTTGAATAGCAGTAAACTTTTCACCGGAATAAATCCTAATCTGCTGTACCTTTTCTTGCTCTTTATTCTTAGGACTTTGCAAGATTTCTTTTACCTTTAATGTGCCACCTGTTACCTTTAGATAAGTTAGCCTTTGACCTTTATCCTCAGCAATTTTATACACTTTACCGGCAAATTCATCACCATAACTATTCATCTCAGAATAATTATAAATACAATCAAGGAATTCTTCAGTACCCTTTAATTTAAGTGCTGCTCCAAACATACAAGGGAAAATCTTTCTATCCTTAATTGCTTTTACTATATCGGGTTTCTGTAAAACACCCTCTTCATATTTAACCAATAAATCTTCATCACATAGGGCAATATTTTCATAAAATTCATCAGTATCTACAGTATCAAAGTCAACACAATTATCACTTAGCTTTGACTTTAACTTAGCCATTGCTATACCTTTATTAGCACCATCAAGGTCCATTTTGTTAACAAAAATAAAGCAAGGCACATTATATTTTGCAAGAAGTTTCCACAATGTTTTGGTATGACTTTGCACACCCTCAGTACCACTTACTACAAGAATTGCATAGTCAAGAACTTGTAAAGTTCTTTCCGTTTCAGCAGAAAAATCCACATGACCGGGAGTATCAATTAAGGTGAACTGTGTATCCTTATAATTCAGTACTGCTTGTTTAGAAAAGATTGTAATACCTCTTGCTCTTTCAAGAGAAAATGTATCCAAAAAAGAATCTCTGTTGTCAACTCTACCGATTTTGCTTATGTTGCCGGATTGATATAACAAAGTCTCAGAAAGTGTTGTTTTTCCTGAGTCAACATGAGCTAAAATTCCCACAACAATTTTCTTCATTTTCTCACTTCCTTAATACATCTTTTAATATTTTATCATACCCACATTTGTTATTCAATAACCTTTACAAAAGAAAGAAAACTAACCGGGGAGGGTTAGCTTTCTTTCATTTGAGTGGTTTTTATTTATCTATATTTTGGTAGTTATCTTGGATAAAGTCTTTTACTTTGCTATAGCTTGTGCTACAACCTTTGTATGTTGAAGTACCACTATAGTCATTGTAATAAGTTCTAAGGAGACCATTTGCATCAGTATAACGAATGTATGAACGAGCAACAACCGGTTGCTTAATTGCATTAGCAATTAGTTCAGGACTTAAGTTGTCATATGTTACTACAAGTGAGTAAATTCTATACTTACTTGCATTGAAATGATCTAAAGTGATTGCACTTGCTGAGTTAGTCTTTTTACTTGTACAGTCAACATTCTTAATGTACTTATAAGTAGTTGTAGTATCAACACCGTTTACATTCTTACCGTTATACTGTAATTCGTAATCACTGCTACCCTTAGCATATGTATTTGCAGTAGATGTTTTAGCAAGTACATAACCGTAACTTGGCTTTGTTTTGCTATCCAGTGAATTTATTTGATTTAACAAATCTTCACTTAATGAAGTTACAAATCTTAAGCCTTGTGTTGCATAAGCAGGTGTAGAGCCTGTACCATCCGGATAGTTAGGGTCTTTTTCGGCACTTCTTAGCTGAACACCAAACAAGTCAAAACCAATATATGAAGATGAACCTGTTTGCTTTGTATCTGAACTATCCTTTGCAACTGTACCTCTGTCAATCCAATGGGCATAAACGTCTGTATCAATATCAAACTTTGTTTTATCCCATACTATTGGCTTAGAGTCATCATCATTATCTTTGTTTAAGTACCAACCCTTAAACACTTTATATGTCTGTTGTCCATTCTTTGTTGTTTTTGGAATATCATAAAAATAACTGATAGTGTTATCACTGTTTAGGTTTCTGTCACCCTCAACATATGATGGGCTATAGATACGGTCACTTATTACATCAGCTGAAGTATCTGATGCAGTAGAAACTGTATCTTCATCATTTATGTGGAAACGAACATTATAGCTATTGTACTTAAATCTTGCAAATTCTGTTTTACCAATGTTAGTAACTTGAGTTTTATGATTTTCGCTAAGTGTAATCAACTTATCATTTTCGTCATACCAACCTAAGAACACATAACCGGATTTAGCAGTAGCAGTAACATTGAAGTCTCTGTTCATATAAGAATAATATTCAAAGCTACCGTCTGTGTTTTCAGAATAATCATACACTTCATCGGTTTTTTCAATAGAAACTGTACCACCTACATTTGAGTCAGTATATGTACCGTCACTATTTTCAATTTGAGGAACAATCTTAACATGAGGTTGCCATCTTGCTAGGAATGTTATACCGTCAACTGCTTTCATAGTAGTTACTTCATGACCCTTAGTATCTTTAATAGTAAAGCATAGGCCATCTGTACTACCACCTGAATATGTATATGTAATAGTTGTATCTCTGTCAAAGATTACAGGATTACCGTTAGCGTCCTTATAATCAAGAAGTTCCCAACCATAAAATCTACCGTTTGTATCTTCAGGATTCCACCACTGACAAGTTTCTGAAACATATTTACCTGATGTAACACTATTAAATCTTACAACATTATTACTGTCTTCTGATACTTCTACACCTTCTCTTGTACCTCTTGTGGTAGCATCATACTTTTTACCACCATTTTCAAGGAAAGTTACTGTATAGATTTCAGAATAATATAGGTCAACAATTACTCTACCGGAAACACCACTAACTGTGTATTCATAGGTATCATAATCTTGGTTTAGTTCATCATTATGCTTTGTTACCTTTGTCCAACGGCTATCATCTTTATCTATATAATGGCTTTCACCGTTATAAGTAACATATGCACCAAGGAAATTATTTTGGATATAATTACCGTCTTTGTCTTTCTTATAAGTACCACTAGAGTCCTTTGCAAAGTCAGGAATAGCAGTTACCTTAACTGTGGACTCATCATCTACCATTGTATCAACAGACTGTTCTGCCCTAAAATCGGTCTTTGTTGTAGTTCCGTCAAAAGTATATTCTACACTACCACTACCACCGGTATTTGACTGAGTCTTTGCAGGGTGGTAAAGTTCAAACTCAATACCGTCTAGGAAGTTACCACAAGTTAGGTTACCGTTTGATGTGGCATATGCTACAAAGCCAAAAATAGACTCATTTGATTCTTCCGGTACATTATATATGTTATACTGACTTTCTCCTTCAGGTAAATCAGTTTCATCACCATAGTGATGCCATTCTTTGTTATCACTTTTCATAATCCAAACATCCCATCGTTCGGAATATATATAACTTTGTTCAAAGCTGAAATTATTGTCTGTTGAATTTTCAAAGTCACCGTTATTATCAAAAGGTTTTGAATACACAGTAAGCTTAGTTGGAATATCGTTTGTTTTTATTTCGGCATTACTGTTTCTTGGTTCAGCAATGTTATTCTTAGCCCAATCAACAATTTTCATAAATTGGTCTTTGCTATTAGCAGAAGTTTTCTTAGGATTATACTTTTGCTTTGGACCGATAACAAGTGCCATTGTATCATCGCCGGTACGACCACGATGATAAAGATTCCATTTATATTGACTGCCACCACTGGTTTTAACATACTGATAAAGAGTACCTGTTTGTTCAGCATTTAGTTCAGCTGCTTGACTACCTTCAGGAGGTGTAACCTTGACACCTTTTATCATAGCAGTATTTTCCTTAAACATCTCAATTTTATTATCTGTAGCCGTTGTTGACCAATAAGGAACTTCACTTTGAGGTTTCTGTGCACCCCATCCTACCGTTATTACAGGTTTTTCAAAACCACCATTTTCAATTTTTGAGCCATATGTATCATTTGAAGTAGCATAGCTCTCTAGACTACTTTCCTCAGCTGAAATTGTTGGTATAATACTTACTGCAGTTGTGCTTAGCATTACACCACAAAGTGCTAAAGATAAAACTTTTTTCAACTTCATAAATATTCCACTCCAATTTACAGAATAATTTTAACAGAGAGATTTTAACATACTTAGTACAACAAAACACCAACAAATCCTATTGTTTTAATCAAGAAGTTGTTTTTTTTAAAAAAATATTGTATAATACTATAGTTAGATTTAATAAAATTTTATTATAGAAAGAATATAATTTATGAACAATATTGCAAATAAAATAAATTCCATTTTTTTAAGAAAATATAAAGATGAAAATATAAATCGTTTTGATAATATTTTAGCATCCGGTAATTTACAATCCTTAAAGTACTATACCAAAGGTGGTGCATTGCTTCTTATTTATATAATGATAGTGAGAAGTATGTTACTAAACTATACCTTAATAAATATAGTACCTTTCCTTATTGGCATATGTATACTTTTAGCTGTTGATTTCTGTACCAAAAGAGCATTAAAAAACGGCAAAAATCTTCTTACATACTCCAAAATACTAACTACCACATTTTCAGTTACATTTGTAGGACTTGCTATTTTTTTATGATACTATTGTTCAGAGGAACGATATTAGTGTACTGTTATGTGCTGCACTACTGATTACCGGTGCAATCTTTGACAGTTACCCTACAGACACCTTACTGTTTCTTATACTTACTTTTACAGTTGCACTTGTTGGTGAGGCTTATCTTGCTCCTACTGAAATTTTTTGGCGTGACCTTTTCAACTGTTCTATTATGTTTTTAGCAAGTTTTTATATTAGTGTTACTAAGTTAAACAAAAAGATTTACATACTGATTAAGGAAGAAAAAGAACAAGAGAAAATGGTGAAAGAGGCTAAAACACAAGTTATCTTAAATCAGCTAAAGCCTCATTTCCTATACAATACACTTTCTACAATTAGAATTCTTTACAGAAAAGATCCTGAAAAAGCTGATGAGGCTATGGATAATTTTTCTAATTACTTAAGAAGTAATATAGATACCGGTCTTAGCAAAAACTATATTATATTTTTTGAAGAAATTAAGAATGTAAAATACTATCTTGACCTAGAAAAATTAAGGTTCGGCAAAAAACTGAATATTGAATATGACATAAAAGAAATGAACTTCTACCTACCTGTACTGACACTTCAACCAATTGTAGAAAATGCAGTAAAGCATGGTGTTGGCAACAAGAAAGGTGGAGGTACAATTAAGATTTCTACCTTTAGTGATGGTGACAATGTAGTGCTTGAAGTAAAAGACAATGGTGTTGGGTTTGAATATAACAAATCGGAATTAGAAAATGATGACAAAAAATCCCACATTGGTATTTCCAGTGTTACTGAAAGAATCGAGATAATGGTTGGTGGTACTGTTAACATTAAAAGTGAAGTTAATGTTGGCACTACTGTAACAATCACAATTCCTAAAAAGATAGACGAGGCGAAAATTGATGAATATATTGGCATTAGATGATGAAGAATTAATGCTATGGGCATTGACAGACAGCTTAGAAAAAGTTTTTGATGAAAACGACATTATAAAAGGTTTTGAAGAATCGGAAGATGCTATAGGATTTGTAAAGTCTCTAGGAAACAAACCCCTTGACTATGCATTTCTTGACATTAGGTTAAGGGGTGGCAACGGCATTGATGTGGCAAAAGAAATTAAAAAATTAAAACCTAAAACAAAGATACTTTTCTGTACTGCTTATTCAGACAGAGCTATTGATGCTTTCGGTGTAAATGCAGTTGGGTATCTGTTAAAACCTATTACACCGGAAAAAATCAGAAATTCCCTGGAACAACTTAGCCTTATGTTTTCTAATATTGGGGATATTCCTACTGAGAAAAAGGTGGAAATCAAAACCTTTGGCAACTTTGATGTTTTTGTTGATAAAAAGCCTATTCATTGGAAAAGGTTAAAGGCTAAGGAGCTTCTTGCACAATTAGTTGATAAGAAAGGTGCTTCCGTTACTAATGTTGAGATTGCAATAACTTTGTGGGAAGATGACAATAAAGTAAAAAGTGTACCAACAATTATTTCTTCACTTAGACATACACTTAAAGACTATGGTGTTGAAGATATATTAATAAGAAGCAGAAATCATACTGCTATTGATACAACCAAGGTACTTTGTGATGTGTATGAATTCTATGAGGGCAAGGCTGCTGCACTTAACCTTTATCAAGGTGAATATATGGCTAATTATAGTTGGGCAGAATTTACAAATGCTTATTTACAATCACAAGTTTAAAAATGTTCATAAAAAAGAATAAAAACAAGAAAAATTATCGTTTTTATCAAAAAACCTAGTTATTTGTTGTTGTTTTGTTATTCTTTATATGTTAATATATAGTTCCGTAGTAGGTTTACTATTAGATTTATATATTATTATAAGGATAGACTCTATGAAAAACACAAGAAAAACTAGGTTTTTTATTGTTGTATTATGTTTTTCACTTTTGATATTTATTTTTAGTGGTTGTTCTAAAAAGGACAATGCTATCGTTTCATCAGGTAAAAATGACACAACCGTCATTACTACCACAACAAATAATACGAAAGAAAGTAAAAACAAAGATACTACAGAAAATTCCCGGAAGTTTTCCACAAGTAGCAATTCTGATGAGGAAAACTCAAGTGTAAGTAGTAACACAAATAACAGTAATAAAGATACCCTGAGTAACTCTACTTCCAAATCCAATAACAGTAGTTCTGTTAACAAGAACAACTCAAGCAGTAGCAAGTCAAGTAGTTCAAAAAGTTCTAAAAGCTCTAAAAAATCAAACAAAAAGAGCAAAACAGAAACTACAACAACTAACAAAAACAACACAAACAAAAAGCCTACTAAACCAACTACACCACAAAGTGATAGTGAAGTAGAAAGAGAAGTTGACTTCTTTACATTAGAATAATTGGAGAATAGATATGAAAAAAATAATTAGTTTAGTTATTTTGCTGTCAATGGCTATTACTTCAATCGGCGTTGTATCGGCATATTCCGGTAATAATGATGCTAAAGTTACAAGCAACTACCGAATTGGTGATGTAAACAAAGATGGCAAAATCAATGTAAAAGATGCAGTTTACATTCAACACAAAATTGTAAACAATGAAGATTTCTCAGCTGAAGAACTTACTTTAGCTGATGTAAATAAAGATGGTAAAGTAACAGTTGCTGATGCAACAATGATACAGAAGTATTCAGTTAAGATGATTTCATCTTTCCCAAGTAAAGGACAAGATGAAACTACAACAAAACCATCAACAATAATACTACCTACTACTACAACGAAACCAACTTTAACTACTGATCCTGATGGATATTTTGATATAGTTGTAAAACCATAAGAAAGGACTTTTTAAATAATGAAAGAAGTTTATAGCAAGATTGAAATTGAGATTGAAGAAATTAATAACGATGATGTAATCACAACATCAACACCATCACCGGATGACCCAATTGCAGAAGACTCTGCAAGAGATAATGCTTATGTAAGCTGGTTTGATGATTTAATATAATAATTTCTTGGGGACTGTTAAGTCCCCTTTTTTGGTGGAAAAATGCCTATATATAAAATTGCAAATATTAATATAAAAATTAACCCTAAAAGCCAGTATTTATCTGCCTTACTAAGGGATTACGAAACTAATGAAAATAACTTTGACTTTACAGTTACTGTTACCGAAAATGACATTATAAATGAAAAGAAAATTGCTCCTAACTTTCCTGATTTTCTGTATGAGTCCTCAGCTACTTTAAGAAATATCAGTAAAGAAATTTTCAACAATTATAATGGAGTATTGTTTCACAGTGTAGCAATAGAATATAGTGGTAAAGCCTATATTTTTACTGCAAAGTCCGGTACAGGAAAAACTACTCACATTATGCTATGGAAAAAATGTTTAGGTGATAACGTAAAAATAATTAACGGTGATAAGCCTTTTATAAGATTTATAGAGGATAAGCCTATTGTGTTTGGATGTCCATGGCAAGGTAAAGAAAATTTAGGTGAAAACACTTCTTGTGAACTTGGTGGAATTTTCTTTTTGCAAAGAGCAAAGGAAAATTCAGTTGAACCTTTACCGAAAGAAAAGTCCCTTTTCCCACTACTTAATGCCTGTGATTTTCCAAAAAATTCTATGGGTAAAATCAAAGCAATGGACTTTATAGAAAAACTAACCAAGAACACACCTATATTTTTGTTAAAATGCAATATGAATGATGATGCTTGTTATACTGCACTTAGTGCTATAGGAGAAGAAAATGAAAATTAAGAACGGTTTTATTTTAAGAAAATTTGCAGACAAAATTGTTGCAGTTGCCACAGATGAAATGGCTGATTACGACAATACATTTATAAAAATGAACTCTACCGGTGAATTTGTGTGGAATGTTATGCAAAATGATGTTACCTATGATTTCATCATTAAAAGCCTACTTGATAAGTACGATATTGACGAAGAAACTGCAAAAAATGACCTTGATGAATTTTTAGCAACTATAAAAAAGGCTGGACTGCTTGATGAATAAACCTGAAGATATTATTGCAAAATATGGGTTTTATTCAGCACCGGTACATGGCACAAGTATGTACCCACTACTAATTGACCACAAAGACTCAGTATATATTACCTTTCCAACTAAGCTAAAGAAATATGATGTTGTTCTCTTTAGGAGAAACACAAACCAGCTTGTACTTCACAGAATTCTCAAAATTAAAGGCAGTAAAGTTACTATGTGTGGTGACAATGAATTTCAAAAAGAGGTTATTGACAAAAGCCAAATTATCGGCAAAATGAGTGAATTCTCTCACAATAACAAAATCACAAAAGTAACTTCCCTAAAGTTTAACCTGTATAGCAGATTTTTCTGCTTATCATTTCCCACAAAAAAATTCCTATTCTCTATAATAAGAATACACAACCGGTTTAAAAGAAAATTTAACCCAAAATAAGGCAACTGCAAGTAAAAGTAAAATACTTACAGTTGCTTTTTCACAATAGAAACAGTTTTACACTGTTAATTATTTACAAACTCCACATAATATGAAATATTCATTGTAAAGCACTAGGAATTGTGGTATCATATAGTGGATAATTTGAAATGAGGTGCCACATTATGGACAAAAAAAGAGGAAGTTTTTCCGGTGGTCTAGGATTTGTCTTTGCGGCAGCCGGTAGTGCAGTTGGTTTAGGTAACCTATGGCGTTTCCCATACCTTGCTGCTCAATACGGTGGTGGTATCTTTCTACTGGTTTATTTAATCTTAGCAGTAACATTTGGTTTTGCTCTATTAACTGCTGAAATTGCTATTGGTAGAAAGACAAAGCTAAGTCCTGTACTTGCCTACAAAAAACTAAACAAAAAGTTTTCTTTCTTAGGGTACATTGCAACCCTTGTACCAATCATCATTATTCCTTACTATTGTGTTATTGGTGGTTGGGTTACAAAATATGTAACAGTTTATGCTCAGGGTCTTGTTGCTCCGGCAGCAAAAGATGGTTACTTTAGTGACTTTATCGGTCACCCTGTAGCTCCACTAGTATTCTTCTTAATCTTTATGCTAATCAGCATTGTTGTTATTATGCTTGGTGTAAAGAAAGGTATTGAAAAGTTAAGTAAATTCTTGATGCCACTACTTGTTGTACTTACTATTGGTATTGCAATTTACGCACTGACACTTCCAAATGCAATGGTGGGTGTTAAGTACTACTTAATCCCTGACTTTAGCAAATTCTCTATTTTGACGGTAGCCGGTGCTATGAGTCAGCTATTCTACTCAATGAGTATTGCAATGGGTATTATGGTTACTTACGGTTCATATACAAGAGATGATGTTAACCTAACTAAGTCAGTAAACCGTATTGAATTTTTCGATACACTTGTTGCTTTATTAGCAGGTTTAATGATTATTCCTGCAGTTTACATCTTTAGTGGTGAAGAAGGTCTTTCTTCTCAGGGTGCAGGTCTAATGTTTATGACATTGCCTAAGGTATTCCAGCAAATGCCCGGTGGTGACATTATAGCTTTACTATTCTTTGTACTTGTATTCTTCGCAGCAATTACAAGTTCCATCTCTGTTATGGAAGCTATTGTTTCTTCACTAATGGACAAGTTCCATCTAAAGAGAATTCCTTGTTGCTTAATCGTTATCGGTATTTGCCTACTACTTGGTATTCCATCATCACTTGGTAACGGTTTATGGGCTAATATTAAGATTCTTGGAATGGACTTCTTAACATTCTTCGACTACATTAGTAACAGTATTCTAATGCCTATCGTTGCATTCTGTACTTGTATTCTTGTTGGTTGGGTTATTAAGCCAAAGGCTCTTACAGATGAAATCACTAAGAATGGTGAAAAGTTCGGCAGAAAGAAACTTTTCAATGTTATGATTAAGTACATTGCTCCAATCTGCTTACTATTTATCTTTGTTACAGGTATTCTAAGTCAGCTTGGAATTATCACAATCTAACATAAACAAATTAAGGACTCAACAAAAAGTTGAGTCCTTTCTATTTATATATGTATATGCAAAAACTGCTATGGAGATTTAATTCCATAGCAGTTTATTTTATGTGTAGTTTTAGATTACTCTGTGCTTTTTCCACTTACCTGACAAGTATCTTGCTAAGTAAGCAACACCTCTTGCGTACCAGTCAATGAACATTCCTAGCCATACACCTAGGACACCCCAACCAAGTACCATAACCATTACATAGCTACAAATAATTCTGAATACCCACATTGAAATCATACTAACACCAAGTGAGTAGTTTACATCACCGGCTGCTCGTAATGAGTTTGGAAGTGCAAAGCTTAGTGGCCATACAGGTAATGAAGCAATACTGAAGCATCTCAAAACGAATACTGCAGTTTCTGTTGCTGATGGTGAAAGTGAGAATAGACTTACTATATACGGAGCAGTTACAAGTAACAACAACTTACATACCCAGTCACTAAGGTAAGTTAGTTTCATTAACTTTTTGGTGTAAACCTTAGCATCCTCAGCACTACCTGCACCTAAGCATTGACCAATGATAGTTACCATTGAGAGGCCTATTGCTGTACCCGGAATGTTAGGGAAGTCAATAACCTGAAAGGCAATTGAATTGGCAGCGATTGCATCTGTACCAAGGGTAGCAACCATACTTACAACAACAATTTTACCGATTTGGAACATACCGTTTTCGATACCACTAGGAATACCGATTTTAAGAATTCTAACAACAAATGCTTTCTTAGGAATATATTTCTTAAGATTATGTACTGCCATAGGGTTTTTCTTAGATAGTGCAAAAATTGTCATTACAACACCGGCAACAACTCTGCTAATCAAAGTAGCAAGTGCAACACCGGCAACACCAATACCGGCACCAAAAACAAATACTGCATTTAGCACAATGTTAATTGCATTCATCAGTAAGCTGATGTTCATACTGATTTTGCTGTTACCCACACTTCTGAAAATAGCAGCACCGGCATTATACATACCAAGGAATGGATATGAAAGAGCAGTGATGAAAAGATATGTTGTAGCACAGTCCATAACATCTTTTTCGATAGAACCAAAAATCAATGACAAAATCGGACTTGTAAACACACAGAAAATAAGTGCAGCTGCAACTGAGAAAATCATCATAATAGTTTCAAGCTGAGCACAGGTGTGTCTTGCTCTAACTCTATCATCACAACCAAAATACTGACTGGCAATAACAACACCACCGGTAGCAAAAGCAGCCATTATCTGAATGATTAATCTATTTATATTATCAACCAAAGCTACGCCGGATACTGCTACCTGACCAACTATTGATACCATAAATGTATCAACCATACCAACACTAACTGCCAAAAGTTGTTCAAAAATTAGTGGGACTATCAATCTGCAAATGAACTTGTTACTAAACATTAACTACCCTTCTTCAAAATTACTAATAAATACATCAACTTTTCTACATTATAAATAGAAAAGAAGAAGAAAATTTCTGCCACAAAATTTCTTTAAAATACCACCTCAAATTTATTTCGTAAATATAATATTCCTATTGAGAAAAATTGTCAATGTTTAAATCAATCAAATTTAAAGTTAAATTTTTAGGATTTTTATTACATTTTCTTGCTTTTTATTTTGATTTTCCACAAAATCTCCTTTTGTATAATATATACATATAACAAGGTTAGTATTTGTGCATTATAACGAACAAATTAAGACAAAAGAAAAACACCTACCGGTTTCCCGATAGGTGAGTTTCCTTTCTAAAGGGGGTTATAGAAAGACTATTTTTTGTCATATACTTCTTTATTTAAGCGTTTTTCTTTAGCATTAACAATAACATTTGTAGCTGCGTCACCAACAACATTTAGTGTAATAACAGCCATACCAGGTAGGTAGTTCATTGCCAAAACCAGAGAATAACCAATCAAGCAAAGTTCTGTGTTGAAACCTAAGCCCATCATAACAACATAAACCATTGTTGTACCTGCAACAGGAACAGCCGGTGTACCGATAGCAGTACAAATTGATAGGAATGCAGTTAGTGCTAAAGTAGCAGGAGTAATATTAATACCTGCTGCAGTACCGATAAATGTAATAGCAATCATATGCATAGCAGTTGTACCATTCATATTGATTGTCATACCTGTTGGTAGAACAAAACTGCTGATTTCTTTTGAACAACCAAGTTCTTCTGTACATGTCTTTGTGTTAAGTGGAAGTGTAGCTGCTGATGAGTTTGTTGCTGCTGCAAACATACCAATCTTAGCAGTTTTCTTTAGGAATGTAATTGGGTTTAGGCCTGTTGTGATAAATACACCGATAGGATAAATTGTAACAACAAGTAGTAAGCTAACAATGATAGTTGTTGCAATCCAAACAAGTGTTGGTGAGATATATTCTGTACCGTAAACTGCAAATGCTCTAGCGATCATACAGAAAATAGCAATTGGAGCAACCTTGTTAATAATGAAGTTAAGTGCCATCTGTACAATGTCATTTAGAACTTCAATAACTCTCTTAAGTGGCTGAGCCTTTTCGCCAAGTGCTGTCATACATAGACCAAGCACAATAGCAACAACAACTACTGAAAGAATTGTACTATTGCTTGAAAGTGAACTAACAATGTTAGAAGGAACTGCATTAACAACTGTAACAAGTGGGTTATAACCATCCATTGTTACAAGTTCCTGAGCTTCCTTAGCCGGTAGGTTAACATCGAACCAACCCATTGACTTAACAAAGTAAGCTGCTGCACCTGCAAGAGCTGCTGCTACAACATAGAAACATATGTAGCAGATAAATGTTTTACCTGCGATTTTACCAAGTTTCTTTGGATCAGCTAAGCTACATAGTGCCAAGCTAAGTGAACATAAAACCAGAGGAACAATCATCATCTGCAAACCGTGCATAAACAACTGTCCTATAATATAGAAAATACCAATACCTTCAATACTTTTTGTTGCTGTAATATCTTGGAAGAATATTGCATCTACAACATCCCACACATCAGCGTTAATTTGTCCTTTAATAAATAGACAAAGAATACCAACTGCAAAACCGGCAACAACAGCAATCAACATCTTCTTAATGATAGACATCTTTTGCTTCTGAGCTTTCATACCCATCTCTCGTTTATCATCTTAAAATTTTTAATCCGTTATATTAATTAAAAAGCACAAAAACCTTTGCCCCCTTAATCAGTGCTTTTCAATAATATCCAAAAATAAAAACGGCCACCTGTTAAACAAGTGGCTTGCAATACAAAGTTCTTAGTAAATCAACTTTATATCATTTTCATTACAATAATCAACCCATTTATCATCAGGTTTTTCATCCGTAATCAGATAATCAAGCTTATCAATACTTAAAAAGTTCACGAAAGCTGTTTGGTCAAATTTTGTATGATCTGCAAGTAACACCACTGTGTTAGCTCTTTTTGCCATTTCAGATTTTAGGAAAGCTTCACCCTCTGTAGAGTCCATTAAACCACCCTCAAAGCTAAGTCCCTTACAACTCAAAAAGGCAACATCAACATTATATTTTGAGATACTGTCAATAGCCAAGTTACCCTGGAATGAAAGAGTATCTTCGTCATATCTACCACCGGTAGAAATAACTCTCATTTCAGAACCATCAAGTTCTTGGAATATCTGTGCTGAAAAAGTAATTGTAGTAATATTATTCTTATTCTTCAAAAGCTTCATAGCTTCCATAACTGTTGTACTGTTATCAGCCATTAGTGTACGCATTTTAGGCATAGCCCTTACAGCCATTGAAGCAATCTTTCTTTTTTCTTCTATATTAATAGATTTTCTCTTGAAAAAGTGAATGTGGTCCTTGTGGTTAACTGTGTTAAGAACTGCACCACCAAAGGTTCTTGTAACCACACCTTCATTTTTTAACTTTTCAAGATCTCGGCGAATTGTTTCTTCCGTTACATCATATAGTTCGCTTAACTCTGTAACAAATACCTCGCCTTCTGTTTCAACTTTATGTCTAATTTTATCAATTCTCTTTTCCATAATTAGGTCTCCCCCTCGTTGTTATAATTATACCAAATATAAATTATAAAGTAAAGAGATTTTTGTGTTTTTTATATAATAAATTGTAAGAAAATTGAGAAAATTCATAAATATTGAATATTCATAGGAAAATTATTGCCACCCACTCCGAATGGGAACTTAGAATAGGTGGCAATGTATAAAAGATGATTCGGAAAATCACAAAATGAGCAATTAATTATTTATCAATTTCTTCAACCATATCACGCATCATAGCTACATCTGCTGGTTCCAGTTCTAGTTCAGTTGATTTAACATTTTTCTTAATCTGGTCAACTGTTGTTGAACCACTTAGTAGGTTAATGAATTCGCCCTGAGCAAGAATCCAAGCAAGTGCTAGGTTTGCAATTGTACAGTTGTACTTTTCGCATAGTGGCTTCCACTGATCCATAACATCCATAGCCTTCTGCATATTGTCTGGCTGGAACCACTTCTTAGGAATCTGAGCACCAACCGGCTTGTAATCTCTTGGCATTGTACCTGAAAGTAGACCCATTTCTAGTGGTGAGTAAGCCTGAATTGTAACACCATTTTCACGACAGCAAGGGATGATTTCATCTTCAATGCCACGGTCTAGAATTGAATACTTAGCCTGAACAATGTCTAGTTCGCCATGCTTTAGATATTCCTGAATTTGCTTAATATCAACATTAGCAGCACCAATAGCCTTAATTTTACCCTGAGCTTTAAGGTCGTTTAGTACTTCCATTGTCTTCTGGATAGGAACATAATATTCACTACCTTCGATTGACTGCCAGTGAGTCATATATACATCAACATAATCAGTACCCATTCTCTTTAGAGATTCTTCAATTTCTCTCTTGATTGAGTCACTGTTTAGGTTTTTATATAGTTGAATACCGTTAACCTTATTGAAAAGGTCACCCTTCATTTCTTGATCCCAAGTAACACCACACTTAGTGATGATCTTAACATCTTCTCTGTTCATTTTCTGAAGAGCCATACCAAGAATTTTTTCACTGTTACCAAAGTTGTAACCAGGAGCTGTATCAATTAGGTTAACACCTAGCTTTGGTGCTTCAACAATTGTATCAACAACTGTCTGTAAATCGTGGTCGCCACCCCAAGCTGAGCCACCACCAATGGACCATGTACCAAGACCCATTCTTGAAACTTCCATACCTGTTTTACCAAGTTTCATAGTCTTCATTTTAATCACCTTTTTCTAAAACTATTTATTTTAATGTAGCCTTTAGTTGCCTAAAGGCTACGGCTATTTTAAAGAATATAATCTCTGTGGTACTTTGCTAACATTTCTTCAACCATTTCCTTGTTTTGAACACCGGATGTTGCCCCTGTGTGTTGAACTGAAATAGCAGCAGTACAGTTAGCATATACGCCACATTCACGAATGTTTTTACCTTGAAGAATTGCTGAAATAAAGCCTGATGCAAAGTTGTCACCTGCACCGATTGTATCAATAGCTGTAACGCCTTTACAAGCCGGAACAATCATAGCACCGTCAGCGTTACGAATATAACAACCTCTCTTGCCTATCTTCATAACAACATTCTTAACACCACAGTTATAAAGAACATCTGCAACCTTAGCTTCATCTGTTTCACCTGTCATCAGACAAGCTTCATCAAAGTTAGGGAAGAAATAATCTACATAACTAAGTGCTTCTTTAATATCATCAAGGGTTTCGCCCAGTCTTGGCTTAATCATATCAGCAGTGATAGTCATACCCTCTGCTTTAGCAACCTTGAAGATTTCAACAAGTGCTTTACCATCTAGTAAAGGACAGTTAAAAATACTTGCAAGAGAAAGAATCTTGGCTTGTTTCATTTTTTCAAAATCAACATGCTCAATATTTTCTTTCCATAGACTACCGTTTCTGTTAGTAACGAAAGTTCTTTCGCCATCTTCAGTAACAAGTCCAATGTTCATTGATGTATCAATGTTAGGGTCAATCTTGATACCTTCAACATCAATGTTGTCTTTTTTACAAGAACGAAGAATGAACTGACCGGCAGCATCATCGCCAATACAAGCGATGATACCTGTCTTAAAGCCAAGTCTGCTAATAATAGTAGCTTCGTTCATTGCATCCCCACCAACAGTCATTGCAATTTTATCAACAGGGTAGGATTCAATATCAAACATATCTCTTGATACAGGTCTTAGAGGAATATCAACTACTGCTGCACCAAGACATATTACATCTAACTTCTTTTCACTCATTATTCATCAGCTCTTCCGTCGTCACCGAACAACTTAATCTTGTACATAGCTCTTTCTTTGATAGCTTTTCTTACTTCTCTCTGCATAGCTAGGAATGGTTCATCCTTGTGAGCATTAACTGCTTCCATAGCTGCCTGACAAAGTTCTGTATGAATGTTGATCTTAGCAATACCTAGGGAGATAGCCTTCTTAATATCTTCATCACCGATACCAGATGCACCGTGTAGAACTAGTGGAACATCAACTTCCTTAGCAACTGCTTCAAGTACATCGAAAGCTAGCTTTGGTTCTGATGAATATACACCGTGAACATTACCAATAGCAACAGCTAGTGAGTCACAACCAGTTCTTTCAACAAATTCCTTAGCCTTTGTTGGGTCTGTGTACTGGTATTCTGAAAGAGCTTCTTCATAAACTGTTTCGTTACCAACATGACCAAGTTCAGCTTCAACAGGAATGTTGTATGCGTGGAAATAATCAACACATCTCTTGATTTCTGCAACATTTTCTTCATATGGAAGAGCAGATGCGTCACGCATTACTGAATTCATACAGTGGTTAACAGCATTCTGTAGGATTGTCATATTACGACCGTGATCCCAATGTTCAATAACAGGAACAGTAGCTTTCTTAGCCATTGAATCCATCATATAACAGAAATCTTCAAATGAAGTATTGCCTGTGAAACCTGTACCGAATGAAATAATGATTGGAGCTCTTAGTTCTTCTGCTGCGTCAATAACACCCATTAGCATTTCAGCATTCCAAACATTAAAGTGAGGAATAGCGTAATGTCCTTCTGTTGCTTTTCTTTCCCAATATCTGATATCTGATAACATAATTAATTCTCCTTATTTTATTTTGTAATTTTACTCAGCTACTTTAACTACGCCCTTAACCATATCTGCCTTCTTAACAGGGTCAATAGCATCTTCAAATGCCTGTTGTACATCTTTATAATCGTAAATATGAGTAACCATATCCTTAACATTGAACTTACCACTTGCAATAGCTTCGATTGTCTGTGGGAAGTTGTTGCAATAACGGAAAGAAGTCTGAATTGTAACTTCTCTGTTAATCTTTAGGAAGTCAATTGGTACTGGCTTTGACTGAGTACCAACCATCATAATCTTACCACCACGAGCAACAATCTGAACTGCCTGTTGAGCTGTAAATACAGAACCGGCTGCTTCAAATACTAGGTCAACACCATGGTCACCATATAATTCTTCTGATCTTAATAGAGCAACAGTATCTTCTTCTTTACCGTTGATAACTCTTGAAGCACCTAACTTCTTAGCAAGTTCAAGACGCTTATTAAGAACATCAACAACTGTAATATCTGTTGCACCTAGACTCTTACATGCCTGTAGTACCATCAAACCGATTGTACCACCACCAAGAATAACAATACTCTTACCAAGCATTGCACCACCAAGAATTGCTGCATGCATACCAACTGCTGCAGGTTCTACTAAAGCACCTTCTAGTGTTGACATACCTTCAGGAATATGATATGTCCATTCTTCTGGCTGAGTCATATACTGTGTTAATGCACCCTTGTAGTTAGGCTGTGTTGCCATAAAATCTACACCCGGGCAAATGTTATATCTACCTTCACGGCAGTATTCACATGTGTTGTCAGGAACACCCGGTTCAATAAGAACCTTGTCACCAACTTTAAACTTTGTAACCTTTGAGCCGATCTTTACAACTTCACCGGCAACCTCATGACCTAGACCAATCTTTGTGTTAGGATCTTTAGGTGGGATAAATGGACCAAACTCAAAACCATGGATGTCAGAACCACACATTCCGACATATTCAACTTTCATTAATATTTCATTATCTTTTGGCTCCGGAACAGGACATTCCTGGATTTCAAACTTCTTAGGAGTTACCAAAATTGCTTCAGAATTTTTCATAATTATTACTCCTTTTCTTTACCGGAGCCTAGTTGCCTAGGCTCCGAACTCATAAAGATTTACTCAACTTGAGCTTTTGCTCAAGACCTGCTTTTTAATATTTTCTCTCTTAATAAATTTTAATTAGTCAACATTACCGATTTCTTCAACAGATTCGCCTCTTGTTTCAACACCTAGGAAGATGATAGAAACTGCGATTACTGCTGCGATAACTGCGATAACGATAAATACATTACCAGGTGTGTTGAATGATGCTGTACCGTCAGCATTACTTACTGTACCTGCGATTGTTGGGATAAGTGATAGGAAGATAACATTACTTACACGACCCATTGCATTACAGAAACCTGAACCTGATAGCTTAGCTGATGTTGGCCACATTTCTGGAACATAAACTGCTGATGCGTAGCAAACATACATATAAATAACTGTGTTTAGGATGAATGTCATAACGATGATACCTGTAACACCTAGAGATGGAGCTAAAGTACCTGTAGCAATACCTAAACCGGCCATTAATACTAGTAAAGCAACACCGGTAACCTTACGAGGTAGCTTATCCATAATTAGAGAAGCGATGAAGATACCGAATGGAGCACCGAATAGACCAAACATTGTCATAAACTGTGAGTCTTTTGTATCATAGCCCCAGCTTGATAGTAGAGTAGGCATCCAGTTCATTAGTGTGTACTGGATTGTGTTCATACCGATAAGTACAAGTGAACCAACGATTGTTCTCTTAAGTAGTTTGCCCTTGAATAGAGCTGTATAAGGAAGCTTCTTAACTGGCTTTTCTGATACTTCCTGTACTGGAGGAAGAGCCTTGCCTGTTGACTTTTCGATTTCCTTTTCGATCTTTGTCATAATAGCATCTGCTTCTTCTACTCTACCCTGAGATTCTAGCCATCTTGGAGATTCTGGGAATTTAACGTAGATGATGATTGATGCGATAATTGATAGGATTGATGGAATCATAAACTGGATTCTCCAGTTCATAGCCTGGCTAACACCGGCTGAAACGATTAGAAGTGCAATACCATTGCAGATTGGGTGAGCCCAGTTGCCGATGAATGATGTACGGCTTGACCATGTACCACGGTTCTTACCAGGAACATATTCTGTAAAGCCGGCAAATAGAACAACTAGAAGAGCACCAAGAGCCAGACCCTGAATTACTCTGAATACGAATAGAACGTAGATGTTAGGTGAACATGCACCACCGATCATAGCTATGATGTGAATTGCTTCGTAAAGAAGAATACTTTTCTTTCTACCGATCTTGTCACCGATTGGACCACCAATAAGTGCACCGAATAACTGACCAATAGTGTAAGAAGTACCCCACATAGCAAGTAGTCCTGCACTACCTTCAAACCAGCCTAATTCGTTCAAAATATTTTGAACTGCGCCACCGATACCGTTTGACCAGCATACTAGAAGTGCGAATGCTGTAACTAGCCACATTTTGATATGCCATTTAGATTGAGGTAAACGGTCTAACCTCGCACCAATGTTTGCATTTGTTTTTTTACCCATTATTTTCTCCTTTTTATTTTTTAAAAGTTTCCGTAACTTTTAATTCCTCATTTAGATTGCGTCCCTTTCGACACCCTGAAGTTCTGTTTCAACTTCATTTTCCATAATTTCCCAAGCCTTTGAGAAATCTTCATCCTTGTTCCAAAGAGCAGGAGGTCCAAGAATAACCATATCAGCACCTGCTTTATAAAGTGGAGCATATAGTTCCTTGTTCATTGAACCGTCTGCTTCAATTAAGAAGTTTAGATTTCTTTCTTTTCTAATCTTTGCCAACTTCTTAATCTTAACAAACATCTGAGGATCAACTTTCTGTCCTGAAATGCCGGGATCAACAATCATTATCGTTACCTTATCAAGTAATGGAAGATAAAACTCGATTGCTTCCAGTGGAACTGATGGACTTAAAGCAACACCGGCTTTACATCCTAACTCTTTAATCTTGTTGATTGTTACGAAAGCATCACCTTCGATACAATCTGTGTGAGGTGTAATGTAAGTAGCACCTGCTTTAGCGAATGTTTCAAGATACTGTTGAGGATGTTTAATCATTAGGTGAGCATCCATTGGCTTTAGGTTATCAATATGTTTATTAAGATAATCTAAGTAATCAGGTCCAATACCATAACTTGGAACATATACGCCATCTTTAATATCCATATGAAGAAAATCTGATTTTTCATTGATTATCTTCATTTGTTCTTCAACATGAAATAAATCACAGCATCCAACTGAAGGAGCAATCAAAAGTTTTCTCATTTTTATACCCTCTATATAAACCTTATATAAATACCTTTTTAATTAACTATTAGTCGTTGTAATCGTAATGGAAGATAACCTTAATAGCTTTCTTCTTTGCCATTGCATCGAAGCCTTCCTTCCACTGTGAAAGACCAATTCTGTGAGTGATCATTGGCTGAACCTTAATCTGACCTGACTGAAGAAGTCTGATACAGTTTCTCCAAGAAGTTGAGTCATAAGCCATATGACCGATAATGCTCTTGTTCCAAGATGTTACATCGTTGATTGAGAATTCAAGTGGCTTAAAGCCCATACCAACTCTAACGATTTCTGCGTTTGGTCTTGTCATTTCAAGAGCCTGCTTAAGAGCTACATTAGCACCTGAACATTCAATAACTAAACCTAGGTTATCTCTGCCACAGATTTCTGTACATCTAGCAACAACATCTTCCTTAGAACCGTTAACACAATGTGTAGCACCAAGTTCCATAGCAACAGGGAATCTAACTTCTACATCATCGTCAAGACCAACCATAACAATGTTTACAGCACCCATTAGCTTTGCAATCTGTACTGAGAATAGACCAAGAGGACCTGTACCGAATACTACAACATCCTGACCAGGAATTAGGTGAGACTGCTGAGCAACTGCCTTGTAAGCATTACAGATAGGATCAAGAACTGCTGCTTCTTCATACTTAACACCTTCTGGGATTTCCCAAATTGCGTGTTTGTGAATTGCTAGGATTTCACCAGGTACTTTACAGTACTTTGAGAAACCACCACCCCATGTGTTGTTGTCTAGACCAAGGTTAACCTTGTGTTCACAACATAGGAAGTCACCCTGTTCACAAGCTGGGCAAACACCACAAACATGAGCACTGTTGTCTGATACAACTCTCTGACCTACGTGCCAGTCTTTTACATTTTCGCCAACCTTTACGATTTCACCGGCAAATTCATGACCACGAACTGACTGCTGTTGACCTTCACAGTTTGTATCATCATAACCGTTGTCAACACCCCAGTGTTTCATGTCAGCACCACAAATTGCTGCTGCCTTGATCTCAAGGATAATGTCGTCTGGACCACATTCTGGTTCTGGATAGTTTTCCATCATCTTGTAGCCACCAAATGCTGTTCCGAATCTTTTTAAAGCATGCATAAATAAATCTCCTTTATGAATTAATTTTTTGCCCTTTACCGAAGGGCTTTATTTATTTGACACCTATATAATACACCCACTATTTGTTGATTTCAAACATTATTTTCTTTTTTTCGGACTTTTGTAGGCTTGTACAACAAAAGGTTCTTTCGTTTGTGCATTGTGCCAATATAAATATAATAGTTTCCACATATCTGACTATTTTTATACTATTATGACTATGTATTTTTCTGTTAATGAACTAACTGTTAATAAAGTTACCCCTATATTACCTGTATTTAGCAATTTGGATTTCCCACATTTTACCTTTGCTTATTTGTTTTACACAGATTAAATGTTGGAAAACAAAAAGCTAACAATTATTTAACATTCATTTGTATAATTGAACAGTTTAATTATAAACCCCATAAATACTGACTTTTTAATTCTTATATACAATATAAATGCAAGTTGTGGATTTCCCACATTGTATAAATAAGAACTTTAAATCAAACTTTACTTTGTATATATGTCAATTGAATTTTCATATTAAATGTATTATAATAAAACGGTATTAAAATTTAGCCTAAGATATATAGGAGAGTAAGAAATGAAAATTGTAGTATTAGCCGGTGGACTATGTAGTGAAAGAAATGTATCCATAGTTTCCGGTAAGCAAGTATATAACGCATTAAGAAAGAAAGGTCACAATGTTGTTCTTCTTGATGTATTTATGGGTTATGAGGAATCACCTTGTAATATTGACGAACTATTTGAAAACAACTATTCATTTGCCGGTGATATAACCGTTGATGAACTTGTACCTGATTTAAAAGCTGTTAAGTCATCAAGAAAGAATCAGAGTGACTGTTTTCTTGGTGACAATGTTGCTGATATTTGTAGAAAAGCAGATATTACTTTCTTAGCTTTACACGGTGGTGTTGGTGAGAATGGTCAAATTCAAGCTACACTTGATATGCTTGGAATTAAATATACAGGTCCTAACTACCTTGGTTGTGCAATTGCAATGAACAAGGGTGTTACAAAAAGCGTTCTAAAGCAAAACAGAGTTTCTGTTCCTGAAGGTGAAATCTTTACTCCTGCAGATAAGGAAAACGGTGCAATTGATAAGTGGAACAACTTCCCTTGTGTTGTAAAGCCTTGTAATGGTGGTTCTTCTGTTGGTGTTTCTATTGTTGAAGACAAGAAAGACTTTGACAAAGCTATGGCTGATGCTTTTGCTTGGGAAGATGAAGTTGTTGTTGAAGAATATATTAAAGGTAGAGAATTTTCTATCGGTTTAATCGAAGGCAAAGCTCTTCCTATTATTGAAATTATCCCTGAAAGTGGTTTCTATGATTATGTAAACAAGTATCAGGCAGGTAAAACTAAGGATGTATGTCCTGCCGAATTATCAGAAGAAGTTACAAAGAAAATGCAAAGTGAAGCTGAAAAGGCATTCAAGGCACTTAACCTTGACTCTTATGCAAGAATTGACTTCCTACTAGATAAAGATAACAATACATACTGTCTGGAGGCTAATTCACTACCGGGTATGACACCTACAAGTCTACTACCACAGGAAGCATTAGTTCTCGGTACAAATTACGAAGACCTATGCGAACAGATTATTGAAGTATCATTAAAGAAGTACAAGTAATATGAAAGCTATAACTATAAAAGAAATACTAGATAGCTGTAACGGTAACTTTATCGGTGCAGAAGAAAAACTAAATACTAAGGTAACTTCTATTGTTACTGACTCAAGACAAGCAAAAGAAAATTCTATGTTTGTTGCTATTAAAGGTGAAAAGGTTGACGGTCACAAGTTTGTACCTATGACATACAATCAAGGTGCAGTTTGTGCATTAGTTGAAGAAAAAATTGATTGTGATATTCCTCAAATTGTTGTAGAAAGTACATTACAAGCAGTTAAGGATATTGCAGAATACTACAGAAGCCTTTTCACAATTCCTTTCATCGGTGTAACAGGCAGTGTAGGTAAAACCTCCACTAAAGAAATGTTGGCATCAGTATTAAAGGAAAAATTTAAGGTACACAAAACACAAGGCAACTTTAACAATGAGCTTGGTGTACCACTTACACTATTTGCTATGGAAGAAGATACAGAAGTAGCTATTATTGAGATGGGTATTTCCGATTTTGGTGAAATGACCAGACTTTCTAAAATAGTTAAACCTAATATTTGTGTTATCACTAACATTGGCTGTTGCCACCTAGAAAATTTAGGTGACAGAGATGGTGTACTAAAGGCTAAAACAGAAATGTTTAAAAATATACAGAAAGACGGCAAAATCTTCTTGTGTGGCGATGACGACAAGTTAAATACCGTTAAAGAGTACAAAGGCATTGTCCCTACTTTCTACGGTCTAAATGACACCAACAAATATTACGGTGAAATTATAGAAAACAATAGTGAAAATGGCATCAAGTGTAATCTGCATTTTGATGGCAAAAGTATTCCTGTTACTGTACCTGCTATCGGTAACCATATGGTAGCAAATGCAATGGCTTCAGTTGCTATCGGTAAATACCTTGGAATGACTGATGAAGAAATTGTCAGAGGTATCGAAAGCTACAGTACAATCGGTGGCAGAAACAATGTTATCAAAACTGACAAATACACAGTAATTGATGACTGTTACAACGCTAACCCTACTTCAACTAAAGCATCTATTGACACAATTGCTAACTTTAGCAATCCAAGAAAGGTATGTATCCTTGGTGATATGAAGGAACTTGGCAAAGATGAAATCCTCTTGCACAAGGAAGTTGGTGCTAAAGCTGAAGAATGTAAGATTGATGTGCTGATTACAGTTGGTGACTTAGCAAAAGAAATGCAAAGTCAGTTAAAGAATACTAAGGGTTATCACTTTGATAATAACGAAAGTTTGATTAAAGAATTACCAAGTATTCTGAAAGACAATGATGCAATCCTTATAAAAGCAAGTCATTCTATGCACTTTGAAGAAATTGTAGAAGCAATTACAGAATAAATTAACTATCAGCCCTTAGGGGCTGATTTTTTTATTACTTTTTACATACATATAATAATAAGCACATTTATATATCAATGTTGTAACAAGTATTGATATTATATATTGTATAGTGGTATAATTCTATTATGGAATTTTGCTAAAATTCAAGGAGGGTAATTTGATAATATGGGTAAAAAATCTAAAATAATACTTTTCTCTGTAATAGGGGTAGTGGTTGTTGCAGCTATTGCAATAACACTTTATTTTGTATTGAGAAATCCTATGTCACTTAGCGAGTCAAGAATGATAAAGGATTTACAGAATGATAAAGGTCTATCAAGTCAGAAGATTAGTGGTTTTAACTTTGACTTTAAAGTTGATAGTATTGACTATGACAAAGACAAAGCAAATTCAGGTGATGAGGAACTTTCTCTAACTGCAAAGGCTGATTTGACAAATGAAACTTATGAAGTAAAGGGCTTTCCTGTTGACTTAAAATACACTAAAGAAAAGGATTCTAAAGATTCTTACAAGCTAGACTCTATAAGCTATGACTTAAAAAGTATTGAATATACTGCTGTAGGTGGTTTTCCTGAGGATTATGCAAAGGAAGTTGTAAACAAAACTTACAAAAATGCAAAGCTAGATTCTCATACTACAGACCTACCAAAGAAAACAGATAAATTCACTTTTAAAATCAGCAATTCCGATATGTCAGGTAAATTATACTTAAACTACACATTTGACAGTAAAACCGGTTGGCACAACGGTAAGTTCGATACAACAGGTCTTGACATTAAGAGAGGCAAAACTACTACTGTAAAGGTTGATGGTGTTAAGTGCTACACTAACCCTGCAGTTAAAAATATTATTCTGCTAGGTACTGATGCACCTGACAATGGCACCAGCCGTTCAGACTCAATGATTCTTGTATCTATTGACAGCAACAACAAGGAAATTAAGTTCAGCTCATTTATGCGTGACACTTATGTTGATATTGACGGCTACAACAAAGATAAACTAAACGCAGCATTTGCCTATGGTGGTCCAAAGTTAGCAGTAAAAACTATTGAAAAGAACTATGGTATCAAAATTGATAACTACATTTCAGTAGGCTTTAGCAAGTTTAAAGATATTGTAGATGCCCTTGGTGGTGTTGATGTTCAGCTTGATCAGGATGAATGTGGTTACATTAACTGGCAGTTAAACAAGAACGGTCAAGCCGGTACTTATGGCGAAGTACAGGTTAAGGACGGTTCACAGAAATTAAACGGTCAACAGGCACTTTGGTTCTGTCGTGACAGAGGTTCAGAACAATTCTCAGGTTCAGACTTTACAAGAACATCTCGTCAAAGAAGAATGTTAATGGGACTTGTTGAGTCATACAAAGATTCTTCAGTTAAGGAAATTAAGGACATTACAAACAAGCTAAAGAAATATATTCTAACTGATTTAAGCAAGAATGATTTAAACTGGCTAATTAAGTACAGCTACAAATTCTTCACCTACAAAACCAGTGATAAGTGTTATCCGGAAGAAACCTCAGGTTGGACAGATGGAACAACTGATGCAGGTGCATGGATTATCCAAATGAACAGTTGGAAAGACACAAGAAAAGATATTTCTCACTACATTTACACAGATTTAAAATAAAATCTAAAGAAGTTGCCTGACACCTTGTCGGGCAATTTTTTATATGTTATAATAATATGGATAATAAATAAAAAGGAAAGTTTTAATATAAAGGTGATTATATGTCATTTCCACAAGACAAAATTAGAAATTTCAGCATAATTGCTCATATCGACCATGGTAAATCCACACTTGCCGACCGTATTCTTGAACAGACAGAATCAGTTGCAAAGAGAGAAATGGAAGACCAAATTCTGGACGATATGGACCTTGAAAGAGAAAGAGGTATCACCATTAAGGCTCACGCAGTAACACTACTGTACAAAGCAGATGATGGTGAAACTTATCAGTTTAACTTAATTGATACTCCCGGTCATGTTGACTTTAACTATGAAGTATCTCGTTCACTTGCAGCTTGTGAAGGTGCTGTGCTTGTTGTTGATGCCAGTCAAGGTATTGAGGCTCAAACCCTTGCTAACACATATCTTGCAGTTGACGGTGGTCTTGAGATTGTACCGGTTGTTAACAAAATCGACCTACCAAGTGCCGATCCGGACAGAGTAATTAAAGAAATCGAAGATGTTATCGGTATTCCGGCAGAAGGTTGTCCTTGTGTATCAGCAAAGACAGGACTTAACATTCACGATGTTATGGAAAGAATTGTCAGTGATGTACCTGCTCCAACAGGTGACTACAACGACCCACTAAGAGCATTAATCTTCGATAGTTACTACGATAGCTACAAGGGCGTTATTATTTATGTTAGAGTTAAAGACGGTCAAATTCATCCCGGTGATCAATTTAAATTAATGGCAACAGGCAGTACATTCCAAGTTGTTGAATGTGGTTATATGAGAGCAACTTCTCTTGAACAGAGAGATGGTCTATATGCCGGTGAAGTTGGTTATATTGCAGCATCTATCAAAAGCCTACAGGATGCCCAAGTTGGTGATACAGTTACTCTTGTATCCAATCCGGCAGAAGAACCACTACCGGGCTACAGAGCAGCACAGTCAATGGTATTCTGTGGTATTTATCCGGCTGACGGTGCAAAGTACGGCGACTTACGAGATGCACTTGAAAAATTAAAGCTAAATGATGCATCACTAACATTTGACGCAGAAACTTCTGTTGCTTTGGGCTTTGGTTTTAGATGTGGTTTCTTAGGTCTGCTTCATATGGAAATTATCCAAGAAAGACTTGAAAGAGAATACAACCTTGACCTTATTACAACTGCACCATCAGTTAGTTACAGAATTACAAAAACCGATGGTACTGTTGAAATGATTAGTAACCCTACCAACTACCCTGACCCTGCACTTATTGCAAAGGCTGAAGAACCTATGACTGATGCTCATATTTATGCACCATCAGAATATGTAGGTAACATTATGGAGCTTTGTCAGGATAGACGAGGTATCTTTGTTGGTATGGATTACATTGACTCAGACAGAGTTGATATTCACTATGAAATGCCACTTGCTGAAATTATTTATGATTTCTTCGACACACTAAAAAGCAGAACAAGAGGCTATGCATCCTTTGACTATGAACTAAAGGATTACAGAGAAAGTCAGCTTGTTAAACTTGACATTATGCTAAACGGTGAAGTAATTGACGCACTATCATTTATTATTCACGCAGATAAAGCATATGGCAGAGCAAGAAAAATGGCAGAAAAACTAAAGGAAAAAATTCCAAGACAGTTGTTTGAAGTGCCAATTCAGGCTTGTATCGGTGGCAAGATTATTGCCAGAGAAACTGTTAAGGCTATGCGTAAAGATGTTCTTGCTAAGTGTTACGGTGGTGACATTACTCGTAAAAAGAAACTACTTGAAAAGCAAAAAGAAGGTAAGAAGAGAATGCGTCAGCTTGGTTCTGTTGAAGTTCCACAAGAGGCATTTATGGCAGTTCTTAAACTTGATTCAGACTAATTTACAACATTATATAAAGCTAAAAGCCTAGGGTTTTATTCCCTAGGCTTTTTGCTGTAATAGTAGATATATGTTAAATACTTATGCTCTCTTTAATACGCTGACTGTGTCTTTTCTAAAGTCAAGAAAAAGTGCAACAAGTACACCAACAACAATTGTTACGATAGTTTCAGGTATCATATATGTTGCGTTGTATGTTACTGAATATAGCCAAGCAGGTTGTCCCTCAGGTGCCCAAATATACCATACTGCCCAACCTGAAATAAAGTGACAGATATATCTTAATGCACAAGCAAGAAATGAACCTAAAGCAATTTCAAGTGGTTGGTTGTGGAATTTATCTCTAAAAATACCGGCAAAACCTATTACACCAAAAGCTACAAGGTAGTCAAACATAATAATTAATATAACTGCTAAAGCCGATGTACCGTAAGAAAGGTTGTTTGCTCCAAGTACCATTTGTACAAGTCCATAAACAACACCGGTAAGTACTCCCCACTTCCACTTATAACGGTAAGCAATCAGTACTAGTGGCAACATACTGCAAAGTGTTACACTGCCACCAAAAGGTAAGTTCGCAAACTTAATCATACTTAACACAGTAGCAAGTGCAATCATAATAGCACTTTCACACAATCTTAAGATAGTCTTTTTTCTCATTTCCATTATTGTTCCTCCCAAAATAAAAAAGCACTATGCAGACGCACAGTGCCATAAAAATCCTATCTTAAAGCTCCCTACGCCGGCATTATCCGAATCAGGTTAAGGGTCTAAGGCACACACCTTACTCTCAGCCACTTTTGTAGCTCCCCTGTTTGATTTGCAACTATAATATCATTAAAAATAATATTTGTCAAATACTTTTTGTAAAAATATTTAGAAACACAAAAAGGAACATACCTTGTTGGGTATGTTCCTTATGTCCTTCCAAATTAAAATTAAAATTTTATCCGTAAGTATTACATCTTAGTAAGCCACCTATATTTATCACATATGTGACAATGGAATTATAATAAAAGTTAAAATAAAAATTCTTAATTAATTTTTCGTATTAATTAAATTATTTAATTTGTTTGTGTAGATACTTTGAACAATTAAGTTCAATTTTTTAAATATTCAATTGTAATTTACTTGATAAAATTAGGCTTTTTTACCGAACAAAGCCACCATATCAAGGTTTTCAATGTCGGGAATTGGTTGTTTCTTCTTAACATTATCGTTATTTGATTTGCTAATTGTTGGTTTGCTAGATCTATTCATATATAATACAATCCCAACACATGTAGCTAAAAGTAAAGTCATTAAAACCAAAACTACGGCAAGAACTATAATCCCATGGTACATCGGTAATACCTCCTTGTAATACACTGTACGCTTATATAATAACACTCTAGAATGTTTATATCTTGTTTACTATTTCTTTTCTTCTTTAATTAAATAATACCACATAAATATAAAATGTCAATGGTTTTTTTGAAAAAAGTTAAAAATTTTTATATCAAATTCACTAAAGGCTTATAATAGTAAATTTATTCATAGTAAATCTATATTTTGTTCATAAACTAAGCCTTGCAATGGTAGTTCTTCAATGCCATAAGCAGTTGCAACAAGTTTTCATAACCACAGAACTGATATTCAGTCAGCTTACCCATCTTCTGTAATCTTATAGCCAAAATCTCCTTAGTTACACCAAACATATCAGCCATTGCGTTAAACTTTATAAAGTTTCCTTTATCCACAACAGGATTGATAACATTCAACTTATCAACACCATAAACCTTGTTAAAAACTAAGTTGATAGTTTCCTTTGGCATCAATATTTCTAATGCTAAAGTAGAAGTGATACCTTCAACAATATCATCACTTGGTGCATCTCTCAAAGTGATAGACTTTTTACGGTACTTTTCACCATACAAGTCACTATTAATACGGTTAAGAATTAAGAAAGAAATTCCACACATTGTTACAAAGTTTCTGTGACCACTACTGCCCTTTAGCAACTGTTTATTCATATAAACAGTCTTGTTGTTAAGGGTTACTTCCCTTTCACCTATTTCGTCTTTCACATTACACAAAGCAACTTTGCCCAGAACTTCTTTATCGTTAAAGTCAACATACTGAATCTTAATACCCAACATATTTGCTACATTCTCAGGACTAACCTTAAAGACTTCATTACTGCTAATGTTATAAACATTCATATACTGCTGTACAATACTATATGCAATTGTTTCTATATTCTTCTCTGTTAAATAAGCCATAATAATCTCCTTTACAATTTTACTATATAATAAGTTAATTAATTTCTATATTTTTCTAGCTTGGTTATAGTATAGTTCACCACTTTGTTATTACTGTTAGTAACAGTTGAATTATAAATGTGTTTTGTGTGAAAAGAAAAAACACATTACAAAAGGCAAAACACCGAACCTAATGTTCGGTGTTTTTGACTTAATGAAAAAAATGAGGGGTTTTTCAATGTTTTATTTGAGGAGATAAAACAATGTATCTAAAGCTCTGTATCTCTTTAGTACGCTTATAGTATATAAAGTCAATATGTTTTTCATTTTACAAATAATTGAAATATACTTGTAATTTATGTGAAAAGTATTAGAAAAACTATCTGTAAAAATAACAAAGCACTGAGCTTGTGGATAACTCAGTGCTTTGTGTCTTTCATTAAAAATGAGGGGTACAATGTAAATCTTATTGATTACATTGAGGAGGGTAGAACAATATACTGAAATGGTTGCGGCTCCATTTCTTTAGTACGGTTATAGTATAACCCTACAATTTGTTTTTACTGTTATAATAATTTGAAATATATCTGTCAGTTATGTGAAAACTATGAGAAAATTTCATTATTCATCTATGCTAACTTAAAAATATCAATTAAGAATATCCACACCATACCATAGTAAGTTACTACTGCAACAAGGTCATTTATTGTTGTAATCAGTGGACCTGAGGCTACTGCAGGGTCAACCTTAATCTTGCTAAAGAACATAGGAACTAATGTACCTACCAAACTTGAAATAACCATTGAGGCTAAAAGTGAAAATCCAACACAACCGGATACTAAGAAAGAATATCCAAATGTATTACCTTTAAACAAGAAAATATACAATCCTACAAAAATAAATGACATAGTTCCAAGTAAAAGACCATTAGAAAAACCTACTCTTACTTCCTTAAACATCAGCTTAACTTTGTCAGATGCTTTTAAGTTTTCATCCATAAGTACACGAATTGTAACAGCCAGTGACTGTGTACCTACATTACCTGCCATATCAAGGATTAGTGACTGAAAACATATTACAATAGGAATAACTGCAACAACTGTTTCAAACATACCTACAACTGAAGAAACACCCATTCCTAAGAATAACAAGATTATTAACCAAGGCAATCTTTTCTTTGTACTTTGCAAAGTTGTTTCGTTTAAATCTTCTTCAGCAGTCAAACCACCTAGCTTTGCATAATCTTCACCAAGTTCTTCATCAACAACTTCAACAATATCATGGGCAGTAATTACACCTAAGATATGTTTGTTGTCATCAAGTACAGGGATTGAGTCTTCTGCATAGTCCTTTAGTTGTTCAATACAATCAACTATTTTTTCATTGGCCTTTACATATGGGTAGGACTTTATAATCAGTTCATCAAGGGACTGATATTCCCTTGCAACAATCAAGTCCTTTAAGTCGATAGCACCGTAGAAACTGTCATTATCATCAACAACATAAATAGTATTAATGTTGTCATTTTCTCCTGCTTGAGTAATTAGCTGATGGGTAGCCTCTTTAATAGTAAGATTTTTGTTTACAACAATATAGTTAGTTGTCATCTCACTACCGATTTCATCATCTTCATATGACAAAATCATACTAACATCTTGTTTTGCATCATTGTCAAGTAAAGCAACAATTCTCTTTCTGTCAGTATCACTTAACTTCTCCAGAATATCAACAGCATCATCTGAGTCCATTTCTGAAATCAAGTTAGCTACTTTATCGGAATTAATTTCCTTGATATATTCTTCTGAGTCCTCAATATAAGAGAATATCTCAGCCACCATTTCAACACCCAACACAGGGTATAGTGACTTTCTTTCTTCCGATGTCATTTTCTCAAATGCATCGGCAATATCACCCATATGGTAATCGGAAATTTTTTCTATTAGTTCTTCCTTAGGAAGATTACTTCTAAAAATCTTTAGTACTTCATCAGAATACATTGGCTTAGTTACTTTATTCATTATTATTACCTCCTACTACCTAAAAATAGGCATAAAAATACCACCACTATCCATAGCAGTTTCACAAATTATCGTTGCGTAGTATTAGGATAAATACGGTGGTACAGAATAATATTAAATTAAAGTAAACTATCGAAATCAACAGACAGTGCTACAACTTTAACTTCCATATCACCATAAACAATACACCCACCAAAACTATCACAACTGTCCATTAACTTCACCTCCAATATTTTCTTATATCAATTTAGCACCAAAAGTGCATAAAGTCAAGAAGTCACAATACTTTTAACTTAATTTTTACCTAAATTTATCCTACCAAATAACCTCCTTACACAGCAAAGCACCGAGCCTTGTGGATAGCTCGGTGCTTTGTTTTCATTAAAATGAGGGGTACAATGTAAATCTTTTTGTGGATTAACATTGAGGAGGGTAGAACAATGTACTGAAATGGTTGCGGCTCCATTTCTTTAGTACGCCTATATTATATACCCAAAAATCAGTTTTGTTGTTATAGAAAACTGAAAGGTTTTTGTTGGTTGTGTGAAAATTCACTTTGTTTTTCACCTTTTAGTTATCTATTATGTACATTCTAATTATAAATGTACATAAATTCACAATAAAATTATTGGTGTACTTTTAGGTTGTGAATCATTTTAATAAAGTCAGGGTTAGTGTGGTCAACAATTTCACTATGACCTAAATCCAACTTACCGATTTCATTCATATCTTCATTTGAAAGTTCAAAGTCAAATACATCAAAGTTCTGTTCCATTCTTTCCTTATGAGTAGACTTAGGAATAACTACAACACCTCTTTGGATATTCCAACGAAGAGCAACCTGTGCAGGAGTTTTGCCATACTTTTCGCCGATAGCACTTAGAACAGGATGAGTAAAGATACCGTGATTACCTTCGGCAAAAGGACCCCAAGCCTCAGGAGTAACACCATATTCTTTCATAACCTTTAGTGCATTTTCTTGTTGGAAGAATGGATGTAGCTCAACCTGATTTACTGCCGGTTTAACAGAAACAGTTTCACAGAAATCAGTTAAAATATGAGGATAGAAGTTACATACACCTATAGCCTTTAGCTTACCCTCTTTGTACATTTCTTCCATAGCTCTATAAGCACCGTAGTAGTCACCCATTGGCTGATGAATTAAATATAAATCAAGGTAATCTGTACCTAGTTTCTTTAGTGAAGTTTCTACTGCCTTTTTAGCAGATTCATAACTTGCATCCTGTACCCATAATTTAGTTGTAATGAATAGTTCTTCTCTAGGCACACCACACTTTGCAATAGCCTTGCCTACTGCTTCTTCGTTAAAATAAGCAGCTGCTGTATCAATTAGACGATAACCACTGTTAATAGCATCAAGGACTGCTTGTTCACAAACTTCAGGATCAGGCACTTGGAAAACACCAAAACCCAACATAGGCATTTTTACACCATTATTTAAAGTAATATATTCCATAGATAAAACCTCCAAAAATTTTATTAAAACCTTAGTTTCACCTTTATTATATATATTTAAATTTAAAAAGTACAATATTAATTTTGAATTCTACTATTCACTATATGAATAGTAATATTGATTTTTCTCAGAAAAATGTTACACTAATAACAGAGGTGATAAAGATGATTGAAATATACCAACTTGAACAACTGATTGCTTTCCATAAATACGGTACTTTGTCTAAAGCAAGTCAGGTGTTACATATCTCTCAGCCATCATTAAGCAGAACTATGCAACAGCTTGAAAAGGAATTTCAAGTTACACTTTTTGATAGGCACAAAAACAAAATTACATTAAATGATAACGGTATTGTAGCAGTAGAAAATGCCAAGAAAGTTATTAATGAAATGAATAGTATGTATGATAATGTTCGCAATTATAACAGAATACATAACTGTATAAATATCGGTTCTTCTGCTCCAATGCCAATAACCATCCTTACTGAGAAATTCCATAACGCTTTTCCCGATATGGATATTTCATCAGAAATAAATTCAACAGAAAATCTAATCAATGGTTTACAAGATGACACCTACAACATTATTATACTACCCTATGAGCCACAAACTACTGAGGGTATATTTGTGAAAAAGTTTCTTGATGAGCACCTAATGTTTTCTTTACCAAAGGACCACCCAAAAGCAAAAGAAGAAACACTATACCTTTCGGATATTGACGGTCAAAATATGATACTTATGCCTAACTTAGGATTTTGGCAAGATATTATTGACAAGAAAATGCCTAACACTAGGTTTATCACCCAAACTGACAGAATAGCATTTGAAACTTTAATTAGAGCATCTACCCTACCTTGTTTTGCTACTGACCTTGGAATGAGGGAATTTTCTTATCCTGATGGGAGAGTTTTCATTCCTATACTTGACAAAGAGGTTAATGTTTCTTTCTACATTGCTATTAAAAATAGCAACAAAGATAAATTTTTAACTGTTTTAAAGTGAGATAAGTACAAATAATGGGACTTTGACTAGAATTAATCAAACATTTGTTTGATTTTTCTATAATTATATGTTACAATATGTAAAACAGTTGTGAGGTGATTACTATGAAACCACTAACAAAAAGTCAGCAAAAAGTTTTTGACTATATAAAAGAATGTAGTGAAGAAGGCAGAGTGCCATCTGTTAGAGAGATTTGTGAACATACAGGACTAAAATCTACTTCAACAGTTCATCTTCACCTAAAATCCCTTGAGGAAAAGGGTTTAATCGAAAGAGATAAGGGTCTTAACCGTAGTATTAGAATTGCCGGTGAAGAAAAGGTAAATCAAATTCCTATTATGGGTAGAGTTACTGCCGGTTTACCGGTCTTAGCAGTTGAAGATATTGAGGGATATGTACCTGTAACAGAGAACCTAAAAAGAGGCAGAGAGCTTTTTGCCCTAAGAATTGACGGTGAATCTATGATTAATGCCGGTATTCTAGACGGTGATATTGTTATTGTACATAGAACACCTGTAGCAAATAATGGTGACATTGTAATTGCACTTATTGAAGATGAGGCAACTTGCAAAAGATTTTATAAGGAAAACGGTCACTACAGACTTCAACCGGAAAATGAACTATTTGAACCAATTATTGTTGATGAAGTTGTACTGCTTGGTACAGTTATCAGCTTAGTTAGAAATTACGAATAATAGAGGTTATTATGTTTAGAGAAATGCGAAGAAAAAAGCAACAAATTCCTGATAATGAGGCTATTGCTATTCTTGAAAACGGCAAAACAGGAATTTTAGCAGTTAACGGAGATAACGGTTATCCATATACTGTTCCACTTAACTATATGTTTTATAATGGCAAAATTTATTTTCACGGTGCAAGTGAAGGTCACAAATTTGACAGTATCAAGAACAACTCAAAGGTAAGTTTCTGTGTAATTTCTCAAGACAAGATTATTCCTGAGAAATATACAACTGCTTATGAAAGTGTTGTTGTTTTCGGTAACGCAAAGATTATGGATGATAAAGAAGAAATCAGAAAAGTTATTTATGACTTTGCAAAGAAATTTCATCCAACAGATACAGAAGAAAACAGAATGTTTAACATTAATTCCGACATTAAAACAATGGCTATGGTTGAAATAACACCGGAACATATTACCGGTAAAGAAGGACTTGAACTTTACAAAAAAAGAAACAAGTAATTTTATAATCTAATAAACATAAAAAAGGTGTTGCAATAGCAACACCTTTTCTTTATGCATTAATTTGTATTTTAATCTCTTTCATCCATAGGAACATAATCCTGTCTATCGTGAACATTCTGATAAGCAGGACGAATAATCTTACTTGGGTTTACAAGTTCTTCCAGTCTATGAGCAGACCAACCACTAACTCTGGCAATAGCAAAAAGTGGAGTAAACAACTTTGTTGGTAAGTCAAGCATACTGTAAACAAAGCCACTGTAAAAGTCAACATTAGCAGAAATCTTCTTATTTGTCTTTCTTCTCTGCATAATAAGTTCTGCTGCAATTTCTTCAACATTACTGTATAGCTGATACTCTGCCTGTCTGCCTTTTTCTTCAGAAAGAGACTTAACAAAGCCCTTAAATACTCTTGCTCTTGGGTCAGAAATTGTATAAATTGCGTGACCCATACCATAGATTAAACCTGTCTTATCAAATGCTTCTTTGTTAAGAATTTTAATTAGGTATTCACGAATCTGGTCTTTATCGTTATAGTCTGTAACATGTCTTTTAATATGGTTAAACATTTTTACAACCTTAATATTTGCACCACCATGCTTAGGACCTTTTAGAGAACAAAGTGCTGCTGCAATAGCTGCATATGTATCTGTACCTGATGATGTTACAACATGAGTTGTAAAGGTTGAGTTGTTACCACCACCATGTTCTGCATGAAGAACAAGTGCCATATCAAGTAGCTTAGCCTCTAACTTTGTATATTGACAGTCAGGTCGTAGCATATACAAAATATTTTCTGCTGTAGATAGGTGAGGCTGTGGTGAATGGATAAACAAACTTTGCTTGTTGTGGAAATAGTTAAATGCCTGATAGCTATATACTGCAAGTACAGGTAAAAGTGCAATTAACTGAATACACTGACGAAGAACATTAGGAACAGAAGTATCCTCTGCTTTTTCGTCATAACTGTAAAGTGTAAGTACTTCCTTAGACAAAGCATTCATAATATTTCTTGAAGGAGCTTTCATAATAATATCACGAACAAATGTATCAGGTAAAGTTCTGTAGTAACCAAGTAACTGATTAAATTCATCAAACTGTTCTTGATTAGGCAAATCCCCCATTAGTAGCAAATAAGAAACTTCTTCAAATCCATAATGCTTATCATGGATAAAGCCATTTACTAAGTCCTCAATGCTATAACCTCTGTAGAAAAGTTCACCGGGAATAGGAGTTCTGTTTCCGTTTTCATCTTCAATAACAGAGTTAACCTCTGAGATTTCTGTTAAACCTGTAAGAACACCTTTACCGTTAGAGTCTCTAAGTCCTCTCTTAACATCGTACTTATCATAGTTGCTAGGGTCAATAAGACTGTTTTTGCAACAAATTTTACTTAGTTCTATAATTTCAGGAGTAAGGTCGCTATATTTACCCATGAAAATCACATCCTTTAAAATGGTATAGTAATCTAATTTTTAATATGTATATCTTTCATTTTATCACAACTTTTTAACTTTAGCAAGATAAACTCCTATTAATTCTATATGAATAACAAATTTAATTTATGACAAAATGACAGAAAGGTGCTTATCATAAGACAAGCACCTTTGCTAATAATAAATTTATATTTAATTAATCCATTGAAGTAACAATTTCGTTTACTGTTTTTCCCGGAGGAATCATTGGTAATACATTTTCATCAGGACTGATTACACAATCAACAACTACAGGTTCGTTCATATCATATGCCTTCTTTAGCACATTATGAATTTCCTCAGGCTTAGTAATTCTTAAGCCCTTAATACCGTAACCCTGGGCAACCTTTACAAAGTCAGTTGCTCTGTGTGGGTCTGTGTTTGAGAATCTGCAACCGTAGAATAGCTTTTGCCATTGACGAACCATACCAAGAACTGAGTTGTTCATAACGACAACTACAACAGGAATGTTGTATGACTTCATTGTTACAAGTTCGTTAATATTCATATGGAAAGAACCGTCACCTGTTACTAAGAAAACTCTCTTGTCCATATTACCCATACTTGCACCGATAGCAGCACCCATACCAAAGCCCATTGTACCTAAACCACCTGAAGTTAGGAATGTTCTTGGTTCAAAGAAATCTGTTTTCTGTGCAACCCACATTTGGTGCTGACCAACATCAGTTGCAACAATGTCTTCTCTAGCCTTAATCTTGTTCATTTCGTCAAGAATCTGATATGGATGGCAGTAACCTTCTTTGTTAATATCGCTGATAGTGATTTTCTTCTTCCAATCCATAATTTGTTCAATCCAAGTAGGATTGCTCTTCTGTTCTAATCCATCAACAACCTTTACAAGTGAATCCTTTAAGTCGCCGATAACCCAGTTGTCAACCTTAACATTCTTGTGAATTTCGTGAGCATCAATATCAAGCTGAATAATAGTAGCTTGTTGACCAAACTTTTCTCTATCCCCTGCAACTCTGTCAGAGAATCTAGCACCACAAGCAATGATAACATCAGCATTGTCTGTTGCCATACCTGTTTCGTAACCACCATGCATACCGATATTACCAACAAATAGTGGATGGTCGGCAGGCATACAACCTAAAGCCATTAGTGAACAACATACAGGAGCGTCAATTCTCTCTGCAAACTTAACAAATTCATCACAAGCATTTGCAGAAATAATACCACCACCGGCATAAATCATTGGTCTTTTAGCATTTCTTAGAATTTCTTGAGCTTCCTTAATTGCATCATCCTGAGCCTTAAACTCATTATTAGGAACAAACTTTTCCTTTGGAGTGTATTCACACTTCATAGCAGTAATATCCTTAGGTACATCAATAAGAACAGGACCTTTTCTGCCACTTTGAGCAATTTCAAAAGCCTTACGGATTGTAGGAGCTAAGTCCTCCATTTCCATTACTAGGAAAGAAGCCTTTGTAATTGGCTTAACAACTTCTGAAATATTAACTTCCTGAAAAGCATCTCTGCCAAGTAAATCTCTAGAAACATTACCACAGATAGCAACCATAGGAATTGAGTCGATATTTGCAGTAGCAATACCTGTTACAAGGTTAGTAGCCCCAGGACCTGATGTTGAAAATACAACACCAACCTTGCCGGTTGAACGAGCATAACCGTCAGCAGCATGAGCAGCACCCTGTTCATGAGCAGTTAGGATATGAGTGATTTTGTCGCTATACTTGTAAAGAGCATCATATGTATTTAGTGCTGCACCACCGGGATAACCAAATACTGTGTCAACACCCTGTTCAAGTAAACATTCGCATATAATTTCTGCACCTGTTAATTGCATATTCTTTTCCCCTATCTCTTTATTTTTCAAAATAACTAAAAGTTCCTGAAATAAAAAAACACCCCGTCTCATAAGAGACGAAGCTAATAAACCCCGTGGTACCACTCTACTTCGCTTATAAAAAATAAGCCTTACACATCAGGCAACAACCGAATGCTGTTCTGTTAACGGAGAACTACCGTAACACTCTACTGAGTTTCCCTTTGGAATGTTAAGTTCACAGGTTACTTTCACCAGCCAATCATATTGCCTTGCACCATCCGACAACTCTCTGAAAAGATTTTGCTGCTTACTTCTCCTGATCATTACTTTTAGTATCATTAAATTATTTAGAAAAAGCCTTGGTTTTCTGTATAATATTCTACTTTAAAAATATCAACTTGTCAAGTCGTTTCATTTTATATATAATGATTATACATATATTTTTTATTGGGAGTAACTAATGGAACGAAAATTATCCAAAAATGCAAAGAAAGTTTGGCGTACAAGATGTGCTATGGTTTGCTTACTTTTTGCATTTATTAGTGGTGGCATATATATTTTTTCACCTTTAATAGCCTTTATTGTTGCCGGAGTGGATTTGTTAACATTCTTAATTATATACCTTATTGCTGTACCTCTTGTTTATCATGTTACAACACTGGTTGTTAGGAAAGACGGTATCACCATAACCAAAGGTATATTGATGAGAAAAAGAATGAACATAATGGCAAAGAAAATTCAGTATGTTGAACTTATCCAAACACCGGTACAAAGACTTTTCAAAGTTTATACTGTAGCATTCCATACTGCAGGTGCTACTGCTTATGTCAGTCAGGTAGATGCTGACTTAGGAAGATTATTTAGAGCATACAAAGAATAAAGAAAGGATATAGTTGTGAAATTTAGGAACAGAAAGCTATACAAGAAAGCTCACTTCTATACAATTTTATATGACTTAACAAGGCTATTTCCTTTGCTTGTTGTTCCTGTGCTACAAAACTTTTTGTATAAGCCAACAACAACTGCTGCTTTTATCACTAACTTCTCTATTTCTGCTTTGTGTGTTATTTTCTTATTTGCGTATATTATCCTTGAATACAGAAGTACAATGTACCTTGAGAAAGAGAAAAGTGTCTATACAAAGAAAGGATTTTTCTTTAAGAAAAGAGCTGATATTCCCTACAACTGTATTCAGTCGGTTTATGTTGAAAGGGCTTTTACTTACAGAATTTTCAGAGCAAGGAAGGTTATTATAAACACACCGGGTTCTTACACTGCTAAAGGTGACTACAACCTTTTTCTAAGTAAAAAGAACGACCTTGCACTAAAGGCTGAGATTTTCGGCAAACAAGATGTTGACCTAAAGTATAAAGGTGGTTTCCTTAGAATAATTCTAATGGCTGCAACATGGAGTAACGCACTTACAGGTTTGCTTATTATAGCACCTGTCCTATACAAAACTTCCGATATTGTTGTTGACCTTTTCAAAAATTACTTTGTGAATAAGCTGGATATTTCTTCTTATATTATTAAGATTGGTGTACCTCCTGCTGTATCGGGTCTTGCAACATTACTGATAATTTGTTGGGGTATTGCCTATGTGTATCAGCTTTCAAGCAATGCATTTTTCTCAACAAAGATAAGGAATAATATAATCCACATTTCAAGAGGACTACTGAACAGATATGAATTTGTTACAACTACAGATAAGTTAAATGCAATTCAAATAAAGCAAAGTGTACTGATGTTACTTCTTCGTCTAAAAAGTGCCTACATTCAAACAATAGGCAGTGGTGCACAAAAAGGTGACAGAAGTTTGCTTATACCTGCTGACAGAGAAGAAAATATCAACAAAATCCTCAGCAAAATCACTACCCTACCAACAGAAGAAAACTACAAAGTTAAACCTAAAAAGACAGAATTTATGTCCTACCTATGGTTTCCTTTCTATTGTATATTAGGTACTGTTGCAGCAATGCTAATACTTCACTACCTAGGTTATTTTGCAGAGATTGTTAGATTTCCTTTATTCGCTATCCTTGGAGTATTTGTTTACTGGCTATTTTTTAGAATTTATTCCTACACAAAAAGCAGTATAACCATTTGTGACAAGGCAGTACAGATTGATTACTTTGATAGGCTGAACATTACAAGAACTTACATTCCGTATGACAAAATTCAGTATGTACAGATTAGACAAAGTCCTTTCCAAGTTTTTTACAAAACTGCTCACCTAAGAGTTTATGTTTATTCAAACAAAAGAAAATTCTACAAAATCAAGTACCTAAAATACAACAAAGTCCTTGAAGCTGTAGATATAATAGAAACAAAAATGAAATACAAATACTAAAGTAAAAGCCTTACAGGACTCTGTAAGGCTTTCTTAATGCAATGATTATTTTAAAAATTCTTTCATAACTTTAATTGAATGTTCAGCAGCCAAAACCTTAAACTTCTCAAAATCTAAGAATTCATTGTGGTTCATATCGTCACTTATTGAACGAAGAACTGCATATGGCACTTTGTTTCTGTAACAAACATGGCCAACTGCACCACCTTCCATTTCACAACATAAAGCACCAAATTCATCTGCAATAAACTTTCTCTTATCAACATCGGCAATAAAAATATCACCTGTTGCCACTCTACCCACAACAACATTAATGTCATCAATAGTTTTGCAACATTCATATAACTTTTCATATGTAGCCTTATCTGCCGGAATGTCAATTCTTCTTTCATCTGTGTACCAGATTTCACCTCTAGGATCACCGGTTGCAGTACCGTTCATATCATGTTCAACACAATCCTTAGAAATAACAATGTCACCAATCTTTAAGTCTTTACTTAAGCTACCTGCAATACCTGAATTGATAATTACATCAGGCTTGTAGTAGTCAATCATAATCTGAGTACCGATAGCAGCATTTACTTTACCGATACCACATTCAAGAAGTACAACATCCTTACCGTTGATTTTACCACTGATAAAATCAAGACCTGCAATTGTTTTCTTTTCGCTACTATCCATTGCTGACTTTAAACCGTCAACTTCAATTTTTAATGCACAAATAATTCCTGTCATTTTTATTACCTCATTCCATATTGTCTGTTTCATACATAATTAAAGTTAATGCAACCAAAGGTGCAGTTTCTGCCCTTAAAATTCTTTTACCTAGGGTAGCTTTTCTGCCACCGTTTTCTGTAACTAGGTTAACTTCCTCAGAACTGAATCCACCTTCACTGCCAATAAACATACTGATTTCACTTGGCTTATCTTTTAGAATAGTTTTTACACTTTCTCCACCAAGTTCATAAAAAATAACTTTATCACCCTTAGCACTTTTAACTGCATCATTAAAGGAAATGCATTCCTTTACTTTTGGTACAATTCCTCTGCCACTTTGCATAGCAGCTTGTTTTGCAATTTTCTGCCATCTGACTGTTTTTTTGCTTAATGATTTTTTGTCAGGTCTGCTGACACATCTTGAAGAAATAACAGGTACAATCTCACTTACACCGATTTCAACTGCCTTTTGAATAATAAGTTCCATTTTGTCACCTTTAGGTAGTGCTTGATAAAGTGTTACCTTTACATCAGGTTCAGCTTCGGAAATTTTGCTGGAAAGAACATTCACCTTTACCATATCACCGCTGATTTCTTCAACTACACAATTATGAACAGTACCACTTGGTGAACACAAAGTTAGGGACTCACCCTTATTCATTCTAAGACTTTTTGATATATGGCGACCATCTTCACCAAAAAGCGAATATTCCTTTGACTCAATTTCTTCATCAACAAAAAAATGTGGCATAGCTTTGCTCCTTGTATCCTATATTATAAGAGGTAGAGGCAAACAATGTTTGCCCAAATAAAATTACCGTAAAGTTATTTTAGTCTATAACTAATATAACAAAACACAACTGTAATTGCAATAGATAAGGTTTTTTGATAAAATAATAACGAGGTGATAAAATGGCTACTTTAATCACAGATAAAAATTATTATAACTTAATGAAAGATATAGATACTTCTACTTTAGAAAACACCCTTGTAAAGGAACTGACAGAAAGAAATATGAAAATCAGTTCTGCCGAAAGTTGTACCGGTGGTATGATTTCTCAGAGAATTACAAATGTCAGTGGTGCAAGTAATGTTTTTGAACTGGGGGTTTGTTCCTATGCAAACAGAATTAAGAACAAAGTCCTTGGTGTTAAGAATGAAACATTAAACACAGTAGGTGCAGTTAGTGAAGAAACTGCCACACAGATGTGTGAAGGAATCAAGGAACTTGCCTCTTCTGATATAGGGGTATCAACAACAGGCATTGCAGGACCTACCGGTGGAACAGATAAAAAGCCTGTTGGACTTGTTTTTATAGGAATTGCAACAAAAGAAAGTACCACAATATATAGGGCTGAACTTTGCCACTATACACCACATTCTAGGAATGAGGTACGAACAATGACTACAAACCTATGTATGCTACTTGCAATCAAGGCTACTAAGAATTCAGAAGAATAGAAATGTATGTGCTAAAATGATATGACCCAATAAAAAAGAGGAGTAACTTCAAAATATGGTATAATGGAATCGCTAAAAAACATTAACCTAAGAAAGAAGTACTCCTCATGAATATGATAACACAAGAAGCAAAGAAAAGCAAGCCATAGTAAAATACGCACTAAGAAAAGGAAAAAGCAAAGCAAGTAGAGTGTACGGTGTAAGTCTTTCAAGCGTAAAGAGATGGTGTAACCAATATGACGGTACCTGGCAATCGCTATTGCCTAAATCACACAGACCACATAGTCATCCTAACAGGCACACAAAAAGAGAAGAAAGACAAATTAGAAATTCTTTCAAAAAGTGCTATGAAAGATATGGATGGGATGGAGTATACAGTGATTTAAAGAGAAAAGGATATACAAGAAGCTACTCAGGAATGATATATGCAGCTAAAAGAATGGGCTTAGTAAAATATAAAAAGACCAAGAAAAAGAGCCGTAAGCATAGAAGATATCCGGAACTGTTAATACCTGGAGAAAAGGTGCAGATAGATGTAAAAGAAGTGCCATATAATTGCTTAAGAGGTAAGGCTTTAAGGGACGGAAAGCATTTTTATCAATGGACTGCAATAGATGAATGTACAAGGATGAGATTTGTATATGGGTTTGAAGAACATACACGAAAACTCAACCAAATTTTGAACATGTTATTGAAAGAATTTCCGTTTAAAATACAGACTATTCAAACAGATAACGGAAGAGAATTCACATATAAATATCAAAGCAGTGAAGTGAAAAGTCCTTTTGAAATAGAATTAAACAAACTAGGTATAAATCATAAATTAATACCACAACGAACACCTTGGCACAACGGAAAGGTAGAAAGAAGTCATAGAAACGACCAAAGATATTTCTATGAATGGGAAACATTCAGAAATATTGAAGAATTAAACACAAAATTAAAAGGACATTTGGAATGGAGTAATAACAAAACAATGAGAACACTTGATTACAAAAGTCCAATGCAGTTATTGAGTGAAAAGTTAGAATTGAAATCCATTCATTAATTAATATTCATAATCAAAAGTCAGTAAAACAAGCGAAATATTAAATCGTATTTTATTTTTACCCTAAAACGGGTCATATCTATTTACAACACAGACTACTAGGAACTCAGTAGAATAGAAAATACTTGATTTTTGTCAAGATTTATGGTAAAATTTTAGAAGTTGGTTTTTGCCTAAGTTGTGTAGGCAACCGAAACAAACACAACATTTTTAATATTGGTATTCCATTAAACGGAAAATAGACAACTAAATATTAACGAACGGAGTTGACATTATGGCAAGAGAAGCCGGCATTTTAATGCCTATTACTAGCTTACCATCACCTTACGGTATTGGTACACTAGGTAAAGAAGCTCGTGAGTTTGCAGACTTTTTGAAGAAAGCAGGTCAGAAGATCTGGCAGATTCTTCCTGTTGGTCCTACAAGCTACGGCGACTCACCTTATCAGTCTTTTTCAACTTTTGCAGGTAATCCATATATGATCGACCTTGATACTCTCAAGGAAGAAGGTTTACTTACTCAAGAAGATATTGACAAGGGTTACTGGGGCGACTCAGAATTTGAAATCGACTATGCTACTATTTACTGGTACAGATTTGATGTACTAAGAGTTGCATTTGAGAATTTCAAGAAGAATTGCGACAGAAAGCCTTTTACTGCTTTTAAGAGAAAGAACAGCAAGTGGCTAAAGAACTATGCCCTTTATATGGCTGTTAAGAAAAACTTTGATATGAAAGCCTGGACAGAATGGCCGGACGAAGAAATCAAACTTCGTGAGCCTGAGGCTATTAAAAAATACGAAAGAAAGTTCAAGGATGAAATTGACTTCTGGAGTTTCCTACAGTACAAGTTCTATGAACAGTGGGAAGCATTCAGAAAGTATGTAAATGACCTTGGCATCAAGATTCTTGGTGATATGCCAATCTATGTTGCTATGGACTCAGCAGATACTTGGGCAAATCCTGAAATTTTCTGGTTTGACGAAAACAATCAACCTGTAAGAGTAGCTGGATGTCCACCAGACTATTTCTCTGCAACAGGTCAGCTATGGGGCAATCCATTGTACGACTGGGATTATCTAAAAGAAACAGATTATGAATGGTGGTTCAATCGTATTGCTGCTGCATCAAAGCTCTTTGATATTCTAAGAATTGACCACTTTAGAGCTTTTGATACTTATTATGCCATTCCTTATCCGGCCGAAAATGCTATCGGTGGTGACTGGTATGACGGTCCTGGCATTGAATTCTTCAATATGATGAAGGAAAAGCTAGGGGATCTACCAATCGTTGCTGAAGATTTAGGCGACCTTTTTGACAGTGTAAAGGAACTTCTAAAAGAAACCGGTTACCCTGGAATGAAGGTATTGGAGTTTGCTTTTGATAGTGGTGAGGCTAACGATTACTTACCACACAACTACACAGAAAACTGTGTTGTATATTCTGGTACACACGACAACGATACCCTTATGGGTTGGATGGCAGAAGCTAAGCCTGAAGATGTTGCTTTTGCTAGACAATACTGTAAGATGCCTGAATGGGAAGCATTTAACTGGGGTATCATCAGAACAGCATACGAAAGTGTTGCTAACACAGCTATTATCCAGATGCAGGATATTCTTGGTCTTGGTACAGAGGCAAGAATGAATGTTCCATCAACACTTGGTGGTAACTGGGTTTGGAGAATTGATGGCAGTGTGCTAACAGATGAACTAGCAGACCAGCTAAAGGAAATGGTAATCAACAGTTCAAGACTGGAGGAAAATTAAAAAATGAGCATTATTGAAAATCTTGAATTAACAGCAAAAAACGACTACTGTAAGACTCTTAAGGAACTTACACCGGCAGAACTTCACCTTTGCCTAGGTAAAGCAATGATGGGTGAAATCGCTGATACTTGGGAAAAGTGTCAGAAGAAGGAAGCTTCTAAGAGAAGAGCATATTACTTCTCAGCTGAATTCCTAATGGGTAGAATGATGTACAACAATCTATACTGCATGGGTATTCTTGACACAACTAAGAAGCTACTAAAGTCTAAGGGTATTGACATCAATGTATTTGAAGATATTGATGATGCAGCTCTTGGTAACGGTGGTCTAGGTAGACTAGCAGCTTGTTTCCTAGATTCAGCAGCTACTCAGGAAGTTCCACTAGACGGTTATGGTATCCGTTATAAGTACGGTCTATTTAAGCAGTTAATCGAAGACGGTTATCAGGTAGAAATTGCTGATAACTGGCAGAGATTTGAAGATCCATGGTGCATCCGTAGAGAAGAAGATGCAGTTGAAGTTAAGTTCCAGGATCAGACAGTTAAGGCTGTACCTTATGATATGGCTGTTATCGGCTATGGTGCAAAGAGCATTAACACTCTTCGTCTATGGCAGGCAGAAGCAGTTGACGAATTCGACTTCCTAGCATTTAACGCATCACACTATGATGAAGCTGTAAAGGCTAAGAACGATGCAGAAAACATTTCTTCTGTTCTATATCCAAACGATGGTACTCACGAAGGTAAGCTACTTCGTCTAAAACAGCAGTATTTCTTCTGTTCAGCTTCACTACAGGATATTATTAAGAGATATAAGGCTAAGTACGGCAATGACTTCAGCAAGTTCTCAAGTCATGCAGCTATTCAGCTAAACGATACTCACCCAGTTATTTCTATTCCTGAACTAATCAGACTTCTAGGTCTAGAAGGTATTGGTTTTGAAGAAGCTCTTGATATTGCACAGAAGACATTTGCTTATACAAACCACACAGTTCTTGGTGAAGCACTTGAAAAGTGGGACAAGAACCTAATTAGAGAAATTCTACCTGAAATTCTTACAATTATCGAAAGAATTGCTATTCACGAATACAACGATATGCACGCTAAGGGTGTTAGCGATGAACAGTTTGCTAAGAAAATGGCTATCATTGACGGCGACCTAGTTCATATGGCTAGACTAGCTTGTTATGTTGGTTCTTATGTAAACGGTGTTGCTTGGATTCATACAGAAATCCTAAAGGACGATGTTCTAAAGGAATGGTATGAACTATATCCTGAAAGATTCCAGAACAAGACTAACGGTATCACACAGAGAAGATGGTTAGGTCTATGTAACCCAGAACTATCTGACTTCATCACAGAAAGAGTTGGCGATGGTTGGTTAAAGGATCTATCAGTTCTTAAGGGTCTTGAAAAGAACATTGACGCTAAGACTGTTCGTGCATTTAACACAATTAAGAAGAAGAAGAAGACTCAGCTAGCTAACTACATCAAGGATACTGAAGGTGTTGAAATTGACCCATCATTCATCTTTGACATTCAGGTTAAGAGACTTCACGAATATAAGAGACAGCTACTAAACGCATTCTCAATTGTTATGATTTATAACAAGCTAAAGAAGGGCGAACTAAAGGATTGGCAGCCAACAGCATTTATCTTTGGTGCTAAAGCAGCTCCTGGTTATGCTAGAGCTAAGGCTATCATTAAGTACATCAACGAAGTTGCTAAGCTAGTTAACAACGACCCTGATACTAAGGATAAGCTAAAGGTTCACTTTGTACAGAACTACAATGTTTCTTATGCAGAAAAGATTGTTGTTGCAGCTGACTTCTCAGAACAGATTTCTACTGCAGGTACAGAAGCATCAGGTACAGGCAACATGAAGTTTATGCTAAACGGTGCAGTTACACTTGGTACTTATGACGGTGCTAATGTTGAAATCGCTCAGCAGGCAGGTATCGAAAATGAATACATCTTCGGTGCTAGAGTTGAAGAAATTGACGAACTAAAGGCTAACAAGTCTTACAACCCAAGAGAAGTATATGATAACAACCCAGAAATCAAGGCAGTTCTTGATACTCTAGTTGACGGTACATTCTCTGACGGTGGTGCAGTTGGTGAAGGTTCATTTGCTGAACTATACACAGCTATCCTAAATGGTACTGCTTGGCATGACCCAGACCATTACTTCCTACTACTTGATCTTCAGGATTATGTTGATACTAAGATTAAGGGCAACAAGGATTATCAGGATAGAACAGCATTCGGCAAGAAGTGCTTAATCAACATTGCTAATGCAGGTATGTTCTCATCTGACAGAACAATCCTAGAATATGCTAAGGATCTATGGCACGTAAAGTAATTTAAAATTACTTTTCTACTATAAAAAATTATCCCTACTCTTTTGAGTAGGGATTTTTTGTACCTATTTTTTCTATTATCAATTCTATTTATCCACTAAAAGTTTAAAATAATTTAATTTTAGTAAGAAATAAAGTTTATTTTAACTTAAATAAAAAAATAAAAATCTATAATAAATTTAACTTACATTAAAATACCGTTTAGGTTTTTGCCCTTTACTGCTATACTATAGTCACAGTCAAGGAAAGCTTGACAGATATTAAAAAAACAAAAAAACAGAATTGATTATTAAGGAGAAATTATCATGAAAAACACAACAAAGAGATTTACAACATTAGCAGCAACAGCATTAATCGCAGTTTCAACATTAGGTGCAGCAGCAGTAACAGCAAGTGCAAAGAGTGTTGATGTACAACCAAGCACAACTCAGTACGGTGTAGTTCAACAGGTTAAGAATGCAAGAGCTTTTAAGTATAACGCATATGGTATAACATCATACGGTTATGATTACACATACAAGGCAACTAACAACAACATTGATGTTAAAGTTAACTACGATTTCAAAACTAACAAGTATGAATTCAATGTTTTGGGTAAGAAAGCCGGTAATGTTCAGGTAACACTAATCTGGAATGTTAACGATAAGAGAACTAACTCAGCTACATTTAACCTAAAGGTTGATAATAAGGGTAATGTTAATGCTCTAGGTAAAGTAACACCTTCAAACACAAACAATACATCTGTAATCAACAACACTAACACAAATGTTAACAACAAGCAATTCAACAATGCTAAAGCATTTAAGTATTATGCAAAGGGCAAAACAACTTACGGTTATAACTATGACTACAAAGTAACTAACAATATCGTTGATGTTAAAGTTAACTATGATTTCAAAGCTAACAAGTATGAATTCAATGTTTTGGGTAAGAAATCCGGTAACACTCAGCTAACATTAATCTGGAATGTTAACAACAAGAAAACTAACTCAGCTACATTCAACCTAAGAGTTGATAATAAGGGTAATGTTACTGCTCTAGGTAATGTAGTACGATAATTACCTAACACAACAAAGAAAATTTAAATTTCTGAAAAATCCTTTTAAATTAAAAATTTTTTCATAAAACTCCCTCATAAGCTAACCTTTATGGTTAGCTTTTTCCTTTTGTTTTCCACATAAAAAGGCACTTACAAAACTGTAAGTGCCTAAAGTTTATTTTAAAAGACTGTTAAATTCTTTAACAGTTACATCAGCATAACCACTGACTTCTGTATTCTCATCCTTTGCAAATTCTTTGCCAAGCATATAAACCTTGTTGTCAATAATATAAACAAAGAAGTAGTTATTATCATAGTTTTTGTTAACCAATTCAACTTCATAAATCTTGTCAGCATCAGACGCCTTAAAGGTCTTTTCTTTACCCTCACCTGACTTAGTAATAACATTGTTTGTATGTAACATACTATTGATTGTAGTGATTTTGGACTTATCACTCCACTTAATAGCACATAGTTTTTTGCCTTGTTTCTCGCCTGTACCATCATAAACATTGGCAGCAACACTTGTGTTAGCAGATTTAGTAGTTGTTGTTGTGGTTGTTACTGTTGTTGTACTTGAACTTGTATCCGTACTACTGCCACAACCTGTAATACCAATCATCATTGTTGCAAGTAGTGCAATAACAATTAATCTCTTCATATTATACATTCCTTTTTAATTTTTTCTTTATTATAACACAAATTTATGAATTTTAAGTGACAAAACACAAATTATTTCCCCTTTCCCTTAAAAAGTTTAAAATAATTTAATTTTAGTAAGTGGTAAAGTTTATTTTAACTTAAATTAAAAATATAAAAATCTATAATAAATTTAACTTGCATTAAAATACCGTTTAGGTTTTTGCCCTTTACTGCTATACTATAGTCACAGTCAAGGAAGACTTGATAGATATTAAAAAAACAGAATTGATTATTAGGAGAATTTACTATGAAAAACACAACAAAGAGATTTACAACATTAGCAGCAACAGCATTAATCGCAGTTTCAACATTAGGTGCAGTAGCAACTGCAAGTGCAAAGAGCGTTGATACAAACAAAACACCTGTTCAGTACGGTGTAGTTCAGCAAGTAAAGACAGGACAGGTTAAGACTGCTAAGGCTTTTAAATATTATGCATATGGCAAGACATCATACGGTTATGATTACACATACAAAGCAACTAACAACAACCTAGTTGTTAAAGTTAATTACAACTTTAAGACTAACAAGTATGAATTTAATGTTATCGGCAAAAAAGCCGGTACTGTTAAGCTAACACTTATCTGGAATGTAAATGATAAGAAGACCGATTCAGCAACATTTACTTTAAATGTTGACAAGAATGGTAATGTTACTAATATGGATGATGTTCATTCTCCATCAATGAGAGGCTAATTAATAAGTCATTTAGCCCATTGCTCACTTAACAATACACTCTACACTCAACTCAAGCAATGGGCATAAATATATATTTCTGAAAACACCTTTTAACTTAAAAATTTTTTCATAAACTTCCTCATAAGCTAACCTTTATGGTTAGCTTTTTCCTTTTGTAAAACAAAATTGACCCTGCATAAGCAAGGTCAATCTGTATGAGTATTTTAATATTAGGAGAAAGCAGTTTTTATCAATATTATTTAACAACAACTTTGCACTTTAGTACAATGCCATTAGTATAGACTGTAATATAAGCAACACCCTTTTTCTTTGCAGTTACTTTACCTGTAGCACTTACAGTAGCTACCTTAGTATTGCTTGACTTAAATTTAGCAGTACCGATTTTTCCTGTAATTTTAAGTGTAAAGGACTTTTTAGCTTTTAGAGTTACAATATTCTTATTAAGTGTTGGGTTGCTTACAGTGAATTTAACAGTACCGGAAACACCATTATTAGTTACTGTAACAGTTGCAGTACCTTTCTTTAGTGCAGTTACCTTACCTGTTGAAGATACCTTTACAACCTTACTGTTACTTGACTTATAAGTTGTTGCACCTTTACCGTTACTTACATTAGCTTTAATCTGATAAGTACCCTTTACATATACTTTTGCAGATTTATTAACAGTAACGGTTGTAGGTAGTTCCTTGTAACTTACTACACAATATGTACCACCTGATGTTGTAAATGATAGTTTACCGTCACTATATGTTGTATCAACCTTAGTTAACTTACCGTCAACTACAGAATATACTTCTGATGTGCTATCGCCTACTACAGATGCAGTAACATTTGATAGTTTCTTGTAAATTGAGTCACCATAGAATGGTGTTGTTAAACCTGTTTCAACATTATATACTTTACTTTCAAGTGAGTAACCTGACTTTTCAAGTGAAGAAGTATCTACTGTTTCAGTTGACTCACTGACAATTGCTGAGTCAGTAGCAGTAATTTCACTAACATCCTTAGTACCGGCTAATACACCGTACATTGTTGAATAAATGCTTGGGTTAAATCCTGCAATGCTAAAGCCAATGCTATATTTTTTAGATGCAGTATTGATTCTACCAATGCTCATTCCAACATTTTCAGGATCATACTTTGATGAACCTGCTACATAGTCAACATAACTACTGTTCTTTGCACTTCTTAGTGGAGCAATTACACAACTACCACCTGGGAATGTTGAATGTGCAGTACCTTCATTATCATACTGAGTACCACATAGGTCAGCAGAAACAACAACAAGTTTATCTCTATCAACAATACTTTCAAGTCTTCTGCTATAGTACCAGCTCCATCTTGATGCACCACCACGAGAAGTAGCTGTTGGGTTTACAATAAACTTACAGCCCTTAGCACCATAGTATCTTTCCAGTTCAGGATAAGAATAAGTATCTTTACAAATACTTAAACCAATTCCACCGTAAGGAGTTTCGATAATTACCGGATTTGTACCACTCTTACACCATGCACCTTCAACCGGTTGAATCTTTCTGTATGTAGTTACTGTACCGTCAGGACTACAACAGAATGCTGAGTTATATGCCTTGTCAAGTTCATCAGGATTTTCAGATGCCGGAATTTTTTCAGAAGCACCGAAGATTACATACATATCATATTTCTTTGCATATTCAGAAAGTGTCTTAGCATAGTAGCCTTTCTTTGTAATAGCCTTGTCAACTGCAAGTCTATATGTAGCACTTTCAGGATTGCTTGATGAACAATAACCTTGTAGAGCCATTTCAGGGAATACTATAATGTCTGTATCACTCTTACTTGCAGTTACAATATAGTTTTCCATCTGTTCTAGGTTCTTGTCTAAGTCACCCCATACTGCTTGGAAATTAACTGTAGCAATTGTAGGGTCACTTACTGTACCGGAAGAAACTTTGTCTTCCTTAGTGTCATCAGCTAAATCTTTATACCATTCTGTATATAGGTTAGGTTGGAAGATTGAACTGTTTACATCACCACCACGAGCTGATGATAAAGTAATTTCTCCTGTGTACATTCCCGGTTCTTGAACTGATGCACCACCGGCATAGTCCTTTGAATATTTACCTGAGTCACTTGTACCACCTGGGCCAATTACAACACTACCACCCGGGAAGTTGTAAAGCAACTCGCCATTTTCATCATATTCTTTACCGGCTAAATCAGCACTTGCAATGTACATTCCATCTCTATCAACAATAGACTCAAGTCTGTTTTCATAATACCATTGCCAATTAGTTGTATTTAATGAACCATCTTCTTCATCATAGCTACCTCTTGATGTAGCAGTTGGGTTTAAAAGAACTCTACAACCCTGAGCATCATAATATCTTTCAAGTTCAGGAACTGCATATGTATCGTAACAAATACTAATACCTACTTTACCCTCAGCAGTATTTAGAATTGTTGGAGTTGAACCTGCTTTGCACCATATACCCTCAACAGGATGCATCTTCTGATAAGTTGTTACTGTGCCATCAGGAGAACAAGCAAATACTGAGTTATAAGCATGTTTGCTATCATTAGGAACAACCTCTGTTGCACCATAAGCAATCCACATATCGTATTCATCAGCTAACTTTGCAATCTTTGTAGCTGTTGGGCCATCTACAGTTTCGGCAGTTTTAACTGCCATTTTACTTTGTGCATCATCAAGGTCATATGAATAACAATAACCACTGACACACATTTCAGGGAAAACTAAAAATTCAACATTATCTTCCTTTGCCTTTTCAATGTAGTCAACCATTTTTGCTACATTAGCATCAACATCGCCCCATTTTGAGTCAAAGTTAACTACAGAAATTTTTAACTTTCCATCACCACCGGTTTCATCAGCTGAAACATTAATAACAGCCACACTGCATACCATTAAAACAGTTAGCAGTATTGAAACACATCTCTTGAGAAATTTACTTTCCACTTTTTACTCCCTCTTTCTATCTGAACAATATTTCTGACACATTCAGATAAGTAAAAAAGAGGTTATGCACATAGCATAACCCCATTGTCAGCAACAATATACAAGAAAGCAGAAAAGGCATCACACTTCAATGTGTGACGCCTTTGTCATTTCAGTTTCTTGATTTGTCCCTATTATATTCGTGTATTTTGGAAATGTCAACTAAAAAATTGTATTTTAGAGACATTTACATAATAAAAAAATAATGTGAAAAATTTATTAGTGGAAATAAATAAATGTAGTTTATTTATAATATTTTACAATTAAATCACTCAACAACCTGTTCAGAAACCTCAGAATTAATCTCAAGTCCCCAACCATAGTACCATTTGCCATCAATACAGGTATAGTATTCATCAGTTGGAACTAACTCAGAATCATCAAGTCTCTTATCAGAATAGTTAGTATATTTGTAGGATACATTAGCCAGAACTACTTTCTCAATATTAACATCAATATCGTAATATTCCTTAATTTCCTTAATACACTTCTCAGCATACTTGTCTGTCATATCTTTAATTGAATTAATCTTATACTCAGTATCACAAGTATAAAAGTCCTTGATAGCTTCTTTTAGTCCTGCATTGCCACCATATTCGCCCTTAATAAAGTAATCAGGATACATAGCAGCTCTCTCATTAAATGACCTTGTCTTGTATGCCTTTACCATTGTTTGAATTGCACTGTCAATATCGTTGTAATACTTATTACTTTTTACTGAGTCAACAGTAGTGGATACAGTAGTTGAAGTATTTGAACTTGAATTACTTTCAGTTCCACAACCAACAAAAGTAAAGATTGTAACAATAACAAGTGAAATTATAATTAGTCTTTTCATAAATAACATCCTTTATTTTTTTAATTATTATACCATAGAATTATAAGTAATAAAAACAAAAGAACAGAAATAATTAGTATAAATTATTAAAATAATCAATAAATTATTCAGATATAAGTATATTGTATTTTGAAAATGGTGTATATCAGCACCACTCCATTTATATATACCATAATCGCTTCACCAATAACTTAATCGATTATTCTTGCAGATGTAACCCACATAGTTATAAGAGAATTTAAATAATCAAGAATATCTTCCATTATATTAGTGATGTACTAAAATGAATATTAGAATCTTTTTCTATATTCACTTTAACCACGCTTAAAACAATTGAGTATACATAACACAACTAACCTTATACAAAATACCGTTACAAACATATATAACAAAAAAGGCACACTAAGTAGTGTGCCATAATTTATTCAGTAGTGGTTGCTTGGCAACCTATTTAAAAGGGGTTACACCCTGAAAACTGAATAAAGAATTTCTAGCTAACTTAGCTGACCAAAAAAGACTCTTGTGGTCAAGCCCTCGACCTATTAGTACTGCCAAGCTGAACATGTCACCATGCTTACACACGCAGCCTATCAACCTCGTAGTCTACAAGGGGTCTTACTCAGTAAACTGATGGGATATCTAATCTTGGAGTCGGCTTCACGCTTAGATGCTTTCAGCGTTTATCCGTTCCGTACATAGCTGCCCAGCTGTGCCACTGGCGTGACAACTGGTGCACCAGAGGTACGTCCATCCCGGTCCTCTCGTACTAAGGACAGAGCTCCTCAAATATCCTGCGCCCACGACAGATAGGGACCGAACTGTCTCGCGACGTTCTGAACCCAGCTCGCGTACCACTTTAATCGGCGAACAGCCGAACCCTTGGGACCGAATACAGCCCCAGGATGTGATGAGCCGACATCGAGGTGCCAAACCTCCCCGTCGATGTGGACTCTTGGGGGAGATCAGCCTGTTATCCCCAGGGTAGCTTTTATCCGTTGAGCGACGGCATTTCCATTCACATACCGCCGGATCACTAACTCCAACTTTCGTTACTGCTCGGGCCGTCACCCTCGCAGTTAGGCTGGCTTACGCGTTTACACTCTGATGCACGGTTTCCGTCCGTGCTGAGCCAACCTTTGAGCGCCTCCGTTACTCTTTCGGAGGCGACCGCCCCAGTCAAACTGCCCACCTGACAATGTCCCCTGACCAGTTTCATGGCCACAGGTTAGAATTCCAGCAATCTAAGTGTGGTATCCCAACATCGACTCCATTATGGCTGGCGCCATAACTTCCCAGTCTCCCACATATCCTGTACATAAATTACCGAAACCCAATATCAAGCTACAGTAAAGCTCCATGGGGTCTTTCCGTCTTGTCGCAGGTAACCGGCATCTTCACCGGTACTACAATTTCGCCGGGCGGGTAGTTGAGACAGTGCCCAGATCGTTACACCATTCGTGCGGGTCGGAACTTACCCGACAAGGAATTTCGCTACCTTAGGACCGTTATAGTTACGGCCGCCGTTTACTGGGGCTTCAATTCGGAGCTCTCACTCCTCCTCTTAACCTTCCAGCACCGGGCAGGTGTCAGCCCCTATACTTCATCTTTCGATTTGGCAGAGACCTGTGTTTTTGCTAAACAGTCGCCTGGGCCTATTCACTGCGGCTCTCTCGAGAGCACTCCTTTTCCCGAAGTTACGGAGTCAATTTGCCGAGTTCCTTAACTACCCTTCTCCCGCTGGCCTTAGAATTCTCTTCCTGTCCACCTGTGTCGGTTTGCGGTACGGGCACCAACATTACATTCACAAAACTTTTCTCGCCTCTATCTAAGCTTGCTTCCCTACTATTTTTCGGTCCCTTACGCCCGGATTACCAGCACCCGGGTCAAGCCCTTCTAAAGTGTCATTTTGTTTAAGTTGTCAGTGGTTACGGAATATCAACCGTATGTGCATCGACTACGCCTTTCGGCCTCGCCTTAGCTCCCGACTTACTTGGAGCGGACGAACCTTCCTCCAAAAACCTTAGACTTTCGGCCATTAAGATTCTCACTTAATTCTCGCTACTCATTCCGGCATTCTCACTCATGTAAAGTCCACCACCGCTTTCGCTATGACTTCACCCCTTACATGACGCTCTCCTACCATACCTTACGGTATCCCAAGCTTCGGTTTATAGTTTAGCCCCGTTAAATTTTCGGCGCGGAATCACTCGACCAGTGAGCTATTACGCACTCTTTTAATGAGTGGCTGCTTCTAAGCCAACATCCTGGTTGTCTATGCAATCCCACATCCTTCTCCACTTAACTATAATTTGGGACCTTAGCTGTGGGTCTGGGCTGTTTCCCTTTTGACGATGAAACTTATCTCCCACCGTCTGACTCCTGAAAAACGATTATCTGGCATTCTGAGTTTGATAAGGTTCAGTAACCTTTCGGCCCCTAGCCAATTCAGTGCTTTACCTCCAGTAATCTATTTCAAGGCTAGCCCTAAAGCTATTTCGGAGAGAACCAGCTATCTCCGGGTTCGATTGGAATTTCTCCGCTACCCACAACTCATCCGCTACCATTTCAACGGGAGTCGGTTCGGCCCTCCATGAAGTTTTACCTTCACTTCAGCCTGGCCATGGGTAGGTCACCCGGTTTCGGGTCGTATACATCTAACTTGTCGCCCTGTTCAGACTTGCTTTCGCTTTGGCTTCACACCTTAAGTGCTTAACCTTGCTAGATACATACACTCGCCGGACCATTCTACAAAAGGTACCCGATCGTCCTTTGATGGACTTTCGGTGCTTGTAAACACAAGGTTTCAGGTTCTCTTTCACTCCCGGGTGCTTTTCACCTTTCCTTCACAGTACTTCTTCTCTATCGGTCACTAGGTAGTATTTAGGCTTGGAGGATGGTCCCCCCGTATTCCCACCGGGTTTCACGTGTCCGGCGGTACTCTGGATTCAACTGACTGACTCTTCCTTTCGCTTACAGGACTCTCACCTTCTTCGGTTAGCTTTCCCACACTATTCAGCTAGAAATTGTCAATATCGTATGTTGTCCGAACCCCAAAGGTATTTCTACCTCTGGTTTGGCCTCTTCCGCGTTCGCTCGCCACTACTAGCGGAATCTCGGTTGATTTCTCTTCCTCGCCCTACTTAGATGTTTCAGTTCAGGCGGTTCCCTCATATACCTATGTATTCAGTATATGATGACTGTGCATGACCACAGCCGGATTGCTCCATTCGGATATCTACGGATCAATGTTTACTTACAACTCCCCGTAGCTTATCGCAGTTAGTCACGTCCTTCTTCGGCTCCTAGTGCCAAGGCATTCCCCTTGTGCTCTTTATAGCTTGACCATTGAGATATCTTTTTGGTTCTTTCGTTTAAGTAAATTAATTTACTCTACTCGCAGATAAATAGGCTTTATTTCCTATTTACCCTTTTTCAGCTTAATTGTAGTTTTATTACCTGTTAGTTTAAATAAATACTTGAGTTTTATTTTCCTGTTTGTAATAAACTATCTCGCTATCTTTTCTTTATTCAGTTTTCAAGGTGCATTTTAGAGGATCACTGACTTTTAGTCGGCTTTTCCTCTTTGGTGGGCTTAAGTGGACTCGAACCACCGACCTCCCGCTTATCAGGCGGACGCTCTAACCAGCTGAGCTATAAGCCCATATTCTCTGGCTTGGTGCTTCTATTACTCAAGCCTTTGGTGGAGATAAGCGGGATCGAACCGCTGACCCCCTGCTTGCAAAGCAGGTGCTCTCCCAGCTGAGCTATACCCCCATATCTCTTTAGGGTCGGACCCTGAAAATTAAACAACAAACTTGAAATCCATTCTGACCTTGGATATGAGTTACTTACTTTCACTCATTTCTCCATAGAAAGGAGGTGATCCAGCCGCACCTTCCGATACGGCTACCTTGTTACGACTTCACCCCAGTCGCCAATCCTACCTTCGACAGCGCTCTCCTAAGGTTAAACTACTGGCTTCGGGTATTACCGGCTCCCATGGTGTGACGGGCGGTGTGTACAAGGCCCGAACGTATTCACCGCGGCATGCTGATCCGCGATTACTAGCAATTCCAACTTCATACAGGCGAGTTGCAGCCTGCAATCTGAACTGGGAATGCTTTTAGGGTTTGCTCCATATCGCTATTTTGCTTCCCTCTGTTAACATCCATTGTAGTACGTGTGTAGCCCAGGTCATAAGGGGCATGATGATTTGACGTCGTCCCCACCTTCCTCCGTTTTGTCAACGGCAGTCCTATTAGAGTGCTCTTGCGTAGCAACTAATAGCAAGGGTTGCGCTCGTTGCGGGACTTAACCCAACATCTCACGACACGAGCTGACGACAACCATGCACCACCTGTCTTCGTGTCCCGAAGGAAAAATCTATCTCTAGATTCGTCACTCGATGTCAAGACCTGGTAAGGTTCTTCGCGTTGCTTCGAATTAAACCACATACTCCACTGCTTGTGCGGGCCCCCGTCAATTCCTTTGAGTTTCAACCTTGCGGTCGTACTCCCCAGGTGGATTACTTATTGTGTTAACTCCGGCACGGAAGGGGTCAGACCCCCCACACCTAGTAATCATCGTTTACAGCGTGGACTACCAGGGTATCTAATCCTGTTTGCTACCCACGCTTTCGTGCCTCAGCGTCAGTTAAAGCCCAGTAGGCCGCCTTCGCCACTGGTGTTCCTCCCTATCTCTACGCATTTCACCGCTACACAGGGAATTCCGCCTACCTCTACTTCACTCAAGCTCAATAGTTTCAAATGCAGTTCATGGGTTGAGCCCATACATTTCACATCTGACTTACCAAGCCGCCTACGCACCCTTTACACCCAGTAAATCCGGATAACGCTTGCTCCCTACGTATTACCGCGGCTGCTGGCACGTAGTTAGCCGGAGCTTATTCATTTAGTACCGTCATTGTTCGTCCTAAATAAAAGAAGTTTACAATCCGAAAACCTTCATCCTTCACGCGGCGTTGCTGCGTCAGGGTTGCCCCCATTGCGCAATATCCCCCACTGCTGCCTCCCGTAGGAGTCTGGGCCGTGTCTCAGTCCCAATGTGGCCGTTCAACCTCTCAGTCCGGCTACCGATCGTCGCTTTGGTGGGCCGTTACCCCGCCAACTGGCTAATCGGACGCGAGTCCATCTTTGAGCGATAAATCTTTGGCATAAAAGCCATGCGACTTCTATGCTTTATGCGGTATTAGCATCCCTTTCGGGAAGTTATTCCCTCTCAAAGGCAGGTTACTCACGCGTTACTCACCCGTCCGCCACTAAACTTAATCAACTTCCTTCCGAAGAATTCTGTCAAAGAAGTTCCGTTCGACTTGCATGTGTTAGGCACGCCGCCAGCGTTCATCCTGAGCCAGGATCAAACTCTCTAATAATTTGTATATTAGACCTTTCGGTTTAACATCTTATTAAATCGTCAAGCTCATTTCTGAATACTTGCGTGTTTGTGTTTTTTTAGTGTTCACATTCACTATCCTCAACTTGAGTCATTTAACTCAAAGTCATTTTCGGGTTTCTTGTTCGTTGTTTAATTTTCAAGGTCCGTTGTTCCTTCTGACTGAACTTCTTACTCTCGATTTCTCTTAAGTTTTTCCGTTCCCTCAGCGGAACGTGTTTTATTATATGCCTTTTTTCCCCTCTTGTCAACACTTTTTTGAAAAAATTTTCAATTTTTTTAAATTAATTTTAACATTACTATAACTTGTGGTTAATATATTATAACACCACAATATACAGAACATATGATTTTAATTATAGTTGATTTATTAACTAATATCATATATAATTAAGATAAATTCTAAAAAATATTTAGAAAAAATTTTTTAAAGGAGTTTTTTATGTACAATCAAATTAATGTTCAACACATTAAGAACTATTTTAGAAAGCCATCTATATTAGTTCTTACTGTCTGCAAGGCTGTCACCGTTTTTATTTCTTGCTTTTTAGGTATATTTACCGTTGGAGCAGTTAACGACCTTTTGAGAACTTTGGCCACCGTATCCCATGATGCTGATTTATATGAGTTCTCATCTTTATCAGTTGCATCATCCATTCCCAGTGTAATTATTAATTCAGTTATTGCACTTATACCTGCTGCACTTTGGTTATGGATTTACCTTTCAGCAAAAAGTAACAATATTAATAGAAAGCCTGACACAGTTTTTACAGTTAACTTTGTATTCGCAGTTTTAGGTATTGTCGGTTCAGCTCTTTCAATTATTTGTTCCGGACTATTTTTCTTACTTGGTATCGGTATGGCATTACCTTATGATGATATGACTAGTTCTGAACAGGAAATGATGTCCTTTATTTCAGCTTTATTAATTGTTGTTTCTATTATACTATTAATCAATTCTGTTATTTCATTAATCTATAGTATTGCTAAAGCTAAGTTCTTCAGTTCAGCTAAGAAAAGTATGTCCAGTGATAGAGTATATCCATCAGGTACTGTTTACGGTATTTTTTCTATTATCCAAGCTGCAATTAATTTATTAGTATGTTTGGGAACTATTTTCTTCGGTTTTGTTCTATATAACAGTAATGATTTTGCAACTGATATTACTGCTTTATCAGACCTATTACCTTTTATTGCTATTTCAAAGAATATTCCTCTTATCATTATTATTTCCGGTTTTACAGGATTTATCACTGTATTTGCTTTAGTACTTGAAGGTATCATTGCTCTTGGTTACAACAAAATGGCAAAGACAGTACCACCTACACCTGACTTTAACCCTTATAATAATGGTTTCAATCAATTTAATCAGTATAACCAAAATCAGTACAATCCTAATTTCAACGGTCAGTACAATAACTTTAATCAACCTTACCCAAACAACCAAGGTTATAACAATCAAAACTTTGTAAATCAGCAACCTATTCCTAATCAACAAACTACAGTACCAAATCAGCCTATTGATAATAACGCTTATTTTGATGGTTTTGAAAATCCAAGTCAGCAGTTAAGCAATCAAATGAATATGGAAAACCAAATCAACAACGATTTAAACAACAATCCTTACGAATAATCCATAAACTACATAAGCCACTATCAGCTAGATAGTGGCTTTCTTTTTGTCTTATTATATTTATATCCGATAATATTTATCATAGGAATTATATCTTTATACCTATTATATATCATTTAGTACAATGGAAATTTCAGCATATTAAAGGTACAACAATAGGCATTATAAAAGAAAAACCTCTCAATGTAATAAACATTAAGAGGTTAAGTAAATTATTTTGCTTTGTATTCTTTGAAGAACTTTTCAGCATCTGCCTTTTTATTTTCATTCTTCTTTTCTGTACTAGAGTCCTGATAGATAAGTAGGAAATTATCATCAGCACTTAAAGTAGCATCAACCTTTTCATCAGTACCTTCATAAGTAAAGTAACCATGATTCTTAACTTCATCAATAATTCTCTTAGAAAGGTCTGTATTCTTCTTACTATCGTAACGATAAAGTTCAACATTTACATCACTATTGTTGTATTTGAAAGCATATCTTACACCTTCAACTGCACCGATTGATAAGTAGCCACCATATTCATTTTCTTTACCATCAGTACCCTTCTGCTTTACAGGGGACATTTCTGTATTAGTAACATCTTTCTTAGGAATATAACCCTTATCTACCATTTTATCTTTTAGTGTCTGTAAAGTATCAGATAGCTTTACCTTTACATCTTTTTGCTGAGTTGTTGTTGCACAACCTGTAATACATAATGCTAACATTAAAATTGCAGCAACTAGTGTCATTGTTCTTTTCATAAAATCACCTATTTTTTTCAAAGTGTTTTTATTATACCCTATTTCTTTTTTATTTTCAATAGTATATAATAAATGTTATGGATAAGATACTAGGAAAATTTAGAGCTTGTATTGATAAATACAATATGATTGAAGAAAATGACTGTATTGCAGTTGGTGTATCCGGTGGAAAGGATAGTCTTGTACTTCTGTGTGCATTAGCAAGGTTAAGGGACTTTTATCCAAAAAAATTTACGGTAAAAGCAATTACTGTTGACCCTTACTTTGAAAATAAACCGGGTAACTACCAATCAATCAAAGAACTTTGCGAAAAAATTAATGTTGAATATATTATAAGAAAAACTTCCTTATACAACATTATCTTTGAGGACAGAAAAGAACCTAACCCTTGTTCCCTATGTGCCAGAATGAGGAGAGGAATTATTCACAACTGTGCAAAAGAAAACGGTTGTAACAAAATTGCTTTAGGACACCATGGTGATGATGCAATTGAAACTTTCCTTATTAACCTATTTAACGGTGGCAAGATTGGTTGTTTTAGTCCGGTAACATATCTTTCAAGAAAAGATATTACCCTTATAAGACCTATGCTTTACTTATGGGAAAATGAAGTTGCCAATGCTTGTAAAAGAGAAAATCTTCCGATAGTCAAAAGCAAATGCCCTGCCGATGGTGTTACAGAAAGGCAAAATACCAAAGAATACATTACAAATCTTGAAAAAACTTACCCGGATATTAAAGCTAAGCTATTTGGTGCTATGGAAAGAGGTAATGTTTCCGGTTTTCATCAGTAAGTTTTGATTTTTTACTTTATGTTAGATATGTAAATTGGGGTTTTTCAATTTAAATTGTGAGCAACGGTGAATTCGTAAATTAGGGTTTGTAGTGCTATTTGATAGTTTTAACTAATATGGAATTGTAAATGAATTTACAATTCCAATCACTCCTTCCGTCACCATTCGGTGACACCTCCCTCAGCGAGGGAGGCAAAATAGTTTGTGCAAAATTAGAATTAGTACGAAAATTTTTAAATAGTACAGACTAATAAATAATTAAAAATATTAGTAAAGTCAAAGGCTCCCTCGCTGAGGGAGCTGTCGATTGTAAATTGACGGTACGGCAATTTACCTTTTATAAATCGACTGAAGGAGTGGTTGATATTTTAAACTTGTTTAAAATATCATCATAGCTGAAACTTTCCTTTATTTCTAACTACAAAATACAAGAAAAATTATGAATTACAAGTTTCAAATTTATCTTTATATAGGTACTTTGCCCTGTGTAGATATTTTAAATTAGCAGAGATTAGTCAGTCGCCCTTGTGTAAAGGGCGACTGGCGAATGTGTACAAATTCAAAGTAACTACATAGGGCAAAATACCTATATAAATTGCTAATTTGCTCGGTCCAACAGTGTTGGACCCTACACCTGTTAGCCACACTTTTTTAATAATATAAAGAATGATAATTTTGCAGATTTTCCTTTATACTCAACTAAATTTATATCAGTTTCACCTTTATCCACAATCAAAATTAAAAAGACAAACCCAAATTTATCGAACTAACTTTTACCCACAGACAAAAATTTAAAAAGAAAGTTTTCCACATTATCATTTGGTAATGTGGATTTTTATTTTCATCATAAGGTGGTGCAGGTATAAGAAAGTCATTTTCCAAAGTTTTCTATATAACAATTTTTGCCAATAATTTACCCTAAAGGGAACTTTAAATAATGAGGTGCATATACCTGCACTTTTTTATTCCGATTATTTTGTGAAATGAAAATGCTTTTAATAAATATATTTTCTCCCATATTATTGATGATATTGTGTAAAACTTTATGAGTGATGAATAATAAATTAAATAATATAAATTGATAAAAATTTTTGGAAATAAAAGACTCCCCAACCGAAGTTAGGGAGTTTGAAAAATGGAAGTTTTTCCGAAATAATCTTAAGCCTTGTTAACAGAACCGAATAGTTCCATCTTTTCTTTTACTGTAGCCTTGATTGCTTCAAAACCAGGAGCAAGAAGCTTTCTTGGGTCAAAGCCCTTACCTTCTAGATCCTTACCAGCTTCAATATATTTTCTTGTTGCATCAGCAAATGCTAACTGACATTCTGTGTTAACATTAACCTTGCTTACGCCAAGAGTGATAGCCTTCTTAACCATTTCATCAGGGATACCTGAACCACCGTGAAGAACTAGAGGCATATCACCTGTCTTCTGCTGAACAGCGTCTAGTGTTTCAAATGATAGACCCTTCCAGTTTGCTGGGTACTTACCGTGGATATTACCGATACCTGCTGCAAGCATTGTTACACCTAGGTCAGCAATTCTCTTACATTCTTCAGGATCAGCACATTCACCGGCACCGATAACGCCATCTTCTTCGCCACCGATTGAACCAACTTCAGCTTCAATTGATAGACCCTTTTCGTTACAGATGTTAACTAGTTCAGTTGTCTTTGCAACATTTTCGTCAATATCATAATGAGAACCATCAAACATTACTGATGAGAAACCAGCTTCGATACAAGCCTTTGCACCTTCGTATGAACCATGGTCTAGGTGAAGTGCTACAGGAACTGTAATGTTAAGTTCTTCTAGCATACCGTTTACCATACCAACTACTGTCTTGTAGCCACACATATACTTACCTGCACCCTCAGATACACCAAGGATTACAGGGCTGTTTAGTTCTTCTGCTGTTAGAAGAATAGCCTTTGTCCATTCTAGGTTATTAATGTTAAACTGACCAACTGCATAATGACCAGCTTTTGCTTTTGTAAGCATTTCTTTTGCATTTACTAATGGCATTTTGAATTCCTCCGTAAATTAAATTGTGACATAATAATTTATTGTCTTACAATGGTATTATACAATATAGAAAATACATTATAAATCATTTAAAGAAATATAAGTACAAAAAGGGCCTTATTTCGATATTTTTTTAACAAACTTACATATTTCTAAAAAATGTTGAATAATACACACTATATTGTTTGACTTAACATACTTTAATATGCTAAAATTATTTAAGTATAAAAGAAGTATATTTAATTTCGGGAGAATATTATGGATAATGTAACATTTACACCTCCTGCAATAGCTAATTTGAAAGATATGCTTAACAAATCAGCTATGCTCTACGGTGAAAAAGACGCTTATCAAATAAAGAACAGTGATGGTACTTTTACACATTACACATATAAAGATGTACTGAATATGGTACAGGGTCTTGGAACAGGTCTTATAAATATGGGACTTAAAGGTCAGAAAATTGCAATTATCGGTGAAAACCGTATTGAATGGGAAATTGCTTACCTTGCCATTGTATGTGGTGTGGGCATTGTTGTTCCTATTGATAAGACTTTACCGGAAAATGAACTTAAAAGTGTTATTGAGCGTTCAGAAGTCAGTGCAATTTTTTATTCAGAAAAATATAAGGATGCATTGACCAGAATTAAGTTTGGTGGACAAAACAACCTAAGACACCTTATCTCTATGGATCAAGAAAAGCATAGTGGTGGTGTTTATAGTCAAAAAGAATTGACTGAATACGGTAATCACCTAATTGATGCCGGATTTAATGAATACATTGATGCAAAAATCAATCCTTACACAATGAACATTATGTTGTTCACATCCGGTACAACCAGTCAATCAAAGGTTGTTGCACTTTCTCAGTACAATATTTGTTCTAACCTTTTAGACATTGACAAAATTCTGGATATTAGTTATGAAGATATTTTTCTATCTTTCCTACCATTAAACCATGTTTTTGAATGTACAGTAGGTTTTCTGTTCCCTATTTATAAGGGTGCAAAAATTGTTTTTGCTGATAGTGCAAGAAGGATTGTTAAAAACTTACACGACTACAAGGTTACTTTCCTTGCTTGTGTACCGGCTATGTATGAAAAAATCTTTGAACATGTTAACAAAGCACTTGATAAAGCCGGTAAGCAAAAGAACATTGTTAAGCTAAAGAAACTACATAAGCATGATTCTATGGAAAAGAAAAAGGAAATTTTCAGCTACATACACGATATGCTTGGTGGTAATATTAGATACCTAATCAGTGGTGCTGCACCACTTGATAGGGATTATGAAAGAAGATACAGAGAACTTGGTCTTAACCTACTACAAGTTTATGGTCTAACAGAAACTTCACCTGTTGTATCTATGGCAAATGAAGAAAACTATAAACTTGGTTCAGTTGGTAAACCTGCTCCCAGTGTTGAGGCTAGAATTGCTAATCCTGATGCTAACGGTATTGGTGAATTAGTGGTAAAAGGTCCTAATGTTATGATGGGCTATTACGCCAATGCTGAGGCTACTGCACAAGTTTTGCAAAATGGTTGGTTTCATACCGGTGACCTTGCAAAAATTGATGAGGATGGATTTATCTTTATTTGTGGTCGTCAGAAGAATGTTATTGTTCTTAAGAACGGTAAAAACATCTTCCCTGAAGAAATGGAAGCTATCGTAAACAAAATTGAAGGTGTACAAGAATCACTAATCTACGGTAAACAACATGGTGCTGACAAGGATGACCTTCGTATTCATGTTAAGATTGTTTACGATCCTGAAACTATGGAAAGAGTTTACCACCTAACTGATGAAAAAGAAATCCAACAAGCATTGTTCCAAGAAGTTAAAGCCATTAACAGAACATTGCCTGTATATAAAGCAATCAGAGGTGTTGTGGTTTCTAAAGAACCACTAATCAAAACTGCAACTAACAAGGTTAAAAGACTTGAAGAAATGAAAACACTTTAATTTTCCACATATAAATAAGGACTCTTAGATTACTAATAATCTAGGAGTCCTTTTCTTTGCTTAAAAAGTTTTCCACATAAAAAACAGAGTAACCATGAGCTACTCTGTAATCAGTTATAAATTATAGAACATAAATTGTTACATTTCTTCTACCAAATGCAGCGCAGTCAGCATAGGAATCCATAAATAAGTCAACAATTGCTGAACCATCCATTAAAGCACCACCTGTATCAATAGCAGTTGCATAACCATATACATAACTACCGTCAGATGCTTTAATATAAAGCTTACTGCCATAAGGGATAATGTTAGGGTTAACTGCTACACCACCAACCTGTGCTAGGTTACCTGTTGCAGTACCTGAACCTGCAGGAGCAGTATAAGCAGTACCTGAACCTGTGATAATCTGTTTGTAAGAAACTGTGTTACCGTTGTTATCTACGAATGTATTACCACCGTTGTTACTACCACCACTTGTGTATGAGTTAGTTTTCTTAGTAGTTTTCTTCTTAGTAACCTTAGTACCAACTGTCTTTTTCTGTGGTACAGGTTTCTTTGTTACCTTAGTTGAAACAACCTTTGAAGAAACAAGAACACCATCTTCATATGTACATTTCTTAGTAACTACCTTTTTGCCTTCAACACCATACTGAGTGATAACTGATGTTCCCTTTTTCATTGAACTATCCTTAGTTACCTTAGTATCAAAGTCAATAGTCTTTGTTTCCTTTACATTCTTAACAGTAACCTTAGTTACATTAACTTCCATACCGTCATAAACTTTTGCATTAGCCTTTACATTTAGCTTGTCAGCCTTCTTATAACCAAGGTCAAGACTTTCTAATGCTTCCTTAACTGTACCCTCAGGTACTTCGTAAGAATCAGTTTCGCCACTTACTGTTACAGTAATGTTTACTGTTTTGTTAATAACAATCTTAGTATTCTTATCAACTTCTGTTGTAAGTGAAGGGCTAACCTTCTCGTCATTTGCTACTGTAATACCGGCTTTATCAAGTGCATCGGCAACTGTACCACTTGCCATAGTAACTGATGTTGTCTTTCCATTGTGTTCAATAGGAAGTTGAAAAGCCTTTAAAATAGTAATACTGATAAGACCGTTGTTGTCTGTTCTGATAACTTCATCATCATCTGAAAGCTGAAGACTGGCCTTATCCAAAATGTTATCTGTATTAATGTCTGATGTGGTAGGAGTATTCATATCTGTGCCATAAGTTGCTTCATCATTAGTAAGAGCAGCAACTGAAAGAACTGTTGCAAAAGTAATAACCAATGTTAACACTATTGAAACTAATACAAACAAGCTCTTCTTGTTAATAGCCATAATAATTAACTCTCCTTTTCTTAATTTTTCATAGACGCAAATTGCCTACGGTCTATAGTATATCCGTTTGATTTGTTTATGTCAAACATATAACGACCCTTGAATTTGTGCATAATATACAACAAAGAGGGTAAATCCTTTGGACTTGCTAAAATTATATTCTTTAAAAGAATTATTAATGGCTTTTTGTTGTGCAAAATAGAGAAAGTTATCTGTAACTTTTCTGTAATCTTTAGTTCTGATTTAGAAACAAATTTATTACAAAAATTTGAGAAAGCCCATTAAATCTAGGTTTTCTCCATTTAATTTATTAAATGCAAGAAAAATATTTGTTACAACTCTGTAACAAATACTGTTTTCTCCCCTATTTTGGGCTGATTTTTTATTCTTTTTCTGCAAAAAGAGCTATTTTTATTGAATTTTTCGTATAGACTTTTAAGGTAAATGGGTATATAATGAAGTTGATTTTTGGGTGTTTTTATGACAAGAAACACTCACAATTTTATAAGACATTTTTCTATTACTTTTATCGTAGAAACGAACATTATTAATCTAATTTTCTTTCTATTATATATAGTATATAGAGGGTGTTAAAAACGGGGGTTAAAAAATGGATTTTATTGATCTAACAAGTTTGCATAGTTACAGCTATCTTTTAGTTTTAGCTGCAATTTTGCTAACTACAAAACTACTTGGACTTTTCTCACGATGGGTTCGTTTGCCACAGGTTCTTGGTGCATTGGTTGCCGGTGTTATTCTTGGTCCTGTTGTAAATGCTATTGTAGGTTGGAGTACAGGTGATGGTTTCTTCTCACAAGCAGCCGGTTCTGATCAGCTATTCGGTATGCTTTCCGAACTTGGTGTTATTGTACTGATGTTTGGTGCAGGTCTTGAAACTGATGTTCAGGAAATGAAAAAATGTGGTAAAGCCTCATTGATTATTGCAGTTATCGGTGTTGTCACACCACTTATCTTTGGTGCTTTTGCAAGTTACTTCTTTATTGACGACCCTAATAGCCAAGAAAGATTACTAAAATCTATTTTCATTGGTGTTGTTCTAACTGCTACTTCTGTTTCAATTACTGTTGAAACACTAAAGGAACTTGGCAAGTTAAACACTCCTGCAAGTAATGCAATTCTTGGTGCTGCTATTATAGATGATGTTCTTGGTATTATTGCTTTAACAATCATCACAAGCTTTAAGAGTAAGGATGTAAACATTTGGTTCGTACTAATCAAGATTGTTCTATTCTTTATCTTTGCTGCAATTCTTGGTTTCATTATGCTAAAGATATACAAGTGGATGAATAAGCATACTTCAAGAGATAGCAGAAGACATGTTATTATTGCTTTTGCTTACTGCCTGGTATCTTCATTCGTAGCTGAAGTATTCTTTGGTGTTGCTGATATTACAGGTGCTTATGTTGCAGGTCTTGTACTTTCAATGACTAACCGTAAGAGATACCTGGTAAACAGATTCTCAACACTATCATATATGTTACTTTCTCCAATCTTCTTTGCTTGTATCGGTCTGACAATCGAAATGCCTGAATTAACAGTTTCGCTACTGGTATTTGCAATTCTAATTACTATTGTTGCTGTAGCAACTAAGTTATTCGGTTGTGCTTTAGGTGGTAAGATTTGTGGCTACTCAACAAGAGAATGTTTCCAGATTGGTGCAGGTATGATTTCAAGAGGTGAAGTTGCTCTTATCGTAGCCAAGAAAGGTGAAAGTTGTGGTCTAATGGATCCTAAGCTATTTGGTCCACTTGTTATTGTTGTTGTACTTACAACTATCATTGCTCCTATTATCCTAAAGGTTCTATTTGCTAAGGATAAAGATAATGGCGAAAACGGTCCTCGTCTAGAGGATAAACAACCTGCTTAAAACATATACTACTAAAGCCTTCTAGTGATAGAAGGCTTTACTTATACTAATATATAAAGACTAACTATTAAAAGTCAAGGCTATAATGAAGATATTTTGAATTAATCAAAAAAATCCTTTAGATCGTATTGGAATCGTAAAAATAGCATGACAAAAAAGAGCATCATAAATGGTGCTCAAAAATAAGATATTTATGAAAAGAATTAAACTGTTGGTTGGTATGGTTGTTTAGATTTCTCCATTGCAAAAATTAAGCGAACAAGTTTCTTTGTTGCATGGGATAATGCAACATTGTAATGTTTGCCTTCTGAGCGTTTCTTACCAAGATATACACCGAAAGATTCATCCCAGTAACAAACATATTTTGTTGCATTGTACAGAGCGTATCGTAAGTACCTTGAACCACGCTTTTCCATATGAGAATGGCAGTTCTCTAATTGACCGGATTGGTAGGTAGAAGGTGACATACCTGCATATGCAAGTATTTTATCAGCTGAATCAAAGCGATTGAAATCTCCAATTTCAGCGATAATCATAGCTCCTGTATTATAACCGATACCTGGGATTGTAAGTATTGGAGAATCAATTTTATCCATAATAGATTTGATTTCTGTTTCAATTTCATTAATTTCAGTAGTTAATTCTTTGATAAGCTTAATAGTGTGTTTTAGTTCTAAGGATTTTGCCGGCATATGTGAACCAATAGAATTTCTGGCAGCATTACGAATTAGATTGGCTGTATCTTTACCATATCGTCCATGTGAATTTTCAGATAGCAAATTGGTAAGTCTGGTAAGGTGTGAAGATGCAATAGCATTAGCAGATGGAAATTCAGATAATAAGGCATAAACTGAAGCCATATGAAGTGTAGGAACGAGTTTTTCTAATTCAGGAAAAAGGATACATACAAGTCTAGAAATAGAAGATTTTAATTTTGCTCTTTCTTTTACTTTATCAAAACGGTATCTAGTTAGTGACTTTAGCTCCTCATTGTGGTATGATGTATTTGTGTAGGACTTTAAGTTCACATCAGACATAATCATAGAAGCAATTGTACGGGCATCAACTTTATCTGTTTTCGTCTTTCTAAGACTTAAACTTTTTCTGTATAGATTTGTATGTAATGGATTGATAATGTAGGTCGGCAAACCTTTATCAAGAAGAAATCCCAGAAGATTGTAACTATAGTGTCCGGTAGCTTCAAGTCCTACTTTTACTTTTGTTAAATCATCTGAAATGGATTGTACTTTTGAAATAAGGTTTCAAAGCCTTCACGATTGTTAGAGATAGTAAAAGATTTAAATAAGACTTCACCATCTGAATTGGTAATAAAACAGTCGTGTTTATCTTTAGCAACATCAATTCCAATATAAATCATAATGAAAACTCCTTGTGAGTGTATTTTTGATACTGTTTAGACCACTGGTACTCCTTGCGATTGTAACCTCGTTCTAAATAAACCGTCATGCGGTATCTAACTAATTAACAAATATACAAAGAGACTGTGGTTGTAGCCTTTATTAAACCATCAAGTGGTAGGAGATTGTAAACAATCCACAGTATCTCTATCATTATAGCACACAGACCTTGGAGAGGGTCTATAAATACTACTACTTTATTATACGAGGAGATTTGATATGTTATATAATCTTCATACACATACATTCAGATGTAATCATGCTACAGGTGAGGACAAGGCATATGTTGAATATGCTATACAATCAGGTGTTAAGGTTCTTGGTTTTTCCGACCATTGTCCTCAATTCTTCAAAAAGCCTAACTACTACAGTCACTTCCGTATGCGTCCTATTTTTGTGGAAAAATATGCACAGTCAGTTAGAGATTTAGCTGAGGAATACAAGGATGACATTAAAATTCTTTTAGGCTTTGAAACTGAGTATTATCCTGAAACTTATGATGAACTTATTAAAACTATTAGAGATTTAGATACAGATTACTTAATTCTTGGTGAACACCTAATCGGTAATGAATATGATGAAGAACAGTTTTATACCGGTGAGCGTGGTGGTGATGATTACCTAAAGAAATACACTGACCAAGTAATTGAAGGACTTGAAAAAGGTGTATTCACCTACCTCTGTCACCCTGACTTAGTTAATCATAAAGGCAGTAAAGAAGTATATATTAAGGAAATGACAAGACTTTGTGAAAAAGCAAAGGAACTTAATATTCCTTTAGAATACAATATGCTAGGTAAATATTACGGTAGGAACTATCCTAACAAGGTATTTTGGAATATTGCTAAGGAAGTTGGAAATACTGCTGTAATCGGTTTTGATGCACATACACCTACATTTATGTTAAAGACAGATTTACGGGATGAATGTGTAAATGAGCTTAACGACTTAGGTATTAAGCTACTTGATTTTGATGAAATCAACATTATTAAACCATAATAAGATATAGAAAAGGTGGGTACTTTAATTAGCACCCACCTTATTTTTATTTAAAAATTTCTTTAGCTACCTTAGGTAAATCAGAGAACTGTTCCAGTACAAACTCACTATCAGTATCACCAAAACCATACTTAGCATAGATAAATGGAACATTAGCAATAACAGATGCCTCTTTATCCATAACAGTATCACCAACATAACAAGCCATATCAAGGTTGTTTCTTTCTGCAACCATCTTAATATTTTCACCTTTACATTTACCGGTTCTACCTGCCATTTCAAAGTCCTCAAACAAATAACCTAGGTGAGAAACCTCCATAAAAATTTGAACATAACCATTCTCACTATTACTTACACAATAGAAAGAATATTCATCCTTCATACTGTTAAGTGTTTCTTCAACCTTAGGGTAAATTTCTCCACAACTTGAGTTTAGCACCTTATAACTGTTTTTGTCACACTCTTTAGCTATTTTCATTCTTGTATCATAGTCAAGGTCAGGCATATGAAGTTCTGCAATTTGCTCCAAAGTTTTGCCCATATAACTTTCCATTAGTGGTCTTGTTAATAATTTGCAAAAGTCATATTTGCTTAAAACTTCATTCCAACCCTTTACTGTAAGGTTAACGGTATCCCAAAGTGTACCGTCTAAATCAAATATTATCCCTTTCTTCATAACATTCTCCTATTCTCCTTGACTGCCAAAATTGTTTTCTATATCAACACCTGTTTCGGCATAATCATATAGTTCTTTGTCAATTTCCATATCTCTAAAATAATAATTTCTGTCTTCCTCGGTAATTTTCCTTATTACTCTACAAGGATTACCAACTGCAACTACATTGTCCGGAATATCCTTAGTTACAACACTCCCTGAACCAATAACAACATTACTACCGATAGTAACACCCGGATTAATTACTGTCTGAGCACCTACCCATACATTGTCACCAATAGTTACAGGAAAATTGTATTCAATCCCTAAATTTCTTGGATGAGGATGAACAGGATGACCTGCAGTATAAATACCTACATATGGAGCAAGAAACACATTATCACCGATAGTAACCTTTGCACCATCAAGAATAGTTACGCCTGTGTTGGCATAAAAGCCTTCTCCTACATATGTATTCTTGCCATAATCAAAGTAGATAGGTCTTTCCATCCATACTCTTTCACCTGTTCCCCCTAGCATTTCTTTAAGAAGTGCAATTCTACCTTTAAAATCATCAGGGTCAAGGTTGTTAAACTTAAACTGCAATCTCTGTTGATGCTGTCTTTCTTCTGCTAATTCTTTTTCGAATGTTAAACAAGGCTTACCGTTTAGCATTCTTTCTTTCATATCTAAACTCATAATTATATCTCCTAAGTTTTCCACATTAATATGGTTTTATTATTAATCATCAATAACAGTTTAACAACTCTAAACAGTAAATGTCAAGTTATAAAAACTAAAAAGTTTTCCACATAAAAAGGCATCCTCTCTGAGAATGCCTTTAGTGTTATATATAAATAATTAAATTACTGTTGTTCCATCTTTTTAGGAAGGATAAGGTTAAGAATAATTGCAGTTACAAACACAAGAGCAACACAGTTCTCGGCAAATACTGTCTTAACAAGTGTTGGGAAAATATCGAAAATTTCCGGACACTGAGTAAAGCCAAGACCTACACTAAGGGATAGTGCTGCAATAGTAATGTTACGCTGAGAGAAACCACATTTACCAATCATCTGTACACCACTGATAACAATTGTACCGAACATCATAATAGTACAACCACCAAGAACTGCACTAGGTAAAGTAGCAAGTAGTGTACCGATATAAGGGAAAAATCCGGCAAGAATCATAATCCCTGCACCTGTAGCAATAGCATATTTATTAACAACCTTAGTCATAGCTACAAGACCAACATTCTGGCTAAATGATGTGATAGGTAAGCAACCAAATACTGAGGACAAAGAACTTACAAAGCCATCACAAGCAATAGAACCGGAAGTTTCTTTAGTTGTTGCATCTCTGTTTAAACCTGAAGATGCAAGTGCTGATGTGTCACCGATAGTTTCTGTAGCTGAAACCATAAAGATTAGTACGAATGCAATAATTGCGTTTATATTAAATTCAGGTTTAAATGGAAGAATATGAGGTAATGAAACAATACTAACATCCTTAAATGCTGAGAAGTCAACCATACCCATACATAAAGCCAAAATATAGCCTACAACAAGACCGAATAAAACTGAAAGTTGCTTTAAGAAACCTTTTGCAAAAATGTTGAACAAAATACAACTTACAAGTGTAACCATACCAAGAATCCAATGTTCAACTGCACCAAAGTTATCAACACCTGAACCACCACCAAAGGACTGAGCACCTACTGATAGAAGTGAGAAACCAATGGCAGTAACAACTGTGGCTGCAACAATAGGAGAAACTATCTTAATCCAATACTTAGCAAATAGTCCCAACACACCTTCTACCAAGCCACCAATAAGTACAGAACCGATAATAGTGCCGTAACCATACTGTGCACCTACTGTACAAGCTAGGGAAACGAATGTAAAGCTAATACCCATAACAATAGGAAGTCCCGAACCTACTTTCCAAAGTGGAAATAGCTGAATAAGTGTACCGATACCGGCAATTATCATTGCACTTTGAAGTAACATACTGGCATCTTTAGTGGATAAACCTGAAGCACCGGCAACAATAATAATAGGTGTAATATTTGCAACAAACATTGCAAGGATGTGTTGTAGTCCAAATGGAAAAGCTTTTAAAAGACTTATCTTTCCATCAAGGGTGTATATTGCATCCATTTCTTTATTATTAACTTTTTCTTTAGTCATTATGTACCCCTTACTGTTCTCTAAAAGTAATCTTGCCTGTTTTTTCATCCATATCTTCAACAATAGCAAGTGACTCCAGCTGATAACCAAGATTACGAATAATATTGCCACCAACCTGGAAACCTTTTTCAATAGCAATACCGATACCTTCAACAGTACCACCGGCTTGGTTAATAATAGATATAAGTCCCTGTAATGCACAACCGTTAGCTAGGAAGTCATCAATAACAAGTACATGGTCATCTTCGTTTAAAAACTTCTTAGAAACAATAACTTGGTTCTTACATTTATGTGTGAAAGACTCAACCTCAGCAATATACATTTCACCCTCAATGTTAATGCTCTTAGACTTTTTAGCAAAAACAACCGGTACACCAAAGTGCTGAGCTACTACACAAGCAATACCGATACCGGAAGCCTCAATAGTAACAATCTTGTTGATGTTCTTGCCTTCAAATCTTCTCTTAAATTCTTCACCCATCTGATTAAATAGGTCAATATCCATTTGGTGATTTAAGAAACTGTCAACCTTAAGAACATTACCCTCTTTTACAATACCGTCTTTAACTATTCTTTCTTCTAAAAAATTCATAGTATATTATCCTTTTCCCATAATCCTTATATTTATAAACAATTCTTTATAAAAGAAATTCCCTTGGAATAACTCCAAGGGAAAATAATATTTGTTGTGCAAAAATTATCTCTTTGAGAACTGTGGTGCACGACGAGCAGCCTTTAGACCGTACTTCTTTCTTTCCTTCATACGAGGGTCACGAGTTAAGAAGCCAGCTTTCTTAAGAGCTGATCTTAGGTTTTCGCTATCGTACTGTAGAAGTGCTCTTGAAATACCGTGACGGATTGCACCGGCCTGACCGGTAACGCCACCACCTGCAACTCTACATACAACATCGAACTTTTCGCCTGTCTCTGTTAGTTCAAGAGGCTGACGAACGATTAGCTTTAGTGTATCAAGACCGAAATATTCGTCGATATCTCTGTCGTTGATTGTGATCTTACCAGTACCCTGATATAGTCTTACACGAGCTACTGATGATTTTCTTCTACCTGTGCCATAGAAAAATGGTGTCTTATCGTACATTATAATAGCCTCCTTCCTTAAATTTCATATGCTTCTGGTGACTGAGCAGCATGATTGTGTTCTGCACCAGCAAATGGTCTTAGTCTTAGAATCTGTGCTCTACCTAGTGAGTTATCAGGTAGCATACCCTTAACAGCAAGTTCAACAGCCTTTTCTGGGCGTGTAGCCATAAGTGTATCATAGCGTGTAGCTTTTAGATGACCGATATAACCTGTGTGTCTGTACCAAACTTTCTGAGTTAGTTTATTACCAGTTAGAACGATGTCCTTGCAGTTTACAACGATTACGTGATCACCGCAGTCAACATGTGGTGTGTATGTTACTTTGTGCTTGCCTCTTAGAAGAGTAGCAGCTTCAGCAGCAACCTTACCAAGAGTCTTGCCCTTAGCGTCAATTACATACCACTTGCGTTCAACTTCGCCTTTTTTAGCCATATAAGTTGACATAAAATTGTCCTCCTTGTTCGTTAATCTTTAATTGCAAAGATGATTTTATCACCTTTGTAAAGAGAAGTCAACACTTTTTTGAAATATTTTAATTTATCTTTATACAATCTCTTAAATACTCCTTTATTCTCTCGTATACTCACTTATACTCATTTGCTATTTTAAAAAATAATTCAGCATTTATCCCATTTTCTGATGATTACCATTGAAAATAGTACCTATTTGTGGTATAATTCTTAGCATAAATAATAGGAGGTTAATTCCCATGAACGAATATAAAATAGGTATCGACCTTGGTGGTACAAATATTGTTGCAGGTGTTGTAGATAAAGAATTTAACATTATTGCAAGAGCAGAGTGTAAAACTGCTATTCCTAGACCTGAAAGTGAAGTATGTGACTCAATGGCAGAAATCGTTAGAGAAGCTATTGCAAGAGCAAATCTAACAATGGATGATATTGCACACATTGGTATCGGTGTACCGGGTGCAGTAAATCCTGAAACAAGAATTGTAGAAACTTGTCCTAACTTGCGTTTCCAAAACTGGGAAATCAGCAAGATGCTAGAAGAAAGACTTCATAAGTATGTAAAGATTGAAAATGACGCTAATGCTGCTGCTTGGGGTGAATTCCTAGCAGGTTCAGCAAAGGGCTGTAAAAATGCTGTAGCTATTACACTTGGTACAGGTGTTGGTGGTGGTATCATCATTGACGGTAAGCTATACAGTGGTAGCAACTATGCCGGTGCAGAACTTGGTCATATGGTAATCGTTAAAGATGGTCAAGAATGTGGTTGTGGCAGAAAAGGTTGTTGGGAAGCATACGCATCAGCTAATGCACTAATCAGAATGACTAAAGAAGCTATTATGAATGAAAATGCTGAATTCTCATATATGCTAAAGTCTGTTGGTGGTGACATTAACAAGGTTAACGGCAAGACACCATTTGACGCAATGCTTGCAGGTGACTCAACAGGTAAAGAAGTTATTAACAAGTATGTTGGCTACTTAGCAACAGGTCTTGTAAATATCGTAAACATCTTCCAGCCTGATATTATCTGTATCGGTGGTGGCGTTTGCAGACAAGGTGAAAACCTACTTGCTCCTGTAAGAGCTATTGTTGAGAAAGAAAGAATCACAAAATACAATGAAAAGCAAACTGTTATTTGTACTGCATCTCTAGGTAATGATGCCGGTATTATCGGTGCAGCAATGCTATAATTTTTGAAACCTAAATAACACTAAGCCATCCATAATTTTGGATGGCTTTTTTATTGACTTATATATTCTAAGATTGTACAATATAATCAAAGTACCTTATGAGGTGAGTATATGAAAAGACAAGATTATATAAGCTGGGACGAATACTTTATGAGTATTTCTTTACTTGCAGCACAGAGAAGTAAAGACCCTAATACTCAGGTAGGTTGCTGTATTGTCAGTGGCAAGGACAGTCCTTATCCTGAAAATGTTATTATATCAACAGGCTACAACGGTTTTCCTTACGGTTGTTCAGATGATGAATTTCCTTGGGACAGAACCGGTGCACCAAATGCAACAAAATATCCTTTCGTAGTACATTCTGAGTTAAATGCAATTCTTAATGCCGGTGGCAAGTCTCTTGTTGGTGCAAAGTTATATGTATCACTATTCCCTTGCAATGAATGTGCAAAGGCTATTATTCAGTCAGGCATAAAGGAAATTGTATATCTATCTAATAAATATAAAGATACCGATGCAACTAAGGCATCAGAAAGAATGTTAACATCAGCCGGTGTTAAGCTGACACAGTTTAAACCTACTAAGGACAAGATTGTTCTTGACTTTAACATTGAATAAAAATAGGCAGTTCAAGTTTTCCACATTTGAACTGCCTTTTTATTTATAATTTATGGTTTTTCTTTAGTTAAGAATTCGATGTTTCTTTCAATAACATTGATACTCTTTCCCCAATCCTTGCCTTGGTTACGATAATCAAACATACTGCAAAAATATGTTGTATCTTCTTTTAATTCAAGAAGATAGTTTTTGAAAAGATTTGTTGTTGTTTCGTAGAAATCGGTTAAATCCTTACCCTTTAACTTTCCACTTGCATTTTCAAGTACCTTTCCGTAATGTTCAAGACAAATAAAATCTTGGTCTTTGTAAAGATTTTGAAGGTCATTGCCCTTTTTCCATTCTGTAAAAACAATTTGGATAAGATGATTCATATTGCTTTCTATTCTGTCACAAACATAACAACTGTGAGTCAGCTCTTTTATCTTTGCTAAGAACTTTTTGTCAGGCTTTTTACCTTTAGGCAATGCATCAATAATTTCTTGTAGGTGGCTTTCCATAATAAGTGCATTAGGTAGCTTTTTACCTGACTGTTGCATCATTGAAAAGTGTCTATGACAAAAACCTTTTTTGTTGGTTTCTATTCTGGTATTAGGCTCCATCATAGCGTCACCTATAATATAGTCAACTTGAATTTTCTCAAGCATTTTTTCCATAGTGCAAAAAGGACAACCCTTTTTCTCCATAAAAATATCATTAATTGGTATTGTGCGAATATCTTCTTTCATAGCTTACATCCTTAATTTAAGATACATTAAGTATATCATATAACTTTTATTTATGCTATAATAATTGTGGTGAATATAATGATTTATGAATTAATTAACAATAATGTTGTGGTACATAATGTTACTGCACTAAATTTAGCTGAAACTTTAGATTGTGGTCAGTCCTTTAGATGGGTTGAAAACTCTGACAAATCTTTTACAGGTGTTGCCTATGGCAAGGTCGTTACTGTTAGACTTAAGGGCAATGACTTTATAATTGAAAACAGTAGTATAGAGGACTTTGAAAATATATGGAAAAGGTACTTTGATCTTGAACTTGATTATGACAAAATCAGAAAAGAAGTTAGTGAAATTCATCCTATATTAAAGGAAGCCTCAGAATATGCATCAGGTATTAGAATTTTGCAACAAGACTCTTGGGAGGCACTTTGCACCTTTATAATAAGTCAAAACAACAATATAAAACGAATTAAAGGTATTGTAGAAAGGCTATGTGAAACCTTTGGTGATAGGATTGGTGATACAGGTTACTTTTCCTTTCCTACTGCTGAAAGGCTGTCACAACTAACACCTGAGGACTTATCCCCTATTAGAGCAGGATTTAGAAACAAATATATAATTGATGCAAGTAAAAAGGTTGCAACCGGTGAAGTTGACCTTGATAAATGCAGAGAAATTTCCTATGATGAGGCAAAGGCTGAATTGTGCAAAATCAAGGGTGTTGGTGTTAAGGTAGCCGATTGTACTTTACTTTTTGGCTTTCATAGGATTGAGGCATTTCCTATTGATGTGTGGATGAAAAGAGCAATGGAAAAGCTATTTCCTAATATGACAGGTAGCGACTTTGGACCTTATGCCGGTATTGCACAACAATATATTTTCCACTACTCAAGAATGCATCCGGAATTATTTGAATAAAAATTTAGAGTGTGACTAATAATAGCCACACTCTTTTTTTAATACAATGTATTTGTCTTTACATAATAGTAATTATTCTTATAGCACACATAGGAGTAACCTTTTTTCTTACCCTTATTGATAGCAGAAACAAGTTGTACTCTTGTGTTGTATGATAGGAACTTTACTTTATATTTATTACCACAAGGCTTAGTATATAGATAAGTACCCTTATAATTTACCTTTTTATTAACATACTTTGAGCCATATGCAAGGTTAGTAAGGTTGTTTTGTACATAGCCTTTTTTGTTGGAAATCTGTACATATGACCAACCGTTAAAGTTATCTCTTAAGAAAGTAACCTCTTGACCTTTAGATATTTTCTGAAGTTTCTTGCTACTGTTTCCATATTCATCAACTATATCTTTAGACCATACATACAAATCACTTTTAGCCTTGATTTTCTTATGATATGTACCGGACTTTAGGTCAGGGTTTTTATCAATTTCATAAATCTTTTTCTTTACGGTATTTCTAAAGTCATTCATATTCTTACCGTAAATTTTTAGCCAATGGTCAATGTCACCATGGGCACTACCATAACCCTCTGCACAAGCACCTGCATGACTGGTAACCTTAGTATATGGCAAGCTATATCTTAAGCATAAATATGCACAGAAGTCAGTTGCCTCATCATACACTTGATTAAAGTATGTTCTGTTGTACTTACTATCTTCGCAACATTCAAATTGAATATACCCAGGGTCATAGTTGTATGAACCTTTAGGTCCACCACCTACACCCCAACAAGCCATTTCAAAAGGCAGTACTTGCCATACTTCTAACTTTCCCTTAGAATTTTTACCTAGAAATGCATGAACACAAACCTCTCTACCTCCGGGAGTTGGAACATTCCAAGCCGGTACATAAGTTCTTAGGTATGGTGCATTAACGCCTGTTGAATGAACTACAATGCCCTTAGGGTCAATAGCCGTTCTCTCCTTATAACAATTATTGTTTGTAAAAATGTATTGGTATAGCTGAAATGATGTAACTATAATTTTCATCTTATTTGATGTTTTGTTACTACCATCTGTTGACTTGCAATAAACATAGCAAGTACCCTTTTTCTTAGCTTTTACTTTACCATTACTATCAATTGTTGCAATATTCTTATTTGTGGTAAACCACTTTACCTTTTTATTTGTAGCAATACTAGGATTTAAATTAGCCTTAACTGTAGTAGTCTTTTCCTTGCAAACAACTTCCTTAGTATTTAAAGTAATACTGCTAATCATTAAGATAACATTATTACCGTTTACTCTGGCATACTTATAAATAGGAGTGTTTGTACCATAACATTGAATTTTAGTAGTTTTAGGAATTGTATAGCCACCAAAATTAATTGATAAATTGGAATTTAAAACCTTAATTAAAGGTGTTTTACTGTCCTTAAATGCATCTACATTAATTCTGGAAATATTCTGGTTTAAAGTTATTGCAGTTAATTTTTTAGTATTTAGAAATGCACATTTGCCAATAGATTTTAAATTTTTGCTATAATAAATTTTCTGCAAGTTAATCATATCGGCACACATATATGAACCGATGTTAGTTAGGTTAGTTGCCTTATTAACATATACTGCCTTAACATCACTTGCAAAGTTATGCCATGGTGGTAGGTTCTTTTCTGAATAGTTATTCATTGTAGCACCTACACCTGAAATATGCAAAGTACCGTTATTTCTGTTGAAATAATATTTTAAATTAACACCTGCAACACCGGAATACTTAATTGTTGGTTCTGTAGGTTCAGTAGGCTCTGTTGAGTCAGTTGGTGTTGTTACAGTAGGGTCACTACTTTCCGTAACAGGTTCAGTTGTTGTAGTAACTGTTGTTTCTGTTGTACTAACCTCTTCCTCATTATCCACAGCGAAAGCTGTTGTAAAAGTTGAAAGCACAATTACTGTTGCAATAACTATAGACAACAACTTGCTAAAACTATTGTTCATAAAAATCACCCTCATTACTAATATAATATTATTTTACAATATAAAAGTAATATAGTCTAGTGAAAAAATGACAAAAGAAAAAAGACACCTAAAAAGGTGTCTAAACCGATATGCTGATGTTACACAAGGTAGTCCCAGCATTTGGTGCTGGTGACCGGACTTGAACCGGTACGGATTATTAGTCCGAGGGATTTTAAGTCCCTTGTGTCTGCCTATTCCACCACACCAGCGAATTTTGGTGACCCGGACGGGAATCGAACCCGTGTTACCGCCGTGAAAGGGCGGTGTCTTAACCGCTTGACCACCGGGCCATATTGGTAGCGGAAATAGGACTTGAACCTACGACACTTCGGGTATGAACCGAATGCTCTAGCCAGCTGAGCTATTCCGCCGTATTTTGCGCTTTCTTTTGGAAGTCAGCATAAATAATTATAAACTAAAAGTTTGTATTTGTCAATACTTTTTTAAGAATTTTTTTAAAAAATTTCTTATTTCTTTTAGTAAAGACTTCAAAAGCGTCTTTTCGTCTTATTTCCTCTCTAAGACGAATGTTATTATACTATATAAAAAAGAGAATTGCAAGTGTTTTTTGAAACTTTTTTTATTTTTTTATAATTTTATATACTATCAGTTTTCCTTTACACTTTGAACACCTATAAAGTTGAGGATTTGTGATTAATTTCGACTTTTTCATTCTATACATTTTGGTGTTACAGTTCTCACACATAACAAGGTACTTCGCTTCATTCTGAATTTGAGTTACTTCTTTCCCCTTATATGTTGTTGTAACATTGTAGCCAAGTTGATTTATCTTATCACAATAGTACTTAAACCTTTTTCCATGGTTGAAACAACCATAACAAGTGTGTATTAATTCATGGGCAATGGTGTTCATTATCTCTTCTTTTGAATAATTAAAAAGAAAGTCAGACACTTCTATTACAAAACTACCATTGACCTTTCTGCAACAACCATGCATTCTCTTTGCTCTGGTATTTATTTTTATTTTTACATTCTTAGTATAAGGTATCTTTATTTTGTCCATATCTGCCTTTACTAATTCATAAAGGCTATATAAATATGTAAGTTTATTTTCCATAATAACATAAGTACAGGGCTCTCAAACGAGAACCCTGTTTAAAATCAAAGTTTTTAATTATACATTAAAGCTATAGTTAGGAGCTTCCTTAGTAATCTGAATGTCATGTGGATGGCTTTCCTTTAGACCTGCACCTGAAATCTTACAGAACTTAGCCTTTTCGTGTAGGTCTGTAATTGTAGCACAACCTGTATAACCCATACCGGCTCTGATACCACCAATCATCTGGAATACTGTATCAGCTAGAGGTCCCTTGTAAGGTACTCTACCTTCAACACCTTCAGGAACAAGCTTCTTGTTACCACCCTGGAAGTATCTATCAGAAGAACCCTTGCCCATTGCAGCAAGTGAACCCATACCACGGTAAACCTTGAACTGTCTGCCCTGATAAATTTCTGTTTCACCAGGAGATTCCTTACAACCTGCAACAAGTGAACCAACCATTACTACTGAACCACCGGCAGCAAGAGCCTTAACAATGTCACCACTGTACTTAATACCACCATCAGCAATAATAGGCACACCGTACTTTTCAGCTTCTCTTGCAGCATCAAAGATAGCAGTAACCTGAGGTACACCAATACCTGCAACAACTCTTGTTGTACAAATAGAACCAGGACCAATACCAACCTTAACTGCATCAGCACCGGCTTCAATTAGGTCGTGAGTAGCTTCAGCAGTTGCAACATTACCGGCAATAAGCTGAACATCAGGATAAGCAGCCTTAACCTTAGCAACACTCTTAACAATGTTACTATTGTGACCGTGAGCAGAGTCAAGAACAAGTACATCAGCACCGGCTTTTACAAGTGCTTCTACTCTGTCAAGTACATCAGGAGTAGCACCGATAGCAGCACCACATAGTAGTCTACCCTTTTCATCTCTTGATGAATTTGGATACTGAATTGACTTTTCAATATCCTTAATTGTGATAAGACCACCTAGGTTGCCATTTTCATCAATAAGAGGAAGTTTCTCTACTTTATGCTTCTTTAGTAGTTCTTTAGCTTCTTGAAGTGTTGTACCAACAGGAGCAGTGATTAGGTTTTCCTTAGTCATAACTGCTGAGATTGGTTGGTTAAAATCTTCTTCACTTAAGAATGCCATATCTCTGTTAGTAATAATACCAACAAACTTTCCATTTTCACAAATTGGAACACCTGAGATTTTGAACTTACCCATAAGTTCATCAGCTTCTGCAACTGTCTTTTCAGGTGATAGATAGAAAGGATTTGTGATAACACCATTTTCTGAACGCTTAACTCTGTCAACCATATCAGCTTGTGCTTCGATAGACATATTCTTATGGATAATACCGATACCGCCTTCACGAGCAATAGCAATTGCCATTTCAGACTCAGTAACTGTATCCATAGCAGCAGTCATAAGTGGTGTGTTTAGCTTGATTTTCTTAGTAAGATGAGTAGAAATGTTAACATCTTTAGGTTCTACATCTGACTTACCAGGAATTAGAAGTACATCGTCAAAAGTGAGTGCTTCTTTAACAAATTTTTCTTCATTAATCATGGCTCATTTCCTCCTAAATATATACTTACCTATTTTATTTATTGACAATTATTATACCATTAATGCCCTGTAAATTCAAGATAATTTTCAACATTTTCCTTGTTATTTTGTTGAAAAATACACCGTAATATGATATATTAAAAGTAAAGTATTTGTGAGGTGAACACTTTTGAAAAATAAGGAAATTAAACTACCAACAAGTGTTGAAAATAACATTATTTCTATTATAAATACAATTGAAAAAATTTATGAAATTAAGTTTACAGAGTTTAGCTTATTGACTACTAAAATTGACAACAACACAGAGGAAGTCCGTAATCAAATTCTTGAAGTCAGAAATCTTCTTCGTAATCAAATGGAAATTTGTGATGAACAAATTACTGTCCTATTTGAAAATGAAAACTATACCGGAAAGCAGTTTCTAAAGAACTTTATTGAGGAATTTACTTTGGTTGATGCTAAGCCTAAGAAAAGATATGCTTACTATGATGCTGAAAGACTTATTCGTGATGAATATGAATTCTGTAAAAATCGTAAAGTAAGAAAAGCTATCAACAAAATGGAAAAGCAAAGAAGAAAGTTCTACAAGCTTTCTAACAACTATACTAAGAAAACTCAGGTTAAAAAGATACTTACAAATAGCTGAAGTTTTCATCATTTTGAGAATTTAATAAGGAAAACTATTTATAGTTATAAAGAATGCCTATCCGTTTGGATAGGCACTTTTTTTATCATTATTTCTTTGGAACCATTTTTTCCATACCACCCATATATGGACGAAGTGCTTCAGGAATATTTACAGAACCATCTTCATTTAGGTTATTTTCTAGGAATGCAATTAACATTCTTGGAGGTGCAACAACTGTGTTGTTTAGTGTATGTGCAAAGTACTTACCGTCTTTACCTGATACTCTAATCTTTAGTCTTCTAGCCTGAGCATCACCTAAAGTTGAGCAAGAACCAACTTCAAAGTACTTCTTCTGTCTTGGTGACCATGCTTCAACATCAACAGACTTAACCTTTAGGTCTGCTAAGTCACCTGAACAACATTCAAGTGTTCTAACAGGAATATCCATTGAACGGAATAAATCAACAGTATTCTGCCATAGCTTGTCGTACCATTCCATACTATCTTCAGGCTTACATACAACAATCATTTCCTGCTTTTCAAACTGGTGAATACGATATACACCTCTTTCTTCAATACCGTGAGCACCCTTTTCTTTACGGAAACATGGTGAATATGAAGTTAGTGTATAAGGTAGGTCTTCTTCCTTTAACATCTGGTCTTTAAACTTACCAATCATTGAGTGTTCTGATGTACCGATTAGATATAGGTCTTCACCTTCGATTTTGTACATCATAGCATCCATTTCAGCAAAGCTCATAACACCTGTAACAACATCTGAACGAATCATAAATGGTGGTACACAGTAAGTAAAGCCTCTGTTAATCATAAAATCTCTTGCATAAGAGATAACTGCACTGTGAAGTCTTGCAATATCACCCATTAGATAATAGAAACCATTACCGGCTACTCTACGAGCAGAATCTAGGTCAATACCATCAAATCTTTCCATAATATCTGTGTGATATGGTACTTCAAAATCAGGTACTTTAGGTTCGCCATAACGCTGAACTTCCACATTTTCGCTATCATCTTTACCGATAGGAACTGACTTATCAATGATGTTAGGAATAACCATCATTCTGCTTGTTACTTCTTCCTGTAGCTCAGCTTCTTGCTTTTCAAGTTCTGCAAGTCTGTCACCCTGTTCAGTAACAAGCTTCTTCATTTCTTCAGCTTCTTCTTTCTTGCCCTGACCATATAAAGCACCAATCTGCTTACTAAACTTATTTCTGTTTGCTCTTAGCTGGTCAGCTTCCTGCTTAACTGCTCTTGACTTCTTGTCAAATTCAATTACTTCATCAACAAGTGGAAGTTTGCTGTCCTGAAACTTATTCTTAATATTCTGTTTTACAACATCTGGGTTTTCTCTTAGAAATTTAATATCAATCATTTTTGTTCTCCTTATTCCTTAACCTCTAATTTATTTGCAATTTCAATCAAGTCATCTTGACTGTAAAATTCAAGTGTAATAGTACCACCCTTGCCTTTACTCTTTTTAGAAACAGAAACTTTTCTGCCTAAGTTTTCATTTAGTGCAAGTTCTACTTCTTTAAAGAAGTTTGGCTTTTCTTCTTTCTTTGGTGGTTCTTTCTTTTCTTTCTTTAGATTCTGAGTAATCTTTTCTGTTTGTCTAACTGATAAGTCCTTATCAAGTATTTCTTGGGAAATAGTAATCATATCAGCTACATTTTCTAGGGAAAGCAATGCTCTTGCATGACCACTGGAAATTCTACCGTCAGCAAGTAAGATAAGTACTTCTTCCGGCAAGTTAAGTAGTCGTAACGAGTTAGCAACTGCCGATCGGCTCTTCCCTACAGACTCAGAAACTTGTTCTTGAGTAAAACCATAAGTATCCATCAATGTTTTGTAACCCTTAGCTTCTTCTACAGGAGTTAGGTTTTCTCTCTGTAAGTTCTCAATAAGGGCAATTTCCATTGTTTCTTTGTCGTCAAGTTCTCTAATAACAACCGGTACTTCTGTTAAACCGGCCATTCGTGATGCTCTGTATCTTCTTTCACCGGCTACAATCTGATAACCACCATAAAGTAGTGGTCTTACTAGTAGTGGTTGTAAGATACCATGTTTACTGATGCTTTCAGCAAGTTCAGCTAAAGATTCATCATCAAAGTCCATTCTTGGTTGGTCTTTGTTAGGTTCAATCTCTGAAATATTAAGTGTTACAGTGTTGTTCTGGTCTTCACTTTCATTTTCCATAAAGATTGCCGACAAACCCTTGCCTAGTCCACTTTTTTTAGCCATTACTTTTCTCCTTCTTTATAATTTCTGTTGCAAGAGAAAGGTAAGCCTCAGTACCTTTACATTTCTTATCAAAATAATAACAAGGCATACCAAAGGAAGGTGCTTCTGATAATCTAACACCTCTAGGAATAACTGTGGCAAATACTTTCTTAGGAAAGAACTTCTTTACTTCAGCTACTACTTGTTGTGTCAAATTAAGTCTTCCGTCATACATTGTAAGCAACACACCCTCAATATCAAGGTGTGGATTGTACATTCTTTTTACTCGTCTAACTGTAGCCATTAGCTGACTTAAACCTTCAAGTGCATAATATTCGCATTGAATTGGCACTAGAATTGTATCTGCCATAGTTAGAGCGTTAGTTGTGATAACACCAAGAGATGGTGGGCAGTCAATTATAATATAGTCAAATTCTTGTTTAATAGACACTACAGAATTCTTCAGAATTGACTCTCTGTGTGGATAATCGGCAATTTCAAGCTCAGCACCGGCAAGGTTAATATCACTCGGCAAAAGTGAAAGACCTTGAAACTCTGTTTCAACTATACATTCTTCTGCCGATATTCTCTCTGTTAAAATTGTATATGTACTGTTCTTAACATTTCTTCTGTCAATACCCAGTCCACTTGTTGAATTTCCTTGAGGGTCAACATCAATTAGTAATACTTTTTTATTATATAAACCAAGGGATGCAGCTAAATTTACTGCAGTGGTAGTCTTGCCTACACCACCCTTTTGGTTTGCAACTGCAATTACTTTTGTCATTTTTTCACCTTAAAAATTCATAATATTCTTTCGTACCCTTAAATTATACCATACCTATAGTGAAAATTAAAGTATTTACAGTGATTTCTATTATATATTTTCAGATTTTTCTCTCTGTTTCACACTATTATTGTTTCACGTGAAACATAACGCCAAAAGGCCACACATTGCTGTGTGACCTTTGGCAAGGGGTTCAGATAAGGAAATGGGTATGAGTGGATCGGATAAAGAAATAAATTTCTCCATCCTAAGAGGAAAGCATTTTTAGGCATCTGGATTTCTCCAGTGCAGTTTCTTTGGGAATTTTCACTGTATATTCTATATAGTCCTCAGTTTCTTCTTTGTTACTAACTGCGTCAATTCCCGACATACGCATAGTATCTACTGCTCGACTTATGGTATTGACAAATATTCGTACATCCTTAACCACAATCTTTTTATCAGTATTGTTATGTAAGGGTTGTACCTTTTTATTATCAAGTAATGAAGCAATGTACTTTTCTGTTTCTTTTACATTTAAGTTTTCTGCAATAATATGTGACAATACTTCCTTTCTACTGTCCTCATCCTGAATTTTTAGCAAAGCTCTTGCGTGTCTTTCAGTTAATCCGGCTTGAGTTATCCAGTCCTGTTCATCATATGAAAGTCTAAGTAACCTTAGCTTATTGGCAACAGTAGATTGCTTTTTGCCAAGTTGTATTGCAGCTTGTTCCTGAGTTATGCCATATTTTCTAATCAAACGGTTAATACCACGAGCTTCTTCAAACATTCCTAAATCTTTTCTTTGGAGATTTTCAATCAAAGCAAATATAGCTGAGTCTTTGTCGGAACACTTCATTACTATACAAGGAATCTTAGTAAACCCTGCCATTACACTTGCCCTTAGTCTTCTCTCCCCTGCTATCAGTTCATACTCATCATTTTTTAGTTTACGAACTGTTAGTGGTTGCAGTAAACCATTGTTGGAGATTGACTGAGAAAGTGAACGCAAGTCCTCTTCATAAAAGTCTTGTCTTGGCTGAGTTTTATTAGGTCTGATTTTTCTTGCTGGTATTTCAATAACTTTCTTATTGTATTTAGTCAGCAACTTCATTTCTTAATCATTCCTTTGTTTTCCCTGTGACTATATAATACACCATTCCATATAAAAACCTTGTCGTTTTAGCACCGAATAAAAAATTTTGTTTTGTAACTATATATATTAATTTGTCGGAAAATAAAAAAACATTCTTACTAACATTAGTTAATAAGAATGTTGAAAACTTTATTTAAGTGGATTGTTCTTTATTTTGCCACCTTGTCTTGGATACTGCATTGGTGTATGGGATTTTTTATTTACAACAATGATAGTTCTTTCATCACCGTTAGGTAATAAGAATTCATCACACTTTACAATTTCACCGTTAAGAGTTTTAATTGCACCTTTTGCATTTTCAAGTTCCTCAGCACCGTTTTTGCCTTTCATAGCAACCATTTTGCCTTTTACCTTAACGAATGGCATTAAATATTCTGAAAGTGTATTCATATTGGCAACTGCACGAGATGTGGCAATATCGAATTTCTCTCTTAAATTCTTATCTCTGCCACCTTCTTCTGCTCTTTTATGAATAATCTCAGCATCAATACCTATATTATCGCAAACTTCTTGTAAAAATATAAGTCTTTTATTAAGGCTATCAAGCAAAGTTAATTGAATGTCAGGTCTCATAATTTTTAAAGGTATACCGGGAAAACCTGCACCTGTACCAACATCAATTACTTTTCCACATTCTTTTATATCTGTGTGGAAAAGAAAAGTGATACTATCATAAAAGTGCTTAATTGCAACTTCTGTTGGTTCAGTTATTGCAGTAAGGTTCATTTTTTTATTCCACTCTATAAGCAACTGATAATACTTTTTAAATTGGCCTATTTGAGTATCATTTAATGTAACATTTTCTTTTGCAAGAGCATTTACCAGAGTTTCTATCATTTTCTTTTCTCCATAAAAGTTCTGTTAATAGCTGTACCATCATTTTTACATTCATAGATAACAGCTTTGGTAGCTACCTTTTTATCTACATAGTTACCGTTGTCATCCATATAGAATATTTCAGAGTAGTCACCACCATTAGGTGTAGGTCTGTTATACCTTTCGTGAGTGACCTTTTCTTCAATACCATCAAGATTTATAATTTCTCTATCCATATTAACCTCTTTGAGTTAGCCAAATAAGTAGTACACTAATATCTGCCGGTGAAACACCACTGATCCTTGATGCTTGACCAATATTATCAGGTTTAACATTGTTTAGCTTTTCTTGAGCCTCTAGTCTTAAACCTGTAACAGTCTTATAGTTAACATCTTTAGGTAGTAGCTTTTTCTCTAACTTACGCATTTTCTCAACTTGTTCAAGTTGTTTCTTAATATAACCCTCATATTTTATCTCAATTTCAACTTGTTCAAAAATATTATGGTCAATATTAGGTCTATCCTTATCAACCTCAGTTAAACAATCATAATTTAGCTGAGGTCTTTTTAATAGGTCAATCATTCTAACACCTGTAGTTACCTGAGATGTTTCACGTGAAACAAGTATGTTGTTTAACTCATCAGTTGGAGAAAGAACAGTATTCTTAATACGCTTGTACTCTTCTTTCTTAAGTTCTTGTTTATTAAGATATTTATTCCATCTTTCATCAGTAATAAGACCAATTTCTCTGCCAAGTGGTGTAAGTCTTACATCAGCATTATCTTGACGAAGAATAAGTCTGTATTCACTACGGGAAGTCATCATTCTATATGGTTCATTACAACCTTTAGTAACTAGGTCATCAACTAAAGTACCAATATATGATGATGCTCTGTCTAGAATAAATGGTTCTCTGCCTTGTACCTTTAGTGCAGCATTTATACCGGCAATTAAACCTTGGGCAGCAGCCTCTTCATAACCACTACTACCGTTAAACTGACCTGCACCATATAACCCTGAAAAATCTCTAAACTCAAGAGTATTATCCATCTGAGTTGGGTCAATACAATCATATTCAATAGCATAAGCCGGACGCATAATAACTGCATTTTCAAGACCCTTGATACTATGATAGAATTCTGTTTGTACTTCTTCAGGTAGTGATGAACTCATACCTTGCAAATACATTTCTTCTGTTTCAAGACCACAAGGTTCAATAAATAGCTGATGTCTTTGCTTATTGCTGAATCTAACAATCTTATCTTCAATACTTGGGCAATATCTAGGGCCTACACCCTCAATTTTACCGGCATATAGTGGACTTCTCTGAATATTATTCAAAATAATTTCCTTAGTCTTTTCGTTAGTCCAAGAAATATGGCATACTACCTTGTTATCACCTAGACTTTCAGTATCATAACTAAATGGTACAGGTGGCACATCACCCTCTTGTACTTCAAGGTCAGAAAAATCAATAGAACTTCTAAGTACTCTAGCCGGTGTACCTGTTTTAAATCTTCTTAACTTTAAACCAAGATTTTTTAGACTTGCACCTAAGAATTTTGCCGGAAAAATACCGTCAGGTCCACTTTCATAAGAAGTTTCACCTACAAAAATTCTACCACCTAAATAAGTACCTGTAGCAATAACTACTGCTTTCGCAGTAAAAATCGCATCCATTCTTGTCTTTAGCTTCCAAGTACCGTCATTATCTCTGTCAAGTTCAGTGATTTCAGCTTGACGAAGGATTAGGTTCTCTTGAAGTTCAATCTTATGCTTCATAGTATCGGCATATTTTCTTCTGTCAATTTGTGCTCTTAGAGAATGTACAGCCGGTCCTTTACCTCTGTTCAACATTCTCATCTGTAAGAAACACTCATCAGCAGTCTTACCCATTTCACCACCAAGGGCATCAATTTCTCTTACTAAATGTCCCTTTGCAGTACCACCGATTGATGGATTACATGGGCAGTTACCAACTGCATCATTGTTAATTGTGAAAATTATTGTTTTACATCCTAGTCTAGCAGATGCAAGTGCTGCCTCAATTCCGGCATGACCTGCACCAATAACTGCTACATCAAAATTACCTGCATTATATCCCATATTACTTACCTACACAGAAATTATGAAATACTGAATCCACAATTTCTTCTCCTGCCTTTTCTCCGGTTAATTCTAATAAATAATCAATAGTTTCTTGTAAAGAAACAGTAATAGCATCCATAGTCATACCCATTGCTAAACTTTCTTTTGCTTCATAAAGACTATTTACTGCATTTCTGATTGCATTTCTTTGTCTTTCATTGGCAATAATACCAGCACTAGGGTCAAAGTCCTCTGTACCGGCTATTTTTTCAATCATACTCTTCAGTTCATCAATATTATCCTGTTGTTTAGCTGATATATAAACTACATTTTCTATATTATCTGTAATATACTTTTTGTCAACCTTATCATCCAAATCAATTTTATTGATTACGGCAATACAAGGCATATCCTTTATTTTATTAATAAGGTCAATATCTTCGGTATTAAGTTCTTCATTATTATCAAACAGTGCAATTACTAAACCTGCACCGTTGATTTTATCAAAGGTTTTTTGTACACCTATCTTTTCAATTTCATTGTCGGTATCACGAATACCGGCAGTATCAGATAGTTTTAGCATTACATTACCAACTAAAACTGTATCCTCAACTACATCCCTAGTTGTACCGGCAATATTGGTTACAATTGACTTTTCTCTACCTACAAGTAAATTCATCAAAGTTGATTTACCGGCATTAGGTCTACCGGCAATAACTGTGTCTATTCCCTCTTTCACTACTTGTCCCATATCATAAGTTGAAAGTAGTTTTTCAAGGATAGAAATACTTTCTTCTATTGCTTCTATTATAGAGTCCTCAGATACTTCTGGAATATCCTCTTCCGGATAGTCTGCCCAAGCTGAAAGATGAGCTGCTTTATCAAGTAACAACTGTTTTACTTGCTGACTTTTCTTAAACAAAGCACCATCCTTAACAAACAAAGCAGCCCTTGCTGCACTTTTTGACTTAGCTGAAATAATATCCATAACCGACTCAGCTTCTGTTAAGTCCATCTTGCCGTTTAGGTATGCTCTCTTTGTAAATTCTCCCGGTTCAGCTAAAGATGCACCTGACATAATAACTGCATTTAAAACTTCTTTAGTAATATACATACCACCATGACAAGAAATCTCAACTACATTTTCACCTGTAAAACTTTTTGGTGCAACATACTTTAGAACAACTGCCTCATCCAGCACTTCTTCATTATTATATATATGTCCGAAAAGGGCAGTGTAGCCCTTAATATCCATAATTTTTTTTCCACTGACTGACTTAAAAATTTTATCTACAATAGTAAATGAATCTTCGCCACTTACTCTGATTACACCAATTCCACCTTGTCCTTGGGCAGTAGAAATTGCTGCAATAGTACTCATAAAACCACAACCTTTTATAAAAAAATAGAGACGATAAAAATCGCCTCTATCATTAGTAATCAATTATAATTTTCCGTAAAGGCTACCTTCGTTGATTGGCTCTCTGGTTGGTGTGCTTGTTGTGCTTTCACCACTTCTGTTATAACCACCACGTCTGCCTCTATTATTATTGTTATTTCTTCTGTCATATCTTGGTCGAGCATCAGGGTCAGGACCGATAACAACATGACGGTTCATATTTTCACCTTCACTCCAAGATGTAGCACCTCTAACCTTTTGAACTGCTGTATGAATGATTCTTCTTTCATATGGGTTCATTGGTTCAAGGGCTGTTTTTGCACCTGTTTTAGCTGCTTTAAAAGCAAGTTTTCTACCTAGAATTTCAAGAGTTTTTTCTCTCTTTTCTCTGTAGTTACCTGTGTTAATTGAAATTCTGTAATAGTTATTCTCTACATGATTTGCAACTAAACCTGTTAGGTACTGTAGAGCATTTAGAGTGTCACCTCTTCTGCCGATTACATAACCGATACCTTCACCTTCAAGGTTTATTTCAGCACCGTTTTCATCTTCTTTAACTGTCATTTCAATTTCAGTTAAACCAAGTGCATTTAAAATATTTCTAAGATATTCTGTAGCTACCTTTGCAGGTGACTCTTTTTCTTTAAATGTTACCTTAACCTTAGCATCCTTACCACCAAAAAGACCTAGCTTTTTCTTTTCAGGTTGCTGTACAACTTCAAAGTCCACACCTTCAGTTGTGGAGTCAATGCCAAGTTCATTATAGGCATTTTGAAGGGCGATTTCTATGGATTCGCCAACACCAATAGCTTCCTTAATCACTTTTTCACCTTCTGAAATAATTACAATTTTCTTTCATTCTGTTCAAGCAAAGCAACATGTCTTGCTTCTTGATTTGCAATCATTGTAACCGGGTTGTAGAACTTGTGCATAACAATGGACTGTACTAAACCTAGTAGTGTAGAACAAATCCAGTAGAAACCTACGGCAGCAGGTACATTATAAGCAATCCATGCTGAGAATAGTGGCATTGCTAACATCATTGCCATCATACAACCCTGCATCTGTGTGCCGTTTAGCTTCATTGTTAGAATCTGAGTTACAACTGATGAAACAAAACACAAAACAGGAATAATTGTATAGAATGAGCCAAAGAAACCATATGTTGATGGTAACTGTAGCATACTAATTCCACTACCAGGAATTAATTCAAAACCATTAGCTAACATTTCAATATGACTTATTTCTGTCTGTGTAAAACAGTTATGAACAAAATCAGTATTAAGCATTGCACTAAAGTTATTTAAAACTTCAATCTGCTGATAATATGTATTTACACCACTATGTAGAGGCATACCCGGAATATGTTGTGCATATGTTACTGCAGAATTTACTAGGTCACCGTTTAGGTGTAATGTATTTGTAAGAGGAGAAGAAATACTGTAGAAGATACCTAGCATAACAAGCATAGGTACGATACTGGTTAAGCAACCGGAAGAAGGGTTAACTCCCTCTTTCTGATAAAGCTTTTGCATCTCCTCATTTGCTTTCACTTTATTATTTTTATATTTTTCTTGAATTTCTTTTTGCTTTTTCTGAAGTCTAGCATTATTGGCCATAGCCTTCTGTTGCTTGATTGAAAACGGAAAAAGAACAATTTTAGCTAAAATTGCAAAAATGATAATTGCTATGCCGTAGTTTTGTACAACATAGAAAATAGGCCACAAAACATAACCGAATATACTTCCGAAGAAGTTAAATATTGCCATCATTTTGGATTTCTCCTCTTTATTTTCTCTTTCTTTGGTGGTACAGGGTCATATCCCCCTTTGGAGAAAGGATTACATCTTAAGATTCTCCAGATTGTCATTAAACCACCTTTAAATGCACCATGTACAGAGATAGCCTCTAATCCATATGAAGAACAAGTGGGATAGTACTTACACTTTGAACTGGTTAATGGAGAAATGCATTTTTTATAAAACTTAATAACTGCTATAAAAATCTTTTTCATTATTTACGCAGTCCTCAAAACCTTCGCTTTTTTCAGATGATCAGTCATTTCTTTCTTTACAACATCACTTTTTACATAAGGAGTCTTGCCCCTAGCTACAAAGACAATGTCATAACCCGGAATAATATCACTGTACAGATCATAAAGAGAAGCTCTGATAACTCGTCTTGCTCTGTTTCTCTGCACAGCCTTACCAATTTTCTTACTGGTTGTTATTCCGTACCTTTTTTCATTACTTCTGTTTTTCAGAACATAGGTTACAAGGGAAGAACTAACATAACATTTACCCTTACGATAAAGTCTGAGAAAATCCCTGTTCTCTTTTAAAGTAACATTTTTTCCCATAGTGTTCCCCTTTTGATAAAATAAAAGAAAGACCACTTTGTAATAAAGTGGCCCTTATTTTAGTAAGACAACTGCTTTCTACCTTTAGCTCTTCTTCTTGCTAAAACTTTACGGCCATTCTTAGTTGCCATTCTTTTTCTAAAGCCATGTTCTTTCTTTCTATGAAGCTTCTTAGGCTGATATGTTCTCAACATTAGGAAACCCTCCTTTCGGATTTAAATACATTACCTTGCAATATAGAATTATATATTATTTTGCAATAACAGTCAACAAAAATTTTCTTTTTTTTCATTAAAATTTTCTTTAAACTCAAAAACAAGTGTAAAACCCACCACATATAGTATTAACTTAAATTTTAAATACTACCTATATGACCTAAAAAATAAATAATTCGGTATATATTTTATAATAGTAATATATACATACATAATACAGAAATTATTTGTTGCAAATTTTTTTGATTTTTGTTATAATACATAGTGAATTTGTATGGGTGGGATTTTGCCCTTTTTTATTTGATACAAATAATTGATACTATAGTACGACTAAGGAAGTGAAAAAATGGATTCGTTTAATGAGGCGTGGAATATTATATGTGAATATTGTAAAAACAACACAACTACTTTTGCATATGATGTTTGGATTAAAAAGATTGAACCTGTAAGTCTTGACTTTGATAAGGGAGAAGTTACTCTTTTAGTTCCAAATGATTTTCACAGACAAACACTCCAGAAATGTTATATTCCACTTTTAAATGATGCATTTGATAGTGTTTTTGGAACTCATTTTCAAATTGTTTTTCAAGTTCCACAAGAAGTAAATAACATTCAAGAAAAAGAACAGAAGTCAACGGCTGAAACAGGATATGACTTTACATTTGATACTTTTATTGTAGGTTCATCCAACAAGTTTGCTCATGCTGCTTCAATTGCAGTTGCTCAAAACCCAGCCGGTGCTTATAACCCTCTTTTTCTTTATGGTCACAGTGGACTTGGAAAAACTCACTTGCTTTGTGCCATTAGTAATGAAATAAAGAAAAATCATCCTGAAACTAATATAGTATATGTTAAGGGTGATGATTTTACTAACGAACTTGTTGAGGCTATCAGAAAAGGTTCAACTTCAGGACTTAGAAACAAATACAGAAACGCTGATGTTCTTTTGGTGGACGATATTCAGTTTATTGGTGGTAAGGAACAGACTCAGGAAGAATTCTTCCATACATTTAATGCTCTTTATGAAGCTAATAAACAGATTGTTCTTACATCAGATAGACCTCCAAGAGAAATTAAGACTTTGGAAGAAAGACTTCGTTCTCGTTTTGAGTCAGGTTTACTTGCTGATATTCAGCCACCTGATATTGAAACAAGAATTGCTATTGTAAAAAGAAAGTCTGAGATTCTTGGTATTAACCTAAGTGATGATGTTTGTGAATATATTGCTAAAAATCTAAAAACAAATATCCGTCAGCTTGAGGGTGTTGTAAAGAAACTAAAGGCTAAAATTCTTCTTTCAGGTGAAGAACCATCTTTATCAGTAGTAAAAGAAGGTATCAGCGATATTCTTAATGATGACACACCACCTGAACTGACAGTAGAAAAGATTATTGAAGAAGTTGCCAGAAACTATGGCTTTAGTCCTGATGAAATTAAAAAGTCAAAGAGCCGTAGAGCTGACTTAAGCCAAGCAAGACATATTGCAATCTACATAGCAAGAAATATCACTAACTTAACTGCTGTAGAAGTTGGTAAAGAATTCGGTGGTATGCACTACTCATCTGTACTGTATGCAACAGAACATATTGAGAAAGATATGAAGACAAATAATGATATAAAAGAGTCTGTTGAGGACATAATTAAGAATATTAGAGACAGATAAGTTTTCCACATTTCCTTACACATTAACATCACATAGATTCACATAATGTTGAAAACTTTAGAATTTTAAAAAGTTATCAACATTCCGAAAAATTATCAACATTTTCTGTGAGGAGTTAAAAATGTGATGATAACTAATCTACTGTGAGTTTTTCTACAAATTCACACACTCTAATACTACTACTATTTTAATTTACATATCAATTCATTTAAAACGGAAAATCTGCAAAAACGGAAGAAAGGTACTAAAATGAAATTTACTTGTTCAAGAACAGATTTAAGCAATGCTGTTACTTGTGTTCAAAGAGCAGTAGCAACTAAAGCATCTACACCTTCCCTAGAAGGTATATTAATAAAAGCATATGACAGTAACCTAAATTTATCAGGTTATGATCTTGAAATAGGAATTACAACTGACCTTGAAGTTCAAATTGATACTGAAGGTGAAATTGTAGTTTCTGCTAAGCTATTTGGTGACATTATCAGAAAGTTACCTGAAGAAGTTGTAACTATCGAAACTGATGAAAGAATGGTTACTTATATTACAAGTGGTAATGCATCTTACCAAATTGTTGGTTTGTCAGCTGCCGAATATCCTGATTTACCTAAGTTTGAAGAAACAGATAAGATTGTTATTAACGGTGGTATCCTAAAGGATATGATTCGCCAAACTATATATGCAGTTTCTGATAACACATCAAAACCAATTTATACAGGTTCTTTGTTTGAAATCAAAGACAAAATTATGACTATTGTTGCAATTGATGGTTACAGAATGGCTATTCGCAAGGAACAAATTGACAGTGACTCAGAAAACAGCTTTGTAATTCCTAAGAAAACTCAAAGTGAAGTACTAAAACTTATTACTGATGAAGAAGAAAATGTAGAAATTGTAATCGGTCAAAGACACACTTTGTTTAAAGTCGGTTCATTTTATGTAATCTCCAGACTAATTGAAGGTCAGTTTATTGACTATAATTCAACTATTCCAACAGGTACTGCAACCGAGGCAGTTGTAAATACCAGAGAAATCAGCTCAGCAGTAGAAAGAATGAGTCTTCTTGCCAGTGAAAAGATTCCATCCCCTGTTAAATGTGAATTTAGTAGTGATGAAATTAAATTAACTTGTAAAACATCTATGGGTAAGGCTAACGACAGTATCAGAACTACCATTGCAGGTGATGATGTTGAAATTGGCTTTAACAACAGATATTTACTAGATGCAATTAAGAATTGTGAAACAGACGAAATCAGACTAATCTTAAATGGTGGACTTTCACCTATGATTATTAAACCGGTTAAAAGTGACGACTTCCTATATCTAGTCGTACCAATGAGAATATCATAATGGAAAAACAAATAATTTTTATAGATACAGAATTTATTAAACTTCAGGATTTGTTAAAGTTTGCAGGACTGGTTGAAACCGGTGGACAAGCAAAAATCTTAATTCAAGACGGTTTTGTTACAGTTAATGGAGAAATTTGCACAATGAGAGGCAAAAAAATTCGTAACGGTGACAGAGTTACTCTTGATGATGACATTTTAGAGGTAAGACAGTCTTGAGAGTAAATTCTTTAGAATTTGAAAACTTTAGAAACTTAGAAAAAAATAAAATTTTTACTGACAAAAACACCAATGTTATCTTTGGAGAAAATGCTCAAGGTAAAACAAATTTACTTGAATGTATATGGCTTTTTTGTGGTGGACACTCCTTTAGAGGTTCTGCCGAAAAGGAACTGATAAATTTCAATGAAAAATTTGCAAAAATAAAACTTGAATTTACAAGTGAAGACAGAGAGCAAAATGCAGAAATTCGATATACAGGTAACAAAAAGGAAGTTTTTATTAACGGTGTAAAGAAAAAAAGTGGTGCATCCCTTATAGAAAAATTTTCTTGTGTGGTGTTTTCCCCTGAACATTTATCCCTTGTAAAGGCAGGTCCCGGTATTAGAAGAAAGTTTCTTGATGGTGCTTTGTGTCAGCAAAAACTTAAGTATGCAAAATATTTTTCTAAGTACAATCAAATCTTAAACCAAAGAAATGCCCTACTTAAAGATATAAACAAACATCCTGAACTACAGGTTACTTTAGAAATTTGGAATGAAAACCTTGCCTCTTTCGGAGCATATATAATTGCAGAAAGAATCAAGTATGCAGAGAAGCTAAAAGAAAATGCAAAGTTCTTTCATTCAGGTATTTCTAATGACAGAGAAACTCTTGACATTGAGTATGTTTCCACAATTAAAGATCTAAATGTGGATAACCTTGAAGAAATTAAAGAAAAGTTCTTAACTGAACTTAATAATAAATTAAAGGATGATCTCTATAACGGCTACACAACAGTTGGACCTCATAGAGATGATATAAATATTTTAATCAATGGAATGAAAGCAAAGAATTTTGGCAGTCAAGGTCAGCAGAGAAGTGCAGTACTTTCCCTAAAACTTTCTGAGGCTACAGTTTTAAGTGAAATTTTGGAGGAAAAACCTGTACTGCTACTTGATGATGTTCTTTCAGAACTTGACTCAAAAAGACAAGATTATTTGCTTAATAAAATAGATGGCTATCAAGTTTTTATAACTTGTTGTGAACATAACGACAAAAAGCAACTTCAAGAGGGTAAGTTGTTTGTTGTAAATCAAGGAAAAATTACAGAGGAATAGTTATGTATCTGCATTTAGGTGAAAATACAGTTGTTAGAACTGACAATATAATTGGGATTTTTGATATGGATACATCCACTATTTCAAAGTGGACCAAAGACTATTTATCTAATGCAACAAAAAATAAAAGGGTAATCAATGTTTCTATGGAATTACCGAAGAGCTTTGTTGTATGTAATGAAAATAATGAGATAAAAGTTTATGTTAGCCAGATTAGTAGCCAAACTCTAATGAAGAGAAAGAGTAATTTTTGAAAGGAAGTATTGTTATGAAATTAGCAAAGTGTCCTTATTGTGGAAGAAGAATGTCATATTCTTCAGCTTTTATGAGTAAATCAAAAGGTGAATACAAGTGCAGTAGATGCAAGAAAGAAAGCAATATTTATATTAACAAAAAGATATGGCTTGCTTTTATCCTTACCTTTATGGTAGCTGCAATTATAATGACTATTGTTATTATGAAAACTGCAACAAAAAGCCCATTTATGTTTTTGTTTGTAATGATACCTTTCCTTATTTTCTATATTTTTGTGCCATTCTTTGTAAGACTTAGACCACTGAAAAAATATAGAGAATTTGTCAGTCAACAACAGAAATTTATTAAGCCTGAGATTTTGCCACCTATTACAGACAGTGAATTTGAACAGAGTGGTCCTGTAATCAATACAGATGTATTCAATCAAATTAAGGCAAAAAGAAAAATCATTACTGAGGAAGAACAAGCAAGAACTAAGGCTTTCATTGAAGATGATGAGCATAAGGTAGAATCAGATACAATATCTAGAAATTTATTCAAAGACAAAACTGCGGCTTTTAACTTAAACGATAGAAAGTAAGGCAAAGTTATGTTTAGAAAACCTACCTGTCCATATTGCAAGGCAATATATACAAGTGATGAAATAAAGAAACAATACAATAACGAAAAAATAAAGTGTCATAACTGCAAAAAAATTTTTGTGGTAAAGAAAAACGGTGGATTGGTGTTGCTTATGACAATGGCAATTCTACTGGCTATTTTGATAAATATTTTTATGATGTCCGTAATTGGTGTAAGAAGTGTTATTCCTATGTTTATTGTGACAACAATAATAATAGTTATTGCACTTTTAATGAGGTCATTTTTCGTTAAATATAAGAAAGAAGATTATAAAAAGTAATTTGTGGTCTTTTTGGAGGAATTATCTTGGATAATATAAATGAATTAGCAAAAGTAGAAAATGAATATGGTGCTGACGAAATACAGGTACTTGAAGGACTGGAAGCTGTTCGTAAAAGACCCGGTATGTACATAGGCTCAACCGGTGAACAAGGTCTTCATCATCTTGTTTATGAAATTGTAGATAATGCTATTGATGAAGCTTTGGCAGGTTACTGTACAAAGATTGAAGTATCAATTTTGCCGGGAGATATTATCAAAGTTAAGGATAATGGTCGTGGTATTCCTGTTGGTATCAATAAAAAGATGGGTTTACCTGCTGTTACCGTTGTATTTACTGTTCTTCATGCCGGTGGTAAATTCGGTGGTGGTGGCTACAAGGTTTCCGGTGGTCTTCACGGTGTTGGTGCATCTGTTGTAAACGCACTTTCTGAATATTTGGAAGTTAAGGTTTGTGATGGTAAAGATATTTATTTTCAGCGTTATGAGCGTGGTAAAATAATGAATGACCTTGAGGTTATAGGTCATGGAACAGAAAAGGGTACTGAAGTTACATTTAAGCCTGACCCTGTTATGTTTACCGATACTACAGTTTATAAATATGAAATCCTTGAAAAAAGACTTCGTGAACAAGCATTTCTAAATGCAGGCGTTAGAATTGAATTAAGGGATGAAAGAGATCCTGAAAATATTATCTCAAATGAATATTGTTATGAAGGTGGCGTAAAGTCATTCGTAAACTTTATTCGTGAAAAGAAGAGTAAGACTAAAGAAATCAATCCTCTACATGATGAGGTTATTTATTTTGAAGCAGAAAATGAGGACCAGACAATGTCAGTAGAAATTGCTATGCAATATACTGATGCAATCACTTCTGATGTTCGTTCTTTTGCAAATAATATTCACACTATTGACGGTGGTACTCATGAAGAAGGTTTCCGTAGGTCATTAACTAAGGTTATGAATGACTACGGCAGAAGATTTAATAAGCTAAAAGAAAAAGACAGTGACCTAAAGTACAGTGACTATGAAGAAGGTCTGTTTGCAATTATTTCTGTTAAATTGACAGAAGCTGAATTTGAAGGACAGACTAAGGCAAAATTAGGTAATACTGAAGTTCGTTCAATGGTTTATAAATTAATCAAAGACAAACTTTCTCAGTATCTTGAAGAAAATCCTGCTATCGGTAAGATTATTTTTGATAAGGCTATGATGTCTTTTACTGCAAGAATTGCAGCACAAAGAGCAAGAGAAAATGTAAGAAGAAAGTCTGCACTTGACGGTGCAAGACTTCCCGGTAAACTTGCCGATTGTCAAAGTAAAGATTCAAGTGAAACTGAAATATATATCGTCGAAGGTGACTCTGCCGGTGGTTCTGCTAAAGAAGGCAGAGATAGAAAAATTCAGGCTATCCTCCCTCTTTGGGGTAAAATGCTAAATGTAGAAAAGGTTAGAGAAGACAAAGTTTATGGCAATGATAAATTAACACCTGTTATTTTGGCACTTGGTACAGGTATCAAGGATGACTTTGATATTTCTAAGTTGCGTTATGACAAGGTTATTATTATGGCCGATGCCGATGTTGACGGTTCTCATATCAGAACTTTGTTACTAACTTTCTTCTTCCGTTTTATGCGACCACTAATTGAAGAAGGTCATGTGTATATTGCACAGCCTCCTCTATATAGAATTACCAAAGGTAAAAAACATAAATATGCTTTCTCCGATCAAGAGAGAGACGCAATGCTTGCTGAAATTGAAGGTAAAACTGAAATTCAGCGATACAAAGGTCTTGGTGAAATGGACCCTGAACAGTTATGGGAAACAACAATGAACCCTAAAACAAGAACAATGCTTAGAGTTGAACTTCATGATGCTGAACAGGCTGATGAAACATTCTCAATGTTAATGGGTGAAAAGGTTGAACCAAGAAGAGATTTTATTGAGCAAAATGCTCGTTTCGTAGAAAATCTAGATATTTAAGGAGGGATAGAAAATGGCTGATAATAAAGATAATGAAATTTCAATGCCGGAAGCAAAAACCATTGAAGTAGATATTGACAGAGAAATGAGAAAGTCATTTCTTGACTATTCAATGTCAGTTATTGTATCCCGTGCACTTCCTGATGTAAGAGATGGTCTAAAGCCTGTACACAGAAGAATTTTATATACAATGCACGAAAAAGGACTTGAACCTAACAAACCATACCATAAGTGTGCCGATACTGTTGGTGCAGTGCTTGGTTCTTATCACCCACATGGTGATGCATCTGTTTATGATGCACTTGTAAGACTTGCACAAACTTTCTCAATGAGATATATGCTTGTTGACGGTCATGGTAACTTTGGTTCTGTTGACGGTGACCCTCCTGCTGCTTACAGATATACAGAAGCAAGAATGAGCAAAATTTCAACAGAAATGCTTACAGATATTGAGAAGAATACTGTTGACTTTATGCCTAACTATGATGACAGACTTGAAGAACCTACTGTTCTTCCTGCTAAATTTCCTAACCTACTTGTTAACGGTTCATCAGGTATTGCCGTAGGTATGGCTACTAATATTCCACCTCATAACCTAGGTGAAGTAGTAGATGCAATGTGCCTATTAATTGACAATCCGGATGCTGAAGTTGCAGACCTTATGGAGTGTCTTCCCGGACCTGACTTCCCTACCGGTGGTATTATTATGGGTAGAAGTGGCATCAGAGCTGCTTATGCTACAGGTAGAGGCAAGATTGTTCTTAGAGCAAAAACAGAAATTGAAGAACAGAAAAACGGTAGATTTAAGATTATCGTTAGTGAACTTCCATATCAGGTTAATAAGGCAAGACTTATTGAAACTATTGCCGATATGGTTAGAGATAAGAGAATTGAAGGTATCTCCAACATTGAAGACCATTCCGACAGAAATGGTATGCATATTGAAATTGATATTAAGAGAGATGCCTCTCCTCAGGTTGTACTTAATTTATTATTTAAGAATACTCAGCTACAAACTACTTTTGGTGTAATTAACCTTGCTATTGTTAATGGTGAACCTAAGATTCTTACACTAAAGGAAATGTTGCAACATTACATTGACTTCCAGGTAGAAGTTATTGTAAGAAGAACAGAATTTGATCTAAAGAAAGCTAAAGAAAGATGTCATATTCTGGAAGGTTTGAAGATTGCTCAAGATAATATTGATGAAGTTATCAAGGTTATCAGAGAGTCTAAGGACCAGGCAACTGCTAAGGTTAATTTGTGTGAAAGATTTGGTCTTGATGATATTCAAGCTCAGGCTATTGTTGCAATGCGTCTTGGTCAGTTAACAAATCTTGAAAGAAACAAGATTGAAAATGAACTAAATGAACTACATCTAAAGATTGATGATTTAGAGGATATTCTTGTACACAAAGAAAGACAGTTAAAGATTGTAGAAGAAGAAACTATTGCAGTTCGTAATAAGTATGCCGACCAAAGAAGAACAGAAATTTGTGCAGTATCAGGTGAAGTTGATATTGAAGACCTTATTCCTGTTGAAGATTGTGTTGTTACTTTAACACAGTTCGGTTATATTAAGAGAATTCCTGCCGATACTTACAAGATTCAAAATCGTGGTGGTAGAGGTGTTTCCGGTATGTCACGAAGAGAAGAAGATGTGGCAAAGGAAATGTTTGTTGTAAATTCTCACGATTTAATCTTGTTCTTTACCGATAAGGGTAAGGTTTATAAGATTAAGTGTTACGAAATTCCTGAGGGTTCTCGTCAGAGTAAGGGTATGAATATTGCCAACCTACTCCCTATTGACCAGGATGAAAAAGTTACTTCTATGATTAAAGTTGACAATATGGAAGATGACAAGTATCTTGTTATGGTTACAAAGCAAGGTATCATCAAGAGAATTGAACTTTCTGCTTACAATACTGCCCGTAAAGGTGGCCTAATTGCCCTTGAACTAAATGAGGGTGATGAACTTGCTTGGGTTAGAATGACTGATGGTAACGATAATATTATTGTTGCTACCGAAAAGGGTATGGCAATCAGATTTAACGAAAACGATATTCGTGCAATGGGTCGTCAGGCTCGTGGTGTTAAGGCTATGAAACTTGCTGAAGATGACCAAATTGTAGGTATGTGTGTTGCCCAAGATGATGATATGATTCTAACTGTTTCCGAAAAGGGTTACGGTAGAATTTCTAAGGCTACTGACTACAGAGTACAGTCAAGAGGTGGTAAAGGTCTAACCAATTACCACACAGATAAGTACGGTAAGGTTGCTGTACTACAGTCTGTTAACCTTGATGATGATATTATTATGATTTCTGAGTCCGGTATTGTTATTAGAATTGAAACTTCTTCTGTAAGAATTTGTAACAGACCAAGTAAGGGTGTTACTCTTATGAGAATCGGTGAGGATGATAAGGTTGTTACTATTGCTACAACACCTCACGAAAATGAAGAAGAAGCTGAAAAAGTTGATAATGAAGAAATAGCTGAAAATTCAGAAACTACCGAAACAGTAGAAGATACTGAGAATACAGAAAACACAGAAGAATAATTAAAAAACGAGGTGGCTTTTTAGTCACCTCTTTTTTATGTAAAAAATAAAAATTTCCACATTTTATGAGTATAATGTGGAAAACAAAAAGGCAGAGAATTTTATTTTCTCTGCCTTTAAAATTATATATGATTTTATATTTCTTTACATTGAGATAAATGCACTGCCCTTAGCCGGTACAACAACTCTGTTCTTAATAACTTCAGTACCCATATAAGGTGTACTTTGTGATGCTGAGAAAGGAATATCCATAATTACATCAACATCACCTGAATTAAATGCACAGTAAATGCCTGACTTGTTGTCATATCTTAGGTAAGAAATTACATTACCCTCAGCATAAACAGGTCTAAATTCACCGTCACAAAATGCTGAGATTGAACCTCTCATTTGACCTAGGTCTCTGTACCATTCTACAAGGTCTTTGTCTTCCTTACCCCATGGGAAACCACATCTGTTAAATGGGTCACGATAACCTTCCATACCGGCCTCATCACCGTAGTAAACACAAGGAAAACCCGGTAATGTGTACTGAATACCGGTAGCAATCTTAACTAACTGCAAACCAATTTCTCTTTGTTTCTTAGTTAGTTTTGTTTCTGCCTGCCACTGACGGTCACGACCGTTTAGTGGTTCACCGGCAATAACTGTTAAGATTCTCTCTGTATCGTGGGTAGAAAGTAGATTCATAAGAACTCTGATTACAGGTCTTGGATAATTTTCAAGTACATTTAAGATATTACTCATAACATACTTTGCATCAACACCCTTGCAGAAATCAATAATTGCATTTCTGAAAACATAGTTCATTACTGAGTCTAGCTGGTCGCCAAGAATAAACTTTCTTCTTGCACCATAGCTTTCTTTATTTGATGCATCTTCCCATACTTCACCAATAACAATGCCCTCAGGGTTTTCTGCTTTAACTGCTTTTCTTAAATTTTCTAGGAAAACATCAGGTAGTTCATCAGCAACATCAAGTCTCCAACCTGAGTTACCGTCTCTCATCCATTTTCTTACAATACCGTTTTCACCATTAATATATTCATTAAAGTTAGGGTCTTCTTCGTGAACTTCCGGTAGTGTGTAGAAACCCCACCAACTGTTGTAGTTGTTTGGCCATTCGTTAAATTTATACCAACTAAAGTATGGTGAATTTCTATCTCTATAAGCACCACCATCACCATAGTTGCCAAATCTGTTGAAATATTTTGAGTCGCAACCTGTGTGGCTGTAAACACCATCATTAATAACATGAATACCTAGCTTTTTGGCCTCTTTACATAGAGTGATAAAGTCCTCTTCTGTACCAAGCATTGGGTCAACTTCTGAATAGTCACCTGTGTCATAACGGTGGTTACTGTATGACTTTGAAATTGGGTTAAGATAAATACAAGTAACACCAAGTTTCTTTAGGTAATCAAGTTTCATTGTGATACCCTTTAAGTCACCTTGGAAAAAGTCGGTATTTGTAATTTCACCATTTTCATTAGGCCACCATTGTGGAAGACCATACCAATCATCCATTATTGTAATATCGTTTCTGCCTATATCTTTCTTTTCACCACTAAAGAAAAATCTATCAGGGAAAATCTGATACATAATACCACCAACAGGCCACTTTGGAGTATCAAATCCTTTTTTGTAGGAAGTAATCTGCCATGCTCTGCCCGGTGTATCGGAAATACAAGACTTTGTATCTACATCGGTAGGTATAATGTACTTTATGCCCTCAGGTGTATGAAGTCTGAAACCATGCCAGTAAAGACCTATTCTCTTTGGTACAAATTCACATTGCCACTTGTCATATTGGTCTTCGTGATTACAGTACCAGAACATTTTGTGGTATTGCCAGTTGTAATCGTAATCATACTTTATTGCTAATTCGGCAAAAGAACAGTTAAGGTCGTGTGGAACTCTAATTGTAATTCGTATTGCAGTACCTACTTCTACTGCACCGAATGGTGAACGATATGCTTCATTCCTTGAATCATATGGTGCTATCATTATTACCCCTCCTACTTCTGTTTGTACAGAAATCAACTATTATTATACTCTTGTTTATTATATATTTCAACATAATACTATTTAAAATAGGGAAAATTAAGTCTGTGTTGTAAATAGATATGACCCATTTTAGGGTAAAAATAAAATACGATTTAATATTTCGCTTGTTTTACTGAATTTTGATTATGAATATTAATTAATGAATGGATTTCAATTCTAACTTTTCACTCAATAACTGCATTGGACTCTTATAATCAAGTGTTCTCATTGTCTTGTTATTACTCCATTCCAAATGTCCTTTTAATTTTGTGTTTAATTCTTCAATATTTCTGAATGTTTCCCAATCATAGAAATATTTTTGGTCGTTTCTATGACTTCTTTCTACCTTTCCGTTGTGCCAAGGTGTTCGTGGTGGTATTAATTTATGATTTATACCTAGTTTGTTTAATTCTATTTCAAAAGGACTTTTCACTTCACTGCTCTGATATTTATATGTGAATTCTCTTCCGTTATCTGTTTGAATAGTCTGTATTTTAAACGGAAATTCTTTCAATAACATTTTCAAGAATTTGGTTGAGTTTTCAGGTGTGTGTTCTTCAAACCCATATACAAATCTCATCCTTGTACATTCATCTATTGCAGTCCATTGATAAAAATGCTTTCCGTCCCTTAAAGCCTTACCTCTTAAGCAATTATATGGCACTTCTTTTACATCTATCTGCACCTTTTCTCCAGGTATTAACAGTTCCGGATATCTTCTATGCTTACGGCTCTTTTTCTTTGTCTTTTTATATTTTACTAAGCCCATTCTTTTAGCTGCATATATCATTCCTGAGTAGCTTCTTGTATATCCTTTTCTCTTTAAATCACTGTATACTCCATCCCATCCATATCTTTCATAGCACTTTTTGAAAGAATTTCTAATTTGTCTTTCTTCTCTTTTTGTGTGCCTGTTAGGATGACTATGTGGTCTGTGTGATTTAGGCAATAGCGATTGCCAGGTACCGTCATATTGTTTACACCATCTCTTTACGCTTGAAAGACTTACACCGTACATTCTACTTGCTTTGCTTTTTCCTTTTCTTAGTGCGTATTTTACTATGGCTTGCTTTTTCTTTGCTTCTTGTGTTATCATATTCATGAGGAGTACTTCTTTCTTAGGTTAATGTTTTTTTAGCGATTCCATTATACCATATTTTGAAGTTACTCCTCTTTTTTATTGGGTCATATCATTTTAACACATACAATACTATTTAAAATAGGGAAAATTAAGTAACAAAACCGATAGAATGATTACAATATTAATACATTACTTTTTCTTATGAAGAAAAAAGATTATAATGATATTATAGAAAATATGCGTAAAAGAAAGGTAGTGTCCATTATGGGAAGACAGGTAGTTTTTGTAGGGGGAAAAAGATTTACTATTATCACTGATGAAAGTGAAGAATATATGAAGAACATTGTGGAAAGACTTGATACAAGACTTCGTTCTATTATTTCCACAAATCCTAAGCTGGATAAGGACTCAGCAGCACTTTTGGCTTCTCTTGATTACTGTGATGAAGAATACAAAATCAAGAAGAAACTTGATGAAAACAAGGACCAGATGAAACAGTATCTTAGTGAGATTACTCGACTACATATGGAAATTGACAGCCTAAAGAGAGAAAAGAAAGAAATGCAAATGAAAATCAACAAGATTCTTAATGTTGACCCTGATGATGTTGTTACTGAAAAACCATCAGAAAAGAAAATTATTGCAACAGGAAAAATTGAAAAGTCTGTACCTAAGATTCTTGGTGGTGCAGTTCAGCAAAGTCTTTTCAACAATACTAAGAAATAAGAGTAAAGTATATGAAAAAAATTGAAATTTTAGCTCCGGCAGGTAGCTTTGAGTCAGTTATTTCTGCAGTAAGAAGTGGAGCTGATGCAGTTTATCTTGGTTTACAAGATTTTTCTGCAAGAAAAGAAGCAAAGAACTTTTCTTTTGAAGAGTTAAAAGAAACAACTTCATATTGTCATATTAGAAATGTTAAAGTCTATGTAACAATGAACACACTTATCTTTGACAGAGAATTGGAAGATGCATTAGAGTGTGTGAAAAAGGCTTGTGAATGTAACATTGATGCACTTATTGTACAGGATATTGGTTTTGCTAATATGGTACACAAGGCTTGTCCTAGTCTTCATTTACATGGTTCAACTCAAATGAGTGTTCATACTTTAAGTGGTGCAAAATTACTGAAAGAAATGGGCTTTACCAGAGTTGTCCTTAGTAGAGAAATGTCAAGAGAAGAAATTAAGTATATTGCAGATAACCTTGATATTGAACTTGAAATATTTGTCCACGGTGCATTATGTATGTGTGTCAGTGGTCAATGTTATTTTTCTGCTATGCTTGGTGGTAGAAGTGGCAACAGAGGTTACTGTGCTCAGACCTGTAGATTGCCTTTTAAGGTTGACGGTTGTGACCATGCACTAAGTCTAAAGGATAATTCTATTATTTATTACCTTGATGATATGGAAAGTATAGGTGTAACTTCAGCTAAAATTGAGGGTAGAATGAAACGCCCTGAATATGTTGCATCAGCAGTTAAGGCTTGTTATGAAAAGAGAGAAAAAGGCTTTATCTCTACTGCTACAATGGAAAACCTAAAAAATGTATTTTCTCGTACAGGTTTTACTGACGGTTATTATACAAATCATTTAGGTCACCATATGTTTGGCTATAGAAAAAAGGAAGATGTAGTTTCTGCTACAGAAAAGTTGTTTAGAGAAATCAGGACTTCTTATAAGGATGAAATGCAGAGAGTACCTTTAAAGGGAAAGTTTACACTTAGAGAAAATGAAAGTCCTACCTTTGAAGTAACTGACGGTAAAAATGTAGTTATTACTACTTGTGATGATGTTAAGGGTGAAAAGGCTCTAAAAGTAGCTTTAAGTGAAGAAAAAGCAGTTTCTCAGCTTTCTAAGACAGGTGGTACACCATATTACTTTAGTAATATCGAAACTGAAATTGATGAGGGTATTACTGTGCCAATCTCTTTCCTAAACAAAATCAGAAGAGAAGTTCTAGGTATTATGGATAGTAAAAGGGATTTTGATTATAATTATAACTTTACTATGCCTGAAATTGACTTTACACCGGCAGACCAGAGAATTACCGAAAAAAGAGCAGAAGTAAGAAAAATTGATGATAAAATCGGTAATGACTATGACTTAATCTTTGTACCTATCACAATCAGTGATGAAGATTTAGAAAAAGTTAAGAAAAAATGCAGTAAAATCGGTATTTCTGTACCTAGAGGACTTTTTGGCAGAGAAGATAAGATTATAGAAAAGCTAAAAGAATTTAAGGCAAAGGGTATCAATGATACTTTGTGTAATAATTTAGGTGCAGTTTATTTTTGTAAAGAACTTGGTTTTAATGTTCATGGTGGAGAATTCCTAAACATCACAAATACTGCATCTGTTTTGTGGGCAGAAGAATATGGACTTGATGATATTTTGGTTTCTATTGAAATTACTGATGAACAAATCAACGCTTTAGGTGGTAATATTAAGCGAGGATTAGTAAGTTATGGCTATATTCCACTAATGCTAACAAGAAATTGTCCTGTAAAGAGTGGTAGAAAAGACTGTAGAACTTGCAAAAAACATGGAAAAATGCAGGATAGAAAAAAATACGAATTTTCACTTTATTGTGACGGAAACTGTGTGGAAGTATTAAATTCCGTACCACTTAATATTCTCTCAGAGATTAATAAAAAGTTTTTCACATTTTTCACAATGGAAAAGTTCTATGTGGAAAACTCTGTGGAAAAGGTGGAAAACTACGGGGAAAACAATGGAAAACGGAGTCAAACCACAACATATACACGTGGAATGTACTTCAGGGGCATAAAATAGTGTGGAAAACTATTTTTGAGGAATGATAATAACTTAAGTTTTCCACATTATTAACATTGCAATGTGAGGGAAACTTTACAACCTTGTAATACTTCTTAAAAAGCATTAAAAAGTTGTAATATTTTATATAAGTAAAATTATTATTTTTTTGATAAATAAATTTAAAATTCAACATAGTTTTATTTTTGCAAGATTTAATGTAATTTTGCAAGAAGGAGTAGAAAAATGAATGTTCTTAAGATAAAAAAGTTAAAAGAAAATGCAGTTATTCCTAAAAGAGCAACTGAGGGTTCAGCCGGTATGGACCTTTATGCTTGTATTGACAGTAGTGTGGTTATTAATCCCGGTGACCTTGTAACTATTCCTACCGGTATTGCAATTGAACTACCTAGTGGAGACTTTATGGCAAATATTTATGCAAGAAGTGGACTTGGTATCAAACACGGTATTTGTTTATCAAACGGTGTTGGTGTTGTGGATAGTGACTACCGTGGTGAAGTTTGTGTCGGTCTTTGTAATGTTTCTAACAAACCATACACAATTGAACCTAATGAAAGGGTTGCACAGATGGTTATTGCACCTGTTTCTCTAATGAATGTGGAAGAAGTATCTTCCCTGGAAGATACAGTTAGAGGTGAAGGTGGTTTTGGCTCAACCGGTAAGAAATAATTACGGTTTTGTCACACTAATATTCGACTTGTTATTGTTGAAAACAAGGTGTTATTAATGTATAATACTTAAGCATTAAAAATGATGATTATTATACCATCAGGATTTATGAGATTATTATTTTTGGAAGACTAACTATTAAAAGTCAAGGCTATAATGAAGATATTTTGAATTAATCAAAAAAATCCTTTAGATCGTATTGGAATCGTAAAAATAGCATGACAAAAAAGAGCATCATAAATGGTGCTCAAAAATAAGATATTTATGAAAAGAATTAAACTGTTGGTTGGTATGGTTGTTTAGATTTCTCCATTGCAAAAATTAAGCGAACAAGTTTCTTTGTTGCATGGGATAATGCAACATTGTAATGTTTGCCTTCTGAGCGTTTCTTACCAAGATATACACCGAAAGATTCATCCCAGTAACAAACATATTTTGTTGCATTGTACAGAGCGTATCGTAAGTACCTTGAACCACGCTTTTCCATATGAGAATGGCAGTTCTCTAATTGACCGGATTGGTAGGTAGAAGGTGACATACCTGCATATGCAAGTATTTTATCAGCTGAATCAAAGCGATTGAAATCTCCAATTTCAGCGATAATCATAGCTCCTGTATTGTAACCGATACCTGGGATTGTAAGTATTGGAGAATCAATTTTATCCATAATAGATTTGATTTCTGTTTCAATTTCATTAATTTCAGTAGTTAATTCTTTGATAAGCTTAATAGTGTGTTTTAGTTCTAAGGATTTTGCCGGCATATGTGAACCAATAGAATTTCTGGCAGCATTACGAATTAGATTGGCTGTATCTTTACCATATCGTCCATGTGAATTTTCAGATAGCAAATTGGTAAGTCTGGTAAGGTGTGAAGATGCAATAGCATTAGCAGATGGAAATTCAGATAATAAGGCATAAACTGAAGCCATATGAAGTGTAGGAACGAGTTTTTCTAATTCAGGAAAAAGGATACATACAAGTCTAGAAATAGAAGATTTTAATTTTGCTCTTTCTTTTACTTTATCAAAACGGTATCTAGTTAGTGACTTTAGCTCCTCATTGTGGTATGATGTATTTGTGTAGGACTTTAAGTTCACATCAGACATAATCATAGAAGCAATTGTACGGGCATCAACTTTATCTGTTTTCGTCTTTCTAAGACTTAAACTTTTTCTGTATAGATTTGTATGTAATGGATTGATAATGTAGGTCGGCAAACCTTTATCAAGAAGAAATCCCAGAAGATTGTAACTATAGTGTCCGGTAGCTTCAAGTCCTACTTTTACTTTTGTTAAATCATCTAAAATGGATTGTACTTTTTGAAATAAGGTTTCAAAGCCTTCACGATTGTTAGAGATAGTAAAAGATTTAAATAAGACTTCACCATCTGAATTGGTAATAAAACAGTCGTGTTTATCTTTAGCAACATCAATTCCAATATAAATCATAATGAAAACTCCTTGTGAGTGTATTTTTGATACTGTTTAGACCACTGGTACTCCTTGCGATTGTAACCTCGTTCTAAATAAACCGTCATGCGGTATCTAACTAATTAACAAATATACAAAGAGACTGTGGTTGTAGCCTTTCAAAAACCATCAAGTGGTAGGAGATTGTAAACAATCCACAGTATCTCTATCATTATAGCACACAGACCTTGGAGAGGGTCTATAAATACTACTACTTTATTATACGAGGTAGATTGTATGTTTACTAAAGACATTGGCATTGACCTAGGTACTGCTAATACTCTTGTTTATATGAAAGGAAAAGGAATTGTTCTTCGTGAACCTTCTGTTGTAGCAGTTGATGTTCGAGAGGATCAGGTTCTTGCAGTTGGTGCTCAAGCAAAAGAAATGATTGGCAGAACACCCGGCTCTATTGCTGCAATTAGACCATTAAAGGATGGTGTTATTGCCGACTTTGAAATAACTGCAATTATGCTAAAACACTTTATTAGGAAAGTTGTTCATAGCAATTTCTTTTCAAGACCAAGAATAGTTATCTGTATTCCAAGTGGTGTTACTCAAGTTGAGAAAAGAGCAGTTGAAGATGCTGCCCGTCAGGCCGGTGGCAGAGATATTGAGTTAATAGAAGAGCCTATGGCTGCTGCTATTGGTGCAGGTTTGCCTGTTGGTGAACCTACCGGCAGTATGGTACTTGATATTGGTGGTGGTACATCAGAAGTAGCAGTTATTTCCCTAGGTGATATTGTTGCCCACAATTCTGTAAGAGTTGCCGGTGATAAATTTGATGATGCAATTATGACCTATGTTAAGAAAAAGTATGGTTTGACTATTGGTGAAAGAACTGCTGAAGAAGTTAAAATTAATATTGGTTCAGCATATCCTCATGAAAATGAAAAGACTATGACAATAAAGGGTAGAAATACTGTTGATGGACTTCCTAAGGATGTTACTATCTCAGCAGAAGAAGTTAGAAATGCCTTAGCTTCACCACTTGCAACAATTATTGATGGTGTTATTGATACTTTGGAGAAAACACCACCGGAACTTTCTGCCGATATTATTGACAGGGGTATCACCTTAACAGGTGGTGGTGCTTTGCTAAAGGGTCTTGATTTATTAATCAGTAGACAAACAGGTATGCCGGTGCATATTGCAGACAGACCACTTGACTGTGTTGCTGACGGTGCAGGTAAAAGGCTGGAAACTGTAATGCCTAAGGATTATTATAGAGATAGAAGAAGATAATTTTGCTATAAACCCCACTTTGGTGGGGTTTAATTAAAAGTATGGGTTACTGAGGTATAGTATGAGAGAAATTTTCAGAACAAAAAGTTTTAAAATTTTAATAATAACTGTAGTTGTGTTGGCACTTTGCACTATTTCTTCAACTGCATTTGGTACAAATATTATTTCCTCAGCAGTGGGATATATAACTACCGGTATGCAGAGAGTTTCTGCCACTGTAACAGAAAATAAGGGTAAAAAGACCTATAGTGAGTTGTTGGCAGAAAATGAAGAACTAAAGAAAGAAATTGCCACTTTAAGAACTCAACTTGCCGATTATAGCGACACTAAGGTTGAAAATGCCAGACTGTGGAAATTCTATGGCTTAAAGAAAAGTGATGACAGTTACGACTTTGTACCATCAACAGTTATAAGAAGGGATAGCCAAAGTAAATTCTATTCTTTCACAATTGACAGAGGTACTAGTGACAAAATTAGTGTTAATGACCCTGTAGTTTCTGAAAATGGACTGGTTGGTTATGTAAACAGTGTTAGCAGAAACCACAGTACAGTAACTACTATACTTTCACCGGACCTTTCTGCCGGTGGTTTTGATGTGAAAAGTAAGGATAAAGGCTTAATTTCCGGTGACCCTGAATATAGCGACAAAGGACTTGTTACTTTTAAGAAATTAGAAGAAAATAACAAAATAAAAGTAGGTGACCAAATCTCTACAACAGGTGTTGGTGGAGTATATCCTAAGAATATTTCAATTGGTAAAGTAAAAGAAATAAAGTACAATGACTTTGATACTTCTCTTTATGCAGTAGTTGAACCTTATGAAAATGTAAAAACCGTTTTTGATGTAGTGGTTATTACTTCTTTTAAGGGTCAAGGTGAAGTTTCTGCTAAGGAGGATTAGTATGGGTGAAAGAAAATATACCTTTCTAAAGTTTTTTGCCTATGTAATAGAGATTGTAATTTTTTACATACTTGAAGGTGTACCAAACCTTTTTCCGGAAATATTGCAAGGAAAACCACTTTTCCTCTTGCCTATTGCTTTATCAATAGGATTTTTTGAAAAAGAAATTCCTGCTATGGTTTATGGTATAGTTTGTGGTAGTTTAATTGATTTTGGTGTAAGTAGTCACTTTGGATTTTATACTTTTAGTTTGGCAATACTTTGCTTTTTTATAGGTTATATTGTGGAAAACTTTTTTAATTTATCATTAGTTTTCTTTTTGATAGTCAGTGTTATTGCCGTACCTGTTCTTATAAGTTTAAACTTTGTATTTAATTATATTGTTTTAGGTTATAGTGATTATATTACTTATTATGTAAATCATATTGTGCCTATTATGATTTATACATTTATTATTTCACCGATTTTCTATGGTATTAATAAGGTGATTCATAATAAATTCAGTGTTGTAAAATAATAATTAAAATTAAAAATTTTCCTTACAATGGAGGTGATTATGTGGAAAACAAATTGAACCGTAGAGGTATCCTTGTACTTGTAATTGCAATAGTTATTTTTGTCGGTTTTATGGTAAGACTTTTCTTTTGGCAAGTTGTAGATGGTGAGAAGTATAAAGAAATTGCAAAGAACAACTCCACATATTCATTGACTTCTAACAGAACAAGAGGAGAAATTCTGACAAGTGACGGTAAACCACTTGCCACAAACAAAACTGTATATAATGTGGTACTGAAAAAAGGTTATATTGATGATAATAAGCTGAATGATACTATTATTAAGGTACTTGATTTGTTAAAAACAAGAAATGAAAAGTGGATTGATAACCTACCTATTTCATACAAAAATAACAGTTATAATTTTAAGAATGACGATAACAGTAAGAAAAATTTGTCATACCTAAAAAGTAAAGAATTTTTAGGTTATTTGGATATTGATAAAGATGATTCAGCCGATAACTTTATAGAAAAGTTAGCTGATAGATATGATTGTAAAAATATTAAAAATGAAGAAGAAAAAAGAAATGTAATTTCAGTTAGATTTAATATGGAAAAAAGTAATTTCTCAACTACTAACGACTATGTTTTAGCTGAAAATATTTCTAATGATATGATGCAGATTGTGTCAGAAAATACCCAGAGTATGTCAGGTGTTGAAGTAGATACAGAAGTTGAAAGAGTTTATAAGAACGGTACTTTAGCACCTCATATTGTAGGTACAGTCGGTAAAATAAATGAAGAAGAATATAACGAAAATAAGGGTTATGAACTTAATGACCTTATCGGTAAGTTTGGTATAGAAAAAGCCTTTGAAAGTGAACTTCGTGGTGAAGTTGGTAAGGCTTATGTGGAAAAAAATTCTAAAGGTAATGTTATCGGTACAGTAGAAACTGAAAATGCAAAACCCGGAAATACTGTTTGGCTAACTATTGACAGTGGTCTTCAAAAGGTAGCTTTGGAGTCTTTGGAATATAATATTAATCAGTGTCACAGTTTAGTTGCCAATGATTGTGTAGCCGGTGGTGTTGTTATGCTGAATGTTAAGGATTTTTCGGTTTTGGCAGCAGCATCATTCCCTACTTATGATATTTCTAAGTATAGTGACTATGACTACTACACTTCACTTTCTAATGATGAAACAACTCCACTTTACAGCAGAACCTTTGATGGTGCATTTGCACCTGGTTCGGTTTTTAAGCCTTGTGTTGCTTTAGCCGGTCTAGAGGAAGGTAAAATTACTAAAGATTCTGTAATAACTTGTACCCAAGATTATGACTACTACCCTACTGATATTGTTAAATGTATGGGTTATCATGGTGATACTTCGCTTAATAAAGCACTTGCAGTTTCTTGTAATTATTATTTTGCAGAAGTCGGCAGAAGATTAGGTATAAACACTATTTACAGTTATGCCGAGAAATTTGGTTTAGGTCTCCCTACAGGTGTGGAAATTAATGAAAGTACAGGTATCCTTGCCGGAAGAGATAGTAAAAGTTGGACTGCCGGTAATACTGTACAAGCTGCTATCGGTCAAAGTGATAATGCATTTACACCGGCACAACTTGCAACTTATGTTGCCACAATTGCTAATAACGGTACCAGACTGCAAACTCACTTAATGAAGAAAATTACTTCATATGACAGAAAAAAGACCATTAAAGAAAATAATGAAAGCAATGTAGAGGTTAAGTCAACACTAAAGGTAAATGAGGAAAACTTAAAGGCAGTACAAAAAGGTATGTGGAGTGTTTGTAACGAAAGTGACGGTACTGCCTATGATGTATTCAGTAATTACGGTGTAACTGTTGCCGGTAAAACAGGTACTGCTGAAAACAGTGGTACAGACCATACAGTATTTATGTGTTATGCTCCATATGAAAAACCTGAGGTTGCAATTGCTGTTGTAGTTGAACATGGTTCAATGAAAAAATATTCAACAGATGTTGCAAAAGCACTTCTTGATAAATATTTCTATAACAAAGACTATACTCCAAGTGAAGAGTAATTTTGGCAAAAATTTTTATTTTGATGATTTATTTGTTATTTTGTAAGAAAATTTTTAGTGATTTGACAAAATACCAATGATTTTTTAAGATTTTAGTGTATAATATTTATGTAATAATTAATATTTTACATATAAAATTAATATTGATTATGAACATTAGTGTATATTTTATTCAATATGCCTAAATTTTAATTAATTTATTCTACACTATAAAATTTGTTTATCTTGCGATTTTGTGATAGAATGTACTAGAGGTGTACTATGAGTCAGATTATTGTTTTAGCTTCCGGTAAGGGTGGTACAGGTAAAACAACTGTTACCGTTAACCTTGCAGTAGCTTTGTGTAATAAAGGAAAAAAAGTATTATTAATAGATTGTGACTGTGGAATGAGAGGTCTTGACCTAATGCTTGGTCTTGATAAGAACCTTGTCTATGACACCAGTGATGTTATTGCCGGAAACTGTTTTACAGAGGATGCTATCTATAAGTATGAACCGGTTGATGGTTTGTATCTGTTACCGGCACCAATCGACACAGATGATGAGATTTCACCACAGGTTATGAAACAGTTTACTGATACTATTAAGGATAGTTATGACTATATTTTGATTGACTCCCCAGCCGGTATCGGTAGTGGATTTATAACAGCAATTACACCTGCTGACAGAGCAATTATTGTTACTAACCCTGAACCTACAAGTGTTAGAGGTGCAGTAAAGGTTAGACAAGCATTGCTAAAACATAATGTTGATAATATTAGACTTGTTATCAATAGACTGAATGTTAAAAACTTTAAGGAACTTGGTGTTTATCAAGATTTAGATGAAGTTGTTGATAAAAGCGAAACACAACTTATCGGTGTTGTACCTGATGACTATAGACTTGTTAGCTTTAGTCAGACAGGTAAGCCAAACTTAAACAATTCTATTTCTAAAGAAGTTTTTGATAGAATTGCCGATAGATTAACAGGCAAGAATTTACAACTTGCCTTTCCTAAGAAGTTTTAAATTTTTTTGATATATAGATAAGAAAAGGTATTTTAAGGATATATGGAGGTTTTACGATGAATATTGCACTTATTGCTCATGATGAAAAGAAAGAACTTATGGTTCAGTTTTGTATTGCTTATTGTGGTATTCTTAGCAGAAATATTATTTGTGCTACAGGTACAACAGGTAAACTTGTTGAAGAAGCAACAGGTCTAGAGGTACAGAAGTTCCTTGGTGGTAGCCAAGGTGGTGACCAGCAGATTGCTGCAAGAATAGCTTGTAACGAAATTGATATGCTACTATTTTTCAGAGACCCACTAAATCCAAAGCTATCAGAACCAAATGATATGAACCTTCTAAGACTTTGTGATATGCACAACATTCCTGTTGCTACAAATATTGCTACAGCAGAAGTTCTTATTCATGGTCTTGAAAGAGGCGACCTTGATTGGAGAAATATTGTTAAATAATTTACTTTATATATAGTATAGGCTATTTGTGCTTATTGAAAGGAAAGAGAAATGGGAGATATTATTAGAAAGATTAAAGGTACAGAAGACATTATGCCTAAGGATGTTTACAAGTGGCAATTTGTAGAAGATATTATGCGTCAACAGGCTGAGTCTTTTGGTTACAAAGAGGTTCGTACACCTGTTTTTGAACAGACTTCTCTATTCTCAAGAGGTGTTGGTGAAACAACTGATGTTGTTCAAAAAGAAATGTACACATTTTCAACTAAGGGTGACGCAAGTATTACACTTCGCCCTGAAGGTACTGCCGGTGCAGCCAGAGCATTCCTTGAACATGGTGTTCAAAATGACGGTTTACCATCAAAGCAGTATTACCTAACTACTTGTTATAGATACGAAAAGCCTCAGGCAGGTAGACAGAGAGAATTCCACCAGTTTGGTATGGAAGTTTTCGGTACACAAAACCCTGCAGCTGATGCAGAAGTTATTTGCCTTGCAAACGGACTATTTGAAAGATTGGGTCTATCAAATATCAGACTTGAAATTAACTCAATCGGTTGTCCAAAGTGTAGATCAGAATATCACAAAAAGTTAAAAGAATATTTTTCTAATTACAAAGATCAGTTGTGTGAAACTTGTCTTGGCAGATTAGACAGAAACCCTATGCGTATTATTGACTGTAAAAGTCCTATTTGCAGTGGTATTGCTAAGGATGCCCCTAAGGTGATTGATTTTCTTTGTGACGAATGTAAAGAACACTTTGAAAGCGTTAAGTCTTATCTTGATGTTGCAGGTGTTAAGTATGAAGTTAATCCATCAATCGTAAGAGGTCTTGATTATTATACAAAGACAGTTTTTGAATTTGTTTCAGATAATATCGGTGCACAAGGTACAGTTTGTGGTGGTGGACGATATGACGGCTTAATTGAAGAATTAGGTGGTCAGCACACTCCTTCACTTGGTTGTGCAATGGGTATTGAAAGACTACTGTTGTTAATGGAAAACAGTGGTGTTGAAATTCCTAAGCCTGAAACTTGTGACTTATATGTTGCATCAATGGGAGAAAAAGCTCAGCTAAAGGCTTTCTCAATTGTAGAAGAAGTTAGAAAGTCCGGACTATTTGCTCAGAGCGATATTGTTGGCAGAGGTCTTCGTCCACAGATGAAGTTTGCTGACAAAATCGGTGCTAAGTTCTCAGTTGTTATTGGTGACAACGAAATTGAAGAAAATAAAGCAGAAGTTAAAAATATGGAAACAGGAGAAAAAACTGCTGTTTCATTAGATGACTTTGTTTCAGATTTTCAGGATGTACTTATTGATGCTGAAACAAAGAAAATAGCAGAGATGTAAGAAGTAGGAGAAAATTATGGCAGAATATATGGGAGAACTTCGCCGTACCCATTATTGTGGCGATTTAAGAGAATGCAATGTAGGTGAAACAGTTGTTGTTTGTGGCTGGGTTGCAAAACAGAGAGATTTAGGACAGTTAATTTTCATTGACTTGCGTGACAGAACAGGTGTTGTTCAGTTAGCTTTTAATGAAAGTACAGAAAAAGAAATTTTTGACAAGGCTTTTTCTGCCAGAGCAGAATTTGTACTTTGTGCAAAAGGTGTAGTTCAGGAAAGAAGTTCTAAGAACCCTGACATAAAAACAGGTGATATTGAAGTTCTTGTTGAGGACTTGAGAGTTCTTTCAAAGGCTCAGACACCACCTTTTGAAATTGTTGATGACTGTAAGACAAGTGAAGATGTTAGACTAAAGTATCGTTACCTTGATTTAAGAAGAAAACCTTTACAAGATAACATTATTATGCGTTCCAAGATTGCAAAGGTTGCTCGTGACTATTTCTATGAAAACGGCTTTATTGAAATTGAAACACCAATGTTAATTAAGTCAACTCCTGAAGGTGCAAGAGATTACCTTGTTCCATCAAGAGTACATAAGGGTAGCTTCTATGCCCTACCTCAGTCACCACAGATTTATAAGCAGTTACTAATGCTTTCCGGTTTTGACAGATATATTCAACTTGCAAGATGCTTCAGAGATGAAGACTTAAGAGCTGACAGACAACCGGAATTTACACAGATTGATATGGAACTTTCATTTGCTTCTATGGAAGAAATTATGGAAATCAATGAAGGTTTATTTAAGAGATTGTTCAAGGATATTCTTGGCAAGAATTTGGAAACACCATTTGAAAAGATGACATATGCCGATGCTATGAACCGTTACGGTTCTGACAAGCCTGATGTTCGTTTCGGTATGGAAATTTGTGATGTTTCCGATGTTGTTAAGGATTGTGGTTTCGGAGTATTCTCCGGTGCAGTTAAGAACGGTGGTAGTGTTCGTTGTATCGTAGCAAAGAACTCTGCATCTGTATTAACAAGAAAAGAAGTAGATAAATTAACTGAATATGTTAAGGGTATCGGTGCTAAGGGTCTTGCATTTATCCGTTGGGTAGATGATGAACCATCTTGTGGCTTTAAGAAATTCTTAACAGATGAAGAATTTAATAGTATTATTAGCACTTGTGGTGCAGAAAAAGGTGATGTTGTACTATTTGTTGCAGATAAGAATTCTGTAGTACTTCCAACTTTAGGTGCATTAAGATTAAAAGTTGCTAAAAAACTGGATATTATTCCGGATGTATTTAAGTTTGTTTGGATTGTTGACTTCCCATTCTTTGAATTTGACGAAGAAAGTGGTGAATGGGTTGCAATGCACCATCCATTTACAATGCCTAAGGAAGAATGTTTGCAGTATCTTGATACTGATAAGGGCAAGGTTGTTGCTAAGGCTTATGACCTTACACTTAACGGTACAGAACTTTCATCAGGTTCAATCAGAATTACCGATTATGAACTTCAGCAAAAAATGTTTAAGGCACTAAAGCTTACTGATGAAGAAATTGAAGCTAAATTTGGTTTCTTAGTAGAAGCATATAAGTATGGTGCTCCACCACATGGTGGTATGGGTATCGGCCTTGACAGAATTGCAATGTTACTTTCCGGTGCTGAAAGCCTAAGAGATGTTACTGCATTCCCTAAGGTACAAAATGCCTCAGAACTAATGAGCCAAAGTCCTGCTCCGGTTGATCAGGAAAGTCTTGATGTTCTAGGTATTGAAGTGGTTTCGGAATAATACACAAAACCGATAATAGTTAGTTAGTAGTGCAAAACTACTAATCGTACATAAAAATTTAACATTTTTTGTTGCTTTTAATATAGATTTTTATGGGCGAATATTATATAATAATAGTACTGAGAAATTTAATTTTAGGATGTGAATTTTTATGAAAAAGTCAGTATCTTTGCTACTAACAGTTTTAATGGCAATGTCTATTATCACTGTAGCAGCAACATCAGTTTCAGCAGCTGAAACTGCAAAGGTAAATAATCAAAACTGCTATGTTGGACAGAAAGTAGTTTATACTTACTTCCTACAAGCTCCGGGTAAGGCAGAAGACTTCCAAGGTCATCTGGAATATACAGATGGTCTAAAGTTAGAAAAGGTTGAACTTTCTGATGTTACCGGTGTAATGGCAGACGGTCAAAAGGGTGTTATGGTTAACACAGCAATTAGTAACAATGTTTACTACAGTGGTGTTAACATCAACGAAGGTTATGACTACACTACTAAGTCAGCTTTCATCACAGCAGAATTTTCAATTGAAAAGTCAGGTGACCAGACAGTAGCTAATAAGCTAGAAATTCTTTCAGGTTCAAATGGCACACAGTATGTTGAAGATTACAAGGCAATTGAAGGTGTTCAGTCTTCAGAAGAAACAACTGTACAGGCTGTTGACGCTGAAAGCGTTAAGCTTGATGTAACTGCAAAGACAGTTTACACAGGTTCTAAGTTTACTCTAAAGGCTACAGTAACTCCTGAACTTGCTGCTGCAACTAATGATGTAGAATGGTCTTCATCAAATGAAACAATTGCAACAGTTGACAACGGTGTTGTAACAGCTAAGAAAGCCGGTTCAGCAGTTATCACTGCAAAGGTTGGTGCAGTTTCTGCAACATGTAAGGTTACAGTTAGACAGCATGTAACAAGTGTTAAGCTAAATGCAACAAGCAAAACTCTTTACAATGGTAAGGCAACAACTCTAAAGGCAACTGTTTATCCATCAAATGCTTCTGTTAAGACAGTAACATGGAAAACATCAAATAGCAAAGTTGCTACAGTAAATGCAAAGGGTGTTGTAACAGCTAAGAAGCCTGGTTATGCTTACATTACAGTAACAACTAAGGATTCTAACAAGACTGCAAGATGCAAGATTACTGTTAAGGCTCAGAAGGCTACAAAGGTAACAGTAAATGTTAAGAAGTCAGTTTCTCTACAGAAGAAGGGTAAATCAGTAAATATTAAAGCAACAGTTACTCCTTCAAATACATATAACAAGACAATCACTGTTTCAAACTCAAACAAGAAAGCTGTTAAGATTTCAGCAACAAAGATTACTTCAGGCAAGACAGTTAAGGTAACTGCTCTTAAGAAGGGTTCTTCAAACATTAAGTTTACTGCTGCTGACGGTTCAAGAAAGTCAACTACAGTAAAGGTAACAGTTAAGAAGTAAAAATCTTAAATTAATAAGCTATCGGCACCTCCGGAGAAATTCGGAGGTTGCCGTTTAGAAAAAAGAACAATAAAAAGAAAGGAAAAGACGCCAATGAAAAAAATACTTTCAGTAGTGCTATCTGTTGTAATCTTGATGTCTATGATGGTTACAGGTTTCACCGTAGGTGCAGCTTCAACAGATAAAGCAACTATCAATGGCAAAGAAGTTTCTGTTGGTTCAAAAGTAACTTACAAGATTGACCTAAAGACTGCTTCAAAGATTGAATCAGTTCAGGGTGTTGTAAACTTTGATTCAGCTATTCTAAAGCTAGATTCATTTACTATGCCAAACACAACTTCTAATTATCTAACAAACACTAATATTGCAGGTGAAGTTCACTATTCTGCATATAGTGTTGACGGTGATTTTGATTTTTCTTCACAGAAAAATTATATCACTGCAGAATTCACAGTTATTAAGGCTGGTACATCTTCAATTACTCATAACTATGAAGTTCTTGATGATGCTAACTCAAAAACATTACTAGACAGTAATAATAAGCCTAATAGCAGTGTACAGGAAACAACAACTACAACAGTAGGTGAAGTAGTACCTTCCGATACTGCTATCATCAACGGTGTTAAGTGTAAAGTTGGTTCAACTGTTACATTTAATGTATGGCTAAAAGCTCCTAGAACTGCAGAAGATTATCAGGGTAGAGTTTTCTATACTAATGACCTTCTAGAACCAAAGTCAGCTACTTTCAAGACTAATGGTGCTTCTGCTTTCTATAACTTACATGATGTAGTTTCTTTCCCAGATAAAGATGTTATTTCTTACGACTGGGCAGACTTCCAGCATCCTGTAGATTTTACAACAGAAGATAAGCTTGTATCAGTAGTATTTGATGTTACTGCATCAGGTACAGGTACAATTGAAAGCTATATTGAATGTTTAGATGATGTAGATGACAATATTATGATTGATTACGGTAATATTGTACTTGACGGTGTTACTGTAAGAACAGAAGTTGTTCCATCAGAAGTTCCACCTGAACCTACAACAACATCTTCAACAACTGCAACAACAGCTCCTCAGCCAACAAAGACTACTTTCAATGGTAAAGAAGTAAATGTTGGTGACGAAGTTACTGTTACATATATGATTCAGGCTGATAAGCTATGTGAAGATTTCCAGGGTTACTTTAACTATGGTAACAAAACAGTTGGCGACACATCAGGTATTGAACTTACAAATTTTGAACTAAAGAATATGCCTGGTACAATGGTAAATACAGATCCTGACGGTCAGGTTGTATTTACAGGTTCATCATTTGCCGATCCATATGATTTCAGAACAAAGACTCAGTTTGCAACAGCTACATTTAAGGTAACTAAGGCTAATTGTGCATATTTTGCTGAAGCAGAAATGTATATCCTAAGTGCAGTAGATGGTACTGATTATGTAAACCAGGGTGTTGTTAAGAATCCATTTACATGGGAAGGTTCAACATCAACAGAACCTACAACTACATCAAGCACAACAAAGCCATCAGGTGACTATGCTATCATCAATGGTGTTAAGTGCAAGGTTGGTTCAACAATCACATATAACCTATATGCAAAGACTCCTTATGAAGTTGGCGACTATCAGGGTTATGTTCTATATTCAAATGACCTACTAAAGGCAACAGACTTATATGTTAAGCAGACAACAACTTCTGCATTCACTAACCTAGATGATACAGAAGATTATCCTGGTCAGAGTGTTGTAACATTTAACTGGCAGGATTCTATGACAACTCTAGACTTCTCTAAGGAAGACCTATTTGTTTCAGTTAAGTTTAAGGTAACTGCTGCCGGTACAGGTTCTATCGAAGATTACATTGTATGTTTCGATGATAAGGATATGAATTACCTAATCGACTACGGTGTAATTAAAGATCCGGACACATCTCTAAGAGATGAAGTTATTGCAGAAGAAGAACCAACAACTACTTCTTCAACAACTGCAACTACAGCAACAACTGCTACAACTGCAACAACAGCAACTACTGCTCCTCGTCCATCAAAGACAACATTCAATGGTAAGGATGTTAAGGTTGGCGATGAAGTAACAGTTACATACTACATCCAGACAGAAAAACTTTGTGAAGACTTCCAGGGTTATTTCTACTATGGTAACAAGACAACTAGTGATACTACAGGTATCGAACTTAAATCATTCTATATTAGAGAAGATTTACCTGGTCTAATGTGCAACACTGCTCCAAAGGGCAAGATTGTATTTACAGGTGTATCACCTCTAAATCCATATGACTTTAGAACAAAGGGTAAGTTCATTAGTGCTACATTCAAGGTTAATGAAGCAAACTATGACTACTATGCTAACGCTGTATTTGAAGTTCTAAGTGCAGTAGATGGTACTAACTATGTAAACTTTGGTAAGATTGAAAATCCATTCGTATGGGAACAGGAAACATCTGTACCAACCCCTACAACTACATCATCATCAACAACTGCTACAACAACTTCTTCAACAACAGCAACAACAACATCTTCAACAACAAAACCAACAACTTCTACAACTGAAACAAGTACAACAAAGCCTGTTGAAAAGGTAAAGGTTAGATACAACCTAACTAATGTTGTTTCTTCAAACAAGGTTGAAGAAATTGAAAAGAATGATGTTTATACAACAGTACTTTCTCCTGTTAAGGGTTACGAAATTTCTTCAGTAATCCTAGTAGTAAACGGTAGTGTTGTTCCTGTTAATAAGAATGCTGATGGTACATACCTAGTAACTGTACCTGCAACAGGTGACATTACAATTTCTGCTTATGCAAACGAAATCGTAATTCCACCAACAACATCATCAACAACAGAAACAAGCACAAGTGCTACAACTGCTACTTCAGCAACAACAGCAACAAGTGCTACAACTGCTTCAAGCACAACTAAGCCTCCTGTTAAGACATTTAAGGTAACAAACAACCTAACTAATGTTACAACAAACAATAGTGCAACAACTATTGAAGAAGGTAAGGTTTATACTGCACTTCTATCCCCTATGAAGGGTTACGAAATCTCAACAGTAGTTCTAATCGTTAATAACGAAGTTGTTCCTGTAAGTAAGAATGCTGATGGTACATATCTAATCAGTGTACCTGCAACAGGTGATATTACAATTTCTGCTTATGCAAATGTAATTCCACCAGAACCTACAACAACATCTTCATCAACAATAAGTACTACTTCAACAACAAGCACAACAACAGTTCCACCAAGAACTACATTCAAGGTAACAAACAACCTAACTAATGTTGTTACAAATAATAACGCTACAACTGTTAACAAGAACGAAGTTTATACTGCAGTTCTTTCACCTGTTAAGGGTTATGAAATCTCAACAGTAGTTGTAGTTTCAAATGGTGAAATTGTTCCTGTTAATAAGAACACAGATGGCACATATCTAATCAGTGTTGTTGCTTCAGGTGATATTACAATTTCTGCTTATGCAAGTCTAATTCCACCAGAACCTACAACAACATCTTCAACATCAACAACAACTTCTTCAACAACAAGTACAACCGGTACAACTGCTCCAAAGACATATGCAGTTAATGCAATGCTAACTAATGCAGTTTCAACAAATAATGCTAAGACAGTTGAAGAAGGCTCAATGTATAGTGCAATCATTGCACCTGTTGAAGGTTATGAAATGGTAACATTCGTTGCTACAATGAACGGTCAGCAGATTGAACCTGTTAAGAGTGGTAATGCTTATATCATCACTGCTAAGGTAACAGGTGACATCAACATTGTTGCTTATGCTGAAAAGAAGGTTGAACCAACAACTACTTCTTCAACAACTGCAACAACAAGTTCAACAACAGCAACAACATCTTCAACAACTGCTACAACAAGCTCAACAACAGCAACTACTTCTCCGGTTCCAACTTCTGAAACAACTCCAACAACAAAGCCTGGTCAGGTTATCGAAATTAACAAGATGGCACTTGACAAGACTACTGTAACAGTTAAGGAAGGTCAGAAGTTCAACATCGTTGCTAGTATCTGGCCTGGTTACACAACTGAAAAGACAGTTACATGGTCAGTAACTAACTCAAGAGTTGGTGTTGTTTCTCAGACAACTAATACAGTAAACGGTCTATATGACAGTGAAGGTAAGCTATACTGCACAGAAACTGCTACATTTACTGCTAAGGCTAGTGGTCAGACAATCATCAAGGCTGTTTCAAACACAGGTATGGTTGTTAAGTGTGTAGTTAATGTTCAGAAGGTTGCTACTTCAATCTCTGTTAACAAGACAAGTGTTACTCTAAATGCCGGTAAGACAACAACTGTTAAGGCTACTGTAGGTCCTACAAACATCCCATCACAGTATAAGGGTGTAAATTGGACTTCATCTAACAAGAAGATTGCTACAGTTAACTCTAAGGGTGTTATCAAGGCTGTTGCTAAGGGTGTATGTTATGTAACTGCTCAAAGCAAGGATAACACAAGCCTAAGCAAGAAGATTAAGGTAACAGTTAAGCAGCCTGTAACAAGTGTTAAGTTCAACAAGTCATCTGTTAAACTAACAAAGAAGGGTAACTCAGCTACTCTAAAGGCTACTGCTTATCCATCAAATGCTAATGTTAAGAAGCTAACAATTAAGTCTGAAAATACTAAGGTTGTTAAGGTTTCTAAGTCAAGCATCAATTCCGGTGCAACATTCAAGGTAACTGCAGTTAAGAAGGGCACAGCTTATGTTCGTGCAACTGCAACTGACGGTTCTAAGAAGTACGCTAGAATTAAGATTACTGTTCAGAAATAATAGTTTTCTAAATACTACAACCCCCTAGTAATAGGGGGTTGTTTTTTATGCCTATTATATTGTGGAAAACTTTTTAGTTTTCATTAATGAGAAATATGAATAGATAATCAAAATAATAATGATTATATGGTTAATTGAGAGATTTACAAAATTACTTTGCTGATATATAATGTATTTAGAAACTAAAGGAGCATAATTATGGCTTTCAATGAAATTATTATTGATGATAAAATTAAAGAACTTTTGGCTAAAATAGATAGTGGTGATGCTAAGGCTAAAGTCACTTTAGGTGACTATTATAACACTTTAGGTGTACAGTACTTTTCATCAAATGAAGAAGATAATGTGGAAAAATCTATTTATTGCTTTGAAGAAAGCAGTAAGCTAAATGATGAAAATGGTAAGGAAAACCTTGCTATCCTATATAATCAGCTAGGTGTAAATTACTATAATGGCAAGGATAATTATAGTATAGATTATAATAAGGCTGAGGATTACTTCAAGAAGTCACTTGAACTAGGCAATGAAAATGCTAAGAAAAACTTAGGTGTGCTATATAATCAGTACGGTAAGCAGTATGGAACAGGTAATCACGCAAATATTAACCATGAAATGGCCGAAAAATTCTTTGAAATGGCAGTTGAAATGGATAATGATGAGGCAAAATATAACCTTGTAAAGGACTATACCAATTGCTTTTTTAACTTTAGATATGGTGTTAACGGATACTTAAAAGATATTGAAAAAGCAAATCAAATGCTAACTAAGGCGAAAAATACCGACATAAATATGGTTAATAAAATCGCTGAAGAATATTATGAAAAGGCTAAAAATTTAGTAGCAAGTGGTATTGATTACGATAACTACAGAAAGATAAACGGATACCTTAAGAGAGCCTCTAAATTAGGTATGACAGGCATAAACAGTGACCTAATATCTTTCTATAAGTATGTTAGTAATTGCTACAGTAAGGGCAAAAAAGGCTTTACAAAGAACAAGGTTAAGGCTAACTTCTATATGGGTAAAGCCGGTGAACTTGGAGATGCCGATGCAATTAAAAAGTATAAGCCTGAAAAATAATTTTTAATATGTTAGGCAAAATCTTGAAATGCTACTATCTAATTAATAAAGTATATCAATAAAAATTAAAAGAAATAGAAAAATGCGACTATCAATGATAGTCGCATTTTTCTTGTTATATTTTAGGATGTTTAGGAAAAATCTTATTTAAAGTATTTAACACCTGATTCAAAGATTTGCATATCCTTTTCAAATGGAACATTTGCGTAAAGGTTAGCACCCTTTCTTTCACAGTGACCCATCTTACCTAAAACTCTACCGTCAGGAGAAGTGATACCTTCAATAGCACATACAGAACCGTTTAGGTTGAACTGAATGTCCTGACTTGGGTTACCGTTTAGGTCAACATACTGAGTAGCTACCTGACCGTTTTCAATTAACTTCTTAACTGTTTCATCAGTAGCAACAAATCTACCTTCACCGTGAGATACAGGAACTGCAAATACATCACCGGCATTAACACTTGAGAACCAAGGTGACTTTGTACTTGTAACTCTTGTGTATGCCATATGGCTGATATGTCTGCCGATTGTGTTAAATGTTAGAGTTGGGTCATTTTCCTTGATTTCAACGATTTCACCGTTAGGTACAAGACCTAGCTTAATAAGTGCCTGGAAACCGTTACAGATACCAAGTGCAAGACCGTCTCTGTTCTTTAGTAAGTCATTAACTGCTTCGCTGATAACAGGGTTTCTAAATGTTGTAGCGATGAATTTACCTGAACCGTCAGGTTCGTCACCACCTGAGAAACCACCTGGGAACATTAGAATTTGGCTAGACTTAATAGCTTTTTCCATTGCCTCAATAGTTTCTTCAATGTCAGATGGCTTTAGGTTCTTAACAATAAGAACTTCAACATCTGCACCTGCCTTTTCAAAGGCTCTCTTTGTATCAATTTCACAGTTTGTACCTGGGAAACATGGGATGAATACCTTTGGCTTTGCAACCTTGATTGCAGGGCTGTGAGTATTTCTTTCTGTATATAGTGGAGCATCAACAGTGATTTCAGGAACTTCTGCCTTAGTTGGGAATACCTTTTCAAGTGGAGATGTCCAAGCCTCAATTAGGTCCTTAAGTTCTAGGCTTTCACCGTTAACAGTAATTTTACTGCTTTCGTTAGTTGTACCAAGTGTATAGTGAAGAACATCTTCGGAAAGTGTTGCACCATCTTTAAGTTCAAGGATTAGTGAACCTGCCTTTGGAGCAAATAGTTCTTCCATTGTGTATGTATAGTCAGGTTTAAATTCAAAACCTAGCATATTACCGAAACAAGCCTTTGCTACTGAACCGGCACAACCACCTTCTTTAACAACTGATGCAGATAGTACCTGACCATTGTCAAATAAAGCATAAACTGCCTTGTACATTTCAACTAGCTTGTCCCAATCAGGCATTAGAGTTTCTTTGTTCTCAGAAACAGGAACATAGATAACATTTGAACCACTCTTCTTGAATTCAGAAGAAATTGTCTTACTTGCCTTAGTCATTGCTACTGCAAATGAAACAAGTGTTGGTGGAACATCTAAATCTTCAAATGAACCTGACATTGAGTCTTTACCACCGATTGATGGAAGACCTAGCTTAATCTGAGCTTCCATAGCGCCAAGTAGTGCTGCTGCCGGTTTACCCCAACGCTCAGGCTTATCGTGTAGTCTTTCAAAATATTCTTGGAATGTTAGTCTAGCAGTAAGTGGGTTAGCACCGATAGCAAGTAGCTTTGATGTGCTTTCAACTACTGCATAAGCTGAACCATGGAATGGACTCCATCTTGATGTACCCGGAATGTAACCGAATGACATTGCAGATGCGTCATCTGTTTCACCCTTTAGTACAGGAATTTTAGCTGCCATTGCTTCTTGTGGTGTTAACTGTGTCTTACCACCAAATGGCATAATAACTGTTGCTGAACCGATTGATGCGTCAAATCTTTCAGCAAGACCAATCTGTGAACAAACTTCAAGTCTTGATAGGTTGTCCTTAAATGCATCCTTAACACTCTTACCTTCAAGTGCCTTTGGAACATTGTTTCTGTAGCAATCATCAGCATCAGGAACTGTGATGAATGCATCAGCCTCTTGAGTCACACCGTTAGTGTTTAGGAATTCTCTGCTAACATCAACAATTGTGTCACCTCTCCAGTTCATAACCAGTCTAGGTTCTTCTGTAACAACTGCAACTGCTGTAGCTTCTAGATTTTCCTTTAGTGACTCTGCAATAAATTTATCTACATCTTTCTTGTCCAGAACAACTGCCATTCTTTCTTGAGATTCTGAAATAGCAAGTTCTGTTCCGTCAAGACCTTCATATTTCTTTGTAACCTTGTCTAGGTCAATAGTTAGACCGTCAGCAAGTTCGCCGATAGCAACACATACACCACCTGCACCAAAGTCGTTACATCTTTTAATCATCTTAGAAACAACAGGGTTTCTAAATAGTCTTTGGATTTTTCTTTCTGTAGGAGCGTTACCCTTTTGAACTTCTGCACCACAAGTTTCGATAGATTCTTCTGTGTGTGCCTTTGATGAACCGGTTGCACCACCACAACCGTCTCTACCTGTTCTACCACCTAGAAGAACAATAACATCATCAGGAGTAGGAACTTCTCTTACAACATTTTCCTTTGGAGATGCACCGACAACTGCACCGATTTCCATTCTCTTTGCAACATAACCTTGGTCATAAAGTTCTGTTACCTGACCTGTTGCAAGACCGATTTGGTTACCATATGATGAGTAACCCTGAGCAGCACCTGTTGTAATCTTTCTTGATGGTAATTTACCATGCATTGTATCCTTGAAAGGAATTGTTGGGTCACCTGAACCGGTAACACGCATTGCTTGATATACATAAGAACGACCACTTAGTGGGTCACGAATTGCACCACCAAGACAAGTAGCAGCACCACCGAATGGTTCAATTTCTGTTGGGTGGTTGTGAGTTTCATTCTTAAACTGTAGTAGCCAGTTTTCTGTTACACCGTCAATAGTAACAGGAACATTAATGGAACAAGCATTGATTTCTTCACTTTCGTCAAGATCAGGGATTTGACCACGCTTTTTAAGTAGTTTCATACCCATAAGTGCCATATCCATTAGGCTAACATTTCTATTTGTGTCCTTACCGTAAACTTCATCTCTTGCATCATAGTATGCCTGTAGGGCATCTTCGATAGCCTTTGAAAGAGCCTTTTTCTCAATTTCAACCTTATCAAGTCTTGTTAAGAAAGTTGTGTGACGACAATGGTCAGACCAGTATGTGTCAATAACTCTTAGTTCAGTAACAGAAGGATCTCTCTTTTCAGTATCACGGAAGTAATCTCTACACCACTTTAGGTCAGCAAGTGTCATTGCAAAGCCCATTGAGTTGTAGTACTTTTCCATTTCTTCATCGTTCCACTTAATGAAGTCAGTAATTCTAGCAACATTTTCAGGAACTTCAACCGGAATATCAAGTGACTCCGGCTTTTCAAGAGAAGCAACTCTACTTTCAACAGGGTTAATCATATATGACTTGATTTTCTCAAATTCTTCGTCAGTAATGTCCCCTTCAAGTGAAACAACTTTAGCTGAGATAACCTGTGGTCTTTCTCCTGCTGTTAGTAGCTGTACACATTGAGATGCTGAGTCTGCTCTCTGATCATATTGACCGGGTAGATACTCCATAGCAAAGATTTTCCAATCCTTATCAACCGGATATTCTTCATCATAAACAATATCCTGATTTGGCTCAGAAAAAACAGTAACCTTTGCCTTAGCAAATTCTTCATCTGTAAGACCTGCAACATCATAACGGTTAGCAAATCTTAGGTTTGTTAAAGAACGAACACCAAGGTTGTGACGCAAATCCCAAAGAATCTGCTTAGCTTCAACATTGAATCCGTCTTTCTTTTCTACGAATATTCTTTTTACTTGTGACATCCCATTGACCTCCATCTGGATAATAATCAATATACCTTTAATATTTTACCATAAAATCACATTTTTAATTTTCAACTGAGGAATTATAAAAAATATATTGTTGTTTTTATAGTAAATTTTTTGTGAATAAAACTTATCAAATAAATTTGTTATAATATGTAGTAAGTATAGAAAATAATTACATATATAATAGAAACACATAAAAACATTTGCACAAATTATTTTCTTTATTTATTAGAATTATAGTGGTAGTTTTTCCTTGCGAATATGGTTAAACTGTGGTACTATAAATAAGTATAATTATAAGTATATGATTTGTTATTAGAAAGGATGTTGACTATGTGTGGTATTTGTGGCTTTACAGGCCAGATTGTTGACAGAAATGAAACAATTAAAAATATGACAGATGTTATCACTCATCGTGGGCCTGACTCTGACGGTCTTTTCCAGGATGATTATATTTCAATGGGCTTTCGTAGATTGTCTATTATTGACCTAGACGGTGGTACTCAGCCTATTTATAATGAGGACAAGTCCCTTGTTATTACTTTCAACGGTGAAATTTACAACTACAAGATTTTGCGTGAACAGCTAATCAAGGCAGGTCATAAGTTCTATACCGATACAGACTCAGAAGTTCTTATTCATGGTTTTGAAGAATGGGGCGAAGAAATGCTACCAAAACTTCGTGGTATGTTTGGTTTCGCTATTTATAACAAGAATGACGGTTCTCTGTTTATTGCAAGAGATTTCTTTGGCATTAAGCCAATGCACTATACATTGATTGACGGTAACTTAGTTTATGGTTCAGAAATTAAGTCAATCCTACAACATCCTGACTTTAAGAAAGAGTTTAACGAAAAGGCTCTTGACTCTTACTTATCATTCCAGTATGTTGTACCACCTGAAACATTCTTCAAGAATGTTTATTGCCTACTACCGGGTCACTATATGTGGTTTAAGGATGGCAAGATTACAACAACAAGATATTTTGAACCAACATTTGAACCTGATGAAACTTTAACAGAAGAAAAAGCAGTTGATGCAATTGCTGATGTATTTGAAGATTCTATCAAGGCTCATAAGATTGCCGATGTTGAGGTTGGTTGTTTCCTATCAAGTGGTGTTGACTCATCATATGTTTCAACTTACTTTGCTGACCAAAAGACATTTACAGTTGGTTTTGACTTTGGTGAAAAGTATAACGAAATTTCTTGGGCTCAAGAACTTTCAAAAGAAATCGGTGTTGAACACCATACAAAGATTATCGGCAGTGAAGAATTTTGGAGTACAGTTCCAAAGGTTCAGTACTATATGGACCAGCCTTTGGCTGACCCAAGCTGTATTGCACTTTACTTTGTATCTAACCTTGCAAGTCAGTATGTAAAGGTTGTACTTTCAGGTGAAGGTGCTGATGAACTGTTTGGTGGTTATACTTGCTATAATGTTCCTCGTTCACTAAAGCCATATAGCATTGTGCCATTCCCTATTCGTAGAGCAATCGGTAAATTAGCAGAAAAATTCCCTAAGGTTAAGGGTAGAGCATACCTAATGCGTGGTGGTAAGCGTCTTGAAGAAAGATTTATCGGTAATGCATTTATGTATGACAAAAAGCAAAAACAGGCTTTACTTAAAAAGCCTGAAATTGCAACAGACCCACAAAACCTATGTAAGCCTTATTATGACAGAGTTAAGGATTATGACGATATTACAAAGATGCAGTACCTTGATATTAACCTTTGGATGACAGGTGATATTCTTCTAAAGGCTGACAGAATGTCAATGGCAAATTCACTTGAACTTAGAGTTCCTTTCTTAGATAAGGAAGTATTTAATGTTGCAAGAACAATTCCTACACACCTTCGTGTAAATGGTGAGAATACTAAGTATGCAATGCGTAAGGCTGCTCGTAGAAGAATGCCTGAAAAATCTGCTCAAAAGAGAAAGCTGGGCTTCCCTGTACCTACAAGAGTATGGTTAAAGGATGAAAAGTACTATAATGTTGTAAAGAAGGCATTTAAGTCTGCTACAGCAGAAAAGTTCTTTAACACAGATATTCTTGTTAGTTGGCTAGACGGTCACTTCCAAGGTAAGGCTGACAACTCAAGAAAAGTTTGGACAGTTTATGTGTTCCTAGTATGGTACAATATTTACTTTGGTGATGATGACAAAATCAACACACCTAACTTAGACTAAATAATAACTGCCAGGCAAAGGGCTTTTTGAAGAATTTTGTATTCTTCTTCAAGGTCTGAAAGTGGCAGAGGGTTCTCCCCTTTACCTATTTCAAAAGTAAAACCCGGTTTGTTAAATCGGTGAATAAACCAATCTTTAAACCCACCACCATCTGCTATTGATGGTGGTGTGGATAATTTATAATTACAGGTTCTTGCCAGTAGTCTTGCCATTGTTTTGGAGTCTTTTGGTGTTTCATCACCAAATGTATAGTAGATTTCCCTACCTTGACTATGAAAAGCATAGCACCTGCTGAAATTCTGTTTTATACAGTAGTTCATAAGTGAGATTGTTTCCGGCTCTGATGATGGAGTTTTGCCACCATACCTTGTGTTGTGTGGTGCAGAAATTCCTAAGGCAATTTCTCTCTTGTGTATTTCTTCCCAATTTGCCGGAAAGTTGTGGTTAATGTCAACACCTCTTGCATTTGATTGCCATATGCAAGAATGTGGACAAATATAATTAATAAGTGAAGAATATTTATTTGCTGAGGATGAACCAAGTAAGTTAATGTCAGTACCGTCAGGATTGACACAAGGTATTATGGTTACACCTCTCCTATGTAAATATCTTTTCATTTTAATACCGGCAACTTCACTTCCGTCTCTGTATGAACAACCAAGTTGCCACAAAAATTTATACAGTAAATTAATGGTCAGGTATTCACTTCCGTGTACTCCCCCAACCATAATTATTTTTTTGTTTTTGTTACCTATGGTGATTGCCTCAATGTTTCTGTTAACAAGGCTTTTCCCTATGGTTTCTTTTTTTATAAAGGGAAATTCCTTTATTAATCGGTTTTCAAATTCTTCACGATTTTTTGTGTGGGGATAAAAATTAAACATATCATACCTCGGAGATTTTATTATGAAATTAGAAGAAAAAACTATATCATCAAAACAAGTGTTTGATGGTTGTTTATTAAAATATATAAGGATGAAGTTCTCTTGCCTGATGGCAATACTGCTACAAGAGAATACAACAAGCACCATGGTGCAGTTTGTGTTGTACCACTAACCAAAGATAATGAAGTGCTTATGGTAAAGCAATATCGTTATCCATTACGCCAAGTAATGTTAGAAATTCCGGCAGGTAAGCTGGAAAAAGGTGAAACACCTTTGGAAAATTGCAAAAGAGAGTTAAAAGAAGAAACAGGTGCTGATGGCTACAGTTATATGACACTTGGTAGCTATGTTGGACTATGTGCTTATTCCGATGAGATTGTTCATATGTATATGTGCAGAGTTGATGGTTGTGGTGAACAACACCTTGATGATGATGAATTTCTAAATGTGGAAAAAATTCCATTTGATAAAGTTGTGGAAATGGTGCTGAACAATCAAATTATTGATGGCAAAACTCAAGTGGCAATTCTAAAAGCAAAGTACCTACTTGACAGTGGCAAAATTTAATTTATATTAAAGTATATTTGAGAGTTACTATATATATGAAAGAACAAATTAACGAAAATAATTATTCTGCAGTAGCACTTGGCTTTTTTGATGGAATACATCAAGGTCATAGGGCAGTTATCGGAAAAATGCTTAAAGTGGCTAATGAAAAGTCACTGATTCCTATTGTTTATACTTTTCAGAAAAACCCGGCATTGCTATTTGGCAGAAGTGTTGAAATTATTACTCCTAACGAAGAAAGACAACATATCCTAAAAGATATGGGTGTCAGTAAAGTTATTGAGGATGATTTCTTAACAGTAAAGGACTATTCACCAAGAGAATTTGTGGAAAAAATCCTTGTTGAAAAATTAAATGCAAAAGAAGTATTTTGTGGTTTTAACTATCACTTTGGCAAAGGTGGAGTTGCTGACCACAATACACTTAAAGAAATATGCAAAGAGTTTTCTATTAATGTTACAGTAGCAGACCAAGTTATTGTTGATGGTGATACTGTCAGCAGTACAAGAATAAGGAAGCTTATTAAGAATGGTGAAATGGAAGAAGTAAATAAACTTCTTGGTCATAGATTCGGCTATACTTCTGTAATTGAACAAGGCAATCACATAGGTAGGCTTATGGATACACCTACTATTAATCAGAAACTTCCGGATAATATTGCAATTCCTAAGTTTGGTGTTTACACAAGTTTAGTTACTATTAAGGGTAAACAATATGTCGGTGTAACTAATGTTGGGGTTAAACCAACTGTTGGCAACTATAAGCCACTTTCAGAAACTTGGTTGCCTGAATATAACGGTCCTGACCTTTATGGTGAAGTGATTGACACAAGATTACTTTGTTTTCAGCGACCTGAGAAGAAGTTTGACTCTTTAGCTGAACTTGAGAAAACTATTAAAAATGATGGCAAAAATGCGTTAATCAACATTAAAAAGTATATTTGTTGATTATTATAATTTTTTTGATAAACTATACTTTTACAACTGAAAATTAAGCAAATTAAAGTCTTTCCTAGTGTATTTAGGAAAGATTTTTCTTATTTTATATATTTTGAACAAATTGTGAACAAGTCGAAAAGCTAGAGCCAATGGGAGTTAAGGGTTGATTTTGGAAGTTTTATAAAGCTATTTTAACAAATAGGGTTTAAATTTTAACAAATTGTTAATACAATATATCCAAAACATAAAGAATTGATTACAAACTTTATACATATAAAGTTTTTTATCTATTTTCACCAAAGTTATGGTACTAAATTCGTTACTTTGCTAATTGAAAAGTGGGTGAAAAAAAGACTATAATAATTATGCAATTAAATGCGATACTTTAAAAGGAGGTTTTTCAGAAATGAAAACAAAAAGAATTGTTAGCATTATTCTTTCAGTGCTAATGGCTTGTTCAGTATTTGCAGGCCTATCAGTAGCTGCTGATGATGACGCTAACCACACTTACACAGTTGTAGGTGACGCTGCATTCCTAGGTGCTAGCTGGACTCCTAATACTCCAGCTGACGATATGGCACTTCAGGCAGATGGCACTTACAAAATCACTTATACAGGTGTTGCTAAATCAGATCTATACACAGTAAAGGTTGCTCAGGATCATGCTTGGGATGTATCTTTCGGTGCTACTCTAGGCGAAGCAAACCCTGCAAACATTGAATTCTCAGTTCCAGAAGACAACTCAACAGTTGATGTTATCCTAACTCTTCAGGGTACAAGAGATAAAGACGGCGTTACAATTCCTGACGGTTTTGTTAAGGTACTAGTTAACGGTACAGACGCTCCTGGTAAGGTTGTTCCTCCAGAAACAGCTCATTATGTAGCTGGTGAAGCTGGTCTATGTAACGGTGTTGCTTGGAACCAGGCTGACGAAACAAACAAGATGACTAAGAACGAAGATGGTTCTTACGAAATCACAATCAAGAATGTACAGCCTAAGGAAGACGGCACAGCTTACAAGTTCAAGGTAACAACAAACGGTGCTTGGGAACCAGCTTATGGTTATGACGGTCTAATTGTTGCTGGTGGTGCAGACCAGGAACTAGCTGTAACAAAGGCTGACTCAGAAGTTAGAATCGTTCTAACAGCTGATCTAAAGGTTAAGGTTTATGTAAATGGTGAAGATGTTACTCCAGAACCAATTACAACTGAATCAACTCCAGCTCCTACTCAGACAACAAATGATAAGGGCGAAACAAGTGCAGTTACAAGCCACGGTGGTATCTACACAGGTCCTACAACAGGTGGTGCATCAAAGAGATATTTCTTTGCTATGCCTGAAGATTGGTACACATTCAACAATGCTACAGCATGTGCTTACTGGTGGGAAGGTACTGACCAATGTAACGCTCTAGCTACAGAAGAACTAGGCGGTTGGCAGCACTCATACCAGATGAGAGCTACTTCACTAAAGCTTGAAAACGGCGCAAATGTTTATTACATTGATGCTCCGGCAGACGTTACTACACTTATCTTCAACAACGGTATCGATGGTGGTACAAAGGCAGCTGAAGGCGAACAGCCATCAATCAACTGGGGTAAGAACTTCCAGACAGATAACCTAAAGCTAGAAGGTTATGAAGCAGGCGACAGTGCTAGCTATCCAGATGGCGTTACTTCATTCGAAAACATGATCTACGTTGTTGACCCAACTCAGACTAAGGTAAATGATTACTCAGGTGCTACAACATACGGTGGCGAATGGTATTACCTACATGCTGATGGTAAGTATGACACAACAGCTGGTTCAACTTATGAAGTTAAGGATGTAACTGCTGTTATTACTACAAAGACAGTTTCAATCTACCCAGGTAAGACTGCTAAGATTAATGTTAAGTATTCAAACACAACTGCTCAGACAACAAAGACTTGGGCTTCAAGCAACAAAAGTGTTGCAACTGTAGACCAGAACGGTGTTGTTAAGGGTGTTAAGGCTGGTAAGGCTACAATTACTCTAACAGTTCAGAACCCTGGCGATGCTCAGGCTCTAGTTCTAACTAAGGATGTAACAGTTAAGCAGTATGTAACAAGCATCAAGCTAAACGCTTCAACAAAGGCTATCTACAATGGTAAGTCATTTACTCTAAAGGCTACAGTTAACCCTAAGAACGCTGCTTACAAGACAGTAACATTCTCTTCAAACAACACAAGAATTGCTACAGTTAACTCTAAGGGCGTTGTTGTAGGTAAGAAACCTGGTACTGCTTATATCACAGTTAAGGCTAAAGATGGTAGCAACAAGTCAGCTAGATGCAAGGTTATCGTTAAGCAGCAGAAGGCTACAAAGCTAACAATCTCAGCTAAGAAGACAACTACTCTAAAGAAGAAGGGTGCTTCTGTTAAGATTAAGGCTACTCTATATCCATCTAACACATACAACAAGCAGATTAAGGTTACATCTTCTAAGAAGGGTATCGTTAAGCTATCAGCTTCTAAGATTAACTCCGGTAAGACTGTAACAGTTAAGGCTACTAAGAAGGGTTCAACAGTTGTTAAGTTCACAGCTGCTGACGGTTCTAGAAAGTCTGCTCAGACAAAGGTAACAGTTAAAAAGTAATTTTAATTGACTACTTTGTTAATCTACTAACTAATAATTCACCCACCTGTTTTCAGGTGGGTGTTTTTGTTGTGTAAAAAATTTATGTTGTGTAATCAATTTGATATAATAAAAAATTTTGGTTGTTTGTTATAAGCCTGTTGTACAAATTAGTTTTTTAATTTTAATTGTGCTAAGCTGAAAATACTTCAACAAATTTGGGCTTTTCAATTTTGTTTCTGCGTTACGATAAATTAATTTTGCAAATTAGGGTTTGTGGGGATATTTATGTAATATAGGTTAATTAGATAGTAACCGAATATTTCATCTAATTTATAGTTTTATCCCTCCTTCAGTCGATTTATAAAAGGTAAATTGCCGTACCGTCAATTTACAATCGACAGCTTCCTCGTCTGAGGAAGCCAAACACAATATGTACAAATTTGTAAGTTTGTACACAAAAAAGAAATTATACAGACCTTGTTGCCTCCCTCGCTGAGGGAGGTGTCACCGAATGGTGACGGAAGGAGTGGTTGGAATTGTAAATTCATTTACAATTCCATATTATCTGAAACTTTCCTTTATTTCTAACTATAAAATATAGAAAAATTTTGAGTTACAGTTGTAGGGTGCAACATTGTTGGACCGTTACAAACTATCCTAAATAAAGGTATTATGCCCTATGCTGATATTATAAATTTATTGTCTGCAAACAGGACAAAATCCCATAGGTATCACACTTTCATTACGGGCGAACGATGTTCGCCCCTACGACTGTAAGCCATAATATGATATAACAATCAGCATTATTTATGCCACAAAATATCGTTATATTATAAATTGTACAACCACATAGTTTACAGTTTATACAAGGACATAGTTTACATTTTTTATAATACAACATCCCCACAAACCCAAATTTATCTAACTAACCTTTACTTACAATCAAAATTAAAACCAAACATTTATGATGTTATTTAGAAAATAACAAGTATTTTCATATTCACTTCTTAAAATGTGGAAAACTATGCGAAAAAATTAATGAACATTTTTATTTTTGGTGTATATAAATAGTTAAATATAGGCTTGATATATTGCATTTTAAGAAAAAAATACACAAATTGTACCTTGAATAAAATACAACTTATTGATAGAATGTAGAATAGTGATAAATCGACTTATTATTCTATAATAGAATTAAAATGCTAAGAAAATATCATACAATGGTATAAGAAGTATAATGTGAAAATGGGTCTAAATGACTATATTTAAGGAGTAAATATGAGATTAGGTCTTGATATTGGCTCAACAACAATTAAGTGTGTTGTGCTAGATGATAATAACAAACTACTATATAGTACATATGAAAGACATTACAGCCAGATTACAACAAAAATCGGTGAAATTCTTACTAGGGTAAGAAAGGAAATTGATGGTGTTGAAAATGCACTAGTTGCAATGTCAGGTTCAGCAGGTATGGGTGTTGCTGAACAGTGTGATATTACTTTCGTTCAGGAAGTTTATGCAACAAGAGTTGCTACAAATACATTTATTCCGGGTACAGATGTTGTTATTGAACTTGGTGGTGAAGATGCCAAGATTCTGTTCCTATCCGGTGGTATGGAAGTTCGTATGAACGGTACTTGTGCCGGTGGTACAGGTGCATTTATTGACCAGATGGCTACTTTGCTAAATGTACCTCTTGAAGAAATGAATGACCTTGCTAAAGGTTATGAAAAAACATATACAATTGCATCTCGTTGTGGTGTTTTTGCTAAGACAGATATTCAGCCACTGCTTAACCAAGGTGCAAGAAAAGCTGATATTGCTCAGAGTATTTTCCATGCAGTTGTTAACCAAACTGTTGCAGGTCTTGCTCAAGGTAGAGAAATTGAGGGTAATGTTGTTTACCTAGGTGGTCCTCTTACATTTATGGAAGAACTTCGCAAGGCTTTTGATGAAGAACTTGGAACTAAGGGTACTTGTCCTGAAAATTCTCTATACTATGTTGCTTGTGGTGCAGCTTTATGTGCTGAAAGTACTATTAATTTTGATGAAATTATTGAGAAGGTTAGCCATTATACAGGTAGTGGCAACTTTGCCTTTAACCCTCCTCTATTTAAAAATGAAGAAGAATATGAACAGTTTAAGGCTCGTCATGCAAAAGCTACTGTAAAGGAAGTTCCTTTGGAAGATTATGACGGTGACTGCTATATTGGTATGGATGCCGGTTCTACAACTGTTAAGGCAGTTGTTATGGGTGAAAACGGTGAACTGCTATATTCAAAGTACCTTTCAAACAGTGGTAACCCTGTTCCTATTATTAAAGATTTCTTAAATGAATTATATGATAAAAAGCCTAACATAAAGATTAAGTCTTCAGCCGTAACAGGTTATGGTGAAGATATTATTAAGAATGCTTTTTGTGTTGATTACGGTATTGTTGAAACAGTTGCTCACTTTACTGCTGCAAAAAGTTTTATGCCTGATGTTGAATTTGTTATTGACATTGGTGGTCAGGATATTAAGTGTTTCAAGGTGCATAACGGTGCAATTGATAACATTTTCCTAAATGAAGCTTGTTCTTCAGGTTGTGGTTCATTCCTACAGACATTTGCAAATGCTCTTGGCTACTCAATTCAAGACTTTGCTCAGTTAGGTATCTTTGGTAAACATCCTGTTGACCTAGGTTCAAGATGTACTGTATTTATGAATTCATCTGTAAAACAGGCTCAGAAAGACGGTGCTACTATTGAAGATATTTCAAGTGGTCTTTCTCTTTCTGTTGTTAAGAATGCTCTTTATAAAGTTATCAGAGCATCAGGTCCGGATGAACTTGGCAAGAAAATTGTTGTTCAAGGTGGTACATTCCTAAATGATGCTGTACTTCGTGCATTTGAACAAGAAATGGGTGTTAATGTTGTAAGACCTACCATCTCAGGTCTTATGGGTGCTTATGGTGCTGCTATGTATGCACAGAGTAAGTCACAAGGTTCTACTGAAGGTAGCACACTTCTAAAGAAACCTGACTTAGAGAACTTTGTTCACGAAATTAAGGTTGTAAACTGTGGTATGTGTAACAACAACTGCCGACTAACAGTAAATACTTTTGCTGATGGCAGAAAGTTTATTGCAGGTAACAGATGTGAAAGACCTATCACTAAGAAATCACCTGATGAAAGTTTAAATATGTATGAGTACAAGCTAAAGGTACTTAGAGAATATAAACCTGTTAAGGGTAGCAGAGGCAAAATCGGTATCCCTATGGGTCTTAATATGTTTGAACTATTGCCATTCTGGCATAGATTCTTTACAGAGCTGGGCTTTGAAGTTATCAGAAGTCCATTCTCAACTCGTAAGCTATATCAAAAAGGTCAGCAGACTATCCCTAGTGATACTGTTTGTTTCCCTGCAAAGTTAATGCATGGCCATGTTAAGGCTCTTATTGATATGGGTGTTGATACAATCTTCTATCCTTGTATGTCATACAATATTGATGAACACCTAGGTGATAACCACTACAACTGTCCTGTTGTTGCTTATTATCCTGAAGTTATTTATAACAATATGAAAGAAGTTCACAATGTTACATTTATCAAAGATTACTTTGGTATTCATCGTCCAAAGGACTTCTATAAAAAGGCATATGAGGACCTTTCAAAGTACTTCCCTGACTTAACTCAAAAGGAAGTTAAGAATGCTGCAAAGTGTGCTTATGAAGAATATGACAACTACTTTGCAAAGATTCGTCAGCACGGTAATGAAATTATTGAAAAGGCTGAAAAAGAAGGCAAGGATATTATTGTTCTTTCCGGTCGTCCATATCACATTGACCCTGAAATTAACCATGGTATCAGCAAGATGATTGCTTCATTTGGTGTTGCTATTGTTTCAGAAGATTGTGTTTCTGACAGAGTAGAAAAGTTCAAGGTTGGTGTTCTAAACCAGTGGACTTACCATAGCCGTTTATATGCTGCTGCAAAGTATGTTAGCACAAGAAAAGATATGAACCTTGTACAGCTTGTATCATTTGGTTGTGGTGTTGACGCTATTACAACTGATGAAGTTAGAGATATTCTTGAAAAGAATGGCAAGATTTATACACAGATTAAGATTGACGAAATTACAAACCTTGGTGCAGTAAAAATCCGTATTCGTTCCTTACTTGCAGCCATCGGCAAATAATAATTTTGATATTGGGGGTTTTTGCTTATGGCAAAACTTGTTTATGATAAAGACGGTCGTCTAATGTATACTAAAGAAATGAATGACGAAGGTTACAAGATTCTTGTACCTATGATGATGCCTGTTCATTTTGGTATTCTAATGGATGCTTTCCGTCATGAAGGTTACAATGTTGAGCTACTTGATACTGATGGTCCGGAAATTGCTCAAACCGGTCTAAAGTATGTACATAACGACACTTGCTATCCTGCTATTTTGGTTATTGGTCAGTTGATTAATGCACTTGAAAGTGGCAAATATGACTTAAATAAAACTGCATTGATGATTACCCAAACAGGTGGTGGTTGTCGTGCATCTAACTACATTCACCTACTAAGAAAGGGTCTTAAAAAGGCAGGTTTGGAGCAGATTCCTGTTATTTCACTTAACCTTTCAGGTCTTGAGAAAAACCCGGGTTTTAAGATTTCTTTACCACTAATCAGACGAGTTATTGCCGGTCTTGTTTATGGTGATGTGCTTATGTCTGTTCGTAATCAGACTAAGCCTTATGAGGTTAATAAGGGTGAGGCTGATGCTTTAGTTCTAAAGTGGCAGAACAAACTTGCTAAGGACTTTAACGAAGGTAAGAACTATCGTTTCAAGGATATGTCTAGAATTCTTGATGAAATTTGTCTTGAATTTTCTCAGATTAAAAAGACTGATGAAAAGAAAATTCGTGTTGGTGTAGTTGGGGAAATTTATGTTAAATATGCCAGACTTGGTAACAATGATCTAGAGCAGTTCCTATATGACCAAGGTTGTGAAGTTTGTCTTCCCGGGGTTATGGGCTTTGCAGCATTTAAAATTGATAACCGTATTGAAGATATTAAACTTTATGGTGGTAGCAAAGCAAAGAAAAAAGTTTGTGAACTTATGCTTGATTATGTATCTAAAACTGAGGATATGATGATTGCATCTACTACAAAGTACGGTTTTCAGCCACCATCAAAATACGCTCATACAAAGAGCCTTATTGACGGTGTTATCGGTTTTGGTTCGAAGATGGGTGAAGGTTGGCTACTAACTGCCGAAATGCTTGAACTTGCTGAAACAGGCTTTGAAAACATTGTTTGTACTCAGCCATTCGGTTGTCTACCAAACCATATTAACGGTAAGGGTATGATTAGAAGAATTAAGGAAATCAACCCTAAGGCAAATATTGTTGCTATTGATTATGATCCGGGTGCTCCAAGAGTTAACCAAGAAAACAGAATTAAGCTAATGCTTGCAGTTGCAAGAGAAGAACTTGATAAGAGAGTTTCTGTTAAAGCCGATAGCAAGAAAAGTAAAAAAGTTGACAGAAGAAAGATTCTTCAAAATAAATAAGAATTTAAATGATTATTATTGTATCAATATTGTTTAATTAATATTATTGAATGAATAAAAATTAGCCGTTGCATTGCAACGGCTTTTTGTTTTTAATTGTGATTGTGGGTTAAGATAAATCAATCAGCTATAAGGAAAATTTACAAAAATATCATACCTTATACCATCGTTAAAGTATGTCTAACAGGTGTAGGGGACATCATTGATGTCCCGTTACAAACTAGCCTTTATATAGGTACTTTGCCTTATGTAGATATTATAAATTTATAGTCTGTAAATAGGACAAAAATCCCATAGGTATCACACTTTCATTACGGGCGAACGATGTTCGCCCCTACAGTGTAACTCATAATTCTTGTTATATTTAATAGTTAGAAATAAAGGAAAGTTTCAGATAATATGGAATTGTAAATGAATTTACAATTCCAACCACTCCTTCCGTCTTTGCATACGCAAAGCCACCTCCCTCAGCGAGGGAGGCAACAAGGTCTGTATAATTTCTTTTTTTGTGTACAAACTTACAAATTTGTACATATTGTGTTTGGCTTCCTCAGACGAGGAAGCTGTCATTCGTGAATTGCAAAGCAATTCACTTTTTATAGAATGACTGAAGGAAGGAAAAACTATAAATTAGATGTATTAATCGGTTGCTATCTAAATCAACCTTTATTACATAATCAGCCTCACAAACCCAAATTTACAAAATTAATTTATCGTAACGCAGAAACAAAATTGAAAAACCCTAATTTATGGAACTGATTAATTTTAATCCACAAAGAAATTATGAAAAATAAAAATACCTCTCTAAAAAGAGAGGTATTTATTGTAATTACTGACTTATTAAAGAATTATTTTATTATTTTTTTCTTCAATAATTTTATTTCTTTAATCATTAATTATTTTGTTTCTTCTTTTTCTTTAAAAGCGAAGAATCTTTGACCGATATAGTTAAATGCTACGAATAGGCACATACCAACTAACATTGCAATATTGCTTTGAATTGTTTTGCTTTGACCTGATAGAATCCATAGTGTAAATGGCTTTGCAAGACCATAAGCCAGGAAGTAGCAAACAGCAATATTTAGTGAGAATTTTAGAATTGGTTTAATGCCCTTTTCTTTGTTTTGGAAAGTAAAGTGCTTGTTTAGAATATAGCTGACAATACTACCGATTATGTAACCAAGTGCTGAACTTACCCAGTAACCACCACTGCTAAATACAGAATCAAGGTCTTTAATTGGTGTGAAGTTGTAGAAAATGAACATTAGTCCGTTACCAACTACTGTGTTAAGAATACCGACTAAAATAAATTTCCAAAACTTAATGTCAAAAAATTGTTTGATAAAGTCTTTCATTAATCATTTTTCTCCTTAGTTTCTTTTTCATCTTCATCAAAATTGGTGTGATGAATAATATAAATAGGTCTGTCCTTGGTTTCAATGAAAATTCTACCTAAATATTCACCAACAATACCAATAGAAAATTCCATAATACCACCCATAAATAGAGTTACCATTAATGTTGTGGCATAACCGGGAACATCAATACCAAAAATCAAGGTCTGAATTAAGGTAATAATAATATAGATAAAGGCAATGATAAAGATTACAATACCCATACCACTGATAAATCTAAGTGGTGCTACCGAAAAACTGGTAATGCCATCAAGAGCATATTTAAACAGTTTCCAAAAACTCCATGTGGTTTGTCCAAGTTCTCTGTCTACAGTTTTAAATGGTAGCCATTTGGTATTGAAACCTACCCAACTGAAAAGACCTTTGCTGAAACGCTGAGCCTCAGAAAGTTCAAGAATAGAATCAACCATTTGTCTTGTCATAATACGGTAGTCAACTGCACCATAAGGCATTTTTGTTTCGGAAAGTGCATTTTGAATACGAAAAAACAGCTTTGAGAATGTTTCTCTAAACTTGCTTTCACCTTCCCTAGCAGTTCTTCTTAATGCACAACAGTCATAACCGTTTTCTGTTACTTCCTTAATCATTTCAGGGAACATCTGTGGTGGATGTTGTAAGTCGGCATCCATAACAATAACATAGTCACCACTAGTGTGCTGAAAACCTGCATACATAGCAGCCTCTTTGCCAAAATTTCTTGAGAATGAAATGTATTTAATGTTGTCAAATTGATTAGCAAGTTCTTTCATAATAAGGTAAGTCTTGTCCTTGCTACCGTCATTGACAAGTATATATCTAAATTTATGTTCAGGAATACCCTCTATAACTGAGTTGGTAACTTCAACAAAATGTCTAAGACCTGCTTCTTCGTTATAACAAGGTACTACAATGTCAATTAAACTCATAATAAGCCTCCTAATCTATTTTACATTATATCAAATAGAAATTGAAAAGTCTATTAATATTAAATATATTAACAAAAATATATAAATTATATTTGATTGACTTGTAATATATAAAATGATAAAATATAAAAGTACTTTAATGGGGTATTTTGGGGGTATAATATGAAAATTTTTAGTAATTTAAGTAGAGGAAAAATATATTTCTTATTTTCTGCTATACCAGTATTAGTAATGACAAGTATTATTAGAGGATATAGAGTATTATTGTTTTCGGGAATATTATTTTTAGGATGTGTTCTCTTATTTATGATTGATAAGAATATAAAAATCAATATAAATAAAAGTTATTTTGATGATAAATATTCGTTTGTTTTGTCTTTGTTTCTCGCTACTTGTGTATTTTTAGACTTCTTTTTTGAGTATAGCAAAACTATACCAAGTATAGTAAAAAAATTATCTTATATTGATCCTAAGATAACCATTTCTATTATAGGGATAATTGGTATTGGTATTGGTTTTTTTGCAATATTTGTTTTATCGAAACAAATAAAAAAGATTTTTATTTATCTAACGGAAAACTTGAAAATATATAAAAAACACTATTTTATTATTTTTAGCATTTGTATGATAGGCTCTTTGTCACTAATAAGAGCTAATTTTAATTATATAGATGATGCGGGAAGGGTAATACATGGATATACACTTTCTGGTGATTTTAGTAGATATATGTCCGATTTTTTATCTAAGATATTACATATGAATTCTTGGCTGGCAGATATTTCTCCATTACCGCAGATATTAGCTTTGGCTATTATGTCTTTAGCAGGAATTATAGCTATTTCTGTAATAACTGATAATAAAAAAACTAGTTTGCTATCTGTTGTTGCAATTATACCGATGATTATAAATCCATATTTCATAAGATGTTTAGCTTATAAATATGATGCACCGTATATGGCGTTATCTGTATTATTATCTATAGTACCATTATTGTTTAGACAGTGCAATAAATTAAAGTATGGAATTTTTGTTTTTATAAGTACAATCTTAGTGTGTATTACATATCAATCATCACTAGGTATTTTTCCGATCTTTGTTATTGCAACAGCTTTTCTTAATTTTATTGATAAAAGAAATGATAATATTATAATATATATTTTAACATCCGCATTTTCATATATATTAGGGTTAGTTGTGTTTAAAGTCTTTTTGATGCAACCTATAACACAAACAGATGCATACATAAATCCACAGGTTTCTTTAAATAAAATATTTATTAATATGAATAAATATTTTAATTTGATGAATGAAGATTTAAATTTTATATGGTTGTTGTTTATTTACATAATAGCTTTTTATTTTATTATTTATATAGTGTTAAAAACAAAGCAAAATAAATTAATAACATTATTAACTCTATTTATTTTTATACCTGTAATATTTAGTGTATCTTTTGGCCCATATATTATCTTTGATGAATTACCAACTGATCCTCGATATATGTATTGCATAGGAGTTCTAATAACAATTATAGGATTACCTATTTGTGTAGAAAAAAAGTATTACTTATGTAAAGTAGTAGAGATTATGATTAGTTTTTCTTTTGTTGTCTATTTTTTGATTTTTGGAAATGCTTTATCATCACAAAAAGAATATGCAGATTTTAGAAATAATCAAATCGTTGAAGCTATAAATGATAGTGATATTTTAAAAGATAAAAAAACGGTACAAATAAATGTTAAGGGTACAATTGGCTTTAGTGAATCAGTTGAAAATATGATTGAAGAATATCCGATTTTGAAGAAAACTATACCAGTTATGCTTAGTGATTCCAGTAAATGGGGTTGGGGTGATCAAAAATTAAGACAATATTATAAAATGAATTTAATAGAAGCAGGTAAACAAATTGATAATAATCAAAAATTAATCATTATAAAAGATACCTATTTTTATAAAATAAAAAGTAATAGTGATAGAGATTATCTATTAATTGAGTTAAAATAATGATAATTAAATAGATTATTTACTCGGTTCTTAAAATTGTTTCAGGATATATTCACAAAAAAATAATAAAACTGTATTCACAAAAAAATAATAAAACTGTATGTGCTAAAATGATATGACCCAATAAAAAAGAGGAGTAACTTCAAAATATGGTATAATGGAATCGCTAAAAAACATTAACCTAAGAAAGAAGTACTCCTCATGAATATGATAACACAAGAAGCAAAGAAAAAGCAAGCGGTAGTAAAATACGCAATAAGAAAAGGAAAAAGCAAAGCAAGTAGAATGTACGGTGTAAGTCTTTCAAGCGTAAAGAGATGGTGTAAACAATATGACGGTACCTGGCAATCGCTATTGCCTAAATCACACAGACCACATAGTCATCCTAACAGGCACACAAAAAGAGAAGAAAGACAAATTAGAAATTCTTTCAAAAAGTGCTATGAAAGATATGGATGGGATGGAGTATACAGTGATTTAAAGAGAAAAGGATATACAAGAAGCTACTCAGGAATGATATATGCAGCTAAAAGAATGGGCTTAGTAAAATATAAAAAGACCAAGAAAAAGAGCCGTAAGCATAGAAGATATCCGGAACTGTTAATACCTGGAGAAAAGGTGCAGATAGATGTAAAAGAAGTGCCATATAATTGCTTAAGAGGTAAGGCTTTAAGGGACGGAAAGCATTTTTATCAATGGACTGCAATAGATGAATGTACAAGGATGAGATTTGTATATGGGTTTGAAGAACATACACCTGAAAACTCAACCAAATTCTTGAAAATGTTATTGAAAGAATTTCCGTTTAAAATACAGACTATTCAAACAGATAACGGAATAGAGTTCACATATAAATATCAGAGCAGTGAAGTGAAAAGTCCTTTTGAAATAGAATTAAACAAACTAGGTATAAATCATAAATTAATACCACCACGAACACCTTGGCACAACGGAAAGGTAGAAAGAAGTCATAGAAACGACCAAAGATATTTCTATGAATGGGAAACATTCAGAAATATTGAAGAATTAAACACAAAATTAAAAGGACATTTGGAATGGAGTAATAACAAAACAATGAGAACACTTGATTACAAGAGTCCAATGCAGTTATTGAGTGAAAAGTTAGAATTGAAATCCATTCATTAATTAATATTCATAATCAAAAGTCAGTAAAACAAGCGAAATATTAAATCGTATTTTATTTTTACCCTAAAATGGGTCATATCTATTTACAACACAGACTGTATTCACAAAAAAATAATAAAACATACTTTACCTTGTAGCAAATAGATGGTACAATAAAATAGTATAGGTAAAAAAGAACTACTTCATAAATATGGAGGAAAAAGTATGTCTAAAAAAACAAAACAACTGATTGATACATCAAGAATGTACACTCAGGCAAAAAAAGGACTGGGAAGATTTTTCAGCAACAACTCATTCGTAATTCTTGCCTTTGTCCTACCTTTCTTAATTATGTTGCTTAACTTTGCAATCAAGAGATTTGCACCATTTGGTGACCAACAAATCCTTGTTGTTGACCTTTGGCATCAGTATTATCCTTTCCTTGTAGATTTTCAGGATAAGATAATCTCAGGTCAAAGTTTGTTACATTCATGGACTAACGGTATGGGTGGCAACTATCTTACCCTACTTTCCTATTATGTAGCAAGCCCTATTAACTTCTTAACTGCATTTGTACCGGCAAGTTTCCTAAGAGAATTCTTGATGCTTTCCGTATGTGTAGAGGTTGGTTGTGCAGGTGGCTTTACTGCTATCTTCCTAAAGAAAACTTTCCACAAAAACGGCTTACCACTTGTATTTTTCTCAGTTGGTTACGGTTGTTGTGCATTCTTTATGGGCTACTATTGGAATGTTATTTGGCTAAACACAGTAGCTATGCTACCACTTGTAGCACTTGGTATGGTGATGCTATGGAGAGAAAACAAGTTCTGTCTATATACAATCTCCCTTGCTTTATCAGTTATTGCTAACTACTATGTAGGTTTATTTGCTTGTATCTTTACATTCCTATGCTTTATCGGTTATAGCATTATGTACTGGAATGGCTGGAAAGAATTTTTCAGCAGACTTGCAAGAACTGCAATTTTCTCTGTTATTGCTTTGATGATTACCTCGTTTATTTCATTACCGGCATTTAACGGATTACAACTTACATACAGTACAAATAACAGTTGGCCTGATACAATCAGAACATATTATAATTGGTCTGAAATAATGTCACAGTCACTTGACTTTATTACACCGTCAACTAAGGAAAACCTACCTAACATTGCTTGTGGTATGGCAGCATTGTTCTTTGGTATTATGTTCTTAAGCGCAAGAAAAGTTACTTGGAGAGCAAAGGCTTTTTCAATCGGTTTACTTGCATTCCTTGTAGCAAGTTTCAATGTAAATGTACTTGACTATGTATGGCATGGTATGCATTTTACAAATATGATTCCTCATAGATTTGCTTACCTGTTTAGCTTTGTACTTGTTGTTATGGCATATAGAGCATATACACTTATTGAAAAGGCCAGAATTTGGGATGTGCTACTTGGATTCTTGGGAAGTTTACTTCTTTGTGTGATTTCTTCAACAATCCAAACAGGTACAGTAGTATGGGGTTCATTCCTACTAATCTGTATTCTAACAGTAGCAACAGGTCTGTATATCTTCAAGATTTATCCAAGAGTTGTACTTGATTTAGTTGTATTTACTTTGGTACTTGTAGAAATGTTTATTGCCGGATACAAGGGTATTGAAGCAGTTAGCTCAACAAGTACTGCTAACTATCCTGAAGGTGAAGCAGTAACTGCTGATGTTATCAGAGCAATGAACAACTTAGAAACAAACACAGTTGATATGTGGAGAGCTGAAATGACCAAGACTCAGACACTTAATGATGCAAGTCTTAACGGCTATAACGGTATTTCACAGTTCTCATCAATGAGTAATGTTTCTGTTACAAAGTTCCTTGAAGAATTTGGTTGCCAAGGTTGGCAAAGTGGTAATAGATATACTTATAGAGAAAGTACTCCTGTAACAAACCTTTTCTTAAATGTTAAGTATTTAATCTCAAGAGATGGTACATATTCAGCTACTGACTATATGTCACCGGCTTATACAAATAATAACGAAGTATTACTTAAAAATAATTACTACCTACCAATGGGTTTTGTAGGCAATAAAAATGCTACTAAATACACTCTGGAAACCAGAGACCCTGATGACTTTAGTGAACTAAATGCAATTCAGAAGCAAAATGAATTCTTTAGAGATATTACCGGTATCAACAAAGATGTATTTAGTGAAATAAAGATGACTAATGTTACATCAACTGCAAATGTTACATCATATCAGGTTAACAAGTATTATGAAGACTCAATGATGGGTTATGACTATTCATTCAATACTAATGGTGCAAGTTCTGCTTCTAATATGGAATTTACTTATGATATTAATGAAGCCGGTAGTTACTATGTATATGGTGTTTACTACGGTACTTCACTGGAAACTCAAGCAATTAATATTAAGAAGAATGGTTCTTCCATTAAGCAGGATGGGGATATTAGCCGACCATATATTCTTAATGCAGGTAACTTTGCTAAGGGTGACAAGTTAAGTGTTAGTCTTGATAACTTGCCAAATACTGCAACAGGTAACTTTGCTTTACATGTTGCAAAGATTAACGATGATGTATTTAAAGAAGGCTATAATAAGTTAGCACAAAATACTTTAAAGGCTACTAAGTGTACTGATACTCAGCTTAACGGTGTGTTAGAAAGCAACACAGATGGTCTATTCTATACTTCTATTGTATATGAAGATGGTTGGACTGTTAAGGTTGACGGTGAAAAAGTAGATACTAAGAAAGTCGGTGGTGCTTTACTTGCATTTGATATTACTGCCGGTAAACACAAGATTGAAATTAGCTACCTACCATCAGGTTACTTAGTAGGTACACTTGCAAGTATTCTTGGTATAATCTTACTACTGGGATTTGCATTCCTATACAGAAGTAAGCTAAAGAATACATTTATCTTTAAGTACAAGACTCATCCTAATGCAAATCCTGACAGATTTGATGATGAAGATGATGAAAATTTTACTGAAGAAAAATCAGATGAAGATACAGAAAAAGAAGAAAACTATGTTAAGAAAGAACCATCAATAGGTACAAGACTTTTCTTTTCCATAATATTTTCTGTAGTATATTTTGTTGTATGGCTAGGTAGCATTATTAAGAAAATGCAAATCCTTTGCAAAGAGGACTCTAACTATGCAGTGGATATTATTCTTTCATTTATAGTGCCATTTTACTTTGTTTATGTTATGTTTAAGTATGGTAAGAAGAAAGAAGAAATTGCCTCAACAAAGTCTCTAAAAGTTACAAGTGCATTTAACCATTTATGCCTTGAATTAGGTGCAAGTTGTGGCTTGATGGTTTCTATCTTTACCTTCTTAACCAGTCTTGTTAAGAACTACACAACATATAACAGTCAGGTACAGCAGAATAAGGATATTGTAGCCGGTGGTGGTCAGGCCTCACCTATTACAGTTTCTCTGTTCCCAACAGGTGTTGCACTAACAATTATGATTTTCTGTATTGGTCTTTGGTTTGTACTTAGATTTGTAAATATGTATCTGTTTGAAAAGGATATTCAGCAAATCGGTAAACAAGTATTTTCTCTAAAGTCTAAGAAAAAGAGATAATTTGTTTCCGGGACTATTGTTATCAGTTTAAAATTATTTTTTAAATAAAAATTATGAAAGCTAATGCGTGAGTAATTACGCATTAGCTTTTTCTTTTACCTAAAATAATATTATTTTATAAATTTGGGTTTGTGAGGCTGATTATGTAATAAAGGTTGATTTAGATAGCAACCGATTAATACATCTAATTTATAGTTTTTCCCTCCTTCAGTCATTCTTTAAAAGGTGAATTGCTTTGCAATTCACGAATGACAGCTTCCTCGTCTGAGGAAGCCAAGTGTAATATGTACAAATTTGTAAGTTTGTACACAAAAAAGAAATTGTACAGACCTAGTTGCCTCCCTCGCTGAGGGAGGTGTCACCGAATGGTGACGGAAGGAGTGATTGATATTTTAAACTTGTTTAAAATATCATTATATATGAAACTTTCCTCTATTTCTAACTATAAAATATAAGAAAAATTATGAGTTACACGGTAGGGGCGAACATTGTTCGCCCGTCAAAAAGTGTGATACCTATGGGATTATTGTCCTGTTTACAGGCTATAAATTTATAATATCTACATAGGGCAAAGTACCTATATAAAGGCTAGTTTGTAACGGGACATCAATGATGTCCCCTACACCTGTTAGCCACACTTTAACGATGGTATAAGGTATGATATTTTTGTAAATTTTTCTCTAAACAAAATAAGTGTTAAAAAGATAAATACACCTTAACCCACAACTAAAATTATAAAGACAAACCCAAATTTATCAAACTTATCTTATCCAACAAACAAATTAAAAGTCCAAAATTAACTCACAATCACGGAAAAATAGTGATAATAAAAGTTTATTTTAAACTTGATGTAGAAATAAATTTTAATAACAGGTGTTTCACTATACATATTCTATAAATTATTGAAAAGGATAATATTTTCATTGATATTGACCCTATATAATGTTATAATATACGGTGATGATATTGTGATTTATTATTATTTTCAAGGATATTTATTATGGAACAAAACAAAAAAATTGAAAAAGAAGATCAGGGTGCTTTTAGCATAAAAAAACAGATAATATACATTATTGTTTTTGTAGCACTAATTGCACTGACTTTCTATGCTATTGTTAGCCAAAATGAAAATTTAACATTAGAAGGTTTTTTGAATTACACTTTCAGCCTAAAGATTGGTTGGCTGATTGCAGCAGTAATGTGTGTATTTATGTTTATTCTGCTTGAAGGTTTAAGCATTAGATACATAGCAGCAAAGTTGGGATATAAACGAGGGTATTACCAAAGTTTTATTTACTCGGCAGCCGATATTTACTTCTCAGCAATTACACCATCAGCTTCCGGTGGACAACCTGCCTCAGCTTTCTTTATGGTAAAGGACAAAATTCCAATGTCAGTTACCACCATTACTTTGATACTTAATGTTATGCAATATACTGCCTCATTGTCGGTAATTGCAGCAGCTTGTTTTATTTTGAGACCGGAATATTTCTTTATCTTTGATTCTTGGTCAAAGCTATTGATTATTTTAGGTATTGTTTTTCAGCTACTGTTGACAGTATTTTTTGCTTTACTTATTTTCTTCCCAAATATTATCAAAAAGAGTTGTGAGGGTGTTATTAATTTACTTTTCAGAATTCACCTTTTGAGAAAGAGAAGAAGAAAGCTAAACAAGCTATATCAGATGATGGACGAATATCAGGAATGTGCAAAAATCATTAAGGAAAGTCCTGCAATGATTGGTGTTGCATTTTTGCTAAACCTACTTCAGAGAGTTTCTGTTGTGGCAGTTACATACTGCGTATATATGGGTAGTGGACAAACCGGTCACTCATTTATTGATATTATGACAGTTCAAGGATATGTGCTTATCGGTAGTAACAGTTTACCTGTTCCCGGTGCTGTGGGTATTGCCGACTACTTATTCTTTGATGGATTCAGAAACATTTTTGCAGACCCTGCAAATGGGGAAATTCTAAGCAGAGGACTTTCATTCTATGTTTGCATTATAGTCTGTGGTGGACTTACTCTTGCTCATCACGCAAGATTTATTATTAAGAGTAAAAGGAAAAAGGGTGCTTAATATGCTAGGTTTTTATAATTACACTGTTATTCTTACATACCTTTCATTATGTTCAGCAGTAACAGGTATCTTTGTAGGGGTATCAGGAACAGGTCATCCGTTTATCGCTACAACTTGCCTTATGGTTTGTGGCTTTCTTGATGCATTTGACGGTATTGTTGCTCGTTCAAAGAAGGACAGAACAGAACAAGAAAAGAAGTTTGGTATTCAGATTGACTCATTAGTTGACCTTGTAGCCTTTGGTGTGTTGCCTTGTGCTATCGGTTATTCTTGTTACACAAGTCACTACTTAAATTCATTTAAGCTAAGTGATAAGTGGCACTTTATGAAACCACTTGCTAACTGCAAAATTACAATTTTCTTTATTGTATTTTCACTATTTGTTTTAGCAGCACTTATCAGATTGGCATACTTTAATGTTATGGAAGAAGAAAGACAGAACAAAACTGATGAAAAGCGTAAGTATTATCTTGGCTTACCTGTTACATCATCTTGCTTAATTTTCCCAACAATTATGCTTATTCAGTATATTATTGGCAAAGGCTTTGACATTTCACCGTTTTATGTAGTTGCAATGCTAATTGTAGCATTCCTATATGTTAGCAAAATTAAAATCAAAAAACCGGGACTAAAGGTTATTATGATTATGGTTGCTATTGGTGCAGTTGAATTTGGACTTTTACTATTCTTTAGGTTTATGTATGGACACTAATAAAACAATTGATTTAAACAATTTAAAACAAGACAAGTCGTTAACATTCCTTTACAAAAACATTTTCGGCAGAATAATCTTAAAGGTGATTACTCTACCTTTTGTTTCAGCAATTGTGGGAAAGTATATGAGTAGTTCCTTGTCAAAGGGTAGAATTGAGAAATTCATAACCCAAAACAATATTAATATGGATGAATATGAAAAGGCTGACTACAAATCCTTTAATGACTTTTTCACAAGAAAAATTAAGGCAGAGAAAAGACCTTTTCCAACTGACAGAAGCTTATTTTTCTCACCATGTGACGGTAAGTTAAGTGCATATAAAATTAAAGACAACACTGTATTGCCGATTAAGGGTAGCTATTATACAATTAATCATCTGCTATGTAATAGCAGACTTGCAAAAAAATACAAGGAAGGCTACTGCCTAGTGTTTAGACTTGCAGTTGATGACTACCACAGATATGCATTTGTTGATGATGGCATACAAGAAAAGTCTGTTAAAATCAAAGGAATACTACACACAGTTCAGCCTATTGCACTAAATAAGTATCCTGTATTTGTGCAAAATAGCAGAGAATATGCAATGATGCACACAGAAAACTTTGGTGACATAGTTCAAGTTGAAGTAGGTGCATTGATGGTTGGCAAAATCAAGAACCACATTTCTTCCGGTAAAATTGAAAGATGTAAAGAAAAGGGTATGTTCCTTTTTGGTGGTTCAACAATCATTTTGTTATGCGACAAAGATGCAGTTGAGATTGATGAAACTTTCTTTACAAACACAGATAACAACAAAGAAACCATTGTAAAAATGGGACAGGTGCTAGGTAAGAAAAGATGAGCAGTTTTCCTTATTTAGTGGCTTTTATAGTATGGATTTTACTTGCTATTTTCTACATTCATATAAAACGCCAAAGCAAAATTATTAAGAAAAGTCAAGAAAATAACGCAACATATATAACACCAAAGGTGTATTTGAAACTTCATTCCGACAATGTAATTTCTTCCCTTTACAAGAAAGACAAGTTAATTGCTGATGATGTGCTGGAAGTATACGAAAATATTTTTACAACACATTTTGTCACAATTTTCGGTATGATAACCTATAACCACATTACAGGAAAATTCAAAAAAGAAGAAAAATGAATTGAAAGGTTGCTATATAGCAACCTTTTTTGTTAGGAAAAATATAATTTTTATATAGCAAAAACCCACTATGGAAATCCATAGTGGGTTAATTTTTACTTATTAGAAGTTATATTACTATCTCCTATTACTTATCTTCCTTTGGTTCAGCAAGATATTCTAGGTGTTCAAACTTCTTAGCTGCAATTTCTTCAGCTTCTGTAAATAGCTTTTCAGCCTTTTCCGGATTACTTCTCTGTAGAGCGTTGTAACGAACTTCGCCCATAATAAAGTCCTTATAAGGAATTGTAGGAGCTTTACAGTCAAGCATAAATGGATTCTTGCCTTCGTGAGCTAGTCTTGGGTCATATCTAAAGATATTCCAATAACCTGCGTCAACAGCCTTCTTTTCTTCTAGCTGAGCAATACCCATACCACCCTTAATACCATGGTTGATACATGGAGCATAGCAGATGATTAGTGATGGACCGTTGTAAGATTCAGCTTCCTTAAATGCCTTTAGACACTGAGCATAGTTAGCACCCATAGCTACCTGAGCAGTATATACATAACCGTAGCTCATTGCAATAGCAGCAAGGTCTTTCTTCTTAGTTGTCTTACCACCGGCAGCAAACTGAGCAATAGCACCAATTGGAGATGCCTTAGATGCCTGACCACCTGTGTTAGAGTAAACTTCTGTATCAAATACAACAATGTTTACATTCTTGCCTGATGCGATAACATGGTCAAGACCACCGAAACCGATATCGTAAGCCCAACCGTCACCACCGAAGATCCACATAGATTTCTTTGATAGAGAATCTTTTTCTGCAAGAGTCTTGTCGATAGTTTCCTTTAGTTCACCCTCAGCTGAAGTAGCTTCAAGAGCAGCGATAAGAGCATCTGTAGCAACTCTTGACTTACCTGAGTCAGTAAGTGTAGCCTTGTATTCGCTGATAGCTTCCTTTAGAGCTTCATCAGCAGTTAGTTCATTAATCTTGTCAACATAACCAACAAGTCTATCCTTGATAGCCTTCTGACCTAATGTCATACCAAAACCAAATTCTGCGTTATCTTCAAATAGAGAGTTGTGCCATGCCGGACCAAATCCCTTCTTGTTAACTGTATATGGAGTTGCAGGAGCAGAACCACCCCAGATTGAAGAACAACCTGTTGCATTAGCGATGAACATTCTGTCACCGAATAGCTGAGTAGCTAGCTTAGCATAAGGAGTTTCACCACAACCTGCACAAGCACCTGAGAATTCAAGTAGTGGCTGTTTGAACTGAGCACTCTTAACTGTCTTATCAGTAGCAATTTCAGGCTTATCGGAAGTCTTGATAGCATAATCAAATACTTCCTGCATAGGTCTCTGTGAGTCAATAGACTTCATTACAAGAGCCTTGTTGTCAGGTTTCTTGTTACCTAGACAAGACTGAACACAAGCACCACAACCTGTACAGTCAAGTGTTGAAATAGCCATAACAAACTTCATACCGTTAGCAGGCTTCATATCAGCAGACTTTGTCTGCTTTGGAGCATTTGCTAATTCTTCTTCTGTCATAGCGATTGGACGGATAACTGCATGAGGACAAACCATTGAACAGATATTACACTGTACACAAGCTGTTGGGTTCCATTCAGGAACATCAACTGCAATGCCTCTCTTTTCATATGCAGCAGAACCCTGAGGAGCTTCACCGTCTACATAATCCATAAATGATGAAACAGGTAGCTTGTTACCCTTGTAAGCATTTACAGGGTTTAGGATACCGTTTACATACTTAACAACTTCTTCTCTGCCTTCTGTTACAACATGTTCAACAGAATCGTCAACACAATTTGACCATTCAGCAGGTACTTCAACCTTTACAAAGTTTTCCATACCCATATCAATAGCCTTATGGTTCATATCAACAATTGCCTGACCCTTCTTGCTATAAGACTTAGTAGCAGCATCCTTTAGATACTGTTTTGCATCTTCAGCAGGGATAATGTCAGCAATCTTGAAGAAAGCAGACTGTAGAATTGTGTTAATTCTTGTACCTAGACCGATTTCCTTACCTAGCTTAATACCGTCAATTGTGTAGAAGTTAATGTGCTTATCAGCTAACTGCTTCTTCATCTTTGCAGGTAGTCTGTGGTCAAGTTCTTCACCGGACCATGGACAGTTAAGTAGGAATGAGCCACCTTCTTTTAGGTCTTCAACAATTTCGTACTTGTCAACATATGAAGGGTTGTGACAAGCAACAAAGTCAGCCTTTGAAATATAGTAAGTAGATTTGATTGGCTTATGACCAAATCTTAAGTGAGATACTGTTAAGCCACCGGATTTCTTTGAGTCATATGCAAAGTAACCTTGAGCGTACATATCAGTATGGTCACCGATAATCTTGATTGAGTTTTTATTAGCACCTACAGTACCGTCAGCACCAAGACCCCAGAACTTACAAGAAGTTGTACCTGCAGGAGTTGTGTCAGGGTTTTCAACGATAGGTAGTGATAGGTTTGTAACATCATCAACGATGCCGATTGTAAATCTCTTCTTAGGTGTAGCTGATTCAGCATTTCTGTAAACAGCAACAATGTCACCTGGTGTTGTATCCTTAGAACCTAGACCGTAACGACCTGTATAAACAGAAACATTAGCAAATTCTGATGCATTAATAGCAGCAAGAACATCTAGGTATAGAGGTTCACCGATTGAACCAGGTTCCTTAGTTCTGTCAAGAACAGAAAGAGTCTTAACTGTCTTTGGTAGTTCTGATAGCATATAGTCAGCTACAAATGGTCTGTATAGATGAACCTTTAATAGGCCAACCTTTTCACCTGCTGCATTTAGGTAATCAACAACTTCTTCAGTTGCATCACAAACAGAACCCATAGCAACAATAACATGTTCTGCATCTTCAGCACCATAGTAGTTAAATGGCTTATAGTCAGTACCAAGCTTAGTGTTAACCTTGTTCATATATTCAACAACTACTTCAGGAATAGCGTCATAATATTTGTTACAAGCTTCTCTAGCCTGGAAGAAAATATCATCGTTCTGAGCAGTACCACGAATATGTGGATGTTCAGGATTTAGAGAACGCTTTCTAAATGCTTCAACAGCATCCCAGTCTAGCATATCGCCTAGGTCTTCATAATCCCAATATTCAATCTTCTGAATTTCGTGAGATGTACGGAAACCATCAAAGAAATGTAGGAAAGGAACTCTGCCCTTAATAGCTGCTAGGTGAGCAACTGCTGCTAAATCCATAACTTCCTGTGGGTTGTTAGAACATAGCATTGCGTAACCTGTCTGACGACAAGCATAAATATCAGAGTGGTCACCAAAGATTGATAGTGCGTGACTTGTTAATGCACGAGCTGATACATGGATAACTGATGGTAAAAGTTCACCGGCAATCTTGTACATATTAGGAATCATAAGTAGTAGACCCTGTGAAGCTGTATATGTTGTAGTTAAAGCACCGGCAGTAAGTGAACCGTGAACTGCGCCTGCAGCACCACCTTCACTTTGCATTTCTGTAACTTGAACTTCTCTGCCGAATAGATTTTTTCTGCCAACAGTAGCATACTTATCTGTTTCATCAGCCATTACAGAAGATGGTGTGATTGGATAGATAGCTGCAACATCAGTAAAAGCATAGGAAACATGAGCTGCTGCACTATTACCATCCATGGTTTTCATTTTTCTTGCCATTGGATTTTTCCTCCTTAATATATATTGCTTCTCCAAAACCCTAACGGAGTAGCAAAAATCAACAAAATTATTAAAATTCTCGATACCTATTGTATCAACATTATACTATCACTTTTTTTGGAAAAAGTAAAGTAAAATAATAGATTTAATTTGACAAATATTAGATTTTTTTGTACACTCTTATAATAGGAAGGGTTATGTAAATCTAACTACTAATCGAAAGGATTGATTTATAAATGCCAGAAGATTCGGGCAGTCCAAAAAGGTCTTTTTTAGGAAAAATTTTCAAAACAAAGTCTAAGGCTTTGGAAGAACAAAAGACAGAAGAGGAAATTCTCAGTCTTGTTGAAGAAGGTAGAGAAAAAGGCTACTTCAAGGACGAAACAGAAAATTTCATAAAAAATGTTTTTGATTTTGATGATACTACTGCATCAGAGATTATGACTCATCGTACAGAGATTACTGCTGTAGAGGATAATTTATCTTTAAAGGAAATTGTGGATATAGCTATCGAAAGCGGTCATTCTCGTATTCCTGTTTATCACGAAGATATAGACAACATTGTCGGTATTCTTTATGTTAAGGACTTACTGAAATATGTATGTGAGGAAGTTCCTGAGGATTTCAAAATCACCGACTTAACAAGGACAGTGCCTTGCGTACCTAGGAGTAAGAACCTAAGTAGGCTTTTTGCCGAAATGACTAAAAAGAAAATTCAACTTGCCATTGTTGTTGATGAGTATGGTGGTACAGAAGGTATCATCTCTATTGAAGACTTAGTTGAGGATATTATGGGTAATATTCAGGACGAATACGACAACGAGGATGAAGAAAGTCACAAGCTAAGTGAAAATAAATTTACAGTTGACGGTACAATGACACTTGATGATGTTAGTGAACTTATTGATTATGAATTTCCGGAAACAGATTGTGATACTATTGCCGGATTTATTCTTGAGCATACAGGAAAAATCCCAACAGAGGGTGAACATCCTGTTGTGTATGAAGGGGATTTAAAATTAACTGTTCTTCAAGTTGAGGAAAGAAGAATAGCTAAAATTTTAATAGAAAAGAACATTAATGAAAATAAGGGGTAACATTGAATGAAAACATTTTCAAAAAATGATACATTAGTTATCAGAGGTATTGCCATCACTATGCTAATGTTTCATCACAATTTTAGGGTAGAGTCTGTTTTTAAAGGAATGTCCTTCAGTTTCTTTCCGTTTAGTCAAAGTTCAGTAGTTATTTTCTGTAATTTTCTAAAGATTTGTGTTGGTATGTTTGCTTTTTTAAGTGCATATGGACTTACACTTTCTCTGAGAAAATATGACAACAATTCACTGCTAAACTCCAGACAGTATTCACATTTTATCAGCAATAAGTTATTAAACCTAATGTGGGGCTTTTGGTTCATTTTTGTTTTGTCAGAAATTTTATGTGCAATAATTGCACCAAGCTTCACAATGGATTATTTCGCTAACGGTGGAGTCAGAGGTATATTAAATATATTTATTGACTTCTTAGGACTTGCAAAGCTTGTTGGTACTACCAGCCTAAACGGTACTTGGTGGTATATGTCACTGGCAATTCTGATTATTCTTTTTGTTCCGTTTATGGTTAAGCTTTGCAAGAAGTTCAATGCTTTTGCATCAATTGCTTTTCTAGTGATTATTCCAAGACTTATTTATGTAACAGTACCTTTACATTTAGGTCAAACATCAAATCTATTTAGATTTATGTTACCTACATTACTGGGTGTTTTAGCTGCACAGAACAACTGGCTTGCAAGACTAAAGTCCTTTACAATTACTAACAACAAGGTACTAAGCAAAATAATTAAGTTTGTTGTTTTAACAGCCGGTTTAGTTGTTCTGTATATTATTAGAATCAAGACTGACGGTAAGTATGCAAACTATATTTTTGAAATTCGTGATGGTCTGATTCCTGCATATGTGGTTTATTATTGCTATGAATTTATCACAGATATTCCACTGATTAAAAATGTCTTTGCACTTATCGGTAAACATTCACTAAATATTTTCTTGTTCCATACATTCATAAGACATCATTGGTTCCATGCATATACATATTCATTTAAGCATTTTGTGCTTATTGCACTAGTATTATTGGCAGAGTCACTTGTGATTTCTATTGTACTTGAATTTATCAAGAAAATTACCCATTACAACAATCTTTGCAGTGTAATAAGAAACAAGATGAACAAGAGATTTTACAGTGATGTACAGATGAATACAAGCAAATAAATTTATGTTTCTAAGCACTCCTTATGGAGTGCTTTTTCTTTTGTAATATTTTCCTCTGTTTTAACATAACTATAACTTATATTTAACATTGAACATTTATAATAATGGAAAAGTGTTTTAGGAGATAGATTATGAAATTTTTTACATTACCTACAATTATAATTCTGTGTGCATTGTTGTGCGTAGTGTTGCTAATTATAATCTTGTATAACCTTAAGAAACACAATTTAGGAGATGAAAATATGAGTGAAAATGAAGTAGTAAAGAAGGACAATGCACTTGAAAAATTTTTCAACAAAAAACTATCCGGCAAGAAGAAATGCTACATTAACAGAGAACTTTCTTGGCTAAAATTCAACAAAAGAGTTTTGGAAGAAGCTGATGATAAAGAAAACCCATTATGTGAAAGACTGACTTTCCTATCAATCTTCCAGACAAACCTAGATGAATTCTTTATGGTTAGAATGGGTTCTCTCCACGATATGACCCTTTTGAAGAAAGAAATCAAAGAGAACAAAACCAAAATGACACCATCAGAACAGTTCTCAGCTTGTTTAAGTGATATTAGAGATACTTTACCTGTAAAGGAAAAGATATACTATTCTCTAATGCAAGAATGTTCAGAACAAGGTGTATCTTTACTTCACTTTGAACAGTTAACTGCTAATGAAAAGAAATACTTTAAGCAGTATTTTGCAATGGAGGTTGAACCACTGCTTTCAACAATTGTTGTAGGCAGAAAGCAACCATTCCCATTCTGCAACAACAAGGAACTTTATGTTGTTGCAGAACTAAGAAAGAAAAGTGACAAGGCTAAGATTGGTATTATCCCTTGTAGCTTTAACCTAATGGAAAGACTTATTAAAGTACCTAACAGAGATGGAGCGTATATTTTAGGTGAAGAACTTATCCTTAACTTTGCATCAAAGGTATTTAAGAAGTATGAAGTTCGCTCAAAGTCAATTATTCGTGTTACCAGAAATGCCGATATTGATGCTGACAGTATTGATGATGAAGAACTTGACTATCGTGAACATATGGCTGAAGTTATCAGACAAAGAAGAAAGCTATGTCCTATCAGACTGGAGTCAACTAATACTCTAAGTGCTATTATGACAAAGTGGCTTTGTCAGCAACTTGATTTACCAACTGAACAAATCTTTGTTTCTTCTGTACCGTCTGATTTATCATTTGTATTTAAGATTCAGGATATGCTTAGAAATAAAACTGAACTATTCTACAAGAGAAGAGTACCACAAACACCACTTGACTTTATCGGTGTTAAGAGAGTTGCCAAGGAAATCGAAAAGAAAGATTGCCTAATTTCTCTACCATATGAAAGCATCAATCCTTTCCTAAATCTACTAAGACAGTCAGCAGTTGACCCACAAGTAGTATCAATCAAAATGACTTTGTACAGACTTGCAAAGAACAGTAAAGTTGTAGAAGCGTTAGTTGAGGCTGCTGAAAACGGTAAGCAAGTTGATGTACTTGTTGAACTAAAAGCCAGATTTGATGAAGAAAACAACATCGGTTGGTCAAGACGACTTGAAGATGCAGGTTGTCATGTTATCTATGGTATCGACCATTTAAAGGTACATTCAAAGCTATGCTTAATCACAAGAAAAAGTAAAAAAGGCATTGAGTATATTACTCAAATCGGTACAGGTAACTACAACGAAAAAACTGCAAGACTATATACCGACTTACAGATTATCACATCAAACAGTGAAATCGGTATGGAGGCAAATCAAGTGTTCTCAGCACTATCATTTGGTGAAGTTGTAGAGGAAACTAACCATCTAATGGTTGCACCAAAATGCCTACAGAACAAGGTTCTTGCACTGATTGATGATGAAATCGAAAAGGCAAGAACAGGTAGAGAAGCATACATTGGCTTAAAGCTAAATTCTCTAACTGATAAGAAAATTATTGATAAGCTGATTGAAGCCTCAAATGCCGGTGTAAAAATTGATATGGTTATTCGTGGTATCTGTTGTTTACAATCCGGTATTCCGGGTTATACTGATAATATAAGAATTATCAGCATTGTTGGCAGATTCTTGGAACACTCAAGAATTTATATTTTCGGTAAAGGTGAAGAAGAAAAAATGTTTATTTCTTCTGCTGACTTTATGACAAGAAATACTCTAAGAAGGGTTGAAGTAGCTGCTCCTATTTATGATGAAAAGATTAAGCACAGACTAAACCACTTCTTCAACACAATGCTTATAGATAACTGTAAGGCTAGAGTACAATGTGCTAACGGTGAATATGAAAAGGTAGTGAATGAGTTCCCTAAGACAAATTCACAGGAATTATTCTATGAAGAAGCATACAACAATGTTGAATCAATTAAGGAAGAAAAAGAAAACAGAAATCAGGAGGTATCCTTATGAGAGTTGGCTTATTAACTAGTGGTGGAGATTGTCAAGCACTTAACCCTACAATGAGAGGTGTTGTACTTACATTAAAGAACCTTGCAAAAAAGGTGGAAATCATTGGTTTTGCTAACGGTTATAAAGGACTTATCTATAACCACTACAGCATTGTGTCACCATCAGCTTTTGTAAATATCCTTAATCAAGGTGGTACAATCTTAGGTACATCAAGAGAACCTTTTAAACACATTACAGAGCCTGATGAAAACGGTGTTGATAAAGTCAAAGCTATGGTAGAAAACTACAAAAAGCTTGACTTAGACTGTCTTGTTGTGCTGGGTGGTAACGGTTCAATCAAAACTGCAAACCTGCTTTCTGAAAAAGGTCTAAATGTTATTGCTTTGCCTAAGACTATTGACAATGATATTTATGGCACAGACATTACCTTTGGTTTTGACAGTGCAATTAGTGTTGGCACTAATGTTATTGACAACATTAGAACAACTGCACAAAGCCACAAGAGAACCTTCATTGTTGAACTTATGGGACACAAAGTTGGTTGGTTAGGTTTGTACTCAGCTATTGCCGGTGGTGCTGACATTGTGCTAATTCCGGAAAAGCCATTTTCAATTAAGAAGATTGCCGATGTAATCAATAATAACAAAAAAGGTTACACAATCATTGTTGCATCTGAGGGTGCAATGACTAAGGAAATGACTAAAATGCCTAAGAAAGACAGAAAGAAAGTTCTTAGCAAAAACAACAATTCTATTGCAACCTATATTGCATCAGAACTTGAAAAGCTAGGTATTGTGGAAGTTAGAACCACTATTGCAGGTCACACTCAGCGTGGTGGTGAACCAACACCATATGACAGAATTTTATCCACAAGACTTGGTGCAAAAGGTGCTGAACTAATCATTAGTAAAAATTACGGCAACCTGGTTGTATTTAAAGATAATGAAATAAGCTACATTCCACTAAGTGAAACAGCCGGTAAACTAAAGGCAATTGATGACAATTCACCGATTATTAAAGAATGTGAAAACCTAGGAATTTCTTTTTGCGACTAATTCCTTTTACACAAAGCAACCCACCATATGGTGGGTTGTTGCTATTTATAGGGTTTTCGGCTACAATAATAAAGAGGTGATAATATGGAATACATTACACTAAATAATCAAGTTACAATGCCCATTTTAGGACTAGGCACATATCAATTAAAAGGTAATAGTGGTATTGAAACAATCAAAAATGCCATTAACCTAGGTTACACTCTAATTGATACTGCCCAAATGTATCAGAATGAAAGAGAAGTAGGCATTGCTATAAAAGAAAGTAATGTTAATAGGGAAAATCTATTTATCACCACAAAAATATGTACACCAAATACAACATATGAAAAGGCTGAAAAGGCAATTGATATTTCACTAAAAAATTTGCAAACAGATTATATAGATTTATTGCTAATTCACGAACCATATGATACATCAACTGAAATGTACAAAGCCTTTGAAAAAGCATATATAAATGGCAAAGTTAGAGCAATAGGCATTTCTAATTTTAATGAAAGTGAATACCTGGATTTTATAGATAAATGTAGTGTTATACCGGCAATAAATCAAGTTGAATGTCACATTATGTATAACAAAAAAGAACTGCAACATACTATGAAAAAGTATGGTACAGTTCTAATGGGCTATAGTCCTTTTGCACAAGGAAATGGCAATCTCTTTGTGGATAATGACATAATGAATATAGGGAAGAAATATAACAAAACTTCTTCACAAGTTATGTTGCGACACCTAATTCAAAGGGACATTCCCACAATTCCTAAAGCATCATCAGTTGAAAGATTGAAAGAAAATCTTGATGTTTTCAACTTCACTCTAAATGATAACGATGTGCAAATTATCAATTCCAAAAACCAAAATAAATCCTTCTTCGGCTGGGATTGAGTTTTAAATTTTGTCTGAGGATTGATAATTTGTACTATAGGTAAAGGTTGGATTGATAAATTTGGGTTTGTCAATTTTGTCTGTGGGTTAAGGTAAATTTGTTATAAATTTAGTTGAGTATAAAGGAAAATTTGCAAAATTATCATACCTTATACCATCGTTAAAGTGTGGCTAACAGGTGTAGGGGACATCATTGATGTCCCGTAACAAATTTTCCTAAATAAATGTATTATGCCCTATGTAGATATTATAAATATTTAGTCTGTAAACAAGACAATAATCCCATAGGTATCACACTTTTTTTACGGGCTTCACTACAAAAGTTTTTATATAAAAAACTTTTGCATAAGTTCGCATTAGCAAATCAAACTTCGCCTATGGCTCGTTTTCTTTGATGCTTACTTAACTGTTCGCCCCTACGACTGTGAGCCATAATATGATATAAAAATCGGTACTGTTTATGCTACATAATATTGTTATATTATTAATTGTGCAATAACTTGGTATACAAGAGAGAAAGGACATAGTTTACACTTTTAAATATTAAAATATCCCCACAAACCCAAATTTGCAAAATTAATTTACCGTAACGCAGAAACAAAATTGAAAAACCCAAATTTTTAAAGTTAATTTCCTTTAATCTTCAAAACAAATTAAAAAACCGACTTTAGGATAGATTACTAAAGTCGGTTAATTTTTTAATTACATATATTTTTAAATCGCATACATATATTTTTTAATCACATATTTAATTTATATATTCAATGTAATAAAACGAATATTACTTATAAATAAAATTACTTATACATAAATGAATATAAAAATAGCTTTACAGTTGTTATTCTTATAAAGGTTTTGAAAAAATAATGATTAATAAAATCAAAAGTTTTCCATATTGTACTCTTAAAATGTGGAAAACTAATTTGTTTTGAAAAGTTTATAAATTTTTAGTTCGTCACCTTTAACGATACCTAAGCCGATAAACTGATTATTGTTATCCCTAACTCTTAGGATTGTGTCCTCTTTAGGTTGCATTTTTTCAAGGTAAGTTCTATTCTTATCCAATGCACCACCGTTAGAGAATCTTCTTGCCTGTGGTTCTGTAATTTTCACATAACCGTAGTTCATAAACAGACTTTCCACACTTTTAATGTACGGTGTGAAGTCCTCTAGTTCCCTAGCTCTCTGCAAGTCAATTGCATCTTCAAGGGTAAAGCCACAAGCCTCGGTTCTAATAAGTGAAGTCATAACTGCACAAGAACCTAAACTTTCACCAAGGTCATCAATAATTGTCCTTATGTATGTGCCTTTGCTACACTTGATTTCCAACTTACCACTTTGATTTTCTTCATCAAAATCAAGAAGTTCTATGGAATAAACTGTTACTTTTCTTTTTTCTCTTTCAACAGTTTTACCTGCTCTTGCTAAGTCATAAAGTCTCTGACCGTTTATCTGAATAGCTGAGTACATAGGTGGTAGCTGATAGATTTCGCCTTGAAAATCTTTTAGTTTTTCCTTAACTTCCTCTGTAGTGAAAGAGGTTTTTTCTTCCTTTAGTACCTTACCCCAAATGTCTAGGGTATCGGTTTTCTTTCCAAATTGAAAGGTAGCCACATAGCCTTTATCGTGATTGGTAATTAAGTCCTGAGCCTTTGTGCCGTTTCCTACAACTAGAGGAAGTACACCTGTAGCATTAGGGTCAAGTGTACCTAAATGACCGATTTTCTTAATGCCAAGGGCTTTTCTCATTACTGCCACAACATCAAATGAAGTAAAGTCCATTGGCTTGTTTATTACAATTACACCGTTCATTGTAGTATCTCTTTCGCTGCATCAATAAGTTGTTGTTTTACACTTTCAAGTGTTCCGTTAATTGCACAACCTGAGGCAGCCTTGTGGCCACCACCACCAAACTTTTTGCAGAATTCACAAGCATCGGTATCACCGTTAGTTCTAACAGAAATTTTAAATACATTATCCTGTTTTTCTCTAATAGTAATGCCCATCTTTACACCGTCAATTTGTCTAGGAATTGATGCCAAACCTTCCATTTGGTCATCACCTAAGTTTAGCTTATCTTGCATTGCAAGGGTGGTGTAAATAATAGCAAGTTTGCCGTCATAGTAATAGTCCAAAGTATCATAAACCATTCTTTCAAGGGCAAGTTTCTGCTTTGTTTTGGTTTCAAACATTGCTCTGTTGATAACTGCAAAATCAGCACCACATTCAATTAGTTTTGCTGCAATCATATGAGTTTTTGCAGTAGTATTTGTGTACATAAAGCAACCTGTGTCTGTACTGACACCTGTATATAGGCAGTTTGCAATTTCCTTAGTAATCTTTACATTCATTAGGTTGATTAAGTCAAAGATAATCTCACAAGTAGATGCTGCTGTAGCGTCAATATAACTATCCTCTACACCTAAAGAATTACTGCCATGGTGGTCAATACATAACTGAATTTTGTTGCTATAACTTTCCTCATTATCCCCCAAAAGCTGAGGTGCTGCTACATCAACAGACATAATAAATTCCGGAGTAAAGGAATTTTCCTTTACTCCATCTTTTAGATAATCAAACTTTGTAGCAGCCTTACCACTAAGGATTACCCTTGCATTTTTGCCCATATCTTGTAAAGCCTTACAAAGACCATAAGCAGAACCTAGGGTATCTCCATCAGGATAATGGTGAGTTAAAATTTCAATATTATTTTTTTCTTGTAAAATTTTAGCTACATTATCAAGCTTCATCTTGGTCCTCATCTTCTTTAATATCAAGGTCATTTAGAATACGGCTAATGTTAGCACTGTATTCAATACTATCGGTAGCCTTAAAGATAAGCTCCGGAGTATGACGCAAATGAAGTCTGTGACCAAGTTCTCTTCTGATATAACCTGTAGCAGATTTCAGTCCCTTTAGTGCTTCCTTTGCTCTTTCCATACCTTCAATTACACTGAAATATACTGTGCAATAGCTAAGGTCATTAGTAACCTCAACTCTGATAATAGAAATAAAGCAATCGGCAACTCTAGGGTCTTTTACTGACTTAAAAATATCAGTTAGTTCTCTTTTAATATCTTCAGTTGTTCTATCAATTCGGTGTCCTGACATATTAATTTCCTCTTTTACAATAGACTGTTATTAGTCTTCACGATACTCCTGAATTTCATACACTTCAAAAATATCACCTTCACGAAGGTCGTTGTATTTTTCTAGGCAAATACCACATTCATAACCTTCGTTTACTTCCTTAACTGCATCCTTAAATCTCTGTAGTGAAGCGATTGTATCATCAGCAATAACAACACCGTCACGAATAACTCTAACCTGAGCATTTCTCTTGATAGTACCGTTCTTAACATAAGAACCGGCAACAACACCAACACTCTTGATTCTGATAATGTTACGGATTTCAGCATTACCGATTACAACTTCTCTTGTCTTAGGAGCAAGCATACCCTTCATAGCTGATTCAATTTCTTCAATACAGTTATAAATAATGCTATATAGACGAATATCAACAGATTCTCTCTCTGCATTTGCTACTGCAGTAGCATCAGGTCTAACATTAAAGCCAACAATGATTGCATTACTTGCATTAGCAAGCATAACATCACTTTCGTTAATAGCACCAACACCACCGTGGATAACATTAACTCTTACTTCATCATTAGATAGCTTTTCAAGTGACTGTCTAACTGCTTCAACAGAACCCTGAACATCAGCCTTAACGATAATCTGAAGTTCTTTCATTTCGCCTTGTTTCATCTGGTCAAATAGGTTATCAAGTGTAACCTTAGTTCTTGAATTAAATAGTTCTTCCTTAGCCTTAGCTTTTCTCTGTTCAACAAGCTGACGAGCAAGTCTTTCATCAGAAACGGCATTGAAAATGTCGCCACCCTGTGGAACTTCATCAAGACCTGTAATTTCAACAGGAACTGATGGACCTGCTTCCTTAACTTTTCTGCCTCTATCGTTAGTCATTGCTCTAACTCTACCAACTGCAGTACCGGCAACAACAATATCACCTTGGTGAAGTGTACCGTTCTGTACAAGCATTGTAGCGATTGGACCTCTACCCTTATCAAGTCTTGCTTCAATAACACAACCCTTTGCCTGACGGTCAGGGTTAGCCTTTAGTTCCTTCATTTCAGCAATTAGAAGTACCATTTCAAGTAGATCAGGGATACCTTCCTTAGTCTTTGCAGAAACAGGAATACAAGGTGTATCACCACCCCATTCTTCAGGTACAAGTTCATATTCAGTTAGCTGTTGTTTTACATTTTCTGGGTTAGCACCCGGTTTATCCATCTTGTTAATAGCAACAACAACAGAAACACCGGCAGCCTTAGCGTGGTTAATAGCTTCTACTGTCTGTGGCATAATACCATCATCGGCAGCAACAACAAGAATAGCAATATCTGTAGCCATTGCACCTCTTGCACGCATTGTTGTAAATGCTTCATGACCCGGAGTATCTAGGAATGTAATATCCTTGCCGTTAACCTGAACTCTGTAAGCACCAATGTGCTGAGTAATACCACCGGCTTCGGAAGATGTAACATTTGCATGACGGATAACATCAAGGATAGATGTTTTACCATGGTCAACATGACCCATAACTACAACAACCGGAGCTCTTGGTACTAGATTTGCATCATCATCTTCTGTGTCATCAATAATCTGTTCTTCGATTGTAACAACAACTTCTTTCTCTACCTTTGCATGGAATTCCATAGCAATTAGAGAAGCAGTATCAAAGTCAATAGTATCTGTAGCAGTAACCATTGTACCCATTAAGAATGCTTTCTTAACAACTTCGGCAACAGTAGCCTTTAGACGAGAAGCAAGTTCCTGAACAACAATTTCCTCAGGAATCTGAACAGTAATAGGCTTTGCCTTTCTTTCTGCTGCAATTCTCTTTAGTCTTTCCTGTTCTGTTTCTCTCTTACCTTGTCTTTTCTTTCTCTGCTGTGAACGTTGGTTAATCTTCTGCTTCTTAACCTGACTTTTATTTCTGTCACTTCTGTTCATCTTAGAGTCAGCCATATTGTCGTACTTTTCGTTGTATTTATCAACATTAACAACAACTGCTGATGTATCAATAACACGGCTTTCCTTTCTTCTAGGAGCTTGGTGTTCTTTCTCTTGTTGTGCAGGAGCTTTGCCCTGTTTTTTAGCTTGTTCGGCTTTTTGGCGTTTATGTTCTTCTTTTCTCTTTTTCTTTTCTTCGTCTTTCTTCTTTTCTGCTTCTTCAATACCTGCGTTTCTCTTTGCATAGTAAGCATCTAAGTTATCAAGATTTTTGTCCTGAGTAAAGTAATCGAAAACAACATTTAGCTCATTTTCTTCCAGAGTAGTTGTAGTTTTCTTCTGTACGCCACAATATTTATCAAGCACTTCGATAACTTTCTTACTGTTAACGCCAAGGTCCTTAGCAACCTCATTAACCTTATATTTAATCATCATAGTTTCATTCCTCCTGTTCTTGCTCTTTCAAGATTAACTCTTGAATTTTATCAGAAAAACCTCTGTCTGTTATGCTGACAACTGCACAATACTTGCCGATTGCCATACCTAACTCATCCTTAGTTCTGTTAATAACGAAAGTTTTAACTGAACTGTTATTAGAGGCTTTCAGGATGTTTTTCTTACTGTTGGCTGAAAAATCCTTTGTCATAAGAACAATAAAAGATTTTCCGGTTGTAACAGACTCAATAACCGGGTCTGTGCCAATTACAATTTTACCTGCTCGTCTGCATAAGCCCAAAATAGAAAGTAATCTGTCATTCATCTGCAATTTCCTTCTCCATTTGGTCATAAATTTCTGAAGGAATGACTGTATCTAATGAACGGTCAATCCTCTTAGTTTTTCTGGCTTTTTGTAGGCACTGAACATTTTTGCAGACATAAGCACCTCTTCCGGATTTCTTAGAAGTAAGGTCAAGAGAAACTTCACCTTTTTCTACTATATTACCGTCACTGTCTTTTTTGTCAGGAGCTTTTACAACCCTAACCAGTTCTTTCTTCGGAAACATATTTCCACAACCGGAACATTTTCTCATTGGAACTTTCTTTGTTTTCACAGTAATTCCTCCTTTCATTATATTAAAAAAATAAATTATTCCTCGTTACCTGTGCGTAAAATGTCATCAATAAAGCTGTCAACATTCATTTCAACAACAGGAACTTCTTCTGTTGGTTCTTCTGCTGCAGTTTCTTCTACTTCTTCAGTTTCAGTTGCAATGTTTTCAACTTCTTCAGGAGTAGTGTCCTCTGTGTTATCAATTAGAACTTCATCTTCTGTTTCTTCATCTTCACCGAAGAAACCGCTTTCAGGACGAATATCAATCTTCCAGCCTGTTAGTTTAGCTGCAAGTCTTGCGTTTTGACCCTTGTTACCGATAGCAAGTGAAAGCTGGTTGTCAGGAACAGTAACTCTGCAAGATTTTCCTTCTAAATCTTCAATAACAACCTTAATAACAGTTGCAGGAGATAGGGAAGCTGCAATAAACTTTGCAGGGTCTTCTGACCATTCAACAATGTCAATCTTTTCTCCACCAAGTTCTTCAACAATAGTGTTAACTCTGGCACCCTTAGCACCGATACAAGAACCAACTGCATCAATAGTCTTGTCATTGCTATAAACTGCCATCTTTGTTCTGGAACCTGCTTCTCTTGAAACTGACTTGATTTCTACAACGCCATCAAAAATTTCAGGAACTTCTGTTTCAAATAATCTCTTAACAAAGTCAGGGTGAGTTCTTGAGATAAATGCTCTAGGACCTCTGTCTGTTGTTCTCACATCAACGATATAAACCTTGATTAGGTCCCCTTCCTTAAAGGTTTCGTCACCAATCTGTTCTGACTTAGGTAGAACTGCTTCTGCTTTACCGATTCTGATTGTAATACCACCTGAAACAGGGTCGATTCTCTCAACCTTAGCAGTAACAATTTCCTGTTGCTTTGACTGGAATTCAGCAAGCATCTGACCCTTTTCACCATCACGAATACCCTGACGGATAACTGAACGAGCAGTCTGTACTGCAATTCTACCTAGGTTCTTAGGGTCAAGTGAAATTGCCACCTTGTCACCGATAGTAGCTGACTTCTTAATTTTCTGAGCATCTTCAAGAGAAATTTCATAGTCAGGGTCAAATACCTCTTCAACTACTTCTTTGTTTAGCTTAACATCAAAGCTATTCTTTTCAGGTACCATAGAGATTTCAACATCATCATTGCCACCGTAGTTATTCTTACAAGCAATAACAATAGCCTTAGAAATTTGTGTAATCATAGCATCCATAGAAATGCCTTTTTCTTGTTCTAGAGATCTTAATGCCTCAAATAATGCCTTATTATTCATTCCAAAATCAAATCCTTTCTTTTAAAAATCAAAGTCATCCAGTTTAATATAAACTGTATCTTTTTTATTGATAGTAATTTCGTTTTCATCACTGTGGTCTGTAATTGTAACAGTTTGTTTATCGGCAGATTTAAGTTTGCCCTTAAATTCCTTACCGATACCCTCAATAGGTCTAATCATCTTAACCATTACATCAGCACCGATAAATTGGTCAAAATGTTCTTCACGAACAAGTTCTCTCTCAATACCGGGAGAACTAACCTCCAGAATGTATTGGTTCTGACCAATCTCTTTTTCATCAAGAGGAGCGTCTAAGGCTCTGGACATTTTCTCACAATCGTCAATGCCTACACCATCTTCTTTGTCAATGATTACTCTAAGATACCACTGTGCACCTTCTTTAACATAGCGAACATCCCAAAGTTGTAGCCCTAAATCTTTTGCAATAGGTTCTGCAATTTCCCATACCATTCCGGCAGTATTGTTACCTTTTTTGTTTGCCATTTTATCACCTCTTTATAATAACAAAGGAGCGGTCGTCCTGACCACTCCTTTACCATTAGGATATTTAACTATTAAATAATAGCATATAATATAGGAAAAATCAAGTGTTTATCTATATTTTCCTAGGATTTTTCCTGAGGTTTTCCCAGTAATCCTGCCAAAAAACCGAAAAATATAGCACCGGCTATTCCACCGGCAGATGCAGTAGCACCACCTGTGAATATTCCAAGCCATCCGTCTTCACTAATCGCTTCCTTTACACCTTTGTATAAATTGTACCCAAAGCCCGATAAAGGTACAGTTGCACCACTACCGGCAAAGTCAACTAAAGGCTTGTATAGCCCTACTGCACCAAGAAGTACACCGATTACAACAAAGGAAGTTAAAATTCTTGCCGGTGTTAATTTTGTTTTGTCAATTAATATTTGACCAACAACACAAATAAGCCCACCAACAACAAATGCTTTTAGGTAATCTATACTATCACTCTTTTCTCTATACTACTAAACAGGCAAACAATGTTGCCCATACCTTATTTATATTAAGTATCTCTGTTTTTCTATTATTTATACTATCTTGTTGAAGAAAACTTCACTCAATGGTATAATAATACGGATTGAAATAATAAATAAACACTATATAAATTAGTTTAAAATAAATTCATTGTCACATTCAATAAAATCTTTTGATAGGTTTTGTTATATTTCACAAGAGAATTTTTTATATTGTGACAGATACTTGAAACTTTATGAATAAAAAGTGACATTTGGAGTTGATTTGTTGAAAAAAACTAATAATCTGTTAGAATTATTATGGAAATTAATCTAGTTTACTAAAAGGAAAAGGAGTTGAAAATATGGTTGAAATCAAAAACCTTGTAAAGCAGTATGGCGACATCAAGGCAGTAAACGACATTAGCTTTACTGTTAATGATGGTGAGATACTAGGCTTTCTTGGTCCAAACGGTGCCGGTAAAAGTACAACTATGAATATTATCACAGGGTACATTTCTTCTACAAGTGGCACAGTAACCATAAACGATTCAGAAATTTTGAAAGATCCAAAGGGTGCAAAGTCCCAGATTGGTTATCTTCCGGAACTGCCACCACTTTATATGGATATGACAGTTAGAAAATATTTGGAGTTTATGTTCTCTATTAAGAAAGTAAAACTTCCTAAGAAGGCTCATATTGATGAAGTTCTTGCAGTTACTAAGTTAACTGACCATCAGTCAAGAATTATCCGTAACCTATCAAAAGGTTATCGTCAGAGAGTAGGTCTTGCTCAGGCATTACTTGGCAATCCACCTGTACTTATTCTTGATGAACCTACTGTTGGTCTTGACCCTTCACAGATTAGAGAATTCAGAAGTCTGATTAGAGGTCTAGGCAAGAAACACACAGTTATCTTTTCTTCACATATTCTTTCAGAAGTTTCAGCAATTTGTGACAGAATCGTTGTTATCAATCAAGGTCAGGTTGTTGCCGATACAAAAACATCAGAACTTTCAAAGGCTATTACCGGTAAGTCAACACTTACTCTTGAAGTTGAGGGTACTGTAGCTTCCGTTACAACTGCTTTAAAGAATGTTCATGGTGTACAGAAAATTACTGTTGAAAGACAAAGTGCAGAAAACACAAATGTATATAACATTGAACATGAAAGTGGTGTTGACATTAGAAAAGGTGTTTTCAATGCTATGGTTAACAACAAGTCAGTTATCCTTACTATGAACGAGGGTGGTATGAGTCTTGAAGAAGCATACCTAAAGCTAACATCAAAACCTGTATCAAAGGGAGGTAAAAAGTAATGACAGCTATTTTAAAGAAAGAATTAAGTTCATATTTTACCTCTGCAATCGGATATGTTGTAATGGCAGTTTATTATTTCTTTGCAGGGTTATTCTTCTACTTCTACTGTATAGTAGGAAATAGCAAAGATATGGCAAGTTTATTCTCAAATATGTTTATGATTACAGTTCTTGTAATTCCAATTATTACAATGAAAACTTTTTCAGAAGAAAAGAAACAGAAAACCGATCAGGCTCTTTTAACATCTCCGTTAGGACTTGGAGAGATTGTTGCCGGTAAGTTCTTCGGTTCACTGATTATGTTTATCTGTTGTGTTGGCATTTATGTTTTATTTGCACTAACACTTACTTTCTACAGTGCACCTGACTGGTCAGTATTTTTAGGTAATCTACTTGGCACAATTATCTTAGGTGCTGCAATGATTTCTATTGATATTTTCATTTCTTCATTAACAGAAAGTATGATTATTTCTGCTATTGTCAGTATGTGTTTTGGTCTTGTAATCTTCTTTATAGACAGCATTTCTCAGCTAATCTCTGTATCTTGGATTTCAACTGCTATTTCCAGTATTTCATTTGTTGACCATTACTCAAACTTTACTAAGGGTATTTTAAGTGTTGCAGATACTGTATTCTTCCTATCAATTATTGCACTATTTAATTTCTTAACACTTAGAGTACTTGAAAAAAGACGCTGGAGCTAAGGAGGTATTACATTGTCTAAGAAAAATAAGAAAGAAGATTTCCTAGCTACAGAAATCGAAAAAGATATTAAAGCAGATGAAACTTCTACAGATGAAGCTACCGAAAAAGAAGAAACTTCTGATGTTGAAGTAAAGAAACAATCTAAAATCAAAAAGATTTTACATTCAAGAAAGTTCTCAAAGGGCTGGTTAAGCATTGCAATTATTGCAGTTTTCCTTGCCTGTGTAGTTGCAGTAAATATTATTGCATCTGTATTGGAAGATAAATTCCCATCTCTTTCAGTAGATATTACAAATTCAAATATGTATCAGCTACAGGATGATACAAAGAAACTTTGTAAGAATGTAAACCAAGATATTGACATTTATCTACTAACTGATGAAGATACTTTCACTTCATATGACTCAAGTTTTGGTGTTGCATATTTCTCACAAGCAAATCAGTTCTTTAAAGAAATTGCATCTCTAAATAAGCATATTACATTTAAGTATGAAGATACTTCATCAAATCCATCATTTGCTAAGAAATATAGCAATCTAAATCTTACAACATCAGGTTCAAGCACAATTTGTGTTATTGATGCCGGTAATGACAGATACAAAGGTCTAACAATGGAAGACCTATTTGAAACAGAAAATGACTCTTCAACAGGCTATACAACAATTAAGTCAAGTAAAGTTGAACAACAGGTTTGTACTGCTATTCTTGGTTTAACTAAGAAAAATGCTGCAAAGGCTTGTTTCATTACTTCATCAGGTGTTGGTTCAGAAAAGACAAGTTCAAGTGGTTCTACTGCATATTCAGCACTAAAGAAATTACTTGAAAATCAAGCATATGAAACTACCACCGTTGACCTAGACTCTAACAGTAAAGTTCCTAGTGACTGTGATATTCTTCTATTTGTTGCTCCAACATCCGATATTTCAGAACAGGCACTTAAGAAAGTTACAAGTTTCTTAAATACTGCCAAGAAGTCTAACAAAACATTTGTTTATGTACCTGCTCCAATGGCTATTGAAAACGGTACACCTAATATGGATTCATTCCTAGAAGAACAAGGAATGAAGGTTGAAAGTAACTGGATTTACGAACAGGACAACAACTACATTACTTCTATTGCTCCAAGTGACCACAGACTTTCAACATATGATTATGATGACTCTACATTTACAGATGGCATTGATAGCAACACAAGAGTTGCTATGGGTGACACATGGAACATTACTTTAACAAAGGGTAGTTCAGCAAAGGTACTTCTAAAGAGTTCAACTAAGGCTGACTTATTACCATCTGATGCTAAGTCAACTGATGATGTAAAGGATGGTACAGGCAAAGCACTTAACGGTGCAGTTATTAACCAATCTGAAGTATCTGACGGTGTAAACAAAAATGTTGTTGTAATCGGTTCTTACTATGCAGTTTCTACTGATTTCTTAACAGGCTATACTCAGTTTAACAACAGTACATACTTTACAAATATGTTTAATGTACTAACAGAAAACGACAGTGAAACTGTTACAATCAACAGTGCAAGTGCCAGTGATACTTCATTAGGTCTTGAAGCTGCAAGTGATGCACTATTCCCAACAATCCTATTTGTAGGTATTATCCCAATCGGTGTACTAATCCTAGGTATTGTAATTTGGGCAGTTAGGAGAAAGAAATAATGGCTACTAAAAAGAATAACAAAAAACTACTTAAGATTATTATTGTGGCAGCAGTTGTTGTTATTATTGGTGTTGCATTAATCGTAGTACTTAACCTACCAAGTGGTAGTGACAGTAAGGATTCACAGGAAGAAGTTAAGGAAGCAAAGATTTCCGATACTGTTGATAAGAACAAAATGCATCAGGCAGAACCTGCTCTTGATGATAAGGGTGAAGTTAAAGAAAACGGTACAGGTGAACTTATTAACTATATTCCTAGAAAAATTAAAACTATTAAAGTTGAAAACGATAACGGTAGTTTCCAGCTAAAAAGCTATACTCCCGTAGAAAAAACTACTGATTCTAAGGGTAAAACAAAGACAGAAACTCAGGCTACAGAATATACTTTGGTAGGCTATGAAGACAAAACAATGGCTGAGGGTAAGCCTGATTCAGTTGCATCAGATGCTGCATCAATGTCATTTACTAAGATTGTTTCTGTAAGTGGTGATGAAGACAGTGACTTTGGTTTTGATAAGCCAAAGGCTACAGTTACTGTTGGTTATAATGACAACACAAACTCAAAGTTCTATGTTGGCGACAAAGCACCTAATAACACAGGCTACTATGTAAAATTCGGTACAGGTAAATCAATTTACCTAGTTGATGAAGAGTCAGTTGATTCATTCCTATACAGTGTGTATGACCTTATTGACTTAAATGTTACTAAGGCAGCAACTGAGGGTGACACAGCTACTCCTCAGACAGTACACCTAAGTGGTACTCACTACAAGGAAGATATTGAATTTGAAGATAGCACAGATGATACTGCTACAACAAACTACATTATCACACAACCTGCTAAGTACTACGGTAACGATACTACTTGTAGTGAAATTGAAGCAGGTATCCGTGGTGTTGCAGCTAAAGCAGTTGTATGCCTAAACCCAACAAGTGCTGACCTACAGAAGTTCGGTTTAGCAACACCTTATGCTGAGCTAACTGCTACATATAAGGACACAGTTGTTGAACTACAGGCAAGTAAACCGGATAGCAAGAAGTACTGCTACCTAATGGTTAAGGGTGGAGATGTTATTTACAAGATTCTTACAGACTCAGTTAGATGGACAACATCAAGCCTAGACAAAATGAGAAGTGACTACTTTGTAGATAACAAAATAACAAGCCTATCTAAGACAGAAGTTTCTTTCGGCAAAAACAACTACACATTTGACCTAGAAACAAAGACTTCTACTACTTCAGATAACCAAACAACAACTGACACAACAGTTAAGTATAACGGTAAGCAAATCAGCTTTGGTTACTTCCAAACTGCATTTGACTATATGCATGGTGCTAACTTTACAAGAGAAGATTTCTCTAATGAAAAGATTACCGGTAAACCTGAAATGACAGTTAAGTTTACATATACATCTGACTCAGGTAGAAGTGCCGATACACTTGAACTATACAAGGTAAACAATTCTAAGTATGTTGGTGTTGTAAATGGTGAACAAATCTCTTATGTTTATAAGACAGCCATCACTTCACTACAAGAACAGTTTACAAATGCTACTAAGTCATCACCTAAGGATGATAAATAAACTTAATAGTTAAGGTATAATCAAACCCCGATTAGTATATCTAATCGGGGTTTTTCATATCTGTATTAAATTATAAATTCAAAATAAAGAAGTCACAATCCTTATATGGATGGCTGAATTTTACCGGTAATTCATCTTCCGTAACTTTCTTAAAACCTGCTTTTTCATAGAACTTATGGGCTCTTGTTGTGTTGTAAGGAGTATCAAGCATAATAGTTTTGTAGTTGTTTTTCTTGGCAAATTCAAGGAAATAACTGTATAATTTTCTGCCTAAATGATGTGGACTGCTTTGATATTTTTCATATACAAAGAATTTCTTCATTACTGCTACTTTATCATTACAAGGCATTATACCGATAGTACCGGCTAATTTACCATTGTCTGTAGCAATCCAAAAGTAACCACCGGCATTAATGTATTCCTCTGTAATGTGTAGTAGGTCAGGTTGGTTATCTACCGATACAGGTGGTCTTGTACCATCATTTTGAAAATGTAGCACAAGGTCTATTACATCATTGGTGTATTCATCTCTAAACTTGCTAATTTCTATCATTTTTATTTCCTCCTTGTTGTTTTTTCTATTCTATTTTTAAATTTTCCATTCTATTAGATGATAAATTTGGGTTTTTCAATTTTGATTGTTCTAATCTAAAAAACAATTTAACAAATTAGGGTTTGTGGGGATGTTTATGTAGTGTGGGTTAATTAGATAGTAACCGATTAATTCATCTAATTAATAGCTTTTTCCCTCCTTCAGTCATTCTTTAAAAGGTGAATTGCTCTGCAATTCACGAATGACAGCTTCCTCGTCTGAGGAAGCCAAACACAATATGTACAAATTTGTAAGTTTGTACACAAAAAAAGAAATTATACAGACCTTGTTGCCTCCCTCGCTGAGGGAGGTGGCTTTGCGTATGCAAAGACGGAAGGAGTGGTTGGAATTGTAAATTCATTTACAATTCCATATTATCTGAAACTTTCCTTTATTTCTAACTATTAAATATAACAAGAATTATGAGTTACACTGTAGGGGCGAACATCGTTCGCCCGTAAAAAAGTGTGATACCTATGGGATTATTGTCCTGTTTACAGACTAAATATTTATAATATCTACATAGGGCAAAGTACCTATATGAAGGCTAGTTTGTAACGGGACATCAATGATGTCCCCTACAACTGTGAGTCATAGTTTCATAATATTTTCAGGTATATATTCTCACTATGAATTTTTCTTTATAGCTAATTGAATTTAAAAGAAATTTACCTTTACCCACAATCTAAACTAAAAGACAAACCTAAATTTGTAGTGGGAAATTTCCTCTATACGCAAACAAAATTAAAATATCAAAATCACATTATCAAATATTTTTGCAAAACAAAACCCACTAGTCAACCGAAAGTGGCTTACTAATGGGTTTTTTGTGGAGCTGATAATCGGGCTTGAACCGATGACCTCTTCCTTACCATGGAAGTGCTCTACCTACTGAGCTATATCAGCAAATATAAAATTTACATAACAAAAATAATATATCATTAATACAAGAAAAAATCAAGTGTTATTTGATACTTTTATAAAATTTATAAGGTAGTCGGTTATACAAAATAACCAACTACCTTAATTTTACATTAATGGTGAGAATAATCGTAAAACTGCATAATAAATTCTACGGAAGAAACCTACATTCAAGTTTTCTTCTAAAACAATTTGATTGCCGTATTGTTGAGTATCTAGGAAATCCTCCTTAACTTGGCTTATTATTGAGGATTTATAGAACAAACAACCGTTTTCAAAGTGTAGGTAAAGACTTCTAAAGTCAAAGTTTACTGTGCCTACTGTTGCAATTTCATCATCCACTACAACATTTTTGCAATGTACAAAACCTTTTGAATATTCGTAAATCTTTACACCATTGCGAATTAGTGCAGGATAATATGACCTTGTAGCTTGGAAAACTGTCTTTTTGTCCGGTATACCCGGTGTTATGATTCTTACATCAACACCTCTTTTAGCTGCTAAGGTTAATGCTCTTGTCATTTCAGCACTGATTATTAGATATGGTGTTGTAATGTAAATGTACCTTTGAGCCTTGTTTATTATGGATAAATACACATTTTCGGAAGTAGGTTCATCATCAAGTGGTGTGTCACCATAAGGACAAATGTAACCGTCACCTTGTGGCATAACAGAAATTTCATCAATATATTTGTCAGGAAAATAAGGAGAAAAGTCCCATTCTGTTCGTCTTAGTGCATTCCATGTGGATAAGAACATTTCTGTTAAATTCCACACAGCGTCACCTTTCAGCATAATACCGTCATCTTTCCAATGACCGAATCGTTCTATTCTGTTAATGTATTCATCAGCTAAATTAATACCACCGGTAAAGCCTGTATGACCGTCAATAACCATAATTTTTCTGTGGTCACGATTGTTAGCTACTGATGAAAGTACAGGTCTAAAGGGATTGAACTTAATGCACTTAATACCGTAACTTTCTAAAATTTTTGGGTAGTTGTTTGGCAAAAGTGAAATACATCCAACATCATCATAAATCAGTCTAACATCTAAACCACGAGATGCCTTATCCTTTAGAACATCAAGAATACTGTTCCACATATAACCATCGGCAATAATGAAGTATTCTAAGAAAATATAATGCTTTGCGTTTCGTAATTCTTCCAGCATAACAGGAAAATTATATTCGCCAAGAGGATAGTAACAAACATCACTTTTCTTATATACAGGATAACCCATCCTATCTATATATCCAAAAATATTTTTCATACATAGGTCTTGTTTTTCAATTTCATAAAGAGTAACACTGCAATCAGGTTTAAACTTCTGAGAATGACTTTCACTTTTATCCATTCTTTTTCGCAAAAATCTACCGGGTCTTTTGCCACCTGCAACAAAATATACCATACCACCAAAGGTAGGTAATGCAACCATAGGAATAATCCATGCCATTTTGTAGGCAGTATTTTTGTTGGAATTAATAATAGAAACAATCTGAGAAATTGTGATTAAAATAAAAAATACTCTTACAATCCTAAAAGCAAGTTGGAACTCAAACATTAAAAATAATAGGAATAATGCTTGAATAAAAATGATAAATCCGATTATGAAAACTCTTGAGAAAATTTTGTTTAGAAATTTCATAAGAACTCCTTAATATCTAATGTTAATCAGTATTATAACAAATAGTGGTTAACTAATCAACAGTAAATAAGCAGAATAAAACCACTGTTTATTGACTATTTTTGTGACTTCACTTATAATGAAAGTAAATTAACTATAAGGGAGTTTATGATGAATCTATCTACAGCAACATCTGTAACCGGTGGTATTCTTCTTGGTATTATCCTACTGGTTATCGGTATTATAATTTGGTTTGTATTTTTAATGCTTAAAAAAAGAAAGAAAGCTATTGTACCTAAACATGGTGGTAAGTCCGGTTATGTAGTAGGTGGTATTGGTTTGGCAATTACTGTTGTGTCTTTAATTGCAATGTTAGTTACCGGTACAACAAGTGGTGTGGGTACTATCCTTTCAACTATGAAAAGTGACAGTAAGGCTATTTGTGACGGTAAAATGTATGTGAAAACCGATTTTACTTATAACGGAAACAGTGACTATAAACTATCAAAAGCTGAGGGTGTAATCTCAGGTGCAAGTGATTTGAATACCTTGAAAGGTTATAGTGAATATAAAATTTTAGTATCATTAAACACCAACATTTCCGGTGTTATCTTTGTTGAAGAAGATAGCGAAAGAAGTTTTGAAGAAAAATATACTGATTACGACAACTTTAAGTGTGGTGCATTATTTGACACTAAGGACAAGAAAATGTCAACTAATGAGTCGGATATAAGCACAAGTCTCTTTGAAAAAGTAATTTCAATGGATAACTACAAGGAAGTTGATAAGGATAAAATCAGCTATGTGGATAAAATTGATACAAAACAAAATTGTACTTTTTGGGGTACTAGTGAAGATGAATTGGTGACAAGTCAGGTTAAACTATTCCCTAAGGATAAGAACAAAAAGTATATTAGAGTTGTTGACAGTAAGTATTATGAACTTGACGACAGTTTAACAAAATCTGTTGATAAATATTTTAAGTAATAATTATTATCGGAAAGAGGCTTTCATAGCCTCTTTTTTGTTGCATAAATATTATTGCTATGTTAAAGACTTGAATTAAATGGCAATAAGTGATACAATTATGATGTTATTTTATACACTATGAAAATAGAAAGGAAGATTGTAATGGGTATGACAATGACACAGAAAATCTTAGCAGCACATGCAGGACTTTCTGAGGTTAAAGCAGGACAGCTAATTGAGGCAAATTTGGACCTTGTACTTGGTAACGATGTTACTTGTCCGGTTGCTATCAATGTTTTTGAAGAAAATGGTGCTGACTCTGTTTTTGATAACACAAAAATTGCAATGATTATGGACCACTTTACTCCTAACAAGGATATTAAAGCAGCAGAACAGGTAAAGATTTCTCGTCAGTTTGCTGACAAGTATGATATTAAGAATTATAGAGATGTAGGTCAGATGGGTATTGAACATGCCCTACTTCCTGAAATCGGTTTAGTAGGTCCGGGTTCACTATGTATCGGTGCTGACTCTCACACATGTACATACGGTGCTTTAGGTGCTTTCTCAACAGGTGTCGGTTCAACAGATATGTGTGCCGGTATGATTTCAGGTAAGGCTTGGTTCAAAGTTCCATCAGCTATTAAGTTTGAACTTGTTGGTGAACCTCAGGGTTATGTTAGTGGTAAGGATGTTATCCTACACATTATCGGTATGATTGGTGTTGACGGTGCATTATACAAGTCAATGGAATTCTGTGGTGAAGGTATTAAGCATCTAAATATGGATGACAGACTATGTATTGCAAATATGGCTATTGAAGCCGGTGCAAAGAACGGTATCTTCCCTGTTGATGATATTACAAGAGAATATTGTGACGGTAGATTCCAGGGTACTCCTGTAGAATATACTGCTGATGAAGATGCTGAATATGACGAAACATATGTTATTGACCTATCAACACTTCGTCCAACAGTAGCATTCCCTCACCTACCTGAGAACACAAAGACTGTTGATGAAATCGGTGAAACAGAAGTTAAGATTGACCAATGTGTTATCGGTTCTTGTACAAATGGTAGACTTAGTGACCTAAGAGCTGCTGCTAATGTACTAAAGGGCAAGAAGATTGCTAAGGGTGTAAGATGTATTATCTTCCCTGGTACTCAGCAGATTTGGAAAGACGCTATGCATGAAGGTCTATTCGATATATTTATTGATGCAGGTGCAGTTGTTTCAACTCCAACTTGTGGTCCTTGTCTAGGTGGTCATATGGGTATTTTGGCTGCCGGTGAAAAGGCTATTTCAACAACAAACAGAAACTTTGTTGGTCGTATGGGTCATGTTGACAGTGAGGTTTACCTTGCTTCTCCTGCAGTAGCTGCAGCATCAGCTGTTAAGGGCTACATTACAGATCCGGAAAAACTTTAATTAGGAGGTTTCATTACTATGAACGCACATGGTACAGTACATAAGTTTGGGGATAATGTAGATACTGATGTTATTATTCCTGCTAGATATTTAAACACTTCTTCTCATAGTGAACTTGCTGCTCACTGTATGGAAGATATTGATAAAGACTTTGTTAAGAATGTAAAGCAAGGTGACATTATGGTTGCCGAAAAGAACTTTGGTTGTGGTTCTTCAAGAGAACATGCTCCAATTGCTATTAAGGCTTCCGGCGTTAGCTGTGTTATTGCATCAACATTTGCAAGAATTTTCTACCGTAATTCTATTAACATTGGTCTTCCAATTCTTGAATGTGAAGAAGCTGCTAAGGACATTAAGGATGGTGATACTGTTTCTGTAAACTTTGATACAGGTGTTATCACTAACGATACAACAGGCAAAACATATCAGGCAGAACCATTCCCTGAATTTATTCAGAATATTATTGCTAAGGGTGGACTTATTAACTCTATTCTTAACAAATAATATATAAAAAGAAAAAAGAACTGAGGGCAAGAAATGAAGAGAACAATTAGCGTAATTATTTGTGGCCTTGTGGTTTTATCTTCTTTGGTGTTTGCAACAGGTTGTGGCAAAAGTACTTATGATGTTGATTTGTCTAAGTATGTTAAGTTTGATGGATTTAGTGGTACAGCAACAGTAAATTCAAAGGCCGATTACCAAAAGTGCAAAGATGAAAGAGATGAAATCGCAGAAAAAAGAAGTGATATTAGCGATAAAAACGACAGTAAGTATAAGGAATATTCAGAACAAATTGCTAAACTTACCGAAACAAAAAACGCTCTAAATAATATCACATTTTCACTGGTTAAGGGTAATGACGGTAAAATCAAAAATGGTGATACTATTACAGTAAAGGCTAAGTATAAGGAAGATAAGCTAAAGAACTTTGGTGTAAACATAAAGTCAGATGAATTTTCTTTCAAAGTAAGTGGCCTTGAAGAAAAGGAAATTATTGACCCATTTGATAAGGAACATTTTGAACTGAAAGTCAGTGGTTTAGACGGTGACGGTAAAGTTGAAAATGGCAAGAGTAACGCAAAGATTTACTATCTATTTAACCCATCATACAACCTAAAGAATGGTGACAAGGTTACTGTTGAAGCTACTATGTACGACAATGAAGCAGTACTAAAGGATAGCGAAGACAAAGACGGTACTACTGCTAAAAAGGAAATTACAATTTCCGGTTTAGGTACAGTTCCTAAGACACTTGACGGTGTTGATACTTCTGACATTGATGAAATTCTATTTAATAAAGTTAAGAATGATACAGATGTTGAAGTAGGTGACACACTAAAGGGTTATGACCTAAATATAAGTGACAATGACTATATGTTTGCTAAACTTAAGGTTACAAAGTTAGGTGACTATAAGAAGGTAAACGGTATCTATGGTTACAAGGAATATAATGGTGAAAGTGATTGTAGATACGGTGTTGTTTATTCAAGACAGATAACTGCAAAGGTTATTGATACAGGCTATTCTAAGAAAGTTAAGAAAGGCTCAACAAAAACATTTACAGTTTATCTAGGTGCTTATGTTAGTGGTGGTTATCTAATGGTTACTGATGATAACAAATTGGCTAAGGTTACTTCTTATTCAATGTATGTATCAACAACAAGTGGAGGTACATATAAGCAAGTTAAAAAGAATATGACTTACGATTCAGAATATAAATATACTGAAGTAAAGTAAAAAAATCAACCGATTAGCCCATAAGGGTTAATCGGTTTTTACTTTGTGAAGAAAAAAGACTGTTGCATTTTGTACAACAGTCTTTCTTAATATTAAAATTAAATTTTATTTATATGGGTGAGAATTTAAATATTCTTCCAGAATGTTACCGGCAATTTTACAAAGTTCAGAACATGGTCTTTTCTTGTAATATTCATCAGTTCTTTTTTCCGGAACAATACCGTCTTTCTTTACAAGTCCTAAAAGTTCCTTGCAGATAATAGAGCCGTTAATCTCTTTGTATTTGTCAGCAACTTCATTGATTCTTTGGTACAGTTCTTTCTTAGTCTGAAAGTCCTTTGGGTCGCTATAACCGTATAGAATACTTAGCACATATACCATACCACTGACACAACCACAAACTTCTCTCATTCTGCCCATTCCACCACCAAAGCCTGAAACAGACATTGCCACCACATCACTTGGAATGTTTAGTTCTTCGGAAAATGCCATAGCTACTGACTGGGAACAGTTGTAACCCTCTTTAAACAAGGACTCAGCCTTTTCACCTTTAGTCATTGAGAGCCTCCAGCTGTTTCTCAAATTCAGCAAGTTTCTGCTGAGCTTTCTTTAGCTTTTCTTGACCTTCTTCTGAAGTGTCATCCTTGTGCTTTTCAATAACACCTTTCTGAGTTTCAATAAAGTGTTCAAGAACTTTCTTTCTTAAATCAGAAGTTTCTTCATCTTTATATCTGTTTGAAGGTGTTTCTTCTTCTACTTCTTCATTGTCATCATAATCAACCTCTTCACCGTTTCTCTCAACAAGAATGTTAGGGTTGTTGTGAAGTTCAATGTTCTTAGTAGCAACACCCATAACATCTCTGTTAATAACTAGGTTAATGCCTACAGGGTTAATTGCAATTGCAAATAGGTTATCTGTCTTGAAAATACGGTAAACCTCTACAAATGGAAGTTCAATACATACTTTCTTGTCATCATCAAGGGAAGCATAGTCTTTCATTAATGGTGTGTTTATAAAGTAATCGTATTCCTTGTGGTCTGTTAGTACAGGCAAAATTTTCTGACCCTCAACATTTGTATTTAGGAAAGGATACTTAACCTGCATTTGGTCACCGTCTCTGCTTTGTACAATAGCAGGTACAAGTAGTGTTGCCTTTTGTAGTGCTAAAGTTAGAGGACTGTTTTCCTGTACTGCTATGTTCTTGTCTTCCTTACGGAATTTTGCAACATGCTGTAGGAAGATTAGTGACTCTATGTAAAGGTCAGGGTTAATAGTTGTTTCACTTTTTTCAGCTTTAAAGATAGTATCTCTTGGGATAACAAGTGGTCTTAGTCTGCCATCTGTAAACTGAATGTTTTGGAAACCTAGTCTTTGCATATCTTCAACAAGTGCAATAAAGTCCTCACCGGTAATTTCACGAATTTCAACATCAAAATTCTGTTCGGCAAGGTTGCCGATTAGGTAATCGGCACCACTTGTATCAACAAGAACAATAGCATCCTTATCGTGTGCATAGAAGTGGCTTGTGCCATGTGAAACTACAATCCACATTTTATCCAGATTTAGAATTTTCTCTAAAGTAAGCATACGGAAATGGATAACATATTCTGTAAACATTTTAAGGTCATCTTCGTTGTTGATTTCCTTTGCTTTAGGGATGCAATGTTCTTCAAGATAATCTATAAAGCAGATATTTTCAGCAACAGTTGCATTTTGCATTGCTTCTCTGCCGTGGTCATGGTCTTCAAAAAAAGCCTTGATTAGCTCTTGTATTCTTTCGTTACTTATCATTTTATCAATTCCTTTATAGTTGATATGTAAATTATACCATAGGTATTTATTTTTGTAAATGACAATAGTAAGTTTTTACTAAAAATCAGTTGGATTTGTTCTTTCCTTTTATAACTTTGTCAATCATATATAGGATATAACCAAGTGCAATAAAGATAGCAAGTAATACTCCTACCCAACCTAAAAAGCCACTCCAACCTAACTTTCCTAAGTCTAAGAAAAAGTATGGGTAAATTACAACACCTTTTGCAGGATGTGTTATCAGTGAACTTCTGATAACAATAAATGCAACATAGATAAGTGGCATAACTACCGACAATATAGGGTCAACCACCTTTAGTGTGTTTCTCTTGCAGAACAGTAACCAGTCAAGAAAATACATTATAGGTAGTACACAATGAAGTAGTGTACAAGAAATATCTGTAAAATATGTATATGGTGTGTGTTCATTTGATAGTAGAATGTTATACACAAAGAAAGTTACCAAAATCATTATTAAACAGTAAAACCTAAATCGTGGCAATACTGTATCTTTGCCTTTTGCTGAAAAGATTAAGGATATAAACATAACTATTATACAAATATAGTTAGATAAATTTGTGTAAAATACATACCAGTTAATGTTGTATTCCCTATTAAACCAACCTAGGCTGGAGAGAATTCCCACTACACCTAAAGTTACAAAAATTGTGCGAAAAATTACTGCACTTACATTTACATTTTTTCTCATACTTTCCTCCATAGATAGCAAAAGGCTGTCAACGACAGCCTTAAGTAGTTTGTTTATAATCAGAAAGAATCTTCCTCTGCAATTTCATTTTCAGCATCAGTTGATGGCTGATTGTGGCTGATTGCCTGATTTACGATTTTCTTTCTGTTTTCTGCTCTTACTTCTTCAGCAGTTTTTTCGTGAGTATCTTCACGCTTAATTTCTTTAACAGTTACTTTTACAGGAGTTTTCATTTCCTTGTACTCGTTTTCATTAGAACAAGCAACGGTTAGAGAATCAAGTTCTTCACTTGTGATTTCTTCTTTATTTTCAGGTGACTGATCGGCAACACCATCAGCTATTTCAATATAGCGTCTATGAGCTCTTTCAAGTCTTTCACTGCTTGTTTCAATAACTTGACAGATTAGGTGATGTTCTTTCTTGTCCTCTTCTGTCATATTTTCATAAAAAGCCTTACCCAGTGCAGTAAAGGCCTGTTCCATAGTTTTGTTTTCTTTTTTCATTATACTGCGAAGACGGTTAAGCTGAGCTTTTTGATGACTTTTTTCTACAACATCTTGTGCTACATCGACAATTGCATTTTTTGCTGAGCATAAACCATCAGTAATTGTTTCTAAAATAGCCATAATAAACCTCCTAGTTTATTTGATAAGTACAATGTACTATAACACTATTAAAACAGATTTTTATAATAAAATCAATAAAATTTTGAAAATTTACTTGCGAATATTTCTGTGTTGTAAATAGATATGACCCATTTTAGGGTAAAAATAAAATACGATTTAATATTTCGCTTGTTTTACTGACTTTTGATTATGAATATTAATTAATGAATGGATTTCAATTCTAACTTTTCACTCAATAACTGCATTGGACTCTTGTAATCAAGTGTTCTCATTGTTTTGTTATTACTCCATTCCAAATGTCCTTTTAATTTTGTGTTTAATTCTTCAATATTTCTGAATGTTTCCCATTCATAGAAATATCTTTGGTCGTTTCTATGACTTCTTTCTACCTTTCCGTTGTGCCAAGGTGTTCGTGGTGGTATTAATTTATGATTTATACCTAGTTTGTTTAATTCTATTTCAAAAGGACTTTTCACTTCACTGCTCTGATATTTATATGTGAACTCTCTTCCGTTATCTGTTTGAATAGTCTGTATTTTAAACGGAAATTCTTTCAATAACATTTTCAAAATTTGGTTGAGTTTTCGTGTATGTTCTTCAAACCCATATACAAATCTCATCCTTGTACATTCATCTATTGCAGTCCATTGATAAAAATGCTTTCCGTCCCTTAAAGCCTTACCTCTTAAGCAATTATATGGCACTTCTTTTACATCTATCTGCACCTTTTCTCCAGGTATTAACAGTTCCGGATATCTTCTATGCTTACGGCTCTTTTTCTTGGTCTTTTTATATTTTACTAAGCCCATTCTTTTAGCTGCATATATCATTCCTGAGTAGCTTCTTGTATATCCTTTTCTCTTTAAATCACTGTATACTCCATCCCATCCATATCTTTCATAGCACTTTTTGAAAGAATTTCTAATTTGTCTTTCTTCTCTTTTTGTGTGCCTGTTAGGATGACTATGTGGTCTGTGTGATTTAGGCAATAGCGATTGCCAGGTACCGTCATATTGGTTACACCATCTCTTTACGCTTGAAAGACTTACACCGTACACTCTACTTGCTTTGCTTTTTCCTTTTCTTAGTGCGTATTTTACTATGGCTTGCTTTTTCTTTGCTTCTTGTGTTATCATATTCATGAGGAGTACTTCTTTCTTAGGTTAATGTTTTTTTAGCGATTCCATTATACCATATTTTGAAGTTACTCCTCTTTTTTATTGGGTCATATCATTTTAGCACATACAATTTTGAAAATTTACTTGCGAATATTTTTCATTTATTATAATATTGTATAGAATAAGGAGGTGGCAATATGCCTAAAACAGTTATAAAAGAGATTATCTGTCCACAATGTAACGCAGTAACTGAGGGAAAATTATATACAAGCATCAATGCCACAAACAATCCTCACCTAAGAAACGAAGTCCTTGAAGAAAAAATCTTTGATTGGACATGTCATGCTTGTGGCCACAAGGCAAGACTTACATATCCACTACTATATAACGATATGAAAAGAAGATTTATGGTGTATCTGATTCCGGATATTGACCGTTTCCAACTTGCCGATAATGAGCTTGAAGAAGAATTTAAGAACTTAAAGGGCATCAGAAAAAGATTAGCACCTAACTTCAATACATTTAAAGAAAAAATATTTATCTTTGAAAACGGTCTTGATGATATGGCAGTTGAACTAACTAAACTTGCCATTAGTGAAAGTGTTGCCAGAAAATTAAAACTAAGGGAAGTTACCGAAGGGTACTTATCAATGTATGACAGAGAAAGCAACACAATGGGATTTACTTTCTTAACAGGTCTTGATAAAGAACCTTATATTCAGTCAGCTAGGCTTGAAATCTATAGCAAAAGCCTTGCTATTGTTGATGAATTGGCTGAAAAGGATAAGAACTTGATGGGTTTCTTAACTATCGACAGAGAATGGGCAACTAACATTCTTTATAGATATAAAAGGTCACGCCAAAGAATAAAAAACAAAAAAGAAAAAGAATAAAAATTATTATTGCAAAAAAGCACTCATTATGGGTGCTTTTATTATTGACTTTTTTCTTTTATAATGAGATAATAAGTACTGTATGAACTTTGCTATGAAGGAGAATAAACTATGGCAAAAGAGATGGCTAAAGCCTACAACCCAAAAGAGGTTGAAGACAAAATATATGACTTTTGGCAGGAGGGCAACTACTTCCACGCAGAAGTAGATAAGGACAAGAAACCTTATACTATTGTTATGCCACCTCCAAATATTACAGGTCAGCTACATATGGGTCATGCCCTAGACAACACTCTACAGGATATTCTTATCCGTTGGAGAAGAATGCAGGGTTATTCTGCACTATGGCTACCCGGTACAGACCATGCTAGTATTGCAACAGAAGCTAAGATTGTTGAAGCAATGCGTAAAGAGGGAATTACTAAAGAAGATTTAGGCAGAGAAAAGTTCCTTGAAAGAGCATGGGAGTGGAAAAAAGAATACGGTGGTAGAATCGTAAGCCAGTTAAAGAAGATGGGTTCTTCTTGTGACTGGGAAAGAGAACGCTTTACAATGGATGAAGGTTGTTCTAAGGCTGTTAAGGAAGTTTTTGTTCGTCTATACAACAAAGGCTTAATCTACAGAGGAGAAAGAATTATCAACTGGTGTCCTCATTGTAAAACATCAATTTCTGATGCAGAAGTTGAATTTGAAGAACAAGCAGGTCATTTCTGGCATCTTCGTTACCCACTAACAGATGGTAGTGGCTACCTAGAACTTGCTACAACAAGACCTGAAACATTACTAGGTGATACAGCAGTAGCAGTTAACCCAAGTGATGAAAGATACAAAGATTTAGTAGGCAAAACATTAACACTTCCACTTGTTGGCAGAGAAATTCCAATTGTTGCCGATGATTATGTTGATGTTGACTTTGGTACAGGTGTAGTTAAGATTACTCCTGCTCACGACCCTAACGACTTCCAGGTTGGTCTAAGACACAACCTACCTGTTATTAATGTAATGACAGATGACGCTAAGATTGTTGAGGATTATCCAAAGTATGCCGGTATGGATAGATACGAAGCAAGAGAAGCTATCGTTAAGGATCTTGATGAAGGTGGTTTCCTTGTTAAGGTTGAAAAGCATGACCACAATGTTGGTACTTGTTACAGATGTCACAGCACAGTTGAACCAAGAGTTTCTAAGCAATGGTTCGTAAAGATGGATGAACTAGCAGGTCCTGCTATTGAATGTGTTAAGAGTGGCAAAACTAAGTTTGTTCCTGAAAGATTTAATAAGATTTATTATCACTGGATGGAAAATATCCGTGACTGGTGTATTTCTCGTCAGCTATGGTGGGGTCACAGAATTCCTGCTTACTATTGTGATGAATGTGGCGAAGTAACAGTTGCAAAGGAAATGCCTGAAAAGTGTCCTAAGTGTGGTTGTACTCACCTACATCAGGATGAAGATACACTTGATACTTGGTTTAGCTCAGCTTTATGGCCTTTCTCAACTTTAGGTTGGCCTGATAAGACACCTGAACTAGACTACTACTTCCCAACTAATACACTTGTTACAGGTTATGATATTATCTTCTTCTGGGTTGCAAGAATGATTTTCAGCTCAGTTGAACAGATGAATAGTCAGCCATTTGATACTGTATTTATTCACGGTATTGTTCGTGATGAAAACGGTGTTAAGATGAGTAAGTCACTTGGTAACGGTATTGACCCACTACTTGTTATTGATCAGTACGGTGCTGATGCTCTAAGAATGTTCCTAGCTACAGGTAACTCACCTGGTAACGATATGAGATATTCCGAAAAGAGAGTTGAAGCTTGTCGTAACTTTGCTAATAAGCTATGGAATGCAAGTAGATTTGTTCATATGAACATTGATGATTATGATGTTAAGAATGAACTACCTGCTACTCTTGAAACAGAAGATAAGTGGATTCTTCATACACTAAATAATGTAGCTAAAGAAGTTAACGAAAATCTTGAAAAGTTTGAACTTGGTATTGCACTTTCTAAGATTTATGACTTTATTTGGAACAGCTACTGCGACTGGTATATTGAACTTTGTAAGGCTAGACTTCAGAGTGAAGGTGAAACTGCTCAGAATGCTCGTCAGGTACTTATTTATGTTCTTGACAAAATTCTAAAGCTATTACATCCATTTATGCCATTTATCACAGAAGAAATTTGGCAGACAATTCCTCACGATACTGATGGTAAGACTGTTATGCTTGAGAAGTATCCTGAATATGATCCTAGCCTTGACTTCCCAAGTGAAGCTGAAGAAATGATGAAGGTTATGGAAGCTATTACTGCTATTCGTACTCAGAGAAACGAAATGAATGTTCCACCATCAAAGAAAGCAAAGCTATTTATTGCTACTGCTATTCCTGAAACATTCAGTAACGGTGAACAGTTCTTTAAGAAGTTAGCATCAGCAAGTGAAGTTGAAATCAGTGATTCATTTGATATTGACGGTGCAGTTACTGTTGTTACAAGTGATGCAAAAATCTATATTCCAATGGAAGAACTTGTTGACAAAGAAGCTGAACTAAAGCGTCTTAATAAGGAACTAAAGCAGGTTGAAAAAATGCTTGCTCAGGATGAAGGAAAACTTAATAATCCGGGCTTTATGTCTAAAGCACCTGAAAAGGTTATTGAAAAGATTAAAGGTCAAGCAGAAAAGGAAAGAGAAAAGATTGCTCTTATCCATGCTGCTATGGATGCACTAAAATAAACAAATTTGCTCCCTAAAACTAGGGAGCATTTTTTCTTTTTCACAAGAATAGTTACAAAATGCCCCATAAGTTGAAAAAAATATATGTAAATGTTATAATGAAAATTGGTAACATCCTTGTTGTAATAGTAACAAGGAATTAATTTAAAAGACAAATGAATAAATATATTTGAAATTACTTAGAAATTCTAGGAGGAATAACTGTGGGAAAAGTACAGAAGATTTCTATAACACTAACATTAGTTTTGCTTACTGCTTTTCTAATGATTGTGCCTATGACATCAGTTAGTGCCGTTAACTATTTTGATGGTGCTAAGATGATTAAGACAAATGGTTACAAATATTACAGAGCATGGAGTCAGGACCAATTTCCTTGGCACAATACAAAACCCAGTGATGCTTGGGAAAGTGACTGGATGAACCGTTACGGTTGTAGTACAGTTGCAATGGCTAAGATGTTTGTAGAAGCCGGTGTTGCAGACCCTAACTCAGTAAACCCCGGGACTCTAATGACAAAGTACGGTTCACCATCTAAGGGTATCGGTGATGTAGGTATTTATTGGTCAACTTTAGCCGGACAGTTCGGTATGAGTTGCGTAAGTTTTCAGCAGTACCCATCAGGTTCTTTTTACAGTACTGCTATGAGGTACTTTAATGACCCTAATACTCAGTATCACCTACTACTAAAGGTTGTATCTCCAACAACATCATCACACTATGTACAGATTGACCGTCAGGCTACTGTAAAGCAAAAGACTTTGGTTATTAACGATTCAACTGCTATTTATGATGGTGGTACAAGATACAATACTGCTAATGATTATTATAACGCTTTAGCACTAAAGAAACTTTCATCAACTAATTATACTGCTTGTTATTTTGTAGTATTTAAGAATAACAACACTGTAAAGCTAAAGTCACTTGCTGAAACTAAGTCTACAGCAGTAACACTTTCTTGGTATCCTAACGGTGCTTGTGAAAAGTACACTGTATATAAAAGAAAGAAAGGTGCAACTTCTTGGTCAGGTAAAAGTTTCAAGACATTCTCTTCATCAGCCGGTGAAGGTATTCGTACTTGTACCGATACAGATGTAACACCGGGTAATACATATGAATATACTGTTACCGGTAATTACTACGACAGTAACGGTAAGGCAGTATATTTGAAATACAACAAAACAGGTAAAAGTATTAATATTGAAACCGATGCACCAAAGCTACTAAGTGCAACAAGTGCCGATTATGATACTATTAATGTTAAGTGGCAAGAAGTTAAAGGTGCAACAGGTTATAAGGTTTATCGTAAAAAAGCCGGAGAAAAAGACTTTACTGCACTTGGATTTGTAAAGGGTACTACATATAAAGATGACTCAGCTCAAGTCGGTCAAGAATATTACTATACTGTCAGAGCTTATGTAGGTGAAACTTCAAACCTAGGTTCATTTGATAAAAACGGCATTAAGGGTGTTGCACTACCAAAGAAACCAACACTAAAAACTGCAGAAAGTGTTGACTTTAATGCAATTAAGGTTACTTGGGAAAAGGTAGATGGAGCATCCGGCTACTATGTTTATAGAAAAGCTGATGGCGAAAAGTACTTTAAGCAGATTGCTGAAGTAAACGGAAACAAAACTTTCTCATCTACTGACCTTTCAGCTACTACAGGTGTAAAATATCAATATACAGTAAGAGCATACAGAAATCGTGACGGTAAACCATATGCCGGTTCTTATGACTCAAAGGGTGTCACAGCTACTGCTTGTACTAAATCCCCTACTATTAAAAGTGGTGTTAGTACAGTAAGTGACAAGTTAAAACTAACTTGGAGCAAGGTAAATGGTGCAAGTGGCTACAATGTTTATCGTAAACTTGAAAATGATAAAAGCTATAAATTAATAAAGACTATTAACGGCAACGGTAATGTAGAATTTACTGATAGTGGCCTAAAGTGTGGTGTTAAATACTACTACAGAGTTAATGGCTTTAGAACAGTTGATGGCAAAAATTATGAAGGTCTTGGTAGCAAGGATTATTTAGGACTGACAACTCCTGCACAACCTGCACTAAAAAGTGCAAAGAGCCTTGGTTATAACACTATTTCAATTGAATGGACTAAGGTTGAGGGTGCTACCGGATATGATATTTATAGAAAGACAACCGGTACATATAGCAAGATTGGTACAGTAGATAAGCAGTCAACTGTAACATTTAAGGATGAAAAGGCAGTTACCGGTGTTAAATATCAATACACAGTAAGAGCTTTCTATAACAAAGATGGTATTAAGAGAGTAAGTACATATGAAAATTATATTCACGGTACTGCTTATCCAAGCAACCCTAACTTAACTTCAGTAACCAGTGTTGAGTACAACGCTATTGAACTAAAGTGGGACAAGGTTGACGGTGCTAACGGATATAAGATTTACAGAAAATTACCATCAGACAAAAATTATAAAGAACTTATTACTCTTTATGAACAAACAGATAAATACACAGACCAAACAGTAACTTGTGGTACAACTTATCAGTATATTATCAAGTCATTTAGATATGAAAACGGCAAGACATATACAAGTGGCAACAACTCAGCAGTAAGTTGCAAGGCTGTTCCACCGATTGTAAAGGTAAAGGTTGCTTCAACCGGCTACAATTCATTAAATGTTAGTTGGGAAAAGGTAAACGGTGCAACAGGTTACAGAATTTACTTTAAGAAAGATAATGCAAAGAATTGGACAACACTTGCAACATTTGAGAACGGTTCACTTACAAGTTGTGAACATCGCAAACTAACAACAGGTGTTAACTACACATATACAGTTAGAGCTTACTATAAAGACGGTAGCAAGACTATCTGGGGTGACTTTAACCAAACAGGTGTTACTAAGAAACCTGTTACATCAGCACCAAAGCTGGTTTCTGTTACTTCTTCTACAGCTACTAATGTAACTGTTAAGTGGGAAGCAGTAAGTGGTGCTAACGGCTACAAGGTAATGCGTAAAGCAGACGGTAGCAAAACATGGTCAACAATTGGTACAACCGACTCTAAGAAACTTTCTTATACTGACAAGAAGGTTACTTGTGGTGTTAAGTATCATTACACAGTCAGAGCATACAGAAATGTTAGCAAGAAACCTGTACTTGGTTCTTACAACTCTAACGGTTTAGAGATTATGACTATTCCTGACAGACCTGTTGTAATGGTAACTTCATCTAACTATAATAAGCTAAATGTTAGTTGGAGCAGAAGTAACGGTGCTACAGGCTATAAGGTTTACAGAAAAGTTGTAAACGGTACATATAAGCTAATTAGAAATATTAGTGGTGGTGCTGCAACAGGCTTTACCGATACAGTAGAGTGTGGTACAGAGTATTACTACTATGTTACTGCTTATGTAATTAATAATAAGGTTGAGTACGGTAGCTTTGACAGTGAAGCAGTAAAGGGCAAGGCTGTTCCTCAGACAGTAAAGCTAGGTTCACCATCAACTACTAAGGGTCAAGCAAAGATTAATTGGTCAACAGTACCTGGTGCTACAGGCTACTATGTATATAGCAAAACAGGCAACAGTGGTTATAAGCTAATTGCTGATGTTAAGGGTGGCAATGTTAAGAGTTATACAGATAAGAATGTTGTTAGTGGCAAGAAATATACTTACACAGTAAAGGCATATATTATCTGTCCTGCCGGTTATATTTCCGGTGGTTATAACAAAACAGGTGTTACAATTACTGTAAAATAATAAAAATTAAGTGGTGCTTTTCAGCACCGCTTTTTTGTATCTATATAAGGCAAAAATAAAGGACTTGCAGTTAAGCAAGTCCTTATTTTAGTTTGGATTATTTAATTTTACAAGTTGTTTCAACTTTCTTTGCAACATTATCCATAAAGTCACCTTGGAAGTTTTCTACTTCACCTGCATCAACCAGCTTTGCTAAACTTGGGTCAATTGGAAGTTTTGCAAGAACTTCAAGGTTATTTTTCTTTGCAATTTCTTCAATATGGCTTTCACCGTAAATTTTATGTTCTTTGCCACAATCAGGACACTTAAAGTAACTCATATTCTCTACAATACCAAGGATAGGAATATTCATTATATTTGCCATATTAACGGCTTTTTCTACAATCATAGATACAAGTTCCTGAGGTGAAGTTACGATGATTATACCGTCTACTGGAAGGCTTTGGAATACTGTTAGAGGAACATCACCTGTTCCCGGAGGCATATCAACAAACATATAGTCAATATCACTCCAAATAACATCAGTCCAAAACTGTTTAACTGCACCGGCAATTACAGGACCTCTCCATACTACAGGACTTGTTTCATCCGGTAGCAGTAGGTTAATAGACATAATATCAATGCCGTCTTTAGTTTTTGCAGGGAAGATGCCATCATCATTACCCTTTGCCTTTTCGTGTATACCAAAAGATTTTGGAATAGAAGGACCGGTAATATCAGCGTCAAGAATTGCTGTCTTATAGCCCTTTCTGTTCATTGTAACGGCAAGTGTAGATGTTACAAGGCTCTTGCCTACACCACCTTTGCCGGATACAACACCGATTACCTTTTTTACTGAACTGTATTGATTTAACTTTTCGATTAAATTTTCCGGTTTTTTACTGTTGCAACTTTCGCCACAACTGGAACAATCGTGAGTACAACCCATTTTATTACCTCTTTTTATTCTTGATTATCTTCAACAGGAGTATCGTCTTCTGTTACTTCCTCGTTCTGTTCAAGTTCTTCTGTTTCGTCAGTTTCGTTTTCATCTGTAGCATCAATTTCTTCCATAATGCCACCTTCAACATTGCCTTCTTCTACTTCTTCTCTTTCTACTTCAAAACCACTTAGGAATGTATATGGAATACCGTAACCAAGTGCTACACCTGCTAAACAAACAACAATTGAGCTGTTGCCGAGTGTGTCGCCCAGTGGTAGTGATGGTGCAAGACTTGTAAGTAAAATGTAAAGTGATGGTAGTACCATAATAATTAGTGTAGCAACACTAAATCTCTTTACAGGTTTACCGTCACCAACTCTTGTTGCATAAAATAGAATTAAGCCAAATACTACTGTTACAAGTGCGTTAATCACACTTTGTACTGTAGTTGTCTGGTTAAGTGTGCTAAAGAAGTATGTGCATACGATAAAAGCAATTACCAAAAAAGCAGATAGGATTAAGTTTATTGTGTTTTTCTTATTCATTATTATTCCCTCCGAAGGATAAAATTTTTGTTAGTTAGTATTATAAAGTATCTATGTGATAGATATATGAATTATTTAATTTTTGCAGTTAAACAGTACCAACCGTTTAAGAACAACTTGTCTGTAATTTCAAAATTCTTCGAAACCGACTCAATAACTTCATCCACTCTGGTGTCAATAATACCACTCATAATGTAGATAGAGTCCTCTTTCATAAACTCTTTAACACCTTCTGACAGGAACATAATTGCATCTGCTACAATATTTGCAACAACAATGTCGTATTTGCCGGTAACTTTTTCTGTAAAGTTACCCTCAATAGCAGTGAAACGGTCCGATACATTGTTAAGTTCAGCATTTTCTTTAGCTGTCTTAACTGCAAGACCATCAATATCAACACCAACAGCTTCCTTTGCACCTAGTAATAAAGATGCAATAGCAAGGATACCACTGCCACAACCAACATCAAGTACAGTAGAATTCTCTGTAACAACCTTTTCAAGTACACTGAGACATAGGCTTGTTGTTTCGTGAGTACCTGTACCAAAGGCAAGACCGGGATCTAGGTTAATTACAATTCTGCCTTGAGGGTCATAGTTTTCTCTCCATGTAGGGCGAATTAATAGTTTTTTGCCAATAGGTGTAGGCTGAAAATATTGTTTCCAATTGTTAAGCCAATCCTCATCGGCACAGTCAAGTGAATCAATAGTAAATTCAATATTAGCTTCCTTTAACTTTTCGGAAATCTGACTGATTGCTTCAAGAGGATTGTCCTCACAACTAATATACATATGAACCTTAGCTTTAGTCCTATCCTTTTTTAATAAGTCTTCATCAATAAGGTCGATGTGTGCAATTTCTTCAACATCTTGTTCAAGGTTTGTGTAGTCCTCAATATAGATACCATAAGGTACAACCTCATTAGCTATATCGGAAGTAATGTCAACATCCTTGTTGTCTATTGTAACAGTAATTTCTGTCCAATCCATAAAATCACCAATCCTAAAATAATAATACCTTTTAATTTTACTGTATTTCTGCTAAAAATACAAGGGTATAATCAGTACAAAAAAAGACTGACCTACCAAGTAAGTCAGTCCTAAAAATTACTGAATTGAACTATCTAGGTAACGCTCTAGTTCTTCGTCATCCTTTTTCTTCTTTTCTTTAATAACAAAGAAGGTTGTTACAGTTGCAAGAAGTGCAACAACTGAGGAAACTAAAGCAACAAAGACGCTAACGCTCATTCCACATATCTTTTTCATCTCAAAATACCTCCTAAATATCAAAGTCGATATAATTAGTCTATCTAATGTAGATTATTTTATCACTTTTAATTAAATTAGTCAATAAATCAAGTGAATTTTACAAAAGAAAAAAGCAGAGTTAAAAAACTCTGCTCACATTTCATTAAATTAAGCGTTTGCCTTAGTAGCTAAAGATGACTTCATTCTAGCAGCTTTGTTCTTGTGCATAATGTTCTTAGCTGCAGCCTGGTCAATCTTCTTTGTAGCAAGACTAACTGCCTCAGCCTTGTTAGCATCGTTGTTTTCGATTGCTTCATAAGCTTTCTTAACTGTAGTCTTTAGGTTAGACTTAATCATCTTGTTCTGTTCTGTCTTTGTAGCGATAACCTTAACACGCTTTTTAGCTGATTTAATGTTTGGCATTGTCTCACCTCCAAAAAATATTATTAAATCATAACGCAAGGCTTATTGTAGCATTATTATTGCAAAAATGCAAGTGTTTTTTTCAAATTTTTCAAATATATTTTAAAAAATCAACATATTGTGGTGCTATTCTGTAAAACACAAGGATTTGTAGGCAAAAAACAAGGAAAATTACTTTTTCTCGTTCTTTTTGATTCGTAAATACATAAATAGCATAATTAATACAAATACAGCTATAACAACTCTGACAATAATTCCGTAAGTACCTTTTAGCAAGTTGACACTAGGTATTAATGCGTCAATAGTCCACCATATGCCCATAAAAATAAACATAATGGAAGCAACAACTGTAATTGCACCTAATTTATTTTTCTTTCCAAAAGCAAAAGTACCAATGGCAAGTAAGAACCAAAGGATTGCATATAAATAAGGTAAAATGTCACTCATAGTCGAAAAACCTACCTTTCAATTTATATTATATATACATATTTAAATAAAGTAAAGAAAAACTATATTTTTTCAGATATTTTTTTAAAAAAGTATTGACTTTTAGCACTCTCGGTGCTAAAGTAATAACTGTAGTTAGCACTCGGGTATGTAGAGTGCTAAACAAGAAGAATAAACGGTGAGGCGATTTAAATGGGTCTATCAGACAGAAAAAAGAAAATCCTCTCCTGTGTTGTTGAGTCTTACATTGCCGATGGTGAGGCTGTAGGTTCAAAAACACTTCAAGCTGCTTTAGATTTTGAAGTTTCTTCTGCTACTATTAGAAATGAGATGGCTGCCCTTGAAAATGAAGGTTATTTAATTCAACCTCATACTTCAGCCGGTAGAATCCCATCACAAAAAGGTTATCGTTATTATATTGATAACCTAATGGAAAAGACAGAACTTAATCCACGATTTACCCAATATGCCGACTCTTATCTTAGAAAAAGAGCTGAGTCACCGGAAAGTGTACTGAATGCAGCGTCAACTCTATTAACTGAGTTAACCGGTTTGCCATCAGTTGCAACAACACCTCCTGAGGGTAATTCAAGAGTCCATAAGCTAAGGTTTGTACAAACAGGCAGATATACCGGTATGGTTGTACTGATAACTTCAACAGGTATGGTTAAGAGCCAGTTATTTAGAACTGAATTTGTTTTAACACCTGATATGCTTAGAGTGTTTGATGAAGCACTTAACAAATCTTTTGCAGGACTTCCACTAAAAGATATTACAAAGGCTTTTATCCAAACCACTGCTTTAGGTTTTGGTGAACTTTCATTCTTTATGCCAAATGTTCTTTTGGCAATCAGGGATGCAGCCAAAGAAGCCTCTCACATATCTGTAGCTGAAAGTGGAATGACTAAGTTGTTGTTCTTAAATGATTTTGATATTTTTTCAGCAAGAGATATTTTAAAGTTTTTAAGTGACAAAAACAATGTTTCCGAATTACTTACAATGAACACCGGTACAAAGGTTATTATTGGTGAGGAAAGTGGTAAATATGAGCTTTCTAATTCGGGAATTGTTGTTTCAAGATATAACTTAGGTGGTTCAATGGCAGGTGCAGTTGCCGTTATTGGTCCACAAAGAATGAGTTATAAGGACATTGTTTCGGCAACAGAATATGTAGCCGATAAGTCCGGTGAATTAATAAGTGAACTGCTTGAGGCAGATTAGGAGATGAAATAATGGCTAAAGAAGAAAAGAAGAAAAATTCTAAGGCTCAGGAAGAAACTGTAGAAGCTACAGAAACAGAAACTAAAGCCGAAGAAGCCACAGAAGAAAAAGAGCCTACTGCAGAAGAAAAGCTGACAGAGGAGCTAAAAAAAGAAAAAGAAAAATATATGCGACTTGCAGCTGAGTATGATAACTACCGCAAGCGTACACAACAAGAAAAATTAGGCATCTATGATGATGCAACAGCAAAGGCAGTTGAACAGCTACTACCAATGGCAGATGCTTTACAAATGGCTTTGCAAAATGCAAAAGATGCACCACAGGAATTTTTGAAAGGTCTTGAGTTGATTCAAAACCAGTTCAAAACTTCTATGGATAAATTAAAAGTTGAAGCCTTTGGTGAAATCGGTGATGAATTTGACCCAAATATTCACAATGCTATTGCTAAGATAGAAAGTGATGAAGTTGGAGAAAATCAAATCTCAATGATTTATCAAAAAGGTTTCAAGATTGGTGACAAGATTATTCGTCACGCAATGGTTCAGGTAGCTAATTGTGATTAATCACAATTAACATAAATTAGAAATTAACACTTATTTAGAAAATATATTCGGAGGTAATTTATTATGGCAAAGACAATTGGTATTGACTTAGGTACAACAAACTCATGTGTAGCAGTTATTGAAGGTGGCGAACCTGTAGTTATCGCTAATGCAGAAGGTGCAAGAACAACTCCATCAGTTGTTGCTTTCGGTAAAGATGGCGAAAGAATGGTTGGTCAGGTTGCAAAGCGTCAGGCTATCACAAACCCTGAAAAGACAATCTCATCAATTAAGAGAGAAATGGGTACTTCATATAAAGTAACAATCGACAACAAATCATATACACCACAGGAAGTTTCAGCAATGATTCTTCAGAAGCTAAAGTCAGATGCAGAAGCTTATCTAGGCGAAACAGTAACTCAGGCAGTTATTACAGTTCCTGCTTACTTTACAGATGCTCAGCGTCAGGCTACTAAGGATGCAGGTAAGATTGCCGGTCTTGATGTTAAGAGAATTATCAACGAACCAACAGCTGCTGCTCTATCATACGGTGTAGATAAAGAAAACGACCAGAAGGTTATGGTTTATGACCTTGGTGGTGGTACATTTGATGTAAGTATCATCGAAATGGGCGATGGTGTTCAGGAAGTTCTAGCTACTGCCGGTAATAACCGTCTTGGTGGTGATGACTTTGACCAGAGAATTATTAACTGGATGGTTCAGGAATTTAAGACTGCTGAAGGTGTTGACCTAACATCCGATAAGATGGCTATGCAGAGACTAAAGGAAGCAGCTGAAAAGGCTAAGATTGAACTTTCAGGTGTTACTCAGGCTGCTATTAACCTACCATTTATCACAGCTACTCAGACAGGTCCTAAGCACCTTGACTTAACTCTATCAAGAGCAAAGTTTGATGAACTGACTGCTGACCTAGTACAGTCAACAATGGGTCCTGTTAAACAGGCTCTAAGCGACTCAGGTCTATCAATTAACGAAATTGATAAGGTTCTTATGGTTGGTGGTTCTTCAAGAATCCCTGCAGTTCAGACAGCTGTTAAGAACTTAATCGGCAAAGAACCATTTAAGGGCATTAACCCTGATGAATGTGTTGCTATCGGTGCTGCTATTCAGGCTGGTGTTCTTGGTGGCGAAGTTGACGGTCTACTACTTCTAGATGTTACTCCACTATCACTAGGTGTTGAAACAATGGGTGGCGTAATGACTAAGATTATCGACAGAAACACAACAATCCCTACAAAGAAGAGCCAGATTTTCTCAACTGCTGCTGATAACCAGACACAGGTTGAAATCAATGTTCTACAGGGTGAAAGAGAATTTGCAAGAGATAACAAGCAGTTAGGTCTATTTGCTCTAACAGGTATCGCTCCTGCAATGCGTGGTGTTCCTCAGATTGAAGTTACTTTTGATATTGATGCTAACGGTATCGTTAATGTATCTGCTAAGGACCTTGGTACAGGTGCTGAACAGAAAATTACAATCAGTAACTCAACATCAATGAGCAAAGACGATATTGATAAGGCTGTTAAGGAAGCTGAACAGTTCGCTGCTGAAGATAAGAAGAGAAGAGAAGCAGTTGATGCTAAGAATGAAGCTGAAAATATGGCTTATCAGGCAGAAAAGCTTGTTAACGAAAATGGCGACAAACTAGCTGAAGAAGACAAGACTGCTCTAAATACAAAGGCTCAGGCAGTTAAGGATGCTTGTCAGAAAAATGACGCAGACCTAATCAAGACTGCTAAGGAAGATCTAGAAAAAACATTAATGTCAGTTTCTCAGAAACTATATCAGCAGGCTGCTCCAAACGGTCAGCCTCAGCCTGGTCCGGCTCCTGATATGGGTGGTGCACCAAACAATAACAATGGTGATGACGGCAATGTTTATGATGCAGATTTCAAGGATGTAGATTAATTCGTATTTCCTTTCTCATAATCAATACACAGAGTCGTTGGGTGGCTTTTGCCACCCAACGATATGTGCTGTATTAAAAAAAACTTGAAAGTATAGATTTGTACAGTTATAATTAACTGCAGAAATATGTACTCTCAAAACGAGGTGACTATAAATGGCAGATAAAAGAGATTACTATGAAGTTCTTGGTATTGACAAAAATGCCTCTGAACAAGATATAAAAAAGGCCTTTAGACAACAAGCAAAAAAATATCACCCTGACTTACATCCCGGTGATAAAGAGGCTGAAGCAAAATTTAAAGAAGTAAATGAAGCATATGAAGTGCTTTCTGACTCAGAAAAGAAAGCAAGATATGACCAATTTGGCCATGCCGGTGTTGACCCTAACTTTGGTGCAGGTGGTCCCGGTGGTAGTCCATTTGGTCAAGATATTGACTTAGGCGATATTTTCAACTCTGTATTCGGAGGCTTTGGTGGCTTTGGTGGAGGTGGCAGAAGAGCCAACCCTAACGCACCAAGACGAGGTACTGATGTTGAAACCAGTGTATATGTATCTTTTGAAGAAGCAGCTAAGGGTGCTAAGAAAAAGATTCAGTACAAGGTTATCTCAACTTGTCCTGAATGTAACGGTACAGGTGCTGCAAAGGGTACCAGTCCAAAGACTTGTACATCTTGTAACGGTTCAGGTAGAGTGACAATTAATCAGAGAACACCTTTCGGTGTAGTTCAAACTCAAAAGGCTTGTGATGCTTGTCACGGTCAAGGTAAGATTGTTGAAAAACCTTGTCACCATTGTGACGGTAAGGGCAGAATTCGTAAGACAAAGTCAGTTGATGTTACAATCCCTGCCGGTATTGCAGACGGTCAGATTCTTAACATTGGTGGTCATGGTAATGACGGTGTTAACGGTGGCCCTGCAGGTGACCTACATGTATTTGTAAATGTTCGTCCTCATGCAGTGTTTGAAAGAAGAGGCAATGATGTTTGGTGTGAAATGCCAATAACATTTGCACAGGCAACTTTAGGTGCTGAGGTTACTGTACCTACACTTGACGGTAATGTTAAATATACTGTTCATGAAGGTACTCAACCTAATGATATTTTCAAACTAAAGGGCAAAGGTATTCCTAACCTAAACGGCAGAGGTCGTGGTGACCAGTATGTTAAGGTTACTGTTGAAATTCCTAAGAACCTAAATACAAAGCAAAAGGAACTTATTAAGGAACTTCAAAAGGTAACTACCGATAAGAATTATCAGAAGAGAAAGTCCTTTATGGATAAAATCAAAGATTTGTTTAAAGACTGATTTTTAATATTATATAACAAAACCCATTTCTGTTTAGAAATGGGTTTTCTGTTGCCTACTAATCTTCATCAAAAAATCCTAAGGTAGATTTTTCTTGATTTTTAGTAGGCTTATTTTTGTTTTTACTTTTGAAATTATTAGATTTTGTAGTTGATTTTTCAGTTCCTTTTTCCACATTTTCCTTTATGTTTGTGGAAAATTCAGTTGTGCTTTCTTTAATTGTACTGTTATTTGCAGTAGTTGATGACTCAGTTTTTAAATTTCTATTTAATGGTGGAACTTTAACTTTTGTGGAAATATCAGTTGAGTTATTATTAACTTTTCTAAGTTCTTCGTCACTATTGCCACATCCACAGAAAGCTACTGACAACAAAACAACACAAAATAATAGTATAAATATTTTCTTCAAATTAATCACCAATAATAATTATACCGGTAATTGCTGAGAAAATTGTCTAAATCATACCCAGGGAAATATCTTCCAAGATTGTATCAATATTTTCATCATCATGTTCAATTTCTTTGCTGAAAATATATGCAACCTTAATGTTATCTTCTGTTGTAAATTCCTCATTTTCAATGAATTTCATCAGTCCGACCATAAAGATAATTCTTGTTGCAATAATAGCAAACCTAACTCTCTGAAATACATTGCCGTCATTAGTGCTGTACATAATATGTTTGTATAGGAAATAGACTAAAATATTTTCATATTCCTTTTCTCTATCCCCTAAATATTCTTCAAATTTTACAATGTCATTTTCGGAATATTCAAGTTCTTCAAGCTGACTGAGAATTTTAGGCCACTTTTCAGTTACAACATTTAAACTGTTTAATGTGTCGCAATAGTCCCATATTGTCTTGTTATCTTCGGTCATAAAGATTTCATCAACCTTGAATTTCTCCACAAGGTACATTTGCTCTTTACGGATATAGTCAATGATAGCTTTTTCTCTATCACGATATTTTATGGAGTCATCTTGTGCAATTTCTATGCACTTATTTACAATGTGAAAAATTTCATTTTCATATTCATCGTGAGATTTGCCTTCAATAATTAACTTTGTTTTAGATTTTTCTCTGACAATTCTGTTAGCTACATATGGACAAGATAAAGTTCTGCCGGTTACTTCATATGTATCACAGGCAATAGTAAAGTCAGGATATTGCCTACAAGTAAATGCCATATGCTTAGGTCCAATCTGACAGTGCATATCACATAAATTTTCATCATTCAAAAATGCACATCTGCCATTGTAAACCTTAATCCAATGTTCATCCCCAATGTTATCAATTTGACTTCTTATGTATTCACCGTATGGTGTATCTAACTTTTGATAATATTCATATGTTTTCTCGTCAACATCAATCTGCCATAATGTGCAACAAGATGAGGGACATTCTCCCATTAAGCACCTAAAATCATCATAATAATCCGGTTTTACAGTTACCATATTTCCTCCAAAGAAAGGTGTGACTTTCTACTTCTTATGTAATATCTGTTTTTATTATAGCTAAATTTTATTTGTTTTACAATATAAATCAATTTATAAAAAGAAAAGGAAGAAGATTTCTCTTCTTCCTTTAGTTGATTGCTTAACTCTACCCTTAAATGGTGGTGAGCACCAATAAAATGAGCAATCAAATCGTTCTTTCTACACTTATATTATATGATATATATAAAGAAAATCAATACAATATATAGATAATAAAAGAAAAAGCACTAGTTAAGAAACTAGTGCTTTGTTGGATGCAGGGACCGGATTTGAACCAGCGACCTCCGGGTTATGAGCCCGACGAGCTACCAAACTGCTCTACCCTGCGATATTCATAAAAACACGCCAATTCCTCTTGGCGTAAATACAGTATATCAAATCTATATATACTTGTCAAGGGCTATATATAAAAAATATTAAAAACTTTTTAAATTATCGTAAAATCGGTGTTTAAATAAGTTAAAAATGACTTTTGAGTAGATAATTTCTTGTTCTTTTAGTATTTTAATCTTTAAAATTAGAGTAAAATTTAGAAGAGAATTAAATAATAAAATTAAAATACTAATATATTATATGAGAATTAATATAAATTAATACATATTAATTGCATTTTTATCTTCACTTTGTTATAATGAAATATAAGTGTTACTACACAATTAATAATGATATTATGGGACAAGGAGTGAGTATTATGTGTAAAAAGTGCGATAAAGAGAAATTTTATATTACAACTGCTATCGCTTACACTTCAAGAAAACCACATATAGGTAACAGTTACGAAATTGTTATGACAGATGCTATTGCCAGATATAAGCGAATGCAGGGCTACGATGTATTCTTCTGTACAGGTACTGACGAACATGGTCAGAAGATTGAAGAATATGCTGAGGCAGCCGGTGTAACTCCTAAGGAATATGTTGATAAGGTTGCCGGAGAAATTAAAGAAATTTGTGACCTATTAAATACAACTTACGATCACTTTATTAGAACAACTGACGAACATCACGAAAAGACAGTTCAAAAGATATTTAAGAAATTATATGACCAAGGTGATATTTATAAGGGCGAATATGAAGGCCTTTACTGTACACCTTGTGAAAGTTTCTGGACAGAAAGCCAGTTAGTTGACGGTAAGTGTCCTGACTGTGGCAGAGAAGTTAAACCTGCTAAGGAAGAAGCATATTTCCTAAAGCTATCTAAGTATCAGAAACAGCTGGAAGATTTTATTGAAGAACATCCTAACTTTATTTATCCTGAAAGCCGTAAAAAGGAAATGGTTAATAACTTTATTAAACCGGGTATTCAGGATTTATGTGTTAGCCGTACATCATTTAAGTGGGGTATTCCTGTTGACTTTGACCCTAAGCATGTTGTTTATGTATGGATTGATGCACTATCAAACTATATCACTGCTTTAGGTTATGATTGTGGCGAAAATAGTGATAAGTACAGAAAGTATTGGCCTGCTGATGTTCATATTATCGGTAAGGATATTCTAAGATTCCACACAATTTATTGGCCAATTATGCTAATGGCTCTTGGTGAACCACTACCTAAACAGGTATTTGCTCACCCATGGCTACTATTTGGTCAGGACAAAATGAGTAAGTCAAGAGGTAATGTTATCTATGCTGATGACCTTGTTAAGCTAATCGGTGTTGATGCAGTTAGATATTACCTACTATCAGAAATGCCTTATGCATCTGATGGTTCTATCACATATGAAACAATCTTTGAAAGATACAACTCTGACCTAGCTAATACAATCGGTAACTTAGTTAACCGTACAATTGCTATGAACAACAAGTATTTTGATGGTGTTATTCAAGAACCAACTGCTGAAGAAGTTCTTGACTTTGAAATCAAGACTGCTTGTACAGATACAGTTAAAAAGGTTGATGAGTTACTTGCAACATATAGAGTTGCTGATGCTCTGGAAACTATTGTAGCTTTAGCTAAGAGATGCAACAAGTACATTGACGAAACAATGCCTTGGGCATTAGCAAAGGATGAAGAAAAGAAAGCAAGACTTGGTACAGTTCTTTACAACTTACTTGAAGGTATCAGATATATTGCAATTTTACTTTCACCATTTATGCCTGAAACATCAGACAAGATTATGGAACAGTTAAATTGTGACAATAAGGATTACGATACACTTGATTCATTTGGTACAATTAAGCCGGGTGTAAAGGTTAACAAGGCAGTTCCTCTATTTAACAGACTTGATTCTGAAAAGTTACTTGCTGAAATTCACGAAAAGCAAGAAGCAGAAGCTAAGAAGAACGAAAAGAAAAATGCACCAAAGATTGAAGGTCTTGCACAAATCGGTATTGATGACTTTGCAAAGGTAGAACTTCGTGTTGGTGAAATCAAGGCTTGTGAACCTATCAAGAAGTCTAAGAAGTTATTAAAACTAACAGTATTTGACGGTGAAAAGGACAGAACAGTTGCTTCAGGTATTTCTCCTTATTATAAGCCTGATGAACTTGTTGGCAAGAAGATTGTTCTTGTTGCTAACCTAAAACCTGCAAAACTTTGTGGTGTTGAAAGCAACGGTATGATTCTTGCTGCAAGTGCCGGTGATGATGTAAAGGTTATCTTCCTAGATAATGAAATCCCTGCAGGTAGCAAAATTTCTTAATTTTACTTAAAATATTAGAGGTTAGATTACCTAACCTCTAATAGTGGAGAATATATGTATAACAATATTTTTGACGGTCATTGTCACTATGATGACGAATGGTTTGATGAAGATAGATATAGTCTTGTGGAAAGTTTAAAGAGTAAAGGTGTTTGTGGTGTTGTAACTAACGGTACAGACCTTGAAAATGTAAAAACCGTACTTGACCTTTGCAGTAAATACGACTTTGTTTATGGTACAGTGGGTATTCATCCTGAATGTTTAGAAAATTTACAAGAAAATTATCTTGACAAAGTGGCAGAAATATCTGAAAATAAGAAGATAGTCGCCATTGGTGAAATCGGACTTGATTATCATTGGGATATTCCAAAGGATAAGCAGATGGAGGTTGTAAAATCTCAGCTTAAACTTGCCAATGACCTTAATATGCCGGTAGTCTTTCACGACAGAGAGGCTCATGGTGATAGTATGGAGCTACTGAGAAAGTATAAACCTAAGGGACTTTTGCATTGTTACAGTGGTAGCACAGAAATGCTGAAGGAAGTCCTAAAGATAGGTATGTATATTTCTCTTGGTGGTGTTGTTACTTTTAAGAATGCCAGAGTGCCGGTAGAAGTAGCAAAGGCAGTACCTGTTGACAGACTACTGCTAGAAACAGATGCTCCTTACTTAGCTCCTGTGCCTTATAGAGGAAAAAGAAACGATAGTTCATATATCAGCTATATTGCTGAAAAGATTGCTGAAATCAAAAATATGGACACACAAGAGCTAATCAATATTACAACAGAAAATGCCAAAAGAATGTATGGCATTAAATAAGGTATGAATAGTGGTAAAACACATTTATATATACAGAAAAAACTGTAAATAACGAAAAAATCTGCACTTCAAATGAGGTGCAGATTTTTTTACATAAAAACAGGTAAACTGTATTCGTAAAGTATATCATTGGTTTCCATAATAGAGCAATCGTGTTGCAAACAAAAGATTACAACAGCATCTCGCCTATTTCTCGGATAAAGTTCACTATATGTACATTTCTTCAGGAAAGATTGAGTTTCCCTAAGGTTAAGTCCCATACCAAAGCATAGCATAATAACTTTATCTCTACTTGGCTTTTTTGTACCGGAAAAAATCTGGTAGCCATAGTGTTTTTCAATAAGGCTATTGTCTAGGACTTGGCTTTTTGTTAAGCCTTTTTCTTTCAGAAAATAAGCCAAAATTTCCGGTATGCTATCGGGATAAATTTCTTCAATATTTTCGGAGAAATACTCCCCTATATTTTCACCGTTTTCTAAGATTTTAAAAAGATCATCTGTTTTCTTGTTCATAGTAAACCTCTTTTATATCTATATTTTATATGTTATAATATTTTTAGCAAATTATCAAGGGGTATGTAATGGATAAAAGTAAATTACTTCTTTGGCAATTTAGAGAGATTGGTCAGATAAATAAGAACACTGTTGTTGTGTATAATGATTACCTAAAAAGACAAATGATTCTAAAAATTTTGCCAAGACAGGACCTTCCTGTTTTGAAGGATATAATGAAAATTAAGCACCCTAACTTGATGGAAATATATGATGTTATGGATGACGGTATAAACTGTAATTGCCTATGTGAATTTGTATTTGGCAGTAATTTGGATAAAATTGTTTATACCAAAATGGGAGTTGACCCTAAAACTGCTGAAAAGTGGATGTTGCAACTTTGTAGTGGTGTGGAAAGTTTGCACAACAGAAATATTATCCATAGGGATATTACACCAAATAATGTTATGGTGGACTATGAGGGAAATATTAAGCTGATTGACTTTAATATTTCACGAGAAAGAAAGCAAAGTGCCTCCAGAGATACCACAGTAATGGGTACAGCAGGTTATGCATCTCCTGAACAATTCGGCTTTACCCAAACCGGTTTTGGTGCTGATATTTATGCTATGGGTGTATTGCTTAACTTTATGCTAACAGGTAAAATGCCTAACGAAAAGTTGTGTAGTGGTAAGTATGCATCAATAGTCAAGAAAGCAACCCAAATCAAGGAAGAAGACAGATATACTAATGTGTATCAAATGGAACTTGCGTTACAGGGTAACGGTAATGAAAAGTTGTCATTTGCCGATAAATTCTTGCTTAATCTACCCGGTTTTCGCAGTAACAAAACTTCACATAAAATAATTGCCATTATCGGATATGTTTTTTATTTGTTCATTTCCTACAATGGTTTTATCAGTTGCCTTAATACAGGTGACTTTAGGTCCTTTATAAATCTTTGCATATCCTGGACTTTAGTACCCTATATATGTTTCTTTGATGTGGGAAACATTAGTAGGTTCTTAGGTAAAGGCACTCAGAAAAGTAAAAAAACATTACTGAAAATTATAGGTGTAGCCCTTATGGTGATAATTCCTAACCTTACTTTATTGTTGGACAAAGTATAATAATATGTTAAATTGTATAACATTATACCCTATTTTTTTACATTGGTTGTATGCTAGTAGCATAACAAATAGCTATAATAATAATTTACTATATAGACAGGGAATTCAAATAAGGAGGAATTAATATGAAAAACCCTGTTAAGAAAATTTTATGTACAGTTATGGCTCTATTGATTGTGGGAACATCAGGTGTGGTGTTTACCGGTTGTGGAAGTGATAACAGTAAAGACAGTTCAGCTTCTACAACATCAGAGGTTACAACTGTACCTGTAGATTCTAATGGTAAGGAATACCAAAAGGTAACTTGGGCTACTAGTGGAATAGGCTCAGAGCTACCTGTACCAAACTTAACTTATGGTAAAGTTAAGTTAGAAAAAGACACTCGTTATTATGTTACTATGGCTGGTGCATCTCTAGATGATTTTGAACAGTATGTAAATGATTGTAAGAGTAAAGGCTTTACTGAAAATTATAGTAAAAGAGATGATTTTTACAAGGCAGAAGATAAAGATGGTCACGGTCTAACAGTAAAGTATCATAGTGATGATAATACTTTAGAAATAAGAGTTAAAAAATCATTCAATATGTCCTTATCAGAATAATGGTGATAATTATGAAAAAAGTTTTATGTTCAATTCTAGCAATTTTAATTTTAGCAACTACAGGTGTGGTGTTTACAGGTTGTGGAAGTGATAACAGTAAAGACAGTTCATCTTCTAAAGTTGAAACTAAAGCAGAAACAACTACAGAAGAAGTAACTGAACCTACTACAGAGGAAGTAACAGAAGAAGAAACTACTACTGAAGCAACTAAGCCTAAGGCTACTAAGAAAACAACAAGCCAAAAGTCAAATTCAACAAGTAGTGTCAATGCTAATTTTAAGGCAACAATGGACAGTTATGAAGAATTTTTCAATGACTATGTTGACTTTATGAAAAAGTATAAAAATTCAACTGATATTACATCAATGGCAAGTGATTATGCTGACTATATGACTAAGTATAGCGATATGATGCAAAAACTTAATGACATTAAGTCAGAGGACCTTTCTACAGCAGATTTGGCTTATTATAATGAAGTTAATGCTCGTATTACAAAGAAACTTGCAGAAGTTGCTAACTGATAGTGGAGGGCAATATGGATACTTTAAAGAAGAAAAATAATTTATTTATACCTTTCATTGTGGCAGTTATCGGTTCAGCCTTAATGATACTGACAATTTTCTTACCTTATACATCAGCAACTAAGGAGTTTGCAGAAAGGATAGACTCTTACCCTGAGGCAGTAGCTTATAGTAATACTGATATTAAAGCAAGTGATGTGAAAAATGTTTCTATGGTTCAGTATGCTAGTATGTACAGCAGTAACAGTAAAGAGATTTTACATCAGTCATCTGTGGGCATAATCTATGTTGTGATAGTTGTAGGCATAGGAATATTCTCTCTTTTATCATTGATTTTTGCTTTACTGAAAAAGCCTATTCCACTAATAATATCTGATGTGTTGGCTTTTGGTGTATTTACATTTTTAGGTTGGGACTTTAGAGATAGAGGTCTTATGAGAAGTGCTTATAATTGGGGCATTGGTTACTACTTATTTTACATAGGTATAGTTATGGCTCTTGTTGGTGCAGTTCTCTTAATAATGACAAAAAAGAAAGGCAAAAAGCAACTACAAGAAAATTAAAAACAATATAAAAAGACCGACAGTAGCTTAACTGTCGGTCTTTGTGTTATTCTTTGTGTTATAGAAAATTTATTTGTATTTATTAACTATCTTTTCATATTCACCGTTACTCATAATCTGCTTTAGACCTGAGTTAAAGGCTTTTACAAATTCCTTTTCTTCACCTTTATTAACCATTAGTGAAAGTGAGTCGGTCTTTTCTTCATTTTCAAAGGTTTTGAACTTTTCACCATTTTTAATAGCTGATTTAACAGTTAATGTGTCATCAAAGAAACCTACAATTTTATTATTTTTGCAATCACCATACATTTCCTTTTCTGTGGAATATTCCTTAACTGTTAGGTTGTACTGTGGTGCAATTTGGTTTCCAAAGTCCTCACCGTAACTGTCCTTTATAACACCGATTTTCTGATGAAGTAACTGTTCGTAAGAATTAATATTGCTATCATCCCTAGTGGTGAAGATAATACCCTTTTGATAGTAACTGTCTGTTGAGTCGTAATTACCGTTTTCATTTATTAATTCACTACTTGCAGAAATGTAATCATCCTTTTCTGAGTCTTTTACATAGTTGATAGTGAAATTTTCTTCCTTGCTAATAGCATCTAATAAGTCAACCTCTAAGCCCTTTGCCTTGTTATCTTCAAAATTGCTATAAGGTGAGTTGTTGTCCTTAATTAAAACATTGTATGTTTTTGTATCTTTGCAACCGGTAAAAAGGGCTAGTGAAATTATTATTAAAAGTGAGAGTGAGATAATTTTTTTCATAATATAATCACCTTTCTGTAATATAATTATCATTTAAATGTATATAATTGTCAAGTAGTAATGATTTGAATAATTATTTTCTATGTGATATAATGTGAAAATAAAAATCAAAGGAAGAGTATAATGAGAAACTTTTTTTACAAAATAGCTCAGTTTATGAACGGTAGATATGGTCACGATAAGCTAAATATGGCTTTGCTTATCTTTTGGCTTGTACTTCAAATTATTTGGATGTTTACAAGATTTTGGATTGTTGGTATCTTAGATATACTTGTAATTGTGCTAATAGTGTATAGAAGTTTGTCAAAAAATATTCAGAAAAGAATGTACGAAAACCGTAAATTCCTTTCAATTACAAGTGGTATTAGTAAGAAATTCAATCTTCTAAAGAGAATGTGGCATGACCGTAAAACCCATAGATATGTAAAATGTCCTTACTGTAAAGCACAACTTAGAGTAAAGTATCAGCGTGGTAAACACAAAGTTCATTGTCCTAAGTGCAATGAATACTTTGAAAAAAGAATATTATTGTAATTTTTAAAAGCCTTATCCTTGTGGATAAGGCTTTGTTACTATCTGTTATTTTACAATTAGTTCCTTAATTTTATAAACATTACCGTCCATAATTTGGTATGGTGTATTTACTTTTCCTTTAATTTCAGGACTGATTGATTGATGAATGTATAGGCTCTTAATACCTGCTCTTTTACTGCCGTTAATGTCAGCTTTGTAGTCATTACCAATCATTACACATTCCTTTTTGTCAAGTCCGTATTCTTCAATTAGACCATTGTAAAAACAAGGATTAGGCTTACTTACTTCTCTGTCTGAACTGATAAAAATACCATCAAAATATGGTGTCAGTCCCAGCATATTCATTTCATTCATAGTGAAACTTCTCTGTGCATTTGATAGCAAGAAAATCTTTTTACCTTTAGCCTTTAGTGTGTCTAATAGGTCAATTACACCGTCATATAGCTTAACATATTTTGTTGAGTAGCAACGGAAGATTGCACATATATTCAGTACTTCTTCATCTGTTACTTCAACATCTTTTAAGTTGAAAAGTTCCTTGAAAACCTTTTCAATTTTAATGTCAACATTGTTTTTGTATTCAGGATGAATAGCCTTGATTCTTGCCTTTTCTTCCTTACAAAGACGGTTGTATTCCTTGTGGAATTCTTTGCCTGTGTATTTAGCACCTTTATAACTGTAGAATAGTGCCATCTTTTCCCACAAATCGTCACTCCACTCATCTGTGTTAATGTCGATTAGTGTTCCGTATAAATCGAAAATGTAGTTTTTAAACATAATATCACCTAAGGGGATTTTAACATAATAAATAAATATTTGCAATGAAAATTTACTGTGTTATAATGAAATAAATATTTAATTAATGAGGAAAAGCTATGACTAAGAAAGAAATTGCACTTCTTGCAGTAGATGCACTAAGAAAAGAATTTCCTGATGCAATCTGCTCACTAACATATAAAGACCCACTACAACTATTAGTTGCTACAAGACTTGCAGCACAATGTACCGATGCAAGAGTAAATATGGTAACACCTGCCCTATTTGATAAGTATAAATGTGCTGAGGACTTTGCCAATGCAAATGTAGAGGATGTTGAAGAATTAATAAAGTCCTGTGGATTGTATAAGACAAAGGCTAAGTCCCTTGTTGCAATGGGTAAAGCCTTAACTGAACAGTACAATGGTGTTGTGCCTGATACATTGGAAGAACTAATCAAACTTCCCGGTATAGGCAGAAAAACTGCTAACTTAGTAATGGGTGATATTTTCGGTAAACCGGCAGTAGTTGTTGATACTCATTGTATCCGTATTACAAGAAGGTTAGGTTTGCATAATGAGAAAGACCCAAAGAAAATTGAGTTTATACTTAGAGATTTACTTCCACCGGAAGAAAGTAATGACTTCTGCCATAGGCTTGTACTTCACGGCAGAAAAACTTGTGATGCAAGAAAACCTAAGTGTGAACAGTGTTGTATGAAAGACTTTTGCAAAAAGAATATTTAAAACAAAACCCTTTACCACTCGGTAAAGGGTTACTTTTGTTAATGAAAAAATAAAACACCTTCCAAAGTGCAATAAGAGTGTTGAAGTCTATTGTAAAAAAATGAAAGGTGATTTAATGGTTAAATTATAAGTGTAAAATACTTGTTGCAATTAGGAAATAAACTACAAGGCTAACTGCATCAACAATTGTTGTAATAAACGGTGACGCCATAACAGCAGGGTCAAATCCTAACTTGTAAGCAAACATAGGCAAACAACAACCTATGATTTTGGCTACAACAACAGTAATTGCAAGGGTTAAACAAACTACCAATGCAACAAAGACAGTAACATCAGGATTGCCTAGCAGAAGTCTGTCAATCAGCATTACCTTTGCAAAAGCAGCAAGAGAAAGAGCAACACCACACATTAGGGCAACTCGGACTTCTTTCCATATGACTTTTACAAGGTCTTTAAACTGTATTTCATGTAGTGATAATGCACGAATGATTGTAACTGAGGACTGACTGCCTGAGTTACCACCTGTATCCATAAGCATTGGGATAAATGCAGTCAGTACAACTGAAGAGGCCAAAGCATCTTCAAATGAACTGATAATCATACCTGTAAATGTAGCAGAAATCATCAGTAACAGTAGCCAAGGAATACGGCTTTTCCATGTTTCAAAAATACCTATCTTTAGGTATGGTGTATCGGTATTAGGTGTGATAGCAGCCATTTTCTGAATATCTTCGGTAGCCTCTTCTTGCATAACATCAACAGCATCATCAACAGTGATAATACCAACAAGACGATTTTCTTTATCAACTACCGGTACTGCTAGGAAGTCATATTTCTTGATAATACTTGCTACTTCTTCCTGGTCGGTTAGTGTCATAACAGAGATAACATTGGTGTCCATCAGTTCGGAAACCTTTGTGTCATCATCGGCAAGTAGCAAATCTTTAATAGTGATAATACCGATAAGTTTGCTTAAATTATCGGCAACATAACAAGTGTAGATAGTTTCTTTATCAACACCTGTCCTTCTGATTCTTTTGATTGCCTCTTCGGCAGTCATACTTGGTCTCAAAATAACAAGCTCAGTTGTCATAATTGAACCGGCTGAATCCTCTGGAAATTTCAGCAACATATTAATTTGTTTTCTTTCTTCCGGAGAACTCTGACGAAGAATACGCTTAACTACATTAGCAGGCATTTCTTCAATCATATCAACCACATCATCAAGGAACATATCGTCCAAAACTTCTTTAAGCTCAGTATCGCTTAGTGAATGAATAAGAAACTTCTGGGTTTCATCATCCATTTCTACGAAAGTATCGGCAGCAATATCCTTTGGCAATAGTCTGTAGAGAAGTGGCATTTTCTCATCTTGAAGTTCTTCAAAAATTGCGGCAATATCCACAGGATTCATTGTTGTAAGTATGTCACGTAATGTTGCATACTTCTTGCTCTTTAGCAGAGTTTCAATAGTATCTTGCAAAGTAACAGTACTTGTTGTTTCCATGGGGAAAACTCCTTTCTTATTTAAATTTTAGTTAAAGTAAAGAATCTTTCCCCGAAAAAATCTAAAAGAAATCTATGAACCCTAGAAGTCCACAGAACATCTTTGTGCTTTTCCCGGGAACCGAGCCTAAACTACCTCCAGTGTCCACGATTTCACCTCAATTACATAAAAATTTGCCCAATAGGGCTACTATTATTGTACACCTTATAAAACAATCTTGTCAATGAAAAATTATGTTAAAAACAAAAGAAAAACCACTTGCATAAATACAAGTGGTTTAAGTAAATAGCTATATGAAATTAGCAGAAGAAAACATCCATTTCTTTTGCTTCACCGTCAGCAACAAAATATGCTTTCTGTTCTTCAGGCTTTAGATATACAGTGATTTCCTTTGCGTCTTTACCGTTAACAATCTTAACATTGTTGATAACATCTTCAAGAGCAACCTGAGCACCGTTATATTCAACAAATACCTTTACAGCAGTTTCTACCTTAGCAGGAGCTTCTTCTTTCTTAGCTGAAGGAACTCTCTTTGAAGGAGTCTTTTCTGTAATCTTCTTTGTAGGTGTCTTAGTTGTAGCTTTCTTAGTAGCTGTTTTCTTTGTAGTAGTCTTTTTAGCAGTAGTTTTCTTTGCAGGTGTTTTTTCTGCAACCTTTTCTACTTTCTTTTCTTCTACCTTTTCAGCTTTCTTAGGTTCAGCCTTAACTTCTGCAGTTGTAGCCTTTGGTGCAACCTTAGTTTCAACTGTCTTTGTTTCTACTTTCTTAGTAGCTTCTGCCTTAACAGGAGCAGTTACCTTTTCAGTAGCCTTAGTAGCAACTGTAGCTACCTTTTCTGTTTTTGCGTCAGCCTTTGCAGTAGTTGTAGTAGCCTTTACTGCCTTAGAGGCTGTAGTCTTTTTTGTTGCCATTATGAAAAACCTTCTTTCAATATATACGGCAGTAATATGCCTTATGTTAAAATTATAAGATTTTTACAATGTTAAGTCAATTTGTTGTGGTAAAATTCGGAAATCTGTACAGATATGTTGTTTTGTAAAATATTCGTTTGCACAATTGTTACAAAAGATTTTGTCGATTTCGGTAGTTATCAACAAAAATCTTTCATTTGTTATTCATACTGCAACAAATTTAAGGTGAAATTTAGGTGGCTTTAACGAAAAATTGCAAATCTATTGTAAAAATTATATAATAGTAGTGAAATATAAAAGATAAGTCCCATTTTTGGGACAGTTAATGTGATATTATATAGGAGATGAAAGTAGTGGAAGAAAAGCTAAGGCAGTTACTTGAAGATGCAAGTAAGGATGAAAACTTAAGAAATAAGCTATTGGAAACTAAGAATTCCGACGACCCTATGAAGTGTTTTTGTGACACTTGTATTAGCCTTGGATATGAAATTTATCTTGGTGAGCTTTTTGCTTACGGTCAAGAAATGAATGACTCTAAGATGCGTTCTGTAAACGGTGGTGGTGTTTGTTCTATTGACGGATGGGACGATGCCTATGATATGTTTTTCGCATCATTGGAGGGAATGAAATGATAAGTAATTTCTTAACTGTAGGTCAGCAAGTAGTGGTTTTGTTTATACTTATCGGTGTTGGTCTTGTATGCAAAAAGGCTAAATTAATAAGTGACAAAGCCATAAAAAGTTTAACAAACCTTGCCCTTTATGTGGCAACACCTTGTGTTATTATTGTGTCATTCCAAAATTGTAAATTTACAAGTGATAAACTGGTTAATATGTTTATAATGATTTTGTCGGTTGCACTGATTCATATTGGCAGTATAGTGGTTTGTACTCTTATTTTTAGGAACAAAGATGAGGCAAAGAAGGTTGTCCTTAGGGTTGGCAGTATTTTCTCAAACTGTGGGTTTATGAGTTTGCCACTTCAAAAGGCTATTTTAGGCAATGACGGTGTGTTTTACGGTGCAATTTATGTTGCAGCATTTAACATATTTATTTGGACCTACGGCCTTGTTACAATGAGTGGTGACAAAAAGGAACTTAGCCTTAAAAAGCTGATTACAAATCCCGGTATTGTAGGTGTTATTATTGCAATTTTACTTTGGGTTTTCCATATTCAGTTACCAACTATTCTTTATTCACCTATTGATTATTTAGGTGCATTAAATACTCCTATACCTATGATTATCGTTGGCTGTCAACTTGCAAATACTTCATTAAAAAGTATGTTTACCGATAAGTACAGTTATCTATGTATAGGTGTAAGGTTAGTGGCAATACCTTTAGTTTCCTTATTCTTGCTTTATCTCTTTGGTGTAAGGGGCAATATGCTTGTGGCAACAGTTATTGCAACTTCAGCACCATCGGCAGCAACAACTACAATGTTTGCTACAAAGTATGACAGAGATGTACCACTTTCTGTTAGCTTGGTTTCTGCTACAACACTTGCATCTATTGTGACAATGCCAACTATTGTTGCTATTTCACAGATGTTTGCATAAGGGGTTGTTTCTATGGCAAGAAGTGAAAATCATAGGCAAAAGTTACTGTATCTTCTTAAGATGTTTTATGAAAAAACAGATGAAGACCATGGTATGAATGTTTATGAAATTATTGATTATTTAGAGAAAAATGATATTGAGGTAGAGAGAAAGACAGTTTATAGGGATATAAAGACTTTGCAGGAATTTGGCATTGATATTAATAAATATAAAAGCAAGGATGTTTCCTATAAATTACTTGGCAGAACCTTTGAATTGCCTGAACTAAAGCTACTTGTGGATTCTATTCAAAGCAGTAAATATATTACCGAGAAAAAAAGTGTTCAGCTAATTAAAAAGTTAGAAAGTCTGACTTCCGAATATGAGGGTAAAGAACTTCAAAGACAGGTTGTTGTAGCTAATCGTGTAAAGTCAATGAATGAGAAAATTTACCACAATACAGACAATATCCACAAGGCTATTAATGAATGTAAAAGAATTACATTTAACTATTACCATTGGGTAGTTGACTTTAATACTAAGTCAAAGGCACTTCTAAGGAAGAAAGATAAACTGTACAAGATTTCACCACTGTTTTTGGCTATTGATGATGAAAATTATTATCTAATCGGTTACGACAGTAAGGTTAATATGATAAAGCACTATCGTGTTGACAAGATGGCTCAAATAGAAGTCCTTGATGAAAAGATTGATAAAAAAGGCATAGAAAGAAAGTGTGATCCGGCTACATATGCAAAGAAAGTTTTTGGTATGTTCGGTGGTGATGAAGTAGAGGTTAAGCTACTGTTTAGAAACGACCTTATCGGTGTTGTTATGGATAGATTTGGAAAGAATGTTTTTATCTCAAAGGCTGATGAAGAAAGTTTCTTTGTAACTACTAAGGTGGATCTAAGCCCTCAGTTCTTTGGTTGGCTATTTGGTTTTGGTGACAGTGTAAAGATTATTTCACCTCAATTTGTAGCTGATGAATATGCTAAGAAACTTGCCGATGTAAATAATCTTTATAATCATAAATAATTTTTCAAAATTTTTTCAAAAAATTCCCTAAAACAAAAGATAAGTCCCATTTTTGGGACAGTTAATATGTTATTATATAGTTGTCTTAAAGAGGTACAGTTTTAGGGGGATTACAATGATTTTAAATTTATGTTTATTTATATTTTTCGGATATGCAGGTAGAGCAATATACAAGATGATAAAGGCTAAACCAAAATACAGAAGAAAATATGTAATGAATACACCTTACGGCAAGGTGAAAGTTATATATGATGAAAAGTAGTTTTTACATTGGTGTTAATTTTATTTACACATAAATATTTGAACCTTTCTAAAGAAAATCACCTATCCCTTTGGGTAGGTGATTTTTCTATATAAATAAGTTTTCAAGTAGTTTTTTACCGGTTTGGGTTTTAAAGATTTTTTCCTTAATTTTCATTGCTGAATCTTTGCTTAAATTATCCTCACAAATATTTACCAAAAAATCTGACTCAACAAGTATTTGATAGTCCATACTATCAATGTTACTGTATGTATGGTGATGAGCAATAAGGAACTTTACTCTATCAATTACATTGTCTGTAAAGTTAAGTTTTCTCAGCATTTTTTCTGCCTCATCAGGACCTAGCTTTTCTTGAATTTTACCATCATTTCTGGAATAAAGTTCCTCACCTTTTTTGATGCCAATATCGTGAGTTAGTGCTGAAGTTTCAAGAATAAACATAGTTTCTTTATCTAGATTTTCTTCTTCGCCTATTAATTTTGCAAATGAATGTACCTTAATAAAGTGGTTAATTCGCTTTTGGTCACCTTTAAAGTAACTTGTCATTTCTAAGAAAAGTTTATTTATCATTTTTAACCATCCTTTTTACATAGGCAAAAGCCTCATCTTCACCTTTATCTGCAAGTAGTCTCAGCATTATTTCTAAGTCCTTTGCAGTTTGAGGGTGCATATGGTATCTGGCTTGACCTTTTAAGAAATAATCCAGAGGGTGGTGGTTGGTATAGTTTTTGCCGTTATATGTTTTACTGGCTGCTACTCTGTCACAGAACATTTCTGCTAAATATCTCTTTGGCATTTCTACCGGTTCAACCTTTTTAGTCTTTAAGTTTATATCTGTCCAATATTCATAATGGTGATTGTTTCTGCCTTTGTGGTGCATCCAAGCCATTGAATAGCCATAAACTTCTCTTTCCTTTTCGTTGGGACTTCTAGTGCCTAAGTAAAATTTTGCACCGGGAATAAACTCTGTTGGACTGTACTTTGATAGGTCATGCCTTAGCCCTTGCCAAAAGATTCCTGCCTTAAAACAATTTCTTATTACCTTGTGTCTGTGCTTTGTTATTGTCTTAAAATGTCCTAGTGGATGTGCCATTGTTTCATTTCCTTCCCATTGTTATGACTTTATTATATCACAAAATGAAATAATTACAAAATACTAAAATTGGTTTACAAAACCGTAACTTTATTGTATTATAACAGATATAAGTATAAAGGAGAGTTTTATGAAGAAATATGTAAAGAATAGCTTTGGCAGATACGGTGGAGTTATCGTTCTTGTTGTGTTCTTTGTTCTTCTGATTTCTCTATCTGTTGGTGGAGCTTTGTATGTTTTTTATGGTGACCAATGGTTTGGCAGAAACCAAGCTGATGTAGTACAGACTGCTAACCAGGACTATGGTACTTGTGTCTTTAGCATAGAAACAAAGTCTATCAAGGTAAAATCTAATGAACGAAAAACAATTAAGATAAAGTCCAATGATGAAAATGCCTCAAAGGCTATTAAATGGACAAGTAGCGATAAGAATACAGCTTTTGTTGACCAAGGCGGTACAGTAATCGGTCTGAAAAAGGGCAAGGTAAAGATTACTGCAACTGCCGGATATTACAGTTCAACTTGCGATGTTCAGGTTACAAGCAACCCTACAGAAGTTTCTAAGGGTTATTCCACAGCTTTTACTGCTAATGAAGTAACTTTAAAGAAAAATAAAAATGACGGTAGTGGCAGAAATCTATATTCTATTGATGTTAATAGAAAGAAAAACTGTGTTACTGTTTATACTTACGATAAAGATGGTAAATATACTGTTCCTGTAAGGGCAATGATTTGTTCTTGTGGTGATGGTGATAATACACCAAAGGGTACATTCTCTATTTTTGTAAAGAACAGATGGCATCCACTTTTCGGTGATGTTTACGGTCAGTATGTAACAGGTTTTAACAATGATATTCTGTTCCATTCAGTTCCATATGAAAAGATGAATCAACCTGAAACTGTAGAAGTTCAGGACTACAACGGTCTTGGTACAAGTATTTCTATGGGTTGTGTTCGTCTTGCAGTAGCTGATGCTAAGTGGATTTACGAGAACTGTGACTTTGGTACAACTGTCAGAGTTTATGAAAGTGACAAGGATGGTCCATTAGGTACACCTAAGTCAATGAAGATTAACGAAAACAAAACAGTTTATTGGGACCCTACCGATAATGACAAGGACAACCCTTATTACAGTAAAGCACCAACATTTACAGGTGCTGATAATGTTACTGTTGAACTTGGTGAATACTTTGACTCAATGAAGAATGTTTCTGCTAAAGATACAAGTGGTAGCAGTATTGATAAAAGTAATATTAAGGTTGACGGTAAAGTCAATACGGATAAAGCAGGGGATTACCTGATTATTTATACTGTTTCCGATGATATGGGCAGAAGTACAACTCAGTATAGAGTAGTAACAGTAAAGTAAGTTAATATTAAAAAGATAGTTAATATTAAACTAACACCTAGCAATTTTGCTAGGTGTTTTTTGTAGGCTATATTGTGTAGTTAATTATATTATTTAATGTAAAAAAATAAACCCCACTTAAAAGTGGGGTTTTGTTATATTCGGATTTTGTAATGTGAAGATAATTAAAATTATTAAAATGAATAAAGTAAATTTACAGATACATAAAAACTATTGGACAAATAGTAGAATTATTGATATAATAATCGGATAAATAAATTTAACAAAAGAAAAATGCCTACCCTATTGGATAGACACTTGTTGATGTTGGCGTCTTCCTATTTTCACAGGCCGCTTCCAGCCAACTATCTTCGGCACTACTGAGCTTAACTTCTGTGTTCGGGATGGGAACAGGTGGACCCTCAGCGTCATCGACACCAACTATTTTCTTTTTGTTTTGTCGTCTCTCTCAACGACAAGATAGATTATATCACCCTTTTCTGAAAAATGCAAGTGTTTTTTCAAAAAAAATTAAAAAAATTTTGAAAAACTTTGAAAATCCCATTAAATAGCCATTTTTAGACGATTGACTACAAGGTATAATTGGAGTAAAATATAAACATATTAAAAGGAAGTAAGGGATTTGTATGAAAAAAACAAAAAAAGCTGCTTTTATGTTATCATCACTTTCTATTTATAAAGGTGTGCTAACAAGAAGTGTACCAAGTGCTTTTCATAAGTTATTGCTTTCTGTTGATGAAGAACCTGAAACATTCCTAAATGCTTACGGTGACTTCTACAGATTACTATGTGACAGAAACGCATCTAACTCATTAAGCTACACTATGACAGAGGCTGCTTTGTTTGACGAAAACTATTTTACAAGAACAGCAACTGCCGATAAGGTTAGTGAAATGTCAGAGGATGAAAAGAAAGCAGTAGTGAGAGATATTGATGCAATTCTTTTTGCATCACAGATTACTCCTGAGGATGTTATTAATGACTATAAATATAAGGAGGAGATTGATGATATTATTGATTGCCTTCCTAAGTGGCATTGTGGTACTCCATCAGAAGAATTTGTTGACTTTAACGATAACCTAGACAAGATTGCAAAGTTCCACAGAGAAAAGGGTTGTGGTATGTTTGCAAGATACCGTTCATTCGTATGGAGAGATAAGGGCATCGAACCTATTATTAATGATGACAAGGTAAGAATTTCTGACCTTGTTGATTATGAATATCAGAGAGACCTTGTTGTTGAGAACACAAGAGCCTTTATTGAGGGCAGAAACGCCAATAACTGCCTACTTTATGGTGATATGGGTACAGGTAAGAGTACAACAGTAAAAGCTACTGTAAACGAATTTAGACGCTATGGCTTAAGAATTGTTGAAATTCCTAAGGAAAAGCTAATGGAATTCCCACTACTTATTGATGCTATCGCTCAAGTACCAATGAAGTTCATTATCTTTATTGATGACCTTTCATTCCAAAGACAAGATGAATGTTACACAAGCCTAAAGGCTGTCCTTGAGGGTGGTGTTGCAGCACTTCCAAAGAATGCTCTTATTTATGCAACAAGTAACAGAAGACACCTTGTTAAGGAGAACTTTGAAGACAGAGATTGTAACGATGTTAACCGTAGAGATAATATGCAGGAAACACTTTCTCTATCAGATAGATTTGGTCTTGCAGTTGGTTATTATGTTCCTGACAAGAGAAGATTTTTACATATTGTTGAAGAACTTGCAAAGGCTCATCATATTGATATGGATCAGGAACAGTTATTCCTACAGGCAGAATCTTTTGCTACACAGAGAGCAACTCGTTCTCCAAGAACTGCTCAGCAGTTTATTAAATCATTACTATAAAGGAAAATATAATGAGAATAGCGAAAACAACCATATGTGCATTGCTTTTACTTTGCACATTGATTTTTACTGTTGGTTGCAACAGTAGTGACAGTTCCTATCCCATTACAATAGGAAATACTACTTTTAACTCTAAGCCTGAGAAAGTTGCAGTATTAAGCCCTAATGTGGCTGATATTGTCTGTCAGCTTGGTATGGAAAAGGATATTACTTTAATTAGCAGTGATGTTATTACAGATAGCATTAAGAATAAGAAAACTTGTGGTACTGCTATTGAACCTGATACAAAGAAGATTATTGATAACGATATTGAAGTTGTACTGGCTGATGACAATATGTCCGATGGTGCTATAAAGACACTTGAAGATAATGATGTTAAGGTTGTACAGTTTCATTACGGAAATACCGGTGAAGATATACTGACAACATATACTTCTGTCGGTGCAATTCTAAATGGTGAAATAGGTAAAACTCAGGGTAACAAGGCTTATACTAAGCTAATGACTACTCTTAAGAATTATAAAGCTGAGTTTAGCAAAAAGCACAGTAAGGACAAGCTACTTTTCCTTGAGGGTACAGGTCCATATGTTTCTGTAATTAAGGAAAGTTGGTACGGTAAGCTACTTGCCTTTACCGGTACTGATGTTGTTACTAAGGATGTTAATAACTCAACTTATGATGTTAATATGATTGGTAGTCTAAACCCTAAGTATCTGGTTTGTAATAATGATACATATAAAAGTTTAGAGAATAAAGATACGCTGAAAAAGTGTGACTTTAACAAGTCTAACGGTCATATTATTATTGAGAAAGATAAGCTAAAGTTACAAGGCAAAACTGCCATAGAAAATGTGGAAAAAATCTTGCAGACTATTGATAAGAGTACCTTTGAAAAGATAAAGTCTACTGCTACAACTACTGTAGAAAAGACTACTAAGGGTACTGCTTCTACAACTGTAAGTAAAGCAACTACAACAGTAACAACCACAACTGTACCTACAACAACTAAACCTAAAGAAAAGTATCCACTACAGTCAAAGTACAAGGTTAAGTTTACCGATAGTGCTATTAAAACAATGACACTACAGTCACAGAATGACTACAACAAGGCTATGCAAGAAAGACTTACTGACCTAGGTTATCTTGCAAGTGGCAATGCTACAGGTTACTTTGGTGATATGACAAAGACAGCACTTGAAACATTCCAAAAGAATAATAAGCTAAGTGCTACCGGTACTGTTGATAGCAAAACATTACAAGTAATGTTTAGTTCTTCAGCTAAGAAAGTTTAATAAAGATTAAAAAATGCTCAAGTAAGTTTTATCCTACTTGAGCATTTCTTTTATACATAATTTTTAATATCTAATAATGAGTCGCAAAGTGCAAATAACTTTGGCTTTATACTTTCATCACAAGGTGTTAGGTCAGGCACAACAATAGTTTTGCAATTTGCATTAATTGCAGACAATGCACCGTTTGGTGAGTCCTCTACTGCAATACATTCTTCCGGTTTTAGTCCCAGTTTTTCACTTGCTAATAGGTAAATATCCGGTGCAGGTTTTGAGTTCTTAACCATTGGACCACATACACAAGTATCAAAATACTGAAACAGATTAACCCTTGACAAATGGTCTTTTGCCCTTTCTAAAGGTGAAGATGTTGCAAGGGCTATTTTTATACCTTTTTCCTTTAGATAAGGTAAAAGTATGTCAGCACCTTTCTTCATTTCAACACCCTTTTCATTTACAAAGTTATCCATCAGTTCAATTCTCTTTGCTTTAACTGTGGGATAATCAAAATCTTCACCAAAAAATGACTTTAGCTTTGCCTCAGCCTTTTTGCCGGTTAATGAGCGTAAAGCAAGTACATGGCTTTCTGTTGCCGGATAGTTAAAGTAGTGTAGTGCCTCTAACCAAAAACGCTGATAAAGAATTTCTGAGTTTAGCAGTACACCATCCATATCAAAAATTGCACCTTTAATTTTCATCTTTCTTACTCCTTAAATTTACAAGAATAATACCTATTGATATTAACACAACAGATACAATGTTGTAAAGATTAATTATATCTTCACCTAACAGAATACCACTCCATATTGTGCCGAAAATTGGGATTAGTAGGTTGAAAATAAGAATCTTGGATACAGGGTTGTATTTTAATAAAGCTGTCCACAAGGTAAATGAGGCAGCAGAAACAATACCTAAGTAAATTAGTAGCAGATATATTGTAATGTTTGAAAAGTCAAGATAACCACCAAACAATGCACCTACAATAATAAGTCCACCACCACCTATAAGTAGGTGATAGGCTGAAACAGTCATAGGGTCTCTGCCTTTGCTGATTTTTTTGCAATAAATATTGCCACCGGTTGCTGCAATTGTGGAGAATACCACAAAGCCTTCTCCAAAAAGAGTAAACCCACCGGTAGTAAGTCCATCAAGGTTAATGACAATTACACCTATAAAACCGATAATACAACCTAAAATCTTTTTAACATTTAGCTTGTCCGATGTGAAAAAGATTGGTGAAATCAGCACACCGATAAATGAACCTAGGGAAGTGATTACTGAGGTTTTTGTACCGGTAGTGTTGGAAAGTCCTATGTAAGAAAATAGATATTGCAAGAATATCTGTAGGAAACCCATAATTGATATTGGTAAAATATCTTTCCTACCGGGTTTTACAAATCTTTTTTGCAATATAATTGCCACAATAAGCACCATTATACCGGCAATAAAGAACCTATATCCGGCAAAAAGCACCTTTGAGGCATAATCACTTGTTGGAATTGAAAATATTTCATAGCACTTTTTAATTACAGGAAAAGCAGTGCCCCACAATGTTACACATAGTAGGGCAATTAAAGGTGCTATTATTTTGTTACTGAAAAATTTTTTTGAATTCATAATTATCTCTTTGCTAAGTTGTAATTTTTCTTTTTAAATAATGAGGCATATATTAAAACTTCTGCTAAAGCAATAGTAGCAATTAGTGCTATGTAAGCCGGTAAACTCATTAATGCTGTTCTTTCGCTATAAAACAAACCGAACTTCAGGTCACCGTTAATAGGTTCACCGTTAATTTTTAATTCACCGGGTAAGCAGTCAATCTGTGAACTGTCTGAATAGTTAAATTCTTGATAGTCAGAGTCAGCTCCTAAACCTTTAATTGTTAAGGTGAATTTCTCGTTATGAGTAGGTGAGTATGTTTTAGGCAGTTTTAATATAACATTCCTTGTCTTTTCAAATGTATAATAGCTGGAATAAGTCTTTTCTGCAAGAACCTTATTTTTACTGTTTTTCAGTCTGATTTTATACTTAGAAGAAGGATTGTCATGATGATCAATACTGAAAAATGATAATTTATTAAAGTCACTGTCAGCATAGAATGTTTGTTTAAGTACTTTATTATGTTCGGAAACATTATCAATTTCATTGCTTACAGAAGAAAAGTTCTCTATTTTTGGAGTTTCCCTTACTATTTGATTAAATGAAACATAATAAATGTTTGAAAGTAATAAGGCAATAAACAAAGTTGCAACTGTTATGTAAGAAACTTTATAACACTTCTTAGTGCTAACTTCCGGTACAGTGAATTTATTTTCAATTGAAATTCCACCCATACTAGCCATTGCAATAATAATCGGTACGAAAGGCAATGCGTAATTAATCTTTACTTCCCATATCATATAGAAAACCAATGCACCAAGTAAAGTGATTGCAAGTAGTAAATCTTTCTTTGATGATTTGTTTATAAATAGCTTATATAAATAAACCATAATAAAAATGTTAAAGGCTAACCATAACATTTGACAATACATCATTAGCATATGTTTCTTTGGTCCACAAATATAGTCATTAAAACTTCTATATGTGTTACTGCCTTTTTGTCTTGTATAGTAACCTACAGAACCCTCACTCCACATAAGGCTGCTTTTTTCGTATTGATGTTTAAACAAAGTTAGTGGTGTATAACTTTTAAGAGTTCTCTTAATATCCTTAATAGAGTCCTTGTTGATTTCTTCTGTGGTATTCATTGCTTCATGCTTATTTTTGTACTGTAAGTCATAAGCACCGTCACCTTTAAGACTCATAGCAATCCAGTGAGTAATAGGGAATTGCTTATCACTACCTGTGTAGTAGTGGTTGTCAATTCCTTTACAGGCTAAGAATGATGTACCGGCTACTACTGCACAAATTGCAAGGGAAAAGGCTGATTTTAGCAGATTCTTTTTGTCTTTAAATGCCCAGAAAAACATACAGATAACGCCGGCTAAAGAAATAAAGATAACAACCGGTCTAACCTTATAACCAACAACACTTAGCACACCTATAATGGCTGAATTAATGATTATAGATTTCCGTGTTGTGGCTTTGATTAGGTTTGCACCACATAGGAAGATGCCACCTATAAAAGGCATACATATTGTTGCAGTATATACCCATGAGGATGAAAATTGAACAGATGGTAGTAGTACACTTAGTAGTAGGAACTTAGTAGCTGTTGCTTTTTTACCTGTAAATTTAACAATGGCAAAGTAGAAAAGAACAGTTGTGCCTATAATACATAGTGAATTAAAAATTCTACCAACCCAAAGAAGGTTGTCCTGTCCTACAAAGAAAAATGCTTTGAATAGATAATATAGGATAAGAACAATAGCATTGTTGTTGCTATATTTTCCAAAGTAGTTGTCATTGCCATCTATTATATTAATATCTCCTCTTGCCATTTTAATTGCATAATCCTGAACATAGTAAGAGTCAGAGTTAGGAATAGCAGGAAATAAAAATATATTTGCTATAGTTGTTATACTGTAAATTCCTATCAGCACAATTGCAAGGGTTGTTAACCCTTTATCTGAAAGCTTATTGATTAGCTTAAAAAGTGCCATAATGCCAATTACCATCAATATGCCACCAATAGCAATTAGCGAGTAAACTAATAATTGTGAAGTTGTATTGTTAGGATTTTTAGTTAAAAGTAATGCTATTTTGTCATTAGCTATAATAGACGAAATGTTAAGTAAAATAAGAATGCCTAAAACAATAGAAATTAGTTTAGCAAAAAAATTTGTAAACTTCGTCATTGAAATTCCTCCTATAAAACAAACTATAAATCCTTAAAGAACCAAGGTTATCTATTAATCATTATAATGCTTTTTCTTAGAAAAGCCAAAATAAAGAAATGCTGTTATAACTTCTATCAAGACAATTCTTACACAAAAAGCACAGTATCTTTTTGGTAAAAGAAGTGAACTTTTGTGCATTTCAGAAACAGTAAGTCTTAAGTCACCTTTCACAAGCTTACCGTTAGTTCTTAGGTTACCCCTTATAGGGTCAATGTCATTACCATGGCTATAACCAAAGTTAAAAGCCTCTCTAGTACCGGAAATACCCTTAACTGTTATCTTGAACTTTTCTTCACCTGATGGTGTGTACTTTTTAGGTAATTTCAGTTTTATATCGGAAATACGATTTGTATAGTCCTTGCTATCAACCAGCTTTGTGGAAATAGTTTTGTTTTTGCTATTCTTTAGAGTTATCTTGTATTTACTGTTACTAACAGAAGGGTTGTTTCTACAAGCTACATTTAGGTAAACTCTGTTGAACTTTTCTTTAGTGTAAAACTCTTGAGTGATTGTTCTCTTTTTTGTTGCAACTTTTTTGATTGAACAGTTGTGAGTTGACTTAACAAGAAGTTTCTTGTCACTTACTTTCATAACATTGTCGGTAAAGAATGGTGCACCGATGAACATAAGTACAATTGAGAAAATTGCTACAGCAGAATAAGAAATTCTACCAATGTTCTTAACCTTAGCATTTGACATAGCAAAAGCATTTTCAATACTTTCACCACCTAAAGTAGCCATACCTATAATAAAGAATACAAATGGTACTGCATAGGCAGTTTTTACTTCCCATATCATATAGAAACCATAACCACCTAGCAAAGTAAGAATTTGTAATAAGCCGTATTTACTTTCTTTGTTAAAGATAAATCTTATTATGTAAATTAGTGTAAGTATGTGGAGAGATAGCCACAACATCTGAGTATATAGACACATTAAGTCACTTTTTGAGCCATATAACCATTTGCTTAGTGGTGTGTATTTTTCAGCAGAACCGATTAATCGAGATTGATATTCCAGTGAACCGATAGCCCAGATATTGCCATTCTTAATATATAGATGGCTGATAAATGAACCGGCATTGTAATTGCTTAGTCTTTCTTTGATATGTTTATTTACATTAGCTTTCATTTCATCTGTGTTAGAAAGCCTCATATTCTCTTGTACCAACTGTGGGTCATACATACCGTTTTCAGTAAGACCCATAGCTACCCAGTGAGTAAGAGGGAAGTTACCATCACTACCTGTGTAGTAGTGGTTGTTAAGTGCCTTAGTTGTTGCAAATGAACCTAAAGCAAAAACTGCACAAATACCTACCATTAAAGCAGACTTCATTAAACGCTTTTTGTCTTTAACAGTCCATAGGAATAAGCATATAAAACCGGCAATAGATAGGATAAGTACAACCGGTCTGATGTTGTAACCAACAATACTCAAAACACCGATAATTGCTGAATTAATGATAATTGATTTTTTTGATTGATTCTTAATAAGGTTTGCACCACATAACATTATACCACCTATAAAAGGTAGGCAGATAGTGGCTGTATATACCCAAGAAGTCATAAAAATCATTGGTACAAAAAGTAGATTTAACAAAATAAATTTTGCACCGGTAGTTTCTCTTTTGGATAGTTTCTGTATTGCAAGGTAGAACAGTACCAGACTACCCATAATGCAAGAAGCATTAAACAATCTGCCAACTTGAATTAGGTCGGTAATTCCAAGTGAATAAGCTATTTTGTAAATAAAATAAAGCAGAATAATCAGTGGGTTGTTGTTGCTATACTTTCTAAAGTACTGTGAATTGCCATTGATTACATCCTTAGTACCATGAGCCATACCAACTGCTTGGTCGTGTACATAAAAGCTATCAGTCATTGGAATTGTAGGGAAAAGGTAGGTGATAGCTACAACAGATATACCGTAAATCACAAACAGTGCTATCGTAAAAATCAGCAGTCCCTTTTTTGACAGTTTATTAATAAGCCTAAACAGTCCCATTATTGTACAGGTGATAATTATGCCACCTACTGCAATTGAGGTAAATAGCCAGAACAACTGTTTACCATCCTGACTTGTTGCTGAAAAGTAGTTTCCGTATTCCGGATAAGAGATAATAATTCCTGAAATGGTGATGCAAATAAGTATCCCCATAAGGATAGCGAATACTTTGCTTACGCAATTTGAAAATTTCTTCATTTTATAACTTCCTATCTTTTTTGTCAAAAAACAACATTAATATACACCTTTTTAAGGAAAAAATCAACTGTACACAAATTTACAGATGTATTATTGAGGACAGAAAAATTCATTCTATCCCCATATATAACACGATTTAGAGGGGCTAAAAGTTACATATATTTTAAAGTTTAGAGCATTAGCTAAGTGAAGTGATATTATACTTTGTTGGATTGGATATATTTCACAAAAAATTATATTATTTTTATGCAAATAAAATAATTATAAATTTCTATATAAAATAGAAAAAGCCTTCCCATTTGGGAAGACTTTTTCAAAACTTAGGAGATTGTAGTTGTAAGATTATTTTAAGTAAGTTAAACCTGTGTCGCCAATTGCACCGTTAACTTCACTGCCTGAGTTCTGTAGAACATAAACTCTCATATTACCCTGGCCACTAGCACCACTTGTTGAAAGTGTGCCACCTGTAACAACTTTCTTGTCACCTGTAACTGCATCAATATATGTGCCGTTTGGTAGACCCTTGAATGTTGCGTCACCACTGATTGTTACACAAGCTACTGAATCAACGCCTTCATCAGCATTTGTATATCTTCTGATGTAAGCCATATTACCACTTACATAGTTGCTATCAGTTGTGTACTGACCTTTTTGTAGAGCAGGAACAGCTCTTCTAATCTGGTTTAGCTTTTCCAGATGCTTTGAAAGTGGAGCATTTAGTGTAGAAGCTACTGTGCCTGAAGCTGTATATTTACCGTAGTCACTTGCAGTAACTGAACCTTCTAGGTAGTCACCGAAGTATGCACGACCTGTTTTGTCTAGTGGAGCGTTAGGACCAACATCAATTGGAACATCTTTCTTAAATTCTACTTCTGAACCATAGTAGATACATGGGATACCACGGAATGTGAACATTAAGTCCATATTTTCTGCCCAAGCAGCAGCACCACCCTGGTAACGAGTCTTTTCTTGACCGTCAGGACCGTAGTCGTGAGAGTCAACATATGTAACTGCCCATGTTGCGTCATTGTATAGTGAATCTTCACCCTTAGCAGCACCGAATGCTGAACCTGCATCTTTAAATGCCCAGTGCATAGGGAAGTCGATTGTACTTGTGCCGTTTGCTTTGCTATAGTCAGGTGTGTGATAAGATACACCGTTTAGGAAAGCATTGTTACTTGTCTGGTTGAAACTTCTGTTCTGGTAAGCTTGATAATGCTTAACAGAGTTATCATAGTTAGATTTCCAGTCAGAGTTGCTCCAGTTGTTCTGCCATGCACTGTCTGTTTCGTTCCATGTGTAGAAGAAACATGAGTCGGAAGAACCACCTTCGTTGTAAGCACCATGGTATCTTGCACAAACTTCACCGAATAGGTGGAAGTTCTTGTACTGATTAAATACAGGGAAGAAAGCGTTGTTTAGTGTCCAACGGTTAATGTGCTTTTCTGTATCCATTCTGAATGCATCAACACCCATATCCAGGTACTTAGAATATGTATCTGTAATGTACTTTGCAACTGTTGGATTTTCTGTATTAATATCAACACAGTCACCTGCCATCTGACCTGTTTGTTCTGTGTATGAACCGTAGCTTAATGACTTGTCATGGTGATAGTTGTGCTGAGTATCGTTAGCATCTTCCTTCATAACTGCAAGTCTTGCCTGATACTGAGCATCCGGCTTCATATTGCTATAGTCAGAATACTTATTAGCTAGTGTAGAACCTGAGATAACCTTCATACAGTCTGATGAACCTAGGTTGCTATAGTCCTTAGTGAACATAGGAGCTAGGTTAGCTTCACCAAAGTTACCTGTGTGGTTAAATACAACGTCCTGAATAATCTTTAAGCCTTTTTCGTGAGCTGCATCAATTAGGTCCTGATATGAAGTGTCATCACTTTCGTATCTTGGGTCAACCTTTGTAAAGTCAAATGCGTGGTAGCCATGGTAGTCATAGCCTGATGCATTTTCTACAACAGGTGTAATCCAAATTGCTGAGAAGCCAAGAGCCTTGATGTAGTCTAGCTTTTGGATAAGACCCTTGAAGTCACCTCTCCATGCTGGGTCTGTGTCAGGGTTGTTAGCCTGACCGTCATCCCAACAGTGAACATTGTTACTCTGGTCACCATCGTAAAATCTTGTTGTAATTACGAAGTAGATAGAGTCTTCTCTAAGGTCTGTTCTTTCATAATCTGTATCTGATGGTTGTTTGTTGTACCAACGGTTACTCTTGTACCAGAATTCGTTAGTACCACTGTTTGTGTTTCTTGTAAGTTCTTTACCCTGAGTACCGTCACTTTCGATGAACTGTAGGTTAATCTTAGAAACACTTGAGAATGTGTATCTGTAGTAGTTACCACCCTCACTTGTCATTTTTACACCGGGATACTCTGTAGAAATATTGTTTGGAAGTGCATTCCAGTAGTAAACGCTTGGAGTTCCTTTTTCTGTGTAGTAGTGAACAGTAATGCCTGTTGCACCGGTTGATTCTTTATCTGTCTGTGCAGCAGATGCAGAAACTACAAGTGCTGACATAGCCAAAGTTAGAACCATTAAGATTGCGACTAATTTTTTCATTGGCGTTATCTCCTTTTGCATATTTCATTATTATAATTATAAACAGAAAAGCTATGGTTATATTTCTATAAAAGAATTATAGCCATAGCTAGGTATCCAATAATTTACTATTAAATTTGTCTATTATTCATAATATGTGAATTGATTATGAATAAAGTATTTCTAAAGGATATATTCTTTAATAATTTTTGCAACACCACAGTCATTGTTGCTGACTGTTACAAGATTTGCATAGTCTGAAACGCCCTCTTTGCTATTTTTCATAGCAACACCAAGACCTGCTTCCTTTAGCATTTCAATATCGTTAAAGCTGTCCCCCATTGCAATCATCTTTTCAACAGGAACACCTGTGATTTTTGCAAGGTTGTGAAGTCCCTCACCTTTATTTACATTTTGTGGTGTAATTTCCAGGAAGAATGGTTCACTTAGGAATACATGAAGCTTTGGTTCTAATGTATCGTGAATGTTGTCATAGTTTGCACCGATAACCTTTGGGTCATCAACAAGCAGTAGCTTGTTCATTTCCGTATCAAGTGTTAAAAAGTCCTCGTGATATTCAAATGGTAGGTGAACAACATTAGCTTCGGTTCTAGACCAATCATTTAGTGCATGACCGGCAATAATCTTGTGGTCAAGTGGGGAAGAAACTGTAATTGTTGTACCCTTTACTAAGTCAAAGACTTTTTGTACATATTCTTTAGGGAAAGCCTTGTTGTAAAGAACCTTGTCATTCTTTACATCATAAATTCTGCCACCATTGTAGGAAAGTACATATCCACCGTACTTCTCTAGGTGTAAATCCTTAACAAATGGCAACGCACCACTTGCAGGTCTGCCGGTACAAATAGCAACGGTTTTGCCTTGTTCTTGCATTTCTATAATTGCATCAACATTTTCTTTTGGAATAACCTTGTCATCATTTAACAAAGTACCATCCATATCAAGTGCTATTAAATCATATTTCATAATTATCACCATCACGATTTTAGCACATTTGAACTACACTGTAAATATAGTTAGAAATAGAAAAAAGACCTTACTTAAAAGGTCTTTTTGTATGGAATTATTAAATTTTGTTTACTGTGAAATTGCATCTTTCATAGACTTAACATATTCTGCAACATAAGGAACACAGTCCTTGCCGTACTTTGCACAAATCTTTACAATAGCAGAACCCACAATTACACCGTCTGCATTTTTTGCCATTTCCTTTGCTTGTTCAGGAGTTGAAATACCAAAACCCACTGCACAAGGAATATCCTTAACTGACTTTACAAGGTCAATCATTTCACCGATATTTGTTGTAATATTCTGTCGTACACCTGTAACACCTAGGGAAGATACACAGTACATAAAGCCTGATGCATAATTTGCAATCATCTTGATTCTATCGTGACTTGTTGGTGCAACGAATGAAATATATTCAACACCGTACTTTTCGCAAGATGGCTTTATAACATCTCTTTCTTCATATGGAACATCAGGGATAATAAGTGCATCAACACCAACTTGCTTACAGTTAGCAAGGAACTTGTCAGTATTATAACCATAAACAACATTTGCATATGTCATAATTGCTACTGCACAAGAAAGTTTTTCCCTTACTTTTGCAATCATTTGGAAGATTTTATCTGTTGTTGCACCTGCTGCTAACGCTCTAATGTCAGCCTCTTGAATAACAACACCCTCAGCTACAGGGTCAGAGAAAGGAATACCGATTTCAATAATATCAGCACCGTTTTTGTCCATTTCAATTAATAGTTGTTCTGTAACTTCAAGGCAAGGGTCACCGGCAGTTACGAATGGGATAAATGCCTTGCCATTCTTAAATGCATCTGTAATTTTACTCATAAATCTCAACTCCTCTGTATCTAGCGATTGCTGCAACATCCTTATCTCCTCTACCTGATAGGTTTACAACAATGATTTTGTCTTTGTCCATAGTTGGAGCAAGTTTCATTGCATAAGCAACTGCGTGAGAGGATTCAATAGCAGGGATAATACCCTCGGTTCTTGATAAATATTCAAAAGCATTTACTGCTTCATCATCTGTAATAGCAACATACTCTGCTCTGCCAATATCGTGAAGATATGCGTGTTCAGGTCCAACACCGGGATAGTCAAGACCGGCAGAAATTGAATATACCGGTGCAATCTGACCGTATTCATTCTGACAGAAATAACTGTGCATACCGTGGAAAATACCGTCTCTGCCTGTTGAAATTGTAGCAGCAGTTTTGTCTGTGTCAATACCTTTACCGGCAGCCTCACAACCGATAAGTCTTACTTCTTCATCAGGGATAAATTCGTGGAATGCACCGATAGCATTACTGCCACCACCAACACAAGCCATAACTACATCAGGAAGTCTGCCTTCCTTTTCCATAATCTGACTTTTGATTTCTTTACCGATAACACTCTGGTAATCTCTTACAATAGTTGGGAATGGGTGAGGACCCATAACTGAACCAAGTACATAGTGAGTATCGCTGATTCTGTTAGTCCATTCTCTGAAGGTTTCGTTAACTGCATCTTTTAGTGTCATTGTGCCACTTGTTACTGCGTGAACCTTTGCACCAAGAAGTTCCATTCTAAATACATTTAGTGCCTGACGGTCTGTGTCCTCTTTACCCATAAAGATTTCACATTCCATACCCATAAGTGCTGCTGCAGTAGCAGTAGCAACACCGTGCTGACCTGCACCAGTTTCGGCAATTACTCTTGTTTTGCCCATTTTCTTTGCAAGTAGTACCTGTGCCAAAGCATTGTTTAGCTTGTGACTGCCTGTGTGGTTAAGGTCCTCTCTCTTTAAGTAGATTTTAGCACCACCAAGGTCCTTAGTCATCTTTTCTGCATAATAAAGACGAGATGGACGACCAACATATTCTCTAAGCAGTTCATTTAGTTCATCGTTAAAGTCTTTATCATTTTTGTATTTATTATAAGCATCCTCTAGTTCCATAATGGCATTCATTAGTGTTTCAGGGATAAACTGACCACCATGTCTGCCAAATCTTCCGTTTGACATATTAATTCTCCTTCTTCTTATTTATATAATGGTTCACCGTTAAGCTCAGCAAGAGCCTTTGATTTATCTTCACTTCTCATAAGTGTTTCACCGATTAAAACAGCATTTACATTAGCTTTCTTTAGGTTAGCAATGTCTGTGCTTGTTTTGATACCACTTTCTCCAACAAATAAAATATTTTCCGGAACAAGTTTTCTTAGGTTGATACAGTTGTTAATATCAACTGTAAAGTCCTTTAGGTTACGGTTGTTAACACCGATAATTTTTGCACCACAGTTTAGTGCCATTTTAACTTCTTCTTCTGTATGAGCCTCAACTAAAGCCGAAAGTCCAAGAGAAGTTGCAATATCTAAGTATTCCTTAATTTCTTCTTCGGTAAGAATTGCACATATTAGTAGTATAGCAGATGCACCGATTACCTTTGCCTCGTAAATCTGATAGGCACATACTGTAAAATCTTTTCTTAAAATAGGAATAGAAACTTCCTTGGTGATTTCTTCAAGATATTCATTCTTACCTTTAAAATATTTTGGTTCGGTTAAGCAAGAAATTGCTGATGCACCGGCTTTTTCATAGTCTTTGGCAATTTCTTTGTAAGGGAAGTTTTCTGCAATAATACCTTTGCTTGGACTTGCTTTCTTTACTTCACATATGTAGGAAAGTCCTTCCTTTGCCAAAGCCTTTTCAAATGGAAAACCTGTGTTGCTGTCCATCTTCTCAGCTTTACCTTTGATTTCTTCAAAAGGTACAACCTTTTCTTGCTCAATATATCTTTGTTTTGTATATACTGCAATTTCGTTAAGTATTGTCATATCTATCTCACTTATTCATTAGTTAAAGCAACGAATGCTTCCTTAGTAGCAAAAGCCTTGCCACTGTCTATAATTTCTTTTGCATAGTCAACACCGGACTTAATAGAGTCTGCCTTACCTGCAACATAAAATGCAATACCTGAGTTTAGCAGCACAATATCTCTCTTTGCACCTTGTTCTTTGCCTGTAAGAATATCTAAAGTGATTTCTGCATTTTCTTTGCCGTTACCACCGATTAGGTCATCCATTGGGTAAGTCTTTAGTCCAACTTCTTCCGGTGTAATGTAGTAGGAATGTACCTTACCGTCACGAATTTCTGAACAATAAGTCTTTGTTGTAACAGTAGCCTCATCCATACCGTCTAAACCGTAAATAACCATACCTTTCTTAACACCAAGGTTGATAAGTGTCTGTGCTAATGGCTCACATAAATCTTGACTAAACACACCCATAACCTGCATTGATGCACTTGCAGGGTTTGTTAAAGGTCCAAGAATGTTAAAAATGTTTCTGATACCGATTTCTTTTCTTGGCTTAGCAACATACTTCATTGACTTGTGGTAGCACTGTGCAAACATAAAGCACATACCACATTGGTTTAGTACTTCTTCACTTCTTTCAGGTGTAATGTTAAGGTTTACACCTAAGTTTTCAAGACAATCGGCAGCACCTGACTTACTGCTCATTGAACGGTTACCATGCTTTGCAACAGGAACACCACCGGCAGAAATAACAAATGCCGAAGTAGTGGAAATGTTGAATGTACCTGTACCGTCACCACCTGTACCTACAATTTCCATAACCTTTACTTTAGGGTTAATGTGTAGAGCCTTTTCTCTCATAACTGTTGCACAAGCTGTGATTTCGTCAATAGTTTCACCTTTCATCATAAGTGCTGTTAAGAATGCACCAATCTGTGCCTCAGTAGCTTCACCACTCATAATTTCGTTCATAACTTGCTTTGTTGTATCTATATCAAGATTTTCTCTTTTACTTAGTTTTACAATTGCTTCTTTAATCATTTTTTACATCCTTACTTTATGTCTAAAAAGTTTTCAAGTAGTTTCTTGCCACCAACTGTCAATATGCTTTCAGGATGGAACTGTAGTCCGTAGATTTCATAATCTCTGTGTTTTACTGCCATTATTTCACCCATATCATCAGTTGAAGTAACAATTAATTCTTGTGGTAAAGTTTCTTTTTTTGCAATTAGTGAATGGTATCTTGCACCTACCATTTTGTCACCCATACCATTAAATATTTTGCAAGTTGGGTCAATGTTTAGTGTGCTTTTCTTGCCATGCATTAGCTTTTTAGCATGAGTGATTTCTGCACCGAAAACTTCACAAATAGCTTGATGACCAAGGCATACACCTAAGATTGGTTTCTTGCCCTTAAAGTATCTGATTACATCTTCACAGATACCGGCATCCTTTGGATAACCCGGACCGGGAGAAATAATAATGTGGCTTGGATTTAGCTTTTCGATTTCTTCCACAGTCATTGTATCATTTCTGATAACCTTAATGTCCGGATTTACACTACCGGCAAGTTGAACAAGATTGTAAGAAAAACTATCGTAGTTATCAATTAGTAAAATCATACTTCTTCAACCTCCCCGGCATTCTTAATTGCATTCATTACTGCAAGTGCTTTGTTGTAGCTTTCCATATATTCATTGTGTGGGATACTGTCTGCTACAATACCACCACCGGCTTGAACATAAACTTTGTCTTTAATTTTTGATGCCATTCTGATTGCGATACAAGTATCCATATTGCCATTAAAGTCAATGTATCCGATAGCACCACCATAAACACCTCTTGGGCATTTCTCTAATTCTTCAATAATCTCACAAGCTCTAACCTTTGGTGCACCTGAAAGTGTACCGGCAGGTAGTACTGCCTCAATTGCATCAAATGAATCAACAGTATCAAGTGCATCACTTTGTACTTCTGAGCAAATGTGCATAATCTTTGAGTATCTTAAAACTTTCATATATTCTGTAACTGTAACAGAATTGAACTTTGAGATTTTACCAATATCGTTTCTGCCTAGGTCAACCAGCATATTGTGTTCTGAAAGTTCCTTTTCGTCTTGTAGTAGGTCTTTCTCTAGTGCAATATCCTCTTCTTCTGTTTTGCCTCTAGGTCTTGAACCGGCAATAGGGAATGTTGTCATTCTGCCGTTTTGGTATCTTACCAAAGTTTCAGGTGAAGTTGAGATAATCTCATTTTCACCGATTTTCATAAATACCATATAAGGACTAGGGTTTGTAACTCTAAGTACTCTGTAAGCATTTAGTAGGCTACCCTCATATTTTGTTTCAAATCTTCTGCTGATAACTGCTTGGAAAATATCACCGTCAAAGATATATTCCTTAGTTTTGTTTACTGTATCGGCATATTCTTCTTCGGTAAAGTTTGACTTAAACTCAACATCCTTGTAAGAAGTCAACTTGCTTACAGGTGTTGGGTCATTAATCATTTTAACGATTTCATCAATATCATTAATAGCCTTGTTGTACTGATTTTCAAGGTCATTGGTTTTCATATTTACAATAACAGTGATTTTCTGTTTTAGGTGGTCGTAAGCAATTATTTTGTCACAAAGCATAACATCAAAGTCGTTAAATTCACTTGACTTTAACTTTAGTGTTGGTTCAGCATAACCAATCATTGAATAACCGTAGTAACCAACCAAACCACCTGTGAAAGGAGGATTACCCTTGATTGTAGGTGTTTTGTAGTGACTTAGGTATTCTCTTAATACTGTTAGAGGTTTCTTGGTTTCTACTACCTTAGCACCCTCACCTTCAATAGTAACAACACCGTCTTTGCAGTAAAGTCTTGCCTTTGGGTCAAATCCAAAGAAACTGTATCTTGCCCACTTTTCTCCACCTTCGATACTTTCCAGTAGATAGTAGTTCTTGTATTTGTCTGCTATTTTTCTTAATAATGTAATGGGAGTGATAACATCAGCATAAATTTCCTTGCTAACAGGAATAACATCATATTCTTTATACTGTGCTACCTGATCAAAACTTGGTGAATACATAGGTTTCTCCTTTCTCTTTAGTAAAAATTATAATAAAAAAAGCCCTTGTCCCTAGATAAAGGGACAAAAGCTGTAATAAACTTCTGCGGTGCCACCCAAATTGGTACAATAGTACCCACTTTACATATGCTAACACATACTCCTTGTTGTAACGGTCAAGGTTTCCGTCAGTACCTACTTTATAAAAATATTTCAGTCTGCCCTCTTGAGTCCATTCCAAATGATTTTAATTATTGTCTTGCACCATCCGACAACTCTCTATAAATCTCCATCAAATGTACTTACTCTCAATCAACGGTTTGTGACAAATTATTTAACTACTAAAATTATAAAACTAAATTAAAAATATGTCAAGAGAAAATTGACACTAATTTTTATTATGATATAATTTATTAATGAAAATGTATTTTATATTTGTGGAAAAGAAGTGGAGTTTTTGAAAATTAATAAAAAGTATAAAGGTGTTATCTATATTATATTGTCAGCATTTTGCTTTGCCTTTATGAATTTCTTTGTAAAATTATCAGGTGACTTGCCAACAGGTGAAAAGGCATTTTTCCGTAACTTTGTAGCATTTTTCTTTGCACTGTTTATGGTACTAAAGGACAGGAAGAACTTTCACTTTAACCCTAAAAACTTAGGACCGTTGCTTTTAAGGTCATTGTTTGGGGTGTTTGGAATTCTGTGTAACTTCTATGCTATTGACCATTTGGTACTTAGTGATGCCTCAATCCTTAACAAAATGTCACCATTCTTTGTAATTATCTTTTCATTTATAATATTAAAAGAAAGGTTAACTTTGCCACAAGGTTTAATTGTGTTTGGTGCATTTATCGGTGCATTGTTTGTTATTAAGCCTGACTTTTCAAATGCAGATTGGTTTCCGTCATTAGCCGGATTTGTTGGTGGTGCTTGTGCCGGTTTTGCTTATACAATGGTTAGACTTCTTGGCACTAGAGGTGAGAAAGGTAGCTTTATAGTACTGTTTTTCTCAGGATTTAGTACAGTTGTATTATTGCCTTTAATGTTAATGGACTTTAAAATGTTTACACCGTTTCAGTTCTTTGCTTTGATAATGGCAGGTCTTTCTGCTGCCGGTGGACAATTCGGTATTACAGCAGCTTATACCTATGCACCGGCTAAGGAAGTTTCTGTTTATGATTATAGCCAAATTATCTTTGCTGCCGGTTTAGGATTCATTGTTTTCGGTGATGTACCGGATGTTTATTCATTTATCGGCTATGGAATTATTATATTAATGGCAATTATTATGTTCGCTTATAACAATAACTTGTGGATGTTTAAAAATAGGAAAGCTAAATAAAACTGACCTCCAACTAGGAGGTCAGTTTTATTTTTTGGGTATTTAATAATGAAAGGTAGGTTAGTGGTGAATGTGCAAACATAGCACAAGAGTTGTTTGCATTACCTTGAGAAAGTAGCATAGGTACATCAATACCACTTGAAAGAAATTCGGTAAGTGGTGCAAATTCCGATAGCTTTGTAGCAAGTAGTGTTATACCGGCAGAAAAACTTTCTTTGTCATTAAAAATATCACAAATTATTTGAAAGTATTTGTATAGAGTGATGTATTCTTCATCTACTAAATATCCTTTGTGGTAGTACTCATACGGGTTACTTGCCAGGTGTAATGTTGTATCTATAAAGTTATCCACACTTTCGTTGCAATCTTTGAAAGAAACAAAGTTACTGCCGGAAAGTTCATTGAAAGATTTTTTCAGCTTTTTGTAGTTAATATCCCTTAATTTAAATTTAATTGTGTTACCGTAACGGTTATAACCCCATTCTCTGAGGGGACAATGGGTAATAAAGTCATCTTCGTACACAAAGTTATATATATTGGAAAACCTATGACTGTAGGTGTCATCCTTTGAAGTAACATTAGGACAAGCAAAAGTATAGGCAAATACATTTTCTCTGCCATCTTTTATTAACTCAGATGCCAGTAAATTTGCCAATGCACCACCACGAGAATGACCGGTAAAAATAATGTTGTCTGTTGTGCTAATGTACTTCTTAATAAGTGGCTTTAAAAACCCTATTGTGTCGTAATAACCTTGATGAGTGTCCTCAAGTCCTGTACGAAAATTATTGTACCATTCTTCACCTAAAGTACCTCGGATAACAATAAACACATTGTTATCCTTTTTTGCTATGGCAATTGATGCAGTATTTTCTTGTGGCTTAAAGTAAAGAAGTTCTATGTGGGTAAATTCAGTATCTAAAAATGCCCTTTTCATACATTCTTCATCATAACTGCAACAACAGAAAGTGCAACATAACCTGGCTAAGTTAAGGTCAAGTGTCTTAGATTTTAAGTATTCATCACTGTAAATTACGGGAATAGTAATTTCTTTCTTAAAGTATTCATCAGTAAATTTAACATTATACTTGCTTAAAGTTTCTATCATAATCATCACCACTAAAAGTATGCCCTGTATTGTGTATATTTTTCATAAAATGTATATTTTTTAATATTTATTCTTGACTTTATCTGCCCTTAGTTGTATATTAGTTTATAGAGTTAGCACTCTAAAGTTGAGAGTGCTAAAAATTATTTAAAAGAGGATTGATTAAAGTGGCTAAGAAACAGTTTAAATCAGAGTCAAAAAGACTACTTGATCTTATGATTAATTCAATTTATACAAACAGAGATATTTTTCTAAGAGAAATTATTTCTAACGCAAGTGATGCCATTGACAAACTTTGTTTTAAGAGTTTAACTGACCAAAATGTTGGTATGAGTAGAGAAGATTTCAAAATTGAAATCGGTACAGATAAAGAAAACCGTACAATTACAGTTAGTGATAATGGTATCGGTATGGATGAAGATGATTTGGAAAATAACCTAGGTGTTATTGCTTCTTCAGGTTCATATAAGTTTAAGCAAGAAATGGACAAGGACGATAAGGAAGACATTGATATTATCGGTCAGTTCGGTGTAGGTTTCTACTCTGCATTTATGGTAGCAAAGGAAATCACAGTTATCACTAAGAAGTATGGCAGTGACAAGGCTTATAAGTGGCAGTCAACAGGTGCTGACGGTTACACAATTGAAGAATGTGACAAAGACACAGTTGGCACACAGATTATTATGAAGTTAAAGGATAACACAGATGAAGAAAACTATGATGAGTACCTAGAACAGTACAAGTTGTCTTCATTGATTAAGAAGTACAGTGACTATATCCACTATCCAATTGAAATGGAAATGAAGAAGTCCAGAGTAAAGGAAGACAGTAAGGATAAGGAACATCCTGAGTATGAGGATTACTACGAAAAGGAAACTCTAAACTCAATGGTTCCAATTTGGCAAAAGCCTAAGAAAGATGTTACAGAAGAAGAGTACAACAACTTCTATATGGAAAAGTTTATGGACTATAACCCACCACTAAAGGTTATTACAACTTCAGTTGAGGGTGTTGTAACATACAAGGCTATGCTATTTATCCCATCAAAAACTCCATTTAACTACTTTACTAAGGAATACAAGAAAGGTTTGCAACTTTATTCTTCAGGTGTCCTAATTATGGATAACTGTGAGGATTTGCTACCTGAACATTTCCGTTTTGTAAAGGGTGTTGTTGATTCTCCTGATGTATCTCTAAATATTTCAAGAGAAATGCTACAGCAGGATAGAGTTCTAAAGCAGATGGAAAAGACTCTTGAAAAGAAGATTAAGAACGAACTTGCATCAATGCTAAAGAAGGACAGAGAAAATTACGAAAAGTTCTATTCAGCATTTGGTGTTCAGCTAAAGTATGGTTGTGTTGCCGATTACGGTATGCATAAGGGTGAACTGCAAGACCTATTAATGTTCTATTCTGCTAAGGAAAAGAAGAACATTACTCTAAAAGAGTATGTTGAAAATATGAAGGAAGATCAGAAGTATATTTACTATGCAACAGGTGAAAGCATTGAGTCTATTGACAGACTACCTGTACTTGAACTTCTAAAGGAAAACGACTACGATATTCTTTATATGACTGATGAAGTTGATGAATTCTGTATGCAGGCACTTAGAGAATACGGTGAAAAAGAAATTCGTTCAGTTCTTAACGATGACCTTGGTTTACCTGAAGAAAATAAGGAAGAAACCGAAGAAGAAAAGTCACAGAGTGAGGGTACAATCAACTTTATGAAAGAAACTCTCGGTGACAAGGTTGCTGATGTTGTTGTAAGTAAAAAGCTAAAGAATTACCCTGTTGTACTGACTGCAAAGGGTGGAGTTAGCTTTGAAATGGAAAAGTACTTTGCACAGATGAACCCTGAGGGTGGTATGAAAGCACAGAGAGTACTTGAAATCAACCCTAACAGTGACAGTATCAAGGCTATGATGAGCTACATTGATACAGATATGGAAAAGGCAAAGTCCTACTGTAAGCTACTTCTTGCACAGGCTGAACTAATGGCAGGTCTTGAAATCGAAAATACTGCCGAATATAGTGAACTTGTACTATCATTGATGAAGTAATTTTTAAAAAATAAAAATAAATTTTTAAACTACCTTAATTTTTGCCAAAATTAGGGTAGTTTTTTTGTTATTTAACCTTAATTTATCTTGAAGTATTACCTTTCCCGTGATACAATAAACAGAGGAGTTGGGTAATATGTTCACTTGTCCTATTTGTAAGGAAAGTTTACAGTTAAATGGAAAATCTCTTGTATGCCATAATAACCATTGTTTTGATTATGCAAAACAAGGTTATGTAAACCTTCTGCCTGTACAACAGAAGAAAAGTTTACATCCGGGAGATAATAAAGAAATGCTACTTGCAAGAAAGAATTTCTTGTCAAATGGTCATTATGAGAAAATTTTAGATAAAGTTGCAAGTCTGATTAAAGAGTATTGCAGTTCTTTTGATTGCTACTTGGATTGTGGTTGTGGAGAAGGCTACTATACTTGTGGTATAAAGGAAAGAACAAATTTTGCTAATGTTATCGGCACAGATATTGCTAAAGATGCAGTGAGAATGTGTTGTAGCAGAAGTAAAGAAATTAACTGGGCAGTTGCTACTGCCTCCCATCTACCTATAAAGAGTAACAGTGTAGATGCAATTACTGCAATATTCTCACTTTTAGTACCTGAAGAATATTTTAGGGTGCTAAAAAGTGGTGGTATAGTGGTAGAAGTTACTGCCGGTAATAACCACTTAATTGAATTGAAACAGCAGATTTATGATACTGTTTTCAAACAAGATAAGCATCAAAAAGATGTTGGTGACATTTTTGATACATTGTATCAAGGTAACATAGATTTTAAACTTCATTTGGAAGGTGATGATTTAAAAAATTTGCTTACTATGACACCACATATTAATAGAATAAAGGAAGAGAAGAAATCAAGGCTATTTTCTCTTAACTCGTTGGACTTAACAGTTGACTGTCAGGTCAGAGTTTTGAAAAAGCCATAAAAGAAGTGAGGTACAAGGATTATGAGACAAACAAAAATCATTTGCACTATTGGCCCTGCATGTAATGACAAGGAAACTATCCTAAAGATGATTGATGCAGGTATGAATGTTGCCCGTTTCAATATGTCACATGGTGACTATGGGGAACTTGAAAAAACTTTTGCTACTGTAAAAGAAGCTATTGCCGAAAGTGGCAAGAATGTGGCACTTCTTTTGGATACAAAAGGTCCTGAAGTAAGAATCGGTCACATTGATGGTGGCAAAACAGAAATCGTTGAAGGTCAAGACTTTACTTTCTTTAGAGATGAAGTTGTTGGTAACAACGAGGGTGTTTCTATTAGTTATCCTAAACTTATTAAGAAACTAATGAAATACAATAAGGCAAAAGGCTTGAAGCTACTTCTTGATGACGGTAAAATTTCTATGCAAGTCAAGAAAGTGCTGGAAGACAGAATTGTTTGTAAGGTTCTTGTTGGTGGTGAACTTGGTTCTCGTAAGAGTATCAATATTCCTGATTACAACATTGATATGCCTTATGTTAGTAAGAAAGACAGAGAAGATATTGATTTTGGTATCAAAATGGGTATCAATGTTATTGCAGCATCATTTGTTAGAAACGGTGATGATGTTCGTACTTTAAGAGATTATGTTGAGTCTATCGGTGGTGAACATATCGGTATTATCTCAAAGATTGAGTGTCAGTCCGGTGTTGATGATATTGATGAAATTCTTGATGAATCCGATGGTATTATGGTTGCCAGAGGTGACATGGGTGTTGAAATTCCATTTATGGAAATTCCTGAAATCCAGAAGGCACTTATCTTTAAGACTGTTTTAAGAGGTAAGTTTGTTATTACTGCTACTCAGATGCTAGAAAGTATGACTACTTGTCCTAGACCTACAAGAGCAGAAATCTCCGATGTAGCTAACGCAGTTTATGACGGTACTTCAGCAGTTATGCTTAGTGGTGAATCTGCTGCCGGTATGTATCCTGTAGAAAGTGTTCAGGCTCTGTCATCTATCTGTGAAGAAGCTGAAGCACATAGAGAATTCTCTAACCTAGAGTCTTTAATTCAGACATATGAAATCGGTTCTTCACTTCGTCAGAACCTATGCTATAGTGCAAAGCAAATTGCCGAAAACATTGGTGCAAAGGCAATTATTGTAGAGTCAGCAACAGGTCATGTACCAAGAATTATGGCACACTTTAGACCAAAGTGTCCTATTATTGCAGTTGTTACTGATGAAACAGTATGCAAGAAACTTTGCCTATATTGGGGTATTGTTCCTATTCTTTGTGATGAGAAAAAGACTGTTGAAGAAATCACAAATCAAAGTAAAAAGAAAGCACTAGAAACAGGTCTTGTTAAGAAAGGTGACACAGTTATTGTTCTTACTTCAACTCGTGCATTAAACAGAGCAGGAACTGACACTCTAGTTATAAGAGATATTTAAGTATGAATAATATAGTTTTGATAGGTATGCCAGGCAGTGGTAAAAGTACAATAGGGGTAATCCTTGCAAAGAGGCTGGGATACGACTTTGTCGATACTGATAACTTAATCAGCGACAGAGAAAAAACTACATTACAAGATATAATTGATAAAAAAGGTGTTAGCGAATTTTTGAAGATTGAGGGTATTGTGGGTGAAGAACTGAACATTGACAACACAGTTATTGCAACCGGTGGTTCAATGGTTTTTTCCGACAGTGCTATGAAAAATCTTTTGAATGGTAGCAAGTGTGTGTTTATTGATGTTCCTTTACCTGAGATTAAACGCAGAGTAAAGAACATTGATACAAGAGGTATCGCTATGGAAAAGGATGATACCCTTGATACTTTGTATGAAAAGCGTATGCCAAAGTACAGAGAATATGCCGACATTACAGTTGAAGTTAAGCAGAACAGCAAGATTGATAATGTTGTCAGCAAAATACTTGATAAGCTAAAATAATTTTCATCCCTGCAACAAGGAAGTTGCAGGGATTTTTTGTTTTCTATAGTATTTTAATTTTCATAATTTGAATATGAAACTAGATTTGTAAAAATGTACAATAGGTATAGTAAGCTATGACTAACTTATTTAATAATATGCTGAAAATCAGTCTATATGGGAAAAATTCAGCTTTTATTGTTGACATTAGCACTAGCTAACTATATAATTAAGTGTAGGTTAGCTGGTACTAACCTTTTATTTAGACTTATAGGTTAGTCTAAACTAATTTAAATTAGTCTAAGCTAATCGTAAAAACCATATGAATTAGAGGGATGATTATGATGCCATTAACATTTCTAAACCCAGGTGAACAGAACATTATCAAAAGAGTAGGTGGCACACCTGAAATGAAGAAACATCTTGCTGACCTAGGATTTGTAGTAGGTGGTAATGTTACAGTAATTAACGCAGTAGGTGGTAACATTATCGTTAATGTTAAGGAAACAAGAGTAGCCATCAGTAAAGAAATGGCTCAAAAAATTATGGTCTAATATTTTTAATAATAAATATACATTTATTAGCGAGGAGGAAAAGTATGAACACATTGCGTCAGGCTAAAGTAGGCGACACAGTAAAGGTAAAGAAACTCCATGGTGAAGGTGCTGTTAAGCGTAGAATTATGGATATGGGCATTACCAAAGGTGTAGATGTAAAAATTCGCAAGGTTGCTCCACTTGGCGATCCTGTTGAAGTTACTGTTCGTGGTTATGAGCTTTCTCTAAGAAAAGCTGATGCCGAAATGATTGAAGTAGAATAATTTTTTTACATAATAGTTAGCTTTTGCTTACTATGATTATGAAAGAGAGGAAATTACACAATGGATTTGAGAATTGCCCTTGCCGGTAACCCAAACTGTGGTAAAACAACATTGTTTAATGCCTTAACCGGTTCTAATCAGTTTGTTGGTAACTGGCCAGGTGTTACAGTAGAAAAAAAGGAAGGTAAGCTAAAGAAACATAGTGGTGTTGTTATCACTGACCTTCCGGGTATTTATTCACTTTCTCCTTATACTCTGGAGGAAGTTGTTGCAAGAAACTATCTAATCGGTGAAAGACCTGATGCAATCCTAAATATTGTTGACGGTACTAACCTTGAAAGAAACCTATACTTAACAACTCAGCTTGTTGAACTTGGTATTCCTGTTGTTGTTGCTATCAATATGATGGATGTTGTTAAGAAAAACGGTGACACAATCCGTACAGAACAACTTGCTAAGGAACTTGGTTGTAAGGTTGTTGAAATCTCTGCTCTAAAGGGTACAGGTATTTCAGAAGCTGCCGAAGCTGCTATTGCCAGTGCAGAAAGCAAGAAGATTGCTCCTATTCATCCATTTACAGGTTCTGTTGAACATTGTCTTGCTCATATTGAAGAAGCTGTTGTTCACGATATGCCTGAAGAACAGCAGAGATGGTATGCAATTAAGTTGTTTGAAAGAGATGAAAAGGTATTAGCTCAGCTAGACCTTTCTGATGAAATCAAAAATCACATTGAACACGATATTGCAGAAGTTGAAACTGAACTTGATGATGACTCAGAAAGTATCGTTACTAACGAAAGATATATTTATATTTCTTCTATTATCCACGATTGCTACAAGAAGAAACATAAAGACAAAATGACAACTTCCGATAAGATTGATAGAGTTGTTACTAACAGATGGGCTGCTCTTCCAATCTTTGCAGTAATTATGTTTGCAGTTTATTACATTGCAATTTCAACAGTTGGTGCTTGGGGTACTGACTGGGTAAACGATAACCTATTCGGTGACGGTTTCCACCTATTCGGTATCGGTTCTTCTCAGTATGAAGAATTAAATGATGAATATTCAGAAGCTGATGAAATCGTAAACGGTTATATTTCATATGCTGAAGAAAAAGGCTATGATACAGAGGCAGTTTCTACTGCTCTTGATACTGAGGCTGATGACTTTGACTCAGCTAAAGCAAAATCAGCTTTAACTGCTTTTGCAACAGATATTGAAAACTACAAGGGTATTGACTTCTCAAAGGCTACATATTCAGTAGAAGATGAAGAAACTCTTGCTACAGAAGATGTTACTGCTACACTTGCTGAATTTAAGGATGCAGTTGCTACAGTTGAAAAGTATAACTGTGAAGCTCCTGACCCTGCAGAATACGGTGTATGGGTTCCGGGTATTCCTGAGCTTGTTTCTAACGGTCTTGATAGCATCGGTTGTGCTGATTGGCTATCAGGTCTAATCAATGACGGTATTGTTGCCGGTGTTGGTGCTGTTCTTGGTTTCGTACCTCAGATGCTTGTTCTGTTTATCCTACTTGCTTTCCTAGAAGCTTGTGGTTATATGGCTAGAATCGCATTCGTTATGGATAGAATTTTCCGTAAGTTCGGTTTATCAGGTAAGTCCTTTATCCCTATGCTAATCGGTACAGGTTGTGGTGTTCCGGGTATTATGGCATCAAGAACAATCGAAAATGAACGTGACCGTAGAATGACAATTATGACAACTACATTTATCCCATGTAGTGCTAAGACACCGTTTATCGCTATGATTGCCGGTGCATTGTTCGGTGGTTCTGCTTGGATTGCTACATTTGCTTACTTCCTAGGTGTTGCTGCAATTATTGTTTCAGGTATTATCCTAAAGAAAACTAAGATGTTCTCAGGTGATCCTGCTCCATTCGTTATGGAACTTCCTGCTTACCATCTACCAACAGTAGGCAATGTTCTTCGTTCAATGTGGGAAAGAGCTTGGTCATTCATTAAGAAAGCCGGTACAGTTATCCTACTTGCAACAATCCTTGTTTGGTTCTTATCATACTTCGGTTTTGTAAACGGTTCATTCCAGATGCTAACAGAAGACCAGATGGATAGTAGTTTACTTGCTATTATCGGTAATGCAATTTCTTGGATTTTTGCACCACTTGGTTGGGGCAACTGGCAAGCAGCCGTTGCATCAGTTACAGGTCTTATCGCTAAGGAAAACATTGTTGGTACAATGGGTATCCTATACGGTGGTGCAGGTGGTACTGTATATCAGGCAATGGCAGATGCATTCACTCAGGTTAGTGGTCTATCATTCCTAGCATTCAACCTACTATGTGCTCCTTGCTTTGCTGCTATCGGTGCTATGAAGAGAGAAATGAACAACGCTAAGTGGACACTATTTGCAGTTGGTTATCAGTGCGTATTTGCTTATGCAGTAGCACTAATGATTAACCAGTTTGGTAACCTATTCACAGGTAATGTTCAGGTTGTTGGTCTAATCTTTGCAATTCTTGTACTTGCATTCATTATCTTTATGCTTGTTAAGCCTTACAAAGAATCTAACAAACTTACAGCTAAGGTTAAAGTTTAATATAAACTAAAATTTTAAGGGAGGATTTATATATGCTTACATGGTTAGTAAATAATTTAGCAACAATTATAGTTGGTCTTATTGTACTTGCAGTAGTTATCTTGATTGTAAGAAAGCTACGCAGTGACAAGAAAAAAGGTAAATCTTCCTGTGGTGGTAATTGCTCAGGATGTGCAAACTGCCAATATTGCCATCATAAATAAGAAGAAGGAGATACGGTGGTATCCCCTTTATTTGCCTTTATGGTTAGTTTAGGCTAACTAATTCTTAAAAACCTATTGACTTTGGAAGAAATTGAGAATATAATAAAAATAACATATGAGTATATATTCATATGAATAAATATTCATAAATTAAAATAGAGGTGAGATTATGACATTAATCCTTGAAGATATTAAGAAATCTTTTGGTGAGGAAGAGAACAAAACAGAAGTACTAAAGGGTATCTCTTGTGAAATCAAAGACGGCAATATTTGTGTATTGCTTGGACCTTCCGGTTCAGGTAAATCAACACTACTTAACATTATCGGTGGAATTGAAAATTCCGACAGTGGCAAAATCAAAATCGGTGATGAAGTTGTTGGTGAAATGAAAGAGAAAAAACTAACTCAGTATAGAAGAAAGCATTTGGGTTATGTTTTTCAGTCCTACAACCTTATTCCTAACTTAACTGTTAAGGAAAATATTGAAGTAGGTGCTTATTTAAGCGACAAGCCACTTGATATTGATGAACTGTTAAAGACTTTGGGACTTTGGGAACATAAGGACAAGATTCCTAATCAGCTTTCAGGTGGTCAGCAACAGAGAACTGCTATTGGCAGAGCAATTGTAAAGAACCCTGATATTCTGCTATGTGATGAACCTACAGGTGCTTTGGACTATAACACTTCTAAAGAAATTCTAAAGTTGATTGAAGATGTTAACAAAAAGTTTGGTAACACAGTTATCCTTGTTACTCATAACGATGCAATTAAGAATATGGCAGACCAGGTTATTAAACTAAAGGACGGTCAAATTCGCCATAATGATATGAATGAAAAGAAAATTCCTGCTATGGAACTTGATTGGTAAGGGGGAATAAAAATGAAAAACCCTTTGTATAAACGAGTTCCCAGAGAGTTGAAAAGTGATTTTGGTAAGTACATTGCATTGTTCCTATTCTTGTGCTTAACTATCACTTTAGTTTCAGGCTTCTTAGTTGCCGACGGTAGTACACTTGCTGCTTATAATGAAAGTTTCAGTAAGTACAATATTGAGGACGGTCACTTTACTTTAGCACAAAAAGCAGACAATAAATGGCTTAGTGACCTTGAGGATAAGGAAGATATTAAGGTTTATCCTATGACTTATAAGGATAAAACCATCAACAAAAAACATACAATTAGAATTTACAAAAACAGAAAAGATATTAACAAAGTTGATGTAATGAGTGGAAAACTTCCTAAGGAAGATAACGAAATTGCTATTGATAGATTGTATGCAGAAAATAATAACCTTGAAATTGGTGACAACCTAAAGATACAAAACAAAAATTACAAAATAGTAGGTTTAGTTGCACTTTCCGATTATACTGCATTGTTTAAGAATAATACGGATATGATGTTAGATGCAAATAAATTTACAGTATCTGTTGTTACCGATAAAGGCTTTAACAGACTAAATGACAACGGCGTTAAGTATTGCTACTCTTGGGACTACAACGATAAGCATATGTCTGAGGATGAAATCAATGACAAGGCTGATGATATACAAGATGAAGTAGCTAAAACCGGTATGGTAACTGACTTTGTAAAAGAAGCCGACAACACTGCAATTCACTTTGCAGGTGATGATATGGGTGGTGACAGAGTTATGTTTATCTGGTTACTGTATATCATTATGATTGTACTTGCATTTGTATTTGCAGTAACTACCCGTAATACTATTGAGAAAGAAAGTTCTGTTATCGGTACACTTAGAGCCTCAGGTTACTCAAAAGGTGAATTGCTAAGGCACTATATTGTACTTCCTGTTGTGGTAACAATTCTATCTGCTATTGTAGGTAATATTTGTGGTTATACATTTATGAAAGGCTATATGGCCGGTATGTACTACCACAGTTATTCACTTCCAACATATGTTACAAGGTGGAATGGTTATGCCTTTGTAATTACAACTATTGTACCGGCATTAATTATTCTTGTGGTAAATGTTATTGTACTTGCCTATACACTTTCACTTTCACCACTTAAATTCTTAAGACATGACTTAAAGAGAAAGAAAAAGAAAAAGGCAGTTAAACTTCCTAACTGGAAGTTCATTACAAGATTTAGAGTGAGAATAATTTTACAAAACCGTTCAGCATATATTATGATGTTTATTGGTATTATTCTTGCCAATGTGCTACTTGTATTTGGCCTGATGATGGCACCACTGTTAACTCATTTTAAGTCAGAAGTTATGGACTCTAAGATTGCAAACTATCAGTATATTCTAAAAGCACCTGTTGAAACTGACACAAAAAATGCAGAGAAATATTGTGTTAGAACACTAGAAAATGATAAGGGTGAAGAAATTACCGTTTATGGTATTGAAGAAAATTCAAAGTACCTAAAGGATAAGGACTTGCCAACAGGTGATGGGGAAGTTCTAATGGCTAGTAGTGTTATTGAAAAGTACAGTCTAGATACTGACACTGACTACACTTTAACAGATAAATATACTCACGATAAATACAAGTTCAAAATAAAGGACAGTTATAAATACCCTGCAACAATGGCAGTATTTATGACTAGAAGTGAGTTTAATAAAGTATTTGATAAGGACAAGGACTACTACACAGGTTACTTCTCAAATACAAAGATTAAAGATATTGACGAAAGCTATATAGCATCAACTATAACCGAACAGGACTTAACAGTTATGGCTGATCAGCTTGATGACTCAATGGGTCAGATGTTTATTATAATCGGTGGTTTCTCTATAATGCTATTTATCTTGGTAATTTATCTACTTGCAAAGATAGTGGTAGAGAAAAATGCAAAGTCAATTTCTATGGTAAAAATTCTTGGATATAATGACCATGAAGCAAGTAAATTGTACAACACCTCAACTGCAATTGTAGTTGCAATATCATTACTGTTAAGTATGCCAATATGTAATTATATTATTAAGGGTTTGTACTTTGCTATGATGCAAGACTTTAACGGTTGGTTAACTTATTATATTGCACCGTATGTACTGCCTTTAACCGTGGTTATCGGTGGATTAAGTTACATTGTGGTTCACTTTATCCAAAGTAAAAAGATTAAGAAAATCCCTATGTCACAAGCACTTAAGGATATGGAATAATTTTAAATCAAGGAGAGAAGATTTATGGATGTTTTTCAGAAACCTGCTTTTTGGGGAATTATTGCAGTTGTACTGATTGTAGTATTTGCAATTTTCGTAATAAAAAGCTATGTGAAAAAACTGTCAGAAGGATGTTGTGGTTCTTCCGGTGGGGATAAAGTAAAGAAAATTAAGGTTAAGGATAAGGATAAAAGTCACTATCCATATAAAGCAATTCTTACTGTTGACGGTATGGTGTGTCAAGGATGTGAAAGCAGAATTGAAAACACCCTCAATAACCTTGAGGGTGTGTGGGCAAAGGCAAATGCCTCTACCAAAGAAGTAACCGTATTGATGAAAAATAAGATTGATGAAAAAACCTTAAAGAAAACAGTAAACACCATCGGTGCTTATACTGTTATGAAATATAAAGAAGTTTAATTTATAGGCAGTTGTACTGTTACCTTTTTACATATGCTACACCAAAAGCATTAGGTCCGGTATGACTGCCTATTACTGCACCTACATTTACTAAGGAATGGTTGTTAATTGGTAGTTTGTCCGATAGTAGCTTTTCTTTCAGCTTAACACCCATTGAGTGGTTATCGGCATACATAATGTGAAATGGATAGGAAAAGTCAGGGTGATTTTTCATAACCTTATTTGCAATATAGTTTATTCCTCTTTGAGTGCCGATACACTTGTGAATAAGTGTGATTTTTCCATTCTCAATAGCTACAATAGGCTTAATTGTTGACATCATAGAGGTTTTGATTCTGCCACCTTTCAGTAGGTATTCAGGTGAATCAACACAAGCCATAACCACAATTCTTTTCTTTAGTTCCTCAATTTTCATAACAATTTCTTTAGCTGAAATACCTTGATTTTTCAGTTTGATACTTTCTTCAATAAGTATCCTCATACCGGCAGATGCACTTTCACTGTCTATAGGGTAACAGTTAAAATTGGTACAGCAGTATTTTGCATTTTGATAAGTGCCACTTATTTTGGAGGATAAGAAAATTCCAATATAGGTGTCACCGTTATTCTCAAGTAAATTGAAGAAATCCTCAGGGGATGGTTGTGATGTTGTTGGCTTTTCTTTCTTTAGCTTTAGCAGTTTGTAGAAACCTTTTTTGGTAAGGTTAATGTTCTCTTTGTAAGTAATATTGTCAAAGGTAACTGAAAGTGGAACACACTTAATATCAAGAATTTCAAGTTCATTTGGCTCTAAGTCAGCACCTGAGTCGGTAATAATTTTTATCATTTTTATCCCTCATAATATAAATTTTACCTTAATATTATTTACAGAATTTTTTTGAATATTAAAAAAGCGACCTTCCGTTTTGAAAGGTCGCCATAATTTTATGTTGATTATTTAATGTAACCGATTTTCTTCATTACCTTGTCAAGAGTTCTTTGGCTGAAGTTCTGAGCAAAGGCATCTGCCTTTTTCCATGTTTCTTCCATATATGCTCTATCCTTGATAATTCTGTTGTATTCATCTTGGATTGGTCTTAGGTGTTCAACAACTGCTTCACCTACAGCAGTCTTAAAGTCACCGTAGCCTTTACCGTCAAATTCCTTTTCAATCTGTTCCATTGTTTTGCCTGTAACTGCACCGTAAATTGTCATTAGGTTGCTGATACCCGGCTTATCTTCGCTAAAGTAAACCTTAGTGTCTGTGTCTGTGATAGCTCTCTTAAACTTCTTCATAATAGTTTCAGGCTTATCAAGCATATATACACAACCATTAACATTTTCATCACTTTTACTCATCTTGCTTGATGGGTTTTGTAGTGACATAACTCTTGCACCGTTCTTAGGTACAAAGCCCTCAGGAATCTTAAATACATTGCCGTATAGACCATTAAATCTTGTTGCAATATCACGAGTGATTTCAAGATGTTGCATCTGGTCAGCACCAACAGGAACTTTGTCTGCCTGATAAAGTAGAATATCGGCAGCCATTAGTGCAGGGTAAGTAAACAGACCTGCGTTAATGTTGTCAGCGTGTTTACGGCTTTTATCCTTAAACTGTGTCATTCTTGAAAGTTCACCGAACTGTGTATAGCAGTTTAGAATCCAAGCTAACTGTGCATGAGTTGTTACATGGCTCTGAATGAAGAAAACACTTTTCTCAGGGTCAATGCCACAAGCTAAAAGCAATGCGTACATATCAAGAATATGCTTTCTCATTTCTTTAGGGTCTTGTCTTACTGTAATTGTGTGTAGGTCAGCAAGAGCATAAAAGCAGAAGTATTCGTCCTGCATTGTAATCCAATTCTTAATTGCTCCAAGATAGTTACCAAGAGTCATTGAGCCACTTGGCTGAATAGCACTTAAAACAATAGGTTTCTTTTCTCCCATTTTATTTTACCTCACTTAATATAATTTTCAGCAGTTTTTGCAAGTAGTTTAATTCCCTTTTCCAACTGTTCATCAGTAGGTGTTGAGAAGTTCACTCTAAAGGTGTGACATTCTTCACTTTCGTCAGTTAGGAAAGCGTTTCCGGGAACAACACAAACTTTGTTTTTGATTGCGTCTTTACAAAATTCTTGCATATCTACATAATCCGGCAAAGTACACATTGTGAATAATCCACCGGTAATTTTTGCATAAGTAATGCCCATTGGTACAAGATATTTGTCCATAAGGTCCATCATAAACTGTGCTTTTTTTCTGTATAGGTTTCTTAGCTTTTCAAGGTGAGCGTCAAAGTCATACTTTGTCATCAGTTCGTTACAAACCATCTGTGACCAAATGTTTGTATGAACATCATTACCTTGTTTGCAGACAACCATCTTCTGGAAAATAGGCTTAGGTGCAATAACATAAGCAACTCTAATTCCCGGAGAGATAACCTTACTCATTGAACCGGCATAAAGCACAATACCCTCATCATCAAAGCTTTTGATACAAGGAATGTACTCACCACTGTATCTAAGGTCACCGTATGGGTTGTCCTCCAGAATAAGCACATTATATTTTTTAGCAAGTTCATACATTTTCTTTCTTTTCTCAAGACTCATTGTAATGCCTGATGGGTTCTGAAAATTAGGAATAGTGTAGATAAATCTTGCGTTTTTGTGTGTTTGCAGAGCTTTTTCGAGCTCTTCCATATTCATACCGTCATCATCAATCTTTACACCTACAAGTTTTGCGTTATAACTTCTAAATGTGTTTAATGAACCGATAAATGAAGGTGCTTCTGTAATAACCACATCACCCTCATTTACAAGGGACTTTGTAGCTAAATCCATAATCTGTTGTGCACCTGTTGTGATTAAAATATCATCAAAGTCTTTGCCGACATTGTGGTGACTTTTCATATATTCCTTTAGTGTTTCTCTTAGCTGAGGATAACCCTCGGTAACACTGTACTGTAAAACACCGATTGGGTTTTCTTCTAATAATCTTGAAGATATTTCCTTGATTTCTTCAATAGGAAAAGCCTCAGGACTGGGATTACCTGCTGATAAAGATACAACCTCAGGATCAGCAGCATATTTAAAAATTTCTCGAATGGCAGATGGCTTTAGTGCCTGAACTCTGTCGCTGAAAGAGTATTCCATAAGTTTTACCACCTTTATTTATATAGAATTATTCTATCATATTATTGTGAAAAGTGCAACAATCTAGGTTTCTATAATATGTTTTGCAAATTATCGTATTTTCTGTTGTAATTATGTTGATTTTGTATTATAATTATGTTACCTATCTATGGGATATTATTTATATGAAATATGAGCAAAACGGAGAGAATAATATGTCAAGTAAAAGATACTCTGATGAAGACAATGTAACTCGTTCTTATAGTGACGATTTTTATAAACAATTTGCTGATAAATACGGTGAAGTAGATTTAGAAAGCAGTGCTAAAAGAAGAAGAGACAGAGCAAGAAAAAGAGAAGCTAAGCGTAGAAGAAGAAACAACAGAATTAAACTTATTGTTTCCGGTATTGTGCTTATTGCAATCGTAGTGACAATTGTTATATTTATTTGCACAGGTATCAAAAGTTGTGTAAACAGTAATAAGGATACTCAAACAGGTGGATTTAAGACAGTTGAAAGTTCTAAAGTAAGCAAGACAAGCAGTTCTTCAAAGGCTACTTCAAGTAATATTGATGACAGTGATCCACTTCAATTTGTTACACCTAGTATTAAGGATGACAACAGTAGTGGTACATTTAGCTCAGTAAACGGTGCAGTTTATTTATGGAAAGACTCAGCTTATGAAATCTTTGGTGCATCTGCTGACAGAAGTGATATGTACTCAGATGTTATTAACAAAGCTACCGAAAAGCTGGGTGACAGCATTAAGGTATACAGTATGATGATTCCACTTCATACAGAAATGAATCTACCTGAAAGATTACAGAGTGAAGCCGGTGCAACTTCTGAAGCTGACAACATTAAGAATGCTTACAGTAAGTTTGACAAAGCTCAGCCAATTAATATTTATAATACATTAGCAAAACATAATAGTGAATATTGCTACTTTAATTCCGATCACCATTGGACAGGTCTTGGTGCATATTATGCATACACAGCATTCTGTGAACAAACAAACCAAAAGCCAATGACAATTTCAGAAGAAGGTACACACAAGATTGAGGGCTTTACAGGTTCATTCCACACATATGGTTCAGGTCTGACAGATACTGTTTATTATTATGATTTACCATATGACACAACTTGTAAACTATATGCCGACCCTAACGGTGAACCACAGGATGCTGACATTTACTACGAAAATGAAACATCAGGTGAAAACACATACGGTGTATTTATTAACGGTGACCAGCCTAAGTTTATTATTAATTCTCAGTGTGGTACAAATAAAAAGATTGCAGTTGTTAAGGAAAGTTTCGGTAATGCATTCGTTCCGTATCTATCAGCTAACTATAGCGAAATCCATGTTCTTGATATGAGGAGTTGTGGTGTTACCGATTTGAAGAAATATTGTGAGGACAACGGAATTACAGAAGTTCTGTTTATGAACAATGTAATGTCGGCTAACTCTGCTGACAGAATTGCCGATATGGAAACTGTTATCGGTAAATAAGATACTTTGTTTTTTAAGGAGGTGAAATCAGTGCTTGGAAGAAAGGTAAGCGTAAATTTATTTGGACAACTAACAGATGGTTTGTATAGTGGTTACTTTACCGATGAAAAAGGTGATAATGTAAAGGCATTTGTACTTTCAAAGAACGAAGTTGAATTTGTAGTGTCAGGTCAAGTTATCGCCATTATTACCCTAAAGAATAACGAACAAAGAGCCATTGTTGCACCGGATAGAGAGATTTACTATGAACCACAGATTCTTGATATTATCAGCAAATCAAGTAGTGTTGAGATTAGTAACATTAACTGCCTTTACGAAAAAAGTTGTGGAGCATTGATTTTCTACCGTAATAAACAAGGTGTCAGAATACTATTGGTTAAGAACCACAATGGCCGTTATTGGAGTTTTCCAAAAGGTCATATGGAACTTAATGAGTCCGAAAAAGCTACTGCTATTCGTGAAATCAAGGAAGAAACAAACCTTGATGTTAAGATTATTGACGGCTTTAGAGAGGTTAGTGACTATTGCCCATTTGGTAATATTAAGAAGAGAGTTGTCTTTTTCTTAGCACAAGCCTTTACAGATGATGTTGTTGACCAACCGGAAGAAATCGACAGTCATATTTGGGTTGATATTCAACAAGCAAGAAAGAATTGTACCTACGAAAATGACTTGCGTGTAATTGATAAAGCCGAACTTCTTATTAATCAGTCAAAGTGATTTTTAGTAAGTGGTGTGTTGATTTTATAAATTTGGGTTTTATCGGTTAGTGGATAAAATAGCCGATAATAAAAAATTAACTTGTAGATATAATTGATAAATCAAGAATAGAATTTAATTCAATTTAGTCCAATAAAGATAAATAACTAAAATTCTAAGGCGTACATTGTACGCCTATTTTTTTACCCTTTTATTTGATAAATTAGTTTTTTAATTTTGTTTCTGCGTTACGATAAATTAATTTTGCAAATTTGGGTTTTTCAATTTTGTCTGTTGGTAAAGGTGAGAATGATAAATTTGGGTTTGTGGAGATGTTGTATTATAAAAAATGTAAACTATGTGCTTGTATAAACTGTAAATTATGTGATTGCACAATTAATAATATAACAATATTTTGTAGCATAAACAGTACCGATTTTTATATCATATTATGGCTCACAGTTGTAGGGGCGAACAGTGTTCGCCCGTTTAATAGTAAAATGTTTTATGTAACTTAGTCCTATGTAGAAACTAAAAATTATAACTTACCATATAGGGCAAAGTACCTATATAAAGGTTAGTTTGTAACGGGACATCAATGATGTCCCCTACACCTGTAACTCATAATTTTTCTTATATTTTATAGTTAGAAATAGAGGAAAGTTTCAGCTATGATGATATTTTAAACAAGTTTAAAATATCAATCACTCCTTCAGTCGATTTATAAAAGGTAAATTGCCGTACCGTCAATTTACAATCGACAGCTCCCTCAGCGAGGGAGCCTTTGTCTTTACTATAATTTTAATTATTTATTAGTCTGTACTATTTAAAAAATTTGTGTACTAGTTTTTTAGATTTGTACAAACTGTGTCTGCCTCCCTCGCTGAGGGAGGTGTCACCGAATGGTGACGGAAGGAGTGATTGGAATTGTAAATTCATTTACAATTCCATATTAACTGAAACTATCAAATAGCACCACAAACCCTAATTTATATAACTAACCTTATTTCATAACCAACATAAAAAGAAAATTAATAACTTAAAACTACAAAGAAAAATATCAAGCAGACCGAGAGGGAGCAAAAGGGACTTTTGCCTCACAGTCTTTGATTTATTAATTTATTTTATTTATTTAATTTATTATATTGTTGGGTTTTGATTGGGAAGTGATTGGGTTCTGTTTGGGTTTTTAATGTGTTTTGACTGTTTGTAAAAAAATAATTATCCGGAAAAAACTAGATAAAATCTATCCTACGGAAATTAAATTGAATGTTAGAAAATTAATAAATAATTGGGTGATGGGTGTTGAAGAATTTAACTTTAGTAAATGTAATGAAAACCAATAATTGGTGTAATTATTCCGATTATATATAATGAAAAATCAAGAAATAGGTGCAATTGCTTTAAATATATACATATAATTGTAGGCTGATAATACAATCATCTCAATGCAATTATTGCATTTTCATAAGAAAATTTTCATAAAAATAACGGCTATAACTTGTGATTATAGCCGTTTAATTATGTGGTTATTAAGTTGAAATTCACTTAAAATAAAATCATTCAAGGAATGCAAAGTCCTTGTCAGCTAGGAAGTTGTCAAGTTCCATACAAACTAAAACTTTGTCAAATTTAGTCTTTGAACAGATTTCTTCACTGACAGATTTCTTGTAATATCTCATATCAACCAAAGTAACTTCACTAAAGTTTTCACTAAGGAATGGTGCTAAACAATGACTAAAGCTATCTTTGATGATTAGTAGCTTTTTGTTGTTTTTACAATCAGGATTCTTAATTGTAGTAATAGGGTTGTTGCCGTTTAGAAATACTGCATATTTGTCAGCACCCTTTAGCTGGTCAGTAAAGTACATTGAATTGTACTTTGTTGTGATACCGTTTGCAGTAATACTGCAAGTTGACTTGTTGTTAAGATTGTTCCAAATCTCGATAGTATCACTTTCGTTTAGCCAAAAACCTGATGTGTTGTATGTTGTGCCTAGGAAGTCATTGGCAGTTTGAATAGTGAACTTGTCCCTAGTTGCAGGTTTAATATTCCATTTACTGCATAGCTGATTATAAGCTAAATAAGCACCCTTAGTAGTCCAATGGTGGTCTGTTTTGTAGTAAATCTGAGTATTATCCTTGTTGGCATTAAAAGTGTTTCTAAGGTCAATATTAGAAAGATTATTCTCACTGCAATACTTGTTTATTGTGCTGAAATATTCATCATCATTGTACTTTTCGTGAATATGTGGTAGCACATTATCCATTATGTAACCTGTTGACGGTACAATCATCAGAGAAGTATCAATGCCTGTCTTTTGCTGAAAATCAGATACAACAGAAAGGTTAAGGTCAAGCCTTTCATTAGTAGCAGGTTTGTTGATTAAGTAGCCGTTTTTGCACTTATAAACACCATCACTGCCGTTGTTAAGTACAATCAAGTTAGAGTAACTGTTGATACCCATAAATGCATCACGCATAACCATATGGTCGTTTATGTAGTCCTCAAACTTAGATTCAAAAGAACCATCGGTTAATGTTGTGGCTGAAACTTCCGGAAAAGTCTGTAAGTATCTTTTTTCTTTTGGGCTAAAGTCACTTTTAGGTACAACCCAAAATAGTATAGCAAATACCCCGATAAAGGCAAGGAACATTATAGATATAAAATATTTTGATTTGTTGGTCATAACTCCACTCCATTCTCATTTAATTTTATATCTTTTCACATATTAAGTCAATTAATTAATTGTATTAATTTTTGGTGCAGTGTATAATTATATTGGTGATTTTTATGAAGAAAAAGTTATCTCCCGAAAAATTAATTGTAATAGTTGGAATTATCTTTGCTACAGTTCTTGTTTTGGTCAATGTGTTCTTTGACTTTGTACCTCATACAGTAAAAACTGAAAATATTAATGCTACTGCTACAACTGAGTTTTCCACATATTACAACCAAAATGTGAATAAAAAGACCTATACAACTACCCAAAAAGTAATTGTAAATATAAATACTGCATCGGTACAGGAGCTTTGCACTATAAGAATGATTGGTGAAACTAAAGCTAAAGCAATTGTAAATTATAGAGAAAAGTATGGTGCATTTAAGGATAAAGGAGATATTGTAAAGGTTTACGGTATCGGTGAAAAGACTTATGAAAAAATAAAGGATAGTATTTGTGTAAATTAAAGTTTATAATTACAAATCCCCTCTCAATGAGAGGGAAATTTTTTGTCATTTTTCAGTTTTTCTATATTCCAATAAATCTGCCGGTTGACAGTCAAGTGCCTCACATAACTTTGCTAAGGTGCTAACTCGAATTGCTTTAGCCTTGCCGTTTTTCAGTACAGATATGTTGGCTATAGTTATTCCTACTTTGTTGGCAAGTTCAGTAACACTCATTTTCCTTTTAGCCAACATAACATCTATGTTAAAAATTATTTCTCCATCCATTTTATATTCTCCTTATATTGTTAGGTCATTTTCTTCTTTAATTGTTGTTGCCTTACTTGTGAGATATGAAAGAATAAATGAAGTAATAGCAATGGCTATGCCAATAACAAATATTAAAATCTCACATAGGTATAGTGGAGTATTGATTGTGCCTAGTAACAGAAAAGTTGTGTCACCGATAAAGTGACATACTGATGTGATTAATGCCAAAATACCTATAACTTTAAGCCTTCTGGAATTATCCTTGCAAAAAGCACCATCTGTTGAAATTGTATTAGCAATTCTCCAACCATGATATAAAACTGCATAGCATGGAATACCGGTAATAAGGAGAAAAATCATCCAAGGTAAATTTTCTGTTGTGTTAAGTGGATAGCCGTTTATAAAGTCAAAACCTTTGAAAACAGTAATGCCATAAAGGACTATACCACATATACCGAAGATTATAATTATAACTTTCATAAGGTTAGATAAATTTTTGCTTGTCATAAAATCACCACAAAATCATATTTTATTACACATATATTATAACAACTACTATCCTATAAGTCAATAATTATTTATCGTAATTCAATAAATTATTATTGACATTTGTGATTTTGTGGAATATACTTTAGCTAAAGAAAATAGTTTTTCTATAGAATGAGGTGCATTTTATGAAAAGTAGCAAAGGTAAAGCTATATTAATAAGCATAGGTGCTTGGGTACTGATAGTTATAATTTTAATTATGAGATTTTATCTTCCTTTCTTTGCTTTTTTTACAGTTAGTGATGTAATAGATTTTTTTACCAAAACACCTATTATTGATGTGGTGACTGTAGATAAAGGTGATGTACTTAGTAAATATGATATTGATATTTTGAAAAGTGATGTTATAAAGAATAAGTCAATTGAGAAAAATTATTACAGAATTTACTCTTCAAAAGACCCTATAGATAATCTTCTTGACACTGATGTTGACTTAAAAACAATAGAACCTTTTGAAATAGATAATGCTGAGATATATTCTTATAGCTATTTTACTTCCTATAATGATGATGAACCTGTACCACCAAGTAAATTATCTGACGAAAATGGAAAGACAGTAGAAATAACACCTGTACTGGATGATATTCTTGATGCAGTTGAAAAGGAAAAACATAATAAAATTAATATGAAAATATTTAATGACAACGGTGACTATTATGTTTATCTTGAACTTAATACAAATTGGTGGTATCCTTGTGAACTGTATCATTATGATAAGGGCAGTAAGTCTTTGGATTTGATTTATCAATTTGATGGGGAAGAAATTGTTGGAATAAAGAAAATTAAGTAACAGAAAAGGGTTGAAGTTTTAAAACTTCAACCCTTAATTTATTAGCTTAGATTAAATTATCTTCTGCCGTTTCTGTTGTGATTGTTATGAGGTCTTCTTGGTCTATCTTCAAAAGTATTTTCAGGAGTTAAACCGTCAACTTCAATTAGAACAGCTCTTCTTGAAAGATTTAGTCTGCCCTTATCGTCAATTTCTTCAACCTTAACTCTGATAACATCACCAACATTAACAACATCAGTAACCTTTTCTGTTCTCTTAACATCAAGCTTACTAATGTGGCATAGGCCTTCCATACCCGGAGCAATTTCAATAAATGCACCGAAGTCCATAATTCTTGTTACCTTACCAATATAGATAGCACCGATTTCAGGACCATTAGCAATCATTTCAATGATTGAAAGAGCCTTCTTGCACTTTTCTGTATCAATACCGGCAACAAATACATTTGCACTTTCGCCTTCTTCTGTAATGTCAATCTTAACTTCACATTCAGCCTGAATTTCCTTGATAACCTTACCACTCTTACCGATAACTTCAGAAATCTTATCTGCAGGAATCTGAGCAGTGAACATCTTAGGAGCATACTTGCTTAGTTCATGTCTTGGTTCAGGAATAGCCTTTAGCATAACTTCATCAAGAATGTAATTTCTTGCTTTGTGAGTCTTTGCAAGAGCTTCCTTAACCATTTCAGGTAGTAGACCTGAAATCTTAAGGTCCATCTGAATGGCTGTGATACCGTCCTTAGTACCGGCTACCTTAAAGTCCATATCGCCGAAGAAGTCTTCAACACCCTGAATGTCAACCATTGTCATCCAGCGTTCGCCTTCAGTAATAAGACCACAAGAAATACCTGCTACAGGAGCTTTGATTGGAACACCTGCGTCCATAAGTGCAAGTGTTGAACCACAGATTGAACCCTGAGAAGTTGAACCGTTAGAAGAAAGAATTTCTGATACAAGTCTTAATGTGTATGGGAATTCTTCAACTGATGGAATAACAGGCTTTAATGCTCTTTCTGCTAAAGCACCGTGACCGATTTCTCTTCTACCGGGACCTCTGCTTGGCTTTGTTTCGCCTACTGAGTAACTAGGGAAGTTGTAATGGTGGATATATCTCTTTGTTTCTTCTTCATCAATACCGTCAAGATACTGCTGTTCAGAAACAGAACCTAAAGTAGCAACTGTAAGAACCTGAGTCTGTCCCCTTGTGAACATACCTGAACCGTGAACTCTTGGAAGAATACCAACTTCAGAAGCTAGTGGTCTAATATCGTCCATACCTCTGCCGTCAACTCTCTTCTGTTCGTCAAGTAGCCATCTTCTTACGATTGTCTTCTGAGTTTTGTACATACATTCGTCAATCTTTGCTTCTTGTTCAGGATAGATTTCGTCGAACTTTTCATGAACTGCATCATAGATTGGAAGTAGTCTTTCGTCACGAATGTTCTTGTCGTCTGTATCCATAGCAACCTTAACATCAGCTTCAGCAAAGTTGTAAATTGCTTCAAACATATCGTGATCAGGTTCATTTGATGGATAGTCAAACTTTGGCTTACCGATTTCTTCCTGAATATTCTTGATAAACTGGATAATTGGCTGGTTAGCTTCGTGACCTGCCATAATTGCCTTGTACATTGTGTCATCATCAACACAGTTTGCACCTGCTTCAATCATAGCAATTCTTTCTGATGTTGAAGCAACTGTTGTTGCCATATCAGAAACTGCTCTCTGTTCAAGTGTTGGGTTAATAACGATTTCGCCATCAACTAAACCTACTGAACAAGAAGAAACAGGACCGTTCCAAGGAACATCAGAAATTGAAATAGCAATTGAAGTACCAATCATAGCAGCAATTTCAGGCTGACAATCAGGGTCAACTGACATTACTGTACATACGATTGAACAGTCATTTCTCATATCCTTAGGGAATAGAGGTCTGATTGGTCTGTCAATTACACGAGAAGTAAGGATAGCCTTTTCTGAAGGACGACCTTCTCTCTTTAGGTAAGAACCCGGAATCTTACCTACTGAATACATTTTTTCTTCATAGTCAACAGATAGTGGGAAGAAGTCAACTCCTTCTCTTGGCTTTTCAGAAGCAGTACAAGCAACATGTACAACTGTTTCGCCATATCTTACAAGACAAGCACCGTTAGCTAGCTGAGTCATTTTACCTGTTTCAACAACCAGTGGTCTGCCTGCAAATTCTGTTTCAAATTTTCTGTACTTATCAAATACCATTGCTTTGTTCATATTTGCAATACCTCCTATAAATAAATTTTGTTTACAGGATTTTCGGTTTTAGCAATAAAACCACCACATAAAATATAAATAAAAAGCATAAATATGTGTTCGTTTTACTGCTAAATGCACTGGGAAAATCCTGTAACTACTTATTGCAAAAAAGTTTTTTTATCAAAACAAGGGCAAAGGGAAAACCCTTCGCCCTAAATTTTTACTATTACTTACGGATACCAAGTCTCTTAATGATTGAACGATATCTTTCGATGTCAACCTTTGTAAGATACTTAAGTAGGCTCTTTCTCTGACCGATCATCTTGTATAGACCTCTTCTTGAGTGATGATCCTTTGGATGCTGCTGTAGGTGAGCAGTTAGGTCCTTAATTCTCTTTGATAGAAGTGCAATCTGTACTTCAGGAGAACCTGTGTCGCCTTCGTGAGTAGCATATTCCTGCATAATAGCAAGCTTTTCTTCTTTTAGCATTGTGTTTTCCACCTTTCATTATTTATCGCTTTTTTCACAGGTTAAGGAAACAGGAAATCCACATTGTGGCATACTCCATAATCCGTGATTAAGCTATCTTGTGTATTATAACACAGTAAAGATAATTTGTAAATAATTATTACAAATTATTTTAAATTCTTTAGAAATTCTGCTCTCTCTTCAGGACTCATTGCTCTTAGAGAAATAATGAACTGTTGTTCCTCTTTAGTAAGGTTATAAATCGCCTCATCACCCTTTGCTCTTAGGAAAGAATCCTTAATACTCTTAGGGTTCTTTTCTGACGGTAATAAATCATCATATGTGATACCGAAAATCTTGATAAGCTTGTGTAAGGTATCAATAGATGGTTCTGTCTTACCGGTTTCGTAATAAGTATAGGTTGTACGATTTATGTTTAAAGCGTCAGCAACCTGTTGCTGAGTCAGTAAAGAATTTTTACGGTAAATCTTTAATAGATTACCTAGATTTTTATTTGCCATAACAACACCCCTATTTTAGTATTAGATTTCAGCTATTTTAATATTACTTAAACAAAAGTAATTGTTGTTAGGTGAATTTTCTATACTAAATGATTATAAGTTTATTATAGCTTTTTATTATTGGTATGTCATATATTTGTCTTATTAATTTCACTTTTAGTGAATAAGTTTTACTGTTCTTTGAATAAATATATTAATATCTTTCTATATATTGACAAAATAGTGAGGAAAGCTTATATTATTTATGTTGCTTAGTGTTAAATAATTATTAGTATTTGTACTTAAACATATAATCAATCACATATTGTGCTGGAGTAATTCAGTGATATTATGCTAGAATAGTTTAGTGATATTGCGCTAGAGTAATTCAGTGATATTATGCTAGAATAGTTTAGTGATATTATGCTAGAGTAGTTCAGTGGTAGAATAATTGCCTCGTAATCAATAGGTCGTGGGTTCAATTCCCATCTCTAGCTCCAAAATCCAGTAGGGAAACCTGTTGGATTTTTTTCTTTTGTCTTTTAATTTTGATTGTGTTAATTTATAAAATTAGGGTTTTTCAATTTTGTCTGTGGGTAAAGGTTAGTTTAATAAACTTATCTTTTCAATTTTGATTGTGGGTTAAGATAAATCAGCAATATAAATTAGGATTTGTGGGGATGTTTATGTAATATAGGTTAATTAGATATTAACCGATTAATTCAACTAATTAATAGCTTTTTCCCTCCTTCAGTCATTCTTTAAAAGGTGAATTGCTTTGCAATTCACGAATGACAGCTTCCTCGTCTGAGGAAGCCTTTGTCTTTACCGTAATTTCTACTAAATAATAAAGTCTGTATTATTTCAAAAATTGCGTATTATTTTAGATTTGTACAGACTATTTTGCCTCCCTCGCTGAGGGAGGTGGCTTTGCGTAAGCAAAGACGGAAGGAGTGATTGGAATTGTAAATTCATTTACAATTCCATATTAACTGAAACTTTTCTCTATTTCTAACTATAAAATATAAGAAAAATTATGGGTTACAGTTGTAGGGGCGAACATTGTTCGCCCGTTTAATAGTAAAATGTTTTATGTAACTTCGTCCTATGTAGAAACTAAAAATTATAACTTACCATATAGGGCAAAGTACCTATATAAAGGCTAGTTTGTAACGGGACATCAATTAAGTGAACATCAAAGAAAACGAGCCATAGGCGAAGTTTGATTTGCTAATGTGAACTTATGCAAAAGTTTTTGTAAAAAACTTTTGTTGAAAGACCCTACACCTGTTAGCCACACTTTAACGATAGTATAAGGTATGATATTTTTGTAAATTTTTCTTTATATTAAATAAAAAATAAACTTTTCTTTAACCACAATAAAAGCTAAAAAACAAATTCACCTTAATTCACAGACAAAATTGAAAACCCAAATTTACCTTAACCCACAATTAAAATTAAAAAGACAAACCCTAATTTGTCTTGCTCTGAAATTGAAAATATAAAATATAAATCTCATAAATAAAGTGAAAATAGCCGATAGGGGATACCTATCGGCTATTGTGTTATAAAACTTAGTATTTGACTTAATTTAAATTACTTCTGGGTTTCACCTTTATCGGCTACTAGAGTAACATTGATTGTAGCAGTTTTGCTATTGCTTGGATTGGAACTATCAACCTTACAGATTTCAACATTGATTTTGTCACCGACTTTATGTTTGGCAAGAACAGAATAAACTTGATTAAATGTTTTTACTCTTGTACCGTCAACCTTAGTGATAATGTTCTTAGGTTTTGCACTTGAATTAGCAAAACTACCATCATCGGCAATTTCAGTAATCAAGATACCTTCAGGAATACCAAGAGCAGTAGAGGCAGTTTCATCAACTGCAACACCCACAATGCCCAGTCTTACTCTGTTTTCAACATAACCGTATTTGATAATGTTGTTTACAACTGTTTCTACTGTGTCACTAGGAATTGCAAAACCCATACCTTCATATGTTGCAGAGTTAATTTTTGCAGTTGTGATGCCGATTACTTCACCGTAAAGGTTGCATAATGGACCACCACTGTTGCCCGGATTTACTGCTGCATCTGTCTGAATATATGATACTGTACTGTCATCCAATGTTCTGTCTTTAGCTGAAACAATACCCTTAGTTAAGCTATTCTGAAAGTCTAGTCCACCGGGATTGCCAACTGCAATAATATCTTCACCAACTTGAAGATGACTTTTCTTAACAAAGTGAACCGGCTTTAGGTTTTTACCTTTGATTTTTAGAACTGCAAGGTCTGTACGAGTATCATAACCAACAACATTAGCAGTATATTTCTTGCCATCATTGTTGATTACTTGATATTTGTATGCTGTCTTGCTGTCACCGATAACATGACTGTTTGTAACAATATAACCGTCACTACTAACAATAATACCTGTACCCTGACCCTTAGCATTTTCTTCACTTGAGATTTTGTCTTCAAAAGTTAGAATTGCTACAGTAGAGTCGGAAACCTTTTCATAAGCTGATTGTGCTGACTTTTCACCACTTGACTTAGTGTCAATAATAATGCCATCAAAGTTTTTGTCTGTGTAGTCCTTTGCAGTAGTGTTTGTAGTTGTTGTACTGTTTACTGCATTTTTTACAAGGTCATTATAGTACTGGTCAAATGTATAGTCGGAGGTGTAGTTGCCACCTGCAGGGTTTGTAGCCTGTTGTTCATACATATTGCCACTTGTATTGCCCTCAACCTTAACGGATAATCCTTTGCTACCTGTCAATACAGAATAAGCAAAGAAACCACCTGTCATAATAAGTACGGTAACTATAACAGTTATAAGGATTGTTACACCTTTTTTGGAACTTTTTTTCTGTACAGTAGGTACATTGAATTTACCAACAACATTTTTTTCAATATTTTCTGAGTTATCGGTAGTTTCAATAGGCTTAGGGTCACTTAGAAAACCATTGTTATTTGGCTTTTCTTCAGTAGACTTTTCAGCTACAATGTTTTTTTCTTTCTTTGGTGTAAAAGAAAATGTGTCATCAGGTCGGTTAGGTCTTTCCTCACCAACAGTAAAGATTGGCATTTCTTTTACCGGTGAAGGCTTTTTATCGGTACAAAATCTATTTGCTACACCGTTAAAGCCACCATCTTTAGTTTTTTTCTGTAATTCCGGCAATGGCTCAGGAATAGGAGCAGGTGTCGGATTATTTAGTTCAAAATCATTATTGTTTTCCATATATATTTCTCTTACTTCTAAAATTTATTTGTTAGGTATCCAGAAAGCAAAACAGGTTTCCTTGTCAATTTCACTGGTAACAGTAATTTCCCCACCATGTAAGTTGACAATAGTTTTTACAAGGTAAAGACCAAGACCCATAGACTTTTTGTCCTCACTTCTTGATTTGTCTGTTTTGTAGAATTTATCAAAGATAAACGGTAAATCTTCCTTAGAAATACCCTTACCTGTATTTTTAACACTAAAGTAAAGTTTATCACCTTTGCTTTCGGCATGGAAAGTGATTTGTCCACCTTGTGGTGTAAACTTTGTAGCGTTTTCAATAAGGTTATAAAGAACTTGATGTAACAGTGCTTGGTCACCATAAACAGAAAGACCATCAGCAGATTCAAGTCCTACAATTTCAATTTCCTTTTCTTCAAGTCTATCTTCAAATGTTAGAAGAATATTTACAATAGTAGAAACTAAGGAGAATTTAGTTTTGTAAATTGTAGTTTTGCCACTGTCAATTCTTGCAAGGCTTAGCATTGATGCAACAAGTCCTGAAAGTCTGGATATTTCTTCAGAAACAATAGTTAGGTAATGCTTCTGCTTACTTTCCGGAATAGTTCCGTCAAGAATACCGTCAATAAAACCTGCAATAGTTGTCATAGGTGTCTTTAATTCGTGACTTATGTTTGCAATAAAGTCTCTTCTGACTGATTCTTCCTTGTCAAGAGCATCAGCCATATCGTTAAAGGCTCTGGTTAGCTGACCAACTTCATCCTTACCTTTTACAGGAATACGACCTGAAAAATCACCCTTTGCAAATTTCTTAGCTTGTTCGCTCATTTGCTTTAGCTGTTTAGATTGAGTGTAAGAGAAGACACCGGCTAATATGCAAGATACAAGTACAGAAGCCAAAACTGCATAAATTAGGATTTGGAAAATTTGGTCAGGCAATTCATTATTTATTGTATGTTCAGGTACACAAACAAAGATATAACCGGCTATTGCTATACCTTCTTTTGTACCTTCGGTTAATTTTAACTTGAAAGGTGAGGCAACAGCTAATTTTGTATCACTATAGAAAAAGTCTGTTTTCTGTTCACTTTCGTAATACTGGTCTTTTATTAGTGTATTGGTTACATAATAAGGCATTTGGTAGCCTGTTTTAATGTTTTTGTCTTGTCTTGTAATTCTGTAAACTGTACCTGCTGCATCTGTAATAATAAGATTGTAAGAATTGTTTTTGCTTAAATCAATCATTAGGTTAAAGGTTTCTTGGTCTTTAACCTCAAGTTTACCATCTTTATTTTCCAGAGCTTGTGTGGTTAGCAGAACATAGGAATTAAGGTCTTCCTTAGCTTTGTTTAGGTTTCTTGTGTCCCAAAACTGATTGACAAAAACCATAAGAAAAGTGCCTAGTATAATAAAGGCTATTAATATAATACCCATTGTTATGGATAGGTATTTTTTAAACAAAGAAATTTTCATTATTTTGCGTCAAACTTGTATCCAACACCCCATACAGTCTTAAGACTCCATTGGTCGGATACACCATTAATTTTTTCTCTTAATCTTTTAATATGTACATCAACTGTACGGCTGTCACCGTAATAATCAAAACCCCATACTTTGTCCAAAAGTTGGTCTCTTGTAAATACCTTGTTAGGGTTACTTGCCAGGTAGTAGAGAAGTTCCATTTCTTTTGGTGGAGTGTCAATATACTTACCGTCAACTCTCAGTTCATAATTAGTTAGGTTGATAGAAAGTTTATCCCAGTTGATTTCCTTAACCTTTTCCTTTTCTTCATTAGTTCCTGTTCTTCTAAGTACTGCGTGAATACGGGCAATAACTTCCTTTGCTTCAAAAGGTTTAATAATGTAGTCATCAGCACCTAGCTCAAGTCCTAGAATTTTATCAAAAAGTTCACCTTTGGCAGTTAACATAATGATAGGTCTGTTACTTGTTTTACGAATTTCTTTACAAACTTGCCAACCGTCCATCTTAGGTAGCATAATATCAAGCAAAACAAGGTCAGGTTGTTCTCTGTTGAAAAGTTCAACAGCCTGTTCACCGTCATTGGCGATTACAACCTGATAGTCATCTCTTTCAATATATAAACGCAAAAGTTCGCAAATGTTGACATCATCATCAACAACTAATATTTTTTCTTTGCTCATTGTTTCCCTCTTTTCGATTTTTATTTCAAAAATCCTTTTCTTTGAAATAGTACAAACTATCCCTTATAACTACATTATAATATAAAATTAGAAAAATTCAATGAATAATATTTTAAATTTGATTTATTTTTAATAAAAATAACACCACTTGCATTTTACAAGTGATGTTATAGAAGTTTTACTGTTAATTTTCTTCAGCAGTCAGTTCTTCATAAACTTTTTTGAATGTATCAATTACATATTGTGCATCATCAAAGCTCATTTTACTGTTCATTGGTAATGTTAGCTGATTTTTATGCATATTGTATGCGTTAGGATAATCGGTAATGTCAAAGCCCTTTACTTTATAAGCAGTAAGCATTGGTAAAGGCTTAAAGTGTACATTACACATAACACCATTGTCAGCCATTTTGTGGTAGAATTTATTTCTAAATTCAGCACCTTTACCTAAAAATCTTACAAAGTAAAGGTGACCTGATGAACGACTGTTTTTATCATGATGATTTAGTACCTGTAGGTTCATATCCTTAAATGCCTCATTGTACATATCAATCATCTTGTGTCTTTTATCAAGAATTTCATTGTATCTGCTAAGTTGTGCAAGACCTAAAGCACCAAGTACATCAGGCATATTACATTTATACTGTGTATCTACTACATCATATTCCCAAGAAGTACCATGGTTTTTAGCAAAGGCATCCTTAGTCTGTCCATGTAGAGAAAGTAGCATATACTGCTTATAAAGTGCCTCATTGTCAATGCCTTTGTGGTTACGCCAAGTAACTGCACCACCTTCGGCAGTAGTCATATTCTTAACTGCATGGAAAGAAAAGTTAGTAAAGTCAGCTACAGAACCACACTTTTTGCCGTTTCTCATAGCACCAAAAGCATGAGCACCATCAGCCATAACAATAATTCTGCCAAAAGCATCTTGAATAGGACTGTTAGGTCTGAACAAATCTTTCTTGCTTTCTACAATGTCAAAGATTGTGTCATAGTCACACATAACACCTGCAAGGTCAACAGGAATAATAACCTTAGTCTTTTCGGTAATGGCATTGGCCATTTTGTTGTAATCCATTTCAAATGAATTTTCTTTACAGTCTATCATTACAGGTGTAGCACCAACATGACAGATAACAGAAGCAGAGGCTGTGTATGTGTATGCAGGTACAATAACCTCATCCCCTGGGCCTACTCCTAAAATTCTAAGTGTCATTTCGGCACAAGCAGTTTGACTGTTTAAACAAACTGCAATATCTGTATTACACCAATTTGCAACGCCTTTTTCAAAGGCTTTTGTTTTTGGTCCGGTTGTAATCCATCCTGACTTTAATACTTCTACAACAGCATCAATCTCTGTCTGTGTAATATCAGGAGGAGAAAAAGGTATATTTCTCATAAATAAATCCTCACTTAATGACAAATTGTCAAAATACCTATATAGGAGTGATTATACTACTATTATTTCCAAGTGTAAAGTAAAGGTATAGAAATATATGTAAAATGTTGCTTTTAGTCGAATATTTATGTGTGGAAATTTACGAAAATATACAAAAAACAGAAGCCTTTTTATGTAAGACTTCTGTTTTTATAATGTGATATTTTGTTTTGTTTATGTATTTTCTCTTTGCTTTCTAAGGTTAAGATACTTGTTTTTTGTGGCAATTCCACCACGGATATGACGCTCACTTTTATTTATTTCAAGAACTTTTTTTACATCAAGATACAGTGATGGGTTGATTTTTTGTAATCTTGAAGATACATCTTTGTGAACGGTACTTTTGCTAATGCCGAATTTTTTGGCAGTTTGCCGTACAGTATCTCCACTTTCTGCAATATAATTGCCTAGGGTAACAGCTCGTTCTTCCACAATTCCTTTCACATATTAACCCTCCCTTTAAGGATAGTTAAATTTATGCTATGGGAATTTCTTTTATTACTGTTATTTGCCCTTAATTGTAACTACTGCAACATCAAGTGGATTGAAAAATCTTGGAATACCTCTTGAAGTGTTTAGTCCGGAAGTGATAATTAGATTTACATTTTTTTCTTTATAATAACCTTTGGTGTATTTTGGAAAGTACCCTTGTTCCGGTGCATATACACCACCAACAAATGGAATTCTGATTATGCCACCATGGGTGTGACCTGAAATCATTAAGTCAATGTTATAGTCCTTAAAAGACCAAGTGTAGCACTCAGGCTTATGACAAAGTAAAATTGAGAAATGACTGTTATCTTCTTGCTTTAGGTAGCTTTGAAAAAGTTTATTTTCATTATTATTATAGTCAGGTGCATAGTATTCAAAGAATGGATAGTCCTTTATACCTGCTATTGTTAATTTATCACCTGACCTAGTTTTGTAGTCTACCATTTTATTGTCTAGTAGAGTAATACCTGTTTCAGAAATTGTCTTTTCAAATGACTTTAGTTTATCGTTTAGTCCTACTTCGTGATTACCCAGTGCATAATATGTTGGATATTTTTTAGCCAGACTTTTACAGATAGAAATTGCACTGTCAAAGTTATCAGAACCTTTTTCTACCATATCACCAACAATACAAACTATCTCAGGGTTTGCGTTATCAATTTTTTTTAGCAATCTTTTGTTGTCTTTACCGATAAAACCACCCTCAGTATCGGAAATTACAACCATCTTTACCGAACCCTTGATTTTGTTAGTTTCAACAGTATAATTGCTATATGTTAAACAGTAGTTGCTATATATTATGTTGCCTATTGTAAATAGAATAATTGCAAGAAAAATGCAAAGTAAGGTAAAAGCAACCTTATGTTTCTTAATCTTCATATATACCACCAAAAATATTTTATCACTATTTTTTATAATATGCAAAAAACTATGAAAAATAATATGGTAAATTTCAGCTTTATATGTTACAATAAATGTGTGTATTTAAAAATAGAATTTGTATAAATTTTGATTTTGCTATAGCTTTTAACTATATCAAACCATAAATAATAAGTATTTTGTATATACTAAAAGCTATGGTAAAATACTAAATGTCTTAAAGATATTAATTAGAAAAGACAAGGTGAAAAAATGAGTGAACCATTAGAGATAGAGAGAAAATGGCTGATTGAGTATCCATCTGTTGATATGATGAAAAATATGACAGATTACGATTATTCGGAAATTGAGCAAACCTATACTAATTATATGGAACATTCTGCTTACGGTAGAATTCGTAAAAGAGGTAAGAATGGTAATTATAAATTCTACAAAACTTTTAAGAAGAAAATTACCAACCTAACCAGAGTTGAATACGAAGATGAAATTACCGAAGAAGAATACAACAATATAATGAAGTATAAGAGGGAAGGCTTTAATACTATTAATAAGGTTCGTCATACTTTTATTTATGAAGGGTTAAAATACGAAATAGATGTGTTTCCTTTTTGGGATGACAGGGCATTTATGGAATGTGAGGTAAATAGCGAAGATGTAAAAATTCCTATTCCTCCTTGTGTAAAGGTTATTAAAGAAGTAACCGATGACAAGAGATATACTAACTCAAACCTTGCACAAAAAATTATTACTGAGGATTTAAACTAAGGAAAGACATAGAGGTATAATTATGAAACTAAGTAACTTATATACAAAGGCTAAAGAAGAGGGAAAGACAGTATTATCATTTGAAGTTTTCCCACCTAAAAAGACAAGTGGCATCGAAACAGTTTATAAAGCACTTGATGAACTTGCTAAGATGAATCCGGCTTATATTTCTGTTACATATGGTGCCGGTGGTACTGAGGCTAACAATACTGCTATTATTGCCGAGAAAGTAAAGTCACTTGGTGTTGAACCACTTGCACATTTAACTTGTGTTAACAACGACAGAGTTTCTGTAGAAAAGGAACTTGATGAATTTAAGTCAAAGGGCATTGAAAATATCCTTGCTTTAAGAGGTGACATTGTTCCCGGTATTGAGCCAAAGAAGGACTTTTTACACGCAAGTGACTTGTGTAGTTATATTAAGGCAAGAGGTGACTTTGAACTTGCCGGTGCTTGTTATCCTGAAGTACATATGGAAGCAAAGGATATGGTTGAAGATATTAAGAACCTAAAGCATAAGGTTGAATGTGGTGCAGAACACCTAATTTCTCAGTTATTCTTTGACAATGAAGTGTTCTATAAATTCCAAGATATGGCTAGATGTGCCGGTATTGATGTACCTATTGCGGCCGGTATTATGCCTGTAACAAATACAAAGCAGATTCAGAGAATGGTATCAATGTGTGGAGCAAGTCTTCCGGCTAACTTCTCAAGAATTATGCAGAAGTATGAGAATAATCCGGAGGCTCTTCGTGATGCCGGTATTGCTTATGCAATTCAGCAGATTATTGACTTAATTGCAAACGGTGTTGACGGTATTCACCTATACACAATGAACAATCCTTATGTAGCCGGAAAAATTACAGAAGCAATTGGAAGTATGTTATGATAACATTATCGAATTTAAATAGGTCAGAGGCACTTCGTTATATGGGGGCTAAAGCACTTAACCCTGACAAAATGACAAGTGACATTATGGATGAAGTGGAAAATGAACTGTTAAAGGTTTGCAGACCTGCATATACCTTTACAGAAATTCCAAAGGATAGTCCGGCACTTGGTGGCAATGACATTAAGAAAGTTGTAGCAGAAAGCGAGAAGGTCTTGCTTATTGCTGCAACTTTAGGCATATATGTAGAAAAACTTTTGAGGAAAACTCAGATAACCGATATGGCAAAGGCTGTTGTAGTTGATTCAATGGCATCTGTTGCTATTGAACAGTTTATGGATAAGATTGAGGATGAACTAAAGGAAAGATACAAAGGTCTTTACTTTACCAACAGATTCAGTCCCGGTTATGGGGATTATCCTCTTGAAAAACAAAGAGAAGTTGTTAAAATCTTAAATACAGAGAAAAAGTTGGGACTAAGCCTATCAGACAGTCTGTTGCTTAATCCTACTAAGTCTGTTACAGCAGTAATCGGACTAAATAAAAATGAAGTAAAGGGAAAAATCAACTGTACTTCAAAGTGTATGAAGTGTGGAAACAAGAATTGTCCATATAGAAGGGAGAACTAATGGATTTCAAAACATTACTACAAAAAGACTTTATTATATATGATGGTGGTATGGGTACAATGCTACAGGACAGAGGTCTTGAGATGGGTCATAACCCAAATGTACTTAATATTACTAATCCTGAAACTATTGTTGAAGTACACAGAGAATATGTAAATGCAGGTAGTGACATTATCTGTTCAAACACATTTTCTACCAACAAATATAAATTGGAAGATACAGGCTATGGTGTTAAGGAAGTTGTAAAGGCTGCCCTTGATTGTACAGAAAAAGCAGTAGAAGGTACTGATGCTTTAGTAGCACTTGATATTGGTCCTATCGGTCAGCTACTTCAACCTAACGGTACTTTATCACCGGAAGAAGCATATGAAATTTTTAAGGAAATTGTTACTGCCGATGATAGATATGATGTTATTGCCATTGAAACAATGACAGACTTACTTGAAATGAAAACTGCACTTTTAGCTTGTAAAGAAAACAGTGACAAGCCTGTTCTTTGTACAATGAGTTTTGAAGAAAACGGAAGAACATTCCAGGGTGTTTCACCGGAAGCTATGATTCTTACACTAGAAGGACTAAAGGCTGATGCTATCGGTCTTAACTGTTCTTTAGGTCCTGACGAAATTGCTCCTATCCTAGAACGAATTTGTAATAAGTGTAATGTTCCTGTTATTGCAAAGCCAAATGCAGGACTTCCTGACCCAGTAACCAACACTTATACAATGGGTGCTGAAGAATTCGGTGAAAAACTTTCTGCACTTTCTAAGTTAGGTGTAAAGGTACTTGGTGGTTGTTGTGGTACAACTCCTGAATATATTAAGTGCCTAAAGGAAGATTTAAAGAACTATAAATATGAAAAAAATGTTCACCCATATGTAACTGCAGTTTCTTCCGGTACTACTGTAGTGGAAATCAATCAGCCAAGAATTATCGGTGAAAGAATCAACCCTACAGGTAAAAAGTTATTTAAACAAGCACTTGTAAATAATGATATGGACTATATCTTAGGTCAGGCTATCAGTCAGCAAGAAGACGGTGCTGAAATTCTTGATATTAATGTAGGTCATCCTGAAATTGACGAAAAAGAAATGATGGTTAAGGTTGTTAAAGCAGTACAAGGTGTTGTTGACTTACCACTTCAGCTTGACTCAACAAAACCTGAGGTTCTTGAAGCCGGACTTAGAGCATATAACGGTAGAGCAATTGTAAACTCTGTAAACGGTGAAGAAAAGTCTTTAACAGAGATTTTACCTATTGTTGCAAAGTACGGTGCATCTGTTGTAGGTCTAACCCTTGATGAAGACGGTATTCCTGAAACGACCGAAAAGCGTGTTGAAATTGCAGAAAGAATTATTAAGAGAGCAACTGCCCTAGGCATTAGAGAAGAAGATATTTACATTGACTGTCTGACACTTACTGTTTCTGCTCAGCAAAGTGGTGCAGTACAAACCCTTGACGCTATTGAAATTGTTAAGAGTAAATACAAGGTAAAGACAGTTCTTGGTGTTAGTAATATTTCATTCGGTTTACCTCACAGACCTTTGCTTAACCAAACATTCCTAACAATGGCTATGGAAAAAGGTCTTGACTTGCCGATTATCAATCCTAGTGTATTCGGTATGGCAGGTGCAGTCAGAGCCTTTAGAGTGCTAAAAGGTTTTGACCAAGAAAGCCGTGACTTTATTGAAAAGTACAGTGACTATGTAATTGAAACAGTTAAGGATAGTCACGAAATGACTTTAACTCATGCAGTTATGAAAGGCTTAAAGAAAGAATGTCACGATATTACTGCAAAGAAACTTGAAGATACTGACCCTATGGAAATTATCGACAAGGAGCTTATTCCGGCACTTGATAAGGTTGGTGACCTTTTTGAACAAGGTAAAGTTTTCTTACCGGGACTACTTTCATCAGCTACTGCAGCACAACAGGCATTTGAGATTATTAAGGAAAAGTTAGCTTCATCAAATGAAGAAAGTATATCAAAGGGTAAAATTATCCTAGCTACTGTTAAGGGCGATATTCACGATATTGGTAAAAATATTGTTAAGGTATTGCTTGAAAACTACGGTTATGATGTAATTGACCTTGGCAGAGATGTTGAACCGGCACTTGTTGTTGAAACTGCAGTAAAAGAAAATGTTAAGCTTGTTGGGCTTTCTGCACTAATGACAACAACTTTAAAGAGTATGGAAGACACAATTGCACTTATCAGAAAAACACCTGAACTAAAGGATACAGCAGTTTTAGTAGGTGGTGCTGTGCTTACCGAAGAATATGCTAAGAAGATTGATGCCGATTATTACTGCAAAACTGCTGCTATTTCAGTAGAAACTGCCAATAAGTTTTTTGGTAATTAAAACATAAACAACGCATAAACATTTTATGTAGCAAATGTTTTAAAAACTTTATATCATATATGAACAAATTATTATCACTGTATTAACATATGTATAGAAAAAATCACTTTACATTGACTTTACTTGCCAATAGTAATATAATTTATCTATGGAGTGCCTTTATGTGAGTTGAGGTTTAGAGGGGACTTCGGAGAGGTAAATATGCGAGTTTCAAATTTTAACTTTAGAAAAGTGATGCTACTTATTGTTGATGCAGTGATTATTTCAATTTGTGGCGTTATATCAAACTTTATTTTACAAGTATTAAATTTCCAAACAGGATTTAGAAGTATTGTGGAAACACCTTATGTTGTTGTTTCTATACTTATAAATGTGATTATATGTATTTTCTGCTTGTTTATATGTGGTGCATATAACAAGGCTTGGAGATACTTTAACGCAAAGGACTATCTGTCTTGCCTTATTGGTATGGTAGCCGGTGTTGCTTTAAGTGCATTAGTCCTTTCTTTAAGATACAATTCATTTAACTATGTTCTTCCATATACACTTATCAGTGGTGGACTTTCAGTAGTTGGTGTTGTATTATTCAGATTGATTTTTAAGAGAGCATTTATTAAGATTAATGATGCCGGTGCTATTGATGTAGGAGAAAGAACCCTTATTGTTGGTGCAGGTAATGCCGGTAAAATTATTCTTGAAGATATTTTCAACGCAAAGCAAGACTCAAATAACCCATCAAAATCAATTTTCCCTGTAGGTTTTGTTGATGATGACAGACTAAAGCAGGACAATGTTATTAGCAGTGTTAGAGTTTTGGGACAAACTACCGATATTCCTGATATTTGTGAAAAAGAAAATATTTCACTTATTATCTTTGCTATTCCTTCTTGTGAAGAAGAAGAAAGAAAGAGAATTCTTGATATTTGTTCTAAGACAAAGTGTAAAATCAAGATTATTCCTTATATTTCAAAGCTGCTGTTTGACGAAAATGAAGACGGTACAAGACTATTAAACCAAGTTAAGGATATTAGGATTGAAGATTTACTTGGCAGACCACCTATTACATTTGATAAGTCATCAATCAAAACTTTAGTTGAAGGCAAGGTTTGTATGATTACCGGTGGCGGTGGTTCTATCGGTTCTGAACTTGTAAGACAAATTGCACAATATAACCCTAAGAGAATTGTTATAGTTGACATATACGAAAATAACGCATATGATATACAACAAGAATTACGCCTTGAATATGGCGATAAAGTAAACCTTGATACAATTATTGCTTCTGTTAGAGATTATGACAAGATGGAACAGATTTTTGCTCAGGAAAGACCTGACCTTGTGTGGCACGCAGCTGCTCATAAGCATGTTCCACTTATGGAAACAGTTCCTTGTGAAGCAATTAAGAATAATATTTTCGGTACATATAATGTTGCAAGACTTGCACAGAAATACGGTGTTAAGAGATTTGTAATGATTAGTACTGATAAAGCAGTAAACCCTACTAATGTTATGGGTGCAACAAAAAGATGTTGCGAAATGATTATTCAGTATATGAGCCAAAACACAACAGGTACAGACTTTGTAACAACTCGTTTCGGTAATGTACTTGGAAGTAACGGTTCGGTTATTCCTATTTTTAGAAGACAAATTGAAAACGGTAAGCCTATTACCGTAACTCACCCTGATATTATCAGATACTTTATGACAATACCTGAGGCTGTATCCCTTGTACTTCAAGCTGCAAGTATGGCTAAAGGTGGAGAAATCTTTGTACTTGATATGGGTGAACCTGTTAAGATAACAACTCTTGCTGAAAATCTATGTAGAATGTACGGCAAGATTCCTTATAAAGATGTTGAAATTAAGTTCACAGGTCTTCGTCCCGGTGAAAAGTTATTTGAGGAACTTTTGATGGATGAAGAAGGACTTAAACAGACAGATAATGAAAAGATTTTCATTGGTAATCAGATTCACATTGACAAGGATAAGTTACTTCATTCACTTGATGAACTTAAGGAATGTGCAAGTGAAAATGATGATGATGAGGCTCTTAAGCTGTTGGCTGAGATTGTGCCAACTTTCAACCATCAAACAAACAAATAATTAATTTTAAGTATTGGAGAAAAAATATATGTGTGGTATTGTAGGTTATGTAGGACCTAGAGATTGTAGTGATGTGCTTGTTTCAGCTTTAACAAGACTTGAGTACAGAGGCTACGATTCTGCCGGTATTGCTGTTTTTGAAAATGGCAAGATTGAAGTTGCTAAGACTAAAGGCAGACTAAAAGATTTATCAGAAAAAATGGAGAGAGAGGGTAAGCCCCTTGGTCATGCCGGTATCGGTCATACTCGTTGGGCTACTCACGGTCAGCCTTCTGACATTAACAGTCACCCTCATTCCGGTAAGAGAGTAACTATCGTACATAACGGTATTATTGAAAATTATATTGAACTAAAGGACTATCTACTAAAGAAAGGCAGAACTTTCCTTTCCGAAACAGATACTGAGGTTGTAGCTCAGCTCCTTGACTATAAGTACAACGGTGATCCTATTGATACAATTCACAATGTTATCCGTATGCTAAAGGGTAGCTTTGCTTTTGGTATTGTGTTTGCAGATTATCCTGATGTTGTATATGCAGTCAGAAGAGAAAGTCCTTTGATTGTCGGTATCGGTGAAGAGAAGAAAGAATGTTTCATTGCTTCTGATGTACCTGCAATTCTAAACTATACTAAGAAGTATTACCTAATGGACCATGATGAAATTGTTAAGCTTTCTCATGATGGTGTTGAGTTCTTTGACAGTCATATGCTACCTGTTACTAAGGAACTTCAAGAGGCTGATTGGGATATGGATGCTGCCGAAAAGGGTGGCTACCCACACTTTATGATTAAGGAAATCCACGAACAGCCTGACTCAATTAAGAGAACTATTATTCCTAGAATTGTAAACGGTATGCCTGATTTATCTGAATGTGGCATTACTGTTGAAAAGCTAAGAGAATTTAAGAATATCCACATTGTAGCTTGTGGTACTGCTATGCATGCCGGTATGGTTGGTAAGTATGTTATTGAGCAACTTGCAAGAGTTCCGGTTAATGTTGATATTGCTTCGGAATTTAGATACAGAAACCCACTTGTTGGTGAAGGCGACCTTGTAATTATTATTTCTCAAAGTGGTGAAACTGCCGACAGTAAAGCAGCAATGGCACTTGCTAAGGAATATGGTGCAAAGACACTTGCTATTGTAAATGCAAAGGGTAGCTCAATTGCAAGAGAGGCTGATATGCTTATCTATACTCATGCAGGTCCTGAAATTGCCGTTGCGTCTACAAAGGCTTATATGGTGCAGATTGCAGTTATGTATCTGTTTGCTTTCCAACTTGCTTTTGCAAAGGGCAAGATTACTGAAGAAGAATGTAAGTCACTTGTTTCTTCTTTGCTAGAAGTTCCTGATAAAGTTAAGGAAACACTGGACAAGGTTATGGATGATTGTCAGTATGTTGGCAGTACTTTAATCAATGCCGATAGTCTACTATATATAGGTAGAGGTCTTGACTATACACTTTCTATGGAAGGTTCACTAAAGCTAAAGGAAATTTCTTATATCCATAGCGAAAGCTATGCAGCAGGTGAACTAAAGCATGGTACAATTTCTCTGATTACTAAGGATATGCCTGTTATTGCAGTTGCAACTCAGAACCAACTTCTTGAAAAGACAATTTCCAATGTTAAGGAAGTTAAGGCAAGAGGTGCTTATGTTATCCTTATTTGTGATGAAGATAACACATTTGGTGAGGATGTAGCTGACCAGATTATCCAAGTACCTAAGTTTAGAGAAGAACTTATGCCTATGCTTGCTATTGTTCCACTTCAGCTTATCGCTTACTATACTGCTTTATCAAGAGGTAACGATATTGATAAACCAAGAAACCTTGCAAAGTCAGTAACAGTTGAATAAGAATTTTTTAGGTCGGGAATAGGTTAAGTCTAGTCCCGACTTATGTTATTTGTTGACAATTTTTAAGAATGATGTATAATAACCACAAGGAGAGGTGGTGCATTAATGAGCTTTCAGTGGCTACTAGATACCGGTGTAGTTGCAGTCAGAGTGGTACTTCCACTATATGCACTGGTAATTATTTATTCAATTTTTGCATCAATGCGTCGTCACAGACGACCACAAAAACCACTGCTTACTTTACATAATGTAGAAACCGGTGAGAAAATTCCGGTTCTGTTTTGGGAAAATTCTATCGGTAGAAGTAGAGGCAGTGATATAAGGGTTAACGACCCTGCCGTTTCCAGAGATCATTGTATTCTTTTGCGTAGACAAGAGGGTTGGATGATTACCGATGTTGGCAGTACACAGGGTACTTATGTTAACGGTGAAAAAATAGTCAGTAACGGCAGAGAGAGAAAGTTATCTTTCTTTGCAAGTATTATCGACTCAGTAAAAAGTAATATTCAAAAGGGGATCAAGGCAGTAGATGATACTACTGTTAACCGTACCAAACTTTTGATTGGTGATGAAATTCAAGTTGGCTCAAACCTGTTCAGAGTTGAACGAGGTGACGAGTATATTGAGCCTATTAAACCAAATAGATTTATGGGAAAAATCAGCAATAAGCCTTCTATGAAACAGTATAAGCTTATGATTATGATTACTATTTTTCATTTTCTAATGGCTATAGAGGCATCATGGGATTATTATGATAAAGACTTAATGCCATTTGTTTATTGTGGTGTTTTCTCAATTATCGGTTGGGTACTGTTCTTTGTATCCAGCAATATTCTAAAGAGAACTAACTTTGAGTTAGAGGCTTTGGGACTTTTCTTGACGGGACTTGGACTGATGTTGCAAGTTCGGCAAGAGGCAAAAATGTCTATTGTAACTATTGTAACTGCTGTTGCAGGTATAATAGGATTTATGATAATTGTTAAGTTGCTTGAAAAACCTGATTGGGTTCAGCGTTTCCGTTTTTGGGGAATGATTTGTGCCGTAGGTTTACTAGGACTTAACCTTGTATTTGGTACTGTACAGAACGGTGCTGCTAACTGGATTTCTGTTGGTGGTATTTCAATTCAGCCATCAGAAATTGCAAAGATTCTTTATATCTTTGTAGGTGCCGGTACTCTTGACTCAATTATGACAAGAAGAAATAAAATTGAGTTTATCATTTTCTCAGCAATTTGTGTTGGTGAACTTGCCCTAATGGGTGACTTTGGTACTGCACTTATTTTCTTTGCTACATTCCTATTTGTTGCGTTTATGCGTTCCGGTGATATTAAGACAATTTTACTTGCACTTGGTACTGCCGGTGGTGGTGGTGCTTTGATACTAAAGATTAAGCCATATATTGCAAAGAGATTTAAAACTTGGGGACATGCCATTGAGTATGCCTCAGATGGTGGCTTCCAACAGGCCCATGTGCTAACTTATTTAGCATCAGGTGGACTTTTTGGTGTTGGTATCGGTAACGGCTTTTTGAAGTATGTATTTGCTTCCGAAAGTGACCTTGTATTTGGTATTGTTTGTGAAGAACTTGGCATAATCGTAGGCTTTGTCCTTATTATTGCAATTCTTTGTCTAGCAATTTATACAAGAGATATTGCCACAAGAAGTAGAAGTACATTTTATTCTATTTCTGCTTGTTGTGCTGCCGGTTTATTTATTGTGCAGATGTCACTTAATGTTTTTGGTGCAACAGATATTTTGCCACTAACAGGTGTTACATTCCCATTTGTATCAGCCGGTGGTTCTTCAATGATTTCTTGTTGGGGACTTTTGGCATTTATCAAGGCAGCAGACGAAAGAACTTATTCTCAGAAACGAGGATAAATTTATTTGATTATTTAGTTAAAGGAGGAATTGTATCCGATGAAAAGAACATTACGCAGAAGTGGTATGATATTTATTGTTGTGCTGCTTATTATCGGTGGATTAGGATACCTTTCCTATAGAATATTCTTTAATCAAAACACTTGGATTAATATGGCATATAACCGTCATATTTCTTCTGATGGTGGTTTAACTCAGGCAGGTACTATTACAGATAGAAACGGTGTTGAACTTGCAAAGTCGGTTAACGGTAAGAGACAGTACAACGATGACGAAAATGTCAGAGAAAGTATGCTTCATATTGTTGGTGACGATACAATCAACATTGGTACATCTATTCAGTCAATGTACCGTATGAGCCTAACAGGTTACAGTCCATTATTTGGTCTTGGTCTGCCATCATCACTAAAGGCCAACAGTGATATGCGTCTAACTGTTGATGCAACAGTTAATTCGGCAGTACATCAGGCTTTTGGTGACAAAACAGGTTCTTGTGTTGTGTTTAACTACAAAACAGGTGAGATACTGTGCGATGTATCAACACCTTCATATGACCCTAACGCACCACCTACAATTACCGAAGATAACCAGGATGACTACAAGGGTATCTATATTGATAACTCTGTAAGTAGTACATATACTCCCGGTTCTATCTTCAAGATTGTAACAACTGCCGCTGCACTAAAGTACATTGACGATATTGATACTCGTACCTGGGAATGTGCCGGTGTAGAAAAAATCGGTGGTGATGACGATAGTAGTGAGGTTTACTGTAATGACGGTGAGGCTCACGGTACAGAAACTTTAGCACAAGCACTTGGTAATTCTTGTAACATTGTTTTTGCTGAGATTGCTACAGAGCTTGGTAAAGAAAAAATGACTGAAGTTGCCAACGAAATGGGTATTAACGGCTCATTCTCTATTGGTGATATTCCTATAAAAGACGGCAGTTATGATGTTAGTAAAGCAAGTAAGAACCAACTTGCATGGTCAGGTGTGGGTCAGTATACCGACCTTGTAAACCCTATGCAAATGGCTATTATTTGTTCAGCTATTGCAAATGACGGTAAACCTGTTTTACCATATTTGCTAGGTAGTGACGAAAGCATTTTAACTTCACTTCATATTACAACCGGTGGTGGCACAGGTAGTAGAATGATGGACAGCTCTGTTGCAAAGAAAATTGCAGAAATGATGCGTAACAATGTTCAGAACTACTACGGTGACGGTAGTTTTCCGGATGGTCTTGAAGTTGCAGCTAAGACAGGTACAGGTGAAACTGTAAAGTCAGATAGCTCAAGTAGTGACAAGAACAACGCTTGGACAATCGGTTATTGTCAGAACAAGGATTACCCACTTGCCTTTGCAGCAGTTGTAAGTGATGTTGAGGGTTATGGCTCTACTAACGCTATTCCTATTCTAAATACAGCACTGTCTGCTTGTATGTCTTCTATGGATAAAAAGTAATTCTTTACAAGAAGTCGTTAAAGTTTTTGTATAAAAATAATAGATTTTTCTATATGCGACCTCTTGCAAATTAAGATATACAATATTTGATATAAATAATTGTGTTATAAATATTATTAAGGGGAAGTATTTGTGTACTTTCCCTTTATTTTTTGTAATTACTATGCTATAATATAACCTATAATCGGAAATTATAGGCAAATTTCTAAATAAAGGATGAGAAAAAATGAACATACTTAGAAAAATGTTTGGCTCTTACAGTAAGAAAGAGTTGAAGAGAGTAGAACCTATCACACAGAAGGTACTTGCTCTTGAAGAAAAATATACAAATATGTCTGAAGAAGAACTAAAGAATCAGACTACAGTTCTTAAAGAAAGACTTGCTAACGGTGAAACAACTGACGATATTCTACCTGATGCATTTGCTACTTGTAGAGAAGCATCATGGCGTGTACTTGGTATGAAGCACTTCCCTGTACAGATTACCGGTGGTATTATTCTACACCAAGGTAGAATTGCTGAAATGAAAACAGGTGAAGGTAAAACTTTGGTTGCTACACTTCCTGCTTACCTAAATGCCCTAACAGGTGAAGGTGTTCATGTTGTTACAGTCAACGATTACCTAGCTACTCGAGATAGTGAATGGATGGGTAAGGTATATAGATACCTAGGCTTAACAGTAGGTCTTATTACTCAAGATATGGACAACGATACAAGAAAAGAAATGTATGGTTGTGACATTACATACGGTACAAATAACCAGCTAGGCTTTGACTATCTTCGTGACAATATGGTTGTTTATAAAGAAGATAAGGTTCAGCGTGGTCATGCATTTGCAATCGTGGATGAAGTTGACTCAATCCTTATTGATGAAGCCAGAACTCCACTTATTATTTCAGGTCAAGGTGACAAGTCAACTGACCTATACACAAGAGCAGATAAGTTTGCTAAGACTCTAAAGAAATATGTATTTACAGAAGTTGACGCTAAGGAAGATAAAGAAGACTTCTATGCTGAAAACAACATTGACTACATTGTTGATGAAAAAGCTAAGACAGCTACACTAACTCAGGTTGGTGTTAAGAAAGCTGAAGAATTCTTTAACCTAGAAAACCTAACTGACCCTGACAACCTAACAATTCAGCACCATATTAATCAGGCTATCAAGGCTAACGGTGTTATGAAGAATGAAGTTGACTACATCGTAAAAGACGGTGAAATCATTATCGTTGATGAATTTACAGGTCGTCAGATGATTGGTAGAAGATATAACGAAGGTCTACACCAGGCTATTGAAGCTAAGGAAGGTGTAGAAGTTCAGAATGAAAGCAAAACACTTGCTACAATTACATTCCAGAACTACTTCCGTCTATACAAGAAACTTTCCGGTATGACAGGTACTGCTCTTACAGAAGAACAGGAATTCCAGGAAATTTACAAACTTGATGTTGTTGAAGTTCCAACAAACAAACCTCTATTGCGTAAGGATTTACCTGACCTAATCTTCCCAACAGAACAGGGTAAGTTCCATGCAATTATTGAAGATATTATTAAGTGCCACGAAAAGGGACAGCCTGTTCTGGTTGGTACAGTATCAATCGAAAAGTCAGAATTACTATCAAAGATGCTAAAGAAGCGTGGCATTAAGCACAATGTTCTAAATGCTAAGCATCACGAAAAAGAAGCTGAAATCGTTGCTCAGGCAGGTAAACTTGGTGCAGTTACTATTGCTACTAATATGGCCGGTCGTGGTACTGATATTATGCTTGGTGGTAATGCTGAATATATGGCTAAGACTCAGATGAAGAAGATGAAGTTCTCTGAAGAACTTATTGCTGAGGCTGATGCTTATTCTGAAACAGATGATAAGGATATTCTATTTGCAAGAAATACATTTAAAGAACTTCTTGACGAATATAAAGATGAAATCAGTGAAGAAGCTGAGAAGGTTCGTGAAGCCGGTGGCCTTTACATTATGGGTACAGAAAGACACGAATCTCGCCGTATCGACAACCAGTTAAGAGGTCGTGCAGGTCGTCAAGGTGATCCGGGTACTTCAAGATTCTATCTATCAACAGAAGATGACCTAATGCGTCTATTCGGTGGGGATAGAATGAAGTCAATTATGAGCACACTAAAAGTTTCTGACGATACTCCTATTGAAAACAAGATGCTTACAAACATTATTGAATCTTCACAGGAAAAGGTTGAAGCAAGAAACTTTGGTATTCGTAAGAATGTTCTACAGTATGATGATGTTATGAACAAGCAGAGAGAAATCATTTACGGTCAGAGAGATCAGGTTCTTAATGGCGAAAATGTTCATGATGACATTATCAAGATGCTAAAGGATACAATTGAAGAAAATGTTAGCCTATATGTAAATGACCATATTCTTCGTGAATCTTGGAACTTGTCTTCACTAAAGGAAACTTACAAGTGGTTAGTTCCTGATAAGGACTTCCTAGTATTTACAGGTGATGAACTTGATAAGCTAGACAAGAAGGATATTATTGAACTTATCACAAACAAGGCTCTTGACTTGTACAAGGAAAATGAAGAAGTGCTTGATGCTGAAACAATGGAAGAAATGGAAAGAGTTTATCTTCTAAAGTCAGTTGATACACATTGGATGGATCACATTGATGCTATGGAACAGTTAAAGCAGTCAATTTACCTAGCATCATACGGTCAGAAAGACCCTGTTGTTGAATACAAACTTGTTGGTTTCGATATGTTTGACGAAATGATTGCAGCAATTCGTGAAGATACAGTAAAACTTTGCCTACTTCAGCCAAAGAGAATTGCAAGAGTTAAGGCTCAGCAAGAAGAAATGGCTAGAATTCGTGAAGAAGAAGAAAAGAAAGCAGCAGAGGCTCACCAGGTTCTACTTGATAAGCAGAGCAAAGCTCCAATGCCAAGCCCAATCAGCCTAGCACTAAAGAGAGAACAGGTAGCAGTACCAACTCAGGCAGGTGTTAGTGACAATGGTGAAAAGCCAAAGAGAAAGCCAATTGTTAAGAAAAATAAAGTTGGCAGAAACGACCCTTGTCCTTGTGGTTCAGGTAAGAAGTACAAGAAGTGCTGTGGCAGAAACGAATAATTTTTAATTCATTTTCTAATTAAAAACAAATAGCTTTATAGCAAAAAATTACACCACTTACCTTTCGGTAGGTGGTGTTTTTGTTACTCATTTTTCCTATGTTATTAACATTTTGAATCAAAATTGTGGAAAAATAAAAGGTGATGTACAATGTACACCACCAATATAACTTTTAATTTTATGTAATTATAATCAATCTACTTTCTTAACCTTACCACAGAACAGGAAGAAAAATCCCACAACTGCAACTAGGCAAGATGCCATACCTGAATATGTAGAAACATCATTAGGTTCTAGTGAAAATATTTTTAGACCGTCAATATTTCCAAGTGCAGTACAAGTGATTGAAAATATCAGTAGCAAAATGCTAAGTGAAAATAGCATTACACCAACTCGGAAAATCCAATTCCACTTTGTTTCTTTTTCTCTTTTTGTGAAAATTTTAAAAAATAGTGTTTTAATTTTCTCCATTGCAATACTCCGTATAGCAGTCTGTCAATCTGCCAAAATCTTCAAGTGAAAGTTTCTCTGCTCTAATGGACGGTGCAAGGTTTGCCTTTTCAATAAGACTGTTTGCATCTTGTTTAGAAATGCCTAAGCCTGATGAAAGACTGTTTGAAAGTGTCTTTCTACGCTGAGAAAAGCCTGCCTTTACTACCTTTCTAAAGTCCTTTTCATTCTTAACTTCAACATTAGGTTTGTCCGAAATATTTAGCTTAATAACTGCACTGTCAACATTAGGACTAGGCATAAATGAACCTCTTGAAACATTAAACAGAAATTCAGGTGTACTGTAATATGCCACAGCAACTGTTACTGCACCACTTTCTCTTGAACCTACCTTTGCAGTTAGTCTGTCTGCTGCCTCTTTCTGTACCATTACAGTTAGGGACTTTATCGGTAGCTTTTCTTCAAGAAACTTCATAATAATTGGGGAAGTAATGTAGTAAGGTAGGTTAGCACATACCACCACATCAAGACCGTTGAATTCTTCTTCAATTAGCTTTCTAACATCAATTTCCATAATGTCGCCACTGACTAATTTGAAGTTCTTGTGTTCTGCTAAAGTTTCAGCCAATACCTCCGGTAGCCTTTGGTCAAGCTCAACAGAAACAACCTTGTCTGCTCTTAAACAAAGTTCGTGAGTAAGTACACCGATACCCGGACCTACTTCCAGAACACCAACTCCACTATCTGCACCACATTCTTCTGCCATTCTAGGGCATACTGATGGGTTAACAAGGAAGTTCTGTCCCAGTCCTTTGCTAAAGGTAAAACCATGCCTACCTAAAATTTCTTTAATTGTACCAATGTTTGATAGTCCATTCATATTATAAATTCCTTAATCCCTTTGGATATTTGTTTTTTAGTGTGCCGTTACTTGCTTTGCCAAAGCCTGTAACAATGCCGTTTACTGCAACTGCTGTGTAACCCTTGGTTTCTTTAGGTACAGGAATTTCCTCACCATGTAGAAACTTTTTGATTTCTTCACTGTTAATATCAAGGTCAACATAGTTTTTGCAATCTTCTGTTTTACTTGCCATAAATGCACTATGACAAGGTTCAATTCTATTTTTCTTGATTTCACCTAGCAAGATACCTGCCCTTAGAACATTCAGTCCTTTAATGTTAGGCATATTGTTTGGCAATAGATAAATCTTATCCTTAATAACTTCTAGGTTACTGCCAAATGGTCTGTTATTAAAAATACTGTCGTAAAATTCAAGATACTTCTTTTCGTCTTTCGGCTTAGTATATTTGTATGGCTCTGTGTAGCCGTCATTTGCAGATGTTTTTCTAAGTCTGCAACAGAAGTGTCCCTCACCACCATCATTGATGAAAATTCTCTTTGCATATTTTAGGGTGTTTCTACCGTAAGTTTTGCCACTGTCTTCAATTACAAAGTTAGGATTTTCTTCAATAAACTTTGTGATAACACCCTCATTTTCTCGCTTATTGTATGTGCAAGTTGAATACACCAGCACACCCTTTTCTTTTAAACAGGTTTTTGCACTGTTTAAAATTTCTAATTGTCTAACACTACAAGTTACTGTGTGTTCGTAACTCCATTCTTGCTGAGCCTCATTGTCTTTACGGAACATTCCTTCCCCTGAACAAGGTGCATCAACTAGAATTTTATCAAAAAAGTTTGGTAACTTTTCTGCAATTACTGTTGGATGGTTTGAAGTTACAATTGCATTTTTAACACCCATTCTCTCTATATTAGAAAGGAGAATATTTGCTCTGCTTTTTATAATTTCATTACAAACTAAAAGCCCTTTGCCATTTAGCATAGATGCAATCTGTGTACTTTTGCCTCCCGGTGCTGAACACATATCAAGTACAAAGTCACCTTCTCCTACACCAAGCATAGGTACTGCCGATGTAGCTGATGGTTCTTGAATATAGAAAGCACCTGCATGATGAAGTGGATTTTTTCCAAGTCCTTTTTCTTCATTTGGATAGTAGTAACCGTTGTCACAGAAAGGTGTTTTCTTTAGTGGGAAGTTTAGAAGTGACTGTAATTTTTCACCGGTACATTTTAGGGTATTTACCCTTAAACCTTTGTATGGTTCTTCATTGTAGCATTTTAAAAATTCATCATAATCATCCGGTATTAAATTTTTTATTTCTTCAAAAAATTTTTCCATATGTATATTTCCTTTATATTTACAGATACTGTTTCTGTAAGGGAGGTGTTCTTATGAACAATAGATACAGACAGAATAACAATCAGAATCAGAACCAGAACAACAACCAGAACCAGAACAATAATCAAAATCAAAATAACAATCAGCAGAATCAGAACCAAAATCAGAACTGCCACAAAAATCAGTCTAACAATCGCAAGAACAATCAGAACATTTAATCTTAGCAATATGATTTTACATTTTAGCGTGTAGAAAGTTAATTCTACACGCTTATGTGCTGAATTTACATAATTATATTTTACCTTATTTTACGGTGTAAATCAATGTTTATTTAGGTTCTACAAATGGCACATTAAAATATTCTGCAACACTCATTGCAAGTACCCTAGCAATGTTTCCAATGTTATCCCTAATCCATTGTGCATCTTGACGGTTATCGTGATAAGCAACTTCAATCAGCACACTAGGGGCTTTTGTCTGTCTGACTTCACCTAAAGATGTAGTAGGAATAATCTCTACACTTCTAGGGTAAATGGTTTTGTAGTTTCTTGCTATGATTTCAGCAAACCTTTTGCCATTAACGGAAGTAGGGTAGTAGTAAATATCTGCACCTGTATTTTGTCCTTTCACACTTTTAGGAGAGGCGTTACTGTGTATTGCAAGGTGTAGGTCATAGTTGCCACTGTTGCTTTGTGCAATAACCTGTCGCACATTATCGGTAGGGTTATTGCGAACAAAATTAATGCCTGATGCATAAAGGTAAGGTTCCATTGCATCAGCAATAAGGTTCATATAATATTCTTCATTGCCACCATCAACAAATGGATTGAATTCTTGTGTTGAGGGACTTAAAAATAAAGTAGGCATAAAAACACTCCTTTTCTGTTATCTTTAAAGTTTATGAAAAAAATTTAAAAAAATTACTAAAAAGGTCTTTACAAATCAAAAACTTTGTGCTAATATAATATCAAATCAGTAATGATTATCAATTTTATAGATAGGAGGGTGTTTATGAGAAGAAACTTTAGTGCTAAGCGTCAAGCTATTTATGATATGCTTATAAATAGAACTGATCATCCATCAGCTACTCAGATTTATGAGGACCTAAAGGAAGATTATCCTGACCTTAGCCTTGGTACTGTTTATCGCAATATCTCACTTTTTAAGGATGAGAAAATGGCAATTTCTGTTTGCTCCCTAAACGGTGAAGAAAGAATAGACGGTAACACTACACCTCATACACATCTGGTATGCACCTATTGTGGTAAGATTACTGACTTATTCACAAACGATGTTGGCACAAGAAACAATGTTGTAGGGGATGGCTTTATAATAGAGAAAAGAGCTATCACTTACTATGGCAGATGTAGAGAATGTGACAATCGTTTAAAAAGTAAAAACATAGAAAATTAAAATTTATATTATCTTAGGAGGAAAATTATTATGGCAAAATGGGTTTGTGCAGTATGCGGTTATGTTCACGAAGGTCCTGAACCACCGGAAAAGTGCCCACAGTGTAACGCACCGGCATCAAAGTTTAATGAACTAAAGGAAGGTGCAGGTTTCGCTTGTGAACATCAGGTAGGCATTATTGACGGTGTTTCAGAAGATATTATTGCAGATTTGAGAGCTAACTTTAACGGTGAATGTTCTGAAGTAGGTATGTACCTAGCAATGGCAAGAGTTGCTGATAGAGAAGGCTATCCTGAAATCTCAGCAGCATTTACAAAGTATGCTTTTGAAGAAGCTGAACATGCAGCAAAGTTTGCTGAAATTCTTGGTGAAGTTGTAACAGACTCTACAAAGAAAAATCTACAGTTAAGAGCAGAAGCTGAAGCAGGTGCTTGTGAAGGTAAGCTAGACCTTGCAGTTAGAGCAAAGAAAGCTAACCTAGACGCAATCCACGATACAGTTCACGAAATGGCTAAGGATGAAGCTAGACATGGTGCAGGTTTCCAAGGTCTGCTAAAGAGATATTTCGGCTAATTTCTTAATATCAATATTATAAAATTAAGGCTAGTTACTTATAGTAACTAGCCTTTTTGTGTGGTGGAAGTTTGTAAATTAGGGTTTGTAGTGCTAAATGTAAAGTGTTAAATTTTAGCAAAATTTTGGCTCACAGTCGTAGGGGCGAACAGTGTTCGCCCGTTTAATAGTAAAATGTTTTATGTAACTTAGTCCTATGTAAAAACTAGAAATTATCACTTGCTACACAGGGCAAAATACCTATATATATTGCTAATTTGCTCGGTCCAACAGTGTTGGACCCTACAACGGTAACTCATAATTTTTCTTATATTTTATAGTTAGAAATAAAGGAAAGTTTCAGTTATGATGATATTTTAAACAAGTTTAAAATATCAACCACTCCTTCCGTCTTTGCATACGCAAAGCCACCTCCCTCAGCGAGGGAGGCAACAAGGTATGTACAATTTCTTTAATTATGTACAAATTTATAAGTTTGTACATATTATGCTTGGCTCCCTCAGACGAGGGAGCTGTCGATTGTAAATTGACGGTACGGCAATTTACCTTTTATAAATCGACTGAAGGAGGGATAAAACTATAAATTAGATGAATTATTCGGTTACTATCTAATTAACCTACATTACATAAACAACTTTACAAACCTTAATTTATCTTTACCCACAGACAAAATTGAAAAAACCTAATTTACAGAATTGATTAATCTTTCCTAACAATCAAAATTAAAAAAATAAACACATTAAATAATAATGTTTTATAAAATTTATAGGATTAATGTTATATGTTATTGTGTACAAATAAAACAGGAATAATTTGTATATTTTTTGTGCTAGAACACAAAATATAATTATGCTAAAATAGAACTATAATAGTATGAGAATTTGGAGGTTTTTTAGTTATGAAAATCAAAAAATTTACAAGTATTTTATTATCAGCACTAATGATTAGCTCAGTATCTGTAGGGGTAACTGCAAAGGAAATTAGTTCTAAAGATTACGAAAAACCTAATAGCACTGTAATACCTACGGAAACTGTAGTTGAAGAAACTACAAATGACAAGGGTGAAACCAGTGATGTAACCTATAAAGGTGGTATATATGACGGTCCTGATAGTGGTAACAAAGTAAGGTATTATTTCGCTATGCCGAAAGATTGGAAAACATTTACTAATGCAAAGGCTTGTGCCTATTGGTGGGACGGTACAGATAAATGTGCAAATTGGCAAAACTCATATCAAATGAAGGCAACACCTATTACAAAGGATAATGGTACAAAGGTTTACTATATTGATGTTTCTGTTGATGTTAGAAATATTGTATTTAACAATGGTATTGATGTTGGTACTAAGAGTGGTGACTATACTTCTCTAAATTGGGGAAGGTCATACCAAACCGACAATATTTCTCTTGAAGGATATGCACCGGATGAAAGCAGTGTTTTCCCTGAAGGTATAGATAGTTTTAACAACCTTGTTTATGTTATTGATACCGATGATACTTCTATTAATGATAAGAACGGTTCAGTTATTTTTGGTGGTGGATGGTACTACCTTCATGCTGATGGTAATTGGGATGATAAGGCCGGTTCTCAGTATGAACTGGAAAGTGTAAATGTTAAGTTAAACAAAAATCTATTATCACTAAATTTATCAGACAAAAAGACCTACTCATTAAAAGCAAGTATTAAGAATAAAAGATTTGACACAAAAGTAAAGTGGTCTTCAAGTGATGAAAAAGTTGTTAAAGTAGATGAAAACGGTGTTGTTACTGCAGTTGGTTATGGTCAAGCAATAATCTCAGTATCTGTCCATAATCCCGGGGAATCATTTATTAAGTCGGATAAATGTATTGTCAATGTTGTAAAGCCAATAGTTAAGAAAACAAGCATTAGTCTTTCAAAATCAACTGTAAGTTTGTATGTGAAAGGAACAACAACTGTTAAGCCTGTTGTAAAGAATGGTGTTGGCAAAACTACATTTAAAAGTAACAATACTAAAATTGCTAAAGTAGATAATAACGGCAAGATTACTGCATTGAAAGTTGGTAAAGCTAAGGTTACAGTAACCAATAATAAAGTTTCTAAAGTCTTTACCGTTATAGTTAAAACACCAAAACTAAACAAAACTAAGATTACACTAAATGTTAAGAAATCATATACATTAAAGGTAGTGGGAAAAGTAGGTAAAGCAACATTTACTTCATCAAATAAAAAGGTAGCAACAGTTAATTCTGTAGGTAAAATCATCCCTAAGAAAAAGGGTAATGCAACAATTACCGTAAAGACCAATGGTGTTACTTTAAAGTGTAGTGTTGTGGTTAAATAAGCAAAAAACCGTAGGAGTTTTGTACTTCTACGGTTATTTTTATAAAATTAAAAAATATTTTAAATTTTTGCAACAGTTATTGTTTTTCAAAAGTATTATTAATAAAAGAGAAAAAATTCTGGAGGTTAATATGAAGAAGATAATAGTGCTTTTATTGGTAACTTGTATGGTGCTTTTTGTGGGATGTAGTGAAAATAAAAATACTGAAACAAAAAGTACAACTACAAAACCAACTGAAACTACAACAAAACCAACTGTTAAAACATCACTGACTAAAGAAGAAAAAGAGACAATCAAATTAAACAAAAAGAATTTTCAAAGCAATAAAGAAATGGATGTTTGTGCTGATATGATATATTATTATTTATATGTTGATGGTATGGAGGAAGATGTAATCGTTAATCATTATGATAAAGAGTTGCCTACAGTATCAACTAAGAATATTAAAGTAACTACATACAAACTAAGTGACAGTAATAAAAAATACCACAACTATCTAATTGCTAATTTGCATAACAATGGCAAAGAAAATTTAATAGTGAGAATGTATGTTGAATTTTTAGATAGTAACGGTGAGATTATGGGTTCTGATTTACAAACTGTCAAAACCCTTAGTTCAAAAAGTGATTATCCTTTACGATTTACCGGTAAATATAAGTTTGAGAATTTTCGATATACACTAAAGGAATATAATACTGATGGTATTAATGTTGGAAAATTAATCGAAAGTAAAATCACTAAGAATAAAAATGTAATTTCACTAAAGGCAACTAATAAAAGTGATGGATGTGATGTAATATATACTACTGTTGCAGTTATGTTGTTTGATAATGGTAGGCTGGTTGATTTTCTTGATGGTGCTATTGGTGAAGACCATTTTTCCGGTATGGATTACGGTTTGCAACTTACGGAAAATAATTCAGCAACTAAAATTTTTTATAGTAGTAAAAAGTACGATACTGCAAAAGTGTATTTTGATGGTTATGCCCAATATATGGGTAATGTAAGTTAAAGATAAATGTCAAAATAATCGGCAAAACTAATTGATAAAATAATTGCAAAATAATCGGCAAAACTAATTGATAAAATAATTGCAAGATAATCGGTAAAACTAATTGATAAAATAAATTGTAAAATAATTGATAAAAGTAATTGATAAAAATTTGCAAATATGAATGACAAATAAAACCGTAGATGTTATCGTAACTTCTACGGTTTTTTTATGTTTTAGTTTATAATATGTGTTGTATTCCGGTATGCGAAATATGGATTGTTAAAAAAATAATTTTTCAATTTTTCTGCGTATATAGATAGGTTAGTTTAATAAATTTGGGTTTGTGGGTGTGAATTATAGCAAAATTTTGGCTTACAGATGTAGGGGCGAACACTGTTCGCCCGTTTAATAGTAAAATGTTTTATGTAACTTAGTCCTATGTAGAAACTAAAAATTATAACTTACCATATAGGGCAAAGTACCTATATAAAGGTTAGTTTGTAACGGGACATCAATGATGTCCCCTACACCTGTAACTCATAATTTTTCTTATATTTTATAGTTAGAAATAGAGGAAAGTTTCAGCTATGATGATATTTTAAACAAGTTTAAAATATCAATCACTCCTTCCGTCACCATTCGGTGACACCTCCCTCAGCGAGGGAGGCAACTAGGTCTGTACAATTTCTTTTTTGTGTACAAACTTACAAATTTGTACATATTACGCTTGGCTTCCTCAGACGAGGAAGCTGTCATTCGTGAATTGCAAAGCAATTCACCTTTTAAAGAATGACTGAAGGAGGGAAAAACTATAAATTAGATGTATTAATCGGTTGCTATCTAAATCAACCTTTATTACATAATCAGCCTCACAAACCCTAATTTGTAGTACTAATCCATAAAAACAAAAATCAAAATTAATCATCCCTAGGTTCGACATAGATTCTTTTATAAAACAGGTTATAGAAGATTTTGCCGAAGAAGTTTTTATTTAGGCAGAAGAATTCTTGTTCGGTAACGGTTTTATTATCCTTATTGTAGCCTAGCATATCATAGGTAACTGACTGTTCTGTCATTGTAAAGTTAAGGTCATAAAAACCGTTTTTGGTGTAGAAATTCTTTCTTCTGATTCTTTCATCAATGTTAGGTGCGTTTTGGTCAAGTTGTTCTATGGCTAACAAAATTTTGTAATCTTTGTACTTTTCTTTTAATGCTGAAAGAAAAGCTGAACCGTAGCCTTTGCCTCTTTGCTTTTCATCAATAGCAAAGAAAAATAAATAAGCAGTATCCTTGTATGTAGCAACATATGCCAAACCTACAAAGTCCTTTTTGTCATAAATACTGTAAAAGTCTGCTGACTTTTTTCTGCTTAACAGTTTCATCATCCAATATGGAAGTTGTTCATCTTTTGGAAAAGCTGAGAAGTACAGTTCCTCTACTTTATTTTTACTTTCCTTTGATATGTTGTATTTTCTTAATCTTAAATTCATAATATCCTCTTGTTAAAATGAAAAATGACTCCGAAGAGCCATTTCCCATTTTATTTTCATTATTTTATTCCGGTGAGTCTGCTATTTCAAGTTCAAACCAGAAGTTACTTCCTTCACCAACAACACTCTTAACACCATAATGTGCATTGTGTCTGTCAAGAACATTCTTAACAATTGAAAGTCCTAAGCCTGTACCTACAACAGAACTCTTGTGTTCTTTATCGACCTTGTAGTATCTGTCCCAAATATTTTCCAAATGTTCTTGGTCAATACCTTCACCATGGTCAATAACTTCAATAAGTACATTTTTGTCTTTTCTTGATTGACGAACAATAATATGTTTGTCTGTTCTTGAATAGTTAATTGCGTTGTTAACTAGGTTGTAAATTACCTGACTTATCTTGCTATAGTCAGCATTTACATAAATATCTTCATCATATTCAAAGTCTAGGGTGTAACCCTCTTGTTCCTTTAGCTTGTTGTAGCGTTGGAACATTTCTTTGATTAATGTTGTAATTGAGAAAACTTCCTTGTTAATTTCTGTTGCACCTGACTGTAGCTTTGAAATATCAAGTAAGTCTGTTACAAGCATATTCAGTCTGTTAGCTTCATCAATAATAATTTGGATATTTTCAGGAGTGTTTTCTCCCGGTAAATCCCTCATTACTTCACCGTAACCTGTAATCATAGTCAATGGTGTTCTTAGGTCATGGCTAATGTTAGCAATAAGTTCTCTCTGTAAAGAATCAACTTTCTTTAATTCCGTTGCTGCATAGTTTAGGGTGTTGTTCAGTTCGGTAACTTCAAGGTATCCTGTGCTGTTAAACTGAACATCATAATCTTTGTTAGCAAGTTTTAGTGCTGACTTTGTTGTGTCGGTAATAGGCTTGCTAATCTTTCTTGCTGCAACAATAGCAATAAATACACCGATAAACAGTAAGATAAATGTAACAGTTACAAGTTGGTATCTTAATGTGTTTACAACACTGTCTACAGGTGAACTTTGTGAAGTGATAATCAGCATATAGTCATTGTTACTGTCATCATCAAACAGTGAAGTATATACAACACCTTTGGTGTTTAACTTATCCATTGGTGGTGTGTGACCTTTGATTTTGTGGAGTAGGTCATTTTCACTGTTTTCTTCTTCATCAATGTATCGTGTATAGGTTTTGTCATCACTTGCTTTAGCTTGGCTATAGTAGTTATATGGACTTTCGCCTTTTATTAGCTGATTGGTGCTAAATGATACATACTGTCTGTGAGTAATTGAGCTGTTGTTATCACTTTCGTTACTATCGGAATTTTTATTTGATGAACTGTTATCTGAAGATTTTTTGTCAGATGAATTTTTATCGGAACTGTCAGAACTTTTTGAACTACTTGAATTACTATCATTTGATGAACTGCTTGAACTGTCATAAATCATAATTTTCATAAATGATTTATCGGTAGAATAAACAGGTCTTACTGTAGAATCTGTAGTGTCATAAACATAAATCATAACATCATTTTGTTCTGCTAAGTTCTCTACCAATGTAGTAATGTTATTTGAATTAATATTTTCTTCTATTGATGATGCACATTTCTTAACTTGATTTACCCTAACCTTGCTATATACACTTCTAAAGCAAACTGTTTGGAAAACCCACAATAAAACCAGCATTATCAAAGAGAAAAGTACAAACCACAACAATATTTTGTAATGTAGTGGTAGGGAAGACATTTTGCTCTTAAACTGTGTCAAACCTGTAGCCAACTCCTCTCAGAGTAACAATGCACTTGCTATATTCACCTAGGCTTTTTCTAAGTAGTTTAATGTGAGTATCCAGAGTTCTGTCATCACCAAAGAAGTCATAACCCCATACTTCTGAGATTAGCTTTTCTCTTGTTAGGGCAATACCTTTGTTCTTAACCATATAGAAGAATAGTTCATATTCCTTAGGTGTCATATCAATTCTTTCACCGTTAACAGTAACAATTCTTGCAGTAAAGTCAACAACAAGGTTCTCATACTTAAACACATCCTGACTAGGAGTGTCAGCACCGTTACTTCTCTTTAGCACTGCGTTAACTCTCATCATTAGCTCCTTAGGTGAGAATGGCTTAACAACATAGTCGTCAATTCCAAGTTCAAAACCATGAATCTTGTCATATTCTTCACCTCTTGCAGAAAGCATAATAATTGGTGTGTTGCAATGCTTACGGATTTCTTTACAAGCAGAAAAACCATCAAGCTCAGGCATCATTACATCCATAATAATTATATCAAATGTTTCTTTGTTGCAAATTTCAATAGCAGACATACCGTCAACTGCCTCAGTTACTTTATGACCTTCAAAATTTGCATATTTCTTAATAATCTCTCTAATTCTAAATTCGTCATCAACTACTAAAATCTTACTCATAATATGACCCTCACTTTCTTTAATTATAGAATAAAATCTAAATGTGATGATTTTATGTTGAAAATCTTAATATTTTCTAATAGTATTTTCTACATTTTATCATATTTTCAAATCCTTTTAAAGGAAATATTGAAAAGTTAGAAAAATAAAGTTATAATAGGTTAATGTGGGTGATTATATGGAAGCAAGAAAAATTAAAGCATCATTAATAACAGAAAAGGTTAAGAAGTTGTTTATGGATTGCAACTACTTTATTGGCAATGACATTTACAACGCATTACTAAAAGCCAGAGATACCGAAGAAAGCGAAACAGGCAAAAGTATCCTTGACCAGATTATTGAAAATGATGATATAGCAAAAAAAGAAGAAATACCACTTTGTCAAGATACAGGTATGGCAATTCTGTTTGTTAAGTATGGTGACAAAGTTATTGTTGAGGATGGTTCATTTAATGAGGCTGTTACCGAGGGTGTTCGCAGAGCATATATTGACGGATACCTAAGGAAAAGTGTTGTCAGTGACCCTGTCTTTGACAGAATAAATACTAAGGATAATACACCTTGCATTATTCATACCGAGATTGTCCCTGGGGACAAGATTGAAATTCTTGCCGGTGGCAAAGGCTTTGGCAGTGAAAATATGTCAAAGATTGCAATGTTAACACCAAGTAAGGGTATTGAGGGTGTAAAGGAATTTATCCTAAATACTGTAAGAGAAGCAGGACCTAATCCTTGCCCACCTATGGTTGTAGGTGTTGGTATTGGTGGTACTTTTGAAAAGGCAGCTTTACTTGCTAAGAAAGCTACCTTTAGAAGTATTGATACTCATAATGAAGATAAGCGATATGCCGACCTTGAGGATGAACTACTACAGTCTATTAACAAAATGGGCTTTGGACCTGCAGGTCTTGGTGGTACAACAACTGCCATTGGTGTAAATATCGAAACTTATCCTACCCATATTGCAGGTATGCCTGTTGCAGTAAATATTTGTTGCCATGCAGCAAGACACAGTACAACAACAATATAAGGGAAAATGTATGAAAAGAACAATTAGAATTACTGTAATAACAGTTATTATTATTGCTATTGGTTTAGTCACAATGTTTGTAACTCCCGGTACTTGGAAGTTTGGCACTAATGTGTATTCAAATGATTTCCAAAAAACACCGGAGGACAGCCTTTTTCATTACTACGATACAGTGCAGTTACAACAATCTATAGGTAAAGCCGAAACAGACAAAACTTGTCTTTACCTTTACTTTAACGGTAGTTCAATCAATGTGTGTGAAATGATAAAGAACAATGATAAGTACTGTTATTTCGGAGAAAAAATTAAGTTTAAATACGGCACAGACTATATGAGGTTTGACAGAAATCAAACTGTTATAAATGATGATGTGTATTATTGGGACATTATTTACGAGAACAGAAAGTACCTTATTAGGGATGACAAGTTTAAGTCCATTGACTTTACTGTTACTATCGGTAATGAAACCCGTAATCTGTCCTTTGTGTATTACATAGATAAAAAGTGAGATGGTGAAGAAAATGAAACGATTAACTTTGCCTTTATCGGATAGCGACATTAAAGACCTAAAAGCCGGAGAAACTGTGCTACTTTCAGGTACAATGCTGACAGGTCGTGATGCTGCCCATAAAAGGTTGTATGAACTTGTAGAAAAAGAAGAAAAGTTGCCTATTGATATTAAAGGCGAACTTATCTATTATGTAGGACCTGCACCGGCAAAACCGGGTTTTGCAGTAGGACCGGCAGGACCTACCTCCAGTTATAGAATGGATAAATATGCACCTACACTTTTGGATTTAGGTCTAAAGGGTATGATAGGTAAGGGTGCTAGAAACCAAGATGTAATTGACGCTATTGTAAGAAATGGCTGTGTGTATTTTGCTTGTGTTGGTGGTGCTGCTGCCTTAATAGCAAAATCAATTAAGAAGGAAGAGATACTTTGTTATGAGGACCTTGGTACTGAGGCTATCAGAAGATATACAGTAGAGGATTTTCCTTGTATTGTAGCAATTGATAGTTATGGCAACAATGCCTATACCGAAGGTCAGAAAGATTATTGTAGAGAGTGATTTATGTTATTTGCTAGTACAGTTTTTATATTTGTATTTTTACCGGTAGTTCTGTTACTGTATTATACAGTTTTCAGAAAATGGAGAATGGGTCAAAATGTAATGTTGCTTATTGCAAGTTTGATTTTCTATGCTTGGGGTGAGCCAAAGTATGTTTTGATTATGATTGCATCAATTATTGTTAACTATGCTTTGGGACTTTTAGTTGATAAGGTAAGGCATAGGAAAGTACTTTCAAGGCTTGTAATTGCACTTACAGCAGTACTTAACCTTTCGGTACTGTTTATCTTTAAGTACCTAATGTTTACTGTTGATAATATTAATTCTATTGCAGGACTTAACTTGTCAGTACCAAACATAGCATTGCCTATCGGTATCAGTTTCTTTACATTCCAAGCAATGAGTTATGTAATTGATGTTTATAGGGAAAAGGGTGAAGCTCAGATAAACCCACTGAATGTTGGTCTTTATATTAGTTTCTTCCCTCAGCTTATTGCAGGTCCTATTGTTAGATACGAAACAGTTGCTTATCAGATTAAGCACAGAGTTGAAACCTTTGATAACTTTTCAACAGGTGTTGTAAGATTTATTATCGGTCTTGCAAAGAAAGTTCTTTTGGCAAATACAATGGGTGTTGTTGCCGACTATTCATTTGATATGCCAAACAGTGAACTGACTGTTGTAATGGCTTGGATTGGTGCAATAGCTTATTCACTACAAATTTTCTTTGACTTTAGTGGCTATAGTGATATGGCTATCGGTCTTGGTAAAATGTTTGGCTTTGACTTCCTAGAGAACTTTGATTATCCATACATAAGTAAGTCTATTACTGAGTTCTGGAGAAGATGGCATATGTCACTGGGTACTTGGTTTAGAGATTATGTATATTTTCCACTTGGTGGTTCAAGAGTAAAGAGCAAAGCAAGACTTGTGTTTAACCTATTTGTAGTATGGTCATTAACAGGTATTTGGCATGGTGCAAACTGGACTTTCCTATGTTGGGGCTTAATGTACTTTGTACTGCTTGCAATAGAAAAATTAACAGGTTGGGAAAAGAAATATCCTGACAAAATGATTGTACTTAGAAGAATTTATACATTGTTCTTTGTATTAATGGGTTGGGTACTGTTTAGAGCAGACAGTATTACAGATGCTTGGGCATATATTTGCACAATGTTCGGTAACGGTACTTTGATTAATGACAGTACAATCTATTATGCAATGAACTATTTTGTATATTTCCTAATTGCAATTCTTGTCAGTACACCGATTTTCAAGAACCTTTCTCTAAAGGTAAAGGGTACAAACCCTATTGCATATGTGGTTAGTTCTGTGGGACTTTTAGCTTTGCTTGTTGTTTCCGTCAGCTACATTGTTAAGGGTGCTTATAACCCATTTATTTACTTTAACTTTTAATATTACCTATAAAATAAGGGCTGTTTCGTTATGAAACAGCCCTTTAGTACTTTTACTATGAATTATTCTTTTACAAGTACCTTTTCAATTTCTGAAATGTACATTTTGTGGTAGTCACTACCGTCAGGTGCATATGCTGAGAATACACTTTCGTCAACAACACTGTCGGCATTTAGACTTTGACCATACATTTTACGGCAAATTAGTACAACCTTGCTTTCTGCAAAGTAAGGTGCTTTGTCATCGGTAATAGGTGTTAAACCTGTTTCCTTAACCTTGTCAATATCTCTGCCACTTTTTGAACCACAAATCTTGTGAACATTATGGTATTCATCAGGTAGGAAAGAAATAGCAAAGTATTCGCCATTTTCTAGGTAGTCAAATGTGTATCTCTGTGGACGAATGAAAGTAAATGCAACAGGCTTGTTCCACATAATACCCACACCACCCCAAGAAACAGTCATCATATTAACCTTTTCTTTAGTGTCAACAGTTACAAGTCCCCAATCATCACCGATAAGTGTAAATGGGTTTTCCTTTAGTTCTTTAGCAGATATTTCTTTAAACATTTTATTATCTCCTCGTATAATAAAGTAGTAGTATTTATAGACCCTCTCCAAGGTCTGTGTGCTATAATGATAGAGATACTGTGGATTGTTTACAATCTCCTACCACTTGATGGTTTAATAAAGGCTACAACCACAGTCTCTTTGTATATTTGTTAATTAGTTAGATACCGCATGACGGTTTATTTAGAACGAGGTTACAATCGCAAGGAGTACCAGTGGTCTAAACAGTATCAAAAATACACTCACAAGGAGTTTTCATTATGATTTATATTGGAATTGATGTTGCTAAAGATAAACACGACTGTTTTATTACCAATTCAGATGGTGAAGTCTTATTTAAATCTTTTACTATCTCTAACAATCGTGAAGGCTTTGAAACCTTATTTCAAAAAGTACAATCCATTTCAGATGATTTAACAAAAGTAAAAGTAGGACTTGAAGCTACCGGACACTATAGTTACAATCTTCTGGGATTTCTTCTTGATAAAGGTTTGCCGACCTACATTATCAATCCATTACATACAAATCTATACAGAAAAAGTTTAAGTCTTAGAAAGACGAAAACAGATAAAGTTGATGCCCGTACAATTGCTTCTATGATTATGTCTGATGTGAACTTAAAGTCCTACACAAATACATCATACCACAATGAGGAGCTAAAGTCACTAACTAGATACCGTTTTGATAAAGTAAAAGAAAGAGCAAAATTAAAATCTTCTATTTCTAGACTTGTATGTATCCTTTTTCCTGAATTAGAAAAACTCGTTCCTACACTTCATATGGCTTCAGTTTATGCCTTATTATCTGAATTTCCATCTGCTAATGCTATTGCATCTTCACACCTTACCAGACTTACCAATTTGCTATCTGAAAATTCACATGGACGATATGGTAAAGATACAGCCAATCTAATTCGTAATGCTGCCAGAAATTCTATTGGTTCACATATGCCGCAAAATCCTTAGAACTAAAACACACTATTAAGCTTATCAAAGAATTAACTACTGAAATTAATGAAATTGAAACAGAAATCAAATCTATTATGGATAAAATTGATTCTCCAATACTTACAATCCCAGGTATCGGTTATAATACAGGAGCTATGATTATCGCTGAAATTGGAGATTTCAATCGCTTTGATTCAGCTGATAAAATACTTGCATATGCAGGTATGTCACCTTCTACCTACCAATCCGGTCAATTAGAGAACTGCCATTCTCATATGGAAAAGCGTGGTTCAAGGTACTTACGATACGCTCTGTACAATGCAACAAAATATGTTTGTTACTGGGATGAATCTTTCGGTGTATATCTTGGTAAGAAACGCTCAGAAGGCAAACATTACAATGTTGCATTATCCCATGCAACAAAGAAACTTGTTCGCTTAATTTTTGCAATGGAGAAATCTAAACAACCATACCAACCAACAGTTTAATTCTTTTCATAAATATCTTATTTTGAGCACCATTTATGATGCTCTTTTTTGTCATGCTATTTTTACGATTCCAATACGATCTAAAGGATTTTTTTGATTAATTCAAAATATCTTCATTATAGCCTTGACTTTTAATAGTTAGTCTTTATTTATTTTTATAAGATAAATATATCACATTATGGTTATCATTTGCAAGAAAATGAATAACATACATTAAAAATGTATAATTATACATAAATTTTGCATATATTCATTTTTAAAATCAGGGAAAATCTAGGCTAATCAAGGATATATTTGTATAATTCTTTGTTGTGATTGTATAATTTTACTGCAATATTCTGTATATATGCAAACTTGTTGTCTTAATTCTACAAATTATTGGAAATTTGAATAAATATGCAAATAACCCTTGATTTTCTGTATAATTGGTGTATAATAAAAATATAAATTAATTATTAACCTCATTGAGGACGAAAGGAAATATTATCATGGCAGATAAAGATATTAAAAAAGTTGTTCTTGCTTATTCAGGCGGACTTGATACATCAATCATTATTCCTTGGCTAAAGGAAAACTACAACAACTGTGAAGTTATCGCAGTTTCAGGTAATGTTGGTCAGGGTACAGAACTAGACGGTCTTGAAGAAAAGGCTATCAAGACAGGTGCTAGTAAGCTATATATTGAAGACTTAACAAAAGAATTTATCGAAGATTATGTTTTTGAAACAATCAAGGCTGATGCAGTTTATGAAGGTAAATATCTTCTAGGTACTTCTTTTGCTCGTCCTATTATCGCAAAGAGATTAGTTGAAATTGCTAAGGCTGAAGGTGCTGACGCAATTTGTCACGGTTGTACAGGTAAGGGTAACGACCAGGTTCGTTTTGAACTTGCTATTAAGGCTTATGCTCCTGATATGAAGATTATTGCTCCTTGGAGAACTTGGGAATTTAAGTCAAGAGAAGACGAAATTGAATACGCAGAAAAGATGGGTATTCCTCTAAAGATTAACAGAGAAACAAACTACTCAAAGGATAAGAACCTATGGCACTTAAGCCACGAAGGTCTTGACCTTGAAAATCCTGCAAATGAGCCAAAGTATGATGATCCTAACTTCCTAGAACTAGGTGTATCACCTGAACAAGCTCCTGATAAGGATACATATATTACAATTCACTTTGAAAAGGGTGTTCCAACTGCTATTGACGGTGTTGAAATGGACGGCGTTTCTATCGTTGAAAAGCTAAACGAAGTTGGTGGTGCTAACGGTATCGGTATTACAGATATGATTGAAAACCGTCTTGTTGGTATGAAGAGCCGTGGTGTTTATGAAACTCCAGGTGGCACAATCCTTTACTATGCTCACAAGAAACTAGAAGAACTAACACTTGACAGAGATACATTCCACTATATGGAACTTGTTTCAAACCGTTTTGCTGAACTAGTTTATTATGGTCAGTGGTACACACCACTAAGAGAAGCTCTAACAGCTTTCGTTGATCAGGTAAACACAGTTGTTACAGGTGATGTTAAGCTAAAACTTTACAAGGGCAACATTATTGATGCAGGTGTTACTTCTCCATATTCACTATATGATGAAGATATTGCAACATTTGACGAAGACGAAGTTTATGACCAGAACGACAGTGCAGGTTTCATCAACCTATTCGGTCTTCCAATCAAGGTTCGTGCTAAGAAGGGCTTCATCAAATAATTGATGAAATTTCTTTAAATTGTAATTATAAAGTCCGTATGACCCATACGGACTTTATGTCATTTTCTAGGGGTATGAATTTTCTCCTACTTTTCGGTATTTTTACATAAAAATACCTATAATTTTGCGAAAAAATAGAGGTGTAAGCAATGCAGTTATGGCAAGGAAGATTTAAGAAATCTCTTTCTAAAACAACTAACGATTTTAACTCATCCATTTCTTTTGACTCAAGAATGTTTAGAGAAGATATACAAGGCTCAATCGCTCATGCTACTATGCTGGGTGAAACAGGCATTATCAAGAAAGAAGAGTCACTTCATATTGTTGAAGGTCTAAAAGGTATTCTTGAAGATTTACTTTCAGGTGAACTTCACTTTGATATGGAATGTGAGGATATTCACACATTTATTGAGGGTGAACTAACAAAGAGAATCGGTGATGACGGTAAAAGACTTCACACAGCAAGAAGTAGAAATGACCAGGTTGCTGTTGATATTAAGCTATATTTAAGACACGAAGTAGAAGAGATTATTTCTTTGCTAAAGGACCTAATCAAGGTTATTGCATCTAAGGCTAAGGAATATTATGACACAGTAATGCCGGGTTATACTCATCTTCAGAGAGCACAACCTATTACATTCGGTCATCATTTACTAGCTTATGGCGAAATGTTCCTAAGAGATTTATCAAGACTTCAGGATTGTCGCAAGAGAATGAACATTAACCCACTGGGTTCTTGTGCATTAGCCGGTACAACTTACCCTATTGACAGACATATGACATCAGAACTTTTAGGTTTTGATGCTCCAACAAACAATTCACTTGACGGTGTTTCTGACAGAGATTATTGTCTTGAAATTGCAAGTGACTTGTCAATTATTATGGTACACCTATCAAGATTTTCCGAAGAAATGATTATGTGGTGTAGCTGGGAATTTAAGTTTGTGGAACTTGATGATGCTTTTTCAACAGGTTCATCAATTATGCCACAGAAGAAGAACCCTGATATTGCAGAACTTGTCAGAGGCAAGAGTGGTCGTGTATTTGGTGATACAATGGGACTGCTTACTGCTATGAAGGGTATTGCTTTAGCTTACAACAAGGATATGCAAGAAGATAAAGAGGCAATTTTTGATGCAGTTGATTCTGTAAAAATGTGCCTAATTTCCTTTACTCCAATGCTAGACACTATGACAGTGTTAAAGAATAAAATGAGAAGTGCAGCTGCCGGTGGATTTATCAATGCTACCGACTGTGCCGATTATCTAACTAAGAAAGGTATCCCATTTAGAGATGCTTACAAGGCTACAGGTGCTTTGGTTGCAAGATGTATTGACCTTGGTACTGACCTTGAAAATTTACCTATGGAAGAATACAAGAAAGTACATTCTGCTTTTGATGATGGTGTTTATGAGGCTATCAACCTAGAAAAATGTGTTGCAGACAGAACATCTTTTGGTGGTCCTGCTCCACAGAATGTTATGAAACAAGCAGAAGATATGCTAAAGAAGATTGAGGATTAATTTATGATTAAGGTAGGAATTATTGGTGCAACAGGTTATGCCGGTGCAGAGCTTGTTCGCCTTATTACAACTCACCCACAAGCTGAAATTGTAGCTATTAGCTCAGTTAGCTTTGAGGGTCAGAAAATTAGTGATGTATATAGAAGTTATGTAAATATAAACGAAATGATTTGCGAAAATGCAGATGATGTTGTAGAAAAAGCAGAAGTTATCTTTGCTGCTTTACCACATGGTTTAAGCCAAGAACTTGCAAAGAAATGTTATGACAATGACAAGGTGTTTATTGACCTAGGTGCTGACTTTAGACTAAAGAGCGAAGAAGAATACAAAGAATGGTACAAAGGTGAATATGTACACAAGGAACTTCACGATATGGCAGTTTACGGTTTACCTGAATTTTATCGTGACAAGATTAAGGGTGCTAAGATTATTGCAAATCCCGGTTGTTACACAACTTGTTCACCACTTGCTTTAGTACCTGCTCTTAATGCCGGTGTTATTGACACTAAGGGTATTATTTGTGACTGTAAAAGTGGTGTTACCGGTGCAGGTCGTTCACTTTCTCAGGGTAATCACTATCCTGAACTAAACGAAGGTTTCCATCCTTATAAGGTTGCTTGTCACCGTCATACTCCTGAAATTGAACAGACACTTACTTCTTTTGCTGATGAAAAGGTAACAATTACTTTCGTTCCACATTTGCTACCTGTAAACAGAGGTATCCTTGCTACTTGTTATGCTCCTTTAAAGAAGGACATTACAATGGAAGAACTAAGAAAGATTTATCAAGATTTCTACAAAGGTGAATATTTCATCAGACTTCTTGATGATGGTCAAGTAGCTGATATTCACAATGTTAAGTACAGTAATTTCTGTGATATTTCTCTTCACCTGGACAAAAGAGCAAACTTGCTTGTTGCAGTAGCTGCCATTGACAATATGGTTAAGGGTGCTGCCGGTCAAGCAATTCAGAATATGAATATTATTTTTGGTTTAGACGAAAAGACAGGTTTGGAAATCGTTCCTCCTGCATTCTAATATTTACAAATACTTCTTTACAAGGCGTAATAATAAATAAAAAATGAGGTATATTTATGGACTTTAGATTTATTGATGGAACTATCACAACTCCTCAAGGCTTTACCGGTGCAGCTATCTGTGGTGGTATCAAAGAGGGTAACACAACTAAGAAAGATATTATGATGGTAAAGTGCGACACTTTGTGTAATGCTGCTGCTGTTTATACAAAAAACCTTGTAAAGTCAGATGCTATCCTAGTAACTCAGGAACATTTGAAAAACGGCAAAGCACAGGCTATTGTTGCTAACAGTGGTAACGCAAATACTTGTAACGCTGACGGTTACAAGAAGGCATCAGATGTTTGCAAACTTTGTGCATCAACACTTAATATTGCCGAAGATGATGTTATTGTTGCATCAACAGGTGTTATCGGTGTGCCACTACCACTTGAACCATTTGAACAGAAACTTTATTTAATGAAGAAAATGATGAGTAGCGAAAATGGCTCTGACTGTGCCGAAGCAATTATGACAACAGATACAGTTAAAAAAGAAATGGCAATGGAAATGACTATTGACGGCAAAACTGTTACTGTTGGTGGTATTGCTAAGGGCAGTGGTATGATTCATATTAATATGGGTACAATGCTTTCTTTCGTTACAACTGACTGTGCTATCAGCTCAAAAATGTTGGAAGAAGCACTTAAGGAAGCAGTAGAAGACAGCTACAATATGGTTTCTGTTGACGGTGATACTTCTACTAACGATACACTTGCTATTATGGCCAGTGGTAAAGCAGGTAATAAGGAAATCACAACTAAGAATGAAGATTATAAGACATTTGTTGCCGGTTTAACAGAGGCTTTCAAGTCACTTGCTAAGCAACTTGCTAAAGACGGTGAGGGTGCAACAAAGCTACTTATCTGTGATGTTAGTGGAGCTAAAACAAAGAAAGATGCAGTAGGTGTTGCAAAGACAGTTATCGGTTCTTCTCTTGTAAAGACTGCTATGTTTGGTGCAGATGCTAACTGGGGCAGAGTGCTATGTGCTATCGGTTACAGTGGTATGGATGTTGACATTAGCAAGGTTAAGGTTACTTTCAAAAGCGAAGGTGGCGAAGTTCTTGTTTGTGAGAACGGTGCCGGTGTTGGCTTTGACGAAGATGAGGCAAAGAAAGTCCTAGTTTGTGATACTGTTACTATTGATATTGAACTTAATGACGGTGAAGGCTTTGCCGAAGCTTATGGTTGCGACCTAACATATGATTATGTAAAAATCAACGGTGACTATAGAACCTGATTGCTGATATATAAAAATAATGTAATTGTAAACATTTTAAAATGTATGGGCGAACATTGTTCGCTCGAAAGATACCTTTAAAATGATGTAGAGAAAAATCTGCAAATACCTTTTAGTAAATCTAATACCCAACGGTCCAACAATGTTGGACCCTACAACAGGGTTTGTTGGTTTAACAGAGTTACTAAGTAATTTAAGGGTATATGTGATGTTTTTATTAATACAAAATTTTCAAAATAAAATGTAGGGGCGAACATTGTTCGCCCGAAAGATACCTTTAAAAAGAAGTAGAGAAAAATCTGCAAAAGACTTTTAGAAAAGCTAAAACCAACGGTCCAACAATGTTGGACCCTACAATAGGGTTTGTTGGTTTAACAGAGTTACTAGGTAATTTAAGGGTATATGTGATGTTTTTATTAATACAAAATTTTCAAAATAAAATGTAGGGGCGAACATTGTTCGCCCGAAAGATACCTTTAAAATGATGTAGAGAAAAATCTGCAAATGCTTTTTAGTAAATCTAATACCCAACGGTCCAACAATGTTGGACCCTACAACAGGGTTTGTTGGTTTAACAGAGTTACTAGGTAATTTAAGGGTATATGTAATGTTTTATTAATTTAATACAAAATTTTCAAAATAAAATGTAGGGGCGAACATTGTTCGCCCGAAAAAAGAAAACAAAAACATAAATGGAAACTGTAAAATCAAACAAGAACTTTCCAAAACGAAAATCTATAAGGTTAAAAAATTATGATTATTCTACTGCCGGTGTATATTTTATTACAATATGCACTAAGGATAGAAAAAATTATTTTTGGCAACCAAAAGAGATTTATTGTAAGTTTATAGGGAATAACATTATTCGACCTTATAAAATACCTTTAAGTAAATATGGTAGGATAGCTGAAAGAAAACTTTTAAATATTCCAAGAATATATAAAGGTATTTCTGTTAGTTCATTTGTTATTATGCCTAACCATATACATATGCTTTTAACGGTTAGTTCTAATCAAAGATATAACCATTCAACAACGCTTGATGTTACAGAAGGTAAGGCTAGTATTACAAGAGTTGTTAAGCAGTTTAAAGGTGCAGTTTCTAAAGAAGTTGGTTTTTCTGTTTGGCAAAGGTCATTTTATGACCACATTGTGCGAAGTGAAAAAGACTTAGCAAAAATGTGGCAATATATAAAAAGCAATCCGTTATTATGGGAAGATGATTGTTTTAGAAAAATAAGATAGAGAAAGAAGTTTGAGAAATGGATAGTAGTTTAACAGCAAAAGTGCTTACACAAGCAATGCCATATATTCAGAAATATGCCGGTGAAACAATTGTTGTAAAATACGGTGGCAATGCAATGCTTAACGAAGATTTAAAGGCTGCTGTTATGAGTGACATTGTACTAATGCAACTTGTTGGTGTAAATGTTGTTCTTGTACATGGTGGTGGTCCTGAAATTTCTTCAATGCTAAAAAGAGTTGGCATTGAAAGTAAATTCATCAACGGTATGCGTGTTACCGATAAAGAAACAATGGATATTGTTCAGCAAGTTTTAGCCGGTAAGGTAAACAAAAGCTTAACTCAGCACCTTAACCATGCAGGTGGCAAGGCTATTGGTCTTTGTGGTCTTGACAGTAATATGCTTATGGCTGAAAAGATGGTTACAGGTGATGACCTAGGTTATGTTGGTGAAATCACAGAAGTAAATAGTGAAGTTATTAACGATGCTATTAATGACGGCTATGTACCTATTATTGCTACTGTAGCCGGTGACTATAAGGGTAATGTGTATAACATTAATGCTGATATTGCTGCTGCCCATATTGCATCAAAGATTGGTGCTAAGAAACTTATTCTTATGACTGATATTAGAGGACTGCTTCAGGATAAAGATGATGAAGACTCACTTATCTCTGTAGTAAATGTCAGTGAAGTCAGTCAGCTAAAGAGAGAGGGCATCATCAGTGGTGGTATGATACCTAAGATTGATTGTTGTGTTGAGGCAGTTCGTCAAGGTGTATCAAGAGCTCATATTATTGACGGTAGAATTGAACATTCTATTCTTATTGAATTGTTCTCCGATGAAGGTATCGGTACAATGTTCTATTAATAAGGAAATATATATGGATAATTTACAGATTAGAGAAATGACAATTGAAGACTATGATGAGATTTTTGCTCTTTGGCAAGTAACAACAAAGAGAGCCTTGTCTGATGCCGACAGTAGAGAAAATATTGCCAAGTACCTTGAACACAACAAGGGTATGTCACTTGTTGGTATAGTTGACGGTAAGATTATTGCTACTGTACTTGCAGGTCATGACGGCAGAAGAGGTTTTATTCATCATATGGCAGTTAGCCCTGATTACCGTAGAATGGGTGTTGGCAGAAGCCTTGCTACTGAGGCTGACAAAAGAATAAAACAAGCCGGTATTAAGAAAACTCACATTTTCTGTTACAAAAACAATCAACTAGGTCAACCTTTTTGGAAAGCAATGGGTTTTACAAAGAGGGATGACATTGATGTTTTCTCATTTGATTGATAGGATTGATTACAATGGATAATAAAAAGATTAAAGAATTAGATAATGAAAATATTATGCATACATACGGCAGATATGATGTTTGTCTAACTAAAGGTAAAGGTGTGTATGCTTATGACGATAACGGTAAGAAATATATTGATGTTTCTTCCGGTATCGGTGTAAACAGTCTTGGTTACTGTGATGACGGTTGGGTAAAGGCAGTTAGTGAACAAGCCGGTACTATTCAGCACATTAGTAACTATTACTACAACAAGGTTGCCGGTGTTCTTGCTGAAAAGCTAACCAAGGCAACAGGACTTTCAAAAGTATTCTTTGGCAACAGTGGTGCTGAAGCAAATGAATGTGCAATTAAGGTTGCAAGAAAATATTCATTTGATAAGTACGGCAGAGGCAGAGACCATATTATTACTTTGGTAAACAGTTTCCATGGCAGAACTATTGCAACATTGTCTGCAACAGGTCAGGATGTTTTCCACAACTACTTCTTCCCATTTGTAGAAGGCTTTGATAATGCTATTGCCAATGATATTGAAAGTCTAAAGAATACAATCACAGACAAAACTTGTGCTGTTATGCTAGAGACAGTTCAGGGTGAGGGTGGTGTAAATATCCTTGACTCTGAATATCTACAACAGGTAAGAAAGATTTGTGATGAAAAGGACATTTTGCTTATTGTTGATGAAGTACAGACAGGTGTTTGCCGTACAGGTAAACTTTACGGCTATATGCACAGTGGCATTAAGCCTGATGTTGTAACTTCTGCAAAAGGTCTTGGTGGTGGACTTCCTATTGGTGTTTGTATGGTTAATGACAAGCTAAAGGATGTTATGGGTCCATCAACTCACGGTACAACATTTGGCAGTAATCCTGTTGTTTGTGCCGGTGCTAACTATATTATTGATACAGTAAACACCCCTGAATTTATTGAAGAAATCAACAAGAAGGGTGCTTACTTTAAAGAAAAAATTGAAAAAATCAAAGGTGTTAAGTCAGTTCGTCAACAAGGCTTAATGATTGGTATTGAAGTTGAGGGCAATGCCGGTGATATTGCAAAGAAATGTACAGAAAACGGACTTCTTGTAATCACTGCAAAAACATTATTAAGAATGTTGCCACCACTAAATATTAAGTATGAAGAAATTGATGAAGCACTTGCTATACTAAAGAAGGTAATGGAGGAATAAAGGATGAAGCATTTATTAACACTTGAAAGTCTATCAACAGAAGAAATTAAGGATATTCTTAACCTTGCTGATCAGCTAAAGTATGAACTAAAGCATGGTATTGAACATCATCACCTAAAGGGTAAAACACTGGGTATGATTTTTGAAAAGTCATCAACAAGAACAAGAGTTTCTTTTGAAACAGGTATGTATCAGCTAGGTGGTCACCCACTATTCTTATCATCAAATGATTTACAGATTGGTAGAGGTGAACCTGTAGAAGATACTGCAAGAGTTCTTTCAAGAATGTTAGACGGTATTATGATTCGTACATTTGCTCAGGCAGAAGTTGATGCACTTGCTGAATACGGTTCAATCCCTGTTATTAACGGTTTAACAGACTATTGTCACCCATGTCAGGTACTTGCTGACCTTATGACAATTCGTGAATTTAAGGGTAAGCTAAAGGGTCTTAAGTTAGCATTTATCGGTGACGGTAACAATATGGCTAACTCACTTATTGTTGGTTGCTTAAAGTGTGGTATGAGCGTTGCTATTGCTTGTCCTAAGGGTTATGAACCTCCAAAGAACATTCTTGACTTTGCAGACAATTATCCGGGTATGTTTGAAATGACAACAGACCCACTAAAGGCTGCTGAAAATGCTGATGTTGTATATACTGATGTATGGGCATCAATGGGTCAGGAAGAAGAAAAGGCTATTCGTGAAAAGGCATTTGCCGGTATTCAGATTAATGCTGAACTAATGGAAAAAACAAACAAGGATTGTATGGTTCTTCATTGCCTACCTGCTCACAGAGGTGAAGAAATTACTGCTGATGTTTTTGAAGCTCATGCTGATGAAATCTTTGAAGAAGCAGAAAACAGACTCCATGCTCAAAAGGCTGTTATGGTTAGACTAATGGCTGACAAACAACCTGAATAATCAACTGAATTTGACTTTATGGTGTGGATTTGATATAATCTATCCACACCAAAATGATAGGATTTGAATTTATGATTAACGACATTCAAAAGCAGATTTTAAAATTAAAAGAAGAAAATGATGTGTGTATTCTTGCACACTCATATATGGCTCAGGAGATTAAAGAAATTGCCGATTTTACAGGTGACAGTTATGCACTTGCAGTAAAATCAGCTAAAGTACCACAGAAAACAGTTATTATGTGTGGTGTTCGTTTTATGGCAGAAACAGTAAAGATTCTTGCTCCTGAAAAGAAAGTTATCCTAAGCAACCCTGATGCCGGTTGTCCTATGGCAGAACAGATGGATAAGGAAACTATTTCTCTTGTAAAGGAACAGTATCCTGACTATGCAGTAGTTGCATACATAAATACTACTGCAAGTTTAAAAACTATATGTGATGTATGTGTTACATCATCTTCAGCTGTTGAGATTTGTAAGAAACTTGATGCTGACAAGATTTTGTTTATTCCTGACTGTAACCTAGGTTCTTATGTTGCAAAGCAAGTACCTGAAAAGGAATTTAAACTTCTTCACGGTGGTTGCCCAACTCATGCAAAGATTTCTGAAAGTAAGCTACTTGAGGCTATGAAGAAACACCCAAATGCAAAGGTGCTTGTTCATCCTGAATGTCAGCCTGATGTTGTACAACATGCTGATTATGTCGGTTCAACTTCCGGTATTGTTAACTTTGCTAAGCAGAGTGAAGACAAGGAATTTATTATCGGTACAGAAATTTCTATTGCTGAAGAGTTACAGTATGCTTGTCCTGATAAACAGTTCTACCCAATGTCAAAGGACTTAATCTGTCCTAATATGAAAGCAACTACACTAATGGATGTTTATGGTTGCTTAAAGGGTACATTTGGTGATGAGATCACAATGGACGAAGAAAAGCGTTTACAGGCTAAAAAATGTATTGATGAAATGATAAGGTTAGGCTAATGAAAAAGGCTATAATTGCAATGAGTGGCGGCGTTGATTCCAGCGTCGCAGCTTTTATTATGAAAGAAAAAGGTTATCACATCATTGGTGTTACAATGAAACTTTATGATAACGATGACATCGGCATTGATACAGAGAGAACTTGTTGTTCACTTTCTGATATTGAAGATGCAAGAAGTGTTTGCTATAAACTGGGTGCACTTTATTATGTTTTCAACTTCAAAGCTGATTTTAAAGAAAAAATAATAGATGATTTTATTGAGACTTACGAAAACGGTGGTACTCCAAACCCTTGTATCCGTTGTAACAGATACCTAAAGTTTGATAAGCTAATGCACCGTATGAAAGAGCTACAGTATGATTATGTTGTTACAGGTCACTATGCAAGAATTGAGAAGAAAGGCGACAGATATATCCTAAAGAAAGCAGTTGACCTTTCTAAGGACCAAAGTTATGTTCTTTACAATATGACTCAAGAACAACTTGCTCATGTTCAGTTTCCATTAGGTGAAATGGAAAAAAGTGAAACTCGTAAAATCGCAGAAGAAAATGGCTTTATCAATGCTGATAAAAAGGATAGTCAGGACATTTGCTTTGTGCCAAATGGTGACTATGCTGCATTTATTGAGGATTATACAGGCAAAAAGTATCCTGAGGGTGACTTTGTAGATACAAGTGGTAATGTACTTGGTAAGCATAAAGGTATTATCCGTTATACTATCGGTCAAAGAAAAGGCTTGGGTCTTGCTTTGCCTTGCCCTATGTATGTTAAGGAAAAGGACTTAGAGGATAACAAAGTTGTGCTTTGCCTAAATGATGAACTTTTCTCTAAGGAACTTTATGCTAACGATTTTAACTGGTTATCTATTGAAGAACCAAAGGAAGAAATCCGTTGTAAGGCTAGAATTCGTTACAACCAAAAGGAACAACCTGCTACTGCAAAAGTAATGGAAGACGGTAAAGTTAAGGTTACTTTTGACGAAAGCCAAAGAGCAATTTGTAAAGGACAAGCAGTTGTACTTTATGATGGTGATGTTGTTCTTGGTGGTGGAACAATTCTATAATTAGGTTGACAATTACCCATAGGTTAACAATTGTTAACAATAATTAATATTAAGGTTGACAATACTATAATTATGAGTTATAATACTCCTTGTGATATACACAGGGGGTATTTTTTTATGAAGAACAATAAAATATTTGATATGGTAGTGTGTGCATTATTTGCAGCTATCTGTTGTATCTTTTCAATCATCACTATTCCAATCGGTGTTGTACCGGTTTCACTTGGTATTTTGGCAGTAGTATTTACAGCAGTAGTGCTTGGTCCTGTAAAAGGTCTAATCTCTGTTGTTGTTTACTTACTATTAGGTTTATTCTTACCACTGTTTAGTGGTGGACAGACAGGTCTATCTACATATGCTAACATTACCGGTGGTTATGTTTGGTCTTACCTAATTGTTGTAGTAGTTGTTGGTTTGATTTGTAAAATCCCAACTAAGAACAAAGCTCTTGAAATTGTTATTAGTATTTTAGCTTGTGCAGTTGGTGTTGTTATTTGTTACACTTGTGGTACAATTCAGTTTATGGCTATTACAAAGTATGATTTAAATGCTTCTTTGGCAGCTTGTGTAATTCCATTCCTACCATTTGACGCAATCAAGTGTGTTATTGCCGGTGTGGTTGGACCTTTACTAAAAATAGCACTTAGAAAATCAGGCTATATGAAATAATCGTTATTCTACCTTGGTAGTAAAATATTCATCAATCCCTTTGAAGAAAAGACCGATTTTTATCGGTCTTTTTTCTTGAAATTTTATATAATTAATGTTATAATCACTTTACTATTTAAGCATATAATGTATTATAAACTAGCAAGTTGTTTATTCAACCGGGCCAAAGGGCAACAGAATTTTCTGTGGGACAGTTTTTACTGCCCCACTTTTTTATTATATAATGAAATGAGATGATTTTATGGAAAGTACTGAGGAAAGAAACAGAGCAAAGGTAGGCAAGTTAGCCGGTATAGTGGGAATAATCTGCAACTTCGCTTTAGCCGGTGGTAAGTTTGTTGTAGGTACACTTGTTTCTTCAATGTCAATTATCGCTGATAGTGTTAACAACCTTTCTGATGCAGCAAGTTCAATTGTCACCTTATTAGGCTTTAAGTTAGCAGAAAAACCGGCTGATAAGAAACACCCATTTGGCCACGCAAGGTTTGAATATTTAGCAAGTTTAACTGTAGCAGTAATGATTTTTGTTATTGGTTTTGAACTTGCAAAAAGTTCAGTTGAAAAAATAATTTCTCCAACACCTGTAAAATTTTCTTTGGTCACAATTATTGTGCTTATAGTTTCAATTCTTGTGAAACTATGGATGACATTCTTTTATAATAAAAAAGGCAAACAAATCCATTCCACAACATTACTTGCAGCAAGTGCAGACAGTAGAAATGATGTGTTAACAACTACTTGTGTACTTATTGCAATGGTTGTTGAATTACTGACAAAGTGGCAGATAGATGGAATTATGGGTGCTTTGGTGTCACTGTTTATTTTGTATAATGGCATAGGACTTATTAGGCAGACAATCTCACCACTATTAGGTGAAGAGGCTACCCCTGAATTTAGGAAAGAAATTATTGATTTTGTTAATTCATATGACAAGGTGTTAGGTTGTCACGACTTAATGATTCACGATTATGGTCCGGCAAAAAGATATGCAACAATTCATGTTGAGGTTGATAAGGATGAAGACCCTATGACTTGTCACGATACAATAGATAGAATAGAAAGACAATGCCTAAAGAAATTCGGTATTCATATGGTTGTCCACTATGACCCTATTGTTACTGATGATTTAAAAGCAGAAAAGTTGCAACTGAAAATTATGGAGTGCTTAAAGTCAAAGGACAGTAGGCTTTCAATCCATGATTTTAGAATTGCTAATTGCAGTAGTGGCACACTTCTTGTGTTTGATTTAGTTTTACCGGAAGATATGATGAGCCAGCGCAATCAAATAAAAGAATATATCTTACATTCAATTAATAAAGGTAAGTCAAAGTACCTACTTGATGTTACCTTTGACATTGATACAAATGATTAAAAGAAAAAGCTGAAACTTTAATAAGTTTCAGCTTTTCTAAATAATAAATAAAATTATGTTAATAAAGTTATAAATTTTATTGACATAATACAAATAATAGTTGTATAATAGGTATAAATTAAATATCTCTTTAGATTTAGAAATGAGATGGTAAATAATAGTAAAAATAAACGATATATAAATTCAGCGTATTAAAAATTTAAGAGAGGGTAAGAAAATGAAAAGAAAAATTTTATCAATTGTTTTATCACTATTTTTAGTCGTTTCTGTGGTTTTTCAGTTAACGATGACTTCCTTTGCTACATCTAATAAAATAGAAGTTTTAGCATATGATAATACTGATTTAAAGGTGGTTATGTCCAAAACATCTTTTGAATATACAGGTACAGATATTTGCCCCAAAATAGAGGTTTATGATGGCGATTTTTTATTAACTGAAAACATTGATTATCTACTTGATTATAGGGATAATGTTTCACCTGGCAAGGGTAGTGTAACGGTATTTTTTATTGGAGCATATGATGGAGAAATTACAAAGTATTTTAATATCTTTCTATCCTTAAATAAATGTCATGTAAGTATTAACAAGAAAACTTATGTTTATGAAAATAAATCATATAGACCTACTGTTAGGGTAACTGATAAATTCTATGATAGTATTTCAATAAGAGATTATACCGTAACTTATAGGAATAACAGAAAAGTTGGGAAAGCCTCAGTTATTATTTTTGGTAAAAATTCAATAAAAGGAAAAAGAACTGTTAATTTCAATATCATTCCTAAAGTGAATAAAAGTGCAAGTGTTTATGTGGGTCAGACTTATAAACTGAATGCAAAATCATCTGCAAAAATTAGCTATAAATCTTCTAATACAAAAGTTGTAAAAGTGAATAGTAAAGGTGTTGCTACTGCTCTAAGAAAAGGTTCTGCTAGAGTTACAATCAAAAGTAATGGGCAATCAAATTCTATTAAAATTAATGTAAAACAGCCTTATGTGTCATTACCTAAGAGTCAGTATGTTGTGTTAAATAGGTCAGTTAGACTTAAGATTAAAAAATATCCTTCTAATGTACATGTTTTTTGGTCAACTAGTAATAAGAAAATTGCAACAGTTAATTCAAAAGGTGTAGTAAAAGGTAAGTCTAAGGGAATAGCTAAAATTACAGCTAAATTTAAATATGCTGGTAGAACTTATAAATCTGTTTGTACAGTTAGAGTTGCACCAGTAAAAAAATATAATGTTGGTACATATAAAGTAGGTAGAGATATGCCTGCAGGTGAATATGTATTGTATTCCACAAATAAATTAGCATACTTTAGTATTAACTCTGATAGTAGTGGTAGTGTATATTCAATTATTTCTAATGATAATTTTTACAATACATCTATTGTCAAAGTGTATGATGGAGAGTATTTAGAACTTAAACGCTGTTATGCTATTAATATAAAATATGCATCAAAGAATAAAAATTATGAATCTGGTGGTATGTTTAAAGTAGGTAGAGATATTGCTCCAGGTGAATATAAATTGACTTCTAGTGGTGGTATGGGATATTATGAGGTTAGTTCTGATAGTAGACACTCTGTATATGATATAAAGTCAAATGATAATTTCTATGGAAGTGCATATGTTACTGTGAAAAATGGAGATTACTTAAAATTAGCTAGATGTTATATGTCATCATACTATAATTAATAAAAACACCGGCTACCATTAATTTGGTAGCCGGTTTGCTATATAATATGAAATTTTAGTTTATATTTAATAAAATGCAATTTTTAGATTAGTGCAATCAAAATTAAAAAATAAAATTAAAATTTAAACATTAAATCTAAATAGAACTACATCTCCGTCTTTCATAACATAGTCTTTACCTTCTGAACGAACAAGACCTTTTTCTTTACAAGCAGTCATACCACCGTTTGCGATAAGGTCATCATAAGAAACAACTTCTGCTCTGATGAAACCTCTTTCAAAGTCTGTGTGGATTTTACCGGCAGCTTGAGGAGCTTTAGTACCCTTAGTGATTGTCCATGCTCTAACTTCAGGTTTACCGGCAGTTAGGTAAGAGATTAATCCAAGTAGTGAGTAACATTCCTTGATAAGTCTGTCAAGACCACTTTCTTCAAGACCTAGATCAGAAAGGAACAGTTCCTTTTCTTCCTTGTCCATATCAACAATATCCATTTCAATTTGTGCACAGATTGGCAGTACTGCTGCATGTTCTTCACTTGCAATATCTCTAACTGTTTGTAGCATTTTGTTGTCCTGAATACCGTTGGTAAAGTCATCTTCACTCATATTTGCAGCGTAGATAATTGGCTTTGTTGTAAGTAAAGCAACTTCCTTTAGCCATTCTTCCTGTTCTTCTGTTGTTTCAACAGTTCTTGCACTTTTACCTTTGTTTAGTGTGTCAAGAACTTCCTCAAAGAAGTCAATCTGTGGTTGTAGGCTCTTGTCACCTTTAAGTGCCTTTTTAAGTCTATCAATCTTTCTTGTTACCATTTCTACATCAGAAAGGATAAGCTCAATGTCAATTGTTTCAATATCTCTTGCAGGGTCAACTGAACCCTCAACATGGATAATGTCATCATTTTCAAAACATCTTACAACATGAACAATAGCGTCACATTCACGAATGTTAGAAAGGAACTTGTTGCCAAGACCTTCACCCTTTGATGCACCTTTTACAAGACCGGCAATATCAACAAATTCAATTGTTGCCGGTGTGATTTTATCCGGATTATACATTTCTGCAAGTTTGTCAATACGCTTATCAGGTACTGCTACAACACCAACATTTGGTTCAATAGTACAGAACGGATAGTTTGCACTCTGAGCTCCTGCATTAGTGATAGCATTGAAAAGTGTACTTTTACCTACATTAGGTAAGCCTACAATTCCTAATTTCATTGTTTTTCTCCTTTTATATTGTATTGAATTAATTTATCAGATGATGTATTATTATACCATAGAAATTCTAATTATACAATGATAATCATTAATTGGAGGTTTAATTATGGATAATTTTGTAATAGAAAAAGTTGTAACAGAGGATATGTTGGCAGTAAATGTTGGTTCAGGCAGCCTAAGAGTATTGGCTACACCAACTGTTGTTGCTCTTATGGAGGAGGCATCAACAAAACTTGCCGATACTTTTCTTGATGAGGGTTTAACTACTGTCGGTACAATGGTAGAAATTCAGCACATCAGTCCTTCACCAATCGGTGCTAAGATTAAAGTAGAAAGTAAGCTAATCAGCAATGACGGTAGGTCATTTAAGTTCGAAGTTACTGCTTATGATAATGCCGGTATGATTGCCAACGGTACTCACAACAGAGTATCTGTAAAAAGTGAAAAGTTCCAGAAAAAGGCAGATGAAAAGTTTGAGTAAGTACGATATTATTTTGTTTGACTTAGACGGTACAATTTCCGAAAGTGCTACAGGTATTCGTTATAGTCTGGAAAAAACTATAGAGCAAATCGGTTGTGATACATTTGATACAAGTAATTATAAGTTGTATATAGGTCCACCACTACTTGATACTTTCACAAATTTATGCCATCTAAGTGGGAAACCTGCCGAAGATGCAGTTGAGGTTTATCGTCATTATTATGATACTGAGGGTAAGCTGATGAATAAGCCTTATAAGGGTATTAAAGAAACTTTAATGGAGATTAAGTCAACCGGTGTTAAGGTTGCAGTTGCTACCTCTAAGTATGAAAAATTTGCAGAAGAAATTGTTGAGAACTTAGGTTTAACAGAATGTTTTGATGCAGTTTGTGGCTCTTTAGCCGATGGTAGTAGGAAAGATAAAAAGGATATTATCCCTTATGCAGTAAATAGATTGGGAAAAGATTTTAACAGTAAAATCGCTATGGTAGGGGATACTTATTTTGATGCAAAAGGTGCTAGACTTTGTAATGTTGACTTTGTTGGTGTGCTTTATGGTTACGGTGACAAAGAGTCAATGGAAAATGAAGGTGCTACTGTATTTGCAACTTCTTCGGAAGATTTAAAAAATTATTTACTATAACATTTTATAGCAAGTCCTTGCATATGTATTTTATATGGAATACGGAAGGACTGATAAAATGTTTGTACTAACAGTAAAAACAAAGATTAATAACAAAAAGAAATTTTTATTTATGTGTGCTTTTGGGTTAATACTGATTTTGGCAGTAGTGTTTGTGTCTTGTGATAACACACCTAAAAGTGCATATTGTAAAGAAATAGGTGAGTATTCTCTCAGCTTTTCTACAAGTAATGATAAAGAAACTTTCTTGTCTTACTTTAATGTTACCGGACAACCTGTTACTATTGATAATGTGAGAATACCGGAAAACTTCAACTCTACATATGAAAGATATAATAAGATACAAAAAGCTATGGGTCTTGACCTAAATAACTTTAAGGGAAAGACCACTAAGCGTTATGTTTATAAAGGAAAGGACAACTACTTTGTTTCTATACTTACTTATAAAGGTAAGGTGGTAGGCTGTCACAAATCTAAGGAGCTTTATGGAAGTGACTTTGTATCTTTGCTAAAGGAGTAAAATGAGAATTGATAAATTCCTTGTGTCACAAAATATTTGCACAAGAAAAGAAGCACAAAAACTGGTTAGAAAAGGATTAGTAAAAATTGATGGTGAAATTATAAAAAAGCCTGAAACTAAACTTGACCCTAATGTAAATAAGGTTACTGTGGATGGCAAAGATATTTCTTATCAAGAATATGTGTATATTATAATGAACAAGCCTAAGGGTTATATCTCTGCAAGTAATGACAAAAATGCAGAAACTGTTGTTGACCTTGTGCCAAAGGAAATGAGAAGGAAAAATCTTTTTCCGGCAGGTAGACTTGATAAAGATACTACAGGTATGCTGATTATTACTGATGACGGTGACTTTGCCCATAGAATGTTATCCCCTAAAAAGCATGTTGAAAAGGTGTACAAAGCAACCCTTGACGGTGAAGTAACCGATGAAATGGTAGAGAACTTCAGGAAGGGTATTTCTTTCTATGATGGCACACTTTGTCTATCGGCAAAATTACTTCCAAACAAGGAAAATCCCCATATTGCAAGGGTAATTATACGAGAAGGCAAGTATCATCAGGTAAAAAAGATGTTTTTAACACAGGGATTAACAGTAAAAGAACTACACAGAGAGCAAATCGGTATGCTAAAATTGCCCAAAGATTTAGCCCCCGGTGAATGTAGATTTATGCAAGAGGATGAGAAGCGTAATATATTTTTGTAAGTTATAAACAAAAAATATGAACATTTTTTATATGTGTGGCTTTTTGCCTAAAATCTTGCGTTAATATTTAGTCAAAAATATAGTAGCCAAATCAACAAAAAAATGATATACTACATTATGATATACGAAACTATTGGTGAGGAATGGTAAAATCCTTGCTTATTTATACAGGGAGGTTATAGTTAGTATGGCAAATGTATCTTTAAGACACGTTTATAAAATCTATGACGGTGGTGTAACTGCTGTTACAGATTTTAACCTAGAAATCGAAGACAAAGAATTTATTATTTTGGTTGGTCCTTCAGGTTGTGGTAAGTCAACAACACTAAGAATGATTGCCGGTCTAGAAGACATCAGTAAGGGTGAACTTTACATTGGTGATATGCTAGCAAATGACGTAGCACCAAAGGATAGAGATATTGCAATGGTATTCCAGAACTATGCTCTATATCCACATATGACAGTTTATGATAATATGGCATTTGGTCTAAAGCTAAGAAAGACACCAAAGGAAGAAATCAAGGAAAGAGTTCAGGAAGCTGCAAGAATTCTTGGTATTGAACAGTACCTAGACAGAAAGCCTAAGGCTCTATCAGGTGGTCAGAGACAGAGAGTTGCTCTTGGTCGTGCTATCGTTCGTGACCCTAAGGTATTCCTACTTGACGAACCACTATCTAACTTGGACGCAAAGCTTCGTGCACAGATGCGTACAGAAATTTCTAAGCTATATCAGAGACTAGGTACAACATTTATCTATGTTACTCATGACCAGACAGAAGCTATGACAATGGGTACTAGAATCGTTGTTATGAAAGACGGTTTCATTCAGCAGGTTGATACACCTCAGCATCTATATGATCTACCTTGCAACGAATTCGTTGCAGGTTTCATCGGTTCACCTCAGATGAACTTTATTGATGCAACTCTTGCTAAGAAGGGCAACCAGATTTGTGCTGAATTTGCAGGCTATAGCATTCCACTACCTGCAAGCAAGAACGAAGGTGGCAAGCTAGACGCTTATGTTGGCAAGGCTGTTAGAATCGGTATCCGTCCTGAACATGTACATGACGAAGCTGAACACCTAGAAAGACTAACAGAAAGTGTTCTTGAAGCTAATGTTGATGTTACAGAACTTATGGGTGCTGAAATTTACCTATATGTTAACATTGAAGGTATTCCAATTATCGCTAGAGTTGAACCAACTTCAAAGGCTCAGCCTGGTGACAAGATCAAGATTGCATTTGAAACTGAAAAGATTCATGTATTTGATCCTGAAACAGAAAAGACTATCACTAACTGATAACTTGATATTTATAACCCCCTCATTTGAGGGGGTTTGTTGTTATAATAAAAATTTTCTTTGTTAAGCATAACACAGAAAACACCACAGAAAAATTACTAAAACGGACAAATTGGTAAAAATGTATCACGAATATACCCACAAAATAGGGTGATTTGTGATTTTAGTGAAAATTCTCCCTGAAAATTGAAAATAAATGTTGCAATTTTCTGAGTTTTTGTGTAAAATGTATATGATGAACAATATAATTATATGACTTGTAACGAAAGCATTAGTCATTATCACCATATAATCAGGGAGGAAAATAATATGTCAAATAGACTCTTTCAAGGAGTAATACACCAAATGAGAGATACCATTGATAGAACAATCGGTATTGTTGATGAAACATCAGTGGTTATTGCTTGTTCAGAACTTGGCAGAATTGGTGAAGTAAACGAAAGTATAAATGCCGAAACATTGTCATCTACTGTTCCTTATGTTATTAACGGATATACATACAAATCATTTGGAGCAAATCAAAGACCAGAGTATGCAGTCTTTGTTTCCGGTACAGATGAGGCAGCCCAAAGATATGCGGGCCTTTTGGCTATTTCCCTGAATTCTATTAAGCAGTATTATGATGAAAAGTATGATAGAAGCAATTTTATCAAAAGTGTTATCCTAGATAATATCCTACCTGGGGATATTTATCTAAAGGCAAGAGAACTTCACTTTAACTCAGAAGTTACCAGAGTTGTTATGTTAATCAGAATTACATCCAAGACAGATATTTCTGCTTATGATGTTCTTCAGAACCTATTTCCTGATAAGTCTAAGGACTTTATCATTAACATTAACGAAACTGAGATTGCTCTTGTTAAGGAACTAAAACCGGGTATTAAGGAAAAGGACCTAGAGAAGTTAGCAGGTTCTATTGTTGATACACTTTCTTCTGAATTCTATACTCATTGTACAGTTGGTATCGGTACTATTGTAATGGGTATCAAGGATTTGGCTCATTCATTTAAGGAAGCACAGGTTGCCCTTGAAGTTGGAAAGGTATTTGATAACGAAAGAACTATTGTCAGCTATGACAACCTTGGTATTGCAAGACTTGTTTATCAGCTACCAACTACTCTTTGTGAAATGTTCCTAAAGGAAGTTTTCAAGAAAGGCTCAATTGACAGCCTTGACCAAGAAACTCTGTTCACAATTCAGAAGTTCTTTGAAAACAACCTAAATGTTTCTGAAACATCAAGAAAGCTATTTGTTCACAGAAACACACTTGTTTACAGACTGGAAAAAATCAAGAAGTTAACCGGTCTTGACCTAAGAGAATTTGAAGATGCAATCGTCTTTAAAGTAGCATTAATGGTAAGAAGATACCTAGATGCTAACCCTACAAAATACTAAAATTAATAAGGACTCGCTTCTCAAATTCATTTGTGGAGCGAGTTTTGTACACATTGGTAAATAACATTTGTTACCATTTTGGAGAGATTTTTTTATGATAGAATTTAAAAATGTATCAAAGGACTACCCTTCAGGTACTCATGCGTTGCATAATATCAACCTAAAGATTAACAACGGTGACTTTGTGTTTATTGTTGGTTCTTCCGGTGCCGGTAAGAGTACATTCCTAAAGCTAATTATGGCTGAAGAAAAGTTGACAAAAGGTGAAATTGTTGTTGATGGAATCAGAATGAGTAAACTTAAGAGAAGGAAAGTTCCTTTCTTAAGAAGAAAGATGGGTATTGTTTTCCAGGACTTCCGTCTGATTGAGAAAATGACAGTTTACGATAATGTTGCTTTTGCTATGAGATGTGTTGGTGCATCTAACAAAACAATCAAAACTCGTGTTCCTTATATCCTAAAGCTAGTTGGTCTTGGCAGTAAGATTAAGAGTAAGCCTAACCAACTTTCCGGTGGTGAACAACAGAGAGTTTCTTTGGCAAGAGCTTTAGTAAATAACCCTGAAATTATTATTGCCGATGAACCTACAGGTAATGTTGATCCGGAAATGTCACATGAAATTATTGACCTGCTTTCTGAAATCAATAAGCAAGGTACAACAATCATTATCGTTACCCATGAACATGACCTTGTTAAAGAATTTGGCAAGAGAGTTATTGAAATTCATAAGGGTAAGATTATTCACGATACAAAGTTAGAGCGTAAGTCTGCTGAAGATATTGAACTTATGTCATCATATGATCAGGAAATTTCCGATGATGAACTTAGTCCACTTCTAAAGATTGACCAAGAGTCACCGGAAGAAGTACAGGAACTACCTGTTCAAAAGCTAAGAATGTTAAACAAGATGGCAGAAGAACAGACTGAACCTGAAAAGCCAAAGACTAAGGTTGAAAAGGCTGTTGAAAACATTGACAAGATTGTTGAAGAAATCGAAACAGATGACAGAGAGGACCTAATCCATACAGTAACTCTTGACCCTGCAAAAATTAAGAGAATTATTGCTGCCGATAGAGAGAAAAAGGAAAAGGATGCTCAGGTGGATTCTGTTATTGATTCACTAAGGTAAAATAGAAAAGGAAATGTAAAAATGAAGCTTAGTAATTTAGGTTATTTAATCAAAGAAGGTATCAGAAATATCTGGTCAAATAGAATGATGAGCCTTGCTTCCATTGGTGTTCTTTTATCTTGCCTTGTACTGACAGGTGCTGCTGTTATGGCATCTTTGAATGTTAAAACAATTGTTGACAAAGTTGGAGATAGCAACGAAACAACTGTTTATATGGAAGATAAAGCAACTGATGCAGAAATCACTAATGCCGGAAAACAGATGGAAGGCTTAAGTAATGTTACTTCTGTTTCTTTCTTCCCTAAGGAAGACGCTATTAAGGATTACAAGGATGTTCTTGGTGACAAGGTTTTTGCTGAAATGGAAGGTGAGGGCAATCCACTTCCTGATGCTTATAAGGTTACTGTTAAGGACTTATCAAAATATGAGAGTACAGTAAAACAAATTCAAAGTATCAAGGGTGTTGCTACTGTATCATCCCAAACTGATGTTGCAGATAAATTAACAAGTCTAAACAAGATTATACAGATTCTTTCTGTTGCAATTGTTTTGGCACTTGTAATTATTTCACTGTTTATTATTTCTAATACAATTCGTATGAGTATGTATGCAAGAAGATACGAAATCAGTATTATGAAGTCTGTTGGTGCAACAGATACATTCGTCAGAATACCATTCCTTGTTGAAGGTATCATTATGGGTGCTATAGCCGGTGTAATTTCAACATTCGGTTTAATGCTCATTTATGATTTGATTATAGAAGCATTGCAGTATGTAGTACCATTTAAGGCAATAGCATTCAACTCAGTAATGTGGCCATTCCTTGGTGCATTTATTATTGCAGGTGTATTTGTTGGTATTTTAGGTGGTCTTATCAGTATTGGTAAGTACCTAAAGAAAGAAGGTTCAATTATCCTTGGTTGGTAATTGACTTTATCTCTGAAAGGAGTATAGCAATGAAAAAAGAGATAATCTCGGCGATATTGGCTTTGACTGTAGTTGGTGGCACATTTGCTATTGGTGCAAAGGTACAGCCTAGCACAGTTGTTGCTCAAGACTCTATTTCTGAACTTGAACAAAGACAGGCTGAACTAAAGCAAAAGTCAGAACAATATCAGAAAGAATTAGAGAAAAACAACAGTAAGATTGCTAAGACAAAGCAGTATCAAAAGACTTTGCTTAACAGAATTGATGCTGTTAATGATGAAATTGTTGTAAGCCAAGAGAAAATTACAACACTTAACAATCAGATTTCTGCTAAAACTAAGAAAATCAAGAAGCTAAACAGCGATATTAGCTCCAGAACAAATACTCTAAGAAAGAGAATCAAGACTATTTATATGTCAGGTGATGTTAGTTCTCTAGAAATTATTCTAGGTGCTAAGGACTTTAGTGATTTTCTTGATAAAGTTGAACTTGTTAGAAATGTAAGTAACTTTGATGAAAAGTTAATATCTGATATTGAAACAGATATGAAAACTGTTAAGTCAGAAAAAGCTGCTTTAGTAAAGGATAAGGCAAAACAAGTTAAAGAAAAGAAAAATCTACAGGCTAAACAAGCTGACTTGCAGTCTGTTGTTGATGAAAACAGTAAAGTGTTAAGCACACTTTATACTCGTAACAAAAAGCAAGAAGCTGCTATTAAAGCTAATAACGGTGCTTTGAATGGTATTGATGACCAGATTCAATCATACTATGAAGAACAAGCTAAGAAAGCTGCCGAAAAAGCTAGACAGAATAGCTCAAACAACGGTTCTAATAACAGCTCAAACAGTGGTTCAAATAATAGCTCAAACAACAATGGCTCTTCCAACAATAGTGGTGGCAGTAGCAGTGGTGGTAGTAGCAACAGTGGTGGTGGCAGTTATACACCTGTAACACCATCAGGTTCAGGTTACACATGGCCTGTACCGGGACATACTGCACTTTCATCAGTATTCGGTGAAGACAGAGGTTCTTATGGCCACGGTGCTATTGATATTTCAGACGGTAGCATTATGGGTGCAACAGTTGTTGCTGCTGACTCAGGTACAGTTGTTGTTTCCAATAACTCTTGTACACATAACTGGGGTAAGTCCGGTTCTTGTGGCTGTGGTGGTGGCTACGGCAACTATGTATGGATTGACCATGGTAACGGTAAATGTACAATCTACGGTCACCTTACAAGAGCAGTTGTAAGCCAAGGTTCTCATGTTTCTAAGGGTCAGGTTATCGGTTATGTAGGTTCTACAGGTTGGTCAAGTGGTCCTCATCTACATTTTGAATGTAGAATTAACGGTACAAAGTATGACCCAATGTCAGAGTTCTAATTATGAGCGATAGAAGAGAAAGACGACCTGTTAAGAAGGGTGTACCACTAGGGGTTACTGTTACAATTGCAGCAATTTGTTCTGCTATTGCTTTTTCCGGTGCTTATGTTTATGCAATGCATACCTTTAATTCAAAGGTTACCGACTTAAACGAAAAGCAAAGAATGTTTACCAAACTTTATGAGGTTGATTCAGCAGTTAGAGAGAACTACAACGGTTCAATTGATGAAGAAACTTTGAGAGAGTCTTTATCCTCTACATATGTTAAAAGTGTTGATAATGACAATATTCTTTATGTTCCGGAAAGTGATTATAATGAAGATAAATACAGTAAGGACTACAAGAGTTTCAAAATTTCTGACGGTTCATATGTGCTAATAAAAAAATCTTCATTAAAAAATAATTAGTTCAACAAAATAAGCATAATTTTTCCCTCTTTGCATACTATTATAGAAATAGTGCAAAGGGGGATTTTCTTTGTTAACAACATTTAGAATTGAAAAAAGAAACCTTAAAGGATTGAAAAAATTAGTAAAGCCGTAACCGTCAAATCATCCTAAAAAATCCCTGCGAGTTTGTTCTCGCAGGGATTTCCACATATGTATCAAATTTTAACTTTGCACTCCTCTGGTGCATTCCAAGGCAGTAGAATATCAGCCGTTTCATTTTCCTTAATATTAGGGAACTTTTTGAAGATATAGGTCAGATATCTAAACGGATTCAGATTGTTCTCTTTGGCTGTTTCGATTATGCTGTACATAACAGCACTGCCAGTAGCTCCTGACTCAGTATTGGCAAACAGGAAATTCTTTCTGCCCATCACAAAAGGCTTAATGCTTCTTTCGGCTCGGTTATTGTCAATTTCTAATCTGCCGTCCTCTAAATATCTTCTGAGATATTTCTCGTTATTCTTAAGATAGGTAAACGCACCACCAAGTTTGCTTTTAAATGCTATGCTTTGCTTTTCAGCCCAGCACAAAAGCGTCAAGAATTGGCTTTGATTTTTCTTGTCGCACCTTTAGTATTTCTTCATAGCTTTTATCAGCTATTTCTTTTCTATTGCATATAGCTGATTGCAGTAATCTAAAGCAATTCCAGCTGTTGAGTTTGCTCGTTCGTCCTTGCTTATCATTTCTAATGCTTCAGCAAATTTTCTTCTGCAATGCGCCCAGCAACCAACAACTGTGAAGTTATCTCCAAGTTTGTGATATCCCTGATAACCATCTGCGTGTATGTAGCCATTAAAACCTTCAAGAAAGTTCTCCGCATTTTCAATCTTTCTGTTTGGTTTGTAATCATACAGTACGATATTCTTTTCAGAGCATCCACTCGTTCTGTACAGCCACATATATGCTTTCTTTGGAGTAGGCTTCTCTTTGGTTTTCAGTACCTGCAGTGTTGTTTCATCTGCATGGATTACTTCCTCTTTTATGAGAAGCTCTCTTAACTTCTCATATATTGGTTCTAACCACAGCTGACTCGCTTTAAGTATCCAGTTAGACATTGTCTGTCTTGTTAATTCAACACCTTGCCTTTTCAGGTCTTGTTCTTGTCTATAGAGTGGTGAGTATATCACAAACTTCTGTGTCATAATGTGAGCCACTGCTTCTGGTGAAGCAAAGCTGCCTTTGATTACTGGCTTTTCCTGTGGTGTTTTTACTATTGGGGTCTCAATACCGTTTTTCTCACAATTCTTGCAGGCGTAGGTGTAATATACATCCTCCTGAATAATCACCTCAGCAGGTTTGATTTTTAATGTTTTCTTTACTTCCTTACCAATAACCTCAAGCTGTTCATTACAGTTAGGACATACCTTTTCTTCTTCGGGAAGAGTATGCTCTACAACAACTGTCTTGATGTTTTCTGGTAATTTGTCAAGAGTAGCTTCTTTCTTTTTTCGGGTATGAGAAGCCACCTTAACCTCTTCCTTTGCTTCTACATCTGAGTAGAGCTCTGCTTCGTTATGAAGAAGACTAAGCTGTTCGTAAATATATTCCGATTGTTCACTTTTTGAGCCATAGGTCTTTTTATTATTTATCTTAAGCTGCTCCATCAGCCACTTCACCTGTGTTTCAAGTTCTGAACAGTGCTCTTTTAATGATTTTAGTTCATTATATTCATCCAGTGAAATAGTAATTGTTTCACTGTTTTATCCTTGATTATCATACCTATATTATACCACAAAACAAGGCAAAAGTACAGTATTTAAGCCATTTTATGAGAACTTTATTCCACTTATTTTTTGTGTTGACTTAGGCTGGATTATATTAAGTCCCTCCATTAACCAACGATATTGCTGAGGTGTTATTGTGACACATTCTTCAGATTTTCGAGGCCATTGAAACTTACCTTTTTCAAGCCTTTTATACAGAAGCAGAAATCCGTCACCTTCCCAATACAAACCTTTAATTCTATCCGTTCTTCGTCCACAGAAGAGAAACAAAGCATTTGTACAAGACTCAAGCTTAAACTGCTTTTCTATTATTGTTGCAAGTCCGTCTATTCCTCTGCGTAGATCAGTATATCCACTTGCAAGGTATATCGGGCAATTACAATTAAAATCATTAAGCATTTTTCATTGCCCTCAACACAGCTGTTATTGTAGCTTCGTCAGCACCATTATTGATTTCTACTGTGAAATCATTTCTTTGATAGAAATCATAGGTGAGTTAGCGTTTACTTCTGGTTCTACTGACACTTCTATGAATTGAGGTCTGTTTTTTGAGTGTAGGCTTCGTATACCTTTTTCTGTCTGCTCCAAAATGTACTTACAGGAATATTGTTATTTCTGCACCACTGCGCAACACTTAACCCACTGTTGTTGCATTTCTCTACTTGGTTTGCCCAAAGAGCCAGGTTCTGTTCTTTTCTTAATGTTCTGATACCTTTGTTCATACGAAACTCTCCAATCGTTTTTTGTTGTAGTCTATTGTAGATGTTCGTCTACAACTTATTTACTTGGATATTTTCGCATGTTTTCAAATCCGCTTCAAGACGCTGGCTTATTTGACGGTTACGTAAAGCCATTTATAAAGGATAAGTTACTTGAAGATTATGGAGAAGAGAAAAACCTTATTATCCGTCAAATGGTTTACATAAGCTATAATGACAAAATTAATTGGAAAGTTGTGAAGAATAGAGCAGGTTATCAGTCAAAGTGTTTGGTGTGTAGTGAAGATATTTCTTTTCCTATCAACTCAAGACTGCAAAGGTTTGTTGACAGTACATTTGCAAAGATTATGACAAATAACTTTGCCTTGTCACTACTAAAAACAATGGAAAATCCGGAAAAGCTGAAAAGTGTTTATTACGATATTGACGGTAACAACAAATACTTTTTAACTGAACTTTGTAAGCTAACTGACAATTTCATTGTTGTAACAGTTAACAAGAAAAAGTACAAGGAAATATCCGATAAGTTGATGGATGAAATGGGTGTCAGCTTAGTTTATACCGATAGGCTCTCCAGAATGAAAGATGCCGACCTTGTAATTGCTCCTACTCAAATCAGAAAAATTCTTGACTTAAACAGTAAAGCTATTGTATTAACAAGTGAAAGACCTTGTTTTGATATGAATGCACAGTGCTACTATGGATATAGTGTTGAAATACCGGAAAATTTAGAAAAATATCGTCCTGAGGATATGGACAGTTTGTACTTTGCATCAGCTTTATTTTCAAAAGGTAGGCAACATTATATGGCTGAGCTTATCCCAAAGACAACTTATAACGAAAATTGCACCTGTACAGTGAAAAGTATGGGAAAATATCTTGCTAAAGCAGTAGTTTAGGGGATTGACATAATCCTTATTAATGATATAATAAAATAGTATATTTATTTGAAAAAGGATGTGTTTTTAATGGCAAAGCAGGTTATGCTTACAGAAGAAGGCCTTAAAAAATTAGAGGCTGAACTTGAAGTCCTTAAAGGCGAAAAAAGAACTGAAATCGCAGAAAAAATCAAGGTTGCTCGTTCATATGGTGACCTTTCTGAAAACTCAGAATATGATGATGCAAAAAATGAACAGGCTATTCTTGAAGCTAGAATTGCAGATATTGAAGCAAGCCTTAAAAATGCAGTTATTATTGATGAAAGCGAAATCAGCAATGATAGAGTACACCTAGGTAGTACAGTAAAAATTAAAAATCTTGCTAACGATATGGAAATGACTATCCGTATTGTTGGTTCAAACGAAAGTGACCCTAAGAAGCTACAGATTTCTGATGAAAGTCCTGTTGGTATGGGACTTCTTGGCAAGTCAATTGATGATGTTGCAGAAATTGAAACTCCGGGTGGCGTTGTAGCTTACAAGGTAATGGAAATTTCAAGATAACTTAGATTAAATTGATAATTAAGGGCAGTTCTTGATACTGCCTTTTATTATGGAAAGGAAATAAAAAATGGGTGAACAGAATAACCAGAACAAGAACAACGGTGGTGACCTACTAAAGGTTCGCCGTGACAAGTTAGCAGAACTACAGGCTGCAGGTAACGACCCTTATATGGTCAACACTTCAGCTAGAGATACACTAAACAAAGATATTTCAGATAACTTTGAAAAATATGAAAACCAGACAGTAACAATTGCCGGTAGAATTATGTCTAAGCGTGGCAAGGGTAAGGTTATGTTTATGGATGTATATGACCGTACAGGCAAAATGCAGGTTTTCGCAAAGTTTGATGACCTTGGTGAGGAAACATACAAAGGTCTTAAAAAGTGGGATATTGGCGATATTATGGAATGTACAGGCTTTGTTTTCAAAACAAAGATGGGCGAAGTTTCTGTTCATGCAACAGGTGTTAAGCTCCTTTCAAAGTCACTTCTTCCACTACCTGAAAAGTATCATGGTCTAAAGGATGTTGACCTAAGATACCGTCAGCGTGAAGTTGACCTTATTATGAATCCTGAAGTTAAGGAAACATTTATTAAGAGAAGTAAGATTGTTTCTACTATTCGTAACATTATGGATAGCAAGGGATTTATTGAAGTTGAAACTCCAACACTAAACACAATTCCGGGTGGTGCATCAGCCAGACCATTCGTTACTCACCACAACACACTTGACATTGATATGTATATGAGAATTGCAACAGAAATTCCTCTAAAGAGACTTATCATCGGTGGTATGGAAAGAGTTTATGAAATCGGTAGAATCTTCCGTAACGAAGGTATGGACCCTAGACATAATCCTGAATTTACTACTATCGAACTATATCAGGCATATACAGACTACAACGGTATGATGGATATTACCGAAGAACTTATCAACAAGTCTTGTATGGCTGTTAACGGTACAGAAGATATTACATACGGTGATTATGAAATTTCTCTAAAAGCTCCATTTAAGAGAATTACAATGATTGATGCAGTTAAGGAACAGACAGGTGTTGACTTTGGTGAATTTATGGGCAACACTGAAAAGGCTAAGGAAGTTGCTAAGGAACTTAAGCTAGAGGTTAAGCCAACTGACACTTGGGGCAATGTTCTTGCAGAAGCATTTGATGAATATGTAGAAGATAAGCTAATTCAGCCTACATTCGTTATTGACTACCCTGTAGAAATTTCTCCTCTAACAAAGAGAAAGAAAGATAACCCTCTACTAGTAGAAAGATTTGAAATTTTTGTAGCAGGTGGCGAACTTGCTAATGCATATACAGAGCTTAATGACCCAATTGACCAGAGAGGTCGTTTTGAACACCAGATGATGCTTCGTGAAAACGGTGATGAAGAAGCTAATATGATTGATGAAGATTTCCTAACTGCTATGGAATACGGTATGCCTCCAACAGGTGGTATGGGTATGGGTATTGACAGACTTGTTATGCTGCTAACTAATTCACCTGCAGTTCGTGATGTTATTGCATTCCCAACAATGAAGCCTGTAGGTGCATCAAAACCTGCTAACAAGCCGGTTGCTGAACCTAAGGAAGAAAAGATTGACTTCTCTAAGGTAGAGGTTGAACCACTATTTAAGGACTTTGTTGACTTTGATACATTCAGCAAGTCTGACTTTAGAGCAGTAAAGGTTAAGGAATGTACAGCAGTTCCTAAGTCAAAGAAACTTCTACAGTTTACTCTTGATGACGGTACAGGGGAAGACCGTACAATACTAAGTGGTATCCACGCTTATTATGAACCTGAAGAACTAGTAGGCAAAACACTTATTGCTATTACTAACCTACCACCAAGAGCAATGATGGGTATTGAGTCTTGTGGTATGCTACTTTCTGCCGTTCATGAAGAAGAAGGAGAAGAAAAACTTCACCTACTAATGGTTGATAACCATATCCCTGCAGGTGCAAAGTTATATTAATTTTTAATATTTAATTCAAAGGGCAATTTCTATATTTTGTATAGAGATTGCCTTTTATTATATATGAATTTATATAATTGTTCTATAAAAGAATTAAATGGTAGATTGATTTATGTTATAATATTGTAGATTTTTAAGGAGTTTTATTATGGATGAACATAAGAAAAAAGAAATAGAAGTTGTTGTTGATACTGCAATATCAGCTTTTGCTGAAGGATTGATAAGTCGTTATACTGCTGAAGTTGATGACGAAAAAGGTGTAATAAACATGAAAAAGAACAACTGTTTTATAGCAGAGCTTGGAGAGGAGTTTATGTTCTATTCTGCTTTTGTGAGATCTTTTGATTCTTCTTTTGGCAATGTATTAGAAAAAATGGGTAATAATATTGCAAAATTATCATATGAAGTACGCAATAATATCAATTCTTTTATATTACCTGATCAAGTTAGTCGTATATCTAATATTTTAGATAATTATGTTGATCATGTAACTATGCCTAGTATTGATCATTACTCTACATATTCATCAATATATCCAAGAGATATTACTAGTTATAAAAGATCACATGTTACCGACAATTATTTTTATTGTAGTGAGAAAAACGAACATTATCTTATTGAGTTAAAGGCATCAGGTGATTTGGATAATAAAAAATCAAGAGCAGAGAAAAATGCTTTATTAGAAGAGTATTTTTTATTGAAGAATGAACTTAAAGACGATGAAACAGCTAAAGTTAAAATATTTTTTGGTACTGCTTATAATAAATTTGGTGAAGGTAAAGTTTGGAAGCAAGAAAGAGTTAAGCAATTTTTTGCAGAGGATGAATTACTAATTGGCAGAGATTATTGGAATTTTGTTTGTGATGATGAAGATGGTTTCAATGTTATGTTTGAACAGTACAAAAAATCTGCAGAGAAAATTAAAGAGGCTTTATCAAAAATAAAGGATATGTATTTTGTATGATTGATGTTAATGATATAAAAGATTATTTACTAATAAACGATGATTGTTTCTCAGTTTTGAAAAATATACCAGATCATTCTGTTGATTTGATTTTGACTGATCCACCATATAACATAGCTAAATATAGCACAGGTAATATGAAATTTAATTGGAGAAGTGAAATTAATAACGATTTAGCTGAATGGGATTTATCAGAACTAAATCCTAAAGATTTAATTGGGGAATTTAAAAGGGTATTAAAGCCAAATGGTAATATTTTCATATTTTGTTCTTATAATATTATAGGTGAATATCACAAGGTCTTTGATCCTGAATTTGACACATTTCAATTTATGGTATGGCATAAAACAAACCCTGTTCCTAATTTTAGAAAATCATCTTTTTTAAATAGTTGTGAATTAATTGTTAGTTGTTGGAATAAGGGGCATACTTGGAATTTTACAAATCAAAGGGATATGCATAATTTTATTGAAAACAGTATCTGTATGGGTTCTGAGAGAGTAAAAAATAAAGATGGGAAAAGTCTACATCCAACACAAAAGCCTGTAGCTATTCTTGAAAAAATAGTTAAAATCGCTTCTAATGAAAATGATTTAGTACTAGATTGCTTTAATGGGGTTGGAAGTACAGGTGTTGCTTCTTTAAAAAATAATCGCAGATACTTAGGTATTGAAATAGATAAAACTTATATGGATGCAACTGAGCAACGATTAAAGATTTATAAAAAATAATTTAGTGTATGTTGCCCTTTGAGAGAGGAGAAATCCTTTTCTCAAAGGGCTTTGTTATATCTCTTATATTTAATTGACTTTGATTAAGTGTTGATATACTTTGAAAGTTCAATTATTTAAATTAATATTACTGTGGAAAAATATGTATGTGCTAAAATGATATGACCCAATAAAAAAGAGGAGTAACTTCAAAATATGGTATAATGGAATCGCTCAAAAACATTAACCTAAGAAAGAAGTACTCCTCATGAATATAATAACACAAGAAGCAAAGAAAAAGCAAGCCATAGTAAAATACGCACTAAGAAAAGGAAAAGCGAAGCAAGTAGAGTGTACGGTGTAAGTCTTTCAAGCGTAAAGAGATGGTGTAAACAATATGACGGTACCTGGCAATCGCTATTGCCTAAATCACGCAGACCACATAGTCATCCCAACAGACACACAAAAAGAGAAGAAAGACAAATTAGAAATTCTTTTAAAAGTGCTATGAAAGATATGGATGGGATGGAGTATACAGTGATTTAAAGAGAAAAGGATATACAAGAAGCTATTCAGGAATGATATATGCTGCAAAAAGAATGGGCTTAGTAAAATATAAAAAGACCAAGAAAAAGAGCCGTAATCATAGAAGATATCCGGAGCTGTTAATACCTGGAGAAAAGGTGCAGATAGATGTAAAAGAAGTGCCATACAATTGCTTAAGAGGCAAGGCTTTAAGGGACGGAAAGCATTTTTATCAATGGACTGCAATAGATGAATGTACAAGAATGAGATTTGTATATGGGTTTGAAGAACATACACCGGAAAACTCAACTAAATTCTTGAAAATGTTATTAAAAGAATTTCCGTTTAAAATAAAGACGGTTCAAACAGATAACGGAAGAGAGTTCACATATAAATATCAAAGCAGTGAAGTGAAAAGTCCTTTTGAAATAGAATTGAACAAATTAGGTATAAATCATAAATTAATACCACCACGAACACCTTGGCACAATGGGAAGGTAGAAAGAAGTCATAGAAACGACCAAAGATATTTCTATGATTGGGAAACATTCAAAAATATTGAAGAATTAAATACAAAGTTAAAAGGACATTTAGAATGGAGTAATAACAAGACAATGAGAACACTTGAATACAAAAGTCCAATGCAGTTATTGAGTGAAAAGTTAGAATTGAAATCCATTCATTAATTAATATTCATAATCAAAAGTCAGTAAAACAAGCGAAATATTAAATCGTATTTTATTTTTACCCTAAAATGGGTCATATCTATTTACAACACAGATTAAATTAATATTACTGTGGAAAAATATTTGTTGACAAAATTAAATGTATGTATTACCATAAAGATGTAAAAAACTATACGAAACACTAAATGTGAACTAAAACGATATTTTATAAATAAAGTGTGCTGCATAGAAAAACCATAACAATAAAGATTACATTATAAAATAATCAATGAAACAAAGGGCAATAAAGACTAACTATTAAAAGTCAAGGCTATAATGAAGATATTTTGAATTAATCAAAAAAATCCTTTAGATCGTATTGGAATCGTAAAAATAGCATGACAAAAAAGAGCATCATAAATGGTGCTCAAAAATAAGATATTTATGAAAAGAATTAAACTGTTGGTTGGTATGGTTGTTTAGATTTCTCCATTGCAAAAATTAAGCGAACAAGTTTCTTTGTTGCATGGGATAATGCAACATTGTAATGTTTGCCTTCTGAGCGTTTCTTACCAAGATATACACCGAAAGATTCATCCCAGTAACAAACATATTTTGTTGCATTGTACAGAGCGTATCGTAAGTACCTTGAACCACGCTTTTCCATATGAGAATGACAGTTCTCTAATTGACCGGATTGGTAGGTAGAAGGTGACATACCTGCATATGCAAGTATTTTATCAGCTGAATCAAAGCGATTGAAATCTCCTAATAAGGCATAAACTGAAGCCATATGAAGTGTAGGAACGAGTTTTTCTAATTCAGGAAAAAGGATACATACAAGTCTAGAAATAGAAGATTTTAATTTTGCTCTTTCTTTTACTTTATCAAAACGGTATCTAGTTAGTGACTTTAGCTCCTCATTGTGGTATGATGTATTTGTGTAGGACTTTAAGTTCACATCAGACATAATCATAGAAGCAATTGTACGGGCATCAACTTTATCTGTTTTCGTCTTTCTAAGACTTAAACTTTTTCTGTATAGATTTGTATGTAATGGATTGATAATGTAGGTCGGCAAACCTTTATCAAGAAGAAATCCCAGAAGATTGTAACTATAGTGTCCGGTAGCTTCAAGTCCTACTTTTACTTTTGTTAAATCATCTGAAATGGATTGTACTTTTTGAAATAAGGTTTCAAAGCCTTCACGATTGTTAGAGATAGTAAAAGATTTAAATAAGACTTCACCATCTGAATTGGTAATAAAACAGTCGTGTTTATCTTTAGCAACATCAATTCCAATATAAATCATAATGAAAACTCCTTGTGAGTGTATTTTTGATACTGTTTAGACCACTGGTACTCCTTGCGATTGTAACCTCGTTCTAAATAAACCGTCATGCGGTATCTAACTAATTAACAAATATACAAAGAGACTGTGGTTGTAGCCTTTCAAAAACCATCAAGTGGTAGGAGATTGTAAACAATCCACAGTATCTCTATCATTATAGCACACAGACCTTGGAGAGGGTCTATAAATACTACTACTTTATTATACGAGGAGGAATTTAATTATGAAAAAAGCATTATTATTATTCCTTGTGTTGATAATAACTTGTGTTACTATAACCGGTTGTAAAGATTCTTCAAATAACACAAGTTCTTCAAGTGGTGCAAACAATTCAAGTAATACAATTACTTCAAGTAGTTCAAAAAATGCAAATGTTGGAATGATAAGGGACTTATCTGTGAATTTGGAAAGGAAATATAGCGTTCCAAATTCTGACAGTAATGTGTTAGAAACTGTTTCAAAAACTGATGAAATTTATCAGGATGACCTAAATGAACTAATATCAGTATCAGATGATGTAATTCGTGTAACAGTTCAAAATGTGTCTTATACAAGCTATGAAGGTGTTGCTTGGACAAAATCCGATGTCCTGATAACAGATACATTTAAAGGTGATTTGAAAAAAGGTGATGTCATATCAGTATTTACTTTGGGTGGATATATTCCACTTAGTGAGCATATTAAAGGGCACAATGACGCATTTCGTTTTAAAGATTTAAGTGCAAAGAAAATTAAAACGACTTTTCTTAAAGAAACAATTGACGGTGAAAAAACGATTAAAAAGTCAGAAGATTTGATATTGTGTGTAGTTAAAACTCCTAAGGATAGCCCATTACCAAAGGGTGCATATGAGAGAGTTTCTTATTCAGGACAGTTATATGCTGAGGGCAACAAAGAATTTGTTCAAACCATTACCGATAGTACCCACAAAACAGAGAAAACTTATTCCTATAATGATATTAAGAAAATGACAGAATAGAGTAAATAATAAAAACCCTTTGAAAATTTTTATTTTTTCAAAGGGTTTTGCTATATTTTTAAAATAAAATTGTAAGTTATCTTTAAGAAACGAAAGGCAGTACATATGTTACCCAAAGATAGCTAAATGGCATTACAAGTGCCATTGATGGTATCATATCTGCTATTGGAAAATTCTTTACTTTCATCATTCTAAAGCCTGTTGCTATAAGTAGTACACCACCACAGGCTTTGAAATCACAAATCATAGTTTCTGAACAAAGTGGATAAATTGCTCCGGCAAGTAAGAAAAGTATCATAAATAAGATGAACTGTGGAACGGCAATTACGCAAGTTACCATTTCAAGGACACAGGCGAATATTAAGGCAGTAGCAAAATCTAAGACAGTTTTTGCCAAAAGAATGCTATGATCACCTGTCATTCCGGCTGTAATACTACCATAGATGCCAGTGCCACTGGCACAAAATAATACGATAGCAGTCACTAACACATTAGAGTATTCTTCATCCTTGTTGTGCTTACAGGGGATAATCTTAGAAATAATTTTTTCCATTCCCATTCCCATTTTCTGCGTAAGTTTTCCAAGATGGATAGTTAGACCGATTACTGTTCCTAAAATAATGGAAAGAATAACTACAGGCATATTTTTCATTAGGAAAATAGAGCTGATACCCATAGTCATGGCACAGGCACTAAGAACAAGGTTAAGATTATCTTTGAAAGAGCCTGTTAAACGGGGTCCAATCAGAGAGCCTACAATTCCACCAACAATAACTCCAAGGCAGTTTACAATAATTCCAATTGGCATAAGTATTCTCCTTTTTATTATAGAAATGTTTCATTTTTGTTTCTGATATTTTTCAATGCACCAAGCATCTTTTCCATCTTTTCCTGTACCGGTGGTGGTAAAATTCTTGCATGTTCAGGACAAGCACAGGTACATGCCATACACAAAATACATTTTTCTTTATCTGTTGTTACTCTGTTATCAGTAATTGTAATTGCATCTGTTGGGCATAACTTTGCACACACTCCACATTTTTTACAAGTAGGAAGTGAAATAGGGGTAAAAGGCATATTCATTTCCGGTTTATAAGGACGATTTCCCGAAACTTGCACACCATCTGTATTTTTCTTATTTAGGATAGCTTTTGCAAATTTACGAATATCCTTTGCATCTTCCTGATCAGGTCTTCCTGCACCAACTTCCGGGGCCATAGAGTGTTGTGCCACAAATGCACCTGATGCAATTACTGTAAATCCATTTTCTGTTAAAATATCGTTCATCTCAAGCAGTGCATCTTCATAAGCTCGGTTTCCATAAACCACAATTGTAATTGCCTTTTTTCCTGTACCTTTTAACTTTTTGATTTTTTCCCTTACAACAGAGGGAATTCTGCCACCAAATACAGGTGCAGTAACAACAGTTAATTCTGATGTTGCTTCTTCAGGTATCGTATCTTTCTTTCCTAAATCATACCACTTTGCTTCTTTCTCTATTGCATCCACAAAAATTTGAGTTACCTTTTTTGTTCCACCTGTTGGGCTGAAATAATATACTTCCATTTTATCTGACATTTTAATGTCCTCCTTTGTTTAGCTGTAACTATTTTAATTACAGGTTAATCTATAAAAAAACGCACCTTTATCAATGCGTCTTTTTGTCAATATATTCAATTATATCCTTTAAGGAATATTGGGCAAGTGACTGTTCCATTGCAATTTGTGCTTCATATAATGGTTTTTCCATTGCTTCTTTAATATTGCCACCAACAAAACAAGCTGGGTTAGGGTTTGCATGAAAATCAAATAAAGTTGCGTTTTCGTTGTCCCGAACTGCTTTATAAATATCAAGTAGTGTAGTATCTTCTTCTTTTTTTACAAGATAGATTCCTGAAGCTCCGTTTCTGGTTTCAATCAGACCTGACTTCCGTAACAAAGACATAATCTGACGAATTACAACCGGATTTGTTCCTACACTTTTGGCTAGTATCTCAGAAGTTGCTGTCTTATCCATCTTCTGAATATAAGAAATCAGTGTCATCATATGAACTGCAACTGGAAATTTTGTATTTATTCTCATATCATCACCTGTAACCATTATACTTACAGTTTATCTTAATGTCAACTATAATCTTTTCATTAAAGCAAAATTTTGAGAGAGTACTGAGCTTAGCACAAAAGAATAATTATTAATATTCCTGATTACCGTAATAATATTGATAATGGTTTCTTTATAAATTGACTTGTAAGGTATTATTATTTATAATATATCTAAATAATTTGATTGGAATTAAAAATGAAAATATATGAAGTAAAAGATAAATCAGAAGACTTAAAATCTACACTTTTAAATATATGGGAACAGTCTGTTAAAGCAACTCACACTTTCCTAACTGATGAAGAAATCAAGAAGATTAAAGGGTATGTACCTATGGCTATCAGTGGTGTTAAGCATTTAATAGTTGCAGAGGATGACATCGGTGAAATTGTAGGTTTTATAGGTGTTGAAAGTAGAAAAATTGAAATGCTTTTTATTTCTCCATTGTGTAGAGGAAAAGGCATAGGCAAAAGCCTTGTGAAGTTCGGTGTAGAAAATTATAATGTAAATGAAGTTACCGTAAATCAGCAAAACCCACAAGCAGTAGGGTTTTATGAACATTTAGGTTTTAAGACTTATAAAAGAACTGAGCTTGATGAAGAAGGCAACCCATATCCACTACTGTATATGAAATTGTAATTTAGGAAGATAGTTATGAAATTAGCTTTAGTGCAAATGAGCAACTCAGGAAGTGTTGAATTAAATTTAGAAAAAAGCCTTGATTCAATAGTTAAGGCAAAAAATAACGGTGCAGATTTAGTACTGTTTCCGGAAGTACAGTTGACAGAATTTTTTCCACAATACAAAGGGCAGAATGTTAGTAAATATGCAGTGAAGATTGACTCGAAAATTGTGAGAAAATTTACTGATATTTGTAGAGAAAATAACATTATGGCAGTGCCTAATTTGTATTTATTAGAGGATAACAAAACCTATGATGCAAGTATCTTTATTGATAATAAAGGCAAAATCAAAGGTGTTCAGAAGATGGTGCATATAGCACAAGCTGATAAATTTTTTGAACAAGATTATTACACACCCTCAAATGATGGTTTCAAAGTTTTTGAAACTGAATTTGGAAATATAGGAATTGTTGTATGCTTTGACAGACACTATCCCGAAAGTATCCGTACAGAAACTTTGCAAGGTGCTGATTTAATCTTGATTCCTACTGTAAATACTAAGGAAGAACCATTAGAAATGTTTAAGTGGGAACTTAGGGTACAAGCCTTTCACAATAGTGTCTGTATAGCTATGTGCAATCGTGTTGGTACTGAGGGAGAAATGAACTTTTCCGGTGAGTCTGTTGTAGTTGATGCAAGTGGTAATGTTGTTTCTGTTGCTGACGATAAAGAGCAAATTCTATATGTTGATATAGATATGAATGAGCCAAAGAAAATAAGAAATTCTAAACCTTATACTCAACTAAGAAGAACTGAATTTTATCTTTAAATTATGAGAACCTTTGAAAAATTAAAATATCTTAATTGCCGAAATTCAAAAATAATTATGCAACTATTGGTTGCAAACCTAATGAAACCGATAGTTCCTTGTATAAATAAACATTTTGATTTATAATGTAACCAAAGTTAATGCAACTTTATAAAGGAGAAAATAATGAAGAAAAGTGTAAAGAGAATTATAGCAGTTGCCATTGGTTTTGCTTTTGCTATGTTACTTATGAGTGTTTTTATATACATTGGTTACACCAAAGCATATGGTTTAGGTGTTGAAACTTTTAATGTAAATGTACTTGGTATTCCAATATATGACTTAACCAAAGTTGGTTCAAAATATGTTGGTGAGTCTAAGGGAATATATATGGGTTTATTATGTGGTATCTGTATGTTAGTTGCATTTGCAGTTGAAATAGTAATTGAAAAAGTAAAGAAAAAATAATTATAAAACCCTTTGAGAAAATGAAAATCTCAAAGGGTTTAGTTATATATTGATTTGTAAAAACTTTCGTTTCATAAACAGTAAACCTCTTGTTGATATTATAAAAAACATATTGTAAAATATAATTACTACAAGATTATATCATTTTTGATTAAGGTTTACAATTTTTTTCAGATGATAATGAGTAGTAAATGAAAATCAAAAATAAGGTGGTTTATAATGGAATGGAATTCATCATTATATGACAACAAACACGATTTTGTAGCTGAATACGGCAAGGGGCTTTTAGAGTTTGTACCCAAAAATAAAAGTCAATCTATACTTGATTTAGGTTGTGGTACAGGCACTCTTACATATCAATTAGCTGAACTATGCAACAAGGTTGTAGGTGTTGACAGTTCAGAAAATATGATAAATAAAGCAAAATGTCATTATCCTAATATTGATTTTATGGTGTGTGATGCACTTGATTTGCCTTTTGAAAATGAATTTGATGTTGTGTTTTCTAATGCAGTTTTTCATTGGATAAGTGACCATAATAAATTGGCTGAAAATATTTATAAAGTCTTAAGAAGTAAAGGATTGTTGGTGTGTGAATTTGGTGGAAGTGGTAATGTTGCCACAGTAGAAAAATCCTTTCAACAAGCATCAAAAGAATTTAACTGTCAGTACAAGCTAAAATTCAATTTCCCTACTGTAGAGGAATTTGGAAATGTTTTAAGTGAAAATGGTTTTGTAATTGATAATATTTATGACTTTGACAGACCTACTGTTTTGAAAGATAAAGAACAAGGTTTATCAAATTGGATGAAACAGTTTTATGCCGATGAGTTAGCAGAAATGCCAACAGAAGTTCAGAAAAAAGTTCTTGAAAGAACTTCATCCATAGCAAAAGAAAAGTTATGGAATGGTAAAGAATGGGTTGCCGATTATAGAAGATTAAGAGTAATAGCACATAAAAATTAATAGGAGAGAATTATGGATTGTAAAGAAGAAAGAGTTGATATGAGAAATCATACAGCAGAAGATATTAAGAAAATGCAAGAAACCAACAAGCTGGTTTTTCAACTTAACCACACTATGCCTATGAGTGAAGAATACAGTGACTTGCTACAGAAAATATTTGGTAATATAGGTGAAGGTAGCTTTGTTTCTGCACCTATACAAGGTACTTGTTTTGATGAAGTGAAAATCGGCAACAATGTTTTTGTAAATAGCAATTGCCTTTTTATGTCCAGAGGTGGAATTACTATTAAGGATAATGTTCAGATTGCATCTAATTGTCAATTGCTTTCTAACAATCACGATTTTTATGACAGACAAATTCTAACTTGTAAGCCTGTTGTAATTGAAGAAGGTGCATGGATTGGTGCAGGTGCAACAATTATGCCGGGTATCAGAGTTGGCAAAAATGCAATAGTAGGTGCTTGTTCTGTTGTAACTCATGATGTACCTGACTGTGCAGTAGTTGTTGGTAGTCCGGCAAAAGTGATAAAAACACTTGATAAAGATAAATTTAAGACTGAATAACAGAAGGTGTGTTTAAGTGGAAAATAACATTAGAAAAGCAGTAGTAGAGGATTTACCTTACATAAAGGAAATTTATAATGATGCAGTTCGTACTTCAACTGCAACATTTGACATTACAGAAAAAGGTGATGACTTTTTCAGGACTATGTTTGATGAGCATAGTGGCAAAAGAATTTTTTATGTTTATGAAAAAGATAACAAAGCAGTTGCTTATGTTACACTTTCAAAATTCAGCCATAGAGATGCTTATGATACAACAGTAGAACTTTCTGTTTATGTTAATAAAGATTATAGACATCAGCATATTGCCACAGAATTAATGGAATTTGCCATTAACTTTGCAAAAGAATGTAATGACATATATACTATAGTTTCTCTTATTACAGATGAAAATAAGGAAAGTATCCATTTGCATAAGAAGTACGGATTTCAGTTTTGTGGCAAAATCAAAAAAGCCGGTGTAAAATTTAATCGTGACCTTAATGTGGATATTTATCAGCTTATATTTTAATAAAAATCTCATTTTGGAAAAAGAAGATAATTGAAATTATATTTATAATATGATAGAATACATATGTATAGTACCTATTGTTAGATAGAGTATGATTTTTGACTGTAGAAGCAAAATATTCATACAAAACTTTAGATGTACATAAAGATAAATTTTTATATAAAGAAGGTATATTATGCGTTCAGATTTAATTAAGAAAGGCCCTACAAGAGCACCTCACCGTTCTCTTTTAAAGGCTATGGGTATTACAGAAAGTGAAATGAAAAAGCCTTTCGTTGCAGTTGTTTCAGCTAAGAGTGACTATATTCCGGGTCATAAGCACTTAGATGATATTGCTGAAGAAGTAAAGGCTGGCATTCGTAATGCCGGTGGTGTTCCATTTGAATTTAACACAATCGGTGTTTGTGACGGTATTGCAATGAACCATAAGGGTATGAAGTATTCTCTATGCTCAAGAGAAATCATTGCTGACTCAATTGAAATTATGCTAACTGCTCATCCACTTGATGCAGTTGTATTTATCCCTAACTGTGACAAGATTGTTCCGGGTATGCTTATTGCTGCTTGTAGAATGAATCTACCATCAGTTTTCGTTAGTGGTGGTCCAATGCTACCGGGTGAAAAAGACGGTGTTAGATACGGTCTATCAGAAATGTTTGAGTATGTTGGTGCTTGTGCAAGTGGTAAGATTACAGAAAAAGAACTTGCCGAATATGAGGACAGTTGTTGTCCAACTTGTGGTTCTTGTTCAGGTATGTACACAGCCAACTCAATGAACTGCCTAACAGAAGCTATCGGTATGGGTCTTCCATTTAACGGTACAATCCCAGCTGTATATGCCGGTCGTAGAAGACTTGCTAAGACTGCCGGTGAAAGAGTTATGTACCTACTAGAAAATGATATTAGACCAAAGGATATTATCACAAAGAAGAGTTTTGAAAATGCTCTAACTTGTGAAATGGCTCTTGGTTGTTCTTCAAATACAGTTCTTCACCTACTAGCTATTGCTTATGAGGCTGATATTCCTGTAAACATTGAAGTAATTGATGAGATTTCTAAGAAAACTCCTCAGATTTGTAAGTTAAACCCAGCCGGTAAAATCTTCATTACTGACCTTAACGAAAAGGGTGGTATCCCAGCAGTTATGAAGGAACTTTCTAAGAAGGGTATCATCAACACAGATTGCCTAACTGTTATGGGTACTGTTGGTGACAGAATTGCAAATGCTAAGGATGCTGACGGTGAAATTATCCACACAGTAGATAATCCACTTCGTCAAGACGGTGGTATTGCTATCCTTAAGGGCAACCTTGCTCCTGAAGGTGCAGTTGTTAAACAGGGTGCAGTTGCTCCTGAAATGATGCAACACACAGGTCCTGCAAGAGTATTCAACAGTGAAGAAGAAGCAAATGACGCTATCCTAGCCGGTAAGATTGTTGCCGGTGATGTTGTTGTTATCCGTTACGAAGGTCCTAAGGGTGGTCCGGGTATGAGAGAAATGCTTTCTCCTACATCAGCTATTGCCGGTGCAGGTCTTGATAAAGAAGTTGCTCTTATTACTGACGGTCGTTTCTCAGGTGCTACAAGAGGTGCATCAATCGGTCATATTTGTCCTGAGGCTGCTGCCGGTGGACTTATCGGTCTTGTTGAAGAAGGCGACTCAATCACAGTTGATATTACAAACAGAACTTTAACTCTAAATGTTGCTGATGATGTTCTTGCTGAAAGAAAGAAGAACTTTAAGATGCCTGAAAAGGAACTTTCAGGTTACCTAAAGAGATATTCAAAGCTAGTTACTTCTGCATCTCAGGGTGCTGTTTTTGAAAAGTAATTTTAGTTTTGATTACCGATTTGTATTTTTAATCAGTATTTAACTTAATAAAATTATGACCACTTACAATTGTAAGTGGTCATTTTTATACTGAGCAATTTTATAAATTTGGGTTTTTCAATTTTGTCTGTTGGTAAAGGTGAGAATGATAAATTGGGGCTTGTGGGGATGTTTAAATACTAAAAAGTGCAAACTATGTCCTTGTATAAACTGTAAATTATGTGGTTGTATAATTCATAATACAACAATATTTTGTAGCATAAATAATACCGATTTTTATATCATATTATGGCTTACAGTCGTAGGGGCGAACAGTGTTCGCCCGTTAAAAAGTGTGATACCTATGGGATTATTGCCCTATTTACAAACTATAATTTCAAGATTTTTAAATAGGACAAAATACTGATAAATAGAAAAAATGTTACGGGACATCAATGATGTCCCCTACACCTGTAACTCATAATTCTTGTTACATTTAATAGTTAGAAATAAAGGAAAAATTCTGCTATGATGATATTTTAAACAAGTTTAAAATATCAACCACTCCTTCCGTCTTTGCATACGCAAAGCCACCTCCCTCAGCGAGGGAGGCAACAAGGTCTGTACAAATTCTTAATTATGTACAAACTTATAAATTTGTACATATTGTGTTTGGCTTTCTCAGACGAGGAAGCTGTCATTCGTGAATTGCAAAGCAATTCATCTTTTAAAGAATGACTGAAGGAGTGAAAAGCTATAAATAAGATGAATTAATCGATTACTATCTAATTAACCCACACTACATAAACATCCCCACAAACCCAAACTTGAAAAACTAATTTTTTGTAACGCACAGATAAAATTGAAAAAACTAATTTAATAAATTTAACTAAACAGACAAAATCAAAATAGAAAATATCTTTCCGATTTATTTACCCAAGTACAATTATTTTCCTTGTGTTTATTTATTATGAAATGTATAATGTAGATAGAATAGGTGAGGAGAGGTTTATATGCTGAAGAAAAAGATACTTCTACTGGTACTTTCAGCGTTAGTATTGATTGGTGGGTGTTTTTCCTACATTTTAGCAGTAGGTGACACTTATACATATAGTTTATGGGCTAATGACAGTGGCAAGATTCAAAATGTACAAGTCAATATTGATGATGAAAATGTATTAAAAGTAGACAAAATCCGAGATAAAGAAATTTTATTTAAGTCGGTTAATAAAGGTACAACAATGGTTACCGTTAATTATGACTTGATTAATAAGGGCGATAAAACCCCTATGACAGAAATGTTTGAAGAACATACAACCGGATTTGGTACAGTGATAAATAAAAGTCATTTTGATTTTAATGGTTACTTTGCCATAATAATTTCAGCCTTTATTTATTTGCTGATTGTATTTGCAATAGTTATTCAGTCTACTAAAGCATCATTTAAGGAAAATTGGTATAGCTATAAAAATATGGTTTATATAGGATTGATAATTTTTCTGATTTTATTGATGTTAATTTTCGGTGTGCAATGTGGAATTTACTTTAATACAAGCAGTAACTTTGGTTTGATGAACTTTATTTCTAATATAATGTCATCCGGTCAATATGTTATGTTCTCACTTGTACCATTATTAAGTATATTGTTCTTGCTTATTTCTGTTAGCAATGTGGTTCTAATATTTCGTGAAGGCAAAAGTGTTAAGAATATTTTAGGTGTAATCCTTGGTATTGTGTTTATTGTAGCTGCTTTTCTCAGTAGGTTAACTGATATTGTTTATAACAACTATTCATCAGAAAAAATGCTATATGCAACAACTTTACTTGGTGGTTTCATAAGCTATATGGTGGTTTACTTTGACTGTGTTTTCTTAGGTTCTTGTATTTGTTCACTTATGGCATCCTTTAGAAAGCCACATTACGATAGGGACTATATTATTATACTTGGTTGTGGCCTCAGAAAAGACGGTTCACTGTTACCTTTACTAAAGGGTAGAGTTGACAGTGCTATTAGCTTTGTAAAGAAACAGAAAGAATTAACAAAGAAGAATTGTGTCTTTGTGCCATCTGGTGGTCAAGGAAATGATGAAATTATTGCTGAGGGTGATGCAATGAAAAATTACCTACTTCAGCAAGGTGTTGACGAAAATGATATTATGGTTGAAAATAAATCAACCACAACTTTGGAGAATATGCAGTTCTCTAAAAAGCTAATTGATGAGAAAAATCCTAACGCTAAGGTGGCTTTCTCCACCACAAGATACCATCTTTTCCGTAGTGGTATGTATGCAACTACTGCCGGATTAAATGCCATTGGTGTTGGCAGTAAAACAAAATGGTACTTCTGGCCCAATGCATTCCTTAGAGAATTTGTTGGTGTGATTGTAGCTAAGATTAAGTATCATATAGTTACTGCCGGTATTCTATTCCTTATTAATGTGTTACTTGTGGGTGCAAGTGCGTTGATTAAATTTTTATAATATAACAGTTTCTAAGCCTCTATCTGTGATAGAGGCTTTTACTTTTCGGTTATTAACATTTTTATTGCTATATGTGGAAAAGTAAATAGGTATAAGAAAAGGCACTTCATTTGAAGTGCCTTTAAAACTTAATATGAAATTATCTTACAACAACTTTGCATTTTGCAGTTTTGTTACTACCATCGGTAGTTTTGCAATATACATAGCTTGTACCCTTTCTAACAGCTTTAACCTTGCCGTTAGAAATTTTTAGAACCTTTCTGTTAGAAACATACCACTTAACACTTTTGTTATCAGTTGTAGATGGGGAAACAGTAGCCTTAAATTTATAAGTCTTGTTTCTCTTTAGTGCTAGTGTATTTCTGTTTAGCTTAACAGAAGAAGCTAATCTCTTAGTTACAGTAGAAATATTTAACTTATTGTACTGACTGTTAGCACCGGTTCTACCATAGTTAGTGCCATCAGTAGCATCAAGACAAATTAGGTTAAGAGAAATTTTCATAGAACCATTGCCTGTAATCTTAAACTTCATAGAAATAAGGTTAGTTGTTTTCTTGAAGTCCATAGGTTTCATAATACAAACTGCATTAAAACGAATTTGTCTTGTAAGGTTGTGGTTTTCTACGAAAGAACCTTTCTTCATTTCTGAACTGTATGAAACACTCATTAACTTTAGTCCACCGGTGTAGTCAACATGAGCTTGAATATCTTCCATTAATTTTGGTGCTTTAATTCTGTATGTAACAGTTACAATCTGTCCTTTGCTTACTGCTTTACCGTTAAGTGTAGTAGCCTTTGCACTTGCAGGGAAACCAACAATAAACATAGTTGAAAGGATGATAACTGTTAGTATTGATGAAATAAACTTTTTCAAATCTTTCACCTCCTTATTCTCAATTATAAATGTTTAAAAGGATTATTGCAATGTTGCTATTGACTAAATTTATATTTAGTTTTTGGTGATAATAGATAAAAAAACACCCACCAAAATCGGTGGGTGTAGAAGTATTGAAAATATGGGTTAATTATTCAATAATTGATGTACCTGTCATTTCTTCAGGCTGAGGTAGACCAAGAATCTTTAACATTGTTGGAGCAATGTCAGCTAGCTTGCCACCTTCACGAAGAGTACAAGGATAATTAACAACACAGAATGGAACAGGGTTTGTTGTATGAGCAGTAAATGGAGAACCATCTTCTTCATACATCTTATCAGCATTACCATGGTCAGCAGTAATAAGAGCCACACCATCCATTTCCTTAATTGCGTCAACAACTTTACCTGCACAAGTATCAACTGCTTCTACTGCACTACAAGCAGCAGGGAAGATACCTGTATGACCAACCATATCACAGTTAGCAAAGTTAAGGATAATCATATCATACTTGCCACTCTTGATAGCGTCACAGCACTTGTCACATACTTCATATGCAGACATTTCAGGCTGTAGGTCATAAGTTGCAACCTTTGGTGACTTAACAAGAATTCTGTCTTCATTTTCGTACTGCTTTTCAACACCACCGTTAAAGAAGAATGTTACATGAGCGTACTTTTCTGTTTCAGCAATTCTTAGCTGAGTCATACCGTTGTTAGCTACATATTCGCCTAGTGTGTTTACAAGTGACTGAGGCTTAAATGCAACTTCTACATTAGGCATTGTTGCATCATACTGAGTCATACATACGAATGTTAGTGGGAAGAAACCGTTCTTTCTTTCAAAACCGTCAAAGTTTTCATCAACAAGTGTTCTTGTGATTTCTCTTGCTCTGTCAGGTCTGAAGTTAAAGAATACAACAGAGTCATTAGCCTTGATTGTATCGCCACCTTCAATAACTGTAGGTAGTACGAATTCATCAGTAGTGTCCTTGTCGTAAGAAGCCTGTACTGCGTTAGGAGCAGTATCAGCCTTTTCGCCTTCACCATATACCATTGCAGAATAAGCCTTTTCAACTCTATCCCAACGGTTATCTCTATCCATAGCGTAGTATCTACCCATAACAGTAGCAATTTTACCTACGCCAATCTTAGCCATTTCTTCTTCACATTCAACAACAAAGTCCTTAGCAGATGATGGAGGAACATCTCTACCGTCTAGGAATGCGTGAACATAAACCTTCTTAAGACCTGCCTTCTTAGCTAGTTCAAGTAGGCCGTATAGGTGAGTGTTGTGTGAGTGAACACCACCGTTAGATAGCAGACCCATTAGGTGTAGTGAAGAATCATTGTTCTTAGCATTTTCAATAGCCTTAGTTAGAGCTTCATTCTGGAAGAAATCATCGTCTTCAATAGACTTAGTGATTCTTGTTAGTTCCTGATATACAACTCTACCGGCACCAATGTTTGTATGACCAACTTCTGAGTTACCCATCTGACCATCAGGAAGACCAACATCCATACCTGATGCACCGATTTTTGTAATAGGGTTTTCACCAAAGATTTTGCCTAGGTTTGGAGTCTTAGCAGAAACAATAGCGTTACCTGCGTCAAGAGAAATACCGAAACCGTCTAAAATCATTAGGATTAATGGTTTTTTCATTATAATCAATTCCTTATATTTAAATCAAAATTACTTAGATGCAGCAGCAACGATTGGCTGGAACTTTTCAGCAACTAGAGAAGCACCACCGATTAGACCACCGTCAACATCAGTCTTTGAAAGTAGTTCTTCACAGTTACCTGCGTTCATAGAACCACCGTACTGAATTGTAACTGCGTCAGCAACTTCCTGACCATATAGCTTAGCAAGTGTTGCACGAATGAAAGCACAAACTTCTTCAGCCTGATCAGCAGTAGCAGTCTTGCCTGTACCGATAGCCCATACCGGTTCGTAAGCGATAACAGTCTTCTTAACATCTTCAGCAGAAACACCGAATAGGTCAAGCTTAATCTGTCTTGCAATAACTTCTTCAGTAATGTCACATTCTCTTTCCCATAGAAGTTCACCAACACATACGATTGGCTTTAGACCATGAGCTAGAGCAGCCTTTGTTCTCTTGTTAACAGTTTCATCTGTTTCGCCAAAGTACTGTCTTCTTTCGCTATGACCTAGAACAACATAAGGAACACCCATTTCAGCTAACATCTGAGCTGAGATTTCGCCTGTGAAAGCACCACTTTCTTCCCAGTGACAGTTTTCTGCACCGATCTGAATGTTTGTGCCTTCTGTAGCTTCTAGTGCAACTGTTAGGTCAACGAATGGTACACAAGCGATAACTTCACAGTCAGCATCTTTAACCATAGGAGCAAGTTCTGTTAGTAGAGCCTTAGCTTCTGATGGAGTTTTGTTCATTTTCCAGTTACCGGCAATAATTGCCTTTCTTTTACTCTTATCCATTATGAATAATTCCTTTCAAAATAAAATATTAAAAATATTTATGTAAGGGCAGACTGTTGTCTGCCCCTTTATAATCTAAAATTATTTGTCAGCGATTACATCAATACCAGGTAGAACCTTGCCTTCTAGATATTCTAGAGAAGCACCACCACCTGTTGAGATGTGGCTCATCTTGTCAGCAAAACCTAGCTGAATTACAGCAGCAGCTGAGTCGCCACCACCGATGATTGTTGTAGCGTCTGTTTCTGCAAGAGCCTTAGCAACTGCGATTGTACCCTTTGCAAGAGTTGGGTTTTCAAATACGCCCATAGGACCGTTCCATACAACTGTCTTAGCAGACTTAACAGCATCAGCAAATAGCTTCTGAGTTTCTGTACCGATGTCAAGACCTTCCTTATCAGCAGGAATTTCTGTAGCAGGAACAACCTTAACTTCGATTGGAGCATCAATTGGGTCAGGGAAACCGTCACCGATTGTTGTATCAACAGGAAGAAGAAGTTTCTTGCCTAGCTTTTCAGCCTTTTCCATCATTTCCTTACAGTAGTCAATCTTGCTATCGTCAACAAGAGAAAGACCAACTTCATAACCCTTAGCCTTTAGGAATGTGTAAGCCATACCACCACCGATGATAAGTGTGTCACACTTTTCTAGTAGGTTAGAGATAACATTTAGCTTATCAGCAACCTTTGCACCACCAAGGATAGCAACGAAAGGTCTTACTGGGTTTTCAACTGCGTTACCTAGGTAGTCGATTTCCTTCTGCATTAGGTAACCAACAGCAGTATCTTTAATGTGCTTTGTAACACCGGCAGTTGAGCAGTGAGCTCTGTGAGCTGAACCGAAAGCATCCATAACGAAACAATCAGCTAGTGAAGCTAGTTCTGTTGAGAATGGTTCTTCATTCTTTGTTTCTTCTTTTCTAAATCTTGTGTTCTGTAGTAGAACAACATCGCCGTCCTTCATATTTGCAACAGCGTTCTTTGCATTTTCGCCAACAACTTCGTCATCAGCAGCAAATACAACTTCCTTGCCTAGTAGTTCAGAAAGTCTAACAGCAACAGGTGCTAGAGAGAACTTTTCTTCAGGACCGTTCTTTGGCTTACCAAGGTGAGAGCAAAGGATAACCTTGCCACCGTCATTCATAATCTTTTTGATTGTTGGTAAAGCAGCTGTAATTCTGTTGTCGTTTGTGATAACGCCATCCTTTAGAGGTACGTTAAAGTCACAACGGCAAAGAACTTTTTTGCCAGCGTAATTTACATCATCAACTGTAACTTTGTTTAAACCCATATTTAAACATCCTTTCAAATAAATTACTTATTAAAATCTGTTCCCAGATATAGTTAATTATATAACAATTTTGTAATGGTTTCAATAGATATAATGATTTTATCCCTACTTTTTTCAGAAATTTTTAGATATTTTTTCGTTATTTTTGGGATAATAAAATTATGCTTAAGTTTATGTAAAATAAAAGAAAATTATATTTATTATTCCCAATGATGTCTGTGTAGCTGACCATGGGTGAGAAGTGCCGGATAGTCCCATTGTCTCAGCACTTCATAGGCAGCAATAGCAACTGAGTTGCTAAGGTTCAGACTTCTTGCATCTTTAACCATAGGAATACGAACACAACTTTCTTTGTGTTCCATTAGTAAATGTTCAGGCAGTCCTCTTGTTTCCTTGCCAAAAAGCAAGTAACAGTTGTCGGGATACTCTACTTCTGTATGTTTATACAGTGCTTTAGTGGTGTACATAAAGTACTTTGCACCTTTAGTTTTCTCTAAAAAATCATCAAGACTATCGTAGTAAGTTATATCCAGTAAATCCCAATAATCAAGACCTGCTCTCTTTACTGTTTTGTCTGTAATCTGAAAGCCAAGTGGCCTAACAAGATGTAGCCTTGCACCTGTTGCAGCACAAGTACGAGCAATGTTGCCTGTATTTTGTGGAATTTCCGGTTCAACCAGTACAATATTCAGTGTTGCCAAAATAATCACCTCTATTCTTAATTATATACTAAATTGAAAAATAGTACAACATTCCTAAATTGGTTTTCATTCACTTTTATATAATTTTGTCTTTAGGTAAAAATACTTTTAGGAGGTGATTAAATGAATAACGGTGGAATGATGAAAGGTATTTGTGTTGGTTTAATGTCCGGTATTGCAGTAGGTATGATTGGTGAAAAGATGATGGATAATACCAAAATCAAAAAGCCTATGAAAAAGAAAATGAACAAGGCTATTCACGCAATGGAAGAAATGGTTGATACAGCATCATATATGTTTAAATAAAAAAATCCCACAACTATTTTTACTTAGTTGTGGGATAAATTTTAGTCTTTTCTAATGAAATAATCTTTCAAACATTTTGCAATAAATAATGCAGTAATAAAGAAGATTATCTGTAAGAATGTAAAGCTACTGTCACTTACGAAAGCTACAATTAAAGAAATAATTGTGATTACAATAAATGATGTAGTGATAAGGTACATAGCACCTTTACTTTCTTTTCCTACTTGATTAAACAGGTAGTAGGTAAAGAAGAACAGTAGTAGGATAATCGGTAAGAAAATCACACCTAAAACCAATGTACCGTTATATAGATTTAAGAAGTATGGATTGCCACCCATTAATGTTGAAGTTTCTGTCTGTATAGTAGAGGACAATGTATTTAACATATGTGAAATGCTAAATAGATTTTCCTTATCAATATAGTTATATACAAGGTGGAAATCTTTTAAAGCTATGTAGCACAGTACAAAAATAGCTAAAGGTAAAATTAAGAAAATTATTAATCTAAGTATTAGTGATGGTAGGTTGTTTATTATGAATTTACCTAAATAATTTTCACTGTGTTTTTCTTTAATAAATCTATAAGTTGAACCTAGGTTGTTAAGCCATAATCTGATTAAATAAACTGATGTGATAACAGTTAAGATAAATGAAATAATTGCAGTAAAATCATTTACGGCTAAATTTTTTTCATCAAAGTTAACCTTTTGGAAATTATCAAAACCTAAGAAGTAAAATTGGCTTCTTGAGTTACTGCCATCAACACAACTTACTGCAGTTAACTTTTCTTTTTCATAGTTATCTGTGCTGGTGTAGTTAATGTAAACTCTCTCTTTGTTATCTTTGAAGAAGTCATTAATAGTACCTTTTTTGTCATCATAAACACCTGTGATACGGTATCTTTCATCATTCATTATAAAGGTTTTACCTATCTGTGACTTGCCCTCAGCAATTTTTTTACCGAAGGTTTTGCTAACTACAGCAGTTTTGCTTTTTCCTTTTTCCATAACATTTGTGATACCCTCATCGGTATAAGAAATGTTATTGTACTTTAGGTAGTTGTGATTTATCAGTACAGGTGTAATTTTTGTGTTATTTACAGTAGTTGTACTAAGTTCACTACAAAATGAAGTGTCCTTAAAGTCCTCATATTGTTTTACCAGTTTTTCATAATCCTTTATGGTAGCTTTGCTTTTGCCTTGAGAGGCAACATTTTGGATACTGATAACTGTGTTTTTGTTTTGACTTTTATAGTTGTTGATTACATATGTAAATGTTGAGATAGAAGTAAGTAACAGTAAAGCAACAACTATGAAAGGTATAATTCTTTTCTTTATCATAATACATCTGCCTTTACTAAAACTTGTTCTCCTACTTTTAGGTCTTTGTCACTGTCTACAATTGCCAAAAAGCCTTTTTCTTCTTTTGCTATTTCAGTATATAAACCGTTTTGGTTAAGTATGTCAATTTGCTTTTTAGCTACAATATAGTTGCCATCTGTGTTTTTGATAACATAATAAACTTCACCGTTATGTACTGAAGAAGTGGGTATTAATGTGTTACCACCTCTTGGGTCATAGTAGGCCATATCTTCTTCATTGTCAACTATATATCCTGTATTGGTTGTTGCAACTGTAACAGTAGGGTAAAGTAAGGCATCTATCTTATTTGACAAATAAGTTAACCCACCGATTACCAAAAAGAAAATTATTGCAAAAGCCACAATACCTTTTTGAAATTTTGTACGCATATTTTTCTTTTCCATAGTTATATCCTCGAAAATGAACTTCTAACATCTTTTTCACCTAAGAAATAGATGATTAAAGCCGGTATCATAAACATTACACCACAAGCAAAAATAATATTTACATCGGCAGTATCAACAGAAAGTGAAACTGATAGTGGGTACTTTGCTTTGTCTGTAAAGTAAATCAACGGTTGTTCAACAACACCCCATGTATCTACAAATGTCAGTAGTGCAAGGGATACTAAACCACCTCTTATCTGAGGTAGAATAATCTGGAAGAATATTCTAAGGTATGATGCACCGTCAACTCTTGCAGCTTCAATTGATGAGTCGGAAATGTACCTTACACTTTGTCGTAGTAAGCAAATACCAAAGGCTGAGAATGTACCCGGAAGAATAATGCTCATAACATTGTTAAGTAAATCTAACTTCTGATACATAAAGTAGCTAGGTACAAGTGTTACTTGAATAGGCAAGATAAGGAATATCATATATACAAAGAATAGCTTATCTCTACCTGGGAATTTCAGCTTACCGAAAGCAAAAGCAGCTAGGGAAGATACAATTAACTGACCTATAACTGTAGGTACTGTAATTAGTACTGAGTTCCAAAATTCCTTTAAGTAGTCACCGTTTCTAAAGAACACCTTGTAGAATTGTTCAAGTGAAAAATGTTCCGGTATCAGTTTAAAGGATGCATACTGACCGGTTGTAAAGTCAAGCATAGAGGAAACTTCTTTACTGGACATAAATGAACTTATAACCATAAACACAACCGGCATTAAGAAAATAAGTGTCAGCACAATTAGCAACAAATATTTTAATGATTTTTTTACTGTAAATTTCTTTTTCATTTTATCCTCATTCCAAATAATCTGACTTTCTCTCATACATAAAGAATGCTAACATAATACCAATGAAAATAATTGACATTACAATGGCTGATGAAGATAGCTGAGAGTAGTTAAAGTTGTTGTAGTTGTTGTTTATAAAGTTCTGTAGGAAGTAAACATTCTCATTTGGATATGTACCGAATAGTGAGAATGACTCTCTGAACATTCTAAATGAATTGATAACTGCCATTAAGAATACAAAGAATGTTGTTGGAGTGATAAGTGGTAAAGTAATTTTTACTGTTGTTTTAAAGCTACTTGCACCTTCAAGGTAAGCACTTTCGTGAACTGACTTTGGTAGGTTAGCAAGTCCTGCAGTAAAGAGGATTACACAGAAACCACAGTTTTTCCATATGTAAATCAGGATAATCATTACCATAGAAAATCCACTGCTAAAGAAATGAACTGTATCAAAACCAAGTGAATTTAGAATATTGTTGATTACACCATAATCGTTAAATAGCATCTGCCAAATATAAATTAGGGATGCTGCCGGAATTACAATAGGCATTAAATATGCACTTCTAAAGAAAGAAGTTATCTTTTCAAAACTATTTAAAAATTGAGCAATTAAGAAAGAAATAATCATAAGTAGTGGAATTGCTACAACTGTAAAAATCATAGTGTTCTTTAGTGCATAGAGAAATGCTTTGTTCTTGAAAATCGCTATGTAGTTATCAAGTCCTACAAAATGCCCACCGGACATTAAGCTGTTGTATATACACATTAAGTATGGAACTGCATAAAAAACCGTAATACCTATTAATGATGGCAACAGAAATAAATATGCCCATACAGTTTGTTTTTTCTCAAATTTCATAGTACACCTTATTCATATAAATAGATTTTTGTTTTACTGTTTAGGTTTGCAATAAAGTTGTCAATAGAGATTTTGTCTTGCAAATAATCATCAACCAATGAACCGATTACCTTGTCATTGTAGTAACCGTCTCTGATTTCATAGGTGTTGATACTGTTAATGTAGGATGCATACTTATCCATAAAACTTTGTTGTTCTTTCATTTCATCAAAGTCAGCACCACCATAAACAAAACTACTTATAGAATTATTTAGTGCATCTTTGTTAACTGTAACATTGTATGTATCACCATAGTTTGAATCAAAGGTAATGAATCTTTGCATTCTTTCACCTAAAGAGTATTTGATAAATTCAAAGGCTTTTTCTTTTTTGTTACTGTTGTTGTTTATCATAAATCCACAACTGATAGTAGCTCTTGACTGATTTTCTTTTTCTGTAATGCCACTGATAAAGGTTGTTTGGATTGAATTGCTTACCATATCGGTAAAGGAAGATTCTTCTTTTCCATATACAAAATCGTAAAATAGCTTTTCATTTTCTTTCTGACTTTTGCCATGGTCATAACCATAGGTTGAATAATATTCTTCAGCGTATTTTTGTAACTGTTCATCAGATATTTTGTCATAAGAAAATGTATCTGTACTTAAACTTGACATATGAGATAAGCTAAAGTTATATGGTGTGTAGATACCTGTTTCTTCATCAGTAGTACCCTTAGAAAGTAAACACTCACTTTTGCTTAGGTCTTTGGTGGTTTTAGTATCTGTAATAGATTTCTTTACTAATTTTTTAAGGGACTGAATAGTACTTTTGAATTTCTTACTTTCAAAATTAGTTGTGTAGTCCTCTTTGTTAATGTTGTCATTAATGTACTGCAAGATAATTTCTTTTGAACTTGAATAGCTATCTGTTAAGCTAAGGTTGTTGCTATTGTTAGCAAACTTCTTTAGCTTTTCGTTAATGTTGCTATAGGTTAGCCTTGTGTTGGTAGCAAGGTCATAGTCATTAAATAAAGCTGAATTTGAAATATAAATATCAGGTTCAATCAGCATAGGCATCATATATCTTTTGCCCTTAAAAACACCTGTATCCATAAGTGTTTTGTCATAATCATCAAGGTTGATTTTTCTTTCACTTTTATCATTCTTTAAAAGTGTGTTCATATCGGCAAAAGCACCTTGATTTATCAGCTTTGAGATTGGCAGTTCATTATCAAGAATAATAATATCAGGACCACTGCCTGCCATTATTTCTGTTGACATTTGTTGTATCATTCTGTCTCTTGAGGAGAACTTTACAACACTTACTGCATAGTCACCCATATTGTTAAGACTGCAATAGTTGTTGTACATATGTACCATATCAAGTAGGGGATAGTAGAATTTAGTGTCTTGGTCATAATGTAAATCTTTATTGTCAGGGTCAACATAGGTGTAGATGGTTACAACATTATTGTTCTTTGTTTGTTCTTCAACAAGGTTTGTTCCTTGAGTAATATATTCTCCATCATCGGAACAAGCAACTAACGAGAACAATATGCATATGAGAAGTACCATCGTCATTGCTTTTGAAAAAATGTTTTTCTTCATATTAAATATTCCCTTTCGCATAATTGAAACAATTATAACACTGATTGTGGATAAATTGTGTATAATTATTAATAAATTTTGAACAAAGATGCAATTTTGTAGGATGTTATGAAAATGGTTAATTGCTTTTGTGCAATAACACAAATAAAAAAGTCACCCCGTTTTACCAGAGTGACTTTTTTAGATATATAGAGTTTTTTACTTGTTATCAATATGAAACATAGTTTAGTGGGTTCTGTCTGTCTGAGCGTTCATCACCTGTTCTAACTTCAAAGTGTAGGTGATTACCTGTTGACTGACCTGTTGAACCGATAGCTGCAATTGTCTGTCCCTGTGTTACCTTTTGACCTTGGCTAACACTTACAGAAGAACAGTGACCATATAGTGTTTTGTAACCGTCACCATGATTGATAATAACATAGTTACCGTAACCACTGTCGTCATAACCTGCCCATTCTACTGTACCTGACTTTGATGCTACAACTGTTGCACCATAGCAGTTACCGTCAGCTATATCAAGACCTGTGTGGAACTCTCCACCTTCTCTGTAGCCGTAGCTTGATGAGATTGAATGTACTGATGGAGCAGGCCACATAAAGCCCTTGTTGCTTACATTTGCTTTTTTCTTTCCGTTACCCTTTACAATAACCTGGTCACTTGATTTCTTTACAGTTTTTACATTCATAATTGCTGCATCAATCTGTACACCGTCTAGGAAAGAAACCTTGTATGTTGTTTCTTGCTTACCGGTAACACCTTTTTTGATTACCTTTTTGTAAGAAGAATCTTTGCTTTTGTCATATTTAACTTTTGTTGAATATGGTAGATTTTCTGTTACTACTTGGTCAGCTTTAACTAGAACCTGTAGTAGTTCTTTCTTTTCAGCTTTCTTGATTAATGACTCTGTGTCCTCAACTGAGTTGCTGTTGAAAATACCACTTTCAACTTTAACTTCGTTGTAGAAGCTGATTTCTGTGTTATCTTTATATTTTTTCTTAGCTTTGTTAATGATTTCATCAAGCTTATTCTGTAAGTCTGTTGCTGAAGAACAAACACCGATTAGTTCATCATTTACATAAAGACCTGCTACATCATCTGTAACACTTGTATCTGTTTCTACCATTGCATTTGAAACTGTCTGTGCATTGCTGGAAGTTTCATTCTGATTTACAACACCGATTTGATATACAGGTGTGAAAGAAGCATCTGTGTCTTTATTTAATTTATCATTTGTAATTTCTTTTGCATGTTGGATTACACCTGAGTCTGAAACTGAAGCAACTGTTTGTCCGTCAAGTTGAACATTTAGACCGAAGTCAATCCAGTTTGTCCAGTAGCCAACTGTTAATACAAGTAAAATAATTGCTAAAGTAGGGGCTACCTTGTTATACATAAATTTCTTTCTTGAAAAACTCTTTCTTTTGTTTTTCTTAGAAGGTGTAATGAGCTTTACTATTCCTGAGAAGAATGTTGCCGGTACAACTACTATGTAGTAAAGCATAGATAAAATGTTGTCCATTCTCTTTGTTTTCTTCTCACTTGTTTTTACTGCTAATTGTTTACGAACTTTTTTACTTCCTTTTATTCGCTCAATTTTTTCATATCCGTTTACGCTAATAAACTTAGTACTCAAATAAAAAACTCCTCATTTGTAACGATTTTGTAACAAACAACAGTATTAATTATAACAAACTGTTACAATTTTGCAACAACTTTGATAGATGTTTGTAACTATATCAATACAATATAAGGAGTTGGGTATTATTTTTGTTTAGATTGCACCATAAAACTTGTCAAGTTATGTTAATAGTATAAGTTCTCTGTGGTTAAGTCCTTTATTACATTGTAATATTCTACTAGGGAATTATGTGCTTTTTCAGCATCATGTGCAAGGTAGTTGCCACATTCAATTTTGTCTGTACCGGGGATTTTACCCTGATGATTCATACAATCTTTCATTACTTCTTTAATGTAAGCAAGTGCATCTTCGTTGCTTGTATCTCTCATTAGTAGGTAGAAACCTGTGCAACAACCCATAGGTCCAAAGTAGATTACATTGTCCTTTAGTTTACCGTTTCTTGCATATGTTGCGAATAAATGTTCAATAGTGTGCATTGCATTAATGTCAAGAAATGGTGGAGTGTTTGGCTTAATAAATCTTAGGTCATATGTTGTAATATCACCGTCAATTCTTGAAATATATACTCCCGGTTCAAGTTTGTTGTGGTCAACAGAAAAAGATGTAATTCTCTCCATAATAATCTCCAATCAATATTTGTACATACAAACATTAAGGTCAACTGTACCCTCAATGCCGTTTATTGTGCCATCAGTAGAATATTGCCACATACCAAATTCATAGTAGTAATCAGGCAAATCTTCATATGATGCAAGCCATACTTCATAATTGTTAATTTTTGCAAGGTCATATTCGTAGTACAGTAAACTTCTGTTTGCATAGATAACAGGTGTGTAACCTGACTTTTCTATTTCACTGCAATATGCCTTTGCACAATTTGTCAATGTTTCTCTGTCCAGTTCATCAGTTCTGGCTTCTTCATTTTCGTAATGTTCCCAGTCATATGCCACAGGGTACTGAATGTTGTAGTCCTTAATCAGCTTTAGTGTGTAGTCTGCTTCTTCCTTGGCCTCTTTAGCTGTAATAGCTTGACTGTAGAAATACACACCAACCTTGATACCTGCACTTGTAGCACCTTCAATATTCTGCTTGAACTTTTCATCAGTATATAGGATACCCTTAGTGCCGTAACCTCTGCCACCACAACGAATCATAGCAAAGTCAACACCGGCTTTCTTAACCTTAGCCCAATCAATATCACCTTGAGCATAGCTAACATCAATGCCTACTGTTGAAATATTTTTGCCATCGTGTTTATATTCTATAAATCCGTTTTTGTTGGTGTAAAAGTTATTATCATCATAAGGATTTCTTGCCATTCCCGGAATTGCATTTATGTATACAGGGTCTTGTCCTGCCTCTGTACGAATAGCAATTTTCTCATTAGTACCAACTGAGTCTGTAGAAACTTGACTATGTGCTTTGCTGTTATCTTCTTGTTTAATAAAGAATTTCCAAGTGACAAAGCCACCACCTAGGAATAGACAAATAGCCAGTAGAATAGAAACAATAACAATTATTAAAGTCTTTTTTGACTTATTATTTTTCTTCTTTGTTTTTCTTTTCTTTTTAGTTTGTCCATGTTTCATAATATAACCATCCTTATTTAGAGAATATCACAAAAGTTTAATTGTGTAAATGGTAAATAGGTGAATATTCTTGGAAAAGTAAGAAATAAAATGTAGAATAATTGCATATACTAATATAATAGGTTATAATTTTCTTGAGGTGATATTATGAAAATTGCTCTCTTTCAAAGTGATATTGATTGGTGCAACAAGAAAGAAAATTATGTTGTAGCTAAGAAGAAAATCAGTGAGGCTTCTGGATTAGGTTGTGAAGTTATCTTCTTTCCTGAAATGAGCTTTACCGGTTTTACTATGAATATAAATGTCAGTAAAGAAAAAAATGATGAAACTATTGAATATATAAAGCCTCTTGCAAAGGAAAATAACATTGCAGTTGGTTTTGGTTATGTAAAAGATTTAGGCAGTAAGTGTGAAAACCACTATGCAGTAGTTGACAGTAGTGGTGAAGTTATCAGCGATTATGCTAAGATTCACCCATTTTCTGCCGGATATGAAAGTGAACATTTTGTTGGTGGCAGTGAGATTACAAAGTACAAAATCAACGGTATGAACTTTTCAACCTTTATTTGTTATGACCTTCGTTTTCCTGAAATTTTCCAAGCAGTTAGAAAGGACAGCGACATTATTGTTGTACCTGCTAATTGGCCAAGAAGTAGAAGTGTACACTGGAAAACTCTTTTAAAGGCAAGAGCAATTGAAACAGAATGTTATGTACTGGGGATAAATTGTGTTGGTGTACATGACGATACATATTATAGTGGTGACACAATGGCAATTAATCCTTTTGGTGAAGTTATTAAATGTGTCAGTAACATTCAAGATTTGTTAGTTGTAAATATTAACAATGATGTTGCTGAATATAGGGAAAAACTAAATACAAATAAAGACAGACGACCTGACTTGTATAAGAAATTTCTGTATTAAAATAGCACCATTACTCATTGAGTAGTGGTGCTGCTTATGTTTATAGATTTTTTGTCATAAATATGTGGGGGCAATATTCATCAAGATAAGGTTCACCTTGTTTTTCGTAACCTTGCTTTAGGTAAAAGCCTGAAACTCTTTCTTGTGCTGAAAGTGATAGGGAAGAACCACCATTTTCTTTAACAATTTTCTCAGCAAAGTTAAGCAACTCTCTGCCGATTCCCTTGCCTCTGTAACTTTTAATAACTGCAATTCTGCCAAAGTGATAACTCTTTAGTTCTTCATCATAAAAGATTCTGGCAGTACCAATAGGTTTTTCATTGTCATAACAAACTAAATGAATTGCAGTATTGTCAATATCGTCAAATTCATTTTTAAAGCCTTGTTCATCAACAAAAACCTCTTTGCGAATATCCTTTGCTTCTTTTGGTAATTTTTCGTAAGCCTTAATCTCCATTTTGTACCAATCATTTAAAATCTCTTTCTACTATTATAACAGAAATTACGACAAAATAAAACTTTTTCTTTTCTATTATATAAGGGGAATTTGTCGGAGAAATAAACCATATAAATAGTATATAATACCTTTGCTATTTTTTTGTAAATATTAATTGCAAACACCAATATAATCTGTTATAATGATGTAATGGTAACTACATATTGTTACCTTATTGTCAAATAAACTGACAAAAGTTATATTATAGTAAAAACTTTATTAATATTTTGAAACACTATATTACAAAAGGAAATTTTTATATTTATGAGAATAAGAAAGAAGAAGTGGGCAGCTCCGGAACTGGCAGAATGTCCTTTTTATACTAAAGAACCTGACCAATACAAAGGTAAATGGATGAGTTGGTTCAAGAAAGAACAGCCTATTCACCTTGAAGTTGGTTGTGGCAAAGGTACATTTGCCGGTACTATGGCAAAGAACCACCCTGATATTAACTATATTGCAGTTGATATTAAGGAAGATATGCTTGGTGTTGCAAGAAGAAATGTTGTAAAAATCTTTGGTGAACAGGAAGTAACTAATCTTGTACTTGTACAGAAAAACTGTGAGCAAATCGGTGACACTTTCTCCTCAGAAGATAACATTGAAAGAATGTACATTAACTTCTGTAACCCTTGGCCTAGAGAAAAACATAAGAAAAGAAGATTAACTTTCCCTAGAAAGTTAGTTCAGTATAGAGAGTTTCTACCTGATAATGGTGAAATTCACTTTAAAACCGATGATGATGAACTTTTTGAAGAAAGCATTGAGTACTTTAAGGAATGTAACTTTGAAATTACAGAGATTACATATGACCTACATAATAGTGATATTGATGGTGGTCCTATGACAGAACATGAAAAAATGTTTTCTGATGAAGGTATAAAGATTAAGTATTTGACTGCTGTTAAAAAGTAAGGAAGAATATATATGAAGAAAAAGACTAAATTCTTTCTTCTGCTAGGGCTGATTGCCTCAGTTGCAATGTCAAGTGGTTGTAGTTTCCCCGGGTTTACCTCAATGGACAGTATGATGCATCCACCTAAAGCAACAGGCACTAAGGCTGAGATTCAAGAAGTAATCGAAGAAAATGCAGGGGATAATTATGTTCTTGATTACCCAAAAAGTGGCAACAATCGCAGTGCAATTACTATGTATGACCTTGACGGTGATGAGATTGAGGAGGCAGTTGTTTTCTTAACTGTTAAACCCGACACCACCGATGCAACAACTCATATGTATGTGATTGATGAAACAGAAGATGAAAAGTGGAAGATTGTCAGTGACTTTACAAACAAGAACAATGATATTGATTGTCTGGAGTTTAGTGATTTAAACGGTGACGGTTTAACTGATATTATAGTTGGTTGGAATACATATACTGTAAATCAGAACAACCTTTACTGTTATATGAATGGCAAGAAAGAAATGAAAGAAATCAATACAGGAGAAACCTATACAAGTCTTGTAACAGGTAACTTTATTGATAATTCTAAAAGTGAGATTATGACAATGAGCCTTACCGCAACAGATATTCCTGCTAACGGTAAGCTTGTTACTATTGACAGTGACAACTCTGTTTCTTCAATGAGCGTTGATATGGATGCAGATGTTGGCAAATTTGTTTCTTGCAGTTTAGGTATGTTAAGTACAAAGGAAGTTGGAGTTTTTGTTGATGGTATAACTTCATCAAATGACTACAACACTCAGGTGCTTTTCTATAATCAAAAGACTAAAAGACTGGAAAATCCTATTTACAAAAAGGCAAACAGAGGCAGACTTTCAACACAGAGAAGTACAACAACTACTTGTGAAGATATAGATAATGACGGTATTATGGAAATACCTGTTGTTAAGAAATTACCTGTTCTTGAAAATTTGGGGAACAGTAATGTTTCTTACGAAACTTCTTGGTGTAATTACGACAACAACGGTAATTCTGCAAAAACAAAAAGTACAGTAATTATTAATGATAACTACGGTTATTCAATTAATATTCCTAATGAATGGATAAATAACTACACTGCTTACTTTAACAGTGACTCATCTGTACTTACTTTCCGTCAAGTAGTTACAGACAGAAAGACTAAGAAACAATCTTTAGGTAAAAATATGGTAACATATATTTCTACCTTAACTAAGGATTGGACTAATGTTGGTTCAAAACAAGGATATACAAAGATAGGGGATGTTGGTCAGTATTCTTACGGATACAAGATTGACAAGAACATCCCATATAAATTTACTAAAGAGAATGCTACAAATATTTTTGTACCTAAGGAAGATAGTGAGTCAATTGCTATTTCTCCAACAGAGGCATCTAACTTAAAGTAAAAGAATTTTTATATAAATTTTTCGGAGGTAAACACAATGAAAAAGATTTTAGTATGTGAAGACGAAGACGCAATTCGTGATTTTGTGGTTATTAACCTTACAAGAGCAGGTTATGAAGTAACAGAAGCTACTAACGGTGAAGAAGCACTTCAAAAGTATGATGAATTTAACGGTGACTTTGATGTTGCTATTCTTGATATTATGATGCCGGGTATTGACGGTTTACAGGTTTGTAAGGAACTTCGTAATATGAACAGTGGTATCGGTATTATTATGTTGTCAGCAAGAACTCAAGAAATGGATAAGGTAACAGGTCTGATGCTTGGTGCTGATGACTATATTACAAAGCCATTTTCACCATCAGAACTAACTGCAAGAGTTGACTCACTTTACAGAAGAGTTGTAATGTCTGAGGCTAACAGTGAAAACAACTTTAAGGAAGAACTAAAGAGTGGTATCTTTACTCTTAACTTAAGAAACCGTTCACTAACAAAGAACGGTACTATTATTGAACTTACTCAGGTTGAATTCCAAATTATGGAATACTTCTTTAGCAAACCTGGTACTGCCCTTGACAGAACAGATATTCTAAATCATGTTTGGGGTGAACAGTATGTTGGTGAAGAAAAGATTGTTGATGTTAACATTCGTAGGTTAAGAATGAAAGTAGAGGATGAACCATCAAACCCTAAGTACATTGTTACTGTTTGGGGTCTTGGTTACAAGTGGGACGCTTAAAAATCATATAGGTAGGAGAAATTATGACAAGTGGTATTACAAAGAGATGGCTACTTAACATACTAAGTGTTGTTGCACTTATTATTGTAGCTATTGTGCTGTGTCTTTCCTTTATGATTAGGGCTTACTACTACAACAGTGTTGAACAGTCTATTTCTGTTAGATGTAACGAACTGACTAAGGTTTTTGATGAAGTTGATTCCGATACAACAACAGATTTTCTTACAACTGCTCAACAGTATATTGAGGATTTTCCGGATAAAAAGCAACTTGAACTACAGTCACTTAATTCAGTTGGCAGAGTAACTCTTACTTCTACAGGTTTCTTACCTGACGAAAAGGAAGAAATGCCTGACTTTGATGAAGCACTAAAAAGTCCAAACGGCTATGCAGTATGCAGAAGTACACTTACTTCCGGTGAAAAGGTTTTTGCCGGTACTAAGATTATTACCAGCCAAGACGGTACAGTTCTTGGTGCTATCAGATATGTTACTTCTTTAAGTGACATTAACTTTACTATTATTGCTTACATAGTAATTTTTTCACTGATTGGTGCAATAATTATTTTTGCCGTACTTATATCCGGTAGGTTCTTTGTTCGCTCTATTGTTGGTCCTATCAAGGAAATGTCCCAGACTGCAAGGAACATTGCGTCAGGTGACTTTGAAACAACAAAAATTACAAGTAAATATGATGATGAAATCGGTGACCTTGCTGAGTCTATAAACTATATGGCTCATGAACTTAAGCAAACCGAACAACTGAAGAATGACTTTATCAGTAGAGTCAGTCACGAACTGAGAACTCCACTAACTGCCATTAAGGGTTGGTCAGAAACAATGCTACTTACCGGTACAGATATTGACCAAGGTACTTTTAAGAAAGGTATGACTATTATCCTTAAGGAGTCAGGCAGACTTACAAGTATTGTTGAAGAACTGCTTGATATTAGCCGTATCCAAAGTGGCAGAATGAAACTGATGACTGAGAAAATCGACTTAGTTGCTGAACTTGATGAGGCAGTTTATATGCTAAAGGAACGGTCAATTCAAGAGAGAAAGCACCTTATGTTCGATTCTCCCATTGAGCCATTCCCACCTGTTATGGGTGACAAGAACAGACTAAGACAAGTATTCTTGAATATTATAGACAATGCTCTAAAATATACACCTGAGGGTGGTAATGTTATAGTACAAATTCTTAATAAAGAAACTAACATCGAGGTGCTTATTTCCGATACCGGTTGTGGTATTGCACCGGAAGATTTGCCAAAGGTTAAGGATAAGTTCTATAAAGCTAATCAGAATGTTGGTGGCAGTGGTATCGGTCTTGCTGTTGCCGATGAAATTGTACAAATGCATGGTGGTACACTTGATATTGAAAGTGGTATCGGTGTGGGAACTACTGTGAAAATTTCTATTCCTGTTTATGACGAAAGTCAAAGTAAGGAAGATAAGGGAGAAAATTAATGTCTCGAGAAAAAACTAAGAAAATTACTTCAATCGGTGGTTCAGCCCTAATTGAAGGTATTATGATGCGTGGACCTAAGAAAACTACTGTTGCAGTTAGAATGGGTAAAGACGATATTTATACTGAGGATATTTCCTTTACAGGCTTAACTCAGAAACATAAATTCTGTAGATTACCCCTAATTCGTGGTATTTGTGGTCTTGTTGACTCAATGAGATTAAGCTATAAAAGTTTGATGATTTCTGCCGATAAGGCTATTGAGGCCGGTGAAATTGAAGAGGAAGAACCATCAAAGTTTGAAAAGTGGCTTGATGATAAATTCGGTGATAAGCTGGTAAAAATCTTAATGGTTTTTGCATCAATTATCGGTGTTGCCTTTGCAGTTGCATTGTTCTTCTTTGTACCGTCATTTTTATATGACCTTGTTTGTAAGGTAGCAGATGTTGGTGAAAGCAGACTGTTTAAGTCAGTTTTTGAAGGTGTGCTAAAGATTGTATTGTTCTTAGGTTACATTGTTATTTGTAGCCGTATGCAGGAAATGAAGAGAGTGTTTATGTACCATGGTGCAGAACATAAAACAATTTTCTGTTACGAAAATGATGAAGAATTAACTGTAGAAAATGTTAGAAAGCATAAGCGTTTCCACCCAAGATGTGGTACAAGTTTCCTTGTAATTATGCTTATTCTGGGTATCTTAATCGGTCTTTTTGTACCGGTTGCACCTTTTGGTATCAATTGGCTTAGACCTGTTATTAAGATTTTACTTATTCCTATTACTTGTGGTATCGGTTATGAACTTATTAAGGTTTGTGGCAGATACGACAACACAATTACCCACATTATTTCAGCTCCGGGTATGTGGGCTCAGAGAATTACAACTAAAGAACCTGACGATAGTATGATTGAAGTTGCTATTGAGGCTATTAAAGATGTTATTCCTGATGACGGTAGTGATATTATCAAATGATTTTAGCTGAAATGAAAAATAAACTTTCTTCAGAACTTAACAGTGAAGAAAGTAAAAGTATTATTGAAATGGTTACAGGATTTGACTCAATGGGTCAAATCCTTAATTCAAAAAAAGAGGTTTCAAAGGAACAAGAAAAAGAAATTTTTGAAATCTTAAATAAACGACAAAACGGCTATCCTTTACAGTATATACTTGGTAAGTGGTCCTTTATGGGCAACGACTACTTTATAGGTGAGGGTGTGCTGATTCCAAGGGACGACACAGAAGTTGTGGTAAGTAGTGTCATCCCTTATTTGCGTAATATAGACAGTCCAAAGATTTTAGACTTATGTTCAGGCAGTGGTATAATTCCTATTACATTAAAGAAAATGTTTCCCGGTAGTGAAGTTCATGCTTTGGAATTGTCAGAAAAAGCAATTGTATATTTAGAGAAAAATATCAAATTCCATAATTGCAATATTATTTTGCATAAAGGTGATTTGAATTTACTTTACAAAGACTTTGAAGATGGTTACTTTGACTTAATCATCAGTAACCCACCATATATTAAACAAGAAGATATGTTAACCTTGCAAGAAGAAGTAAAAAGTGAACCTACTATGGCACTTGAAGGTGGAGTAACAGGTCTTGACTTTTATAAGGCTATTGTGTCAAAATACAGCAGTAAGCTAAAAATCGGTGGTATGCTGAGTTTTGAACTTGGTGAAAATCAGTTTGATGATGTAAAAGCTATGATGACAGAAAAAGGATTTGTAAATATAAAGGAATTTTTAGACTTAGGAAATATTCAGAGGGCTATAAATGGGACTTATCTTTTGTAATAGAAAGTTTGTTCGATTTTTTAGTTGACTTTTTGTATAACCATAATTTATAATAAGTAAGAACTAAGTCCTATTTTTGGGACAATGAAAAGGATGTATTATTATGGCAGTAGATAAGAATAAAGCGCTACAGACAGCTCTTAGTCAGATAGAAAAACAATTTGGTAAAGGTGCAGTAATGCGTCTTGGACAGAACGAACATATGAGTGTAGGTCATGTTAGTACAGGTTCTTTGGGACTTGATATTGCTTTAGGTATCGGTGGCTTACCTCGTGGCAGAATTATTGAAATTTACGGACCTGAATCATCAGGTAAAACAACACTATCACTTCACTGTATTGCCGAAGGTCAAAAAGACGGTGGCAATGTTGCATTTATTGATGTTGAACATGCTCTTGATCCGGTATATGCAGAGGCTCTTGGTGTTGATATTGATAACCTTCTTGTTGCTCAGCCTGATACAGGTGAAGATGCTCTGGAAATTGCAGAGGCTCTTATTCGTTCAGGTGCTATTGATGTACTTGTAGTTGACTCAGTAGCAGCACTTGTACCAAAGGCTGAAATTGAGGGTGAAATGGGTGACTCCCATGTTGGTCTACAAGCAAGACTGATGTCACAAGCACTTAGAAAACTTGCCGGTGCTATTAATAAAAGTAACTGTGTTGCAATTTTCATAAATCAGCTTAGAGAAAAAGTTGGTGTTGTTTACGGTAATCCGGAGGTTACACCGGGTGGTAGAGCATTAAAGTTCTATTCTTCCGTAAGACTTGAAGTTAGAAAAGCTGAGGCTATTAAGGTTAACGGTGAAGTTATCGGTAACCGTACTAAGGTTAAGGTTGTAAAGAACAAGATTGCACCTCCATTTAAAGAGGCTTATTTCGACATTATGTACGGTAAAGGTATCTCTAGAATCGGTGAACTTATTGACCTTGCAGTTGATACTGATGTTATCAACAAGGCCGGTGCTTGGTTTAGTTATGGTGAAACAAGACTTGGCCAAGGTAGAGATAAGGTTAAGATGTTACTTGAAGAAAATGAAGAATTGGCTAAGGAAATTGAAGAAAAGGTACTTGCTAATATTGACCACCTAAGAGAAACTAAGAAAATGAAAAAGGGTGCTAAAGTACCTGAGATTACACCGAATATTCCTTCACCTGCTGAGAAGAAAACAGCTAAGAAAGAACCTGCAAAGAAAGCACCGGCTAAGGCTGATGCAAAGCTTGATATTTTGGTTGAAGACTAATGGTTGTTACTGCCGTTGAGCCTAGGAGAAAGTCATTTTCTGCACTGTATATTGACGGTGAATTTGCAATGAAACTTGATACAGAAACTTTACTTGCAAATCATATTCGTGCCGGTGTAGAAATTGACGATGAAGACTTGCATAACCTTGTAATAGAAAGCAACAACAAGAGGGCTAAAGAAAAGGCACTTTGGCTAATATCCTATCGTGACCATAGCGAAAAGGAGCTTGTAGACAAGATTAAGAGAGATTATAGCGAAGAGTCGGCACTTGCTGCCGTAGCAAAGCTAAAGGACTTAGGTCTTGTAAATGATGAAAACTATGCAAGAAGATATTACAAGGAACTAACCCTTGGCAGTAAGCACCTTTCACCAAGAGGTGCAAAGTATAAGTTAATGGAAAAGGGCATTGACCGTAATCTCATTGACATTATAATGGAAGAAACCGAAGTTGACCAAAGGGAACAGATAAGAATTATTATTGAGAAAAAATATAAGAATTTCACCACAGATGAAAAGTACAAGAGAAGAGCAATCTCAGGACTACAGAGAAAGGGCTTTTCTTGGGATGACATTAAGTCTGTTATGAGTGAATATGAAGGGGAAAATTATGGCTACTAAAGTTAGTATTGTTTCGCTTGGTTGTGCAAAGAACCAAGTAGATGCTGAAATGCTTTTCTATAAGATTAGAGAAGCCGGTTATGAAATCTCGGAAGATCCCGGTGTTTGTGATGTGGCAATCGTAAATACTTGTGGTTTCATTGAGTCAGCAAAGCAAGAAAGTATTGACGAAATTCTTGAACTTTCTACTCTTAAGAGAGAAGGTCAGATTAAGAAAATTATTGTTACAGGTTGTTTGGCTGAAAGATATAACAACGATATGATGAAAGAAATGTGCGAGATTGACGCAGTAGTCGGTATCGGTGCAAATAATGATATTGTTGCTATTCTTGATAAGGTTATGGGGGATGAGAAAGTTCAGGCTCATCCTGACAAACTTCTTATGCCACTTGAAGGCAAAAGATTACAGTCAACACCTCAGCATACTGCATACATTAAGATTTCCGAGGGTTGTGACAACCGTTGTACTTACTGTGCAATTCCACTTATTCGTGGTGGTCACAGAAGTCGTAAAATGGAAAATATTATTGAAGAAGCAAAAGGTCTTGCAAGTAAAGGTGTTAAGGAACTTAATGTTATTGCCCAAGACACCACAAGATATGGTATGGACCTTTACGGCGAATACAAGTTGGCAGAACTTTTAAAAGAACTTTGCAAAATAGATGGACTAAAGTGGATAAGAGTGCTATACTGTTATCCGGATAAGATTACAGATGAACTTATTGATGTTATCAAGAATGAGGACAAAATCTGTAAATATATCGACTTACCACTTCAACATTGTAACAAAGATGTTCTTCGCAGAATGAACCGTTCAGGTGACAAGGATGAGTTACTTGCTTTACTAAGAAAGTTAAGAAAAGAAATTCCTAACCTTGTTATCCGTACAACATTTATTGCCGGTTTCCCGGGTGAAACTGAAGAAGAATTTACTGAACTTTGCGAATTTATTAAGGAAGCAAAGTTTGAGAGAATGGGTTGTTTCCCATATAGTATTGAAGAAGGTACTCCGGCAGCTACTTTCCCTAACCAAATTGATGAAGATGTAAAGAACCATAGAGCTGAGATTGTTATGGATCAGCAAAGCTACATAATGGATGAATTCTTACAGAACCAGATTGGTAAAGAAATGGAAGTTGTATGTGAGGGCTATGATAGATATGCTGAATGTTACTTTGGCAGAAGTTATCAGGATGCACCTGATGTTGATACAGTAACTTTCTTTACAGCCGGTGAAGACAAACCGACTGTTGGAGAATTTTATAAAATTAAAATCACCGACTTTATTGACAGTTCACTTGTTGGTGAAATTATTTAATAGGATTGATTAGATGAACCTACCAAACAAATTGACATTACTAAGAATTATCTTAGTACCATTTTTCATTATTGCAATGCTGGTTAACTTTCCTTTCCACTACTTAGTGGCAGGTTGTATATTTGGTGTTGCATCTGTTACAGATACACTTGACGGTAAAATTGCAAGAAGCAGAAACCTTGTTACTGACTTCGGAAAATTTGCAGACCCATTAGCAGACAAAATTCTTGTGCTAACTGCTTTAGTTTGTTTTTTGCAAGTTGGTTTACTTGGTTCTTTCGGTGCAATACCGGTTATCATAGTGTTGTTTAGAGAATTTGCCGTTTCAGGCATAAGGCTTGTTGCTGCCTCAAGTGGCAAGGTTGTTGCTGCCAATATTTGGGGCAAAATCAAAACAGTTTCTCAGATGGTAGGTATCTCAGTTATATTTGCTATGCAAGTTGTACTTGAAGTGCTTAATGCAATGAAAATTTCTACAGGCTTTGTCAGTGAAGTTTTCTATTACATAGGTAATGGCTTGATTTGGCTATCTACTTTATTCACCTTGATTAGTGGTATTATTTATCTAAAGGATAATATCGGTTTTCTAAAAGATAACTAAAACTAAGATGAAAAGAGATTTGGAAAATGAAAGTTAAAAGAATTTTATCATTTTTATTAGTAGTTGTTATTGCAGTTTCTTTAGTTGGTTGTACAAGTAATGAATATTGCAGTAGTCCATCAGAGGCTTATGAAAATAACAAAACGCAGAATAGTGCAATTTATATTAAAAGAGGCATTACCAGAGCACAGGTAAGCGATGATGTAATTATTTGGATTGCTCATAATAATAAGACGGATATTGTTCTTGCACCTATGATGGTTAAGGATAATAAATATTACTTTGCCGGTAAAGAATCTGACTATTACATTCCTGATATTTCAAGAAAATGTGTAAAGAGTTCTATGTGGAACAGTTATAAACTTGACAATGGAGCAAAGCTAAAAGTTCATCTAATCAGAGCAAAAACAAGAAAGATAAAAGAGGCTGACGGTCATAAAGTTTTTGCTATTAAGGATAGACACTATATGGTTGTTTGGACTTACGAAAAATAATTTTTAAGCAAGAGTTTTTACTCTTGCTTTTTTCTTTATCTAAGTATATAATAGTGATGATATTAAAAAGGCTTTGATTGGGAGAAGTATTCATCTTGATTTTGTCAGAGAGTAAACGCCATTGGCTGAAAGCGTTTTCAAAGGATTTTTGAAGAAATGCACCCATGAGCTGACAAAGGGAAAGTAGTATCTTTGTCCGTATTTCTGCGTTAAGGATTTGAGGGTTGCTTTGATTTTATTAAAAGTCAGAAAGACCAAACTCAGGTGGAACCACGATATATTCGTCCTGTACTTTTGTACAGGGCTTTTTTATTACAAAAATTTTTTACAGCATAATATATAATATAAAGTCTCATAGGAGTTGAAAAGTAAGAATGTTCAGAACTATGAAATCTGACCTTGATGCCGTAATGGAGAGAGATCCGGCTGCCAGAAACAGGCTGGAAGTTTTCTTCCTTTACTCAGGATACAAGGCAGTAAGAAGTCACAGAAGAGCCAACTGGTTCTTTAGACATAATATGAAATTTATCGCTAGATTTATCAGTCAGCGTTCAAGACACAAAACAGGTATTGAAATTCATCCCGGAGCTACTATCGGTAAAGGTCTTTTCATTGACCATGGTATGGGTGTTGTTATTGGTGAAACAACGGAAATCGGTGAGAACTGTACTCTTTATCAAGGTGTTACCCTTGGTGGTACAGGTAAAGATACCGGCAAAAGACATCCAACCTTAGGCAACAATGTTCTTGTTGGTTGTGGTGCTAGGGTGTTAGGACCTTTTAAGGTCGGTGACAATGCAAGAATTGCTGCCGGTGCAGTAGTTCTAAATGAAATTCCACCTGACTCAACTGCAGTTGGTGTACCTGCTCAAGTAGTAAAAATGCATGGTGAAAGAATTGATATTCTTGACCAAATTCACTACACCAATCCGGTAACACAACAAATTCAAAGACTTAATAACGAAATTGAAGAACTTAAAAAGCGTTTGGAGGATAAAAAATGATTTTATACAACACATTAGGTAACAAGAAGATGGAGTTTGTTCCACATACAGAAGGCAAGGTTGCAATGTATACTTGTGGTCCTACAGTTTACCACTATGCACATATCGGTAACTTGCGTACCTACATTATGGAAGATGTACTTGAAAAGTATCTTCGTTACATTGGCTATGATGTAAAGAGAGTTATGAACATTACTGATGTAGGACATTTATCAAGTGATGCCGATACAGGTGAGGACAAAATGCTTGCCGGTGCTAAGAGAGAACACAAGACAGTTCTTGAAATTGCAAAGTTCTATACAGATGCTTTCTTTGATGATTGTAAGAAACTTAATATTAAGACACCTGATGTGGTTGAACCTGCAACACATTGTATCCCTGAATTTATTAAGATGGTAGATACACTTCTTAAGAAAGGTTATGCTTACGAAGCCGGTGGCAATGTTTACTTTGACACATCAAAGCTAGATGAATACTATGTGTTCGGTAATCAGAACCAAGATGACCTAGCAGTTGGTGTTCGTGATGATGTTGATGAAGATGAAAATAAGAGAAACAAAACTGACTTTGTACTATGGTTTACAAAGAGTAAGTTTGATGACCAAGAACTAAAGTGGGAAAGCCCTTGGGGTTACGGTTATCCGGGTTGGCACATTGAATGTTCTGCAATTTCAATTAAGCACCTTGGTGAATACCTAGATATTCATTGTGGTGGTGTTGATAATGCATTCCCTCACCATACAAACGAAATTGCTCAAAGTGAAGCGTATATCGGTCACAAGTGGTGTCCTTATTGGTTTCATGTAACTCACCTACTTGATGCAAGAGGTAAAATGAGTAAGAGTAAGGGTGGTTTCTTAACTGTATCTTTACTTGAAGAAAAAGGTTATAACCCTGTTGTATATAGAATGTTCTGCTTACAGTCACACTACCGTAAGCCACTAACATTTAGCTATGATAACCTTGACAATACTGCTAAGGCATACAACAAGCTGGTTAAGAAGATTTCTAACCTTAACCCTACAGGTGAACCAAATATGGAAGAGGCTCAGCCATTTATTGATAAGTTTAAGGAAAATATGGATAACGACCTAAACACATCTCTAGGTATCACAAGCATTTATGATGTACTAAAGGCTAACATTAGTGATGCAACAAAGATTTATCTTCTAAATGACTTTGACAAGGTTCTAAGCCTTGACCTAGTAAAGGCTGCTAACAAGCTAAAGGAAGAAAAGAATTCTTCTGTTGATACTGCAAAGGTTGAAGAACTTATCAAGAAAAGAACTGAGGCTAGAGCTAACAAAGATTGGGCAACTGCTGATGCTATTCGTGATGAACTTAACGCAATGAATGTTGTAATCAAGGATACACCTGAGGGTATCACTTGGTCAGTAAAATAATTAAATTATAGAATATTTCAAAACCCTCCACATAAATATATTGTGGAGGGTTTCCTCTATTATGGGTACATATTTGGAGGTCAGTATGCGTTTATTTATTCTTGACAAAAAGGGATTGGCTATTGTTCTTTGTTGCTTAATGGTGACAATAATTGCAATAGGAATTTTGACAAATACAGGAATGAAAGCAGTACAAACTGCAACTGAGCAAAAGGAACTTCCTATTTATTCTGTTGAAACAGATAAAAAGCAAGTTGCAATTTCTTTTGATGCTGCATGGGGTGATGAACAAACCCATAAGCTACTTGATATTCTGAAAGAGTATAAGGTAAAGTCTACATTTTTCTTGGTAGGTGATTGGGTAGATAAATATCCTGATGATGTAAAAGATATTTATAAGGCAGGTCACGACATAGGCAACCATAGTGACACCCACCCACATATGACTCAAATGAGTGTTGATGAACAGAAAAAGCAAATTGAAGATTGCAATAACAAGGTAAAAGAACTGACAGGTGAAAATCCTAAACTTTTTAGACCACCATATGGTGACTACAACACAACTGTTGTGCAAAGTGTAAAAAGTCTTAATATGTATTGTGTTCAATGGGATATCGATTCCTTAGATTGGAAAGACCCTACTCCGGCAGAAATGGTGGATAGAATTGTGCCTAAGCTACAGAACGGCAGTATTATCCTTATGCATAACGGTGCTAAGAATACACCTGAGGCTCTACCTATGATTATAGAGGCAGTCAGAGATAGTGGTTATGAGTTTGTACCTCTTTCTAAATTAGTTTGTGATAATTGTAAAGTGGATTATAAAACCGATGTTACCGGCCGAACCCTTAAAGAGTAGCTTTTTCAACTTTGTTTGTGGGTGAAGATAAATCAGTTCTGCAAATTAGGGTTTGTGGGTGTGAATTATAGCAAAATTTTGGCTTACAGATGTAGGGGCGAACACTGTTCGCCCGTTTAATAGTAAAATGTTTTATGTAACTTCATCCTATGTAGAAACTAAAAATTATAACTTACCATATAGGGCAAAGTACCTATATTAAGGCTAGTTTGTAACGGGACATCAATGATGTCCCCTACAACTGTAACTCATAATTTTTCTTATATTTTATAGTTAGAAATAGAGGAAAGTTTCATATATAATGATATTTTAAACAAGTTTAAAATATCAATCACTCCTTCCGTCACCATTCGGTGACACCTCCCTCAGCGAGGGAGGCAACTAGGTCTGTACAATTTCTTTTTTGTGTACAAACTTACAAATTTGTACATATTACGCTTGGCTTCCTCAGACGAGGAAGCTGTCATTCGTGAATTGCAAAGCAATTCACCTTTTAAAGAATGACTGAAGGAGGGAAAAACTATAAATTAGATGTATTAATCGGTTGCTATCTAAATCAACCTTTATTACATAATCAGCCTCACAAACCCTAATTTATCATTCTCACCTTTACCAACAGACAAAATTGAAAAAACCAAATTTACAAGAGGAAAAGGACATAGTATACAACTATATAAATGTGAAATCTATAAAATATTAGAAACGATAAAATAAAGAAATCCCTAGGTGAGAACCTAGGGATAATTTGTTATAAAGTTAAATAAAATGTAAGTATTATAAAATTTATAATCATTAATTATTAAAATCATTAATTACTATAGTTATTAATGACTGTCATTTAGTGTGTTAGTCAAAAACTAAAATTTAATATCAAATAACTAAAAATCACAAATACTCAACATTATCAATAACTGCTTTTGCTTTGGTGAAAGATACATCAGGGAATTGCTGACTTAACTTTTCAACAAGAGGGGAGATAACCACATCTTCTGATTTAAAGTGTCCAACCTCAACAACGGCAATATCTTTTTCCATTGCCTCAATCAGTAGGTGGTGCTTCATCTCACCTGTTAAGAATAGGTCACAACCATTGTCAAGTGCAGTAAAGATTTCCTCAGCACCTGCACCTGAAGATACACAAATTTTCTGCACCTTGTCTTTGTCTGTATATCTTAAACCTTTGCAGTTTAGCTTTTCTTTAACTTGCTTTGCAAATTCTTTTGCTGAAAGTGGTTTATCAATTTCGCCAATATAAGCATATGTGCCATCAATGAATTTACCGTTTTGTAAACCTAAAGCATCACCAAGACAAGTGTTTACACCAAAGATAGGTGAAATGTCAAGGTTAGTGTGTAAGCACAAAGCTGAAATATTATTTTCAACTAATTTATATACAACACTGTTTTTGCTAACCTTTTTTAGTGGTGCAAAAATAATAGGGTGGTGGCTGATGATTAGTTCAGCACCAATCTTTTTTGCCTCCTCAACAACAGAAGATGTTATGTCAAGGGCAACAAGAACTTTAGTTACAGTTTGGTTTTTGTCACCAACAAGAATACCACAGTTGTCAAAGTCAGCACAAGTATCTATTGGAGCAAAACTTTCGGTATAGTTAAAAATATCATTTACTGTCATTTACCTTTTCCTCCAATACATTGATAACTTCTTCAAGACCTTCTTCACCAAGGACTCTTTTGTTTAGCTTACGGATTTCATTTGATAAGAAAATTTTACATTCTTCATCACTTATATCCATACTGCCAAGATAAAGGTCACTTTCTGTGTAAGGTGTTTTCTTGCCGGTATATTTTATCTTCATTATTGTATATGGTCTTTTGCCTTCATGAGTGCATTTCTGCTCTTTGATTTCAAAACCATTTTCATATAGCCATTGAGTTAAGGTATAGTACCTTGTCATTGGCTGAATAATAAGAGTGTACTTTTCATTAGCTATATATTCACAAGAAGAAAGTATGTGAATAATTACATCAGCACCCATACCTGCCATAATAAAGGTATCAGCCTCATCTTCACCTATTCCGTTAAGACCGTCACAAAGTCTTGTTTCAATCTTATCTTGTAGATGGTTGAAGATTATGTTTTGGTTTCCCTTTTCAAGTGGCAAAGGATTAATGTCACAAGCTAAGGCTTTTCCACAAATTCCTTGCTGAATGAGGAAAACCGGAAGATAGGCATGGTCTGTGCCAATATCAGCTACTACACTACCTTTATCCACCATTGTGGCAATAGTCTGTAGTCTTTCAGTTAAAATCATTGACCGATAGCAGCCTTAATCTTTGCGATTAGTTCATCAGCATCTGTACCGTGAACATAACAAGCCTCTTCAATGCTTTCGCCTCTTGAATGAGGACAACCTAGGCAATGCATACCGATTTCCATAAAGAATTCAGCTGTTTCAGGATAGCTGTCAAGTACATCGCCAATAATAGAATTTTTATCAATAGTCATAATTAATTACCTCCAAAATTTTTCTACATTATAACACATATTTTTTTATAATAAAAGCCTTTTCTATTATATATATTCTTATTTTCTGTACTTTTATTATAACCAAAACCATAAGAAAAACACCCTAACCGTAACGGCTAGAGTGCTTATATATAACTATCCTTTTTCTTTTTAAGTTAATTATGCAAGGCCTTGTTCTTTTCTTTTAGCGAAACATTCGCTACAGTAGTAGTCCTTGCCTTCCATTGGCTTAAATGGAATAACTGCTTCACCACCACAACTTGCACATACGGTTTTGTGCATTTCTCTTGATGACTTTACAGCTTGTTTTCTTGCTTGACGACAAGATTTACAACGCTGAGGTTCATTTACAAAACCTTTCTCAGCATAAAATTCCTGCTCACCGGCAGAAAAAACAAATTCATTGCCACAATCTTTACAAATAAGTGTCTTATCTTCGTACATAGGTTTTACCTCTCTTGTTCTTTCACATAAGTGAATTTTTTAGAGTAACTTCTTTTTCGCTCTTGAAAGGGCATTGTCAACAGACTTTTTGTCAATACCTAGTTTTTCTGAAATTTCCATATAGGAGTACCCATTTATATAGTAGGTAAGTACCTTGTACTCTTTTTGGGAAAGAACATCTCTAGCTTTTTCTAGCAATAATGCAAATCTTTCTTCGTTTAAGACTTGGTTTTCCGGATTTGCAGTGTGGTCAGTAACATCAAGTTGTTCATCAAAAGGAACTGTACTTGACATTGGAATAGCCTTGTCCCTTTGGGACTTCTTTACAATGGTTCTAAAACGATTTTTTACACAAAGCAAAGCGTAATTCTTGAAACTAATAGAATGATTAGGGTCAAAGCTCTTTACTGCTGATAAAAGTGCCAGTAATCCCTCTTGAACAAAATCATTAGTGTCATAACCCTCTACTTTGTATTGGTTACTCAGTTTGTGAATTAAACCAAGATAACGGAAAGAAAGTTTTTCAAAAGCAAGGTTGTCGCCACATTTTGCATTTTGAATAAGGGTATTTTCGTTTTGACTACACATCATCAAAAAACCTCGCCGTAATCTGTGTTTAAGTCTTATTCTACCCTTAATATGTTGATTTGTCAATGATATTTTAATATATTTCTATAAAAAATTTTATAATATTTTTTATTATTATGCAGAATTCATAAAAATATTTAGTATTTTGTCACTTAATGTCTTTTTATTCCCTTTAATATATGATATTATTAAGTATATAATGAAAATTATTGTTCTTCTTATTAATATATAGTAAATAATGGAAGTGATATATAATGGTAGTAAGTTGCCTTAGTCTGGGTACAATAGGAATGGAAAGTTTCTTAGTAACAATAGAAGCAGATATTTCACAGGGTTTCCCAGCTTTTGAAATGGTAGGGCTGCCTGATACGGCAGTAAAGGAAAGTCGAGATAGAGTTAGAAGTGCAATTCATAACTGTGGTTTTGTCTTTCCGGACCAAAGAATAACAGTAAATCTTGCTCCGGCAGATATAAAGAAGGAAGGTCCACTTTATGATTTGCCAATAATGATTGCTCTCTTACTTGTTACAAGACAGATAAATGCAGACATAAGGAATTCTGCTTTTATCGGTGAACTTTCTCTTTCCGGTAACATCAGAAGAGTCAATGGGGTTCTTCCTATGGCTATTAAAGCTAAGGAAGAAGGCATAAAGAACCTTTATGTTCCTTATGAAAATGCAAAAGAGGGAGCAGTTGTACAAGGGATAAATGTTTATCCGGTAAAAAACTTGTATCAGCTTGTAGCTCACCTAAATGGAATGGAAAAAATAAAACCTGTAGAATTTGAAAATGCAGATGTAGAAGAAAATGAGAATTATCCGGACTTTTCTGATGTATGCGGTCAGTATGAGGCTAAGAGAGCCTTAGAGATTGCAGCAGCCGGTGGTCACAATGTTTTGCTTATCGGACCTCCCGGTTCAGGTAAAAGTATGCTTGCAAAGAGAGTACCGGGGATTTTGCCTAAAATGACATTTGCAGAAAGAATAGAAACTTCAAAGGTACTTTCTATTGCAGGTCAATTGCCGGAGGGTGTTTCCTTAATTAATACAAGACCTTTTAGAAGTCCTCACCATACTGCTTCACCTGTAGCACTTACAGGTGGTGGCAATATTCCAAAGCCTGGGGAAATCACCCTTGCTAATAACGGAATACTGTTCCTTGATGAACTTCCTGAGTTCTCAAGGAAAACACTTGAAGGACTTAGACAACCTATTGAAGACGGTAAGGTAACAATCTCTAGGGTAAACGGTTCATATACATATCCGGCAAAAATGATGGTACTTGCAGCAATGAACCCTTGTCCTTGTGGGTATTACAACCATCCTACTAAGAAATGTAGGTGTTCACCTCACAGTATTCAAAATTATTTAAATAGAATATCAGGCCCATTATTGGACAGAATAGATATACACATAGAAGTTCCACCGGTAGATTACAGTGAGCTTTCTGCCAAAGAAAAAGGTGAGTCCTCTGAGAAAATCAGAGAAAGAGTAAATAAAGCAAGACAAATACAGATTGATAGGTACAAAGGTACAGGCATTACTTGTAACGCTCACCTAACAAGTGAACTGCTAAAGAAATACTGCATTACCGATGAAAATGCTGACAAAATACTTGAAAAAGCCTTTGAGAGCCTGGGACTGTCAGCCAGAGCATATGACAGAATTTTAAAGGTTAGCAGAACTATTGCCGATCTAGACAACAGTGAAGTAATCAAAGGTGAATATGTGGCTGAGGCTTTGCAGTACAGAACACTTGACAGAAAGTATTGGGGCACAGATTGATTACAAATTTGTAGTAATATTTTTAATTCCTATGAAAACTATGTAAATTAATGTAGTTTAATTCTGTAGGATAATTTTCTAAAAGAAAATAGAACAAATGTTTATTCTTTAAAAGAAATAATTACAATAAAGTTACAATTTACTACAGGTCTAGTCAGTTTCTTTAAAAATACTTTTTAGAACAAAAATTTTGAGTGCAACTTCAACAAAAAGTGTTACAATCCTAAATAACGATTGACTTAAAACCCATTTAGGGTTAATATATTAATTAGCCGTAAAATATCTTTGGGCTAATTATATTTAGATTTAAGAAAATAAAGTTAAAAACTTGTTATATTTTTTGAACTTTTGATAAATATAAGCATAAACCAAAATTGGAGAAATTGGAGTGTGCAGTTTTGAATAAATTTGTTGTAAATGGTGGAAAGCCTTTAAATGGCGAGGTAACAATCAGTGGTGCGAAAAATGCTGCTGTAGCCATTATCCCGGGTGTAATCCTTTGTGATGAACCTTGTAGAATTGAAAATATTCCTAATATCAGTGATGTAGCACTTATCGGTACTATCCTTAAAGAAATGGGTGCTATTGTTAAAAGAGTAAATAAGTCAACTTTAGATATTGACCCTAGACATATTAGAACTCACGAAGCAACTACTGACCTTGTAAGAGGTATGAGAGCATCTTACTACCTTCTTGGTGCTTTACTTGGTCGTTATGGTAAAGCAAAGGTACTGCTACCGGGTGGTTGTAACTTTGGTGTTAGACCTATTGACCAACACCTAAAGGGTTTTGAAGCACTTGGTTGTGACCATGAAATTCTTGATGGTGCAATTGATATTAAGTGCAGAGAAGGTAAGTTAAAGGGTAACAACATTTATCTTGATGTTGTTTCAGTCGGTACAACTATCAACCTAATGCTTGCAGCAGTTAAGGCTGAGGGCTTAACAGTTATTGAAAACTGTGCAAAAGAACCTCATGTTGTTGATTTGGCAAACTTCCTTAACTCTATGGGTGCTGATGTTCGTGGTGCAGGTACTGATGTTATCAAGATTCGTGGTGTTGAATACTTACACGGTGTTACTTATTCAATTATTCCTGACCAAATTGAAGCAGGAACATATATGGCAGCAGCTGCTGCTACAAGAGGCAGAGTAACTGTAAAGAACATTACTCCGAAGCACCTTGACTCTATTACTGCTAAGTTAAGAGAAATCGGTTGTGATATTGAAGAATTTGATGAAGCAGTTACTGTTGATGCAAGAGGTAAGAATCTTACTCGTTGTAACATCAAGACTATGCCTCATCCGGGTTTTCCAACTGACTGTCAACCACAGTTTGTTGCAATGTTAACATCTTGTAACGGTACAAGTATCATTAACGAAAATGTATGGGATAACCGTTATCAGTATATTAGTGAACTTCAGAGAATGGATGCTAAGATTTCTGTTGAAGGCAGACTTGCAATTATTGAAGGTGGTACACCACTAAAACCTGCTCAGGTTAAGGCTACTGACCTTCGTGCCGGTGCTGCTATGATTATTGCTGCTCTTACAGCAGACGGTACAACTGTTATCAGTAACATTCACTTTATCGAAAGAGGTTATGAAGAAGTTGTTGAAAAGTTCCAGCAGCTAGGTGCTGATATTAAAAAAGTTTATGACCCTGAGGGTGAACTTGCAGAGTCAGTTTAATTAAGATTTTCAGGGGTACTTTTTGTACCCCTTATTTTTGTTTATAGAAGTTTTTAGAAGGAATGAAGTATTGTGGCAAAGATTATACCATTGTTTAGTGGAAGTAAAGGAAATAGTTATTACATAGGTTCAGGTGCAGGTGGTGTACTTGTTGATGCCGGTAGAAGTTGTAAACAAATCGAAAATGCACTTGCCGATAACAATATTGATATAAAGAAAATCAAAGGTGTCTTTATTACCCATGAACACAAGGACCATTGTTCAGGACTAAGAGTACTTGTAAAAAAGAATAATATACCTGTATATGCTACCGAAGGTACTATGAATGGACTTATTAAGGGTAAGTGCTTAGAGGCTAATGCAGTAACTAATGTTATCAATGGTCAGGTTGAACTTGATGATATGATGATAGAATCTTTCCCTACAATGCATGATGCAAATGAACCTTGTTGTTACAAGGTTACTACTTCCGATGACAGAAAGGCTATGATTGCAACTGACCTTGGTGTTATGACTGATGTTATCAGAGATGCCTTTTATGGTGTTGATGCTTTGGTACTTGAAAGTAACCATGATGTTAATATGCTTAAGAATGGTGTCTATCCTTACTATTTAAAGGAAAGAATTTTGTCTAAGTATGGACATTTATCTAACGAAAGTTGTGCAAATGAACTTCCTGAAATTATTAAGAATGGAACTATGAGGGTTATGCTTGGACACCTTAGTCAAGAAAATAATATGCCGGCTTTAGCAATAAAGGAAAGTGTGGATTATCTTTCTTCTATGGGATACAAGAGAGATTATGACTATACACTTGATGTTGCACCGGTAGATAATAACGGAAAGGTAATACTCTTCTAATGCTAACAGTAAATATAATTTGTATCGGAAAATTAAAGGAAAAATATTGGGTTGACGCAATAAAGGAGTATAGCAAAAGGCTAGGTGCATTTTGTAAATTCTCAATTATTGAACTTAGTGAATGTAAAACTAATCAAGACCCTAATGAAAAGCAGATTGCCCATATTCTTGAAGAAGAAGGCAAGTCAATACTTTCTAAGATTAAGCCGACTGACTACACAGTAGCTATGTGTATTGAGGGTAAAATAATTTCTTCCGAAGATTTGTCAAAGCTAATTGACGATGTACAGATTGATGGTAAAAGCACAATGAACTTTGTAATCGGTGGTAGCTGGGGACTTTCTGATGAAGTGAAGAAAATTGCTAACTACAAAATGTCAATGGGCAAAATGACCTTCCCACATCAAATGGCAAGAGTAATGCTAACTGAACAAATATACAGAGGTTTCCAGATTAGCAGTAACGGAAAGTATCATAAATAATAAGAATTTTTAGAATATAGAAAGCAGGTGAAGTTATGGCTTTTGATGGTGTAATGATGCACTATGTAAAAGAAGAAATTAAGAGCGTTGCCCTAGACGCAAGGGTAAGTCAAATTCATCAACCTAACAGAGATGAACTTGTAATTGCACTTAGAACAAAGAACGGCAACAAAAAGTTACTTGTGTCTTCAAGGGCAAATTCACCACGAATTTGCTTTACAGAACATTCTATTGAAAATCCTGCAACACCACCAATGCTTTGTATGCTACTTAGAAAAAGACTGGGTGGTGCAAAGTTAGTTGATGTTAGACAAATAGAACTTGAAAGAATTATGTTCCTTGACTTTATTGCAACTAATGAACTGGGGGACAAGGTTAAATTAACTCTTTGTGTGGAGATAATGGGTAAGTACAGCAACATTATCCTTATTGATGAAAATGACAATATTGTTGATGCACTAAAGCGTGTTGACTTTACAATGAGCACCCAAAGATTAGTTTTGCCAAATATTAAATATGAACTGCCACCAAAGCAGGATAAGCTATGTATCCTAGAATGTAGTGGCAGAGATATTGTAGAAAAGGCTATTAACACACCGGCAGAAATGCGACTATCTAAAGCACTGCTTTCTGCAATGCAAGGTGTATCGCCAATTATTACAAGAGAACTTGAGTATATGGTTGGTGTGGATAGCAACAGAGAGCTAACTGTTATTGATAAGCTAAAGCTAATTGAAAAGGTAGATAAGCTAAAGGAATATATTGTTTCAGGGGAAAAGTCACCAACAATGATGATTAAGCCTGAGGGTAAACCATTTGATATTGCATTTATGGATATTATGCAGTATGGTGAAATGGCTAGTAAAAAGAGATTTCTTGACTTTTCTACTTTGCTTGATTCTTTCTATTATGAGAGAGATAAAGCCGAAAGAATGAAAGTTAAAGGTCAGGACCTACTAAGGCTTTGTTCAAATATTCAGGATAAACTTTGCAGAAAAATCGCAGTACAAGAAAAGGAACTAAAGGATAGCTTAAACAGAGATAAACTTCGCAAAAAAGGTGACCTACTACAAGCCAATATGTACAAGATGGTTAGAGGTCAAAGTTTCATTGATGTTGAAGATTATTACGACAACAACAAGATTGTTAGAATTAAGCTAAGTCCAACTCTTAACCCTAGTCAGAATGTTCAGAAGTATTACAAGGATTATCGCAGAGCAAAAACAAGAGAAGAAATGCTAACTGTTCAAATTGCCAAGGCTAAAGCTGAACTTCAGTATATTTCAGCAGTACAGGAAAGTTTAGGCAGAGCAGAAAGTGAAAGAGAACTAACTGAGATTAGACAAGAACTTGTTGATGAGGGTTACTTAAAGAACAGAAACCCTAAGGGCAGAAACAAAGCATTAAAACTTTTACCACCTAAGGAATATACTTCATCAGACGGTTTTACAATTTATGTTGGCAGAAACAATAAGCAAAACGATAAATTAACCTTAAAGACTGCAAGAAACTATGATATGTGGTTACATACTAAGGATATTCCCGGTAGCCATGTAATCATTGTAAGTGACAACAGAGAAATAACAGATACTGCAATACTTGAGGCAGCATCCCTAGCAGCATATAACAGCAAAGCTAAGGAAAGTGACAATGTTCCTGTTGACTATACTATTGTAAAAAATGTCAGCAAACCAAGTGGTGCAAAGCCGGGAATGGTTATTTATGTGAACAACAAGACTGTATATGTCACACCAAAGGAAAGTATATAAACTTTAATTATTATGAAAATATGAACTGATGACCTCTTTCTACTTAGAAAGAGGTTATTTTTTCGTCAAATTAACTATTTTATATAGTGGATATACTATTAGATTTAACATATATTTAATTTTTATTTAATATTCTTTTAAGTAATATTATTGACAATAGTATAAGTTAAAATTAAGCTAGGGTAATTTGGAAACAATAAAATATAAATAAAGAGTTTATAAAACAAGTTTCAGTAGGAGGTATCTTTTATGGATGCTTACAGTATTGTGCTAAAAGTGATTATGGCACTTGGTGGTTTAGGTCTTTTCCTAATCGGTATGAAAAATATGGGTGAAGGTCTTGAACTTGCAGCAGGTAGCAAACTTCGTAATTTGCTAGAAAAAATTACTAGCAACAAGTTTATTGCTATGCTTGTTGGTGTTTTGGTAACAGGTGTTATTCAGAGTTCTTCTGCAACTGACGCTATGGTTGTTGGTTTTGCTAATGCAGGACTTATGGAATTTGGCCAAGCAATCGGTGTTTTGTTTGGTGCTAAGATTGGTACAACCGTTACTTCACTTTTGCTGGCTATTGATATTAAATCTTTCGTTCCTATATTTATTTTCCTTGGAGCTATTGTTATTACCTTCTTCAAGAAAAATAACTATAAGTATTACGGACAGATTGCAGCCGGTTTTGGTATGCTTTTCCTAGGTCTTTCACTAATGAGTGAAAACCTAAAGTGGATGGGTGAGAGTGAGGCTTTCCTAAGTATTGCCGATAAGCTAAGTTTCCCACTACTTGGACTATTTGTTGGTATTATCTTTACAGGTATTATCCAAAGTTCATCAGCTTCTGTTGGTATTTTAATGGCACTTGCTTCTGCCGGTGTTATCACTTCTCTTGACCAAGCAGTATTTGTTGTATTTGGTTTTAATGTTGGTGCTTGTTCTGCTGCTATTCTTTCTTCACTTGGTGCAAACCGTACAGCTAAGCAGATTTCATTATCCAACCTATTAATCAGTTGCTTTGGTGCGATTATTATGACATTGGTTGCAATATTCCTACCATTTACAGATATTATCAACTACTTCCTACCTGCAAAGACAGTAGGTGTAGCTGCTCAGATTTCTGCAGCACATATTATCTTTAATATTGCAATTACAGTTATCTTACTTCCTTGTTCAAGTTTGATTATGAAGATTACAAAGTTAATTCTTCCTGACCTTGAAGAAGAGAAAGAAAAGATGGGTACTGTTTATCTTGATAACCGTATCCTTACAACACCACCTATGGCTGTTCGTCAGGTTGAAAAAGAATGTGAAAGACTTTCTTCACTTGCAAGAAAAAGCTACGATATGGCTATTAAGGGATTCTTTGACCGTGACCTTTCTTATACCGAAAAGGTAGAAAAGAATGAAAAAGTTATTGACTACTTAACCCACGAAATTACAAGATACATTGTTAAGATTAACGGTCTTGATATTGTGGATGAAGACAGAAAGATTATGGGTGTAATGTACAAGGCTATTCAGGATCTTGAAAGAATCGGTGACCATGCCGAGAACATTACTGAATGTACAAAGAGAATGATTGACAGTAAAATCTACTTTACAGATGATGCACTTAACGAACTTCATCAGCTGGATGCACTTGTAATTAAGATGATTGACTGTGGCTTTGAAATGTTCAACACTCAAAAGGCAACTCCAACACTTGCAGAAACAGTTGTTGATACTGAGGATGAACTTGATGATTGTTGTAACATCTTTAAAGAAAACCACATTAAGCGTATGAATGACGGTCTTTGTACTGCTGAAAATGGTACAATCTTCCTAGAACTTCTTTCAGCATTTGAAAGAGTCGGTGACCATGCAGACAATGTTGCATTCTCACTTCCTAGAAAGAAACTTGTTTCTTATGCTAACGACAGATAATTAAATAAAATTATGGGGCTATTGCTTTTGCAATAGCCCTTTTCTTATCTATACTTATTAAGGAGAAATTTTAATTTTTTTAATTTTGATTGTGGTGTTTTAAAATTTGAGAGAGTTTTTAATAAGCAGAAAAAATAATATGAAAAAATTAAGAATAAATTTATTCTTCCATTTGCTTACCTAAGAATGCAGCAGCACTTTGACAAAGTTTTACTTCTGTATTTGTTGGAATTTTTACTGTGTCACTTTCTAACATACACACCGAACCGGTTACATCACCGGAAGCAATAATAGGATAAATAATACCTGCCGGCGAGTCAATACCCTCTACCGGAAAGGTATCGCCGTTGCTGGTTTCTGTTGCAATGTAACATCTTCTTTGTTCCATATATCGCTCAAGACTTTGGGTAACTCGCCTTTCAAGATATTCCCTTTTACTTGCACCTGAAACTGCAATAACATGGTCTCTGTCGGTAATAACAGTTGGCATTTGGCTAACCCTCATCAGTACATCGGCATATTGTGTGGCAAAGTTCCCTAACTCTCCTACAGGAGAATATTTCTTAAAAACCACTTCGCCATCAGTAGCAGTGAAAATTTCTAATGGGTCACCCTCACGAATACGCAATGTTCTGCGAATTTCTTTAGGTATAACAACTCTGCCTAAATCGTCAATTCTCCTAACAATACCTGTGGCTTTCATATATCAACATTTCCTTTCTAAATTAATGGATATAACACCCACTAATATTATCTGTAAGTAAATATTGACTATGCCAAAAATTATAAGGTTATTTATGGAATTTTTATTTTTTATTTTTCAATTTTTTAATTTTGTCTGTGGGTAAAGATTAATCAGTTCTGCAAATTGGGGTTTGTGGGGATGATTATGTAATATAGGTTAATTAGATATTAACCGAATAATTCATCTAATTTATAGTTTTTCCCTCCTTCAGTCATTCTTTAAAAGGTGAATTGCTCTGCAATTCACGAATGACAGCTTCCTCGTCTGAGGAAGCCAAACAGAGTTTGTACATATAATCAAGTATGTACAAATTCTAAAAATGTACATACCTTGTTGCCTCCCTCGCTGAGGGAGGTGGCTTTGCGTATGCAAAGACGGAAGGAGTGGATGATATTTTAAACTTGTTTAAAATATCATCAAAGCAGAATTTTTCCTTTATTTCTAACTATTAAATGTAACAAGAATTATGAGTTCAGGTGTAGGGGCGAACATTGTTCGCCCGTTAAAAAGTGTGATACCTATGGGATTATTGTCTTGTTTACAGACTATAAATTTATAATATCTACATAGGGCATAATACCTTTATTTAGGATAGTTTGTAACGGGACATCAATGATGTCCCCTACACCTGTGAGTCATAGTTGCATATAATTTTAAATGCATATTCTCACTATAATTTTTTTCTTTATAGCCGATTGAATTTAAAACAAATTCACCTTTACCCACAATCAAAATTAAAAAGACAAACCCTAATTTATATAACAATAGAATTTAAAAAATTAAAAATTTTTGCAACACTTTTGTGTTATGGAAAGTATTATTAATAGGACAGAGAATTTTGTTATTTATGCAACGATTATAGATAAAGAACAGTTATCGTAACGGTAAAAACCTATCAGCAATGTGCCGATAAATAGGATGTAAATTTTAGCAAAAATGATAATATGTTTTTGACAAGTATAATGATATAATTGTTGTAATAGATAACACGGTTTATTAAGGGTGATTTTATGAAAAAGTTAATTTTAATTGCAGTTGTTTCGGTAGCTTTGCTTTTTGTAGGTTGCAAGAGTGAAGGCAGTAATGAAGTATCAAGAAATACCAATAAGGTAGAAACTACTGCCGTTACCACAACAACTAACAGTAAAAGTGGATGGCAACATTTAAATGAGAAGTCAGAGAAAGAATTTAGGGCTGATTTAGGAAATCCTAAGGTTGATAAAAATGCAAAAATTAATTATGTTTCTGCTAATGCTAAAAAGAAAATCAAAGCAGTTAACCTTACTAAAAAGCAAATGTCGATATTGATAGAGCAAGTAATGGCACTTAGTGGATCTTCTTCTAAAAGATTTGTTTTCTACATTGAAGATTACAATAAATATTATGGGGTTTCTGATTTTAGAGAAATTAATAATTCCGATACATACAATTATTATTGTAAAATTACTGATGACAGTGGAAGAAAAACATATATTTTCTTTAAAAAAATTGATAAAGATACAGTGATGGAATGGTCTGCTTTGTTTCTTGATAAAAATGATAAACCTATAAAATTTGATGATGACGAATTTCAACAAGATATGAATGATTTGAAATATGTTAATGATTTGGATAAGTGATATATGAGGTGATTTTTTGAAAAACTATATTACTATGCTTTTAGTGTCTATAGTAATACTATTTACATTAGGTGGTTGTGGTAATCCTGTTTCTGATGTATTAAATGATATGGATAGGACAACTATTACTTATAACAATGAAAAATATGTTGCCACTACAGATTGGTCAATTGATGATAGTAGTTATAAAGAAAAAGTAATCGAAAATGACGGAACAAAAATTCATATTTGGATTTATGATAATGATAAAAATGTGGATTTTATAAGTGACTCAGGAAGTTTACTTTATCACAAAGAAAGTAGTTCATATCCTAAAAATAATTACAACAGTATTGAAAGCATAGAACTTTATAAGGGTGATAAAAATAAAATTATAAGGGGTAAATCTTACATAGAAAATCTTTTAAGTGCAATTAATGGGGAAAAGAATAAAAATTCTTCTTCAAAAACTGATGAAGTTTTGTATTCAATAAGTATTCATTATAAAGATTATCCGGCAAGTTATTCTTTAGGTGAGCTTGTAAAATGTGAAAATGGCAACTATAAAATAGTTGATAATTATGGACATTGCTATAATCTAAATGCTGATATTTGCCCTAAAGAAATCTTAAAGTGATTTAAGGAAGTGTGATATTATGAAGAAAGTTATAGCCTTTTATGTGGTAGCAGTAATAGTTATAGTGTCAGGTGTTTGTACATTTATATATTTCTTTCCATCTAAAACCGGTATCAATGATGACAGTACTGTAGATATACAATGTGTTAATAAGACAGTTACAGATGTTTCTAAGAAAGATGCAAAAGAACTTTATAATATGCTTAATGATAAAGAAGTGCATTATGATTCAGGTCTTGCTTGTCCCTTTAGAGATGACTTCTGTATAATATTTGACGGTGGTATTTCTAAAGATACTTTTTATATCAGTGGTGAGGGTTGTGGCTCTATAAAGTATAGAAAAAAGTATTTTTCTCTATCAAATTCCCAAACAAAAAAATTGGAAAATATCTTGAATAAATATAATATTACATACCCGGTTTTGTAATTACAGTAAATAAAAATGGACTGTTAAGAATGTGTCTTGACAGTCCATTATTTTTTTGTATTTTAATTGTGTAAAAATTACATCAAAATATAAATGATTTACCATATTCTGTGTTGTAAATAGATATGACCCGTTTTAGGGTAAAAATAAAATATGATTTAATATTTCGCTTGTTTTACTGACTTTTGATTATGAATTATCAGTTAATGGATTTCAATTCTAACTTTTCACTCAATAACTGCATTGGACTTTGTATTCAAGTGTTCTCATTGTCTTGTTATTACTCCATTCTAAATGTCCTTTTAACTTTGTATTTAATTCTTCAATATTTTTGAATGTTTCCCAATCATAGAAATATCTTTGGTCGTTTCTATGACTTCTTTCTACCTTCCCATTGTGCCAAGGTGTTCGTGGTGGTATTAATTTATGATTTATACCTAATTTGTTCAATTCTATTTCAAAAGGACTTTTCACTTCACTGCTTTGATATTTATATGTGAACTCTCTTCCGTTATCTGTTTGAACCGTTTTATTTTAAACGGAAATTCTTTTAATAACATTTTCAAGAATTTAGTTGAGTTTTCCGGTGTATGTTCTTCAAACCCATATACAAATCTCATTCTTGTACATTCATCTATTGCAGTCCATTGATAAAATGCTTTCCGTCCCTTAAAGCCTTGCCTCTTAAGCAATTGTATGGCACTTCTTTTACATCTATCTGCACCTTTTCTCCAGGTATTAACAGCTCCGGATATCTTCTATGATTACGGCTCTTTTCTTGGTCTTTTATATTTTACTAAGCCCATTCTTTTTGCAGCATATATCATTCCTGAATAGCTTCTTGTATATCCTTTTCTCTTTAAATCACTGTATACTCCATCCCATCCATATCTTTCATAGCACTTTTAAAAGAATTTCTAATTTGTCTTTCTTTCTTTTGTGTGTCTGTTGGGATGACTATGTGGTCTGCGTGATTTAGGCAATAGCGATTGCCAGGTACCGTCATATTGTTTACACCATCTCTTTACGCTTGAAAGACTTACACCGTACACTCTACTTGCTTCGCTTTTTCTTTCTTAGTGCGTATTTTACTATGGCTTGCTTTTTCTTTGCTTCTTGTGTTATTATATTCATGAGGAGTACTTCTTTCTTAGGTTAATGTTTTTGAGCGATTCCATTATACCATATTTTGAAGTTACTCCTCTTTTTTATTGGGTCATATCATTTTAGCACATACAATCAAAATATAAATGATTTACCATATTATGTTGCAATATGTAGAAAAATATGATAAACTAATGATATTATTGTATAATATTATTAGTTTTTTATAGAAAATAACAATAAAAGTATATATTATGCTGAGATAAGTCCCAAAAATGGGACAGTTAATCTGTTATTATATATATAGAAACAGAAAGGAATGATAAGTTGGATTACCTTGCACATAAAAGAAATGAAACTGATGGCAAAGAAGAATTGCTAATTGACCATTTAACAGTTACTGCAGAAATGGCAAAGTTATTTGCAGAACCCTTTGATTACGGTGACTTAATGTATTTTGTTGGTCTTATTCACGATATAGGAAAGTATAGTAAAGAATTTCAACAGAGAATTAGAGGAATGGATAATACAGTTGACCATTCTACAGCAGGAACACAACTTGCATTTAGAAAGTATAGAGCAATAATGAGTGCATTTTGTATTGCAGGTCATCATGCCGGTATTCCTAATTTAGGCAGTAAAACAGATGGTGATAAGTCAGGTACATTATTTGGAAAAGTAAATAACAATTCAATTTCTGATTATTCCCAATGGGAAAAGGAATTAGTAGATTTACAGAAATATGCAGTTACAGAAAAATTACCTAAGGATGAATATTCAAGAAGTTTCCTTATTCATATGCTTTTTTCTTGCTTAGTAGATGCTGACTATATTTGTACCGAAAATTTTATGATTGATGATAATGTAGATAGAGGTGTATATGATACAATTCCTACCTTGCTGGAAAGGCTAAATCAGTATATAGCAAAGTGGGGAGAACCAAAGTCAAAGCTAAATATTCTTAGAACTGAAATTCAAAAGCAATGTATCAATGCTAAGAATATTAACGAAAATCTTTTAACATTAACTGTACCTACCGGTGGAGGAAAAACAATTTCTTCCTTAGCTTTTGCACTAAATTATGCAGTACAAGAAGAACATAAAAGGGATAGAATTATCTATGTTATTCCATATACAAGTATTATTGAACAGAATGCTGAAGTATTTAAAAATGTTTTAGGTGAAGAAAATGTAATTGAACATCATTCTAATGTAGATTTTGGTGATGATACAAGTAAGATTATTAAGAAAAAACAACTGGCTTGTGAAAATTGGGATGCACCTGTTATTGTCACTACTTCAGTTCAATTCTTTGAATCACTGTATAGCAACAAACCATCAAGAAATAGAAAGTTACATAACATTGTAAACAGTATTATTATCTTTGATGAAGCTCAGATGATTCCAAGTGACTTTATAGAACCTTGTATAAATGCTATAAATCAGCTAACAGAAAATTATAACGCAACTGCAGTTTTGTGTACTGCAACTCAGCCTAACTTGGATTACTTTTTTAGTAAGATAAAAAATATTGATGGCTATACTATTCCTGAAATTTGTAGTGATAATCAAGAAAAGTATTTTGAAGAGTTTAGAAGAGTAGAATTTGTTTATGATGGAAAACTTGAAGATGATGAACTTGTAGAACAACTAAGGTCACAAGACCAAGTACTCTGTATTGTAAACAAAAAATCTCATGCAGATTCTTTGTTTAATCTTCTTGGTGAAGATGAAGGCAATTTCTGTTTAACAACTCATAAGTACCCTAAACACAGAAAAGCTCAGTTAAAGGAAATCAGAGGAAGACTTGCTAAAGGACTACCTTGTAGAGTGATTTCTACCAGCTTAATTGAGGCAGGTGTTGACCTTGACTTTAAGACTGTTTACCGTGCTATAGCAGGTGTTGATTCAATTTTACAAGCCGGTGGCAGATGTAACCGTGAGAATAAAAGAAGTAAGGAAGAAAGTATAGTTCATATTTTTGATACTGATAAAATTTTGCGATTACAAGAGAAGAACATTGGTGTAACAAGGAAAGTTCTCAAAAAATACGGTGGCAAAATTTATACTGCCGAGGCAATAAAAGATTATTTCGGTGAACTGTATTACTTAGGTAAGGGTGTAAAGAACAATACCTTTGATATTAAGAATATTATCAAAAGTTGTAATGTATTTGATTTCAAGACTGTATCTGATGATTTTAAGTTAATAGAAGACAATGCAAAGACGGTTTATATTGACAATGAAGATAGCAGACCGTTAATTACTGAACTGAGAAATCATAATTATAGTAAAGGCTTATTAAGAAAGCTAGGTCAGTATGCAGTTAATCTTTATGATAATGAATATCAGCAACTTGATGATGTGTCTGCAATAGAAATTATAGATAATGATTTTTATGTTATGACAAATCCGGATTATTATAATGAAAATATTGGCATAGCATTGCCTGATGAAAACCTAGGTAATGCATTGATGATTTAATATACAGAAAGGAGGAATGTATCATGAGTATTATGCTAGAAGTGTTTGGTGAATATGCAGCCTTTAACAGACCTGAACTAAAGACAGAGAGAATGACCTATGATGTTATGACACCATCAGCAGCAAGGGGTATTCTTGATTCAATCTATTGGCATCCGGGTATGAAATGGCACCCAGACAAAATCTATGTACTAAGTCCTATTAAGCATACTAATATTCGCAGAAATGAAGTAAAAAGTAAAATTTCTGCAAGAAATGTTAAGAGTGCAATGTTAGGTAAAAAGTCTGAACTTTATATAGATGCACAGTCTGATATTCAGCAAAGAGCAGCACTTGTACTAAAGGATGTTCACTATGTTATTGAGGCCCATTTTGATATGACTGATAAGGCAAATCCTAGTGACAATCCGGGCAAATTTCAGGATATTATTCGCAGAAGAATAGAAAAGGGACAATGCTACAACCAACCTTACTTTGGTTGTAGAGAATTTCCGGTGAATTTTAGAAAGTGGGAGTGTAATTATATCCCTACTGCATACCCTAACGAAACTAAAGAATTAGGACTTATGCTATACGATATGGAATATTCCCATGATGGAGAAATCACACCAACTTTCTTTAATGCAGTTCTAAAGAACGGTGTTCTTGACCTTAATGATTGTGAGGTGTATAGGTAATGCTTTTACAATCCTTAGTTAAGCTATATGAGGCTTGGGCTGATAAAGGTGAGATTGAGAAGTTAGGTTGGAATCCTGTGAAAATATCTTATGGTATTTCATTGGACGAAGATGGCAATGTGGATGAAATTATCCACCTAAAAACTAACGCACCTAAAGGCAACAAAGAAATACCGTCACTTATTAGCTTACCTATGCCGGTAAAAAGGTCAGTAGGTTTTTTATATGACAATGTAACTTATGTATTTGGTTATGATAATTCAAACAAACCTGATAGAGCAAAGCAATGTTTTGATTGCTTTAGAAATGTCGGTAATAAAGTGCTTGAAAATACTGATGATGAATTTTCTTCTGTAATCAAGAAGTTTTTGCAGAAAGATTATAGTGAATTTGAAAACTTATCAGACCTACTTACAAATCTAAACTGTACCGAAAATACAATTGATGACATTCTAAATAAAGGTGCAAACTTACTTTTAATGCCATTGGGAAAGTTTCCGACAGATTCTAAAGCTATATGTGAAAGTTGGAACAGTTACTATGAACATTCAAATGCACCAAAGGGTATTTGTTTGGTAACAGGTAAGGATGACCATATTGCAAAGCTACATCCTGTTATTAAGGGTATTCGTGGTGCTCAAGCAGCAGGTGCTTCGTTAGTTTCTTTTAATGCAACTGCTTTTGACTCTTACGGTAAAGAAAATGGTTACAATGCTCCTGTTAGTGAGTATGCAGCTTTTGCGTATACCTCAGCACTAAATAAATTGGTAAGTGATAATGACCATAGAATTTTTGCAGGTGATACAACTGTTGTCTGTTGGACAGAAGATGGTGAAAGTGCCTATCAAGATGTTTTTGCCGGTATCTTTAATAGTGATGATGAGGTTAAGCAGAAGGATCTTCACGATACTATTGTAAGCATTGTTAACGGTAATGAAGTTAAGTGGGAGGGTATTCCACTTAATCCTAGTAACAACTTTTATATCTTAGGTATCTCACCAAACTCAGCAAGACTTTCTGTTAGATTTTTTATCCAAAATACCTTTGGTAAGGTAATGGAAAATCTTTTGAAAAATCAGCAGAGAATGGAAATGGTCAAGCCCGGTTTTGAAAAGTTTGATTATATTCCACTATGGCGTATTTTAGGTGAGACAGTTAACAAAAAGTCAAGGGATAAAAAGTGCAAACCTCATCTTGCAGGTGATGTGCTAAATTCTATAATCAATGACTACAATTACCCTAGTACATTGTATTACGGTATTTTAGGTAGAATTTCTGCCGAACAAAATATTAACTGGGTAAAGGCTTCTGTACTAAAGGCTTATTTACTCAAAAATTATGACTCAAAATATAAGGAGGAAATAACTGTGGATTACAACGAAAACAGTAACAACAAGGCATATTTGTTGGGCGTATTGTTCTCTAATCTTGAGGAGATTCAGAACACTGCAAACCCAGGCATTAAATCAACTATTCGTGATAGATACTTTACAGCAGCAAGTTCTACACCATCAAGAGTATTCCCAATACTAATAGACCTTGCTCAAAACCACATTAAGAAAATTTCTAATGTTGGTGCTAAAGTTAACTGTCAGAAAATGTTGACAGAAACAATGTCTAAGCTAGGGGATAAATTCCCTAATAGATTAAAACTTGATGAAAAGGGTATGTTCCAGCTTGGATATTACCAAAGAACACAAGAAAGATTTACCGGCAAGGAGGATAAAGAATAATGGCTGATGTAATTAAGAATAAGTACGATTTTGCAGTTTACTTTGATGTTGAAAACGGTAACCCTAACGGTGACCCTGATGCAGGTAATATGCCAAGAGTTGATCCGGAAACAGGTCACGGCATTGTTACCGATGTTTGTATTAAGAGAAAAATTCGTAACTATGTTGATGTAGTTAAAGAAGATGAAAAAGGCTATAACATCTATATTAAAAGTGGTGTAACACTAAATGCAAAGGATAAAACAGCCTTTGATAACTTTAACATTGATGAAAAGAGTATCAAGGAAGCTAAGAAGAAAGATGGCGACATTGACCGTAAAATCAGAGATTTTATGTGTGAAAACTTCTTTGATATTAGAACCTTTGGTGCTGTAATGACTACATTTGTAAAAAACGGTCTTAACTGTGGTCAGGTGAAAGGTCCTGTTCAGTTTAGCTTTGCCCGTTCTATTGACCCAATACTTCCTCAGGAAGTATCTATCACAAGATGTGCAGTTACTACTGAAAAAGATGCCGAGGACAAAACAAATACTATCGGTAACAAGTTTATTGTACCTTATGGTTTGTACAAAGCTGAGGGTTATATTTCAGCAAATTTAGCCAGAAAGGTAACAGGTTTTTCTGAAGATGACCTAGAACTACTTTGGAATGCTATCCTAAATATGTTTGAATTTGACCATGCAGCAGCAAGAGGCAAAATGGCTGTTCGTAAGCTGGTTATTTTTAAACATAGCAGTGAACTTGGTAATGCACCATCTTATAAACTGTTTGATACTATCAAAGTTCATAAGAAGGATGATGTAGAATATCCAAGACAGTTCTCAGACTATGACTTTTCAGTTGATACTGATGCACTACCTGATGGCGTTGAGTGCATCATAAAGTGATTTACCAAGATGACAATGTACTGAGTATCTCAGGTATTCAACACTTTGTGTATTGTCGCAGACAGTGGGCTTTGATACATATTGAGCAACAATGGGAGGAAAATTTACTTACTGTTAGTGGTGAAAGTATGCATCAAAAAGCCCACGATAATACCTTCTCTGAAACCAGAAACGGTGTGATTATCTCTCGTGGAATGCAGGTTTCTTCATATGAACTTGGTATCTATGGCGTTTGTGATGTTGTGGAATTTGTACCTTCCTCTGAAGGTGCAATAATCCACAACAAAGAAGGCTACTTTAAAATTATACCGGTTGAGTATAAACACGGTGAACCTAAAACCTCTGATGCAGATATTTTGCAGGTAGCAGCACAGGCAATGTGTTTAGAAAATATGTTTTGTACCAAAATAGATGAACTGAATATTTATTACGGTAAAACAAGACACAGAGAGAAAATTCCTTTTACTGATGACATTAGGGAAAGATTGGTGAAAAACATTGAAGAAATGCACCAACTGTATGACAGACGATATACACCAAAGGTTAAGCAGAATAAAAACTGTAGGGCTTGTTCCTTGAAAAATATCTGTTTGCCTAGATTAACTAAAATTTCTTCTGTAAAAGGCTATATGTCTAAAATGCTTGGTGATGAACTATGAAAAAACTACTTAATACATTGTATATAACTTCAACAGAAAAATATCTTTCCCTTGATGGTGAAAATGTTGTTATTTCTGAAAACAAAAAAGAATGTGCAAGAGTACCTCTCCACAACATAGAGTCAATTGTCACTTATGGTTACAACGGTGTAAGTCCGGCTTTAATGGGAAAGTGTGCTTCAAATAATATTAACATTTCCTTTATGTCTCGTAATGGTAGATTCCTTGCAAATGTTGTAGGTCCGTATTGTGGTAATGTTGTGCTGAGAAAAACTCAGTACAGACTTTCCGATAATGAGGACTATTGTACAGAAATTTCCAAAAATATTATACTTGGAAAACTGTATAACTCCAGATGGGTTATTGAAAGAGCTACTAGGGATTACCCTAATTCTTTAGATATTCCAAAACTAAAGAATGTTTCTATGCAAATAAAGAACTCAATGAATAGTATTGCCAACTGTAAAAATACTGAGGAAATTCGTGGTGTTGAGGGTGAAGCTGCAACAAGGTACTTTTCTGTTTTTGATGATTTAATATTGCAACAGAAAGATGACTTTTTCTTTCATGGCAGAAACAGAAGACCTCCAACAGATATGGTCAATGCAATGCTTTCTTTTGCATATACTATGCTAACCAGTATGGTAACATCTTCCCTTTATTCTGTAGGGCTAGACCCTTATGTCGGATATTTACATAAGGACAGACCAGGTAGAACTTCGCTATCCTTAGATATGATAGAAGAATTTCGACCTGTGTTTGCTGACCGTTTTGTACTTACTATGATAAATAAAAGGATAATCACTAAGAATGACTTTTTAACTAAAGAGAATGGTGCAGTTATCTTTACTGATGAGGGTAAGAAAAAGTTTTTGCAATCATGGCAGACAAGAAAACAAACAGAAATAAAACACCCTTTCCTTAATGAAAAAGTCCAATGGGGAGTTGTGCCGTATGTTCAGGCTCTTTTACTTGCAAGATATTTAAGAGGTGACCTTGACGGTTATCCACCATTTATGTGGAAGTAGGTGTTACTATGTTAGTGTTAATTACTTATGATGTATCTACCGAAACACCTGAAGGAAGAAAGCGCTTGAGAAAAGTTGCTAAAGAATGTGTAAATTACGGAAAGCGTGTTCAAAATTCAGTTTTTGAATGTATTATGGATTCAGCAAAATGTTTTGAAGTTAAGGAAAAATTAGTGAAAATAATAGATAAGGATGAAGACAGTATAAGGTTCTATTATTTAGGAAATAATTACAAAACTAAGGTTGAACATTTTGGTGTAAATAACAACAATGTTGATGTGGAGGGAGTGTTGCTTTTTTAGTGCGATAAGTAACCTTACATAAGAATGCTAAGGTATTCGCACTAAATTTAAAAAGAAAACAAAATATAGTGATGTAAGTTTTATTTAGAATTGGGTTATTACATAAATAAAAAAAGTGATAATTTACAATGAACGGAAACTAAATAAAAATACATTTGTTATATTTTGCTGTCACCACCCACATGGGTGGTGTGGATTGAAATTAGGGTACTGATTTTTATTGCATAAGTCGAAAAACGTCACCACCCACATGGGTGGTGTGGATTGAAATTTAGTATGTCTTATCAATCCTTGATAACCATTGTCGTCACCACCCACATGGGTGGTGTGGATTGAAATACTGGTTCACCAACGATTAAAACCTCATCATCATCAGGTCACCACCCACATGGGTGGTGTGGATTGAAATCTTATTTAGAGGGTATGAAAGGTACTGAGCCTGTTGTCACCACCCACATGGGTGGTGTGGATTGAAATTAGAATGATACAAGATTGTTCAGACCTAAAGTAGTCACCACCCACATGGGTGGTGTGGATTGAAATACTGTGTACCTGTTCTCTGATTTTATCAGTCATAGTCACCACCCACATGGGTGGTGTGGATTGAAATTGGTAGTTCAAGAGTTGGTAAATGTTTATTTGTTGGTCACCACCCACATGGGTGGTGTGGATTGAAATACAACAACAAGCATTGCAAATGTAGAAAATGAAGAGTCACCACCCACATGGGTGGTGTGGATTGAAATCAAGAGGAAGCAAAGGAAATTTATATTAGTTCAGTCACCACCCACATGGGTGGTGTGGATTGAAATATCAAGTTATGCGTAAAGAGGTGCTAGGCAACAATGTCACCACCCACATGGGTGGTGTGGATTGAAATCGTCCCATTCCTATGCGATTTTTGTTTTTTTTGAGTCACCACCCACATGGGTGGTGTGGATTGAAATTGATTATCGTTAGGCAATATAGATGCCTTCTGCAGTCACCACCCACATGGGTGGTGTGGATTGAAATCCATTAGAACAGAGGACAAATGTTATTTTGAACAGTCACCACCCACATGGGTGGTGTGGATTGAAATCGTGTTCCGAGATTTTCAAAAAAAACAAAAATCGGTCACCACCCACATGGGTGGTGTGGATTGAAATTTGTTTGTGGTGTAGACGAACGACGAGTCATTCAGTCACCACCCACATGGGTGGTGTGGATTGAAATAAGCATAGCGGCTCTATCGTATTTAACGCCTTTCGTCACCACCCACATGGGTGGTGTGGATTGAAATGTCCTCATAGCCATTTTCAACCTCACACATACAAGTCACCACCCACATGGGTGGTGTGGATTGAAATCATATGCAACTGCTCCCTTAATTCGTCATCCATGTCACCACCCACATGGGTGGTGTGGATTGAAATTTGCCGTTCTTGTCGGTCAAGCCTGTGTATTGTCCGTCACCACCCACATGGGTGGTGTGGATTGAAATGTATCGTAATAGCTTTTACAGCAGTGTTGATAAAGGTCACCACCCACATGGGTGGTGTGGATTGAAATCTTCGGCACCAGATGGACTTTCTGTTACAGCTGTGGTCACCACCCACATGGGTGGTGTGGATTGAAATGGCAAGAACGATAAAGGCAATATCCTTAAACACGGTCACCACCCACATGGGTGGTGTGGATTGAAATAAGTATCGAAGAAACACATTGGCTATATAAACTTGTCACCACCCACATGGGTGGTGTGGATTGAAATTTTATGTACCTTGATAAAGACAAAGGATATTATGATGTCACCACCCACATGGGTGGTGTGGATTGAAATACCTCTGCGAATAGAAATTACGAAAATAAAACCAGTCACCACCCACATGGGTGGTGTGGATTGAAATCTTATTACGAAGTGCCAACTACGAGAAGTCCTTGTCACCACCCACATGGGTGGTGTGGATTGAAATCTACTATTTATTTCGTGGTGCACACACAAGCACGTCACCACCCACATGGGTGGTGTGGATTGAAATCTTCAATGTTGTTAAGGGGTTGACCGATAAACTTAGTCACCACCCACATGGGTGGTGTGGATTGAAATTTTAACAGCTGATGATATTGCTCGTAAAGTTGTTGGTCACCACCCACATGGGTGGTGTGGATTGAAATCGAGCAAATACCGATGCTTTCTTTAGTTATGACAGTCACCACCCACATGGGTGGTGTGGATTGAAATGAGTGAAAGCGGCATTTTCGAACAGTCCCGGCAGTGTCACCACCCACATGGGTGGTGTGGATTGAAATTTCAATACAAGTTACAATACCATTTATTTCGGTAGCGTCACCACCCACATGGGTGGTGTGGATTGAAATTCAAAGTATCGGCATACAAACTCTGCTTGTTTTCGTCACCACCCACATGGGTGGTGTGGATTGAAATGTGGTGACTTTGCCTTTGACGATATTTTCGGCACGGTCACCACCCACATGGGTGGTGTGGATTGAAATTTTGTATGGGATTGAAACACACTCTTTGTATTTTGTCACCACCCACATGGGTGGTGTGGATTGAAATACCTCGCTTGATGTAGTGACGAACTGCGTATCTCGTCACCACCCACATGGGTGGTGTGGATTGAAATCCTCTTGCGACATCATTATAATACCATAGTAATTTGTCACCACCCACATGGGTGGTGTGGATTGAAATTATACAATCAAATCAACAAATAAAGAAAGGCGAGTCACCACCCACATGGGTGGTGTGGATTGAAATGAGAGGGAAGAAGAATGAAGAAGAATATACAAGTCACCACCCACATGGGTGGTGTGGATTGAAATTTAACAGCAGAACATTACAGCAACAAAGAACAATGCGTCACCACCCACATGGGTGGTGTGGATTGAAATCCACTCTGATAATGTTATCCAACTGCCCTTTTTAGGTCACCACCCACATGGGTGGTGTGGATTGAAATCTAACTGCTGATGAATTTCTTTCCAGCTTTCACCTGTCACCACCCACATGGGTGGTGTGGATTGAAATACCATCTACAGTTATGCGTGATGAAGTCGGACGATTGTCACCACCCACATGGGTGGTGTGGATTGAAATACCTTTAATTTCAAGCGGTTCAGCTAACTTGTTGTCACCACCCACATGGGTGGTGTGGATTGAAATAAGCATTAACAATTCAACACCTTCTAGCGCGGTTTGTCACCACCCACATGGGTGGTGTGGATTGAAATAACACCTCTTGCTGATATAGAAACTTTGAAATCTGATGTCACCACCCACATGGGTGGTGTGGATTGAAATACAGAATCGAATGGCGAATGATAGGTGGAAATCCTGGTCACCACCCACATGGGTGGTGTGGATTGAAATTATTACCATATGACGATAGTGCTTTGGATATTGCGTCACCACCCACATGGGTGGTGTGGATTGAAATTTAATCTGCATCAAAATGGTGGACCTTATGTGTACAGTCACCACCCACATGGGTGGTGTGGATTGAAATTTAGGGTCAACTTTAGAAACGCTAGGACTACCGTTGTCACCACCCACATGGGTGGTGTGGATTGAAATACCTTGATTGGCTTGAAAATCTTGACTTATATCCGTCACCACCCACATGGGTGGTGTGGATTGAAATTCCTTTACTGCTGTACCGTTTTATTTGATTTTGCCTGTCACCACCCACATGGGTGGTGTGGATTGAAATAAGGCACGAGTATAAATATCTGCCTATATCATCAGGTCACCACCCACATGGGTGGTGTGGATTGAAATTTTACCGAAGTGTTGATAATATCCACGAACGTACCGTCACCACCCACATGGGTGGTGTGGATTGAAATTAGAAATGATAAGACTACTAGGGGACCATGGAAGTCGTCACCACCCACATGGGTGGTGTGGATTGAAATTAAAACGATTACAACAACGTTATCAAAAGCCTTAGGTCACCACCCACATGGGTGGTGTGGATTGAAATACCACTGATGGAGGTTGTAGAAACTACAGATAGAGGTCACCACCCACATGGGTGGTGTGGATTGAAATTTTAACCTCCTTTATTCAAATTATGAAGATTTCTTTGTCACCACCCACATGGGTGGTGTGGATTGAAATTTTACCGAAGTGTTGATAATATCCACGAACGTACCGTCACCACCCACATGGGTGGTGTGGATTGAAATACTTTTGAAATTGGTGAACAAGATTACAATAATTGTCACCACCCACATGGGTGGTGTGGATTGAAATGCTTGTTAGTGGTATTACTCAATCAATCCCAAAATGTCACCACCCACATGGGTGGTGTGGATTGAAATTAGAAATGATAAGACTACTAGGGGACCATGGAAGTCGTCACCACCCACATGGGTGGTGTGGATTGAAATTCTAATTGATTAACGGATTGATGATATAAATTATGTCACCACCCACATGGGTGGTGTGGATTGAAATACCACTGATGGAGGTTGTAGAAACTACAGATAGAGGTCACCACCCACATGGGTGGTGTGGATTGAAATCTTAACAGATATTAAACAATAAGAGGTGATAATATAGTCACCACCCACATGGGTGGTGTGGATTGAAATACTCTTTTTAACTCTCAAAGTGATAACATCATATGGTCACCACCCACATGGGTGGTGTGGATTGAAATTTGACAACAAGCAGACACCTGCACCGCTACCGCTGTCACCACCCACATGGGTGGTGTGGATTGAAATAACAGTGTACTTGATTATATTGTTGAAAATAGTAGCGTCACCACCCACATGGGTGGTGTGGATTGAAATTCGTAACAAGAGAAGTGATAGATTTTGTCACTATGTCACCACCCACATGGGTGGTGTGGATTGAAATCGATTGTTGGCGAAGATGATATAAGACACTCTGGGTCACCACCCACATGGGTGGTGTGGATTGAAATTCATACTAGTTTTTTACACCACGAAAAAAGCAAAAAGTCACCACCCACACGGGTGGTGTGGATTGAAATAAATTATGCAGATTTTTTGACTAATTTAACAAGGCGTCACCACCCACACGGGTGGTGTGGATTGAAATTTTAATCCTCTTGCCGTCTTTGTATTCAACAGTCTGCTTAGATTGTCAAACCAAGTGCAACACTTTGATTAAAATAGTCAATAGGTGAAAGAAGGTCTAAACATTTTCTAGGTCTATTATTAATTTTATCAAGGACTGCATCAAGTTGTGCTCTTGTGACTTTTCTGAAATCAGTACCTCTTGGAAAGAAAAATCTTAATAGTCCATTGATATTTTCATTTGAACCTCGTTGCCAAGGAGCATGAACATCTGCAAAATATATTTCTAAATCTAAATCTTTTTCAATATCAGCATATCCGTTAAATTCAGAACCATTATCTAAAGTTAATGTAAGTGGTTTGATTTTTAATGAAGCTTTTTCAAAAGCTTCTCTAAAAGCTGAATTAATTGATGAAATAGATTTATCTTTACAGGTAGCAGCTACAAGAAATCTTGATTTTCTATCAATAGCAGTAACAAGATAACCTTTTCCTACTGAACCGTAAATTGTATCTCCCTCATAATCACCAAATCTTCCTCTTTTATCAACTATATTATCACGATTATGAATTGATTTTTCAGGATGTTTAGTGTAGGTCTTACGCTCGGTTCTGTAAGGTCTTCCTCTTCTTCTAAGATGTGATGTAGGTGAAATACCCGGGAATAATTTAGAACGAATTGCACGATAAATAGAAGAAAAAGAAATCTTAATATTATGATTTAAATTCCATTTATCAGCTATTATTTCCGGAGACCAAAAGGAATGTAATTTATCAAATACATAATTATATATATCTGTGTATATGAGTAAATTATTTTTCTATGACAATCCTTTCTTCTTACTAAATATTTTACATGTGCGCCCCAAGGATGATAGTGTTTGCGTTTTTTACTAAAATTCCGTTTTAATTCTCTGCTGATTGTAGAAGGACTTCGTTCAAGTATTTTGCAATTTTTCTTATGCTATATCCTTTTTCGTAAAATTCTTGTAGACATTCTCTTTCAATTAGTGTAAGATGTGTATATGACAATATGATTACCTCCGTATTATGTTTGGTGTTGCAACTACATTTTACACGATGGTTTTCATATTGTCTATTTTTTTAGTGTTGCACTTGTTATTATAATCTAACCTGTCACCACCCACACGGGTGGTGTGGATTGAAATCAACTAGGGGATAAGAATAATTATTGGTAACTTGTCACCACCCACACGGGTGGTGTGGATTGAAATGGATATATGTCAGTAAACAAAATTGGATATAAAGAGTCACCACCCACATGGGTGGTGTGGATTGAAATAGTATCGTTATAAACAACAATACTACTGTCTACAGTCACCAACCTGATGGGTGGTGTGGGTAAAATAATTTTTGTAAAAAATTATAAAAATTTATAAAATGGTGCAAAAACAGTTGCCTTTTTTTCGGTTATATATGCAACAACCAAACAAAGAGAAAACAAAGAAAAACAATAACCTTTTAGTTTATGCTTATAGACTGAAAGGTTATTTTGTTGCAGAAAGTTAAAAGGTGAGCTAATGAAAAAGTCAAATGAATTTATGGAAATGTTGCCTAGATTATTACAGGCAATGAAAAATGTAAATGATGCCGGTTATGTTGGTGTTCTTTCCAAGGAAGGTGCTGACAAATTGTGTCACATTACAAAGACATTACAGAAAATTCTGAAAAATTCAAAAGGAATTTCAATATCGCAGAAACCCTATGTTATCTTTAATGCAGTAGGTATATTGGTGTCATTTGACGAAATTATAATGAACAAAGAACAGATTAGTTCATTTGTATCATTATTAGGAAAGTATCAGCTAGATCCGGAACAGATACCATTAGATATGGTAAGTTTTCATGGTGGAGGGTTAAATTTTATGGTGCATGATTGCTACAATATTACAGTTGGAGGTTGTGAAAATGAATAACACAGTAAGAAATTTGATAAAGCAACTTTATGATAGTGATGACAATTATAATGATGTGTATGAGATAAGGCATCATATTGATGACAACAATTCATATGTAATAGAGGTTATTATAGGGTGTGATGATTTTAGTGACCCTGATATTCTGAAACTTTTTACAACACTACTAAGGAAATGTAAAGAATTCCGTATGAAGAGAATAGATAAATTTTCTACAAGTTATCTGTTCACTATAGAAGATGAATTTATACAAGAAGTGTAAATTGAAAAAGCTACTTAATAAAAATAAGCTGACATTACTATGTAGTGTCAGCTTTTGCTATAGGTGGATTAAATTGAAAATCAGGTTATGGGTAATAAGGGTTTGGTTTAAAGAGATAACGAAAAATATCAATAATCCATCCGATACCAAAAATACCACAAGTACAGAAATAAACAATGCCTAAAAGTACTCTGCCCTCATAAAAACGGTGTATGCCGAAACAACCGAAAAATAAGCATAGAAAAAATGAAACCCATTTGCTTTTTGGATACATAAGTCCACCTCCTTAGTTTTTATTATATGTTGATAATTTAAATTCTTTATTTATTACTACCACAATTCTACTATTTTATAAAATTATCGTCAAGGTAAAAAATGGGACTGTAAAATAAAAAACTTTGCATTAAATGATAAAATATACTAAATTATTATTATAGAATATTATAATATTAGTAATTATTATTTTATATACAAAAATCTAAAGAAAATTATAATTTTTGTTATCTAAGTGATAATACTTGACAATATTTTACTAATGTGATACAATACCAAAAGTTAGAATTTATAGTTCATAGACAAGCAAAGTTATTTATGAAAAAGGAGATACATTATGAAAAAGAGTAGGAATATTTATATTAAAGTCTTGTCACTGTTTGTAGGTGTGATGATGATGTTTAGTATTATAGAGATTAACACTATATCTGTTAAAGGTAAAAATAGTAGTTATTCTATAGTATTTAACGCCAATGGTGGTAAAGGAAAAATGACTAAACAAACCATTGCTTATAATACATTTGCTTATATCAAAAAATGTAGTTTTACAAAAAAAGGATATACATTCTTAGGTTGGTCAAAAACAAAAAAAGGTAAAATCTCTTATAAGAACAGACAAAAGATAAGAAATATTTGTAAAGCTGGTTCTAGATTAAATTTATATGCTCAGTGGAAAAAAGATAGTAATCGAAGAGCAATATTATTAGGTGAAACATCAACAATAGAAGTACCTATTAATGATGTCAAAAGTATGAACGGCGTTATGAAAAATTCAATATATCATGGCTTGAAAATGAGTAGTGTTGTTTATTATCCTAATCACAAAAAGAAAGATATTGTTGCAAAAATAAAAAGTGTTTTTAAGTATAACAAACCAAATGATGTTAGTTATATATATATGACTTGTCATGGCGATGGATATGGAAATGTGTATATTGGCTCTGATGATACATACTTTTCTGTTTCAGGGCTAAGAAAATTATTAGATAAGTATGTTAATGGTAAGGTAGTCCTTATTATTGATTCTTGTTATTCTGGAAGAATGATTAAAGATACTATGCTTAACACAACTGATAATTCAGATTTTGCTGATAAATTTGTTAATGATTTTATTAACTATGAAAATACTGAAATAAAGGGATTTACTACTAATAAGTATGTAGTTTTATGTTCATCAAAGGCAAATGAGACTTCACGAGGCGGTGATGATGTAAGTCTTGCCACAAGATATTGGTCTATGGGGGCAGGTTGGCATCCTGTACAGAAAAAAACTTGCAAGTTGTTTGCTGATACAGATGGTAACGGAAGAGTAACATTGAAAGAATTGTATAAGTATTCATACAATAATGTAAAAAAACAAGGTCAACATGTGGTGGTTTATCCAAAAAACAGTTCATTCGTTTTATTCGGAAGATTTAATTAAGGAGTGTAAATTATGAATAAAAGTATTATTAGATTATTTTCAGCACTAACTGTTTTATTATTGATGAGTTTTTGTACTATCAATGTTATGGCAGCAGAAAACACTAACGAAAAGAAAGTTTCAACAATTGAAATTAAGTGTGATAGCTTTACGAAAAATGATTCAACAGAAAATTCAATTGAATGTGGTTCAGGTTCTACATTTTCAGCTACAGTAAAGTATAGTGATGGTACGACTGCCACAGGTGATGATGCTAAAGTACAGTGGAAGATTACAGGTAGTGACAGTAACAACAACATTTATACTAAAGTAAAAGATGATGAAAATTCTATTTATGTTTATGCACCATATCATTATGCAGATAAGTTAACTTTAACTGCAACTTCTGTAGCTAATAGCACAGTTAGTGGTACTTATGATGTAGAAGTTTTTGACGAACACAGTACAGGTCCATCAAATTTCTTTATTTTCAATGGTAGTGAAGATGATGAACTTGATGTAACCGGTGATGAACCAACTTTTGAAGAAAAGTGGAATAATGAAACTTGTGAATACTCAGTAACTGCACCAAAAAATTCATATGAATTAGATGGATATACTTTCTTATATTGGAAAGATGATGATGGCAATAAGTACAATGTAGGAGATATTATTACAGTAAAGACAACAGGTAGCCCATCAATTTGTAACCTATATGGTGTGTGGAAGTCTGATACAACAGATGAAACTACTGAATCTGCTGATAACAATACCAGCACAGCAGATGAAAGTAGCGGTAGTGATATGACTTCACCTAAGACAGGTAGCAATGATGGTTTGCTAATTGTAATGTTCTCTCTTTGTCTTGTAGCACTATGTGGTGTATGTGTATATAAAATCAAAAAGTAAGTAATTTAATTTATAAAGCTACCCATAATTATGGGTAGCTTTTTTGTTTACCTAATAATTTAATTACAACATACAAACTATACATTAATTTTTATAATCTATTGAAAATTATATATAAAAGTGCTAAGATAAAGTTAAACAGAATGAAAAAGTAGGTTTTTATTTTAAAAGTAAAAATCTTATGTAGCATTTCGACAATTAGTGGGTTTTCGTTTTGTACAAATTCACTATAGCGTTCTAGTAAGGGGTTATAAAAATGAAAAGTGTTTCTAAGGTAACATCATTTATGTTAGCATTTTTGTTATGTGTTTCTATGTTTAGTATTGCACCTACAGTAAGTGCAAAAAATATAAATATAGAAAAATCATCAGGTGAAGAAAGTAAAAGTGGCAACTTCTATTATTATGTAGATGATGACACTAACAATGCAACAATTACTCAGTATTTGGGTAATAGCAAAAGCCTTACAATTCCAAGTACTATTGATGGTTATAAGGTAACTAAGGTTGAGTCTTTGGCAAAGATTGAAAACGATGATGAAGTTATTAATACTACTTTGGAAACACTTAATATCGGCAACAATGTTCAGATTATCGGTAGCTATGGTGTGACTAATTTTACAAAGCTAAAGACTGTTAATATTAAAAGCAGTGTAAAAGTTGTTGAGAACTTTGCTTTTGATGGTTGTAATGCACTTACAAAAATAAATATTGATAATGGACTAAAGGTTGTTTATGGTGATGGCTTTAGTAATATTAAAAATTTAAAGTCTATTTCAATTCCTAATTCTGTAAACAGAGTTGGTGCAAATGCCTTTGGATATATGTATGATGATGATACTAACAAGTATAGTAGGGTTTCCGACTTTACTATTAGTGGATATACCGGTTCAAATGTAGAAAAGTATGCAAATAACTGTAACTTTCCTTTTACTTCACTTGGTACATACAAAAAGTCTGCTGATGATGTTGACTATCTTTACACTTTGCAAGATGACAAAGTTTCACTTATTACATATTTAGGCAGTGGTGGACAGGTTACTGTACCTGAAGAAATTGGTGGTAATGTTGTAGCATACAATACTACTAATGAAGTATTCTCTGAAAATCAATTTAGAAATAGTTTAGGAAAATTTAACGGTAATTTTGACTATGTAACTGCTATTGGTTTTCCATCAATGTGGGATTGTTACGGTAATATTTCTTTAAGTGACACCCCTAAGCTAAGTGAAATTACTATTACAAATACTGAGTACAATTTTGATGATGAAGTTAGTGAAAATAAACCTTTTGGTTATTCATATGTTTTTGATGATGATGGTGTGGTTACTGAATTTATCAAATATGATAACTTTGTTATAAAAGGATATTACGGTTCAACTGCACAACAGTATGCTGAGGAAAATGACTTTACATTTGTTCCTATTGAGACTGACAATACAATACCTGTTGTACCTACTGACTCTGTAACAGAAACTACAGTAAATAACACTATAGAAGAAACATCAACTGTTGAAAGTAACTTTACTGAGCCAAGTAGTGTTGAAGTGACTACCGTTAGCAATAATGAAAATAACAATAATATTAAAACTCCAACTGATAATACAGAAACAACAGAGCCAAATAATAATGAAGTGACAATTCCTACAGAGGATAATTCTGATATTGAAGAACCAACTAATGATTATGATATAGAGCCAAGTTCAAGATATGTTGACTATCCTACTGAACCTGAAATGGAAGAAACAACTTATACATTGCCTAAGGTTAAGGACACTAATGTTTATGTAAAGAAAATTATGTTGAACAAAACTAAGGCAACTGTTTTGTCAGATAAAAGTGTAAAATTAGTTGCAAGGGTTTATCCTAAAAATGCAAATAACAAAAAGCTTTTGTGGACTTCATCAAATAAAAGAATTGCAACTGTAGAAAAAGGTGTTGTAGTAGGTTTAAGAAAAGGTACAGTAAAAATTACTGCAAAATCTACTGATGGCAGTAAATTGTCAGCACAATGTGTTGTAACTGTAAAACAAGCAGTAAAAACTATTAAGCTAAACAAAACACTTATTACCGGCAGCAAAGGTACAAAAGTTATATTAAAAGCAAAGGTAACACCAACTAAAGCCGATAATAGAATTGTAAAGTGGCAGTCATCTAACAAGAAGATTGCTACTTTAAATAAAAAAGGTGTTGTTACAGTAAAAGGCAAAGGATGTGCAGTAATCAAATGTACTTCCGGTGACGGTAGTGGAGTATATAGCAAGAGTGTTGTAAGCAATAGTGGCAAAGCAAAATCTATTAAATTAAATAAAAAGTCAGTAAAAATTTCTGCAGGGTTAGGCCTAAAACTAAAGGCTACTGTAAAAGGTAGTTGTAAAGAAGTTTTGTGGAAAAGCTCAAACAATAAAGTTGCCACTGTAACCGATAATGGAATTGTTAAAGGAATAGAAAACGGTAAGGCAGTAATTTCTGCTGAAACGGTGGACGGTAGTAAAAAGGTAGCAAAATGTACTGTTACAGTTACAGGTCATAACTATGGTGAATGGACAGTTTCTGTAGCTCCTACTTGTCAAGATGAAGGTGTAGAAACTAGGGTTTGTAAGTCTTGTAAGAAAATACAAGAAAGAACCCTTGATACTGTTGACCATAACTGGCAAAAATTCTATACAGTTGATGAAGAACCTACTTGCACAGACATAGGTGTTGCGTATATTTATTGTGATGATTGTGACGAAACTTGTGACACATATTATATTCCTGCAACAGAACATTGTTTTGGAGCATCGGAAATTATAGACTATGCCGATTGTGAAACAGATGGACTTGTAGTTAGAATGTGCAAGTATTGTGACGAAACTGAAGAAATTGTAATACCGGCACTTGGTCATTGTTGGACTGATGAAAAGGTTGTTGACTTAGAACCTACTAATAATAGTTATGGTCAAAAGTCATATCATTGTCTGTATTGTGATGCAACAAGTGGTGAAGAAATAATCCCACCACTAAATTGATAATTTAAGTTTTTTACTTAGCTACCCATAATTATGGGTAGCTTTGTTGTATAAATAATACATAAATTTGCAAATTAATCGAAAAATAGTATTGCATATTGCTAATTTATAGGTTATAATATTTTTGTAGAAATGTTTAAACTTGTTATTTATCATAAGGATGGTAGAATTTATGAATGAAATAGAAAAAAGAAAACAAGATGCAATTACTATGATGAATACTGAATTTATTCCTAATTTAAAGGAAGATGATTTAGCTGAATATAAATATAAGAAGTATACTTTAGGTGATTTGGCAGCTTTAGGTGTTGCTTTTGAACCAGTGGTGTCATCAATTCAAAATATTTTACATATTGGTAATGGTGGCAGTGGTTTATATTTTGTTAACACTATGGGCAAAACTATGCATAAATTTAATGGTGAAAATAGTTATTTAGGTTCTTTGAAAGCATTAGATGGAACTGTTGGTGGTGGTCAAGCAAGAATTAATCCACTTTCTTGTAATCCTACAATGTTGTTTATGTCCTTAGCTATGCTAAATGTTGAACAAAAATTAAATACCATTCAAGAAACTCAGCAAGAAATTTTTGATTATCTAAAGTTTAATGAAAGAGCAAAGTTAAAAGGTAATATTAACACTCTATCTGATGTAATGAACAATTATAAGTATAATTGGAATAATGAAAAATATATTGCGAATAAGCATATACTGGTTCAAGATATTAGGAAAGATGCTGAACAAAGTATAATTTTACATAGACAACAGATTGTTAAAATCGGAAAAAAAGCTAAAGTCTTTATTATCAAATCGTGATATTAAATCAGTAAGAGAAAAGGCACATACAGAATTTTCTGATTACAAATTGGCTTTGTTTATGTATTCTTATTCTTCATTTTTGGAAGTTTTGTTGCTTGAGAATTTTTCAACAGAATATTTGAAATCGGTTAATAATAAAATTCTTGATTATTCTTCTAACTATAGAGAACTATATACCGATATTTATGATAAGATGGAAAATTCATCAAAATCAACTATTGATTCATATGTTTTAAAAGGTTTATCAAGTGCTAGTAAAGGATTAGGCAAGTTTATCGGCTCTATACCTATTGTTGGTGAAGGTCCTGTTGATGAAGGTCTTATTGATGTTAGCAATAAACTAGATAAGTATAAGGATAGTTTGGTTGATAAAACTATGAAAGAGTTTATCGTTAATATAAATGGTTTTGTGTTGCCTTTTGTTGACAATATTAAAATGCTAAATCAGATTTATAACGAACCGATAAATATGGTGTTTGATACTGATAATATCTATATTATAGAGTCAAATGAAAATTAATTGACTTAGCTACCCATAGTTATGGGTAGCTTTTTTATAATAAAAATAAAAATTTTCAAAATTATGTAACCTTTTGTAAAGTTGAAAAGTGTTATATATGTAACAGGTAAAACCGAAGATGAGTCGGAAAAAGTTACATAAGAAAGGATTTGATGAAATGAAAATTTTTAGAAAAGGTTTTGCAGTAGCAATGGCAATGATAATCACTTGCAGTGCATTTACAGTTATGCCACTAACTACAAGTGCAATGGCAGTTAATGAAACATCGGTATCAGCATCTTCTACTAAAAGTGGTAAGTGTGGTAAGGATGTAAAATGGTCATACAATAACAAGGTTCTTACTGTTTACGGTAAGGGTAAGATGACTACAGAAATACCTGAGTCTGTAACTAACTATGCTGAAGAAATTATTGTTAGAGACGGTGTTACTGATATTGGTAAACTTGAAACAGGTGAACGCCTAAAGAAAGTAACTTTAGGAAAAGGCATCACAGTAATTCCAGGTGGTCTTTTTGCCGGATGTGTTAAATTAAAAACTGTTAAATTATCTAATAACCTAAGAACTATTGAAAATGATGCTTTTAGATGGTGTGAAAGTCTTACATCAATCACAATCCCTGAAAAGGTTAGAAAAATTCAGGGTAATCCATTTATAGAGTGTAGCAAATTAACAAAAATTAATGTTAATAAAAACAACAAAACCTACACTTCAATTGATGGCATATTGTTTACAAAGTCAAAGAAAACTCTTGCTATTTATCCACTTGGTAAGAAAAATTCTGCTTATAGTGTTCCTAAGACTGTTTATAAGATTGCTGAAAATGCATTTAGTGAAAGCAGTTCTATAAAGACTATCAAAATGACAAACTCAGTTAAGAGAATTGAAGATAATGCGTTTGCCCATTGTTATAGATTGAAAAATGTAACTCTGTCACAAAGATTAATTTACATTGGTGAGCAAGTTTTTAACGACACAGAATTTAATGATACAGAATCAAATTGGAAAAACGGTTACTTATATTGTGGTAATGCACTAATAAGTGTAAAACAAAACTTAAAACAAGTTACTGTAAAGAAGGGTACAAGAATTCTTGGTACTCGTGCAATTGATTTGTGTGAAAATTTAAAGAAGGTTACATTACCTGAAGGTCTGCTTTACATTAATGATTATGCACTACATGATGACACTAAGTTATCTGCTTTAACAATTCCTAAGTCAGTTAAAGAAATAGGCAAGGATGCAATTGGTGTTTATAGTGACATTGATTGGAATGGTAACTCTATTACTGTTAAGGTAAATCCTTTTAAGGCAAAGGTTTATAAGAATTCTGTAGGTCATAAGTATGCTAAGAAATGTAAACTTAATTATCAGGTTATTAAGTAATTATTATTTGTAAATTTAATATAGCATTTAACAGAAAAACACCCACCAATTTTTGGTGGGTGTTTCCTTATACTTTTACTGTTGTGGCTTTCCACATGAATTTCTGATTTTAATAGGACAAGGCATATATATTTTCATAGGAGAAAGTAGCTTGTTGTTCTTAGAATGTAACATAGTGTTGATAACCTGTATACCATAAATACCCATTGCATAAACCGGTGCACTCATTGTGGTTAGTGGTGGGTTGGTGTATCCTGAAAGTTCAGTATTATCAAAACCGATAATAGAAACATCTTCCGGAATTTTGTAGCCATTCTCTTGTAATGCTCTCATAGCACCAATAGCTATAGGGTCACTTGCTGCAAAAATTGCTGATGGTACTTTTTCACTTTCAATAAGTTCTTTCATCATACCGTAACCGGATGCAGTAGTGAACTTGTCTTGTAAAATATAATTTTTGTAGTTGATGCCTTTACTGTCACAAGCATTTTCAAATGCTGATAAACGCTTATCGGGATAAACAGTACCATCCTCAAGCTCCTCAATACCACCTAAGAAACCAATATCCTTGTGACCTAGGTTATATAGATAGTTAACTGCATCGTTAACTGCTTGTCTAAAGTCTAGGGAGATAGAAGTAATTTCAATATTCTCAACAATCATATCCAGAAAAACAATATTACTGTTTAAGTTTCGTAAATTTTCTACCTCTTGTTTACTAAACTTTCCTAAACAAATTATACCGTCAACATCATTAAGTGCTTCCATATAGTTAATATCTGTTTTGAAAGTTCTTACAATATTTATATTATTCTTAGAACAGTAGTCCTCAATACCCTGACGCATTAAGAAGTAGTAGTTGTCCTCGATTTCTTGCTTAGATGAGAACCATTGCAAAATGCCAATAACACAGGTAGGAGCTGATACTGTTCGCTTTTTCTTAACATAATTCAGTTCTTTTGCTGCTGCAAAGACTTTTTGTCTGGTTTCAATAGAAGTACTAAGTGTTGTGTCATTGTTTAGTACCCTTGAAACAGTAGCAACAGAAACATTAGCTTTCTTTGCTACATCTCTAATAGTAGCCAAATACATCACCTCTACCCTTATTATAGTGAATATTTACTAAATACGCAAGGGTTGTTTAGTGAAAAATAGATAAACTTTAATTTTGTTTACTAAATATATTGACTTTTTATGAAACAAAACATATAATTTAGTTAACAGATAAGCAAAAAGCATATTAATAATTAATAATATTAATTTCTTTTATGCATTTTGTACGGTTAGTTTCATTTTTTATATTTAAGGAGGATTTTTTATGAAACGCAGTTCTGAACGCAGACTTGACGGCAAGATTCCTGCAAGAATCAAATATACCTTTGCATTTGGTGCTTTAGGTAAAGATATGATTTACGGTATGATTGCCACATTCTCAATGATTTACTTTACAGATATTATCAAAGTAAATCCTGTATTTATCGGTGCAATGTTCTTTGTTGCAAAACTATGGGACGCATTTAACGATTTATTTATGGGTATGATTGTTGACAATACAAGGTCAAGATGGGGTAAGTTCATTCCTTGGCTTGTAATCGGTACACTTGTTAACTCAGTAATATTTGTAGTATTGTTTACAGATTTCCACCTAAGTGGTGTTGGCCTTTGTGTATTTGCTACTGCAGCATATATTATGTGGGGTATGACTTACACAATTATGGATATTCCTTATTGGTCAATTATTCCTAACCTAACTACTAACCCTGAAGAAAGAGAAAAGGTTTCAGTTTTACCTAGAATTTTCGCAAGTATCGGTCAGTCACTAATTATTGCCGGTTTTGGTGTAAAGATTATTGAAGCACTTAGTGGTGGCACAACTAACCAAGCAGGTTATCATCGTTTTGCTTTAATTATTGCAGCAGTATTTATCCTAACAATCGGTATTACAGTTATTAACCTACCTAAGGGTCAGGACAAATCAGTTCCTGAACAGAAGGTTAAGTTCAAAGATATTTTTAAGATTATCGGTAAGAACGATCAGCTAAGATGGGCTGTTACACTAATTTTCCTATACAACATTGGTATTCAGTGCATTATGGGTGTTGCAACATACTACTTCAAATATGTTTGTGGTGATGCCGATATGATGTCATCATTTATGATTAGTGCATCTATTGCTGAAGTTGTTGGTTTGATTGTATTCCCTAAGGTAGCTAAGATGCTTTCAAGAAAAACATCATTCCTACTTGCTTGTACACTTCCTGCTTTTGGTCTAATTATGTTACTACTTGTTGGTATCTTTGCTCCAAACAATGTTGTACTAACTTCAATCTCAGGTGTTATCGTAAAGCTCGGTACAGGTCTTGAACTTGGTTGTGCAACAGTATTCCTTGCTGATGTTGTTGACTATGGTGAATACAAACTTGGTGTTAGAAACGAAGGTGTTGTATTCTCACTACAGACACTAATTGTTAAGTTTACAGCAGCTTTAACTGCTCTTGGTATCGGTGCTGCTCTAGGTAGTACAAAGTATGTTCCGGGTCAGGAACAGTCATTTGCAACAGTTGCATCAATCAGTGCTTTAATGTGCATTGTTCCTGCAGTTTGTATGCTAATCGCTTATGTAGTATACAAGAAAAAGTATAAGTTACATGACAATATGCTAAAGAGAATTATCAATACTATTACAGCCAGAAGAGAAGGCAAAATTGATATGACAGAAGAAATTAACGAAAACGGTGTTACAGAACCATCACATTTTTCAGCTAAAGATACTTTAAAGGTAGGTGCTAAGTAATGATTAACACTAAGGAAGCTATTAAGGTAATATATAACGGTGAATATGATAATGTACTTAAAGATGTTTATGTAGATGAAAATGTACTTGATTATCAGAAGAAAAGATACATTAATGCTATTGAACAGTACGAAACAATCTTTTGCCCTGACAATGTAGAAATCTTTAGTGCACCGGGTAGAAGTGAAGTTTGTGGTAACCACACTGACCATCAGCACGGTAAGGTACTTGCAACTTCAATTAACCTAGATACAATTGCTATTGCATCAAAGCATAATGACAACATTATCAAGCTTGTATCTGACGGTTACGATATGATTACACTTGATATTAACGACTTAAGAATTAACGATGATGAGGCTGGCACAACAGTCAGCCTCATCAGAGGTGTGCTAAAAGGTCTTAAGGATAAAGGCTACAAAATCGGTGGATTTAATGCTTATGCAACAAGTGATGTACTTGTTGGTGCAGGACTTTCTTCTTCTGCTGCTTTTGAAGTAATTATCGGTACAATTATCTCAGGTCTATATAATGATATGAAAATTGACTCAGTAGAAATTGCACAGATTTCTCAATTTGCAGAAAATGTATATTTCAAGAAACCTTGTGGCCTTATGGACCAGATGGCTTGTTCAGTTGGTGGTATTATCAACATTGACTTTAAGAATCCTGAAAAGCCTATTGTAAAGAAAATCACTACAGATTTTGAACAGTATAATTACAGCCTATGTATTGTAGATACCAAGGGTGACCATGTTGACCTTACTGATGACTATGCAATGATTCCTTCTGAAATGAAGAAAGTTGCAAACTATATGGGCAAGGAAGTTCTTAGAGAATGTGACTCAAACGAATTTTATCTTCACCTTGCTAAAATTAGAGAGGCAGTAGGTGACAGACCTGCTCTTAGAGCATTCCACTTCTTTACAGAAGAAAAGAATGTTCAAAACGCAGTTGATGCTCTTGAAAAGGGTAAGTTTGATGAATTCCTAGATGCAATCAAAAAGTCAGGTAACTCATCATTTAAGTATCTACAAAATGTTTATACAAATAGAGATGTACAACATCAGAATATGTCAATTGCCCTTGCACTAAGCGAAAGCCTACTAAGAACATATGGTGTATGCAGAGTTCATGGTGGTGGTTTTGCCGGTACAATTCAGGCATTTGTACACAATGACTTTGTAGATAGCTACAAGTCATTTATTGACAATGTGTTTGGAGAAAATTCTTGTCATATTCTAAAGATTAGAAAATACGGTGGTATCAGAGTAATTTAAGGAGGAAACTTATGAAAATTTTGGTTTTAGGTGGAGCTGGTTATATTGGCTCACATACAGTATATAGACTTATTGAACAAGGTCACAGTGTAGTTGTATTTGACAATTTGGAAACAGGTCACATAGAGGCAGTTCATCCTGATGCCAAATTTTATAAGGGTGACCTTAGAAACAGAGAAGATATTGACAATGTTCTTGACAATGAAAAGGACATTGATGCAGTAATTCACTTTGCAGCTAATTCTTTAGTTGGTGAAAGTATGACAAACCCACTTAAGTACTATGACAATAACCTTAACGGTACTAAAGTGTTGTTACAATCTTTAGTTGCTCACAACATTGACAAGGTTGTATTTTCTTCAACTGCTGCAACTTATGGCGAACCTGAAAGAACACCTATCCTAGAAACCGACCCTACTAATCCAACTAACTGTTACGGTGAAACAAAGAAGTCAATGGAAAGAATGTTCTATTGGGTAGAAAAGGCTCACAACCTCCATTATGTATCACTAAGATACTTCAATGCTTGTGGTGCTCATATTAGTGGTGAAATCGGTGAGGCTCATTCTCCTGAAACTCATCTAATCCCAATTATCCTACAAACTGCTACCGGTAAGCGTGACCACATCAGCATTTTTGGTACAGATTACAACACTAAAGATGGCACTTGTGTAAGGGATTATATCCATGTTACAGACTTAGCACAGGCTCATATCCTTGCAGTACAGTACCTTGTTAATGGTGGCAAAAGTGATATTTTCAACCTAGGTAACGGTGTAGGCTTTACAGTAAAAGAAGTTATTGAAAAAGCAAAGGAAGTTACAGGCAAGGATATTAAGGTTGTTGAAGAAGGCAGAAGAGCCGGTGACCCTGCAGTACTTATTGCTTCAAGTGATAAGGCAAAGAAAGTTCTTGGTTGGTGTCCTGAATATGACAGCTTAGATACAATTATCAGTACAGCTTGGAAGTGGCATTCTACCCATCCTAACGGATACAGTAAGTGAGGTCTTAACAATGAAAGCAAGTTTATATAGTTTGATTTTACGATTAGTTTCTTATGGACTAAACACAGGTCTTATAGAAAAAGAAGATACTATCTATACTATCAATCAGTTACTTGATTTATACAAAACAGATGAACCTGATGACAGTAGTGCAGAACTTACTGATGACTCTGAAAGTAACCTTGAAGAAATTTTAAGTGGACTACTTGACTATGCTTACGAAAGAAAACTAATTCCTGAGAATACAGTTACATATCGTGACTTATTTGATGTTAGAATTATGAGTACAATGGTAAAAAGACCATCAGAAGTTATTAAGGAATTTTGGAGTAACTACAATGTTTCTCCTGTAAAGGCTACTGATTATTATTATAAGTTTAGCAGAGATACCGACTATATCAGAAGATATAGAGTAAAGAAAGATTTAAAGTGGAAAACCTCCACAGAGTATGGTGACATTGATATTACTATTAATCTTTCTAAGCCTGAGAAAGACCCTAAGGCTATTGCTCAGGCAAAACTACAAAAGCAATCAAGCTATCCAAAGTGCTTACTATGTAAAGAAAATGAAGGTTATGCCGGTAGAATTAACCATCCGGCAAGAAGTAACCACAGAATTATTCCTATAACACTGGACAACAGTCAGTGGTATATGCAGTATTCACCATATGTATATTACAATGAACATTGTATTGTTTTTAACGGTGAACATACACCTATGGTTATTGACTCATCAACATTTAGAAAGCTATTTGACTTTATCAAGATGTTCCCACATTACATTATCGGTTCAAATGCCGATTTGCCTATTGTTGGTGGTTCAATTCTAACTCATGAACATTTCCAAGGTGGCAGATATAACTTTGCACTTAATAAAGCTGATGTAGAAGAAAAGTTTTCCGTATCAGGTTATGAAAATGTGGAATGTGGAATTGTAAAATGGCCTATGTCAGTTATCAGACTTACAGGTGAAGATACTGACAGTCTTATTAAACTTTCAGAGCATATCCTAGAAAAATGGAGAAACTATACTGATGAAGATAGTTTCATCTTTGCTGAAACTGATGGGGAAAGACACTCAACAATTACACCTATTGTTTTCACAAAGAATGGTAAGTATGTAATTGACCTTGTACTGAGAAATAATATTACAACTGAGGAACACCCATTAGGAGTATTCCATCCACACAAAAATTTACACCATATTAAGAAAGAGAATATCGGTCTTATTGAAGTTATGGGACTTGCAGTTTTGCCATCAAGATTAAAGAATGAAATGGCTATGCTAAAGGATGCAATTTTAACCGGTAAGGATATTTCCGGTATTGAAGAAATCAGTAAACATACCGAATGGGTAAATGAATTTACACAGAAGTACAGTTCCATCAATGAAGAAAATATTGATGAAATTCTCCACAAAGAAATCGGTGAAGTATTCTTAAATGTACTTAAAGATGCAGGTGTATTTAAGAGAAACGAAAGTGGCAAAAAAGCATTTAAGAAGTTTATTGAAACATTGTAATAGGTAGGTGAAAATAATGTCAAAGGTAGAAATCAGAGATTTTGAAACAACTTCAAAAGGTGAAAATACTCACCTATATACTATTGTTAATAATATAGGTGAAAGTGTAACAGTATGTGACTATGGTGCAACTATTGTTTCCTTAATGATAAAGGATAAGGATGACAACTTAACTGATGTTGTGCTAGGCTATAAGCATATTGCAGATTACGAAAATAACGGTACTTACTTTGGTGGTACAATCGGCAGATGTTGTGGCAGAATTGCTAACGGTAAATTTACTTTAGAGGGCAAGGCATATACTTTGCCTATTAACAACGGCAACAACCATCTTCATGGTGGCAATGTTGGTTTTAACCGAAAGCTATGGAACACTAAAATTGAAAATGACAGTGTTGTATTTACAATGACAAGTGCTGATGGTGAAGAGGGTTATCCCGGTAACCTAAAGGTAAAAGTAAAGTATACCTTTGACAATGACAGTACCTTAACAATAGAGTATGGTGCAGTTTCTGACAAAGATACTGTTTGTAATATGACAAACCATTCTTACTTTAACCTTAACGGTGACACAAGTGGTAGTGTTATAAACCACCTACTAAAAGTAAACTCAAAAAGCTATATTCCTATTAACAAAAACCTAATTCCAACAGGTGAGATTACTCCTACTAAGGGTAGTCCATTTGACTTTAGCGAATTTAAAGAAGTTGAAACTGCACTAAACAGCAGTGATATACAAATTAGCCTTGAAAAAGGTATTGACCATATGTTTGTACTAAATCATAACGGTGATGACCTTGTACTTGCATCATCATTAATCGGTGAGAAAACAGGTATTAACCTAAAGTGCTACACAACCCAGAAAGGTGTTCATATTTATTCAGCAAACTATGTTGATGTACCTCTGACAGAAAGTAAACATAGCAAGGCATATAAAGAAAACTCAGGTATTTGCTTTGAAACTCAGGGTTTCCCTGATGCAGTAAATCAGGATATTTTCCCTACAACTGTTATTAAAGCAAATGAAAAGTATAAGCAGACAACTAAGTTTGTTTTTAATTAATTTTAATTTCTTAGACTATTTCTATATATAATAGAAATATACTTGAAATTAATTTAATATATTTTGTTTTTATCATTATTAAAAATGTGTTTATAAAGTGTGTTTATGAAAAGTGATTTTCATAGAATAAAACGCCCAATCTCCTATTTATTTATATAACCCCTTGTAAAGAGAAATCCCCCAATTTATGGGGGATATTTCTTTTGTGTGATTAGTTAAATACTTTTGGCAATATGTTTAAATAAGTATATTGATATTGTATATATTAAATAAAAATACTTAGAAAAAATATAGTGCTGCACAAAAAAAGTACCAAATTTTAGCTATTTTTGCTCTATTATTTAGTGCTGTTATATAGTATAATCATTATATGAAAGAAAACTAAAAGATTAAATAGGAGGTAATTCTATGAAAAAACTAATATCAATTACATTGGCTATTATGATGGTATTTTCTACAATGGTTGTTGTAATGGCTGATGAAACAGAAAAAGATGTAACAAGTAAGTTTAGTGATAAGCTAAAGCAAAGATTAGCTGAAGCTACTGACACAGAAGAAATCTATGTTGATACTTGGTTTACCGATTTAGGTAGAGATGTTAGAACTTATAATACAGTTGACAAGAAAATTGTTGATGATATTTTAGGTGAAGGTCAATATAAATATTCTTACTACTGTATCGGTATTCCTAATGCCGATTTGTACTTAACTAAAGACCAAATTTACAAACTTGCATCATCAGATGAAATTACTAGAATGTCAAGTTATCTATTAAGTGATTTAACTTACGGTGATGATGTTGATACTTCAAACAATGAAACACCATACCAAACATTCTATAAGTTTATGGTAAGTAATGGCTACAAAAAACCAAGTGGTAATGCTGATTATGGCATTATTAACTTAGGCAAAATCGGTAACAACACAATATTCTATGGTAGTGCTACAGGTGTTGCACCGGATATGTCAGCTAAAACAATGGATTTAGGTGATTATACATTTAAGTATCAAGAAATGTATCCTGATGAATTAGGACTATTTGTTGTAAATAACGGTACAGTAAAGCCACTTCGTTATGCTTATGAAAATAACAACAGCAGTCTTGCAAAGGTTATTTCATTACTAAATAAAGTCGACAGTAAGAATGTAATCCATTTTACTGTTTACAAAGATGGTAAAAAGGTATATGACCCAACATCAGCAAAATTCTTAAGTTCAAAATATTCAGTAAAGTCAGGTGCTAATGTTACTGTTAAGTTGATTAACGGTACTGTAAAGAGCTATAAGGTATCTAATAGTAAAGTAGCTAAAGTTAACAATAAGGGTGTTGTAACCGGTTTAAATAAGGGTAATACAACAGTTACTGCTACACTAACTAATGGCAAAAAACTTACTACTAAAATATCTGTAACTACTGCACCAAAACTTTCAAAAACTAATGTTAATATTAAAAAGGGCAATAGCACAGTAGTTAGAGTACAAGGCAAAGTACCAAGCATTGCTATCAAGTGTACAGGCAACAAAAAGAATGTTATTGTATTTGTAGCAAAAGCTAAGGAAACAAATGAAATTTTCATTGTAGGTAAAAAGAAAGGTACTGCTAACCTAAAGGTAAAGGTTAATGGTGTTAAAACACTTAACCTAAAGGTAAATGTAAAGTAAATTTATAATTCAAAAGTCACCTATCATTGGTAGGTGACTTTTTTGTAAACATAAAGTAAAATCTATACAAATAATGTTTGCATAAAGTATATATATATGTTAAAATATATATAACCTTATTTTAGGAGGGTTATTTATGCAACTGAAAGAATCAGGCGAAATGTATCTGGAATCAATATATGTACTTAGTAAGGAACATCCTTATGTTCGTTCTATAGATGTTGGTGAATATTTAGGTTACTCAAAGCCTAGTGTCAGTAGAGCAATGGGACTACTGAAAGACGGTGGTTATGTTACTGCTAACAGTGACGGTCATCTTACTCTTACTGATTTAGGTAGGGAAGTAGCCGAGAAAACTTATGAAAGACATACTGTACTTACTGCATTGTTCAGAAAGTTAGGTGTTGATGAGAAAATTGCAGCAGCTGATGCTTGTAAGATTGAACATGTTATCAGTGATGAAACATTTACTGCACTAAAGCACCATGCAAAGAAAATGGAAAATATGGCTAACAAATAATTGATTTTATTATTTTGCGAATTTAAGGACTTTTTTAAGTCCTTATTTTTTTTGCCCAAAAATTTGCAAAATAAAAAACAAAATTTGCATTTAATATTTCGTTTATATACTCATACAATACTATTGCAACAAGAAATTGTTGCTTGAAAATATAAAGAAAAATAAAACAACATTCAGTATTGTTACACTATAAGGATAAATTATTCACAGAATAAATGAAGAATTCTTATGGTGAATATGCTGAGAAGAAAGGAAAATTTATATGTCAAACTCAAATAACAAGATTAATGTACCTGAAGCAAAGGCTGCTCTTAATAAGCTAAAGATGGAAGCTGCATCAGAAGTAGGTGTTAACCTAAAGGACGGTTACAACGGCGACCTAACATCCCGTCAGGCAGGTCAGATCGGTGGTAATATGGTTAACGTCATGTGGCATGTACGACAAACAGATTTTATGCGGAGCTCGTGGCGTGAAAGGGGACAGGTTGAGAGGATTACATATCAATACGGGTTGGCGGTATAAAATCAAAAGAAAGATAGACACATAAATTTGGGTATGCTATAATCAAACTATCAAAGAGAAAGGAGTGTTCCTATGTGCTCAAAAAGTGAATTGCAGATAATTCTATCCGAAATAGCTAAAACAGCGAGGGAGACCTTCGGTGAGCATCTTGATTCCGTTATCCTCTACGGCTCCTATGCGCGCGGCGATTATACGCCCGACTCGGATGTGGATATGATGATTTTGGTAAAGGGGATCGCTCCCGAGAATTTGTGGAGATACAGAGATTCCATCACAGAAAAGTCCTCTGAATTAGGACTTGCGTATGATGTTCAAATCACGCCGTTGATTAAGGACGCGGATACTTTCCGAAAGTATCTGGGTGTATTACCTTTTTATCAGAATGTCATGAAAGAGGGCTTGATGGTTGCTTAGTGAGAACATGATAACCCTTTCAAAGCACCGGTTAGCAATAGCAAAAAACTTGAATACAGCAAATAAGGAAAAATGATGAATCAAAAAGCTATCATTAACGGAAAAGAATATCGCTTTATCAAAACCGAAACAGATATGATAACCGACAGGACAGCTGTGCTCTTCGAGAATGAGCACGGCTGTTCTTTTATCTGCCCGGTTGAAGCTTGGCTTGAAAATGCAAAACGCGAAGAGCCTGCGTTCAATAAATACGCTTCGCCCGAAAAGAAAATAGCGTTGTTCAAATCCTTATTTATCGGCAGGAAAACCGGAAAGATGATGTCACCGCTGTCAGAACCGTGTGCAGACAGTTCGATATACCGTTAGCTGTTGAGCGTTCCCGTTCAGGGAACGGTGCACATGATTGGCTGTTTTTTGAAGAATCTGTTACGGCGGCAATCGCGCGGAAGCTTGGCAGTGCGATTCTGACAACAGAAAAAAATCAAATCAGCATTCAACGGTGTAAAGAATTTTTTATCAGCATTCCTGTTAGTTTATCAAATGAGAATATAATAATCTCCGATAGTGAGAAAACCTATTATGAGGGGCTGTGTGAGGGGTGATCTCATGGCTGCTTAAGAAAGTCGAACGTCAAAGATTTTGTGTACCCTCAGCCCGTCAAGATTACTTTTGACTCAAAGGAATACGCGGGCTGTTACTCGGATAATTTCAGGGTGAAGAAATGACAGTAGTTTGGGTTGTAAATGAAATTTTATCGGTGCACAATCCTTTTGTCGGAATGTGGCTATGATGTCAATTAAATGATTTACCGTTTGCGGGAGGTTTCATCACCTCTCGTATTTTTTTGTGCTAAAAGCAGAAAACCAAAAGAAATACATTTGCCGCCGAAACACTGTCGTGTTAAGCAATAGGGTGATTCTACGAGCGCACGTTGCAGGTGCAGACATCACAGAAATCAGCGAAACGGTAATTCTGAAAATTGAAAACGAGACAAGACAATTATTTCATGTCCTTTTGTACTGATTTATTTTTCGAATAAAGCCAAAATAATATGAAAATTTTACAAATCATTGTGCAGATGGAATAAAAATTGATAATCGGGATAGAAAAAGTATTAAAATAGTGCTATTATCTACAATATAAGAAATTGCAAGCACATTCATTGTTATCGTGTAATATATTGGGAGGTATTGAGTATTTGACATATAACGATGTAATTAACGATAAGGATAACCGCAGGCTTGAGATATCGCTGAAAAACGGCGGAAGAATAGTTGCGTATTGTCCTATGGAAGGAGTTCATATCTTTGCCTGTGATATAAGGTGCGGAATACAAGAGGAAGTAAAAAGACTGATAATGAATAATTTATCACGGGGTCACTTTATTCTTTGTGCCGTATGCTTATCGGGTACATACAAGCATAAGAAAGACAACTGCATCAAGGTGATTAATCCTCGCGATGGAGTTGCAGAACGGAGATTAGACGATTATCCGTTTCTTGATGTTTCGTCTGATTATCTCGGCTTGGTAACTGTATTATATTTAGATAAAATGCCTAAGGGTGATAGTATTTATTCGCGTTTGAAAGATAGAGTGGTAGAATCGGGCTTGAATAAAGAAAAAAAGGATTCCCTGTTTTATTTCCGACAGTCAAACTTGACTCGCCGTGCGGTGGAGACCCTTTTAGGCATGTGCTTCTCAAACGAGAGTCAGGACATGGTTTTGATAAAAGCGATTGAAGTTGGATTGCATTATATAGATGATATCAGCACTTCAAATTCGGGAAGCCGCAGGTTAGTAAAAAAATCTCAGCTGAAAATTGCAGAGGAGATTATGAACTGTTTAACAGAACGCTATGACGAGCCGTGGACAACCAAGTATTTTGCTGAAAAATTTAAAATAAGCGGAACAACGCTTAATAAGTATTTTTTTAGCGTGTACGGTTACGAAATAAAGGAATATCAAATAAAAGTGCGTATGGAGCGCGCCGAGGAAATGCTGTGCGAAACCGATTATCAAATCGGAGAAATTGCTCAGCGTGTCGGTTACTCCACTCACACAAAATTCGGTGCTGCGTTTAAGGCAAAATATGGCGCAACGCCATTTGAGTTCCGCCGCAGATACTGTGCCTCACATTTGGATAAGCAGGATAATTACTTTAACGGATAACAAATATTGTTTTTAAACTAATGAATGGAGGGAAAGAATGATGTTGAAAAGCATTTTCTCTATTGTGATGATCAGTGTATTATTGATCAGCTCTAATCCGATTGCGAATATCATGGCGAATAAGGCGACCGATGATGAGGCGAAATCGCAGTCGGTGGATCTGGAGGAGGTGTTTGTATCCGAGTCAGGAATGCTCGCGGACGGTACAGACGGAAGCTACGTCGGAATCCCGTCAAAGAGCTATGAGCCGGGACAGACCTTCGAAGAGATCACGGTCAATGGTTCTAACAAAATGAAGGACGTTGACGGCGAGGAGATCGGAACATACTCCGACCAGCTGACGGGCAAGGTCAGTGAGGAGGAGCTTGCCCGCCCGAGGAAGGCAATGCATATGCTTGCCGCAACAGGCTCCAGCGGTCAGGAAATCGAAATAAACGATATGCGTGCCGTCCTGCGTTCGGGCGCCGTGCTCAACAGCGACGGCGACTATGTGTGGACGGCGGAGAACAGCGATTCCGGTCACAGCTTCACCTATCGCATTTTCTACGCCTTCTCGGGAGTCGGTGAATACGCGGAGGATCAGATACATATCACGATTCCGAAGTCGATTTTGCGCGACAGGGACGGCAATTTCGCCGATAGCTACGAGCTGCCGATCCCCGAATACACGGAGGATGATCTGACGGCCAGCAATCTGTTTGTCTACAAGGAGGTCGGTGAGAACCTCGTCATCTTCAACCGTCTCTCCTGCAGCGCCGCGCAGAGCGGATTTATCGAAGTCAGCTATACGACAACTAAGCCGACTTTTGATTACGCCGACTATCTGTCAGAAGACGCATGCAACGACAAGGGCGGATCCGATCTGTTCCAAGCGAAAATCGCGATTGATAACGGTTCGGCTCATTGCTCCCGCGAAACACAGAAGGTTCCCGTATACATCGACACCACCGCCACATTGAGGAAAGTCGAAAAATTGAATCCCTACTCGGCATATCCCGAATGGAAGACCGCGTGGGGCGACACGGTCAAGCCCGACAATCCCAACGACTATGAGTATCTGATCTGGACAATCGATACGGAGGCAGACGCTACCCAGCCATACAATCTTACGTTCAGCGACACCTTCAATGAGACTGACGCGGAGCTGTTAGGCTACAGGGGGGCGGACGGAACCTATCAGCGCTCTCTCACGATCACGAATTCACGTTCCGAGTATATGACCGTATATGTGCTGACGGCGCACAAAAAATCCACCTATGACGCGCTTCTTGAGCAAAACGGTCGCTATTCGCTGAACAATTCCGTTTCTGTCACGTTACAGCCCGCCGACAAGGTCGATTCCACATCCACCCTCACGAGCCGCGCGGCATATTATAAGCAAGCTCCGCGTTTTGAGCATCCGAGCGGTCACTTCTATTCCACAAAGAACGGCTATGATGTCTCGGATAGATATGTGCGGAACTCTGACTATATCCGCGATTATTCGCTGCTGGAGTTCAAAGAGAATCCCAGCGCGACGATCGGCAATCTGAAATATTATACAGACGTATACGGCTACGCCTATCCGTGGACGCTGCCCGACGGCGTCACCCTCGACCAGGCAGCTGCCGACCCCGACAACTGCTACGGTCAGAAGCCGGTCACCTATACGCTCAGTGACAACACCTTCTATCTCAAAGAAATCTCCGATGAGGAATACAGCGGCAAGCTGACCGCCGCCGACTATGAGTTTGAGAAGCTTACCCTGTATTACTACACCATGAAGGCGACGTATAACGAAGAGTCAATGGACTTCGATACGCAGACCTTCCGCTTTCCCGACGACGTGATTGACGTTTACGCCAAAGTCGGCGGCAACGAAGAATATATCAAGATTGCGGTTTACACGCCCTACACCGGGAAGTACGACTTTACCGACGACGCAGAGGGCATCGTGGACAAAAGCAAAACGGACGGCACGGACATTTCTTTCCTTGGAAACGTCACGGGCTTCCGTCTTGAGACCTCTAATGCCCACTGGTACACCAAGCTTGGCGCATACCCCTATGTAAAGCTGAAGCATTCCGATACGGTGGACAAATATGCAGACTCCGCCATCGGCGAAAACAGCGTATCGAAGCTCTGCCTGAAAAACACATCCGCCTCGAAGATCAGTCAGTCAAACAGAACCATCATCAGCTTCACGCGCAGCGCCGATGACTACATTACGGGAAAGAACAAGAGCAGCTTGCTGAAAAAATCTTTCGTGGGCGCCACCAACAGTGCCAAGAAAAGGGAATATACCGTTACATGGAACGTCTCCATGTCCGAGAGCTACCGCGACAACGAGAGCACTTATCCCATTCCTCAGCAGTCGGGCGTTTTTTACGACCTGCTGCCGGAAGGCGCTGTATACAAGAAGGATTCACTGTCGGTCTATGCCGGCAGCACAAAGCTGGAAAGCTGGAAATACACCGTCACCGTGGATGATAACTACCGTAATTCGGGGCGGACGATGCTGAAAATCGCGATCAATGAGAGCGCGGACAGCTACCGCTTCGTCTACTCCACCGTTCATCCGTGGGAAGCGATCGCCGACTACGGCACAACGCTTTTGAACACTGTCGCCTACGAAACGGGCAACAGCAGCATCACCAAAGGCAAAACCTCTTCCGAAACAGGTGGGCTTACCGAATCCGCGCTGATGCAGAACCTCGACCCCTCCGCGGGCGACAGCAAACGCTTTCTGTATACAGAGTACAACCACGACGCGTCGCTGCTGGTAGCCACCAATCTCGGACTTGAGAAGAAGGTGCGCGGCACTGATGATACAAGCTATTCGCAGTCCGCGGTCACTTATAATGATAACAATTACTATTACAACGTCCGCTTCGCGACCGACGACCACTCCAAGGCGTCAAAGCTGATTGCCTTCGACTCGCTTGAGAACTACAAGGTCGTATCGGGCAAGGACGCCGGAAAGACGTCCGAATGGCGCGGTATCTTCCAAAGTGTGGATACCCACCAGCTTGAGAGACTCGGCATCGCGCCGAAGGTCTATTATTCCACGGTCAGTGGGCTGGTTATTGATGAAGCTCATAAAGACCTTTCCGATACCTCTGTCTGGACGCGCAGCGACAGCTTTGCAGGCGATCTCTCCTCCGTCAAAGCAATCGCGGTCGATATGCGTACCGCGAAGGACGGCACCCCCTATGAGATGCCTGTCAATACCGGTGCACAGTTCACTGTCTATATGCGTGCGCCGCACGGCATTGACAGCAACGAGATTACCCCGAGGGCGTTCAACAATATCTATCTGAACAACAATACCATCAACGTTGAGACCGGCAGTGAATCCGGCGAGCGGATAATTCACCAGGATTACACCGAGATCACCTTGAAGATCGTCGCCGATTTGGAGCTGTTGAAGGTCAGCAGTGAGGATCATAATGTAGTCGTGCCCGGTATAAAGTTCAACCTCAGCGGTACGTCCGTCTACGGCACCAAGGTCAATGAGACGCTCTATACAGATGAAACCGGCAGGATCACCCGCCGAAATCTGGAGAGGGGTACATACACCTTAAAGGAAACCGAGACGAACAGCGACTTCTTCCTCAACGATACCGTTTTCACCGTTACGGTCGATAAGAACGGAGATTTAACAATAAACGGCAGCACGGAAGTCAAGCCCTATGTGATCGAAAACCCGCCGCGTGTTCACGGCGATCTGGAGTTTCTGAAGAAGGGTATGATTGACGGCACCACCGATACCGCCCCGCTCACGGGTGCGGAGTTTAAGCTCGAGGGCGTTTCCAATTATGGCAATTCTGTCCTCAAATACGGCACGTCGCAGAACGGCGGCGTTGTCACCATCACCGATATTGAATGGGGCACCTACAAGCTGACTGAGACCAAGACGGCGGACGGCTATATTATTTCTACAGAAGAATATTCCGTTGTGTGCGACAAGTACGGTATCGTTACGCTTTATCAAATTGAGGACGGCTCGCCCGTTGAGGTGAAGCCGGCCGAGAACGGCTATTCCGTTATCCTAAACGAGCCGCTGCATAACTTCCGTCTGGTCAAGTATGATCCGCTCACCAACGCCCTGCTAAGCGGCGCCGAGTTCACACTCAAGGGTACCTCGGACTACGGCACGCCCGTTGATAAAACGGAAACAAGCGGAGCTTCGGGATCGGAAAAGGGCATTGTATTCTTCAAGGGGCTCGAGCCCGGTCATTACACCCTGCAGGAGACAAAGGCGCCGGAGCGCTATCAGCTTGACCCCACCGTGCGGACAGTTACTGTCAGCAGCGCAGGTGAGATAACCGTCAGCGGGCTGACGAAGAGGCCCTCCGACTGGCACAGCGGCTTCTATACCGACTGCTTCGGCGTTCCGAACACACGCGCGTATGAGGGCGAAATCACCATCACCAAGCAATGGCTCGACGCCGACGGCAACCCCATTACCGATTCGTCGGATCTGCCTATCCCGGTCGTCCATGTCGATACCTCGGAACCCAAGATAGATCTCCCGCCGCAGGACGCTTATCTTGCAAATAACAATACATTCAGGAATTCATTGTCGGGGGCGACGACCTTCAAAAAAACACAGGAGGAGAGCTACACCATCTCCACACTTCCGGAGGGCGCTGTAAAAGTAGACGACGGCACTACCCGCGCGTCGATTTTTGTGTGGAAAGAGGGCGCGGACGCTTACTGGTGGTCGGATGCCGCCACGGCGCATTTGCCCGATAACAGCAGGGATCTGTTCTGGGATTATAAATTATCATTGGTTAGTGTCGATCTAAGTGGCTTTGATACAAGTAACGTGACCAATATGAGCGGTATGTTCTACTGGTGCAGCAATCTTACCACCCTCAACCTCAGCGGCTGGGACACCGGCAGAGTGACCGATATGAATAGCATGTTCGATGGTTGCAGCAGTCTGACCTCTCTTGACCTCAGCGGCTGGGACACCGGCAGTGTGACGAATATCACTTATATGTTCCGCTATTGCTACAATCTTACCACCCTCAACCTCAGCGGCTGGGACACCGGCAGAGTGACCACTATGAATAGCATGTTCGATAGTTGCAGCAGTCTGACCTCTCTCAACCTCAGCGGCTGGGACACCGTCAGTGTGACGAATATGGGTTATATGTTCAGAGAATGCAGCAATCTTACCAACCTCAAACTCAGCGGCTGGGAAACCGGCAGTGTGACCAATATGTATTCCATGTTCTACAATTGCCGCAACCTGACCAACCTCGACCTCAGCGGCTGGAAAACCGGCAGGGTGACCGATATGAATAGCATGTTCGATGGTTGCAGCAGTCTGACCTCTCTTGACCTCAGCGGCTGGGACACCGGCAGCGTGACCAGTATGTATTACATGTTCTACAATTGCAGTAATTTGAAAACGGTCTATGTCGGCGACCTGTGGTCTACCGAAAAAGTAACTGACTCTGATCATATGTTTAGCTATTGTACAGAACTCGTGGGCGGAGCGGGCACGACATATGACCAATCATATACAGATAAAACCTACGCCCGTGTGGATAAGGGAACCGATGAGCCCGGCTACTTCACATATAAAGAATATGTTCCGCCGACCGGTCACAAGGACGACGAGCCGGTTGGAGCCACTCTGAATAATGTACTGGGCGGACTTATCAACAACAAGCTCGTCAGCGCCGTTTTCGGTGACAGCAGCGCAGAAAACAGCCAAGCCGCTCCCGAAATACAGACGGTGAAAAAACCTGAGATGTTAGCCGCGGGCAGACCCGATATATCCGCAGCTATTGATTTTAAATCGGACATCGCCTTGGGTGACCCGGGCGACTCCGATACCAATACAAACACCGTGACCTTCTCCCAGATCACCAACAGTGAGGTTACTAGCAACAGCGACGATGCAGAGGGCAAGTGGCTGGATAATCGCGACGGAACCTGGACGTACAAAATGAAGGTGTTCAACGTCCCGGCGACCTACTACATTTGGGAGGAGCCTATCCCCGGCTTCAAGTGCGACCTTGATAACAGTACAGGCTACACCGTTATCAACTACCCCAAACAGAACAGCGCGACCATAACCAATACCCGTACAACTACCGACACCTGCTCCCTCACCCTTAAAAAGGTGCTCACGGGCAATGCGTCGGATTATCCCGAATACGACCTCGAAAATATGGATTACACCTTCCACGTCACGCTGATGGGCGAAGGCGTTGAGGGCAAAAAGGTATTCGGCTATACAAAATTCAACAACGGCACAGCGGACGTGACCCTCAAGGCAGGCGAACAGATAACCTTTACCAATATCCCGCGCGGCGTAGAATATTCCGTGACCGAGCAGTTGGGGAAGAATTATCAGGGCGTTTTCGACACCACCTATTCGCCCTCAGGCACTCTGACCGAAGATAACAGCGACGTCACCTTTACCGTGACCAATAATATCAAGCCAAAGAAGAGCTTTGATATCACAAAGCATGTCCTGCCTTATGAAAACGGAGAGCTCGACGCGGAAGACCTTGACCGTGTGTTCACCTTTAACGTTAATCTGCACGAGGACATCAACGGCTTGTTCGGCGACCTTATCTTCACGGGCGGAACTGCAACGGCTTACCTAAAGCATGACGAGACCGTAAGCATAACCGGTCTTCCCGGCACGGTAGAGACCTACACCGTCACCGAGGCCGAAAACTCGCTGTACACCTGCGACAAGCCTGAACAGAGCGGAACTCTCACCGTGGGAGAAACAGCTCACGTCGTTTTCAACAACAAAAAGATCCCCGAGACGGAGCGCGAGACAGGAAGCTTCACGCTCAAAAAGCTCATCAACGGCAAAACGACGACCGATAATGAATTCGCGTTCAACATCGCCATGAGCAAGCTCGACAAAAACGCGGTCTATACGCTCTCGGACGGCACGCAGTTCACCACCGACCAAAACGGTACGGTCAACCTGACCCTTACGCTCAAACACGGCGACAGCGTAACGTTCAGCGACCTGCCCGTAGGAGCGGAATACACCGTCAGCGAACAGGCGTGCAACTACACTGCGTCGTATACCATCAGCGGAACCGACAGAGTCGCACCGCTGACCGATAAAAACACCGTGACCGACCGCCAGCTTACCACCTCCGCCATCACCGTGCAAAAGGACGACGATATCACCATCGCCTTTACCAACACCGACAAGCGCTATGATGTGCGTATCGCCAAGGTGGACGAGGACGATGAGTTCGTCACCGACGCGGTGCTGCAGATTATCGAGAAGGGCAACGAGGAGAACGTGCTCGACGAGTGGGTCACCACCGAGGACTACCACACCGCGCAGATTCCGCAGGGCACCTATATCCTGCGCGAAAAGCAGGCTCCCTTCGGATATATGAAAGCGCCTGATATCGAATTTACCGTAAACGCAGATGGAACAATAACCTCGGGCGGCGAGAATGTTTTGATGCTTAAAATGGTGGATAAGCCCGTAGAGCTCGCTGTAACAGGTGCGGGCGGAGTGATACCTGTCGCGGCTTTAGCTTCAATTACCTTTGTAATACTGCTTGCAGCAGTTGTAATAAAGAACAGAAAAAATAATATTAAAGAGAAAAGGAGTACGACAAAATGAGAACACTGACAAAAATCATCGCAATGACGCTGGCAGTCCTTATGCTGGCGGCTATGACCGTAGTCACATGCGGAGCAGTCTCAACCTCAAACGGAAAAGTGAGCGTAGAAAAAGCAGTCGTGGGCGAGAATCTAAAATTCTACCGCGTGCTTGACTATGTGGATTCAACCTGCTCTTACACAGTGACAAGCAAATTTCAACCGTTCTTTACTGCCAAGGGCTACAAAACAAACGACGAGATCATTGCGTATCTTGCGGGTGTGAAGTCCAACTCAGTCGCTGCTCAGACTCTCGGCCGTGATCTCGGCGCATTCGCTGACGACAACAGCATTACAGCTGCCGCGGAAAGGGTTGTTGACAACGCCACCTACACCGTAGAAGGACTGCCCTACGGCTACTATCTGATGGCGCCCAAATTGCCCGGCAACACACAGGACGCTGTTATTTACTCGCTCTTCAAGCTCGACAGCGCGAATGCGATCATCACAAACAAGCTGAGCGTGCCTACGCCCGAAAAGACTGTTTCCGACAGCGATGAGACAGACAAAAAGAGCAACATCGCCGCTATCGGCGAGGAAATGACCTTTACCGTTACCGGCAAGGTGCCCAATATGTCTGAGTACACGACCTATTACTTTGAGATCGCAGATACAATGACCAATATGGAATATGTTGGCCCAATGGAGCTGACCATCGGCGGAACAGACGTACCGATCTCTACTACCGACAGCACCGCAAATGTTTACGGCGTAGCATCGGGCAACAGCGTAAACGTAAAGATTACAAACCTTAAGAGCCTCAATCCTGATTATGATGCTGAGATCAAGCTCACATATAAGGCAAAGCTCACAGACAGCGCTGAAATGGGCAACACCGGCAACATCAATGAGGTAAAGTACATTTATTCCAACGATCCCGCCTCTGACGGCAAGGGTGAATCTCCCAAGAGCAAAACCAAGACCTTCACCCTCGGCATCACTGTCAACAAGACCGACAGCGACGGCGACGCGCTTAAGGGCTCGACCTGGCTGCTGAAGAAGGGCAATGATAGGGTCGCTGAGATCGACGGCACAGCTCTCTCTAAGTTTGATTGGAAGGGTCTGGATGTAGGTACATACACCCTTACCGAAATAGCTGCCCCCGAAAACTACACCAAGATGGAAGGCGCAATCACCATCGAGATCGTGGCTTCGGTTTCAAATCAGGTTGATACCGACGGAACATATCCTCTTACCACCTACACAGCTACAGTTAAAGGTCCTCAGGGCTATGTTACCAAGACAAACGCGAGAGGTTACGCTGATATCCAGACAGGTATCACCTCGCTCAACGTTAAGAACTTCCAAAAAGGTGCGCTCCCATCGACAGGCGGCATCGGTCTGTATGTGATCCTCGGCTTGGCAGGCGCGGCATTTGCCGGAATGATAGTTGTTCTTATCATCAAGAAAAGGATCTCCTCTAAAGAGAAATAATACTTTTAGAGTTTAGGTGGTCCACGGTTATTCCGTGGATCACCCCCGCCTTGCGCGGGTTTGAGGCAGTAATTCTATTTAGATCGGTATTAGTGCTTCAAACGCACGCAAGAAAAGGAAGAAATATGAAAACGAAGGAAAAGAAAACCAAGCGCAATACGGTTTTTAATGTTTTTATTGTCGCTTTGTTTTTGATTTGCATTTCGCTTTTGCTTTATCCGTATATCAGCGGCCTATTTGTAAGCACTGCGCAGAAGGAAGTTTGTGTTTCGTATGATAACCGCACGCGCGAACTGCCGGAAGCGGAAAAAAAGCGGCTCCTTGCCGATGCTCTGAGCTATAATAAAGAGCTTGCCGAGCACCCGGTGGGGTACAGCGTTGAAGAGGCGCTTACAGACGAATATATGAGCCTGCTTGATCTCGGCAGCAACGGGTTGATGGCAACTCTGGAGATACCGTGCATAGAACTTAGCTTACCTGTCTATCACACGGTGAATGAGGAGATACTTCAAATCGGCGTCGGCCATGTTCAGGGGTCATCGCTCCCGGTTGAGGGCTGTGACAGCAATGTTATGTTGATGGCTCACAGAGGACTTCCGAACTCTGAGCTGTTCAATAATATCGACAGACTTGAAGCAGGCGATACATTTCAAATCAAGGTGCTTGACACGGTTCTTGATTACCGTGTTGAAGAAATCAAAACCGTCAAACCGGATGACGTAGCAAAAATCGGGATCACAAAAGGGAAGCAGCTTTGTACGCTTGTTACCTGCACCCCTTACGGAGTTAATTCCGACCGTTTGGTCGTTTTTGCGGAGCTTACGGGAAGCAGACGCGTTGCGAACGATACAGGCGGAACAGGCGGATATTCATATACGCTGCCGTTCAGCCGCAAGGGAGGTCCCACGATCGAGGAGATACTTGCGCTGGCAGGCGTCTTGCTGCTGATCACCGCGATCGTCATAGAGATATACCGCTTGATAAAACGGAGGAAGACAATTGAATAAAAAACGCAAAGCGCTTTCTGCTGTTTTGAATTTGATGCTCGTGATGTTCTTTCTCGCATGCGTCACGCTGCTGCTGTATCCGTTTGTAAGCAACCATCTGATGTATGCACGGCAGTACGAAAGGATCGTCTCCTATGATAACCGCTCGAGCAAAATGGACGATGAGGAGAAGCAGCGGTATCTTTCGGCGGCGCGGGCGTATAACGAAAGGCTGCTGAATGATAAAATAGGCTACAGGCTGTCTGAAAAACAGATGGAGGAATACCTGTCGCTCCTCAACTATGAAAGTGATAACACGATGGGGTATATCAGAATCCCCAAAATAGATGTAAATCTTATGATTTACCACACCGTCGACGAAAAATATCTTTCTACCGGAACAGGTCATGTTCCCGGTTCATCGCTTCCGGTCGGCGGAAAGGGAACCAACTCTATAATCATGGGACATAGAGGGCTGACCAGCGCGACCTTGTTTACAAATCTTGACAGACTGGAAGTCGGCGACAGGTTCTTTATCAGCATTTTAGGGGATAAGCTGGCATATGAAATCGAAGATATTTCTGTTGTTGAGCCGGAAAAGCTTCAAGAGATTTCTATCGACCCCGATGAGGATATCTGTACGCTTGTGACCTGCACGCCTTACGGGGTGAATTCCCACAGGCTTGTACTGAGAGGCCACAGAATACCATATGATGCAGATGATGACAGTCAGGGCGCAGGCGGAGAAAGCTATTACAGGATACGCGTGCCCGACATTTGGGGAGCTCCGGATCTTTCGGAGATATTAGCCATGTTGGGAGCCGCTGTTTTGATAACAGGCTTGATCGTCATCATCGTTAAAAAGATAAAAAGGAAGAAATCAGATAAAGAGGGAGGAAACAAAAATGAAAAAGACAGTTAGCATTATCCTGTCAGTGTTCGTTTTGGCGTTAGCCGTATTGCCGTGTGTGAGCGCCGGCGCTGTTGAGGGTGAAAAAACACCGTCTCTGTCGCTGCGTTTCATCGCTGAAGGGATCCCGATGGATAATGTCAGTTTTTCGGCATGGAAGATCGCAGAGCCGGACGCAGAAGGCAAAATGCAGTCTAAGAAGCCGTTCGATATCAAGGATATCTCCGAAAAGACACCGGAACAGCTGGCGCAATTGTCAAAGGAACTTAAGACGCTTGTCACTGAAAACGGGATCGCGGCAAACGATACCGCAGTGACAGACGATCAGGGAAAACTGCGGTTCAAAAAGATCGACAGTGTCGGAATGTATCTGGTTTTGGGCGATAGTAAGACAGTAGAGCAGGATGTATATTCGCCGACGCCGTTTATAATCTCTCTGCCGTACACCGACGAATACGGCAGGCTGATATATGACGTAGAAGCGGATGTGAAATACGAAAAATCCACCGTGCCGCCCACGGAGCCTACCACGGAGCCTTCGACTGAGCCGACAACGGCTGTAACTACAGTACCGCCGACTACGCCTCCCGGAAATGATATACCTCAGACAGGTACGATGCTTTGGCTTGTTCCCGTTCTTCTGATAGCGGGCGCGGTATTGGTTGCGGCAGGAATCATAATCAAAAAGAAGATTTCCAAATAATGAAAAAACGCTCGATAATCAAAATTACTTCAACGCTTTTGATAATTTGCGGCATACTCTTGGTGCTCGGCGCCGCCGCGCTGTTTGTCAAAGTAAGCAATGACGATGCAAAGGCAAAGGCTTTTTCACAGGAGATAGTCAGCCGGCTCAAGGACGAAACGCCCGAAGCGGCAACTTCGCCGTCAGAAAAATCAGCTGACGCCGGAGAAACCCTCGCGGTCATAGATGATGTGAATTATCTCGGCTATCTCAGCTTCGTGGGGTATGATGTCACACTTCCCGTATTTGCCGACTGGAGCTTTGAAGCGCTCAATTACGCGCCGGCGCGTTATTCGGGAACTGTCAAAGGCAATGACCTTGTTATTGCTGCTCATAACTATTATTCTCATTTCTTTTTGCTCAATGAGATGGTAGAGGGGAACGAGGTCGACTTGACACAGGCGGACGGTTCGACCATCCGTTACATCGTAAAAAAGGTCGAGACCTTGGAGCCCACAGAGCTGAATAAGCTGACAGCGGGGGAGTATGACCTCACGCTGTTTACCTGCACTCCCACCGGCCGCGCAAGGGCGACGGTTCGGTGCAATAAAATATGAAAGAATATACCTTTATTGTGAATCACCCCCGGTAAATGCTACGCGCTCACCGAGGGTGATTTTTTGCTGTTAGATTGATGGTTGACTTTATGAGCAGCGAGAAAATCTGACGCGCCCTGTCAGAATTTTAGCATAGTCATATCGTTTCTTTATCTTCTTCAACTCCAACGCTCCTTCCTCTGTGAGTGGTTTATCCGAACTAAGATAATCCTCATATGTATCCAAAGCCTATTTCGACAGCAGATTATCAATATAATATTTGGTACTTTTGAAATAAAAGGAATAGAATATCGAAAATCTTTACTACAGCAACATCGTTCCGCATGAATATGAAGTGGAACGCGGCAGTGAGTATGACGTTACTGCAAAGCTGGTAATTCGTCATGAGCAGGAGTTATCCGCTACGCTGACGGAGCAGCAAAAAGCTATACTTGAAAAAATCAAAGACAATCACACAGAGTTGATGAGCCTCGGCGAACGCGACGCGTTTTGCCAGGGTTTTTCGTTGGCTGTAAGGCTGATGATTGACGCTATGAGCGGCAAGTTTTAAGGCACCCAATTTTGCCCTGTGTCGCGCGAAGGGAATGCCCGTAGTCCGTTACCCGATAAAACAGAACAAAACCCACACAGGCGATTTGTCGCGGCGTATGGGCGCAAATAAAGGCTATGGTAACGAACACAACGTTCACCATAGCCTTTATTTATTTTATACCCATTACAGCCTTATAAATATCCTGCCAGAGTTTTAATTTGCTGTCAGGATACTTCTTTTTCAGCCGTTTCAAAGCAGCTTTTTTGGCTTTCTCTACACCGTCGGGTTTCATCATCTCTTCACAAGCGATCTCGTCGAGTGTTTTCTTTTCGTAGCCGAATACACCGAACGCGTGACCGAGGATAGCTCTATCCTTCTCAGAAAGCGAATCAAACAGCTCCTTCAAAAGCTCAACACAAATCTTTTTGTTGACGATCTTATCAGCCGGATGGTTATCCTTTGTGGTCATGTGTTCGTATGGGTTTTCCGCGTGTTCGTCAGGGAAAGCGTCATTGACAGAGAAGAAATGCGTATTGTAATTCGCGTATCGGTAGACGGCTTCAATTGGTACGTTATATTCTTCGGCTATTTCTTCCGCCGGTTTACCAAGTGAATAATCTTGCTGGATCTTGCGGATCAAATCCATAGCGTTTTTGCTGACGGACAGCACACCCATATTCTTTTCAAGGTATCGCCGCATGACACCCTTGACGTGAGGATAGATATAGGTGGAGAATTCACCCTTGCTTTTGTCGTATTCTTTTGATTGGATCAGGCGGAGAAGCTCAACTGTGCCCTCGCTTTTCAAATCATCCAATAACTGCTTTGAGTATTCGGTCAAACCGTATTCATCATATTTTACGCAGTGAAAGCTCTCTGCAACCTTTTTAGCAATAGAAGCGATCAATCCTTCATATTTCAAAAGAAGTGCTTCACCGGTCATACGATCACCCCCTCACTATCCATTATAAACCGACCATTGTCCCTTAATCAGTACTTTTCGGTCTGCCGCGGCGTTTTGTTTTGCGTTTTACGCCGCATTTGGAATATAAATTCTCGGAAGCAAGTGAGGTTTCAAATTCTTCGTTAGTTATTCCGGACGCCCTTGTTGCCCTGTAATACATATCTCTTGCCGTGTTGCTCAACAATTCCTTTTCTTCTGCGGTAATAGCGTTCCTGCTGCAGTCTTTCTCGATCCTTGTCAGACAGCGTTTCAGCGACTGAGCCTTTGGATTGTCAGGAACAGTTTCCTTAATACCGCGCTTGCGGTAACCGAGCTGAGCGCAGGTATATTTTGGATTGTCGGGCGCGGGATTGTCACAATACTTTGTATGGTAGGCTTTTTTCAACAGAAAGCACCTTCCGCAGTATTCACATTTGCGAATGATATATCCCGCTTCCAAGGCGCAGTAAAAATCCGTTTTCAATAACGTCTGCAAACGCTTGACCTGATAGGAAGTATATATTTTGTATTTTCCACTGCATTTGATAGTTTCTCTCGGAATATATTCAATCAGTATGGGGTCAGTGCGTGAGTATAAACCGCTCCCCTGAACAGGATTGGCAACCAGCTTGTCCGCCATTTCGCCGTATAAAAAATCATAGAGCGCGGCGGCGTAATTATCGCTGTTCAGTTTTTTCAGGGCGGACAGATAATGATCAATAAAATTGTGTATCGTGTTTCCGAACCAAGCAATATCGTAAAGGACATGAAGATATTTCGAGCAGTAATTGCAATAGAAATCCCACTTTTCCTGAACATCGCCGGGAAAAATCAGAAGCTCGCGTGGAATATCCTTAACTTCCGTATCATCCGTATCGCGTTGAAAAGAATTTTCAGCCCATTCGTCGACATACTCGCTGTATTCCAAAGTCATTTTCCGCAAAGCTTCTTCACTCTCACACATCTCGTACTTCTCGTTGTCATCAAGTATAGACAGCTGAGAAACATAGCTTTGAGTCTCATACAAAACCTGACGATTGTCTTTTATCAATGCAAGCAGACGGTAGCGGAACATCATACGCTCGAGCTTGATAAACTTGTTATTGCAATCGTTCCACTCCTCCTTTGACGGAGGAGTTTTGTTTTTATATATCGTTTCAAAAGCAGACTCAGCCAAGTGATACATTTCGCTGAATTCAGGCTTTGTAATGTTCAGGGTTTGCGTGGTTAGTTCACCGAGAGGAAAAGCGGTGCCGTTGATTTCAATGCTCTTATCACCAACGAAAAAGGAAATTATATCAAACATTATTATCTCCCGAATTAATTTGTCAGTTGAAGGTTTTAATTTGTCCGTAATAAATATAAGTATACTATTTTTTCTTCCACAATTCAAGTGTAGGGAACAGTGTGGCGAGAGCTGTTGTCTCCAAATTGAATTCGGAGGTATATAGAAACTGAAAGAAAATCCATACGCCGTTTCAGACGGCAACAAATCAAATGACCTTGTACGGTATCCGCCGCCGTACAAAATCATCAACGGCTGTCTCTATAAAGAGATAACCAACAAGAGCGGAACGGTCACAAAGAAGCTCTGCAACTTCCTGCCGTACCTTGTCAGCGAGGTCAGTGTTGACGACGGCGCGGAAGTAAAGACAGCGCTTCGTTTAGGCGGCGTTCATTCGAGCGGCAGAGTGCTGCCGGAGATTGATGTAATGGGCTCGGAACTCGGAACCTTCAACTGGCTGATTGAGCGTTGGGGCGCGGATTGCGTTCTCGAACCGGAGAGAAGCGTCAAGGAATACGTCCGCCATGCCATTCAGCAAACGGCAGAGAACGCAGAGAGAATCCAAATCTATCATGTTACCGGCTGGAAGCTGATAGACAACCATTGGGAATATCTGTTGCCAAACGACGGCAAGCATGATGTCAGCTTGAGAGGAAAACTCAGCCGGTATGAAAAAGCTGATAGCTGGACGGTTTCAGATTTGTCGAGCGCGTATTTTATGACAAGCTATTTTCCGTTTGCACCTGATGAAATCACATTGCCGTTGCTGGCTTTCACTTTTCTGACTCCGCTGAATGAGTTTCTTCATCAGGCAAATTGCGAGCCGAAATTCGTTCTCTGTTTGCTCGGCAGAACAGGAACACGCAAGAGTACACTGGCGGCGTTGTTTCTTTCGTTTTTCGGCAGGTTCAACAGTTCGGATTTGCCATTGTCATTTCGGGATACCGCAAACAGTATTATGTACAACGCCTTTTCATTGAAGGACGTGCTGACCTGCATTGATGACTTTCACCCAAGCAGCAGGAAAGAAGCCAACAAGCTGACTGAAACCGCCCAGCTGATTATGCGCGGCTACGGAGACCGTATCGGCAGAGGAAGATTAAAATCTGATTCTACTCCGATGGAATCTCGACCGCCTCAGGGCAACGCCATCATCACAGCAGAGCAGGCTCCCGACATTGGCGAGAGCGGAACAGCAAGATATTTTTGCTTGGAGCTGCGCGATGGCATGATCGATCTGAATAACCTTTCCAAATTTCAACGCGAAGCAGAGAAAGACACACTCCGCAGTTGTATGCTGGCGTACACAGAATGGATAAAGGCGCGGTTTCTGAAAGACAAAGATACAGAGCGGTCATTCGTCAATCAGTTGAAGAAAAGCTTTCAGAATTACCGTCAGGAGTTTATCAATTCAGGGATTAGTTGTCACGGCAGAGTGCCCGAAATCTACGCATGGCTGATGATTGGTATGGAATACTTTTTATCCTTTCTGTTTGAGCATGATGCCATTTCCGAAGAAGAATATCAGGCAACTTTCATTCGGTGCAGAGATTGTCTTTATGATCTCGCAAAAAAGCAGAGCAGTAGTATTGAGCAGGACAAACCGACGCACAAATTTATCCAGAAGCTCTATTCGCTCATCGAAAGCGGACAGGCTGTTTTGCTTGATAAAGACAATCCGTTTGACTTTAAGCCTGTAAACTATATCGGCTATCAAGATGATGAATATTATTATCTAAATGCCGATATCGCGCACAAACAGGTGAAGCGATTATGTAATGAGCAGGACGAAGCGTTTTCAATTTCCAAAAACGGATTGATAAAAGCGCTCGCCGAGGAAGGCTTGACCGTTTACGATAAAAGAAAAAACACAAAGTCTATCCGCATAGGCGACAAAACGCTTCGCTTTATCTGTTTGATAAAAGACAAGGCTGACGCTGTTGCTGCGTTATCACAATAAAGGGGTGACGCGGGTGACAGAGTTTCAAAACCGCCGTAAGCACTGGATTTTTCCTTTTTCTGTCGGGGTGACAAATGTGCAGCATGTTGCATCTTTGTCGCTCCGATTTGTTTTTGAAAAAGCTGATGAACAGTGCGCTGAAGTTTAATGTTGCTCCTGTTGCCCCAAAACACAGCATACCCACTCTAAAAAACAGAAAATAAAAGCCTGCTTTATTGCCAGTTTCGCCTTTGTATTACGACCGCCCTCATTCGGCGGCCGCAAAGGCGGATGCGAGCTAGGCCCGCGCCCCTATTTTGAAAAACTATGGAGGAAAATTATTTAAAAAAACAACCGAAAACTGAAATTATTTCAACGAGAGTCACGCCGAAGCAGAGAGAAATTATCGAAGAAAAGGCGTACTCTTCCTACCGAACGCCGAGTATGTATCTGCGTGATTGCGCGCTTGACAAAAAGATTATCGTCGTCAAGGGCATAGATGAAGTTGCAAATGAGCTGAGAAAAATCGGAAACAACCTCAACCAACTGACCAGAGCCGTCAACTCCGGCTACTGTTACGAGGTCGATTTGCGCGAGACAAGAGAGGAGGTAGCAAGGCTTTGGCAGTCGTTAAATTCGTTAACGCAGGAAGTCCGATGAACAATATTTTTGATTATGTCACGCGCCGTGAGGCGACGGAGAGCAAATTAATCAGCGGCGTCAACTGTTCACCAGAGAGCGCTCTCGATGAATTCCGGTTCGTCAAGAAGCGGTTTCACAAAGAGGACGGCAGAAGTTACTACCATATCGTGCAGTCCTTCTCACCCGATGACGATCTCACACCCGAGACCGCTCACGAAATCGGATTGAAGTTTGCGGAATACTTTCCGGGTTTTCAAGTGCTTGTTGCCACGCACATCAATACAAAAGCCATCCATAATCACCTGATTATGAACAGCGTCAACTTCGAGAACGGCAAGAAATTTCATCAGAGCCGCAACGAAATGTTCCAGGCAAAGGAGTATTCCAATCAGCTGTGCCGTGAGTATGGACTGAGCGTGACCGAGAGCAAAACCAAGAATCCGCGCCACTCAAGATGGAAGCGTAATCTGATAGAAACCGCTTCCTACGCCATCGGCTGGTCGGCGACAAAAGAAGAATTCATCGAGTATATGCACGAGCACGGCTACGGTGTACAATGGGAGGACAAATATAAATATATCACCTTCACCACGCCCGAGGGCTACAAAGTCCGTGACAATAAACTTTTCGACGAGCGTTTTCTGAAAAACAATCTTGAATTGTACTTCGCCATGGGCGGCTGTGACGGCGCAATGCTCGATACCTATTGCGACTACGTCACGCCGTATCACGACGACAGCTTCACCATGACAAGCACTGAAGGACTGTTTAATCTCCTCGGAGATATTCTTTCATCTGTGCCTGCGGACTACTATTATCAGCCGCATTATATCAAAGAAATGAATACGATGGAGAAGTTGAGGTTGGAGAAAATCCTTGGACGAAAGATTTCCAACGTAGCCTTCCACACCTACTGCACCCGTGAGGACTACGAACGAGAGCAGGGAATTTCAATGTAAATGAAAGGAAACCCACTATGAAAATTGCTATTTACACCATCATCATACAAGGATAAGGAGGGAAACGGAAAAACAATTTGAATCTGTGATGCCTTATGGCATCGGAAAAGAAAGTTATAAATCAAGAAGATTTTGCCAACAATAAAACTGAAACCAATCCGAAGGGAGCAAAGACTACGGAAGCAGTTATCAGTAACGGTAACCCGATCGGCGACAGGTTGTGGCTGGAGCATTTTGCAAACGCACTGCATCATAGGGTATTCAATGATGAAGAATACCGAAAACTCATGCGGTTGATCGATAGGGAGCTGAGCCGGAAGTATAAAGGTAAAATCTGACAAAACTGGGAACAGCCTCCTAATGCAAAGGAGGCTGTTCCAAACTATAATAAAAGTATATTCTATTTTGACTGGACATTACCGAATTGTCGTGGTAGTGTTTGGGAAGGAGGTAAAATCAATGGATATATTATCTGTCAGAAATCAAATCAAAAGCGAGGGTATAAGCTTCAGGGATCTGCCTCTGCGCGTAGCGTTTTATGCCCGCGTCAGCACGGATTATCTTGAACAGCTCAATTCCCTTGAAAATCAGAAGCAATACTTTACAGAATATATCGGTGATATGCCGAACTGGGAATTCGCGGGAGGATATATCGACGAAGGACTTTCGGGTGTGTCTACTAAAAAGCGCGAGAAGTTCAATGAGATGATCGACGATGCTTTGGATGGAAAGTTCGACCTTATCGTCACCAAAGAGGTATCCCGATTCGCCCGTAACACGCTCGACAGCATACAGTATACCCGTCAGCTGTTAGCCAACGGCGTTGCGGTATATTTTCAGAATGACAACATCAACACGCTCGATGATGACTCGGAATTCAGGCTGACGATCATGGCATCTATGGCGCAGGACGAGAGCCGTAAAATCAGCTCGCGCGTTAAGTGGGGACATCATCAGGCGATAAAGAATGGCGTGGTGCTCGGCAACAGCAATATCTTCGGCTACCGCAAAGCAGACAAGAGGCTGTATATCGACGAGGAACAGGCTGCGATAGTCAGGGAGTTGTTCGAACTGTACGCCACCGGCAAGTACAGCATGAAGAACCTCGAAACCTACTTTTATAACAAGGGCGTTCGCAACACGCGCGGCAATAAGCTCGCGCACAATACGATGGCGAACATCATTCGTAACCCGAAGTATATGGGCTACTACGTCGGCAACAAAGTTCAGATAATCGATATGTTCACCAAAAAGCAGAAATTCCTGCCCGAGGAAGAGTGGGTCATCTTCAAAGACGAAACAGGGGAGACAGTACCGCAGATCGTATCGGAGGAGCTTTGGAAAAGAGCCAACGAAGTCCTAAAGGTCAGAAGTCTCGACGTTATCCAAAAGCAAAACAAGACCAACCACAATAATCTGCTTACAGGCAAGTTGATTTGCGCTCACTGCGGTAAGCCGTTCTACCGCAAGGATTCGGTCAGCAAAAAGGGAACGGCAAATTCAGCGTGGCGGTGTTCGGGTAAAATCAAAAACGGAGCGGAGAGCTGTCCGTCGATGACGATATACGAAAACGAGATCATTCCGATATTAGAGGACGTGTTCAAATCAAGCCAGCAGAATATCAACGAGCTGTCGGAACTCATTATGCGGTTGTCCGAGGAACTCCTTAACACCAACGAAGGCGCGAACCGAATAGAAACCCTAAATAAGAGCATCGCGAACGAACAAAAGAAAAAGCAAAAGTTGTTACAGCTCAATATTGAGGGACGGTTCCCGGACAGCGAATTTGTACGGATGTCTGCTGAATGCGACGAAGAGATCGACCACTGTCAGGAAGAGATCACCGCCATCACCGACCAAATGCAAAACAGAAAGGATGTTAACAAAGAACTTGCTGAGATCCGTTCCATCCTCGATCTCGCCGCCGAAAGCCTTAACGGAGACGAGCTTGATCGCAGCTTTGTGGACAGGTTCATCAAGCAGATACTTGTATACCCCGAAGAAAACGGAATGAGGCTTGAAATCGAGCTGAACGCAGGCGGAAAAGTCGTCAAAAACCTCGCTAAATCTATTGGTCGTACGGGGAAAACGAGCAAGAAAATGATTGAAAGCTACGAAAACGCAGTTAAATAATAAACCGAATTTTCAGCTATAAAGAATTAATGAACTGTAGTTTAACTATAAAGATAAAACTATAGCGAAATTAAATCAACCGTAAAATAAGGGGCAGTGAATACACTGCCCCTTAGAGTTGTTATAAAGATTCTTGTTCTTCTTTTTTATCTATATAATTCCATATTTGTTTACGCATATAAATAATTAGAAGAATGATGGTTGGTATATTTGTAATGAAAAGAAATTCTCCTAAAACATATACCATTCCTTAGTTCTTTCGATTTCTGTTTCTTCAAGTACCAATGATTTTGAGTCAAGAGAATTAACAAATTCTTTTTCATCATTTTTGTTTTGGAAGATATGCTGACTTTGTGAATTATCTTTCTCAACAGTAACTGAATAATAGTGACTGCCATTTGTAAAGCCATCCGAGATTAGGTTGGTAATTGCCGGTTGAGAAACTAAAATGCCTATTGAACCGATAAAGCAAATAAGTGGCAATAGTAAGCCGAGTAACTTTTTCTTTCCTAAGAACATACATTGAATAACTATAAAAGCTATTGCAATAACTAACATAATAATTTGTAATACCATTTCTTGATTTTCTTTTTAAATATAGTCTTGATTATATAAAATTAAACATAATTTGTCAAATATTTCAAATTAACAATGTTTATACTAATATTTATTCGATAAATTTGGGTTGTGGTGATATTTAAATACTAAAAAGTGTATACTATGTCCTTTCTCTCTTATATACCAAGTTATTGCACAATTAATAATATAACAATATTATGTAACATAAACAGTACCGATTTTTATATCATATTATGGCTCACAGTCGTAGGGGCGAACAGTGTTCGCCCGTAAAAAAGTGTGATACCTATGGGATTTTTGTCCTATTTACAGACTATAAATTTGTAATATCTACATAGGGCATAATACCTTTATTTAGGGTAGCTTGTAACGGGACATCAATGATGTCCCCTACACCTGTTAGCCACACTTTAACGATGGTATAAGGTATGATATTTTTGTAAATTTTTCTTTATAGCTGATTGAATTTAAAATAAATTCACCTTAACCCACAGATAAAATTGAAAAACCCTAATTTATATTACTGATTTATCTTAAAAAATAAAATTGAAAACCCAAATTTATACAGACAATTTTTATTTAGAATTATAGAAAAGACAGAACAATAGGGAGCATAAAATGCTCCCTAAATAGAAATTAATTATAATGAAAAGTGGTTATAAAATAGTAAATAATTACACCGAAAGCTAATACAAAAACCATAACACTATACGATGAAAAGTTATTTGTAAAAGCAAAAACTAATTATAAAAAATAAAATGCAATAAAACTAATTGTAAAATCACTTTCTCAGGTATCTGTTTATACCTGAGGAAAGGTAGTCATAGCCTTTGAATTTACCATTTTCAAAGGTACACACAAGGGTTACTTTTTTACCTTTTCTTAAAACTTTTGATTTCTCAATTTTATTATTTTTAATTACATAAACCTTGGTGTCTTTTTTCAAAACTTCCTTAGGAAATGTTGAAAGGCTACTTCTGTTTAGAACAGAATTTGTAACGAAATAATCCTTTCCTTGATACTGTATCTTTGACCAACCATACATATCGTCATAAATCCATTTTAGCTTTGTTCCTTTCTCAACAGTTTTTTCTACTTTACTTGTTCCGGTAATATAATCTCTGTATCCATATTTATAAAGTCCTGTTTTCTTCTTTACTGTTACATAAATAACAGGATTTTTGTAGATATAGTTCATATCAAAGTTACTTGCATTTTTTCTGATTTTACCTTGTGAAGTGTATTGCCAAATGTCACAACTAAAATCTTTCTTATCTCCATATTGTGCAAGCCAAATGCTGTAATTTTTCTTGATTTCGTTATAATTTAAATAGTTCTTGAACCAGTTTGCATTGGCATATACACCGGCAGTATATCCGGATTTTTCAATTACCTTGCAAAATTCAATTGCAATTTTAGTTAGGACTTCTTTGCCTAAATAGGTCAAATTCTCTTCTTCCATATCTATATAAATTGGTAGGTCAAGGTCCTTACCTTTAATCCATTTTAGGCAGGTGTTTGCCTCTTTTCTTGCTTCATTAACTGACTTTGCATAACTGTAATGATACACACCAACACGCATTTTATTTTCTTTTGCTTTTCTGTAATTTTTATCAAAGTATGGGTCTTTCTGATTACTTTCCATTCCGTAACCACATTGAATAATTACATTGTTAATACCTATAGATTTTACACCGGTGTAGTCAATGTCACCGTTCCATTTGCTAACATCAATTGCCTTTTGCATTAGTAGTGTCCTCCTTTACTTCCGGTAATCCTGAGATTGAAGTTAGCATAGACAAAATACCTGAAAGTAGGGAAGCAGAAACTACTGCAACCCAGTTTACTTCATCCATCATTGCAGTAACACCAATGGTTGAAACTGCAGTTTGTGCTATGGTTTTTATGGCTCTGACAGTAGCACACTTTAGCCATTGTTTAAAATTTTTCAAATACATTCCTCCTAATGTTCTAGTTCTTCTATTCTATGATTTACATTTTTGATTTCTTCCGAAATAACAGAAATATTTTTTTCTGCCTCATACATTCTTTCAACTACTTGGTTGTGTTTGTCAACTTTTTTCTCTAGTTGTTCTATTCTGTAAGCAGTCATTTTGTTTGTTGCAAAAATACCACCGATTGTACCGATAGCCGAACCCAGTAGTGTAATTAGTGCAACAACTACTTCTCCACTCATAAAATCCCTTCTTTATATTTTTACTTGTGTTCCCATACAGGATGTTTTTGATAAAATGGGAACTTTTTATTCTTGATTTTTCTGTTCCAATGGTATTACATTTTATGAAATATTATTGTAGTAGTGATTTTAACTAACTTTACTGTCTATATAATTTTTAGGGTCGGCAATATAATTTAAGATAAAATCACTGTCACTAATAACAGTTGTACTTGGGTAATATGTATGCAATGAGTTTACATCAGCATTAGCCAAAGTAACTTTTTGACAATCACAATCTTCATAATCTGTAGCAGTATTATTAACTTCAATCTGTATGTTGCTGATTGTGATATTGGCTTTTGTTTTGTTAGTGTAAAAGCAAAGTGCTTTATTTAGCTTATTAATATCAACTGTGTCTGTAACAACAATTCTTTGCTTTGTTGGTGTTATATCAAAGTAGTTGTAACTATAAAGTTGTATAAATTGAATTCCAATTTTGCAATTAATGTCCGATTGAATGTCAAATGATAATGCAACAGGTTTACCACTTAACTTTGTATAATCTATGCCATAGCCTTTAAAGTCCAGATAATTGTTATGCCTGATGTAAACACCTGAATTAGCACCTGTTTCTGATGTGGTGAAAGATATTGATTTGTTATCTTTATTGACAACAATATTACTTACTGAGTCGTTTCCGTATACACGGATACTGTTAAAATCAAATAGATTTTTTCTGTAAAATGCAATTTGCTTACTGTTATCTTTTTCACCACAAATTAAATCAACAATATTACAATCACTACTGTCATTAAGTACAACACTAGTTGATTTTTCTGTAGTATTTTTGATTGTAAGATTTTTGATAAACTTCTCTTTCTTGTCAAGGTCAGCTTTCATAGTTTTAATGCTTTTTGCATTAGTATTAATGTTTGTAGAATGACTTGCAATTGCCTGATTGGTTGTATCTTTAAAAGTATTAAAGTCGGTAATATTAACTTTGTTATTTTTCAGATTTTCAATATCATTAATTAGTGTTGAAATTTTAGAAGTAACATAGTCCCAAACTGCTTTGCTGGATGGATAGTAGGTTGTGCTGGGAAAGTTGATTGTATCAATTTTGTTAGATATATTTTCCTTTGTATCAAGGTCTGTTGTGTCAGCTTTCTTAGCTAACTCTTTTTCAACAGTTTCCTTATCAGCCTTGCTATTTACAAGTTCATCAATATCAGTAATTTCAGCTAGGTGGCTGATTATATCCTTAACTACCTTTGCATCACTTTCAATTTTAGATACTTCATTCATAAGTCTAACTAATGTACCGTATTCCTTTGAAGTTTCAATTTCATCTTCATCACTAACTGTGCTGAGAGAAACTTCTACAAGAAAATTCTGTGAAGTTATGTATTTATCTTCATCCACTACTGTGATTTCACAATTTAGAAAACCGGCAGTATCAAGCATTGTACTTGTTAATTCAACAATAATAATGTTCTGTTCCAAATCAATTTCACAGTCATTAATAGCTTTAACTTCACCATTGTTTGAGGCTTTAAGAATGGCTCTGTAGCTATCATTTAGGATTAATTCTTCACCGGACATTGTTAGTGTTACATCTATAAATCTTGTTTTTTGGTCACCTTGGTGTGCAATAATATTTGGCAAAATATTTGCCTTGTTTACATCAAGAATGATTGATTGGTGTTTTATATCCATATTTTCCTCCTTATATTTTTTAGCCATTACGGGGAAATGACTATATAAAATTGTAGAGAAAAATGAAAAACCTATCAATGCAATTATTGCATTTTTGAAAATTTATTGATTTTATTTTTAATGTGATTAGGAAAATCCCAGATAAAAAACACTTGTAACAGAAAATTATAATGCTAATATAGAATTATGATTTATAACCTATATCGTATAATAAAATGTAACGAAAAGAGGAATAATTGTGAAAAAACAAATATTAGCTTTGTTTATGGGTTGTGTATTATTAGGCAGTTTTGTTGGTTGTAATGAAACTAAGAAACCTGCTGAAAGTAAAACAACAACTACTACTGTTTCAAACGAAAATTTAAATAAAGATAAAGACGATACAGATTATAAAGATATAGATATAAAGCAGTCAGAAAAAAGTGATTACTATACTCCTATAGAAATCAAGAATGGTTATAATTCTTTACAAACCGATGACCAAAGAAAATTCTATGATTTGGTAATGGAAAGTACAAATTCTGTTGCCGAAGAAAAAGATGAAAATGACATTTATCCTTGCAGTATTGTAAATATGGAAGATACTGTTCTTACTCAAGCAGAAATCAGACTTGTAATTACTGCTGTAAAAGAGGATAATCCTATGTTGTTCTGGTTAACAGATAAGTTTGGTTTTAGCAATACTGAGGGTTATACTGCAGTACAACTTTATAGTTATGAGCCACCTGAAAAAATCAAGACAATGCAAAATAAACTTAATAAGGAAGTTAATAAGTTTATAAATTCTGTTGAATATGGACTTGATGATTTTTCTCTTGAACTTTTAGCACATGATTATATTAATGATAGATGTAAATATGATGATGATGTTAAGGACTCAGATGATGACTATTTGGCATTTACACCTTATGGTGCGATTGTAAATGGCAATGCAGTATGTGAGGGTTATGCAAAGGCATTTGGTTACTTGCTTTCTCAACTTGGAATTGAAAGTAAAGGTATAGTAGGTAAAGGCAGTCAGGAACTTCATATGTGGAATGCAGTGAAGATTAACGGTAACTGGTACTATACTGACATTAGCTGGGATGACGGCAAGGAATATAGCCGTTATGATTACTTTAATATTACAGAAAGTCAGCTAAAGAAAGACCATACAATCAGTAAGGTTTATTCAAAATGTTCAAGTGATGAGGTTAACGGTACTAACGGTGTAAAGGCTATTAACTTTAACCTTTCTATACCTGAATGTGACAGTACAGAAGAAAACTATTATGTAAAGAAAGCAGTGCATTTTACTGATTTGTACAGTTATCAAAATGATGAAATGACAAATGCACTTTATAATGCAGCAAATAATAAAGAAAAGTATTTTCATATTTATATTGATCCTGTTTACCTGGAATATAACGGTGCAGTTGACCAATTATTCGTTTCTGGTGATCAACTTTTCTTTACTTATATTGATACAGTAAATTCAATGTACCCAAGTAACTATATTGATAAGTCAGGGGTTTCTATTATTAAGAAAGAGAACTTATCGGTAGTTACGGTGAAATTAAGTTATTAAGGAGAAATTATGAGTTACGATGCACAAAAGTTTAAGGTAATTAAAAATGAAGAAATTGCCACAGGAATTTTTGATATGTGGGTTGAAAATTCCGAACTTTCAGTTCTGGCAAAACCGGGTCAGTTTGCACATATTCTTGTACCGGGAAAAGTACTTAGAAGACCAATTTCTATTTGTGATGCAGACAAATCTTGCCTAAGACTTGTTTATCAGGTAAAGGGTGAGGGTACTGAAATTCTATCTAAAGTTAAGGTAGGAGAAGAACTTGACATTCTTGCACCACTGGGTAATGGTTTTGATATTAATCCTGAAAAGAGATATTGCTTTATCGGTGGTGGTATTGGTGTACCTCCAATGTTATATGCATCTAAGCAAAAGGAAAAACCGGTTGTAATTACAGGTTTCAGAAACAAAGACCTTGTAATTTTACAGAGTGATTTCCGTAAAGATAATTGTGAACTTTACCTTACAACAGATGACGGTTCAGCAGGTGAAAAGGCATTTGTAACTGATGTGTTAAAGAGAAAGTTAGATGAAATTGATGAAGTTTGTGCTTGTGGTCCTATGCCAATGTTAAGAGCAATTTCTGAAATTTGTAACGAAAATAATGTACCTTGTCAAGTAAGCCTTGAAGAAAGAATGGGTTGTGGCATTGGTGCTTGTTTGGTTTGTGCTTGTGAAGTTAAGAGAAACGGTACAAACGATTATGTTCATGTATGTAAAGACGGTCCGGTATTTGATAGCAAGGAGGTTGTATTTTAATGGCAGATTTATCAGTAAAGGTTGCAGGTGTTGACTTTAACAGTCCACTGATTGCAGCATCAGGTACTTTTGGTTTTGGTCATGAGTACAGTAATTTTTATGATTTATCAAACCTAGGTGGTATTTCTTGTAAGGGTATTACTTTAAAGAAAAGACTTGGTAATCCACCACCAAGAATTGCAGAAACTCCTTCAGGTATTCTAAATGCAGTTGGACTTCAAAACCCCGGTGTTGACCATTTTATTGAGAAAGATTTACCTTGGCTTAAAAAGCAAGGTACAGTTATCATTGCAAATATTGCCGGTAACACTCAGGAAGAATATGGTCAAATGGCAGAAAAGCTAAGTGATACAGATATTGATATGATTGAGCTTAACATTAGTTGTCCTAATGTTAAAAGTGGTGGTGTTGCTTTTGGTACATCTTGTGAAAGTGTTGCTAATATTACAAAGTATGTTCGTGACCATTGCAAGAAGCCTCTTATTGTAAAATTAAGTCCTAATGTTACAGATATTGCAGAAATTGCAAAGTCTGCTGAAGCAAATGGTGCTGATGCAATTTCTATGATTAATACTTTAACAGGTATGAGAATTGATATTAATACAGGCAGACCTATCATTAAGAACAACACAGGTGGTATGTCAGGTCCTGCAATTTTCCCTGTAGCAGTAAGAATGGTATGGCAAACTGCAAATGCTGTTAAGATTCCTATTATCGGTATGGGTGGTATCTCTAAGTGGCAAGATGCAATTGAAATGTTAATGGCAGGTGCTACTGCTTTACAGATTGGTACTTGTATGTTTACCGACCCATATGCACCTATCAAAATCAATGAAGGCATTGCAGAATTTATGGACAAGAATGGCATTAAGTCATTAAGTGAAATTACAGGCTCTGTAAAGCCTTGGTAAAATGAATAATAAACCATAGAATCATCATAATAGTAGTGGTGATTTTATGGTTATAATAAAAACTTTAGTATTAACATTTACTTCAATAATTGTACTTTTTATTTTGGCAAAGCTAATGGGAAATAAACAGATTTCTCAGTTATCTACCTTTGACTATATTAACGGTATTACAATCGGTTCTATTGCAGCAGAGCTTTCAACAGAAGAATGGGATAATGTGCTGGAACCTTTAACTGCTATGATAATTTATGGTTTGGTGGCAGTTGCTATTTCCTATATTTCATTAACTACAATGCCACTAAGGAGATTTTTTTCAGGTAAGACAACTATCATTTTTAAGAATGGAAAGTTCTACAAGAAAAATCTTTTAAAGTGTAAGCTGGATATTGGTGAGTTTTTGACAGAGGTTAGAGCACAGGGTTACTTTTCTATTAAGGATATTGAGTGTGCTTATCTGGAAAGTAACGGTATGGTTAGTGTACTTCCAAAAAGTGAGAAAGCACCTTTGACACCATATGATATGGGTATGAAACCTAAGAAAGCAGAGGCTGAACCTATATTGATTATGGACGGTAAAATCCTTTACAAAAACCTAAAGCAATGTGGCAAAGATGAACAGTGGCTAAATGAAAAGGTAAAGGAAAGCGGTGCAGTAATTTCTGATGTTTTTATTGCACAAGCAGATGGTGAAAACAACCTTTCTGTGTATGTAAAAACCGATGAAAGTGTTACTAATGATATTTTTCAGTAAGGAGATTTTCTGTTTTAAGTACTACAATTATTGCAAGTAGAAAGGCAATAAATATGATTATTATGGCTGTGGACTTGGGCAAAGCAAGAACAGGTATTGCAATTTGTGACAAACTGGAAATGCTAAGTTCACCACTAACCCAAATTAGTGAATATAATAGGGAGAGACTCCTTGAGAAAATTTCTAACCTAGCTAAGGAAAAGAAAGCAGAACTTATTGTTGTTGGTCTTCCTAAGAATATGGATGGCAGTGAGGGTGACTCTGCAAAAGGTGCAAGAGAATTTGCAGAAAAACTTGCTGAAATGTCCGGTATTAATGTTGATATGCAGGACGAAAGAGGTACAACAATAACTGCCCATAATTACCTTAACTTTACCGATACAAGAGGTAAGAAAAGAAAGAATGTGGTGGATACAGTTGCTGCCACAATTATCCTTGAGGATTATTTAAATAAAAGAAAAAATAAAGGCTTATTCATTTGAAATGAATAAGCCTTTGTGGTTTCTGCTTTTTAATTTGGATTGTGGGTATAGGTGAGGCAGATAAATCAGGGTTGTGGTGCTAGATGTAAAGTGTTAAATTTTAGCAAATAAGGCTCCCCTTGTGTAAAGGGAGCTGTCGCTCGTAAATTGGAAGAATGACAATTTACTCTTAAAGAGCGACTGAGGGATTGTTATGGTACATACTTTTTGTTATATCAATTTTATTCGATAGATATATAATAGGTTTTGTTTTCCTATCTAAATTTTATCTATCTATTACTGCCTACTAGACAATCCTTCCACCACTTCGTGGTCCCCCTCCCTTTACACAAGGGAGGCTGGTTAGTCTCTGCTAATTCTAAATATCTACCACAAAACAAGGTGAGTTATAACCCCACAAACCCAAATTTGTAAAACAAATAAATCTAGAACAAATTACCAATCATACTCCATATTAGAGATAAGGTAGTCTTTATCTACTTTATTAAAAGTAAATCTTTCGTGTAGGGCATTTTTGCCTACCTTACGATTACCCACAGGAACATAGTCATTTGAATATACTATAGTATAGTATACTTCAACTGTAAATTTATCATTGCCCACATTTTTTAATGTGCTAAAGTCAATCTTCTGTAATTTACATTTTTCTACAGTATCAAATAGAGCAGTAATTTCACCTTTACTGTAGTTTTCTCTTTTGTCCTTTACAAAGCACATATTAAAGTTATCAGCATTATGTTCTTTTAAAGAGTTGCAGTAAAGTAGCATTGTACTGTTGATTTTGTTTTTAACTTCTTTGTATTGGTCAACAGTTGTTGTTTGTTCTGTAGTTATTGATACAGAATTGTCTTTACTTTCATCACCACAAGAGCATAGTGAAATTGCAATTACAATAGCAAAAACTATACTTATTATTTTTGTTACTTTCATAAAATATCCTTTCTAATATTAAATTAATAAATTTGCATTATTATGGTATAATAAATAATTGTATAAATCAAGAGATTAATTGTAAATAATATTTATATATTAAATGTAAAATAAATAGTTGACAAAGCAAGATTAATGTGATAATATCAAAGCAATAAAGGGGAGTAGTTCGCAGAATACTGTGGTATAACCGTCAGTACACATACCTTTTGGTATCGGTTATATCTTAAAGAACGAGACTTTTATTGTAGTACCTAAGGTTATTGGGTGTTGCAATAAAAGTCTCTTTTTTTGTTCTCTTTTTACTCTTTATCATTATTTTCTTTTGGGGAGGAGAAAAGATGAAAAACTTGTATCAAATGCCTAGTGAAGAAGTGCTAAAGCAGTATGGTACTTCAAAAGATGGTCTTACGGACAAAACGGCAAAAGAAAAACTGGAGAAAGATGGGGAAAATGCTTTGGCTGAGGGCAAGAAAAAATCAGCCTTTAGTGTGTTTATTTCTCAGTTTGCAGATTTGTTAGTTATTATTCTGATTATTGCTGCTATTATTTCAATTTTTTCCGGAAACCTAGAGGGTACTGTTGTAATTTTTGCAGTTATTATTCTTAATGCAATTTTAGGTACAGTGCAACATATTAAAGCAGAAAAAACTCTCGATAGCTTAAAATCACTTTCATCACCTAGTGCTAAGGTTATTCGTAACGGTGAGAAAATTGAAATTGACTCAAAGAAGGTTGTTAAAGGTGACATTGTTATTCTTGAGGCAGGTGACTTGATTGTTGCTGACGGTAGAATAATCAATAACTATTCCTTACAGGTTAACGAAAGTTCCCTTACAGGTGAGTCAACTAATGTTGATAAAAATGACGGTATAATTGATAAGGAAGTTCCTTTAGCTGACAGAACAAATATGGTTTATTCAGGTAGCTTAGTAACTTACGGTAGAGCAATGGTGTGTGTTACTGCTACAGGTATGGAAACCGAAATCGGCAAAATCGCAACCTTAATGAATAGTGCTAAAGAGAAGAAAACACCTTTACAGGTTAGCCTAGATAAATTTTCTGCAAAACTTGCAATAATCATTATGATTATTTCTGCTATTGTTTTTGTGCTAAACCTTATTCAAGCACCGGTTATTAACAAAGATACTATCCTTGAGTCATTGATGTTTGTTGTAGCACTTGCAGTAGCTGCTATTCCTGAGGCTTTAGGTTCTATTGTTACTATTGTTCAGGCAATGGGTACTCAGAAAATGGCTAAGGAAAATGCAGTTATTAAGGATTTAAAAGCAGTAGAAAGTTTAGGTTGTGTATCTGTTATTTGTTCTGACAAAACAGGAACATTGACACAGAACAAAATGACTGTACAGAAAATCTATATTAATCACGAAAGTATCTTTGAAGAACAACTTGACCTTGATGTGGAAAGTCACAGACATTTAGTTTATGATATGGTGCTTAACAATGATTCAAGTATTGTTGACGGTAAGGGTATCGGTGACCCTACAGAATATGCTTTGCTGGAAACATTCCGTAAAATCGGTTATGACGAAAATGATATTAGAAAGTCTCTTGAAAGAATAGAGGAAGTACCTTTCGACTCAGACAGAAAAATGATGAGTACTAAGTACAAAATGCATGGTGTTAACCATATTTTAACTAAGGGTGCTTTGGATGTAATACTTGATAGATGTATCAGTATTGCTACTAAAGACGGTGTAAGACCTATTACAAAAGAAGATAAAGAAAAAATCTTATTACAGAACAAAAAGTATTCTGAAGAAGGTTTGAGAGTTCTGACCTTTGCTTATAAAGAGTCTGATGAACAGTTAAGTGTTGATACTGAGTATGACTATATTTTCTTAGGCTTGGTTTCTATGATTGACCCACCACGAGAAGAGTCAAAACAAGCAGTAGCAGATGCTATAAGTGCCGGTATTAAACCAATTATGATTACAGGTGACCACAAGGTTACTGCCACTGCAATTGCAAGGCAAATCGGAATTTTCCAAGATGGTGACATTGCAGTTACCGGTATGGAGCTTGACTCTATGAGTGATGCTGAGCTTGACAAGACTATTGAGAGAATTTCTGTTTATGCAAGAGTTTCTCCTGAAAACAAAATCAGAATTGTTGAGGCTTGGCAGAAGAAAGGAAATATTGTTTCTATGACAGGTGATGGTGTTAATGATGCACCGGCACTAAAGAAAGCTGACATTGGTGTTGCAATGGGTATTACCGGTACAGAAGTTTCTAAGGATGCATCATCAATGATTCTTCAGGATGATAACTTTGCAACAATTATTAAAGCAGTTGCAAATGGCAGAAATGTTTTTAGAAATATTAAGAACTCAATTCTGTTCCTACTTTCAGGTAATATGGCAGGTATCTTTGCAGTGCTATATACTTCTTTCTTTGCTTTGCCTGTACCTTTCCAAGCAGTACATTTACTATTCATCAATTTGCTTACCGACTCACTTCCGGCAATTGCAATCGGTATGGAAATGCCGGATAAAGACATTCTAAGGCAAAAACCGAGAGACCCAAAAACAGGAATACTGACAAAGGACTTTACAACTTTAATGTTCCTACAAGGTGCATTAATCGGTGCAGTTACAATTATTGCTTTCTATATTGGACTACAGGTTAATTCGGCAGTTGCAAGTACAATGGCTTTTGCTACCCTTACACTTGCAAGACTTTTCCATGGCTTTAACTGTAGAGGCAGAGAGTCAATCTTTGAACTTGGTTTGTTCTCAAATATCTATAGTGTAGGTGCATTTGTAGTTGGTGTATTGTTACTTGCATTTGTACTGTTTGTACCATTTATGCAACCGTTGTTTAGTGTTGAAGTTTTGACAGGTGCTCAGGTAGGCTTTATCGGTTTACTGGCATTTATTCCTACTGTAATTATTCAGATTGCAAAGGTGATTTATAGCCAAATCAAAAAGGCTAAATAACAGAAATTATATACTGAAATCCATAAATGTTCATTTGTCTTGAATATTTATGGATTTTTCGTTAAAAAAATAACATTTAAAGGACAAGTTTCTTCACATACCATTGACTTTATAATACTTACTTGATAAAATGTTTAACAATAAAAGAAAGCGAGTGGTTTATGTGGATGAAAAGTTTTTACACGATACAGGTGTATTACTAACCAAAGTTTCTAAGGCTACTATCCATAATTACAAGAAGTTTAGCAAGGTAGCAGTAGAAGATGAAGATATTTCTGTATGTGGGTTAGAAATTCTAACTTCGTTAAGATATTATCCGGACAAAAATACTGTTTCCGACTTAGCACAGAATATGGAAGTTAGCAAAGGCTTAGTGTCAAGAAATGTTGAGATTTTAAGAAAAAGTGGTTATCTAAATACATATCAAGATGAGTCAGACAGAAGAATTCTTAGAATTTCTATTAACAGTGAAAAGGCTTTGCCTATCCTATTAAAGCAGAAGAAAAACCTCTTTAGCCTTATTTATCAAATGGCAGGTGACTTAACTGATGAACAACTTATTCAGTTTAACGATACTCTTAAAATTGTTCTTGAAAACTGCAAAAATGCCAGTTTAGACAAGGAAACTAAGTTACCTGAAATTGATTACGAAAAATTTGTATTTTAAAATTAGGACTATATTTTTATAGTCCTTTTTTAGTTAGGAAAATTATGTACTATACATACCTTATAAGATGTAGTGACAACAGCCTTTACTGTGGGATTACTACCAATATAAAAAGAAGATTTACCGAGCATAAGGAAAAGTCACCTAAAGGTGCAAAATATACCCATACCCATAATGCAGAGAAAATTGAAATTGTCTTTGTTTCTGAAAACCGTTCTTTAGCTTCAAAACTTGAATATCAAATCAAAAGGCTAACTAAGGAGAAAAAAGAAATTTTGATTTCAGAAAAAAGTCTTCATGTGTTAGGGGATAAAGCAGATAAAGAATGTTATACCTTATATAAAGAAAAATAAAAGTAAACTGTATGTGCTAAAATGATATGACCCAATAAAAAAGAGGAGTAACTTCAAAATATGGTATAATGGAATCGCTCAAAAACATTAACCTAAGAAAGAAGTACTCCTCATGAATATAATAACACAAGAAGCAAAGAAAAAGCAAGCCATAGTAAAATACGCACTAAGAAAAGGAAAAGCGAAGCAAGTAGAGTGTACGGTGTAAGTCTTTCAAGCGTAAAGAGATGGTGTAAACAATATGACGGTACCTGGCAATCGCTATTGCCTAAATCACGCAGACCACATAGTCATCCCAACAGACACACAAAAAGAGAAGAAAGACAAATTAGAAATTCTTTTAAAAGTGCTATGAAAGATATGGATGGGATGGAGTATACAGTGATTTAAAGAGAAAAGGATATACAAGAAGCTATTCAGGAATGATATATGCTGCAAAAAGAATGGGCTTAGTAAAATATAAAAGACCAAGAAAAGAGCCGTAATCATAGAAGATATCCGGAGCTGTTAATACCTGGAGAAAAGGTGCAGATAGATGTAAAAGAAGTGCCATACAATTGCTTAAGAGGCAAGGCTTTAAGGGACGGAAAGCATTTTATCAATGGACTGCAATAGATGAATGTACAAGAATGAGATTTGTATATGGGTTTGAAGAACATACACCGGAAAACTCAACTAAATTCTTGAAAATGTTATTAAAAGAATTTCCGTTTAAAATAAAACGGTTCAAACAGATAACGGAAGAGAGTTCACATATAAATATCAAAGCAGTGAAGTGAAAAGTCCTTTTGAAATAGAATTGAACAAATTAGGTATAAATCATAAATTAATACCACCACGAACACCTTGGCACAATGGGAAGGTAGAAAGAAGTCATAGAAACGACCAAAGATATTTCTATGATTGGGAAACATTCAAAAATATTGAAGAATTAAATACAAAGTTAAAAGGACATTTAGAATGGAGTAATAACAAGACAATGAGAACACTTGAATACAAAAGTCCAATGCAGTTATTGAGTGAAAAGTTAGAATTGAAATCCATTAACTGATAATTCATAATCAAAAAGTCAGTAAAACAAGCGAAATATTAAATCATATTTTATTTTTACCCTAAAACGGGTCATATCTATTTACAACACAGATTATATAAAGAAAAATAAAAGTAAACATTATTTTACTTTTTCGGAATTTGTGTTATAATAAAATTTAGGTGAGCAAATCTTTATTTTAGAAAGGAATTGTACTATGAATAATACAAGAAAACCTATTCCGATTACCCTACTTACAGGTTACTTAGGAGCAGGTAAAACTACTTTAATAAATCATGTTTTAAATAATCAGGAAGGTTACAAATGTGCAGTTATCGTTAATGATATTGGTGAAGTTAACATTGATGCTGAACTAATTCAGAAAACAGGTGTTGTAACTCAGGAAGACCAGAACCTTGTACCACTATCAAACGGTTGTATCTGTTGTACACTTAATGTTGACCTTATTAACCAAATTACTGACCTTTGCGAAAGTGGTAAGTATGACTACATTCTTATTGAGGCTAGTGGTATTTGTGAACCATTACCTATTGCACAGTCAATTGCTATGCTGGAGGGTGATGAAGAAACTCCTGCACTATGCCATCTAGATAACATTGCAACTGTTGTTGACGCTTTAAGACTTGCATCAGAATTCGGTTGTGGTGATGACCTACTAAAGAAAGAAGTTGCTGAAGAAGATATTGAAAATCTACTAATTCAGCAGATTGAATTCTGTTCTACAATCGTTCTTAACAAGGTTGATATGGTTAAGCCTGAACAGTTAGACAAGGTTAAGGCTATGATTAAGGTTCTACAGCCAAAGGCTAGAATTATTGAAACAACTTATGGTAAGGTTGCAGTAGGTGACATCCTAGATACAAACAGTTATACATTTGAAGATACTGCTGAATCAGCAGGTTGGGCTCAGGTTTATGATAAGGATGAAGAAGAGATGGAAGAAGAACATCATCACCATCACCATCATCACCACCATCATGACCATGACCACGATCATGAACATCACGACCATGATCATGAGGACCATTCTCATTGTGACCATGAACATGGTGTATGTAACTGTGGTCACCATCACGATGATGACGAAGATGAATATGGTATCGGTACATTCGTATATCATAGCAGAAGACCATTTAGTCAGGAAAAGCTACAAGAATTTGTAAACCATTGGCCAAAGAGTGTTGTTCGTGCAAAGGGTATTGTTTGGTTTGATGACCAGAGAGACAGTGTGTTTGTATTTGAACAAGCCGGTGTACAGATTTCTGCTACTGAACAAGGCAAGTGGCTAACTGCTTTCCCTAAGGAACAACAGGAACTTTACCTAAAGGAATACCCTGAGGCTAAGAAGAACTGGGATGATGTTTATGGTGACAGAGAAATTAAGTTAGTATTTATCGGTCAACATATGGACAAGGAAAAGATTACTGCTGACCTTGACAAGTGTGTAACACAATAATTTAAAATATTTAATGGGTAGTTTCTCAACTACCCATTTTTTATAAACTACTTTACATATTATTGAAAAGTTGATAAAATGAAATAAAATTTATACACAAGGAGTTTGTTATGGAATTTAATGAATTACTGGAGAAAAGAAGAAGTGTTAGAAAATATAAAGCTAACACTACTGTTGATAGAGAAACAATAGAAGAAATCATCAAAGCTGCTCAACAAGCACCTACTTGGAAAAATTCACAAACAGGTAGATATTATGTTGTTACAGATGAAGAAAAGTTAAAGGAAATTAAGGAAAATTGCCTACTTTCTCGTAACGGTATTAATGCTGAGAATGCACCGGTACTTATTGTTACAACATTCGTTAAGGACTGGTCAGGTTTTGAAAAGAACGGTTCACCAACTAATGAGGCAGGTAACTTATGGGGTGCTTATGACCTAGGTTTACAGAATCAGAACCTAATGATGAAAGCATCTGATCTTGGTCTTGATACTCTTGTTATGGGTGTCAGAGATGAAATGGCTACAAGAAATGCACTTGACATTCCTTCTAATGAAATTATTATGGGTATCATTGCTTTAGGTTACAGAGATATTGAACCGGCAGCACCTAAGAGAAGAGACCTTGATGTTATTGCAAAGTTTATCTAATTAAATATTGGTATAGCAAAGCCCTATTCTTTTGAATAGGGCTTATTTTTGTATATTAATTTTACTGTTGTATTCCTTTTCAATCCAAGCCATAAGTAGGTTTACAATTTTTTCTTGTTGAGTTTCTGTAAGTTCAGTGGACTTATTTACTCGATACCATTTATTTAAGCAACCTCTACAGCAACAACCACAAGCGTGTTGTGCTATGAAAACAGGATGACCTTTCATAGGTGTTTGCTTTCCGTCATTGGGAATATATTTTGGTGCAAGTCTTGTTTTGATAAAGTCTTTTGCGTGTTGCCTTATTTTCTCCATACCAACCTTGTTTATATATTCAAAGTCCTTTTCTTTTAAATGAAAACTTGAACGGAACTTTGATTTACTTAATTTTTCCAATGCCTCATCAATTGTTTGCATATTATTACTTCCTATAAATTTATACTACAATTATAAAACTCTGATTTGAATTTTGCAATTGTAATTATATCTGTATTAAAAATTAAAATATTCACAAAATTATAGTGTGAAAACCTTGCTACATAGTAGTATTAACAGTTTTTAGGAAATGTACATCTATTTATTGACCGTAGAATTTTAAAGGTGTATAATTGGTAGTACCAATTATGGAGGGGTTTTATGAAATATATTCGTGAATTTGGGATTATCATTGTAATTTCATTAATAGGGGAACTTCTAAATTATCTTATTCCTTTGCCTATACCATCAAGTATCTATGGTTTGGTAATAATGTTTTTGTGCCTACATTTCAAGGTTATCAAGGTGCATGAGGTTAAGAAAACAGCTGTATTCCTAATTGAGATTATGCCACTGATGTTTATTCCGGCAGCAGTAGGTATAATTGAGTCTTGGGATATTATTAAGCCTAATGTTATTGCCTATGCAATTATCACTATTGTTTCAACTGTACTTGTTATGGCAGTTGCCGGTAGAGTTACTCAGTGGGTAATAAAACACAGTAAAAAGGAGGAAAAGGAATAATGAACTTTTTTGAGGATTCAGTATTTTTTGGTGTTGCAATCAGCATTTTGTCCTATGGTTTTGGCATCTTGCTAAATAACAAGTTTAAGTTAGCTATTTTTAATCCACTACTTATTTCTATTGTGGCAACAATTGTTGTTTTGCTTGTGAGTGGTATTGATTATAAAGTTTATTATAGTGGTGCAAAATATCTTAACTACCTGTTAACACCGGCTACTGTTTGTTTGGCTATTCCTCTTTACGAAAAGCTTGAGGTACTAAAGAACAACATTAAGGCAATTTTGATAGGTATTCTTTCCGGTGTACTTACTTCTTTGCTTTCTGTCTTAGGTATGAGTGTGATTTTCGGACTAAACCATACAGAGTATGTAACAATGTTACCTAAATCAATTACTACTGCTATCGGTATTGGTGTGTCAGAAGAACTACACGGCAATGTTACTCTTACTTGTGTTATTATTATTGTTACAGGTGTTCTTGGCAATATTATTGCACCGGCAATTTGTAAGTTGTTTAAAATCAAAGAACCTATTGCTAAGGGTATTGCTATCGGTACTGCAAGTCACGCAGTAGGTACTGCAAAAGCAATGGAAATGGGTGAAACCGAAGGTGCTATGAGTAGCTTGTCTATTGCAGTTTCAGGTTTAATCACTGTTGTAGGTGCATCAATCTTTGCACAATTTATGTAAGGTGACTTATGAAAGAAAATTCCAGAGAATATCAAAAAGCAGTTGACTATATTTGTAGTGAAATTGCAAAGGGTAATATTTCTATAGGGGACAGACTTCCAACAGAAAGAACTTTGTCAGAAAAATTAGGCATTAGCAGAAACTCTACAAGAGAGGCTCTGAGAAGTCTTGAGAATATGGGTATCACAGAAAGTGTGAGAGGTTCAGGCAACTACTATACAGGTAATGTGTCTAAGAAATTTTCTGAAATGATACGAACTTTACTTATGATAAAGGTAGTGTCTAAGAAAGATATTTGTGACTTTAGAAGAACAATGGAACTTTCTGTTTGTATGACAATTATGAATAAAAGCAACTTTGACTTTACAGAAATTGAAAGTGTACTAAATAAAGAAACCACTTCAACTGATGATGAAGTTGATAAGGATAAAATGTTTCATTATCTTCTTGCTATGTCTTCCGGTAATATATTTTGGATGGCAATAATGGATGCAGTTATTGATGTGTACAGAGGTTGGATTGATGAAGTAATCAAGATTATTGATATTGATACAAAAGAAAAGCTGGATACTGCACATAAAAATATTTTAAGTAGCCTTATTAGTAAGGATAAAGAAAAATGTGAAAATGCTATTAACCTACATTACGATATAATAGATGATGTTTTGAATAGTTAAGGATTAGGACTGCAACAGCAGTCCTTTTTCTTTTTATAGATAATTCAAAATAAAGCTGTTTTGGTTTAATGAAAGTATAATTTAAAGCAAAATTAAAAAATATTTTATCATAATTAAATCTTATCTAAATCAAATTATTATTTATGAATAATCTGTTAACTGCTATAATATAACCACAGTTTCGGGGTTGGAAGAAAATATTCCTGAAATATGTAAATAATTTATTTTAATATTGCGTACAAGACATTCTGTTTTTTTAATAGAAAAAGGCTCATCATTTGATGGGCTTTTTTCCTTTTGTGATTTAGCACAATGAAAGGGAAAATTCTACAAATTAATTTTTCTAAAGGTTTATGAAATATAAAGGAAAAATTTTTGTTACCGTAATTTATTATGTTTAATGTAACAAATTTAACTTGTAAACCAAAATAACAGTAATTTTGCACTATCCATCGCATATAAATAAATGAGAAAGGATGGTGTTTCAGAATTTGAATTTCAGAAACAAATGTAAAGCAGTAGTTTCTATTGGTATGGCAGTACTTTGTTTACCTATAATAAGTGTCGGTGCTAAAGAAAATTTTACTGTAACTAAGGTAAGTGATAAGGAGAAGATAGTTTCTTCTGTACTGTCGGAAGGTATGGATGCCTCTAACATTAAGGTGAAAGGTAATTTATCAGGACAGATAGGTACTTTCAAAAATGGCAAAGGTAATGTTGGCATTGATGAAGGACTTGTACTATCCACAGGTTATGTGTCAAGTATTTTGGAGTCATCAAAAAGAGGTAGTAACGAAGTTCATTTCTACAGTCAAACAGATAAAGATTTAAAGAAAATGACTAACTTCAGTATGTATGATTTAGCTAGTGTGGAGTTTACCCTAACTAATAATGAAAATTATGATACTGTTTTAGCTTTTAATTATTCTTTTGGTTCAGCAGAATTTGACCAACCTGATATTTACAACGATTGTTTCGGTTTGTTTGTTGATTATGACAATGACGGTATTTATGATGAAAATATTGCAAAGCTACCTAACGGCAAAAACACTTCCATAATGAATATTAAGTATGGAAAGTACTTTACCGGTTCGGCAAGTAAAGTGTATAAGGACAGCTTTAACGGTATGAGTAATGTGTTTACTGCTCAAACATCAAAACAAATTCCTAAGGGTGGTAAGGTAAAGCTAAAACTTGCAATTGCCGACTGTTCCGATGCAATTTATAATTCAGCAGTATTTATTGAGGGTAAGTCAATTAACTTAGGTAAGAAGATTGAAAATCCTATCATAAGTGGTGTAAATATGCCTAATGGTACATTAAGTCCTACTTTTAAAGATACTGCAACTACCTGCACATATCAGTGGTATATTGCTGATGAAAAGGGAAAAGAAGGAACACCACTACCTAATGAAACAGGTAAAACTCTGAATGTTACTAAGGATATGGTAGGAAAATATGCTTACCTAGTAGTAACAGGTACTGGGGATTATTCCGGTACAGGTATTTCAAATTATGTTGAGATTGTTGACCTACCACTAAATCAACAGAGGTTCTCTTACTATACTAATTTCCACTATGATGAACCATATAACTTAACTTGTTACGGTAAAGGTGAAAACCTGGATATGTACTACATTATTACAGAAAATGGTGAAAAGCCTACACCTAAAGAAATGATGACAAATGGTACAAAGGTTAAGTGCAACAAAACCACAACTCAGAATGGTTATAAATATAGTGGTGGCGAAATCTCAGGTGACCTTTATATAAAGAATCTAAAAAGTCATATTTATGTAATGTTCGCCAGAGAAGAAAGTGACAAGATTGTTCATAGTGGCATTAAGGACAGACAACTTTATCCTATGTTCTGTAATGCTGAAAATCTAGGCTTTAACAGTAAAGAAATCAATGTTTGCAACAAGATTGTTAAGTTATATGACACAATGTTCAGTAAGAATGTTGCACCTAGTGAAACATTAGGAAACAAGGTTGATAACCCACTGTATAGCAATGTTAAAAATATAGTTTTGTGCGAAAATCTTACAGAAAATGTTTGCTTAAAGTGTAGTGATTGCCTAGCATTTAATGTAGACGGTTGTATTGAAAAAACTTGTACTGACTATGGTTATGTGGTGTATAACTGCAACAATGGTGACCTAAAAGACTTAGGCTATAACAGAAGTAACATTCCTTGTGGCAAAGATTTGTTAAAGCTAAATGGTGTAGAAGTTTATTCATTAAAAAATATTACCGATACAGAAAAAATGTCTGTTTGTTATAATAACGGTCTAAAAGCAAATACTATGAATACAGACTATATCTTTGCTTTTTGGTATATTGATGAAACCGGCAATATGGTAATGGAAAAGTCCTATTATGAAAATTCCTATGAACTTGCATTACAAGAAATTGAAACAAAAGCAGAAGATACAGATGTGCTAAAGGCTTATGTTGAGCTATATAATGCACTTGATGAATTGTGTAAGTAGGAGGTGCTTTTATGAAGAAAGAATACAAAAAGCCGGAATTAATTGTGGAAACTTTTTCTACAGAAAATGTTATGCTGGTGTCAATGACAGAACCATTCAGCTCAGTAAACCATACTGTTACCGGTGGCTTTGATGATGAAGATTAATTTTTAAATCTTATAATCTAAATAATCTAAATAATCTAATAATCCCAAAACAAAAACTCCCTCATTTGAGGGAGTTTTCTGCTAGTACTCTAAAAAAATAAAAGGACTGAAAGCAGTCCTTTTATAGATTAATTATTCATATAAAATTCTTTTCTCTGGGACTCTTGTGAGTGAAAAGCCTTAACCATTCTTGGTCTGTTGTATCTTTGCTTTAGGATAAACATTAAGTCGATGATGCCACCCAGAACAGATAACCAAAACAGTAACCAAAAGTTAACACCTGACAAAAAGATAGGCAAGAAGATAGGTAAGAAATTAGCTATAATCATAACAATATGAGTAACTTCTTCTCTGCAACTGTTAGAAATCATCTTGGATAATCTCTTTTGCTTTTGGTCAAAATCTTCAGGGTTGTAGTCAGGAATATGATTTTTCCAACTTGCAACTTTAAGAAGATTAAAAAGTCCTCTTTCGTAATTTCTTTCTCTAAACCATTTGTTGGTGTGGTTCCATGGTCTGCCTTTCATACTCTTGAAAAACCAGTTAACAAAAAGTCGCATTGCAAAATGAAATAGAAAAACACCTAATGTAACTGTAATAGTCTTGAAAATACTTGTTCTGAAAAATAAGAAAATTGCATAAAAAACTACAAAACCAATTAGCAAGAGCTCTGTTATGAAAATCATTTTTGCTTTGAAATTTGATTTCATAGTTTCTCCTTATTCCTGATTATTCTCGTTATTTTCGCTATTTGCAAAAAGTTCGTCAATCTTAATCATAATTGCATTTTCAACTCTCTTACGATGTAGTTCACAACTCATATCGCAAGTGCCTGTGATTTTGCCTGTTGTGTGGTAAGCATTAGCTGAACAACCACCTGAACAGTATAACTTAGCAAAACAATCTTGACAGGCTTCTCTTGAATAAACATTACATAGCTTAAATTCGTTAACAATGTCTGTGTTCTTAACACCGTCAAAAACATTACCAAGTAAGAACTTTTCATCACCTACAAACTGATGACAAGGATATAGGTCACCCCAAGGTGTAACTGCCATATAGTCAGTACCAACACCACAACCTGAGATTCTCTTGTAGATACAAGGACCACCCTCAAGGTCAATCATATAGTGGAAGAAAGTAAAGCCTTTGCCTTCTCTGTTTCTCTTGCACATTTCCTTTGCAAGTAGGTCATACTGATCCTTTAGCTTAGGAATATCACTTTCCTGTAAAGCATAGTCCATCTTAGGGTCAGTAACAACAGGTTCCATAGCTAACTGTTCAAAGCCTAAATCTGCAAGGTGAAGAATATCATTTGCAAAGTCTGTGTTGTAGTGAGTGTATGTACCACGAATGTAGTAGCCTTGCTGATTTCTTTCTTTAGCCATTTTCTGGAACTTAGGTAGGATAAGGTCATAAGTTCCCTTATCGTTTCTTGTTCTTCTCATTCTGTCGTTAGTTTCTTTTCTACCGTCCAGTGAAAGAACAACATTGTAACATTCCTTGTTAGCCCATTCCATAACTTCATCATTAAGAAGTACACCGTTAGTTGTTAGTGTGAAACGGAAGTTCTTGCCTTTTTCTTTTTCGATGCTTCTGGCATAAGCAACAAGCTGTTTAACAACATCAAAGTTAAGTAATGGTTCACCACCAAAGAAGTCAACTTCCAGGTTCTTTCTTGAACCACTCTGTTCAATAAGAAAGTCCAAAGCTCTTTTACCTACTTCAAAGGACATAAGTGAACGGTCACCACTGTATTCACCTTCACCTGCAAAGCAGTATTTGCAACACATATTACAGTCGTGAGCAATATGTAGGCAAAGTGCCTTTAGCTGAGTAGGTCTTGCTTTAATGTCAATCTGTAAGTCCTTAAACTTGTCTTCTGAAAATAGTTTACCTTCTTTTTTAAGTTCCTCAATATCCTGAAAAATCTCTTCAATATCATCAGCAGTAATTTCAGGATATTTGTCACAAAGTTCAAGGATAATTTCTTCCTTACTTCTTGACTCATATTTATCAATTACTTCAAAGGCTACTTCATCAACAGCGTGTACACTGCCTGAGTTACTGTCTAGGACAATATTGTAGCCATTATTTTTATAACAATGTACCATAAAAATTCCCCACAATAAAAATCGCCATAGGAAACCCTACGGCGACCTTTTACTTTTTTAATTATTTTTCAGCCTTTAGCTTTTCGCACTGCTGATTTGCAATACCACAAGAAGTCTTACAAGCTGACTGACATGATGTCTGACATTCACCACAGCCACCCTTTTTAACTGATTCAGTTAGGTTTCTTGTATTAACTGTTACGATTCTCTTCATAGGAATTTTCCTCCTTAATTAATAACAAATTTATTTAATAATATTTTATATCATTTTTTACCTTGTGTCAATAGCACAACACACCTTAAAAGGAAGTTTATTGCCCTCACTCACCACATTAACACCTTTTTCTATTAAATATTTAATGGTATTAACTGCTTTTTCGTCAAAAACTTCACCTATTGAAATAATAGGTATTCCCGGTGGATAAGCATAAATATATTCACCAGAAACTTTACCACAACAGTTTTCTATATCTATAAATTCCTTTTCAGTATCCTCAACTTTACAAGGTTTAATTTTCATTTTAGGAATGTGATTTAGGGTTATACTTTCCTTTTCTCTATATATACAGTTTTTGTCAATATCTTTAAGAGTATTTATCAGCCTAGTGAAACCCTCATCTGTATCATATATGCTAGTCATAGCAATAATATAATCAGCTGATGCCATTTCTGTTTCTATTAAATATTTTTCTCTCAATATTTTTTGTAATTCTGTGCCTGATAGGTTGGTGTTTTGTGTTAGAATTACAATTTTACTTTTGTCAAAGGCAAAAGCATTTTCACCTTTATATATAGAAAGGTTTTTAAGTTTTCCACATTCTAAGTAAAAATTGTTAATTCTTTTTCTGTATGTAGAGAATAATTCTTTGCCTTTTTCAATAAGTTCACAAATACATCTGTCAACTGAAGCTACCATTAAGTAGTTAGGTGATGAAGTTTGAAAAGTCATCAGCCTTTTCTTAATAATATCTTTGTTCACTCTGTCACTGCAAATATGAAGTAACCCTGTACCTGTTAAAGAGGTTAATGTTTTGTGGGTGCTTTGTATTACAACATCGGCACCTAAATTTACTGCTGAATTTGGAAAATAATCATCAAACATTAGGTGACTGCCATGTGCCTCATCAACAATTAAAGTTACATTGTGATTGTGGCAAATTTTAGCAATACTTTTTATATCACTTACAATTCCTTCATATGTAGGAGAAGTTATAATACATACCGTAATTTTAGGGTTGCTATTAAGTGCATCTTCAACATCACTTGACAAAATTTCTCCCATAAAAGAATGTACCGATTTAGGCATTAAGTAGGTAGGGAATAAGTCCCAAATTTCTACTGCATTATAAGCAGACTTGTGACAATTTCTTGCCATTAAAATATTGTCACCTTTTTTAGCACAACCGGTTATAGCAGACAAAATCCCAACTGTACTGCCGTTTACTAAAATATAACTTTCTTTGGTACTGTATAAATTTTTAATTCTGTCTATACTTTCCTTATAAATACCCTCAGGGTGATATAGGTTGTCTAAGCTCTCAACCTCTGTAAAATCAAGTTGATTAAATTCGCCTTGTCTTTTATTTCCCGGCATATGGAAAGGATAAATATTTTTTTTGTTGTATTCCTTTAAGTAATCTATGACTTTCATATTCAAACCCTATCTTAAAATGTAGGGGCGAACACTGTTCGCCCGTTTAAGGACTTTTGTATAAGTTCACATTAGTAAATCAATCTTGTTTCCTTTGATATTCACTTAATTTTTGACTGTTAAAGATTCAATTAATTTTCTCAATGATTTTTCAAAACTTTTATCCTGATCGGCAGTTCTTTTTTTAGGTCCTTTGGTGTGTTTACCTGCCATTCTTGCTTTTTTACTGATATATCTTGTCATTAGCAATGAATCAATATTTTGGTCAGTATATATAAGACCGTTTTGATTGATAGGTTTACTGCCTCTGCTTAAGCACATTGCACCTAAACCGTAATCCTGAGTAACTACAATATCACCTTTTTCTATAAGGTTTGCAATTTTAAAGTCGGCAGAATCAGCACCCTTTTCTACTGTTATAGTATCTGCATATTCCTTGTTAAAAATATGAGAAGTATCTGTAATTATAGTGCAAGGCAATTTATATTCCTTTGCAACTTTTATTGTAATATCAACAACAGGACAACCGTCACCGTCAATATAAATTTTCATAATATCACCTACACTAATTCTATCAATTATTATAATAAATAACAAGAAAAATCTTGTTTTAATTTTCATTGTGTAGTATTATGTATATGTAATAATGTATATTATGAATAACTATATCATTTTATATGTTTAATTTTTATAGATGGAGGATATACCAATGGCACAAAAAGGTGACTTACTTTCAGTAAGACAAGACATTAGGGTTGTTGATGCAACAATTAGAGATGGAGGACTTTGCAACAACTTTAGATTTGACGATAAGTTTATTAAGGACTTATATCAGGCAAATGTTAAAGCCGGTGTTGACTATATGGAATTTGGCTACAAGGCATCTAAAGAAATTTTTAACGAAGATGACTTTGGCAAGTGGAAATTCTGTAATGACTCAGATATTAGAAAAATTGTTGGTGACAACAAAACAGGTCTAAAGATTGCAGTAATGGCTGATGTAGGCAGAACAGATTTTCAGAAGGATATTATCCCTAAGAAGGACAGTCCTATTGACCTTATTCGTATTGCAACATACATCAATACAATTCCTGCAGCAGTAGAAATGATTGAGGATTGTGCAAAGAAAGGCTATGAAACAACTATCAATATTATGGCAGTTTCTAAGGCTAACACAGATGATATTAAGACAGCACTTGACATTTTAGGTCAAAGCTCTGTTAATGCTTTCTATATTGTAGACAGCTACGGTGCATTATATCCTGAACAGTCAAGAAGACTTGCTAACCTATATTGTGAATATGCCGATAAGTACGGCAAGAGTGTTGGTATTCATGCTCATAACAATCAGCAACTTGCTTTTGCAAATACTATTGAAGCTATGACTCAGGGTGTTAGTTACCTTGATGCTACAGTTGACGGTATGGGTAGAGGTGCAGGTAACTGTGCACTTGAACTACTACTTGGTTTCTTAAAGAACCCTAAGTACAAGGTTGCACCTATCCTAAAGATTATTGAAGAACATACAGAAAAGTTAAAGGCTGAAGGTGTAAAGTGGGGATATGACATTCCATATATGCTAACAGGTCAGTTCAACACTCATCCTCGTCCTGCAATTTCTTATGTTAAGGAAGACAGAAAAGACTACTCAAAATTCGCTAATGAGCTTTATGACATTATTAATAGCTGATTTTGTAGTTTTTTATTAATTAAATAAGGAGTTTTTAAAATGAATATTTTATTAGCCGGTGGTGCAGGTTATATCGGTTCACATACTTGCATAGAATTAATTAGTGCCGGACATACAGTAGTAATCGCTGATAACCTTTGTAACAGTAAGAAAGAAGCTGTTAAGAGAGTTGAGAAGATTGTAGGTCAGGAAATTCCTTTCTATGAAATCAATGTTTGTGACCATGATGCTCTAAGAAAAGTATTTAGCGAAAACAAGATTGATGCAGTTATCCACTTTGCCGGTCTTAAGGCTGTTGGTGAAAGCTGTGAAAAGCCACTAATGTACTACCGTAACAACCTAGACAGTACTCTAACACTTTTGGAAGTTATGAAAGAATTTGGTTGCCACAACTTTGTATTCTCTTCTTCAGCTACAGTTTACGGTATTCCTGAAACTGTACCTCTAGTAGAAACAATGCCAACTTCTTGTACAAACCCTTATGGTTGGACAAAGCTAATGACAGAGCAGATTCTACAGGATGTTACAAAGACAGATCCTGAACTTTCTGTTGTTCTTCTTCGTTACTTTAACCCAATCGGTGCTCACGAAAGTGGTACAATCGGTGAAAACCCTAACGGTATTCCAAACAACCTAATGCCATATATCACACAGGTTGCAGTTGGTAAGCTAAAGGAACTTGGTGTATTCGGTAACGACTACCCAACTCCTGACGGTACAGGTGTTCGTGACTATATCCATGTTGTTGACTTAGCTAAGGGTCATGTAAAGGCTATTGACTATGCCGATGCTCACAAGGGTACAGAAATCTTTAACCTAGGTACAGGTGTTGGTTATTCGGTTCTTGATATTGTTAAGACATTCAGCAAGGTTAACAATGTTGAAATCCCTTATCAGATTAAGCCAAGAAGAGCCGGTGACATTGCAGAATGTTATGCTGATCCAACTAAGGCTAAGGAAGTTCTTGGCTGGACTGCTGAAAAGACACTTGAAGATATGTGCCGTGATTCATGGAATTGGCAGAAAAAGAACCCTAAGGGTTACGAAGAATAATAAAGAAATAAAGAGGACAATAATATGACAAAACGAATTAGTGCTGTTGTTCTTGCACTACTAATGTGCCTACTTACTTTAGCATTTTCTGTTACAAGCTTTTCAGCAGCAGAAAATTTAAAGTTAAACGGCAAAGTTAATGCAAAGGTTGGGGATAAGGTTACATATGAATTTTGTGTATCTGATGTTCCTGAAAAAACTGAGGATATTCAGATGCAGGTAGCATATGACTCTCAGTATCTAAAGGTTGATCCGGACAAGGTTGAATACCTTGATGGTGGTAGTTCAGTTTATAACACTGACCTGGAAAACGAAGTACTGTTTAACAGTGCTAACGGTGTTCAAGGTTGGGATATGAAAGAAAAGACAATGATTCTTTCATTAACATTTGAAGTACTACAGGGTGGTTCTACTGACATTACTTACTATGTACAGTGCTTTGACTACCAATCAAACAGTCAGAATGTTGACACACTACAGTTTACAACTGACTTTTTAGTTAACGGTAAAACAGCAGAAAAAAATGTTGTACCAAAGGTTAACGAAAAAGGTGAAGGTGGTACTTTTATCAACTTTGAAAACGGTAAAGGTACAAAGAACGGTGGTGACACACCAATTGGCAGACAGTACAGTGGAAAAAGCAATAACGACCAAACTGTCAATAACAATGGTGAAGCTGTAGACAATAATGCAAGTGTAGCAACTGATGCAAACGGCAATACAGTTGTAAACACAACTGCATATCAGGCAACTACCGAGTCAACTGCTATGAGAACAAACTCATCAGGTCAGAATGTTACAGACTCTAACGGCAAAGAGGTTTCTTACACAGATTCGGATAATTTCTGGAGAAACCTTGGTATTATGGGAATTGTTGCACTTATTGTAATAGTTATTGTAATTAAAGTTATTGTTGATAAGAAAAAGAGCAAGAAAGAAGAATAAACAGATTTACAGTTAATATTCTGTTCATATTCTCTTTTGATTTGTGCATTATGTCTATTTTGAATAGGCAAAGTTTGTGCATTTTATTGTCAACAAAATGTTACAAAATTGTTGCTTTACAAATTTTAAAGGTGTATAATTATGCCAATGGGGGAAATTGTCCCCACGAATCTTTATTGGTTTAATTTTATAGGAGGAGATAACTATGAAGAAGTTATTAAGCGTACTATTAGTTATGGCAGTTGTTATGAGTTTTGCAACTGTTATGTCAGTATCAGCTGACGAAAAAGAAGATTTAGTTTCTGCAGGTGCTTCACAGGATGTTGAAACAGCAGCAGCTGACGGTAATGTTTCTGTTGGTGCAGGTACAGATACTGAAGCATCAGGTACATCAGGTAAAGTTTATTTTGAAAAGCCAAGCTGGTCTGGTAAGATCTATTGCCACATTTTTGAAACAAAGAGTGGTACATCTTTCTTAAACTGGCAGCAGAAGAAAGAAAGACTTGAAGAAGAAGGCGGCAAGCTAGTTTACGATCTATCAAAGCTAGACGAAAGCACACAGCTAAAGGGTGGCCTAAAGGCTGGTACAGACTATTCAATTATGTTTAGTGATGACACAGGTAACGAAACTTGTCCTCTAATGTTCAACACAAATTGTATCGGTGATACAGTTAAGGTTACTTCAAATGAAAAGTCATTTGAAAACAATGTTGACTCAACAAAGCACAGCTATCCAATCGCTTGGACAACAAATGCTAAGAAATATGGTATTCCTCTAATGATTACTTCAGTTGGTACAGTACAGGGCGAATTCATCGCTAAGGGTGCAAAGCCATCTGATATTGTTAAGACATGGGATAAGGATTACAAGCAGTATCCTAACAAGGCTTCTTATAGCCCACAGTCAAGTGCTAGAGACCATAAGACAAGACTTGCTGAACTAGAAAAAGAATTCGATAAGATGGTTAAAGAAGGTAAGGTACTAATCGTTGGTGGTGGTACTTACACAGAATCATCAAGCTCAGGTTCTAGCTCAAATAGTTCTTCAAACTCAAGCTCAAACAGCTCATCAGACTCAAGCTCAAACAGCTCTTCTAACTCATCAAGCAAGACTGTTTATAAGGATAAGAACGGTAACACAGTAACAAAGAATGCTGATGGTACATACACAGATGCAAACGGTAATACAGTTGACGCTTCTGATGTTACAGCAACAACAGAAACAACTGATACAGTTACAACAGGTGAAAGCCCAGTAGCTCTATATGTTGGTCTAGGTGTTATGCTAGCAGCAGCAGGTGTTTACTTCTTAACTCGTAAGAAGAAAGAAGCTTAAGTCTAAGGACTAACAAAACTCAAAACTAAAACTCAATTAATCAAGCCCCATCAAGTCTGATGGGGCTTTTAATTTTATTTCATTATTTATATTTTCACATTATTGTCCCTAGAAATACGGCATTGTTTTTTTGAAGAATAATAATGAGCTATAATAATAAGGTACTAATCATTGCTATAACCTTTATGCTATTATGGGACTCTTGAAAATTAAAAAAACAAAATAAAAAAGACACTAATGATAGTGTCTTTTTTACGCACAAATGAAAATAAATATTCCTACAAAACAAATCTATTAAGTTAATTAAAGGTATTCCTGCTTGTATAATAAAAAAATAAAATATAGATTGTGTTTAGTAATATTTAATTTTTTGAATAAATATAATTTAATGAATAAATAAAATCAAACTAGATTTTCTTGTACATTCTCTTAACACATTCTTCGCAGACTTTAACGCCTTCAAATGTGATAACATTATCGCTTTCGCCACAGAATAGGCAAGTTGGCTGATACTTTCTAATTAGTAGACCATTATCCTTAGGAAGAATTTCAATAGAATCTTCCTTTTCTAGATTAAACATCTGTCTAACTGGCTTAGGGATTACAACTCTGCCAAGTGTGTCAATTTTACTTACATAACCGATCTGTCTCATACTTTTCACCTTCCCAAAAATACTACAAGCAGTAAATATAATATACGACAAAAATATACAAGTACCAACACTTATATACTTATTGCAATATTATTCTACCAAATGATAAAATTTTTGTCAAGTATGTTCAAGTTGCAGTTATTTCCGTTAGTTTGATTTTAACAATTTATTCAAATAATTATGAACAAAAGTGGTAATGTGTACATATGATTAATTATGTTTGGGGATTTTTAATAATAATTTCTGTAATTTGTGCCATTGTAACGGGAAATGGACAGGGTGTTTCCTCCGGACTTATGAATGGTGCAGAAAAGGCAACTAAACTTTTAATAACACTTTTTGGTGTAATTGTTTTTTGGTCAGGCATTATGAAGGTGGCAGAAAAAAGTGGACTTACAGGCAAATTAGTGAAACTTTTGTCACCAATATTAAGAAAAATTTTTCCTGATGTTGATGAAAGCAGTAATGCATTTCAAGCAATGGCATTGAACATTAGTGCAAATTTAATCGGCATTGGAAATGCAGCAACTCCTTTCGGACTTAAAGCAATGGCTGAGCTACAGAAAAACAACCTTAGAAAAGATACTGCTACCGACTCTATGGTTATTTTTGTTGTAATGAATACTGCATCAATGCAACTTATACCTGCAACTATCGGTTTTCTTAGGGATAGTTATGGTAGCAAAGAGCCTTTCTCAATTATTCCTTGTGTAATTATTTGTTCTTTCTGTGCGTTATGTGTAGCATTATTACTTGCTAAAGGATTAAATAGGGTGAAAAGTTGGAAATAATAGTACCGGTAACAGTTGCATTTGTTGTGCTTTATGGAATGACAAAAAAAGTTAAAATTTTTGATGCCTTTATTGAAGGTGCAGTTGAGGGTTTACATACTCTTTATATGATTATTCCCACAATAACAGGGCTTGTAGTTGCAGTTGAAATGTTGCAACAAAGTGGTACTATTGACTTGATATGTAAAGCTGTTGAACCTTTAGCTGATTTTTTTAATTTTCCTAAAGAAATTGTACCTATGGCAGTACTAAGACCTATTAGTGGCAGTGGTGCTACTGCACTTCTAACTAATATATATGAAAACTATGGTCCTGACTCTTTAGTAGGTAATATTGCCTCTGTCCTTGCAGGTAGTACAGAAACTACCCTTTATGCAGTTACAATGTATTTTGGCAGTGTTGGTATTACAAGAACAAGACATACATTATTTGTAGGATTATTTGCAGATTTTACTGCTCTTGTTTTGGCAATTGTGACAGTAAAATTAATAATGTAAAAGTTTTATTAAGTAGTATTTTTATCTAGACAAATTAATACTTGTGTTGTATAATAAATATAACAAAAAATAGTAATAATTTTATTAAATTATAAGAAAAAAGAAAACGGAGGAACTCTAATTATGAAAAAGACAAACAAAGTTATTTCTTTAGTTTTAGCTCTTGTTATGGCATTAAGCATTCTTGTAGTTATTCCTACTGCTTCTGCTGCATCAACAGTTAGAATTAATGAAGTAAATGCAAATGTAGGATATTCTATTGTATATAATATCTATTTGCAGACTGATGAAAAGGCAAATGCAATGGAAGGTAGACTAAACTATGACAATACTGTCCTAGATTTAACATCACTTTCTTTTGATACTGCTAATTCATTTGACTCAAACACAAATGTAAAGGGCGATATGACTCAGATTAACTTCAAGGGTAATAAGTCACTTTATGATTGTAAGTCAACAAGAATGACTGTACTGACTGCTGTATTTAAGGTAACTAATACTAGCGACAAGTACACAAGTGCTACAACTGCTGATGCTGTTTCAGGTTGCTTTACAAAGCTAACAGGTGAAACAGGTACAGACCTAATGAAGCACACTAACACAAACATTACAACAAGAACAATCATCGGTGCAACTTCTATCAAGATGGCAAAGACATCTGTACTTCTTGATAACGGCAAGGGTGATAGCGAAGTTGTAAAGGTTAAGTCAGTAGGTCCTGTAAACAATGATACAGATTCTTCTTACTCAGCAACTTATGTTTCATCAAACCCAAAGGTTGTTAAGGTTTCAGGCAGAGGTACTTATGTAAGAATTACTGCAGTAGGTCCTGGTAAAGCAGAAGTTCGTTGTACTACTGATGGTAATTTAGCTACTGCTAAGATTCAGGTTACAGTTAAGCAACCTGTAAAGAGCGTTAAGTTCAGCCAAAAGTCTGTTAGCCTAGCTAAGAAGGGTGCTAAGGCAAACCTAAAGGCTACTGTTAACCCAACTAATGCAAGTGTTAAGAAACTTGTTGTTAAATCAGAAAACACTAAGGTTGCTAAGGTTAATAAGTCTTCTGTAAACTCAGGTGCTACTTTCACAGTAACTGCAGTTAAGAAGGGCAAGACTTATGTTCGTGCTACTGCTACTGACGGTTCAAAGAAATTTGCTAGAATCGCAGTTACAGTAAAGAAGTAATTTAATAAATGCAAATAATTAACGGCTGACATCTGTCAGCCGTTTTTTTATATCTGATGATTGATTATCCATGTTGTTAATTGTTGATATGATATTTCATTTGAAGCAAGTTTTAAGATTGTAGAAGAAAGTTCATCTTGTGTATATTCAAGTTCAATTCCGTTTAAAGCTAAAAAAACTAACATTACATGTGCACCAATTCTTTTATTTCCATCAATAAACGGATGATTATTTACTAACCCAAAACATAATCGTGACGCTTTTTGTTGAATTGTTGGATATAAATCTTCATTTCCAAATTGCTGAAAAGGAGAATTAATCGCTGATTCTAATAAACCAGCATCCCTTAACCCATCACTACCACCGGTTTCTGAGATTAGTTGACTGTGCAGAAGTAATATTTGTCGTTTGGATAAAACAATCATTCTGCTAGTACCCTATAAGCCTCTTTATTTTTATCAATTAATTTCTTAGAGATTGATAAAATATCTTCATCACTTGCAGTTTGCATATCTTCTGCTTGACTAAATTCAACAATTAAATATCTTGGAGTATTGTTCTTTAGAATAACGGCAGAACCGTTTTCGTCCACAAGTCTTGCTACTTTTGAAAAATTCTGATTTGCTTCTGTAATAGAAACAAGTGCGTTTGTATTAACTTTCATAAGAATACCTCCTTAGTGAAATAGGATAAATTTATCCTATTTTTATTATATTTTAGTATTCTCAAAAAGTCAACCGGTTATTTCCTTATCCTTACAAATTTCTTTAGTAGTGCTTTACCGTTAAATGGGATAAGTGGGTACAGGTAGCTTTTGCCGGAAAGGGTTTTGTTTGAATATAACAAAATGATAATAAGAACTACACCACCTATTAAACCGAAAATTGAGAAAAGTTCAGTTGCTATCAGTAACAAAATTCTTAGGAATTTTATTGCATAGGATAGTTCTTGACTTGGCTGAGAGTAGTTTGCTATTGTGACAAATGCCATATAAAGTATTGTTTCTGTACTGGCAAAACCTGCATCAATTGCAAATTCAGAAAGTGCAATACCACCGATTATTCCCAAGGTTGTGCTGAGCATTTCCGGTGTGTTGATTGATGCAAGTCGCAAACCGTCAATTGCAATTTCTATTAATATAAGTTGCCAAAATATTGGAATTTTCTGAGGTTCACTTACTATTGTAAATTGGAAAAATGTTGGTACAAAATCAGGATAACGGTTAGCAAGTAACCAAAGTGGTGTGATGAAAATTGAAAGTAAAGATACAACATACCTTGAAATTTTTAGGTATGTGCCGGTTACAGGTGGGAAGTAGTAGTCATCAGCCTCCTCCATTAAATCAAAAATTGATGTGGGAATTATTATTGAGGATGGTGAGTTGTCCACAATTATTGCAATGTTGCCTTTTAGTATATTTGCTGAAGTGGTGTCAGGTCTTTCGGAATATTTTACCTTTGGAAATGGGTTTATCCACTTTGATTTTATCAGTGCCTCAACAAATCCTTGTTGTGTCATAGATAGTTCTTCCGTTGTAATATTCTTGATTCTCTGCTCAATATTATTCAGTAAATTTTTATCCACCTTGTTGTCCATATAAATCAGTGCAATATCGGTTTTGGACTTTTCACCTGCTTGTAAAGCCTTAATAGTAAGGTTTTTATCCCTGATTCTTCTTCTAATCAATACGCAGTTTTGCACAAATATTTCTGTAAATGCATCCATACTTCCACGAAGAACCTTATCATTTTTAGGTTCTGCAGTTTCTCTCTGAGGGTAACTTCTGGCATCAATTAAAATAATTTCATCAAGTCCGTCTACTGTAAGTATTGCAATGCCTGACAGTAGTGCAGTTACAACAGCATTGGTATTTTTACTTTTATCAACTTCAATATATGGAACGCAGTTTTCCACAAAAGTTTCGGTATTTGTGAAAAAGTCATCATCGGTAATTCCGTAGAAAAACTCCATCATCTTTTCCATAATAGCCTCTTTAAGAAGTCCGTCTATAAAATATAGAACGGACTTTCTTTTGTTTATGCGAATAACCCTCTTGATAATATCAAAATTTTCATTAGCCCTGGTTAGCTTGTCCAGGACAGTTATGTTGTTCTCTATATTAGTATTAAACATTGTATCACCAATTTTATTTTTTCCAAAATCTAATGCAATTATTGCATTTTTTGTAAACAAATTATGAACATTTCAAAGAAATTGCATAGTTATATGCAATTTTTCTCTTTTGTAGGGGTATAGGTGCAGGATGTTTTTTGGAGGTTGATATGAGAAAAAGAGATAAAACTTTTTGTGTTTATGTAGCACAAGGCAAGTCACTTGAGGAGGCATCAATCCTTAGTGGCTATGAAGAAAGTAAAGGTGTTACCTTAATTACAAAACCGGAAATTATGAATGAGATAACTGCTTTGTTAAAGGCTAAGGCAAACCTAATGAAGAACCTTTCTGTTATTGGTTATCAGCAACTTGCTTTTGGCAGTATTGCCGATTGTATTTCACTTGTAACAGAAGAAAAGGTCAGCAAAGAAGATTTGCAGAATATGAGTTTATTTATGATTTCTGAAATTAAGAAACCAAAGGATGGTGCAATGGAAATTAAATTTTTTGACAGACTAAAGGCACTTGAAAAGCTACAAAATTATCTTGACGGTGAAAGTCAATGTGTACCGTTTTATGAGGCTTTGGAAAAAGGTGCAAAGGCTTTAGGTGACAGTAATGAGTAGCTACAAACCATTTTCTAAAAAGCAAATGAAAGTCCTTACTTGGTGGTGTAGTAATTCTGCCGATAAAAGTAAAGATGCAATTATTTGTGACGGGGCAGTTAGAAGTGGAAAAACCTTTTGTATGTCAATTTCATTTGTTGCATGGACCTTTAGCACTTTTAACAATATGTCATTTGCAATGTGTGGCAAAACAATCAGAAGTCTAAAGCGAAATGTAATAACACCATTAATTAAGAATTTAACCGATTTAGGTTTTGAAACTAACCTAAAGAAAAGTGAGAACATTCTTGAAGTTATGTATAAGGGTATGGTAAATCGTTTTTATCTTTTTGGTGGTAAAGATGAAATGTCAGCATCTCTTATTCAAGGTATCACTTTGGCAGGTGTGTTCTTTGATGAAGTGGCACTTATGCCTAGGTCATTTGTTGAACAATCCCTTGCAAGATGTTCTGTTGAGGGAAGTAAGTTTTGGTTTAACTGTAACCCTGAGTATCCCGGTCATTGGTTCTATTGTGAGTGGATAAAGAAATGCAAAATGAAAAATGCATTGTATCTTCATTTTGAAATGGAGGATAACCCATCCCTTAGTAAAGGAATGATTCATAGATATCAAAGTTTATACACCGGTGCTTTTTACGAAAGATTTGTAAAAGGTAGGTGGGTTGCAACAACAGGTGCAGTTTATCCCTTTATGGATAAGGATAATGCTTACTGTGATGTACCAAAGGTGAAATTTAGTGAATATGCAGTTTCTTGCGACTATGGTACGGTAAATCCTGCATCATTTGGACTTTGGGGTAAGTACCAAGATACTTGGTACAGAATTGATGAGTACTACTTTAATTCAAGAGTTGAGGGTTATCAAAAAACTGATGAAGAGCATTATTCTTCACTTGAAAAGTTGGTAGGTAATAGACACCTATCAGCCATTACAGTTGACCCATCGGCAGCAAGTTTCATTGAAACAATAAAGCGACACAAGAAGTTCAATGTTGTACCGGCAAGGAACAATGTACTTGACGGTATCCGAAAAGTATCTACTGCACTAAAAGAAAATAAAATTAAAATTTGTTCCAACTGTACAGACTCTATGAGAGAATTTTCTCTTTACCGTTGGGACGAAAGAGGTGGTAACGATTGTCCAATAAAGGAAAATGACCATGCAATGGACGATATTAGATATTTTGTAACAACAATTCTGGATAGTGAAAGTGGTTTCATAGCTTTTGCTACCAGAAGATAGGAGAGTTATGGGTATATTTAGAAAAAGAAAAGTTAAGGAAAAAGTTTCTATACTTTCTGCTCCACAAAATGACAGTTCATCACATCCATTTAATATTGTAAGTTCATACAGTCCATTAACCAAAGTTGAGCTTGACCTTTATTCATCTTTACGAGAGGCTTTGCCAATTATTGATGCAGCAATTTGCAAAATCAATAGGCTACTTGGTACATTTTCTGTAGATTGTGAAAGTAAAAAGACTAAGGAAATGGTTGATGATTTCTTTAGAAATGTTGATGTGTGTCAAGGTAATAAGGGTATGTATAACTTTATTTCTTGTTACTTTGATAACCTGCTGACTTATGGTGAGGCAGTAGCAGAAATTGTTTTAACAAGTGACGGAAAAGGCATTAGAGCATTGTACAACACCGACCCTAGGGATGTAACACTTATTGAAAAGGATAGTCCTCTTAACCTAGTGGTATGTAGCAACAGTAAAGGTATAAATGAGGAATTGCCTTATCAAGATTTGTTTGTAACTTCAATGCTTAACCCTGAGTCAGGCAGAAGTAGAGGTGTGTCAATCCTAAGAAGTTTGCCATTTGTAAGTGGTATTCTGTTAAAGATTTTCAATGCTTTGGGACAGAATTGGGATAGAGTGGGCAATGTGAGATTTGCAGTTACATATAAGCCTGACAGCAACAGTGGTTCATCAGCTTATACAAGGGAAAATGCACAACAGATAGCCGATGAATGGTCAAGGGTTATGCGTAACAAAAACAGTGTTTGTGACTTTGTTTCGGTAGGTGATGTGTCAATCAAAACTATCGGTGCTGATAATCAAGTCCTTGATTGTGATGTGCCAATTAGACATATTACAGAACAGATTGTAGCAAAACTTTCTGTACCACCGTTTTTACTTGGGTTAAGTTGGAGTACTACTGAAAGAATGAGTAGCCAACAAGCTGACATTCTCACAAGTGAACTTGAGTGTTACAGAGAAATTTTAAATCCTGTAATTGAGAGAATTGCCAGAGTGTTTCTAAGTCTAAATGGTATTGACGAAAAGGTAACTGTAAAGTGGACACATATTAATTTACAAGATGAACTTGAACTTTCTGAGGCAAGACTAAACAAGGCAAATGCCTTAAGAATTGAAAAGGAAATTGAAAGAGATTTTGGTGTTAAAGAAAGTGAGGAGGGTATTTTAGAAACTGTATGAAGAAAGGTTTAGTAATTAAATCAAATGAAAATTTAGCTGAGGATATTGCCCTAATAAATACCTACACAAGAAGTGACTTAACAGAAGATCAGGTATATACATTTTCTGTTGTACTTTGTGACAATGAAGTTGATAGGGACTATGAAAGGTTTACTGTAGAAAGTCTTTTTGCACTTGAAAAACTTTTTGTAGGTAAAACCGGTATTATGGACCATTCACCAAAGGCTGAAAACCAACTTGCAAGAATTTACAAAACTGAAGTTGAGGCAGTTGAGGGTGAAGTCACCACAACAGGTGATCAGTACTTTAGGCTGATTGCAAAAGCCTATGTGCCAAGAACCGAAAGTACCAAGGATTTTATCAGTAAGCTGGAAACAGGAATTCTAAAGGAAGTAAGTGTTGGTTGTAGTGTAGAAAGTACCTTGTGTTCGATTTGTGGCAACCCTATTAATTCATCAATGTGTAACCATCATAAAGGTGAATATTATGGTGATACTCTTTGTTACGGTGAATTAACAGGTGTAAAGGATGCATATGAATGGAGCTTTGTGGCAGTACCATCACAGAAAAAAGCAGGTGTAATTAAGTCATTTTTAAAAGGAGAGAATTTTATGGAAAATATCATTAAGTGCCTAAAAAGTGAAAAGCAAGTTACCCTTAATAAAGACGAAAAGGTGAAACTGCTTTCATACATTCAGAACCTTGAAAAAGATGCTGAATGTGGTAGGGCATATAGAGAAAGTGTGGTTAAGGACATTATGCGACTTTCTCTAATTAGCAAAAGTGGGATTTCAAGTGCAACAATGGAGTCTATTGTAAAAACACTTTCTATTAATGAACTTTGTGAACTTAGAAATGTGTATCAGGACAGAGCAAGTGAAAGGCTACCTATTGTGCCACAGTCCTATAAAGAAAATAAAAGTGTAAGCAACAAAAATCAAGAATTTACTATTTAACGGAGGTTTATATGAATATTAATTTTAACGGTTATGACGAAAACTCAGTTACTATGTTAGCTGATACTACTCTAAAAGAGGGAGAACAGAATGTGCTTGTTACTGTAGGTGATAACGGTACTGCAACAGTAGCAAAGGCAACTAAGCCTTTCTTAGGTGTTTGTACTTGTGTAAGGGACGGTTATGCAACTGTACAGACAAGGGGTTATTGCAAGGTGAAAACCTCAGCAAAACTTAGCCTAGGCAGTGTGTCACTTGTAGCATCAAGTGACGGTAAGGTAGCAGAGAACAGTGCAGGTAAAATGTACTTTGTACTGGACTCAACAGATAATGAATCAGGAATTTTACTATAAGGAGAATGAATATGAGTAACTATAAAAATATTTCTTTAGAAAAAGGTATGTACGGTGTAAAGGGTAAGAGCTTTACAGATGTTCTTGAAGAACTAGACCCATCAGAAAATTACAGAGGTACTTCTCTGGAAAATCTAGATGCATTTTCTCGACAGTTAAAGCGATTTGACATTAAGGTTTCAGGCAAAGGCAGTGACACAGTTGATAAGTTCTTTTCAACAAGCAGTTCATCAGCACTGTTTCCGGAATATATCAGCAGAGCAGTAAAGCAAGGTATGGAACAAGCTGATGTACTTTCTGATATTGTGGCAACTACTACAATGATTGAGGGTATGGACTACCGTTCAATTACTTCAGAACCTACAACTGATGATAAATCACTAAAGGTTGTTATGGAAGGTACACAGATTCCACAGACAACTATCAAAACTCAGGATAACCTAATTAAATTACATAAGAGAGGTAGAATGTTAGTTTCTTCCTATGAAGCAATCAGATTTCAGCGACTTGATTTATTTACTGTAACACTAAAGCAGATTGGTGCATATATTGCAAGAGCACAGCTTAAGGATGCAGTTGATGTGCTTATTAACGGTGACGGTAACGGTAATCCGGCAAGTACAATCAACACTTCTTCAACAGGTAATATCAGTTACGGTGATCTTGTAAAGCTATGGAGTTCACTAAGCCCTTATGAGCTTAATACAATTATTGCACCTACTGCATCAATGGAAAAGCTACTTTCACTTACTGAAATGAAGGATTCGGTAGCCGGTCTAAACTTTCAGGGTACAGGCAAAATGATTACACCTATGGGTGCTAATGTTATCCATACACCTGAAATTACAGGTAACTATATTATCGGTGTTGACAAAAATTGTGCATTAGAGATGGTTAAAGCCGGTGATGTACAGACAGAATATGACAAGCTAATTGACCGTCAGCTTGAGAGAGCAGCAATTACTTCTATTGCAGGTTTTGGCAAAATCTTTACAGGTTCTGCTAAGGTACTAAAGTACTAGAGGTGATAACTTGGGAATTAATGAAGTAGCAAAGAAATTTCTGTTACTGTCCGGTGTTGATGAAAGTGAACTTAGCAAGTATCTGCCACTTATCAGAGAGTCAATTGCCTATGTAAAGTCAATTCTAAAGGAAGAAGTTGATGTTAAAGAGAACAGTGCATTACTAACTTCTGCTTGTGGTACATATGCTTATTACAAATGGAGTTTGTTCTATAGCCAAAGTGATGTTAGCTACTTTAAAGCCGGTGACTTAACTGTTTCCAAAAGCAGTGAAAGCAAAGTTACCGAAAGGGCATATTCATTATGGAAAGAAAGTTTAAAGGAAATTGCAAGGTTCACAAAGTCATCTGACTTTTACTTTAAGGGTGTTAGTGTATGAATATAAGTTCTTCAATTACAAAGTCCTTTAGAGAATACGGCAACAAAATAACTGCTTTGTCAAAGGACAATGTAAGTACAATTTACGGTTTTATTCAGCCACTTAATTACAAAGCCCATAGTAATATTTATGAAAGCACAAATATCTCTGCCAGGGATAATATGTATTATCTTTTAGTAGCAGAAAAGGACAGTGCAGTAGACAGTAACGACAAACTGATTCTTGATAATTCAACATATGAGGTTATTAAATGTCAGAGTTATATGTATCAGAATAAATGTATGTATAAGTGGGCAATACTAAAGTTATGTTACCCTATTTTGGAGGATGATTTTAGTGGTAATTCATAATGATAAGGTTGAAGATATTATTAAGAAAATCAAGCTAAGTAAAGACCTTGATGATGTAAGATTTGTAAAAGCCTATAACGGTAAGCTAAAGGAAACACCACTTGGTGGAATACTTGTTACCGTAAATAATGGTGTTAATATTGTGAATTCTTTTGCCGGTGGATTTGTGGGTAATGGAAAAGTCGGTGAAAATATAAAGTCAGAGTTAAAGCTGAATATTTACTGTCCCTACCAAAACGGTGGGGATGGTATCACCCACACAATAAATTCTATTGTGGAGCTTTTACCTAAAGCAGACAGTGACAATATTATTAGCAGTATAAATGTTTCCGAAATAAAGTATAGCCAAGAGTATGAGGCAGTGTATAGGACACTTTCTCTATCCTTAGATTATTTAGATTACAGAGGTGAGTAAATGATAGGTACAATGGATTTAATGAAAAATTTAGTTATCACTATTGATGACAAGGTAGTAGGTGGAGTGGTTGGACTTACATCGGAAGTGAATTCTTCCACTACCAAGATTAATGAGTATATGTGTGGCAACAGTTACGGTGTAACAAGTGAAAATGTTGATTATACCCTTACATTAACTTTAGCAAGTAACCACAACACCTTTCCTCATAATGAATTTACCCTAAAGCTAAAGCAAAGTAACTACACAGTAATGTACTACAACTGCAAAATTTTAGGTGAAAGAGAATACACCAAGGATGGCTTTGTGTATAGAGAGTTGCTGATAACTTCTTGTGAAAGAAGGTCATTTAATGAATAAGGAATTCTTGGAATTTGCCGATAAGTTAGTTGATAAATCTGCTTGTGAAAATATTTCCAAAATCATCAGTAGGGATATTCGCAGATACAGCAGAAAAATTATTGACACAAAGGATTTGAAAAAATGAAGATAGCTAAAATGAGTTTCAAAAATCATTTCTGGACCTATAACCCATCAACAGTAAAACTACTTTCCGATAGAGAAATTGTGGAACAAAAAATTCCTATGGGCAATAACCTTATTCAAAACTTTGGCAGAAACAGTAGAGTAGTTACAGGTGAAGGTTATCTCTTTGGTGAAGATTGTTTTAGTCAGTATGATTCTTTGTGGAAGGTACATAAAGAAGAAACTTCAGGACTGCTGACAATTCCTAAATTCTCAGTAATGAACAGCTACTTTACAAGTCTAGAAATTGTAGGAGAACCTAAAGAAAATTTAATTTCCTATAAATTCACTTTTGTTGAGGATATGTCCGGTGTTGATAAAACTTATTTACCATCATTTTGTTATGCAGAAAGTGATGAGTCACTATGGAATATTAGCAATAAATATGATGTTAGTATTGAGAGACTTATGTTGCTGAATAATCAGCTGAAAAATCCTTTTGACTTAAAGGTAGGGGATAAGGTGGCATTATGTTAGGTGTATATATTTTTGATGATAAAGGTAACATTATTTGTTTTGAAAAGCCCTTGTCACTGACTATTGATATGAGTTTATCTGTGCCATGTGACAGTGCTACTGTTGTATTGCCTTATAAAGAATATGCTGATGGTGCAGAGATTAAAATTTATAATGAGTCTGACCTTATCTTTGTTGGGGTTATTGATGAAGAAATCAGCATTTTTAATACTACAGGCAACTACAAAAAGTATGTAGCAAGAAGTAAGATGGCTTTACTGCTTGATAATCAAGCCTATCCCACAGAACTGAATAATGTTACAAGAACATATTTAGGTAATAAATATCTTAAAGATTTTTCTATTGATTTTGATAAAGGTGAAGAAGTATATCCCGGAAAGATTACCGTTGATAACGGTATGACTGTTTATGATATTTTTGCAGAATATTGTGATAAGGTGTTTTCTTCTTTACCTAGAATGACACCTAAGGGTAAGCTGATTTTTCACAGTAATATTGACAGTGAAATAACTTTAAGTAATTTAAGCTACACCTCATTAACCGAAAACAAAAAGAGATGTGAGAAAATCTCAAAAGTATCCTTAATGACAAATTCAAGATTTTACGACTATATAATTGAGAATAAAGAAACTAAGGATACTTCAATATGCAGAGAAAGATTTTTGGATGCATCAGTAGGTAAAAATATCTATCCGGAAAATGGTGAGAATTTAATAGAAAATTCTAACCTTAACAGTTATGAAGTACAGGTAACTTGTCCATATAACTTAACCTACTGTTTAGGTTATAAATGTAAGGTTGAAAGTATAGCAGAGAAATTGCAAGTTGCTGAAATAGAGTATTCCTATAATTCAAAAGGTGAAGAAACAAAGTTAATTTTAAGAAGGTGTAAATAAATGTGGTTAACCGGTTATATTACAAAAGAAAATTCCCCTAAATCAAAGTGTGGTGAAGTGGTAAGAAGTGATGACAATACAGTAAATGTGTTTTCTTCCGTAGAGCAAAGTAATGTAAAAGTTGCTTTGCCCTATGGATTGTATTCTGTTCCTGTTACAGGAGAAAATTCTGTGATTATCCCTACAGAAAACGGCAATGTTGTGGTGGGAGTTTGTAACAACAATTCTCATAATCTAGAAGTAGGTGAGGTGCTACTGTGTAGTGCAGGTGGTGCAAAAATTCTTCTTAACAACAAAGGTCAAGTGCTGATAAATGACAAGGTGATTTCTTGATGTATGATTTAATGATTAAAGATGGTGGTACAGTTTTCTTAGGAAGTACAGAAGAAAAGGTTTATGATGTTGATAGTATTTTTCAGAGGATAGAATTGTGCCTTTCTCTTGATAAAGGCAGTTTTATTTATAATAAAAATTTAGGTTCAACTATTCCTAAACTTGATTACTCTACTGAAGAAGATTTAGCACAACTTGAAATGTACATAAATCAATGTGTATTTAGTATTGTGAATACTAGGGTAACTGTACTGTCGGTAGATAAAGAGAAACAGACTGTAAAAATCAGCCTAAAACTAGGTAATAAGGAATATGTAAAAGAGGTGAATGTGTATGGTAGATTATAATGAAATACTAACTACAATGGAAAATGCCTATAAAGAGAAAACAGGCTTTGTACCGGATGAATATTCTGACCAAGGTATTAAGTTTAGAATTTTAGCCGGTGAACTTTTTAACTTTTCAAGTCAAATAGATTTTTTGGAAAAGCAAATGTTCCCTACAACTGCAACCGGTAAGTACCTTGACTATCATTGTGCAGAGAGAGGCGTCACCAGAAAGCAAGGTACAAAAGCTACCGGCAGTGTTATTTTTACACTTGACTCACCAACTGAAAGTACACTATTAATACCTAAGGGTACTGTTGTTTCCACATCAGGGGAAAATCCACTGAGATTTATCACAACAAGAAACGGATATGTTTCAGCAGGAAACACCTATGCTAATGTTGATGCTGAGGCTGAATCGGTAGGCAAAAAATATAATATAGCTATAAATAAGATTGTTACCTTGGTTTCTCAAGTGCCAAGTGTTTATTCGGTAACAAATACAGATGTTTTTGAGGATGGTGAAGATATAGAAACAGATGAAGAACTTAGAAGTAGATTGATGTACATATATAAACACCACAACAACGGTACTAATATTGCTTTTTATAAGTCACTTGCCGAAAGTATGGACGGTGTGTATTCTGCCGGTGTTGTACCTAAAAACAGAGGTACAGGTACTGTAGATATTTTTATTTCTAAAAAAGGTGAAATGGCAGATGCTACCTTGACTTCTAATGTAGAAAAAGTTATAGCAAAGGAAAGAGAAGTAAATGTTAATACAACAGTATATAGTGCAACTGCCTCATATGTAAATATCGGTGTAAAGCTGGAACTTGAAAGTGGTTATAGCTTTGCTGATATTAAGAGTAAATGTGAAACCTTGCTGAGAGATTATGTTTCAAGTTTAGGTGTAGGTGGTTCATTCTTCCTTTCACGAGTTGCTGAAAAGGTGCAGAGTATTGACGGCATAAAGCGTTTTCAGTTTGATGATGCTTTAACTACCGATATGGTAGTGGATAACAAGCATTTTCTAAAGCTAAATACTCTACAGGTTACGGAGTTGTAAAATGGATATTTACAGTAGAATTATCAGTATAATTTGTAACTTTAAAGCCTATAACAAGGACAATGCGAATTTACAAGATGAAATGTATGCCTATTCAAAAGGTCTTGAAATTATCAGTAACAGACTAATGAATATTGAGAAAGAATGTTTTGTTTCTACAGCAGAGGACTATGGACTTACTGTTAAGGAAAGATACTTTGACTCAATAACAAGGGCTAGTGATGTAAAGTCTAGGAGAGAAATGCTACTTTCTTTGCTTTCTGTTGATGAAACCGATTTTAATTTAGACGGTATGAAGAAGTTTATGAAACAGTTTCCTGTATCATCAAAGATAACTGAATTTGCAACTACAAACAGAATTCTCATTACTGTTGAAAAAAATGATTGGATAGTAAGTAATTTTGATTTTGTGAAAAGTTGTGTGGAAGATTTCTTTCCGTCACATTTAAATATTCTGTTGCAAATTAATGAATAAAATAAGGGACAGTCTGCTTAGTGCAAACTGTCCCATTTTGTTATATAAATTTATATGTCTAAACCAAATAAATTATGAAGTATTGACTCAATAGCAAAGTCATTGCCGTAATTCATTACATAATAATCTTTAAGATAAACAAATCCAATAGTGAGAAGAGAAAGTACAATTATCAAGATTAAAACTTTTCTAAAAGTATGTTTCTTTTTCTTTCTAACCACTTGGTTGTAACCGTCATTATAGTCTTGTCTGTCAATATCGTCATTTCTGCTTTGCTGAGAATGTGAGTAATATTGTTCCTGACTGTTAATATTGTTAGGTCTAGGTGTATTTTTGTATTTTTCTTTAGCTATCATTTGGTCAAATTTATGTTCTGCATTAGTAGCTAAAGTGAATTTGTTAACTGCTTTGGTAATATCGTATTGGTCAATATCTTCCAAACTTAAAATTTCTGTCTCACCATATCTTGCAGAATAAAATACAAGGTTGTCAATTGGAAAAGCATTTTCTTTATTGCCAAAATCTCTGTTGATTTCTGTCAGTAAAAAGTGAACCATACTTTTTGTAACTCTATCCCTAGGATAGCTTGTACCAATATCGGTTCTAAGGTCAATGATAGTTTTGTCAATAATCATATCACATTCAGTTTCACCGATTAAACATTCACCAAAGCCAAAGTTAGGGTTAAAGATAATTTTGCTTTCAGGTCGCAAAACTCTTGGAATGAAACTTTTGCCAAACTTAAGTACCATTTCTTTAATCTCAATAACTTCATCAGGTGTTGCCGGTGTAAAGAACTGACTAAGGTCTGATGGAATAGCTGCCTTTCTGTAGCAAATATCTAACTTAGCTAAGAAAAAACAATGCTGAATAATATTGTTTGTTGAGTTGTCCTCACCATCAATATAGTTTTGAAGTTGCATTGTAGCATATTCATATCTTTCATACACTTCTTGGAAGTAACTTTTCTCAATCTTAGGTTGTAAATTTTTGATACTTCTTTCTGCAATGCTATTTTCAAATGGATCACAGTTAGTGTCGTTACAGTAAGCTGCAACAATTACCTTAGCTATGTAGTGAAAAGCAAGTTCTATTAAAATATGTGACATATCACCTTTAACACGCATAGGCACATATAGCTTGTATTGATTAGAGAAAGGTTCATTCCCTGATAAAGTAGAGAACATTTCTTCATTAGGTACAATGCTTGATACAGCAGACATTATCATTTCATCATTTGCTGTGTTGCCATATAAGTATGAATCAATTGCCACAAAATCACCGTCCGTTTATTTCTAAAAATTAGTCTAACCTTTATTATAATTCATCATAAGAAAAATTGCAAATATATCCATTATAAATGAATATATTATTTGTTCTTTTCACTAAATCTTCTTTTTAGATTTTCATAAACAGAATAAGGAATGTTAAGGTTGCATTTGCCTGTACCCATTTTTATTTCAGGTTTGTTTTCACCATGAAAGTCACTTCCACCACTTTTGATTAAGTTAAATTCATCAGCTAACTTTTCGGTAATAGCAGTTTGTTCTTCACTGAATTTAGAGTAATAAACTTCCATACCGTCAAGACCTTTTTCTTTAGCTACTGTTAGGAATTCCCTGATTTTATCCTCAGTTTTCAAGTTAAGGAATGGATGAGCCAATACAGAAACTGCACCGATACTGTTGATGTATTCTATTGTGTCAAGTGCAGATAACTTTTCAGGTGGGGTATATAGCCCGTTACTTGGGTTAAGGTACTTTTCAAAAGCCTCACTGACACTTTCAACATAACCTTTATGCATCATATAGTTTGCAATAACTGCTCTGTTGATGTTGCCGTTAGGTGTTGTGTTTTTAATATCCTCATATGTAAGGTCAAAGCCCTTTTTAATAAGGTTATTAACTAGGTTAATGTTGCTTTGTTCCTTTTTCTTAAGTTCATTCTTAACCTTTTCTTCAATCTCACTGTAAAATTCTTTAGGAATAAATAATCCTAAAATATGTAATTCAATTCCTTTATAGTCAGTAGAAAATTCAATACCACCTACAAGATGGATGTTGCTACTGTTGGGAGCATTTAAAAATCTATCTAAACCTAAAATAGTGTTGTGGTCAGTTAGTGCAATAGCAGAAAGGTTACTTTCTCTTGCAATTTCAACTAATTTTTCCGGTGTAAATGTGCCATCGGAAAATATTGAATGATTGTGCATATCACATTTCATTTTTATCACCTCAAGGGTATTTTATCACAACTGAAATATTAAGTAAATTATATGTTTAAAATAAAGAATTTTCAGCCGAAATTTGATAGAATAATTATTAAAACAAACAGTATAATTTTTATAAAGAATTATAGGATAAATAGTGAAAAATAATTACAGTATAATTATTATTTTGCAGTTTATTTAGTTAAAAAATCAAAGTGTTTTGTAAAATTTAGGTTAATTTTTTAACAATAAAAACACACAATATGTAGTTATTGTGATAAGGGTAATACACTATATACATATATTGATAAATCAAAAATGTAAGAATATACTGTTATAAATTTCTAAATATGTGAAAATAACGGTCAATTATTCTTTAAATTGCACTATAAAATTAACTAATATTTCGATTTTTTTGGTATTTACAATAATTATTCAAAATAGTTATGATTTTCACTTGTATTTTAGCGAAATAGTAGTATAATAAATTTGGTTAGAAAAAAAGACCCAAAAAGTAATAGTAGAGGTGGATAGAAAATGATTAATTTTAAGCAATGGGACGGCTTTGAAGGCCGTATGTGGAAAGAAGAAGTCAACACTCGTGACTTTATCCAACACAACTACAAACCATACGATGGCGATTCATCATTCCTAGAAGGTCCAACAGAAGCAACTGATAAGCTATGGGGCGTTCTACAGGATTTACAGAAGAAAGAAAGAGCTCAGGGTGGTATCCTAGATATGGAAACAGAAGTTGTTTCTACTCTAACAGCTTATGGCCCTGGTTATATTAGTGAAGAAACTAAGGATCTTGAAAAGGTTGTTGGTCTTCAGACAGATAAGCCACTTAAGAGAGCATTTATGCCTTTCGGTGGTATTAAGATGGCTGAACAGGCTTGTACAACTAACGGTTACACACCTAACCCTAAGTTCCACAAGATCTTCAACGAATACAGCCGTACACATAACCAAGGTGTATTCGATGCTTACACACCTGAAATGAAGAAGGCTCGTCATAACAAGATTATTACAGGTCTTCCAGATACATACGGTCGTGGCCGTATCGTTGGTGACTATCGTAGAGTTGCTCTTTACGGTATTGATTACCTAATCGAAGAAAAGAAGCATGACTTTGCTAACACAGGCGACGGTACAATGACAGATGATGTTATCCGTCAGAGAGAAGAGCTTTCTCTACAGATTAAGGCTCTAAATGATATGAAGACTATGGCTCAGGCTTATGGTTACGACATTTCAGAACCAGCAGGTAACGCTCACGAAGCTTGTCAGTGGCTATACTTCGGTTATCTAGCTGCTATCAAGACTCAGAACGGTGCTGCAATGAGTGTTGGTAGAATTTCAACATTCCTAGACATCTACATTCAGAGAGATCTAGAAAACGGAACATTAACAGAAAAAGAAGCTCAGGAACTAATCGACCACATGGTAATGAAATTCCGTATGGTTAAATTCGCTCGTATCCCATCATACAATCAGCTATTCTCAGGTGACCCTGTTTGGGCTACACTAGAAGTTGGTGGTACAGGTGTTGACGGTCGTTCAATGGTAACAAAGACAGACTTCCGTTTCCTACACACACTAGAAAATATGGGACCTTCACCAGAACCAAACCTAACTGTTCTATATTCTTCATCACTTCCAGAAGCATTCAAGGACTATGCTGCACAGATTTCAATTCGTACAAGCTCAGTTCAGTATGAAAATGATGATGTTATGAAGCCGGTATGGGGCGACGATTACTCAATCTGCTGCTGCGTATCTGCTACTCAGACAGGTAAGGAAATGCAGTTCTTCGGTGCTAGAGCTAACCTAGCTAAGTGTCTTCTATACGCACTAAACGGTGGTGTTGATGTTAAGACTCGTGAACAGGTTGGTCCTGCTTACAAGCCATACGAAGGTGACACTCTAGAATATGATAAGGTTATTGATAAGTATACAACAATGATGGACTGGCTAGCTGGTCTATATGTAAATACACTAAACCTAATCCAGTATATGCACGATAAGTATTATTATGAAGCAGCTGAAATGGCTCTTATTGATACAGATGTTCGTCGTACATTTGCTACAGGTATTGCAGGTTTCTCACATGTTGTTGACTCACTAAGTGCTATTAAGTATGCAACAGTTAAGCCAATCCGTGATGAAGACGGTATTATCGTTGACTTTGATACAGAAGGCGACTTCCCTAAGTATGGTAACGATGATGACAGAGCTGACGAAATCGCTCTATGGCTACTAAAGACATTCCTAGATATGATTAAGAAGCATCACACATACCGTGATTCTGAACCAACAACATCTATCCTAACAATCACATCAAATGTTGTTTATGGTAAGGCTACAGGTAATATGCCTAACGGTCGTAAGGCAGGCGAACCACTATCACCTGGTGCTAACCCAAGTTACGGTGCAGAACAGAACGGTCTACTAGCTTCTCTAAACTCAGTTGCTAAGCTACCATACCACTGGGCACTAGATGGTATTTCAAATACTCAGACAATCAACCCAGACGCTCTAGGTCACTCAGAAGATGAAAGAGTTAATAACCTAGTTCAGGTTATGGACGGTTACTTCGATCAGGGTGCTCATCACCTAAATGTTAATGTATTTGGTAAGGATAAGCTAATCGACGCTATGGAACACCCAGAAAAAGAAGAATATGCAAACTTCACAATCCGTGTTTCAGGTTATGCTGTTAAGTTCATCGACCTAACTCGTGAACAGCAGCTAGATGTTATTGCTCGTACTTGTCATGCAAGCATGTAATATAACAGGTAGAATTAATACTTACGAAACTTTTGGTCTGGTTGACGGACCTGGTGTTAGATATGTGGCATTTTTACAGGGTTGCAATATGCGTTGTAAATATTGCCACAACCCAGACACTTGGGACAAGAACGCCGGTGATGAATTAACTGCTAAACAACTTTTTGATAAGGCTTATAGATATAAGAATTATTGGAAGAAAAACGGTGGTATTACAATCAGTGGTGGTGAACCACTATTACAGATTGAATTTGTAACAGAGGTTTTCAGACTGGCTAAGGAAAAGGGTGTTCATACTACCCTTGATACTTGTGGTCAACCATTTAAGAATGACCCTGAGTTTCTAAAGAAGTTTGATGAACTAATTAAATATACTGACCTTGTTATGCTTGACATTAAAGAAATCGAAAGTGATAAGCATAAGGAACTAACAGGTCATAAGAATGAAAATATTCTTGCTATGGCTCAGTACCTATCAGATAAGGGTATTCATATGTGGATAAGACATGTTCTTGTTCCTAACCTTACTGATGATGAAGAAGGTCTAAAGAAGTTAAATCAGTTTATTAAGCAACTTAAAACTGTAGATAAGGTTGAGATTCTTCCTTATCATACACTAGGTCTTATGAAGTGGGAAAAGCTAGGTATTCCTTACCCACTTGACGGCTACAAAATTCCAACTGCAGAAGAAGTTGAAAAAGCCGAAAGACTCCTAGAAATTAAGAAATAATTATAGGCAAGTGATGACTTATGTTGTCACTTGCTTTTTTATAGGGAACATTATGAGATTTAAGAATTTTACAAAAAATAACAGAATTGCTTTCTATATTGCTTTTGGGTTATTAGCATTATCAGTTGTTTTCTTTTGTTTGGAATTTGTGCTTGGTGAAGTAGCAATAATTATTGATGCTTTCCTTACATTTACTGCTTGTATAATCATTGCTTTTGTTTTGATTATTGAGTTGGTTAGATATAAGTATGATAAGAAAAATTCCAAAGTAGCAGATAGCTCAAAAGTAGATAACAAAAAATAATATATAAAATTGCCCATAGCTTGTGCTATGGGCTTTTTGTTAGTTGAGATAAATTTATAATTAACAAAACTTAAATTATCTTTTCTTATATAGGACTAATTCAGGATTGATTCCATTTTCCTCATAAGTTGATACAAGGATAAAGTCCATATTTGCTACTATACCAAAACATCTTTCTCCACCAAATTCACACTCCAATTGATTGCAAAAATATGTTTCGTTTTCATTTAAAAATTTTGTGTACTGTCCGTTAGGCAGTCTGTATTCCAAGTTAACTTTGTTGCCTTCAAGTGAATACAATGTATCAACCTTTGGCATACCCTCAATTTTTAATTCATTAATTTCTTCAACAAGTTTTCTTTTGAAATTGCAAAACTCATTTTCACCAAGCTGGGAATATTTTTTCCAATAATTTAATTGAGGTAGTAACCCTTTCATATATTTTCTTACTTCTTCCGGAGAAAATTCTTCATTACTCATATGCTTAACGCATACTTCTATCAACTCATCAATATTGTCGTATCTGTAGTTACCGTCAGCGTAACAGTATTTGCAGTATTCTTCATTAAAATCGCCGTTAATTTCTCTGCTTATTGTTGAGTCCTCAAGTGGCATACCACAACATTGACAAATCAACTTTCTTGGAGAACCCAGTAGGGTGTTGATAGATACATCAAATAAATTTGAAAGTGCTTTTAGTGTTTCTGTATTTGGAATTGTATCACCATTTTCCCACCTAGATACTGCTTGTCTTGTTACATATAATTTCTCAGCCAGTTCATCTTGTGATAAACCTTTCTTTGTCCTTAGTTCAAGTATTATGTCCTTTGTTTCCATATTATTCACCACCTATTTATATTATAATGTAAATCGTTTATTAGTACAAGCAACTCCTTGTTGCCATTATTTTTAATTTTTGTGTTATTGTGAGTTAACTTTGCAAATTGGGGCTTGTGGAGATGTTGTATTATAAAAAAGTGCAAACTATATCCTTGTACAAACTATAAATTAAGTGGTTGTACAATTCATAATATAACCATATTTTGTAGCATAAACAGTACCGATTTTTATATCATATTATGGCTCACAGATGTAGGGGCGAACATCGTTCGCCCGTAAAAAAGTGTGATACCTATGGGATTTTTGCCCTATTTACAGACTATAAATTTATAATATCTACATAAGGCAAAGTACCTATATAAAGGCTAGTTTGTAACGGGACATCAATGATGTCCCCTACACCTGTAACTCATAATTTTTCTTATATTTTATAGTTAGAAATAGAGAAAAGTTTCAGTTAATATGGAATTGTAAATGAATTTACAATTCCAATCACTCCTTCCGTCTTTGCTTACGCAAAGCCACCTCCCTCAGCGAGGGAGGCAAAATAGTCTGTACAAATCTAAAATAATACGCAATTTTTGAAATAATACAGACTTTATTATTTAGTAGAAATTACGGTAAAGACAAAGGCTTCCTCAGACGAGGAAGCTGTCATTCGTGAATTGCAAAGCAATTCACCTTTTAAAGAATGACTGAAGGAGGGAAAAAGCTATTAATTAGTTGAATTAATCGGTTAATATCTAATTAACCTATATTACATAAACATCCCCACAAATCCTAATTTATATTGCTGATTTATCTTAACCCACAATCAAAATTGAAAAGATAAGTTTATTAAACTAACCTTTACCCACAGACAAAATTGAAAAACCCTAATTTATCGAACTGACCTTTACCACAATAAAAATTAAAAAATAAAAATTGTATAGACAAAGGAAAAGGATATGGTTTAGGGGAGTAGACCATATCCTTTTTAAACTTATAAAATTTTAATTATTAATAGTAGTTAAAATAATCTTACAAAGTTACTACTATAAGCAATTATTATATAACTTAACTATCTTATTTAACAGTTACCTTACAAGTTGCAGAGACTTTGCTACCATCTTTAGCAGTAGCTTTGATAATGGCAGTACCTTTCTTCTTAGCAGTTATTTTACCTTTACTGTTAACTGTTGCAACAGACTTTTTATTGCTAGACCAAACAACACTTTTATTTGTAGCAGTCTTTGGGGTAATAGTAGCTGTTAACTGTTTTGTCTTGCCTTTCTTTAGTGTAAGAGTAGTTCTGTTTAGCTTAATCTTAGTAACCATAGAAATATAATATACTCTTACCGAAGTGTCCTTAGTAACAGTAAATGTTGCAGTAGGCTTAGTGTATTTTTTGCCATTAATAAGCATATAGTTAAACTTGAAATTCTTGTTAGGGGATACAGTAATTTTAGCAGTAGTGTTAGGCATATAATATGCACCACCGGTTACCTTGCCACCATTTACATTGGAAGATACTGCAACTTTCTTCATACCTGTTTTTACATTAAATGAGAATGTACATGAAGCATTACCTTCAAAACCTTTACCGTAGAATTTGTTACCTACAATAGTACCCTTTATACCATTTACACTATCTGTATGGAAATAATTATTTAGTGCAGTAAGTGTATCCTTAGTAGGGTTATATACAACAGTATCACCTATATTGTTGAAAAGTCTACCGGTGAACAAAATACCATTGCCAACTAAATCATAACCACAATCATAAAAATTATATGATTTGTTACCAATATAATAAGTAGCAAATTTACTTATTCCTAAATTGATTTTGCTTTCTGTCCAAGTCTTACCGTCAAAAATCAAAGTCTTAGGACAAGTACCTGATTCATTAATACCCAGAGAATAGATTAGCTTGTTGCCATACTGCAATGCCTTACCTCTTGCTCTTTTCTCAGGAAGTGAAGTAACCTTCTGCCATGATGAACCTACCTTTTTGTATACTGCATCAGAAAATTCACCGGTACTATAATCATAACCACCTATTAGATACAATGATTTATTATAAACTGCAATTGCTTGTTCAGCTAAGTCTATACCCTCAACTGTCTGTATAGTATTCTTACAAGTGGAAACATTGTATGTTATAATTGCACTTTTCTTAACATAAAAGTCATCTTCATTTGATTCTAAATTTAGATAATAATCAGCATAAATATATATGTTGCCATTGTAATATACAGGTGATGTTGTTTTAATTTTAGTTTTGCTACCATTAGTTATATCAGCAAAATGGACTTTCATAGCACCTTGGAAACTACCATCTCTGCTAAATCTAATAATACCATCTTTGTCTATTGAATAACGAACTAATGCATTTCTATCATCTACACAATAAAAATACTTACCATCACTGACTATATCGTAATTAAAAATAGATTCTTCTAAACTAATGATACCGTTATTCTTGTACCTAGTACCCTTTAGACTTACTGCTGAATAATATCCATAACCATCTTTTGAATATACCTTTAGGGTACAAATACCGCCATAATAATTATTATCTTCAATAGTTATTTCAGTAGAATTTTTAACTGTATATTTTACATTTTTGTCATTAACAGTTACTTTTTGAATATTATCAAAATTAACACCTTTGACAACAGATTTGCCATTCTTATTTTCCCAAGAGTTAATTCTAGGAATAACAGAGTTGGTTTTGTCCAGTGACAAGACGCCACTTGACTTTGCTTTACCGTCAACTAAAGTAGTTTGGTGTACAGAATTCTTTACCTTTTCAATTAGCTGTTCAGTTGTTAGGCTACTGTCCTTATCTTTCATAAGCGCAATACTGCCTGCAACATATGGAGTTGCCATAGATGTACCACTGTAAATATCGTACTGACCAAAGTTTTCACTTTCGTTCACAGTACCCTTTGATACACCAAAGTTATCAAGTTTAAGTGAAAAATCATAATTATCTTCATAACTTACTACAATAACAAGTTTTCTTTCACCTGTTACTTTTGCCGGTGTAAGTTTTGGAATTTCAACATGTGACCAAGATCCTGTTCCGTTGAGGTAATAACCTATTTCTTGATTCATTACATCTTTAAAAGTATATTCTTCATCCTTAGCAAATTCAGCAAAATAAATACCATTTTCAGTAAAATAATCTGAATCATCTCCATTAGGAGCTTTTTCAAAACTATACATAAAGCTACCGTAAGTACCCTTATCACCATTTGATGTTACTGTATACGGAATTTCAATAGCATATAAATTGTTATTATCTGTTGTAGAAAAATCAATCTTTAAGCAAGTTTTATCACCTAAACCGTCATCATAGCCTGTATTAGTTTCGGTAATTTTAATACCATCTTTGTTATCACTTAAATCAGAAGTATTTGCATTAAAGTCCTTAGTAATATATTGCTGACATCTTTCATTAAGTTCTTCTTGATTATAAATAGTTGGCAAGAAACAGTCATTGCTTACTGTTGACAAAATATCTGTACCGGGAGCAATTGTATCTACTTTTTCAATGCCATAGTTAGAATAATTAGCAAGTTTACCGTCTTCACCACTGGCACCAACTGATACAATATAATTACTGTCATAACAAGCCGGATATGAATAATAACTAAACGGGTCACCATCTAATTCACTATATTTTTTATTGCTAAATTCTTCATCATAGTCATCATCGTAATCATTAATAGTATTAAAATCATATGCATTGTCTAGGTTAGTGCTTTCATTACCGGAAGCTGCAACAGTAATAGCACCTTCTTTACCAACCTGATTAATAACATCCAGAAGAATTTTGGAGTAATCATAGCTACCCCAAGAATCATTAACTGCAACAACATTAACACCTAGCTTTTGAGCATTATAAATATAGTTATAAGCAGCAATGGCATCATCAGTAGTACCCTGACCTGAATTATCCAAAAACTTTAGTGCCATAATCCTTACATTGTCAGCAACACCGGCTATACCGATTTTGTTATCCCTAGTTGCTCCGATAATACCTGCACAATGAGTACCGTGACCATCACCATCCATAGGTTCACTGTTCTTTACTGTACCTGTAAAGTCAAAGCCATGAACACCTCTAAGTTTGTTTTGGTATGGGTTTACCCACATTTTATCTTTCAAATCTTCATGCTTAAAGTTAACACCGGAATCTATAATAGCAACTACAGGTGTTTTATCACCGGTGGACTTTTTGTTCCACATAGAGGAAGGCTTAATATCTTCACCAACCTTACCGTTATTGATACCTGTGTTTTCCAATGCCCATTGATACTTACTGTACTTATCATCCGTAATGGCTGATGCCTTACAAATATAGTTAGGTTCGGCAATCAGAACATCATCTTCACCTTTTAATTGTTCAATAATTTTTTCTGTACTTAACTTTTTAGAGGAAACTGTGACAACAGATTTACTGCTCTTTCTTTCCTTAAAGTCACTAACCTTTTCAACCTTAATTGAAGAAGAAACATCCATTATCTTGTTAAGAGAAGCACCTGATGAAATAAGGTTACTGCCCTTCATCATTACAACTGCTTCACCTTCAACATAGGTTTTCTTCTTTTTATCATTTTTGTTTGGATAGATAAGTGTTTGTTTGGTTTTGTTTTTAACATTGCTTTCTTGATTTGTGGAAACTGCACTTGCACCACACACCATACTGCCGGTAACCATCAATGCCGAAAGAAATGTTGCTATAACTTTCTTAAAATTTTTCATACATTATCCTTTCTTGTAAAAACAATTATTAGTTTATAAATATACTTACATATATAATACTTTTCAAAAATCAAAAAGGTTGCAAAATTTTTAAAATAATATAAATTTTTTTAAATAATATTATAAAAACTATTAAAAATATTATAAAGATTATAGAAAAATAGCCTCTGTAAAATTACAGAGGCTAATAATAATTGATTTTGAAAATTATGCCAAGATTTCGTCAGCAAGTTTTTCCATTTCTTTATAAGTATCTTCTGTTGCTCTGGACTTAATTGTAACTACTGTATCACAGATAGTAACATTCTTCATTTCTTCCAGGTAACCCTTCATAGTTCTTGCAGCAGTAGGTGCCCATGAACCGTTTTCTACAATAGCTACCTTTCTGTTCTGATAAGCCTTAATCTTTAGATGATGTAGGAAATCTGCCATTACAGGGAATACACCTGCATCATATGATGGAGCAGCAACAATTAACTTGCTATATCTAAATGCATCTTCAATAGCCTCTGCCATATCACATCTTGAAAGGTCAGTTACAACAACTTTCTTGTCTGTCTTAGACTTTAGGATTTCTTCCAGCTTACCTACTGCCTCAGTTGTGTTGCCATGAATTGAACAATAAGCAACAAATACACCATCTGTTTCAGCCTGATAAGTTGACCATGTGTTGTATAGATCTAGGTAGTAATCTAGATTTTCTGTTAAAACAGGACCATGAGTAGGACAGATAATCTGAATATCAAGTTTTGATGCTTTCTTTAGTAGTCCTTGTACAGGCACACCATACTTACCTACAATGTTAAAGTAGTATCTTCTAGCCTCACAAGCCCAATCTTCATCAGTATCTAATGCACCGAACTTACCGAATGCATCAGCAGAGAACAGAACCTTATCTGTGCTGTCATATGTAACCATAACTTCAGGCCAATGAACCATTGGTGCAAATACAAAGCTAAGTGTGTGTGTACCAAGTTCAAGAGTATCACCTTCGGCAACAACCTTTGAAGTTGCTTCTAGGTCAAGACCTGTAAACTGCTTTAGGAATAGGAAAGTCTTCTTGTTGCCTACTAAAGTGATTTCAGGATACTTCTTGATACAAGCCTCTACAGAACCGGAATGGTCAGGTTCCATATGGTTTACAATTAGATACTTAGGTGTCTTACCATCAAGAACTTTCTCAACATTTTCAAGCCATTCACCGGTTTTTCTTTTATCAACTGTATCAATAAGTGCAATATTTTCATCCATAATTACATAAGCATTATATGCAATACCGTTAGGAATTATATACTGACTTTCAAACAAATCAAGAGTTTTATCATCACAACCAACATATGTAATATCTTTTGTTACTTCTTTAATCATAATTAATGCCTCTCTTTCTTAATTAAAGATAGAATATCACATTTTATTCATATTTTTATTCTAGTATAGAATTATATATGTTATTTTTCAATAAAATAATTGTTAAGAATAGCCATAACTTAAAATAAATATCAATAAAACAGAAATGATTATTATTTTCGGCATTATGTACAACTAAACGGTTTATTTCTTGTGCAAAATAATGAACATTGAATTTAAAATATACATTGTACATATCCTTAAATAGTGTTAAAATCTATATACTGAACTAAATAAGAGGTGAATATATTGAAGAAGTTACTAAAGCACTTTAAACCTGCAATCATTCCTATTATTTTCGTTGTAATTTTGCTAGTAATTCAGGCTTATTGTGACTTATCATTGCCAACATATATGAGTAATATTGTCAATGTTGGTATTCAGCAGTCCGGTATTGAAACTGTTACACCGGATAAAGCTCCAAAAAGCGAAATGGATAAAATAGAGCTTTTTATGGAAAAAAATGACAAAGACTTTGTAAATTCTCAGTATAAAAGTGAGAAGTACAAAAACAAAGATATTCTTACATTAAAGGAAAATATCAGCGATGAAAACGCCGATAAACTTGCCGATAAGCTAACAAAGCCTATGCTTATCACTTATATGTTAGAAAAAGGTGAGAAAGGCGAACTTTCTTCCGACTCAGTAAGTGGCAAGATTGACAACAAGGACTTCCAAAAGATTATGGAAAAGGGTGTTAAAGAAATGACACCTGAAAACCAAATGAAGTTTATGGAAATCAACAAGAAGTCCCAAAAGGGTGACTCAGTTGATATGTTTGAGATTTTGCCTTTATTCAGCGAAAACACTATGAGTCAAATTACCGATGTAATGAACGACAAGCTAAAGGCATTTGACAAACTTGGGGAAGACACAATCACACAGGTTGTAACACCATATACAGAAAGTCTTATGAAGTCTGCCGGTGTTGATACCGACCAAGTAAGAATGAATTACCTATTTAAAGCAGGTACATTAATGCTTGGTTATGCCGGTGTAATCTTTGTATGTATGATTGCTGTTTCTCTACTTGCATCAATTATCGGTGCTAGATTTTCTAAGGATATTAGAAGTCATGCATATAACCAAATTATCAACTTCTCAGCAAGTGAATCAAACAAATTTAGTAATGCATCCCTAATTACAAGATGTACAAATGATATTCAGCAAATCCAGATGGTTATTGTAATGATGCTAAGAATGATTATCTATGCTCCAATCTTAGGTATCGGTGCATTACTAAAGGTAACTAATATGAGTTCCGGTATGGTATGGGTTATTGCATTAGCAGTTGGTGTTATCCTTGTACTTGTTGCAACACTAATGACAATAGCAATGCCAAAGTTTACTGCACTTCAAAAGTTGGTTGATAAGGTAAACCTAGTATCAAGAGAAATTCTTACAGGTCTACCTGTTATCAGAGCATTTAGCCGTGAAGACCACGAAAATGAAAGATTTGATGATGCAAACAAAACTCTTACAAAGACTAACCTATTTGTCAACAGAGTTATGGCAATTATGATGCCGGCTATGATGTTCATTATGAACGGTACAACAGTACTTATTGTTTGGGTTGGTGCTAATGAAACTAATGCAGGTAATATGCAGGTTGGTGACATTATGGCATATATCCAATATACAATGCAGATTATTATGTCATTCCTAATGATTTGTATGGCAAGTATTATGATTCCGAGAGCATTTGTTTCAGCAAAAAGACTTGGTGAAATTTACGATACAGAAATTACAATCCACAACCCTGAAAACCCTAAGCAGTTTGAAGAAAAGCAAAAGGGTGTTGTTGAATTTAAGGATGTAACTTTTACTTATCCGGGAGCAGAAGAACCTGTACTAAAGGATATTAGCTTTACTGCAAAGCCTGGGGAAACTACTGCTATTATCGGTTCAACAGGTAGTGGTAAGAGTACACTTATCAACCTTATCCCAAGATTTTACGATACAACTAAGGGTTCTGTTACAGTTGACGGTCAAGATATTAAGGATGTTAAATTAACTGATTTAAGAGATAAAATCGGTTATGTACCACAGAAAGGTATGTTATTCTCAGGTACTATTAAGTCCAACATTGCTTTTGCAAATGAAGACCTACCAATGGAAAAAATTGAAAAAGCAGCAGAGATTGCTCACGCAACAGAATTTATCAATGAAAAGCCTAAGAAATATGAAACACACATTAGCCAAGGTGGTACTAATGTTTCCGGTGGTCAAAGACAGAGACTATCAATTGCAAGAGCTATTGCAAATGAACCTGAAGTGCTAATCTTTGACGACAGTTTCTCAGCACTGGACTTTAAGACTGATGTTGCAGTAAGAAAGGCACTTAGCGAAAATATTAAGAATAGCACAATCCTTATTGTTGCTCAAAGAATCAGCACAGTTCTAAATGCTGAACAGATACTTGTACTTGACAACGGTAAAATCGTTGGTAAGGGTACACACAAAGAACTACTGAAAAACTGTCAGGTTTATCGTGACATTGCAGAAAGTCAGTTGTCAAAGGAGGAATTACAGTAATGCCTATGCCTATGGGAGGACCTAGAGGTGGTAGAGGTCCACAAGGAAGAATGATGGGAACAGCTAAAGCAAAAGACTTTAAGGGTTCTATCAAAAGCCTTTTTAAATATATCGGCAACTACAAGTTTGCCATACTCATTGTTGTAATTTTCGCCATTGCAAGTACAGTTTTCAATGTTATAGGACCTAAGATTTTAGGTAATGCAACAACAGAACTTTTCAACGGAATTATGAGTAAGTATTCCGGTGGTTCAGGTATTGATTTCGGTAAAATTGCCGGTATCTTAATCGGACTGCTTTGTATCTATATTACAAGTTCAGTTTGTGGTTTTGTTCAGAACTTCCTAATGAGTACAGTAACTCAGAAGGTTGGTTATAGATTAAGAAGAGATATTTCATACAAAATCAATCTTCTTCCTATGAACTACTTTGACAGACACCAAACAGGTGAAACACTATCTATCATCACAAATGATGTTGATACTCTTTGCACAAGTTTAAACCAGGTTGCAACTCAGGCAGTAACATCAATTTCAACAATTATCGGTGTGCTATATATGATGTTTAGTATTAACTGGATGATGACACTTATTGCCTTAGTTATTCTACCGGTTGCACTAATCTTTATTTCACTTATTTTCAAGATTTCTCAGAAACACTTTAGAAATCAGCAAGATTACCTAGGTCATGTTAACGGTCAAGTTGAAGAAACAATCAGTGGTGTTAACATTGTTCAGGCTTTTAACACAGTTGACAGAAATGTTGAAGAATTTGAAAAGTCCAACAATATGCTTTATAAATCAGCATGGAAGAGCCAGTTCTTCTCAGGTTTAGCAGGTCCTATTATGCAGGTAATCGGTAACTTAGCTTACGGTGCAATTGCAGTGCTTGGTGGCTACCTAGCTATTCAAGGTACAATTACAGTTGGTGACATTCAGTCATTTATTCAGTATGTAAGACAGTTTACAATGCCTATTCAGCAACTTGCTCAAGTAAGTAATATGATTCAGCAAATGACTGCATCAGCTGAAAGAATTTTTGAATTTATCGGTGAAAAGGAAGAGTCACAAGAGGCTGAAAACCATTGCAAAAAGCCTAACGGTGAAAATGTTACTGTTGATGAAATCACAGGTAATGTAACATTCGACCATGTAAAATTCGGTTACAACGAGGACAAAATTATTATTCACGACTTCTCAGCTAAAGTTAAGCAAGGTCAGAAGATTGCTATTGTTGGCCCTACAGGTGCAGGTAAAACAACAATGGTTAAGCTACTGATGAGATTCTATGACCTAAACGGTGGTAGCATCTTAGTTGATGAACACAACATTAATGACTTTGACAGAAGAGAACTAAGAGAACTTTACGGTATGGTTCTTCAAGATACATGGCTATTTAAAGGTTCAATTATGGAGAACATTCGTTACGGTAAGTTGGATGCAAGTGATGAAGATGTTGTAAAAGCTGCAAAGGCTGCTCATGTTGATGACTTTGTTAAGCACCTACCTGATGGCTATAATATGGTTCTAAATGAAGAAGCATCTAATGTTAGCCAAGGTCAAAAGCAGTTATTAACTATTGCAAGAACAATTCTTGCCGACCCTAAGATTCTTATTCTTGATGAAGCTACTTCTTCAGTTGATACAAGAACAGAGGCATTTATCCAAAAGGCTATGGATAACCTAATGGAAGGCAGAACAAGTTTTGTTATTGCTCACAGACTTTCAACAATCAAGAATGCTGACTTAATCCTATTTATGAAAGATGGGGACATTGTTGAACAAGGTACTCATGAAGAACTACTTGCAAAGGGTGGTTATTATGCAGACCTATACAACAGTCAGTTTGATAAAGTATCTTAAAAATTTATCACTTTAACACAAAGGGAAGTTACAGTTTCTATGTAACTTCCCTAATTTTTTCAAAAAAAGAACACACAATAACAGTTGAAGTAATCACAAAAATGTGATATATTTGATTAAAGGAGTTGATAGTATGGCAAAAAAAGGTACACACGGCTATTTTGAAGATGAAAACAAAGAAACATCTTTTGATGACTTCAAAACTGATATGACTAACATTGATGATGAAGTTGACAAAATCTTAGCCGAACAAAGAAAAGCAAAACAACAGATTGACTTCTTTAGTGATGAACCTATTGATAATAACGAAGATGAATATGTATTTGACAACAGTTCTTCAAGAGAACTAAAGAGCAATAGCCCTAGAAGAAATACATATGCTGAAAATATAGAAACTGAAGAAGTTACACCTGAAACTAAAGAACCACAGGGCAGTTACTCTGCTGATACTAACGATAGTGGTGAAAGCAGAAGTAACAGAAGTTCCGGCAGTTCAGGTAGCAGAAGTTCAAGCAGTAAAAGTTCCAAAGGTTCTAAGGACAAAAAGAAAAAGTCTAAGAAAAAGGACAGAGGACACAGTAGCCACGATAGTCACATTAGTCACGAAAGTCACAGCAGTAACAGAAGAGATAACAGTAAATCAAGTGACAGAAAAGCTGAAAAATCTTCTAAGAAAAGTGACAAAAATAAAGGCCATTCCGAAAAGAAAAAGCATACAGGACTAAAAACATTTGTTGTTATCATTATTATCCTAGGTGCTTTATGTGGTGGTGTTTACGCTTACTTTGGACACATTCCAACTAAGGAAGATATTCAAAACCTACTACCTATGTCAGACAGTGCAGAACCTACTTCTTCCACTTCAATCCACGAAACACTTGTTGCAATTACTGTTTCAGGTGATACAGTAACATATAACGGTGAAGTGCTAAGTAGTGTTGATGAATTAAATAACAGATTGTCAAAGGAAACAGACCCTACAATATCTCTAATCAACAATGATGCAAATGCTTCTACATACAACAAGGTTGTTGAAATTGTTAACAACTACGGTGGTAACTTTGAAACAATGGATGATGACAACACAAACCCATCCATTAACACAGAAGAAAACTCTACTGAAGAAAATACTACAGAAAGTGTAGCAGAAAGCACAACAGAACCTACTTCTGAAAGCACTTCTTCAGCAGAATAACTGACAATTTATTCCGACAGTTGACATTATATTTACTATGTGTTACACTATGAAGGTAGAAAAATTAAATATTTTCTTATCAAGAGCGACTGAGGGACAGGCCCTATGAAGTCCGGCAACCTGCGAAAAGCAAGGTGCTAATTCCTGCGGTATAACCGAAAGATGAGTATTAAGCCACCGTCTTTCACGGTGGCTTTTTTTGTGGTAAGAAATATAAGAAAAGGAGTATAGATATGGGAAAGTATTTATTTACATCAGAATCAGTTACTGAAGGACATCCTGACAAAGTTTGTGACCAGATTAGTGACGCAATTCTTGATGCAATTTTTGAACAAGACAATATGGCTCATGTAGCTTGTGAAACAACAGCAGTTGCCGGTATCGTAAACATTATGGGCGAAATCAGTACAACTGCTAAAGTTGATTATGAAGCAGTTACAAGAAATGTAATTAATGAAATCGGTTATGACAGAGATGAACTTCTATTTAACGGTCATAACTGCAAAATCAACAATATGATTACAACACAGTCACCTGACATTGCAATGGGTGTTAACGAAAGTTACGAACTAAAAGACGGTGAAGAAGACAAGTACAATCAGTTTGGTGCAGGTGACCAGGGTATGATGTTTGGTTATGCTTGTGACGAAACAGAAGAACTAATGCCACTAACTATTTCACTATCTCACAAACTGGCTAAGAAGTTAACTGAGGTTAGAAAGAACGGTACACTAAAGTATCTTCGTCCTGACGGCAAAACTCAGGTTACTGCTCTTTATGAAGATGGCAAGGTTGTTAGCATTGACACAGTTGTTATCTCTACTCAACATGATGAAGATGTTACACTTGAACAGATTAGAAATGATTTAATCAAGTATGTTATCAAGCCAATTATCCCTGAAAACCTACTAACAGATGACACAAGAATTCTTGTAAACCCAACAGGCAGATTTGTTATCGGTGGTCCTGCCGGTGACTCAGGTCTAACAGGCAGAAAGATTATTGTTGACACATACGGTGGTTATGGTCGTCATGGTGGTGGTGCATTCTCAGGTAAAGACCCAACTAAGGTTGACCGTAGTGCTGCTTACTATGCAAGATATATTGCTAAGAACATCGTTGCCTCAGGTATTGCTAGCATATGTGAAGTACAACTTGCTTATGCAATCGGTGTTGCAAAGCCTGTTTCAATTATGGTAGATACTTTCGATACAAGTAAGTATAGTAATAGTGAAATAGCAAATGCTGTTAAGAAGGTATTTGATTGCCGTCCGGCTGCTATTATTGAAGAACTTAACCTTCGTAATACTAAGTTCCTACCTACTGCTGCTTATGGTCATATGGGCAGAACAGACCTTAATGTTAAGTGGGAAGATACCGATAAGGTAGAAGAACTAAAGAAAGCATTAGCATAATTAAATTACTTATAACTTTTAAATTTTTATAATCCTAAGCCAAGGCTACTAAATAGTCTTGGCTTTTCTTATACAAAAAACGGCTGATACAATAAAGTATCAGCCTTAATTTTTCGTTTATATTACATTTTTATAATTGCTATTAAGATTGAGAAGTAGTGAAATGCACTGCCAAGTATAGTGAAAATATGCCATATGGGATGGAAGTATTTCACCTTTTTAATTACATAAAACACAATACCAACAGTATAAATTATACCACCAAGCACAAGAAATAATGCAGAAAGGAAAGGTACTTTTGCAATCAGTGGCTTTATGGCGAAGATAATAACCCAACCTGTAGCAATGTAACAAACAAGAGAAGGAATCTTTGCCTTTTCCATATTAATTGAATTTAGTGTTATGCCGATAATTGATGCAACCCACACAACAGAAAACAGTATCCAACCTGTAACACCACCAAGAATATACAGAGTAATCGGTGTGTATGTACCGGCTATAAGCAAAAATATTGTGTTGTGGTCCATTATCTGAAAAAAATGCTTTACCTTTTCATTTGTAAATGAATGGTACAGTGTACTCATTGTGTAAAGAATTATCAGTGATGCACCGTAAATTGCCGAACTGACAACTGCCAATGCATTTCCGTATATAACCGAAAATACAAGCAAAACAACTGTACCTGCTATGGACAAACAAGCTCCCACACCATGGCTGACAGAAGAAAAAATTTCTTCCCCTAATGTGTATTTCCTTTTGATTTTTCCCATTAATTAATCATCTCTATTCTTTATTTTTGTAGCCAAGATGTTTTACTGTGTTGCTATATTATTCTTTCGCTAAATTGTATTTTTCTAAGTTGTGTTATTATATTTGTTTCTTATAAGCTATATTACTATGTTATTTAGCTAAGTTATAATATTCTGTTTCCTAAATATTATTATCCATTATCTTCTCAGTTTTATCAATATGTATCCCTATGCAATTTATCCCTTTTAGCTATATTGTTATGCATATTTAGCATTATAAACTCTTTATCTTTATCTATGTAACTAAACCGATAATATGTTTTTATATTTTATGGTAAAGGGTTATAAATAATAATACAATTTAGTTTTTCAATTTCAATTGTGGGTTATAATAATTTATCTCTGCGAATTAGGGCTTTCAATTTTGTTTCTGTATTACGATAAATTAGTTTTGCAAATTTGGGTTTGTCTTTTAATTTTTATTGAGTGTAAAGTAAAATTTCTTTTAAATTCAATCGGCTATAAAGAAAAATTTATAGTAAGAATATGCACCTAAAATAATATAAAAACTATGTCTCACAGTTGTAGGGGACATCATTGATGTCCCGTTACAAACTAGCCTCTATATTGGCATTTTGTCCTTTGTAAATAATTGTAATTTTAAATTTCATCATAGGACAAAAATCCCATAGGTATCACACTTTTTTAACGGGCGAACGATGTTCGCCCCTACGACTGTGAGCCATAATATGATATAAAAATTGATACTGCTTATACTACAAAATATCGTTATAATATAAATTGTGTAACCACATAATTTACAGTTCATACAATGACATAGTTTACATTTTTTACAATACTACATCCCCACAAACCCTAATTTATCATTCTCAACTTTACCAACAGACAAAATTGAAAAACCCAAATTTATAAAACCGGTTTTTATTTACAAGAATTAAAAAAACTAATTCAATAGGGTATACAGGCACAATATTCTTTTACAAATAAAACAACATCATAAAAATGAAAGAATTTTCCGTAATTTTTGTATGTGATGTAAAAAAGAAGTGACCTAATTCTTTAAATTTTGCTAAATTACCACTTTACAAGTTTAGCGAAATAAAGTAAAATAGGTAGGTAAGTTTGAAATGAATTTGTAAAGGAAGTATTATTATGAAAAAGTTATTTGCATTTTTAGTTTTAGGCTTAGGTACTTTGTTGGCAATTAATAATAGAAGATATAAGAAAATGGTTTCCAACAATAAAAAATAAAAAAGTAAAAGAGGGTACAACAATGAAAAAAGTATTAGCATTAGTATTATGTGCAGTTATGGCTGTGCTTGTTACTGCTTGTGGCAGTTCAAGCTCTGACTATGAATACATCAAGGATAAGGGTGAATTGGTTGTAGGTATTACAGACTATGCTCCAATGAACTATAAAGACGATAAGGGCAACTGGACAGGTTTTGATACAGAATTTGCTCAGGCTGTCGGTAAGAAAATGGGCGTTAAGGTTAAGTTTATTGAAATCGACTGGGATAACAAGTTTATGGAACTTAACACAAAGTCAATTGACTGTGCTTGGAACGGTATGACAATCACAAATGAAGTTAAGAAGAACACAAGTGTTACTGATGCTTATGCTAAGAATGAACAGGTTGTTGTTATGAAGAAGGATGAACTTAACAAGTACAAGGATGTTAAGTCACTTTCAAAGCTAAAGTTTGCAGTTGAATCAGGTTCTGCAGGTGAAGCTGCTGCTAAGGATAACAACCTAAAGTATACTCCTGTATCAGCACAGAGTGATACACTTCTAGAAGTTAAGTCAGGTTCTGTTGATGCTTGTATTATTGACAGCACAATGGCTGACGCTATGACAGGTAAGGGTACAAGCTATGAAACACTTGGTCACAGCCTATCTCTAACTAAGGAAGAATACGGTGTTGGTTTCCGTAAGAAATCTGATATGACAGAAAAGTTCAATCAGTACATTAAGGACTTAACTAAGGATGGCACACTTGAAAAGCTATCTAAGAAATATAATGTTGCACTTTGTAAGTAATACATAAGGAATGATAAATAAATGAGCGATTTTCTATCTATCACTCTTGACCTATTAAACGGATTTTTGTCTACACTTCAGCTATTTGGATTGACACTTTTATTTTCACTACCACTTGGCTTAATAATCTGTTTTGGCTCAATGAGTAAGTTCAAACCACTAAGGTGGTTGGTTCGTACCTTCGTTTGGATTATCAGAGGTACACCACTACTACTTCAATTAATAATTGTATATTACGGTCCCGGTCTTATCCTAAATACAGGACTGCTACCAAGATTTTCAGCAGCACTACTTGCATTTGTAATTAACTATTCTTGCTACTTCTCAGAAATTTACAGAGGTGGTATTGAGTCAATTTCAAAGGGTCAGTATGAGGCAGGTCAAGTTCTTGGTATGACAAAAACACAAATTTTCTTTAAGATTGTGTTACTACAGGTTATCAAGAGAATTGTGCCACCAATGAGTAACGAAATCATTACTCTTGTAAAGGATACTTCTCTTGCAAGAATTATTGCAGTATATGAAATTATTTGGACTGCACAGGTATATATCAAAACTGATGGTCTAATTTGGCCACTATTCTATACAGGTGCTTTCTACTTGATTTTCTCAGGACTACTTACAATTCTCTTTAACTTTATTGAGAAAAAACTAAGTTACTTCAGGAGTTAACTATGGCTATATTAGAAGTAAAAAATTTAAGAAAAAGTTTTGGTAAAACAGAGGTTCTAAAAGGTATTGACTTTTCACTTGAAAAGGGTGAAGTACTTTCTATTATCGGTTCATCAGGTAGTGGTAAGACAACTTTACTAAGATGCCTTAACTTCCTAGAAACTGCTGAGAATGGTACTATTTCTGTAAATGGTAAAGAAATTTTTGACGGTTCAAAGAACAAAAAATATAAGGAAGATGAAATCAGAAAGAACAGACTGCACTTTGGTCTTGTATTCCAAAACTTTAACCTATTTCCACAGTACAATGTTCTAAAGAATGTTACTCTTGCACCATCACTAATGAAGATTGACACTCCGGAAAACATTGAAAAGCATGGTAGAGAATTAATTGAAACAGTTGGACTAACAGATAGAATAGAGCATTATCCTTGTCAGCTTTCCGGTGGACAACAACAGAGAGTTGCAATTGCCAGAGCATTGGCAATGAATCCTGATATTCTTTGTTTTGATGAACCAACATCAGCACTTGACCCTGAACTTACCGGTGAAGTGCTAAAGGTTATTCAAGGTCTTAAAAGTACAGACAACACAATGATTGTTGTTACTCACGAAATGAGCTTTGCAAAGAATATTTCCGATAAGGTTATCTTTATGGCTGACGGTGTTATTGAAGAATTCGGTACACCTGAAGAAGTATTTGATAATCCTAAGTCAGAGAAAACTAAAGCATTCCTTAATAAATCCCTTGAGGGCATTTAAATCTTAGTTTTTTAATGAAACATAAAATTACACCCACCGTTTTGGTGGGTGTTTTTGCGTTTGTTTTTTTAATTCTTATTGTGCGTAAAGGTTAGTTAAATAAATTTAGTTTTTTCAATTTTGATTATGCTAATCTAAAAACAATTCAACAAATTTGGGTTTGTGGGGATGATTATGTAATATAGGTTAATTACATAGTAATCGAATAATTCATCTAATTTATAGTTTTTTCCCTCCTTCAGTCGATTTATAAAAGGTAAATTGCCGTACCGTCAATTTACAATCGACAGCTTCCTCGTCTGAGGAAGCCAAACATAATATGTACAAATTTAAAAAATGTACATACCTTGTAGCCTCCCTCGCTGAGGGAGGTGGCTTTGCGTATGCAAAGACGGAAGGAGTGATTGATATTTTAAACTTGTTTAAAATATCATCATAGCTGAAACTTTCCTCTATTTCTAACTATAAAATATAAGAAAAATTATGAGTTACAGGTGTAGGGGACATCATTGATGTCCCGTTACAAACTAACCTTTATATAGGTACTTTGCCCTATATGGTAAGTTATAATTTTTAGTTTCTACATAGGACTAAGTTACATAAAACATTTTACTATTAAACGGGCGAACACTGTTCGCCCCTACAACTGTGAGCCATAATATGATATAAAAATCGGTACTGTTTATGCTACAAAATATTGTTATATTATTAATTGTGCAATCACATAATTTACAGTTTATACAAGCACATAGTTTACATTTTTTATAATACAACATCTCCACAAACCCTAATTTACAGATTAGCACAATTTTATTTGAAAATAGAAAATCAAAAATCTCAAACTGCTTTTTTACGATTAATATTCCAGATTGATAGGGCAGAGAATAGGACTAATGACACAACAAGAACAAGGACACTTACTAAGGTTGTACATTCTGTATCACCGAATTTAAAGATAACACCTAGGATGTTTTTCACTTCCTTTAGGGCAACTGCCTTTGCCTCGGTAGGCATTTTTGATACACCTTTATTAAGTGCATCTTCCATTAAAACTTGACGGAATAAAACTGCACCGTGTGAAGTAGGGAAACACTTAACAATGTACTGTACATATTCAGGTAACTGACCTACAGGCAGATAAATACCGGTTATAAAACCGATTAATGCTGAGGTAATACCGGAAACTGCACTAAAAGTTTTTTCTGTACTTATTAGTGAAACAATGAAAAGTGCCATTGCAGTATTTGAACAAGTGTTAAGTAGGAAAACTCCTATTAACTTTAAAATCATTGTAAATGAAATAACTATAATGTTGTTAACTGCAAGATAAATAATAGCAATAACAAATACAAGTAATGTCATCAGTAAACCGATTATTACTGAGCTGATTATGTAACCAAGAGATAAAGCACTTCTGCTGATTGGTGCACAGTAAAAATCTTTGAAAATCTTTTTCTCTTTGTCTTGTATCATTGTAGAGAATGCACCCATTGTTGTGGTTAGTGATGTAATAGCAAGTAACCCAGCCATTATCCAGCCACTCATTATGTTTTCAGCTTTGTAAAATTCTTTTAGACCATCTGTAAATGTATCTCCTAAGAAAAGAATGTACAATCCTATAACAATCAGTACACCAAGTAAAGAGAAAAATACTGCACCTTTGTCTTTGAAATATAACTTTAAATTTCTAATTACTAAACCTTTCATTTTCTAATCTCCTTACCTGTAATTCCAATAAAGGCATCATCCATTGTACCTTTGATAACTTCAAAACTTTCTATGTTATCCCTAACCAAATCAATAATAGGCAAAGCATCTTCTGTTTTATCTATATCAACAGTATATACATCAGCAATTACCGTAAAGTCAATGTTGTTGTATTTTAAAGTTTTAACTATTTTTTCTTTGTCTTTAGGTGTAATGTGCAAGTAGTTCTTTGCATATTTTTCTTTTAATGTAGCCGGTGTGCCTTTTGCTACAATTTCACCACTGTCAATTACTATAACATAGTCTGCATCAGTAACTTCTTCCATATAGTGGGTAGTTAAGAAAACTGTCATATTGTTTTCTTTCTGTAACTTGGTAATCATCTGCCAAACATTTTGCCTAGATTGTGGGTCAAGACCTGTTGTAGGTTCATCAAGAAATAGAATTTTTGGAGTGTTAACCAATGCCCTTGCAATGTCAGCTCTTCTTCTTTGACCACCTGAAAGTTTACCGTAAGGTCGTTTCATTAAGTCGGTAATACCAACAGTTTCACAAACTTTCTTTACTGCATTTTTCAGTTCATTTCCCTTTAGTCCGTAAAAACTGCCTCTGATTGAAATGTTCTCACCAACTGTTAGTATAGGGTCAAGGAAATTATCTTGAAACACAATGCCGATTTCTTTACGAATAGCATTGTCACCTTTGCCGACTTCTTTACCGTCAACAGTAATACTGCCACTGTCAGGTTTTAGTGCAGTACAAATCATATCAATAGTTGTGCTTTTACCTGCACCGTTAGGTCCAAGTAATGCAAAGAGTTTTCCTTCTTCAACATAAAAGTCAATGCCTTTAACTGCCTTAACATCTTTGTAGGATTTCTTCAGATTTTTAATTTCAATAATATTACTCATTGTTTTTCTCCTGCATTTTCTTTAGCTTTTCATTGATTTTGTTACTGTCTTCAACATTTTTGTGAAACATTGTGAAAAACACAATTGTGTATACAATTACAATTACTATGAAAGTATATAGTGACCAAATCGAAAAAATCGGAAACCAGTCAAATACTCCACCACCAAGTCCATATACACAAGAAAGTACAATTGCCATTGATATTAGATGACCTATATATCCATTTTCGTTTATATGCTTTTCCAAAATCATAAACAGAAATGCCATAACAGTTGTAACTGTAAAGTAGCTGAATACCATTGTTCCAAAAGTTTTGAAAAGTCCCTCTACTGTAATTGTTTTTACTGTACTGTCCCAAGTTGCAAAATAATAAACAATGGACAAAACTACAGTCATAATAGTGAAAATTACACAGTCAAGTGTAAAATAATGTTTGATTCTATTTAACATAAGTAACCTCCTAAATATTAAACTTTTTCTTAAAAGCAGAAACATAGTGACGGTTGATTATTATTTTTTCATCACTAAGCATAGTAGCCTCAAACTTACCGTTAATAAAGGGTCTGACACTTTTTAGCTTTGTTATATTGAGAATACAACTTTTACTTACCCTTACAATGGAAGTGTTTTTGAAAGTTTCTTCTATTGTGTATAGCTTTTCTTTACATTCATACACATTGTCTTTTGTATATACATATGACCTTTCGTCAACACTTTCAAAGTAATAAATATCATTTAGCTTTATATTAAAATTACTGTTGTTTTTGAAACATTGAATTGTATTATTAAGTGAATTCAGTGTTTCAATCAGTTTGTTTACTTCTTCGGTTTCTTCGGAATAATTCAGTATAACTTCCGGTTCAGAAAATTTTGGATTTTTAAAAATACTTAACTTCATTTTTTATCTCCTTTCTGTGATTTTACTGTACCATTAATTCTTTTATAATTCAATAAAATCTAGGTAAATTGCATTTTAAGTAGGGTAAAATGCAAAAATGATAATAAAAAAGTAGTGCCATAAAAAATAGCACTACTTAAAATTAATAGTTATTAGCAATTTGTAAAATTCTCCAGTACTGATGTACCGTTAATTTTATAAGTATTGTTGTTGTACTGTAGTAACTTGTCAGAAACAAAAACTAAGTGTACATCAGTATCGTTGTTAGTCTCAATGTCAACTGCATAATTCCAACCACTTAAGTCTTCATTATCAACTTTAGTTAAAGAAATATTTTTCAAATCATTGTAGATTTTATTGATGTTACTTTCTTCAACTGTTGTTGTGTTACCATTAGTACCATTTGTTACTGTAACAGTATAAATCTCGCTTTTCTCAGGAAGTATAATATTCTTTGTGTTGTTAGCATAGTAGAATTCAGCACAAAATGCCACTACACAAAGCAGAATAAACAGACCTGAGGTTTTGATAATTCTTTTCTTCTCCATAAAATCACCTTTTATAAAATTTTCTCTTTCCGTAAATAATTATAAAATAATAATATAAAATGTCAAGTATTTACAATTAAGTAAAAGTTAAATGGAAGTTAAATGAAAATAAAAAAGGAACTGCAAAACAGTTCCCAAAAATACTACACTCTTATTTGATACAATTCCTCGTGACTGTGTTTTCCCGAAACAAAACGGAAACCACATTTCTCATAAAATTTTTCCTTCCCCTTTGAAGAAAAAACACATACCTTAGAATGTTTATCCTTTGAATTGTGTTCCTTAATATAATTCAAAATAAAGTTCATCAAAAAGTTACCGTAACCCTCATGTTGATATTCCGGCTTAATGATAAAATCCTTTAGATAACATACTGTATGAGTATTGCCAACAATCCTTGCCATACCAACAAGCCTGTTGCCCTCATATATAGTAAAGGTGTGGTTTGTGTTAGCAAGTTTTTGCTGAATTTGTGACTTGTAAAGTCCTGACCAATCTACCGATAAATACAGTTCATAAACATTATCTGCTGTTAACTTATCAACAACTACATTCTTCATTTTCCTACCCCATTGTACGAAATTATTTTCTTTTCTCATTTTTAGCAGAACACATTATATACCCCATTTTCTCAATTTTCAAGTGATACTGTATAATGCTATTTTTTAGTTGTAATTGTGTTAATTTTAATATTTTGTTTTTTGGTTTTTTATTATGGTTTTATTTTTTAAATTTTGTCTGTGGGTAAAGGTTGGTTAGATGAATTGGGGTTTGTGGTGATGTTTAAATACTAAAAAGTGTATACTATGTCCTTTCTCTCTTGTATACCAAATTATTGCACAATTCATAATACAACATTATTTTGTAGCATAAACTGTACCGATTTTTATATCATATTATGGCTTACAGATGTAGGGGCGAACAGTGTTCGCCCGTAAAAAAGTGTGATACCTATGGGATTATTGTCCTGTTTACAGACTAAATATTTATAATATCTACATAGGGCATAATACATTTATTTAGGAAAATTTGTTACGGGACATCAATGATGTCCCCTACACCTGTAACTCATAATTTTTCTTATATTTTATAGTTAGAAATAGAGGAAAGTTTCAGCTATGATGATATTTTAAACAAGTTTAAAATATCAATCACTCCTTCCGTCTTTGCATACGCAAAGCCACCTCCCTCAGCGAGGGAGGCTACAAGGTATGTACATTTTTTAAATTTGTACATATTATGTTTGGCTTCCTCAGACGAGGAAGCTGTCGATTGTAAATTGACGGTACGGCAATTTACCTTTTATAAATCGACTGAAGGAGGGAAAAACTATAAATTAGATGAATTATTCGATTACTATGTAATTAACCTATATTACATAATCATCCCCACAAACCCTAATTTATTATTCTAGCCTTTACCCACAATCAAAATTGAAAAACTAAAAATAAAAATTGAAAATTTTGCAACCTTTTGTTGAGTTGAAAAGTATTATATATAGAAGACCTAATAGAAGGTCAGCACAAAGCATAGAATAAGTAAGATAATTTTATTGAAATATTTATGTGAAATAATTAAATAAAAATACTTATAGATATGCAAATAAATTAGCGTACAAGAGATAATAATCGTTCTCATACCCTTTCTTGAAATCCTCTCCGTAATGGGGAGGATTTCTTATAACCATAGAGAAATAATCTTAAATTTTATAATTAATGGGATAAAATAAAGTATAATGCTTTTATTGACTAATGCAGAAATATGTTATATATTGTAAACAGAATTATGGAAGTAGGTTTAGGTATGGAAGAAAATAAAACTGAAAAGGACTTTTTCACATTTGATGAAGAAAATGTGGAAAAAGTTCCTAAGAAAAAGAAAACTAAAAAGCCTTTCTTTAAGAGACCGGCAGGTATTATTTTAATTGTTGTTTTGGTGCTGATTATTGGTGGTGGTGTTACTTGCTACGCGTTAAGAAACCAAATTCTAAAAGCAATTTTAGGTCCGGTAAATTATTATGTTTACAAAGAAGGTATGAATATTTCTGCTATTGCAAGTGAAGACTTTTCTGTAAAAGGCAACCTTGCTTTAGGTCAGGATTATAAATCTATTCTTTCTTTTACAGGTGCTGATTCTTCCGACATTGCAGTTGATGTTGAAAGGTCAGTTGAAAAGGATAAGCTAAAGGCAGAGTTTAATGTTTTCAACATTATGGATTATGAGTTGCTTATTGACGGTAACTACCTTTCTTCTTCAATTAATGAGGGTGAACCTTATGTTATAAATCTTAAGGAAAAAGCCCCTAAAAAGAAAAGTTCATCAAGTAACAAAAATAATAAAAAGAAAACTACTGCTACAACTACAACCACAATTGCTACTTCAACAACAGTACCTGCTACTGTAAATAAAGAGGATTATGAAGTAGGTAAAATCGAACTTGCAAAGTGGGCATATACATTCTCAAAGGAATGTATCTCAGGTAAAATCGAAGATGGTTTTATTAAGGAAAGTACAGAAGAATTTAAGGGTATGGAATGTGATGTAACTACCTTTACTTTTAACAACAAACTGTTTGCTAATATTCTTTCAAGTGTTGCAGATAAAATAAAAACCGATGAGGAAACTCAGAAGGTTACTAAGTATATTTACTACAATGTGCTAGGTGGTAAAAGTGATAAGTTTGACCCTAAAGCTATTGCTGAAACTTTAGAGAATAACGCAAAGAATCTTGCTAATAAAAAGGACAAGGACATTGTGTATAAGGTTTATTACTATGACAATGAAATTGTAAACAGAGTAAATGACAACACAAATATCGGTACATTTACAAAGGGTGACAAGAAATACCTTTCAATCGGTAACAAAAGCACTCTTTACGGTGAACTGCTCATTAGCGATACTCCTAATGTAAGTGACATTAAGGTGGATAAATCAAAGGCACAGTCAAATGGTGCAGAGTTTAAGGACTCTATAAACGGTATCTTCAAAACCTCAGTTTCATTTGTTCTTCGTTCAGTTTTAGGCGATGATGTAGGTAAGGCAGTTGCTGATTATATAATGTAAACAGTAAATATTTCAATTGAGCAGTTTCTACAAAAAAGGAACTGCTTTTTTGTGTTTTAGTGGGTAGGTTGCAATTTTGTTGTTGATGTGTTATAATGTTGTAAAACAATAGGGATTTTGCGGTGATTATATGGAAAATAAGCATTACAGAATTAAATATCACGCAATGAGTACAACAGGAAATGTTCGTAAAAATAATGAAGATAATTTGCTTTGTGACGGACATTCAAGAGATATAAATGATGAAGAAGATTTCTCTTATTATGGAGAAATCCTCAGTGACGATAGTAAAATCCTAGCTGTCTTTGACGGTATGGGTGGTGGAGAGCAAGGTGAGGTTGCTTCTTCAATGGCTACTGATGTTGCAAGGAATTATAACTTTGGGGACGAAAGCAAAAGCCTTTCAGACCATATCCTTGAATGTGCAAAGGAAATGAACAACAAGGTTCATACTTATGCTGAAGAAAATCAGCTTGAGCATATGGGTACAACATTTGCCGGAATTGTCTTTGGAAAGAATGAAATTTCTATAGGCAATGTTGGTGACTCAAGAATTTATAAAGTGCGAAACGGAAAGATAGAACAGTTGTCTGTTGACCATGTGTTGCCGGAAGAACTTAAGTCTTTCAAGAATATTATTACTCAGTATGTTGGTATGGGTGAAGAAGAAAAGGAATTTTCACCGGCACTTTCAACAGAGGAGTATTGTAACGGTGACAGATATATTATTTGTTCCGATGGCTTAACGGAAAAACTTAATGATGAAGAAGTAGGGGTTCTTTGTCATGTAGCACAGTCGGTAACTGATGCATCGGATATTTTGGTTTCCCAAGCATTAGGACAAGGAAGTAACGACAACATTACAGTTATTGTGTGTGAATTAGAGGAGTTAACAAGTTAGTACAACTTATGTATTTTCTTGTTAACTTTTTTATTATTACAAAATAGTCATAATCATTGATGAAATAAACTAGTTTTTGTATAATGAATTTATATGCAAAATATGTTTGATATTGTAGATATATAGAAAATAAGATTGTATTTTAGGGCAGAGGTATTTATGGAGAATTATAAGGATGTAAAAATGGGCATTAGAAAATTAAACATTGCCCTAGCTGTTACAGGTCGTGGCAGTGAAGGCAGAGATGAAGACAGCTATAGCTATTGCTTTAACGACAATGGTGGTTTTATCGGTGTATTTGATGGCTTTGGAGAAATGGACTCAACTACATATTCAAAGTTAGGCACAAGAACCGGTGGCTATATTGCCAGTAGATTGGCAGCAGAAAGCACAATAAAAATGTTCCAAAACGGTAACTTTACTTTTAGTGAGATGGATAGCATTAAGCTGACTTCCGACTTAAAGAAATATATTGATAAGGTAAAGAAGAACTTTGCCGATAATCAGGATACTGCTTTAGTACCAACAACTGCAAGTATTATTGCTTGTGATTATAGCAAGAAAGACAGCATTATGTTTGAGTATCTTTGGGCAGGTAACAGCAGAGGTTATTTCCTAGACAAAAACGGTCTTTGTCAGATTACAGAGGATGATGTTGTTGAACAGATTAGTCCTATTGATGAAACCAAGAAACCAAGAGTTATTAACCTTGTAAATGCTGAAACTGACTTTAAGATTAATATAAAAACAGTCAGAACAGATGCACCTACTATTTTAGTTACTGCAACAGACGGTGCTTATGGTAGCTTTGCAACACCAATGGAATTTGAGTATGCTTTGCTTTATACACTTAACAGAGCTAAGAATGTTGCTCAGTGGGAAAGTTTACTAAGAAGACTTGTTGGTGAATTTGCAAAAGACGACTTTGCTATTATGATTGTTGCATTTGGCTTTGATGATTTTAAGGACTTAAAGCACTACTTCTTTGAAAGAACAAAGAAGATGTTTAATGAATACATTGAGCCAATCTCTAAGGCAAAGGAAGAAAATTCCACTTCTAAAGTAGAAGAATTGTGGAATAATTATAAGGCAGATTATTATAGATAAGGAGAAGGTGATTTTCTTTGTGGATTTGTCCGAAATGTTCTCGTGAAAACGGCAATTCTTTTAATAGTTGTAAAGGTTGTGGCTATGTTATATCTGAAGATGAAAAGATTATAGCTATTAATAATACCAAAAAACAACTTGCAGACTATAGCAGTAAACATTCTGCTTACAAAAATACATATGGTCACTCTTCTTATACAGGACCTAAGCTGGAGTATGATGAAGATGATAGTTATCTTGAAAACTACTACAGTGACGATATGTTTGATGATGACGAATATCATGAAAATAAAAAGTGGAAAGTATTTAAGCCTGTTTTGATTATTATTTTAATAATCTGTATCTTAGGTGGTGGTGTAATGTTCCTTGATAAAGAGGGCATTATCCATGTATTTTCCGATACAAATTATAAATATTCAAGTGTTGATGGTGGTGTTGAAATCACCGGTACAAAGAGCAGTGATGCTACAATTGAAATTCCCGACACAATAAACGGTAAGTCCGTTGTAAGTATTGCAGATATGGCTTTTGCCGAAAGTGACATTAAGTCTGTTACTTTGCCAAGTACACTTAAACGAATAGGCGAAAGAGCTTTCTTTAATTGTAAGTCACTTCATTATATTAAGTTGCAAGACGGTATAACAGAAATCGGTGACAAGGCTTTTGCTTCTTGTAATAAACTTTCTGATATTTTTATTCCTGAAACAGTTACTGCTATCGGTGAAGATATAATGAAAGATAGCAACAATAGCTATATTCAAGGTGTACCCGGTTCTCAGTCAATGGTTTATGCTACAGAAAATGACATTAATTTTACACCGACTAACAAAAAAGGTGAAGCACTTAATGTTACACCTGTAAGAGTAAATGATGAAGAAACTTATACAACATCAAAGGCAGGTTACGGTGCAGGTTATTTATTTAGCTTTGTTCCTTATGAAAGTGCAAAATATACAATTACTGTTGAGGCATCAATTGACGGTTATCTAAAGATTAATGACTTTAGTACAATGGGAAATGCCCAGACAGATGAAAACAGTAGTGGTAAGAACCATACAACAACATTAACTGCTGACTTAAAGAAAGAAAAGAAATATTACTTTGGTATTGAGAATGAGGGTTCTGAACAAAACAAAAATATTGAATTCTATATCAGTATAGAGCTTTATAACGATGAGCGTTCTAAGGCTGAATCAGTAGCAAAGAAATTCTTAGATAAGAACTATACTTTCACAGCATATACAGATTTGTTCTATGACCAACACAGTCAGTCAGGTTCCAGTCATTATCTGGAATGGAACACTAATGTTCAGAAGGTTGTTGACTATTATGTTGAAGACAGTGGTGCAATTTGGTTAGCTATTAAAGTTCCGGAAGGTTACAACACAACATCTTATGATGAATACGGAAATGTAGTTGAACCGGCAACTAACTGGTGGCATAAGCTAGAGGAATAAGGAGGATTTTATGTTTTGTAAAAAATGTGGTAAGGATATTGATATAAACAGCAAGGTTTGCCCTAACTGTGGTGAAGAGACTAACTTCCTAAAGGGTATTGATGGCAGTGAAATGCCTGACCATCTAAAAACTTTTGAAAAAGAGATTAACGCAGCTTTTAACGGTTCACCTGTAGAGAAAGTTCATGAAGATGAATATGAAGATATTTCTTCTTATACAACTTCAAATACAGGTTTTATCCCTAAGGTTTCTACAAAAGAACCTCCTGTTGAAGATAAGAACATTACAAGTTCATTTGAAAAGCCAAAGAAAAAGTCAAAGCCTAAGAAAAAGAAAAAAGAAGATTATAGTGATACATATGTAGATGATAAACCAAGCAACACTTGGAAGTTTGTTGCCGGTGGTTGTGTGGTAGTAATTGTCATTTGCTTGATTATTATTTTTGTTGCATCATGTAATAGCAACTCAAAACCAAGTGGAAACACAACAACTACTTCAACTGTTCCTTCTACAGTAGCTACAACTACTGCACCAAGTACAAAAGAAACAACTACTGTTCCTACTACAACAGTTCCAACAACTGCACAAAGTGTTGATTCTTATATTCAGTCATCAACTGCTAACGATACTACAGCAGTACAGACAGCTCAGAACTTCTATGCTGATATTGAAGATGCTTGTGCTAAGGGTGATTTAGCTAAGTTCAAGACTTACTTCTCATCAGCTTATACAGATGCTGAAATTGAAGAAATTTATAATCAGTACAAAGATACTTGTGCAGGTTACGAATCATTTATTGTAGGTTACACACAGACAGTTTCTTGTGACCAATATATCTATGTTTATATTGCATCAACAACTAATGCAACTACAGGTGATTATGTAGAAAACACATTTGTACTTTCTAAGGAAGACGGTGCATTTAAGGTTGATGGCAAAACAGATGGTGCAAAGGCTTACTTACAACAAGCACCAACTAAAATGGCACAGTAATTTTACTGTTTAAGGAAAGTGATTTAGTGATAGTTTCAACTAAAGGAAGATATGCACTTAGAGTTATTATTGACCTTGCTATTAACGGCAATGATGAATATATTTCCCTAAAAGATATTTCAGAACGGTCATTGATTTCAATGAAATATTTGGAAAGCATCGTGTCAAATTTAAATAAGCATGGTTTGCTTGACTCTTTGCGTGGCAAAAAAGGTGGTTATAAACTTAACCGACCAACCGGTGAATATACAGTTGGTATGATTTTAAAAGCCAGTGAAGGTTCTCTTGCACCGGTAGCTTGTGTAAATTGTGGTGATGTTCAGTGTAACGAAGCTCACGACTGCATTACTCTTCCAATGTGGAAAAAACTTGATAGTGTAATTGATAGTTACCTTGAAAGTGTAACTATTGAAGATTTAATTAATGGTAAAGTAGAGTAAAGTAATGGTCGGCTTAGTCCGACCATTCTTTGTATAGAGGTGTAAAATGATAAATCAGTATTCCCGTACAGAACTTTTGATTGGTTCTGATGGATTAGAAAAGTTAAAGAATTCAAGAGTAGCAGTTTTTGGTGTTGGTGGTGTTGGTGGTTTTACCGTTGAAGCACTTGCAAGAAGTGGTGTGGGTACAATTGATATTATTGATAACGATACTGTATCTTTGACTAATATTAACAGACAGATTATTGCAACTCATTCAACAGTAGGTAAGCTGAAAGTTGATGTTATGGAAGAAAGAATTAAGGATATTTCCCCATCAACAGTTGTCAATAAGTATGATTGCTTTTTCTTGCCTGAAAATGCTGAGAATTTCGATTTCAGACGATTTGACTATGTAGTTGATGCAATAGACACAGTATCAGGAAAAATCGGTCTGGCAGAAAAATGCAAGGAGTATAATGTAAAATTAATTTCATCAATGGGTGCAGGTAACAAACTTGACCCAACTGCATTTGAAGTTACGGATATTTTCAAAACAAGTATGGACCCATTAGCAAGAGTAATGCGTGGTGCATTAAAGAAAAGAGGCATCAAAAAGCTAAAGGTTGTCTATTCTAAGGAACAACCACTAAAGCCTTTGGAAAGTGAAGAAGTTACAAATAAAAGAACTGTCCCGGGTTCAATAGCTTTCGTTCCAAGTGTGGTGGGACTTATTATTGCCGGTGAAGTTATTAAGGATATTACAGGTTTTAACGGATAAAAAACAACAAATGAATATTTTATAAAGAATATACGCATAATTCCTATTGACATGTTAGGAATTATGTGTTATTTTATTCCTATAAAGTTTATAGGAAATAGGAGAGTGAAACCAATGTTAGTTTATGCTGATAATGCAGCAACAACAAAGATTAGTGATACTGCCTTAAATGCTATGATGCCAATGTTTGCAGATGTTTACGGTAATCCAAGCTCACTTCACTCTATTGGCCAAAAGGCTAAAGAATATCTTGAAGATGCTAGAGCAAAGGTGGCTAAGTGTATTAATGCCGAACCATCAACAATTTACTTTACATCCGGTGGTAGTGAAGCAGATAACCAAGCATTACGCTCAGCTGCTTATATGGGTAAGCGTAAAGGTAAAAATCATATTATTTCCAGTAAGTTTGAACACCATGCAATTCTTCATACTTTAAAGGCTCTTGAAAAAGAAGGCTTTGAAGTAACTTTACTTGATGTTTATTCTGATGGTATTGTAAAACCTGAGGATGTTAAAAACGCAATTACAGACAAAACTTGTCTTGTTACTATAATGACTGCAAATAACGAAATCGGTACAATTCAGCCAATTAAAGAAATTGGTGCAATTTGTCACGAAAAAGGTGTGCTATTCCACACAGATGCAGTACAAGCCGTTGGACATATTCCGGTTGATGTAAAAGAAATGAATATTGATATGCTTTCTATGAGTGGTCATAAGTTCCATGGACCTAAGGGTGTTGGTGCTTTGTATGCTCGAAAGGGTATCTTGCTAACCAACATTATTGAGGGTGGTGCTCAGGAAAGAAAGAAGAGAGCCGGTACAGAAAATATGCCCGGTATTGTTGGTATGGCAGCAGCTTTAGTTGAAGCAACTGAAAATCTTGATAAGAATATGAAGTATGTAACTTCACTTCGTAACAAGTTAGTTGATGGACTAAAGGGTATTGAAAAGTCAAGATTCAATGGTAATATGGAACATCATCTTCCAGGTACACTTAATATGTGCTTTGAAGGTATCGAAGGTGAAGGTATCTTGCTATGGCTAGACCAAAAGGGTGTTGAGGCATCTTCAGGTTCAGCTTGTACAAGTGGTAGCCTTGACCCAAGCCATGTTCTACTTGCTATTGGTGTACCTGTAGAAATTGCTCATGGTAGCTTAAGACTTTCTATTAGTGAATTTAATACTGAAGAAGAGATTGACCATATTATTAAGGTTGTTCCTGAAGTAGTAACATATCTAAGAGGTATGTCACCTGTTTGGGAAAGAATGATGAAGGAGGAAAAATAATGGCTCTTTATAGCGAAAAGGTTATGGACCATTTTACTAACCCAAGAAATGTTGGTAAGATTGAAGACGCTGACGGTATCGGTGAAGTAGGTAACGCTCAGTGTGGCGATATTATGAAAATCTATATTAAAGTTAAGGATGATATTATTACAGATGTAAAGTTCAACACATTTGGTTGTGCATCTGCAATTGCATCATCTTCTATGGCAACAGAAATGATTAAGGGTCAGCCTATCAGCAAGGCTCTTGAACTTTCTAATAAAGCAGTTGTTGAAGCTCTTGATGGACTACCACCTGTAAAGGTTCACTGCTCAGTTCTAGCTGAAGAAGCAGTTAAAGCAGCAGTTAAGGATTACTATGACAAGAACGGTATCTTCTATGAACCTGAACTATTAGCACCAAAGGGTTGCGTAGATTGTCACGGTGAACATCACTAATATATAATTAGTATTATTAAGGAGAGCGTTATGCTCTCCTTTTTTATATTTAAAAATATTTTTTCATCTTTTTTATTTAATTTTAGGTTAAATACAGTGTTATATAAAGAAAAATCAAAAAAGAATGAAAAAAGAGAAGACTGAGAAACGGCATAGGAATGGGCTTTTTAAAGGATTGTAAAATAAAAATTAAAAATTTTTAAAAAAAGTTGAAAAAAAGTGTTGACAAAGAGGCGAAATAGCCGTATAATAAAACACGTTCCGCTGAGGGAACGGAAAAACTTAAGAGAAATCGAGAGTAAGAAGTTCAGTCAGAAGGAACAACGGACCTTGAAAATTAAACAACGAACAAGAAACCCGAAAATGACTTTGAGTTAAATGACTCAAGTTGAGGATAGTGAATGTGAACACTAAAAAAACACAAACACGCAAGTATTCAGAAATGAGCTTGACGATTTAATAAGATGTTAAACCGAAAGGTCTAATATACAAATTATTAGAGAGTTTGATCCTGGCTCAGGATGAACGCTGGCGGCGTGCCTAACACATGCAAGTCGAACGGAACTTCTTTGACAGAATTCTTCGGAAGGAAGTTGATTAAGTTTAGTGGCGGACGGGTGAGTAACGCGTGAGTAACCTGCCTTTGAGAGGGGAATAACTTCCCGAAAGGGATGCTAATACCGCATGATGCATAGAAGTCGCATGGCTTTTATGCCAAAGATTTATCGCTCAAAGATGGACTCGCGTCCGATTAGCCAGTTGGCGGGGTAACGGCCCACCAAAGCGACGATCGGTAGCCGGACTGAGAGGTTGAACGGCCACATTGGGACTGAGACACGGCCCAGACTCCTACGGGAGGCAGCAGTGGGGGATATTGCGCAATGGGGGCAACCCTGACGCAGCAACGCCGCGTGAAGGATGAAGGTTTTCGGATTGTAAACTTCTTTTATTTAGGACGAACAATGACGGTACTAAATGAATAAGCTCCGGCTAACTACGTGCCAGCAGCCGCGGTAATACGTAGGGAGCAAGCGTTATCGGATTTACTGGGTGTAAAGGGTGCGTAGGCGGCTTGGTAAGTCAGATGTGAAATGTATGGGCTCAACCCATGAACTGCATTTGAAACTATTGAGCTTGAGTGAAGTAGAGGTAGGCGGAATTCCTGTGTAGCGGTGAAATGCGTAGAGATAGGGAGGAACACCAGTGGCGAAGGCGGCCTACTGGGCTTTAACTGACGCTGAGGCACGAAAGCGTGGGTAGCAAACAGGATTAGATACCCTGGTAGTCCACGCTGTAAACGATGATTACTAGGTGTGGGGGGTCTGACCCCTTCCGTGCCGGAGTTAACACAATAAGTAATCCACCTGGGGAGTACGACCGCAAGGTTGAAACTCAAAGGAATTGACGGGGGCCCGCACAAGCAGTGGAGTATGTGGTTTAATTCGAAGCAACGCGAAGAACCTTACCAGGTCTTGACATCGAGTGACGAATCTAGAGAGGGACACGAAGACAGGTGGTGCATGGTTGTCGTCAGCTCGTGTCGTGAGATGTTGGGTTAAGTCCCGCAACGAGCGCAACCCTTGCTATTAGTTGCTACGCAAGAGCACTCTAATAGGACTGCCGTTGACAAAACGGAGGAAGGTGGGGACGACGTCAAATCATCATGCCCCTTATGACCTGGGCTACACACGTACTACAATGGATGTTAACAGAGGGAAGCAAAATAGCGATATGGAGCAAACCCTAAAAGCATTCCCAGTTCAGATTGCAGGCTGCAACTCGCCTGTATGAAGTTGGAATTGCTAGTAATCGCGGATCAGCATGCCGCGGTGAATACGTTCCCGGGCCTTGTACACACCGCCCGTCACACCATGGGAGCCGGTAATACCCGAAGCCAGTAGTTTAACCTTAGGAGAGCGCTGTCGAAGGTAGGATTGGCGACTGGGGTGAAGTCGTAACAAGGTAGCCGTATCGGAAGGTGCGGCTGGATCACCTCCTTTCTATGGAGAAATGAGTGAAAGTAAGTAACTCATATCCAAGGTCAGAATGGATTTCAAGTTTGTTGTTTAATTTTCAGGGTCCGACCCTAAAGAGATATGGGGGTATAGCTCAGCTGGGAGAGCACCTGCTTTGCAAGCAGGGGGTCAGCGGTTCGATCCCGCTTATCTCCACCAAAGGCTTGAGTAATAGAAGCACCAAGCCAGAGAATATGGGCTTATAGCTCAGCTGGTTAGAGCGTCCGCCTGATAAGCGGGAGGTCGGTGGTTCGAGTCCACTTAAGCCCACCAAAGAGGAAAAGCCGACTAAAAGTCAGTGATCCTCTAAAAATGCACCTTGAAAACTGAATAAAGAAAAGATAGCGAGATAGTTTATTACAAACAGGAAAATAAAACTCAAGTATTTATTTAAACTAACAGGTAATAAAACTACAATTAAGCTGAAAAAGGGTAAATAGGAAATAAAGCCTATTTATCTGCGAGTAGAGTAAATTAATTTACTTAAACGAAAGAACCAAAAAGATATCTCAATGGTCAAGCTATAAAGAGCACAAGGGGAATGCCTTGGCACTAGGAGCCGAAGAAGGACGTGACTAACTGCGATAAGCTACGGGGAGTTGTAAGTAAACATTGATCCGTAGATATCCGAATGGAGCAATCCGGCTGTGGTCATGCACAGTCATCATATACTGAATACATAGGTATATGAGGGGAACCGCCTGAACTGAAACATCTAAGTAGGGCGAGGAAGAGAAATCAACCGAGATTCCGCTAGTAGTGGCGAGCGAACGCGGAAGAGGCCAAACCAGAGGTAGAAATACCTTTGGGGTTCGGACAACATACGATATTGATAATTTCTAGCTGAATAGTGTGGGAAAGCTAACCGAAGAAGGTGAGAGTCCTGTAAGCGAAAGGAAGAGTCAGTCAGTTGAATCCAGAGTACCGCCGGACACGTGAAACCCGGTGGGAATACGGGGGGACCATCCTCCAAGCCTAAATACTACCTAGTGACCGATAGAGAAGAAGTACTGTGAAGGAAAGGTGAAAAGCACCCCGGGAGTGAAAGAGAACCTGAAACCTTGTGTTTACAAGCACCGAAAGTCCATCAAAGGACGATCGGGTACCTTTTGTAGAATGGTCCGGCGAGTGTATGTATCTAGCAAGGTTAAGCACTTAAGGTGTGAAGCCAAAGCGAAAGCAAGTCTGAACAGGGCGACAAGTTAGATGTATACGACCCGAAACCGGGTGACCTACCCATGGCCAGGCTGAAGTGAAGGTAAAACTTCATGGAGGGCCGAACCGACTCCCGTTGAAATGGTAGCGGATGAGTTGTGGGTAGCGGAGAAATTCCAATCGAACCCGGAGATAGCTGGTTCTCTCCGAAATAGCTTTAGGGCTAGCCTTGAAATAGATTACTGGAGGTAAAGCACTGAATTGGCTAGGGGCCGAAAGGTTACTGAACCTTATCAAACTCAGAATGCCAGATAATCGTTTTTCAGGAGTCAGACGGTGGGAGATAAGTTTCATCGTCAAAAGGGAAACAGCCCAGACCCACAGCTAAGGTCCCAAATTATAGTTAAGTGGAGAAGGATGTGGGATTGCATAGACAACCAGGATGTTGGCTTAGAAGCAGCCACTCATTAAAAGAGTGCGTAATAGCTCACTGGTCGAGTGATCCCGCGCCGAAAATTTAACGGGGCTAAACTATAAACCGAAGCTTGGGATACCGAAAGGTATGGTAGGAGAGCGTCATGTAAGGGGTGAAGTCATAGCGAAAGCGGTGGTGGACTTTACATGAGTGAGAATGCCGGAATGAGTAGCGAGAATTAAGTGAGAATCTTAATGGCCGAAAGTCTAAGGTTTTTGGAGGAAGGTTCGTCCGCTCCAAGTAAGTCGGGAGCTAAGGCGAGGCCGAAAGGCGTAGTCGATGCACATACGGTTGATATTCCGTAACCACTGACAACTTAAACAAAATGACACTTTAGAAGGGCTTGACCCGGGTGCTGGTAATCCCGGGCGTAAGGGACCGAAAAATAGTAGGGAAGCAAGCTTAGATAGAGGCGAGAAAAGTTTTGTGAATGTAATGTTGGTGCCCGTACCGCAAACCGACACAGGTGGACAGGAAGAGAATTCTAAGGCCAGCGGGAGAAGGGTAGTTAAGGAACTCGGCAAATTGACTCCGTAACTTCGGGAAAAGGAGTGCTCTCGAGAGAGAGCCGCAGTGAATAGGCCCAGGCGACTGTTTAGCAAAAACACAGGTCTCTGCCAAATCGAAAGATGAAGTATAGGGGCTGACACCTGCCCGGTGCTGGAAGGTTAAGAGGAGGAGTGAGAGCTCCGAATTGAAGCCCCAGTAAACGGCGGCCGTAACTATAACGGTCCTAAGGTAGCGAAATTCCTTGTCGGGTAAGTTCCGACCCGCACGAATGGTGTAACGATCTGGGCACTGTCTCAACTACCCGCCCGGCGAAATTGTAGTACCGGTGAAGATGCCGGTTACCTGCGACAAGACGGAAAGACCCCATGGAGCTTTACTGTAGCTTGATATTGGGTTTCGGTAATTTATGTACAGGATATGTGGGAGACTGGGAAGTTATGGCGCCAGCCATAATGGAGTCGATGTTGGGATACCACACTTAGATTGCTGGAATTCTAACCTGTGGCCATGAAACTGGTCAGGGGACATTGTCAGGTGGGCAGTTTGACTGGGGCGGTCGCCTCCGAAAGAGTAACGGAGGCGCTCAAAGGTTGGCTCAGCACGGACGGAAACCGTGCATAAGAGTGTAAACGCGTAAGCCAGCCTAACTGCGAGGGTGACGGCCCGAGCAGTAACGAAAGTTGAGTTAGTGATCCGGCGGTATGTGAATGGAAATGCCGTCGCTCAACGGATAAAAGCTACCCTGGGGATAACAGGCTGATCTCCCCCAAGAGTCCACATCGACGGGGAGGTTTGGCACCTCGATGTCGGCTCATCACATCCTGGGGCTGTATTCGGTCCCAAGGGTTCGGCTGTTCGCCGATTAAAGTGGTACGCGAGCTGGGTTCAGAACGTCGCGAGACAGTTCGGTCCCTATCTGTCGTGGGCGCAGGATATTTGAGGAGCTCTGTCCTTAGTACGAGAGGACGGGATGGACGTACCTCTGGTGCACCAGTTGTCACGCCAGTGGCACAGCTGGGCAGCTATGTACGGAACGGATAAACGCTGAAAGCATCTAAGCGTGAAGCCGACTCCAAGATTAGATATCCCATCAGTTTACTGAGTAAGACCCCTTGTAGACTACGAGGTTGATAGGCTGCGTGTGTAAGCATGGTGACATGTTCAGCTTGGCAGTACTAATAGGTCGAGGGCTTGACCACAAGAGTCTTTTTTGGTCAGCAAATTTAGCTAGAAATTCTTTATTCAGTTTTGAAGGTGCAGAGCACAATATGCGCCATTAGCTCAGTTGGTAGAGCACCTGACTCTTAATCAGGGTGTCCCGGGTTCGAACCCCTGATGGCGCACCAAAGAGAAGGTTGGAGCTGGGCAACCGCTCTAGCCGAAGAGAATTGGCCCGTTGGTCAAGCGGTTAAGACTCCGCCCTCTCACGGCGGCAACGCGAGTTCGATTCTCGCACGGGTCACCAAGACCCAAGCAATTAAATAGAGGTAAATAAATAGTTGGTGTCGATGACGCTGAGGGTCCACCTGTTCCCATCCCGAACACAGAAGTTAAGCTCAGTAGTGCCGAAGATAGTTGGCTGGAAGCGGCCTGTGAAAATAGGAAGACGCCAACATTTATATATTCCTCCATAGCTCAGTCGGTAGAGCGCATGACTGTTAATCATGATGTCACTGGTTCGAGCCCAGTTGGGGGAGCCAAAGAAAATGAGTAACCATTTGGTTGCTCGTTTTTTTCGTTTGTTTCCTTTATATATCAATGGGCTCGAAGGCGAGCGTTAAGAAAACAGTCCGGTGGACTGTTTTTAGCGAGGGGATTTCATCATATACTTTAATTCTGATGTGTAATTTTCAAGTGTGGTAGGTAACTTCCTCTAAGCTATAGTAAGTTGGGGGAGTTAATATTATTTAGTTTTATTAGTTTAATAGTCTTATGTATTAGAGTAGCAATAGCTACTCTGTTTTTGTTTATCCCATAGAATCCAACTGGGCGAGAAGGCGAGTTTTTTAATTTGCATAGTTTTGTTTCCTATCAATAATATATCTAATTTAATGTTATTCTTTCCTATTATTGGACTGTTTTTAGCCAGGGGATTTCATCAGATACTTTAATTTAGATGTGTAATTCTCAAGCGTGGTAGATAACTTCCTCTAAGTTAGAGTAAGTTGGGGAGTTAATATTGACTCATTTTTTTAATCATATTTATCTTTTTGTGGGTAGCCTTTTGGTTGCTCATTTTTTCGTTTGTATTTCTTATTTATTTTTAAATGTGAATAGGGCAATATGCCAATATAGAGGATGATTTGCTCGGTCCAACGATGTTGGACCCTACAACTGTGAGCCATAGTTTTATTGTAATTTATTTTGTTGCTCGTTTTTTGTTTCTTTATTTTTTACCTATGGGCTGGTCGGCTGAGTTTTTCAATTTGCATATTATTGTTTTCTATCAATAATTTATCTAATTTAATGTTATTCTTTCCTATTATTGAACCTTTTTTAGCGAGTGGATTTCATCAGTTACTTTAATTCTGATGTGCAACTTTCAAGCGTGGTAGGTAACTTCCTCTAAGCTAAAGTAAGTTGGGGGAGTTCTATATGTTAGTGGCTATATTAATCAGGCTTTTTAATCATATTTATCCTTGCTTTGAGTAACCATTTGGTTGCTCTTTTTTCGTTTGTTTTTCTTATTTATTTTTATAAGTGAACATCAAAGAAAACGAGCTATGGCGAAGTTTGATTTGATAATATGAACTTTGCAAAAGTTTCATATAATAAATTATGCTGAAAAAATCTACACCTTTGAACCTTAATTTTATAAAACTTAAATTATTTTTTACTAAAAATTTTGATTTTTTGAGGTAAGTCCCATTTTTGGCATTGCGTTATTTTTTTAGAATGATAAAATATAGGTAAGATAATATTTATTTACTTTTCATAAATGTTTACATAAGCTGATTTTACATTATTTTCAACAGTAATTAAGGTGTTAGTATGTACGGTGAAATATTTAGAAAAATTGATGATTTGATTTTTAGTACTGATTTAGGAAAATATATTGAACTTGGTGCTATAGAAGACAATGAAAATGGACAAATACTCATTGATAAAATGGCTACTATTTATTTTGATTGGAGAAAACATTTAAATGAACAAGAAAAAGCACTGGCTAAGGAAATAAAGAAATTACTAGGGAATATAGACTATAGAAAGTACTTAATGTATTTAGAGTCAACTAATGTTGATAAACTTGAATTTATGATTTCTCATGATATATTGATTGATATAGATGATTTACTTTAGATATGTTTTATTGCTACATTAGGTATTAATAGAAATTTTGAATACTGAATTTGAGGATCGATGATTATATGAAAGTAAAATATATTGGTGAAATTAGCCACCCATTAGAACTTATTAACGGCAAGGTGTATGAGTGCCTAGGTAATGAAGATGGTATGTACAGAGTAATTGACGAAACTGACGAAGATTACTTATATCCTGAAGAGGAGTTTATTGTTGTTGAAGATTAAGTATTTAGGAGAAACCAACTTTTTAATGCTTACTCACAATAAAATATATGATGTAATATCTATTGAAAAAGATTGGTATAGAATTATTGATGACAGTGGTGAAGCCACCTGAGTTATTTGAAATTGTGAATCATAAAGGGTGAATAGTAATATGACAGGAAAATTTGATAAATTTGATAAGTGGTCATATCTTGACCGTAATTGTAATCGAAGAATAGAGCCTAATGCACCGGAAGAAATAAAGATTGAGGCTAAGAAGGCTGATGAAGAGTATTATAAGTTAACAGGTAGGCATATGCTGAAGATTGATTATTAAATAATTGCGACTATTGATTACATATAATTTGCAATTATTAATGTTTTGAATGAGGTATTATTATGACAGGAAAATTTAATAAGTTTTTAAAATGGACATATCGTGACTACGAATCTTGTTTTTTAGCAATTCGTGATGATGCACCGGAAGAAATAAAGATTGAGGCTAAAAAAGCTGATGAAGAGTATTATAAGTTAACCGGTAGGCATATGCTGAAGATTGATTATTAACTTTTTAATAATATTGATTGGTTTGAAGAAACCTAACAATTATATTTTTAATTTTTGGAAAATGCAACCAAAGAAGAAAAGTAGCAGAATGTGGGTTGCTTATAAAAGACAAAAGTTGAATGAAGTTAAAGGTGTATATCTATGGATAACAAAAGAAAAATTATTGATGATTTTCAAGTGTTTGAATATAGGGTAATTAGAGTTGAGTCAATTCCTGATATTATTTTTAATAAGGTGAAGATTAAGGGACAAATATATGAACTAGTCCCAACTTACGATATAGAAAATTGTGTTGCATTTGAATATGATGGCGATGATACTTTCCAAAATTGTGAAGTAGAATTTATACGATAAAAGTAGGCAATTTTATGACAACAAATAAAGAACTTTTTTATTGGATGAAGAATCCTAATTGGTACACTTGTGATGAAGACGGAGAAAATGTAAAGCTAAAAGATAATGTACCGAAAAAAGTAAGAAAAAGCTATGAAATGTGGAAAACTACAGAAGAATATTACATAGCTATGGATGAATTTTGTGAGGCTAAAGAAAAATTTTATAAAGCCAGAGATGAATTTTATAAGACTACTGAAAAATCATATAAAGTTAGAGAAAAATTTTATAAAATAAAAAAAGATTTTTATAAAGCTAGGGAAAATTTTTATAAAGCAAGAGAAAAATCTAATAAAGCCACAGAAGAATATTATTCTGATGAAAGAAACCTAATGAATGATGAGTCTGATAAATAATGTACTTTTAGTGATGTTAACCATCTTAAAAAAACAAAATCCTCTACTAACTATTAACTTAGTTTGGTAGGGGAAATTTTTTTGAAAAAAATTCAAATTAATGCAACTTTTTTGCAACTTGAATCGTTTTATATATGTATAGAGAAACTTTGTACTGTATAGATTTTATTCAATATTTCAGTACAATTGATGGTGATAAATTTATAATATTCTATGTTTTATAACAATATTGTAAGATAAGGTTATTTTTCAACCAATTTTATTGACATATTTTGTTTTTTAAAATAAAATAAGTTAAGGTAACGAGAGGTTTATAAGTGGAATGTTGTAAATTTTATGGAGGAACATAATGAAAAATGTGTTAGAATTTTTTGAACATACAGTTGAAAAATTTCCTAATAAAGTGGGCTTTACTGATGAAAACAGATGTTCTACTTTTTCAGAAGCTATGGAAAAGTCAAAGAAAATCGGTACTTCACTTTTGCAGTATGGCAACAGAAAAGCAGTAGCTATTTTAATTGATAAAAACTGCAACTGTATCCACAGTATGCTGGGTACACTTTATGCCGGAGATTTTTATATTGTTGTGGATGTTCATTCACCAAAGGATAGAATTATAAACATTCTTTCTTCACTTGATGAACCTATTATTTTAACCGATAATTCTTCTTTACAGTTGGCTAAAGAGGTTAGCAGTAATGAAACAATAGTTGTCTATGAAGAGGCTATTGAAACTACTGTTGATATTGATGGTCTTGATAGTGTTAGAAGTGATATGATTGATATGGATATTGCTTATATCCTATTTACAAGTGGTTCAACAGGTATGCCTAAAGGCACTGTAATCAGCCACAGAGCCTTGATTAGCTATATCAATTGGGTAACTGAAGAATTTAAGTTTGATGAAAATACTTCATTTGGTAGCCAAACACCACTATATTTTAGTATGTCAGTTACCGACTTTTATTCTACAGTTAAGTGTGGTTGTACTTACAACATTATTCCAAAGAAATATTTTTCTTTCCCACTAAATCTTGTGAATTACTTAAATGAAAAGAAAGTCAATACAATTTATTGGGTACCTACTGCAATTTCAATTCTTTCTAACTGGAAGGTATTTGATGTTGCAAAGCCTGAATATCTTAAAACTGTACTTTTTGCCGGTGAGGTTATGCCAACAAAACAACTTAACTACTGGATAAAAAGTCTTGATGATGATATTACATATGCAAACCTATTTGGCCCAACAGAAACAACAGATATTTGTACTTTCTACAGAGTAAATAGGGAATTTGCAGATGATGAAAGTTTGCCAATCGGTATTCATTGTGATAACTGTCAGGTGTTTATTGTTAAAGAAGATGGCACAGAGGCCGGTGTTGATGAAGAAGGTGAGCTTTATGCTCGTACAACCTTTATGGCTGAGGGTTACTACGGTAATCCTGAAAAAACTGCTGAGGCTTTTGTACAAAATCCACTTAACAAGTATTACCCTGAAAGAGTATACAAAACCGGTGACATTGTTAAGATGAACGTTAAAGGTGAGATTATATACATTTCTCGTAAAGATTTTCAGATTAAGAGAAGTGGTTACAGAATCGAACTTGGAGAAATTGAAGCCGGTGCAAACAGTGTTGACGGTGTTAAGGGTTGTGCTTGTATTTTTAACAAAGAGGACAACTGCTTGGCACTTGTTTATGAAGGAAAATCAAAAGATAGTGACAAGGTTATGGATGCAGTAAGGAACAAAGTTCCATCATATATGTATCCTGACAAAATAATCAGAGTCAAGGAACTTCCTAAAAATGCTAACGGAAAAATTGACAGAAACTATCTTACTAAAAATTATAAAGAACTTTAAGGAGAATTATTATGGAAACAGTACTAGAAATTTTAGCAAAAGTAAAACCAAATGTAGATTTTAAGAATGCAACTGCTATTGTTGATGACGGACTGCTTGACTCAATGGATATTGTTATGCTTGTTGGTGAGCTTAACGATGAATTTGACATTGAAATTCAGGTAACAGACCTTGTACCTGAAAACTTCAATACAGTTGATGCTATTGTAAAAATGGTAGAAAGACTAGAGGATGAAGACTAATATATGGAAATTACATCACTTGTCTTTTTAGCATTTGTTGGTGTAACTTTTATTGTATATTACTTAATTCCTAAAAAGTATCAATGGGTAGTGTTGCTTAGTGCATCACTACTTTTCTTTGTTACTTCAAGTGCATTGCTAACCTTATATATGCTATTCACTACGGCAGTAATATTTTTTGGTGCAAAGGGAATACAAAAGTACAAAGATGAATTTGCTAAAAAGAAAAAAGAACTTCCAAAACCTGAACGAAAAGTACTGAAAGAACAACTAAAGAAAAAGCAGAAGAAAATTCTGATTCTTTGTGTTGCAGTTGTAATTGCAGTTTTGGTTTTGACAAAGTACTGCAACTTCCTTGGTGGTATTGTCAACGGAATTGCAAGTATCTTTACTTCAACAGATTTATTACCTAAGTTTAATATTCTGTTGCCACTTGGTATTTCTTACTACACACTAATGTCTGTCAGTTACATTACCGATGTATATAGAGGTACTATTAAGGCAGAAGTTAACCCACTAAGGGTGCTACTGTTTGTTTGTTATTTTCCACATATTGTAGAAGGTCCTTTCGACAGATACGGAGACCTTGACAGACAGTTTAGAACACCTCATAAGTTTGATTATGACAAGATAAGACATGGTGCTATTCTTGTAATGTACGGTTGTTTTAAGAAACTTGTAATTGCCGACAGAATAGGATTTTTCTTACCTAAAACATTTGCAAAGATAGATAACTATTCCGGTACAGCAGTATTTATCGGTATGGTACTATATACATTTCAGCTATATGCAGACTTTTCAGGTTGTATTGATATTATCAGTGGTGTATCTGAAATGTTTGGCATTAAGGTTGCAGAGAACTTTAAGCAACCATTCTTCTCAAAGTCTATTGATGAATTCTGGAGAAGATGGCATATTTCATTAGGTGCATGGCTAAAGGAATATGTGTTCTATCCTGTCAGCCTTTCAGGTCACTTTAAGAAGGTAAATACCTTTACAAAGAAACACATCAAAAGTCAGCATATTGTTGGATTTATCACAATAGCCTATACTTTATTCTTTGTATGGTTCTGTAACGGTTTGTGGCATGGTGCAAGTTGGTTATATATTGTTTATGGACTTTACTATTATGTACTGATGATGCTAGGTAAATTTACCGAACCTTATACAGATAAATTGGCTAAGAAGCTACATATTAATAAAGAAAGCAAAGGCTATTCGGTATTTCAGGTTGCAAGAACAGTTGTTATTGTAAATGTTGGTATGCTACTGTTTAGAAGTAGCACACTTGTTGAATTTGGCAAACTATTTGGCAAAATGTTTACTTCAATCAACTTTATGGATTTTTGTTCAATTATAAAATTCCAAGATGGTGTTGTACTAGCCGTTGGGTTTGTGGTTATGTTACTGGTTGGCATTATTAAGGAAAAGGGCATTGATATTCGTATGTGGCTGATTGAACATAACTTTGTTATTAGATGGCTTGTTTATTACTTCTTGTTGTTCTCAACTATTATCCTTGGTGCTTATGGTGTCGGATATGGTGGAGCTGCAGCAATTTATGCACAGTTTTAGGAGATAGGTTATGAAGAAAAATTGTTGTATAATTATTAGAAGTATTTGCTTTATGCTAATATTTGTTGGATTGCTTTATTATTTTTCTTATGTATTAACAGTAAGAAATGTAGAGAGGTATCCTGTTAGAAATGCATTTTGGCAGACTTATGATGCTGAAGAGGACAACTCTATTGACGCTTTGTTTGTTGGTGACTCATCAATCTTTCATTCAATAAATCCTATGCAGATTTGGAGAGATAAGAAGATTACTACATACAACCTAAGCTATGCAGTTATGAAACCACAAGAGGCTTATTTTGACCTAAAGAGAGCTTTCAAAACACAGTCACCTAAGACAGTATTTGTTGAAAGTCAGTTTATGGTTGAAACCGAAAGTGATGGCTTTGACTATTTTACAGATAATACAAAGGAAATTGCAGGTTTTATAAATGACCAAATCGGTGGTACTTTGGATAATCTTTTCCCAATTATGAAGTACAAAAAGTCTTGGAAAAATTTAACCTTTAGTGACTTTGTTACAAATCATCCAAACAAAATTCGCAGTATTTATAAAGGCTATAACCTTACTATGAAAACTGTTTCATACAACGGTACACATGGCAAGAAAAGCAAAGACAGAGCTTGTTTTGCTGATGAAGGTGAGATTTACTTTAAGAAAATTTATAACCTTTGTAAGAGAAATAATTGCAATGTTGTTCTTCTGAATATGCCTCAGGGTAATGCTTGGAACAAAAATATGCACAACCTTGTTGCTAAATTAGCAAAGGAATATAACATAAAGTATTATGACTTTGATATGAATTTAAATAAATGGTTGCCTAACTTTTCTTGGAAAACCGATACAAGAGATGCAGGTCATCATTTAAACTATAGTGGTGCTAAAAAAGTAACCGGTTTGATGGAAAAATATATGGTAGAAGATTTAGGCTTTAAACCATCAAAAGTTTCCGAAAGTGTCAGAAAACAATGGAATAGAGATGTAAATGACTTTTATCAGGTTGCAGATTTCTTGAAAGCAAGGGAAATGACTAAGGATAATCCCGAATTCCCCGAACCGTTGAAACCTGACTTTTTACCACCAAAGTTTTAATTTGTGCAAGTGGCAGTATGTACTGTCACTTGTTTTTTTATATTTAGGGGAGTATTATGTAGGTGTGATTTTTATATTGCATAACTTTTGGTGTAATATAGAAATTAGTCTGATTTATATTAAAATCATTATATGGTGATGTAGAGAATACTATTTCCCATAAAATGTAAAATAATTTACAGCAGTACTATTGTGATAGTTGAAATGGAGATGTTATTATGAAGAATGACTGGAATTCTAATCAATATATGAAGTTTGGGAAAGAGAGAACACAACCTTCCCTTGACCTTATAAGCAGAGTTAAAGACTTAGAGCCAAGTAATATTCTTGATATTGGTTGTGGTCCGGGAAACAGTACCTTTGCTTTGTATGAGAACTTTCCTAATGCAAAAATTGTGGGTGTGGATTCTTCCGAAAATATGCTGGAAAAAGCTAAGGAAAAGTATCCTAATTTAAGTTTCAAGAAGTGCAATGTACCTGACGGTTTAGGTGAAGAAAGCTATGACCTTATCTTTTCTAATGCTTGTTTTCAATGGATTCCCAATCATAAAAATTTGATTACAAAAGTATTTGAAAAGCTAAATAAGGGTGGTGTTCTGGCAGTACAAATTCCATTAACACAAGAAGCACCATTCTACAAAACCCTATATAAAATGGTGGAGGAAGAAAGGTGGAATAAACTTTCTTCAATTAAAAATTTCCACAACCTAATGCCTAATGAGTATTACGATTTGTTTACAACTCTTGATTGTGACTTTCAAATTTGGCAAACTACTTACTATCATATTGTAAATTCGCAGGAAGGTGTAATTGAATGGTACAAGGGTAGTGGACTGAGACCATACCTTGAAATGTTAGAAAATGATGAAAAAGCAGAATTTTTATCTGTGTTGCAGACAAAATTAGAAAAGCTATTCCCAACACAAAAAGACGGCAAAGTAATATTAAAGATGCCTAGACTGTTCTTTACTTTGCAAAAAAGATGATTGATTTTGAAAAGTCCGACTATATAGTTGGGCTTTTTTAGTAGGAAATGTGATATTATTGTCAATTTGACTAATATAATATTTAATTGTGTTTATATAAAATGACTAATTAACACCTTGATAAATAGTTAACATTGTTAATAAATTATTTCTAAGTGTAAAACTGTAGTGAAAATGACTAATGTTTTGTGCAATATGCTAAATGAAATACAACATTATAGTGAATAATGATGAAAACCTTTTGTGCAATATGCTTAATTATGAACAGAATATTAATATAATATTCATAAGTTATTAAAAAAAATTGTATAAAAAGTAATAATTGAAGGAAAAAAGCCTTGCATTATCTGTGCAATAATGATAGAATATAAACATCTTAAGAGAGCAAAAACTCTCATAAAACTTCAAAAAGCTTTTTCCAATCTTTTGTATTGTTTTGTTATATTTCATAATGTTCTTTTTTCTGGGAAGACCCTCTCATCTTATGAGAGGGCTTTTTCCTTTTGTCCAAAATCTGCAAAATCAAAATTTCCTATATTATCTGAAATTATTAATTAATATTAATAATTTTGTTACACTTTTGTTATTATATGTGGTATAATTGTATGTAAGAGTGAATTTTTATTTATAGGGAGGATTTTGATGAAAAAATTATTATGCGTTATTATGACAGTAGTTTTGTTTGCTACTACTATTGCTACAGTTTGTGGTGCAACACTAGGTCAGCAAAGTGATGAATTTGCCGAACCACTAAACTCTTGGCGTTACAAGAACGGTTTGCCACTTAGAGGTATTGAAAGTGTTGGTGCATCAAACAGTAGAAATGCTTGGAAGAGAACTTCCAAAGGCTTTGTAAATAACTACGGTCAGGTTATTCAGGGAGCTACTATGAAAGGTATTGATGTGTCACAATGGAACGGTAACATTAATTGGGCAAAGGTAGCTAAAAGTGATGTTGACTATGCTATTATTCGTGTTGGTTATGGTGATAATGTTAAAGATGAAAATGGTGTTTATTACCAAGACGATACATACTTTAAAAAGAATGTTCAGGGTTGTATTGACAACAAAATTCCTTTTGGTGTGTATATTTATTCCTATGCAGTAAATACAACAATGGCTAAATCTGAGGCTAACCATGTACTTCGTTTAATAAATGGTCTAAAGCTTGATTTTCCTGTTTATTTTGATATGGAAGACAATAGCCAGTTAAACGGTACTAACAGTGCTACAAGAGGTGCAATTGCCAAAACTTTCTGTAATGCAATTACTGCTAAGGGCTACAAGGTAGGTATCTATGCCAACCTTAACTGGTGGAATAACTACCTAACAGATAAAGCGTTTAATAATTCAAAGTGGTATAAGTGGGTTGCACAGTATAACTCACAATGTGACTACAAAGGTACTTATCAGATGTGGCAGTCAACAAGTAGTGGTGTTATTGACGGTGTAAGCAGTGCTTGTGGTACTTTTGACTTTAACTTTTGGTTTGGCAAAACTATCACTTCATCATACAGTCAGCCGGTAAAACTAAGCAACACTAACTATACATTTAAGTATTACGGTGAAGACCTTAGCAAAAAGCTAACTGCTACTGTATACACAACAGATAAAGAAAAAGGTGTTAACTGGAGTAGCAGTAATAAAGATGTAGCTACTGTTGATTCTAACGGTAAGGTAGTGGCAAAGGGTCAAGGTACTTGTTATATTACTGCCAGAGCAAAATTTGACACTACAAAACTTGCAAGATGTAAGGTAAAGGTTCAGCAGATGGTTACTGATGTTAAGTCAAGTAAAAATATTGTCAGCCTTGAAAAACCCGGTTCAAGTTATACTCTAAAGGCTACCTGTACACCTACTAATGCTGATGATAAAAGTGTTAAGTGGGAAAGCTCAAATACTTTGGTAGCAACAGTAAATGCAGTTGGTAAAATCTTAGCAAAGAAAAAGGGTTCTTGTACTGTTACTGCTACAACAAATGACGGTACTAAGCTAACAACTGCTTGTAAGGTAACTGTTAAGAAACAGACTGTTACTAAAGTTGCACTAAGCAAAAAGTCAGTTGCACTTAATAGAGGTAAAAAGCTAACTCTAAAGGCTACTTGTACACCAACAAATGCATATAATAAAAAGGTAACTTGGAGTACAAATAACAAGAATGTTGCAGTTGTAAACTCTAAGGGTAAAGTAACTGCTAAGAGAAAGGGTACTTGTTATATTACTGCTACTGCAAAGGATGGTAGCAAAAAATATGCAAGATGTAGAGTAGTTGTAAAATAAAAAGGTGGCAAAATTACTTTGACGGTATATTATGTACTAGGGATTATTCCCTATCAACACCATCAATAGTAATAAAAGAAAAGAAGATTACCAACTAAAACTACCATTTATTATACCTCCAAAATCAACGGCTCTTGCTTATTATTTTTTAATAGGCAAGAGCTTTTTCTACATTTATCTTGTTGCAAATATGTTAAAAATATGTTATTGTTTAGGTCAGAGGAGATGGCATTTATGAAGAAAAATAAAGTTATAGCAATTATCGGTGTATTCTTTTCAGCAGTAGCACTGGTTGCTTCTATAGTTGAACTTTGGTACTGTGTTGTACATAATATTAATTTTTTGATTATGCCAATTCTTCTGGTTGCAGTTATGGTAGTTGTACTGGTTGCTAATATTGTAAACTTAGTGAGAATTAATAAATACAACAAGAAGTTTTCTAAAAAATAATTAAAGTAAGGGATAGTATGGACTTTTATCTACAGTATGGTAATTATTTATCAAGCATCTTACAATCACTTATAAAGAACAAAAAACCTGCCCAACCTAATTTTCAGATTGATTGGAGCAAGTTTTTTCACTTTTGTATGCATCATAAGGTTGCCAATATGGTGTATCTATCAATTAAAGATTTTAATGTGCCAAAAGAAGTTTTAAGTAAATTTAAGGATGTTTACAGCAAACTTACCTTTATTGAGGCTAAGCAAGAAATTTATTCCGATATGGTTTATTCTGCTTTTGAGGATAATGAAGTTTCTTTCTTACCGGTTAAGGGAATTTTGATTAAAAAGCTATATCCTGTAGAAAATTACCGTAGTAGTGGGGACATTGATATTCTTATTAAAAACAGTGACTTTGAAAAGTCCTGTAAAGTCCTTGAAAGCCTAGGCTACAAAACTTTTGAAAAGCCTAATAAGGGCAATGACTATCATATAAGCTATGAGAAAAATTCAGTACATATTGAGCTACATTCTTCTTTAGCTCCTAAGGACTCTAATTTTTATGACTATTTTAACAAGTCATTTCATAGGGCATATTTAAAGGAAAATTCAAAGTTTCATTATCTTTTAAATAATGAAGATTTCTATATTTATACTCTTTACCATCTGTATAAACACTTTGTTAAGGGTGGGGTAGGTGTTAGATATTTTCTTGATATGTACCTTTTAAATAAGAAAATGACCTTTGATAATACCTACCTAAACAGTGAACTGAAAAAGTTAGGACTGTTTGACTTTAACAAAACGGTAAAAGAACTTTCTCAGGTGTTTTTTGAAGATAAAAGTCAAGATAATAGGCTTATGGAACTTTCAAGATTTGTGTATATCAGTGGTGCTCACGGTGAACAAACATTCTTTGCAATGTCAATGATTTCACCTAAAGACACCAAGAAAAAAGGTTTTTACTTTACCAACAAAATCAAGTTTTTTTGTGATGCATGGTTTATCGGTTATGATGCAATGAAAGAAAGATATAAGGTGCTTGTTAATCACAAATGGCTACTTCCGTTTTGCTACATTCACAAAGGCTTTTATACTTTAATCAAAAAGCCCAAGGCAATTGTTCGTGAAAAAAATCAGATTGCCAATATGAACAAAGATGTTAAGAACTACATTGACTCAATAAATAAGATGGCAGGAATTTAAGAAAATTTTCTGCCTAAAAGTAAACACATTTTTCTGCTTTCCTAATAATATATAATGTAAACGGAAAGGAGGAAACCCAAATGTGTAACTGTTTTGGCAATGGAAATTGTTGCTGGATTATTCTTTTAATCATCATCTGCTGTGGCTTCTGTGGTGGTAACGGCAATTGTGGCAACTCAAATGATTGTGGCTGTGGTTGTAACGGTGGCTGTGGTTGCTAAAACCATAAATCGTAACCCTGTAACAATATAGATTTTTTTAATTTTTAATTTTTAAATTTATAATTCGTAGATTTATAGCCCAAAGATAATTTATAAATTGTAATTCGTAGTTGATTTATAAATTTCAATTCGTAGATTTTTAATTTAAAGATAATCCCTGATTGTCTTCTAAAAAAGCCTCACCGTAATAATGGTGAGTCTTTTGCCTTTTATTCCTATGTGTTTTTTCACTTTTGCTTGTAAAATAATGTGAGTTAGGTGAATTTGGGTTTGTGGGGATGTTTATGTAGTGTGGGTTAATTAGATAGTAACAGATTAATTCATCTAATTAATAGCTTTTTCCCTCCTTCAGTCATTCTTTAAAAGGTGAATTGCTCTGCAATTCACGAATGACAGCTTCCTCGTCTGAGGAAGCCAAACACAATATGTACAAATTTGTAAGTTTGTACACAAAAAAAGAAATTATACAGACCTTGTTGCCTCTTAGATTGTCAAACCAAGTGCAACACTTTGATTAAAATAGTCAATAGGTGAAAGAAGGTCTAAACATTTTCTAGGTCTATTATTGATTTTATCAAGGACTGCATCAAGTTGTGCTCTTGTGACTTTTCTGAAATCAGTACCTCTTGGAAAGAAAAATCTTAATAGTCCATTGATATTTTCATTTGAACCTCGTTGCCAAGGAGCATGAACATCTGCAAAATATATTTCTAAATCTAAATCTTTTTCAATATCAGCATATCCGTTAAATTCAGAACCATTATCTAAAGTTAATGTAAGTGGCTTGATTTTTAAAGAAGCTTTTCAAAAGCTTCTCTAAAAGCTGAATTAATTGATGAAATAGATTTATCTTTACAGGTAGCAGCTACAAGAAATCTTGATTTTCTATCAATAGCAGTAACAAGATAGCCTTTTCCAACTGAACCGTAAATTGTATCTCCCTCATAATCACCAAATCTTCCTCTCTCATCAATTACAGAATCACGATTATGAATTGATTTTTCAGAATGTTTAGTGTAGGTCTTACGCTCAGTTCTGTAAGGTTTTCCTCTTCTTCTAAGATGTGATGCAGGTGAAATACCCGGGAATAATTTGGAACGAATTGCACGATAAATAGAAGAAAAAGAAATCTTTATATTATGATTTAAATTCCATTTATCGGCTATTATTTCGGTTACCAAAAGGAATGTAATTTATTAAATACATAATTATATATATCTGTGTATATGAGTAAATTATTTTTTCTATGACAATCCTTTCTTCTTACTAAATATTTTACATGTGCGCCCCAAGAATGATAGTGTTTGCGTTTTTTACTAAAATTCCGTTTTAATTCTCTGCTGATTGTAGAAGGACTTCGTTCAAGTATTTTTGCAATTTTTCTTATGCTATATCCTTTTTCGTAAAATTCTTGTAGACATTCTCTTTCAATTAGTGTAAGATGTGTATATGACAATATGATTACCTCCGTATTATGTTTGGTGTTGCAACTACATTTTACACGTTGGTTTTCATATTGTCTATTTTTTTAGTGTTGCACTTGTTATTATAATCTACCCCTCCCTCGCTGAGGGAGGTGGCTTTGCGTATGCAAAGACGGAAGGAGTGGTTGGAATTGTAAATTCATTTACAATTCCATATTATCTGAAACTTTCCTTTATTTCTAACTATTAAATATAACAAGAATTATGAGTTACACTGTAGGGGCGAACATTGTTCGCCCGTTACAAACTATCCTAAATAAAGGTATTATGCCCTATGCTGATATTATAAATTTATTGTCTGCAAACAGGACAAAAATCCCATAGGTATCACACTTTTTAACGGGCGAACGGTGTTCGCCCCTACGACCGTAAGCCAAAAGTTTGTTGTTATTTTGTCCTATGTAGTTACCTTGAATTTGTACATATTCGCCAGTCGCCCTTGTGTAAAGGGAGATGTTTTGCGTATGCAAAACAGAGGGATTGTCACGGTAGATTGTGTTCTCTATATAAAATTTGTACGATTAGATAAAAGTCATCTATCGAATAAAATTGATATAGCAAAAAGTATGTACCATAACAATCCCTCAGTCGCTCTTTAAAAGTAAATTGTCATTCTTCCAATTTACGAGCGACAGCTCCCTTTACACAAGGGAGCCTTATTTGCTAAAATTTAACACTTTATATCTAGCCCCACAAACCCAAATTTATAATACTAAGATAGCTACAATTTTTATTACAACTATACAAACCAAAGGATATACAACAAATAAAAATGGGAGTGCAACAATGCACTCCCATATGGATAGAAAAACTTTTAATACAAATTATTTAAAAATCTGAATATCGCCGATTAGAGGAAGACCTTTCATCTTACCCTGACAAGCATTAACAATACCCAAAATCATAAATACAAATGCAACGATTGAAACAGCAGAGTTAAGCACTGTACCAACATAAGGGATAAAAGAAAGGAAACCACCGATTACTGATGCGATAAATAGGATTAAACCTTGACCTAGGTGGAAACGAACAAACTTGTTCTTGTTTGCTGCAATTGCAGGAATAATAAGTAGAAAACCAAGGTAAGCAAGAACTGCCATAACCTTGCCGTCATTGATTTCCTGTTCACTAACACCATCAGCATTTACATTCTGCTGATTTGGGTTATAGTTGTTTTGGTTAGCATACTGTACATTCTGCTGATTTGGTGTGTAATTGTTCTGCTGAACATTCTGCTGATTTTCTACAGGTGCACCACATTCGCCACAGAAAGTAGCGTTGTCCTGAAGATTAGCACCACAGTTTTTACATTTCATAATGTGTCCTCCATATTCTTTTTTCTAAGAAAATAATTACTTGTAAATAATTACTGATTAAGTATATCACAGAATTCGACATATTACAAGGGAAATGTTAATAAATTCACAAATGCACAAAATATGTACTAATGTTTATTTTATAATTACCAAAAGTACTAACAAAAAAGAGAGCCGATAAAGACTCTCTAAATTGAAACTTGTTATGTTACATTAAGTTTGATAAACCACTAAACATACTTAAAATGCTTGATGCAGTAGTGATTGAGTACATAATAGCAGTTACTGCTTTATATACTAAGTAAGGGCATAGAATTGCAAGTGCATCAAACCAGAATGAATTTTGGTACTTGCTACCTTCAACAACCTTGTTGATTAGTTTTAGGAATAGTACAAAGAACATAATGTTTGAAGCAAGTTCAACATTGTAAGCAAGACCACTGTTAACAAATGTAACCAAACAGTTAGCTACAGTAGCCAGGATAACCGGTAGAAAAGCACCGGCAGTACCGTTAAGTGCATTTATGTAAGTAACCTTATCATTCTTTGCCATCTTAGCATAGATAAACAGTGCAGTAGCAAAAGCAAAGAACATTGCACCGATTGTTACGAAGCCACTTAGTGTATAAGCAAACTTGCCTGAATAATAATCAAGGGATGAGAATAGTCCCTTTAAAGCACCGAAAACAACTGCTACAACTGCAAACACTAACCACATATGGTTCTTTTCTGTTAGTAGTGTTGTTGGCTTTTCAATGTAACCTTTCTTGAAGAAATCTAGGAATACATCCTTAGCACTGTTAAACCAAGTTAGAATAGGTGATGGTTCAGCCATTACATTCTGTTGTGGCATTGGGTTGCCATAAGGAACATTCTGATTAGGCATACCGTTGAACTGAGGGTTACGGTTAGGTGCTTGATTGAACTGTGGGTTTTGGTTAAACTGTGGTTGCTGGTTTGGCATACCGTTATTAACCTGTGGATTTTGGTTAACCTGTGGGTTCTGATTTGGAACTTGGTTAGCCTGTTGAACATTTGGGTTAGGGTTCTGCTGTGGCTGTTCAATTTTGTTACCACAATTTGTGCAGAAAGTTGCGTTATCAGGAATATCCTGACCACATTTGTTACATTTCATAATCTTCCTCCATAATGTCTTGTGTCATAATTTGACGAATTATTAACAATTAATATTATACCATACAAAACTCTACAAAACAATTATTATATTGTACAAACTAAGAAAACTTTGCATATTATATATTATTGAAAAAGTTACTGATTTATAATATAATTTTTATGAGGTAATAATATGAAATATAACAGAATTTTTAAAGGAACTTTCCTTAAACGACCTAATAGGTTTATTGCATATGTAAACATAAATGGCAATGAAGAAGTTGTCCATGTTAAGAATACCGGCAGATGTAGGGAACTTTTAACTAATAATGCAACTGTACTTTGTGAGAAAAGCGACAACCCTAACCGTAAAACTCAGTATGACCTTGTGGCAGTTTATAAGGGTGACAGACTTATTAATATGGACAGTCAAGCCCCTAACAAGGTGTTTTATGAGTATTTGCAAAGTGGCAAATTTAGGGATAATCTAACTTACATAAAACCTGAATATAAATATGGTTCATCAAGGATTGACTTCTATTGTGAAAGTAATGAAGAAAAATTTTTAATAGAGGTTAAGGGTGTTACCCTTGAGAATGATGGTGTTGTATCTTTTCCCGATGCACCTACAGAAAGAGGAATTAAGCACATTGAAGAACTGATTAAAGCTAAAGAACAAGGCTATAATACAGTAATAGCATTTGTTATTCAGATGGATAATGTAAAGTACTTTACACCTAATAATGTGACACATAAGGCTTTTGGTGATGCACTTATTAAAGCCTATAACTGTGGTGTTGAGATTTTATGTTTAGATTGTAATGTAACAGAAGAGTCACTTAAAATAAAAGACAAAGTTGATTATAAATTATAAGGAGAAAATTATGCTAAATATAGGAGCACATTTATCAATATCAAAAGGAATTTTAGCTTGTGGCAAAGAGGCTACTTCAATCGGTGCAAATACATTTCAATTTTTCACCAGAAACCCAAGAGGTGGCAAGGCTAAAGAAATTGATTCTAAAGATACAAACGCTTTGCTTGAATATATGAAAGAAAATAACTTTTCAAAAATTTTAGCCCATGCACCATATACCCTTAATCCTTGTTCAAAAACCGAAAAGACTAGGGAATTCGCCCTTGAGACAATGAAAGATGATTTAAGAAGAATGGAGTATCTGCCAAACAACTTATATAACTTTCATCCCGGCAGTCATGTAGGACAAGGCATAGAAAAGGGAATAGAGCTTATTGTAAATCAACTGAATGAAGTTTTGTTTGAAGATATGACTACAACAGTGTTATTAGAAACTATGGCAGGTAAAGGTACAGAGGTAGGCTCAAAATTTCAGGAATTAAAAGAAATACTTGATGGTGTTACCCTTAATGAAAAGATGGGTGTTTGCTTAGACACTTGCCATGTATTTGACGGTGGCTATGATATTAAAGACAATTTGGAAGATGTGCTGGAAGAATTTGATAAGATTATCGGTATTCATAAGCTAAAGGCCATCCACCTAAACGACAGTAAAAATTTCTTAGGTTGCCACAAAGACCGTCACGAAAAAATCGGTGAAGGTGGTATCGGCTTAGATGCCCTAGTTGGTGTTATCAATCACCCTAAGCTAAAGGACTTGCCTTTCTTCCTAGAAACACCAAATGATTTAGACGGCTATAAATCAGAAATCACCTTGCTAAGAGAAAATTATAAATTTTAGTTTTTCATTTTCTATTTTGTCTGTGGGTAAAGGTTAGTTCGATAAATTAGGGTTTGTGGTGCTATTTGATAGTTTCAGTTAATATGGAATTGTAAATGAATTTACAATTCCAATCACTCCTTCCGTCACCATTCGGTGACACCTCCCTCAGCGAGGGAGGCAGACACAGTTTGTACAAATCTAAAAAACTAGTACACAAATTTTTTAAATAGTACAGACTAATAAATAATTAAAAATTATAGTAAAGACAAAGGCTCCCTCGCTGAGGGAGCTGTCGATTGTAAATTGACGGTACGGCAATTTACCTTTTATAAATCGACTGAAGGAGTGATTGATATTTTAAACTTGTTTAAAATATCATCATAGCTGAAACTTTCCTCTATTTCTAACTATAAAATATAAGAAAAATTATGAGTTACAGGTGTAGGGGACATCATTGATGTCCCGTTACAAACTAGCCTTTATATAGGTACTTTGCCCTATATGGTAAGTTATAATTTTTAGTTTCTGCATAGGACTAAGTTACATAAAACATTTTACTATTAAACGGGCGAACAATGTTCGCCCCTACGACTGTGAGCCATAATATGATATAAAAATCGGTACTGTTTATGCTACATAATATTGTTATATTATTAATTGTGCAATACCTTGGTATACAAGAGAGAAATGACATAGTATACACTTTTTAGTATTTAAACATCACCACAAACCCAAATTTGTAGAACTGATTAACCTTAGCCTACAATCAAAATAAAAAAACTAATTTATGAAACTTATCTTGACCTAAAATCAAAATTAAAAACCTTAAAGCAAAATAGCTTAGAATTTATCTAGGCTATTTTTTTATTTTATATAAAATGTCGAAAGGTGTAGAATTGTGAAATTTTATGGGGAAAGATTTAACATAACTTAACAAAAATAAATTTACATTTAACTTTTCCTAGATTTTTGATTTAACAAAGTAATAGTAAGATAAAGTTGTACTTGAGAGGTACAGAAAAAATAAAATCTAAATTAAAAAAAGAGGTAAAAGAAAAGATGAAAAAGTTAATATGTTCAGTTATGGTAATTGCTTTAGTTGCAATTTCACTAGTTGGTTGTGGTAGTTCAAACAACAGTAGCAGTGACAGTAGTAATGGTAACAAAGTAACAGGTGACATTACTGTTGTATCAAGAGAAGACGGTTCAGGTACTCGTGGTGCTTTCACAGAACTACTTGGTATTGTAGATGACAAGGAAAATGACGCAACAACAGAAAGTGCTGAAATCACAAACAGTACATCAGTTATGATGACAACAGTTCAGGGTAACGACAATGCAATCGGTTATGTTTCTCTAGGTTCACTTTCTGACTCAGTTAAGGAAGTAACAGTTGACGGTATTGAAGGTACTGCTGAAAATGTAAAGAGTGGTAAGTACAAGATCTCTCGTCCATTTAACCTATGTTATTATGACGGTAAACTTTCAAAACTTGCTGAAGACCTAATCAACTTCATTATGAGTGACGAAGGTCAGAAGACAGTTGATAAAGAAGGTTACATCTCAGTAGAAAGTGGTAAATCTTATAAGGCTAGTGGCCTAAAGGGTAAAATCACAGTTGCAGGTTCAACATCAGTTGCTCCTCTAATGAATGTAATTGCTGATGAATACAAGAAGCTAAACCCTGGTGTAACAATCGAAATTCAGGAATCAGGTTCAACAGCAGGTATCCAGTCAGCTACAGAAAAAGCAGTTGATATTGGTATGTCATCTCGTGAACTAAAGGATGATGAAGCAAAAACTCTAGCAACAAAGAAAATTGCTATGGACGGTATTGCAGTAATCGTAAACAAAAACAATTCAATTGATAATCTAACATCTGACCAAATTAAGTCAATTTATCTTGGCGAAACAACTTCTTGGGACCACATCAAGTAAAATCGAAAGAAACATTTAGGCAGAGTTAACCCTCTGCCTATAACTTTAGAACGGAGAATTAGTTTGAGTAATGTAAAAGAAGTCCTAATGAAAATTCTGTTTCTATTGTGTGCTTGTATTTCAATTTTAGCAGTTGCAGTAATTTGTATTTTTATCTTTGCAAACGGTGTTCCTGCAATAGGCAAAATTGGTTTTACGGACTTTATATTCGGTACACATTGGAGACCTAATTCAGGGGAGTTTGGCATCTTCCCAATGATTGTAGCAAGTATTTATGTTACTGCCGGTGCAATTGTAATCGGTGTTCCTATCGGTATTTTGACTGCAGTATTCTTAGCTTGTTATTGTCCAAAGAAAATTTATAAAGTGATAAAGCCACTTATTAACCTACTGGCAAGTATTCCGTCAGTTGTTTATGGTTTCTTCTGCTTGGTAGTTGTAGTTCCAATTATTCAGGAGCTAACTCATACAAGTGGTAAAGGTATCTTAACTGCATCAATTCTACTTGGTATTATGATTTTGCCAACAATTATTAACACAACAGAATCTTCCATCAGAGCAGTACCAAATATGTACTTTGAGGGTTCTTTGGCACTAGGTGCAACTAAAGAAAGAAGTATCTTTAAGACAGTTATTCCGGCAGCTAAAAGTGGTATTATGTCAGGTATTATCCTAAGTATCGGTAGAGCTATCGGTGAAACAATGGCAGTTGTAATGGTAGCAGGTAACCAGGCAATTATGCCAAATAGCATTACAAGTGGTGTCAGAACACTTACAAGTAACATCGTTATGGAAATGGCATATGCAACAGGCCTCCACAGAGAAGCACTTATTGCAACAGCAGTTGTACTGTTTGTGTTTATCTTAATAATCAACATATGTTTCTCAATAGTAATAAGAAAGAAGGATAAATAATGGATAAGCTAAAGACATATTTAAAACACCCTCTTTCATTTGTACTACTGATATTAATAGGTTTGGCAGCAGTAGTAACTGTAGCAAGTATTATATTTATTATTATTTACATACTTGTAAACGGTATTCCTAACTTAACATCTGATTTGTTTAGTCTACACTATAACTCCAAGAATCAGTCAATGTTACCATCAATCTTTAACACAGTGTTTATTACATTTTTAACACTGCTAATTGCAGTACCTATCGGTATTTTCTCAGCAGTTTATCTTGTTGAATATGCTAAGAAAGGCAGTAAGCTGGTTAAAGTTATTAGAGTTACAACAGAAACCCTAGCCGGTATTCCTTCAATTGTATTTGGTCTATTTGGTTTCCTAGCATTTGTTATTGCTTTAGGTTGGGGTTACTCAATGATAGCCGGTGTACTTACACTTGTAATGATGGTTCTTCCAACAATTATCAGAACAACGGAAGAGGCACTACTTGCAGTACCTAATTCATACAGAGAGGGTTCTTTCGGTTTAGGTGCAGGTAAAATCAGAACAATCTTTAAGATTATTGTACCAACTGCAATTCCGGGTATTCTTTCCGGTGTTATCCTGGCAATCGGTAGAATTGTTGGTGAAACAGCAGCACTTATCTATACATCAGGTACAGTAGCAGAAACTGCAACAAGCCTTACAGACTCAGCAAGAACACTTTCAGTTCACCTATATTGCTTGTTGTCAGAGGGTTTATTTACCAACCAAGCCTATGCAACTGCAGTTATACTTCTACTACTTGTTGTTGGTATCAACGCACTATCAAACTTTATTGCAAAGAAACTTGCAAAGAAATAAGGAGAAATAATGAACAAATTTGATATAAATGACCTTGTACTTCATTATGGAGATTTCAAGGCTATCAAGGGTATTAACCTTGGTATTGAACAAAACAAAATCACCTCTTTTATTGGACCATCCGGTTGTGGTAAATCAACTGTACTAAAGACACTTAACAGAATGAATGACCTTGTTGAGGGTTGTAAGATTGAGGGTCAGGTGCTTTTAGATGGTCAAGATATTTTCAAGGATATTGATGTTAACACTCTTAGAAAAAGAGTAGGTATGGTATTCCAGCATCCAAACCCATTTCCAATGAGTATTTACGATAACCTAACTTATGGTCCTATTACTCATGGTATCAGAAAGAAAAGTGAACTTAACGAAATTGTAGAAACAACTCTTCGTCAAGCTGCTTTGTGGGATGAAGTTAAGGATAAACTAAAGAAGTCAGCCTTAGCACTTTCAGGTGGTCAGCAACAAAGACTATGTATTGCCAGAGCCTTAACAGTTAATCCGGAAGTAATCCTGATGGATGAACCAACATCAGCCCTTGACCCAATCTCTACATCAAAGATTGAGGACTTAACACTTGAACTAAAGGACAAATACACAATTGTTATTGTTACTCACTCAATGCAACAGGCAGCCAGAATTTCTGACAAAACTGCATTTTTCCTACTTGGTGAGGTTATTGAATATGGTGACACACATCAGATTTTCTCAACACCAAAGAATAAGAAAACAGAAGATTATATTTCAGGAAGGTTCGGATAATTATGAGAGATAACTTTAACAGACAACTTGAAGACCTATATTCAAGCGTAAAGTATATGGGTAGCCTATGTGAAAAGGCAATCGAAAATGCATCTCAAACTGTTGTTGGAGATAATGCTGACAAAATCAAGGAATATGCAAAGAATGTAAATTTCTATGAAAAAGAAATTAACCATAGTGAAGACTATATCGAAAAGCTATGTATGGGACTTTTACTACATCAGCAACCTGTAGCAAGTGACTTAAGAACAGTTTCTTCTGCACTAAAGCTGATTTCCGATATGGAGAGAATCGGTGACCAGGCTTCTGATATTACTGAACTTTCAGGATATATCAATAACTGTGAATTTAACGGAAAAATTCACCTAAAGGATATGTTTAAGGCAACTATTGACCTTGTAAAGAAAGCAGTAACATCTTTCTCAGAAAAAAATCTTGAAATGGCACAAAGTGCTATTCTTGATGATGATATTATTGACAACTACTTTGATAAAGTTAAGATTGAGCTTATTCAGATGATTCAAAGTAATACAGATGCTGAACTTTGTGTTGACCTACTAATGGTTGCAAAGTATCTTGAAAGAATAGGTGACCACTCAGTAAATATTGCTGAATGGGTTGTTTATTCAATTACAGGTGTTCACAAGGATATGAATTAACTTTTTCATTAATTTTCCCTTACTCATTTAGAGAGGCAATCCATATTTTGGGTTGCCTTTTCTTTCTTTTTAAATAAAATTCAGAAATTCTAAAATAAATTTAACATTTAACATAGATTTAACATTCACCAAAACTTATATTTTACATTGTACTGTTAGAATGAAGATAATATGAAAATAGGAGAAATGAGTATGGGTATTCTAAACATATTAAATCTAGTTGGTGGACTGGCACTGTTTCTTTTTGGTATGCAGTTTATGGGAGATGCACTTGAGAAAAGAGCAGGTGGTAAGCTGGAATCTATCTTAGCAAGAATGACATCTAACAAGTGGAAAGGTCTTTTGCTAGGTCTTGCAGTTACAGCAGTAATCCAGTCCAGTTCAGCAACTACAGTTATGGTTGTTGGCTTTGTAAACTCAGGTATTATGGTACTAAGACAAGCCATCAGCGTTATTATGGGTGCTAACATCGGTACTACAGTAACTTCATGGATACTTAGTTTAACAGGTATTCAGAGTGACAATATCTTTGTCAGCCTATTAAAGCCAAGTTCATTTACACCAATCCTTGCCCTTATCGGTATTATCCTTTATATGTTCCTAAAGAGTAATAAGAGTAAAGATGTTGGTCAAATTCTTCTTGGCTTTGCAGTCCTAATGTTCGGTATGGAATCTATGAGTGATGCAGTTGCTCCACTTAAGGATGTACCGGAATTTCAGGACATTCTTTTAATGTTCACTAATCCTGTTCTTGGTGTATTAGCCGGTGCAATTCTTACAGCAGTTATTCAGAGTTCATCAGCATCAGTAGGTATTCTACAGGCACTAAGCTCAACAGGTCAAATTACATTCGGTTCTGCTATTCCAATTATTATGGGTCAGAACATCGGTACTTGTGTAACTGCTTTGATTTCTTCAATCGGTGCAAACAAAGGTGCTAAAAGAGCAGCAGTAGTTCACCTATGCTTTAACATTGGTGGTACAATTATTTGGCTAACTGTTTTTGAAGTTCTGAATATGTTTATTCACTTTGACTTCTTAGCCAACCAAATCGGTGTAATGGGTATTGCTATTGTTCACTCAGTATTTAATGTGCTATGTACTTTAACATTCATCCCACTAACTAAACAGTTAGAAAAGTTAGCTTGTATTATTGTCAGAGATAATCACAAGGAACAGAAAATTCAAACTCTTGATACAAGACTATATGCAACACCTGCAGTAGCTATTGAAAACTGTTCAAAGGTTGTTATTCAGATGGCAACTGAAGCATTTACATCTATCAAAAGTGCTTTTTCACTAATTCTAAAGTATGACCAAAACATTGCTGAAGAAATTAGAAATTCCGAAAAGAAAGTTGATAAGCTGGAAGATAATATCGGTAACTATCTACTTGGTTTATCTGCTCAAAGTTTAACTGATAAGGATAACTTAACAGTATCGAAGTATCTTCACCTAATCGGTGACTTAGAGAGAATTTCCGACCATGCAGTAGGTCTAATGAGTTCAGCTAAGGAAATTGATGAGAAAAGCTTGACTTTCTCAGATACTGCAAAGAAAGAAATTAAGCAAATGTACTGTGCAGTTGAAGAAATCCTTAACTACACTCTAAAGACTTTAACTGATGATGACTTAAGGTCAGCAGCAGAAATCGGACCTCTTGAAGAAGTTATTGATGAACTAAAGAATCAACTTCAAAAGAACCATATTAAGAGATTACAGAACAAAGGTTGTACTATTGAAATGGGCTTTGTCCTATCAGATATTACAACAATTCTTGAAAGAGTGTCTGACCATTGCAACAACATTGCCCTTTGCATTATTGAAGCAAATAGAGAAAGTATGGGTATTCATGAACAAAGTAAGTACCTAAAGAAGTCAAACCCTCTGTTCCAAGAAAAATATGAAAAGTATTACGATAAATATGCTATTGCTTAATCTTTAAATTTTAAATTCAAAATTCTAAATTATATATGCAATTTGATATTTATTAAAAACTCCCTTGTGCTAAAAGGGAATAGATATTTAGTTGGTTTTAAATTGATTGTCATTCTATATTGATGTCAGTTTAAATAGATTTAAAATTTATTCAGTTAATTAAGAAAATGATTAAGTCAATTAAAAAATGATTTAGTTAATTGAAGAATTGATTTGGTTAATTGAAGAATTGATTTAGATAATTGAAAATTGATTTAGATAATTGAAAATTGATTTAGATAATTGAAAAATTGATTTAGATAATTGAAAAATTGATTTAGATAATTGAAAAATTGATTTAGATAATTGAAAAATTGATTTAGTTAATCGGAAAATTGATTTAGATAATTGAAAAATTGATTTAGTTAATTGGAAAATTAATATAAATAATTAATAAGAGATTTGAAAAAGTCTATTTATACCACTCCCGTAACCACCCTAGTTCCTTTCTAGGGTGGTTATCTTTTGTTTTTTAATTTTGATTGTGGAGTAAGGTGGATTTGATAAATTAGGATTTTCAATTTTGTTTGTGCGTTGCGTAAAGATTAATTTGATAAATTAGGGTTTGTCTTTATAATTTTAGTTGTGGGTTAAGGTGAATTTGTTATAAATTTAGTTGAGTATAAAGGAAAATTTGCAAAATTATCATACCTTATATTATCACAAAAGTATGGCTAACAGGTGTAGGGTCTTTCAACAAAAGTTTTTTACAAAAACTTTTGCATAAGTTCACATTAGCAAATCAAACTTCGCCTATGCTCGTTTTCTTTGATGTTCACTTAATTGATGTCCCGTTACAAACTAGCCTTTATATAGGTACTTTGCCCTATATGGTAAGTTATAATTTTTAGTTTCTACATAGGACTAAGTTACATAAAACATTTTACTATTAAACGGGCGAACACTGTTCGCCCCTACACCTGAACTCATAATGCTTGTTACATTTAATAGTTAGAAATAAAGGAAAGTTTCAGATAATATGGAATTGTAAATGAATTTACAATTCCAACCACTCCTTCCGTCTTTGCATACGCAAAGCCACCTCCCTCAGCGAGGGAGGCAACAAGGTCTGTATAATTTCTTTTTTGTGTACAAACTTACAAATTTGTACATATTGTGTTTGGCTTCCTCAGACGAGGAAGCTGTCATTCGTGAATTGCAGAGCAATTCACCTTTTAAAGAATGACTGAAGGAGGGAAAAACTATAAATAAGATGTATTAATCGGTTACTATCTAATTAACCTACACTACATAAACATCCCCACAAACCCAAATTTACAGAACCGATTTTCCGTTACCCACAAACAAAATTAAAAAAACTCTGGCAAAAGAAAAACCACCGGCAAGGCCGGTGGTTAAAAATGCAAAATAAAAGCAAATATTAATTACTGAATATTGTCATTGTTTTTCTTCTTAAATTCGGTTAAAGGTCTAACCTTACCGTCAGGAGTTTCAACATCAATATTTTCAAGTCTTTGCTTAAAGCCTTCTCTGAATTTGTCAAGGTACTGTTGTCTAAGCTCAATCTGTTCTTCTGCTTCTTCCTTAGTTAAACCGGCAGATTTTTTCTTCTTAGCAAGTTCATTTATTCTCTTAATTAGTTCGTCCATAATTTACCTCCTAATTGTTTTTTAAGATTAATTGTGCTAATATTATACTATAGTTTAAAGGAGAATTCAAATGGCTGATATAAGTTTACTTTACCCAAAAGGTAAGGAAGTTTCTACAATGACTTTAACCGAGGAATCTATAAACGACCTTTCTGTTGATTACATTGTTGAAAGCCTTACCAAAGATATATACGAAAAAAACAGTATCAAAAAAATTTTAACAAACCTAACTTGTGATATTGATGTTATCAACTATAGAGCAGATGTTTTTGAGGATATTCTTAATTTCCCTGAACTGAGAGATGGTTTAGTGGAACTTTTGAAAAAGTTAGAGGATTTACGAGAACTTGAAAAGTTCAACAAAGACGGTGATGCATCATCCTTGTGGCAACTTATTAACAGACTTAGAGAAATTGACGGTTATGTGCTATGTATCACAATGCTAAAGAATATTCTAAACACTATTCCTATTAAGTCACAAGGTCTACTTGACCTTAAACAGACTATTGAGGATATTTACAACAACGGTGGTTTTGATATTCTGAAAAAGGATATTGATGAAACAATGGCAAAAGCTCAGAACCTCAAGTCGGTTACTATTGGTGTTAACCTTGACAGTGTGTTAAAGCCTAAGAATGCCGGTGTTATCTCTCTAAATAATTTTGAGATTACTAACAGTGGTATCCTAAAGAACTTTATGGGTTTTACCGGTTCAAAGGAAGAATTGAACAGTGATGAAAAAGTACTTTCAAGTCACAAACTTCATCCGGCAAATCCCAGCTTAACTAGGATGAAATTCGGTTCTGCTCAACAAGGTGCAAATACTAATGTACATATTGATACATCAGGTTCTGCTACAGGTGATGACCCATTATCTCAAAGTCTAAAGAAGGTTGTTACCGATATTCTTAAGAGAATGGTAAAAAGTATCAAGGCAACACTTCAAAAGTATGTTAATATTTCAGGTTACTCATTAGTGGGCTTAATGCCTGAGATTATCTTTTACATTCGTTTTGCCGAACTTGTTGACAAGATGAAAGAAAAGAATTTACCTGTGTGTAAACCACTTGCAGTTCCTGATGACAGAGTGGCTTACGGTGAAGATATTTATAATATAAAACTTGCAATTAAGCGAACTAAGGGTGAAGAATTTGACATTATCGGTAATGACATTACCTTTGATGATGAGCAAAGAATTTATGTTATGACAGGCCCAAACAGAGGTGGCAAAACTACATTTACCCAAGCAGTAGGTCATTGTTTCTTACTGGCACAAGCCGGTATTTATGTACCTGCAACAAAGTTCAACTACAGTCCTGTTGACAACATTTACACTCATTTTCCTGCTGATGAAAACGATACTGTTGACCTAGGCAGATTAGGAGAAGAAAGCAAAAGGCTTTCTGATATTTTTAAGGTTGCAACCGATAAGTCATTACTTCTGCTTAACGAAAGTTTGGCTACAACAAATGTTGCTGAGGGTGTGTTTATTGCTAAGGATGTTATTAAGGCAATGGCTTACCTAGGTGTTCGTTCAGTATTTAACACACATATGCATGAACTTGCCCATCACCTTGATGAATACAACAGTGATGATAGTTATAGGAGTAAAGTCCAAAGCCTTGTTACCGGTATGAAAGACGGTCACAGAAGTTTTAAGTGTGAGATTGCACCACCACAGGGTGTTTCTTATGCTAAAGATATTGCAGAGAAATACGGCGTAACCTACGACCAAATTAAAAAGAATATAGACAATAGATAAAAATAATGGATTGATAGTTTTAGTTCTATCAATCCATTTTCTTATGCTTTTATTCTGTTTTGGTTTTCAAGCAATGCAACAATTACAATAAACAGGGGAGTGGTGATAGGCTGGTCAATATTGACAATTGCTTGGATACTGTAAGAAATAACACTTGCCACAAGGACAACACAATATTTATTGCTTAAACTTCTCTTAATTCCTCGTATAAGGGCAGAAACCACAAAAGTAATGTAAGACAACACACCCATTATTCCAACTGTTACAAGGTAATTTAGGTAGATATTATGGGCAGCATTGGTTGTTTCATTCTTGAAAGCCATCAGCTCATCATTGTACCCCATATCAGTCATAATCTGACCAAAGGTATCACAACCTGTACCGAATAGCTTTTGAATAATATTTACATTTAGGAAAATGTAAATGCCTCTTATCCACATAAAGCCTCTGTGAGTACCCCAACTGTCGTTAAATCTAAAGTACTTCATAGCACCTCTTAAGGATGTTTTTGTGTCAATAAAGGTAAAGTAGCAAAATGCAAATACCCCTAAAGCAAACAGTAATATTGTTAGGAAAATAAGTGATAGGGTAATGACCTTTGGTGTCTTTGTAATGCCTTTTTCTTCACTAAAAATATTTAAGAAAATTCCTAAAACAAGGGTAATTCCTATTACAACATAGGTGTTGCCATAGACTAAAGTACTTTCTATTGCACTAAATCCCATACTGTAGTCATCCATAATATAAGAGAAATATCTGATAACTTTACACCCTATAAGCATTAGTGAAGTGATAATCAGTAGGTTTGAAAAGTCCTTTAAATTTCTAATAAAGAATATATAGCAAAATACAAACAGTCCCAATGTACCTAAGATACTGCCATCACTGTTGCAACAAACTATACCACCAAAGGTGATTACAGTAGATACACCGTAAATTATCTTTTGATAATATTTCTTTGAAAGAATAAATAGTACCATACAAAGTGGCATTACAATAGTTAAATAAGCTGAAAAAATATTTCTGTTGCCTATTGTAGAAATGAACTTTGTGTATTGACTTGAACTCATACCGTTGTATAAATTCAGTGGGTCCCAGTAGAACTGTTGCAAAATTCCTATAAATGCTACGACTGATGAAACAACTGCCATAACTATAGGAACAACTTTGTTTTCTCTGTATGTTCTGGAAATTATAAAATAAATAACAAAGTAAGCAAAGATAAGTATAAGCCCATTGTTCCTACCTAATGCACCGGTAAGACTGTCAAATTTATAGTCAGAAATAAGTGTGCTTATAATAGCAGAAATGAAAAATCCTATCATTCCGTAATCGGTAAAGGAAAATTTATTTTTCTTGTTTTCTATTTTATTTTCTTTTTCTCTTTTATTGTAATGAACAAGAAAAACATTACCCATTACAATAACAAGTAAACCGGCTAAAACATAAAAGGCATATAGCTTGTCATGTCTTATGAAATAATATCTATCTGACAAATATAAGGGGAAAATTGAAAACATCAATGTGACAAAGATTATAGCAACATTCCCCATAGAGTGAGATAGAGTTTTTTTATTCTCTTTATCCATATTTTATACCAAAAAAGAGGTTATCACTTAGGTGAGAACCTCTTTGCTTTTATCAGTCTTCTAATTTGTTTAGTACCTTTAGAATTGAACAAGCCTCATCATCTGTTAGACGATTACACTCATATCTTTCATCTCTAAGCATAATCAGCAGTTCTTGAATTAAGTAACGGAAGCCTGTACCTTCAAAGTTAAATGACCTTCTGTCAACCTTTTTGCAACCATTCTTAATAACCTTAAAGTAACCTGTGTTCCACCAGTCATCCTCAAGAACAATTCTGCCCTTAGTACCGATAACAGTTAGGTGGTTGTGTAAATCAATGTTCTTACCTATTTCAATTCTTGCAACTGCATCTTCATATCTAAAGAACATTGAACAGTATTCTTCACCATCTTCGTTACCCGGAATTAGATTCTTTGAAATGTACTTAGCCTCAGTACCAAGTAGCTTTGTTACAGCAGTAATAGCAAGTACAGACATATCTTCAAGAGTCTTTTCGTATTCAAAGAAATCGTTACTCATACCAATATCAATGCTTAACACCTTGCCAACTTCGTTACTGTCGGCAATCCATAGAAATTGAGAGAAAGCTCTTAGGTAAACCATAACAATGTTTTCCATAAGGATAACATTCTTTTCTCTTGCAAGTTTGTTTAGTTCCTGACACTTTTCATTATCAAGTGAGAAAGGAAATTCACAAATAACATGAACACCTTTTTCAATACATTGCTTAATGTAGTTGTATCGCTTTTCTAAGTCGCACTTAATATATACAATACTAAGGTCCTGACAGAACTTTTCAAAGCAGTTGCCATAAGAATTTAGTTCATACTTATTACAGAATTCCTCAGCTACATCAATATCTTCACTAAATACTCTTTCAATGTGAATACCGGAAACATACTTAGTTTCGCTAACAACACCTAGGTCATCAGCATTGTCGGTAATAACACCAAAGTTTCTGATTGCACTGCTTTTTTCTCTAATCTGAGTGGAAGAAATATTCTTTGTTCTTTCTAGGTAAACAACATTGCAGTACTGCTTTAGGTGGTCGAACTTGCCAATCCAGTCACTACCAACAACAAGTGTATCAATATCATACTGAATAATATCTCTAGTCTTTTGACCTAAATATTCTTCAACAATAATTTCATCAACTAAACCTGTTTTCTTAACATTTTCAATTCTTGTAAGAAGTGAATCGTGAACAGAAAGTTTACCTCTCTCAATATCATAACTTTCGGAGGTTACACCAACAATCAGATAATCTCCGTATGCCTTTGCTCTTTTAATAATATTATAATGACCTTGATGGAACAAATCGAATGTTCCGTAAGTAATAACCTTTTTCATATTTTCTCCTAATCTATTGACTTAATAAGCCAAAATCTCCTCCATAAGTTCTTTATCAATATATGGTTTTTGGTTGTACATTTCTTCACCAAAATAAGTCTTTGGATAAGCCTTTGACTTAATGTCAAGGTGTACTTCAATTAAGTTTGGCTTTGTTTTGTCAATAGTTTTTAGTGTATCTTCAAGTTCCTCAATACTGTTAACGCTATAGGAATTGATACCATAAGCCTCACCGATATTCTTGAATACAGGTGCATCATAGCCACCCTCAGCAGTAGAACCAAAGTGGTTTCCATCAAAGAAATCATCTTGTTGTTGCTGAATAAGACCAAGACTTTCATTGTTTAGCACAATAGAAGTAACAGGCAAGTTCTCTCTCTTAACCCATTGTAGTTCTTGAATATTCATCTGGAAAGCACCGTCACCACAAACTGCAACAGTAGGCTTTTTGTTTAGGTAATAAGCACCGATAGCAGCAGGAAGTGCAAATCCCATTGCACCATGGCCACCTGAGAACAGTAACCTTTGGTTATCTGTAATCTTAAAGGATTGTCCCATCCAAACCTGATGTTGTCCAACATCACAACAAACAACAGTATCATCTGTTGCATAGTTTGAAATAAGGTCAATAAACTTATTAGGTTCTCTTTCTTTACTGTGATTGTCAAAGTCAACAAGTGGTTCTTTAACTTTCTTACAGGTTTCTACCCAAGAAGTTTTGTCAACCTTCTTGTCCTTAAGAACCTTTAGCATAGCTTTTACTAATTTTTCACAGTCACAACAGTAGTGAGTTTCATCACTGTGAACTTTTCTTAGCAATTCGTTTCTGTCTATATCAACTCTGATAATTTTTGCATTCTTAGCAAAGTTCTCACTTTTGCCACCGGTCTGTCTTTTACAGAAAGAACAAGCTAAGGAAACAATAAGGTCTGACTTTTTATATGCAAGAATGTTTGCATATCTGTGACCGTAAGCAGCACCGATATAACCAAAGTTAAGTTCATCATCAACTTTAAGAAGGTGTCTGCCAAGTAGGGAAGTGATAACAGGAATGTTAAGTTCTTTAACTAATTTAAGAACATCCTTGTGGAAGTCACTTCCTTTTACAATACCGTTGCCAAGTAGTAGCATTGGCTTTTCAGCCTTGATAATTTCATCAATAATTTGAGTTGCCACCATTTCGTAATTAATAATTACTTTGTCCTTTGGTGGGGTAAATGACTTTGCCTTTTCTAAGTCCAAATCTTCTCTCTGTACATTCATAGGAATGTCCAGAACAACAGGACCTTTTCTGCCTTCGTTAGCAATGTAAAAAGCCTTTTCAAGTTCATACTTTAGGTCCTCAACCTTGCTAATATGAGTTGCATACTTTGTAATTGGCTTAACCATATTTACAACATCAGTTTCTTGGAAACCTTGTTGTCTTAGCTCTGAGATACCGGTATATTCATACTCATTTAGCTGACCGGTAAAGAACACCACCGGTGCACTGTCATAGTAAGCATCGGCAATACCGTTCATTAGGTTAATTGCTCCCGGTCCTGATGTTGAATAAGCTACAGCAGTTTTGCCACTAGCCTTTGCAAGTCCGACTGCTGCAAAAGCAGCACCTTGTTCGTTGTAACACATATGGTTTTCTATTCCATCAGCTTTACAAACAGAATCAACAAAGTGAGCAATCATTGTACCTTGATAACCGAATATATCTTTAATACCTTGTTCCTTTAAGTAAGAAACAATAAAATCACTTGCTTTCATAATTCACCTTTAAAATAAAATTATTTATAAGATTATTTAAACATATATAAATTTAGTATATCATCATTATATAATTAAGTCAATTGTTAACATATGTATAAATATAGATAAAATCTATATTAAACAAGAAAAAAGCGACTATTCATAAGAATAATCGCTTTTGTAATGGTTTTATTAGGTTTTAATTATGCCCAAGTACCTGAGAATAGGTTACCTGAACCCCAACCTGTAGCCTTGTAAGTTGTGCCACCACTAACCTTTAGGTTTTCTGACTGATTCCAACGGTTATCCCAGTTGTTTTCAGTTGTTGCACCGTTCATTCTGCAAATGATTAGGTTTTCGTAACCTGAAGGAACTGATAGAGTATTGTCTTTAATATCTACCCAAACACTACCTGTGTCGTTCCATAGGTAAGCAGCCCATCTTTCTGTGCCGGTAGCAATTGCAGACATATCAATCTTGATTGTGTTGCCACTTGGAGCAGTTGTTGCAGTTGTAGCTGTAGTTGGCTTTGTAGTTGTTGTTACTGTAGTTGGCTTTGTTGTAGCTGTTGTAGGAGCAGTAGGGTCACTGTAAGAGAATGTTTTACCTGCAGGGAATGTATCAAGCATCTTGATACCATACTTCTGAATAAGTGTTGCATCCTTAACATCAATATTGCCGTCACCGTTTACATCAGCAGCCTTCTTCTGAATGTCTGTGAATGTAACCTTGCTAACAATATATTTTGTTACTTCAACTGCATCCTTAACATTGATTTGCTTATCAAAGTTTAGGTCACCGTATAGGTAAGTTGCACTTGGAACAGTTGTTGCAGTTGTAGGATTTGTCTTTGAAGTAGTTGTAGTTGGTTTTGTTGTAGTAGTTGTCTGCTGATTATATTCTTCCCACTTGTGGTTAGCAGAGAACTTCATTGAAGAACCTGAAAGTTCAAGACCCGGTTCCATATCTGCCGGATAACGGTTTGTTGTAGCAGTTGAGTTTTCTGCAAAGATAACTGAACCGTTAGCAAATTCATCAGGAACTTCTACTACATAGTAGCCTGTGCTACTGTCCTTAGTCATCTGTTTACCAGGCCATTTTGCAACTGAATCTGTATCGTTGTAAATGTAAGCATATACACTTGACCAGTTGTATGATGAGTTATCGAAGTAAATCTTCTGAATCTGGTCTGGGTCTACTTTCTTAAATGTATAAGAAGCGTTAGATGTATCTGTACCGTCTGTAGCAGTTAGCTTAACTGTGATTGTTGAACCAAAATCAACACCCTTACCGATTGTGATTGTCTTTGTACCTGTATATGTTTCTACTGTACCGTTATCAATCTGATATGTACCGGAAGTAGCATCCTTTAGACCAAGTGTTAGGTCTAGTGTATTAGCCTTAAATGAACCACCGGCCTGAGAAATTGTATTTAGTGGGCCTGTTTTAGCATCATATACTACAGCAACACCTGATGAACCGATAGTACCTGAGATTTTACCGTTAGCAACCTGGAAATCGTTACCTGTAATAACATCTTTATATGTACCGTTTGCCATCTTGTGAGCAGTTACATTAACATTGTTACTACCACAGCTTACAAGAACAACACCCTTTGTGCCTCTTTCGTTGTAAGCAATGCCTTTTTCTGCTGATAGATATTCTGACTGACCAATCATATCATTTTTAAACTTGTTAATAGCCTTAACAGTTTCATCAGCCCAGTTAGTTACATCAGCCTGACCCATCATTGCAGAACCCCAGTTGTTAGGTCTTGCAAGATACATACCACAAGCCTGTTGTCTTGTACCAACTAAAGCCCATGTTTTGTCCATATTTGCATTACCAACATTGCTTGAAGTACCTGCCTGATATGTATCGTGAGATTCGTTCCAAAGAACAGACTTGTTACCTGCAGCCTTTGAACCGTCATCTAGGTTAAAGTCACTTCTGATAGCACCCTGAGCATTGTTGCTGTTAACTGCGTTTCTGATACTGTTAGAAACTGAAGATAGTGTAATGCTCATTAGAGATGTATAAGAATTAACGATTGACTGACCGTTACTTTGGTCATCGTTACCTGTTGTTTTATCAAGAACTTCACCATAATAGAAAGGTGTAACGCCTCTTGTTGACTTAGCATAGCTTGTAGTTGCATTTAGAACTGTTGGCCAGAAGTCACTGCCAAAGCCTGAGTCATCAGGTGTTTCAATGTGCTTAGCACCGTCAAAACGGAAACCGTCAGCACCGTTATCAACACATTCCTTTAGGAACTTTGTTGCATAGTCCTGAACTGTTTTGTTACCTGTGTTAAGGTCAGGAATACCGTCCATACAGTACTGTGTAATATCGTAACGAGAAGCATACCAGCTGTTCTTAGAAATATCATGCCATAGAGAACTGTTGTTTCTGATTTCGTCAGGAATACATGGTGAAAGGTCGTTCTTAGACTTGTTACCCATATGGTTAAGAACTGCATCAACTACAACCTTAACGCCGTACTTATGAGCTTCATCACACATTGCCTTGAACTGAGAAGTTGTACCTAAAGCACTTGTGCCGTGAGCATTAGTTTCAATTGCAAAGTCAACAGGCTGATAAAGTACCCACCAGCTACCCTTTGCAGTTTTACCTGCAGTAGATTCCTTTGCTACCTGAATAGGTGATGTCTGAACAGCAGTAAAGCCTTGTTCAGCAATTGTTTTCATATTTTTCTTGATGTTGTCAAATGACCAGTTAAAGCACTGAAGAATCTGACCATCCTGAATGTTGTCAGCAAGACCATAAGCATTAGCACTTGTTGACACAGTTGTTGTGCTAGCTTTTGATGCACTCTTGTCTACTGATACAGCTGATACAACAGGGATAGATGTTGCAGTTACTGCCATACATAGTGAAAGTACAAAGCTAACAAATTTCTTTTTGCATTTCATAAAGTGTCCTCCTTTAAAATAAAAAATCCCATATATATTCTATCAAAATTACAAAAATTTTACTACTGTAAAAAAGTACAATAAACAAGGTTATTTTTGTAAAAATTTTATAAGGAAATTAATAATATATGAATAAATTATGAACAAGGAAAATACTGATATATTTTATAAGAGTATAACCTTTAAATAGTAAATAGTTTATGCTATATTTTTACAGAAAAGTAAATAATATATATAATACTTGCAACAAATAAAACTCTATGATACAATAAAGAAAAGAATGGGGTTTAATTATGTCCAGAAAAATAGGTTATGCTTTCCTTTGTAAAAAGGGAAAAGTTAGAAAGAAAAATCAAGATAACTACTGGTGTATGGGTGACTTTTTACCTGAAGAAAATGAGGGACAACAGAGAACCATCACCGGACAAATTAATTTAAAAGATTTAACCGGTGCATTCTGTGTTTTTGACGGAATGGGTGGTGAGGCCTGTGGTGAGATTGCATCTTCAATTTCTGCTACAACCTTTAACAATATATATAAGTCAATTGTTGACCTTGATGTACAGAGTATTGTTGATATTTGTTACATAATGAACAGAAATGTTTGTCGCTTTGCAAAAAGACACAAGATTCAGTATATGGGTACAACTGCTGCTATGCTTTTCTTCGGCAAAAAGGAAGTATATGCTTGTAACCTTGGTGACAGTAGAATTTTTCTTTTGCGTGGCAACAAGTTGCAGAAAATTTCTGTTGACCATGTAGCTGAGGGTACTATCTTTAAGAAACCACCTTTAACTCAGCACATTGGTATTCCTACTGATGAATTTAGGATTGACCCTTATATTGTGTCCCTAAAGATTAGAAAAGGTGACAGATTCTTAATTTGTTCAGACGGTCTTACCGATATGTTGTCCTTTGAGGATATTGAGGCTTTCTTGGTGGAAACCCACAGCATCTCCGATTGCGTAAATGATATGATGAAAATGGTTTATGCAAAAGGTGCTATTGATAATACAACAATCGTGTTGTGTGAGGTTAGATGATTTTAATTTAGTTGTTTATTAATTTTAGTTGTTTATATTTATAAAGTAATAATGTAGGCAAATAAATTTTAGTAGATTATAAATAGAACAAGGTTCTCCTTGATACAGGTCAAAGTATTATAAGTTATAATAGTGTATTATAATTTGAATAGTGTATTATAAGTAAAGGCATAGTATGTTTTTTGCATACTATGCCTTTCTCAGTTTCAGTTATGATGTTAGATGAATTAGGTTTTTCAATTCTGTCTGTGGGTAAAGGAAAATTAGTACAATAAATTGGGGTTTGTGGTGCTATTTGATAGTTTCAGTTAATATGGAATTGTAAATGAATTTACAATTCCAATCACTCCTTCCGTCACCATTCGGTGACACCTCCCTCAGCGAGGGAGGCAGACACAGTTTGTACAAATCTAAAAAACTAGTACACAAATTTTTTAAATAGTACAGACTAATAAATAATTAAAAATTATAGTAAAGACAAAGGCTCCCTCGCTGAGGGAGCTGTCGATTGTAAATTGACGGTACGGCAATTTACCTTTTATAAATCGACTGAAGGAGTGATTGATATTTTAAACTTGTTTAAAATATCATCATAGCTGAAACTTTCCTCTATTTCTAACTATAAAATATAAGAAAAATTATGAGTTACAGGTGTAGGGGACATCATTGATGTCCCGTTACAAACTATCCTAAATAAAGGTATTATGCCATATGTAGATATTATAAATTTATAGCCTGTAAACAGGACAATAATCCCATAGGTATCACACTTTCTAACGGGCGAACACTGTTCGCCCCTACAACTGTGAGCCATAATATGATATAAAAATCGGTACTGTTTATGCTACAAAATATTGTTATATTATTAATTGTGCAATCACGTAATTTACAGTTTATACAAGCACATAGTTTACATTTTTTATAATACAACATCTCCACAAACCCTAATTTGTTATAGTGATTGAGGTTATCTTAGACAAAATTAAAAAGACAAAATTAAAAAAACAAAAATTAAAAAACTAAAATTCAAAAGAAAAAGTGGGCATTTAAATGCCCACTTATAAGTTATTTTATCTTATCTGTAATACAATACTATCTTGCCTATAATACAATACTATCTTGCCTGTAATACAATATTATCTTGTCTATAATACAATACCATCTTGCTTATAATACAATAATACAATAATACAATAATACAATAATACTATAATAAAATAAGACTATTACTTCATAACACCGTTTTCGTATTTAGTGTTGATAATTTCGGCAACTGCAACATCAAGGTCTTCTTCCTTAATTTTGCCGTTTTTAACTGCACTTGTAATTGTCTTTACTGCAGTTTCTAAGTCCTTTGGCATTAGGATAATCTGGTTGCCGTCATTAAAAGCAGTCAGAACATCTTTCTTAATGTTTTTGCTTTTTGCCAGACTGTCAGAAACCTGTAGCTGGTCTTTGTAAGTAAATGTTGTTTTTGAGCCATCCTTCATAATGAATAGAGGTGTTTTTGAGTAAGACTGAGTAGTGTCTATCATTTCGTTAAATGCCTTTTCACTTTCAACATTTTGAGGATAATAAACAATACCACCGACAGGGTATTTCTCTAGCTGAGATTTTGTTGTTTCACCTGCCATTGTAGCTACATCAACACCGGTTAACTGTTCAGGAGTTACAACAAATAACTGACAAACCTTTTCGTTTAGTGACATTTTCTCAGTATATTCTTCAGCTTTAATTACATTCTGACTAATAGGAGAAGTTGTTGTAGGCTCAGTAGTTGAAACAGTAGTAGTTGTGGTAGTTGTTGTACCGATAATAGTATCCTTAGCACTGTTAAATGCCTTTGACAGTTCACTTCTAAATACAAAACCACCAACTGCAAGAATTGCTACAATAAGGACAACTACAATTAAGATTACAAGTCCTTTGTGACCGTTATTTCCATGTTTTCCATTTGACATAAAATATCACCTCAAAAATATTTAATGCTTATCTGTGTAATAAGCAATCATTCCGTTTGTTATACCGTCAACCATTTTTTTCTGGAATTCTTTGTCTGACATTTTCTTGTCTTCTTCAGGATTTGTCATAAAACCAAGTTCAAGAAGAACACAAGGAACAGTAGTAAAGTTAAAACCTACTAAATCATTTCTTTCAACAGTACCTCTGTCGGCAAGTCCTGTAGACTTAATGTATTCCTTTTGAATAATTGACGCAATGTTCTTACTTTTTTCTGCTATTTTATTATTAATATGTTCTGCTGATGGATATAGGGTAGATGCACCGTTAACTGATTGGTCATCAAGTCCATCGGCGTGAATTCTAAACGCTAAGTCAACTTTGTGCTTGTTGCCGTATTCTGCCCTTTGTACAAGGCTCATTGGTGTAGTTTTCTTAGTTCTAATCATAAGCACATCAGCACCGAGATTTTGTAACTTTTTCTGCAACTTCAAAGCAATTTCAAGAGTTAAGTCACCCTCACGCTTTTTTGTTACAACACCGGTAGTACCTGTTGAACTGTTTTCGTAAGTTACCTCACTGTCACTTGCACCTTTATACTTTGGTTCAACATAATTGCCACTACATCCGTGACCTGCATCAAGTAGAACCTTAAAACCGGAAAGTTTACCTTTCTTTTCAGTTGGTTTGGTAGTTGAACTTTCGGTAGTTTTTTTCTCAGTAGTTTTTTCAGTATTATGGGTAGTGGCAGTAACTGATTGTGAAGTAGCTTTTGACTGTTCTGTACTTTCGGTTTTTTCAGAACTTTTTCCACATCCTGCAAAAGAAATGAGGAAAACTATCAGTAAAGAAAAGCTAATAATTCTTTTCATAAGATTACCTTACTTTGAGTCAAGAGAGATAATAGAGTTCATATAATACTCAGGAGTGATTTCTTCCAGTTTATCGGCAATTTCATCATTACCTTCAAATCTAAACAACATCATCTGAATATCAAAAAGCTCTTTGTTAACTGCAAAGCCTTTGCCTTGTTTAAAAGCAATAAGTGTTGCAATTCTGTTTGGTCTCATAATCTGTGACAGTCTGTAGTAGTCCTTGTTTTTCTCAAGGTTACGAATAACACCCATCTTTGGCATATAGTAAAAGTGTAGTCTGGCTCTTGTGCCGGTTCTTTTTGCTAAGCTCCAAATGTGTTTCTTCTGTCTGTCATATTTATTAGAAAATTTGTAAATAAACATATGTCGTGACTTCCTTCTAAAATATCTTTTCCATATATTTTTGTTTCGAGTTAGTGTTCTTGAAAACTGTTTGCAGGAAGTGTCTAGGAGAACAATGTTGTCCTTTTCTTCCTTTGGAATTTCATTTCGCCAATCATAGCTAAACAGTTTATCCAAGATAGAGTCCATCCTAGTAGAGATTGAAAAGCTTTTACCGTCAATCTCTACATTTTTTGTTTTTGCAAGTGGGTCATAAGAGAAAGTTTCCAGTGTTTCGTTAAAGCCCTTAATAGAACAACGGGAAGTGATTTTCCCTGAATAGGCTAATGAAAGTTTCTCAAAAATCTTTTTGGATGTTTTGTTTTTGCCGGTAAGTTTCATTATATTAATAATAGGTACAGGCAAAAGGTACTTAAAACTTTCAACATTTACAAAACTGCAAAAGTGCTTTTCCCATCCATGTTCAAAAAATCTCAACTTGAAATGTTGAAACTTGGTAGTTTCTTCATTTCTAATAGGCAAAATCTCAACATATATACCGGACATAAAGGTGTTTGACTTTTGGTCTAGGGAAATATTTGTTGTTTCACTGTTGCAGTATCTTGCTGAATAATCCATATATTCAGGATTGTTGTACATAGAATCAAAGGTTCTTGTGTAGAGTCTTTCCTTGCTCATCGCTTTACATAGCTTTGTAAAGTCATCATTATGCATTATTATTCTGGCACAATCATCTTCAATAGTGTGTTTTGTAATTGCACTTACTGCAGTTTTGCCGTATAGGGAATAGGAAATATTGTTTTTCTTGCAAATATCATCAAGTTCTTCAAGTAACTTTACTACATAAATACTTGCAGATTTATCATACATTACTATCACCGGGAGCAACTAGGTTGTGGTCTGTGTGCTGAGGTCCATCAACAGTATTTCTAAATCTTTTGCCTAAAACAATAGGAGTTGTCTTAACCTCAGGGTCAGCATATGCACCTACTTCTTCAATAATGTCAATCATTGTTGTAAGGTCAATTTCTTCACCAACAAACATTTTGTCTATTAGAGAAACCTTGCTGTAGATTTTGCTGATTGTCTTACTGTCTTTGTATGGAGCTTTCCACTGTTCAAACATATTCTTACGCATAATTGCCTTTCTTTCTTCAGAGGCTTCTTCTTCTTTTCTTGTTTCAATATTCAGTTTGCGTAAGAAGTTAACTTGTTCTAAGTAGCTATCCAGCTTTTCAAGGTCACTAAAGAATCTGTACTTTAAGATGCAAAGTGTCTTGTCATTATCTGTGTTTTCTGTTGCCTTAATGTAAGACTCAATAGCCTTTTTACTTTCACCTTTTTTGTAAAGAATATCACCAAGGATAAGGTCCTTAACACTTGAGTCCTGTAGCTTGTTAACCTTTTCTTCCAGCTTTAGAAGTTCATCATAATCTTCACAAAGCAGTGAGTTTAGGAATAGCTTGTTTTCCTTTTCAACTGCAATAAAGAAAGAAGTAACCTTGTTAACTGTGCTTTCGTATTTATCAGAGAGAAAACGGATTTTATCTTTAAGAAATGCAAACAGTGAATATACCTTGTCGTTTTTGCCTTCCTTAATTACCAGGTCAACATATTTGTTGATTAGCTCTGTGTTTTCAGGTAGAACAGAAAGTGCTTTTTCTGCATCAAAAATTGTATTAATATTAGGAAGGTTCTCTGTAACAATATCCTGAATATCAAGCTGAGTAAATCCATTTAGAGTGTTGTGGAATGCATCAATATATGAGTTTACCAGCTTTTCGGTTTTTCCACCACATTCAAGGTCAAGCTGATACTTTAGAAGATCACCGTCATCAGGATAAATCTTTAGACCTTGGTTAACAAGCTTGTTAATGTCGTGGAAATATTTGTTCATTCCAAGTTTCATTAGAATGTAAATTCTTAGCTTAATAACACCGATTGAGTAAGGATATTTCTTGTATAAATACTCACTTTGTTCTTCAGCGTCAACTAACTTGCCAATACTTGTGTTGTGTACAGTTTCTCTAAAGAAAAGAATATCTCTCTTTAGCTTTAGCATATATGGTGTTACTGCTTTCTTCTGTTCGGTAACTGTAATGTATCTCATTGCCTTTGAGATGTTGTTTCTGTTAAACAGAGTAAGTACAACCTTGTCGGCAATTTCATCCGGTAACTTTAGCAGTACAGGATGACGGTACTTATAAACATCATTGTAGTTGTCACGACCAAAGTAGTCCTTACGGAACTGTAGTGCAATATAGTCTGAGAAAATTTCTTCAAGAGTAGCAAAGTCGTTGTTTTCATATGCTCTGTTAATATCAGCCTTGCAATTGTTATATTCATCTCTAAAGCCCTTTGCCTTTGACTTTAGAGAAACTAAAATGTTAAAGTTCTTAACAACAAGCCATAGTGACATAAAAGGCATAACAAAAGCTTTCTTGCGAAGAAAAGTTTTCATCTGCTTTTCAGGGTCAACAAAATGCTTAATTTCGTTTCTGATAACTTTGTAGTCAGTATCAAGTGAGAAGATAGCGTTGTGACCTGCCTGTTCGGTAGCAGGAGGTACAAACATCCATTCATCCTCATAGTGTTCTACAAGGTAGTCGCTGATATAGTCAGGTGCTTGACCCATAGTATCTTCAAACAATACCCAGTTCTTACTGTCACCAAATATTTCTTTTCTAAATAATAGTGGTGTACCACCCCAACGAAGAACTACATAAGGACAATCCTCTTCTTTGTAGCTAAACATCTTTTTCTGTAGATTATCAAGAACCTTGTCTTTGCCCTGAAATCTCATTTTTAAACGGTAGAAACCGTATCTTAGGTGGTTGTAACCGAAACGATAGGAATAAACAATACAAGGGTTAATAAGGTCACTGTATAGTGTAATATCCTTTGTATACTGTTTCCATGATTTGTTGTTGTCAGGTAGATAGTCATAACAGATAATGTCAATCATATCACCTGCTACATCATCAAAAAGTACCTGTGTTGAGTGTACAGCAGATGATGTTCTGTCTGTATATCTTGCAATAACATTGTGGAAGTTGTGGTTAAGTTCCTGACACTCCAGAATTCTGTCATCAGGTAGTTCAGTCTTACAAACTTCAACAAACTTTTCCCAGTTGTTTCTTGTCATTGTAATATCCATATCGTCATCCCATGGGATAAAACCTCTGTGACGAATAGCACCGATTAGAGTACCACCGGCAAGCTGGTAGTCAATATTGTGCTTTCTACATAATTCATCTACTTCTTTATATAGAACATACAAATGTTTTTGTTTATCAGTCATCATAGCTTTTTATTTCCTTACATTAAATTTGAATTTGACTAGTTAAGTTATAGAGAGTTTCTGCAGTTTCTTTATTAAAGGTACTGCTTTCATCAATAGAAAGGTCTTTTACAAAGTCATTTCTTTGCTGAACAGTTATCAGTCCAACCTTAGTGATTATCTCTAAGAAATTCAGAACACTTGGGTAGATACCCTTGATTCTGTCTGTATAAAAATCATAAACAGTTTTTTCATCACTTTTTTCTTTTTCATTAATTTTTTTAGCACTGATTTTGCTATCAAAACTACTGTCATAAATATGTTCGGTTGAACTTGTAAGTTCTCTATAAATACAGTTTATTTCACCTAAAAAATCCTTTTTGATTACAATTGTTAAGTAAGGGTCTTTGTTCTCCTTAGCAACCTGAATCAGAATTTTGCTAGACTTTTGAAATTCTCCAATTTTTCTTAGCACATGGGATTTTAATATTAAACAGTATAGATAATTAATGTCACCAATATCTAGGTTCACCATATGACTGTCTATGTTGTCAAGTATCATAGACAGCTTGTTAAAGTCAGTACAGTTGATTATCTCTGCTGAAACACAGGTGATAAACTCATTGTTGCAAATTCCTTTAACAATGTTGTGATACCACTGTGATATTGTTGTTTCTGTTTTTGAAAAAATATTTTGAGCAAATTTTTCTTTGTATTTATATCTTAGGTTAACAAGATAATACACAAAGTCATATTGCTTTTTAGCTTTTCTTTCTCTGCCTTCTGTTTGTTCTATTTCATTATTCATTAGCTGAAACTTTTTGTTGTATAACCTAAAGTCATCGTTAAGAATAAGCAGAAGTCTGTCAAGAAAATCTATGTTATGGGTATCCTTAATAAGTGTATCAAGGTGCTTATCAAGGGTATACCTGATTTCTCTCTTTGTAATAATATTGTCTGTCTTAAAGTAAGCATCAATGTATCCCAGAATAGCTTTTTCTAGGTCATCATTTATCAAAAGCTCATTTTGATACTTTAGCAAATCACCGTCATTAGGGAACATCTCAAGTCCTAAGTTAATAAGACCTTTGATTTCTACTGTGTGGTCATCAGCAAAGAAACTTTTTAACAAACAATATATTTTCAGTTTAATAAAAGAAATATTCTTAGGATATTTCTTTAGCAGTTTATCAAGTAGGGTAATAGCTCTGTCAAATTTATTTTCATCAATGAGAACAAGGGCTTTTTTGTAGTGGAAAATATTTTCTTCAACTACCTTCATTACAATTGTTTTCTTGAAATGATATGAGTAAACTTGAATGAACCTTTTTGCTTTGTCAATTCTGCTGGTATGAAAAAGTGTAAGTACAACTGCCTCATAATATTCAGGGTCAATCTTAATCAGTAGTGGGTGATGGTAGCGATATATGTTGTCCAAATCCTTGCTACCGATTAATTTTTTACTGCTTTGATTTTTTATGTACTCAGAAAAAATCTCAGAAAGCTTGTTGTAGTTTTCTTCTTCAATAGATTTTTCTATTTCATCATTTTTGCTACGCAAAAAGTTGTGGTCCTCAAGGCTTTTGCCTATAAGTTCAATTTTACTTCTAAAGTCCTGAACCTTTAGTCCTTGCTTTTCTGTTAAAAAGTCAAAGTTCTTTTTGCTATTATACTTTTTATCAAGGTCATCTTTGTCAATAAAGTTATATAGCTCTGACTTAATATTTTCATAGGTAGTTTTCTTATTAAGTATAAGTGTATCATCTGTATTTTTAGGACTGTTCTGATACATCCATTCCTCACCATATATAATAGAAAGGTAAGAATAAGGATTTTCAAAAGTTCTGAACTTTCTACCTGCAATGGTTACTATAGAATTAAATGAACCTACAATTTTCTTTGGAATACATACAGGCAATGAAGGTTCTCTAACCATATAAAAGTTGCAGTTGTAATTATTAAATTTTTCCAGGTTAGATTCTAAAGACTGAAGAATAGACTCTTTAGAAACTACTTTGCCTTTTGCTTTATTAAATAGATAAGAAAATTTGTTGTCTTCATACGGTATACTGTAGTTTTTGCTATTGTTAAGAAAGTCACAGTAAAGCCTTAACTTTTTGTAATAATGCTCAGCATCATTTTTGTGATTTCTAACATTATCCAAGCAGTAAATGTCAACACCGATACCTGCTTTGTCACCGGTAATTAGGTTGTGCTTGTCAATTAAAGTTGTTTTTGTGTTTACATATCTGGCAAAAGAATTTGTGCAAAACTCATTGGTTTCTCTGCAATCTAAGAAACGATGGTTTGTCCTTTCACATTTTTTACTGCAAATTTCAATAAACTTGTAGTAGTCATTGCTTTTCATATAAACAGAGATAGTGTGGCTTTCCGGAAGCATAGAGTTAATGCTGATTGCTCCCAAAAGTGTGTCGCTACCAATACCGTAAGAAATATTGTGTTCTGTGCAAATATCAGCAATCTCAATAAGTAACTGATACAAAATTTCTTGATGTTGTGTTAGCATTTTTTATATACTCCAAATAAGTGAATTTTAAAGTATTAATTAGAAATATTCGTAACCACCACTAATTTCCAGTAATGTACCGTTGATAAAGTCATTGGTCATTGTGTCATATACAAGTTTTGCAACTTCATCAGGTTGTGCAAAACGGTGAAGGTTAATCTTTCTGTTGATTCTGTCGTAGCTTTCCTGTGAACGACCCTTCTGCCAAGGTGTTTCAACAAATGATGGTGCAATAGCGTTGATAGAAACATTCTGACCATCAAATTCCTTAAGTAAACACTTTGCTAGGTGATGAACACCTGCCTTTGAAACAGAATATACTAGGGAAGAGCTGTATGAAAGTTTACCACATAGTGAACCCATAAAGATAATCTTGCCACCATCATTAAAGTGTGGCTTAAACTTCTGTACCATAAATGTAGGAACAGAAAGGTTAGTTCTTAGAATTGTGTCCCATAGTTCATAGTCGTATTCTTCAAACTTCTTGTATGTGCCGATAGCTGTGTTACATACAAGCCAGTCGATTTTGTCAGATACCTTTAGTACATCATTAACGAAACCTTCCATACCTTCATATGTTGACATATCGGCATAAATGAAAGTAACCTTTTCTTTATCAGTATCGGAAAGTTCATTTGACATTTCTTCCATCTGATTTTTGTCGAAATAATTTATAATTAGCTTGTCGTTTTTATCTGTTGATTCTTTTAGTAATTTCTTTGCAATAGCCTTGCCAATGCCTGAAGTAGCACTGGTAACAATCATTGTTTTTGCCATAATTATACCTCAAATATAAATTTAGTTATTTTTATAAAAACTGTGTAATAATCAGCTGATTACTAGGCTAAAAATACACATACTCTAACTAATTCATTTTATCATTTGGTATATTATAAGTCAACAATATTTAGGGTTACAAATTACTTACAATCTGTGTTGTAAATAGATATGACCCGTTTTAGGGTAAAAATAAAATATGATTTAATATTTCGCTTGTTTTACTGACTTTTTGATTATGAATTATCAGTTAATGGATTTCAATTCTAACTTTTCACTCAATAACTGCATTGGACTTTTGTATTCAAGTGTTCTCATTGTCTTGTTATTACTCCATTCTAAATGTCCTTTTAACTTTGTATTTAATTCTTCAATATTTTTGAATGTTTCCCAATCATAGAAATATCTTTGGTCGTTTCTATGACTTCTTTCTACCTTCCCATTGTGCCAAGGTGTTCGTGGTGGTATTAATTTATGATTTATACCTAATTTGTTCAATTCTATTTCAAAAGGACTTTTCACTTCACTGCTTTGATATTTATATGTGAACTCTCTTCCGTTATCTGTTTGAACCGTTTTATTTTAAACGGAAATTCTTTTAATAACATTTTCAAGAATTTAGTTGAGTTTTCCGTGTATGTTCTTCAAACCCATATACAAATCTCATCCTTGTACATTCATCTATTGCAGTCCATTGATAAAAATGCTTTCCGTCCCTTAAAGCCTTACCTCTTAAGCAATTATATGGCACTTCTTTTACATCTATCTGCACCTTTTCTCCAGGTATTAACAGCTCCGGATATCTTCTATGATTACGGCTCTTTTTCTTGGTCTTTTTATATTTTACTAAGCCCATTCTTTTTGCAGCATATATCATTCCTGAATAGCTTCTTGTATATCCTTTTCTCTTTAAATCACTGTATACTCCATCCCATCCATATCTTTCATAGCACTTTTTAAAAGAATTTCTAATTTGTCTTTCTTCTCTTTTGTGTGTCTGTTGGGATGACTATGTGGTCTGCGTGATTTAGGCAATAGCGATTGCCAGGTACCGTCATATTGTTTACACCATCTCTTTACGCTTGAAAGACTTACACCGTACACTCTACTTGCTTCGCTTTTTCCTTTTCTTAGTGCGTATTTTACTATGGCTTGCTTTTTCTTTGCTTCTTGTGTTATTATATTCATGAGGAGTACTTCTTTCTTAGGTTAATGTTTTTGAGCGATTCCATTATACCATATTTTGAAGTTACTCCTCTTTTTTATTGGGTCATATCATTTTAGCACATACAATTTAGGGTTACAAATTACTTACAATATAAAAAAATAGCTGCCACTTTCGTGACAGCTATATTGAAGGAAAATACTACTAGTTATTTTATTAGTTATGTGTATCGGAATAAGCTAGGTGGTTAAGGTTGTTCTGAATTTTGTCAACAATTTCAAGGAACTTCTTGAAATCTTCTTCAGAAACATCTTCAGTAACCTTATCAGTTAGAACATCAAGTGTTTCCATTTCTTTCTGTACCAGAGGGATTGTTGAGTCAACAAGCTTTAGTCTTACCATTCTTCTGTCATTTTCATCAGAGATAGTCTGTAGGTAACCGTCTTTACGAAGCTTTTCAACTTCTCTTGAAACAAGGCCCTTAGAAACATAGATGTTGGTTGCAATGTTGCTGATTGTGTCATCACTAGGGTTTACATAAAGACTAGTAAGGATAGCCATACCTGTAGGTGAGATAACCTCATCATTAACTAGGCTTGTCTGTGCACAGTTACGGTAGTTGTATGTGATAGCCTTACATAGCTTGTTTAGGATGATTGTGTTGTTGTATAGTTCGTTACCCATAGTAAAAACTCCTTTTAATTTTAAATTTATATTTTTTATATCTTTGCATTTATTCATTTTAAAAATGGAATAATTTAATTTGCAAAATTATATTTTACATATATTTTCTGTAATGTCAACACTTTTTGCACATTTTTTATATTTTTTGAAGAAAAACATTGTGAAAACTTTGTCAATTCACTTGTTATTGATTGTTTTTGATTGAATTTATTAATAAATTATGAACTATGAATGAAAAATGCAAAAACAATTTGGTTTTTCCACTTTATTTATTCATATTTTGGTGGTATAATGTTAACAGTTTATTTACAGCAAGGAGTGTTTTATTGTGATTTTTGATTATAATAATATGGAAACAACAGTTATCAAAAATTTTAAAGGTGGCGAAAAAGAAATCTCTGCTCAGATGTTTGACGATGAGCATGGCAAGATTATGAAAGCTGTCCTAAAGCCGGGTGCATCTATCGGTTATCATAAGCATGAGGGTAACGGTGAAATTGTTTATGCTATCAGTGGCAATGCTAAAGTCCTTTATAATGACGGTGAAGAATCTTTTTCTGCCGGTCAGTGTCATTATTGCCCTATGGGCAATAGCCACAGTATCATCAATACAGGTGATGAGGACTTTGTTATGTTCTGTGTTGTTTTAGATTAATATAGTTATTTAGTTGTATAATTTTAGTTGTATAATTTTAGTTGTATAATTTTAGTTGTATAATTTTAGTTGTATAATTTTAGTTGTATAATTTAGTTTTTAATTCTTATTGTGCGTAAAGGTTAGTTAGATAAATTTGGTTTGTGGGGTTAGAACACACCTTGTTTTGTGGTAGATATTTAGAATTAGCTTAGACTAACTGTCCTCCCTTGTGTAAAGGGAGCCTTATTTGCTAAAATTTAACACTTTACATTTAGCACTACAAACCCTAATTTATAAAACTGAATTTTCAAATCACACAATAAAATTTAAAATAAACCTTACTCCAAAATACTTTCAGGTACTGTTTCTGCCATAACTTTATAGGCAATTTCTGATGGGTGTAGGTGGTCACCACTATCATAACCAATCTTAAAGGCAGAATGATTATTTTCGTCACGAAGTGCCTTATCAAAGTCAACAACACCGTCAAATTTATCTGTGGTTCTTATCCACTCGTTAACTTCATTTCTTAGCTTTTCTCTAAAGTCTGCATAGGTTCTCCAACCTTCAATTGGTAGAAGCGTGCCACCATAAACCTTTAAGCCAAGGTTTCTTGCAATTTTAATGTATTCTTCAATACCGGCAATCATTTCCTCAGCAGTAGGTAGGTCACTCCAAGGTCTGAACACATTGTTCTCAACACCGACAGGATGAATAATATCGTTAATGCCATGCTGAATAATAACAGTATCAGCACCTGAAACGGAAGAGATTTCCCTCTCAAAACGGTTACTGCCTTTTAGTCCGTAACTGTCGTATTGAATACACTCATATTGTCTTAAAATTCTTGTGCCACATACTGCTCTTCTAACAATTGCAGTATCTTTGTAATTTTCAAAGCATTTTTCTGCTAGGTAATCAGGCCATGATTGTGCAGTAATTGAGTCACCGTAGCAAATAACAGTTTTGTTCTTTTCTTCTGTTAAAACTTCAACATTGTTTAAGAAGTAGAACCAGTTTGTACTTTTCATTTTTTCAACCGGTAATACCTTTTCATTAACATTGTTTCCAAGTGCATAATAACCCTTAGATAATGGTCCTGTAACAAGTACTGCAGATCTTGTTTCTGTAAAGTCCTTTAAGTAGAAACTAACAGAAATATATTCATCACTGTTAATATTGAAAGGAATTTCATCACTTTTAATTTCAATACCCTTTTCAATAGTAACACTTTCTTTGCCGTCAAAAGTAATAGCAGTTGTGTCACTTAGTAAGTTACCTTTATCATCACTTTTTGCAACAGTAGCACAAGTGATTGTGATGCTTTCTGTACCACAAAAGTTAGAAAAACCAAATCTAAGTTTGCTACTCTTAAAAGCAGATTTAATAGGATAACGAAGTGTTATATCCTTTGTGTAGTTCTCTACCTGACGAGTGATAATAGAAGTGGCATTAGCCCAAGTTGATACCCATTTTGTATTTTCCATTTTTCTTTCTCCTCAAAAATTCTATATATTAGGATATAACAAAAAAGTAGATATGTCAAAATTAATTGCACTTTTTAGAATAATATTGTAAAATAAAGGTTAAAGAAATGGAGAGGTGACAAAATGTCTGTATTATCAGCTTATGATTTAAGTATGTCTTTTATAGAGAGGAAGCTGTTTGACAGTATTACTTTTACAGTAGAAGAAAAAGACAAAATAGGCTTTATCGGTGCAAACGGTAGTGGCAAGACCACATTGTTTAAAATTTTAACAGGACAACTTTCACCGGATACCGGCACAGTTACTGTTAGCAAAAATACAACTGTAGGTTATATGGAACAACACGCTTGTACCAGCTTAAACAGAACAGTTTATGAGGAGTTGCTTTCTGTCTTTCAACCATTAATAGATATGGAAAAGGAGCTTGAAGAACTTCCTAAACAAATAGAAAATGCAACTGATGATATACATTCTTTAATAGAAAAGCAGGATTTGTTACTTCAAAAGTTTCAGGATAAGGGTGGCTTAACTTATAAAAGCAGAACAAGAAGTTCACTTATCGGGTTAGGTTTTACTGAGGAAGATTTCGATATGGAAGTTTCTAAACTTTCAGGTGGACAAAAAAGTAAACTTAGCCTTGCAAAGCTATTGCTTTCAGGTGCTAATATTCTTCTCCTTGATGAACCTACCAACCACCTTGACATTAATGCAGTATCTTGGCTTGAAAACTTTTTGAAAGATTTTGACGGCAGTGTTATTATTATCAGCCATGACAGATATTTCCTTGATGCAGTTACAAACAGAACAATGGAACTTTATTGTAATCACTTAATTATGTATAAGGGTAACTACTCAGCCTTTATGGATAAGAAAGAAAAAGACCAAGAAAGTATCCGTAATAAATACGAAAACGATTTAAAAGAAATTAAGCGACTTGAGGGTATTATTCAACAACAGATTGAATGGTCACAAGAGCGTAACTATATTACTGCTGCCAGCAAGCAGAAAGAAATTGACAGAATAAAAGCACAACTAGTGCCACCGGAAGAAGAAAATCACGACTTAAGATTTAAGTTCCATGTAAATGAAGAAAGTGGCAATGATGTTGTAATGTGCAAAGACCTTGAAAAGTCTTTTGGCAATAATCATCTTTTCAGTAACCTTTCATTCCATATCAGAAAAGGTGAAAAGGTTGTTATTATGGGTGGCAACGGTATTGGCAAAACCACTTTATTTAAAATGTTATTGGGTAGGGAAATGCCTGATAGTGGTTATATTGACTATGGTACAGGTGTAAAGATTGGTTATTTTGACCAAATGCAAGGCAACTTAAACCTAGAGAATGATGCCTATACAGAAGTTTACGATACTTTCCCTAATATGACAGAAACTGAAGTTAGAACTGCTTTAGGCAGATTTCGCTTTAGAGGTGATGAAGTATTTAAAAAGTTAAAGCTAATGTCCGGTGGTGAAAGGGCAAGAGTTAACTTGCTAAAACTTATGTTAAGTGGAGATAACTTCCTGTTACTTGACGAACCTACCAACCACCTAGATACTTTTTCAAGAGAAAGTCTTGAAAAAACTTTAAATGAATATGAAGGCACTTTGCTTGTAATCAGCCACGATAGATACTTTGTAAATAAAATTGCCGATAGAATTTTGTATATGACAGACAAAGGCTTTGTTGAGTATCTTGGAAACTACGATTACTTTATAGAAAGAACAAAGGACAATCCTGTTGATACACCTGAACTAAAGGTTAGAAACGATAAACCAAAGGTTAATGATTATAAAAAGGAAAAAGAAGAAAGAGCTAAGATTCGTAAAAAGCAAAATGACATTAAGAAAATTCAAGCCTTAATTGAAAAGCTTGATGAAGAAATTGCCCAAACAGAAAGTATGTTAGCTGATGAAAGTATCACTTCGGATTATGAGAAACTTATGGAATATACGGAAAAGCTAAACGAACTTCAAACTTCCCAAGAAGAAGCATTTATGAAGTGGGAAGAACTTGAGAATAGCTAATCTTTTTATTTAATAGGGGGTGTGGAGATGAACTTACTCCACTTAAAATACGCAATAGAAATTGAGAAAACTCAGTCTATTAACAAGGCTGCCGAGAATTTATATATGGGTCAACCTAACCTTTCCAGAGCAATTAAAGAACTTGAAAGGTCAATGGGTGTAAAGATTTTCCAAAGAACTTCCAAGGGTATGATTCCTACTCCTGAGGGTATTGAATTCCTAGGTTATGCAAAGAAAATTCTTGCACAGGTTGATCAGGTGGAAAATCTTTTTTCTAAGAATAAGAGAAACACTCAAAAGTTTTCAATTTCTGTTCCAAGGTCAAGCTACATTTCATCAGCATTTGTAAATTTCTGTAGCAAAATTGATGAAGATAAAAGAGCAGAAATTTATTATCAAGAAACCAACAACCAACAAGCAATTCGCAATATATTGGAAAATGACTTTAAAATGGGTATTGTACGATATGATGTGAATTATGAAGAAACATTTAAAAAGTACCTTGAAGAAAAGAAACTAGAGGCTAAGGATATTTTTCAATTTAAGTACAATATTGTTGTGTCAAAGAATGACCCATTAGCTTTAAAAAATAGTGTCACAACAGAAGATTTAAGCAATTATATTATTATAAGCCATGCCGATCCATATGTACCCTCATTACCGGCACATGATTTACAGAAAGAAGATATGGGTTATAATAATGAAAGACATATCTTTGTTTATGAAAGAGCAAGTCAGCTTGAATTGTTAAGTAAAGTGAAAAACACTTGTATGTTTGTATCCCCAATGCCAAAGCATTTGCTTAATATTTATGGCTTAAAAGAAATAAAATGCAGTGACAAGGTGGGAATGTACAAGGATGTGCTGATTTATCGAAAAAAACAAAAGTTAGATTCTTTCGATGAATTATTTATAAATGAGCTTGAAAATTCTATTAAGGAACATTAAAACTAAATAATAACCAAGAAATTGCCTATATTTTTCACGAAATATAGGCAATTATTTAGTTATATCATTTTTGATATATTGTTATGCATATTTTAGATTTTACTTGTATGATTAAATGTGTTAAAATTTTAACAAACCGTAGGAAAGCTACGGATTTATTTAAGAATTTAAGGAGATTCAGTTATGGCTAAGAATAGCAAGAACAATGCTAAAGCAACAGAAGAAAAAGCTGTTGTAACAGAAGTAAAAGATAGCAATATTGTAGATTCAGTAGAAGCACTAGAAGCAAAACTAGCACAGGTTAGAGAAGCACAGAAGAAATTCTCAGCATACACACAGGAACAGGTTGACAAGATCTTCAAGGCAGCAGCAATTGCAGCAAACCAGGCAAGAATTCCTCTGGCTAAACTGGCAGTAGAAGAAACAGGTATGGGCGTAGTAGAAGATAAGGTAATCAAGAACAACTACGCAGCAGAATATATTTACAACGCATACAAGAACACAAAGACTTGTGACATTATCGAAAGAGACGAAAGTTTCGGTACAATCAAGGTTGCAGAACCAATCGGTGTTGTAGGTGCAGTTATCCCAACAACAAACCCAACATCAACAGCAATCTTTAAGACACTTATCTCTCTAAAGACAAGAAATGGTATCATCATTTCCCCTCACCCAAGAGCAAAGAAAAGCACAATCGCAGCAGCAAAGGTTGTTCTAGATGCAGCTGTTAAGGCAGGTGCTCCAGAAAACATCATCGGTTGGATTGATATTCCTTCTCTTGATATGACAAACCTACTAATGAAAGAATCAGACATTATCCTAGCAACAGGTGGTCCTGGTATGGTTAAGGCTGCTTATTCAAGTGGTAAGCCTGCTCTAGGTGTTGGTGCAGGTAATACTCCTGCTATCATTGATAGCTCAGCAGACATCCTACTAGCTGTATCTTCAATCATCCACTCAAAGACATTTGATAACGGTATGATTTGTGCATCAGAACAGTCAGTAATCGTTGTTAAGGATATTTATGAAAAGGTTAAGAAGGAATTCCAGTACAGAGGCTGTTACTTCCTAAACCCTGAAGAAACAGAAAAGGTAAGAAAGACAATCATCATCAACGGTGCTCTAAATGCTAAGATTGTTGGTCAGTCAGCTCACACAATCGCTGCTCTAGCAGGTGTTGATGTTCCTGTTGATACAAAGGTTATCATCGGTGAAGTTGAAAGCGTTGACATTGCAGAAGAATTCGCTCACGAAAAGCTTTCTCCTGTTCTAGCTTTCTATAAGGCAGAAGATTTTGAAGATGCTCTAAATAAGGCAGAACACCTAATCGCTGATGGTGGTTACGGTCATACATCTTCTCTATACTGTAACGCAGTAACAGAAAAGGATAAGATTGATACATTCGCAAACAGAATGAAGACATGTAGAATCCTTGTAAATACACCATCATCACACGGTGGTATCGGTGACCTATATAACTTCCAGCTAAAGCCTTCACTAACACTAGGTTGTGGCTCATGGGGTGGCAACTCAGTATCAGAAAATGTTGGCGTAAAGCACTTAATTAATATTAAGACAGTAGCAGAGAGAAGGGAAAATATGCTTTGGTTCAGAGCACCTGAAAAGGTATATATGAAGAAGGGCTGCCTACCAGTAGCACTACAGGAACTAAAAGATGTTATGGGTAAGAAGAGAGTATTTATCGTAACAGACCAGTTCCTATACAAGAATGGTTACACAAAGATTGTAACAGATAAGCTAGACGAAATGGGCATTGTTCATACAACATTCTTTGATGTTGCTCCAGACCCAACACTTGCTTGTGCTAAGGAAGGTGCAAAGCAGATGACAGCATTCGAACCTGATTGCATTATCGCAATCGGTGGTGGTTCAGCAATGGATGCCGGTAAGATTATGTGGGTAATGTATGAACATCCTGAAGTAGACTTTATGGATATGGCTATGAGATATATCGACATCCGTAAGAGAGTTTACACATTCCCTGAAATGGGTAAGAAGGCTTACTTCATTGCAGTTCCAACATCAGCAGGTACAGGTTCAGAAGTAACTCCATTCGCAGTTATCACAGACGAAAAGAGTGGTATTAAGTACCCTCTAGCTGACTATCAGCTACTACCAAAGATGGCTATTGTTGATACAGATATGCATATGACAGCTCCTAAGGGTCTAACAGCTGCATCAGGTGTTGACGCACTAACACATGCTCTAGAAGCTTATGCATCAATTATGGCAACAGATTATTCAGACGGTCTAGCTCTAAAGGCTGCAAAGACAATCTTTGAATACCTACCAACATGTTACGATAACGGTCCTAACGAACCGGTAGCAAGAGAAAAGATGGCTAACGCAGCTACAATGGCAGGTATGGCATTCGCAAATGCATTCCTAGGTGTATGTCACTCAATGGCTCATAAGCTAGGTGCTTACCATCACCTACCACACGGTATTGCAAATGCTCTACTAATCGACCTAGTAATCAGATTCAATGCTGCAGAATGCCCAAGAAAGATGGGTACATTCAGCCAGTATGCTTACCCACACACAATGAGAAGATATGCTGAATTCGGTGAATACCTAGGCGTAAAGGGTAAGACAGATGAAGAAAAGGTAGAAAACCTAATCAAGATGATTGACGAGCTAAAGGAAAGAGTTGGCATTAAGAAGACAATCAAGGATTACGGCATTGAAGAAGATAAGTTCCTAGAAACACTAGACAGTATGTGTGAAGATGCATTTGATGACCAGTGTACAGGTGCTAACCCAAGATACCCATTAATCTCAGAAATTAAGGAAATGTATCTAAAGGCTTACTATGGTGAATAATTAACAATAGTTAATTAACATAGTGAAATAAAATTAATGTGCAAACTAAAGTGAAACTGATAATAAGTTCTGTTTTGTGTGTCTTTAATAGAATAACATTGTTGTCAGTTCGCTTTAGTGTTGTACTTGAATATGATGCAAGTTTAAATGTATTTGTCCCTAGATTATATTAGTCCTAGAAAATATATTTTAAATTTTGCAAAATAAAAATATTGGTTTCCGTAAACCAATAAATAAAAGTCTAAAAGAAGAACAATCTCAGTAAAAAGTTTCTATTAGATTTGTAAATTTCAATTGATTATGAAATACAAAACCCCTCACAATCGTGAGGGGTTATTTTTGTGTGAACTATTCAGTAATAATTCAACAAATAAGGTTTTTTCAATTTTGTCTGTGGGTAAAGGTTAGTTTAATAAACTTATCTTTTCAATTTTGATTGTGGGTTAAGATAAATCAGCAATATAAATTAGGATTTGTGGGGATGTTTATGTAATATAGGTTAATTAGATATTAACCGATTAATTCAACTAATTTATAGTTTTTTCCCTCCTTCAGTCGATTTATAAAAGGTAAATTGCCGTACCGTCAATTTACAATCGACAGCTTCCTCGTCTGAGGAAGCCAAACATAATATGTACAAATTTAAAAAATGTACATACCTTGTAGCCTCCCTCGCTGAGGGAGGTGGCTTTGCGTATGCAAAGACGGAAGGAGTGATTGATATTTTAAACTTGTTTAAAATATCATCATAGCTGAAACTTTCCTCTATTTCTAACTATAAAATATAAGAAAAATTATGAGTTACAGGTGTAGGGGACATCATTGATGTCCCGTTACAAACTAGCCTTTATATAGGTACTTTGCCCTATATGGTAAGTTATAATTTTTAGTTTCTACATAGGACTAAGTTACATAAAACATTTTACTATTAAACGGGCGAACAATGTTCGCCCCTACGACTGTGAGCCAAAATTTTGTTATAATTCACACCCACAAACCCTAATTTATCATTCTCACCTTTACCAACAGACAAAATTGAATAAACCTAATTTGTTTGTGTAATAATTATATCTTGTTAGTTGCATTGCCGGTATATAAAAAAGTGAAAGTACATATGTACTTCCACTTCTTATGGTGCACCTAACAATGATACATCTTAAAAGGGTGCGTACCTCGCTTATTAAGCACAAATACGAAAGGAAAGAGGCATCTACGCCCTCCCTAAAAATAATCTACAGAATTATTTTCTTAACTCCAAGTACAACATGGTCGTTTATCGTTGTGCATAAATGCACTTCCTCAAACTCCCTGTTGTAGCTCTTCCTCGAACTCCTTTCATCTGCCACCGGCAGCAGTCGTTCTCGTCACCTTCAAGTCTTGTTAGTTGCATTGCTTGTATAATAAAAAAAGACAATACTAATGTATTGCCTTTTTTAATGGTGCACCTAACAAGACTTGAACTTGCACGAATTTTCATTCATATGGACCTGATGCTCGCGCCCCGTCGGTGAAACGCCGCAAGTCCCATTCCTATGCGGTTTGTTGTTGGCAGTATAACATAGGAGAAGCGATTAGTCAACTAATTTACAATCCTTTTCCGCAGTTTTTGTTACGATTGCTTTCAGAAACAGAGAGATTAGATTATAGATTGACTTATAGTGAAGCAGGACGATGAAAATCGTCCTGTTTCTATATAGACAAAGCTTGTATTATCTGGTATCATGATAACAGATTCGAATATCGGAGTAATAATGTTTGCTGTCGGATTTACGGTAATGATGACTCTGGATGTCTCCTTGGGATAAGATTAAATGCTTATTGTAATAATTGTATTTTATAGTTCTTCGCAAGAAAAATAATCATATATCAAATCTTTTAACGGAGGCGGGCGACCGTCTCCGTTTCTTTCGGCGTTGGTCGGGCTTTATCCGAAAACGAATCCGTATCCGATATAATATAATAAATCCCATACAGGCGATTTGTCGCGAAGTGTGGGCAAAATAAAACGCAGGCGTGGAATCTGTTTGAAAGGATTTCGCGCTTGCGCTTTTGTATGTGTTGCAGCAGAAGTTTTTGAAGATAGCTTATTAAAATCTGCTACGGTGAAAACAATGAATACGACCTGTGACTATTTAATAGTCGCGGGTCTTTTTTATTTATCTTTATACAATTGTCATTTTGAATAAAACTAAACAGTCTCAGTTGGTGAAAACGCCGAAAAATGATTACAGTTTCTGAGAATGACCCCTCAAATACCCTTTTTGAGTGCAGTAGGTGAAAGGGGTTATTTTTGAATAGCAATTTATACAAAGCCAGCACTTAGTTTTTGGAGGTTTTGCTGAAAAAAGTTACATTTTCTGAAAATGACTTCTCAACCCCCTTGTTTTATGGCGGTAGGTGAAGGGTGTTATTTTCGAATAGCAATTTACACAAAATCAGCATTTAGTTTTTGGATGTTTCGCTGAAATATAGTTACAGCTTCTAAAATTGACCCCTCAAACCCCTTGTTTTATGGCGGTAGGTGAAGGGAGTTATTTTCGAATAGCAATTTCTACAAAACCAGCATTTAGTTTTTGGACGATTTGCTGAAAAAGTTATGGTCCCCAAAAACAGGATCGGGTTTATACGTTTTGAGTGTAGTAAGTGAAACTCCCTTCAATGAACCTTGACAATTGAATACAGCAAACAGGAAACATTCTCTCTGCCAGCGAGCTACAGAAGCGGACGCTCAAATGAGCCTTCAAGACTTCGACCGCAGGAGGCAAACCTAAGGAAAGCCACGACCTGCAGAGAGGACAATGATACTTCCGTCCAGTCACAGTCCGAGCGTTAGAAGCGTCGCAGGCAATGAGGGCGGCTGCGGGAAATCCCCGCGGTGGTGAGATTCCAATGGAGCTTTTGCAAAAGCCTTTCTGTTTGAAATTAGAAAAGAATTTTTAAAAGGAGGAGTTTAAAATAGACGATATTGATTATGAATTATTATACTTTAAGCCGTATAAGGTAATAGACGGTAATCTCTGTATGGAGATTAACTCAAAGCAGGGCTATTACGACAAAAAGCTCTGTAACTTCACGCCACGCCTATTAAGCGAAATTACCGTCGTTGACGGCGTGGAAACAACTAAAAGATTACGCCTCGGTGGAAAGCTCGCGGGCGGCAGAGTACTACCCGAAATTGAGATTAACGGCTCGGAGCTCGGCTCGTTTAACTGGCTACTCGACAAATGGGGAGTTGAATGCGTTTTGGAGGTTGGCAAAAACGTTAAAGATAATGTCCGCCACGCTATTCAGCTTACAGCGCCTGCGGCGGATAAGAAATGTATTTATACCGTTACGGGCTGGAAGAAAATCGATAACCACTGGCATTATCTTCTGCCGAATGACAGCCGCTTTGATGTAGATCTTTCGGGTAAATTGAAGCACTACTCAACCGAGCAGAATTTTTCTGAGCAGGATATCGCAAACGTTTTTATGATGCACGAGATCCCACCTGTCAAAAAGGAGATTCTCTATTCACTTATTGCCTTTACGTTCCTTACTCCGCTTAATGAATTCCTCAAAAGAACGGGCTGTGAACCAAAATTTGTTCTGTTCTTAGTCGGTCATACAGGAACCAGGAAAAGCACATTAGCAGCGTTATTTCTTTCGTTCTTCGGTCAATTTACTGCGAGCGATTTGCCGTTGAGCTTCCGAGATACAGCGAATTCTATTCTTCATAACGCCTTTACGCTCAAGGATGTGCTGACCTGTATCGACGACTTTCATCCGAGCGGTCGTGATGAGGAAAAGAAGCTAACATCTACAGCACAGTCGGTCATGAGAGCCTATGGCGACCGAATGTATGTGCTAAAATGATATGACCCAATAAAAAAGAGGAGTAACTTCAAAATATGGTATAATGGAATCGCTAAAAAACATTAACCTAAGAAAGAAGTACTCCTCATGAATATGATAACACAAGAAGCAAAGAAAAAGCAAGCGGTAGTAAAATACGCAATAAGAAAAGGAAAAAGCAAAGCAAGTAGAATGTACGGTGTAAGTCTTTCAAGCGTAAAGAGATGGTGTAAACAATATGACGGTACCTGGCAATCGCTATTGCCTAAATCACACAGACCACATAGTCATCCTAACAGGCACACAAAAAGAGAAGAAAGACAAATTAGAAATTCTTTCAAAAAGTGCTATGAAAGATATGGATGGGATGGAGTATACAGTGATTTAAAGAGAAAAGGATATACAAGAAGCTACTCAGGAATGATATATGCAGCTAAAAGAATGGGCTTAGTAAAATATAAAAAGACCAAGAAAAAGAGCCGTAAGCATAGAAGATATCCGGAACTGTTAATACCTGGAGAAAAGGTGCAGATAGATGTAAAAGAAGTGCCATATAATTGCTTAAGAGGTAAGGCTTTAAGGGACGGAAAGCATTTTTATCAATGGACTGCAATAGATGAATGTACAAGGATGAGATTTGTATATGGGTTTGAAGAACATACACCTGAAAACTCAACCAAATTCTTGAAAATGTTATTGAAAGAATTTCCGTTTAAAATACAGACTATTCAAACAGATAACGGAATAGAGTTCACATATAAATATCAGAGCAGTGAAGTGAAAAGTCCTTTTGAAATAGAATTAAACAAACTAGGTATAAATCATAAATTAATACCACCACGAACACCTTGGCACAACGGAAAGGTAGAAAGAAGTCATAGAAACGACCAAAGATATTTCTATGAATGGGAAACATTCAGAAATATTGAAGAATTAAACACAAAATTAAAAGGACATTTGGAATGGAGTAATAACAAAACAATGAGAACACTTGATTACAAGAGTCCAATGCAGTTATTGAGTGAAAAGTTAGAATTGAAATCCATTCATTAATTAATATTCATAATCAAAAGTCAGTAAAACAAGCGAAATATTAAATCGTATTTTATTTTTACCCTAAAATGGGTCATATCTATTTACAACACAGAGTCATGAGAGCCTATGGCGACCGAACGGGTAGGGGAAGACTCCGCGCGGATTCTACGCTTATGGAAAATCGTCCGCCGCAGGGTAACGCTATCATCACAGCTGAGTTCGCTCCCGATGTCGGAGAAAGCGGTACGGCTCGTTATTTCTCGCTCGAATTAAAGGACGGCGACGTGGATCTTATCAATCTTTCCGCCTACCAGAGTGAAGCTGAGCGCGGCGGTTTCAGGCGTTGTATGTACGCCTATATCGAGTATCTGAAAGCCTTTCATCTCAGCACTCAGGCTGATGAAAAAGAGTTTATCTCCGATTTAAAAAGCAGGTTCACATCCGCGCGTGACGAGTTTATTAAGAAGTATCCAAACTGCCACGGACGTATTCCCGAGGCGGTCGCGTGCCTGAGAATCGGGTTTGATTTCTACATCGATTTTATGGAAGAAAATTTTATGCTTAACCCGATTTCATCGGATAAGCTAAGACAGGAATTTTTGGAGTATCTTTATTCCCAAGCCGCCGAACAATGTAACAGCATAACGAATGATAAGCCGACGCATATATTTATTAAAAAGCTCTACTCTTTGATTGAGAGCGGACAGGTTTATGTGATGAAGCGCGGAGAGCTGTACGAGCCCACAGGCGGAGCGTTTATAGGCTGGGAGGACGAGGATTATTACCTGCTCAACTGCGACTCAGCACTGAAAGCGGTCAAGCGCCTTTGCGACGAGGAAGGAACACGCTTCACAATTACGCTGCGCGGACTAATGCGCGCGCTCGCGGAGGAGGACTTGATTGATACATTTGGTAATCAAAATACTTTCCCAATTAGAATCGGCGACAAAAGCAAAAGGGTGATGTGGCTCAGAAAATCAAAGTCGGATAAGATATGTTATTAAAATTTCCCGTAACCACGGAGCCCGTGGAGCCTAAGCCGCCTTTGGAAAGGATTTGTATAAAGGAAAATTCATCAACGGCGGGGCTGAAAATGATAGGACGGTAATTATTTACAGATATGATATGTACTTGAAATTTTCCCGTAACTCCCGTAACCGTATACGCTGAACCCGCTCTGTAATTGACGTTCAGCCGTTACGCGAATAAAAAATATCGCGTAACTTTTCCGTAACACATTTCGGCTTTCCCGTAACTTTGATCACGGGTGTTACGTTAAAGTTACGGGAACATAATTCCTGTCAAGCTTAGAGTTTATGGGGAATTCTTAACGTCGTTACGTCAGTTACGCCAAATTTATACAAGGGTTTAGTTCAGATAATTACTCGTGTTTATTTGGGATAGTTTTAGCTATCTTGGTTATTGCGAGTTTCGCCTTTGTCTTACGACCGCCTTCTTCGGCGGCCGAGACTTCGGCAGTCGGGCTAAGCCCATACCCATATATTTCACAATGAAAGGAAATGATAGTTTTGAGTAAAGATTTGATTTTATCAACACGTGTTTCAGCAGAAGAAAAGGAAATAATTGAGCGAAAAGCGCTCGAAAGTTACCGTACGGTTAGCAATTATCTTCGTGACTGTGCTCTCGAAAAGAGAATAGTTTCCGTCAAGGGCTTGGACGAAATCGCCGCGGAGCTTCGGCGGATTGGTAACAACATTAATCAGCTCACGCGGGCGGTTAACGCGGGACAAGCCTATGAAATCGATCTGCGCAGAACACAGGGAAGGCTGGGTGATATATGGCAATCGTTAAATTCGTTAACGCGGGCAGTCCGATGAATAATATTTTTAATTACGTTACCCGGAGCGACGCGACAAACAGAAAATTGATTGACGGCGTGAACTGTTCTCCGGAATCCGCACTCGAAGAGTTCAGGTTTGTCAAGAAACAATTCGGAAAAGAGGACGGCAGAATGTACTATCATATCATCCAGTCCTTCGCACTTGACGACAGACTTTCTCCCAAGAAAGCTCATGAAATCGGGATGAAATTAGCCGAGTATTTTCCTGATTATCAGGTGTTAGTCGCGACACATACGAATACAAAATGTCTGCACAATCATTTGATTCTGAACTCCGTCAGCTTCAAAAACGGAAAGAAGTTTCACCAAAGCCGCGACGAAATGCTCCGCTTCAAAGAGTATTCCAACAGGCTTTGTCAGGCTGAAGGACTGAGTGTTACGGAGGTAAAAACAAGGAATCCCCGCCACTTAAAGTGGAAGGACGAGCTCAGACGTTACGCTTACTACGCGCTGTGTGAGACGGATACTAAGGAAGGTTTTATCGGGTGCATGGAGGATTACGGCTACAAAGTTCGTTGGGATGATAACCATAAATACATTACCTTTACAACTCCCGACGGTCATAAGTGCCGTGATATCAAACTCTTTGATGAGATGTTCTTGAAGAAAAATCTTGAAATATATTATGCTATGGGTGGATGCGAAAGCGGAATCGCGGAAATATATCAAAACTACGCAACGCCGATTCATAACGACAGCTTTAAGATGACGTACTCAAATGATTTGATATCGCAAATCGGCGACCTGCTTGCGTCAATTCCGAGCGATTTCCACCATTATTTTACACCCGACTACATCAACGAAATCAATCCCAATAAAAAGCGTGAACTCGAAAAACTCCTCGGCAGAAAAATCACTAATGAGGCATTTGTTTATTACTGTACGCAGGAGGATTACGAGCAGCAGATGGGATTGAGTTTATAAAATTGAAAAAGATTGAAAAAAGTCTGGATATTCAAAAAGCTTTGTGATATGTTGTGTTTGCAACAAAACGACGCGGTCAGAGCTGACGCGCGTATCAACTAAATGAAAGGAGAATAAAATGAAAAATACTGAGAAGAAAACAAAAATCAACAGCGTATGCTTTAAATACGTCGGGACAGATGAGCAGTTCGAAACCTTCGTTAAAAGTGTGGTTAAAGACTACATTACCGACAATAGTTTGCTCCCCGACAAGCCTCAGAAATTAATAATTCCTGATAAAAAATCCGCGTAACGAAAGGAGAAAAAGAGATGAAAGTTTGGTTATATTACCGCCTCTCACGTGATGAAGACGAGGAACTTAACTCGCTGTCAAACCAGAGAAGTATTCTTGTGGAGTACGCTGAGAAAAACGGATATGACATTGTTGGTGAGTCTTTTGACGACAATGTCAGCGGAATGCACTTCAACCGCGAGGGTATTAATAAAATATATGAGCAGGTAGAAAACGACGCCATCGAGGCGATTATCGTTAAGGATATGTCTCGACTCGGCAGACATAAAACACAGACCGCACTCTTCATTGACTATCTCAGGGAACACGAGGTGCGGGTGCTTTCGGTTACCGAAAATCTCGATACGAGTAACGAGGACGACGATTTGATTATTGGATTCAAAGGATTATTCAATGATATGTACGCCCGTGATATCTCTAAGAAGGTCCGCGCGGGAATGGTTCAAAAACAGAAAAAGGGCTTTGTTATGATACCGCCGCTCGGTTATTTTAAAGATAAGAATACGGGTGAGATCAAGGTAGTTGAAAAGCACGCGGAGATTGTCAGAAGAATATTTAATATGTATCTCGAGGGCTATGGCTTTAGTGCCATAGCCCGAATTCTTAACGAGGAAGGCGTAAAATCGCCCGCTTATTATCAGAAGAAACTGTTGGGGAAGAATCTCGGCTACAATAAACCGAAAATCGGATTTAAATACCTGTGGGATAATACAGGCGTGAAGCGAATTCTGGTAAATGACTTCTACATCGGTACACTGACCTGCCACAAAACATACAATAACAAAATCACCCATGTCCGAAAAGACCTGCCAAAAGAGGAACAGTTCGTTCACGAAAACTTTGTTACACCGATTATATCAAAGGAGAAATTCAATCAGGTTCAGAAGCTGATTGAACAGAAGCGTGAGGGCAAAGTCAGGGCGAGCTCAGGTAAGCCATGTCACCGATACTCAGGACTGCTTAAGTGCGGCGACTGCGGTTCAACCTTCGTCGCGATAAGGCGCAGGTGGCGTAATAAGCCGGAGCGAATAGAGTATAGCTGCAACGGTTATCACCGCTACGGCAAAGAAAACTGCACACCTCACAGGATAAACGAGAGCGAGCTTGATGAGCTGGTCTATAGTGAAATCCTCAGAATCAGCGAGCAGGCAAAGGATAATTACAATAAAGTTGATGAGGAAGTAAGTAAATGGCGCAAGCAGAAAAACAGCGTGACGAGCAAAATTAAGAGCTTAAAGGGTGAGCTTGCCCAAAGGAAAACTGACCAGAAAGAAATACTGCTTGAAAGAATCAGGGACAGGGAACACGCCGAAGTATATGACGAAATGCTCGAAAGCTGTGAGAGTGATATAAAGAAAATTAAAACCGAAATATATGAAATCGAAAACTACGATGACACTATCAAAAAACGAAAGGCTGAGCTGAAAAACACTCTGGAAATAATGGAGGAAATCGTTGCGGAGGGAGCAGTAAGCAATTCAAATCTGAGACAGCTGATTGATAAAATAGTGATTCACGAAACAGCTGACGGGCTGGATATAAGAATAGGAATCCAGGCGGACTTCACAACTCATATGAAAATATATGACGGTGAGGGAGAGCAGCAAGCGGACTTGGAAGTAATCGATCAAATAATCCCAGCCGCTATGAAACGCAGAATGAAGCCCGAATAGCTTGGCAGACGCGTAAGGTTTAGCAAATCTGATTTAGCGATTATCACTAAAAACAGATTGATGAATTTGTAGAGAATAGCCAACAAATTCACGAGCCTACCTTACGCGTCTGCCAAGGATTTTTTGTGTCATAAAATGCAAAAAAGTCAGATAAAATCTGACTTTTTGCTGGGTTTTCCGTACAGCTTTGATACAAAGATTTATCAATTTCAATATGCGGTCAACTTATATGGTGTCACATACGTTTTTAAAAGGCGAAATACGTTTTCAAAAGTCAATATACGTTTTTTGATGATGAAATATGTTTTTTACATATGCGGTCAACTAATAGTTTATAACCCCATTATTTCTCTCTTTTTGGCATCAAATTCGTCTTGTGTTAAAACACCTGCATCTAAAAGTGATTTTAATTTCTGGAGAGCTTCTATTTGCTCATCGAAAGACATTTGTGGTTTAGGCTGAGCATTCGCACCCGTGTTTTGTGCCATACCCTGTGCCATATTCATACCAAAGACCATACCACCCATATCGCCAAAGCCATGGGTTTGGACTCCCTCGGCCATCTTTTGTTGAGCAGCTATATTTGAGGCTTTTTGTGAAACGTCTTCGTATGCACTAAGATTCATCTTATTAGCTGAGTATTTGTTAACCAATTCTCTTGACTGTTCTGAGAACTCGATGTTTTCAATTCCAACTTTTACTAGTTTAAATCCAAAACGCTCGGGCCATGTTCCGGCATTAAATGAATCTTGAGCGATCTGTTCTGATATAGCATTTGCTTGTGAAGGTAACTGAGAAACTCTGTATGTGCTAGACAATGAGTTTAACGCGACTGAAAATGATTGCAAAAACTCGGATAATAACTGAGCACGCACTTTTGAATCGTCAAATGAATAATAGTTGACATTTGCTGGTACGAAATTTCTTACAAAAACAACAGGGTCAACAATCTGTACTGTAAATGAGCCATAAGAATAGATTTCGAGGTCAACCCCGTAGAAAAGGTCATTATACACTTGGGGACCGTGTGTTCCAAAGTAAATGTTTCTTATCTCACGTAGATTAACAAAAGCAATTTGTTTATAATCTGCTGAAATACCACCATATCCGATTCTATCTTTAGCTTGCTTAAAGATGGATTTTTTTACTCCATCACCATTAAATATACTTTCTTGACCGTTTTGATATTCATATCCGCCTGGCTCAGTAATAATATCTTCGATACCTGATTGACTGAAAATGAAAGCAGCTGTATTTTCAGGAATATAGATTTTTGATCCGTTGGATATAATACCATCTGAACCGCTAGTGTTTGTACCTCGTCCATTATTTGTGCTTTTTAATACACCAGGAGAAACTGCAGTATGTTCATCAAAGCTTCCTGCGGTAATTATATCTTTCCATTGGTCCGCAAATGTTCCGCCAATTGCACCGGTAAATGCTTTTATAATACCCATATTATAGCCTCCTAAATAGTCTGTTCAGTATCGCAATATTTGCATTTAACTATTTGTCCTTTTATTCCTGCCAATGGAGCCCTACAAGACATACACCTTGTGGTTGTTCTTTCGGGTTCCTTTTCGTTAATACCGAGTCCTTTTTTGAATGAACCAAAAGTGTTCTTTAGTGTATCTGCTACTGCGCCTACACCAGCTATATAACTTTTTTCATCATCAGTTAAATCTGCCTCATGACCTGTCAATGCCTTTGAAACGGCGTTAGCCCATTTTACTGAATCGCGTTTTCCAAAAGAACTAAAGCTAAAACTTTGCTGTCCGTTCATAAAATATATTTCTAAATTATTGTCATTGCTTACTCTTAATTGAGCTTTTCCATCTATTACTTTAACTTGATTTAATGGGAATTTCTGAACCTCTTGTTTATTACCAAAAAAACCTTTTTGGACAATAAAAAATAGGTTCATATTTGTGAGAACTAATTCACCAGAATTTCCAAAGGACTTACCTTCGTAACGTGAAACACTATCATTTTTAAGTATTACGGCTTCGTTTGGCATAAGGTTTAAATTGTTCATAGTTGTTACCTCCTCATTTAGATACTATTTAAATAAATTATAATATATAATTTTTAATAAATCAATAATATCGAAAGAAAATAACATCCTTTATCGAAAGAAAATAACATCCTTTATCGAAAGAAAATAACATCCTTTATTATGGCGGAGCGTACACCGCTTTGAAATATGCTGAGAAACAGAGTAAAACTGTGATTTGTATATAGTTGACCGCAAAAGCTAATTGGTTGACCGAATAAAGCAATAGGTTGACCGCATATGTCTATTAGTTGACCGCAGTTGAATTTTTACGGTTAAAAATGTATATCGTACAAAAACAAAAAGACCATCCTTAACGTAGTTTAACCCTAAAAAGGCTACGAAAAAGATGGTCATTTGTTTTGTTGTGTTAAAAAAACGTGATAAGAATGGGAAAAATGCACCGCTGACTTTGTATCAACGGTGCATATATTTGCTGGTACGAGTGTTCATAACGGACTTATGAGGAATTCAGGTTTTATCGGCAGTTACACACATTTCTCGCTCGCACATTTGTGATTTATTCAATTTCTTCCTATAATGTGAATGTAAATTTAAGTCAAGGAGGAAATGACTATGAGAAATCCCAAATACCACATTTACCTAACGCCCGATGAGCGGCGCACGGTTATCAACAGCCTGATTGATTTGAGAAATGATCTCATTTCACGAGGCAAGTACACCGATGTCATTGACGAGCTGTTAATCAAGCTCACGAAAGCCAAAGTCAAGAAAATAAAGGTCAAGGAGGTATGAATTATGGCGACAAAGATTACATACACACAGCAGGGAGATTATTTACTGCCTGATTTGAAGCTACCCGAACAGCCGAAGGTTGAAATCGGGATTTGGGGCAAACGGCATTTGAGATACCTTGAAAAACATCATCCTATAATTTATACTAACCTTCTGACGAGCTGTAAGCTCACCGCCTACCTCGCCGATATTGACGAACAGGCAGAGGATATGTTCTTTCGGTTAGTAAATCAACTTGCAAAACAAGAAGGTGTCAACGAAAAGCTCAAAGCAGATAACCAGATGCTGTGGGTAGCTCGAATGAATAACATTCGCAATCGTGCAGAAGAAATAGTTTATCAAGAGATGATTTACAAATTTTGAAATAACGGCTGATGCAGTCACGATGCTGCATCAGCCGTTACATAGTCTAAAGGAACTTTACAAATTAATAAATAAAATGGCATCATAGCTCGATAGCGACTTAGTCAACCTTTTCATTTGATACTATTTCCATAAAGTCATCGTAAGTAATACATTGAATACCTAACTCCTCACAAATATTAGGTAATTGAGCTGAATGTGGTTTGTGTTTCTCTTCGGTAACAACAATTCCGCTTAATGCCTTTGCTTTCGCTGCAATGTAAGGATCTGCGGAAGGTCGGTTATTTATAATGTTCTTTGTATGGATACTTTCCCTCATTTTGGGGTTCTGAAATAAAACTCGTATTATTTGGGATTCTTCATTTGTCGGTGCAAGAAACATTTTTTTATTGGCTTTCAGCCATTGCATATTATCATTTTTATCGTCATAACGAGCACTTAACTCGTTATAGCATTCATCAACTGATTGATATATTCCTTTTTGAATTCCGTTTTCAAATGCTTGCCACACTTGTTTAAAATAGACTCCTTTTTTCGGAAAATGATCAAGGAGTTTCCGGAAAATATTAGTGTCAAGTATGTATACCATCATTTATTCCCCCTAAAATATGCAGCTTCTAATTGGGGAAGATGATCCACCTTGCTGTTTAACATTTCGCTTGCACGGAAACTGTCTATTTTACCGGAATATAGCTGCTTGAATACATCACCGGTGTATGAAGATCCTAAATAAGCGAGTTTGGTAAAATAATAATTACCTCCAGATGAGTTCTCACCGTTTTTCTTTTTTTGATTTCTAATTGCATCACCGTAGAAGGTTTCTTTTAGTGATTCATATTCTTTAGGAGTGATGATTTTCAGTGTCCATAGTTTATACATTATCGCTTCTTTGCTAACAGAATAAAGAGTAGCTAATTCAGCTATTCTGTGATCATCAATTTCCTTTTTAGATAGTTCAAATTTGAAATCGTCGGTGGGAACTAAGAATTCATTAGCAAATGTATCGCAGTTTTTTTCTGTTATGGATTGAGATATATCCAGATACTTATAATAGTCATCTCGGATTATTTCAGCACCACTGGTGTTAGATACCAAATGATAGAACTCGTGGAACAACGTAAAAATCTGTCGTGCAAAAGACATAGAGTTGTTGATGAGGATCACAGGAAATAAATCATCATTGATACATAGCCCCGATACATTGTTATCTTTGAAAGAATCCTTAAAAACATAGATTCCTAATTCGTAGAGTTTTTCTCTATATATTTCAAAAACAACCTTAGTGTTTTTTCTTCCTTTTTGAGCATTGATCGGAAACCCCATAATATTGCGCAAGTAGTTGCACAACTGCTTAGTTTCAGTTGGGATTATTGTTCGATTCGTAAAAATACAATTTGATGTTTCATACAGTTCCAGCAGATTTAGCTGGTACGCTTTTGCTTTTTCAAGTTGTACCATCACATTTTTGCTGAATCCATCAACTACTGTATCCGGTAATGTGCGTAAATCGCCCTTGATAGGAGGAATGTCCGGAGGTTCAGAAAAGAAGAAAACAGCTGATGGTTTGCGAAATACGTCACTGATTTTTTTGAGCCTTGCGTATGTAGGAAATTCAGCTCCGGATTCCCAAGCGGAATACTTTTCACCACTAACTCCGATAGAACGGGCTGCTTCTTCCTCAGACATATTATAAAATTCTCTTGCCCAACGTATTATATTGCCGTTTACGCCGCTTAGTTGTTCAGCCAATTATCTCACCTCATTTCATATTGTTTTAAAGGACATTATTTAGTCGACTTTTATATGATATGTTTTTGCATAGTATATATTCTTTTTCTTTCGGTGAGCCTTTTATGGTGAATTCATAGTACTCTAATAAATCCGTAAAAAGTTTTTCTACATCATCCTCTGGCGCTTCCTGACAAAAAGATTCCAAAGATTTTCCTTTTGAGAGTCCGTACTTTTCGCACAAAGGAACTCCAACGCTTTCTTGTGTGAATCTGTTGAAGCCAGATGTATTGAAATCAAGTACATTTCCGCTTCTATTAAACAAGTGTAAAAAGCCTTCTTTTTGAATATGATTCATTGTTTGCCTCATTTCTGTGTTTCACACAACGGCAGGATTTCTTCGAGTTTTTGGACGATGCGTTTTTGCTCGGCGAGGGGTGGAAGTGGTAATAAGAAATTTGCAAGATTCTCCTGTGAAAAAGTTGGCGTTGCTGCACCAATAACAAATTCTTCATATTGCTTGTGAGCCATATCGCTAATAAGCACAGTATGAAGATAGTTCCTATCACAAAGAACATATTTAAGAATAGCTAACTGAGGATTAATAGTTGCCTTTTCGGGCAAAGACTTAACAATGGCGCATTTCCCATAAGATGAACCTGTTTTTACTAAAATCACATCATCTTTTTCCACCATTATTTCCGGTGATTCATTGTACTTATCCCAAGAAAGAAAAGTGCAGTTTTCATATGTAATTTTGCCGGATTTAGTGATGTTGGATGGAGATAAAGAAATAGCTCCTTGTCCTCGCTCAACAATGTCATTTTTTGTATAACCTCTAAAACCGATACGTCCAAATATTTCAACGACAGAGTTTAAACGTATCCATTTCCAAGAACTTGGAATCTCAAAAGGAAAGTTGACGTTCAGAAGAGGTAATACCTTTTTCTTTTTCCTACCCTTAAGCACACCGGAAGATTCTATCTCCATCTTTTTCTCCTCGATTTCTTTTAGGTCTTCTTCAGCGGTGCCGTCTTCGGGGAGGTGTTCGGTCAGTTTGCCTTGGATTGCGGCGTCGATCAGCTTGCTTTTCAGTACGGTAAGGTTATCGGCATATTGTGCTTGCAGTTCATCTATTGTGTCAAGAATAGAAAAAGCTTGTTCTATCTTTTCGACTATGCGTCTTTGTTCGGCAACAGGAGAAAGAGGTATCCAAATTGCATTCATATTTTCCTGATTCATTTTTGGTTGAGCCATACCTGTAACATAAGGTTGAAGAGAAATTGCATTGATGTAATAACAAATGTATTTTAAATCTACATCACAGCAAACATCAAGCACATGAGCATGGTTGTTTACCCAATACTTTCCCTTTGCTATAAATGCAATAGGGCGAGTTCGAGCCAAAAGGTTAGCCCCATCTTCTCCTATAAGCAGTAATTCTTTATCAAACAAATAATCATCTATGCTATCAATAACGCCAGAAGCCCCATAATAGTCATATATCTTTTCTTTCTTACGTCTGTCAGCTACAGAGACCGGTATCCTTTCAGAATCTCTATTAATCATCAATTCACCAAATCTAACAAATTTCCAATTATCTGGAATGTCAAAAGGATATGGTTCAAATACTGGACTTAATGAAAATGGCTTTTCTTTTTTGATTTTGCCCTCTTTGAACAGTTTTTGTTTTTCTTCCAGTATCTGCTGATATAGTTCTTCGGCGGTGCCGTCCTCGGGGAGTTGCTCTGTCAACTGTCCGCGCATAGCGAGGTCGAGGATTTTGCTCCTGATAGCCTGAGTATCAATCACAGCTCTATCCCTCCCAGCAACTCTTTGAGCTGAGCGACAGCGGTGGCGATGCCGTCGGATTCTTCCTGCATTTCGTCGAGGATTTCCGCAACAGTGCGTTCATCTTCCTCGGTGAAGTCGATCCACTTGAAGTTCAAATCTTCTCGCTTCGATACTTCTTCTGCTGTGAATCTGCGCCATCTTCCGTTGGGGTTGGTTTCCGCATCATAGGTTTCTTTGCGGTCATCCATATGACCGACGCAATAGCAATCCACAAAGTCCTGCAAGTGTTCTCTGGTCATTGGCTTTGTTGCCAATGTATGCTTTACGCCTGTGCGGTAATCATATACCCAAATATCCTTTGTCGGTTCGCCCTTGTCGAAAAACAGCACGTTTGTCTTGACGCCGTTCGCATAAAAGATACCTGTGGGCAGACGAAGGATCGTATGCAGGTTATAATCTTTGAGCAGTTTTTCACGGACTTTAGCCGTAGAGCCGCCATCGGTCAGAACGCTGTCGGGCATAACAACGCCGACGCGACCGCCTGTTTTGACGATAGACATAATATGCTGTAAAAAGTTGACCTGATTATCCGATGTTTTAATAAATTCCGGTCTGTTGGAGGATACGTCTACGCTGCCCTGCGGACGGGTGCCGAAAGGCGGGTTTGTCAGGACTACCTGATACATTTTGTCCGAGGTATCGATCAGCGAATCCTGATAGACGATCGGGCTTTTCTTAACGCCGATATCGTGCAGATACAAATTCATAGAAGCAAGGGTGACAACCAAATCGGTGTTGTCCGCTCCGTACAGCGCATTGTTTTTCAGAAATTTTTGCTTTTCAACATCCTTGCTCTGGGGCTTCATATGCTCATAAGCCGCAAGGAGAAAGCCTGCCGTTCCGCAGCAGGGATCGGCAACCGTTTCGGTGATCTTGGGATCGACAACATCCACAATAGCGGAAATCAATGCTCTCGGTGTAAAGTACTGACCTGCGCCGCTCTTTTTATCCTGTCCGTTCTTTTCAAGGATCTTTTCATAGATTGCGCCTTTAAGGTCGCCTTCCATCATATACCAGTTGTCCTCATCAACCATATCAATGACCTTTTTGAGCATAACGGGACGGTACAGCTTGTTGGTAGCCTTTGTAAAGATCGTACCGATCAAGCCGTCGCATTTGGAAAGCTCCTTTAAGATCTCCTCATATTTTTCAACAAGGTCGTCGCCGCTTAACGAGCTTAAATCCTTCCACTTGCAGCCTTCTGGAAGATAACTATTTAGTCCCATCGACTCCTTTTCGTCGTCCATTTTCAAGAACAGGATATAGGTCAGCTGCGTGATATAATCTGTGAAGCCAACGCCTGCCGCTGACAGTACATTCGCTATATTCCATACCTTTGATAGCAAGGCGGATTCGGTCTTTTGTGTGGTTGCCATTCTTTACACCTCTTATGCTGCTCTCAGTAAAAATCTTGACATCTTTTGTATCTCGTCGTTGAAAACAGGAGCAGTAAAACTTGTTATTCCTCTGCGCCAGAGGTCTGTGTCGATTTCATTTAGTTCCATTGCGGTGATTGCGCCGTCGTTGATCACGAACTCCGCAATTTGCCGCATAATTTCTATTTGGTCGTTTGATAAGGTACGCTGTGCCTGACCGCAGTACAGGTTGAAACGCTGCGTGTAGCCCTTGATCAATGCGGTGAGCTTTTGATTTTTATGATAAGCAAAACGCACGATCTGAATGAGATTTGTCAGCGCATTAAAGTTAGCCTTCATATCCAATTCATCTACATTACCAAATTCGTCGATCACCTTGTAATTGCGCCATATTTGATAGGGACTGTACTGACGGCTTTCCGAAAGTAAACTGTCACGCAATTCAACAAGCATACTGTGAGTGATCACAACATCCTCGGAATTGTAGATAATGCGCAAAGCCTCAATGCTGTCTTTGTTGTCATTAAGATACTGTTCAAAATTATCAATGAAGGACTGTGCGGTTTCCTTGGAAAATCCTGCGTAAATAAGCTTATCGGGATCATCTTCGGTTGTTACAAAATAACCGCGCTGCATTTCCAACAGCTTGCGCCGCGCAGGAATGTTGCCGATCAAATCAATAATCAAATCCATTCGCTCGGTATTGTCGTTTGACGGGCTTGTGTACTGAGGAAGGAGCTCCTTGTCATAAGCTTCCTGAATGCGAAACGCGATCGTTTTGGGAGAAAAACCGAAGGTGTTATTAAAATAGTCAAGATGCTTGCCGAAAAGGACGTTGTTCTCGTAGCGGCGATTGATCGTTGAGCAGTAGTCCCGCAGCAGCCAAAGGTTTTCGTCGCTGACTTCGTTGTGTGCAAGGCGCTCCAACAGCTTGTCCAGCGGAAGAACCTTTTTGCCTTTGCCGGGACCGATTACGGGCTGAGGGATCACCTTATCTGACTCTGTTACGCCCACTGCGTCAACAATGTAGTAGCATTCCTTTGTGACTGCATTCGGAGTGACTTCTTTCAGCTTATCGTCGTCGATTACACGGCATCCGCGTCCTTTCATCTGTGTATAAAGAGTGTCCGAACGGACGTCTTTCATAAACAGGACAACTTCAAGCGGTTTTACGTCTGTGCCGGTCGCTACCAGTGTAACAGTAACGGCGATTCGGAAGTCCTTTTCTGTTCTTAGGTCACGAATCAGACCGTTAGAATCTTCTGCGGTATATGTAATTTTCTGCACGAAATGTTCAGGAACTTTGCCGTTCTCAAATTCTTCCGCAAATACTTCTTCTGCGATTTCTACGATCTGAGTAGCGTGATAATCATCCTTTGCAAAAATCAAGGTCTTGGGAATATACTCCCATTTCTTTTCCCGCTCAGGGTATAAGTCTTCATATATCGCTTTTTTGTATGCTGTCAAAACTTCCCTGATTTGGTCGGGATTAACTACCGATCTGTCCAGTGCGGAAGAATCGTAATCTATTCTGTGATGCGCTTCGTATTCGGTTTCATTGCCTGTTCTGCGGGAAGTTTCAACTACGCTCGTTCCTTCATCAATTACGCCGCCGTGCTCCGTTTTTTCTGTTTTGATCCTATAGATTCTGGACGGAACATTAACGCCGTCTACAACAGAATCTTCGTATGAATATTCTTCAACCTTATTGTAATTGAAGAACGCATACGCCTCCGGAGTCGGTGTTGCGGTCAATCCTAGAACGTGAGCATCCGAGAAGTAATCAAGAACCGCTCTCCACTTACCATAAATCGAGCGGTGACATTCATCTACAATGATGAGTTGAAAATAATCGGACGGCAGGAAAAGGCTATCGCCAAGCTGGATTGTTTTGGATTCCTCTGCTTCTTCTTTTACAGCATTTTTCTCATCTTCGGCATCTTCGCTGTCGTCGTCGGTGAGCTGTTTACCGGTGAGAACCGCAAAAAGCTTTTGAATCGTGGAAATTACGATATCTGCTTTTATATCAGAATCTTTTCTCAACCTTTCGATCGTATATAATGAGCTCATTTCTTCTTGATTTTCAGTACGATTGAAGGTGCAGAATTCTGTTTTAGCCTGCTTTGCAAGATTGTTTCTATCCGCCAAGAAGAGTACTCTTTTGGCGTTAGTATAGTTTAAAAGACGATATGTCGCTAAACAAGCAAGATACGTTTTACCGGAACCGGTTGCAAGAATCGCAAGGCTTTTCTTATCACCGTTTTTGATGGATTCTTCAAACTTCATCTCTGCACGATACTGGCAATCACGCAACCCGCGCTTATCCAAGCGTGGCAGAGCACCATATTCCGATACCTGACCGATTAGCTTCAACATCTTTTTCGGAGAATGCATTTCATTCAGCTCAATGTATTCACTGTCCGGTTGCAGCATATTCTTGAAGTATATCTTATTGCCGTTTGCAAGGTATACCAAGGGGATTTGATTTGGGAACCAAACACCGTACCAATCCTGTGGGTTACAGGCATAATCCTCCGCCTGAATTTGCACGTCACCGCCGAGATGGTTTTCTTCACGCTTTGCTTCAACAACAGCAATCGCCTTATCGTCAACAAACAGCAGATAATCACTTTCGGTATTGCCTTGCATCAATGCTTCTTTTACAGCGGACGCGCTCCTCGGAACATACTCATCCCGAGATACAATATCCCATCCGGCGTTAGTTAATTGCCTATCTATTTTCACCCTTGCTTTTTCTTCGGGTAACAAATTGCTTTGTGCCACAGGAGCACCTCCCTAAATTCAATTAATCCAATTTATATTATAACACATCCAATATTTTGATACAATATGTTAATAATGATTATTAAATAAGAAATATAGCTTGTTATTATTTTAAGAACGAAATTAAGCAATAAGATTTCATAAAACTCTTGTCTGAATGAAATTTTGGACATCGATAGGTTTTCTGCTATCATACTAAACGTAATCGAGCAGAAGAATTTGTCTACAATGAATTAATATATAAATTCTACGGGCGAAGGTGATTGGTTTCACCTTCGCCCATTTTTTTATAGTGACTGTATATATTCAACTAAAGAATCAGCAATTTTCATCGGCGCAGTATTTGGTGAAGTTTGGAATACTTCTCCGTTAGATGATTGCCAAATAATGATCCCATCAATGTTAAGCTGTTCTATTACATATGAGTTTTCCGGTATGTTTTTATTATAGTTCCTTTGAGCTTTAGTTGTTGATACAACATTATAATTTTCTTGAGAACTTATTCCCGTAATCTCACGGCTTCCGATTACCATACACCCGAATTGCTTAATATAGTTACGATAATCATCGGCAAATCTCAAACCGAGTTCCAATTCAGCTTGTTTGATTTCATTTTCATTGGTTTCTTTTCCGTGTATAACACCATCTTTAGAGTTTATAACTTTGATTATATCAGTCATATATTATAAACTTCCTTCCTGAAGCAGTTTTCCTGCTGCCTTCCAAAATTCTTCTCTTGTTTTGGCAAACGCTGCTCTATCTATTTCAGAGGATTTACCTGCTATATTCAATATTTGTGAATTGCCTTGATGTTGTGACTCGGTTAAAACCGCCAATGTTCCATCAGCTTTTTGCCCGATATGATGTAATTGAAGGGCTTTGTTGGTTGCCGGGTCAATCGGTGCATTTCCATTAAGCATCCTTTGGAGGTTTGTAATCTCGGTGCCATCAGGCTGTTTGCTCTTAAAATTCAAGAAACCTTTTGAATTCAATGTGTCTTTCGGTAATAAAGCTGTCCTTCCGTTAATCATCCCGGTTGTCAGCTTTGCTTCATTAAAGTATATATTAAATTCTTCCATTGACTTAAATTGTTTAATTAAGTCAAGCGGATATTTCGATTCCTTTTGTATTTGAGCGACTTGATTCATAGTCAAACCGCCAGATGTTGCTCCTTTAAGCGCAATGGCTTCACTTGCTCCACCGGTAAGTGCGCCTGTTATAGCTCCCCACTTTAAACCTTCGCTTCCCGAAAGCATAGCTGCTTTCATAGATTCATCAAAATCTTCCGTTTCTAGTCCGGTTATTACGCCTGCAGCAGTTCCGCCGATAAGAGCAGAAGAAGCAGCGGCAATCGCTCCTGATTTTGCTGACGCTGCAAAAATCGCAGCGGCTGCGGGAGCGCCTGCTCCTTCTGTAGCAACTGTTAATACAACACAAACAAGTATTACTCCTGTTCCGATTGCTACATTCAAAAGAATCTTATCATAAGTATCATCATATGGTTCAAATTTTTCTACCGTTGTTTTACCATCGTCGCCAAGCGTGAAAACATATTTTGTACCTGAAAACTGTTTATCAAGTTCATCCTTGGTATATCCAAAGTAAATATTTGACTTGTTGTTGTATGCAGCTTCTTCTAAATATTCTTTAGATATATATACTGCTTCGACGTTTTCCACAACATATTTTTTTGTATCTATATGGTCAATTACTTCAGCATATACTGCATCTTCCATATATTTTGTAAGTCGCGGATCGCTTAAACCTTCAAACTCTGGAACACTATTGGTTTGGTTATTCTTCAAATTGGCAATAGTTGTTTCTGCTGTAGTTTCGCTTTCCTTTGATTCAACGTGCTCATTCTTTTGCACAGAACAACCTTGCAATACCGAAAGCATAATAAGCAGAGAAAGAATCAGCGCAATAGATTTTTTCATATAACGCATCATATTATTCTACCTCCTGATCTTCTGTGAATGCTTCGATATTGACAAACTTAGGCTTTTTCTTCTTTTTTACTGCAATGATAATAATGACAATTAGAATAATTACAACCAGCGCTGCACCGCCAATGATAAACCACAGAAGATTGTCTATAAAGATATTGCCCTTTGCGGAATCTTCAGTAGCCGCAGTGGGTTGGATGTTTGCCTTATCCACAGGTATGGTTTCTTGGGTTTTTAATAAAATAGCTCCGTTACTTTCAACCTTTGCACCACTTGCAATGTAATCATTGACTTCCTTAACTGACAACCCTGTTGCTGCAACAGCCTTTAATACATCGTTATTGCCAACGTAAATCCTTTTTGTTGTGAGCTGCCCTGTATAGCGGTTGCTTGAAGTAATTGTATAAATACCTTCTTCTGTATATTCTTCACCGTCTTTAGCCGGACGATTAAAGCGTACGTCTTCCGCAAGCCCGTTTGCGCCTTCATTTAGAACTTCTTTTTTTATATTTATATCCAAATAGCGTGAGTTGGCGAAATCGAGATAAAAACCGTTTTCTGTTACCGATGTGTTGCTTAATTCCCCTTTGGTTTTTATATCAAATGGATAAACCATACTGTTGCCGTTTCGGACAGAGAATTTGAAGAATATTTTGTAGTTTGAATATGTAGGGATAATTGATACATCAAAAATCTTGCGTGGATCGTTCTTGATTTCATAGTCAAGCGCTACTTCATAATCGCCTTCCTCGCATAATTCTACTTCTGTATCTGCGTCGGGAGATGCTTTTGCAGCAAGATAATCTTTGTATATAATCGGATCGTTCTTTGCATTGGTATAGTCTGTCTTTCGAATAATCAAAACTCCACGCCCGAAATTTGTTTTTGGAACGCTGAAATATTCATCAGAGCCATTGCTATCCTCTGATATTGATAAGTTTTCATCGTTATTAAGTTTATCAATATTCTGCTTAAGACTGAACCACAGCTGAACCTTATCGCCAACGTTTTTCAAGAAAATAGGAGTATCATCATCACCCTTAACTGTAGAGGTAAAACCATCAACATAGAATTCACCGATCTTCCAGTTGAAATGGACATCTCCTTCTGTGATTTTTTCTTCGCCTTTATAGCCGTTATCCCATCCGGTTTTTACAGATTCACCTAAATAATAGCGATTACCTGAATGATTATCATTTTCTTCTGCCATAGCGCTAATTGTTGTCATAAGTAACACTACTGTAAGAAAAGCAGCAGATAAAAGCTTTATTACCTTTCCTTTACACATAAAACATTCCCCGTTTTTTGCAATAATATAACTAAACTAATATTGATAACCAATTTTACCAACGCCGATTACTCCACGACGTATAATAGTAATGCCGAATTTGTCATATTCAAACGCATCCGGAGTAAAGGAATCGAGCTGAAAGCTATCATACTGAAAACTTTCATAATCGAATTTTTCGTATTCGAAAACATCTATTCCGATTTCATCTAATATTTCCTGAGGTAACTCGTAATTTTGATCCACCAAGCCAAAGAAAGTACAGCCGGAATCAACGCAAAACGACATAAACAGACTGTGCCCTATATTGTAGGCGAATCCGCCAATTACACCGCCGATAAAGCTGCCGAGCATATATGCCGCCATTGCAAGTGGAGGTATTTCGACAAACCACACACTTGCTGCGATTCCTCCGCCCACTGAAAAGGCTGTTGTTATGTACAATCGAGACATTTCCTCAGCCATTTGTGCTTTATTGATTCTGCCCGTAGCAAGTCTGATTCCGCTTTCCAAGGTTCCAATCATCAACACAACAGCCGTAGAAATCATTGACGCATTTGCTCCCATCAACGTAGTTCCCAGCTTGCCGCTTTGACAACAAGCTACAAGTGCAGCTGTAATTGAACCGTTAATAAATCCCCTTGCAGCAGAGCTCAAGCCCTTATATCCCATCTCCGCAAATAGCTTCGGATCTATTTCGCCTTCGGAAACAAGCATTGATATTCCGTCAATAATTGTGGGAGCTATGCCTATAACGAAAGAGATTACTGCTGCGCTTAAGCCGGCAGAAAAGGCTTCGCTCATAATGTCTTTAGCTGTTACTAACTGATTAATATCTAAACCGCATTCGCTTAATAATTCTTGATCAAGATTTCCTTCTTTTGCTGCCCTTGTTAATCTTTGAGCGTCTTCTCTGCTGAGCGGAATTGATTTATTTCCTTTTTTATCAGACAGAATATCGGTTAATGTTGCTTGTACCTCTTTGTATCGAGCTACTTGATCCAGCTTTCCGTTTGCCTGCGCTACCGCTATTTTTTTATCTATCAGATTTTGAGCATCTAACAATTGATTGGTGGGAATAAGCTTTGCTTGACCTTGATACATAGACTTATGCATATCTTCTTTCTTGATTTTCCTTTTTCCAAGAAATTCGTCAAGCGATTCATAGCTCTTTCCGGCTTTCTCTGCTTTTGCTTTAAGATGCATATATCGTTCATATGGTGTTTCTGATTGAGCAGCATATGAGCTTTTAGCATCCTTATAATATTTTAAACTGGCTCTGCTTCCGCCAAATTCTACGTCAGCGGAAGCGTATGTGTTTACATCGGGCGCTTTGGCTGTTGCGACAAAATGATGAACGGCGGAATCAGCGTTAAAAGTTCCCGAATGCCATATCTCAGCTACAAATCCTTGAAGCTTATCAGCTGGCAAATCAGTAGATTGAACTTTTGCCATAATATCATTTGAAATAGATTCAATCTGACTGTTTATTGTATCAATCCAAAGCTGTGACATTTGTCCGCCCAAAGCCGCACCCATATTATCGGAAACAAACTTTAGCCCTTGTTCAAAAGCAATACTCATTACTTAATCTCCATAAATCCAGCAAGTCCGTCTAAATAAAAGCTTAAGACGGCATATCTTAACATCTGGTCGGAAATCAATTTGTTTGATTCAATTTTAGTGCTGATTTTGAAGAAATCTGTCCCTTCATTTTTTTCTTTTCCTGCAGGCGCACCCTTGATTTTTCCAAACAATCCTTTAACGGCTTTAGTTCCCTTTTCAAATGCTTCTCCAATACCATCGGTGTGAGTAGCTTTTTTGATAGATTCAGTATCTGCTACGCTATCATCAAAGCGTTTTGTTAATTCGATGTATTTCTCATAAAAACCATCATACAAATCTTTATTGCTAAAAAGTGTATTTGATTCAATATATAATACTGCCTTATTTCCTAATGAGCCAACATTTATACCGTATTTAGCCATATCCTTGTCAAACCTAATACTCGGAATAACAGTTTCGGAAGATTTGTTCTTCCCTATGAAGATAAGCTTTGTGTTTGAGCCAAGTTGAGCCTTATTATCATTATATATATCTTCGTTCCAGACGACTGCTTCTACACTTCCGTCTTTAATTCCTACAACAGTATTGTTTTCTACGTCGTCATCCTTAAGTGTAATAAGCGACGATAACAATTCAGCATATACAGATTCCTTTTCACCTGTAACGATTATCAGTTTTTTTACCATTCCGCCAATCATAATAATCCCTCCTGTGTGTTAAATATCGGAAATATCTATTTCCTATATTATAACATACACGGGAAAAATATCAATTAAATTGACACAAAAAAACGAGTGCTTTAGCAGCAAAGTCCCATATATAGGACAGCTGATTTGTTAAAATTATAATAGGAGAAATTTTTGAAAAAATTATTTAAGAATTTGGAACAATTCAAGGGTAGAAGCGTCTATATAATATAGAGGCACCTTAGATTGTCAAACCAAGTGCAACACTTTGATTAAAATAGTCAATAGGTGAAAGAAGGTCTAAACATTTTCTAGGTCTATTATTGATTTTATCAAGGACTGCATCAAGTTGTGCTCTTGTGACTTTTCTGAAATCAGTACCTCTTGGAAAGAAAAATCTTAATAGTCCATTGATATTTTCATTTGAACCTCGTTGCCAAGGAGCATGAACATCTGCAAAATATATTTCTAAATCTAAATCTTTTTCAATATCAGCATATCCGTTAAATTCAGAACCATTATCTAAAGTTAATGTAAGTGGCTTGATTTTTAAAGAAGCTTTTCAAAAGCTTCTCTAAAAGCTGAATTAATTGATGAAATAGATTTATCTTTACAGGTAGCAGCTACAAGAAATCTTGATTTTCTATCAATAGCAGTAACAAGATAGCCTTTTCCAACTGAACCGTAAATTGTATCTCCCTCATAATCACCAAATCTTCCTCTCTCATCAATTACAGAATCACGATTATGAATTGATTTTTCAGAATGTTTAGTGTAGGTCTTACGCTCAGTTCTGTAAGGTTTTCCTCTTCTTCTAAGATGTGATGCAGGTGAAATACCCGGGAATAATTTGGAACGAATTGCACGATAAATAGAAGAAAAAGAAATCTTTATATTATGATTTAAATTCCATTTATCGGCTATTATTTCCGGTGACCAAAAGGAATGTAATTTATCAAATACATAATTATATATATCTGTGTATATGAGTAAATTATTTTTTCTATGACAATCCTTTCTTCTTACTAAATATTTTACATGTGCGCCCCAAGAATGATAGTGTTTGCGTTTTTTACTAAAATTCCGTTTTAATTCTCTGCTGATTGTAGAAGGACTTCGTTCAAGTATTTTTGCAATTTTTCTTATGCTATATCCTTTTTCGTAAAATTCTTGTAGACATTCTCTTTCAATTAGTGTAAGATGTGTATATGACAATATGATTACCTCCGTATTATGTTTGGTGTTGCAACTACATTTTACACGTTGGTTTTCATATTGTCTATTTTTTTAGTGTTGCACTTGTTATTATAATCTACCCACCTAACCTCGGAAAGGAGATGAATACAAATGCCAATCAAAATCAAGCGCAAAAACGGCAAGGTCACACGGTACAAAAACGCTGAATATATCCCGCTGTTTTACTTCCTGCCAAAGTCGTTGCTCGACAAATGCGGCGAGCTTCCTTTTCAGATTTCACGCTATCCCTATGAGCTGTTCACGGACTGGACGCAGATAGAACTGATAGAGAGCGACCAATTTGCTCTTTTGATGTATGACGCATTTCACTATCTTGTGTGGGACTATATGGGATTGAATGTAGGTCGGGAGATATATTCAGGCGATCACCCGGCTTGGAAGTTTTCTCACGCACCGTCTTTCTGGATAAAGACTATGCAGGACGAGGGCGTACTGCCGCCGATTGAGAGTCTTGTGAATGACATTGAGCCGACTACGTTTTTCAGCTTTGTCAGTGACGAATATGTTGACGCTGTTTTGAAGGATATCGTTCCGAAAACAATGGAGCGTTTCGGAATGAATGAGATCCTCGCCGTTGTCAAGGAATATCAGTGCTTTGAAGATTTCGATTATAGATATAGTCAACAAAAGAATGACTTTAAGAACAGCTATTATCATAAGAAAACCAAGCACCCGATGATCTCACTCGAGGCGTTTCAGGAGGATTACAAGAAAAATCACGACGGCGCAGAGTGGGATAAGGCGGACGACAGTATCGACTTGGAAGGCGATACAGCAGCTAAAGTTGATGTTGAGCGGTTTATGGCAACGCTGTCCGAAAAGGACAGACAGATATTGGAGCTTCGTGTTGAAGGCTATACCTATCAGGAAATTGCGGATAAGGTCGGCTATAAAACGCATAGTGCCGTTAAGAAACGCATTGACAAAATCGGAAGAGAATTTCAAGAACAAACAAACACAGACATTGGCTTTGAATAGCACCTATCGATTGTTTTCGGTAGGTGTTATTTTTATGCCAAAAACACACAATTCATTATTTGAAAACTGCCCCCACTTTTCAGGGCAGTTTTACTATTTTCAGGAGGTATTTTTATTATGAAAAGTTACAAAGACAAAACCATTATCGGTATCGACCACGGTTACGGCAATATCAAAACCGCTAACCATTGCTTTAAGACCGGAATAACCACCCACGACAGTGAACCGCTGTTTACAAAGGATATGCTTACCTACAACGGCAAATATTATCTGATCGGCGAAGGTCACAAGGAGTTTCTGCCCGAAAAGCAGAACGACGAGGATTATTATGTTCTAACTCTCGCCGCAATCGCAACCGAGCTTGCAGACGAAGGAATGACCGAAGCGGACGTGATTATCGCCGCAGGCTTGCCTTTGACTTGGACAAGCGGTCAGAAAGCAGATTTTGCAGCATATCTGTCAAAAAACAAAGAGGTAGCGTTCACTTTTCGGAATGTAGATTATCATATCCGAATCTGTGATGTAAAAATCTATCCGCAAGGCTACTCCGCGGTTGTGCCTATCAAGTCCACGCTCAAAGGCTTGAGTATGGTTGCTGACATCGGCAACGGCACGATGAACACGCTCTATCTTGTCAACGGCAAACCGCAAAGCGGTAAGATGTTCACCGAGAAGTTCGGCACTTATCAATGCACCCTTGCCATTCGTGAGGGCTTTATGCGTAAGACGCGCCGAGAGCTGAATGATTTTATTATTGACGAGGTGTTGCGGACAGGCACGGCGGATATTCCCGTTTCAGATTTAGAGATCATCACCGCTATTACGGAGGAATATGTTGCTGAAATCTTTTGCCGCCTGCGTGAACACGGCTATGATGAAAGCACGATGAAGCTCTACGTCTGCGGCGGTGGCGGTTGCCTGATCAAGAATTTCTATCACGGCAATCTTGACCGTGTAAAGTTTATTGACGATATCTGCGCTGCCGCAAAAGGCTATGAATATCTCGCAGACGTTTATCTGAGAGCCGAGGCAAAGAATGAAGGACGTGTATAAAATGACAGTGCGCTTTGATTTGACCGACGCTCGAGAGCGTGCTCTCGCAGAATATATGCAGACGCTTGACGTTAAGAGATTCCATTCACGCAACAACTTTATCATCGAAGCACTTGCCGAATATGTGGATTTGCAGTCGATCACCCGAGAGCAGCACGAGGAAGATATCCGAAATATCATTCGTGAGGAAATGCGGGCTTGCTTTGCAGAAGCAAACTTCGCTTCGCAGGCTGTAAATCCTGCTTTAAGTGCAGACCAACAGGCGGAAGCCGAGCAGGATATTCTGGACGACCTCAAACTATTTGATTGACGGCACGATGACGGCAAATTTCAAGACCGATATTAAAATTGACGGCAAAATGCCGTCATATCAAGATAGTATTTTAATCAACAGCATAAGGCACAGCAGAACGGATGAAATTAACACTCCGTGGCTGTGTCTTATACTGTAGCAAGCAGGGAATTTGTACGGCAAATTCCAAATACAACAGCCCCGCTGTTGTAAATCTTTAGGGAAACCCTAACACCCGATGAAAGAAGGTATATTATTGAACGATAAAAAAGCAAGAATCGAGCTGCGTGTTACACAGTCCGAGAAAAACAGGATAGCCAATCTCGCCGAGAGCTGCGGCTTATCACAATCCGAATATGTCAGACAAAGGACATTGGGTTATGCGCCAAGAACGGAGCAACCTGATGTCTTTTTTGATTTCTACCAAACGCTCTGCCGCTTATGTGACGAGGTTGCCGATAAGGTATCACCTGAAACCGAGCGAAAGCTGCTTGAAGTCGTAGACGAAATTCAACAGCGCCTACTTTTGCCGGAGAAATCCTCTGCCAAGCAAATCTGTAAGGAGGTAGCGACGTGGCAACCACAGGCTTCTGGCCCGTCAAAGGACGGCTAAAGGATGTTATCAATTACGCTCAGAATCCCGATAAAACAATCGAGCGCAAATATCTTGATAATGACTTAGCCGCCACCCTCAATTACGTTGAGAACAGCGACAAGACAGATCAGACAATGTATGTCAGCGGAATCAACTGCCCGAAGAAACGAGCCTACGAACAGATGATAGCTACCAAGCGACGTTTCGGCAAGCTCGGCGGCAATGTTGCGTATCACGGTTATCAAAGCTTTCAGGCTGGAGAAGTCACACCGGAGGAAGCGCACCGTATTGGCATTGAAACCGCCAAGCAAATGTGGGGCGATGACTATGAGATTGTTGTAACGACGCATCTAAATACGGCAAACCTACACAATCATATCGTCGTAAATAGTGTATCATTCCGCACCGGACGAAAGTTTGAAAACCATATTGCCGACCATTACAAGCTGCGAGAGATTTCCGACGAGGTCTGCCGTGAGCACGGAAAATCCGTGATTGAAAACGCTCCGTTCTACGGTGGTGACAAGGCGTATTGGGTACGCAAGAGCGGACGAATACCACACAAGGATATGCTGCGGCACGATGTTGATGAAGCCTTAGCCTGTACGATCAAGCCGTTTGATTTTGAATTATATCTGCGGTCGCTTGGATATCAGTTTGTACGAAATTTCAAGTATCAGCATCCTTCCGTGATCGCTCCCGACTGGCGAAAGCCTGTCAGGTTAAGCAGTCTTGGCAAGGATTACTCCAGAGAAGCGATTCTCAGACGGCTGCAATCTCAGCGTGAGGATAAATACTTCGTGGATTTCTATACGCCGAAATCGTATTATCAGCGTCAACCGCTGATAGTGAGAATCAGAGATTTTGAGAAAAGAACAGAACCCGATGTTATCACGGCGCTGTTTGAGCTTATCATCACTATCGCCAAGCTCATCACGGGCAACAATGTCCAAAAGCGTGATTATCGTCCTGTTTCTCCGGAGTTGAGATTGGAAATACAGAATCTCGACCGAACGTTGGCGGAATATCATTTTCTCCGTGACCACAACGTAGAATGCGCAGAGGATTTTCTATCTTGCCGAAAGGAAATTGCTGAGCAAATCAAAGCGTATGAAGCAGAGCGGCAGCATATCCGAAATCAAATCCGTAGGGCTAAAACGCCCGAGGAAGATAATTCTCTAAAAGAACAATGCAGAGAAATCACAAAGAAGCTAACACCCTTGCGCAAGCAGCTCATCATCTGCGAGCGCATTGAAAACAAAGTGCCTCGACTCCGTGCTTTGATCGAACAGGAAAAGCAGCTGGAGCAAGGCAGATACAAGTACAAATATTATCACCAAAATAAAACGAAACAAAGGAGTTATGAACGATGACCAATATATCAATCAACAAATTACACGAATTCAGAGACCACCCGTATCAGGTGCTCGACAATGATGAAATGAACAATCTTATAACGAGCGTTCAGCAGCAGGGCATTATGACGCCGCTGATTGTACGACCGCTTGAAGGTACAACCGACGAGTACGAAATCATATCAGGACACCGCCGTTTTCGTGCGGCGCAGAAGGCAGGGCTTACAGAAGTCCCTGCCTTTATTCGACCCGTCAGCCGTGACGAGGCGGCGATTATGGTGGTGGACAGTAATCTTCACAGAGAGCATTTGCTGCCGTCGGAAAAGGCGTTTGCTTACAAGCTGAAAGCCGAAGCACTCAAGCATCAAGGACAGCGTACTGATCTCACTTCGGAGCAACTTGCACCGAAGTTATCGACTGAGCTGATTGCCGAACAGGAGGGAACCAGCAAAGATACAGTAAAACGCTATATCCGTCTGACAAAACTCATTCCCGATATTCTCAAATTGGTCGATGAACAGCGTATTGCATTTTCTGTAGGCGTGGAGCTATCCTATCTAACCGAAAATGAGCAACAGGATTTGTTTGAATCTATCGAGTTGGAGGACAAAACGCCCTCGCTCTCACAGGCAATTCAGATGAAGAAGCTCTCTCAGTCAGGTAAACTTGACAGCGAAACCATATCAAGAATCATATCCGAGGAAAAACCGAATCAGCGTGAAAAAATCAGCTTTCAGCTCGATGAACTGAGCAAGTTTTTCCCGAAGAAATACACACCACAGGATATTTACAACCGCCTACTTAAATTAGCGCAGGACGATTACAGACGCAGACAGCGCAACAGGGAGGAACGATAATGAGCATTATACAATCACTTTACAGCGAAGAACAGGAATACAAAGTCAACGGCGCTACCTACATTGTGTCGGCGGCGTTCAAGCACACAGGGCGAAAAGAGGACAACACCTCTTTTCCGACCTGTGTAAAAAGAATCCTCACAAGTGATTTCACACATTTGATAATCACCGAGGAAAATGATACTATGGCAGCAGAAAATGTGTGCTCGGCTGCCGGAAAGGAGGACAACATTGCAGTCGAAAAAGAAACAGGATAAGGCTGGCATTACTGCCTTGTACTGCCGCCTATCCCGTGATGACGGCGTGGAAGGTGACAGCAACTCGGTTGCCAATCAGAAGAAGCTATTAAAACGATTTGCAAAGGAAAATGGACTTAGCAATACCCGCTATTATGTTGACGACGGCTATACCGGTACAAATTTCGAGCGTCCCGGTTTTCAGAAGATGATTGAGGACATTGACCTCGGATATATCTCAACAGTTATCGTCAAAGACCTGTCCCGTCTCGGACGGCGGTACGATATGGTCGGATATTATATGGACACCTATTTTCCCGACAGAGATGTTCGGTTCATTGCCGTTAATGATAATATAGACAGCGATGAAGGCGAAAGCGAAATTGCACCTTTCAAGAATGTACTGAATGAGTTTTACGCAAGGGACATCAGCAAGAAATGCCGTTCGTCCTATCGTATCAGGGGTAGTACAGGCGAGCCTTTAGCTCCGCCGCCCTATGGATATATCAAATCTCCCGATAATCCTAAAAAGTGGGTTATTGATCCCGAAGCGGCGCAGGTCGTTCGTGACATCTTCAAAATGGCGCTTGAAGGTAAGAGCAACGAAACGATTGCCCGTATATTGCAGGAGCGTAAGGTACTGATTCCTATGGCGTATTGGCAAGAAAAGGGTATTCGCAAAGGCGGTAAGGTCACACAGCCTAACAAATATAAATGGTGCAAAACTACCGTTACAAAGATTCTTACCCAGCAGGAGTATTGCGGCGATATCATCAACTTCAAGACTTATTCCAAATCATACAAGAATAAGAAACGCTACGACAACCCAAAAGAAAACTGGGTGATTTTCAAGGACGTTCACGAACCGATTATCAATCGTGATGATTTCGAGTTGGTGCAGACGCTTGTCGTAAAGACAAAGCGCCGTGCTCCTAAACAGGAAAACGGCGAAAAGAATATGTTTTGTGACTTTCTCTACTGTGCCGATTGCGGCAGCAAATTATGGTATCACACGAATACCACCAACAAGGAAATCCATTATTTCAGCTGTTCCAACTACAAAAAGGATACCCGTGGCAACTGTGAAACACGGCACTATATCCGTGCTGATGCCATTGAGCAGGTAGTAATGTTAGAACTTCGGCGTTTAGCAAAATATCTCGAATCTCACGAAGAAGAATTTGCAAAACTTCTTGCTGAGAAAACCAATGCCGATATGTTGGCGGAGCAGAAAACCTTAGAAACCGAGCTGAACCGGGCAACTGCCCGAAACAAAATGCTCACTTCGCTTTTCGCCAAAACCTACGAGGACAATGTATCCGGCAAGCTAAGCGATGAGATGTATATGGAGCTATCACACAAATATGAGGTTGAACGCCTTGAACTGAAAACAAAGATTTTTGAGTACAAGGAACGCCTTGCCAAAAACAGCGAAATGGAGCAAAATAAGGATGATTTCCTAAAAGCTGTCCGCAAATTTATGGATATGGATTCACTGACAGCACCAATGCTCCGAGAGCTTATCGACCACATCGACGTGTATGAAAAGGAAGGCGGCAAAAAGAATTACACTCAACGCATTGTAATCTATTATCGCTTTGTCGGCTACTTAGAACTGCCGACATCAGAGGACGAGAACTACAAAGCCAACACCCGAAAAGGCGTAGATGTGGAGTATATTCCCACAGTAAAGTCCGCATAAACAAAAGTGAGCAGGCGCAATACCTGCTCACTACATACAAATCGGATGAAATTGAATAAAAGAATGAGTGTCCATAACATAAATCCGTTATGAACACTCATACTGGTGCGGATAACAGGACTTGAACCTGCATGAAATCGCTTTCATACGGACCTGAACCGTACGCGTCTGCCAATTCCGCCATATCCGCAAATTTATCTCAACAGGGTAAACACCCTGCCAAAATCTAAATGTGTTAAGTTTTTGTTTTTTACACAGACGTGGCGTGACCTGAACCGTACGCGTCTGCCAATTCCGCCATATCCGCAAATTTATCTCAACAGGGTAAATACCCTGCCAAAATTTATAATATATTAACTTTTGATTTTACACAGACGTGGCGTGACCTGAACCGTACGCGTCTGCCAATTCCGCCATATCCGCAAATTTATCTCAACAGGGTAAATACCCTGCCAAAATTTATAATATATTAACTTTTGATTTTACACAGACGTGGCGTGACCTGAACCATACGCGTCTGCCACTTCCGCCATAGGTGCGTGTTTATTCAATTAATCACTTCAATAAATATTGTAACCAACAAAAGGAAAATAGTCAAGTAATATAAATTGAACTTTAAAAGTAAAAATAAGGAATAAATAGGGGAATATTTATTCCTTAAAGATATTTACTAGGTTTGAAATAAAACCGAAAACAAAAATTTACAGAATAGAATAAAACATACAGATTATATGAAACCAACAGTGATATTACAATCTATAATTAAAAATAAAAAATTAAAATTTAAAATTCTTCATCCTTTGAGAAGATGTCACATTTACCGTTAAGGCAAAGGGTATCTTGAATATCCCCACATTCGCAATATCTTTTATCATGATTAAAGTTATCACAATGAACACAAATCTCATCCATAGCGTTATTCAGGCTTGTTGTGTAGTCCTCTTTGCTCATAACAGAGATGTCAACCTCTTCAATGAACTTAGTTTGTTGTAGGTTTACATAGGTTTTGTTGGTGTATTCCTTAACAAAATAAGGTGGCACAACTCTTGTAGATTCAATCTTTGTCAGCTCTACAAATGAACTGTAGTTGTTCTTTAAATAATCTTTAAGTTCTGCAAAGTTGCTTACACCCTCAGGGTAGTAAAAGTATTCGTCATCAATAAATAATGCTTTCATTACTGTGCCTTCTTTGCCTTTTCTTTCTCTAGTGCTGCTTTTCTGGCAGCCTTTTTAGCCTCTTGTCTTTTCTTCTTTTCCTCAGCATCTTTAGCCTTTTGAGTTTCGTAAATGTTGAGAGTTTCACCTGTTGGACCATCATGAATTAGCTGACCGTTTCTTAGATAAATTGAACGGTCACAAATTTCTTGTACTGATGGGGCAGAGTGACTAACAAAAAGAACTGTAACACCTTGGTTGATAATCTCTTTAATCTTAGCCTTACACTTCTTCTTAAAGGCATTATCACCAACTGCAAGTGCTTCATCAACTACAAGAATATCAGGTTCAATGTTAACATTAATTGCAAAGCCAAGACGCATTTTCATACCGGAACTGTATGTTCTTACAGGCTGGTCAATGTAGTCACCAAGCTGAGCAAAATCAACAATGTTTTCTTCAATACTCTTAATGTAGTCATCCTCAAGACCTAGGATATAGCCCTTTAGGTAAATGTTCTCTCTACCTGTCATTTCAAGTGAGAAACCGGCAGTAAGCTCTAGCAAAGCAGCAACCTTGCCATGAACTGTAACTGTACCATCACTAGGAAATGTTACACCTGTAATCATCTTTAGAAGTGTACTTTTACCTGCACCGTTGTCACCGATAATACCGACAGATTCACCTTTGTTAATAGTAAAGGAAACATCCTTTAATGCACTGTGAATCTTAGGATTTCTAGGCTTAAAGAACAGTGCTTTAAATCTAGCCTTGTCACTTTTATATAGAATATAATCTTTGCTTACATGGTCAAAGGTAATAATAGGATTGTCACTCATTTTAATACTCCTTATAGTACATCAGGAAGTGTTTTTCTAAGTTTGTTATACTTGTGAGCACCATAGAAAAATACAAGTAAAAATTCAGCTACAAATATAATTAACTCCCAGTTTAAGCCTAAACCTGTAGGGTCTGATGTATGGGTAACCCAAAATGCTTCGTGATAGATAAATGCTTTTCTGTATGCATTTACAAAGAAGTTAATAGGGTTGATTAACATAAAGAATTCTAGGAGATGTTGCATATTTGTTGGTGGTAAGTCATATGAACTGTAGATAACACCGGTTAACCAGAAGATACCTGACATAACAGATGTAATCATTGACTCAAGGTCCTTACTGAATGCACACATTGGAGCAGTTGTCCAGGTTAATGCTAAGAAGAACATAAACATTATCGGACATAGAATAAAGAACTGCAATGCATAAAGTGAAAGGAATTGTGTGTTAAATAAACAGTCATAAAGTCCCAAGATACCAACCATTATTGCTGATAACAAGAAATGAATATACACTCTTGAAAGGGAAGTGTATGTAAGAATTGTTGATACAGGGAATTTAACTTTTGTAACAAACTGCCTGTTTACTCTGATAGCCTTAGCACCATGGGTGATACTTTCACTGATAAACCACCATGGAATAAAACCTGTCAGCATAAAAATAAATCTGTCAAAATGCTGAACTGAACCGTTAGGCATCTGAATATCAACAATACCTAAGTTCTTGATACCTACTGTAAAAGCAAACCAGTAAACAAAAAGTGTAAATGCCGGTTTGATAATTGCCCAAAAAGGACCGATAGCAGCACCTTTATATTGCTTAATTAATTCTGTTTTGGAAAGTCTGAAAATCTGTTTTCCAAAGTGTCTGTGTTCTTTAAATATAGTGAAAATAGTAATCACCGAACCTTTATAAAATAATTTCGTTAATTTCCTTCATATACTATCTTTGTTTTTACAAACAAAACCACCATATATTATAAGGTATTAGAGCCTTAAAGTCAATTGAAGTGAACCATTTTTAGTAAATGTACATAACAAATTTGGCACAATAAATAAAGAGCCACAAAGTTTCTTTGTACTTTGTGACTCTTTTTATAGTTATATTTCTTTACTGGAATTTTCCATTCTTTTGGTTAAAGTTCTCAATGTACAGTTTTTCGCAAACTGCCATTTTTCTGATAATATTTTTAACAGTTTTATCAAGACCACTGTTTTCTCTGTAATCGGCAGGATAGATAAAGTCAACTCTATCTCTCAGTAACAAGTCCATAACTTTCTTTGTTACTTCTCCTTGATAAACTGCAATAGAAACACCACCATAGGACTTCATCATCTTCATACAAGGTACATCGGAAAGTCCGTCACCTATATAAATCATATTGCAAAATGGAATTCTCTTACTGTCATCCGGCATTGATTTGTTTAAGTCCTCATCATTGGAAATGTCAAGTACACCTTTGTTTATTCTGTACACAAACTGTGTTTTGTTGGTGTAGTTAACGGCAGTTTTAGGGAAAACTGCAAGTCCCTTTTCATCATAAACAAATTCGCAACCAAAGATTTTCTTAAATTCATTGCTGATTGCAGTACCCTCAATAATCTCCTTAAGCCCTGAGGATATTACATAATGTTCAACTATAACATCATTTTCTTCTGCAAAACTGTTAATGCGTTGAAACCACTGTTTAACTCCCGGGAAAAATTCAATTTTGTTGCCTTTTTCTGTTAGGCTTTCCCTAGTTAGTGGAATGTTTCTCTTTTGACTTTCCGATAGCATTGTGTACATATATGCCAGAACAGAATCCATCTGTAGCTTAGTGCCAACTTCATTTGTTTTGCTCCAAAATTCACTTGGAGTCATTTTTAATGATGGGATAAAAGCATAGTCCTGCATATCCTTTGTGCATAATGTTTTGTCAAAGTCATACATTATTGCAATGATAGGTTTTGTATCCATTATAAAACCTCTTAATTATCTCTTTTTCTTAGACTTTTTCTTCTTGTAGTCAGGGTCAGCTTTCATAGCAGCCTTTGCTTCTGCTTTAGCTTTCTTTTTCTTCTTGTCCTGAATACCGTAAGGAATAGCAAAACAAGCAAAGATAATAACAAGTACACCTACTGTTACAATAATAGGAATAAAGTTAAATGAATCGTCATTGTCCTCAGAATTTGCAGTAGTTGACTCAGTTGATGCAACAGTTGTTTCTTCCGTAGCAGTTGTAGTTGACTTTACACCTTCATATGGGTCAGTAGCTGACTTTAGAGAATTTTCCATATTCTTTGTGTACCTTGTAATTTCAACACTTTCTAGCTTAACTTCATTTACAGGAGAACTGCTTTCACCACTACTGTTTACTGTAACTTCACAATTAGAAATTAAATCAACAACATCCATACCGGCAAATACTTGACCAAATACTGTGTAGTTACCGTTTAGGTTAGTGTTTTCTACTGAGTTAATGAAGAACTGGCTACCGTTAGTGTCAGCACCTGCATTAGCATAAGCAACTGCACCTCTGATGTTCTTTAGTTCATCAACACATTCATTCTCGAATTCTTTACCCCAACATGACTCACCACCGGTGCCATCACCATTGGTGTAGTCACCACCTTGAATCATAAATTTCTTAATAACTCTGTGGAAAATTGTGTTGTCATACTTTTTTTCTTTTGCAAGAGTTTGGAAGTTTTCAACACCCTTTGGTGCATACTTAGGGAAGAATGACATAGCAATGTCACCGTAGTTAGTGTGTAGAACTGCTACTGTGTCACCAACCTTAGGCTTAGCCTCTTGATTGAACTTTGCTGATGCAGTGAATGTAACAGAAAATGCCATTGCACAACATAACAAAGCTGTTAGAAAAATACTAATAGTTTTTTTCATAGAATTTTACCTCTTTCGTTTTTAGTTTAACATTCATATTCTACAATAAAATAGTATGATTTTCAACAATTTTGCAATAAGTTCACAACATTTTCAAATTCACATATATTTTGCATTAAATTTATTCTTCTTCAGGATAGGTCATACCCCAACTTTTTCTAATATCTGTCATAATATCCATAACATCCTTAGTCATTTCTCTGTTCATTAGGTCATCACCCTTAGTTAGAGTTTCTTCCATATCCTCAACTTCATACCACAAAGCATTCTTAGTGTCACCACATTCAATTTCTTCTACTTCACCATCGGTATAAGTGATAACTGCTTTCATACCTCTAGGGTATTCCATAACTTCAATGTAGCCATTTGCACAAGAAATCATTGCTCTTTTTGGTTGTTTTGAATGAAGTGAAAGCATAATGGTTGCCATCTGTTGTTCTTCATTCATTAGTAGGATAGATGCCTGTTCATCAACACCTGTTTCACAATATTTTACCATACTTGAAACTTTGTTAGGCTTGGACTTCATAAACATTCTTGCAAGAGAAATTGCATAAACACCAATGTCAAGCATTGAACCACCTGCAAGGTTACGGTTGAAAAATCTGTTTTTCATATCATAATCCTTGTATGAACCAAAGTTAAGTGTGATTAAGTTAACTTCACCTAGCTTTTCCTCAGCAATTCTCTTTTTTAGTTCCTTATAAATAGGCATATGATATTCTGTCATAGCCTCAGCAAGTACAAGACCCTTTTCTTTAGCAATAGCCATACCCTTATCAAGTTCATCACTGTTTAGAGTAATTGACTTTTCACAGAGAACATTCTTCCCTTTGTTAAGTGCCTTTTCAATATAATTAATATGTGTGTTATGAGGAGTTGTAATGTAGATAATATCAATGTTTTCATCATTAATCATATCTTCAAAACTGTCATAAACATTTTCGATTTCATACTTCTTTGCAAAGTCCTTAGCTTTGCTTAAAGTTCTGTTTGTTACACCATAAAGTTTTTTGTTGTGGTTCTTCATAGCTAAAGCAAGTTCATTTGCAATAACACCACAACCTAGTACACCCCAATTATAAGTTTTCATAGGTAAAACCTCCATAAAATGTATTAGACCTTAGGTCAATTCTATAATAATAAATCCTATTATAACTGTCAATAATAGACTATTTTCAAAATTTTTATTTTTTAAATTTTCAGTTTTGTCTGTGGGTATTTAAATTTTGTCTGTTGGTTAAGATTAATCAGTTATAAAGTTTGGGGTTGTGGGGATGTTGTAAATTATAAAAAGTGTATACTATGTCCTTTCTCTCTTGTATACCAAGTTATTGCACAATTAATAATATAACAATATTTTGTGGTATAAACAATGCTGATTGTTATATCATTTTATGGCTCACAGTCGTAGGGGCGAACATTGTTCGCCCGTCAAAAAGTGTGATACCTATGGGATTATTGTCCTATTTGCAGACTATAAATTTATAATAACTACACAGGGCAATGTACCTCTATAAAGGCTGATTTGCTCGGTCCACCAATGGTGGACCCTACAACTGTAACTCATAATTTATATAATATTTTATAGTTAGAAATATAGGAAAGTTTCATATATGATGATATTTTAAACAAGTTTAAAATATCAACCACTCCTTCAGTCGATTTATAAAAGGTAAATTGCCGTACCGTCAATTTACAATCGACAGCTCCCTCAGCGAGGGAGCCTTTGTCTTTACTATAATTTTTAATTATTTATTAGTCTGTACTATTTAAAAAATTTGTGTACTAGTTTTTAGATTTGTACAAACTGTGTCTGCCTCCCTCGCTGAGGGAGGTGTCACCGAATGGTGACGGAAGGAGTGATTGGAATTGTAAATTCATTTACAATTCCATATTAACTGAAACTATCAAATAGCACTACAAATCCTAATTTATCATTCTCACCTTAACCAACAGACAAAATTGAAAAAAACAAATTTGCAGAACTAACTTACCTTAACCCACAATCAAAATTAAAAATCAAAATTAAAAGTTCAAAGGTCATATATCCAAACTTTATTTCATAGTAATTATGTGTAACAAAACAATCGGAGGAAATAAAATGACAGATTATTTACCTGAAGGACGCAGAATTGATACATACGAAAATTTAGAGCAACTTTCAAGTCTAAAGTCCCTAAATGATGCAATGCGTGACGGAAAAATCCTTGAGGCTAGGGCAACTGTATGTGACCAAAGCCACAACCTAATTGTTGACCAAGGGTTTATGAAAGGAATTATTAGAAGAGAGGAGGGTGCTATCGGTATAAGAGAAGGAAAGGTAAGAGATATTGCAGTTATTTCCAGGGTCAACAGACCTGTTTGCTTTGTGGTAAAAGGCTTTACAAAGGACTCTAAAGGCAACAATATTGCAGTACTTTCAAGAGAAGAGGCTCAGCTTAGATGCCAAAAGAATTATATAAGTAAACTGAAAACCGGTGATATTATTGATGCCAAAATTACTCATTTGGAAAATTTCGGAGCATTTGCTGATATAGGTTGTGGCATTGTAGCACTTATTCCTATTGACTCAATTTCAGTTTCAAGAATAGAACACCCTAGGGAAAGATTTTCTGTAGGTATGAATATTAAGGCAATTGTTAAGTCAATTGATGGTGGCAGAATCAGCCTGTCCCATAAGGAGCTTTTAGGTACATGGGAAGAAAATGCAAGTAAATTCACACCGGGAGAAACTGTAGCAGGTATTGTGAGAAGTGTTGAGTCCTACGGTGCATTTGTGGAGCTTTGCCCTAACCTTGCAGGTTTAGCAGAAAGTAAAGAAGGTGTTAAGGTAGGAGAACAAGCATCTGTATTTATCAAGAGTATTATTCCGGAAAGAATGAAAATTAAGCTGATTATTATAGATACATTTAAATATGAATATAATCCTAAAGAACCTGAATATATGTACCAAGGTAACCATATTGATACTTTCTTATACAGTCCTGAAAATTGTGATAAAACAGTAATATCTACCTTTTAGTTTCAGTTGAATTTTCCTTGTTTCTGTGTTAATATTTCTTTATATATATTAGAAATGAGGATTATCGTGGAAACTGTACTTTTGATTATACTTTCAATAGCTGTTGTCATAATGGCTGTTGTGTTAGTTATAGTTCTTTCAAAGAATAAAAATAATAATATTGATGATGCGTTATATGATGCATCCAAAAAGCTAAATCAAGATACTGTTAATAGTGTAAAATTAATGTCTGATATGATAAATCAAAATCAGGTGAATATGGCTGAAAATCAGAAATATCAGCTACAACAAATGGAAAATAGGTTAAAGACCTTTTCAATGGAAAATGAACAGAAATTAGAGAATATTCGTTCTACTGTTGAGAAAAAGCTAACCTATATGCAAGAGGACAACAATAAGCAACTTGAAAATATCAGAACTACCGTTGATGAAAAATTGCAAAATACTTTAGAGAATAAGCTGAATAAATCCTTTGAAACTGTAAGCAAACAACTTCAACAGGTTTATAAAGGTTTAGGAGAAATGCAAAACCTTGCAGTAGGTGTTGGGGATTTAAAGAAAGTTCTTTCTAATGTAAAGACAAGAGGTATCCTTGGAGAAATTCAGCTTTCTGCAATTCTAAAGGAAATTCTTTCACCTGAACAGTATGAAGAAAATGTTGCCACCAAGAAAGGTAGCAGAAATGTTGTGGAATTTGCAATTAAGCTACCTGCTGATGATGACAGTACAGTATATCTTCCTATTGACAGTAAATTTCCCGGAGATACATATGCAAAGTTAGTTGATGCAATGAATAGTGGCAATAAAGAAGAAATTGAAATTTGTTCAAAAAATCTTTTGAGAACTATCAAAAGTGAGGCTAAGGACATTCACGATAAATATATTTCACCACCAAATACAACAGAATTTGCAATTATGTTCCTACCATTTGAGGGACTGTATGCCGAAGTTGTAAATCGTGGTATGGTGGAAGTTTTACAGAGAGAATATAAGGTAAATGTAGCAGGTCCATCAACAATGGGTGCATTGCTAAATTCTTTGCAACTTGGTTTTAAAACTTTAGCAGTACAAAAGCGTAGTGCAGAGGTATGGCAAATTCTAAATGATGTTAAGAGAGAGTTTGATACTTTTGCAGATGTATTGGAGAAAACTCAAACAAGACTAAATCAAGCTAATACGGAACTTGATAAGCTGGTTGGTGTTCGTACAAGGAAAATCCAAAGTCAGCTTTCTAAGGTTCAAAAGTTAGAAGAGAAGAACTAAGTTTATTAACTATTACTGAACAATCAGTATATTTACTTGAAAAAGAAGTTTATTTGGGGTAGAATTACCCTAGGAGTGATAAAATGAAAAGAATAATATCAATGTCATTAGTCCTAGCATTGGCAATTGTTTTTACAACTATACTTGGTGGTTGTGGCAAGGTTGATGTTGAGGATATTACATTGTCCGATAAAAGTGTAAAACTACAACTTAAAGATAAATTCGAACTTTCTGCAACTGTTACACCTAAGAATGCAGCAGAACCTATGGTGTATTGGGATAGCTCAGACTCTTCTGTTGTAACGGTAAAGTCCGGTGTACTTACAGCAGTAGGTGAGGGCAAAGCAACAGTAAAAGCCTTTACAAGTAACGGTGTAAGTGATGAATGTAAGGTTACTGTTGATAATGTTTTGGCTTCAAAGCTAACACTAAATAAATCTAAGTTTACCTTAATGTTAGGTGCAACAGAAAATCTTGTTTATACTATTACACCTAAGAATGTTACTAACAGTTCTATTGAATGGGAAAGTAGCAATACAAAAGTAGCTACAGTTGAAAACGGCAAAGTTACAGGCAAAGGTGCAGGTGAATGTACAATTACTGCAACAAGTTCAAATGGACTAAAAGCTAAATGTAAGGTTACTGTAAAGGTAAAACCTACAGGTGTTGTTATTAATAAACATTCTGTAAATGTGGGTACTAACAAAAGTATTCAGCTTTCAGCAACAGTTAAACCTGACAATACTGCATATAAAGATGTAATGTGGGAATCTTCAAATGAGTCTATTGCTACAGTTGACAGCAAAGGTAAAGTAACCGGTAAAAAGGCAGGTACTTGCAAAATCTATGCTACAACTAAGAATAATAAGTATGACTACTGCAAAGTGGTTGTAACTCAAGAAGATTTGAAGTTCTCAGGTAACGGCAACAAAACTTTATCTAATGTTACTGTTACAAAAGGTGTTTATGCAATTACAATGACCCATGAGGGCAAAGGTACATTTACTGTAATCGGTTCTGATGGTGATGGCAGAGCTTATACATATGTTGATACTACCGGCAAGTACACAGGTACTAACCTTTATGCTAAAGGTAAAAGTGACGGTGTAGAAGGTGCAACAATCAAGGTTGCTGCCACAGGTAAATGGACTATTAAGATTAAGGCTATAACATATGACGGTACAGACAACATTACAGGTAGTGGTGAATGTGTATCAAAAATGTTTGCAGGTACAGACAATAAGCAAACCGTTAAGCTAAAGAACAAAGGTGATGATGACTTTACTGTATTCCTATTTGATGAAACAGGTAAACAGATAGGTGTCCTTTGTGATGAAATTGATGATTACGAAGGCACAGTAAGTGCAACATTAAATAAGAACAAAAGCTACTTTATAGTAGTTAAGTCAAGTGGTACTTGGTCAGTAGATTTTGGTTCAGGCAGCAAGGTAACAACAGTTAAGAATACAAATTAATGAATGAAAATAATCCCTCCGGGCAATACTTTTATTAAAGATTGTCAGGGGGGATTTTTTTGCAGTATAACAAGGTTGAGATTTGTGGTGTAAATACCGGCAAATTAAAGGTTCTAAAAGAAAAAGAAAAGAAAGAACTTCTGAAAATTATGAGGGAGGGAAATGAAAAAGAAAGAAAAATCGCCAGAGATAAAATGATTAAAGGCAACCTGCGACTTGTACTTTCGGTAATTCAAAGGTTTACCAATCGTGGGGAAAACCTTGATGACCTTTTTCAGGTAGGTGTGATAGGCTTGATAAAGGCAATTGATAACTTTGATACAAGTCTTGATGTTCGTTTTTCAACATACGGTGTACCCATGATTATCGGTGAAGTCAGAAGATTTCTAAGGGACAACAATGCTTTAAGGGTTAGTCGCTCAATGAGAGATACTGCCTATCATGCTATGCAGATAAAAGAAAAGCTAATAAATAAGAACAACAGAGAGCCTACTGTGGAAGAAATAGCAAAAGAGATGAATGTACCTAAGGAAACTGTAGTTCTTGCCTTAGAGGCAATTGTAGAGCCTGTATCGCTATATGAACCGGTGTTCTCAGACGGTGATGATACAATTTATGTTATGGATATGCTAAGTAACAACAATTCCGACAGTAATTGGCTGGAAGAAATTTCTTTTAAAGAATCATTGAAGAACCTTAGCGATAGAGAGAAGAAAATACTTTCACTGAGATTTTTTAAGGGTAAAACCCAAATGGAAGTAGCCAAAGAAATCGGTATCAGCCAAGCCCAAGTATCACGAATTGAGAAAGGTGCTTTAAATCAAATAAAAAAAGATATGTAAAAATATAAAACCTCCTTTACTTTCAAAATTTAGTATGTTAAAATTTTAGTGTGTGAAAGTAACGGAGGTTATTACTTATGAATAATAAAATAAAAGATGAAGCAACTGATTTGCTTTTTAAGGCTATTTTAAGCCTAAAGAATGAAGAGGAATGTTACAACTTTTTTGAAGATTTGTGTACAGTTCCTGAGCTAAAGGCAATGTCACAGAGAATTGTTGTAGCCAAGATGTTAACTGACAAAAAGGTGTATAGTGATATTGTATCAAAGACCGGTGCATCAACTGCCACAATCAGCAGAGTTAACCGTAGCTTAATTTATGGTAGCGACGGTTACGAAATGGTTTTCGGCAGAATTTTTGATGAAAAAGAAGATAAAGCAGAGGACAAGTAAAATGCCATCTTACGAAATGTTTGCCGATTTTTACGATAGCTTAACAGATAATGTTGAGTACGAAAAAAGAGCAGATTATATTGTTAATGTTCTTGAGAAGAATTTTAATCATGATTTAGGACTAACCCTTGACTTAGCTTGTGGCACAGGTACAATGACTATGTTACTGAAAGAAAAGGGAATTGATGTTTATGGTGTTGACGGTAGCTACGATATGCTTACTGTTGCTCAGCAAAAGACTATGGAAAAAGGTCTTAACATTCTTTATTTGTGTCAGAGGATGGAGTCCCTTGACTTGTATGGTACAATAGATACTTGTATTTGTACCTTAGACAGCCTAAATCATATTGTGGATGAAAAGGTTTTCACTAAGGCTATAGAGAGAGTTTCTCTGTTTATGAATAAGGGTGGTTACTTTTTGTTTGACTTAAATACCCTTTATAAGCATAGAGAGGTTCTGGCTAACAATTCATTTGTCTTTGAAACAGATGAAGTTTTCTTAGCATGGCAAAATACTTTGCAAGAAAATGACATTGTGGATATTGACCTTGATTTCTTTATTAAGGAAGAAGATTTGTATGAGAGATATAGCGAAAGCTTTAGCGAAAGAGCCTATTCTCTTGAATTTGTAGAAAAAGTTTTAAACAAATACAACTTTGTTGTTGAGGGTGTCTTTGGAGATTTAACTACAGAACCACCGAAAGATAACGAAGAAAGAATTATTATAATAGCAAGGAAAGTTTGATTATGGATAAGATTACAAGATGTATCACCCATGATGGAGCAGTTATGGCTGCTGCCATTGACTCAACAGAAACAGTTTTTACTGCACAAAAAATACATAACACTTCACCTGTAGCTACAGCAGCACTTGGCAGATTGCTTTCTGCCACTTCAATTATGGGTGCTATGCTAAAGAACCCTAAGGCTACTTTAAATTTACAGGTAGCAGGTGACGGTGAACTTGGACTTGTTACAGCAGTAGCAAATGCTAAAGGCCATGTTAAAGGTTATGTTTCTAACCCTAATTGTCCTACCGAATATTATGAGAACGGTCATATTAATGTTGGTAAAGCAGTAGGTCACGGTACACTTAATGTTATGCGTGATGAGGGTGCAGGTGAACCTTATATTGGCAGAGTACCTTTACTTAGTGGTGAAATTGCTGAGGATATTGCAAGTTATTATGCAACAAGTGAACAGATTCCAACAGTATGCGCCTTAGGTGTGTTAATTGATAAAAAGGGTATGGTACTTGCTTCCGGTGGCGTACTGCTACAGATGTTACCGGGTGCATTTGAAAGTGATATTGACAGAATAGAAGAAAATCTAAAGTCAGTACCTAGTGTTACTCAAATGTTGGCTGATGGATTAACTCCTGTTCAGATGGCAGAAAAATTCCTAAAAGGTTATGAAGTTGATGTTCTTGATGAATATGAAGTTGGCTATTACTGTAATTGTAATAGACAGAAAATCGAGAACATTGTTACCGGTATGTCTAAGGAAGAGCTTGAGGATATAGTTAAGAACCAGGGAGAACTTCAGGCAGAATGCCATTTCTGCAACAAAAAGTATGTGTTTACAAAGGAAGAATTACAGAAGATAATCGACACTAAATAACACCCTTAAAAAATTTTTTAAAAAAATTTAAAAAAAGTGTTGACAAATTGAAAGAAATACTGTAATATAATGCTTGTCGCTGATGAACAACACAAAACACGGCGACAATGTGGGAGCATAGCTCAGCTGGGAGAGCATCTGCCTTACAAGCAGGGGGTCACAGGTTCGAGCCCTGTTGTTCCCACCAAATTTTGGCCCGGTAGTTCAGTTGGTTAGAACGCTAGCCTGTCACGCTAGAGGTCGTCGGTTCGAACCCGATCCGGGTCGCCAAAATTTGCCTCTGTAGCTCAGTCGGTAGAGCAGGGGACTGAAAATCCCCGTGTCGATGGTTCGATTCCGTCCGGAGGCACCATAAATGCGGATGTAGCTCATCTGGTAGAGCGCCACCTTGCCAAGGTGGAGGTAGCGGGTTCGAGCCCCGTCATCCGCTCCACTAAAAAGCACTAAACCGATGGTGCTTTTTGTATTAAAAGTCAATATGGCGTCATAGCCAAGTGGTAAGGCACGAGTCTGCAAAACTCTGATTCCCCAGTTCAAATCTGGGTGACGCCTCCAATTAAGGGCCAACCCAATAGGGTTGGCTTTTTACGTAGGGGCGAACATTGTTCGCCCGTTTAATAGTAAAATGTTTTATGTAACTTAGTCCTATGTAGAAACTAAAAATTATAACTTACTACACAGGGCATAATACCTTTATTTAGGATAGTTTGTAACGGGACATCAATTAAGTGAACATCAAAGAAAACGAGCCATAGGCGAAGTTTGATTTGCTAATGTGAACTTATGCAAAAGTTTTTTGTAAAAAACTTTTGTTGAAAGACCCTACACCTGTTAGCCACACTATTGTTATAATGATAGGTATGATAATTTTGCAAATTTTCATTTATACTCAACTAAATTTATAACAAATTCACCCTAACCCAAAATCAAGATTAAAAAGTCAAACCATAATTTGTAGAAATAATTTACCTTAACCGGCAGACAAAATTGAAAGAACTATCCCATTCCATAAAACATAAAATAAACACTGACAATACGGAGGATATTATGATACAAAAACATTGCTTTAACTGTGGAACAAAACTAATTGAAAAAGAGCTTAAAGGGGAAGGTATTGTTCCTTTTTGTGAAAAATGTAATTCTTTTCAATTTCCAATGTACAACATAGCAGTCAGTATGATTGTGGTAAATGAAGAAACCGGCAAGATTATGCTGATTAAACAGTACGGCAATCCTTTCTATATATTGGTTGCAGGTTATGTAAATCGTGGTGAACCTTTAGAAAATGCAGTTGTAAGGGAAATTAAAGAAGAAACCGGAATGAATGTTTCTCATATAAAATTCAATAGAACCAAATTCTATGAAAAGTCAAATACCCTAATGTGCAATTTTACTGCATTTGTAAAAAACGATACTGAACTTTCCACAAATAATGAAATCGACTCATTTCATTGGTTCACTAAGGATGATGCAAGAAAAAATATTTTGCAGAATAGTTTAGCATCTTATTTCCTAAATGCTTATCTTGATGAATAAACTCAGAATTACTCTAATCAAACATACTGTAATTTTCTAATTCATCAATATTGTAACTTGCCATTTCATTGGTAGAACTACTGTTTTTGGCAACACGAATATTACTTTCATCAATTTCCTTATCTTCTTCAAGCCAACCTAAAAGCACTGCATAATGATTCACATACCTTTTCCTACTGTTAACAAGATACCTAGATAGCCTGTCGATTTTTCCTTGGTATGTTTTGGGGTACTTACTCTCAAGGTCTTGCTTTTCCTTTTCAGTAAGAAAAACATTTTCAAACAGACCTAGTGGGGGCAAAAGCAACTTTTGCCTCTCAGTATTTGATTTATATGACTTATTATATTTATTTAATTTATTATATTGTTGTGTTTTGATTGGGAAATGATTGGGTTCTGATTGGGTTTCCATTGTGTTTTCATTGGGAGCAAAAAAATTATCTTGATTATTTTGCATAATCTCACCTTGATATTTTTCGTAATTGTTGATGGTGATTAAAAGACCTTTTTGTATTCATTCTGTAGTAATTTCGCCTGTCTTTTTTAAATGTCTAATTGCCGTTCTGATTGGTTCAACATTAATGTTGCCATTTTTATAAAACCCTAAATCACCGGCAATATGACCGTAACTTGTAACAAGCTGACCTCTATGTACTGTTATGTTTTGAAAATCATTGTCAAAAACATTGGCTTTCAAAATCAAGTGAACAAATACTCTAAAGGTTGTGGCATCCTGATACCATTTCCAATCTAAGATTTTTCTATTTAACTTTACAAAAGTATCTGTGTGATACATAAAATACCTCCTAATTATTTCTATACATATAATTGTAGGAAGTATTGAATTTTTCATCAATGCAATAATTGCATTTTTTATGAATTTTTTGTTAACAATAAGCCTTTTTCTACTTGATTAATTATTTTAAGTTGCTATTTATAATTTATTTTATAAAGTGTTAATTACGAGAAACCCCATGAAATCTGGCTTTTTAAATGTGCTGAAATTACTTTGAGAAAATTTTCAAAAAATTTGAAAAAAACTATTGACATTAGTCTCATCCTAGTATATAATAGGCTACGTTGTCAAGAGACAACAGATTGTTGTGGGAGCATAGCTCAGCTGGGAGAGCATCTGCCTTACAAGCAGGGGGTCACAGGTTCGAGCCCTGTTGTTCCCACCACTTTTTTTGGCCCGGTAGTTCAGTTGGTTAGAACGCTAGCCTGTCACGCTAGAGGTCGTCGGTTCGAACCCGATCCGGGTCGCCAAAAATTTGCGGATGTAGCTCATCTGGTAGAGCGCCACCTTGCCAAGGTGGAGGTAGCGGGTTCGAGCCCCGTCATCCGCTCCAGTATCCAAAGCACCATATGGGTGCTTTTTCTTTTGTCATTTTTTATTTACAGTTGCATATACTATACCATAAGGCGTTATAGCCAAGTGGTAAGGCAGGAGTCTGCAAAACTCCCATTCCTCAGTTCAAATCTGAGTAACGCCTCCAAAATACTCTCAACCTCTGTTGGGAGTTTTTCTTTTTATTGTATATTTTTCCCACCTCCGTCAATACTACTTTCGGAGGTGTTTTTTATGGATGAATATAATAAGTATAAAAATAGTCAAAATCATAAAAAGCATAATAAGAGAAATAAATTAAGCTTTTATGTTTCTCTGGCAATTTGTATAACTGCCGTTGGACTGGCTGTGTGGTCAACTTTTTCTTCTTATTCAAGTTTTAAAGAAAAGAGAAATCAGGTTGCAACTGCAACGGCTACTGCTACTCAGGCTAATAATCAGGTGACCGGTGTTACTGTTGAAGAAACAACAACCACTACTATGTCAACTACAGAAAGTACAACTATGCCAACAACAGTTACCACAACTACTATTCCTAATACATCAACCACTATGTCAGCAGTTCAAACAATGTTGCAAGTTCCGGGAAATTTGATTTATCCTGTGAAAAACGCAAAAGTCTCAAAACCTTATTCCGAAAATGCAGTTTATAACAAAACTATGGGTGACTATAGAAGTCATTTAGGTATTGACTTTAATTGTAAGAAAGATACAAATGTTCTTTCAATGTCTGATGGTGTGGTAAGTGATATTTATGATGATGAAAGAATGGGCAAGGTGGTTATCCTTGATTGTGGTACATTTATGATTTATTACAGTGGACTTGATAATGTTAAAGTTCAGGTGAATGATACCCTTTCTAAAGGAGATACTATTAGTAATGTATGGGAAATGCCTTGTGAATCTGAGGATGGTATTCACCTTCATGTTGCTATTAGAGTAAACGGTAGCTATGTTGACCCATTATCAGTTATAGGTGCTAATGAATAATGGAAAATTTTTCACATAAAATAAATATAGAGCCTTCGTCTTTCGTTTAGAGGCAAAAATAAAAGGATGAACTTGATACTTTCAAGCTCATCCTTTATTTATTGTTGTAATTCATAGTTGTTACCTTTATCTCTGGCTTTCATGCCACTCAATATCACCGAAAATGAAATCATCAATATCGCCTTGTGAATTTGCCATCATATAGATATATTCTGTCATTGTAACAACACCTCCTTTTCAGATAAAGTAATTTATCCTATTCAGGAGTGAATTTTTTTAAAAATGTTATTTCTCTAACATATCAACATAGTTAGCAATAATGTCAACAACATTTTCTTGAGTCATTCTACTACTATTGATACAAAGATCATAGTTTTGTGGCTGACCCCATTTTAGTCCTGAATAGAAACTATAATAGTTTGCTCTGTTTTTATCAGTTCTATTAATAATTTGTTCTGCTTTTCTCTTATCAACATTGTGATACTTAATAGCTCTTTCTTTTCTGTATTCCATATCAGCATTGATAAATACATTTACAACATTGTCAAAATCTCTTAAAACATAGTCTGCACATCTACCAAGGATAACACAAGGACCTTCTTCTGCTAATCTCTTAATCATTTTGTGCTGAATAATGTATAGCTGGTCATTCATAGGTAGGTCACCCATTGCAGAAAAACCATTACCAAAGTTGTATAAACCCATAGATAGAGAATATAGCAAACTGTTAGTTGCCTGTTCATCAACCTTTTCAAAAACTTCAGGACTCATACCACTTTCTTTAGCAGCAAGAGAAATTAACTCTTTATCGTAATATTTAATACCAAGCTTCTTTGCAAGAGCAGTAGCAATTTCTCTACCACCACTACCAAACTGTCTTGCTACAGTAATAATATGTTTTGTTCCCATTTAATTTACCACCTTAATAATAAATTGTATGGTAATTATATCACATTAATTACGAAAAATCACTACTTCATTGTGCAATTTGAATAAGTTTGTGTATTGTATACAATTACAAGTACCGTAAATTATGCAAAAAAACAATAAACAGTATCAAACTATTATGTATGTGTCAGTATATATTGCATTATATAGTATATATAAAGAATAATTTCTTACTATATAAGCAGATATATATTACATATTATTATAATAAACCTGAATTGTTAATTTTGTCGTATTAGAAAAGTTAAATCTAAGTTATTATAAAATAATTTTCATTGATTTCTGTTATAATATAAGGAAATATAGCCTTTTTAAAAGAAAAATCAAAAAAGAATGAAAAAAGAGAAGACTGAGAAACGGCATAGGAATGGGCTTTTTAAAGGATTGTAAAATAAAAATTAAAAATTTTTAAAAAAAGTTGAAAAAAAGTGTTGACAAAGAGGCGAAATAGCCGTATAATAAAACACGTTCCGCTGAGGGAACGGAAAAACTTAAGAGAAATCGAGAGTAAGAAGTTCAGTAAGTTTGGAACGACGGACCTTGAAAATTAAACAACGAACAAGAAACCCGAAAATGACTTTGAGTTGAATGACTCAAGTTGAGGATAGTGAATGTGAACACTAAAAAATACACAAACACGCAAGTATTCAGAAATGAGCTTGACGATTTAATAAGATGTTAAACCGAAAGGTCTAATATACAAATTATTAGAGAGTTTGATCCTGGCTCAGGATGAACGCTGGCGGCGTGCCTAACACATGCAAGTCGAACGGAACTTCTTTGACAGAATTCTTCGGAAGGAAGTTGATTAAGTTTAGTGGCGGACGGGTGAGTAACGCGTGAGTAACCTGCCTTTGAGAGGGGAATAACTTCCCGAAAGGGATGCTAATACCGCATAAAGCATAGAAGTCGCATGGCTTTTATGCCAAAGATTTATCGCTCAAAGATGGACTCGCGTCCGATTAGCCAGTTGGCGGGGTAACGGCCCACCAAAGCGACGATCGGTAGCCGGACTGAGAGGTTGAACGGCCACATTGGGACTGAGACACGGCCCAGACTCCTACGGGAGGCAGCAGTGGGGGATATTGCGCAATGGGGGCAACCCTGACGCAGCAACGCCGCGTGAAGGATGAAGGTTTTCGGATTGTAAACTTCTTTATTTAGGACGAACAATGACGGTACTAAATGAATAAGCTCCGGCTAACTACGTGCCAGCAGCCGCGGTAATACGTAGGGAGCAAGCGTTATCCGGATTTACTGGGTGTAAAGGGTGCGTAGGCGGCTTGGTAAGTCAGATGTGAAATGTATGGGCTCAACCCATGAACTGCATTTGAAACTATTGAGCTTGAGTGAAGTAGAGGTAGGCGGAATTCCCTGTGTAGCGGTGAAATGCGTAGAGATAGGGAGGAACACCAGTGGCGAAGGCGGCCTACTGGGCTTTAACTGACGCTGAGGCACGAAAGCGTGGGTAGCAAACAGGATTAGATACCCTGGTAGTCCACGCTGTAAACGATGATTACTAGGTGTGGGGGGTCTGACCCCTTCCGTGCCGGAGTTAACACAATAAGTAATCCACCTGGGGAGTACGACCGCAAGGTTGAAACTCAAAGGAATTGACGGGGGCCCGCACAAGCAGTGGAGTATGTGGTTTAATTCGAAGCAACGCGAAGAACCTTACCAGGTCTTGACATCGAGTGACGAATCTAGAGATAGATTTTTCCTTCGGGACACGAAGACAGGTGGTGCATGGTTGTCGTCAGCTCGTGTCGTGAGATGTTGGGTTAAGTCCCGCAACGAGCGCAACCCTTGCTATTAGTTGCTACGCAAGAGCACTCTAATAGGACTGCCGTTGACAAAACGGAGGAAGGTGGGGACGACGTCAAATCATCATGCCCCTTATGACCTGGGCTACACACGTACTACAATGGATGTTAACAGAGGGAAGCAAAATAGCGATATGGAGCAAACCCCTAAAAGCATTCCCAGTTCAGATTGCAGGCTGCAACTCGCCTGTATGAAGTTGGAATTGCTAGTAATCGCGGATCAGCATGCCGCGGTGAATACGTTCCCGGGCCTTGTACACACCGCCCGTCACACCATGGGAGCCGGTAATACCCGAAGCCAGTAGTTTAACCTTAGGGAGAGCGCTGTCGAAGGTAGGATTGGCGACTGGGGTGAAGTCGTAACAAGGTAGCCGTATCGGAAGGTGCGGCTGGATCACCTCCTTTCTATGGAGAAATGAGTGAAAGTAAGTAACTCATATCCAAGGTCAGAATGGATTTCAAGTTTGTTGTTTAATTTTCAGGGTCCGACCCTAAAGAGATATGGGGGTATAGCTCAGCTGGGAGAGCACCTGCTTTGCAAGCAGGGGGTCAGCGGTTCGATCCCGCTTATCTCCACCAAAGGCTTGAGTAATAGAAGCACCAAGCCAGAGAATATGGGCTTATAGCTCAGCTGGTTAGAGCGTCCGCCTGATAAGCGGGAGGTCGGTGGTTCGAGTCCACTTAAGCCCACCAAAGAGGAAAAGCCGACTAAAAGTCAGTGATCCTCTAAAAATGCACCTTGAAAACTGAATAAAGAAAAGATAGCGAGATAGTTTATTACAAACAGGAAAATAAAACTCAAGTATTTATTTAAACTAACAGGTAATAAAACTACAATTAAGCTGAAAAAGGGTAAATAGGAAATAAAGCCTATTTATCTGCGAGTAGAGTAAATTAATTTACTTAAACGAAAGAACCAAAAAGATATCTCAATGGTCAAGCTATAAAGAGCACAAGGGGAATGCCTTGGCACTAGGAGCCGAAGAAGGACGTGACTAACTGCGATAAGCTACGGGGAGTTGTAAGTAAACATTGATCCGTAGATATCCGAATGGAGCAATCCGGCTGTGGTCATGCACAGTCATCATATACTGAATACATAGGTATATGAGGGGAACCGCCTGAACTGAAACATCTAAGTAGGGCGAGGAAGAGAAATCAACCGAGATTCCGCTAGTAGTGGCGAGCGAACGCGGAAGAGGCCAAACCAGAGGTAGAAATACCTTTGGGGTTCGGACAACATACGATATTGATAATTTCTAGCTGAATAGTGTGGGAAAGCTAACCGAAGAAGGTGAGAGTCCTGTAAGCGAAAGGAAGAGTCAGTCAGTTGAATCCAGAGTACCGCCGGACACGTGAAACCCGGTGGGAATACGGGGGGACCATCCTCCAAGCCTAAATACTACCTAGTGACCGATAGAGAAGAAGTACTGTGAAGGAAAGGTGAAAAGCACCCCGAGAGTGAAAGAGAACCTGAAACCTTGTGTTTACAAGCACCGAAAGTCCATCAAAGGACGATCGGGTACCTTTTGTAGAATGGTCCGGCGAGTGTATGTATCTAGCAAGGTTAAGCACTTAAGGTGTGAAGCCAAAGCGAAAGCAAGTCTGAACAGGGCGACAAGTTAGATGTATACGACCCGAAACCGGGTGACCTACCCATGGCCAGGCTGAAGTGAAGGTAAAACTTCATGGAGGGCCGAACCGACTCCCGTTGAAATGGTAGCGGATGAGTTGTGGGTAGCGGAGAAATTCCAATCGAACCCGGAGATAGCTGGTTCTCTCCGAAATAGCTTTAGGGCTAGCCTTGAAATAGATTACTGGAGGTAAAGCACTGAATTGGCTAGGGGCCGAAAGGTTACTGAACCTTATCAAACTCAGAATGCCAGATAATCGTTTTTCAGGAGTCAGACGGTGGGAGATAAGTTTCATCGTCAAAAGGGAAACAGCCCAGACCCACAGCTAAGGTCCCAAATTATAGTTAAGTGGAGAAGGATGTGGGATTGCATAGACAACCAGGATGTTGGCTTAGAAGCAGCCACTCATTAAAAGAGTGCGTAATAGCTCACTGGTCGAGTGATCCCGCGCCGAAAATTTAACGGGGCTAAACTATAAACCGAAGCTTGGGATACCGAAAGGTATGGTAGGAGAGCGTCATGTAAGGGGTGAAGTCATAGCGAAAGCGGTGGTGGACTTTACATGAGTGAGAATGCCGGAATGAGTAGCGAGAATTAAGTGAGAATCTTAATGGCCGAAAGTCTAAGGTTTTTGGAGGAAGGTTCGTCCGCTCCAAGTAAGTCGGGAGCTAAGGCGAGGCCGAAAGGCGTAGTCGATGCACATACGGTTGATATTCCGTAACCACTGACAACTTAAACAAAATGACACTTTAGAAGGGCTTGACCCGGGTGCTGGTAATCCCGGGCGTAAGGGACCGAAAAATAGTAGGGAAGCAAGCTTAGATAGAGGCGAGAAAAGTTTTGTGAATGTAATGTTGGTGCCCGTACCGCAAACCGACACAGGTGGACAGGAAGAGAATTCTAAGGCCAGCGGGAGAAGGGTAGTTAAGGAACTCGGCAAATTGACTCCGTAACTTCGGGAAAAGGAGTGCTCTCGAGAGAGCCGCAGTGAATAGGCCCAGGCGACTGTTTAGCAAAAACACAGGTCTCTGCCAAATCGAAAGATGAAGTATAGGGGCTGACACCTGCCCGGTGCTGGAAGGTTAAGAGGAGGAGTGAGAGCATTGAATTGAAGCCCCAGTAAACGGCGGCCGTAACTATAACGGTCCTAAGGTAGCGAAATTCCTTGTCGGGTAAGTTCCGACCCGCACGAATGGTGTAACGATCTGGGCACTGTCTCAACTACCCGCCGGCGAAATTGTAGTACCGGTGAAGATGTCGGTTACCTGCGACAAGACGGAAAGACCCCATGGAGCTTTACTGTAGCTTGATATTGGGTTTCGGTAATTTATGTACAGGATATGTGGGAGACTGGGAAGTTATGGCGCCAGCCATAATGGAGTCGATGTTGGGATACCACACTTAGATTGCTGGAATTCTAACCTGTGGCCATGAAACTGGTCAGGGGACATTGTCAGGTGGGCAGTTTGACTGGGGCGGTCGCCTCCGAAAGAGTAACGGAGGCGCTCAAAGGTTGGCTCAGCACGGACGGAAACCGTGCATAAGAGTGTAAACGCGTAAGCCAGCCTAACTGCGAGGGTGACGGCCCGAGCAGTAACGAAAGTTGGAGTTAGTGATCCGGCGGTATGTGAATGGAAATGCCGTCGCTCAACGGATAAAAGCTACCCTGGGGATAACAGGCTGATCTCCCCCAAGAGTCCACATCGACGGGGAGGTTTGGCACCTCGATGTCGGCTCATCACATCCTGGGGCTGTATTCGGTCCCAAGGGTTCGGCTGTTCGCCGATTAAAGTGGTACGCGAGCTGGGTTCAGAACGTCGCGAGACAGTTCGGTCCCTATCTGTCGTGGGCGCAGGATATTTGAGGAGCTCTGTCCTTAGTACGAGAGGACCGGATGGACGTACCTCTGGTGCACCAGTTGTCACGCCAGTGGCACAGCTGGGCAGCTATGTACGGAACGGATAAACGCTGAAAGCATCTAAGCGTGAAGCCGACTCCAAGATTAGATATCCCATCAGTTTACTGAGTAAGACCCCTTGTAGACTACGAGGTTGATAGGCTGCGTGTGTAAGCATGGTGACATGTTCAGCTTGGCAGTACTAATAGGTCGAGGGCTTGACCACAAGAGTCTTTTTTGGTCAGCAAATTTAGCTAGAAATTCTTTATTCAGTTTTGAAGGTGCAGAGCACAATATGCGCCATTAGCTCAGTTGGTAGAGCACCTGACTCTTAATCAGGGTGTCCCGGGTTCGAACCCCTGATGGCGCACCAAAGAGAAGGTTGGAGCTGGGCAACCGCTCTAGCCGAAGAGAATTGGCCCGTTGGTCAAGCGGTTAAGACTCCGCCCTCTCACGGCGGCAACGCGAGTTCGATTCTCGCACGGGTCACCAAGACCCAAGCAATTAAATAGAGGTAAATAAATAGTTGGTGTCGATGACGCTGAGGGTCCACCTGTTCCCATCCCGAACACAGAAGTTAAGCTCAGTAGTGCCGAAGATAGTTGGCTGGAAGCGGCCTGTGAAAATAGGAAGACGCCAACATTTATATATTCCTCCATAGCTCAGTCGGTAGAGCGCATGACTGTTAATCATGATGTCACTGGTTCGAGCCCAGTTGGGGGAGCCAAAAGAAACAGTAGGTTATTTTACCTACTGTTTTTCTTTTGTCTTTCTTTAATACATTACTATGGGCGAGAAGGCGAGTTTTTAATTTGCATATTATTGTTTTCTATCAATCATTTATCTAACTTAATATTATTTTTTCCTATTATTGGACTGTTTTTAGCCAGGGGATTTGATGAGTTACTCTAATTCTGATGTGTAATTCTCAAGCGTGGTAGATAACTTCCTCTAAGCTAGAGTAAGTTGGGGAGTTAATATTGACTCATTTTTTTAATCATATTTATCTTTTTGTGGGTAGCCTTTTGGTTGCTCATTTTTTCGTTTGTTTTTCTTATTTATTTTTAAATGTGAATAGGGCAATATGCCAATATAGAGGATGATTTGCTCGGTTCAACGATGTTGGACCCTACAATGGTAACTTTAAATATTTCTTATACTTTCTTGTTAGAAATAATGGAAAGTTTCTTCTATGATGATATTTTAAACAAGTTTAAAATATTAAACACTCCTTTGTTACCATTCGGTGACACTTTTTCTAACGAAAACGGCTAACCCTTTGTCCCTTAGTAAGGGAATACCTTGATAGGAAAGCTTTTTGTTTGTGATAATTTTTAATATCTAAATAGGATAAGGTACGATAATTAGAAAATTTGTTACGGCACATCAATGCGTATAGAGTAATAAGATGGTATACAACAGGAAAAGGACAGGGTATACAGTTTTGTGATAAAATAAAAGGCATAAAAATCACATAAAAAGTAGCGATTTATTATGCCAATGTAGGACAAATCTGTTTAAAAACAAGGATATGTAATAAATTCTTTTGCTGAAAGATTTTACACCTTTTAGCCTTAGTTTTATTATAATAATTTTTGTTCTGATGAACTATAAATAGTAGTGGGCACTAAGGTATGACAAATCATAGTAGTGCTACTTATTTATGAAAGTCATCACAAGTAGCTGATATACAGTTGAATAATTCTTGATGTTCGCTGATTTTTTTCTTACATTCTCTTTTTAATGTTTCAATTAGAGATACTTCAAAACCTTCTATATTTTTTTGGTCAAGAGTAATAATTTTTCCTTTGCCGACTTTATAAATTCCTTTTGTGCCAATCATATAATAGAAACCTTTATACTTTTGGTATATAACACAAGTGTCAATTTCTTTTCCTTTATAAATTAATGAATATGAAATTCCATTGATTTCTATACCTACTAATGGTGAAAAATAAAGTTTGTTTGACTTTTGATATTTCATATAAAAAACACTACGGATTATTGCAACAATCATAAAAATAATCATTACAATGAAAAAAGTTATTAATGCCACAGTTAAAATTGTTTTGCCCATATTTATGTCTCCTTGGATAATTAATTTGATTTATCTATTTAAATAGATACCATAATCCGGTTCAGAATCATCAATTTTAGATTCTTTTGTTGGTTCTAGCTTTTTATTTTGTAAATAAATACACCATACGCCTTCATTCAACTCATTAGTGTCATCTTGGTAACAAACATTAACACCAAAAATGAATGTATCATTTTTATCTTTTAAAGTTGCTAGACAATCAGTATATGCAACTGTACCGTTATCATCAGTACTATCGCTATCACCTGCCCAATCATAATCAACTTTTTCAGATTTTATTGTATAGTACTTAAAAGCCTTATCTAAGTCTTTATCAAAGTTTTTGTACTTTTTCAATACTTCTTTAGCGAACAGTGATTTTATCATTTCTTTATCTCTGTTATCAAAGGCTTTTACTACCTTTTTCATTGTGTCAGTAGCAATTTTTTCTGATGACGCAAAAAAAGAATAAGGCAATGCCTTTAGGTCACCACCAAGAATATTACATCCGGTTAAAGAAAAAGTGACAAACAATAGGGAAAGAACAATACACAATAGTCTTTTCATTTATAATTCTCCTTAAAATAATAGATAATAGTCAGCAACTTAATAAAATATTGTAGGCAATGAGGAATCATATTCTTGCAGATTCCTTTTAAGTACAACTGCCTTTTGTTTACTATCATTTAGAACAAAATTATTTAACCAATATACAAATGCATCACTACAAATGCCAACACCGAGTTTTTTACCGTATTCATCTTTTTCCCAATACTGATGGTTATTATCCTTATTATATAACCACTTGTCGCATTTCTTTTGATATTTTTTGATTTGAGTTTCTATTTCATCAGGAACATTGATAACATCTGTATAATAATCGAACACTAAGTTAACTTGCATAATTACCTCTTTTTACTTAAAAATTGATTTAATACATCCTATAACTATAATTATATCAATTCTTACTATATATTCAACAAAATACTTTTCTTTTCATAAATATTATTTTTAGTATTGCATAATTTTCTTTTAATGTTAAAATATAAATGAGGGGTAATTTATGAAGTTTATGTCAGCCAGATGGTCGGAATTAACAGGAACTATGGATGAATGTGGTTTTGATTTGTAATAATATAGGAATGTGGTTAAATGAAGTGTATATCAAATTATAGAGAGTTTACGGAAAATCCGAATGATATATCTTTTAGTGATGAATTAAATGTTGTATGTGAAGATAAAGATACAGTATTACAATATTTAAAGAAGTTTGATAAAGAATGTATTGTTCTTACTTGTGCATCAACTGATTTTGTTACAGGTCAGTTATTAAGAAGTAGTATATTTGTATATAATGATGGTGTGTATTGTTGGACAAGTGAAGAAATATACCACTTTGAAAAATATGATATGAAACTTAATGATGATTTTATTCAGTATGTTTTAAGTAGAAAAGATTGTTAATAATAAAGGTCAAAATTGGTGATTTTTTATGATTAGAAATACAGAATTGTTGTATTGGAGTATTAATAAGGATTGGTATGAGGAAGATCCCACACATAAGCACATTTTCAGAGTTAAAAAAGACGCACCTGAAAGGGCAAAGAAAAGTTATGAAATGTGGTTTGAATATCAGGAAAAATTGAAGTAAAGATTTAAATATATTTATTGTGAGTTGATTTTATGATAATTGAAAAAGAAATGAAACTTTTTGGTTATTGGGATAATATGCTATATGGTGAACTAACTGATAGTTTTGAAGAATTATCAAAGATACATAACAGTATTGATAAGCAGCAAGTTATTAAGCACATAGAAAATTTGGATTTTGCAGTTACAAGCTTACCAACCTCAGATATGTTCACAGGTGAAAGATTACAAGCAGGACAGTATATAGATGGAGAATTTGCATTTCCTTTAGACTTTTTACACTACTACAAAAATTATGATATTGGTATTCCTTTGGAATATGAGGAATATTTGAAAACAATATTAAAATAAAGAAACTATGAGAAATTTTTGGGGATTTTATAATAACGGAAAGTATAAGGTAGGTTGTAGTGGTTCAGCTATTTATATTTATGACGAAAATAATAATGAATTAGCTAGGTTTAAAGACCTTTCTTGTATTTATAGTGGAGCATTTCAACCTAATAAAAATATATTCCTTGCAAAGTCATCATTGGGTTCTTTTGCAGTATATGACCTAGATAAGTTAAGACTTATTAAAGTTGTAGTTCTTGATGGTGGGGAAGATGGTTTTGCTTTTACTCCTAACGGTAAGTATTTTTATAACATTGAAAAGTACTTAAATTCTTCTTCATCAAAACTTGTGGTTTATGACTCTGTCAACTATAAGGTTGTTGATAGTTACTTTAATGAAGATGATAGCTTAAAATTAGATATTATTGAATTTGATACTTCAAATAATTGTTACATACTTGGATATAAAATGAATTCAAAAGGAATGTTTAAACACGGTTTTATAGGCATTTTTCAAGATGGTAAAATTATTAATCAAAAATTTATGAACGGTAAGCGTTATAAAAATATTCTATATTTCAAAAAGGTCAATGTTAATGAACCTACAAAGAAATATATTGAAAAAAATTATAGTGAAAAATATAATAAAGAAAAATGGACTACATTAAGTGAAGAACATTTAAAATTATAAAAAGCAGATGGTACGACTAACATACCATCTGCTTTTGTTATAAGGGTTTTAATTTATAAAGCTAAAAGTTACAATGCTATTTCTTCTGAACTGAATAAACTTGGAAGGTATTGAAGTCACATTTAGTAACCGTCAAATAAGCCAGCGTCTTGAAGCGGATTTGAAAACATGCGAAAATATCCAAGTAAATAAGTTGTAGACGAACATCTACAATAGACTACAACAAAAAACGATTGGAGAGTTTCGTATGAACAAAGGTATCAGAACATTAAGAAAAGAACAGAACCTGGCTCTTTGGGCAAACCAAGTAGAAATGCAACAACAGTGGGTTAAGTGTTGCGCAGTGGTGCAGAAATAACAATATTCCTGTAAGTACATTTTGGAGCAGACAGAAAAAGGTATACGAAGCCTACACTCAAAAAAACAGACCTCAATTCATAGAAGTGTCAGTAGAACCAGAAGTAAACGCTAACTCACCTATGATTTCTATCAAAGAAATGATTTCACAGTAGAAATCAATAATGGTGCTGACGAAGCTACAATAACAGCTGTGTTGAGGGCAATGAAAAATGCTTAATGATTTTAATTGTAATTGCCCGATATACCTTGCAAGTGGATATACTGATCTACGCAGAGGAATAGACGGACTTGCAACAATAATAGAAAAGCAGTTTAAGCTTGAGTCTTGTACAAATGCTTTGTTTCTCTTCTGTGGACGAAGAACGGATAGAATTAAAGGTTTGTATTGGGAAGGTGACGGATTTCTGCTTCTGTATAAAAGGCTTGAAAAAGGTAAGTTTCAATGGCCTCGAAAATCTGAAGAATGTGTCACAATAACACCTCAGCAATATCGTTGGTTAATGGAGGGACTTAATATAATCCAGCCTAAGTCAACACAAAAAATAAGTGGAATAAAGTTCTCATAAAATGGCTTAAATACTGTACTTTTGCCTTGTTTTGTGGTATAATATAGGCATGATAATCAAGGATAAAAACAGTGAAACAATTACTATTTCACTGGATGAATATAATGAACTAAAATCATTAAAAGAGCACTGTTCAGAACTTGAAACACAGGTGAAGTGGCTGATGGAGCAGCTTAAGATAAATAATAAAAAGACCTATGGCTCAAAAAGTGAACAATCGGAATATATTTACGAACAGCTTAGTCTTCTTCATAACGAAGCAGAGCTCTACTCAGATGTAGAAGCAAAGGAAGAGGTTAAGGTGGCTTCTCATACCCGAAAAGAAAGAAGCTACTCTTGACAAATTACCAGAAAACATCAAGACAGTTGTTGTAGAGCATACTCTTCCCGAAGAAGAAAAGGTATGTCCTAACTGTAATGAACAGCTTGAGGTTATTGGTAAGGAAGTAAAGAAAACATTAAAAATCAAACCTGCTGAGGTGATTATTCAGGAGGATGTATATTACACCTACGCCTGCAAGAATTGTGAGAAAAACGGTATTGAGACCCCAATAGTAAAACACCACAGGAAAAGCCAGTAATCAAAGGCAGCTTTGCTTCACCAGAAGCAGTGGCTCACATTATGACACAGAAGTTTGTGATATACTCACCACTCTATAGACAAGAACAAGACCTGAAAAGGCAAGGTGTTGAATTAACAAGACAGACAATGTCTAACTGGATACTTAAAGCGAGTCAGCTGTGGTTAGAACCAATATATGAGAAGTTAAGAGAGCTTCTCATAAAAGAGGAAGTAATCCATGCAGATGAAACAACACTGCAGGTACTGAAAACCAAAGAGAAGCCTACTCCAAAGAAAGCATATATGTGGCTGTACAGAACGAGTGGATGCTCTGAAAAGAATATCGTACTGTATGATTACAAACCAAACAGAAAGATTGAAAATGCGGAGAACTTTCTTGAAGGTTTTAATGGCTACATACACGCAGATGGTTATCAGGGATATCACAAACTTGGAGATAACTTCACAGTTGTTGGTTGCTGGGCGCATTGCAGAAGAAAATTTGCTGAAGCATTAGAAATGATAAGCAAGGACGAACGAGCAAACTCAACAGCTGGAATTGCTTTAGATTACTGCAATCAGCTATATGCAATAGAAAAGAAATAGCTGATAAAAGCTATGAAGAAATACTAAAGGTGCGACAAGAAAAATCAAAGCCAATTCTTGACGCTTTTTTGTGCTGGGCTGAAAAGCAAAGCATAGCATTTAAAAGCAAACTTGGTGGTGCGTTTACCTATCTTAAGAATAACGAGAAATATCTCAGAAGATATTTAGAGGACGGCAGATTAGAAATTGACAATAACCGAGCCGAAAGAAGCATTAAGCCATTTGTTATGGGCAGAAAGAATTTTTTGTTTGCCAATACTGAGTCAGGAGCTACTGGCAGTGCTGTTATGTACAGCATAATCGAAACAGCCAAAGAGAACAATCTGGATCCGTTTAAGTATCTGACATACATCTTCAAAAAGTTCCCTAATATTAAGGAAAATGAAACGGCTGATATTCTACTGCCTTGGAATGCACCAGAGGAGTGCAAAGTTAAAATTTGATACATATGTGGAAATCCCTGCGAGAACAAACTCGCAGGGGTTTTTTAGGATGATTTGACGGTTACCACATTTAAATGTATCAACCGATTTTAGTTTATAATTCTTTTTCAGATATTTAGGAGTTTTGGTTAAGGTGTTTTTCACAAACCACACTGTATTACTTGAATTTATCTTAGAATTAATCTTCTTTTTATTAATGTACCGGACATTATCAAAAGCAGAAAACCATGACTCATAGTAGGTACAAATGTGAGTATTCTTAGGATAGTAATATGACATAATTCCAAATGCACTATCGGAATAAATGAATGTATCTGATGAAGAAGTGACCTTGTCAAAACGGTTGAAAAAGTTCTTCATTGATGGGTTGTACTCAAATATTCCTGTAACAACAACACAACCTATACTGAGGATAGAAAGGCATATGCAAATAATCTGTTTTGCTTTTACTTTAATATTCCTTGTACCGAAAGCTACTGTTAAAGCGAAAATCCCCAGAATTACATTACAGTACCTTGCTATGTAAAATGGTCGAATAAAGATTGTTATAAAAAGTCCGATTACCTGAATACTTAGCACACAGATTATACCGAAAATTATTGGCAATTTGCGATTTTCTTTCTTAGCTAATATTAGTGCTGAAACAATTATTCCTGATGCAAATACAATTAGTGAAAGTGGTTCTACACCTTTTAGCCAGAAGTTTCCGGCAGCTGATTTGGTTTGATTTAGTAGTGGAATAATCCATGGAATATATCCAACTACCATTGAAATATCAGAAATTATAATTGCTTTTAATAATTTTCTGTCTTTAAAGATTGCATAAATATTGATGAAAGCAAAAATTATTCCCACTGCAAGCATAGCATAAAGATGGTTGTATGCTGAAAATAATGAGGCTGTAACGAATATAACACAATGGTGTGTTTTGTGTTTTTCGATAAATAGCAAAGCCTCTATAAATGAAAGTGTAACGAAAAATATACACCATTGATATGACCTTTGTTGAACACTAAAATACAGTGACATAGGAACTGCACCTACAGTAAGCATATAGATTATTGATGTTGTATTGTCAAAATGCTTTTTCACTATTGTTAAACCAAGTGAAAGTGTTGCAACATAGCCTATTACAGAAAAGACTTTTGTTACAGGTATTGAGTAACCGAAAATCATACAAAATACTTTTAATGACAAAAAGTAAAATGGTGGATGCATATCGGTTTTCAGAATTTCAATTATCTTTGAGAAATTGTGCTGAATTAGTGATAGGGTATATGCCTCATCAAACCATAGATTATTGTTGAAAATAAGACTTACTGAAAATAAAGACAATATTCCAAAAATAATGTATGGCAATTTGTTCCTTTGATTTTTTAATTTTCCATTTCTATATTCCTTTCTAAAAAACAATACTATTTTAACATTTTATTTGTATTAATTCAAGAAGTGTATAAACAGTTGTGTTTTTGGATATTGTTAATGCAAAAAAATCACCTATACTTTATGATTAGTATAGGTGATTAATTTATTTTGTTAATATTTATTTTGCCATGCACTTTCTATATATTCTTCTGATTCATTAATGACAATGTGGTTGTTTTCGTAGAAATATTCTATTCTGGTTTTACATGGATCAAAAAGATCACCACCACCGGATAGAATATGTCCGTTCTTATCTCTAACTTCATGGATATAATAATGATAAACTGTAACCTTATTCCATAAAGGAATGGCAATGTATATACCATAATATTTTTCATCTGTATTAGGCTTATTTTCGCAAAAATGCATTCTATCATAATCATATTCATCTTTTATGTATTTTGAATATTCAGATGATTGAAAAGCCTTGTAACTGCTTGACTGATTAATATTCTTAACTATCTCATATGATAAATAGCAAAAATACAAAGAATAACAAATTAGCAAGGAAAATATAATGGCAAGTGTAATAAGTATATTTCTTTTAGAGAAAATTTTCTTAGTTTTCATTGTGTTACCTCCTTATTAATAAAAAACTTTCTATTGTTAATGACATCTTAATAAAAATCAAAGGTTATATTAACCTGCATAATTATCTCTTTTAAAATTTATATTAACCTTTCCATATTTTTCAACAAAATTATTCTTATTTCTATAAATATTATTTTTAGTATTGCATAATTTTCTTTTAATGTTAAAATATAAATGAGGAGTGGTAAATAAATTTTATTTATGGGAGGTAATTATGAAAAACAAGGAACAAGGCAAAAAGAGGATAGCATTTAAAAAAGGCATAATCTCAATGGTTTTCAGCAGATTTGGAATTGTGCTGGTTCTTCTTGCTTTGCAAATATTAGTTTTACTTGGTCTGTTCTTAAAGTTTAGTCAGTTAGCACCACATTACTACATAATCTCAGCAGTATTTTACATATTTATGATTACGGTAATTGTGAACAGCGACCATGATGCATCAAGCAAAATTACTTGGCTGACTATAATGGCGATTTTGCCTATATTCGGAGCATTGCTATATATCTATACTACAGTTGATATAGGTCACAGAGTTCTGAAGAAAAGAGTTACCCATATTCTAAAAAATACTAATAATAAAATCACACAGGATAAATCTGTTATTGATAAAGCAGAAGAAATTTGTCCTGATGTAGCTGATTTGAATTATTATTTAAACAAATCAGGAAGATTTCCATTGTATGAAAATACTGATGTTACCTATTATCCAATAGGTGAAAAGATGTTTCAGTCAATGCTTGTTGAACTTGAAAAAGCAAAAGACTTTATCTTTATGGAATACTTTATTGTTGATGATGGATATATGTGGGATAACATATTGGAAGTGCTGATTAAAAAGGCAAATGAAGGTGTTGAAGTTAGAGTAATGTATGATGGTACTTGTGAATTTGCATTACTACCCAGAACTTATCCAAGTAGCTTAGAAGAACTAGGAATTCATTGCAAGGTGTTCTCACCTGTATCACCGTTTATCTCAACACATTATAATTACAGAGACCATAGAAAGATTATGGTTATTGACGGCAAGACTGCCTATAACGGTGGAGTTAATATGGCTGATGAGTACATTAACTATACCCATAAGTATGGCCATTTTAAGGATGTTGGTGTTATGCTAAAGGGTGATGCAGTAGATAGCTTTACACTAATGTTCCTACAAATGTGGAGTGTAAATGAAAGACATTGTGACTTTTCAAAGTACCTAAATGTAGGGGATAGTCTTTCTGCCGGTGGTTACTTTAGCAATGGTTTTGTAATGCCATTTGGTGATTGTCCACTAGATGAATATGATGTTGGTAAGTCTGTATATATGGATATTCTTAATCGTGCAAAGGACTATGTTTATATTATGACACCATATATGATTATGGATGGTGAATTGGAAAATTCATTGACATTTTCTGCTCAAAGAGGTGTTGATGTTAGAATTATTTTGCCTCATATTTCAGACAGCTTTGTTGCACAAGCACTTGCAAAAACTCACTACAAAAAATTACTTGATGCCGGTGTAAAGGTGTATGAATATACTCCCGGATTTGTCCATGCAAAAGTATTTGTAAGTGATGATGTTAAGTCAGTTGTGGGTTCAATTAATATGGATTACAGAAGTTTGTACCATCATTTTGAATGTGCAACATATATGTATGGTACAAGGTGTATTGATGACATTAAAAGTGACTATAAGGATACACTTGCTAAGTGTCAGCAAGTTACATATGAAAGTATCAAGAATGATAAATGGTACATTAAGCTAATCGGTAAAGTACTGAAGTTTGTTGCACCGTTAATATAGTTTTTGCTACTTAGAAAATTAAATTATTCCTTTTGGAAACACCCCTAAAGCAGTTGCATTTAGGGGTATTTTGCTTATATAAATTTAATTGTATGACACAGAATCAGCAATTTTTTCTAATGTGTCAGTATCAACATTATCATTCCAACTGTAGAATGTTATTTCTTCATCATCCTTATTAATGGAAACATAGTCTGTTTTATATGTAACATTGTCAGCAGAAATTACTGCATCACCTTGTACTGCACTTAATGAATTAACTTCACCGGTAATTTTTATTATACTCTTAAAGTTATGGCTGATAATGTTCTTTTCAGCTTTTGCATTATTATTTAATGGTTCACCAAAGTCATACATATCCTCAGCTTTACTTTGGAAAAGTATTATCTTGTCCTTATCATTAGAAGTATCTTTAGAAAAATAAATCAATCCATTTTCCTTACTTTCATTCCAATCATTAGGTATTTTTATGGAAATTGTATTGCTTAATTTCACATCTTTCCAACCAAAATAAAAGTGAAAATCAATAAGGTTAAGAAAGAAATAAGCTAAAGTACAAATGATAGCAATAATGACAGTTACAATAATAGCAACAGTTGCTTTGTGATGTTTTTTAAACATAATCACAGTAATCACCTTTATTCCTTGTGAAACACAAGTGTTTTGCCTTTTAGATAACTGTATTTAGAGTCAACAACCTTGTCTATATGTAGGGTAAAGTCAAAGAAACCTTTGTCATAATTATCACCCTCAACTACAGACTCAAGTTCGGAATATTCTTCTCCATCTTCTTTATAGTGGTTTAGAGTGCCGATTTCAAAACTACTACCACCATCAAATTCTAATTCATATTTCTTTCCATCAATAGTAATTTTTTCATGACAAGTTTTATCAGGAAATTTTCTTGCATAACTGTCGATTTGAATGTTGTAGTTATCACATTTCCAAACCTTGTGATATTCTTCACCGTAACCTCCCGGTCGGAAACTTTCACCAAAACAAACTAAACCGATAATTACTACTGCAATTATAGAACCGGTAATTATTACACCTTTCTTCATACAGTTCACCTGCCAATTTTTAATTATTTGGATATTTAAGATATTTTCTAAGATGTATTTACTTTTTGCTATTTGTATTTTATCTTTTAGAACTTTTCAATGTTTTTTAGCCTTGAAAACTTTTTTGTTTTTATTTTTTTATGTTTTCTGTGTTTTCTGTGTTTTCTGTGTTTTCCGTGTTCTCTGTGCTTTCTGTGTTTTTGTACTTGCCATTCATTCCTTTTATAAATAATACTTTCCATAACGCAAAAGTGTTGCAAAAAATTTTAAAATTTTTTAGAATATTTTTGTTTGTAGGGATAGTAAGTTTATAAATTTGTTTTTTCAATTTTGATTGTGCTATTCTAAAAACAATTCAACAAATTAGGGTTTGTGGGGATGTTTATGTAGTGTGGGTTAATTAGATAGTAACCGATTAATTCATCTAGTTTAAAGTTTTTCCCTCCTTCAGTCATTCTTTAAAAGGTGAATTGCTCTGCAATTCACGAATGACAGCTTCCTCGTCTGAGGAAGCCAAACAGAGTTTGTACATATAATCAAGTATGTACAAATTTTAAAAATGTACATACCTTGTTGCCTCCCTCGCTGAGGGAGGTGGCTTTGCGTATGCAAAGACGGAAGGAGTGATTGATATTTTAAACTTGTTTAAAATATCATCATATCTGAATTTTTCCTTTATTTCTAACTATAAAATATAAGAAAAATTACGAGTTACACAGTAGGGGCGAACATTGTTCGCCCGTTTAATAGTAAAATGTTTTATGTAACTTCGTCCTATGCAGAAACTAAAAATTATAACTTACCATATAGGGCAAAGTACCTATATAAAGGCTAGTTTGTAACGGGACATCAATTAAGTGAACATCAAAGAAAACGAGCCATAGGCGAAGTTTGATTTGCTAATGTGAACTTATGCAAAAGTTTTTGTAAAAAACTTTTGTTGAAAGACCCTACACCTGTTAGCCACACTATAAAGATAGTATAAGGTATGATATTTTTGTAAATTTTCCTTTATGTTAAATGAAAAATAAACTTTTCTCTAACCACAATAAGTGGGAAAAAAACAAATTTACCTTAACCCACAATCAAGATTAAAAAGTAAAACCCTAATTTATCTAACTAATCTTTACCCACAGACAAAATTGAAAAATTATTTTTTATTTAAAAAGCTACATAATTTTTGATACAATTCTTTTCTTTTTCTATTTAGCACAACGAAGATAAAGAAAACTAAAGCCAATGAGATAATATAAAATATTACTTTAAATACAAAGTTACTGAAAACAAACCCCAATAAAGCTAAAACAACAGTTAAAAGCAAGGTGCATAAAATTGTTTGTATGAGAGAACACTTGTTCCAATAAGACAAGGAACTTTTTTCTACTTTAACAAAGTCCTTTTCTGTTAAATACAGACTATATTCCGACTTGCCATTGAAATCAAAATTCTTTGAGTAATGTGCAGAGATAGGCAGGTTTTCCATTGAATTTCCAAATTGAAAATCAAATATTGATAACCATACAATCTTTCTTTGTATAGACTCATCTTTGTTCCAAATATCTTCACCGTAAATATTAATTTCACATTTATCTGACTTTGTCACATAATTATATTCTAAAATATCCTTATTCTTTTCCATATTAATAACTTTTCCGTTAATCATTACTGTGTAATTATGGGAAAGGTCAATGTTGTTTTCAATTTCAATGTGTAGTTTGTTTAGCATAGTGAATCAATCCTATAACTGTTATTTAACTTTTAATAAATTTCTATATTGTTTGTTAAGACTATTTCTTGAACAAAAATACATTACTACAAAAAGAATTATAATTATTAAGGAAAATGTAAAGGTTCTATAATTATTTAGAAATGAACCAACCAATCCTATAATAAGGAAAATTAAACTTGCTACTACTGAAAATACAGTAGTAGCCTTTTTTCTTTCATTATAAATTTCTTTTAATGCAGTTTTGTTAATATAATATCCTTTTGTTTCTTTAAAAGAAATATCCTTGCTATCAATAAAGATTTGTGGTTGTTCTGTGGTAGTTGGTTTATATAAACTAATTGATATGCAAGGTTCATTATCTGTAATATTAATTTCTATTTCATCCTTAAATTCATAGGGACATTCTAACTTTTCTGAAATTGAGAAAATACTGACTATAAACAGAACAATATATGAAAATACTTTCTTAATAGGATTTTTAGTTTTTAAGGTGGTAGAACTTTTGTGATATGTGCTTTTCACCTGAACAGTAACTTTGTTATTATCAATTTCAATATTGTTTGAATAATATTTGTTTTCATCACACAAGCTACACAACTTTTCATCATTAACATAAAGTTGTACTACAGAAGATGACTCAGCCATTACATCATTAATTTTTAAGTTAATATTTAAGTTTTTTATCATTAGCCTCATAAAATATAATAAAAATCAATTTTTACTATCGGCTTTATGTACTACCTTATAGGCATATACATATGTAGTATTTTTGTAGTTGAATTTTTCTATTTTTATTGATTTATCATTTTTATTCTTAAATTCATCATATGGCAAAATTGTTGAATATAGCATATCCTTATCACCTAAAGTATCATCTGCTTCAAGTTTAGTTGAATGACAATCAGTTATTTTACTTACAGCATAAGCACCTAATGAACAGTACTGATTATCTTTTACACTCATTTTTGTAGTAATAAATTCATTATGGTCTGTACTTGCAATCCACATTGCATAGTTTTCATTAACATCTATTGTAGCTAAATCTTCCTCAATTTCGCTATAAGGGTAAGTGTTATCATCATTGTATGCATCATAAGCACTATCAAAGTATTTACCTTCATATATTGTGTCACCAACTTGGTAACGAGATGGGTAAAGGAAATATAAGAGTACCACCATTATTATTGCAATTGAGGGTAAAACAATTGGTATCCATTTTTTTGATTTTTTCATAGTAATCTCCTATCCGAATTTTTCTAATAAGTATTTCTTGATTTCTTTAGTGCCGATAAGTAGGTCATTAACAAAAATTGCAAGGATAAAACAAGCAAAGACTAAGCCAAACAGAGTTTCACTGTCAAATTCCAAAAATTCATCAGCTCCAAAAATTGTAATTAATAATAAAGCCAAAATTATAAGAATATGTACTATGTTAAGACAAGCAATGCCTACTATTCTGTAATTTCCTCTGAATTTAATCAATTTTCCGTAGAAAAATGGTTTTGCAGTAGTTTGACAACCAAAACGATCCTTGTTATCATCCTCATAAAATAAGCATAGAAAATCCTTTTTGTTGCTTACCCAGTTGATGCCTTTTCTGTTTTCACTGTACCTTCTGGGATATTTTTCAAGTACCTGATTTGATAATGTGTTTTCGATTTCTTCAATTGTACGGTTTGTCTTTATGTTTATAATCATATTTTTTACCTTGATTATTAATTCTCTTTTGACAACTTGCAAAGCGATATTGTTTCCCTTTAAAGCGATATTGTTTCCTTTATTTATTAATAATACTTTGCAACTTGCCAAATTGTCGCAAAAATTTGATTGTTTGCGTTAATTTCTTATGTTCAGTTCCTATTACATTACCCTTGTTTTTATAAGTGATTTTTGTTTGTCTGTGTAGTGAGATATGTTTATAAATTAGGGATTGTCTTTTTAATTTTGATTGTGGATAAAGGTGAATTTGTTATAAATTTAGTTGAGTATAAAGGAAAATTCACAGTGAGAATATGCACATAAAATCATATGAAACTCTGACTCACAGGTGTAGGGGACATCATTGATGTCCCGTTACAAACTCGACTAAATAAAGGTATTATGCCCTATGTAGATATTATAAATTTATAGTCTGCAAATAGGACAAAAATCCCATAAGTATCACACTTTCATTACGGGCGAACGGTGTTCGCCCCTACAACTGTAAGCCATAATATGATATAAAAATTGGTACAGTTTATGCTACAAAATAATGTTGTATTATGAATTGTGCAACCACATAGTTTACAGTTTATACAAGGACATAGTTTACACTTTTCATATTTAATCATCCCCACAAACCCTAATTTATCATTCTCACCTTAACCCACAGACAAAATTGAAAAAACTAATTTGCAGAAGGGATTTACCGTCACACACAACCAAAACAAAAATCACATTACAAAATAGGGGATTATGCCCACTATTATTGTTAGTAGGGCAATGCAGAATAAATAATCCCTAGCACCACACCATAAATCATCATATGATTTTCTACTTTTTATGTAGCTGACAATTGTATATACAATAATTAACAAAGCTAATGGGATTGATATTACTGTCATTAAAATATTAATGTACAGTGGAACATTTTTGAATATAGATATTTGCACAACAACAAAAATAATATCTATAATTTGAAGAAACAGTAATATTTTATCATACTTATTTATATTACTTTTATTTCCGGGATGTTTCATAAGAATATAATTAACTACATTACAAAGAATACGGCAATAGCCCAACCAATAAGGATAACGGAGAAGATAATTACCTGGAATGGATTGCTATACCATGAGCCTGATGACTTACGATTTTTGATAGCAGAAATACCGGTAAGTACAAGCATAATTACAGCAGTCAGTCCCTCAAGGACAGACATTGCAACATTAAAACCAAATGGTGCAAGTCTGAAGAAACATACCGATACAACAAGGAATACTGTACCTATAATAAATAATGCCATAAAAATTTTGTCTAAGTTTTTCATATTAATACCTCATTTCATATTTATAATAGTAGTTTATACTATTTTTACAATATTGTAAAGTAATTTTTTGTTAATGTTTAACATTTGAAGGATTGCAGAATTTCTCATTATAGCTTTACTGTATACCATTTTATAACTAAAAAATATAAGTTGAAATATAGGGGAGATTGTGGTATACTGTCTTTGTAATTGAATATGAATATAGGCAAGGGAAATACGGTGAGAGTCCGTTGCAACTGCCATTACTGTGAATTAAGCCAGATGACTTGCTATATTCAAGGTTTTAGTACTTTTGGGTAAGAAGAGTAACCATTTTTAAAGCATTACTATGGGTAATGTTTTGTTTTGGTGTCTCTTTGCGTTTTGCAAGGAGTTTTTTTATGCCCATTTTGTGTTATATTTTAGGTGTTTATGAAAAAGTTATTTGCTCTAATCCTTGTTGTTATCACAGTAATCCTATCATTTGGTGTAGTAAATGTTTCTGCTAATAGTGGTTATGTAACTATCAGCTTTCAGGACTATGGTATTCGTGGTAGTGACAAGGGAGATTTTCCTCATCAGCTTGGGAAAATCATTAACAAAACTAAAGTAAAAATTAATAAAAACGATACTATTGCAACTGTCACCTTAAGACTGTTAAAGGAGAAAGGTATCAAACCGGCATATACAGGTAAACCTGAAATGGGTGGTGGTTTCTATCTTGCATCAATTGACAACTTTACTACAGTTAGTGGTAAAAAGGTTAGTGACGGTTATGGTTTAGGTGAATTTTCTGTTGGCAGTGAAAGTGGTTGGATGATTAGCTACAACAATTGGTTTATCAATAAAGGTGCTTCGGAATTTTATGTAAAAAATAATGATGAAATTAAGTGGCAATTTACTGCTACAGGTCTTGGTAAAGATATTGGTTGTGACTTTAATAACCCTAATGCAAAAATTAAGAATTTGCATTTTACAAGTGGTAAGCTGTCTCCTAGCTTTTCTACTAATAATAAAAGCTATACCTTAACTTTGCCTAAAGGTAAAAGTACTGTTGCTATAAGTGCAACTTTGGAAAATTATTATTCCAGAGTAACTTATCATTATAATGGAAAAAGCTATAGCGATAATGAGTATTTTAAGGTAAAGGACAATACTGCAATTACTGTTAAATCGGTTTTTGATAATGGGGAAGGTAAAAAAGACAGTGATACTGTTACTGTTAAGGTGAAAATCCCTACTTCAAAAACCACTAAAAATACTACTGATAAAACCACAAAGAAAAATACTAACGGTAACAGTAGTAAAGCAGTTAATAAAAATTCTGTAAAAAATAATCCGGATAACAATATTAATAGTATAGATAATAATTCTTCTAAGGAAAATAAAATTACCGATAACAAGAAGAATAATACAAAAGAAACTGTTACTGATAACAGTAAAAATATCAGTAAGGAAACAGTAAGCAATACTGAAAATGCTACTGATAATAATGAAGATAATAATTCCGATGTTTCTGATAACTCTGATAATTTAAGTAGTGAAAGCAGTAATAATTCTGTAAAAGAAATTAATACTGTAAATGGATTTTTCATTTTCTTAATAATAATTGCAGGTGTAGTTGTTTTGGCAATTATAGTTTGCATTATGATATTATTAAAAAACAACAAGGAGAGGAAGCAATGAAAAAACTATTATCATTATTTCTAGTACTGGCAGTTGTATTCTCAACAGTTGCAACTTTTAGTGCAGAAGAAAAGGCTTTTGACGGTTATATTTATATGACTGTTGAGAGAAATACTCTTGGTCAAGGTTTCGTTCAAGAACCAATTAAGGTTGGTTACTATGAGGGTGAGTCTTTGGCAGATATTACAGAAAGAATGTTAGGTGACAGAAGTACTTTCACAGGTACTGTAAGTTCAAGTTACTACCTAGCCGGTATCAAAGACGGTGGTGAACCTGAAAATTGGTCAAAGGATAACATTCCGGAAGATATTAAAAAGGCTTTAGGTGACGAAATCGGTGACAGAACCGAAAGTGATAAACTTGGTGAATTTGACTATTCTTCATACAGTGGTTGGATGTTTACTGTAGACAACAAAGGTATTGATGTTGGTGCAGGTGGTGTTAGCTATGCTGACAAGGCAGACACAACTCACTATACAAACGGTAGTGTTGTAAGACTTCAGTACACTGTTTACGGCTATGGTGAAGATGTTGGTATCAGCTGGGGTATGATGAGCTTTGACACTACAAATAAGTTTGTGGACAGAAGTAAGCTGATTTCTTATGTTGCCGATATTAATGAAGAAAATGCTCAGAGTGAATACGGTACTGCTTATACTGATGCAGTAAACCTACTAACTCAGTGGAATGTAACAGAAGAACAGATTGATAATGCTGTTAAAGCCCTTGATGAGGCAAAAGAAGAAAAAGAATTTGACGGTTATGTTTATATGACTGTTGAAAGAAATACTCTTGGTCAAGGCTTTGTTCAAGAACCTATAAAGGTTGGTTACTACAAGGGTGATTCATTAGCAGTAATCACAGAAAGAATGTTAGGTGACAGAAGTACTTATGAAGGTAAGGTTGATTCAAGCTATTATCTACAAGGTATTGTTGATGGTGGTGAACCTGAAAATTGGTCAAAGGATAACATTCCAACAGACATTAAAAATGCTTTAGGTGATGATATTAAGGGCAGAGCTGAAAGCGATAAGCTTAAGGCAAATGACTACTCTACATATGGTGGTTGGATGTGTACTCTTGATAATAAGGGTACTGATGTTGGTTCAGGTGATGTTACTTATGCTGATAAGGCAGACACAACTCACTATACAGACGGTAGTGTAATCAGACTTCAATATAGCCTATACGGTTATGGTGAAGATATTGGCATTAGCTATGGTTACTATAAATTTGATACAACTAATAAGTTTGCAGACAGAAGTGACTTAATCAAATATATTGCTGATATTAATGATAACAATGAACAAGATGAATACGGTACTGCTTATACAGATGCAGTTAAGTTATTAAACACTTGGAATGTAACAGAAGAAGAAATTAACAGTGCTATTAAAGCTCTAGATGCTACTCAGGAAGATACTCATAATGTTGAGTGGGCCGGTGCTATGAACAACTTTAAGGACGGTAATCAGGTAACTGATACTAAGGTTGTAAAGAATAATCCGGAAGAAAAGTGGTCTTATGAACTTAACAGAACTAAGGGTTCTTGGGGTACTTACTATGCCGGTCAGTCAGTAATTGTCGACGATTATCTATATGCTACAGGTGCAGGTAGCCTACATAAAGTTGATACAAAAACAGGTAAAGGCGAAACTGTTGCAGTAGCCGGTTCAACATCATTCTATTATGACTATGTTGCATATGGTGACGGAATGATTTTCGTTTCAACTTCAAATGATATTGAAGCATTTGACATTGATACTCTACAGTCACTTGGTAAAGTTAAGGGTACATTTAGTCAGTATCACCCTATGCAGTACTACAAAGGTTACTTAGTTTGTAACGGTAACATTTATAAGGTAAATAAAAATAGTGACAATGTACTAACTCAGGTTGGTGAAGGTACTATTGGCAGTGACTCATTTAACTGGTCACAAGGTGTATTTGCTAATAATTACTACTATGTAGTAGCAACAAATGATATTTACTGTGTTGACTACAAGACAAACACAATTAAGTATCAGTATAAGTTTGACGAAAACCGTACTACAACTTATAATATTGGTGGTGAACTTGCTTACGATAGCACAACAGACTATCTATATTGGGGTTCATACAAACAGAAAAATCTTCATGCAGTTAAGCTAGATGATAAGGGTGACTTTGATAAGGAAACTTATAAATCTGCTACTATCAGCCAAGAAACTGTATGTGCACCTGTTGTATATAACAACAGAATTTATGTAGCAGGTCAGGGTGGTACTATTGATGTTATCAACGGTAATCCTGATGATAGCAACTTTATGAGCACCATCTACACAACTAACAAAATCGGTATGAAGATTCAGAGTAACCCAATTCTTTCAACAGGTTATGAAGAAGAAACAGGTAATGTTTATATTTATGTTCAGTCATACAATGCACCGGGTAATATCTATTACCTAGAAGATAATGCAAACAGTACTTCCGGTGAACTAAAGCAGTTAAGTAACCTTTCAACAACAAGTACAGCAGCATATGCTTACGAACAGATTGCTATTGATGATGAAGGTCAAATCTACTTCTTTAACGAAGAAGGTTATCTATATTGCTATGGTGAAAAGCATATCCATAACTACACTTATGAAACTCTATTAAACGGTAAACACATTAAGACTTGTGATGGTTGTGGTGAAAGTGAAGAAGAATTCTGTACTTTCGAAAACAACAAGTGTATTTATTGTGGTGTAGAAAGAAGTAAGTATATTTATGGTGACATAAACCAAGACGGTGAAGTAAATGTTCAGGACACAACTTTACTACAGAAGTATGCTACTAAGTTAGCTGAACTAAATGATGTTCAGAAAGAATGTGCTAAGTTTGATGATATGGAAAATATTACTGTAAAATCTGCAACAAAGATTCAGAAGTATATTGCCAATCCGGAACTTGATACATTAATCGGTGCATCATTCTATATGTATTCAAAATAATTTAATTTATAGGGGTAACTGATACTTCCTTAGGGGAGTATCAGTTATTTCCATATTTACAGTGGAGAAATAATGGAAGAAAAACTAACTAAAGAAGATTGTATAATTCTTATAAAGAATAAATTTAATGAAAATAATGAACTGCCTAAGAAAAGTGACTTTACAGATTGGCAAGTTATGATGATAAAGTCCCACCTAGGTCCATGGCCAAGAGCATTGGAAAAGGCAGGAGTAAAGCCTCCTAGAGATGACAAAAAATTATTAGTAAAACAAGAGAAACGAAAAAGAGCAAAGGAAAGAAAAGCTCAGTATAAGAAAAATTGTGAGAAAAATAATGAAGAATAAAAATTCTAATAAAGAAAATAAAACTATGAAAATTAAGAAATTAACTTTGACTGTAATATCAGTAATTTTGCTAATTATTATTAGTTGTACAACTTGTTTTGCAACTGATGGTAGTAGTGGTGTTAGTGATGTTTATATATACATTATGTTTATTATTGTTACTGCAGTTGCAGTAGCTGAGGGTGTGTATATTGCATACCTAAAGATTTTTAAACTAAATAAAAAGGAAAAGAAAAATGCAGAGAAAAAGTAAGTTCCTAGTATTGCCTATTGTTGTTGCAATTTTCCTTTCTATTATAAGTGTAGGTTCGGTTAGTACTTCACTAAAGGGTAGGGAAGAATATAACGCTACAGGAAAGTACCTTGCTAATCAATCCCCAATTGTAGGTTCAATCGGTGGTGAGTGGGAGGTTCTTGGTCTTGCCAGGTCTGATTTAAATATAGACAAATCCTACTTTGAAAAATATCAGAATAATGTAGTAAATACTTTGGTGGAGAAGAATGGAGTTTTATCTACTGCAAAATACACAGAGTATTCAAGGGTTATCCTTTCACTAACTTCAATAGGCAGTGATGTTACTAATGTAGGTGGATATAATCTTTTAACTTATTTATCTGATTTTAATAAGGTGAAAAGGCAAGGTATCAACGGTCCTATATGGGCATTAATTGCACTTGACAGTAACAACTATGAAATTCCAACAAATGAAAATCCTAGTAACCAAACTACTAGGGAAAATCTAATTGAATATATTATAAGTAAAGAACTAAGTAACGGTGGATGGGCTTTAACCGGTAATACACCTGACCCTGACATTACTGCAATGGCTATTACTTCTTTGGCTAAGTATTATAATTCTAATGAAGAAGTAAAAAAGTCAGTTGACAGTGCTATTACTGCTTTGACAAAAATGCAAAATTCTTCAGGAGAATTTTCAAGCTTTGGTACAGTAAATAGCGAAAGTACAAGCCAAGTTATTGTAGCACTTTGCTCTTTAGGCATTAACCCTGACACAGATAAAAGATTTATTAAGAATGGCAAAAGTCCTGTTGATGTTTTGCTTTCTTATTATGTTGGCAATGGTTTTTCCCATACTAAAGGCAGTAACTATAATCAAATGGCTACAGAACAATGTTTTTACGGTTTAGTGGCATATTATAGACTATGCAACAACAAGAATTTCTTGTATAATATGACCGATGTGTATGAAAAGCCCTATGACCCTACTGTAACAGAGGCTACAACAACAAAGCCTGTCATTACAAAGCCAACTACAACACATAAAGCTACAACTACTAATCCTACTAAAACAACAAAAAATACTGAGGTAGTTTATACAACAGGTAGTTATAATTCTGTAACAGAAAATAATACTAACCCTACATATAACAACACAAATAATTATCAGCCTAATGATAATTCAGTTAATAGCATGGTAAATAATAATAGGGATAACAGTAGTGATAGTAGTGAAGAAACAGTAGCAGAAACTACTTCTAATACTGAAAGTACAACAGTAATTGGCACTACAACTTCAACAACAGAAAGTACCACAGTAACTAATAATTCTAATAATGAAAATAAAACTACTAATGTAATTACAAGGTCAAAGGACTATAAGGATGTTTTTATTAACCTTATTATGATTTTTGTGATAGGTGTTCTTGTAGTGGTTTTAGGTACATTAATAATGATGATTAAGAAGAAAAGTGATAAATAATGAAAATGATTAAGAAGATTATACCTTGTGTAATTGTAATGGTGATGATACTTTCTACCGTAACAGTTGCCTATGGTGCAGAAAGCAAAATATATTCTACAAAAGAATTAAAAACTATTTGTGATAATATTGTAAATTGGAAAAAATCTGACCAAAAGGTAAGTAAAGACAGTAATCTTTTTACCGGTGAATACCTAACTTATGCCGGTACTACTAATGGTGACTGGTATCCTATTGCTATGAATAGATTGGGTTATGATGATGACTATAATGCATATTTAACATCTTTAAAGGACTATGTGGAAAAGTCATACAAAACTCCTCAGAAGTTAAGTAAATATAAGTCAACAGAATGGCACAGAATTACACTTTCTGTTTTAGCTTGTGGTGGCAACCCTACAGACTTTGGCAAAGATAAAGATGGCAACAGTATCAACCTAATTGCTGACGGTACATATAACAGAGATGGACTAGGTAGGCAAGGCATTAACGGTTACATTTGGGCATTAATTGCACTTGACAGTAACAACTATTCTGTACCGAGTAATGCACTTAACAGTAAGGAAAGCATTATTAACAGTATAATCTCAGCACAAAACAGTGATGGTGGTTGGGCATTAACAAGTGGTGATTCTGATGTTGACTTAACTGCAATGGCTTTGCAATCCCTTGCTAAAAATCAAGATTATAAAAATGTAAAAGACTCTATTAACAAGGCACTTAACTACCTTTCAAAAAGTCAAAAAAGTAGTGGTGGCTATACAAGTTGGGGTACTGAAAATGTAGAAAGTTCAAGCCAAGTTGTAATTGCACTTTCTGCACTAAATATTAATGCTCAAACCGATAAGAGATTTATCAAAGGTAACAACACTTTACTGTCTGCTATAATGAAGTACAAAACTTCCGATGGTGGTTTTACTCATTCTTATGTAAATGATAAGGACAACCCTACAGCAGTAGCCGGTAAATCAAATTCTATGGCTAGTGAACAAACATTACTTGCACTTTCATCATATATCCGTTATGTAAATGGTGAAAAGTCACTTTATGACTTTACCGATACAATTTCTAAGAAAAGCCCTTTGACTGATAAAGATATTGAAAAGATTAATAATTTACCTAAAGATTTAACAACTGAAAATTATGGTGATGTTTTAGCTTTATTGGAAAAGGCTCAGTACAGTAAAAATGAAAAGTATGTTTCTACTTTGAAAAATGATAAAGCAGAAATAGAAAAAATACAGGAAAAAATTAATTCAATTAACACAACTATCAATTCACTTTATCCTATTGATAATGTGAAAATCAGCGATAAAGATAAAATTGAAAAGGTAATTGCTGACTACAACAGTTTAAGCCATTATGACAAAACAAAAGTTTCAGGCTTTGATGATACAGAAAGAGCCTTAGCAGTAGTTAGTGAAAAAACAAGAAATATTATAGTTTTTGCAGTACTTACAGTTGTGGCAGTACTACTGATACTATTTGTAGTTTTACGACTCAGAAAAAGAATTAAGAAGAAAAAAGAAATAGATTTTGAGGAAGAATAGTGAAGAAAGATATTCTTGCAATTTTTGCCGGTATAATAGTAGTAATAATATTAATAATGGGTACAGACTTTCAGTCTGTAGATGAATATTATCTAACCCATGTTGACGATATTAAACCGGATAGCAAAACAGTAACAATGACAATTGAATGTAAAACTGTCTTTGACAATAAGGATAAGCTAGACCCAAACTTAGAGAAGTATATTCCAAAGGATGGATATATTCTAAAGAAAACTAAGTTTGTACTTAACCCTAAGGATACTGTTTTTGATATTCTTGACAGAGTAACTCGCTACAAGAAAATCCAAATGGAATACCAAGGTGCTGACCTAAATAAATACGGTAGTGCTTATATTGAGGGTATTAACTACCTTTATGAATATTCTTGTGGAGAATTATCAGGCTGGATGTATAAGGTGAACAATAAGTTTCCGAAGTATGGTTGTTCTAATTACAATCTCAAAGACGGTGATGATATTGTCTGGTCCTATACCTGTGATTTAGGCAGAGATGTTGGTTGTGATTTTGTGGAGGAAAACAATGGAAAGTAACAAGTTAAAAAGTTTTGCCACAATTCACCCTGCAGTTTTGATGGTGTATTTTCTAAGTGAAATTGTGATTTCTATGTTTAGCACCAACCCTATAATTTTAGGTGTAGGGTTAGTTGGTGGACTTTTGTTTTTCTTAATGATTCAAGATATAAAGGTGTTCCTAAAGGACTTAACCTTTTACATTCCTATGTTCCTATTGATAACAATTATCAATCCATTATTTTCACACAACGGTGTAACACCACTGTTCTTTATGAACGGCAACCCTGTAACTATGGAGGCAATTATTTACGGTATGGATATTGCCCTAATGTTGATGGCTGTTATCTACTGGTGCAAGTGCTATAGCTTAATTATGACTACCGATAAGTTTCTTTATCTTTTCGGTAAAGCTATTCCTAAACTTTCCCTAGTACTGTCAATGGCACTAAGGTTCATACCTTTGTTTAAAGAAAAGTTACATGAAATCAGAAATGTACAAAGTTCAATAGGTCTGTATGACAGAAAAGGCTTTGTAAACAAGATAACAAGTGAATTAAAGGTGTTTTCTGCACTAATAACTTGGTCACTTGAAAATTCTGTAGAAACTGCCTCCTCAATGAAAGCCAGAGGCTATGGACTAAAGGGAAGAACTCACTTTTCTATGTACAAGTTTAGGTCAAGGGACTTAATGTATCTACTTGCTATTGTAATTTTCTTTGGCATAGTAATTGTGGGTATGGCTATGGGAGTAACTGACTTTAGCTTTTATCCGGAAATATCAAATTTTAATTTTGGCATTAGTCAGATTATTGTATATATTAGTTTTGCTTTATTATCATTTATACCATTTGTATCAGAAGTTTGGGAGGTGATTGTGTGGAAATACTCAGTATCAAAGATTTAACATTTTCTTATCCGAATAAGGAAAACTTTGCACTACAAAATGTGAACCTATCTATTAACAGTGGTGACTTTGTTGTGGTGTGTGGTCAGTCAGGTAGTGGCAAAACTACACTTCTTAGAATGTTAAAGAAAGAGATTGCACCACATGGTGAAAAGCAAGGTGCAGTTTTTTATAAAGGTGAAGATGTAGAAAAGTTAGATGACAAAATTTCTGCACAAAAAATAGGCTTTGTATTCCAAAAGCCTGACCAACAAATTGTTACAGATAAGGTGTGGCATGAACTTGCCTTTGGACTTGAAAGCCTAGGTTATGACTCTGACTATATAAGACTGAGAGTAGGGGAAATGGCAAACTACTTTGGCATTACAAGTCTCTTTAGGAAAAAGACTACCGAACTTTCAGGTGGTCAAAAGCAGTTAATGAACCTTGCCTCAGTTATGGCAATGTCACCTGATGTTATTATTCTTGATGAACCTACCTCTCAGCTTGACCCAATAACTGCAAATGACTTTATTACAACCTTAAAGAAAATCAATGATGAACTTGGACTTACAGTTATTATCATTGAACATAGACTTCAAGAAGTTTTCCCTATTGCCGATAAAGTTGCAGTTATGGAAGATGGCAAGGTGATTTGTTACGACACACCTAGGAATGTGTGTGAAAAGCTAAGTAACCATCCTATGTCACAAGGTTTCCCATCAGCAGTACGAATTTGGCAAAAGTCCGGTGGCAAAGGTGAATGTCCTTTAACAGTAAAGGAAGGTAGAAATTTTATTAACTTAAATTTCTCTGAAAGAAAATTACCTTTGCGAAATACTATTCCAAATACAGAGGATATTATCACCCTAAAGGATGTGTTCTTTAGATATGAAAAAGGTGGAAATGACATTCTTTCCGGTACAAATTTAAGTATCAAAAAAGGTGAACACTTCTGTATTTTAGGTGGTAACGGTTCAGGTAAAACCACAACCCTGAAAATTCTTGCAGGACTTCTAAAGCCATATAGAGGTAAAGTTATTATTGATAACAACAAAATGACTAAAAAAACTACTGCCGATTTTAACCGACTGGGTGTTGCAATGTTGCCACAAAATCCTGAATCGGTTTTCCTAAAATCTAGGGTAATTGATGACTATACTGAACTTTGCAAAATTAAAGGAATTGAAAAGTCAGCTTATGAAGAAAAGATAAATTCAGTAGCTGAAAAGTTAGGAATAAAGGACTTGTTAGAGAACCACCCTTATGACCTTAGTGGTGGTGAAATACAGAAATGTGCTTTAGGAAAAGTCTTAATTTCTGAACCGAAAATTCTATTACTTGATGAGCCTACTAAGGGTGTGGATGCTTACAGTAAACTTTCATTAAGCAAGATTTTGCAAGAGATTAGGTCTGATGGTGTGACAATTATTACAGTAACCCATGATGTAGAATTTGCCTCAATTGTAGCAGACAGATGTGGTCTTTTCTTTGATGGGGAAGTACTGTCCTCACTTGTACCCCAAGAATTTTTCTCAAAAAATAATTTCTATACCACAGCATCAAGCAGAATTTCTCGTGATAAATTTGCAAATGCAGTTACTGTTGATGATGTAGTTTCTCTTATAAAGGAGGAACAAAATGGCTAAGAAAATAATCAAACTTTCATTTCTCATAATATTAGTACCACTTGCCGTTATATTAGGTGTGGTGGTTTTTAAGGATAGGTCATATGCTTGGGTGTCACTTTGTGTGGCATTATTCTCCCTAGTACCACTGTTTTTGACATTTGAAAGAAAGGACACCAACACCACAAAGTTAGTTATCTTAGCAGTAATGATTGCACTTTCGGTAGCCGGTAGATTTCTCTTTTCATTTATCCCACATTTTAAGCCGGTAACTGCAATGGTGGTAATAACCGGTATTTATATGGGTTATGAATATGGCTTTATTTGTGGTGCATTTACTGCACTTATCTCTAACTTTATTTTCGGTCAAGGACCATGGACACCATTCCAAATGTTTGCTTGGGGACTGATTGGATTATTAGCAGGTTTACTTGCTAAAATTCTTCAAAAGAATATTATTATCCTACTAATTTTCGGTGCATTAGCCGGTGTGCTGTTCTCATTCCTTATGGATGTGTGGACAACATTTTGGTATGACGGTACATTAAACTTTTCAAGATTTATAGCAAATATTGTAACTGCAATCCCTGTTACAATCACCTATGCCGTTTCAAATGTGGTGTTCCTCTTTGTACTAATAAAACCAATCGGCAAAAAACTAGAGCGTATAAAAATAAAATACGGTCTGTAATTTTAAAATAATATTTTAATTAAATATAAATACAAATAATCAAGAGTACAGTTTGAATTGATTAAAATTTTTCAGTTCTTTCTGTACTCTTTTTATTTTTTCAATTTTGATTTTGTATAAGATAAATTGGTTTTACAAATTAGGGTTTTTCAATTTTGTCTGTGGGTAAAGGTGAGAATGATAAATTAGGGTTTGTCTTTTTAATTTTAGTTGTGGTGTTAAGGCATATTTCTTTTAAATTCAATCGGCTATAAACATAAATTTATAGTGAGAATATATACCTTAAAATAATATGAAACTATGACTCACAGGTGTAGGGTCCACCATTGGTGGACCGAGCAAATCAGCCTTTATAGAGGTACATTGCCCTATATAGCAAGTGATAATTTCTAGTTTCTACATAGGACAAAGTTACATAATATATTTTACTATTAAACGGGCGAACAATGTTCGCCCCTACATCTGTGAGCCATAATATGATATAAAAATCGGTACTGTTTATGCTACATAATATTGTTATATTATTAATTGTGCAATAACTTGGTATACAAGAGAGAAAGGACATAGTATACACTTTTTAGTATTTAAACATCACTACAAACCCAAATTTATACTACTGATTTATCTTAACGCACAATCAAAATTAAAAAAAACTAATTTATCTAACTAACATTTACACGAAAACAAAAGAAAAGTGGCTATCCTTATGGGTAGCCACTAATTAGATAAAAGGAGAAGATTATAAACAATATTCTCTGTATATTTAATTTTGTTTAAGTTATTTCAAGTTCTTAAAGATGTATCTATAAAAATCTATTAAAACTTAAGCAATTTCTTCAGCTGAGCAACACTTTGTTAGGCTATGCTTAACTCTATCGTTAACTTCAGCTCTTTTAGCATCATTAAATCTGTCAACAGTACCTACTAGGTAACCTGTGATTCTTCTGATTCTTTCAAAAGGAACTTCGTCATATGTGTAGTTAACATCAACATATTCACCGTCAACAGTAATATCAACTGTCTTGAAATATTTATCAGGATTTTTTTCCTTTAACTGCTGTACATATAGATTAGCTTCTTTTTTACTCATATCGCCATTAATTGTTAGTGTCATAACTCTTACCTCCATTATTTGTTATTCTTCTTTTTTGAGTGTACATCTATATTACCACTATATATTGTGGTTTTCAAGTGTTTTTTACAATTTTTGTGCAATATTTTGTTTACAATATAATTTCTGTATAGGCAATAAATTTGTGTATTATCTCTAAAACTCTTACTACAAGGTAGTTATGTAGTAAGTCTGTTGTTTATACCGAATGAGATTGATAGTGCTTCATCAACTTGATTCATAGAGTTAAATTCAACTTCCCCCATCTTTTCTCTAAGTCGCTTTTTGTCTATTGTGCGAATTTGTTCCAGCAAAACTACAGAGTCCTTTGCCAGTCCACTTTTGCTACCGTTTATCTCAATATGTGTTGGAAGTTTAGCCTTTTGGTGTTGACTTGTAATTGCTGCTGCAATAACTGTCGGTGAATATTTGTTGCCAACATCATTTTGTACAATAAGTACCGGTCTGACTCCTCCTTGTTCACTGCCAACAACAGGACTTAGGTCAGCATAATATATATCTCCACGCTTAACTGTCATAATTTCACTCCCAGAATTTTTCTATTAATATTGTTGCCAAAACAATTTCTTTTTATTCTTTGACATTATATATTACGGAAAAATTCACTTGGGGTTAATGTTAACTATTACTAACCTTTTGAGGAATTGCTTTTCCACTAACAAAGGTTATGTGAATATCACTGTTGCTTATACTGTCAACAAAACCATTGTTGTTGACCTTTAGAACATAATCATCAATTTTCATTTGATAAAATTCACCTTTATCTTGTAACAATGACTTTGAATTATCAAACTCATCAAGAACATTTTTCATTATTTTTATAGGTGCTTTGTTGTTAAATTTGCTTATATCATATGTACAGTTTAAACCTTGAAAAGTCATTTTCACAGAATTATTTTTTACTTTATATGTATAGCCCTTTAGATTTTCAGGAGAAGTAATTTTCAGAGAAATATCACCGTCACTGTTCCTACAGAAGTCACCTTTTCCACTAAAGTCACTGTTACTGATAAATACCTTAGCAGAAAAATAATTATTTACTGTTATTTCTTTCTTGCAACCTGAGAATAGAAAAATAATTGCAAAAAGAAAAAACAAACCTTTCTTCAAATTATCACCATCCGAAATTGAAATGTTTGTTTTTTACTTCTTAATTTTTATTTGTTCTTTGCTTTACTATTCTATATTTTTAAACACTTTGTAGATGTTGTCAACAATATCACTTGGCAACATAGATGCTTCACCAAGAACCTTTTTTGCTTCATCACCGGCACTGCCATGGATAAAAACACCACAACATGCACTGTCAGTAGGTGAATATCCTTGTGCAAGTAGGGAAGAGATAATTCCTGCCAAAACATCACCACTGCCACCGGTAGCCATTCCCGGATTTCCTGCATAACTAATATATGTTTCTTCACCGTTAGAAATAACTGTGTCAGCACCTTTTAGAACAGTTACAACACCGTATTCTCTGCTAAAGTCCTCTGCTACCTTTTGTGGATTAGCTGAGATTTCTTTTACCGAAAGTCCTGTCAGCCTACTCATTTCTCCGGGATGTGGTGTAATGATAATATCACAACTTTTTTCCTTTAGTAAATTTATATGATTTGAAATACAGTTTAGACCATCAGCATCAAGCACCATAGGAATTTTACAGTTTTTCACAATATACTGTACAAGGTTTTCTGTATCTTCATTGTGAGAAAGTCCACAACCAATAAGTAGAGCCTTTGACTTTCCTATATTTTCATTTATAGTGTCAATATTCTTCATACTGAAAGAAAGTTTATCACCGTTATCAACCGGTAAGAAAACTGCTTCCGGTACAACTTGTGCAACAATAGGATAAACTGATTTCAATATTAATAGTCTAAGTAGTCCAACACCTGTCCTTAAAGCAGATTTAGCAGATAAAATCTCTGCACCTGCCATACCATAACTGCCACAAATAGATAACAAAGAACCCATACTACCCTTATGGGCATTGTATGGGCGTGGTTTAATAGTATTTTTTAGGAACTGATAATTAATTTCTTTCATAATCTTGCTCCATAATAAACAATTATTTTACATTTCTAAGTAACTTAACAACCTGAATTTGAATACTTGGGTTTAGCTTTGGTCTCATACCCTCAAGAATAGTATTGTTAGGTTTCATAACTACTGCAAGGTTGCCCCTTGCCTCATTATAATATGTAAAGGCATAAACATCATCATCATTAACATCATCAACTGCAATGTAATATTTGTTGATTTTCTTGCCGGTATATTTTTCGTTAAACTTAACCATTTCTTTGATTTCGTCAATACGAAGTCTGACAATCTTTTTTCTTCTTCTCTTTGCAATAATCTTGTCAACATTAAGAGTATTGTCAACTACAGAATATTCATATTCAACCTTTTGATAATTAATAAGCAAAAGTGCAAGTGGCACTAAAGCAAGAAGTAGGAAAAATCCTATGTAAATAAAGTATGCAGTAATAACATATGCTAAGCTGATACATACTGCCGGAATAAGCAAAGCCATAACTATATATACAACTGCTAAAATATTATCCTTAGCTTTTCTTTTTCTCTTAACTACTTGTTCGCAAAATCCGTCCATTTATATCTCTCCTTTACTAATAGAATGATAACATAAATAATAAAAAAATACAACAAAATAATTACAATGTATGTGCTAAAATGATATGACCCAATAAAAAAGAGGAGTAACTTCAAAATATGGTATAATGGAATCGCTAAAAAACATTAACCTAAGAAAGAAGTACTCCTCATGAATATGATAACACAAGAAGCAAAGAAAAAGCAAGCCATAGTAAAATACGCACTAAGAAAAGGAAAAAGCAAAGCAAGTAGAGTGTACGGTGTAAGTCTTTCAAGCGTAAAGAGATGGTGTAACCAATATGACGGTACCTGGCAATCGCTATTGCCTAAATCACACAGACCACATAGTCATCCTAACAGGCACACAAAAAGAGAAGAAAGACAAATTAGAAATTCTTTCAAAAAGTGCTATGAAAGATATGGATGGGATGGAGTATACAGTGATTTAAAGAGAAAAGGATATACAAGAAGCTACTCAGGAATGATATATGCAGCTAAAAGAATGGGCTTAGTAAAATATAAAAAGACCAAGAAAAAGAGCCGTAAGCATAGAAGATATCCGGAACTGTTAATACCTGGAGAAAAGGTGCAGATAGATGTAAAAGAAGTGCCATATAATTGCTTAAGAGGTAAGGCTTTAAGGGACGGAAAGCATTTTTATCAATGGACTGCAATAGATGAATGTACAAGGATGAGATTTGTATATGGGTTTGAAGAACATACACGAAAACTCAACCAAATTTTGAAATTGTTATTGAAAGAATTTCCGTTTAAAATACAGACTATTCAAACAGATAACGGAAGAGAGTTCACATATAAATATCAGAGCAGTGAAGTGAAAAGTCCTTTTGAAATAGAATTAAACAAACTAGGTATAAATCATAAATTAATACCACCACGAACACCTTGGCACAACGGAAAGGTAGAAAGAAGTCATAGAAACGACCAAAGATATTTCTATGAATGGGAAACATTCAGAAATATTGAAGAATTAAACACAAAATTAAAAGGACATTTGGAATGGAGTAATAACAAAACAATGAGAACACTTGATTACAAGAGTCCAATGCAGTTATTGAGTGAAAAGTTAGAATTGAAATCCATTCATTAATTAATATTCATAATCAAAAGTCAGTAAAACAAGCGAAATATTAAATCGTATTTTATTTTTACCCTAAAATGGGTCATATCTATTTACAACACAGAAAAAAAATACAACAAAATAATTACAAATACTTGCATTACACATTGATAAATGTTAATATAATAGAGATATGTAACACTATGACGAAGAAAGTAGTGACTAAAGAAATAATCAAAGAGATTTTTGCCTTGGCTGAAAGCAAGAAATTATTTTTAGTTATGAAGTTCCCTTATGAGTGGCAACGCTGAACAAAATGTTTATTGAATTTGTTTGCCTATTAATAACAATCATTTGTAGGATGAACATTGTTCCACCGTTTATTAACAAACGATTTGTAGGGGCGAACATTGTTCGCCCGTATATTAAAGAAACATTTACAGTAGGTGTTGACGGTAGTCACCGTTATATGACAACAGAGTGTTTGCTCAGTGCAAAAATGTGGGTGGTACCACGGATTTAATTATTCGTCCCAGAGGTTTTCTCTGGGACTTTATTTTTTATGGAGGTAAAAATGGACGAAAAAATCATTAATCTAAAAAAAGAATTAAAAAATGAACTTGAAAAAATCCAAAACCTCGTTGACCTTGACAAAGTAAGAGTTGCTTACCTTGGTAAAAAAGGTAGTGTAACCGGTCTTTTAAAGGGAATGAAGGAACTTTCTAATGAAGAAAGAAAAGAATTTGGTAAGAAAGTAAATGAACTTAAGGCAACTGTTGCAAAGAACATTGAAGAAAAAACTGCTGAGCTAAAGGCTAAGGAAATTGAGAAAGAAATTAACTCAATGCCTAAGATTGATATTACAACTCCTGCTAATTTAGTTAGAGGTTCATATCACCCAATCACTCTTGTACAAAGACAATGCGAAGAAATTTTCCGTTCAATGGGCTTTACTGTTGAGGATTATTCAGAAGTTGTTACTGACTATGAATGTTTTGAGTCCCTAAACATTCCTAAGCATCACCCTGCAAGAGATATGCAGGACACATATTATCTTGAAAACGGTCAGCTACTAAAGTCACAGACTTCAGCAGCACAGAATGCTATTCTTAAGAAATACGGCAAGAATCTAATTGAAAATGATGTACCAATCAGAGCAATTTTCCCGGGCAGATGCTTTAGAAATGAAGCAACCGATGCTTGTCACGAAAACACATTCTTCCAGATGGAAGGTGTTATGGTTGATAAGGACATCAGCATTTCAAACCTAATTTACTTTATGAAAACAATGCTTTCAGAGGTTTTCCAAAAGGATATTAAGGTAAGACTTCGTCCCGGTTTCTTCCCATTTGTTGAACCGGGTTTTGAACTTGACATTAGCTGTCTAATTTGTGGTGGTGAAGGTTGTGCATCTTGTAAGCACAGTGGTTGGTTAGAACTTTGCCCATGTGGTATGATTCACCCTGAAGTTCTAAAAGAAGGTGGCATTGACCCTGAAAAATATACAGGCTTTGCCTTTGGTCTTGGTCTAACAAGACTTGCTATGATGAAGTACGGCGTAAAAGATATTAGAGATTTAAACAGTGGTAACTTAAAGTCATTATCACAGTTTACTGACGATAAATAAGGGAGGTTTTAATTATGTTTTTATCTATGAACTGGATTGAAGATTTTGTTGACCTAAGTGGTCTTAACAAAGTTGATTTAATTCATCAATTCTCCCTTTCTACTGCAGAGGTTGAGAATGATATTTTCTTTAAAGGCTCTGATTTAAGTGGTGTTGTTGTAGCAGAAATTAAGTCTGTTGAAGAACACCCTGAGTCAAAGAAACTTCACCTACTAAAAGTTGATGCCGGTGAAGATGAATTAACTGATGTTGTTTGTGGTGCACCTAATGTAAGAGTAGGTATGAAAACTGCTTTTGCTAAGGTTGGTGCTAAGATTGGTGAAATTGAAATTGCACCTAGACCACTTGCCGGTTATATGTCAAACGGTATGTGTTGTTCTGAGGCTGAAATCGGTATTAGTGACGATAACTCAGGTATTATGGATATTACTGATGATGTAGCTAACGGTACAGATATTAAAGAAGTTTATGCTATTGACGATATTATCTTTGAAGTTGACAACAAGTCACTAACTAACCGTCCTGACCTATGGGGTCACTATGGTATTGCAAGAGAATTTGCAGCTTTAGCAAACAGAGAACTAAAGCCACTTGAAGTTGACGATTTAAAGGCATATGACAATCTACCAAAGATTGATATGAAAATTGAAGACCCTCTATGCCAGAGATATTCTTGCTTACAGGTTGAAAATATTAACAGAAACATCAGCCCTGTAAATATGAGAATCAGACTATTCTACTGTGGTATGAGAGGTATCAACTTCCTTGCTGACTTAACTAACTACTTAATGCTTGAAATGGGTCAGCCAATGCACGCATTTGACTCAAGAAAAGTTGAAAAAATCAGAATTAAGCGTTTTGATAAGCCATTTACTTTCCAGACACTTGATGGTGTTGACAGAAACATTGATGAAAACACATTGATGATTTGTAACGACAACACACCTGTTGCTATTGCAGGTATTATGGGTGGTCTTGACTCTGAAATTGTTGACGATACAACAACACTTACCCTTGAATCAGCTACATTTGACTCAGTATCAGTTAGAAAGTCAACTGTAAGACTTGCTCACAGAACAGATGCATCTATGAGATATGAAAAGTCCCTTGACCCTGAAATGACAGTTACTGCTATCGGTAGATTTGTTAACCTACTAAAGAAGTACGACTCAGACATTAAGGTTGTTTCTTCTCTAACAGATGAATATGCTTATCACTACGATACAGTAGAACTTGACTTTGACAAGAACTTTGTTGACAGATACACAGGTATTGAAATCAGCAATGATACTATTGTAAAGACTCTAGAGTCACTTGGCTTTAAGGTTACTCTTGAAAATGACAACTTTGCAGTTGTAGTTCCTTCATGGAGAGCAACTAAGGATGTTACCATCAAGGCTGACATTATTGAAGAAATCACAAGAATTTACGGTTACGATAACTTTGAAATCAATACAACTCGTTCACCACTTTATCCTGTAAGAATGGATGAAGTTAAATCTGATGAAGAAAAAATTAAGGATATGCTTGTTAAGAAGTATAATCTTCACGAAGTACATTCTTATGTATGGGCATATAGTGATGAACAAAAGGCACTTGGTATTCCTGTAGAAGAAAATATCAAACTTGCCAACGCTACTAACCCTAACATTGAAACAATCAGAAAATCAATTATCCCAACTCAGCTATGTCAGGTTAAGTCAAATGTTGGTTATGCTCCTGAATTCGGTATCTTTGAAATCGGCAGAGTTGTTGAAGGCTTAGATAATGACAATAAGTGCATTGAAAAGAAGAATCTTGCTATTACACTATATAGCAAAACTGCTGATATTAAGGACCTTTACATTGAACTAAGAGATATTCTTGCTACAATTACAGATGACCTAAAGCATAAGGCATTAACATTTGAAGTAATGGAAGCTACTAAGAGCTATGAACATCCTGTTAACCTAAACAAGGTTATCCTTGATGGCAAGACTATCGGCAAGGTTGGCATTGTTCATCCTGTAGTAAACAAGAATATTGATAAGAAAGCAAATATCGTATTTGCCGAGATTGATATTAAGGCATTTGCAGGTGTTGAGAACTCAAGTATTCAGTATGAAGAACCATCAAAGTTCCCGCCAATGACATATGACCTAAGCCTAGAGCTTTCTCCTAATGTTTTCTACTCTCAGTTACAGGAATGTTGGAAAAATGTTGGCACAGAAATTCTTAAAAACACAAAGATTGTTGACACATATGACACAGACACAATCCACAGTATGACAATTCGTTTTGAATTTTCTTCCAACGAAAGGACACTTTCTTCTGCTGAAGTTCAGGAAGTTATGGACAAAATTGTTGAAAATCTAAAGGGAATTAATGTTTCTTTAAGAGGTTAATTTATAGGGCTACTACTAAATATTGTGGTAGTCCTTATTTTTTTGTTCAAAATATGCAATATTCTGTTGACACAAACACCTTTATATGTTAGTATTATATTAATTGATGATAAGGGTGTATAGCCTTTATTACTACTTATAGTTGGAGGTGTTTCCTTATGTTAGATAAGACAATGATTTTCTCAATTAACGGTGACCGTGATCAAGAGATTAAGAATGCAATGATTTCTGTTTATAATTCTCTAAAGCAGAAAGGCTATAACCCAATTAATCAGCTTGTTGGTTACATTCTTTCAGAAGATCCTACCTATATCACAACATATAATAATGCTCGTAACATTATTAGTTCTATTGACAGGGATGAGTTACTGGAAGCACTTGTGAAATCATATTTGAATATTTAACAAGTATTTTTGGAAGAAATTTGAAATTCGCAAGTGCCTACTACACTTGCGTCTTTTTGTGAAAGAAGGTTTACTTTTTATGGCAGATAAAAAAGAATTTATGACATACAAGGGCAAGCCACTTGTAAGATGTGGCAATGAATTATATTACGGCAGTATGGATGAACCTTATGTTATCCATCTTGTTGTTAAGTCAACTAAAGATGTTAACGGTCTAAAGATTGCTGATAAGGTGGCTATTCAGCTAATGGCTACTGACCCTGACCTTTCTCCTAGAAAGCAAATTGTTAAGTCCAGCGAAAAAGCCGGTCTTTTCCTTGCTATGGATATTGCTGAAGCATGGCTACGCAAAGCCCTAAAGACTGCTCAAGCAAATAAAGCTAACTAATTTGTTTTAGTTGTAATTAGACTTTAGTTGCATTTAAATTTTAAGTTGTAATTGAATTTTAGTTACTGTCAAATATAATTTGAAATAAAATTTAAGAAAATTTAAATCGAAAAAACTCCCTTTTTAGGGAGTTTTCTTTTTGCCTTTATTTTCAATTTTATATTTAAATTTTATTATGGTTATTATAATTATTTTCCGTTGCAAATTGCTTTTCTGAGTTTTTGTGTGTAAATATTAGTTAGATAAATTAGGGTTTGTAGGGATGAGTACAAAGTGTTAATTTTCAGCAAATAAGGCTCCCTTGTGTAAAGGGAGCTGTCGCTCGTAAATTGGAAGAATGACAATTTACTCTTAAAGAGCGACTGAGGGATTGTTATGGTACAAACTTATTTACTATATCAATTTTATTCGATAAATATATGATGTAGGGAACGAACAGTGTTCGTTCCGTTATTATAGATGACTTTTATCTAATCGTACACATTTCATCTAAAGGACACTATCTACCGTGACAATCCTCCCGTCAGCTTAACGCTGACACCCTCCTTTACACAAGGCGGGCTTTTGTCTGTGCAAATTTCAAATATCTACATAGGGCATTATACCTTTATTTAGGCTAGTTTGTAACGGGACATCAATGATGTCCCCTACAACTGTATCTCATAATGTTCATTGTATTTTATAGTTAGAAATAAAGGAAAGTTTCTTCTATGAAGATATTTTAAACAAGTTTAAAATATCAACCACTCCTTCAGTCATTCTTTAAAAGGTGAATTGCTTTGCAATTCACGAATGACAGCTCCCTCAGCGAGGGAGCCTTTGTCTTTACCATAATTTATACTAATTTATCAATCTCACCTATAACCATAATCAGATTTTAGAGCCTAAATTTGTTGTACAAATTTACCTCTATGTACAAACGAAATTGAAAAAACTGAAAATTACAAACAACATCAAAAAACAAAAGCTCCCGAAATGGGAGCTTTTTTAGTTATAAAGTAATAGGGAATAGTGAAAAAGTATCAATAACCCTATTTCCATAACAAGCCCGGAATGACAGGAGCAGGCATTTGGGATTACAAACAGCCTCCACCAAAGGGGCATTTCACTTAGCAGGGGAATACCTTATAAATAAGGGGAGCCTTTGTTATTTATGCATAATCTGCATTAACTTATTCAAAATATTATTACATTTGCATTGTATGTCGGATTGTAAAAGTATTATCCCTTTCGTATAATATAATTGTAAAAACGAAAGAGTGATTTCAAAATTTAAAATTTAAGGAGAATGATTATGCAGTTGTTTAATGATTTTTGTAACTATACCTTGGACGAAAATGGAGTGCTGAACAGTTTTCAGCTTGATTATCCCGAAAACTACAACTTTGGCTATGATGTTGTGGATAAAATGGGGGAGCTTGCACCAAACGACATTGCTATGGAGTGGACAAACCCCGACCATCTTCACAAGACATTTACCTTTGCCGATATAAAAAGACTTAGCAATAAGGCGGCAAATGCCTTTAAAAATCAGGGTGTTAAAAAGGGCGACAGAGTGATTGTAATTCTTAAAAGGAATTATGAATACTGGTACATTGTTCCCGCACTTCACAAGCTGGGCGCTATCGTTATCCCTGCAACAAATATGCTCACCCTTGACGACATCACATACAGAGTTGACACAGCGGATATTCGCTTTGCAGTTTCCACACCTGACGGTGACACAGCGGAAACTTTAGTTAAGGCATCAAAGGAAAGAACGATTCTTGAAAAGGTTTTTGTTGTACGCAGAGATGTGGAGGGCGCTGTTAATTTTACAGATGAAATTGAAAAGGCTGACGACAACTTTGAAAGAGTTGAAACCCTTGCTAAGGAGCCAATGCTCATATACTTTACATCAGGTACAACAGGCTACCCAAAGGCTGTTATGCACGACCACACCTACACACTTTCCCACATAATCACAGCAAAGTTTTGGCAGGATGTAAAGGAAAAGGGACTTCACCTCACAGTTGCGGAAACAGGCTGGGGTAAGGCTTCATGGGGCAAAATTTACGGTCAATGGCTTTGCGGTTGCGGTGTTATGGTTTACGACTTCGACCATTTCTCACCTGACAAGCTGTTGAGAGTTATGGAAAAGTACAAGGTTACATCTTTCTGCGCACCGCCAACAGTTTACCGCTATTTCATCAAGCGTGGAATGAATAATTACGACCTTTCTTCATTAAAGCACATCACCACAGCAGGCGAGGCACTTAACCCTGTTGTATTCAAAAAGGTTTTTGAGCAGACAGGACTAAGACTTATGGAGGGCTTTGGTCAGACAGAGTCTGTACTAATGATTGGCAACCTTGTGGGGAGTGAGGAAAAGGTTGGTGCTTTGGGCAAACCAACACCACTTTACAACACAATGATTGTTGACGACAGCGGTAACGAGCTGCCTGCAAACGAGGTTGGCGAAATTGTAGTTGTCCCACAGGAAAATCAGCACGGCATCTTTATGGGCTACTGCGGTGACGAAAAGCTGTACGAAAAGGTTTGGAGAAACGGCGTTTATCACACAGGGGACACAGCCTACAAGGACGAGGACGGATATTACTGGTATGTTGGCAGAATTGACGACCTTATCAAGACAAGAGGCTTTAGAGTAGGACCTTTTGAGATAGAAAATGTACTGATGAAGCACCCTGCTGTTATGGAATGTGCAGTTATCGGTGTACCTGACGAGTCAAGAGGTCAGGCAATCAAGGCAACCGTTCACCTTGCAGAGGGCTACACAGAGAGCAGAGAGCTGAAAAGAGAGCTGAAAACCTTTGTAAACAGCCGAGTAGCCTCCTACAAGCACATTCAGCACCTGGAGTTTATTGACGAAATGCCAAAGACAATCAGCGGAAAAATCAAAAGAACAGACATCAGAGAAATCGACAGAAACAAGATTTGCTAATAAAATGCAGAATTTAGATATAACAAAAGCTCCCATAATGGGAGCTTTTTTGTTTCTTATAGGTAGTAATAAAATTGAAAAATCACTTATCTTTCTTAATCATTCTACCGTTAACAAATACATATTCACTGTCTTTATTTTCATCCATAAGTTTCTTTTCTTTTTCAATATCTCTTTCCTTAGGAAGTACAACATATCTGTCATCTTTCTTAGTGAAAGAACCAACTGCCTCTTGCAATGGCTTTGAGATAATAGAAACAACAATGTAAGTATAGAATAGTGGGTAAATAAGTGAAACCAAAATACCTGCAATCAGTAGCCATACATTACTTGTTAGCATAATTGCAAAGAATGCCACAGCAGTAGGTACTGCAACTGCAAGTAAAGTTAAAACACTTCTTAAAATCTTGCCAAATACAAGTATAAATGAGTTCTTGTACACTTGAAGTAGCTTAATATCATATGTAATGTTCATCATAGGCACATAGAACATTGTAGCCACCAGCATTGCACTAAAGAATAAATATAGTGTAAGCAATGCACTGTAAACTGCACTGACACTTGCCATTGAATAGTAGTAAAGAATTGCGAAAACTGAAAGTGTAATTATAAGGTAAGTTATGATACCGTTAATTAAAAATGTTTTCCAATTTTCTTTTACAGAAGTTTTGAATGTATCAAGTACATTAATATCTTCCTTTTCAATTGCAATTTTCCTAATTACCATTACAAGTCCGGCATAAAGTGGGTAAGCCGGTATAATTCCTAAAAACCAAACTATTACATTTTGAAAACCTGTTAAGTAACCTATCAAACCAAATATAGCAAAGCATATGGTTGAGGGAATAGTATATAAAAGATTTGCAAACATAATTTTTGGGAAATTAGTGAAAAATCTTGCAAAAGCAGAGTTTTTAAAGCTTTTCATTCAATCATTCCTTAAAATTTTTTCTTTTTTATAGTACCACAACAGTAGTTGAATTTGCAACAAATAAATCAAAATTGTTATATTCTTTAAAAGAACAAAATACCTTAAAAACCTAGTGTTTACCACAAAATAACTGAATAAAAATATTAATAAATTTAGAAAAATTTTGAATATATTGCGAACATCTGTAACAGTCTGTAAATTAAATTACACATATTTTATAAAAAATATTAGTCAAAACTATTGTATTTTTATAAAAAGTGTGTTAAACTGCAGTTGTGAGGTTGAGGAGACACTCCTCAAATTCGTCTTCTGATAAGGCGAAAAATTTTTAAGGACAAGGTGAAAAAAATGAAAAAAGAAACAGTGAAGAGAATCGTAGTTGCCGGCGTGGCAGGTATGATGGCAGCTACTTGTTTAGCTGGTTGTGGCACTTCAAGTTCTAACGATAAGGACAGTAGTGGTGCTAAAGGTCAGGTTTATTATCTAAACTTTAAACCTGAACAGGATCAGGCTTGGCAGAAGTTAGCTAAGGAATACACAAAGGAAACAGGTGTTAAGGTTAAAGTTCAGACTGCTGCCGAAGGTAAGTATGAAGAAACTCTTACATCTGCAATGGATAAGGACAATGCTCCTACACTATTCCAGGTTAACGGTCCTGTTGGTCTAAAAAACTGGAAAGACTATTGTCTAGATCTTAAAGATTCTGACATTTACAAGCAGTTAACAAGCGATTCATTTGCACTAAAGGACGGCGACAGTGTATCAGGTATTGCTTATGTTATTGAGTCATACGGTATCATTTACAACAAGACTCTACTTCAAAAGTATTGTGATTCTTCATTTGCTACAGTTAAGAAGATTGAAGACATCAACAGCTTTGATAAGCTAAAGACTGTTGCTGATGAAATTCAGAAGAACAAAGATAAGTTAGGTGTTAAGGGTGCCTTTACTTCAGCAGGTATGGATAGTTCATCTGACTGGAGATTTAAGACTCACCTAGCAAATATGCCTATCTACTATGAATACAAGAAGGACAACATTACTTCTACAGATGCTATCAAGGGTACTTACCTTGATAACTACAAGAAGATTTTCGATCTATACATCACAGATTCAACATGTGCTCCTACTGCTCTTGCTAACAAGACAGCTACTGACTCAGAAACAGAATTCATTAAGGGTCAGGCAGTATTCTTCCAGAACGGTACTTGGGAATATGACGCTATCAAGAAGGGCGGCCTAAAGGACGACGAAATGGGTATGCTACCTATTTACATCGGTGTTGACGGTGAAGAAAATCAGGGTCTATGCACAGGTTCTGAAAACTACTGGTGTGTAAACAGTAACGCTTCTGAAGACGATCAGAAGGCTACTCTAGACTTTATGAAATGGTGTGTAACATCTGACAAGGGTACTTCTGCAATGGCTAACGATATGGGCTTTGTAATCCCATTCAAGGATGCTAAGGAAGCTACAAACGCTCTAGTTAAGGTTGCTGACAAGTATGTATCTGACGGTAAAGAAGCTGTTTCTTGGAACTTTACAACAATGCCTAGTGAAGACTGGAAGAACGGTGTTGGTACAGCTCTAACACAGTATGCTGCCGGTACAGGTAAGTGGGATGATGTTGTTAAGGCTTTCGTTGACGGTTGGAAGACAGAATACGCAAAGGCTAACGGCTAATTAATCCTTTAATTATTGAACTTAGTTAGGGGGCGTATTCGCCCCCTATAATTTTGAAATAAGAAGAAAGGTGAGAAAATGGTAAAGAAACATAAAAAGTATTTTCTGATTTTCGTATTACCAACATTAATTGCCTTTGCTATCGGTTTTATTTATCCCTTCTTTCAGGGTATCTATCTATCATTCTGTAAGTTCCATACAGTAACTGATGCTAAACTGATTGGTTTTGATAACTATGTAAAAGCATTCCAAAATGAAGCCTTTATCCATTCATTCTGGTTTACAGTTTTATTTGTTATTGTTTCAATAGTTCTGATTAACCTTATTGCTTTTGCAGTTGCATATGTTCTAACCCTTGGTATTAGAGGTTCTAATATCTTTAGAACAGTGTTCTTTGTTCCTAACCTAATCGGTGGTATCATCCTTGGTTACATTTGGAAACTTATTTTTGATGGTATCCTACATAACTACGGTACTAACCTAGCACTTAACAGTACTTATGGTTTCTGGGGACTTGTAATTCTGATGTGTTGGCAACAAGCTGGTTATATGATGATTATTTATATTGCCGGTTTCCAAAGTGTTCCTAGTGACCTTTATGAAGCAGCAAAGATTGACGGTGCTAACAGAAGACAACTTCTTACTAAAGTTACTATTCCTATGATGGCACCATCAATTACAATTTGTACATTCCTAACACTAACAAATTCATTTAAGCTATTTGACCAGAACCTAGCTTTAACAGCAGGTGCTCCGGGTGTAGTAACTGACGGTGGTGTAACCATTAAGCAAACGGAAATGATGGCACTTAATATTTACAACACCTTCTACTCAAACGCTAACTCTCGTGGTGTTGGTCAAGCAGAGGCAGTTATCTTCTTTGTAATTGTTGTTGTAATTGCTCTTGCTCAGCTATACTTCACTAGAAAGAGGGAGGTGCAGCAGTAATGGCAAAGGTTAAACCTAAGGAAAAACAACCTAAGAAAAAGCAAACTTTAGGTATGAAAATTTTGACAGTAGTATTTTCTGTTATTTCAATTTTCTATGTGTCACCACTATTTATTGTTTTGATGAACTCCTTTAAGTTTAAGACAGATATTAGTGACAAACCATTTGCTTTCCCAAATGCTGACACTTTCTATGGTTTCCAGAACTATATTAAAGGTATGACATTTGGTAACTTCTCTTTCTGGAAAGTTGTTTTAACAAGTTTATTTATCACTATCGGTGGTGTATTCCTAATCCTACTTTGTACATCAATGACTGCATGGTATGTTACAAGAGTTAACTCAAAGATTTGTAAGATTATTTACTACTTCTGTGTATTCTCAATGGTTGTACCATTCCAGATGGTTATGTACACACTTTCTAAGACTGCTGATAAGCTACACCTAAATTCACCTGTTGGTATTTTGGTTGTTTATCTGGGATTTGGTGCAGGTCTTGCAATCTTTATGTTCTCCGGCTTTGTAAAGGGTATTCCTATTGAAGTTGAAGAAGCTGCAAGTGTTGACGGTGCAGGTCCTCTTAGAACATATTTTGGTGTTGTTGTTCCTATTATGAAGCCAACTATTATTTCTGTTGGTATTCTGGAAACAATGTGGATTTGGAACGACTACCTACTACCATACCTAATCTTTAGTGGTACAAACTATAGAACAATCCCTATTCACATTCAGTACCTAAACGGTAGTTACGGACAAACGGATATGGGTGCTATTATGGCACTTATCATTGTAAGTATCTTGCCAATCATCATCTTCTACTTTGCTTGTCAGAAGTATATTATCGAAGGTGTTGTTGCCGGTGCTGTTAAGGGATAATTCTTTGTTAATGTTCATTTATAATTTAAAATAATTCTATGTAAGAAATTATGTGTTTAATCATAGTTGATTTGCAGTTAATTTATTTGCTGGATTATGGTTATATTTGAATTATAAAATTAAAAGTTACAGACCCTCATTTGAGGGTCTGTTTTCCTTTTGTTCTTTCAGTTTTGATTGTATGTAAAGGAAAATTTGATAAAATCATTTATACACTAGGACAAACAAAATTGAAAAGTTAATTTTACAAAGTACAATTCAAAATATTTAATGTGCAAAAAAATCTCCATCATTGATGGAGATTTTGAAATATGCTAAAATACAAATTAAGTGTTAAAAATTTAAATTTTATGATTATTATATTACTTTTTTTATTTCTGTTACAATGTTTTCTAATATAAGAAGTGTATTTTCTTTATCAGAAAACATATTAGAGAACAGACTTGTTAAATTTTCTTCAAAATTTTTTGGAAGAATTTTACCATAACCTTTAGCATATTCAACCATTCTCTTTTCACCGGGATGAGTCATTTTGTTTAGTGCAAATATTATATCAAAGTACGACTCAACAAATGCTGATATTCTGTGGTTGATACTAGGCAAATCATTTCTGTTAAGTGCTTTTGTAATTTGCTTATCATAGGAAGGCAAAATTCCGGATAACAAATTCATATTTTGACGAGTAATATTTTTTTTTAATTCTTCCGGATAAGGCACAGAAAATCTGTCTTGCATTTTCTTAAATTTATCATTCTTATCATATAGAATTTTACTGTGTAGAACATTGTGCCATATGCAGGTTGTGTAACCATTGTGTGGGTTGTACTTTTCTACAACAGAAGAAAGTTCTTCTGTAATAGTGTCAATATTTCTGTAAAGAATATCAATATCAATGCCATTCTTTAATGTGCAATTGTCCTCTAATTCCCAAAAGTGATTACCGAGTTCAATGTAGTCACAATATTTTTCTAGGATGCTTTTTCTTACTTCATCACTTGGAACAGTATCACAGTAAATGTATAAGTCGTAATCTGATTTTTCATCATACTTTTCACTTGCCCTAGAACCGGCTAAAGCAATAGATTGAACCTCATTAAGGGTAGAAATTTCTTTCCATAGATTTTCAAAAAACATAACATCACCTAACTTAAGTAGTATACAAAAAGCCCACAAATTTTTGAATCAGTAGGCTTAGTAAAAACTTTATTATATTTTATGCCATTTGGAAGTCACGAATGTAACTGTCAATAGACTTTCTGATAACTTCCTTTGCATCATCACAACCGTTGATTTCTGTAACAGTAGTAACCTTGTCATTTTCAAGTGTTTTATAAACCTGGAAGAAATGTCTGATTTCTTCAAAATAATGAGTAGGTAGGTCAGAAATATCACTGTAACCGTTGTAGTTAGGGTCATTAACAGGAACTGCAATGATTTTTTCATCATTGTGGTTATCGTCAATCATAGTCAGTACACCGATTGGTTTACATTCAACTAATGTCATTGGCTGAATTGTCTCACTGCATAGTACAAGTACATCTAGTGGGTCACCGTCATCTGCGTATGTACGAGGAATAAAACCATAGTTAGCCGGATAGTGGGTGGATGTAAAAAGCACTCTGTCCAATTTTAGTAATCCTGTTTCTTTGTCTAATTCGTATTTATTCTTGCCACCCTTAGAAATTTCAATAACTGCATAAAACTTGTCTGTTGTAATTCTTTTTGGGGAAATATCGTGCCAAATATTCATTTATTATCATTCCTTTCCTTATTTGATAACTATATTTTATTTTAAATTTTACCTATTGTCAATACGATTTTACCTATTGATAATACTTTTTCTTACAATTTTGTAATAGAAGTATTTTTGCCTATGTGTTATTATTATTTGGGGTGATTAAATGAATGTTTTTTTACTTGAAGATGATGAGGCTATTGGTATTGGTCTAAAGTATTCTCTTGAAAATGAGGGTTATACTGTGACAATTGCAACCAGTGTAAAGTCAGCCTTTGAAATTATAAATAAAGAGAAGTTTGCATTATATATTCTTGACTTAACATTACCTGATGGTAGTGGTTATGATGTTTGCAAAAAGATAAAGTCAATCGGTGACTTTCCGGTAATTTTCCTAACTGCTTATGATGATGAGGTTAATGTGGTTATGGGTCTTGAACTTGGTGCTGATGACTATATTTCTAAACCATTTAGAGTTAAGGAACTTATTGCAAGAATTAAAAGTGTCCTTAGACGATACAATAGGGAAAGTAAAGGTATCATTAAAATAGGAAATGTCCTTATAAATACAAACAAAGCAACAGTTTTCAAGAATGGTCAGGAAGTTATTTTAACTGCTATGGAGTATAAGCTATTCTTAATTTTGCTAAATAATCGTGGTAATATTCTTTCTCGTAATAAACTGTTGGAATATATTTGGGATGTTGAGGGTGACTTTGTAAATGACAACACTCTTACTGTTTATATTAAAAGATTAAGAGATAAAATTGAGGATGACCCATCAGCCCCTATGATTATCAAGACAATTCGTGGATTAGGATATGTGATTGAAAATGATAAATAAAGATATAAAGATTATTGCTTTAATGGGCTTTTTAGGAACAATAGTTGCAACTGTAGTGACACTATTCTTTAATGTAGTTTGTTCTGTAGTTACCTTTTTGTTAGGTGCAATTTTGACCTTAACATTTTATATTGTTACTAGGAAAAGATACAAGAAAATTGCCGAACTAAATAACTACCTTTCACTTGTGTGTGCAGGTAATTATCTTATTGATATTAAGGAAAATACTGAGGGTGAACTGTCTATCCTAAAGAATAATCTGTACAAGGTTATTGTGTTACTTCGTTCAAAAAATGAACTGCTTGAAAAAGATAAAATCTACCTTGCAGATTCTTTAGCTGATATTTCCCATCAGCTAAAAACACCACTAACCTCACTTATGGTTATGGTTGATTTGTTGAAAGATGAAAAGAATATTGATAAGCAAAGGGAATTTATCTCTATAATAGAAACTCAGATTAGCAAAATAAAATGGTTAGTAGAGAATTTGCTGAAACTTTCTAAGTTAGATGCCGGTACAATTAAGTTTAAGAAAGAAAAAATTGATGTTTTATCGGTAATTACAAAAAGCCTAAGTCCATTCCTAGTGCAAATGGAAATGAAGAATATTTCACTTGAAACTAAGGTTGATGACTTTTCCTTTACAGGTGACTTAAACTGGACAAGTGAGGCTGTGGAAAATATTATAAAAAATTGTATTGAACATACTGCCGATAATGGAAAGCTAAATATAGAAACAGGTGTAACTAATATTTATAGTTACATAAAAATTACTGATAACGGTTGTGGCATCAAGAAAAAGGATTTACCACATATTTTTGAAAGATTTTATCAAGGAGAGAATTCTTCTAAGGAGAGTGTAGGCATTGGGCTGGCACTTGCTAAGACAATTGTTGAAAACCAAGGTGGCACAATTGATGTTACCAGTGAAGAAAATGTAGGAACAGAATTTATTATTAAATTCAACAAAATGGTTGTGTGACGAATTTGTAATATAAAAGTCACCTTAATGTAAGTTTTCTTTGATATGATATAGTCAAAGTTAGGGAGGAAAATTTATGAACATACTTGAAGTTAAAAATTTATCAAAAATTTACGGAAAAGGTGACACACTTGTAAAAGCAGTTGATGATGTTTCTTTTACTGTTGAGCAAGGTGAGTTTGTTGCAATTATCGGACCATCAGGTTCAGGTAAATCAACTTTGCTACATATAATCGGTGGTGTAGATACACCAACAAGTGGTAATGTAATTATTGACGGTACTGATATTACAAAGCTAAAGGAAAGTCCTTTGTCAATTTTCAGAAGAAGACAAATCGGTCTGGTGTATCAGTTCTACAACCTAATACCAATCTTGACAGTTGAAGAAAATCTGACTTTGCCACTACTACTTGATGGCAGAAAACCTAACAAAGAACAGATTGATTACTTAGTAAGTAACCTTGGCTTAGGTGACAGACTAAAGCACTTGCCAAACCAGCTTTCAGGTGGTCAACAACAGAGAGTTTCCATTGGCAGAGCATTGGCTAACAATCCTGCACTATTACTTGCTGATGAACCTACAGGTAACCTTGACAGTGAAAACAGTAAGGAAATTGTTGCTTTACTTCGCAAGTTTAACAGAGAACATAATCAAACAGTAATTATGATTACTCATGACGAAAGAATTGCTCAGTCTGCCGACAGAATTATTGCTATTGAAGATGGTAAGATTGTTAAGGATGAGGTGAGTAAAGGTTGAATATTGTAAGAAAGTTAACTTTGCGTCACCTAAAAGAAAATAAAGGCAGAACAGTTGTCACTATCTTAGGTATCATTGTTGCAGTAGCAATGATTACAGCAGTATTTGTAGGTAGCTCATCATTACTGAATGTTACAGGACAAATGATGAAATATACTACAGGTGACTATGATTTTACTGCTTCTGCTTATAATGATGACTCAACAGAAAGAATTGAAGGCACATCAAAAATTAAAAATGACGGTGAATTGAAGAAAGTAGGTACAACTTACAAGTATAATTATGCAGTTGTACCACAAGGTAAAGAAAATGACCCTGAGGTTATGATGGTAGACCTTAGAGAATATGATTATAACTGTCTAGAGATGGTTATGACTAATGAGTTTACCGGTAAGCTACCTACTAATGAAAATGAAATTCTTGTTCAAAAGTCCTACATTGATGATAATAAATTATCATGGAAAGTAGGGGATAAGGTTACCCTTGAAATCGGTAATTATTACGATAAAACAACCAAAGAAGAAAGACTGTATGATGATGCTCAGTCAGATAATATATTTAAAAAGCATGAAACAAAGGTTGTCACTGTTACCGGTATTATGACAGATGATAGATCAACTGCACTATATAGTGAAAACATAGTATTTGGTCATAGTGGTTCTTTCTCTAAAGAAAACTTTAGTAATATTGATGTTTACTGTAAACTAAATAATGTTGGTTTCTATGCAACAAAACAAATTGATAAGATTTTGGACAGATATAGTCTTGAAGAAAGTTTTGATTATAATACTGACTACTTGTTAAGCCAAGGTGCATTGGCAATTAATGATACTACTGCTGTGATGATTATATCTATTATAATTATGCTGATAATTATTATCACTGCCTCAGTTATGCTGGTGTATAATGCCTTTTCAATGTCACTGACAGGCAGACTTAGATACTTAGGAATGTTGGCAAGTGTTGGTGCTACCAGAAAGCAGAAGAGAAATTCAGTATATTTTGAGGGTGCATTCCTAGGGTTGATTGCAATTCCTTTAGGTATTTTCTTCGGTATTATCGGTATTGATATAACCTTAAATGTAGTTCTAAACAGACTGATAACTTCCGGTGCATTAGGTTACATAAAGGAAGGTATGATAACCTCTATTTTGTCAGTACCTGCTTGGAGTATTATTTCAATAATTGTATTTAGTATTATTACAATCTTTATTTCTGCATATATTCCGGCCAGAAAGTCCTCAAAGATTAGTCCTATTGATGCAATCAGACAGAATGACTCAATTAATCTAAAGGCAAAAAGTCTAAAGTCATCAAAGTTGATTAGAAAAATCTTCGGTTATGAGGGTGAAATTGCCAACAAAAACCTAAAGAGAAATGGTAAAAAATCAAGACTGATTATTGTTTCACTTACAATTTCTATTGTGCTATTCATTACAGTAAACTACTTCTGTAGTATGTTTACAACTCAAGTAGATGGATTGAAAAAAGAATCTTATCAGGTAGAGGCAGCACTGCCATATAATGAAGCTGAAAAGTTTAATGAAGAAATTGCTAAGGATAATAATATTAAAGATAAATTCTTGCTTACATCCTATAGTATTGTACAAATGGCAGAAAACAAGGACAAATATCTTGATTATATGAATTTTCAGTACAAAAGGAAATACAAAGAAAGTATTTGTATGATGGTACACCTTGTTGAGGATGATACCTTTAATAAGATTTGTAAGGATAATAATATTGATAAAAGCAAGTATTATGGCAAAAAATTATTAACACTTGCAGTTAACAGTGTTGGTGATAAGTCATCAGAAGACCCTGTATTTAAAGATAGTATCAAGAACTACGGTTTATATTGTGACCAATCGGATTTATTTGCCGGTGGCTTTATGGATGATTCAATTTATGAAGATAACTATAAACTGGAAGGTCATATTTTATCAAAAGAAAACAATATTTATATAGGTGACTTTATTAAGTATGATGAGAATAATCTGCTGTTTACTATGGATGATAACAGTGAAATCACTATGTTTGCACCAATGAGTGAATACTTAAAGGTTACAAATAATAAGCCAAGTGATATGTCTGTAACCTATGGTTATGTTACTGATAATAGCACTAAGTTATATGATACAATTAATAATTTAAGTAGTGATTATACTGTGCTTAGTGTTTCTAATTATGAACATGACCGACAAGGTTATGAGGCAGTTAGGTTCACTATTCAGGTGTTCCTATATGGCTTCATTACACTAATCACTTTAATTACAATCTTCAATATAATTAACACAATATCAACCGGTACTGCAATGAGAAAAAGAGAATTTGCAATGCTTCGTTCAGTTGGCGTTTCCAAGAAAGGCTTTTACAAGATTGTCTGTCTGGAAAGTTTGTTATATGGCATTAAGGCTTTGATTATCGGTTTACCACTTAGCTTACTAATTAGCTACGGTATGCATATTTCTATAGGTGAAGCAGGTTATCCTTTCAGACCTGATATTATGATTTACCTAATTGTAGTTGTTGCAGTGTTCTTAATTGTAGGACTTACAATGTTCTATGCAGTTAATAAAATCAAGAAAGGCTCAATCATTGATGCTCTAAAGGAAGATATAGATTAATATTGATAAATGAAAATCTAAATTTTTTAATGCTATTGTGCTAATTAAAAATTATTCAGGCATTTAAAATTAAGCCGATATTAATTAAAATTTAATTGGCTTAAGAATTAAATTTGCATAAAAATCAAATTAGCATAAACATAATTAATTAAGCATTAAAAATTAAATTAACTTAAGCAAAATTAACTATGCATAAAAGTTAAACTGCTTAAACAGTATTAAATTGGCATAAAAATAAACTAGCCTAAACAGAATTGAATTAGCGTATAGAAAATTAAATTAACTTAAAAAATTAAATTAGCTTACAACAATTGATTTGTTTCATTATTCCCAAATCCCAAAAACACCCTATGGTATTCTTTTACCATAGGGTGTCGCCTTTTGTGTTTGTTTTTGATTGTGGTTTTAATATTTTAGTGTTATAAATTAGTTTTTTAATTTTGATTGTGCTAATCTAAAAACAATTCAACAAATTAGAGTTTATGGGGCTAGAATTTGCATCGTTATATGGTGAATATTTAGAGTTTGCAGAGACTAACCAGCCTCCCTTGTGTAAAGGGAGGGGGACCACGAAGTGGTGGAAGGATTGTTTTGGTAGGCACTTTAGATTATATAAGATTTATTCGATATATGATGTAGGGAACGAACAATGTTCGTTCCGTTATTTATAGATAATTTTTATCTTATCGTACACATTTTATCTAGAGAACACTATCTACCATAACAATCCCTCAGTCGCTCTTTAAAAGTAAATTGTCATTCTTCCAATTTACGAGCGACAGCTCCCTTTACACAAGGGAGGGTAGATTATAATAACAAGTGCAACACTAAAAAAATAGACAATATGAAAACCAACGTGTAAAATGTAGTTGCAACACCAAACATAATACGGAGGTAATCATATTGTCATATACACATCTTACACTAATTGAAAGAGAATGTCTACAAGAATTTTACGAAAAAGGATATAGCATAAGAAAAATTGCAAAATACTTGAACGAAGTCCTTCTACAATCAGCAGAGAATTAAAACGGAATTTTAGTAAAAAACGCAAACACTATCATTCTTGGGGCGCACATGTAAAATATTTAGTAAGAAGAAAGGATTGTCATAGAAAAATAATTTACTCATATACACAGATATATATAATTATGTATTTGATAAATTACATTCCTTTTGGTCACGAAATAATAGCCGATAAATGGAATTTAAATCATAATATAAAGATTTCTTTTCTTCTATTTATCGTGCAATTCGTTCCAAATTATTCACGGTATTTCACCTGCATCACATCTTAGAAGAAGAGGAAAACCTTACAGAACTGAGCGTAAGACCTACACTAAACATTCTGAAAAATCAATTCATAATCGTGATTCTGTAATTGATGAGAGAGGAAGATTTGGTGATTATGAGGGAGATACAATTTACGGTTCAGTTGGAAAAGGCTATCTTGTTACTGCTATTGATAGAAAATCAAGATTTCTTGTAGCTGCTACCTGTAAAGATAAATCTATTTCATCAATTAATTCAGCTTTTAGAGAAGCTTTTGAAAAGCTTCTTTAAAAATCAAGCCACTTACATTAACTTTAGATAATGGTTCTGAATTTAACGGATATGCTGATATTGAAAAAGATTTAGATTTAGAAATATATTTTGCAGATGTTCATGCTCCTTGGCAACGAGGTTCAAATGAAAATATCAATGGACTATTAAGATTTTTCTTTCCAAGAGGTACTGATTTCAGAAAAGTCACAAGAGCACAACTTGATGCAGTCCTTGATAAAATCAATAATAGACCTAGAAAATGTTTAGACCTTCTTTCACCTATTGACTATTTTAATCAAAGTGTTGCACTTGGTTTGACAATCTAAGGAGGCTGGGAGTCTCAGCTAATTCTAAATAACTACCACATAACAAGGCAAGTTCTATCACTACAAACCCTAATTTGTTGAACTGACTATTCTTAACCCACAAACAAAATTTAAAACCCAAAATAATAAACTGAGCTAATCAAATATAAATTATTTGATATAGAAAAACCGACCCTAAATGGGTCGGTTAATTTATTATAGTTTATAGTTTAATTTTAGCTTACAAATTTAATTTTCAAATACATAGTTCGAATTCACAAACACATAAATTAAATTTTCAAACATTTAAATATATTCATAGTCATATAAATTATAATTTAAAATATATGAATTCAATCAACTAATATATAAGTACAATTTCAAATACACAGAATTTATAAATCTATGAACTATGGTAATGATAAATCAATTTGCGAGAATAAATATAAGTTTTAGTTATAAGTTAATTTAAATTATTTTCTAATCACTTGTTTATATATTCAGTAAAAAAATTGACGAAAGAAAGGGTAACTAAAAATCAATCAGGGATTTTAATAGTCATCATTCCATCTTTATCAATAGCAAGAGTCATTTTCTTAACATATTTATCGTAGAAATTCTTTTTCTCTGCTTCATCAACTTCCATATATAGCTCTCTGAAAATATTATTTACTAGTTCCTTAGTATCAATATTTACAAGTGAACCTACTTTTTCTTCCAAAGTTGAACGGAGAATTGCATTCTTAAAGCCCTTAATATTGCCGGTTGAAAAGTCATCAATATAACAATAATATGTACCGTTATCCTTAAATGCATTTAGAATATCAGGTCCACACTTACTTTGCTCAACCATAACAAGGAACTTTGCATCAGGAATTGAGGAGATAACACCCCAAAAGTCAGAGTCACTTGAAAGCATAATAAATGAATCTACATTGTCACGAAAATAAGCCTTTGAGATACCCACTGACATTTTAATATCAACCAAAGATTTTTCTTCCTTAACTCTTTCAATTACATTATGCTCAACAGGGATACCGGTTAATGCACCAATGTACTTCCATGCTTTTGAAGTATGTTTATCGTCGTATAATTCTATTTTAGAAATTTTGGAAAGTTCATCTGCGTTAAGCTGAGTAAGAGTACCTGCAAGTTTAATAGGGTCACTGTTTTCACAATCAACCACAATCATAACCTTTTCGCCATTCTGAATAAAGTCATAAATATCTGTTTTAATAACATCACTTGCATCTGTAACCTTAGAAATATCAGAAAATTCTTCGTTATGTTGTCTATAGATTATCATTGCAAATTTTTCATCATTAAATAGGATATTACCCTCTTCAACAGGTCTCCAGTAAATATATCTTTGGTAAGGATAGTTATTTCTATTAGCAGAGAATTTCTTTGACTCAGCCATAATTCTATCTTCTTTTTGACCTTTAGGCATTACAAAAAGTTCTCTGATGTATTCCCACTTAAACCATTCAGGGAAAAAGTCCTTAACATTATTTATTCTGTTTGCAATAAGTTCGTTTATGTTTGCAATATAAGTATTTACCTTGCAATTAGCCTTGACAATATCAATGCCTTTACTTCTTAGAATTTTTACATCTTCTTCATAATAGCTTTGTCTGTCTAGGTTTGTAAAATAATAAATACTTTCCTGTGTTGTTTGGTAATGCAACATTAGGTTTGTACGAATATTACATAGTGACCTTAGAATAATTGCATCATCATTTTCCTTTAGTTTCTCAATAATGTCCATACTGTCACCTGAATAGTAACTAAACATATCTTCTTTAGCACCTATTAGGTATGCTACTACTGTAGAAACTTTTGATTGACTTGCCTTATAGATAGGCTCGTTATTTAGTTCCATAAAATACCACCTTTGTATAAAAATTTTCAATACTATTATACAATATATTTTATTTTTTTACAATGTTTTTTCATTTTTATATATAATTTCCATATTTATTTTTTTCTTTATAAGAAAAATGCACCTCTGACTTAACCATAGCTAAATCAGAAGTGCAATAAAATATATTCAGTTTATTTGATTACCTTATAGTTAAAGGCATTACCCTTAGCATATCTATTACCTGCAGTATTTTTATATACATATAAAGTAAAGTCATCTCTTGCAATCAGTCTTGTACTTGACTTTAGGTTAGCTGACTTAATATTTTCTTTACTGTCAACTACACAATTAGCAACATATAGCTGACCTTTGTACCAATACTTTGAAGTATTGTAGTACTTTGTGTTGTCAAAAGCCTTTGCATCAATAAAACTTACAGAACCCTGAATAGTAATATTATTAAGGCTCTTACAGTTTTCAAATGCTTTATAGCCAATATTCTTTACTGTATTAGGAAGAACAACTTTCTTTACTGTAGCACCGGAAAAGGACTGATTTCCAATGTACTTAGTACCCTTAGAAACTTTGTATGATGATGTTCTGCCACCGGGATAAGCAATAAGATTATTCTTTTTCTTATTATAAAGAGAACCGTTTACTGTTGCATATTTCTTATTATTTTTATCCATATTAATGCTCTTTAAACTTGTACAATTGATAAAAACATTTTTTCTGATTTCATTTACATTTTTAGAAATATTAAATGTCTTTATATTCTTACAATCATCAAAGGCAGAGCAAAAAAGTATAATTTTCTTTTCTTTATTCAATAGTGTAGTTGTAGTTGTCATCATAAGAAACAACCAACTTCTGCTTTACAGTATCACCATTTGAAAAATAGATTGTCATATAAATTGTATCATACATACAATTGTAATACTCATCTGCTGTTGACTGAGAAGCCAAACCCTTAAGAGTTGCAATATTTTCTTCTGATGGCATCCAACCTAAGAAATCAATATCGCTATAATCAATATTGCTATAAGAAGTACTAGCCTCAGCATAAGCAGTACCACTGCTATAACTATTTAACACAATATAGTTATTACCTGCTGAATAAACATCAACACTTGTTATGTGTTTACCCTTAAGTTGTAGGTCAAGTGGTTTACTTTCGACCTCTTTCTTGCCTTTTTTGTCTTTAAGTTCAACTACAATAGCCTTTTGTACCGACTTATCCTTGTTGTTACTTAATGAATTCACAAGAGAAAATTCATCCATCTTCTGAGAAGAAAGAAAACCAGGTACTAAGTTTGTTAAGAAAGCAATGGAAATAATAATAACAAACCCGGCAGCAATAGTCAGTAGGTTCTTGTATTTATAAATTTTAGGTTTTTCGGTAGGGAAATCAATAACCTTTAAGTTTTCTCTTTTCTTCTTATCAAGGATATTGCTAATTAAGTCTTGCTTTTGCTTGTCTGTTAAGTCAATCTCATCGGTTTGTTTTTTGTACAAATCAAAATCAAATTTATCCACCTAAAGCTTCCTCCTCTCTAATAATTTTTTCTAACAGTTTTCTTCCTCTTGATAATCTTGTTTTAACTGCTGATTTACCAATCTGTAAAGTATCGGATATTTCTTCAATACTCATTTCTTGATAATAGAAAAGATGAATAACTACACGATACTTTTCCGGTAATTTAAGAACCTTATCTATAGTATTATCTTTCTTATTTTCAGCTATTAACTCATTTTCATTAACATCATCAATAGGAACTGTATTTTTCTTAAATCCTTTCGTACAATAGCTTTTTGCACAATTTACTGCAACTCGGATAAGCCACGCTTTTAGGTGTTCATCGTCCTTAATCTTTTCAAAATTGTTGAACAATCTTAGGAAAGCATCCTGACACACATCATAGGCATCATCCTTGTTGCAAGTAATATGGAAAGCAACCTTATATATTGTACCGGAATATTCATTAACAGCTTTGGTGACAAAGCTCTCAACATCCAATATCTCTTCCAACTTCTTTACCCTCTCTTACTTATAACACTTTTCAAGTACAAAAAAGGTTACATATTTTTTAAAATTTTTTCAGAAAATCTCATCATTGTAACAATAGTCAATATAACTTAAGATTTATGTAAAAAATTTATATATAATTCCGGACCACTTTTATATTTGAACTATTTATAATTCTACTACATTGTTAAATGAAAAAACATAGTTATCTATATTGTATTGCTATTTTTTGTATATGTCAACATTTAGAATATTAAAACATATATTAATGTATATTATTGAATTTTGTAACTTTTCAACATACAGAGGTTTTACTACAAAAAATATAGACAAAGATAGAATATTATTTATAAAAGTCTTGACATTCCTATTCCCCATTAATATAATAGTATTACACAAAAAAATAACCCTTAAAAACTATGAAGGGAAAAAGATATTTGTTTTAGAGCGAAGAGAACTGTTGGTTGGTGTAAAACAGTGTCAAAACTTATATGTATAACTCATCCCGGAGTTTCTTGTCTTATAAGGGCAAGACGGCAGACCTCGTTATTGGTCAGAACTTTGTTGGAAGTTCTTAAGGAGTATATGGTGACATATGCTTAAACTTGGGTGGTACCACGGATAATTTGTTCGTCCCTATTTTTAGGGGCGTTTTTTTATGTATTTTATGTATTATTTTTTACGAAAGACAAGGAGGTTTTTCCTATGAAAGAAGGATACAAAAAGTATATTCCTTTTAAGCAGATTGATTTACCGGACAGAGAATGGCCTACAAAAGTAATTACAAAAGCTCCAACTTGGTGTAGTGTTGACCTAAGAGATGGCAACCAGGCACTGATTGACCCTATGAATCTTGAAGAAAAGTTGGAATTCTTCCATGCACTATGCGATATGGGTTTCAAAGAAATTGAAATCGGTTTCCCATCAGCATCAGAAACAGAATACGAAATCTGTAGAGAACTAATAGAAGGAAATCATATTCCTGATGATGTTACAATTCAGGTTCTTGTACAAGCAAGAGAACACCTAATCAAAAAGACATTTGAGGCTATTAAGGGTGCTAAGAATGTTATTGTTCACTTCTACAATTCAACTTCTACTTTACAGAGAAAAGTTGTATTTAAGAAAGATATAGATGGTATCATTGACATTGCAGTTGAAGGTGCAAAGCTAATTAAAGAACTAACAGACAACTATGACGGTGACACAAACATTAGATTTGAATACAGTCCTGAAAGCTTTAGTGGCACAGAAATGGACAATGCAGTTAAAATCTGTGAAAAGGTTATGGATGTGCTTGAATGTACACCTGAAAACCCTATTATTCTAAATCTACCTAACACAGTAGAAATGTGTACACCTAACACATATGCCGATCAGATTGAATACTTTATCAAGCACCTAAAGAACAGAGAAAGTGCTATTATCTCAGTTCATCCTCACAACGACAGAGGTACAGGTGTTGCTGCAACAGAACTTGCTTTACTTGCAGGTGCTGAGAGAGTTGAAGGTACACTATTCGGTAACGGTGAAAGAACAGGTAACCTAGACATTGTTACTGTTGGCCTAAATATGTACACACAGGGTGTTGACCCTGAACTTGATTTCTCTAACCTACCAAAGCTAAAGGAAATCTTTGAAAGATGCACTAATATGAAGATTGGCGAAAGACAGCCTTATATTGGTGAACTAGTATTTACTGCATTCTCAGGTAGCCATCAGGATGCTATCAACAAGGGTGTTAAGTACTGCAAGGACACTAACTCAGACTACTGGGAAGTTCCATATATTCCAATTGACCCTGCTGATGTTGGCAGACAGTATGAGCCTATCATTCGTATTAACTCACAGAGTGGTAAGGGTGGTGCTGCTTATGTTATGGAACACAACTTTGGCTACGAACTACCAAAGAAAATGCATCCAGAGTTCGGTGCATTAGTTCAGGTTAAGTGTGATGAACTAGGCAGAGAGCTTGTACCAAAGGAACTATTTGAAGTATTTAAGGATAACTACCTAGAACACCCACAGAAGTATGTTATTGAAAACAGCCGTATCTTTGAAGAAAGCGAAAATGGCAAGGAGTATGTTCACTTTAAGGGTACTATCGTTATTGACGGTACTGATAAGAGAAACACAACCGGTGTTGGTAACGGTCCTATTGATGCATTCTTCAACGCTATAAAGAAGATTGGCATTGACCAGTATAAGTTCCGTTCTTATAGTCAACATGCTATTAGCGAAGGTAGTGACTCTCAGGCAGTTTCTTACATTGAACTTGAAACACCTGAAAATAAGAGAATTTTCGGTGTTGGCATTGACCATAATGTTAACTATAGCTCAATCCTAGGTGTGCTAAATGCTATCAACAGAAATGAAGCTGAAGATAAGTAATTTTCTTGTTTTTTAATTTACATTTCTGTTATTTAGTTATGAATGCTATATTGTGATAGATTTGTTATCTTATTGTAGAAATTATATGTTATAAATTTATAATATTGTTATAGAAGAAGTCAAAGCAATTTGTTTTGACTTCTTTCTTTTTCCTTTTTACAGTTAACACTTATTTTTGCATAAGTTTAGATTGACAAATTAGGGTTTGTGGGTGTGAATTATAACAAAATTTTGGCTTACAGTCGTAGGGGCGAACATCGTTCGCCCGTTTAATAGTAAAATGTTTTATACAATTTTGTCCTATGTAGAAACTAGAAATTATAACTTGCTACATAGGGCAAAGTACCTATATAAAGGCTAGTTTGTAACGGGACATCAATGATGTCCCCTACAACTGTATCTCATAATGTTCATTGTATTTTATAGTTAGAAATAAAGGAAAGTTTCTTCTATGATGATATTTTAAACAAGTTTAAAATATCAACCACTCCTTCAGTCATTCTTTAAAAGGTGAATTGATTTGCAATTCACAAATGACAGCTCCCTCAGCGAGGGAGCCAACAAGGTATGTACAATTTCTTTAATTATGTACAAATTTATAAGTTTGTACATATTATGCTTGGCTCCCTCAGACGAGGGAGCTGTCGATTGTAAATTGACGGTACGGCAATTTACCTTTTATAAATCGACTGAAGGAGGGATAAAACTATAAATTAAATGAATTAATCGGTTGATATCTAATTAACCTACATTACATAAACAACTCCACAAACCCAAATTTATCGAACTAATCTTTACCCACAATCAAAATTGAAAAACCCTAATTTATTGAACTAATTTTACTTTTCTAAATTAGTTAATGTGTAAATAATTTTGCACAAGTACTTTTATATATAAACATTTTTCTTGACATTTTTAAATGGAAATAGTATTATTATGACAGGATGTCATATAAGTTGCGGTACTTTTTAAAGGAGATAAGAAATTATGATTAAGCAGACATTTTACAATCTACCTGAAACAAAAAGGGAACGAATTTACCAAGCCATTAAAGCAGAATTTGACAGAGTACCACTTGATAAAATAAGCATCAACAGTATTATTAAAGAGGCAAATATTTCCAGGGGTAGTTTCTATCAATATTTTGATGATAAGGGCGACCTTTACGATATTTTTGCTGACAGAATAATGGACAGTATCAAGGAATGTTTTACAAATACTCTTGTTAAATACAAGGGCGACCTTTTCGCTACAATGGAAGAGGTTATGTCCCAGCATTTCACCAAAGTTAGCCAACCTAAAGCAAAAAGCCAAATGCAGAAGTTTGTACCCGGTGTATCTGTAAACGCAAAGTCTATTCTTGATAGAATTTGTGAAAGGTCTATCACCTACTTTAATGAACTTATACCTAATATAGACACAAGGAAATTTTCTTTTGATAATTCACCGGAAGATATTAGAATTCTATTTGAAATGCTAATGTCTATTTCTAAAAATGCAATTTTTGATGTTTTGTTTATGGATATAGATACCGACGAGGCTATTAAGATTTTAAACAAAAAGCTAAAAATCATCAAAAATGGTTGCCTAAAAAAAGAATATAGAGAAGATTAATTCTTAAATCAGACCTAACGAAAGTTAGGTCTTTTCTTTTGTATTTAATTTTTCTAATTTTATCTGTGTGAAAAAGTTAGTTAGATAAATTTGGGTTTGTGGGGATGAGTATAGAGTAGTAAATTTTAGCAAATAAGGCTCCTTAGATTGTCAAACCAAGTGCAACACTTTGATTAAAATAGTCAATAGGTGAAAGAAGGTCTAAACATTTTCTAGGTCTATTATTGATTTTATCAAGGACTGCATCAAGTTGTGCTCTTGTGACTTTTCTGAAATCAGTACCTCTTGGAAAGAAAAATCTTAATAGTCCATTGATATTTTCATTTGAACCTCGTTGCCAAGGAGCATGAACATCTGCAAAATATATTTCTAAATCTAAATCTTTTTCAATATCAGCATATCCGTTAAATTCAGAACCATTATCTAAAGTTAATGTAAGTGGCTTGATTTTTAAAGAAGCTTTTCAAAAGCTTCTCTAAAAGCTGAATTAATTGATGAAATAGATTTATCTTTACAGGTAGCAGCTACAAGAAATCTTGATTTTCTATCAATAGCAGTAACAAGATAGCCTTTTCCAACTGAACCGTAAATTGTATCTCCCTCATAATCACCAAATCTTCCTCTCTCATCAATTACAGAATCACGATTATGAATTGATTTTTCAGAATGTTTAGTGTAGGTCTTACGCTCAGTTCTGTAAGGTTTTCCTCTTCTTCTAAGATGTGATGCAGGTGAAATACCCGGGAATAATTTGGAACGAATTGCACGATAAATAGAAGAAAAGAAATCTTTATATTATGATTTAAATTCCATTTATCGGCTATTATTTCGTGACCAAAAGGAATGTAATTTATCAAATACATAATTATATATATCTGTGTATATGAGTAAATTATTTTTCTATGACAATCCTTTCTTCTTACTAAATATTTTACATGTGCGCCCCAAGAATGATAGTGTTTGCGTTTTTTACTAAAATTCCGTTTTAATTCTCTGCTGATTGTAGAAGGACTTCGTTCAAGTATTTTTGCAATTTTTCTTATGCTATATCCTTTTTCGTAAAATTCTTGTAGACATTCTCTTTCAATTAGTGTAAGATGTGTATATGACAATATGATTACCTCCGTATTATGTTTGGTGTTGCAACTACATTTTACACGTTGGTTTTCATATTGTCTATTTTTTTAGTGTTGCACTTGTTATTATAATCTACCCTCCCTTGTGTAAAGGAGCTGTCGCTCGTAAATTGGAAGAATGACAATTTACTTTTAAAGAGCGACTGAGGGATTGTTATGGTAGATAGTGTTCTCTAGATAAAATGTGTACGATAAGATAAAAATTATCTATAAATAACGGAACGAACATTGTTCGTTCCCTACATCATATATCGAATAAATCTTATATAATCTAAAGTGCCTACCAAAACAATCCTTCCACCACTTCGTGGTCCCCCTCCCTTTACACAAGGGAGGCTGGTTAGTCTCTGCAAACTCTAAATATTCACCATATAACGATGCAAATTCTAGCCCCATAAACCCTAATTTATCAATCTTACCTTTACGCACAAACAAAATTGAAAAACCCTAATTTATCAAACTAATCTTTACCCACAAACAGAATTGAAAAGGTCAAGAAAATAGGGGGAAAGTCAAAGTTTTTATTAAAGGTCAAAAAAAGTCTAAAATTTTTAAAAATTTAAGAAAATAAGAGTATTAGTGAGCTAATTTAAGATAAACGGCTTTAGTGGTTTTTATTTGACTTTCTTTGACTTTGACTTTATCTGACTTTAGCCCTATAATAAAGTCACAAAGTTAAGAGAGGTTAAGAAAAGAACCTCCAATTGATAGATAGTGAAAAGAGATGAGTAGTATGAAGATGAGTGACTTAGTAGCTCAAACGATTTTGGAAATGCTGGATGACCACAACGGTAACGCAGAAATCCAAAGAAACGAACTTGCTACCACACTTGGGTGTGTGCCAAGTCAGATAAATTATGTTATTACCAGCCGGTTTACACCGGAACAAGGATATATGGTTGAATCAAGGCGAGGAGGTGGCGGTTATATCCGAATTACAAGAGTTCACGCTGATAACGAAACACTTGTAATGCACCTTGTCAATTCTATCGGTGATAAAATTGATAAGGTAACTGCAGAGGTGATGATTAAAAATTTATACCGTCAGCAACTACTTGATAGAAAGTTAGCTAATGTAATGATGGTTGCATTGTCAGACAGAGCTTTGGCAACTGCTCCACAAAACATTAGAGATAGTTTAAGGGCATCAATATTTAAGAATATGTTGATTGCAACAATTAGCTAGGAGGAATGATTTATGAAATGTCAAAAATGTGGTAAGAATAATGCCAATACTCATATTAAAACAATAATTAACGGTGACTACAAAGAATATGATTTGTGTCCTGAATGTGCAAAGGAAATGGGCTATACAACAAACAGCTTTTTCTCTGACTTTGGTTCAGAATTTAACAGTTTGTTAGGTTCATTCTTCGGTAACACATTACCATCAATAAGTCAGTCAACACACTGCAAGACTTGTGGCAGTACCTATTATGATATTGCCGACAGTGGTATGGTAGGTTGTGCAGATTGTTATGATACTTTCTTTGATATGCTTTTACCATCAATCAGAAGAATTCATGGCAACACAACCCATTGTGGCAAGAAGTCAGTAGCCGGTATTGAATATACCGAAACTCCTGACAATGCAGAAGAAAAGTTACAACCAAAGGATAAGTTGTCCGACCTAAAGGCAAGACTTGATGAGGCAGTTAAAATTCAGAACTTTGAAGAGGCTGCTAAGTTAAGAGATGAAATCAAGGCAATGGAGGACAACAATGGATAATAATATTGTAATATCAACCAGAATAAGACTTGCAAGGAACTTGAAGGATTATCCTTTTCCTTGCAGGTTAAGTGACAAAGGCAAAGCTGAAGTTGATGAAAAGGTAAGAAAGGCACTTATTAACGGTAACTCAGCTATAGCAAAGGATTTTCAGTATATTGATTTTGATAATATGTCAGAAACAATGAAAGTTTCTTTAGTTGAGAAACACCTTGTAAGTCCTGAATTTATCAGCAATACTTCAGGCAGAGCAGTTTTGTTACTTAACAATGGTACAGTTTCCATTATGCTAAACGAAGAGGACCATATAAGACTACAGGTTATTGAAAATGGTTTTTGTCTTGATGAGGCTTATGACTTAGCTGACAAGCTAGATACATTGCTTGATGAGCAACTTAATTTTGCTTTTAATGAAAAGCTGGGTTACTTAACTCAGTGTCCTACCAACTTAGGTACAGGTATGAGAGCATCGGTAATGTTACATCTACCGGCACTGAAAAAGTCAGGTGCTATGAATATGTTAGCCAATAACCTTAATAAGTTAGGTCTTACAATTCGAGGTGCACATGGTGAGGGTTCTTCCTCTGAGGGTGCTATTTATCAGCTATCTAACCAAGTCAGCCTTGGTATTTCTGAGAAATCAGCAATAGAAAACCTAAAGAACATTACAAACCAACTTATTAGTCAAGAACTAAAGCAAAGAGAAACTTTGGTAAAGTCAATTGAAACCAAAGACAAGGTTATGCGTTCGCTTGGTATTCTAAAGACAGCATATATTATGAGCCACAAAGAGGCAGTAAACCTACTTTCAAATGTGCGATTTGGCATAAGTACCGGGTTGATTGACAATATTAACATTGAAACAATTAATGATTTATTAGTAGAAATACAACCTGCAACACTAATGACTATTTTAGGTGAACAAATCACAGTAAAAGATAGAGATATTAGCAGAGCAGAATACATTAGAAATAAGTTAAACTGATAAGGAATTTGCTTTCCTTATCGAAAGGAAGGTGTTATTTATGTATAACTTCAAAGGTTTCACACAAAAAGCTAATGATGCACTAAACGGTGCAATTAAGGTAGCATCTGAACTTGGCCACACTTATGTAGGCACAGAACATTTGCTACTTGCACTTACACAGGATAAAGAGGGCTTTGCATCAACTATCCTTTCTCAATCAGGTGTAAAAGAAACTGACCTTAGAAACGCAATTGAACATACAATCGGTGTAGGTTCAAAGAGTGTTCTTTCTATTGAAGACTTTACTCCAAGACTAAAGAGAGTTATGCAAAAGGCTGTATATATTGCTAACAGAATCGGCAACAACTTTGTTGGTACAGAACATTTACTTCTTGCAATTCTATCTGATAACGACAGTTACTCAGTAAGATTTTTAAGTCAGCTAGGTGCTAATACCGATAATATTGTAAGAGAAATCAGCAACTCACTAAACCTAGGCAATGGTGAAGATAACTTCCGATCTATGAATGGTATGGGTGCTGAGGGTCAAGGTGTAAACGGTGACGGTTCTACTAAGGCTCTTGATACTTATGGCAGAGATTTAACAGAGGCTGCAAGAAAGGGCGAGATTGACCCTGTAATCGGCAGAGCTGAAGAAATCCAAAGAGTAGTACAAATCCTTTGCCGTAGAACAAAGAACAACCCTGTTCTAATCGGTGAACCGGGTGTAGGTAAAACAGCAGTTGCCGAAGGACTTGCCCTAAAGATTGCCAACGGTGAAGTACCGGAAATTCTAAAGGATAAGAGAATTATTGCTCTAGACCTTAACTCAATGATTGCCGGTGCAAAGTACAGAGGTGACTTTGAAGAGAGAATTAAGGGTATTATTGAAGAAGTTAAGAGTGCTAACAATATTATCCTATTTATTGATGAACTTCACACAATTATCGGTGCAGGTTCAGCAGAAGGTTCAACAGATGCNTGCCAATATCCTAAAGCCTTCTCTGGCTAGAGGTGACTTTCAGGTACTGGGTGCTACAACTATCAATGAGTACAAGAAGTACATTGAAAAGGATGCAGCCCTTGAAAGAAGATTTCAGCCTGTTAAGGTTGGTGAACCAAGTGAAGATGAGGCTATACAAATCCTTAAAGGTTTAAGAGACAGATATGAGGCTCACCATAAGGTAAAGATTACCGATGAGGCTATTGAGGCAGCTGTAAAGCTATCTTCAAGATATATTGCAGACCGTTTCCTACCTGATAAGGCTATTGACCTTATTGATGAATCAGCTTCAAGAGTAAGACTTGAAGGTATGACAATGCCTACTGATGTTAAGTCTATTGAAGATAAGATTAAAGAACTTGAAAAGGAAAAGGAAGCAGCAGTTGCATCTCAAAACTTTGAAAAAGCTGCAAAGCTAAGAGATGAACAAAAGTCACTTGACGAAAAGCTAAATACTGAAAAAGAAAAGTGGCATAAGGATAATCAGCAAGGTGGAGAAGTTACTGCTGAAGATATTGCGAAGATTGTTTCTGACTGGACAGGTGTACCTGTTGTACAGTTAACTCAAGAAGAGTCTGAAAGACTACTAAAGATGGAAGAAATTCTACACAAGAGAGTTATCGGTCAGGATGAAGCAGTTTCAGCAATCAGCAGAGCAATCCGTCGTGGTAGAGTAGGTCTAAAAGACCCTAAGCGTCCGGTAGGTTCATTTATCTTCTTAGGTCCAACAGGTGTAGGTAAAACAGAACTTTGTAAGTCACTTGCAGAGGTTATGTTTGGTGACGAAAATGCTATGATTAGACTTGATATGTCTGAATATATGGAAAAGCACACAGTCAGCAAACTAATCGGTTCACCTCCAGGATATGTTGGTTACGATGAAGGTGGTTATCTAACAGATAAGGTTCGCCGTAAACCATATTCAGTTATCTTGTTTGATGAAATCGAAAAGGCTCACCCTGATGTATTTAACATCTTGCTACAAATTCTTGAAGATGGTCGTCTAACAGATAGCCAAGGCAGAACAGTTGACTTTAAGAACACTGTTATCATTATGACAAGTAATGTTGGTGCAAGAATTATCACAGATCATCAGAACAATTCCCTAGGCTTCTCATCAGAAAAAGAAAAAGAAAATTCTTTTGAAGAAATTAAGACTAAGGTTGTTGATGAACTAAAGAGTATGTTCAGACCGGAATTCCTAAACCGTGTTGATGACATTATTGTATTCAACAAGTTAAATGAAAAGGATATTGAACAAATTGCCGGTAAGATGCTTGATACTCTAAAGAAAAGACTACATGGTCTTGGTGTTGATATTACTTTCACAGATACAGCAGTTAAGGAAATTGCTAAGGAAGGTTACGACCCGGATTACGGTGCAAGACCTCTAAGAAGAGCAATCACAACTAAGATAGAAGATGCCCTTTCTGAACAAATGCTTGAAGGTAAAGTATCCAAGGATAACAAAATCACTTGTGACTTCAAGGATAATGCCTTTACTTTTGAGTAATTTTAATATAGTGCATAGCTAGTGGTAATTAGATTTTAATTTGCTATCCACCTAAATTGCCACTGGCGTCAGCACAGTAGAATTTACCATTATTCCCTAATCCTTAATATATACTAATAGCCCACTAGGTAACTAGTGGGCTATTTCTTGTGTAATAATACGATAACCTTTTAACATAAAAACCTCCTAATGTATGTTATACATTAAGAGGTTTTTGTTGTCCGTATATTAAGTAATCATATAATATAAGAGCTATTTTATTTGATATTAAAAATAAATTTAAGAAACCGATTATTAATTTTAGAGACGATAATATATACAACAAAGCATATTGCTAAGGTGATTAATAATTTTATAGCAAAATTACCGTTAACTCCTAGTGTTAAATCAAGGAAATAATAAATTATATAGGTGTGTAGAAAATAAATTGTAGAGCTTAACTCTCTGCATTTTAAGGATAACTGTTTACTCATTTTTAATTTTAAATTAATAGAAACTAAAAAGAAGAACACTGTTGTTATTGGAACAAAAAACAAATAAATGTTGCTATGTTCTAATATGTAAATGTTTGTCACCTGTTTTAAGTAATAAACTACTGCACAGATAATTAGGCTTACTGCCATTCCGATTTTATAAAACACTTTCTTATTGTAATTTTCAACTTGAGTATTATAAATAATATAGCCAATGCCCATATAAGGTATTGCTTTCATTATGAAATTATTACTCCAAGAAAATATAACATAAAAGCCTTTGTTAATATAATTATATACTGTACCTTCAAGTAATTCATAAAAGCAATCATAACCAACAAGTAACAGAAAACCTACTATAATTAATGCTATCAAGATTTTATTTAATCTAAATTTATTGATTAAGTATAATACTACTGCTGCTTCTGCCATTGCCAGAATATACCATGTTACACCATTACCACACAGAAAAATTGTTCTGCATAATAAAAATACATATTTAATTACTCCGGCATCGGGATATTTTTCCACATAAATCAATATATTTAAAGGTAAATTGATTATCTGCCAAAAAAGATAAAGCATTATCAATTTCTTTTCGTAGGATAGAAAATACTTTTGTTTGTCATTTGTTTTTTCTAAACCGTTTGCAAAAAAGAAACCGGAAACTATAAAGAAAAAAGGAACAGCAATAGTTGAGATACAACTAGTAATAGTGTTTAAAAGTAAATTTGTGCCGGTTTCGTTTATGTGTATCAAAACAACCAGTACTGCAGAAATAAGTTTACACAAATCCACTCCATTATAAATTCTATTTTTTACAACCAAATTATTATTTCCCATGTGTCACCCCAATATCAATAATGTATCTATCATTTTTAATAATCCAAAAATATCTGATTATTTAAATAACAGTTTAATTCTATGTGGCACAGTACCATCAAACAACTTTCTGAATTGCATCTTACGACTGGCCTTTTTGTACTCTTTATAATTATAATTAATAGGACTGTTTTCTATTATAAAATCAGCAGTGATTTCCTGATAATCAATAAATTTATTTGGAATTGCTATAAACCCATTTTCAATGTTTATAACACAATTTTCCATTCGTCTTTTTTGAAAATGAGCATAGTCGATTTCTTGATACTTAACTTTGTTATCAACAACAAATGCTATGTACAAAATACCGTCTTTCCATACAATTACTGATGGTGGATAATTATAGTTTTTAACGGCAAAACATTTAAATCTGAAAGATGATGAATCTATATCTGCCATATCTTGTGGATGTTTATAAAACCTGAAACCAAGTTCTTTATCACAAGCTACAATACCTGCTTCATCAAAATGACAAACTCTTCTTGTAGTAAAAGCCTCACGATAAGTGTCGAATTTTCCGATTCTATCGCTTTTGAACAAATTATTCATCTTTTCATTGTTGCGAATTATCTGCAGGTGACCTTGTTCATATATTTTATCATAACTATTCAGAATATATGGTGAAATAAAATGATTAAATTTTCCTAAAACAGTATCAATGTCGAAAAAGCCCCAAAACTCATAGTTAGTTAAGAGTTCACTGAATAAATTTGCTTGGACAAATCTAAAATCACATAATTTATATGGTCTTAATAGCTTTATTTTAAAGTCAAAAAATGACTGTATTTTTTCTCGCAATTCAGAAAATGTATAATTAATAATATGAACATTTTTTGGCTTATTAGGAATTTTTAAATCTGTTACAAAATAAAAATCATAATCAGAATTGTATTCTGCACCTTTTAACCATAAATCAAAGTAGTTTGGCCATTTTCCGTAATAGCAACAGATTAAAGCAACTTTATTCATAAAATAACTCCTATCAACAATTATTATACCATTATAATTTTAACACTTGAAAATAATAGGGTCAAGTAAATATATACTTTTTGTACTAATTTTCGAATGAATTATATTAAATTGTAAATCTAATGTGAATTTTAGCTATAAAAATAATGTATATTAACATAACAAACAGTAATATTTAGCTTATTCTAACAATTAATTTCAAAAACAATAAAATTAGTGTTTGAAAACAATAAAATTAGTGTTTGAAATTAAAGAATAATATACACATAAATCGTTATACTGTGTTGATATTAGAGGTATTGTGTGATATAATAACCTCATATTATTATGTGTTATTGTATGTTTTATTGAGATTTTAATGTTTGTGGGTGAATTTATGAAGGGTAGAGAAAATTCATTTTACAATAAGGTTGTAAAGCGTGTAATTGATATAATTTGTTCTTTTATGGCTATTGTATTTTTATCAATTATATACTTGCCAATTTGTGTTGTAATTAAGTGTACAAGTAAAGGACCGATTTTCTTTAAGCAAAAGAGAGTTGGTAAGGATAAAAAGTATTTTAATATTTTAAAATTCCGTACAATGAGGGTTGATACTCCTAAGGATTGTCCAACACACTTATTGAAAAATCCGGATCAATACATAACTAAGGTTGGTAAGTTCTTAAGAAAAACCAGCCTTGATGAACTTCCTCAAATCTTTAATATTTTTAAAGGAGATATGTCTGTTATCGGTCCAAGACCTGCTCTATGGAACCAAGATGACCTTATTGCTGTAAGAGATGAATATAATATTAATTCCCTAAAACCGGGACTTACAGGTTGGGCACAGATTAACGGTAGAGATGAATTGCCTATTCCTGTTAAGGTGCAGATGGATAAGGTTTACTATGACAAATTAAGCTTTTGGTTTGATGTTAAGTGTCTGTTTATGACAGTCGTCAGCGTATTTAAGCATGACGGTGTTGTAGAAGGTGGCACAGGTCAAATGACTCAAAATGAGATTGATGAAAAGGTAGAGGAAACAACAGCTGTATGAAAATTTTAATTCTTGCTAATCATTATTTAACATTGAGAGTTTTTCGTAGAGAACTAATACAGAAGTTGTCTGAGTCTCATGAGGTTGTTATTTCTTTACCGGAAGATAGTAAGGAATATATGGATGAATTGCGTTCTTTTGGTGCAAGACTTGTTTATGTAAAAAATATGGACAGAAGAGCAATCAATCCTATTGAAGACTTGAAACTTATTAGTGAATATAAAAAACTGCTAAAAGAAGAAAAACCCGATAAGGTTATTACATATACAATTAAGTGTAACATTTACGGTGCATGGGCTTGTAAATCTCAGAAAATTCCTTGTTATTGTAATGTAACCGGACTAGGTTCGGCATTTAATAACGGTGGATTACTAAGGTTTGTAACCTCAAAAATGTACAAGTATTCTATGAATAAAGCTGAGAAAGTGTTTTTTGAGAATAAAGGTAATGAACAAACTGTTCTTGATATGAAGTTGTTTAAACCTAGCCAAACCTATGTACTTAATGGTGCAGGTGTAAATCTTGAGAAATTTGCTTTTACACCTTATCCAGAGAATAATAGTAAAATAACTTTTTTATTCTTTGCCAGAATTATGAAAGAAAAAGGTGTAGATGAATTATTTTATGCCCTTGAGAAATTAAAAAAAGAATATAACAATCTTCAGTTTAATTTTATTGGAATTTATGAAGATGAATATGAAGAAAAGGTAAAAGAACTTGAGTCCAAGGGTTTTATAAAGTATTTTGGTTTTCAAAAGAATGTTGTGCCTTTTATCCAAGAGTCAAACTGTGTAGTGTTACCTAGTTATCACGAAGGTATGGCAAATACTTTGTTAGAAAGTGCATCAGTTGGTAGGCCTATTATCACAAGTGATATTCATGGTTGTAAAGAAGCAGTTGTGGATAAGAAAAGTGGTTATCTTGTAAAAGTACAGGATAAAGAAGATTTGTATATGAAAATGAAAGAATTCATAAATCTTCCTTATGAACAAAAAGTTGAAATGGGTATACTTGCCCGTAAGCATATGGAAGATAATTTTGATAAAAATGATGTTGTCAATGAGACAATAAGTGTTATTGGTTTGTAGGTGTGTTAGTATGGTGAGAGTTTTACATGTGGTTACATATATGGGTCGTGGTGGACTTGAAACTATGTTAATGAACTACTATAGAAATATTGATAGAAGTAAAGTTCAGTTTGATTTTTTATGTCATAGAGATTTTGAAGCAGATTATGATGATGAAATATTAGCTTTAGGTGGAAGAATATACAGACTTCCTAATCTAAACCCTTTTAGCAAAACATATCTTAATGCGTTAGATTCTTTTTTTTCAGAACATAAAGAATATAAAATTGTACATTCTCATATTGATTGTATGTCTGCTATTCCCTTAAAATATGCTAAAAAATATGGTGTACCTGTAACGATTGCTCATTCTCATAATAGTAACCAACCAAAAGATAAAAATTATCCACTTAAGTTAATATATAAAAGAAATATTCATAAATACGCAGATTATCTATTTGCTTGTTCTAAAAATTCCGGAATATGGATGTTTGGTAATAAGTTCACTGATGATATATATGTTATGAATAATGCTATAGATACAAAACAATATGTTTATAATGAACAAATAGCTAAGTCTGTAAGAGAAAAGTATAATTTAGGTAATAATTTTGTTGTTGGGCATGTAGGTAGATTCAATGCACAGAAAAATCACAATTATCTAATTGATATTTTTAATGAGTTATTAAAAATAGAGCCTTCAGCTAAACTAGTATTAGTTGGTGACGGTGATTTAAAGAAAAACATAAAGAAAAAAATTTATGATTTGAATATATCAGATTCAGTTGTTTTTACAGGTATTGTTCCTAATGTTAATGAAATTGCACAGTGCTTCGATGTTTTCTGTTTTCCTTCTTTGTTTGAAGGTTTGTCTGTAGCAATGGTGGAAATGCAGGCTACCGGTGTGAAATCTGTTATTTCTAATACTATCTCTAAAGAGTGTATTATCACTGATAATGTAGAAATGTTACCTATTGATGCGAACCCTAAGATTTGGGCAGATAAACTTATTACATTTAAGGGTACTTATAGTAAGAAAAATATGTTGGACAGTGTGGAAAAAGCAAATTTTGATATTGAAAAAAATGCTATGTGGCTTCAGGAGTTTTATTTGAATGAGTACAATAAACATTGATAAACCGTTAATTACGGTTTTTACACCTTTATATAATCGAATAGATACATTAAAAAGAACATATGAAAGTATGTGCAGACAAACAAGCAAAAATTTTGTTTGGATGATTATTGATGATGGTTCTACCGATAGTCCCTATAATACTATCAAAGAGTGGATAAAAAAAGATAATGGGTTTGAAATTCAGTATATTCATAAAGAAAATGGTGGAATGCATACAGCACATAATGTTGCATACGAAAATATAGAAACTGAACTTAATGTTTGTATTGATTCTGATGATTATATGCCTGATGATGCTATTGAATTAATAGAGAAATGTTGGAATGAAAATAGAAATAAAGGTTATGCCGGAATTATTGCGCTTGATTATGCTGATTCAACTAAGAATGTAATTGGTAAAAACTTACCTAATAAAGATAGTACAACCTTAATGGGATACTATAACAATGGTGGATTTGGCGATAAAAAGTTAATTTACAGAACTGATATAATTAAACAAACACCACCGTATCCTGTTTTTGATAATGAAAAGTATGTTGCATTGGCATATAAGTATCATTTAATAGATGAAAAATATGAAATGAAAATACTTAACAAATGTGTTTGTATTGTTGATTATCAAATGGATGGTTCAAGTACAAATATGTATAGACAATATATCAATAATCCAAAAGGTTTTGCTTTTTGGAGAAAAGAACAAATGAAACATAGTATTAATATAAAGCAAAAATTTAAGGCCTGTATTCATTATGTATCAAGTTCTTTAATTGCTAAAAATAAGAATTTCATTAAAGAATCACCAGAAAAATTTTTAACAGTGTTAAGTTTACCTTTTGGTTGGTGCTTAAAATGTATAGTAATTAAGAAATCAAAGAATTCCTATATGAAAGTAGAAGGAATTAAGTAAATGAGTGTTTTTGTTTTAACTACTTTACTTGTATATATGATTTTTGCTTTAGGAAAAAAGAAAATAGTAACTTCTGAAGGTACTATTGTAAGTACTGAATTGGATATAATTAGAGATACACAAACATTTTTCTTTGTTATCGGCATAGTGATTTTTGCGTATGTTACGGGACAAAGATTTGCATATGGCGATACGTATGCTTATATGGAATCGTTTAGTGAATCAACTGTAACAGTGTCTGAAGTGTTATCAAATTTTAAGCTTGGTGAAGAACAATTATTTCTTTTAATAAAAGCTTTTATAAAACAGTACATATCAACTGAACCAAGAGTATTTATTGAAATTGTATCATTTGTAACTATAGTTCCTATACTATATTTTTATTTTAATTATAGTGGTGATTTAAAATTTGCATTTTTGTTATTTGTATTGTCCGGTTGTTGGGAACATTCCATGAATGGTTTAAGACAATACTTGGCTTGCGCAATAATGCTTATGGCTCTCTCTTTGTTATATAAAAGGAAATGGTATTTATATATTCCTATAGTTATTCTTGCAGCCCAGATTCACACTTCGGCATATATCTTTATAGTTGTGTATTTTATAGCGAATAAACCTGCCTGGGGAAAATTTACAAAAATTATGTTGGTTATAGGTTTATTTCTTCTTGTTACATATCCGGTAACCGGTTCATTTATGAATAATCTTTTTGTTGAAAATACTGACTATGGTGAAAAGTATAATACATCGGAGTTTAATTACAGTATTAATATTATTAGGGTAGTAGTTATGTCCGTACCTATTGTGGTCTCGTTTATAAATAGAAAAAATATGATAGGTAAATACAAATATTATGATGTTGTATTTAATATGTCTTTGTTATGTGCAATGTGTACTTTGATAGGTATATTTTCAGCGGTATATGCAAGATTAAATCTGTATTTTGAATTGTTTAACGTAATACTTTTGGCATGGAATATTAATGATATGGTAAAACGGGAAAGGTATAAGTGGATAAAGTACGCTTGCATTGTTTGTTTTGTTGCGTATTTTATTTATCAAATGGTATTTACATATAACTTGAGTTGGTATGGACGATATTTATTTTTCTGTAATAACTGGGGCGATGCTTCATGGATATAAAAAAGATAAAAGTTTTATTTCTGATACCTAATTTAGCACATGGTGGTGCTGAAAAGGTACTTGTGAATTTAGCAAATAACTTAAATAAAAGCAAGTTCGATGTAACAGTTCAAACTTTATTTGATGTTGGTGTGAATAGGCAATATTTAAATAAAGATGTGCATTATATTGGTGGTTTTAAAAGAATGCCTAGAGGTAATTCTCATATAATGAAGTTGTTTTCACCACAAAAATTATATTCGTATTTAATAAAAGATAAATATGATATTATAGTTTCCTACCTAGAAGGCCCTACTGCAAGAATAGTAAGTGGTTGTAATGATAAAGATACTAAACTTGTTAGCTGGATTCATATTGAACAACATAACGAAAAAGTAGCTTCAGGTAGTTTTAAAAATTACAACGAGGCACTAAAATGCTATTCTAGATTTGACAAAACAATTTGTGTGTCAAAAACAGTTAAAGAAGATTTTCAAAGCATATTTGATTTACAGAATCCGGTTGAGGTTTTATACAACACAAATGAATCCGATTTAATTATCAAAAAAGCTAATGATAAAATCAGTGATGTAACTTTTGATAATGACGTATATAATCTTGTTTCTGTCGCAAAAATCGTACCATCTAAGGGTTATGATAGACTTATGAAAATACATAAAAAGCTACTAGATGACGGCATAAAGAATCACGTATATATTCTTGGTATTGGAGAAGAACAAGAAAAATATGAAAAATATTTAAAAGATAATCATTTGGAAGATACATTTATCTTCTTAGGTTTTAGAGATAATCCATACAAGTATGTGAAAAATGCCGATTTGTATGTGTGTTCATCCAGACGAGAGGGTTTCAGTACAGCAGTAACAGAGGCTTTGATTGTTGGAACTCCTGTTGTAAGTACAAATTGTAGTGGTGCATATGAGTTGCTAGGTGACAACAACGAATATGGTATTGTTACTGAAAATGATGAAGAGGCACTTTATGATGGTATTAAGAAAATTCTAACTGAAAAAGGCTTGTTAGAACATTACGCTAAACAAGCTAAAGTCAGAGGACAAAGATTTAGTACAGAAAAAACTGTAAAAGCAGTTGAAGATATGTTAGAAAGTTTGTGATTGCATTATGTCATTAAAAAGTTTTATTAGGGCAAAGGTTATGCGTCTTAGAAGTGAAATTTCAAATGAGGACTTAATAGCATTAGGATTAACTGTAGGCAAAAATTTTAGTCGTCAGGAAAAAACTTTGATTGATCAATCACACTGTTGGCTGATTACTATTGGTGATGATGTTACATTAGCACCTAGGGTCCATATTTTAGCACATGATGCTAGTACAAAAAAGGCATTGGGATATACTAGAATTGGCGTTGTTAATATAGGAAATAATGTTTTTATCGGAGCATCATCAACTATTTTACCAGGTATAAGTATTGGAAATAATGTTGTTATTGGTGCAAATTCTGTAGTTTCAAGAGATATTCCGGATAATTCTGTTGCTATTGGTAATCCGGCAAAAGTAATTTGTACTTATGATGAATTTGTAAATAGAAAACAGGAAGAATTAGAGAATAATCCTTGTTTTGATGAAAGTTATACTTTGAGAAATCCGAATATTTCTGAAGATATGAAAAAAGAAATGAAAGAAAAGTTAGATAAATCTAAAATCGGTTATGTGGTTTGAGTGAATTTATATGGAATCAAATTTAATTAGTATTATTGTTCCTGCTTATAATATTGCAAAATATTTACCAAGATGTTTAGATAGTATATTAAATCAAACATACAGTAATTTGGAAGTAATTGTTGTTAGTGACGGTTCGACTGATGGAACAAATGATGTTATAAAAGAATATGCTGAAAAAGATAGTAGAGTTGTTCCTGTTTTTAAGGAAAATTCAGGAGTATCTGATACAAGAAACAAAGGTCTTGATATAGCTAAAGGTGATTACATAGGTTTTGTTGACGGTGATGATTATATCGAACCTAATATGTATGAAATATTATTAAACAATGCTATTGAAAATGACGCTGATATTTCTCATTGTGGCTATCAAATGATTTTCCCTTCAAGAGTTGACTATTACTATAATACCGGAAAAAAAGTTATTCAAGATAATAAGAAGGGTATTAGAGATATAATTGTTGGTGATTATGTAGAACCTAGTCCTTGTATTAAGATTTATAAAAATAGCATTCTTACAGATATAAGAATGCCCCAAAATATAAAAATTAATGAAGATGTTTTATTTAATTTTTATGCTTTTACAAAGTCTAAAAAGTCTGTATATGAGGATTTGCCATTGTATCACTATATACTTAGAAAAGGTTCAGCAGCTACTTCGAAAGTAAATACAAACAAACTTTATGATCCAATTAAGGTGAGAAAAGAAATTTTTGAATTTTGTTTAAAAAATTATGATAAAGAAATACAGTCTTTAGCTTATACAAGTTATCTTAATGCAGTTATATCTTTGTATAGAACAATAAAAAACAATAAACTTAAAGATGAAAAAAACAATGCTAAAAAATATAAAAATGATATAAAACAGATTAAAGAGAGATTACCTTTATCAAAGAGAACTAAAATAGAGAAAATGTTGTTTTTACATTTTACACCTTTACATATGTTTGTATATAAGGTATATGACAAGTTTATTTCAAAGAATTCAAACAAATACGAGGTAAAGTAAAATGTCTTTAATCAGCGTTATAGTACCGATTTATAATGTAGAAGATTACCTTAATAGGTGTGTTGATAGCATTATAAATCAAACATATAAAAATTTAGAAATCATATTAGTTGATGACGGTTCACCGGATAATTGTCCTAAAATGTGTGATGATTATGCTAAAAAAGATAGCAGAATTAAGGTTGTACATAAAGAAAATGGTGGACTTTCTGATGCAAGAAATGTTGGTATGGAAGTTGCAACCGGTGAGTATGTTAGCTTTATTGATAGTGATGACTATATTTCATTAGATTTTTATGAAACACTTTTTCAAACTATGATTGATAATGACAGTGATATTGTTGAATGTAGTGTTGTGAAGTTCTATGAAGATAATAATTTTGACGAATATAGAGACGATTTAAAAGTAACTAATTATGAAACAGTGGATGCTTTAGATGGGTTAATTAGTGAAAATCCATTTAAACAACATGTGTGGAATAAGTTATATAAGTCTAGTGTTGCACTTGATATTCCATATGCAGTTGGTAAATTAAATGAAGATGAATTTTGGACTTATCAAGTGTTTGGCAAAGCTAAGAAAGTTACTAGAATAAATAAAACTATGTACTACTATTTTCAGAGAAATGGTAGTATAATGGGTAATGGGTATAATATAAGAAGACTTGACGCTTTAGAAGGAAAAATGAATAGACAGGCTTATATTGAAAAGAATTTCCCAACTTTAACTACTAAAGCAAAGGTGGATTTATACGGTTCATGTATGTTTGCTTATCAAAGTGTTCTAAAGTTTATGTCAGGTAATGATAAGAAAAAGGCTTGTAAAATTATTAGAGATTATAAGAACAGATGTAAACTTACTACTGATGAAATCAATAGTGTTACCGATAGTTCAAGAAAGTATTATAAATTAGCTAAGTTTAATTTTTATATATGTTGTAAAATTCGAAGTGTTTTAGGAATAGGTTTTTAGTATGCCTTTAGTTAGTGTTATAGTTCCGGTATATAAGGTGGAATATGTAGTCAAAAATTGCATAGAAAGCATATTAAATCAAACATTTACTGATTTTGAACTTATTTTAGTTGATGATGGTTCACCGGATAATTCCGGTAGGATATGTGATGAATATGCAAAAAAAGATGACAGAGTAATTGTAATACATAAAGAAAATGGTGGTGTATCATCAGCTAGAAATGTTGGTATTGATAGAGCAAAAGGAAAGTATATCTGCTTTGTTGATAGTGATGACTATGTAAGTAAAGATTATCTAAAGACTTTGATTGAGATAAAAGAAAAATATAATGATGTAGATAATATTTGGTGTTATTTTAAAACAGTAGATAAATACAGTGAGAAAATTGATTGTAAAGAAGTTTCATCTGAGACTAATCTTAAAAAATATACAGTTAAGGATATTATGATTTTGCATGAAAAGTGGTTAGATGCCGGTCCTGTATGTAAATTATATATTGCAGATATAATAAAAGGAAATAATTTAAAATTTGATGAAAGTTTATCATTGGGAGAAGACTTAATTTTTAATTTCCTCTATCTTGATTATACTAACAAAAATATCATGGTGATTAATAAAGAATTATATTTTTATTTACAGGATGATGAAAACTCTCTATCAAAAAAATATTATCAAGATATGTTTGAAATTTACAAAAAAATTAACTCTGTTATGTATCAATATTTGAATAAATGGAATTGTGATAAAAGTCAGTTTGGAAAATACTATAATTCCTGTTTCTTTAAATATGAAGTTGTATTGAAAAATACTTTTAGTAATCAAAACAATGTATCAAACAAAGAGAAGATTAAGATTAATAACAAAATATTAAAATCAAAAGAATTTACTATGGCAATCAATAATATGTCTTATAAACCTAATATTTTGTATAAATTAGCATACTTATCTAAAAATTATAGGATTGTTAAGATAATAGAATTTGTTTTTAGATTGTTAGGAAGGAATAGCGTTGATGAAGAATAGAAATATGAATCAGGTAAGACTGGGTGCAATTCTTTCTTATTTAAATATGGCAATAGGTTCGCTTATTCCTATGTTCTATACACCTATTATGTTACAATTAATGGGACAAAGTGAGTTTGGCTTATATAGATTATCAAGTAGTGTAACTAGCTACTTATCACTAATCTCATTTGGTATAGGTTCAGCTGTTGTAAGATATTTTACAAAGTATAGAGCTGAAGGTGATAAAGATGGCGAACAAAATATATTTGGTTTATTTAATATAGTGTTTGCTATAATATCTTTCTTAGCATTGTTAGTGGGAGTTATAATTTCTCTTAATCTAGGAATATTTTATTCAGATTCATTAGACTCAGATAATCAATTACAAAGAATGCAAATTCTTACAATTCTATTATCTGTAAATACAGCTGTTGGCTTTTTAGCATCGCCTTATAATGCTGTAGTAACTTCTCATGAACGATTTTTATTTGTTCAATGTGTAAATATAATAACAACAGTTGTTACACCGATAGCTAATCTAGTAGTTCTATTTATGGGATATAAGTCAATAGGTTTAGTTTGCTCAAGTTTGCTATTAACTATATTGGTGCAAATATGTTATATAATATACGTTAGAAAGAACTTACATTTAAAACCTAAATATAATAATATGCCTAAAAAATTAATCAAAGAAATATTACTATTTTCTTTTTGGGTGTTTTTGGCAAATGTCGTAAATCAACTTTATAATTCAACAGATACATTAATAATAGGATCTGTTCCAGCACTTGCTACAGTGGGGGTTGCTATTTATAACATAGGTGCTACTTTTAGCAGTATGATGACTAATATTTCTTTAGGAATGCTTAATGTTCTAACTCCTAAAGTAAATATGTTAGTGTTTAAAAATGCCTCAAACACAGAATTGACTGATTTAATGATTCGCGTGGGTAGGTTACAGTGTTATATTGTTACCTTAGTTTGTTCGGGATTTATTGCGTTTGGTATGCCTTTTATTTATATTTGGGCAGGTAAGGGATATGAAGATGCCTATTGGGTTGCACTTGTTACAATGATACCAGGTTGTGTTCCGTTAATACAGAACATTGCTATGAATGTTATTGTTGCTCAGAATAAACATAAATTTAGATCTCTTGTTTATTTAGCTATAGCAATTGTAAATGTAGTTGGCACAATATTATGTGTAGAACCATTTGGAATAGTTGGTGCAGCGGTAGTGTCAGGTATTTCTTTTGTTATCGGACAGTTTTTTGTTATGAACTGGTATTATTGGAAAAAAATAAAACTAGATATTCCAAGATTTTGGAAGAGTGTGTTGCCATTATTTATAGGACCTTTTATAATGTGTATAATAACATTGTTAATTTCAAAATTTATTGATTTTTATAATGTTAAGGTGTTGTTTATAGGGATTCTTGCATATGCTGTAATTTATGTATTATATAATTGGATTGTTATAATGAATCAGTATGAAAAAGATATTTTTGTTGTCCCTGTAAAAAAAATATTAAATAAATTTAGAAAGAAAGTATGATTATGAATCCATTAAAATCAATTGTTGCTAGATATCAAGGGTATATATTAACAAATATACAAAAAAGTAAGTATGGAAAAAAGCTAAGAGAAATTAAAAATTCTCACAAAGGAGAGAGATGTTTCGTAGTTGCTAATGGTCCTAGTTTAACTAGTGATGATCTAGAAAAAATATATCAAAATAATGAATATTCTTTTGGTATGAATAGAATTTATAAGATGTTTGATGAGACTAATTGGAGGCCATCCTTTTACGTTTGTGAGGATATCAATATTTTCAATGAAAGCATTGATGAGATAAATAATATTCCATCAAAATTGAAATTTATTCCTTTAAATTTACATTTTTACAATAATATAGACATTGATGGTGCATACTATTTCAAAGCAAACTATGATCGAAATAAGGATTATCCACACAGTTTTTCAACAGAGATCGATGTACAAATGGATTCTCGTGGTACAGTTACATTTACTTGTATTAATATTGCAGCTTATATGGGATTTAAGGATATTTATTTAGTTGGTGTTGATCATAATTATCACATTACTATTAATGAATCCGGTGAAACAATTGTAGATGATAACGCAAAAGATTATTTTTGTGATGACTACGATAATGATATTAAGGATATTGTTTCTCACGATATGGGACAAAACACTAGGGCATATAGAGATGCTAAAGCTGCTTGTGATAGTTTAGGAATAAATGTTTTTAATGCTACTCGTGGTGGAAAATTAGAAGTATTTGTTAGAAAAAATTTAGATGAAGTATTTAAAGAAATAGAGGATAGTAAAAAATGAAAACAGTAGCATTTATTCCGATAAAAATGAATAATGAGAGAACACCGGGTAAAAACACTAAGCGTTTTTATAATGGAAAGTGTATTCTTGAGATTATTCAGGAAACACTTATGGAAGTTAAAGGATTAGATGAAGTCTATGTATTTTGTAGCAATGATGCTATTAAAGAATATATAATTGACGGTGTTAAATTCTTAAAAAGACCTGAATTTTTAGATACAAAAACAGCTACTCCTAATGATATTATCAATGAATTTATGAAGTTGGTAGATGCTGATATATATATGGTTTCTCATGCAACTTCACCATTTGTTTCTGTAGAACATTTTGAAGAATGTATCAATGCAGTTGTGTCCGGTGAATATGACTCATCATTTACAGCAGAAAAAATTCAAAAGTTATTATGGACAAAGAATAATACACCATTTAACTTTGATCCGGAAAATGTACCTAGAACACAAGATCTTGAGCCTATATTTGATGAAGTATCTGCTGCATATGTGTTTGCTAAAGAAACATTTTTAAAGTATAATAGAAGAATAGGCATTAACCCACATCTTACTATTGTTTCAGGTGTGGAATGTGTGGATATAGATTATCCTGAAGATTTACAGATAGCTGAAGCTGTCTATAAAGAAATTATTAACAAGGAACAGTGATATAAATGAGTAATCATCATGCAAAATTATTGGATTGTACATTAAGAGATGGAGCATATTTAATAGACAAGAAATTTGGAAATGATACAATCAACGGTATGATTCATGGATTGTTAGAGGCAAAGATTGATATTATTGAAATGGGCTTTTTACAGAATGAAGGCTTTGGAGAAGGCAAAACTGTTTATTTAAATGGTGCGGATGCTGAGAAATTTGTACCGAAAGATAAGCAGGGTACTTTGTTTACTGTTTTGGCAGATTATAGTAGATATTCTGTAAGCAATCTGGACCAATATACCGGTAAGTCTTTTGATGCTGTTCGTGCATGTTTCTTCAAAAAAGAAAGAAAAGATGTAATTGATTTTTGCAAAACTATTAAGAAAAAAGGCTACAAAGTGTTTGTTCAGCCGGTTGATATTCTAGGTTATACAGATAAAGAAATAATTGACCTTATTGAAGACATCAATGAAGTTGAGCCTTATTGTTTTTCCATTGTAGATACATTTGGTTCAATGTATGTTGAAGATTTGCAAAGAGTGTTTAGTTTAATTGACCATAATCTTGTGGCATCTAGTAGAATTGGATTCCATTCTCATAACAATATGCAAATGTCAAATGCTTTATCACAGGAATTCTTGAGAATGAGTTACGGATTGAGAAAGGTTGTTGTTGATACCACTGTTTCCGGTATGGGCAGAGGTGCCGGTAATACACCTACTGAACTTGTCGCTGAATATATGGTTAAAAAATTAGGCTATTCCTATGATATTGATGCTTTGTTGGATATTATTGATAACTATATGGATAATATTAAGACAAAGTGTTCATGGGGTTATTCAACTTCATTTTTCATTGCCGGATGTTACAGTGCACATGTCAACAATATTGACTATTTAACTAAGAAAAGCAGTATTCGTTCAAAGGATATAAGATACATATTAAACAAAATCGGAGCTGTTCCAAGAAAGCGTTATCATTATGACTTACTTGAGCAAACATATATTGATTATCTTAACTCTGAAGTTGATGATGAAGATACCGTAAAATCTTTAAAGAAAGTTTTCTCAGGTAAAGATGTTGTGATTATAGCTCCCGGTAAATCTGTCGAAGATGAGAGAGAGCGTATTGAAAGTTATATTGATAAATTAAGTAATCCTTTGGTTGTATCTATCAATTTTATTCCTGAGGGTTTAAATGTTGATTATGTTTATTTCGGAAATGTTAGACGATATAGTTATTGGAAACAAAACGAAAAGTTCAATGAAACAAAAAAGATTGTTGTTTCTAATATTACCCAAAAAGTATCCGGTGATGATTATTTAGTTTCTTTTAACAGACTTAATAAGTGTGGTTGGGAATATATGGAGAACTCAACTATAATGCTTATTAGACTTTTGGACCAACTTAATGTTGCTTCAGTAGGAATTGCCGGTATGGATGGATACAGTACAAGTAATTCAAGTCAAGAAAATTATGCAAATGATAAGTTGGAATTATCTAATGTTAAAGAAAACCCTGAGCAATTAAACAAGGATATTTCCTCTATGTTGGAGGATTTCTTATATACAAAAGAAAGCAATATGAAAATTAGCTTTATTACAAAGTCAAAATTTTCATATGTGTTAGAGAAGTAGTTATTATGGATTATAGTAAAATTAAATTTCTTTTTCTTGATGTTGATGGAACATTAACTGACGGAAAGATTTATATGTCTGATTCCGGTGAATTATTTAAGGCTTTTGATGCTAAAGATGGATGTGGAATTAAGGATATTCTTCCTAAATTAGGTATAAAGCCTGTGATTATAACAGCCAGAAGTTCAAATATTTTGCTTAATAGATGTAAAGAATTAAGCATAGATATGATATTTCAAAACACCCGAGATAAAGTAGGCAAAATCAAGGAAATTATGGATAAGTATGGATATTCACTGAATTCAGAAGGTGTTTATGAAGAGGCTGCCTATATGGGTGATGATATTTTGGATATTCCACCTATGATGTTGTGTAAGGTTAGAGCTTGTCCTGCTAATGCAGTAAACAAGGTAAAAGAGTGTTGTAATTTTATTTCTACAAAAAATGGTGGAGATGGTGCAGTACGAGAATTAATTGAGGATATGTTAGGGTATGATTTTGGATAAGGTGTAATGAATAATAAATTAATAATTGATAATTTTCAAAATGATTTTACAAAAATACATACTAAAATGAATAAAGGTATAGCAATATTATTTATGGTATATTATCACTTGTTTGTATTACATAATAATTTAGATGTTACATATTTATCCTTGCCTGATTTAGTTGTTCCTAATATTCATTATTATTTAGCTAATTTTGGGAAAATATGTGTTTGTATATATTGTTTCCTAAGTGGTATAGGAGCATTTTATTCACAACAAAATGCTAAAAATTTTACCAATGTATAAAAAGGTTTTAACCCATTTAGGAAAGTTTTTCTTAAACTATTGGATAATAGCAATGGTAACAATACCATTTGCTATCCATACCGGATTAATAGATTTTAGTATCAAAAGCATATTCTATGCTATGTTAGGATCTGTAAATGAGATTGCTGCTATGGAGTTAGTTAAAAATTCTCTTGATAGTAGGTTTGAAGATATTGTTAAACTTATTTGTGAATGTAAGGGCAAAGTTGTGATAACCGGTATGGGTAAACCGGGACATATAGGAACAAAAATAGCTGCGACTATGGCTAGTTTGGGAACTCCATCGTTTTTCTTGCATCCTGCTGAGGCCCTTCATGGTGATTTAGGTATGATTGACAAAAAAGATGTAGTGATTGCAATATCTTTTTCTGGTGAAAGTGAAGAAGTTACAAGACTTATACCAAGTTTAAAGCTGATAGGTGCTACACTTGTTGGTATTTCAGGAAACCCAACAAGTACACTTATTAGTTGTAGTGATTATTCATTTGTTTTTCCTCCTTTTAAGGAAGCTTGTGCTATGAATTTAGCCCCAACTTCCAGCACAACTGTTGCACTTGCATTTGGTGATGCATTGGCCGTTTGTGCTTCAAAAATCTATGGTTTTAATGAGAAAAATTTTGCTCTATTTCATCCTGCTGGTGCTCTTGGAAAGAAGTTAATAACTAGAGTAAAAGATTTAATGAAAACAGATGAGGAAAATTCAGTAGTTTGTAGTGGTACACTACTAAAGGATGCCATTGTTGTTATGAGTAAGAAAGCATTGGGTGTTGTTAACATTGTTGATGATAAAAAACTTTTAGGTATATTTACTGATGGCGACTTGAGAAGAGCTTTATCAAAAGAAATTGATGTTTATAATATTGTTATTGATGAATTGATGGTTAAAACACCTACAACTGTTTCATCAAATATGATGGCAATCGAAGCATTAAAAATTATGATAGATAAAAGTATATCTGTATTACCTGTTGTAGATGATGATAATTTTGTTGGTACAATTACTATTAATCACATTACAGGTGCAGGCATTGTTCTTTAAGGAATAGAATTATATGAATGAAAAGTTAAATGATATAAAAATGATAGTTATGGATGTTGACGGTACCCTTACAGATGGTAAAATCTATCTTGGAAATAATGGAGAAGAATTTAAAGCCTTTGATGTTCATGATGGTTACATACTTGCTAAATGTCAAGAATATGGATATATAACAGCAATAATTACTGGCAAAAATTCAAAAATTGTAGAGAAAAGGGCTAGTGATTTAAGAATTAATGAGGTTTATCAAGGTGTAACTGATAAAATATCAGTTTTAAAAAGTCTTGCAGATAAATATAATTTATCAAATAGTAACATTGCATATATTGGTGATGATCTAAATGATATGGATTGTATAAACTATGTTGCTTTTTCCGGATGTCCGGCAGATTCTATTGATGAAGTTAAAAAATCTGTTAATTATGTTTGTAAACATAATGGAGGGAAAGGTGCAGTGAGGGAATTTGTTGATTATTTAATTTTCTATTTGATTTAGATATCTAATTTACAAATTTTATAAATAGATAAATACAGATAGGGTGTTTAATAAGAATTATGTTGAGTAGTTTAATTAAATGTGTTTTGGGAGCAATCCCTTATAACAGCTTTTTAAAGATTTATCCAAAGTTATGTAAAACTAAGTTAGTGGATTTTGTTAATGAAGTATATTCTGATAGATTTTTTAATAGTTCCGATTTGTTTTTAGATACTAAGAATTATTTAATAAATAAGAAATATTGTAATAAAGTATGTTTGATTAAAAGTGGCGTTTGGGAATATCAATTAGCTAATTTTTGCTTTCTTAAAGATATGCTGGAAATTTTTGTTTGGTGTGTAGAAAAAGGCTATATTCCTGTTGTGGATATTTATCCTAGAAACAGTGATTATTATAGTGACAATACTAGATTATGGGATATGTTTTTTAAGCAGCCAAAGGAGGATATGTTCAATACAATGAACATATCCAAAAAAGTTATATGTCCAATCAAAAAATCTCCTATTAGAGCAAAATTTAGTGATGTAAAAGATTCAAAGAAAATTGAGTTTTGGCATAGTATGTTGAATGAATTTGTTGTTTATGATGACAAGGTACAGGAGTATTTTGACAAGGAATATAACAATTTGATTCTTGATAAAAGTGTTGTGGCTTGTGTTTTGAGAAGTACAGATTACAAAAAAACAAAACCAAAAGGTCACCCTATTCAACCATCAATTGAAGAAGTCTTTGAAAAGATACACAATGTTATGGATGAATTTAATGTTGAATATATTTATATAGCAACAGAAGATAAGTTAATAGCAGATAGATTTCATGAAGAGTTTCCAAATAAAGTTATTGAGAATAAAAGACATTATTTTAATGAAAAGTTCGATGAAAACAATTTAGAAAGAGTATCCCAAGTACATTTTAATAGAGAAAATGACGATTACTTAAAAATGTTAGAATATATGTCATCTATAAATATAGTAAGTAAATGTGATTATCTTGTAACCGGATTAAGTGGTGGTAGCGAAATGGCTATTTATCGTAATGGTAATCGGTATAAATATAGTTACATATTTGATAAAGGTGTGTATTAATTTAGTGGTATTAAATGAAGAATAATTATAGATATTGAAAATAAGCTCAATGTTAGAAATAACATTGGGCTTTAGTTTTATATATTTGGAATTTAATTATTGATTTATTTGATTATTCATTTGCTCTAATGATATAGTATTACATATAAAAATTAATGAAAAAATTTCATAATTTTTGCAACACTTTTGAGATTTATAAGGTATTATATATGTAAGTACTTATAAAGGTGGAAGTTTAATGTTAATTCAACAACTACAAAGCGGAAAAATAATGTTAAACAATTATTATGTAGTTGAGAAATAAATGTTAATTTAACAGTGCGTAATTGAGGAAGTAACATAAAAAGACGGTATAAAGTAAAAACAATATTAAAGTGACTAATCTTTTTCTAATAAGCATATAGTTAAAATAATATAAACAACAAAAACAAACACACAGTTGGAAAAAAATATTAAACAAAATCTAAAGTTAGGGGGGATAATGTGGACCAAAGATTTGGATATAAACCTAGTGTTGGTAAACACAGTGACAAGGTTTATAAACACAGTGAAAAAGGTTTTATTTTTGATGACAATTTAATAGAAGAAGTTGTCAATACATATTCAGATATGGTTTACAGAATTGCCCTTAATATATTATGTAATAGAGAAGATGCAAACGATGTGATGCAAGATGTTTTCTTGCGATTAGTTAGGAGCAAAAGCAAAATTAAAAGCAAAGAACATATAAAGCATTGGTTGATTAAGGTATCAATTAATTGTAGCAAAAGTAAAGCAACTGAAAGTTATAAGAAAAATACAGTGTCTATCAGCGAAATTTCAGAAAGTTCAATAAGTTGTACTAATGAGATTGATGAAACCATAAGCAGTGTAATGAAGTTACCTGAAAAGTATAAAGTACCTATCCACCTGTATTATTATCAACAACTGACTGTTGATGAAATATCAAAAGCCTTAGGTATTACCAAGTCTGGTGTTAGGTCAAGGTTGTCTCGTGGTAGAAATATGTTGAAAGAAATTTTAGAAAAGGAGGATAATAATGAGTAATTTTGATTTTGATAAATATAAAAATTCTTTTGATAAAGTTACTGTTAGTGATGAGAAAAAAGAAGAGTTAATTGCATTAATGAAAAAAGAGAATAACGCTACTAAACCACAAAGTCAAAATAAAGTTATTACCTTTAAGAGAGCAATTGTGTTGGTAGCATCATTGGTTCTTGTTATTTCAGCAATCTTTTCTCTAAATTTATTTAACCATACTGAAAGTAAGAAAAAGTCAATGCAAAAATTCTCTATTTCTGCATCATTAGCAGATTTAGATTATAAAAATAGTAATTCAAATTCTTTTGTAATTAGCAAAGAAAAGAAAATGTTATTTTTAGATGAAGGTAATCTTGCTATTAATGCAGTAGATAACAGATTGTCTATTAGGCTGATTCAGTTTGAAATAGAGGGTAAAAAAATCAGTAATATTGATGTTAAATCCAAAAACAATAATAGAATTTTTTATACTAGCTACAAATCTGATGATAGCTATCAAACTAATTCTAAATTAGGAGAATACAACAATATTAAGTATACAAAAAATTCTGTTTTGGGCTGGATGCCTTCAAGTGATAAAGTTGATAAAGTCTTACAAACAAATACAGAAAACTGGAGAGTATATAATGAGTATTTGTCAGATGAAATTACAGTGACTGTTTATTATTCTGATGGTGTTTATTATTCAAAGGATATTTCTATTTCATTTGATAAAAATTGTAACTACTTGGTTCATTATATTAATTAAAAAACAGCGTGTATTTTAAAATACACGCTGAAACTTTGTAAATCATTTGTAGTTGTATTAAGCAAGTTTACTGGCAAAATCGAAAAATGCTTTTTTAAAGTCCTGATATTTTCTTTGGCTTATACAAGGTTAAACAGTTAAATACGGTAAAAATGTTTAGGACAGAAAAACAATTGTTTTTACCAAATTTATTTACAAAAGTTGTTTTTATATTATAATGATTAGCAACAAAAGTTATTTAACCTAGTGTGCAACAATGATTTGTTTTTATACCCTTCCATGGCTGTGATACCCTCTATCACAGCCATCTCTCTTTTGTGTAGCAGTAAAATTTTTAAAAAGATTTTTTCATTGCAAAATGTGACTTATTCTGTTATGATTTTATCTAAAGATTTTTTACAGAAAAGGAGTTTATTATGTGGGGCTTAATATTTGGCTGTGTACTGGTTTTTGCAGTAGCCTGTTTTGTGTATTTAATCAGCAGATTTTATAAATTTAGATTTATGAAGAAAATAACAATGAACAAGAAATTTCTCACAATTTTACTTTCTATCATAATTATTCTTGTTATGTTTACTGTTTTAACATTAACTCTTAATATGATGAACAGTATTATTGTGTTGATGCATTTAGTTGTGATTTGGATTATTGTTGACTTCATTTTCTTTATTATTAAGAAGTGTAGGAAAAAGCCTTTTAAATTTTATTTTCAAGGTATAATCGCTATGGTGCTTACAGCAGTATATCTAACATTCGGTTGGTATTTTGCTCATAATGTGGTAGCAACTGATTATAACTTAACTACTGATAAAGATATGAATTCACTTCGTATTGTGCAAATTTCAGACTCTCATATAGGTGCTACATTCCACTATAAAGAATTTTCTCAGTATGTTGATACTATGAATAAAGAAAATCCCGATGTGGTAGTTATTACAGGGGACTTTGTTGATGATGATACTTCTAAGGAAGATATGATACAGTCATGTAAAGCACTAAGTAAATTTAAAACAAAGTATGGTGTGTACTTTGTTTACGGTAATCACGATAAGGGTTACTATGGCAAAGAATACAGAGGTTATGACGGTAATGACCTTGCAAAAGAACTAAAGAAAAACGGTGTTAAGGTTCTGGAAGATGAAAGTGTACTTCTAAATAATAAGTTCTATATTGTAGGCAGACAGGATTATTCAGAGGTTGAAAAAGGTGGCACAAGAGCAAGTGCTAAGGACCTTGTAAAGAACCTTGATTGCAATAAGTATATAATTATGCTGGACCATCAGCCTAACCACTATAAGGAAGAAAAGAATGCCAATGTTGACTTAGTACTTTCAGGTCATACTCATGGTGGACAGTTAATTCCTATTACATATTCAGGTGAATGGTTGGGTATGAACGACAAAACATATGGCTACGAAAGAGAAAAGAACACAGACTTTATTGTCAGTTCGGGAATAGGGGACTGGTCAATTAAGTTTAAGACCGGTTGTGTAGCTGAATATGTTGTTATTGATATTAATAAATAATTCAGTAAGAGAATAATAAATCTGTAATTACCATCCAAAATTATCGGATGGTAATTTTTTTTAATAAATTTTAAAAATACTATTGACAAGTCAGAAATAATATGATATATTCAAATCACACTAAACAGATAGGAAATGTGTAATTAAGAAATGGGGTAAAAATTTATGTCTGAAAAATTTTATTTTTACAACAGAATAAATTATGGCAGTGGACGATGTTGTTGCTGTAATAACTCACAAAACTTAATAGAAACTAACTAATATTAAAATATATTTTTTATTTAAAGGAGAAACAATTATGTCAAACAATAACTATAAATTCGAAACACTTCAGCTACATGTAGGTCAGGAAGCTCCGGACCCAGTTACAGATTCAAGAGCAGTTCCAATCTATCAGACTTCTTCATTCGTATTTAAGAACTGCGACCATGCAGCAGCAAGATTCAGTCTTGCAGATGCAGGTAACATTTACGGCAGACTTACTAACCCAACACAGGAAATCTTCGAAAAGAGAATTGCAGCTCTTGAAGGTGGTGTAGCTGCTCTGGCAGTTGCTTCAGGTGCAGCAGCAGTTTACTACTCAATCGCTAACATTGCTTCTAACGGTGACCATGTTGTTGCTGCTAAGAACATTTACGGTGGTACATACAACCTACTAGAACACACACTTCCTGAATATGGTATCGAAACAACTTTTGTTGATCCATTTGATTTTGAAGAAATCGAAAATGCTATTCAGGACAACACAAAGCTTGTTTTCATTGAAACACTTGGTAATCCAAATTCAGATGTTGTTGATATTGAATCAGTTGCAAAGATTGCTCATAAGCACAACATTCCACTAATCGTTGATAATACATTCGCAACACCTTACCTAGTAAGACCTATTGAATATGGTGCTGATGTTGTTGTTCATTCAGCAACAAAGTTCATCGGTGGTCACGGTACAACAATCGGTGGTGTTATTGTTGACGGTGGTAAGTTCGATTGGAAAGCATCAGGCAAGTTTGAATCTCTAGTTGCTCCAAACCCAAGTTACCATGGTGTTAGCTTCTCAGAAGATGTAGGTGCTGCAGCATTCGTAACAAAGATTAGAGCTTTACTACTTCGTGATACAGGTGCTACACTTTCACCAATCCACGCATTTATCTTCCTACAGGGCCTTGAAACACTTTCACTAAGAGTTGAAAGACATGTTGAAAATGCACTAAAGGTTGTACAGTTCCTAAACAACCACCCACTAGTAGAAAAGGTTCACCATCCATCAGTTTCTAACGACCCATCTCAGCAGGAACTTTATAAGAAGTATTTCCCTAACGGTGGTGGTTCAATCTTTACATTTGAAGTAAAGGGTGACGAACAGAAGACTAAGGACTTTATCGACCACCTAGAACTATTCTCACTACTAGCTAATGTAGCTGACGCTAAGTCACTTGTAATCCATCCGGCAAGTACAACTCACGCTCAGATGAATGATGAAGAACTAGCTAATGCAGGTATCTATAGAAACACAGTAAGACTATCAATCGGTATTGAAAACATTGACGATATTATCGCTGACCTTGAAAAAGGCTTTGCAGCAATTAAGTAATTGGAGGTAACTAACAATGGCAATTAAGAAATCAATTACAGAACTAGTTGGTAACACACCACTACTAGAACTTACACATATTGAAGCAGAAGAAAAAATTGAAGCAACACTACTTGCAAAGCTGGAATCATTTAACCCAGCCGGTAGTGTTAAGGACCGGGTAGCTAAGGCTATTATTGAAGATGCAGAAAAGACAGGCAGACTAAAGGAAGGTTCAGTTATTATTGAACCTACAAGTGGTAACACAGGTATCGGTCTTGCTTCTGTTGCAACTGCTAAAGGCTACAGAACAATTATCGTAATGCCTGAAACAATGTCTAACGAAAGAAAGATGCTTATTAAGGCTTACGGTGCAGAACTTGTACTAACAGAAGGTAGCAAGGGTATGAAGGGTGCATCAGACAAGGCTGAAGAGCTTTCTAAGGAAATTTCTAATAGTATTATTGCCGGTCAGTTTACTAACCCTATTAACCCTAAGATGCACTATGATACAACAGGTCCTGAAATTTGGGCTGATACAGAAGGCAAAGTTGACTACTTCGTAGCCGGTGTAGGTACAGGTGGTACACTTTCAGGTGTAGGTAAGTATCTAAAGGAACAGAACCCTAATGTAAAGGTTATTGCAGTAGAACCTGAAACATCTCCACTACTATCAAAGGGTCAGGCAGGTCCTCATAAGATTCAGGGTATCGGTGCTAACTTTGTACCTGAAACTCTTGATAAAGAAATCTATGATGAAATCATTGCAGTACCTAATGATGAAGCTATCTTAACTGCAAGAAAAGCAGCTAAACAGGAAGGCTTCCTAATCGGTATTTCTTCAGGTGCAGCTCTATGGGCAGGTAAGCAGTTAGCAGCTCGTCCTGAAAACAAGGGCAAGAACATTGTAGTTATCTTCCCTGATGGTGGCGAAAGATACCTATCAACTAACCTATACGATGAATAATCCTAATTAATATAAAAGAACCTTGGTGGAAATTCCATCAAGGTTCTTTTTCTATGTAGAAATTATTATTTTGGCAATGTAACGGTAAATGTGTTTTTGCCGTTTTTACTTTCAACACTTATTTTACCGTTGTGTTTCTTAACAATAGTGCTTGCAATGGAAAGTCCCAAACCATAGTGGTTACCGGTACTTTCTCTTGACTTGCTTTCTCTGTAAAATCTATCAAATATTTCTTCTTTCTTTTCATCACTGATAGGTTCACCGGTGTTAGTAACAGAAAGTGTAACTGCCTTTGAACTTTCATAAGCATCAACATCAACTATGCCACCTTTTGCAGTATAGCTCATTGCATTGTCAATTAAGATTTCTGCCAACTTTTGAATATTAGTTTCATTGCCAAAGTAGTTTGTACTTTCATCAATATTAATGTTAAACTTAATACCTTTTTCATATGCAATACTTTCAAATGGCAGTACAACATCAAACAAAGAATCGCCAAAGTTAAAGTTTTTGAAATTCTCCTTGCTTATTGTGTTGTCAATCCTAGTAAGTGTCAACATTTCATTTACAAGGTGATTTAGCTTTTCTGTTTCTTGCTTAATGTACTTTATGCTTTTTTTGTTCTTTACTTCATTTTCTATTAAATCAGCATTTGCCCTAATAATTGTGATAGGTGTTTTTAGGTCGTGACTAATATTTGCAACAAATATTTTTTGATTTTTAATTGCCTTTTCCGATGGCTTAATCATCCACCTTGATAGGTAGTAAGAAATTATTGTAAATACAATTACTGATAACAAGAAAATAAAGATTGATACAATAAAGAATTGCTTTGAATTTTGCAATGCCTCTTTGTTGTTAACAAAAATATAAACTGTATTGCCACTTTTTAAGATTCTTACAAGATAAATATAATTATCAATTGAACCGAATCTTTTTCCACTTTTCTGAAGTTCCTTAGTCATATTAAGAATATCTTTATCGGTAGTATCTTTAAGACTGTTTGAAAGAACCATTATATTTTTGTTTTTCAATACAACTGAAGTGCTATAGTCATATTCTTGCCTTTTTATTTTCTGATTATCATTACCACAAAAAGCCTCTATACCGTAAAAACCAATGTCATCTCTAATCATTCTTCTTTGTTGTCTAAAGCTGGAATTTACATTAATTATATTAACGGCAACAAGAACACTGACTAATGTGATAGTGAAGATAATCATTAGCACTATGAAAATTCTTTTTTGTTGTTTATTTTTCATTTATCCCTCCAAAGAATATCCAACACCTCGGATGGAATTAATAGTTGCCTTACAGTTAAGTTGCTTTAGTTTTCTTCTGATGAATGATACATACACTTCAACATTGTTGTATTCGGCATTAGACTCATAACCCCAGATTTTCTCTGTAATTTGTTCCTTAGTCAGCACTTGCCTTTGGTTGTACAGTAACATTTCCAACAGTTGGAGTTCTTTGCCGGAAATTCTGATTGACTTTCCTGTATCTGTGTTTATCATTTTGCAACCTTTTAAATCAAGGGACATATTGTTACAAGTTAGGTTTTGACTTTGCAAGTTATAATTTCTCTTAACAATAGCATTTACCCTCATTATCAGTTCCTTAATTTCAAATGGCTTTGTAAGGTAATCATCAGCTCCAACTTCAAAGCCCTTAACCTTGTCATCAAGTTCGGACTTTGCAGATAAAATCAAAATAGGTGTATATACCTTTTCATCCTTTAATTTCTTAATAACCTGATAACCGTCCATCTTAGGTAGCATAAGGTCAAGAATAATAATATCATATATTCCTGTCCTACCGTATTCATAGCCGTCTAAACCATCAAAAACTGCATCAACAATGTAATTTTCATTTTTTAGTGCAGTTTGTAATGTGTCAGCAAGACTGTAGGAATCCTCTACAATTAATATTCGCATAATGTTCTCCTAATGTAGAAATTTGTAATATCTTAAATAAATTATAAAGTATTTTCAATATTATTTCAAGGAATTGATTTTATAATAAATCCCGTTATGGTGCAAAGTGTGCATCAAAATATTGGGATTTAAGGAATATGATTTATGGGAAACAACTTAACAGAGTGTTCTGCTACTATTGCTAAAGAGAAAAATTTAGTGTGGCAGAAAACAGATATTTCAAAAGAAATTAGAGAAAAGTCACTAAATCAAAAAGCAAGAACAATTTGGTTTACAGGACTTTCAGGTTCAGGTAAATCAACCTTGGCAAATGAAATTGAGAAAAGACTTGTTGCTATGGGTAAGCACACAATGCTACTTGATGGTGACAATGTAAGAATGGGTCTTAACAACAACCTAGGCTTTAGTGATGAAGATAGGGTAGAGAACATTAGACGGATTGCTGAAACTGCAAAATTGATGAATGACGCAGGACTTATTGTGCTAACTGCTTTTATCTCACCTTTTAGAAAAGACAGAAGAAATGCTAACAAAATTATCGGTGAAGATTATATCGAAGTTTTTGTCAGTACACCTCTTGAAGAATGTGAAAAGAGAGATATTAAAGGCCTTTATAAAAAGGCAAGAGATGGTGTTATTAAGGAATTTACAGGAATTTCAAGTCCTTATGAAAAACCGGAAAACCCTTCAATTACAGTAGATACTACTAACCGTTCACTTGATGAATCAGTTGATATTGTTATGAAACAACTTGAAAAGTTTTTGTGAGGTGTAGTATGAAAACATTATATATACATATTGGTACTCCCAAAACCGGTACAACATCTATTCAGAACTTTTGTGGATTAAATAGGGAAAAGCTAAAGGAACAAGGTGTTCTGTATCCTATAATGCACTATCATTATGAGAGAAAAAGTGTTAACAGAAACGGTTACTTCTTACATGGAGTAATAAAAGAAAACGGTACTAGAAATAAGGAAAAAGAAAAGCAAGTTTTTGACAGTGAATTGCAGTATATTGTTGATTGCTTTAAGGAAAATGACACTATTTTACTTTCTGATGAAAGTATTTGGTGGGCAACTTCTACAAGAAGAAAAGGCTTGTGGAAGGACCTTAAAAAGCATAGTGAACAGCATAACTATCAGATAAAGGTTATTGTGTATCTAAGACGACAAGATCAGTTTATGATGTCACGATATAACCAAAAGCTAAAGACGGACTTTGTAGCAAGTACACAGAGCTTTGATGAATACTTTGCCCAAATGAACGGTAAGTACAAATGTGTTATGGATTATCGTGACAGAATTGATAACATAGCAAAAAGTATTTCTAAAGAAAATGTAATTGTAAAAAGATTTGACAGAAATTATTTTTACAACGGTGACCTTAATCAGGACTTTCTGCATATCTTAGGTGTAAAGGTTGATGATAGTTTTCAGCAACTAAAGGAAACTGCAAATACAGGTATTTCTGTTCAATCAGGTGAAATCAAGAGAGTACTTAACAGATTAAAGCCAATAACTATGGCTGATAACAATAAACTGATTAAAATATTAAAGGAATGTGAAGAAGTACTTCCTGAAAGCAATACTTCCCTTATGTCAACAGATGAAGTAAAGGACTTTATGGAACAGTTTGTCGACAGTAATGAAAGTATTGTTGATGAATATATCGGTGACGGTAAACCACTTTTTGACTACACATACAAGGAAACAACTGCTTGGGATTATAACGATAAGAATTATCATGAGGAGCTAATTCTATTCTTTGCAAATGCTGTGGGTAGTGTTTATAAAGAAAATCAACAACTGAAAAAAGAACTTAATAAAATAAATAATCAAATAAAGAACATTAATGAAAAATTAAATAAAGAAAAATCCTACTCAAGAGAAACAAGATATTTACTAAAGCATCCTATTAAATCTTTCTACAACAAATTTAAAGGTGCTTTAAGGAAAAAGTAAAATGAAGTTTTCTGCTTTTTTATTAAATATCTTAAAGATAGGTTGCCTTGGCTTTGGTGGTGGAAGTGCATTAATACCCATATTTGAAGATGTTTTTGTTGGAGAAAATAAACTTGATACCAAAGAAAATTTCGATAAAGATATTATTGTAGCAAGTCTAACGCCCGGTGCATTGCCAATAGAAATTGCCTCCTCAATAGGTAAAAGGAACTTTGGTAAAAAGGGTATGATTCTTGGTGGAGTTATGATGGCTTTACCGGGAATCATTGCATCACTTTTGCTAATAACCTTGTTGTCAGCTTTGCAAGAAATGATTGCACCGGTAGTAAAGTGTTTAACTGTTGGTGTGTCGGCATTTATTATTTACTTGTTGATAAATTATGTGAAAAGTGTTTTTGTAGAAAATAAGGTTAAAGGGAAAAGGCGATTTAATCGTTCACTTTTCGTTATGATTGCAGTTTTTGTACTGTCAGGTGGCAAGAATTTATTTAAGCTACTTGGACTTAAGGGTGACTACATAATCTCAGTTTCAACTGTATATATTCTTTTAGCTGCATTTTTCTTAATAATATGCATCAAGGCAACTGATAACAAAATCTTGCAAAGTGTTTCAGTTATAATCTCAGCAGTTTACCTTTTTGAGCATGGTGGCTTTGACCATAAGTACATATCACAAATTACTGCTCTGGTTGATATTATAATGATAGTAATGGTACTTATCTTTGCTTTTAGAAAGTTTAATTTCTTTGAAAGAAATAATATTAAAATCAAGGATACACTTTCTGACCTAGGGTATTGGGTGATTTTTTTATCCTTAGTAATATGCCCTATAATAATGCTTGACCTGCATTCATTTGTATTTGCATTTAGAAGTATTGTTTCTGTACTAATGTCCTTTGGTGGTGGAGATGCCTACCTTGTAATTGCTGATGGACTTTTTGTTGATGATATGGTCAGTGAAGATACTTTCTATAACAACATTGTTTCTGTTGTAAATATTCTTCCCGGTTCAATACTTGGCAAAACCTTGTCCTGTGTTGGTTATTACTTTGGTTTGGATTTCTTTGGTAATTACCTTGGCAGTATCTTTATGGCTATTGCCGGTGGTGGAATTGCAATTGGTGTTTCTTGTGGAGCTTTTCACATTTTCTACTCACTATATGATGAATTTTCAACTTCAAGAGTATGTCAAACACTTGGCAACTATATTCGTGCAATTATTGCCGGTTTGCTTGGAAATGTAATATTGATACTGTTTAGACAAAGTAAGAATACTGCTATATCCTACCAAATACCTATGATTGTTATATTTTTGATTTTAATAGGTTCAGTTATACTGAATCATATTTTGTCGGAAAAGTTTAGGGTTAATAACACAGTTATTGTGATTATTGATATTTTAATTTCGTGTTTATTGTTTTGTTATATATAAAGAGACCTCCCATCTAACAATTGTTAGGTGAGAGGTTCCTTTCTTTTGTTATTTGATTTTGTAAACCAAAGTACCATTTTCTTTTAAAGAATTATCACTGTAACCGTTTTCAAAGAGAATGTTGTCTACATTTTCTACATCAATAGGACTTTCACTACAGTTAAATATAACCTTAATGTCCTCATTGTCACTGTGCTTTATGTACTCAACAACTCTATTGTTAGGGTTATTAATCTGTTCCATATTAGGTGACTTTGTAGCAATATGGTTGTTCCTTAGGCTGATAATTTCTTTAACCTTTTCTGTAATATCCTTGTATGTACCTTTCTCAATGTCATCCCAAGGCATACATCTTCTACAATCAGGGTCAAATCCACCATGTAAGGCAATTTCTGTACCGTAGTAAATACAAGGACTGCCCTGCATTGTAAATAGTATTGTAAGTAGCTGATAGTAAATATCAAGGTTAAAGTCAACTGAATTAATAAGCCTTATTGTATCATGAGAGTCATATAGGTTAAACATAGCCATATTTGTTTGGTCATAATACATATTAAGTCTTCTGTTAATATGCTGAAATAGCTTTTCACTAGGCATATTCTTGTTTAAGAAAAATTCTCTAATACCAAAGGTTAGGGGATAGTTCATAATAGAGTCAAACTCATCACCCATTAACCATTGAAGTGAGTCATGCCAGATTTCACCGATTAAATAAATGTCAGGGTTAATAGCCTTTAGCTCTTTGTGTAGATGCTTTAGGAATGTGTGGCTAACTTCATTTGCTACATCAAATCTTATACCGTCAATTTTCCATTCGGTAATCCACTTCTTGCAAATGTTTGTAAAGTAGTCAATAACTTCCGGATTGTTTGTGTTTAGCTTAGGCATATATTTTGTGAAAGCAAAGGAATAGAACTGATTATCCCTAGTGTCACCTGATTTAGTTACAGGGAATTTGTTTACCATATACCAGTCCTTGTACTTTGACTTTTCACCGTTTTTCTGTACATCTTTCCAGAATGGATGGTCACTGCCACTGTGATTAAACACTGCATCAACCATTACCTTAATGCCATTCTTGTGTGCAAGTTCTACTGTTTCTTTAAAGATTTTGTCATCGCCAAAGTGAGGGTCAATTACTTCATAATCATCGGTGTTGTACTTGTGGTTGGTTGAGGATTTTAGAATAGGGTTAATGTAAATACCGGTAATGCCTAAGTCCTTTAAGTAAGGAATTTTTTCCTTAATACCGTAAATATCACCACCATAAAAGTCCCACAAACCTACCTTGCCTTTCTGCCACTTTTTGCAATGTTCAGGGTTAATGCTAGGATTACCGTTGCAAAATCTGTCAGGAAAAATCTGATACCATACTGTGTCTTGTACCCATTTAGGGGTAACATTTACATCACTGCTGTTAAGCCAAGGCATTACAAAGTAGCTAGGTAGCATAAGATTTTTTAATTCTTCTTTAGAAATAAGACCATCTTCTAAGAAACATAAACTTTCCTTATTGTCCTCTACAATAAAGTAATATCTTAACCTTTTATGTTTAGGTTCAACAACTACATTCCAAATTCTGTTGTGGTCAAGTGTCATATAGGTTTTAATTTCTTCCTTAGTACCTTCCCATACTTCTTGACCACCCATAATACCGGCATCAAATGGATCACCGTAACAAATATAAACTCTCTCAATATCATCACCGGTAGTCAGTGAAATTTTTAGTCTTTTTTCATCAAGTGCATAACACTGATTACCGAAACTTCTGTGAAATATATTTCCTCTATTCATAGTTACCTCCATTATAAATTTCTATTCTTTAGGTCACTTACTAGTTGAACATAAAATTCTCTTACATCAAAGCCCTTAATATTTTCCCTATTAAGGTCAATCATATCACCATGAGAAATACCTCTGTTGCCTTTAACAGTCAGTAGGGTATAGTTCTCACCCCAAGGAAATGACTTTATAGAAACCAAACCGTCATTTTTACCGTCAAAATATTTAACCAAATGGTAAGAAAGGTTAAGTGGAAATTTACCACTTGTAGCCTTGTTAAGTATTGAACCAAAACTTTGACAGTAAATATTATCAAGGTGTTCTTCACCAATATCCTCATTAATAGCCTTAACACCACTTGCAGTTAAGTCATTAACCGATGCCATAAAGTCAGGATTTTTGTCACCAAGTTGTCTTAGTGAAGTGTTATATGTAGTTGCAATTTTGTTTTGAATCGACTTAGGCACTTTAGTCAGTAGGTAGTCGGCAAATTCACAACCTTTATGTGGTGTGTTGATTGTGGTAAGTGAAGCTACCATTTCCCCGATATTTTCTTTAGCAATAGCATATCTAACATCAAGACCACCTTTAGAGTGAGCAATAATATTTACCTTTTTGCAGTTAGTTTCAGCTACAATATTTCTGATTCTTTCTGCCAATTCCTTTGCACTGTCCTTTACAGATAAAGCTGATTGATGGTTGCCGTAGTAGACTTTACAACCGTTTTTCTCTAATTCTTTAGGAATTCTACCCCAATAATTAAAGTTCTTAAAGTCCCTAAAGAACACACCATGTACAAATAAAATAGGGTACTTGGTACGGCAAATTTCTTTATCTTTTCTACTTTCATTTAGTAGATATTTGCTTTCTTCAGTAACAACCTCATCCTTAACAACCTTTACAATTTTGCCCAGTGCAAATAGGTTTGCGATAGGAATAAGACCACACAAAATGCCTATTACTCTGTGCTTAATTCCAAGTTGAACAGAAAATAAATATACATTTATAATTCCGTTCCAGAATAATATTGAAAGTGTAACAACACATACTAAAACACTATACAGAAAATCTGTCCAACTTGCCACATTAGGTATCATCCAAATCATAAATACAATATGATAAATCACCGATACTAAACAAGAATAAGCAAAAGTTGTTAAGCATATCCTACCATGGTCACATAGCTTTAACCTTTTTGTATGTACTGTGCTACCGATTAAAGGCATAATGTTTGAATATAAAAAGGTAACAATAGCTACCATAATAAATGAAAACTGTCCACCCTTTAATAGCAAGTAACAGTTAGCAGTAAATACACTTGCTAAAAAGTAAAAGAATAATTTTAGTTTATCGAATTTCAAAATTTTATTCATTATTTCACATCCTATTAACTCTAATTGTACCAAAAGTTTCTGTAAAATGAAATACTATCATAAAAATTTTGTAGTAATAAATGAGAAAATTTACACATAATAATGATATACATTTTATAGGTAGGGGAAATAAAATGATAAAATTAAAAAATTACATTATCAGCCTTATTATCAGTATAGGTATAGGACAGATTTCAGGATTCTTAACTAAGAATGCATCTAAAAATTTTTCAAGTAATTTTAATCAGTCAGCATTGACACCACCTGATTGGGTGTTTCCTGTTGTGTGGGTAATACTGTTTTTCTTAATGGGTATTTCTGCAACACTTGTTTATGAGTCCCATTGTAAATATAAGAAGTATGGACTGCTGATTTATGGTGTGCAGTTAGCCTTTAACTTTTTGTGGTCAATGCTTTTCTTCTTAGGGGAACAGTTTGTACTTTCATTTGGTTGGCTGACAATTCTTATCCTTATGGTGGTGGGAATGATTTTGCTTTTTTACAAATGTAATAAAATCGCCGGTTATCTCCAAATCCCTTATTTGGTGTGGCTGTGTTTCGCAATGTATCTAAATTATATTGTGGTGATCTTGAATTAAAAGTATAGATAAAATAGTTTTTAATTTGGTTGTGGTTAAGATGATTTTGATAAATTTGGGTTTGTGGGTGTGAATTATAACAAAATTTTGGCTTACAGTCGTAGGGGCGAACATCGTTCGCCCGTTTAATAGTAAAATATTTTATACAATTTTGTCCTATGTAGAAACTAGAAATTATAACTTGCTACATAGGGCAAAGTACCTATATAAAGGCTAGTTTGTAACGGGACATCAATGATGTCCCCTACAACTGTATCTCATAATGTTCATTGTATTTTATAGTTAGAAATAAAGGAAAGTTACTTCTATGATGATATTTTAAACAAGTTTAAAATATCAACCACTCCTTCCGTCTTTGCATACACAAAGCCACCAGCCTCTGCATAAGTTCGCAAAGCCAAATATAAAATTTGGATGCTCACTTATCCCTCAGCGAGGGAGGAGGCAACAAAGTATGTACAATTTTGAAAATATGTACATACTTATTGATTTGTAGAAACTGTATCCGGCTCCCTCAGACGAGGGAGCTGTCATTCGTGAATTGCAAAGCAATTCACCTTTTAAAGAATGACTGAAGGAGGGAAAAACTATAAACTAGATGAATTAATCGGTTACTATCTAATTAATCTACATTACATAATCATCCCCACAAACCCAAATTTATTTAACTAACCTTTACGCATAATGAAAATTGAAAAAACTTATTTGTAGGTATAACTTACTATATTTATTATAAATTACAATAAAAATGAGAATAAGGAAAAAGAAAAGGAGTGGCTGAACCACTCCTTTAAGTTTATATTTTGTTTTTGTAACGGTAAATGAAATCAAAAGCAGTAAATAAAATCAAATATTACCTACTATATTACAATTGAAAATTATTTATTATTCTTAGCTTTTGCTCTTTCTTCTTTCCAAATTGGTTGGAATTCTTTAGTTTCTTTTGCAAGTTTATTGCTTAAGATTAATACTGCAATAACATTAGGAACAATCATAAGTGCATTCGCAATATCTGAGAATGACCATACAATATCAAGAGAAATTACTGCACCGAAGTAAACAACAAGTGAGAATATAATTCTGTATATGTAACATACAAGTGGCTTTTTAGCAAGGAACTCAAGTGCCTTTTCACCGTTATATTCCCAACCAAGAATAGTAGAGAAAGCAAAGAGGATAAGTCCGATAGTTACAAGGTAAGCACCAACATCACCAAGTACACTTCTAAATGCTTCAATAGTTAGCTTAGCACCGGTTGTTAGTGTAAGTGATTCGTACTGTCCATCAGTACTGAACTTTACATTGTTACCACTTTCATCTTGCCATGTACCCTGTAAAGTTGTTTCGGTAGCCTTAGCTTCTACACCATCCATCTTTTTGTCAAAGTCAGTTTCCTGATTTGTAGCAATTTTTTCTTTAGTACAAGGTGTGTAGTTTGTAACATTACCACTATCATCAGTTAATGAGAAACCATCATCAGTTAATGCATACTCGTAAATTGTGTCTTTGTATGAGGAGTCAGAACCAATATTGTGAGATGCAATAGTGATTTTGTTATTATCAATAACATATGTGCCATCCATAGCTGCATTAGTTGTACCAAGCACTCCGGATGATGCAATAGCTAAACCTGTAATTGTACAAACAACAATTGTATCTAGGAATGTACCACACATATTGATATAGCCTTGACGAATGTGGTTGTCAGTATGTGCAGCAGCTGCAGCAATAGCAGCAGAACCCATACCGGCTTCATTACTAAATACACCTCTGCCAACACCGTAACGCATTGAGTTCATCATTGTTGCAGTAAGTGTACCGGCTATACCACCGGCAACTGATTTACCGGAAAAAGCCATAACAAAAATGTTTCTTAGTCCTTCAGGAATACCGGAAATGTTACCGAAGATAACTACAAGACCTGCGATAATGTAAAAGACAGCCATTGCAGGGACTAGTACAGAAGAAACCTTTGAAATACTCTGAATACCACCTAAAACAATAAGCAGTACCATAACAGTAAGGATTAGACCTGTTACCCATGTAGGAATAGTAAAGGTTGAGTTAACTGCATCAGAAATTGAGTTAGCTTGTGTTAAGTTACCGATACCGAATGAAGCAAGTAATGCAAAGATTGCAAATAATACTGCCAAAATTTTACCAGGTAGCTTGTCGTGAAATGCTGCCTTAATTGAGTACATAGGACCACCAAGCATTTCACCTCGGTCATTAACAACTCTGTACTTAATAGATAATGCACATTCAGCAAACTTTGTTGTAATACCAAACGCTGCTGAAATCCACATCCATACCAAAGCACCCGGACCACCGGCTACCATAGCAGTGGCAACACCAACAATGTTACCTGTACCGATTGTAGATGCAAGTGCAGTCATAAGTGCTGCAAAAGGAGAAACATCACCTTTGCCACCGTCTTTTTTAATTCTTGATTCTTTGCTGAAAAGTGCTTTTAGTGATGGAAAAAGGTTTCTCCAAGGTAGAAAACCAAACCTAAAGGTTAGGTAAACACCTGTACCAACAAGCAGTATCAGCATTACAGGACCCCATACTGCATTGTCAATGTCGTTTAGGACATTTTGCAGTGAGTTCATAAAATGTTCCATAATTCTGCTCCTCATTTTTAAATTGTATATTACTACGGAAAAAAGGTAGCACACCGAATATATGCACTACCTTGTACCTGTATATTATACACTATTTATCACTTTAATACAATGAAATGCACCAACGAAATTCGACAAATTCTACAATTTCTATATATTTACCAAAATATATGAATAAACAAATGGACTTATTCATAAAATATGTATGTTAATTTATGTACATTTTTTGTAAAAGGTATATAAAACATAGATTAAATCTTGATTTTGAAATGTGGTTGTGCTAATATGTTTGATATGAAAAAACAGTTAATTCCAAGATATGCGTATTTGCCTATTGTGGTTTGTCTTGTTTGGAACACCCTTGTTTACAATATGACAAGGTTCTTTACCAACAAAATGACCCATTATGATTTTTCAATAAAATTAGATAGTTACATTCCTTATGTATCCTCTTTTGTAGTGATATATGTTCTTTCTTATGCGTTGTGGATTATAGGTTTCTTGGTGTTTGCTAAAGAAAGTAGAAGTCTTTGCAATGAGCTTTTTGCTGCTGAATTTGTGTGCAAAACCATTTGCCTATTTTGTTTTGTTATTATCCCAACCACTATGACAAGAGCAAATGTTCCTTCCGGAGGTGTTCTTAACTGGTTGACTAATGCTGTTTATTCATTGGACCAACCTAATAATCTTTTCCCATCTATCCATTGTATGGAAAGCTGGATTTGCTTTAGAGGTGCTTTAAGGTGTAAGAAGGTTCACCCTATGTATAGCAAGGTGTGGTTTGTTCTTGCTGTACTAATTTGTATGTCAACTGTATTTGTAAAGCAACATGTGTTTGTTGATATTATCGGTGGTATTGTAGTGGCTGAAATCGGATTATTTCTTTCAAAGAAATTTAACCTTGGCAGAGCCTATGATGTTGTAAGGTATAAGTTTATTTCGTTTGTAAGACCTAAGAAAAAGACAAATAAGGTTGTACTGAAAAAGTAATAAATAAGTTAATAAATTCTAAAAGTCATACTGTTTTCGGTGTGACTTTTTTATTGCCTAAAAATATATATTAGAAAAGCTGACTTAACATAAAGTAAAATATTTCAAAATAATTGTAAAATATACTTGACATAATGTAATCTGGGTAGTAATATATAGTCAGGAGATAAAAATAAATTTTATTGGAGGTTTTATTATGATTAATACTGAGAAACTTTTTTATGCATTAGGTATTGTTGCAGGTTTTGTAGTGGTTTTCCTTGTTTGTCTTTTTGCACATTTGTATAGAAAGAAAAAAGGTAAACCTACTAACGATTACGACGAAAGACAAAAGGCTATTCAAGGTGTAGCATATAAGTATTCTTTCTTTACAGTTATTGCTTACTATGTTGCCAACGGTCTATTTTGCAATTTCTTTGGTAATTGGCTTGATACAATGTCAATGAACTTTGTGGGTATTTGCTTAGGCGTTGCCGTATTTGTTATTTATGCAATTGTTAAAGATGCTTATGTTTCATTGTCCGGTAATCTTTCAAAGTATGTTATTATCTTTTTGGCAGTAAGTGTAATTAACCTTGTTTGCTATTTTGGTAATACAGTTAGTGGTGATGGTGATGAAGCATTTATTATGAACCTAGTTTGTGGCATCACATTCTTGATTGTTTCAGTAATTGCAATTATGAAAATCATCATTGACAAAAAAGTAGAAAAGAAAGAGATTGAAGAATGAAAAATTTAAAGTTAAAGTCTGCTAGGGCAGGTATGGATATTTCTCAGGCTAAACTTGCTGAGCTTGTTGGAGTATCACGACAAACTATAAATGCTATTGAAAAGGGTGACTACAACCCTACAATCAAACTTTGCATTGCAATTTGTAAAGCACTTAGCAAAACTTTGGATGAACTGTTTTGGGAGGAATAAATGAATACACTTTATGTTTCTGACCTTGACGGTACACTACTGAACAGTGATGTTAAGATTAGCGAAAATAGTAAAAATATTATTAACACTCTTATTGATAAAGGAATGAACTTTACAGTTGCTACTGCAAGAAGCTTAGTTTCTGCAAGTGATAAAATTGAGGGTTTGAACCTAAAGTTACCTGTAGTTGTATATAACGGTACTTTCACAATGATGAAAGATACAGGAGATATAGTGAATTCCAATTACTTTGATAAGGCTGACAGAGATTTTATTATTGAAAATATTAAGAAATCTTCACTTAACCCTTTGGTGTATTCATTTGTTAATAATGTAGAAAAGGTTAGCTATAACAAGAATTTTGTAAATCAAGGTACAAAATATTACCTTGATGTTAGAGGTAATGACCCTAGAATGAACCCTCTGAACAGTAGTGAAAACCTTTATGAGGGTAATATTTTTTATTTCACTATTATTGGTGAATATGATGAGGTAAAAGAGTTTTATAATTCTATTAAAGAAAATAACAATATTAGAGTAACATTTCAGAAAGAAATTTATAATGAGTCTTATTGGTGTGAGATTATGCCTATAACTGCATCAAAGGCTAATGGGATTTTGCAGTTAAAAGAAACATATAATTTTGATAGGGTAGTGACCTTTGGTGATGCTATCAATGATGTACCTATGTTTCAGATTTCCGATGAATGTTATGCAATGGATAATGCTTGTAAAGAATTAAAATCAATTGCAACTAAGGTCATTTTAAGTAATAATCAAGATGGTGTAGCTTTATTTTTACAAGAAAAATTTAATAGTTAAATAAGGTTGTGGTAAATAACTTATAATGAAAAGTATTTGCCACAACCCTTTTTATTGTAATTTATTAATAAATATAGTATAATTTGAGTATTATAATTTATATGTAACTATGGATAATCCTAGTGAAAGATAATAAGGTGATATATATGAAAAAGACAGATTTAAGAAATTATGCAAAGCTAATTGCCCAAAAGGGTGTTAATGTACAGAAAAATCAAGAGGTGTATATTACTGCACAACTTGACCAACCTGAATTTGTGAAAATGCTGGTTGAAGAATGTTACCGAAGTGGTGCAGGTAAAGTTATTGTTGATTGGAACTATCAGCCACTTACTAAACTTCATGTTCGTTGGCAAAAGGAAAAGGTGCTTTCCAAAGTTGAAGAATGGGAAAAGGCTAGACTACAACACAAGGTTGATGTGCTACCTGCAATTATTTATCTTGAAAGTGAAGACCCTGACGGATTAAAGGGTGTTAATATGGAAAAGCTGGTAAAATCTCAGCAGATTAAGAGAAAAATCACTAAGCCATATCGTGACCAAATGGATAATAAGTATCAGTGGTGTATTGCAGCAGTTCCGGGAGCTGATTGGGCAAAGAAAGTTTTCCCTAATGAGCGTAAAAGTGTTGCTATTGAAAAGCTATGGGAAGCTATCCTATACACTTCAAGAGCTAACGGTGACCCTATCAAAAATTGGGAAGAACATAACAAAGACCTAAAAGAAAGATGTGACTACCTAAATTCACTGGGTATTGAAACATTAGAGTACAAGTCATCTAACGGTACTGACTTTAAGGTAGGTATGATAGAAACTGCTCAGTTCCTAGGTGGTTGTGAAGATACACTAGGTACAAATGTACCATTTAATGCAAATATCCCATCAGAAGAAATTTTCATCACACCAAAGAAAGGTGTTGCTGAGGGTATTGTTTATGCATCAAAGCCACTTTCATACCAAGGTCAGCTAATTGAGAATTTCTCAGTAAGATTTGAAAATGGTAAGGCAGTAGAAGTAAAGGCTGAAAAGAATGAGGACCTACTAAAGTCAATTATTGCAATGGATGAAAATTCAGCTTATCTTGGTGAAGTAGCACTTGTACCATATGATTCACCAATCAGAAACAGTGAAATTCTATTCTACAACACATTGTTTGATGAAAATGCAGCTTGTCACCTAGCTTTTGGTGAGGGTTTTACAAACTGTTTAAAGGACTATGAGGACTTAACTCTTGAACAATGCAGAGAAAGAGGCATTAACGATAGCCTAGTTCATGTTGACTTTATGATTGGTAATGAGGACTTAAACATTACTGCTATTACCGGAGACGGCAAGAGAGTACCTATCTTCAAAGATGGTAACTGGGCATTTTAATTTAAGGTAACTTAATGATAAAGTATATTATTTTTTCAATTCTTTTTATTATCCTAGTTGTAATATTTTTCATTGCAGTTAGTGATATTAGATTTCGCAAAATCAAGAATGTAACCTACACAATTGAAAGTGAGAAAATAAAGAAAAGTATAAAAGCTGTCTTTGTTTCTGACTTTCATAATTGTGGCGATATAGGTGAAATAGTGAAAAGAATAGAAAATATTTCTCCTGATATAGTTTTTTTAGGTGGAGATTTAGTTGATAGAATTAGTGGTTGTCAGCAAGGGTATGAGTTAGCTAATATTCTTGTACAGAAATATAACTGCTATTTTGCACCGGGTAATCACGAATACGGACTGAAAGAACCTGAAGAAGTTTTATCAAATTTACAGAAAATTGGTGTAAAGGTTCTTGAGGATAAAGTAGAAAAGGTCATTATAAATGGCAACAAGATTGACATTTGTGGTGTTTATGACGGTGTGAAATTGTCAGAAAATTCTATGGCAACACAACTGAAAAATGTAAATTATAATTCTGATAAAGAAAATTATAGAATTTTACTTGCACATTTTCCTGTTTATGCAAAAAGCTATTTTAGGTATAAATTTGATTTGATACTTTCAGGTCACGAACATGGTGGAATGATTAGCCTACCTCATAAAGATAAGGGACTGATAGGTCACAAAGGCTTTTTCCCTACTTTTTCAGGTGGAGAATATGTAAAGGAAAATTCAGTTTTGATAGTTAGTAGGGGTATCAGCTACCCTAAGTATAACTATATTTTACCAAGACTTTTTAACAACCCTGAGTTGGTTGTAATTAATATTAAAGGTTTGAATAAAGATAATGGACAGAACAGCAATTAGAAATTTTGCAATTTTTGCAAGAAACAAATTAATTGAAGATATAAAGGAAAGGGCAACTTACTTTGGCGTTACGGAAAACGGTATTTCTCAGTTTTACGGTCACTTAACCGAAGAAGAAAAAGTTGCAAGACATCATTTTATTGAAAAAATAAACAGAAGTAACGAAGAAGATTATGTTACTTCTTTTAATGATGCCATAGAGGATATTGCCTATATTTGGTTTACAAGAATTGTAGCACTAAGATATATGGATGCAAATTCTCTATTGCCTTTTAATAATCAATTGTTCTTGTCCAAAGATGAAAAAGAACCTAAAATCATTTCTACTTTAGGTGATAATGTTCTTGATTTTACACCGGAAGATGAAATGAATATGGGTAAGTATAAAGCAGAAAAAGACAACAAATCTCTGTACATACTTCTGTTTGTAAAGGTCAATGAATATCTAGGTCAAAATATGACAGTATTCCAAAATGACCTTGACGATTATGTAAAACTTCTACTAAACCTTGACTATGACAGTAACGGTGTAATTGCTGAACTTTCTAAGATTAATATTGATAACTTTACCCAAGGTGTAGAGATTATGGGTTGGTTTCATCAGTATTACAATACAGATGTTTTCAACAAACTTTATGACGGTGATATGAGCAAGAAGAAAATTTCTTCAAAATATCTGCCTGTTGCAACTCAGCTATATACACCTGATTGGGTAGTAAAATATATGGTAGAAAATACTCTAGGTAGAGTGTGGGTTGACCATTTAATAGGTAATGGTGAAACTGAAAAGGCAGAGAACTTCATAAACAAATGGCAGTATTATATTAAAGATACTGATGAGGATAATCCTGAGCTTAAAAAAATCAGAGAAAAAAGAAAAGACCTAAAGCCTACTGATATTAAGTTCATTGACCCATGTATGGGTAGTGGTCATATTTTAGTTTATGCCTTTGAACTTTTAGTTGATATTTATTGTAATGAGGGCTATAGCCAAAGTGACTCAGCACTTTTAATTGTAGAAAATAACCTTTATGGTCTTGATATTGATGACAGAGCATCATCACTTTCTTACTTTGCTTTAATGATGAAAGCAAGTTACTACAACAAAAATCTAGTACTTGGTAAGTACAAGGTAAATCTTTGTAGTGTACAAGAAAGTAACAATATTGAAAATGTAGATGAAGTGGCATTATTCTTTAGCAACGATAACGAAAGATTGTTAGAGGAATTTACATATCTAATTACTGTATTTTATGACGGTAAAGAATATGGCAGTATCTTGAATTTAAGGAAAGTGGATTTTAAAAGCCTTTATAACAGAATAGAAGAATTGAGAAATTATAATCCGACAACTAAGGAAGAAAATAATTACTTAAAAGAAATATTCTCAAAGTTACTGCCACTTATTAACCAAGCAAATATTATGTCACATCACTATGATGTGGTAGTTACTAACCCACCATACCTAAGCAATTCAAGAATGAATAAGAAACTTGCAATGTATGTAAATAGGGAATATAACATTGCAAAAAATGATTTAGCAGTAGTGTTTATTCAGAAAGCAGTAGGTGTACTTTCTAAGGAAGATGCACTGATTGCTATGATTACTACAGTTTCTTGGATGTACCTAAAAAGTTTTGAAAAGTTCAGAAAATATTTATTACATAGTTTTCAGCTAAATTCTATTGTGGATTTTGGTACAGAACTTTTTGAGGGTAAAATCGGTCATTTGCCTGTTGTAACATGGGTAAACCGTAAACACCTACCATTCCAAAAGCTATGTGGTATTAGACTTTCTGAATATAACTACAGTAAGCGAAAAGAAAAGCATAATCAGTTCTTTAATAAAGAAAATTACCACTATACCGACCAATATGATTTTGCAAAAATACCGGGAGAACCGGTTGCATATTGGCTGGGGGATAGCTTTATGAAAGCCTTTGAACAAGGCAGAACCTTAGGTGAACTTACTGTATGCAGAAACGGTATGAAAACCGGTGATAATGAAAGGTTCTTAAGATTGTGGTGGGAGGTTAACCTATCTAAAGCAAACTTTACAGCAGAAAATGTAAATGATGCTTATGAAAGTGGTGCAACCTATTTTCCTTATAATAAAGGTGGAGAATATCGTAAGTGGTATGGCAATAATGACTACCTAATTAATTGGTACAAAAACGGTGAAACTGTTATGGGTAAAGCTAAGTTAGACGGTAGGCATACCCAAGACTATAACCAAGAACTAAAGTTTATGCCACTTGCCACATGGTCACTTATTACGGTGAAACCCGCATTTAGATATAAACAAAATGCACTTTCCGATATTGCCGGAATGTCTTTCTACACTAGTCAGGACAAGCTACTTTATTATTTAGGTTTTTGCAATTCTGTTATTGCAACTGAAATGATAAAACTACTTGCACCTACTATGAATTGCCAAGTAGGTGATATTGCCAGACTTCCAATTTTACATTCTTTAAGCAAAGAACAAGAGGTAAATGACCTAGTAACTGAGAATATTAATCTTGCAAAAGAGGACTTTGATTCCTTTGAAAATTCATGGGACTTTACTACTCATCCGTTTATAAAGTACAAGACTTCAACCGGTAAACTCCTTGATGCTTACTTGCAATGGGAGAAGGTAGCTAATGCTAGATTTAATAAGGTTAAGAAAAATGAAGAAAAGCTAAATGATATTTTCCTTGATATTTATAATGTAAAAGATGGCTTTAAAAGTGAAGTTGAAGAAAAAGATGTTACAATTTATAAAGCTGAAAAGGTTAGAGATGTTAAGTCCTTCCTATCATATGTAGTAGGTTGTGTATTAGGTAGATATAACCTTGATGATTTAGGCAATGTATATACAGGTGAAGTGTGGGATATTGATAAGTATAAAACCTTTACACCTGTAACTGATAACTGTGTTGTAATTACCGACAATGAAGATTATGAAGAAGATATTGTTTATTACCTAAAGAAATTCTTAGTAACTGTATTTGGCGAAAATTCTTTAGAAGAAAATTTAGCTTTTATTTCTTCTTCATTAAATGAAAAAGGTAAAACACCAACAGAAAAAATTAGAAACTATTTCTTCAACACCTTCTATAAGGAACATTTGTCTAACTATACAGTAGGTGTATCAGGAAAAAGACCGATTTATTGGATGCTATCTAGTGGCAAGAAAAAGGGCTTTAAAGCACTTGTTTATATGCATAGATGGTATTACGGTACACTTTCAGGTGTTAGAAGTCATCAGCTTTATGATATGATAAATTACTACAAAAAGGCTATTGAAAACTTAGACTGTAATTTTGTAGATGAGGATGATCTAAGCTATAAGGTGATGATGAAGTATAGAGATACTTTACTTTCCAGGTATGATGAAGTACAGAATTTTGAGAAGAAACTTTCTAAACTGGAGGGTGTTGACATTGATACTGATGACGGTATCAAATTTAACCACAATAAAGTACAAACAACAGTAGATGGGGAAGTAATTAATATTCTTGAAAAAATATAATTGCCTTTTCTTTGTAAATAATATATAATCAAATAAAAGGAGAGAATGAAATGGAACTTTGGGATATATATGATAAGAACAAAAACAGAACCGGTCGTACAATGAAGAGAAATGATTGGTGCCTTAAGGATGACGAATATCACCTAACAGTTTTAGGTGTTGTGTGTAGAGAAGACGGAAAATTCCTAATTACCAAGAGAGCTATGGACAAGGCATGGGCCCCAGGTTGGTGGGAAGTTTCAGGTGGTGCAGCAATGGCAGGTGAAGACTCTATTGATGCAGTTCGTAGAGAAGTACTTGAAGAAACAGGTCTTGATGTAACTAAGGGTAAGGAAGAATATCTATTTACTTACCATAGAGAAAATCCCGGTGAAGGCGACAACTACTTTGTAGATGTATACCGTTTTACACTTGATTTTACAGAAAATGATGTTCACAATCAGGAAAGAGAAACTACAGGTTTCAAACTTGCTACTGTTGATGAAATTAAGAAATATGCCGATGAAGGTATTTTCTTACATTATGACAGTATCAAGAAAGCTTTTGAAATCTAAAAATAAATATTTATAAAGGAGGGTGCTTATGAGTAGTAAAGACAATAAAGCCAAAACCTTTAAGAAAGAGTTTATCTTTACAGCTATAGCACTTATTGCAGTAGGTGCAATGTTTGTAATTTTACCTGAGTCCTCAACAAAGATTATTTGTTATGTTACAGCAGGACTGCTTTGTGTTTGGGGTATTATCAAACTGTTTATGTACATTAGTGCAGAAAGACAACAACAGGCCTTTACCTCTTTTTCTTTAGTGGGCTCGGTAGCACTAATAATCGGTGGTGTGGCAATTTTCATTAACCCTGAATTCTTTGCAAGTATTTTAGCAACATTTTTTGGTTGTGTAATGATTGTTGATGGTGTGCTAAAGGTACAGTATGGTGTTGACTTAGCTAAGATTGGTGCAAAAATGTGGTGGACAATCCTAATTCTTGCAGCAGTAATTATTGGTCTTGGATTGGTTGTTGTGTTTAATCCATTTTCAACTGCAATGGTATTTACAATTTTTGCAGGTACTGTTTTAATCTTCAACGGTATCTCTGATATTGTAACAACAATTTATGTTAGCCATATTTATAAAGAGTTAGCTAAGAAGCAAAAGACAATTACTCTTACTGATGAAGATTATAAAGATGTAGATTAATTACGAAACTGCCTTGGGAAACTAGGGCAGTTTTTAACATTATAAGGTGATAATATGGAAAAAGTTATAACAGTAGAAACAATGCGTAAAAGTGACGGTTATACTATTGCAAATTATATTGATAGCAAAAAGCTAATGTACAATGCAGGTGTAGGTGTATTTAACAGCTATGATTATAAAGGCAATATTGCAATAGTTTGTGGTAGTGGTAATAATGCCGGTGACGGTTATGTGCTATCATTACTCCTAAAAGAAAAGAATATTTCTTCAACTTTGTTCTTAATTAAAGAAAAGTTTTCGGAAGACGGTAGGTATTATTTTGACAAATGTATGGAAAAGAATATTCCTTATAAAGTGTGTGATGAAAGTACTGACTTTTCTGATTATGATATTATTGTTGATTGTATTTTCGGCACAGGCTTTAAAGGTGTAGCTAGGGGTATTGCCGGTGATATTATAGATAAAATTAATGACAGTAATAAGACAGTGATTTCAGTTGATATTAATTCAGGACTTAATGGTGATACAGGTTTTGGCGAAAAGGTAGTAAAGTCAGATTTAACAGTATCAATCGGTTATCTAAAGACAGGACTACTTATTAATGATGCTGAAAAGTATATCGGTAACTTGAAGAATTGCGATATTGATATTGAACTTATCGGTGATTACTATACACTTGTTGATAATTTTAGTAATGCTGAAAATGTAGTTGAATTTGATAATTTTAATTCTTTTACAGAAGAATATAATATTATTGAATACACAAACCCATTGGAAGTAGTAACAGAAATTGCAAAGGAAAATGATATTAATATTCTTATAAAGAATTTAGGCAAATATAGTTTCTTAGTTACTGACAAGGTAAAGGAACTTTCCGGGTGTTAATATGGCTTATTCTATTACAATTGATATTCATGGTGAAACAAGACAAAGTGGCAGAAAGTTACTTGAAAATAAGCTAAAGTCACTACCTAAAGACACAAGAGAAATTGTAGTAATTCATGGCTACCATCAAGGAAATACTTTGCAACAAATGGTGAGAAGTTTTAAGCATCCTATGGTGGAAAGAAAAATCTTAGGATTAAACCAAGGTGAAACTATATTTCTAATAAAGAAATAAGGAGAACATATGAAAGGTGTAAAAGTAATACATAAATTATTAGGTGAGGGAAGTGTTGTTTCTTTAAATAATGATATGCTTACAGTGCAGTTTCCGGAAAAAGAAATGACCTTTATTTTTCCTGATTGTTTCCAAAGTGTACTGTCAACTGAAGATAAAGATATGTCAGCCTTTGTAAAAATGGCAATCAATAACCGTGCGTTAGAGAAAAAGTTACTTGAGAAAAAAGGTCTAAAGAGAAGAGTGTATGAAACTCGTAAGGAAGTACCTAGGTGGAATACTGCTACAAAACCTAAACAAAGTGTAGCAAAGAAAGAACCAATATCTAAAGTTAATTCTGTAAAAGAAAATAGAACTTCAATAAACAGAACTATCCCTAAGCCTTCAGAAAGACAAGTCAACAGTATCCCAAGAAAAGTTCCCACAAAATCAGTAGAAAGAAAACCTATTAAGAAAAACGATTTTAATAAGTATTCTAAAAATTTAGTTAGGTATAAAGGTATAAATTGCTTTCTGTATTTAGGTGAAATTAAGAATGATACTATAGTTATAAACCCTATTGAATTAAAGGATAACAAGGAACTTTGCCAATATGTGTATAAAAATGACTTAGTATTTTCTATAAAAGAAAATAAAGTTGATAGTATAGGAATAGTATCCACAACCAAGTTAACCGATGAACAGACATATAAATTTACCCTAAATATTATCCCTATGATAGAAGAGGTTAAGGTAAAGAATGAATATACAAGTGTAATAAACCACTTAACCCCTATGGAATATAGGGATTTGCTATATGGTATCAGAAAATTTTGCCCTTATATATCCAGCATTGAGGGGATAAGAGAGCTAATGTGACCAAAACAGAAAAATGAAACTTTAATTTTTTTTCCTTCAAAAAATTATAAATTTGAATTGTACAAAAATGATATTGCATTATTATACAATATGTACAAATTTAGTGTTTTTATCGTGAAAACAGTTGAAAAATTCTAAATGTATGGTATAATTACAATCAGAGAAGAAAGGAATAAATCACCTTTCTAAACTAATAAATGAAATTATCAATTGCGAAACTTTCATTTTAAGTGTATTTCTCGAAAATATCAAATGAATATTGTTAGTAGATTTATGTTAAATGGATAGGTATAAATCAAAAGATAATTTCTACTCAAGACTTTATTTCAGGAGGAACAAAAAATGTCATATGTTGATGAAGTGTTAGCTCGTGTTAAAGCTAAAAACGCTAGCCAGCCGGAATTTCTACAGGCTGTTGAAGAGGTACTGGAATCTCTAAGACCTGCTGTAGAAGCAAATGAAGAAAAGTTTAAGAAAGAAGCTCTACTAGAAAGAATTACAGAGCCAGAAAGACAGATTATTTTCCGTGTACCTTGGGTTGACGACAATGGTCAGGTTCAGGTAAACACAGGTTACAGAGTTCAGTTTAACTCTGCTATTGGTCCTTACAAGGGTGGTCTAAGACTTCATCCTTCTGTTAATATTGGTATTATCAAGTTCTTAGGTTTTGAACAGATTTTCAAGAACAGCCTAACAGGTCTACCAATCGGTGGTGGTAAAGGTGGTTCTGACTTTGATCCTAAGGGCAAGTCAGATAGAGAAGTTATGGCATTCTGCCAGAGCTTTATGACAGAACTATACCGTCATATCGGTGCAGATACTGATGTACCCGCAGGTGACATCGGTACAGGTGCTAGAGAAATCGGCTTTATGTACGGTCAGTATAAGAGACTAAAGGGCGTTTATGAAGGCGTTCTAACAGGTAAAGGCCTATCATACGGTGGTTCTCTTGCTAGAACAGAAGCAACAGGTTACGGTCTACTTTACCTAACAGAAGAAATGCTAAAGTGCAACGGCAACGATATTGCAGGTAAGACAGTTGCAGTTTCAGGTGCAGGTAATGTTGCTATCTATGCTACTCAGAAGGCTCAGGAACTAGGTGCTAAGGTTGTTACAGTTTCTGACTCAACAGGTTGGATTTATGATTCTGAAGGCATTGATGTTGCTCTTCTAAAGGAAGTTAAGGAAGTTAAGCGTGCAAGACTAACAGAATATGCTGCTAACAGACCATCTGCTGAATATCACGAAGGCAAGGGTGTTTGGACAGTTAAGTGTGATGTTGCTCTTCCATGTGCTACTCAGAACGAACTAAACCTAGAAGATGCTAAGGCTCTTGTAGCTAACGGTGTTATCGCAGTTGCTGAAGGTGCTAATATGCCAACAACTCTAGATGCTACTAAGTATCTACAGGAAAATGGTGTTCTATTTGCTCCCGGTAAGGCTGCAAATGCAGGTGGTGTTGCTACTTCTGCTCTTGAAATGTCACAGAACAGCGAAAGACTATCATGGACATTTGAAGAAGTTGACGCTAAGCTAAAGAACATTATGGTTAACATTTTCCATAACCTAGATAACGCAGCTAAGAAGTATGGCTTTGAAGGTAACTATGTTGTAGGTGCTAACATTGCAGGCTTCGAAAAGGTTGCTGACGCTATGACAGCTCAGGGTATTGTTTAATCTTCTAACCTAACTATTACTTAAGTTTATATAGGCAGTATGTACTTTGCATACTGCCTTTTTTATTAAGTAGTATAGAATTTTACATTTTAATGTTGTGTTTTTTGTGCAAAAAAATTTCAGAAAATCAATTTTTAAATTATTTGTTACATTGTTTTACTGAATTTTTAGTAAAAACAGAGATTTTTATGTTTTACTAATATTTAATATAATTGTTGTTGCATTTTTTATTGAAAACTGATATAATAATTTCGTAATCTTGTTGAGATTGCATAGTGGTTTTTGAAATTATTTATTATGATGTGTGTGTAGAAAAATAGAATTTGTTATTGATTAGGTATATATTGGAAAGTATAAGATATAATAGAGTGATGTATTGTGAAACCCGATAGGGAGGTTTTAGTTATGAAAAAGATTTTATTTGTTTGTACAGGTAACACTTGTCGTTCCCCAATGGCAGAGGGAATTTTTAATAATTTAGCAAAACAATATCATATTGACGCAATTGCAGAAAGTGCCGGTTTTGATACTGAAGATGGTCTACCTGCTTCTGAAAATGCAATTAAGGCTTGTTCAGAAATCGGTGTTGATATTAGCAACCATAAGTCTAAGAAGTTTGATGAATGTAACCTTGATGAGTACATTAGATTCCTTACAATGAGCTTTGACCATGCCAATATCCTTATTGATAAGGGTATTCCTTGGAGCAAGATTGAGGTCCTATGTGGTGCTGACCATGGTGTGCCTGACCCATATGGTTTTGGTCTTGGCATCTATCGTTCTTGCCGTGATGTTATTAAGCGTTGTATCGAAAAGTATTTTATCAAACTTGAAGAGAAAGAAAAGGACTTTAAGGCAGAAAATGAAGATAATCGGAATGAATGAGGATAATATTTATTCTGTAAAAGAAATTGAAGATGAATGTTTCAGCAATCCCTGGTCTTTTGAAAGCTTAGAAATAGAGCTTTCTAAGGTTGGGGCTTGCTTTTATGTTGCCGAAGAAGATGAGGCAATGGGTTACATAGGCTTTAATATGGTGCTTGATGAAGGCTATATTGCTAACTTAGCCGTTAAGGAAAAGTACCGTAGAAAAGGTGTGGCTAATGCTTTACTTCAAAAGGTAGTTGATACTGCTAAGGAAAATAACCTTGCTTTCGTTTCACTGGAGGTAAGGGAAGGGAACATTCCGGCAATAAACTTGTATAATAAATTTGGATTTACTAAGCAAGGTGTAAGGAAGAATTTTTATCGCAATCCCACAGAAAATGGATTGATTTTAACTAAATTTCTATAAAGGAAAAATAATATGAAGATTTTAGGAATAGAAAGTTCATGTGACGAAACTGCAGCATCAGTTGTGGAAGATGGCAGAACAGTACTATCAAATGTAGTTGCAAGTTCAGTAGAAGAACATAAGCTATATGGTGGTGTTGTACCGGAAATCGCATCAAGACGACATGCAGAGTGTATCTCACAAGTTGTGGAACAGGCTCTAAGGGATGCAAATGTTACTCTTGATAATATTGACGGTATCGGTGTTACCCATGCTCCGGGACTTATTGGAGCATTACTTGTAGGTGTGAATTTTGCAAAAGGTTTAGCTTATAGTGCTAAGAAACCTCTTGTGCCAACTCATCACCTAAGAAGTCACATTGCATCAAATTATATTTCAAATAAAGAATTAAAACCACCTTTTATGTGCCTAGTTGTTTCAGGTGGACATAGTCATATTGTTATGGTTGAGTCTTATACCAAGATGAAAATTATCGGCAGAACTAGGGATGATGCAGCAGGTGAAGCATTTGATAAGGCTGCTCGTACAATGGGTATGAGTTATCCCGGTGGTATTTCTATGGATATTGAGGCAGAAAAGGGCGACCCATTTGCCTTTAAACTTCCAAGACCTATTGTTCATGATGCACCATATGATTTTTCATTTAGTGGTCTAAAGACTGCAATTATCAATACAATACATAATGCAAGTCAAAAGGGAGAAACCTTGCCAAAAGCTGATTTATGTGCATCATTTAGATGGGCAGTAGTTGATTGTCTTGTTACTAATTTCCTAAAAGCTGCTAAAGATTATAATGTAAAAACACTTGTAATTGCCGGTGGTGTATCTGCAAATTCACTTTTAAGAAGAAGATTACAAGAAGAATGTAAGAATTTAAGCTATGAACTTTATATGCCTGAAAAGAAGTATTGTGGTGATAACGGTGCTATGGTAGCAAGTCAGGCTTATTATGAACTACTTGACAATAATATTGCTGATTTAGACCTAAATGCAGTAGCAACACTTCCTATCGATTATAGATAATTCTGTATTAGAATTATAAAAATTCTTTAAAAGAAAATAATATATTGTACCAAAACCCGATTGATTTTCAGTCGGGTTATTTGTTATGTAAAAAAATCTTGACATATACCCTATGGGGGTATATAATGCAATTGTAAGTTAAAGAGTTTATTGATAATTTACAAGGGAAATTTGTGAGGTGACTCTATGAATACAGATATCAAAGATAAAAAAGCTAATATAGATTTAGCAGATAATTCATTAACAGAAAATTCTGTTGAAGAAATAAATTCTTCAGAAAAATGTTGTTCAGAAAATAGTGACAATACTAATAATGAAAAAGGTTGTTGTCACAAAACTAAGGAAAGAACAACTGATGAACAGAAAAAACTAATGAATAGACTTAGTAGAATTGAAGGTCAGATTAGAGGAATTAAAGGTATGGTTGAAAAAGATGCTTACTGTACAGATATTCTTGTACAGGTTTCTGCCGTAACCTCAGCACTAAATTCCTTTAGCAGAGAACTTCTTGCGAATCATATTCGTACTTGTGTAGTACATGATATTAAAGCAGATAAGGAAGAAACAGTTGATGACCTAATTTCTACATTAAAGAAAATTTTGAAATAAGGGTGATATTGTGAAACAATATAATGTTACCGGAATGAGTTGTGCTTCTTGTGTTGCAAGAGTAGAAAAAGCTGTTAACAAGGTTGACGGTGTTACTTCTTGCTCAGTAAACCTGCTAACTAATTCAATGTCAGTTGATGGGGATGTAAAGTCAAGTGATGTTATCAGTGCAGTAGAAAAGGCAGGTTACGGTGCATCTCTAAAAGGTAATTCTTATAAAGAAAATAAATCTAACGATGAACCATTGAAAGATACTGAAACTCCTAAATTAAAGAAAAGACTATTTTCTTCTTTAGTATTTCTAATATTACTGATGTATATTTCAATGGGTCATATGATGTGGGGTTTCCCTTTACCTAGCATTTTAGCAAATAACCATATTGCAATGGGTCTTATTCAGCTACTGCTAACAGGTATTATTATGGTGATAAACCAAAAGTTCTTTGTTAGTGGCTTTAAGGCTCTAATCAATAGGTCACCTAATATGGATACACTTGTTGCTTTAGGTGCAGGTGCATCATTTATTTATAGTGTGTATGCTTTGTTTGCAATGACTAATGCTCAAGTTAATAATGATATGTCACTTGTAATGAAGTATATGGATGAATTTTACTTTGAGTCTGCCGGTATGATTTTAACTTTAATTACCTTAGGTAAAATGTTAGAGTCCTACTCAAAAGGCAAAACTACCAATGCCATAAAAGGTCTAATGAATTTAGCACCTAAAAAAGCCACAATATTAGTAGATAATGTTGAAAAGGTAGTGCCTGTTGAAGAAGTAAAAATCGGTGATATTTTTGTTGTAAAGCCTGGGGAAAATATTCCTGTTGACGGTGTTGTAATTGAAGGTGAAAGTGCCGTTAATGAGTCAGCATTAACCGGTGAAAGTATCCCTGTTGATAAATCGGTAGGTGACAATGTATCAGGTGCAACAGTAAATCAATCAGGCTTTATTAAGTGCAAAGCAACTAAAGTTGGGGAAGATACAACTCTTTCTCAGATTATCAAAATGGTTAGTGATGCATCAGCTACTAAAGCACCTATTGCTAAGGTAGCAGATAAAGTTTCAGGTGTGTTTGTACCTGTTGTTATTTCAATTGCAGTAGTTACAATTATTGTGTGGTTACTATGTGGTGCAACCTTTGGTAATGCACTTGTTAGAGGTATTTCTGTACTTGTTATCAGTTGTCCTTGTGCATTGGGTTTGGCAACACCTGTTGCTATAATGGTTGGTAACGGTGTTGGTGCAAAGAACGGTATTTTGTTTAAAAATGCAACTTCTCTTGAAACTACAGGAAAAGTCAGTTATGTGCTACTTGATAAAACAGGTACAATCACTAACGGTACACCGGTAGTAACTGATATAATTCCTAGTGAGAATTATACGGAAGATAATTTACTAAGCTATGCTTCTTCTCTGGAAAGCAAAAGTGAACACCCATTGGCAAAGGCAGTTGTACAAAAAGCTATTGACAGTAGTATTAAAACTCTAGATACAACAGACTTTAAGTCACTAACAGGTAACGGTGTATCAGCTAAAATAAATGGCAAAACAATTGTTGGTGGTAGTGTAAAGCACATTTCTTCTATTGCTAACATTGATGAAAATATTATCAAAAAAGCTGATGACCTTGCAACTAAAGGCAAAACACCTTTACTGTTTGTTATGGATAATCAGTTGCTAGGTATTATTGCCGTAGCTGATGTGGTAAAAAGTGATAGTCCAAAGGCAATTAAAGAACTTCAAAATATGGGCATTAAGGTTGTTATGGTTACAGGTGATAATGAAAAGACTGCTCAAGCTATAGCAAAAGAGTCCGGTGTTGATGAAGTAATTGCCGGTGTATTACCTGACGGTAAAGAAAAGGTTGTTACTCAGTATAAACAGAAAGGTATGGTTGCAATGGTTGGTGACGGTATCAATGATGCTCCTGCATTAACAAGAGCAGATATTGGTATTGCTATTGGTGCAGGTACTGATGTTGCAATTGACTCAGCTGATATTGTATTGATAAAAAGTAAACTAACTGATGTTTCAGGTGCAATCAGACTAAGCAGAGGTACTTTAAGAAATATTCACGAAAATTTATTCTGGGCATTTATCTACAATGTAATCGGTATTCCTTTAGCTGCCGGTGTGTGGATTCCTATTTTCGGTTGGACACTTAGCCCTATGTTTGGTGCAGCAGCAATGAGTCTTTCAAGTTTCTGTGTTGTTACAAATGCCCTTAGACTTAACTTCTTAAATATCAGAAGTAGCAAAAGGGATAGAAAGATAAAAAATAAAACTAATAAAAAGGAGAAAAATACTATGACTACAACTCTAAAAATTAACGGTATGATGTGTCCTCATTGCGAGGCAACAGTAAAAACTGCTTTGGAAAGCATTGATGGTGTTACTTCTGCTGAAGTAAGTCACGAAAGTGGTACAGCAGTAGTTACTCTTTCAAAAGAAGTAAGTGATGATGTACTGAAGAAAGCAGTAGTAGACAAAGGTTATACTGTTGAATAATTAACACTCTAAGTAATATACATTCATTTAAGAATATATATTGTAAAAGTGTGGTAATATGTTATAATGAAGTCATTGATTTAATAGTCAATGACTTTATTTGTTTTGCAAGAAATGGAGGTATATATGCTTCAAATAGAAAATATAAGCAAAAAGTATGTGACAGGTGACTTAGTGCAACAAGCACTAAAGAATGTTAGCCTAACACTTCGTGACAATGAGTTTGTTGCTATTCTTGGACCTAGTGGTTCAGGCAAAACTACATTGCTAAATGTAATAGGTGGACTTGATAGGTACGATAGTGGTGACTTGATTATCAACGGTATTTCTACTCAAAAGTATAAGGATAGGGATTGGGACTCTTATCGTAACCACACAATCGGTTTTGTTTTCCAGAGTTATAACCTTATTCCTCATCAAACTGTACTTTCTAATGTAGAACTTGCCCTAACTATTTCAGGTATATCAAAGTCAGAAAGAAGAAAGAGAGCAAAGAAAGCACTTGAAGAAGTAGGACTTGGCGATCAAATTCATAAGAAGCCTAATCAAATGTCAGGTGGTCAAATGCAGAGAGTTGCTATTGCAAGAGCTTTGGTTAATAACCCTGATATTTTATTAGCTGATGAACCTACCGGTGCTTTGGATACAGAAACCAGTATTCAGGTTATGGAACTGCTAAAGCAAGTTGCAAAGGACAGACTTGTTGTAATGGTTACTCATAACCCTGAACTTGCAGAAGAATATGCCAACAGAATTGTAAGACTAAAGGATGGTGAAATCACAGATGACACTAACCCTTATGTTGTAGAAAAGTCAAAGGTAGAAAAGCCACAACATAAAAATATGGGTAAGTCCTCAATGTCAATTTTTACTTCACTTGCACTTAGCTTTAACAATCTAAAGACAAAGAAAGGCAGAACTTTACTGACTTCCTTTGCAGGTTCTATAGGTATTATCGGTATTGCACTTATCCTTGCTTTATCAAATGGTGTAAATAACTATATTGCTGATGTACAGAAAGATACTATGACTTCATACCCTATAACTATCAATGCCCAAGATATGGACTTAACCAGTGTTATGAATGACGGTCAAAGTGCAGCAGTAGAAAAAGAAAATGTTGACCATAAGAAAGATAAGGTTTATTCCAACACCACAGACCTTGAAATGACTTCAAGTATGACAAGTAGTGTTAGTGAAAACAACCTAACAAAATTCAAGGAATACATTGATGATAAAGACAGTGAAATTAATAAGTACATTGGTGAAAATGGTGTTGTATATTCCTATGATACTTCTTTTGGTGTGTATTCTTATGACCCTAACAAAAAGTTAGTTAATTCTGACGGTAGTTCATTTAAGACAGAAAAAGACAATTCAAACAGTACTTTCAGCCAAATGACTAGTATGAGTAGCCAAATGACAAGTATGATGGGTGGTAGCAAAAACGGTTTTTCTGAACTAATGCCGGGAAAAGGTGACAACCTAGTAAGTGGTGCAGTTAAAGAAAATTATGATTTGCTTTACGGTCACTATCCTGAAAAGTACAACGAAGTTGTTTTAGTATTAGATACCAACAATGAAATTCGTTCAACTGATTTGTATAAGCTGGGACTTCTACCGGCTAATGAATATGAAAAGTATATGGATGAAATCAATAAAGGTAAAAAGGTAAATCCCGATACTTCAAAATGGTCCTATGAAGATGCTTGTAAACATAGCTTCTACTTAATTTCTGCTTGTGATTACTATGAAAAAACAAGTAATGGCACATATAAGAATATTTCTGATGATGACCAGAAAATGAACAAAATTCTAAAGAATAATGCTATAAAGCTAAAAATTTCAGGTGTTATCAGACTTAAGGACTCAGATAATAGAATTATCAGTCAGCCTGTAGGCTATACTCAGGCACTAACAAAATATATCATTGACTATACAAATAAAAGTGATGTTGTAAAGGCTCAGAAAAAGTCTAAGGATATAAATATTCTTAGCAATATGAGATTTGCACCTGACGGTAAAAAAGAAAAAATTGCTGATGCTAAAAAGTATCTTAATGGTTTAGGTGTTAGTGAAAAGGCAAAACTTTGCAAGAATATTATGAATTCGGTTTACGGTAATGATAAGCAGATGCAAAGTCAACTTGCTAACCTAACAGAAGAACAACTAGCCTCATCTTTAGACCAATTTGTAAATAATAATCCTGATGACAAGGTAATGCTGAATATTTATGATACCTATATTTCACCTGGTAGCTATGATGATAATATGAAAGAATTTGGTGTTGTTGACTTAGCTACACCATCCTCAATTAATATTTATGTAGATAGCTTTGAAGATAAAGACGGTATCCGTACAGCAGTAGATAACTATAATAACGGTGCTAGGGAAAAGGATAAAATCAGCTATACTGATTATGTAGCACTTCTTATGTCCTCAGTAACAACAATTATTAATGTTATCTCCTACATTCTAATTGCTTTTGTTGCAGTTTCTCTAATTGTTTCTTCAATTATGATTGGTATTATCACCTACATTTCTGTACTTGAAAGAACTAAGGAAATCGGTATTCTAAGAGCAATCGGTGCATCAAAACGAAATATCAGTCAGGTGTTTAATGCAGAAACATTTATTATAGGCTTGTGTTCCGGTATTATAGGTATAGGCTTAAGTGAACTTATCTTGATACCGTCAAATGCAATTATTCATTCATTAATGGGTACAACTGATGTTAACGCTACAATTCCGATAGTAGCCGGTATTGTGCTGGTTGTAATCAGTGTTCTTCTTACTTTAATAGGTGGCTTAATTCCGGCTAAAAAGGCAGCAAAGAAAGACCCTGTAATTGCATTACGAAGTGAATAAAATTTAAATTTTGTGAAAAAGAAACTGTTTTTCAGTTCCTTTTTTGTTTGTTATAGTATTGTAAAATATTTAATTATCAGTTAAAATAATATTATAATTTGAAATGAGGGCATTTTATGAAAAAATTATTAGGTATTATTCTTGCCACAATTATGGTAGTATCAGTTACTGCTTGTGGTAATGACAGTATTTCAAGTAGTGGAAATTCTGCTAAAGAAACTACAACAGTAGCAGAAACAACTGTATCAACCGATAAGTTAGCTTGGGCAGATTATAAGGTGTATAACCTTGACCAAACTTCTAAAGTAAACAATATTATCCTTATGATTGGTGACGGTATGGGTGAAAACATTATCAAAGCTACTGAAATTGTTAAGGGTGATAAACTTGTAATGAGTGGTATGAAGAACAAAACCCATGTAACAACTTATAGCCAATCTGTAAAAGAAGGTAAAGAAAAATTCACAGACAGTGCAGCCTCAGCAACTGCTCTTAGTACAGGTACTAAAACATATAACGGATGCATCGGTGTTGATAAGGACGGTAATGACCTAGAAACAATTTGTGAGTATGCACAGAAATGTGGTATGAAAACAGGTTTAGTTGACCGTCATTATATTTGTCACGCAACACCTGCCGGTATGGTAGCACATAATAGTTTCCGTGGTGCATACAAAGCTATCTTAGGTGAAATGGTGCAATCGGATGTTAATGTTATGCTTGGTGGTGGCTCACAGTACTACACTCCTTCAGTACAGAAAAAGGCAGAAAGCAGTGGTTATAAGTACATAACTAAAGAAAGTGAACTTATGAACCTTACTAAAAAAGATGATAAGGTACTTGGACTTTTTGCTTATGATAATATGAAAAATCCTGAACTTTCACCATCATTAGTAACCCAAACATCAAAGGCTCTTGACCTGCTTGAAAACGACAATGGTTTCTTCTTAATGGTAGAGGGTAGCAATATTGATGTTAGTGAAGCTGAACTTAATATGGATGATACAATTAAGCAAGTTGAAGCATTTGACCAAAGTGTTGACTATGTTCTTGCTTGGGCAGAAAAACACCCGGGTACACTTGTACTTGTTACTGCCGATCATGAAACAGGTGGTGTAAAGATTCCAAAGAATGCAACAGCAAAAGACATTAATAATGATTGCTTTACATCCGGTGGTGACCACACAAATACAAATGTACTTCTAATGGCTGACGGTGCATCTTCAAAGGAAATTTGCAAAAATAAGCTAATTGACAACACAGATATTGCAAAGTATATGCGTAAAGTGTTATCATATAAATTGAAATGAGATTGAAAGAAGAGAAAGAAATGGCTTTACCAAACGACCCTATGATTTTGTTATCATATGTAAATACTCAGTTAAGAGATAATTATAGTTCTTTATCAGAATTATGTAAATCTTTGTGTGTGGATAAGGATGAAATCACTTCTAAACTTTCCACAATAGATTATGAGTATGATGAAAACTTAAATAAGTTTGTGTGATTTTAAATTTGCCTAGATAAAAGGAGTACATTTGTTGTACTCCTTTTGTTTATGGTGTTAATTCATATCTCAATAAATTAGGGTTTGTGGGGCTATTTGATAGTTTCAACTAATATGGAATTGTAAATGAATTTATAATTCCAATCACTCCTTCCGTCTTTGCATACGCAAAGCCACCTCCCTCAGCGAGGGAGGCAAAATAGTTTGTACAAATCTAAAATAAGTACGCAATTTTTAAATAGTACAGACTTTATAAATTAGTATAAATTATGGTAAAGACAAAGGCTCCCTCGCTGAGGGAGCTGTCATTCGTGAATTGCAAAGCAATTCACCTTTTAAAGAATGACTGAAGGAGTGGTTGATATTTTAAACTTGTTTAAAATATCATCATAGAAGAAACTTTCCTTTATTTCTAGCTATAAAATACAATGAACATTATGAGATACAGTTGTAGGGTCCACCATTGGTGGACCGAGCAAATCAGCCTTTATATTGATATTTTGTCCTATGTAGATATTTGAAATTTGCACAGACAAAAGCCCTCCTTGTGTAAAGGAGGGTGTCAGCGTTAAGCTGACGGGAGGATTGTCACGGTAGATTGTGTTCTCTATATAAAATGTGTACGATGAGATAAAAATTATCTATAAATAACGGAACGAACAATGTTCGTTCCCTACATCATATATCGAATAAAAATGATGTATCAAATAAGTTTGTACCATAACAATCCCTCAGTCGCTCCTTAAGAGTAAATTGTCATTCTTCCAATTTACGAGCGACAGCTCCCTTTACACAAGGGAGCCTTATTTGCTAAAAATTAACACTTTGTACTCATCCACACAAACCCTAATTTGTTGAAGTCATTTACAGATAAAACTATTGACTATTATGATTCTTAATTTTATAATGAAACAAAAAGTAAGAGGTGATTACATTGTGGCTTAAGTTAAATTTAGAGGGTATGAAAATTAATATCCAAATTAGAAATTATGAAAAGTCTGATAAAGATAAATGGGATATGCAATATTGTAAAGTTGATTTTTCTTTTATTTTTAGAAATATAATCAATTATAAAAATTCAAGCGAGATTCTTTTTTCTTGTGAAATAGAAGAATTAAAAGATAAACTTGATGATTTGCTTAATGATAGAATTACCAAAGAATTTGAATTAGAATTTATTGAACCTGATTTTATGTTTCTTTTTAGTCCTGAAACTTCAATAAACAAAGAAGATAAAACAAATTATATTATTTTAGAACCTTATTTAGAATGGAAAGTTAAGTTATGGAATGATGGTCTTACCTCTAATTACTTTTCTACTACATTAGATGTTGATAATATTAAAGTACTTAGGTGTTATCTAAGTCTAATTATGGGTACTGTCACCACAGATGATAAAGAAGTAATAAAATATATGAATAAGGGAATTATAATAGAATAATCTATAACAAAAGTAGGCTACTTCACTATATGTGAAATAACCTACTTTTTTATTTAGTAATTAAATTGTATTAGAAACTATATTTTAAAACTTTCCCCAATAACCGAACTTTTTATTTTTAACTGCAAGGAAAGTTATTGTTACTGCTCCTATACGTTATAGTATGATTTCATACTATTGTCAACAATATTATACAAAAAAGTGAAATGAAAATTTACAAAGTATTTTTAATTTATTGTTTACAAATTCTGCAACTCTTGTTATACTATTCAATATGTTTAAAATCTACAAAGGAGTATATAGATGGGTATAAAATTTAATATATGTTTATGGAACAAAGGAGGTTGCTACAATGAAACGAGAGCGACTTGGTAGCAGATTAGGTTTCATTATGTTGTCAGCCGGTTGTGCAATCGGTTGTGGCAATGTGTGGAAATTTCCTTGGATGTGTGGACAAAACGGTGGGGGTAGCTTTATGCTTGTGTATATCCTTTGCCTTATTGTTCTTGGAATTCCTTGTTTGATTATGGAATTTTCTGTTGGTAGAGCCTCCCAGACCAGCCCTATTAATATGTACAAAAAGTTGGAAAAGCCTAAGCAAAAGTGGGGTGGCTTTGGTTGGGCTTGTCTTGTAGGCAATATTTCAATTATGGCTTTCTATACTGTAGTATGTGGTTGGCTTATAAATTATTTTGTAAAGTTTGTTTCAGGTAATAACCAAAACATTGGCTTTGATAAAATGACTGCTGACCCATCAGTTAATGTACTATTCTTGCTTATTACTGTTGTGATGGCATTCTTTATACTTTCTTTTAACCTACAAGGTGGACTTGAAAGAGTTACAAAGTATATGATGATTGCTTTACTTGTGCTGATGGTGGTACTTGCAGTAAATAGCTTAATGCTTGGTGGTGCAGGTGAGGGTATGTCATTTTACTTAAAACCTGATTTTTCTAAGATTAACGGTTCTGTTGTAGTTGGTGCAATGAATCAAGCATTTTTCACTTTATCAACAGGTATGGGTGGTATGGCTATCTTTGGTAGTTATATTGACAAGAACCGTTCTCTTATGGGTGAAGCAGTAAGTGTTATTTCTCTTGACACATTTGTAGCTATCCTTGCCGGTGTTATTATTTTCCCAGCTTGTTTTACATATAGCCTAGAAGTAAATGCAGGTCCTAGTTTACTATTTGACACAATGGCAACTGTATTTAACAATATGGAAGGTGGCAGAATCTGGGGTTCTCTGTTCTTCTTGTTTATGGTTTTTGCCGGTATGTCAACTGTACTTGGTGTATGTGAAAATATCTTAGCTATGGTTCGTGATTTAACCGGTTGGTCAAGACCTAAGGGTTCTTTGATTTGCGGTATTGTTATCTTTGTGTTAGCACTAACAACTGCACTTGGCTTTAGTGTACTTAATTTTCAGCCTTTTGCTGAGGGTACAACTTGGCTTGATTTTTGGGACTTTATTGTTTCTAATAATATATTGCCACTTGGTTCTCTTGTACTTGCACTGTTCTGTTGTAATAAGTTCGGTTGGGGATGGGATAACTTTATTGGTGAAGCTAATTCCGGTAAAGGTCTTAAAGTTAAACATTGGATGAAACCGATATTTCAGTATGTAGTTCCTATTGCTATTGTCTTTATCTATATTTACGGTATGGTTAATTTTAAATGGACATAATTTAATTTGACTATAGAAAAACACACTTATGATTGTTTTCATAAGTGTGTTTTTCTATGTGTATTATTTTTTTTGCCTTGATAAATTAAGTATATAATTGAACAAACAAAGATAAATATACTTATTATTTGTGAAGTGGATAATCCTAACAAAAATCCTCTGTAAGTATCACCTCGTAGAAATTCATCAAAAAATCTTATTACCGAGTAACTTAAAAGATATGTAGCAAAAAGTTTGCCTTTTAGTAATTCTTTCTTTAGTAAATATGCAAGTATGAAAAATAAAATAAGATTTAGTAGTGATTCCAAAAGTTGTACCGGAAACCTTTGTACATCATTAACAGAAGGTAACAGTTGATTGTTGTGTACCGTAAAGCCAAAGCTACTTTCTATACCATAACAACAACCACCAAGGAAACATCCTATTCTTCCAAAGAAATGGAATAGTGGAATACCGGGAGCTATTATATCGGAATAATCAGATAAGTTATAGTGCTTTTTCTTGCAATAAATAAAGCCAACTATCATACCACCTATAAGCCCACCGTAAAATACTGAACCACCACATATTAATTTTGCACATTCGATAAAGTCCCAAAACGAATGAACATAGGTGTTCCAATTGGAAAATAGTTTAATTATAAGGTCAAACCTTGTAATTGCATACAGTATATGACCACCGAAGAAAACACCTATTGAAGATAAAAGTAAAATAATTATAAAATTATTTTCATCATATCCTTTTTGTTTTGCTTTTTTGCAAATATAAATACCACAAACAAATATGCCTATAAGGGACATTAATGCGTAAGTAGGAATAGTTTTTCCTAATAAATCAAAAGTAGGGAACATAATTTTCTCCAAAAATATAACCTCCTGTACCATAGTACAAGAGGTTAAAATTTCTATAAATTATAATTAGCTAAGCATACCTGCTGTTGCTAATGTACCTGCTGCACAGATAACACATACAAGTAGAATACCTGAAAGTACTACACCGATGATACCTGTTACTAAACCGGCTGTTGCAAAGTTTTTGTTTTCATCGTTTAGCTTACGAACCTTAACACCTAGAACGATACCTACAATACCTGCTGCAAGACCTGCAATAGCACCATAACTAAACCAAGCTAAAACAATTGAAACAATACCGCAAACTAAAGAAACAATAGCTTTACTCTTTGAATTCTGCATAATAAAATCCTCCCCAAATATAAATTAATCAATATTTTTTAATGATTGACTTTATTCTACTATATTTTTATATTTCTGTCAACTAAATTATTGAGTATACTACTATTTAATATATATTATTTTATATATAAATATATTATTGAATGCTTATAAAAATAAAAATAAAAATAATTCCTATTTTCTGTTGCATTTTATTCTAAAAGGAGTATAATAAATGTATATTAATTGTTGAATTATTTTATAAGGAGGTAATTTTATGGATAAAAAGGCTATGTACAAATTAAGTTATGGCTTGTTTGTACTAACGGCTAAAGATGAAGAGAAAGACAATGGTTGCATTATAAATACTGCAATTCAAGCATCTTCAATGCCTAATCAGCTAAGCATTTGCGTAAATAAAGCCAATCTTACCCATGATATGATTGTAAAAACCGGTAAATTCACAGTTTCTGTAATTAGTCAGGATGCCGGTTTTGATTTATTTAAGCACTTTGGTTTTCAGTCAGGCAAAGATGTTGATAAGTTTAAAAACTTTGAAAAATGCAAGCGCGGTGAAAATTCGATTTATTATATAACAGAGGGTACTAATGCATACATTTCTGTTAATGTAAGTAAAACTGAGGATTTAGGTTCACACACAATGTTCATAGGTGAAATTACAGATATGGAAGTTTTAAGTGAAACGCCATCTGTAACCTATGATTATTATTTAAAGAATATTAAGCCACAACCTGAAAATGTAGGTACAACGACTGATGGTAAGACGATTTGGCGTTGTACAATTTGTGGTTATGAATATGTTGGGGAAGAGTTACCAGAGGACTTTATTTGTCCACTGTGTAAACATCCGGCATCTGATTTTGAAAAGATAATTATTAAGGAGGAAAAAACTATGGCAACAAATAAGTATTCAGGTACACAAACAGAAAAGAATTTACAAGAGGCTTTTGCCGGTGAATCTCAGGCAAGAAATAAATACACTTACTTTGCATCAGTAGCAAAGAAAGAGGGATATGAGCAAATGTCAGCATTGTTCCTAAAGACTGCCGATAATGAAAAGGAACATGCAAAATTGTGGTTCAAGGAACTTGCAGGTCTTGGTGACACAAAGTCTAACCTTGCTGATGCAGCTGATGGTGAAAACTATGAATGGACAGATATGTATGATGGCTTTGCAAAAACTGCTGAGGAAGAGGGATTCCCTGAATTAGCAGCAAAGTTTAGAGCAGTTGGTGAAATTGAAAAGCATCATGAAGAAAGATACAGAGCATTGCTAAAGAATATCGAAACTGCTCAGGTTTTTGAAAAGTCAGAAGTTAAGGTTTGGGAATGTCGCAACTGTGGTCATATTGTTGTTGGCACAAAAGCACCGGAAGTTTGCCCTGTATGTAACCACCCACAATCTTTCTTTGAAATCCATCAGGAAAATTATTAATTATAGTTCTGTATTAGAATTATATAAGATGTATCCTAGGAGTAACCTTTCGGTTACTCCTATTTTTGTATAACATAAAAAGGAGTACAATGTACTCCTTTGAATAAATATTCTATTAAAGAATTAAAGTTCTTTACTTTCAGGGATGATTTCAAGCCAATAACCGTCAGGGTCATTGATGAAATAAATACCCATATCAGGGTTTTCAAAGCAGATGCAACCCATTTCTTCATGAAGTGAATGAGCCTTGTTAAAGTCCTGAACTTTAAATGCTAGGTGGAATTCACCTTCACCAAGGTCATACTTTTCAGGGTGGTCATCAAGACAAGTCAGTTCAAGCACAAAGTCAGTTGTATCATTGCCAACATAAACGATAGTAAAACCGTCACCGTCAATTCTGCTTTTTTCTTTTAAGCCTAAAGCCTTTTCATAAAAATCAAGAGAAGTATCTAGGTCAGCTACATTAAAATTCTGATGAACAATTCTAAAATTTAAATCCATAATTATACCTCCAAAATTATTTTAAAGCTACAAGGTCAGATTTTTCATACTTGTTGTGACCTTGTAGTTGTTTTTTATATTTCCAACACTTAATTGCATCATCAAGGTTTTTTTCTTTATTGTTAGCAAAGAAATCTCTAATGTATGTGTTGTATTCAAATTGTCTGTCAATTTTCTTTACTTTGCTATTCTTCTTTTCTTCAAGGATTTTATAGTAGACATCAATAGCATCTCTGTATGTTTTTCCTGCATTTGATTTAAGCCATTTTTGAAAGGCTACATTAAATGAAAAACTACTTCCTATTTGTTCCTTGAAAAATGCTCTGTGAGTTTCTGAACAGACAAAATTATTTTCAATTTCAGTATCTTTAGTTATAACAGTAATATTACTTGCTTTTCTTTTAGTTTTAGTAGGTGGTAGTACTTTTCCTGTGTCAAGAAAGTATGCAATTCTTTCGGTTAATTCAATTTTACCACCGGATGTTGGCAGATTATTTTCTCTACAAAAATTTACTAATTCCTCTTTTAGGTAATAAAATTCCTTAAAAGTTTTGCTATCTAGCTGTGTGTTTAATATAGGTCTTTCCATAATTTCTCCAATAAATCAAATTTCTTGAGAAGAGTATAACACAAAAATGAAAAATTGTAAAACAAAAACCCCACCGAAAAATCGGTGGGGAAGTAATACACTAAATATTAAATTATAGTTCAGCGAAATACTTAATTGTTCTTACCATCTGTGATGTGTAAGAGTTTTCGTTATCATACCAAGAAACAGTCTGAACCTGAGTTGTGTCTGTATCTTCCATGTATGTGCACATTGTCTGTGTTGAATCGAATAGTGAACCGTATGTCATACCAACGATATCAGAAGAAACGATTGGATCTGTGTTGTAGCCATATGATTCAGAAGCAGCAGCCTTCATAGCAGCGTTAACTTCGTCAACTGTAACCTTACCCTTAACAACTGATGTTAGGATTGTTGTTGAACCTGTTGGTACAGGAACTCTCTGTGCAGAACCGATTAGCTTACCGTTTAGTTCAGGGATAACTAGGCCGATAGCCTTAGCAGCACCTGTTGAGTTAGGAACGATATTTACAGCACCAGCTCTAGCTCTTCTTAGGTCACCCTTTCTGTGAGGACCGTCAAGGATCATCTGATCACCTGTGTAAGCGTGAATTGTGCTCATGATACCGCTCTGGATTGGAGCTAGGTCGTTAAGAGCCTTAGCCATAGGAGCTAGACAGTTTGTTGTACAAGAAGCAGCAGAAATAATCTTGTCTTCCTTTGTTAGTACATTTTCGTTTACTGAGTAAACAACTGTTGGTAGATCGTTACCTGCTGGAGCAGAGATAACAACCTTCTTAGCACCGGCATCAATGTGAGCCTGTGCCTTAGCCTTTGATGTATAGAAACCTGTGCATTCTAGAACAACGTCAACACCGATTTCACCCCAAGGTAGTTCAGCAGCGTTTGGCTTAGCATAGATTGTGATTTCCTTACCGTCAACAACGATTGAAGATTCCTTTGCTTCAACCTTGTCAGCAAGAGCATACTTACCCTGTGCAGAATCATACTTTAGTAGGTGTGCAAGCATAGCTGGATCTGTTAGATCGTTGATTGCTACTACTTCATAACCTTCAGCACCAAACATCTGTCTGAATGCTAGACGACCGATACGGCCGAAACCATTAATTGCAACTTTAATTGCCATTTTTTATTCCTCCTAAATTTTAAGGTACTTATATTTTATTACAAGTTCGTAAATTTTTCAATACTTTGTGAGAAATTTAACACGACTTTTATGAAAATTTTATGATATGGAATATTTTTACCAAAAATAAAGTCGTATTTCTGTACAGTTTTTCACATATAAGACAAATTATAATTCCAATAAAGAAATATCTTAAATTTTTTATCTTGACAAACCTCCCTCTATCTATTAATATATTAGTAAGCGTGATTTTATTTTTACGCAATTTAAGTGATTTATTCGCTTAATTCCTTTTAATTGACTCTTATTGAGCCGTTATATATAGATAATCATTTAGTATTATATTTATTTTTTGCTTTTTTATGCACAACATTCTGGTAATACTACCCTTGTGGGTTTTATGATTAATTTATTGGGCAATTGCCTTTTTTATATTTCGTAAAAATTGAATATCTGTCTAACGGCACCCGGTCGATTGTTTTGATGAATTTGAATTTATTAAAAAAACAAAACAAGGAGGTGTCATTTCCTATGCCAATGTGGTTAGCTATTGTGCTGATTGTTGTTGCTATTGTTGCAGGTCTTGCTGTTGGTGTTTATCTTGGTATCCAGCGTAGAAAGCAAGTTGCAGAAAAGGCTATTGGTTCTGCCGAAACAGAAGCAAACCGTATTGTTTCTGAAGCAATTAAGTCAGCTGAGGCTAAGAAGAAGGAATTTTTACTTGAAGGTAAAGATGAACTTCATCGTCTAAGAAATGAGAACGAAAAGGAAATTTCTGATCGCAGAAAAGAAGTTCAGCGTCAGGAACGAAGAATTCAGCAAAAAGAGGAAACTCTTGACAGAAAGATGGACAACCTTGAGAAGAAGGAAAACAACTACCAGAGAAAGCAAAAGGAAGTTGAACAAAAGCTTCAAGAAGTTGAACAGGTTAAGAAAAGTCAGTTTGAAATGCTTGAGAGAATTTCAGGTTATACTGCTGACCAGGCTAAGGATTACTTACTACAACAGCTTGATACAGAACTTGACCATGAAAAATCTGTAAAAATCCTTGAATATGAGGAAAAGCTAAAGGAAGAATCCGACAAGAGAGCAAGAAATATTATCAGTCTTGCTATTCAGCGTTTAGCTGCTGATCAAGTATCGGAAGCTACTGTTTCTGTTGTATCTCTTCCAAATGATGATATGAAAGGTCGTATCATCGGTAGAGAAGGTAGAAACATTCGTACTATTGAAACACTTACAGGTGTTGATCTTATTATTGACGATACTCCTGAAGCAATTACACTTTCTTCTTTCGAACCTGTTAGAAGAGAAATTGCAAGAGTTGCTTTGGAAAAACTTATTTCAGATGGTAGAATCCATCCTGCAAGAATTGAAGAAACTGTTGAAAAGGCAAGAAGAGAAGTTGAAGCTACTATTAAGGCCGAAGGTGAGAGAACAGTTGTTGAACTTGGTGTTAACAACCTTCACCCTGAGCTTGTTAAACTTCTTGGTAGATTAAAGTACAGAACCTCTTATGGTCAGAATGTACTGAGACACTCAATTGAAGTTGCTTATATTTCAGGTATGATTGCTTCAGAACTAGGTCTTAACCCAACAGTTGCTAAGAGAGCCGGTTTACTTCACGATATTGGTAAAGCACTTGACCATGAAATGGAAGGTTCTCACATTCAGCTTGGTGTTGAAGTTGCCAGAAAATATAAAGAAAGTGACGCAGTTATCCATGCTATTCATGCTCACCATGGTGATGTAGAAGCAAAGACAGTTGTAGCTTGTATTGTTCAGGCTGCTGATGCTATTTCTGCTGCAAGACCCGGAGCTAGAAGAGAAAACATTGAAAATTACATTAAGAGACTACAACAGCTTGAAGAAGTTGGTAAGAGCTTCCCTGGTGTTGACAGTTGCTTTGCTATTCAAGCCGGTAGAGAAATCCGTGTTATGGTTAAGCCTGAACAGATTAATGATGACAAGATGGCTCCACTAGCCAGAGAAATCAGTAAGAAGATTGAACAGGAGCTTGAATATCCTGGTCAAATCAAAGTTAATATTATTCGTGAATCAAGAGTTTCTGATTACGCAAAATAATTAATTTATGCAAATTATAGCCTCCCTTTTGGGAGGCTTTTTTGTGTTTGAATTATTTATATAATTCTATATTAGAATAATAAATAAGAACAAAATTTTTAAAGTGTAAAAAAATAAAGGAACTACTTAAAGCTCCTTTATCCCAAGTAATATATAATTTTATTTCTCAAATTAAAAACTCTATATTATTGTATCTACCTTTCCTTTACTGCGAATGTTCCGATTAACTGTAATATGAAAAAATTTATAATACATCCGAATCCCATTCCGGTATGTACTTTTCACTTGCTGATGAAAGTTCCTGACAGTAACCGTTAAGACCACTACTTTCAAAAGCTGACAAAACCTTTTCATATTCTCTTTTTGTAATTTTACGGTTTAACTTTTTATTATTTTTTGCATCTCCATATGGAATGTACTGTCCCATTAGTGAAAATAATATTTTATCTCCATATTTTTCTGCAAGATAATTTATTACTTCAATGGAATTTTTCGTATGACTTGGCAATACTAAATTACGAACCATTGTACCTTTCTCCATAATACCATCTTGGTTTATGACAGGTTTACCGGTTTGTCTTACCATTTCTTCAATAGCTTTTGATGTAATATCAAAGTAGTTCCTTACATTACTATATTTTAAACCTAAGTCGTTGTTGCTATATTTAAGGTCTGGTAGATAAATATCAATATAGCCTTCAAGTTTCTTAAGTGTTTCAATAGAGTCAAAACCACTCGTATTATAGACAACCGGTACTGTTGGGCTTATTATATCAAGCAACTGTATAATCCCATTTGTATAGTGGCTTGGTGTAATAAAACTTAAACTTTCAGCACCTTTGTCTAGCAGTAAGGTAACTTCCTTAGCCAGTTCATCAATGGTAACTTTTCTTCCTAAATTGTTATGAGAAATTTCACGATTTTGACAGTATATGCAGTCAAGAGTACATCCGGTGAAAAACACTGCTACAGTACCTTTCTTACCACTGATAACGGGTTCTTCCCAGTAGTGGTGGGCTACACGGCTAACATAAAGAGATTTTGGCATTTTGCAGTAGCCTTTGCCTACACTATCATTTCTTTCTGCGTTACATTTTCTCGGACATAAATTGCAAATCATATTGTATCACCAAGTAGATTATAACACGATTTTAGAAATCAGTAAAATCTAAAAGGTAATTTTCTAAAATATCATATATATGGACCTCTTCCGGCAGGTGAGTGTTGAAAGCATTGATGATATATTCAATCTAATCCCATTCAGTTGTTATATCTTCAATTGCAAGGTTGCTATCAAAACAATTGCACCGAATACCGTATGACTCAAAATCTCCTTCCTCATTAGATTGTTTTTTAGAAATAAGTGTAAAATTATTCATTTTTCTCCCCTTTGAATAAAGAACCATTCACAGGTAAACCTATTATAACACAACAATTGTCAAGTGTCAATATGAGTAAACGGTTTACAATTGATAAAGTTTAAGTTTAAATAATTTCAAAAGAATTTTACATAATAGAATTATTATGCTATAATCCTAATGAAAGAGGGTATTGTATGAAAAAGTTTATTCCATTTTTAATTTTAACTTTAACAGTTGTACTTACTTTTTGTGGTTGTCAAAATCCATTAAATTATTTTTCAGAAGAACCAACATCCACAACTACACCTACAACTGAGGAAACAACATTTCAGGGTAATTCAGAGGTGGTTACACTTGCAAAGTCATCAACGGAACCATCTTCTTCAAAAGAATATAATTATCATTCAGATTTATTAGGTGCAACATTTGTTTTGCCACAGACTTGGGAAAATAAATATGCCGTTACAGAAGAGTCAAATAATTATGGTGGTTCATCAGTTACTTTTTATGAAAAGGACAACCATAGTCTTGACCAAAGCTTAGGTGAAATTTTTACCTACAATTTATTCCCAACAGATGAATACAAGACCGGTGCTAATTTTACCGAATATGGCACAGTAACAATAGGGGATACTACTTATTACTTAGTGTGTACAACACCGACAGAAAAGAAATATAGCACTAAAAATAAGAATATGAAAAAGGCATATGATGCACTTAATAAAGAAAGTGATATTCAGCTAATTTGTAATAGTGTTGTGTTTGATGGTGGTTATCCAATTGATAAGAATGGCGCATCAACAACAATGGCATCAAGTTCAACAGATACCACAGACCCATCAGCAACTTCTGTCACTAAAGCAAATAGAAGTAGTGATAATGTGGGTTTAGTGTTCCCTGATATTTCAAGCAGAAAGTTAACTTCAGCAGATCTAAAGGGTAAATCAGCTGATGATATTCAAACTGCTATTAATGATATTTGTGCCTTACATGGTTACAACTTTACTACCGACTCAATTAAGAAACATTACCAGCAGTTTAGTTGGTATAAACCATCCGGTAATTATTCAGAATCTACCTTTAATGATATTGAGAAGTATAATTATTCATTCCTACAAAAGGCTAGATAATAATTAAAGGAAATATTATGGGTATTTTAAATCAAGCAAGAGCCTCTGTTATATGGAGAGGTTATGAATATTATAAAGATAAAAAAGTAATCAATTTCCGTAAAGAATCTGACTCTGTTTTTTATGGTAGTGTTAAGGGTACTACTACATATGATGTTAAGATAGATATTAATCATACTGTAAAGAATACATATTGTAACTGTCCATTTGCTAAAGATAATCGAAAAATTTGCAAACATATGGTTGCATTGTATTTTACTGCTTTTCCTAATGAAGCTGAACGGTATATTAAAAATGTTGAAGAAGAAAGAATAGAAGAAAGATTTAACGAAATGTATGGTTATCCTGATGAAGATTTTGAAGACTATGAAGATAATGAAGAAATAAAAGATTCATTTATATATGAGGTTATTTCGGATTATGTTAATCAACTTTCTGTTTCAGAACTTCGTTCTAAATTAATTGATGCACTAATAGAACTTTACGGTAAAGATTTTCCTTAATATACTTTTATCAATATAAGATATTAATAAAGTAATTAAACCACCTAATGCTACAGTTTATTAATTGATGTAGTGTTGGGTGGTTTTTGTTTGGTTATTTTGTTTTACAAATTTGGGCTTTTCAATTTTGTTTCTGCGTGTAGATAGGTTAGTTAAATAAATTAGGGTTTTTCAATTTTGATTGTGGGTAAAGGAAAATAATTGGCTATAAAGAAAAATTCGTAGTGAGATTATTTACCTAAAATTATATAAAACTCTGACTCACAGGTGTAGGGTCCAACACTGTTGGACCGTTACAAACTAACCTTTATATAGGTGCTTTGCCCTATGTAGATATTTGAAATTTGTACAGACAAAAGCCCGCCTTGTGTAAAGGAGGGTGTCAGCGTTAAGCTGACGGGAGGATTGTCACGGTAGTTAGTGTTCTCTATATAAAATGTGTACGATTAGATAAAAGTCATCTATCGAATAAAATTAATATAGTAAATAAGTTTGTACCATAACAATCCCTCAGTCGCTCTTTAAGAGTAAATTGTCATTCTTCCAATTTACGAGCGACTAGCTTTTCTAGCGAAAACGGCAAACCCTTTGTCCCTTCGGGACATTTCCCTTAGCAAGGGAATACCTTTACACAAGGGAGCCTTATTTGCTAAAATTTGACACTTTACATCTAGCACCACAAACCCTAATTTATCAATCCTACCTTTACGCACAGACAAAATTGAAAAAACCTAATTTATCATTCTCACCTTTACCCACAGCAAAATTGAAAAACCTAATTTATATATTGGTGCAATTGGATTAAAAACCACAATCATAATTAAAAAATGATTTGTCTTTTTAATTAACAAAATAAATAGCATATATAAAAAAGAGGGTTACAGATGTAACCCTCAAATAATTATAATTAACTTTTAATTATTTACTATTAATTAATAGCTATGATTAATTAATGAACAACAACAATTGTGCCGTTATGAGCTTTCTTAAAGATTTTTGCAACCTTATCAAGTGGTGTGTTAACACAACCATGAGAACCATCAGTTAGGTAAGTATTGCCACCATATTCATAACTTGCTCTCCATGTTGAGTCGTGAATACCACAACCATCAGCAGTAAACTGCATCCAATATTGTACAACAACATCCCATGTGTCACCAACCAGTCTTGATGGGGACTGATGAACAAAGATTGTATGAACACCCTTTGGTGTATCATGAACACCATCAGCCATACCTGTTACAACCGGTGTATCTACATAAAGCTTTCCGTTAATGTAGAACCACATATGTTGTTGCTTAATGTTGATTTCAATATATGTATTGCCAACATCTTGACCAAAGATTGTACTTGTTGCCTTTTGTGACTTAATCTTAGGGGAAACAGTAGGTTTTAGTTCCTTGCCTTTGTATGTTTTGTAAGGCTGAACCTGGAAATAGTAAGTTTTGTTTCTTGATAGTTTTCCGGTGGTAAAACTTCTGCTTGTAGTCTTTGCAACACACTTAAAGCTTTTTCTGTTGCTATTAGTTGATTGATATACCTTGTAGCCTGTAGCTGCAGGAACTTTTGACCAAGTAACTGTGATTTTGCTTAATTCACTCTTAGTTTTAACAGTTGTTGCATATAAGCCACAAGTACTCATTACAGCATTAGAATAGTTAGAAACAACAGTGCCATAATTGTTATAAGTGCGATATGCCTTTAATTTGTAGTAGTAGATTTTACCGGTGCTAACTTTATTGTCGGTAAAGGTAGTTGTGCTATTCTTTTTGATTGTCTTATAGTAAACATATTTACCGTTACTAACACCACTTGCACGATATACTTTATAACCTGTTACATTCTTATTTCTATTCCACTTAATAGAAATTTTTTTACCGTTATCAGTTACCTTTAAGCCTGTAACCTTGCTTGTAGCAGTAGAAGATTTTACTGTAGCATTTTTGCCATAGTAATTCTTTTTATCCTTAAATATCATAGGTGTTACCTTGATGTAGTAAAGAGTATTTTCTGATAGCTTAGTAACATTAGCAGTATTTGATTTAACAGTATTTACATAGTACCACTTTTGGTTGCTACCAACTTTTCTGTATTCAACCTTATAGTTAGTTGCATTCTTAGATTTGTTCCATTTTACTGTAATGTAATTTGAAGCAATCTTTGAAACCTTTAGGTTTGATATATTACCAACAGAAATTGGCTTTACAACCGGTTTTGTAGTAGTAGGTTTTGTAGTAGTAGGCTTTGTAGTTGTTGTATGATCTGTTGTAGTTGTTGTAGTTGTTGTATGATCTGTTGGTAAAGTGTTGTTTAATGTAGTGGTAGGAGTTGATGAGGTAGTGTCGCCACCGGTATTGTCATCGGCAAATACCGAGAAACTAAAGTTAAATGCGAACATTGAACTTAATATAACTGCAATACAAAGAACAAGACTCAAAACTTTTTCTTTCTTTCTTTTCATAATATAACACTCCTTTATGTGTTTATTTTACTTCATTATATAATGAACTTAAAGAAAAATAAAGGGAAAAATTAGTTAAAGTTTAAACTGTTTATTTGGTTATTTTTACTATATTTTTCCTTCATTTTCAATTTTATCAAGGGCAATTTCTTTTATCTTGTTTTGAAGTCTTTTTAGGTATGGATTGAACTGACATTCTTCATATCCGTAAACAGGATTTAGCTTGTATTCAATATCAATCCAAGTGCTAATTGGAGCTTCATTGTGAGATATAGATGCCTCTAGCTTATCCAGTGCTTTATACACCTTAGCTTCCTCAGTTTCTTGCTTAATCATTTCATCATAAAGACAGAAAAGTTCCTTGTTGTATGGTTCAGGTAAGGTGCTAACCCAGTTAAGTAAAATTTCTTCTTCCTTGTTTTCATCATTTTCAGTTTTGTAAAATGACGGAATATCCCCGGTAAAGGCTTCACCCATATCGTGAAGTAAACACATTTTTATAACCTTATCATTATCCACATTAGGAAATTCATCCTTAGTGAAATAAGCCATAACAGTTAGTCTCCAAGAATGTTCGGCAACACTTTCTTTTTTACCTTTAGGTGACCAGCTGTGTCTTGTGTTGTCTTTTAGTTGGGAAGTTAAATTCATTATATCCATAAAATTTTTGATTTCCATATATTTCACCTCTTTTCTACTATTTTAACATATTTTATTTTGCTTTTAAATAATTATTATTAAGAAATTTGAGTAAAACAAAGATTTTTAATGTTATAATGTATAAAAAGCAAGTTATAAATTTATACATAAATACCATAGTAATTGAGGAATTTTTGTTATATAATCTATATAAGGAAAGAGTAATGTATAATTTTTTGTTTATTAATATAGAATGAGTGGTTTTATGAAAAAGTTGATTTCCTTATTTTTAGTTGCAGTTTTATCATTATCAGTTATGATTTTTGATGCAATAAATAGAGAGCGTGTTTCAGAATCAAGAAGCAAAATTGTAATGGACAAGGAACTTATGGATTACGCAATGTTGCGATGTAAAGAACTTGCTATTAAGTTCTCTCATGACCGTCCAAATGGCGAAAGTTTCTATTCTGCTTTTGACAGAGCTTATGGTGAAGATATTTTTACCGGTTCTTCATCAACCGATTATGTTATTGAACAGTGGCTACAAAACAGTAGTAGTAGAAAAGATATTCTTACAGACTACTATAAAAGTGTAGGTGTAGGTGCTGTAGAAGTTGATGGTTCTTTTTATTGGGTTTTAATCTTTGGTATTGATAAAGAAAACAATCTAATTGTTGATAGAACTAATTATGATGTTGAAGCAAATGATTCAGGTCTTGTATCTTTTAAAAAATCTTTAATCGAAGCAAGAATTCGTTTTGGTAATACTTCACTTTGTAAGAATAACTCTACCAGAGCAACAATATCTTTTTATAATGGTATTTCCTATACACAGATTGACCCTAGTTCAGTAACATTTGATTCATCAAACAAGAATGTTTGTGTAATCAATAAGTTAGGTAAAATTTTAGGACTTGAACAAGGCAAGAGTACAATTTCTGTTACATTAAATGGCGATAATTACCCGTTCCTTGAACAAGATTTTTATGTTAATGGTGAAGTAGAGGATGTTACCCTAAATCGCAGTAGCTATACATATTATAGAACCAACAAGTCCGGTTCACTGAAGCTTTCTGCAAGAGTAACACCATACAATGCAGGTAATACAAGAGTTACTTGGAAATCAGGCAACAATAGAGTTGCAACAGTTGATTCTAACGGTAGAGTTACTATGAAAGGTAAGGGTACTGCGAAAATCACTGCAACTTCTGTTGATAGTCCAAGGGTTAGTGATTCTTGTACTGTTAAGGTTGTACAAAGAGTTACCGGAATAAAGTTAAATAAAAATACTATTTCTTTAAAAAAGAAAAAGTCCTATAGACTTAAGGCTACCTGTTCACCGTCAAATGCAAATCGTAGGTCTGTTACCTGGAAATCTTACAACACTAAGGTTGCCAAAGTTGATAAAAACGGCAAAGTTACCGGTGTGAAAAAGGGCAAAACTACTGTTAGAGCAACAGCCTGTGACGGTAGCAAAAAGTACGCAAATTGTACTGTTAAGGTTAGCTAATAGGGTGTGTGAAATTTATAAATACATAAATCCCCATATCATCTGATATGGGGATTTTACTTTGTATCTTAATATTAGAATGTATGTTGTTCAAGGTGAGTAACATGGTCGATTTTGTCAGCGTAAACATTTACAAAGAAAGCAACAAGTGGAATAGGAAAGCCAAACCAACTTGCATATGTACCGAAAATACTGCTTAGAATTGCACCTATTGCAACACCAATATGAAACCAAAAAAGAGTATTGCCATAGAATTTACCTTTTCTAAGCATATGCTTGTCTTTGGTAATTAAATATTCAGCAAATGAGGTAGTGCATTGTTTTATGTTGTTTGTTGAGAAAATTGTGGAACTGTTAAACTTGCCGACACCATGGAAAACACTCCACTGAGTTGACATCATAAAGAATATTGGAAGTATACCTATTATAGGATTAATATGGGCAGGTATCAAAGGAAGAAGTATCAGTCCTGCACCATCAACCATAATTGAATATGCATTTAGGTTGATACCGGTTTTTAGCCTTAACACAACACATATTATAATGGCTGAAACATATATTCCTAAACCAATTAACCTTAACATTACATCAAAGAAATCTTTACCAACTATTCCGGTAATAATTTCAATTAGGTTGGCTGTCTGTGCGTTACCAAAGTTACTCATTCTGCAAAAGATAGCATAGCCACCCATAAAGCCACCCATAACACACATAATACTATGGAGAACCAGTGATATTTTTTTCTTTTTCAAAGTCATTGTTGTCATCCTCTTTCTGTACCTTCCGACTTCATATTTTATCATAATATGTAGAATTTTTAAAGATTATCACATACCAAATAAAAAGAATAATCTGTGTTGTAAATAGATATGACCCGTTTTAGGGTAAAAATAAAATATGATTTAATATTTCGCTTGTTTTACTGACTTTTTGATTATGAATTATCAGTTAATGGATTTCAATTCTAACTTTTCACTCAATAACTGCATTGGACTTTTGTATTCAAGTGTTCTCATTGTCTTGTTATTACTCCATTCTAAATGTCCTTTTAACTTTGTATTTAATTCTTCAATATTTTTGAATGTTTCCCAATCATAGAAATATCTTTGGTCGTTTCTATGACTTCTTTCTACCTTCCCATTGTGCCAAGGTGTTCGTGGTGGTATTAATTTATGATTTATACCTAATTTGTTCAATTCTATTTCAAAAGGACTTTTCACTTCACTGCTTTGATATTTATATGTGAACTCTCTTCCGTTATCTGTTTGAACCGTTTTATTTTAAACGGAAATTCTTTTAATAACATTTTCAAGAATTTAGTTGAGTTTTCCGGTGTATGTTCTTCAAACCCATATACAAATCTCATTCTTGTACATTCATCTATTGCAGTCCATTGATAAAAATGCTTTCCGTCCCTTAAAGCCTTGCCTCTTAAGCAATTGTATGGCACTTCTTTTACATCTATCTGCACCTTTTCTCCAGGTATTAACAGCTCCGGATATCTTCTATGATTACGGCTCTTTTTCTTGGTCTTTTTATATTTTACTAAGCCCATTCTTTTTGCAGCATATATCATTCCTGAATAGCTTCTTGTATATCCTTTTCTCTTTAAATCACTGTATACTCCATCCCATCCATATCTTTCATAGCACTTTTAAAAGAATTTCTAATTTGTCTTTCTTCTCTTTTGTGTGTCTGTTGGGATGACTATGTGGTCTGCGTGATTTAGGCAATAGCGATTGCCAGGTACCGTCATATTGTTTACACCATCTCTTTACGCTTGAAAGACTTACACCGTACACTCTACTTGCTTCGCTTTTTCCTTTTCTTAGTGCGTATTTTACTATGGCTTGCTTTTTCTTTGCTTCTTGTGTTATTATATTCATGAGGAGTACTTCTTTCTTAGGTTAATGTTTTTTTAGCGATTCCATTATACCATATTTTGAAGTTACTCCTCTTTTTTATTGGGTCATATCATTTTAGCACATACAATCACATACCAAATAAAAAGAATAAATAGAAATTATCTTGTTTAAAATTTACATATATATGAAAAGCAATACTTATATATAGATAGTGAATAGTGAAGTGTTTAATGTGAATTTGTTATTTTTATATTTTCCATTATAAAAACACTCCTATTTCATACAGTTTTCACTTTGGCATTTTATTATAATACCAACACAAGAGATAAACCTCTTGAAACATAATTCAAAAATCAATTAATATAGATGATTTAAGGAGGACCTTAATATGTATGATAATAACAATTACAACAACTTTAACGGTACAAATGGTGGCGAACCACCGGTAAATAATCAAAATGATGATTTGGATTTAACTAACGAATTTACTCAGGAAGATTATCAACAGTCTAACAACCAAAATTATTACAATAATCAAAACAGTAACCAAGGTTTTAACCCTGACTATAGTGTAGGTAACAATCATCAAAGCTATGGCAATGACCCATATAGTGACAGTGAGTCTTATAGAGAAAGACATTCTTTCTTTGAAAACAGTCAGCAAAATGTTGCTCCTAACTATAACGAAACTGTTAACTCATATGAATGGGGAGCTACTCCAAATAATGGACAGAATAACCCTAGAAACTTTAACCACAAAACGGTTAAGAAAGAAAAGAAGCCTGTAACAAGAAGTACAGTAGCTATTGCATTGGTTGCTTGTTTCTTAATTGCATCAGTATTTGGTGTAGGCGGTGGTGTTGGTACTTATTACCTACTGGCAAATAAAAATTCAACAACTACAGGTCTTAATGTAACAAAGAGTAGTTCAACAGGTGGCACAGACTCAACAAACGGTACTGCACTTTCAACAAAGGATATTACAAGCAAAGTTGCTGACTCAGTAGTAGAAATTGTTACAGAATCTGTTTCATATTCGTTCTACGGTCAGGCAGTATCTCAGGGTGCAGGTTCAGGTGTAATTATTGATAAGGATGGTTACATTGTTACTAACCATCATGTTATTGAAAATGAAAGGTCAATTAAAGTTACTCTAAAGAACGGTAACGAATATACTGCAAAGCTAATCGGTTCTGACTCAGACAAGGATGTTGCTTTACTAAAGATTGAACCAAAGAGTGACGATAACCTAACTGCTGCAGTATTTGGCGATAGCGATAAACTTGCAGTAGGTGACAAGGCAGTTGCTATCGGTAACCCTCTAGGTGAACTTGGTGGTACAGTTACAGACGGTATCATCTCAGCACTGGATAGAGAAGTAACAATTGATAACAACAGTATGAACCTGCTACAGACAAATGCAGCTATTAACCCGGGTAACTCAGGTGGTGGCCTATTTGACGGTCAAGGTAACCTAATCGGTATTGTTGTAGCAAAGGCATCAAGCAGTAGCTCTAACGAAAGTGTTGAAGGTTTGGGCTTTGCTATCCCTATTAATGATGTTGAGTCTATCCTAAATGACCTAAAGAAATACGGTTATGTTAAGGGTAAGCCGGGTGCTATCGGTGTAGTAATGCAAGATTATATGGATATGGTTTATGTTTATTCTGTAACAGAAAATAGTCAGGCTGATAAAGCAGGTCTACAGAAGGGTGACAAGATTATGAGCATCAACGGAGAAAAGGTTTCTTCAAGTGCTGATGTTAAGAAAATTGTTACTAACTCAAAGGCTGGAGATAAGCTAAAGTTTGTTGTTGAAAGAAACGGCTCTCAAAAGACTTTAACTGTTACAATTAAAGAAGCATCAAAGAGTGAAACAAATTCAAACAGCAGTAACTCAAGCAACAACAGTTCAGATAATTCAAGCAATATCTACGGCAATGGTGGTAGCGACTCATATAACGATTCATATGGTAGTGACAACTCATCAAACGGTAGTAACGAAGACTCTGTATGGAACTACTTCAATTAATAGTTAATGCTATTAGTTGTTTATATAAATAGTAAATAAACCGGAGCAGTCTTTTGACTGCTCCCTTACTTTTTAGATAAATCATTTTTTCAATTTTGTTTTTTTAATTCTGTTTGTACATAGAGGTAAATTTCATTGTGTGATTTGATAATTATTTCTATAAATTAGGGTTTGTGAGGATAAACTCAAAGTTTTAAATTTTAGCAAATAAGGCTCCCTTGTGTAAAGGGAGCTGTCGCTCGTAAATTGGAAGAATGACAATTTACTCTTAAAGAGCGACTGAGGGATTGTTATGGTACATACTTTTTAATATATCAGTTTTATTCGATAGATATATAATAGGTTTTGTTTTCCTATCTAAATTTTATCTATCTATTACTGCCTACTAGACAATCCTTCCACCACTTCGTGGTCCCCCTCCCTTTACACAAGGGAGGCAAAATAGTTTGCACAAATCTAAAATAAGTACGCAATTTTTAAATAGTACAGACTTTATAAATTAGTATAAATTATGGTAAAGACAAAGGCTCCCTCGCTGAGGGAGCTGTCATTCGTGAATTGCAAAGCAATTCACCTTTTAAAGAATGACTGAAGGAGTGGTTGATATTTTAAACTTGTTTAAAATATCATCATAGATGAAACTTTCCTTTATCTCTAACTATAAAATAGAATGAACATTATGAGATACAGTTGTAGGGGACATCATTGATGTCCCGTTACAAACTAGCCTTTATATAGGTACTTTGCCCTATGTAGTAAGTTATAATTTCTAGTTTCTACATAGGACAAAATTGTATAAAACATTTTACTATTAAACGGGCGAACGATGTTCGCCCCTACGACTGTAAGCCATAAAATTTGTTCTTATTTTGTCTTATGTAGTTACCTTAAATTTGTACATATTCGCCAGTCTCCCTTGTGTAAAGGGAGATGTTTTGCAATGCAAAACAGAGGGATTGTCACGGTAGATTGTGTTCTCTAGATAAAATGTGTACGATTAGATAAGAGTTATCTATAAATATAGGAACGAACAGTGTTCGTTCCCTAAATCATATATCGAATAAATCTTATATAATCTAAAGTGCCTACCAAAACAATCCTTCCACCACTTCGTGGTCCCCCTCCCTTTACACAAGGGAGGCTGGTTAGTCTCAGCTAATTCTAAATAACTATCACAAAACAAGGATTTTTTTATCCCCACAAACCCTAATTTATTAATCTCACCTTTACCCACAGACAAAATTGAAAAACCCTAATTTGTAAAACCAATTTATCTTATCAAAAATCAAAATTGAAAAACCCAAATTTATCAAACTCATTATATTCTACATATAAAACAAAATAATTAACAGAGCAATCTGAAAATTATATAAAAAACATTGCTGAATAATTTATAAAATGATATACTAAATCTATAATAATTTAGGGAAAATAAGATTAAAACTAAGGAGCATATTATGTGTACATCAGCAACATACAAGACAAATGATTTTTATTTTGGCAGAACACTTGATTATGAATTTTCTTATGGTGAAGTAGTAGCAATAACACCTAGAAATTATCCTATTAATTTTCACTTTATGGGTGAAGTGAAGAATCACTATGCTATGATTGGTATGGCTCATATTGCAAATGATTATCCACTGTATTATGATGCAATTAATGAAAAAGGTCTTGGTATGGCAGGTCTTAATTTTGTTGGTAATGCAAAGTATTATGATGTTGATAAGGATAAAGAAAATGTAGCACAGTATGAGTTTATTAACTATATTCTCAGTCAATGTGCAAATGTTACAGAGGTAAAGAAAAAGCTAAAGAATATAAATATTACTGCAACTCAGTTTAATGAAAATTACCCTTTAGCTCAATTACACTATATTGTTGCTGATAAGGAAAGTTGTATTGTTGTAGAAACAATGGAAGATGGTATGCACATTTATGATAATAAAGTAGGTGTCTTAACAAATAACCCTCCATATCCTCAGCAAATGTTTATGCTTAATAACTATATGGGACTTTCTCCTAAACAACCGGAAAATACTTTTTCTCAAAATGAAAAGTTAGATTTCACTCAGTATAGTAGGGGAATGGGTGCTTTAGGTTTACCCGGGGACTTATCATCAGCATCAAGATTTGCCAGAGTTGCATTTGTGAAAATGAACAGTAAATCTTCTCCGGAAGAAAATTCAAGTGTAAGTCAGTTTTTCCATATTCTAAATTCAGTTGACCAACAAAGAGGCTGTTGTGAAGTAACTGAGGGTAAGTATGAGATTACAATTTATACTTCTTGTTGTAATTGTGATAAGGGTATTTACTACTATACAACATATGATAACCACCAGATTACTGCAATAGATATGCATAAGGAAAATTTAGACAGTGATACACTTATCAGTTATCCGATAATCATTAATGAAAATATAAAATATCAAAATTAGGTAAAAAGAAAAGTCCGACAAAATCGGACTTTTTCTTATATAGAATTAAATATTAAAATTAATAAACGAACTTAATAGCAGTTCCATATGCTAAGATTTCAGAGCTTTGTTGTAAAATTGATGATGTTGTGTATCTAATACCAATAACACCGTCAGCACCCATCTGAATTGCCTGATTAACCATTCTGTCTAGAGCAACACCTCTTGCAGTATTCATCATTTCTGTATACTCATTTAGTTCACCACCGACAATGCTCTTAAAACCTTGTTTAAAGTCACTTACAAAGTCCTTTGACTGTACTGTGTTACCCTGTACAACACCAAGAATTTGATAATTCATACCCGGTACTGTTTCTGTTGTTGAAATAAACATAATCTTCCTCCTACATAAATATAATTACATTATAAACTATTTATTATAATTGTCAAACATATGCCAATGTGAAATGGCAAAAAATTGACAAAAATAATATATATGTTGACTTTTAAATGGATATAGTATAAAATTGATATATAAAATGATTTGGAGGAAATTATGGACGAAAACTTTAACAATCAGCAAAATAATCAGCAAAACAATCAGTATAATCAACAGAATGAACAGTACAATCAGCAGTATAATCAGCCACAGTACAATCAACAACAGTATAATCAGCCTCAGTACAATCAGCAACAGTATAATCAGCCTCAGTACAATCAGCCAAATAACTACAACAATTATAACAACTATGCTCCTAACCAGTATCAGCAACCTCAGGACAATAGCAGAGGCCTTGCTATTGCTTCATTAGTTCTAGGTATTGTTTCTTTCTTCTGTTGTGGTTCAGTTTGCTCAATTGTAGGTATTGTCCTTGGTGTTCTTTCTCGTAAGAAAAAGCCAACAGATAACGGTATGGCTACTGCAGGTATTGTACTTTCAATTATTGCACTTGCAATATGGGCAATTTACTTCATTTATGTACTAGTAGTTTATGGTTCATTTAGTGCTGTATATAATACTAGTAGATATTATTAATAGTTAATTATGTTATTCAAAAAGACGGGCTGTTGTCCGTCTTTTTTGTTAGGAAAGTTATGAATAAAAGTATTGTAAAAAAGGTACTGGTGTTTTTAGTACCCTTAGTAGCAGTTTTCTTATTATGTATATTGGCAGTATATGTGGCAAATAATATTTCTTTGCCACCATGTATAACATATACACTTTTCCACATTAATTGTCCCGGATGTGGAATGACTAGGTCGGTTATTGCTTTGTTGCATTTTGATTTTTTACTTTCATTAAGACAAAATGCTTTTATAATTTTTGGCATAGTTCTTGCGTTAATGTACTATTTTGAATTAGTATTAAAGGTGTTTGGAAAGAATTTTCATTTTCCTATACATAGCAATAAGTTTATTTATACTTTAATAATATTGTCAGTAATATATTCAGTAGCCAGAAATTTTATTCCGGCTATTGCACCATATTAAAAAGTATTTAAATTATTAATATTTTAAGACGGATTTATTCCGTCTTTTTTCTGCAAAAATTTGTAGTATAACTTTTTATGCAACAATATATATTTATGCAAAAATATATATTGTGTTAAATCTTGTAGATGATATAATGTAATCGTATGTAGTTAAAGAGGTAAATTTATGAAATTAACTATATTAGGTACAGGTAATGCAATGGTAACTAAGTGCTACAATACTTGTTTTGCAATTGAACAAAATGATGAGTATTTCCTAGTTGATGGTGGTGGAGGAAACCAAATCCTAAGCCAACTTGAAAAGGCAAATATTGATGGGAAGAAAATCAAAAACATCTTTGTAACACATAAGCATATTGACCATATTACAGGTATCATTTGGCTGGTTAGAGTATTTACTCAGAATATGAGTAGAGGCACTTTTGATGGTGAAGTTAACCTATATGCCCATAGTGAATTAATAAAGATAATTACTGACATTGCTACTATGCTACTTCAACCTAAACAGATTGATTATTTAGGAAAAAAGTTTCATCTGATTTCTGTTGAAGATGGTAATGAAGTTACTATATTAGGCAATAAAGTAAAGTTCTTTGATATTCATTCTACTAAGGCAAAGCAGTTCGGTTTTACTATGTATTATGGTGAAGATAAGTTAACTTGTTGTGGTGATGAACCATATAATGAAGTGGAAAAAGAGTATGTACAGAATAGTACATATTTACTCCATGAGGCTTTTTGCCTTTATGAAGATAGGGAAAAGTTTCATCCGTATGAAAAGCACCATTCAACAGTTAAGGATGCTTGTATCTTAGCTGAAGAGCTTAATGTAAAGAACCTTATCCTTTATCATACAGAGGATAAGAACATCACTGACAGAAAAGAACTATATACAAAAGAGGGAAAAGAGTTTTATTCAGGCAACCTTTATGTACCTGATGACTTGGAAGTTTTCAACTTATAATTCTACTATAGAATTATTTACAAAAGAGGAGAACATAAAATGGGAAAATTAAAAGTAAGTTATATTGAAGAAAAGGATCTAGACCTTATTTATCGTCTATATAAGCATTTTGCTACATTTGAAAGAATGGAAGACTACCACACAGCTTCACCTGATGAAATACGCAAAATGGTTTTTGAAGAAAAACTATTGCATATTTTAAAGGCTGAGATTGACGGTGAAATTGTTGGTTTCTGTACATACTTCTTCCAAATTGCAACATTCCCTATGAAAAAGGTAATGTACATTGAAGATATTTATGTAAGAAGTGCTTATAGAGGTCAAGGTATCGGTACAAAGTTCTTTGATGTATGCGAAAAGGTAGCTAAAGTCCATGATTGTGTGAAAATTAAGTGGGAATGTTTAGAATGGAACAAAGATGCCCAACATTTTTATAAGCATACTATTGGTGGTAAAAAGGTTACTAAGTGGAGAACATACACTAAGGACATTATCAACGAAGATGACCTTGGTATGCCTGAAAATGAAGAAGAATTAGAAAAAGACAAAGTTGTTCTTGAAGGATAATTTTTAGAAATTGGTGATTAAATGAAGGCTCTTATTACCGGTGCAAGTTCCGGAATGGGTAGAGAAATGGCTAAGTATCTTTTTAAGAAAGGATATTCACTTATTCTTGTAGCCAGAAGAGAAGAAAACCTTGTTAAGCTAAAGAAAAGTTTAATAGGTAAACCTGAGGTAAAGATAATCACAACAGATTTGTCTGTACCTGAAAATGCAAAGAAACTTTATGAAGAAACTGCTAATGAAAATATAGATTTCCTTATTAATAATGCCGGTTTTGGTATTTACGGAGAATTTGCTAATATTGATTTGGATAGAGAAATTGACCTTATCAATACCAATATTACAGCAGTTCATATTCTAACTAAGCTGTTTTTAAGGGACTTTATTAAGAAAGATAAAGGTCATATCCTTAATGTAGCATCTTCGGCAGGTTTCTTAGCAGGACCTCTTATGAGTTCATATTATGCCTCAAAGAACTATGTTGTAAGACTTAGCGAAGGTATATATGAAGAACTTAGAAGAAAGAAAAGCAATGTTCATATCAGTTGTTTTTGTCCCGGACCTGTTAAAACAGAGTTTAACAAAGTAGCCGGTGTTAACTTTGCAATTAAAGGTATTGACCAAACTTATGCTGCAAAGTATGCCATAGACAATGCACTAAAGAATAAGATGATTATTATGCCATCATTTACAATGAAAAGTGCCAATTTCTTTATGAGATTTTTACCGAATAAACAACTTACAAAAATTTGTTACCACATACAACGAAAGAAAGACAATTAATTAGGAGGGTAAAAGTGGCTAGAAGAGGATATGTAGATAAGAGAGGCAACAAAAGACAGTATTCAATGATTCCTTTTGTGGGTTTAGGAATTTTAGTTGTACTTCTCATTGTAATAATTGTTGGTATTACTTCTTGTGCAAAAGGTTGTAGCAACAAGGGTGATACTAAAGAAACAAAACCACAGACTACAACAACAGCAAAAGCAACAGAAAGTTCATTTAATATGTCTATTGCCGGTGACTATATTATTTACAGTTCAATTTATAAGGGTGCAAATGAAATTGCCGGTGGCAATGGATATAACTTTAAACCAATGGTAAAGAACCTAAAACAGTTTACCTCTAAGTGTGATGTAAACTACTATAATCAAGAAACAATCCTTGGTGGTACAGAAATGGGACTTTCCGATTATCCACTATTTGTCAGTCCACAAGAAGCCGGTGACGCTATGGTTGACCTAGGTTATAACCTAGTTTCAACTGCTACTAACCATTCAATGGATGGTGGTGAAGAGGGTATCCTAAATTCTTGCAAATATTGGGACAAGCAAAGAAAAGAACATAATGTATATATGATGGGTACTTATGACAGCCAAGCAGACAGAGATGCAGTAAATGTACTTGAATGTAACGACATTAAATATACAATGCTTGACTATACATATGGCACAAACGGTATTCCTGTACCTGATGGTAAGGAATATATGGTTAATGTTTGGCCAATTGACCTGGAAATTAATGACCCTGCAAAGGATACTAAGTATCAAGCATATAAAAAGCAAGTTAAGAAAGATATTGAAGCAGTAAGAGATAATGTTGACTTCTTAATTGTTGGTATGCATGCCGGTGTTGAATATATGCCTGATGAATCAGAATATCAGGATGATATGGCACAGTTCCTTGCTGATAATGGTGTTAACCTAGTAATTGGTACTCACCCTCATGTAATTGAACCTGCAAGATATGTTGGCGATACTTTGGTTTATTACTCAATGGGTAATCTATTATGTTCACAGTATCAAGACGAAAATTATAACAAGGTTACAAGTATTCTTGCTACTATGACAGTTAAGAAAACTACTAAAGACGGTAAAACAAAAATCACTTTTGAAAACCTAGAGAATAATCTACTTTACTGTTACTTTAACCAAGCAACATGGAGAGACCATTTGATTATTCCTTTCAGCAGTAGTGAAATTAAGGAGTATCTACCTGAATATAAGGAAGTTTATAATACATATAAAAATATCTTCCTAAAGTATGACAAGACTTTACCTTTCACAGCTTGTGCAAAATAAATTTTAAATTAGACTATAGTTTACAGTTGTAGGGATTTTACTACAGAATTATAGTTTACAGTTGTAGGGGTTCACTACAAAATTATGGCTTACAGTTGTATGGGCGAATATCATTCGCCCGAGCAAATTAACCTATATAATAGATATTTAGCCCTATGTATAAAGTAAGATTTAGTACAAATTATTCATTCTTACTCATATGAGAAAGGGGGAAATTAAATAATGAAAATCAGATACAACGAAAATAAAGAAATAGTAGAGGCAGTAAAACAAGGTCTTAAAGAAAAGGGTGGCTATTGCCCTTGTAGAAGAGAAAAAACAGAGGACTACAAGTGTATGTGCAAGGAGTTTAGAGAACAAATTGCCGACCCTAACTTTGAGGGCTATTGTCACTGTATGCTATACTATAAAGAAAAATAAGGTGAAAAATATGAGTATTATTAACTTAACTAAAGATAGCTACCATAATGAGGTTATGGAAACTGAAAAGGTAGTAGTAATTGACTTTTGGGCAACTTGGTGTGGTCCTTGCAAAATGATGGCACCTGTAGTTGAAGAAGTTGCAAAGGATTATCCTGATGTAAAGGTTTGTAAAGTAAATGTTGATGAAGAACCTGAACTTTCAAATGCTTTTAAGATTGTAAGTATCCCAACTATTGTTGTTATTAAGAATGGTGAAATCATTGATTCTGTAGTTGGCTACAGACCAAAAGAAGATATTGAAAAGATTATTAAATTGGTGAAGTAATGATTTATAAAGTTCTTGATATTATTGAACCTGACTTTGGTTGTGAAGGTTTGCCTGATGGTCAAGTGCCAATGGATGATGTGGTACTTCTTGATGAAGATAACAATAAAAAAGTTATTAAGCAAGGGGATATGTACCTTTATCAAATGGATATAAATGTTGGTGACAAGGTAGTAATTGTTGATAATAAGTTAAAGAAGGCTTGATTTTTTCTTATCTCTCTGTTAAAATATAACTATTCCTATAGAAAAAGTAGGGAAAGGAGAGAAGAAAATGAAAGTTTCCACCAAAGGTAGATATGCTTTACGAATTTTAATTGACCTTGCAATTAATGCAAAGGACGGTTATATTTCAATAAAAAGTATTTCCGAAAGACAGAAAATCTCTATTAAATATATGGAAACCATTGTTGGTATGCTAAATAAAGGTGGTTTCTTAAATAGCCTTAGAGGTCATTCAGGTGGATATAAGCTATCCAGACCGGCAGATAATATTGTTGTTGGTGATGTGCTAAGATTTATTGAGGGTTCTTTAGCTCCAATCCCTTGCCTAGAAACAGAAGAAAATACTTGTGAACTTGCGTCAATGTGCCAGACTTTACCTTTCTGGAAAGGTCTTTATAATGTGGTTACTAATTATGTGGATAAGTTCACTATTGAAGATTTAATAGAAATGAACGATGCTAATAAAGGTGATTTTTATTGTATCTAGTAACAGTTATATTTTCTAATTAAATAAGTATATTTTAAAGTGGTGGAGTATTCTGCCACTTTTTGTTTTATAAATTTCATTGTGTGATTTGATAATTATTTCTATAAATTTGGGTTTGTGGGGATGAGTACAAAGTGTTAATTTTTAGAAAATAAAGCTCCCTTGTGTAAAGGGAGACTGGCGAATATGTACAAATTCAAGGTAACTACATAGGACAAAATAACAACAAACTATAGGCTTACAGTCGTAGGGGCGAACAGTGTTCGCCCGTAATGAAAGTGTGATACCTATGGGATTATTGTCCTGTTTACAGGCTATAAATTTATAATATCTACATAGGGCATAATACCTTTATTTAGGATAGTTTGTAACGGGACATCAATGATGTCCCCTACACCTGTTAGCCACACTATTGTTATAATAACAGGTATGATAATTCTGCAAATTTTCCTTTATACTCAACTAAATTTATAACAAATTTTCCTTTACCCACAATTAAAATTAAAAAGACAAACCCTAATTTATTTAACTAACCTATCTAAACGCAGAAACAGAATTGAAAAAACCTAATTTATCTAACTAACCTTTACCCACAATAAAAATTGAAAAAACTAATTCATCAATTTTTTCTTAACCCACAAAGGCAACTGAAATATAAATTTGAAAAGTTTATATTTTAAAGGAATGTATATTAAAATTTTAGTGATATTATCTATATAATTAGGTGTATAAATGTGCAAATTTACTGTTGACTATTTGGAATTCTTTTGATATAATACCCAAGGTTAAAAAGATTATATAAGTTCGAGATACGGTCGAATGTTTCTACTAACTGCCTCAAACAGTTAACTATAATCCCCATTGGGGCATAGTATTATCTGTTTATGGTGGTTTTTTTATGCCCTATTTTAACAAAGGAGAAATTTGTATGAAAATGTATGATGTTATTATTGTTGGTGCAGGTCCGGGTGGTATTTTTTCTGCTTATGAACTGATAACTAACAATCCTGATATTAAGGTTGCCGTTTTTGAAGAAGGTCACATTCTTAACAAGAGAAAATGCCCTATTGACGGTGACAAGATTAAGAAGTGTATCAACTGTAAAAGTTGTTCCATTATGAGTGGCTTTGGTGGTGCAGGTGCATTTTCTGATGGTAAGTACAACATTACAAATGACTTTGGTGGTACACTTTACGAATATATCGGCAAGAAAAAAGCTATTGAACTAATGGAATATGTTGACAAAATCAATATGGACTTTGGTGGTGAGGGTACAAAGCTATACTCTACTGCCGGTACAGGCTTTAAGAAAATTTGCCTACAAAATAAGCTAAACCTACTTGATGCATCAGTTCGTCACTTAGGTACAGATATAAACTATATTGTGCTAAACAACCTATATCACTTCCTAAAAGAAAAGGTTGACTTTTACTTTGACACACCTGTTACAACAGTTGAACTTCTAAATGATAATGATGAGGGCTATATTGTAGATACAGAGGATGAAACATATCAGTGCAAGAAGTGTATTATTTCTGTTGGTCGTAGTGGTAGTAAGTGGATGGAAAAGGTTTGTCACGAACTAAAGATTCCTACAAAATCCAACAGAGTTGATATTGGTGTAAGAGTTGAACTACCTGCTGCAATTTTCTCTCATCTAACAGATGAACTATATGAAAGTAAAATTGTTTATCGTACAGAACAGTTTGAAGATAATGTAAGAACATTCTGTATGAACCCTAAGGGTAGTGTTGTTACAGAAAATACTAACGGTATCATTACAGTAAACGGTCATAGTTATGAAGATAAAGAAAAGCAGACTAACAACACAAACTTTGCTTTACTTGTCAGCAAGCATTTTTCTGAGCCATTTAAGGATAGTAACGGCTATGGTGAGAGTATCGCAAGACTAAGTAATATGCTTGGTGGTGGCGTTATTGTTCAGCGTTTTGGTGACCTTATCAGAGGTAGAAGAAGTAACCCTAAGAGAATTGAAGAAGGTCTTGTTGAACCTACACTTTCAGCAACACCGGGCGACTTAAGTCTTGTACTACCTAAGAGAATTATGGATGGCATTATCGAAATGATTTATGCACTTGACAAGATTGCTCCCGGTACTGCAAATGATGATACCCTACTTTATGGTGTTGAAGTTAAGTTCTACAATATGGAAGTTGAAGTTGATAAGCACCTAGAGTCACTACATAAAGGTTTGTATATTATCGGTGACGGTAGTGGTGTTACTCATTCATTATCTCATGCAAGTGCAAGTGGTGTATTTGTTGCAAGAGAAATTCTTCAACAGTAATTACATTTATTAAGTTTATAAGAGTATTTTTACTTCTATTATAAAAAACATAGAAAATACAAAAAAGAGCCAAAGTAAAATTTTTACCTTACTTTGGCTTTTGTTTTGCAGTGAATTTATTTTTCTGTATTAGAATTATTAACTAAGTTCTTAACCCTTTCATACTCAACTTTCATCATATTATTAAAGGTTTCTTCATTGATTTCGATAGTATCTTTAGCAGAAGATTTATCGGCAAATTCATTGAAAATGTTTTGCTTTTTGTTTAGCATTTTCATCATTTGCTCATCAATAGAGTCCTCACAAAGCAGTCTATACACAAGAACATTTCTTGTTTGTCCCATTCGATATGCTCTGGAAATAGCTTGATTTTCTATTGATGGTTTAAACTGTGGTTCACAAATAATTACAACACTGGCTGACTGAATATTCAGTCCTGTACCACCGGCTTGAATTTGTGCCGGTAACACTGCACCTGCTTTTGCATTGTTAAATTCATCAATAATTTCTTGCCTACGCTGAGGAGAAACTGCACCGTTAATATGGTCAACACATTTATCCCCAAGAACTAATTTAACCTTTTTAATTGTGTCTAAGAAATATGAGAATACAATAACTTTTCTACCGTCATCAGTAGCTTCATCAACAATTTCTTTTAATCTTTTTGCCTTTGAGGAGTCGGCAATATTGGCAACATTCCATGATACTCTCCTAGGAGCTTGCATATTATCTGACATAACTGCATTGTAATATGCTTCCTTTTCAACAGGATTCATATCAAGCCATTCTTTGTTTTCAATAAGCTGAGGAAGTTCTGTCAGTACTTCTTCTCTTTTTCTTCTGTAATAAACCGGTGCTACCTTTTCACGAAATTCAGGTGCTGAACTTAGATACTCCATACCGTCAACTTCATATGCAATTTGTGGTTGCAAAATAGAGATAAGCTCTATCATTTCATTTACCCTATTTTCAAGGGCAGTACCTGTCATAAACAAAATTCTTTTTGCATGGTCTGCAATATTTCTAACATTTCTTGACCGTCTTGCCTCAGGATTCTTAATATAATGGGCTTCATCAACAATTAAATTTTCAAACCTAAAACTGTCCTCAAGGTCAATATAGCCTGTAGTTTCATATGTAGTAACTGCAACACCACCGTTTTGCATCCAATTTTCTAAGGCAACCGATTTATCTTGACCATGAATTTTCACAACTATTAAGTCACTTTTCTCGGTAATTTCTCTACACCAATTGGCAATAACACTGGCAGGACATACAACCATAAAGCGAGTAGCACCGATATTTCTAAGTGCAACCATTAGTGCAATAGCCTGAATAGTTTTACCTAAACCCATCTCATCACCAAGCAACACTTTCTGTTGCAAGAATGCATACTTAACACCGGTTAACTGATACTTTCTAAGTTCACAAGCAAGACCTGTAAGGTCAACCTCTTGACTTTCAACTTGTTTTGCCAGTTCATCAGGCAAACCTAAGGCTTTGTTATTTCCAAGTGCATTAGGTGTGATTTCTTCTAAAATATTATAGAACTGAATTGAATATTTCTCAAAGTCACTCCAACATTCTTCATCAGTTATTTTCTCAACATCAATTGCAGATTTTGAACTTTCATCAGCAAAAGCACCATATTCACTTTTAGCTAAATAGGTTAGAAATTCATAGGCTTTTTCTGCTTTATCTTTATTTTCTTTAGAAGAAAATAACCACTTAACACCATTCTTTGCAGTTGCAACATTTTCAATTTCTGTGTTAACTTTTTCTGAATATGTATTTAGCAGTTGAGTACATCTACCGGCACAAGGAAAAATCTTTCTGTAAATATCAACACATCTGACTATAGCAGTAGTTTCAGGAGTTTTGTTGTCAACAGATAGTGCAAGTTTCGTAACATCAACAATTTGATTAACCATTTTATCAACAGTTTCACGAATAGCATAAGCACTTTCAAGGCTGATACCGTTAATTTCTTTAAGCTCCAAAACTGTCTTATAGGCAATATCTGAAATATTATTATAACCACTGTCATGAAGTGATTTTACCCTAATTCCTTGTTTGTTGCGATTAAGTTCATCAACAGGAATATTGCTTAATGTTTCATTTATTTTGTTGGAAATGTAGTTATTTACATTATCCTTAATTGCATTTTTATAATTCTCTGAAAGATTTATAACATAATTAAGCTGACTTGAAATTTTTGTATGTGTCTTAATAATTCTCCTAGTATCTTTAGTCTTAAATGACCTTGCCATAAAATGTAGCTCCTTTTACTGTCAGTTGCCTATTAATTATACTTCAAAAATGGTTATATGGCAAATTTTATGCAGATAATTTACCATCTGATTTCTCGGCATTACAGATTATGTTAAAAATACAATTGTAATAAATAGTTAAGATTATTTAAAAATTATTCATAGTTTTATAGCAAATCGTACAAATATAAGGTGTAAACTTTGGGTGTAAGGTTAATTGAGAGGTAACTTCTTATATGTTATAATTATGTTACGAGATATATTATGAAAACTTGAATGGAGGTTTTTCAGTTGAAGAAGTTTTTGTCAGTGGCACTGTCAGCTACTATGATGGCAAGTACAGTTGCTTTAGCACCGACTTTTAGTGCAAAAACTGTTGATAAAGCTGTTACTAAGACCAGTGAAAGTGCTACTTCAAAAGATAATTTTACTTGGGATAATGCTTCAGTTTATTTTCTTTTAACTGACCGTTTCAATAACGGTAACACAAGTAACGACCACAGTTACGGTAGAGGACTTGAAAAGGATGGTACTGTTACTACCAAGATGAATAGTGATGCAGCATCATTTCAGGGTGGTGACTTTGTTGGTATTACTGAGAAAATTAACGAAGGTTACTTTGATAAGCTAGGTGTAAATGCACTTTGGGTTTCTGCTCCATATGAACAAATCCAAGGTTATACTTGTACCGGTTCTAGAGAAAAATCTGCAATGCCACACTATGCATATCATGGTTATTATGCAGGTGACTATACAGACTTTGACCAAAATTTCGGTACAGAAGAAGAATTCAAAACTATGGTTGATACTGCTCATAAGCATGGACTAAGAGTTGTACTTGATATTGTTATGAACCATCCCGGTTACAACACAATGTATGATATGAACAAGTTTGGTTTTGGCAGACTTTTAACCGGTTGGGAAGATGAGTATTATTCATTTAAGGGCTTTAATGATACATATCATAAGTACATTACTTATGAGGATTCCAAAGATGACGGTTCACTTGCAAAAGATTGGTCAACTTGGTGGGGTGCTAGTTGGTTAAGAGGTGGCATCCAAGGTTATCCTGCTTTTGGTTCAGGTGCAGATAATATTCTAAAGGGTTCAGCCGGTGGTCTGTTACCTGACTTTAGAACAGAATCAACTGAAGAAGTTGAACTACCAACATTTTTAGCTAATAAGTGGAAAAAAGAAGGCAACTACGAAACTAAAGTTGCTGAAATGAATAAATGGTTCAAAGATAACAACAAAACTAAGAGAGTCAGAAACTACCTATGCTACTGGCTAAGCAGTTATGTTGAAAAGTACGGTATTGATGGTTTCCGTTGCGATACTGCAAAACATGTTGAACTTGACTCTTGGGCAGAACTAAAGGACGATTGTACTAAGGCTCTTGAAACATGGAGAAAGAATAACCCTGACAAAGCCGGTGCTGATTGGGATGAACCATTCTGGATGACAGGTGAAGTTTATGGCAAGGCACTTTCCGGTCCTAGCGATAATTACTTTACAAAGGGTAAGTTTGACTCAACAATCAACTTTGAATTTTCCGGTGGCAGAGGTATCACAGATGTTTCCGGTGTAAACACAACATATGAAAAGTATGCAAGAAATATTAACTCAAGCTCAACATACAATGTGCTAACATATATTTCTTCTCACGATACTGCTTTATGTGGCAGAGATAGAAGTACTGATTCATATAATAAAGACAAGCTAATTTATCAAGGCTCTGCTTTACAGTTACTTCCCGGTGCAGTACAGATTTACTACGGTGATGAAACAGGTAGAAAATATGTTAAGGCAGTTGGCTCAATAGGTACAACTATTTCTAATGGTAACCATGATGTTCGTTCATTTATGAACTGGGATAGCATTGATAACGATATTCTTTCTCATTGGCAGAAAGTCGGTACATTCCGTAACAACCATGTATCTGTTGGTGCAGGTTCTCATACTTCACTAAAATCAACATCCGGTGCAGCATTTGAAAGAACATATGACAAAGACGGTGTATCTGATAAAGTTATGGCTTGTATCGGTGCTACTGCTAACACTAATGTTACTATTACAGTTGACACAACTAAGTTTGCTAACGGTGCAATTCTAAAAAATACTTATGATGATTCTACTGCTACTGTTACAGATGGCAAGGTAACATTTAACAGTGGTGCTAACGGTACTATCTTAATTGAAGATACAGGTGAAGTTAATCCTATAATCAATGTTAAGAGCATTAAGCTAAACAGAACTTCATATACTTATAACCGTACAACAAAGAATGGTACATTAACATTAAAAGCTACTGTAAATCCAACTAACGCAAATAACAAAAAGGTTACATATAAGTCAAGTAACACAAAGGTAGCTACAGTTAACGGCAACGGTGTTGTTTCTCTAAGATCCAGAGGTACAGCAATTATTACAGCAACATCAAGTGATAATAGCAAAATAAAAGCTACTTGCAAGGTAACAGTAGTTCAAAGAGTAACTTCTGTTAAGCTAAACAGAAGGTCAGCTACTCTAAAGGTAAAGGGCAAAGCTAACCAAAAGACTTGTACTTTAAAGGCTATAGTTAACCCAAGCAATGCCAATGTTAAGACAGTAACATTTAAGTCAAGTAACAGTAAGGTTGCTACAGTAAATAGCAAAGGTAAAGTTATTGCTAAGAAAAAGGGTAGAGCAACTGTTACTGTAACAACAAGAGATGGCAGAAAAACTGCCAGATGTACAATTATTGTTAAATAAATTTCTTTCAAATTAATTTTAAACATATTACTACAATCTCTTAAAAAGATTAAATTGAAGAAATTATATTTTATGCAACTCACCTTATCCTTTCTTTATACACTGTTGCATTAAATAAGCGTCTTACTACTACAATTTAATAAGAAGCATCTTTCTACTACATTTTACTAATTAGCGTCCTACTATTACATCCCACTTTAAAGGCATACTTCGGTATGCCTTTTTACTTTTGTTTTTATTTTTTCAATTTTTCTGTGGGTAAAGATTAGTTTTATAAATTTGGGTTTGTGAGGCTATTTGATAGTTTTAACTAATATGGAATTGTAAATGAATTTACAATTCCAATCACTCCTTCCGTCTTTGCATACGCAAAGCCACCAGCCTATGCATAAGTTCGCAAAGCCAAATATAAAATTTGGATGCTCACTTATCCCTCAGCGAGGGAGGCAAAATAGTTTGTACAAATCTAAAATAAGTACGCAATTTTTAAATAGTACAGACTTTATAAATTAGTATAAATTATGGTAAAGACAAAGGCTCCCTCGCTGAGGGAGCTGTCATTCGTGAATTGCAAAGCAATTCACCTTTTAAAGAATGACTGAAGGAGTGGTTGATATTTTAAACTTGTTTAAAATATCATCATAGAAGAAACTTTCCTTTATTTCTAACTATAAAATACAATGAACATTATGAGATACAGTTGTAGGGGACATCATTGATGTCCCGTTTGAAAATTAACCTTTCTATTTGTATTTTGTCCTTTGTAGATATTATAAATTTATAGTCTGTAAACAGGACAATAATCTCATAAGTATCACACTTTTTAACGGGCGAACAATTAAGTGAACATCAAAGAAAACGAGTCATAGGCGAAGTTTGATTTGCTAATGTGAACTTATGCAAAAGTTTTTGAATAAAAAACTTTTGTAGTGAAGCCCCTACGACTGTGAGCCAAAAGTTTGTTGTAATTTTGTCCTATGTAGTTACCCTAAATTTGTACATATTCGCCAGTCGCCCTTGTGTAAAGGGATAAGTGAGCATCCAAATTTTAATTTGGCTTTGCGAACTTATGCAGTGGCTGATGTTTTGCAAATGCAAAACAGAGGGATTGTCACGGTAGATTGTGTTCTCTAGATAAAATGTGTACGATTAGATAAGAGTTATCTATAAATATAGGAACGAACAGTGTTCGTTCCCTAAATCATATATCGAATAAATCTTATATAATCTAAAGTGCCTACCAAAACAATCCTTCCACCACTTCGTGGTTCCCCTCCCTTTACGCAAGGGAGGCTAGTTAGTATCAGCTAATTCTAAATAACTACCACAAAACAAGGATTTTTTATCCTCACAAACCCTAATTTATCAATCTTAACTTTACGCACAGACAAAATTAAAAACCCTAATTTGAAGAACACACCTATCTTAACCCACAATCAAAATTAAAAAAACAAAAGAAAATAGAGGCGAATTAACGCCTCTATGTGAATCAATTTTTGATTTTAATTATATATTACTTTATAAAATAGGGGATAAGTAAAAACAAAATCAAGTAGTTGGAAGGTTCTTACTGATTGCAGGAACTCTGTTAAGTGCCTTAACAACAACTGCAACTAAGATACCTTCAATAATAGCCCATGGAATAAGTGTTGCAGCTCTTAGACCAAGTAGCTGTAAATATGTTAAACCGTAGAACATATAAATGAAGTATGTGTTAATTGCAAGGCTACCAATTAAAGTGACAAGAACTTCACAGATAATTGTTCTTGGTAGAGAAATCTTTTCCTTGTATAGGATGATACCCAGTAGACAAGCCTCAATAATGTAACCGGCAGTAATACCTGGTGTAAATGATGCTCCTGCAGGTGCAAATACATATGAAAGTACATCACCTAAACAAGCAGTAATCATTGAGCAAACAGGACCAAAATAGTAAGCAACAAGTGCCATAGGTAAGAAAGTGAAACCAATCTTTACATATGGGTTGAATGCAAGTCCAATGTTTGCAAACATACCTAGTACAACTCTTAGTGCAAGTAACATTGCAATAATTGCAATTCCCTGTACTTTACCAAGTTCCTTTGCTGATGAAGCAAATTTATTTGGTATCTTCTTAAAAAAATTCACAAAACTATCCATTATTTAAACCTCCTTATTATAAGTTACAGAGGTGGCAAATAAAAAGACGGAAACTTCAGAAAAGTTCCCGTCCATAGTTTGTCGTCTGTAACAGCGGGATGCGAAACTGTAACCGCAGGTAATCCTTTCGTTTCTTTGACAACTCCCCGTTCAAAGAACACTTCACGAAACAGTTTCTACTCTGTGAACATTTACTATTATATCACTCTCAGTAAGTTTGTCAACTTATTTTTTCATAAACATTTTATCAATGCTACGAATCAAGTTGGAAAGTGGCTTGTAAATGAAGAATACAATCAATGAAATAATAAGTCCCTTTACAATGTTAAACGGACCAACACAGAAGATACAGAAAGTAAATGTATCTGAGATAAATGGTACAATTTCTTTACCTAGGCTGATAATAGCCTCAATAGGCATAAAGTTTGAATATAGAGGAACAAGTACAAATGTGTTAAATAGAATACCTACAACTGCCATTGTAACAGTACCTGTCAGCATACCGATTAAAGCAGTTTTTCTAGACTTTTTGTGCTTATAGATTAAACCGGCAGGTAGGATAAATGAACAACCAATAATGAAGTTTGCCAGTTCACCAACGCCACCGGTTGATGTACCCTTAATTAAGAATTTAACTAGGATTTTTACAAGTTCAATAATTACACCGGCAACAGGTCCCATACTGTATGTGCCAACAAGTACAGGTACTTCTGAAAAGTCAAATTCATAGAAAGATGGTGCGATAAATGGCAGTGGAAATTCAATAAACATTAGTCCTGCTGCCAAAGCTGCAAGCATAGAAGTTACAGCAAGGAAAGTTGTGTGGTTTATGCCACTTTTTTGTTTTACGATTGTCATATATAATGACCTCCCAATAAATAATATTACAGTTAGTCGTCATATAATAAGAAAACCCCACAATAAAAATTGTGGGGCAAAGAGCATATTAACAACACGCACCAGTGGTACGCAAAAAAATCATCCTCTTTCATCCGGACTATAACCGTCGGTATTGGAATTTCACCAATTCAACCATAATGGCTCGTGGACTTTACCACCGGTGGGGAATTACACCCCGCCCCGAAGACAACTATTCTGTTTAACTTTATTATAACACTATGTTACAGTTTGTCAAGACTAACTTTCTTAAATTCCTTAATTTCTTCCTTATCCTTATCAGATACCCTTCTGCTATCTCTGATTTTGGAGCAAGTCATTAAGAAAGTTTCTTTGTCATAATAATTCTTTTTAAGAAAATTAAAAACTTCATCTTTATGAAAAGCAAAAAGCTCAGCAGTAAGCCATGCCTTAGCCATTTTTACATAGTAATGGTCATAATTAATATTCTTTAAACGAACTAAAATATCATCTAAATACTTTTTATCTTCCTTGTATTCAAACATTGTAATAATGCCATAGCGAATTTCCCAAGGGTTATCACTGTTTAAATATTTTTCTATATAAGAAAAATATTCTTCCTTATATTTCTTTAATTCAGTAAATTTACAACTGTCACACAATGCCCAGTTGTTCATTCTTTTCACAAAAGACTCCATCAATGAGGAAAAGTCAGAGAAACTTTCTGTTTTAATACTACAAGTTACAATGCCATAAAGCATACTTTCCTCATAATATTTATTTCCACAAACCTTAAGAAAACTTCTAGGGTTGCCTTTTGCAATAGCTTTACCCAGCTTTCTCATTACAGGTACTCTTATACCAATAAAATATTCTTTGTCACAATTAGGTATAAGCTTACTGTGAAAATCTCTGTATTTTAAGTCAGCCTGACTCTTTAGATAAAGAATCAGGCTGTTATAGTCCTCTTGTGTCCAGTTATCAATTATAAATCTGTCCATAATAAATTTATACTTTCCATTCAAAAACTGTTTTAAAAGGTGTATTTAAGTCAGCAGCAAAGGCTCTGTGCATATCGTCAAAGTTTCTAACAGGTGCATCCTCATAAATAATAGAAGATAGTCTTCTCTTAATTCTCTGAGTTTCCATTAAAGAAATAGCCTTTTCAAAATCCACTCTGCCACTTCTTGAACAACCAACCATAGTAAAGCCTTTTTCAAGTACCATTCTAGTGTTGATAGCCACCATATTTTCCGATACACCCATAAGTAGTAGTGTACCTTGTGGGGAAGTGTAGTCAATCATATCGTTAATAGCATCCAAAGCACCTTCACCACCAACACATTCAAATGCATGGTCAATGTGTAGGTCTTTTGGAATATTGTATGTTAAAAATGTTTTTGTTACGAAGGAAAATCTGCTTAACTTTCTTTGGTTTTTACCGATAACATAAATTTTAGCCTTAGGGTATTCTGCTCTAAGTACTGTTGCAATAACATAAGATAAAGCACCGTCACCCCATACACCAAAGGCATCTTGTCTTTCATGAGCAACCTTTTTCATTCTTGCAACTGCATGACAAGCAACAGAAACAAATTCTGTAATTGCAGCAGTAGAAAGTGGAATATTGTTAAAAGGTATAACTCTGTCAGGGTCAATATCAACAAATTCTCTCATAAAACCATCAGCACCTGAACTTAGAAACTTGCTGTCAGGTCTGTAGTTTTCGTATATAAAGGAATTATCTGCATTGTCAGTATTAGCCGGTTGATTAGGAATCATAACAACCTGCTGACCCGGCTTAAAGTGACCGGTTTTATCTATAATAACTTCACCACAACATTCGTGAATAAGTGCCATAGGAAGTTTCTCATTTAATACTTTAATATCACGATTACCTTGATAATATCTTTGGTCTGCACGACAAATTGACATATATCTAGGTCGGATAATTACTTTCTTGTTTATGTCAATATCTTCATACTTAACAGAAAAGAACTGTGGAGAAGTAAGCTGATAAATATAGTTAATCACCTGTCGTTTTCCTCCAACTCAACAACATTGCCACCAACAAGGAACTGAGCGATTTTGTAGTCGCTGATTGTTGTAATCTTAATGTTAGATGAGTTACCCTTTACTAGCTTAACAGGTGCACCCTTCATAACACAAATCTTACAAGCATCAGTTAGAATGTTCTTTTCAGATGGCTTAAGCTGACTGTATAGTTCCTTAAGAATATTAATCTTAAATGTCTGTGGTGTTTGACCTTGATACATCATTGATCTGTCAGGAATAGAGTCAATCTGCTGAGCATCCTGAGAAACAACAATAGTATCAACTGCAGGAACAACAGTATCACAAGCACCGTAAGTCATAGCATTTTCAATATTTTCATCAAGAATTCTTAGTGTAACGAAAGGTCTTACTGCATCATGAGTAACAATAATGTTGTCCTCACTTTCACCGTAAGTCTTTTCAATATCGTTAATAATGTTAAAAATAGTATCGTTTCTATTTTTACCACCGGGTACTAGCTTGATTTTGTCTTCAAAGTCAAGTTCATATTTTTCTAGTAGGTCAGACATATATCCTAACCAAGCCGGATTTACACCAATATATATAACATCAATTTTGGTACACATTAATAATTTTTCAAGTGTATGAATAATAATTGGCTTTTCGTCTAGTGGCAAAAACTGCTTTGGCATATTGCTAATATGCATTCTTGTACCACTGCCACCGGCGAGAATTGCTCCGAATACCATAGTAAAACCTCTTTCAATAAAAAATCGAATGTGTTATTAACTACGATATTATAACACATCCGATAAAATATTTCAATTATTTAGGCATATTTAGGCAAGATTTATTTAAATCCAGTGCAACTAGGTCATGATGAGGCACTTGCTTATCCTCAGGAGGTAGCTCCATATAGTCGCCAAAAGCTATTTTTAAGTAGGTGTCATATCCAACAGGAATAGGGAAAAGTTCACCTTCAAATGGTTCAAAAATTGCACTTTCAAAACATTCTTTTGGATACTTATTCATCATATAATGTGGACCGGCACAAAGTTCTGTAATATATGTACATTCTTCAATAGGGTAGGCAGTCATCTTTTTCTCACAATGTTTCCAAATTTTTGTGCGAATTTTTCTGCCTCTAAAGATACCAAGAAGAATTTTACTAAAGAATGCAACTGCACCACCATGCTTTTCCGGTACAACTTCACTCATAAATAGGGAGTAGAGTAAGCAGTGGAACAACTGCATATATCTCTTAAACTTACCGTCAGGACAACCATCCAGTGGCATAATATCCATTACCAAACCATGTGGCACATCAATATTTTCTTGATTTTCTTTAACACAAGTATATTTTGTATCAACAAATGTAGCAAAAATATTTCCTGTAAATGTTGAATTTACATCAGTTTTAAGTAGTCTGTATCTACCGGCATTGCCAACTTGCTTTGGCCATTCTTTTAAGAGAATTTCATAATCTTGTCTTGGCATAAATACATCAACATCATCATCCCAAGGGATAAAACCTTGATGCCTAAGTGTTCCGATACAACAACCACCACAAAAATAAAACAGTAGGTTGTTTTTCTGACAAAATTCTTTAAATACTCTCAAGGACTCAAGTTCCTTTAGTTGAAGTTCCCTTATTGTTTCCTTTGAAAGTTTTATTGGCTGTGACATATCCTTATCCACCTATCATCTTTTAGTGTTGCTAATAATCTTTTCTTTTACTTCTTCAATCTGTTTCTTAGAGCTGTCATTTAAACTTTTTTTCCAGAATGGGAGTTTTATAAGTCCCACAACTGTACCTATACCGTAGGTTATGTGAAGTAAAGGAAAAATTAGTGGCAAAAGTACAAACTGAGGATAAAATTTCCTTACAATACAACAGGATACTGTATTTACAAGGTCAAACATACCATAAGCTATACCAAGTAGTATTAGGAAAATATGAATTCCAAAGCAAGAGAAAATTATGCTTCCCAGCAAAGCCATAACAAATACAAACGGTACAAAGTGGAAGTAGCTTAAACATTCCTTGCATACACCAAGTGTTAAGCCAATCCAATAACCGTTACCATACTTTTGCTTAATCATATTAGGCAGGGTGTTTCTTGTCATTTGATAAGAGATAATATCAGGACAACAACATAACTTGTAACCGGCTTTTCTAATGCGATAGTGCATTTCGTTATCCTCAGTTCTGCCTAAGTCCTCGTTAAATCCACCGACTTTGGCGAAAACCTCTCTCTTATAAGCAGCATGAAACATACTGTCAACATATTCTTTTTGAACAGGTCTTCTTCTGTAGGAAGCAATAGATGAACCGAAAAGTGATTCTTCTGCTGCAAGAAGTGTCTGTTTCCAAGGTGACTCACCAAGTACAATGTTAGGTCTGCCACCACCGGTAACATTTTCACCTTCTTCAAGGTGCATAACATTTTTAGTGATAAAGTTTCTTGGAATACTTGCATGAGCATCTACTCTGATAATAATATCACCGGTAGCTACCTTTAAAGCCTCATTCCAACTGGAAGCCTGATTACCTCTATTGTTCTGAACAATCTTAACATCCATAAAGCCATAATCGGAATTCTTAAAATCATTCATCATTTCAAGTGTGTTGTCCTTAGAAAAAGAATCAACAAGTACAACTTCAATTTGATTATGAGGATAATCTTGATTTGATATATCCCTAAAAAGACCATTAAGAACTGCACCTTCGTTAAGTGCAATCATACAAATTGATACAGTCATAATCCTACCCTTTCAATAAACCCTTATTCTTGAATATACAAACTTGCAATCCACTTTCCGTTATTCATAAACGCAACTGTAATATAAGGTACAACGAAAACAAGTGGTACAATAAAAAAGCAAAGTAAAATATATGGTAGAAAAGAAAGTAAAATTTTTCTACAATCATTTAATTTATCAGAAATAAAGTTTAATCCCAATTTTATAATTTCTTCATTGCTTATGCTTTCATCTTCAAAATAAATACAAGGTACTATTGTATATTTAATACACACAAAAATTGTTGCAACAAAAGCCATTACTGTTAAAGTAATAGCAAATGCAAGAAGTGCAACATATGATGTTATAGCAAAAAATACGGAAAAAATCAAGGCTGGAACAGTAAAAATCATAAAATAACCTAAAATTCTTATCATAATGTTTAGGTTTAAGCTAAGACATTTGTTGTACTTTTCTTTGTTAAAGTAGTAAAAAATATCCTTTAATGAGTAGTCTTGATTTTTAGAAATTAGGTAACACATTCTAAAATATCCTGTAAATATAGGTGTGGAAAACAACCACACAACCACAAGTGCAAGAGAAATAAATGACAGTACCCCTTGATAAAACAGAGTGTTTGTATTTACAAATAAGTTTATTATGTTGTAGATAACTTCATCAAGTATCATTAGCAGAACAGTAGGGAGGACAGCTATCAGGAAACCTCCGATAGCATTGCCCCAATTATCCTTGGCAAGTAAGGCAAGTGACTGTTTCTTAATTGTTTGTTCAATGTTCATAATTTCCTCAGTCAAAGTTGCCTGTGTAAAGTCTGTACATAGCCTCTAAGCAAATTTCTGCATGTTTAAAGAACTTTTCTTCATCAAGACTTTCGTTAGCATTGTGCATATTGCTTGTGTCATCCTTAAATACAGGACCAAAGGCAACACCCTTGTTGTCTAACATTCTTGCATATGTTCCACCACCTGTAGAATATAGCTCAGGTTCTTCACCCATAACTTCACTGTAAGCTGACTTTAGCAGTGAGATAATAGGAGCATTTTCGTCCATATTAAGTGGCTTTAGGTGGCTAAGTACCTTAACATGAAGATTGTCTTTACTTGCAATTTTCTTAATTCTATACAGAATAACATTGCCATCCATTGTAACAGGATAACGAACATCAATCTTAGCTTTAGCTGATTTATCATCAATTTGAATTGAACCAACATTTACTGTTAATTCACCGGAAATACTGTCTCTCATTTTGATGCCTAGGGAATTACCGTTAGTTTCAAGACCGATTGATGAATTGATGAATGAACATAGTGAACCTAACTGAACATAGTTAAAGTTAGATGCAAGTAGTTCCACAAGTGCAGTAGCAGCATTTTTACCTTTGTTAGGTACACAAGCATGACTTGCTCTACCGTGAGAAATAATCATAACACCGTCAATTGTGTAGTGGAAGTCAAAGTCACAGTCCATAGCATCTGCAAATCTTACTAGGTTGTGGTCGTCATATTCACTACAGTCAACCATAGCGTAAGCAGTATCAGGAACAATGTTTACTGCCTTACCGGCATGAAATTCATTAAGTGTTGTACCGTCATTAGTTTCAGCAGTAATCTCCAGTTGTAGGATACCCTTTTCACATTGACAAATACCATAGTCACTGTCAGGTGTAAAGCTATATTCAGGCATTTTCTCGTTTTCAAAATATGTTTCCATATCTTTCATACCTTTTTCTTCATCAGTACCGTAAATAGCTCTCAAGGTGTTTTTACCTTCAACACCGGCATCCTTAAGTGCCTTTAAGCAGTAAAGAGTAATAAGTGCAGCACCTTTATCATCAGCAACACCTCTGCCGTATAGTCTGCCGTCTTTTCTTGTTAATTCAAATGGTAGTGAATCCCAGTTGTTACCTGCAGGTACAACATCAAGGTGAGTAAGTACACCACATAAGTCACCACTGTTGCCAAGCTGTGCATGACCGGCAATATTTTCAATATTCTTAGAATCAAGACCAAATTCCTTAGCTTTATCAAGAATAAAGTTAAGTGCCTGTTCACAATCTCCCTGATTTTCACCTGAAATAGATTGGAAAGAAATTAAAGTCTTTAAGTCCTTTAGAATGTCCTCTTTATATTTTAAAATGTTTTTACCAAAATACATACGATTACCTCCAAATTATTTTTTTACTTTTCTCTTTCTATAATATAAGAAACCTATATATCCTATGTAAATAACACCTGAAATTAATGTAATAGCAAAACCGGCTGATAGTCCCGGAGTTTTGTAAGTAAACTTAATTTCACTGGTGGAATTTCCATCAACTTTAACAGCCATAAAGCTAACATTTACCTTTTCAATATTAACTTCTTTACCGTTAACATAAGCACTCCAACCATCTTCATATGGTACAGAGAAAAATACTAAATTGTCTTTGCCTTTATTATCTATTGTAGCAGTAAAACCGTTGTTAATGTACTTAAAGTTTTTACAACTTTGATTTTTTCTGTTTTCACAATCTTTCTTGTATGAACTTTCATTATAAGTAAAACTGTCAGCTTTGCTACTTGTGTAAGAAGAGTCATCATTACTTTCTTTATAACCTGTAATGGATGAATATTTCTTCATTTGTTTTTTGGAAAGCACCATAGCTTTCATAAGTGCTTTATCTCTGTTGTTTGTAGGAATATCCTTAAATTCTTTACTTGAAATAAAGTCATTGTACATAAAGCCCATAGGTACATAATATTGATTTTCATAAATGTTAACACCGTTTCCGGTGTCTAGATATTTAAATCCCGGCATTTTAGTGTTGCCGTCTTCATCAATAAAGTTTTCATCATCACTAGGATTGTCAAATAAATACTTAACAGACAGTAAACCTCTTAAACCATAAAGCTCAGTATCAGGTCTTGATGCAACATCTCTTGCACTGTCAAATGTAGGGTAGAAGTCCATAATTGAACCGGGTACTATGCTTTGAAATGCTTGAATGTTAGGTATCTGCCAGTACATTCCCAGGTTGTCTGTACATTCATAAAAGTCACTTCTAACATTTTTAATGTCATAAATCTTTAGGTCTTTACCACCATTTAGTGAATAGTCAATGATAAAGTCTTTGTTAGATTGTAATACACCTAAATATACTAAGTAGTTGCCATATACTGCAACAACTAATGCTAAAGCTAAGGCTAACATTCTCATCATCTTTTTTCTGTTGTGAGCAAATGCTTTTAGAATAAACACAAATCCACACATAGAAACAATTGCAATGCTACCGTAAATCCATAACCATTCAGAATAATTCTCAAGTCCAAAAGTTGTTTTATTGTCAACTTCACTTGTATTAGGCATTAAACCAACAAGCAGAAGAATTACAACAGTTATACCGGCAGAAATTCTTGTAGCCTTTAGCCAGTCAACTTCAGCATTTTCCATAGAAATTACTGTTGCAAGAACTAGGATAAGGTCGAACATATAGAACCATCTTGCATAGTAATTCATATTAAAACCTTGGAAAGCTGCATTAAAGATTGGTACAAGTGCAACTACAATCAGTAGTGGAATTAACTTATTTAACCAATGCTTTTCTTTAGTTTGTAAGAAACCTATAACACCTGTCATACCAACAAGAGGTAACCAACCTGCAATACTTGCCCAGTTACCACCACTGTCAGGTGTAAAGTTAGGTCTTGCTGCAATATCAGGTGGGAAGAAGAATGACTCAATAATGTGTACATACTTCTGTGGTGTATCATATACAACTGCATTCCAACCGTTAGGCCATTCCGATAATCTGTTGTTCTGAATAACAGATAGAATAGATGGCAGAAGAATTACAGCAGTCATTAAGAAACCTATAATAACTTCAAAAGCTAATATCAGTAATTCTGTAAATTTAATTTTAGGGTAAGTTTTTGTACAAATTCTAAGTACCCAATAAATAATAACAAATACAACCTGACCTACAAAGAAATAGTAGTTCATTGTACAAGCTAAAAATACACTTAAAGCAACAATGCCTTTTCTTTTCTTATACATATATTCATCAATAGAATATAGCAAAAGTGGGAAAATCAGTATTGCCTCATGAAAGTGGTTGAAAAATACATTGTAAACACTAAATCCACTAAATGCATATAGTAAAGCACCAAATACAGCAGTAGATTTGTTCTTTACATATCTTTGTAAGAAAAGATATGATGTAAGTGAGGCACAAGCAATTTTTAAAATTAGCAAAGGCCCCATAAGGTAAGGTACTGCACCTGAAGGGAACAGTAGTGTTATCCAAAAGAAAGGACTGCCAAGTAGATAGAAACTATAACTACCTACAAGGTTAGCACCAAGGTCTGTTGTATTGCTCCACATTGTATCACCATTCAAAATAGAATCGTGAACCATCTGATAAAATGGGATTTGCTGAGCATTAAAGTCACCGTAAAATACAAAGTAACCATTACCGGCTATCATATTTGGAATGAAAAACAAACTTGCAAATAAGATACCCAGCAAAAAGGACATTAGTGCATAGTTCTTTTCTTTTCTATATAAAGATTTTCTTAAATTCATAATTATCCATTATTCTCCTAAATTGTTAAAAATTATTTACTATAAATCTAAAATAGGATATAATATAACAACAGTATAACATATTATAAAGATTTTTGCATTATATATTTATAATTTTTTGGAGATGAAGTAAAAATGAGTAATAGCCACTTTTTCGCTATGATTAGCAGAATGAAATATATTAACCGTTGGGGTTTAATGAACAATACTTTTAATGAAAATATAAGTGAACATTCTTTGCAAGTTGCAATGTTTACTCATTGTTTGATTTTAATGCACAATGATAAATTCGGCGAAAATCTAAATGCCGACAGAGGTGCAGTACTTGGTATGTATCACGATTCCAGTGAGATTATTACAGGTGACTTGCCAACACCAATAAAGTACTTTAATCCTGAAATTTGTGATGCATATAAAAAGGTAGAAAATTTAGCAGAAGAAAGGTTACTTTCTCTTTTGCCACAGTCACTAAGACATTATTATGATGATATTTTACATTATAATGAAAAGGATGAAATTCTTTGGAAATATGTAAAAGCCGGTGATAAGATTTCAGCACTTACAAAATGTATGGAAGAAATTAAGGTAGGTAATAGAGAATTTACAGATGCCTTTGAAACAACTAAGAAGTCATTAGAAAATATGAATATGCCGGTAGTTGACGAATTTATTAAAGAATTTATCCCATCATTTCAGCTAACTTTAGATAAGTTAGAGTAAGTGTATATAGTTCACATATATAGCTAACTAGTATTATATTTCTTTATTAGAATAAAAATCTTTTACTTTTGGTGTATAATGATAAAAATATGGAAGATAAGAGATTTTTACAGAAAGGAATAGTATTATGGCTTATCAGGGAAAAAGAGCAATTACTCCGGAGAAAAAGAAAAAAGAAAAAGTTATTAAGCAACCTACCAATGAACAGTCTATTGTAGTGGATAATGATGTAGTTGATATTTCTTCTAAGTCAACAAAGTCAGTTTATAAGAAGAAAAATACAATTATTCAAGTTGTTGCAATAGTAATGGCAGTAATTTTTGTTGCTTGTGGTGGTGCTTTGGTATATGCATCTTCAATTATCGATTCAATTACCGATGACAGTGCAGATAAAGACACAAAGAATTATACAGTTAAGGACGACAGAGGTAACGGTGTTATCTCTGACAATAAACTTCTTGCTAATAAAGATGTGTTAAATGTTATGCTGTTTGGTCAAGATAATAAAGACTCAAAGTATGACAATGGTCGTTCAGATACAATGATTCTTCTTTCTGTTGATGTGACAAATAAGCAAATTAAGCTCACTTCTTTTTTAAGAGATACTTATGTTTATATTCCATCAGGTGATGATTTTGAAGGTTGGTATAAACTTAATGAGTCATATAACCATGGTGGAGCAAAGCTAACAGTAAAGACTATTGAAAGCAACTTTGGTATTAAGATTGACAGATATGCTATTGTTGACTTTAGTGGATTTAAAGATATTATTGATGCCTTAGGTGGCTTAACAATTCCTATTACAGGTAATGAAGCAAGATATATTAATGCACAGATTGAACATAATAATCAGAAATGCCCTAAGGTAGCAAAGAAGTATTGTAAATCAGTTTACAAGAAAGATAAGAACGGTAAGTATAGTTATGACAGAAACGGTGATAAAGTAGAAATCACCAGAAAAGTTAAGCTAACCGGTAAACAAGCTCTTTGGTATGCTCGTAACAGAGGTAGTACAGAACTTGGTGGAGAAAACTTTAGTGGTAATGACTGGGATAGAACTGATAGACAGAGAAAGGTTATTAAAGCGCTTATTGATGAATTTAAGGGTGCATCCTTTACAAATTTAGTTTCAGCAGTTGAAAAGGTTGGTCCTATGGTTCAAACTAACTTTAAGTCCAACGAAATCACTTCTCTGTTTACATGTGTATTCAAAATTATGAAGTACCCAATGTATCAGTTTAATGTGCCAATCGGTGAAGAAAGTGACCAAAACAAACTTTGGTTCTATAATACATACTATCCAAATGGACAGAAATATGATGTTGTAGAAATTAACGATTGGGAGAAAACAAGAAGTAAAGTTGCCAACTTTGTATTTAATAAAGTAACTGACAAAAAGAGTAAGTTAACATATTAAATAAATACTACTAAAGTAGATAAAATGCCGATTTTACCTGTATTTTACAGTATTCTTCAATACAACTAAAAAATTAGGTGAAAACTATGTGAATATTGTCCAAAATTGCATTATAATTCTTTAAAAGAATTATATAGTAAGAAACCTCTTGTATAATTTATTAGATAAAATATATTGAAAAATATATTTAGAAAGGGGCAATATAGTGGCAGCATATCGTGGTACTCGTGGAGTTGAACCTCCAAAACCTAAAAAAGAAAAAGTAAGTAAAGCTACTAATAGCGACTTTATAGATATTTCTTCAAAATCTACAAAGGCAGTTCATAAGAAAAGAAATACAATTATTCAGATTGTGTCAATTGTAATGGCAGTTCTGTTTGTTGTTTCAGGTGGTGCTTTGGTTTATGCCTCATCAATTATGAATTCCTTAGGTGATGAAGAGGGAACACTAACTAAAAATACAAAGAACTATACAGTTAAAGATGATAGAGGTAACGGTGTTATCTCCGATAATAAACTACTTGCCAACAAAGATGTTCTAAATGTTATGCTTTTTGGTCAAGACAGTAAAGAGTCTAAGGATGACAATGGTCGTTCAGACTCAATGATTCTTGTGTCAGTTGATGTTGTTCATAAGCAGATTAAGATGACTTCATTCTTAAGAGATACTTATGTTTATATTCCTTCCGGTGACAGTAACGAAGGTTGGAACAAACTTAATGCATCATATTCATTTGGTGGTGCTAAGTTAGCAGTTAAAACTATTGAAAGCAACTTTGGTATCAAGGTTGACAGATACGGTATTATTGATTTTAGTGGATTTAAAGATGTTATCAATGCACTTGGTGGTGTAACAATTCCTATTACCGGTGTTGAAGCAAGATACATTAATGCACAGATTGATTATAACCATCAAAAGTGCAAGAAAATCCCTGAAAAGTATTGTAAGTCAGTTTACAAGAAAGATAAAAACGGTAACTACATTTATGATAGCAACGGAAACAAAGTTGAAAAGACCAGAAATGTAAAGCTAAACGGTCAACAGGCACTTTGGTATGCTCGTAACAGAGGTAGTGACGAAATCAGTACAACAGAAGTTTTTGCCGGTAGTGACTGGGATAGAACAGAAAGACAGAGAAAGCTGATTAACACAGTAGTTAAGAAGTTTAAGAATGCTTCATTTACAGAACTACTTGCAGTTGTAAAGGAAGTTGGTCCTATGATTCAGACTAACTTTAAGCAGAACGATATTACTTCTCTAATGTCAAGTGCTTTAACACTTCTAAAGTACCCTATGTATCAGTTCCATATTCCAATCGGTGAAGAAAGTGACCCTAATAAGCTATGGACTTATGATAACCCTATTATCAACGGTTATGAATCATCAGTTGTTAAGATTACCGATTGGGACAAGACAAGAAGTGAACTTGCTAACTATGTATTTAATAAAGCTAGTAAAAAGTATCTATCAAGTGGTAGTTCAAGCAGTTCAAAGAAAAGTAGTTCAAAGTCTAGTACAAAAAGTAGTTCAAACTAATTAAAAAATGTGGGCGAAAATTATCGTCCACATTTATTTTATGAATAAAGGAGTATTGTTTATGGCAAAGAAAAAAAGCACAACCAACAAAATCAGACTTACTGTTTGTGGTTTGTACATAGCACAGATTTTTTTCCTAACAAGTGGTTATATTCGTGACTTTAATAATGCAACTGTTTATCATAGTTGTTTTGCAACAATTTTTTATTCCATTAAGAGTGGGGTTGTAGAGGCTGCAATTCAGAGTATTGTTGTTGCATTAATTCCAATTATCGGATTTTTTATTTTCAGCTTTGATAAGAAAAGAAATATAAAGAATATCTACGGTGTGCTTTCATCAGTAGTTGAAGTTTTCTTAATTATCGGTATGACAAATGGTCTTGCTAACCTTGGTTGGGGTTCAACAATTGCAATTATTCTTTACTTCCCAATAGTATTCCTTTCATCAATGGGCATCTTCTCAAATATAGTTGATGCTAAAAATAAAGCTACTTATTCAAATAGATAAATTTAATGTTATATAACAAAATGGACGACTGTTTAGTCGTCCATTTCGTGTTTTATAAGGAAGCTTTATATGATTGAATTAACCAGTAATCCATCAAATCCATCAATTTTTATTACATCACCTTTTTCGTCAAATATGTGACCGTAAAAGTTTCCGTAAATAATTTTTCTTTTGTCAATTTCTGTATGCAAAGCACCACCGTTTTTATTTGACGGTAAGAATTCAATGTAAATGTTTCTTTCTTCATCCTCAAAGGTCCATGTAGAATGTACATCACTAAATCTACCTTTGCCCTTAACTTTGCTTAGCTTTCTCATTTTACCGTCAATAAATAAGCAGTTCTCAATACCTGCCGAGTCATCAGAAATACCGTCACATAACTGCAAGGTAATCAGCTTTTTGTTGTAGTAACCTTCGGCAATTAACTGATGATAATTTTCTTTATTAGGTGTAGAATACCTTTCCCAAATAAGAGTTGCAGAAGTCTTTTCATTGTCAAGGTCATATTCACTACCACCAAAACGCACCAAACCGGTGGCTTTCATTTGTGGTAAAAATCTTTTTACAAAAAAGCTTGTCTTGTTACTTTCAAATGGAATAGTAACATTCATACTTTCTGCATTATTTTCATCAATTTCAATATTAAAGTAAAGATTTTTGCTATCATAAAAATCCAGAAAATCGCATTTTAAAAATCTCTTAGAACCTGCTTTAGAAAATTTTACACCAATCTGATTGTCATTATATGCCACATCTCCTGAAAGAGAACTTTCAGGCATTCTAAACTTAACAAGTGGTAGCATTTTCTTTACAACCTTTTTGCCCATCTTAAAACCATCAAGGTCAATCAGAAAACCACTAAGAAAACCATATGCTCCTAAATTTGCAAGGGTAACTGTAAGTATAAGGTGGTTGTTGTGAACAATGTAAGTGTCAGATTCTTTTCTTTTAAAAACAGAACCGGAGGAGTTGATTTTGTTGTAGAAAAATATTGGCTCTTTACTCCAACCAAAAGGTTTCACTTCTCCATTAGTTTCAAAAACACTAACTGTATCTAAATATTCTTTGTACATAAATACTCCTCCTTGGCTTTATTATACACATTATTTATCTATATTGCAAGATTTTATTGTGCAAAAGTTATAATTATTTTTTTCTCTCATAAGTAGTACTATGGAGGCTGATGTTTACTTATGAAAATCAAGATTGCTATAGTTTATTTACTGGCTTTTTTAGTGTTATTTTTAACTTCTTGCAGTGAAATTATTGATACAAATGCTAAGGAATTAAAGGCTAATGTGTGGGTAGAAAAGGATAATGATAACTTAAACTGTAAACTACAGTTTATTGATGACAAAGGTAAATTTACTTTGCAAGATAAAAAGGACAATAAAAGTTATATAATCACAGGTGTAACAGTAGTAAACGAAAATGATTTTACCATAAACGATAAAGAAACTTTGTCAAAATATATTTTCAAGTACAAAATAAATAATGACTCAGTAAAAATCACATATGAAAGCAAAAGTATTACACTTAAAAAACTACATAAAAATAAATGAAAAAATCCCTATATTAATTAGAAAAATAGTGTTCTTGCTTGTTGCGTAAGAACTCTCTCTATGATATAATAATCTAAATATGGGTTACTATCACTAGAAAGGAATGTTGTTATGGTTGTTTTGGGTATTGACCCGGGATATGCTATTGTTGGCTATGGTGCAATAAACTACAAAAATAACTCATTTACACCAATTTCTTTCGGCTCAATTATTACTAAGGCTGATACTGATTTTAACCGAAGACTAGAGATTATTTATGACGATTTAGTTGAAGTTATTAAGCGTACAAAGCCTGACGCTATGTCTATTGAAAGGCTGTATTTCCAGACTAATGCCAAGACTGCAATTATGGTTGCTGAGGCAAGAGGTGTTATCCTTTTAGCAGCACAGAAGATGGGAGTTCCTGTGTTTGAGTACACTCCACTTCAAGTGAAAACTGCAGTTACCGGTTACGGTAAAGCCAAGAAACCTCAGGTTATGGAAATGACAAGAAGATTACTTAGACTTAAAGAAACTCCAAAACCGGATGATACTGCCGATGCTTTGGCTATTGCAATAACACATACACAGTCAGCCGGTTCAGGACTTAGACAATATATGATGAAAAGGGGAATATAAAAAGTGATTTATTCTCTAAAGGGTACACTGGTACATACAGAACAGAATTTAGCTGTTGTGGAATGTGGTGGTGTAGGTTATGGTTGCAGAACAACCTTAAACACTCTAAAAGATTTAAAACTAAATACAGAAGTTAAGCTTTATACTTATATGTCAGTTAGGGAAGATGCAGTAGAGCTTTTTGGTTTTTCTACAGTCAGCGAACTTAACACATATAAGTTACTGATAAATGTAAATGGTGTAGGACCAAAGGCAGGTATTTCAATCTTGTCTATTCTTTCACCGGAACAGGTTGCAGTTGCAGTTTCTTCCGGTGACTTTAAGACTATTACCCAAGCTAACGGTATTGGACCTAAGATGGCACAGAGAATTGTCCTTGAATTAAAGGATAAGTTCAAGAGTATTGAGTTTGAGGGTAATGCTGAAACTACTGATGGAATTGCAGTAAAAGCACCTACCGGTAATATTCCGGCAGCAGTTCAAGCACTTGCAGTACTTGGTTTTAGTTCAGCAGAAGTTACACCAATACTCACAAAGCTAGACCCATCACTTTCTGTTGAACAGATGATTGGTGCTACACTTAAGAAGTTAGGAAGATAATATGGATTTTCAAAATGATTTTGAAATGGACTATGAAAATAGAATAGTAGATACTCACGAAATTCCTGAAGACAACCTTACTATGGATAATGATAATCCCCTAAGACCAAAAACTTTAGGTGATTATATTGGACAAGATAAGGTTAAGGAAAATTTAAAGATATATATTGATGCAGCAATGCAGAGAGGAGAGTCCCTTGACCATGTACTTTTATATGGACCTCCGGGACTTGGCAAAACAACACTTTCTCAGATTATTGCAAATGAACTTGGTGTTAACATTAGAATTACATCAGGCCCTGCAATTGAAAAACCGGGGGACTTGGCAGCACTTTTAACTAACCTAAATGAAGGTGATGTACTGTTTATTGACGAAATTCACCGTCTAAACAGAAGTGTTGAAGAAATCCTTTATCCGGCAATGGAGGACTTTGCAATTGATATTATTACAGGTAAAGGTCAGATGGCAGCATCTTACCATTTGCCACTACCAAGGTTCACTTTAGTTGGTGCAACAACAAGAGCCGGTCAGCTTACAGCTCCGTTGAGAGATAGATTCGGTGTTACACTAAGACTTGAACTTTATTCTCCTGAAGAATTATCAACTATTATTACAAGGTCAGCCGGTATTCTTAATGTGGATATTGACCATGACGGTGCATTAGAACTTGCATCTCGTTCAAGAGGTACACCTCGTATTGCCAACAGACTGCTAAAGCGTGTTCGTGACTTTGCTCAAGTGCTAAACAATGGTAAGGTTACTTGCGATATAGCTAGGACAGCCCTTGACAAAATGGAAATTGATGAACTTGGTCTTGACCAAAACGATAGAAGAATGTTAGAGTCAATGATTAAGTTTTACAATGGTGGGCCTGTAGGTTTGGAAACTTTGGCTGCTGCCATTGGTGAAGAGGCAGTTACTATTGAAGATGTTTATGAGCCTTACTTAATGCAAATCGGTTTCTTACAAAGAACCCCAAGAGGCAGATGTGTTACTGCTGAGGGCTATAGACATTTAGGTTATGACTTTGGTAAGTCAAATAACCAACCAACCTTGTTTGGTAATAATTAATTTTTGTGTAGAATAAATCAATAGTTACTATAATGTAGGGGCGAAATATATTTAACCACAAAATTTTAGTTTACAGTTGTAGGGGCGACTACAAAAGTTTTTATGATTAAAAACTTTTGCATAAGTTCACATTAGCAAATCAAGCTACGCCTATGGCTTGCTTTCTTTGATGTTCACTTAAGTGTTCGCCCGTAAGGAAAGTTTATTTTATACGATACTTTGTCTTATGTATAAACTTGCATTTAAAACAAGCTCATCAGCCTCCCTTGTGTAAAGGGATAAGTGAGCATCCAAATTTTATATTTGGCTTTGCGAACTTATGCAGTGGCTGGTGATTACGAAGTAATCGGAGGGATTGTCTTGATACAATCTATAGATTATCTAAAACTAATCCGATAGATAAAACATTGTAGGGGCGAACATAATATTCGCCCGTAAAATAAATAACAAACAACATATAGAAAATATAAAACTAATTAGATTAAAAGGAGTATTTTATGGGAAGAATTTTCGGCACAGATGGTGCTAGAGGTATTGCAAACAAAGAATTAACAGTTGACTTAGCACTATCAATCGGTAGAGCAGCAGCCGTAGTATTAACAAATGAAGATGTAAAGCATCCAACATTCGTTATCGGTAAAGATACAAGAGTTTCCGGTGATATGCTGGAGGGTGCATTAGTAGCAGGTCTAACTTCTGTTGGTGCAAATGTAATTATTCTTGGAGTAGTTCCAACACCTGCAGTTGCTTACTTAGTAAAAGAATTTAATGCTGATGCAGGTATTATGATTTCAGCATCACATAACCCATTTGAATTTAACGGTATTAAGCTATTTAATGAAGAAGGTTTCAAGCTACCTGACGAAATTGAAGAAAAGATTGAAGATATTATTCTAGATAAAGAACACACACCTGACCTTTCTTATGGTGGTGATATTGGTAAGGTTAGCTACAACAAGAATGCAACCGATATGTACATTGAACATATTAAGTCAACAATTGAAGGTGACCTTTCAGGTCTTGAAATTGCTATTGACTGTTCAAACGGTTCTTCTTCAGTTACTGCAGAAAAGCTATTTACTAGCCTAGGTGCAAAGGTACATATCCTTTCAGCAGAACCTGACGGTACAAATATCAACCAGGATTGTGGTTCAACTCATATGGAAAATCTTATGGATTATGTTCGCAAGAATGGACTACAGGCAGGTCTTGCTTTTGACGGTGATGCAGACAGATGTCTTGCAGTTGACGAAAAGGGAAATATGGTTGACGGTGACTTCCTAATTGCTATTTGTGCTGATGATATGCACAGAAGAGGTGTCCTAAAGGGCAATGCAGTTGTTGGTACAGTTATGACAAATATGGGCTTCCAAAAGTTCTGTGAAGAAAAGGGACTTAGATTTGAGGCTACTAAAGTTGGTGACAGATATGTTCTTGAAGAAATGCAGTTAAGTGGCTACAACATTGGTGGCGAACAGAGTGGTCACATTATCTTTAGTGACTATGCTACAACAGGTGACGGTCAGCTAACAGGTGTTCAGCTAATGTCAATTATGAAGAGAAGAAACGAAACTCTATCAGAAATGGCAAAGGTTATGAAGAGATACCCTCAGGTACTTATCAATGTTAAGATTTCTAACGAAATGAAGCCTAAGTTCTATACAGATAAGGCTATTAAGGCAGAAGTTAAGCAGGTAACAGATATTCTGGGTAGCAGAGGCAGAATTCTTGTTAGAGTATCAGGCACAGAACCACTTGTAAGAGTTATGCTTGAAGGCGAAGATTATCAGGAAATTTCTGTTCTTGCAGAAGAAGCAGCCAGTGTTGTAAGGGAAAGATTAAGTTAATGAGAATAGCAGATAATTGGAAAGATTATGAACTGATTGATTGTTCAGATGGAGAAAAGTTAGAGCGTTGGGGAGATGTAATTCTTATCAGACCCGACCCACAAATTATTTGGCATACAAAGAGAACTCACCCACTATGGAGAAAAGCTCATGCAAGATATATCCGTAGTAATAAGGGTGGTGGTGAGTGGCAAATTTTCAGAAAGATACCTAAGCAGTGGTCAGTTAACTATAACGACCTAAAGTTCAATGTAAAGACAATGGGCTTTAAGCATACAGGTATTTTCCCTGAACAAGCCACAAACTGGGACTTTGCCAGAAATAAAATCAAAAATGAAAACAGAGAACTAAACATTCTTAATTTGTTTGGATATACAGGTTGTGCTACTCTTTCTTGTATGAAAGAGGGTGCAAGGGTATGTCATGTTGATGCCTCAAAGGGTATGGTGCTTTGGGCAAAAGAAAATGCAGTAGCAAGTGGTATTGCCGATAAACCGGTAAGATGGCTTGTTGATGATTGCATTAAGTTTGTTGAAAGAGAAATCCGTAGAGGTCATCACTATGACGGTATTATTATGGACCCACCATCATACGGCAGAGGTCCAAATGGAGAAGTTTGGAAGTTAGAAGATAACCTTTATTCTTTAATAGAATTATGCGAAAAGGTTCTTTCTGATGACCCTGTATTCTTCATTCTAAATTCCTATAGCACAGGTCTTTCTGCCGGTGTTATGGAATATATGCTTGGAGCAATTTTAAAGCCTAAGTTTGGTGGCAAGGTTAGTTCTGATGAAATCGGACTAAGAGCATCCGGTTCAGGACTGGTGCTACCATGTGGTTCAACTGCTATTTGGGAGAAGTAGCAAAAGGAAGAAGAGAAATGAGGTAAGAGATGAATTTCATTTCAGTGGAGAATTTGTCCTATCATTATGAAAGTAATGATGAAAATGATTTAACCAAAGTTGATGTTATCAAGAACCTAAATATGGAAGTAAAAAAAGGAGAATTCCTATGTGTTCTTGGTCACAACGGAAGTGGAAAGAGTACACTTGCAAAGCATTTTAACGCAATACTTTTGCCATGTGGTGGCAAAGTGTATGTTGACAAAATGGATACTGCTGATGAAGATAAGTGTTTTGATATTAGAAGCAATGTTGGTCTTGTACTGCAAAATCCCGACAACCAACTTGTAGCTTCAGTAGTTGAAGAGGATGTTGCCTTTGGCCCTGAGAACTTAGGTGTTCCACCAAAGGAAATTCGTGAAAGAGTTGACAATGCCTTAAAAGCTGTTGATATGTATGAATATAGAAAGAATGCACCTTATAAACTTAGTGGTGGTCAAAAGCAGAGAGTAGCCATTGCCGGTATTATAGCAATGGAACCTAGTTGTATTGTACTTGATGAACCTACTGCAATGCTTGACCCAAGAGGTAGGCAAGAGGTTATGGATACTATCACTAAGCTAAATCGTGAAAGAGGTATTACTATTGTCCTTATTACTCACTATATGGATGAAGCAGTAAAGGCTGACAGAGTAATTGTAATGGATGACGGTAAAATCTTAACAGAGGGTACACCAAAGGAAGTTTTCTCTCAAGTTGATTTAATCAAGGAACATTCACTTGATGTACCTCAGGCAACAGAAATTTGTTATGAATTACAAAAAGCCGGTGTTAATATAAAAGAATTGCCACTTGATGAAGAGTCTTGTGTTGATGTTCTTATGGAGGTGCTAAAATGAGTAGTATTATTCGTACAGACCATTTAACAATGACTTACGGTGTCAACACACCATTTGAAAAGGTTGCAGTTAATGACCTTAATATCGAAATTATGGAAGGTGAATTCCTAGGTATTATCGGTCATACAGGCAGTGGCAAGAGTACACTTGTACAAATGCTCAACGGACTTATTACACCAACAGACGGTAAAGTCCTTTTGAGAGATAAAGATATTAACGAAAATAAAAAGAAACTTAGGGAAGTTCGTTTTCAGGTTGGAATGGTTTTTCAATATCCTGAATACCAACTTTTTGAAGAAACTGTATATAGAGATATTGCTTTTGGCCCAACAAATATGGGACTTACAGGTGATGAACTTGATAAGCGAGTTAGAGAGTCAGCAAGATTTACAGGACTAAAGGATAAACTTCTTGATAAGTCACCATTTGATTTATCAGGTGGTGAAAAGCGTAGAGCAGCTATTGCAGGTGTAATTGCAATGGACCCTGATGTACTTATTCTTGATGAACCTACAGCAGGTCTTGACCCTCAAGGCAGAGATAAACTGCTTAATCAAATTCTCTCTTATCATAAGGAAAGAAAGAACACAGTTATCCTTGTATCTCACTCAATGGAAGATATTGCAAGAGTGGCAGACAGAATTTTGGTTATGAACAAAGGTAATGCTGAAATTCTTGCACCAAAGAGAGAAGTCTTTGCCCAAGGCGAAAGACTTGAAAAAATGGGACTTAGAGTTCCACAAATTACAAAGATAACTCAACTGTTACAGAAAAAAGGCATTGACTTGCCGGATGGTATTTTAACTGTAGAAGAAGCATTTAACAGTATTATGACTCTTCTTAAAAAGGAGGGCAAAGTATGAGAGATGTAGTATTCGGTCAGTATATTCCGGGCAAAAGTATTGTTCATAAGCTTGATCCAAGAACAAAGTTAATTTTATTGGTATGCTATATAGTACTGATATTTTGTACATTTAATTTTTATGCTTTAGGTGTTACAATAGCTTTAGCAATTGCCTTTATGTTACTTTCAAGAGTACCTGTTAAGCAGTATTTAAAAAGTATGAAAATGATGATTGTGATTATTATTATCACTTCGGTTTTCAACTTGTTTTATGGTGGAGGCAAAACTTACCTAACTATAGGACCACTTTCTATTACCGAAGGTGGTATAAACAATTCTATATTTATTGTTACAAGAATTGTTTGTTTGCTTATTGCCTCAGCATCACTTACATTTACAACTTCACCAACCGACTTAACAGCCGGTATTGAAATGTTGATGAAACCACTAAAAGTCCTTCATGTAAAGACTCACGAAATTGCTATGATGATGTCAATAGCTTTAAGGTTTGTACCAACATTACTTGAAGAAACTGACAAGATTATGCTTGCTCAAAAGTCCAGAGGTGCAAATATGGATGAGGGTAATATTATCAAAAGGGCAAAGGCTCTTATTCCGGTATTTATCCCACTGTTTGTGTCAGCTTTTAGAAGAGCATTTGACCTTGCAATGGCTATGGAATGTCGTTGTTACAACGGTGGCAATGGCAGAACAAAGCTAAATTCATTGAAGTTAAGTAAGAGAGATTATTTTTCTTACATTACATTTTTACTATTAATCGGTGTAATTGTAGTGTGCAATATTTTCTTAGGTAGTGTAGTAAGATGAGAAATTTTCTAATTACAATTACATATGACGGAAGTTGTTTTCATGGTTGGCAAATTCAAAAGAATGCCTTAACTGTTCAAGAAGTTTTTCAAGATGCACTTTTTAAGGTGATTTCCGAAAGACCTGACATAAAGGCTTGTTCAAGAACAGACAGTGGTGTTCATGCAAATATGTTTTGCCTAAGTATGAAAACAGAACACAAAATTCCACCTGAAAGATTAAAGGGTGCATTAAATAGATTTTTGCCACAGTCAGTTGCAGTTCTTGATTGTAAGGAAGTGCCTCTTGACTTTCACGCAAGGTATGATTGCAAAGGCAAAAGATATGTGTATAAAATCTGGAATAATCCTGTCAGAAACCCATTTTTAAGGGACTATGCACTTCATTATAGGTGGAAGATTGATGAAGAATTACTGAACAAATCTGCTCAAGATTTTGTAGGTAAACACGACTTTACTTCTTTTTGTACAGATGATGGTCGTGAAATGGACAATATGGAAAGAACCATTACTCATTTTAGTGTAAAAAGAGATGGAGATATGGTGATGATGACAGTTGAGGCTGATGGTTTCCTATATAATATGGTTAGAATTATGGTAGGTACTTTGCTGAAAATTCAACAAGGCAAAATTCCTGCTGACGGAATACCTGATTTATTTGCTCAGAAAAGCAGAAACCATAAAGGAATAACTGCACCACCACAGGGACTATATCTTCAACAGGTTAATTATTAAGGAAATTAGTTATGGGAAAACATGGAGAAAAAGTCACTTCTAGTGATGAACAAAATATTATAAAAGAAGATTCAAAGAAAAAGGCAGAAAAAGCCGAAAAAATCGAAGCTAAAGAACTAAAACAAAATAAAAAGAGAAAGAAAAGAAAAATTCTCAGTTACGAGAATGTACCTATTGAGGAGTACAGTGAAGAAACTGTAAAGTTTAACAAGAGAATTCTTAAGAAAACTATTATAGTTTTTGTTATAATAATTGTACTTTTTGCCGGTGTATTCTTAATTGCCAACAGAAGTAAATTTACTTGGGACAACTTTTCAACTTGGGTTAGTGTAAATGTACTTGGCTCAAATAAAGGTGAAGATTTCCCTGTAGATACTTTAGGTACTACTGTCAGTAAAGGTAATTTTACTATGATAGGTGGTCATGTAAGTTATGCAAGTGATACTTCTTATGTTGAACTTAGCGACTCAGCCGGTAGAATTATCAACAGTCAGTTAAGTTACAGCGACCCAATTCTAAGAGGTACAAGAAACTACTCAATTGTTTACGGTGCAGGTGGTAACGGCTTTATGGTTAGTGACGCTAAAGAAACTAAGCATAAAGGCACAACTAAGGAAGGTATCTTTACTGCTGATGTAAACGATAACGGTTACTATTGTGTTGTAACTCAGGGTAGTGGTTATCTTTCTCAGTTAACTGCTTATAATAACGAAAACCAAAAGTTATATGAATATTATTTTTCTGATTATTACATCACTTGTGTTTCTATTAACCCATCAGGTGACGGTGCAGTTTGTACAGGTATCACCTCAAAAGACGGTGGGGAAGAAACCAAGATTTATCAGCTAAACTTTACAGAGAAAAAACCGGTTAGAGAATATACCTTAAACGACTCTATGGTTTACGATACAAGATATATTTCTTCAAACAAGGTTTGTGCAGTAGCTAATAATGCAGTATATACACTTGACTTAACAAGTGATAAACCAAAGGTTACTGATTATAACTCAAGAACTCTTACAACATATGATTTTAATGCAGATACAAATGTTCTTTCAGTAGTATTATCAAAGAGTGGTGACGGCAGAAACTGTGACATTCTGATTTTTAATTCTACAGGAGAAATTGAAAAAACTCTGAAATGGACTGATAGAGTTGACTCTATCAGCACATATAAAGGCAACGTAGGTATTCTTTCATCAGGTACAGCATATATTCTAGATGACCAAAGCAAGGTTCTATCTAAGGCTGATGCCGGTAATGATGCAAAGGCTCTGTTGCTTTACAGTTCTAACGATGCCTATGTTTTAGGTATTAGTGAAATTCGTGATATTAGTATAGACAAGTAGGTGAAATATGAACTTAACAGTATGGTTAGATATTGGGGTATCAATCCTCTTTATCTTAACAGTAATTGTTTGTTACCGTAGAGGTTTTGCAAAGACAATCCTAGGACTTTTAAGTTCTGTAATTTCCTTAGCAGGTGCTTATTTTATCGGTTCTTGGTTATCAAAGCTGATTTACGACAATGCTATTAAGGATAAGATTGTTTCTAATGTAAGTAACTCTATGGAAAGCAGTGTTTCTTCCACAACCTCAAAGGTAGAAACTGCTACCAATGATTTACCTGAGTTTGTTGACAAAATTCTGGGTTACTTTGGATATAACAGTAGTAATATTAATAAGGGTATTGATTCTACTGTACATACCCAAAGTCAAAATGTAGCAAATGGTATTGAAAGTGTAATAGGTCCGATTGTTACTGCACTGATTGCTTTTTTACTTGTATTTTTGTTATTTATTATTTTAAGATTTATTACCGGTAAAATCTCAAGAATGATTTGTCGTGGCTTTAATTTACCGGTTATCTCAACAGTAAATCATATTGTTGGTGGTGTAGTCGGTATATTTAATGCACTAATCTTAATTTACTTTTTAAGTGGTATCGTAACATATGCTATTCCACTATTTTCCGGAGGTAAAATCTCCTATGAAGATTTTAATTTAGCAGTAGAAAGTAGCAAAATCTTTAAGATTTTTTATGAACACAACTTCCTGGCTGATACATTAAAATCAGTTTTATCAGTATTTAATTAAGGAGAATTGCTTAAATGAATAGTGAAGAGAAGAAAGAGATAAACAATGATTCATCTGATGAAATTTTAACTATCCCTAATATACTTTCATTTTTTAGAATTTTACTTATTACACCATTTATGATATTATTCTTAAATGGACAGTATGTTTGGGCAGCAGTAATGATTATTATTTCCGGTCTTACTGACTGTGTTGATGGGTTTGTTGCTCGTCACTTTAATCAAGTGTCTAATTTTGGCAAAATTCTTGATCCTGTAGCTGATAAACTTACACTTTTAGCAGTAGGTATTGGAATTTGTATCTTGACACCGGAGGTAATAACTGTTATGGTTATCCTTATAATAAAAGATTTACTTATGCTAATTGGTGGTATTGCTTTAATAAAAAATGATATTCAACCTCCACAAGCAAGATGGTACGGAAAGGTTGGAACAATTTTGTTCTATATTTCTGTATGTACTATTGTAGTGTTAAAGGTATTTGGTATTGAAGTACCTTACCTTTCAGTAATTCTGCTAAGTATTACTGCTGCTACAATGATATTTGCTTTGGTTAAATATTTTCTATTATTTTTAGATTTAATAACAAATGGTAGTAACCAGAAGAAAGGAGAATAAAATATGCTTTGCTCTAAATGTAATAAGCGTCCTGCAGTTGTCTTTGTATCAAACAGTGCTGATGGACAGTCAAAGGGCTATTGCCTTACTTGTGCCAAAGAACTTGGTATAAAGCCGGTTGAGGACTTAATAAATAAGATGGGCATTACAGATGATGACCTTGAGGCAGTTCAGGATCAGATGACATCTATAATGGACAACCTAGTTGAAAATGGAGATTTACAGTCAATGGTTGAGTCTATGGGTATTGACCCTGAGGCTTTACAAGGTGAACTTGTAAACCTAAATGGCGACAACAATGACGATGACGAAGATGGGGACAAGGACTTTACACCGGGAGGTGCTCCAACATTCCCTGCATTTTTCAACAGTATGTTTAGTGGTAACAACCCTAACAGTAACGGAGATAATTCTGATAATAAGAAAAAGGACAAGAAGGATAAGTCCAAGAAAAACAGAAAGTTTATTAACTTGTACTGTGAGGACTTAACTAAAAAAGCTAAGAATGGTCTTGTTGACAGAGTTATCGGCAGAGATAAAGAAATTGAAAGAATTATTCAGATTCTTTCTCGTAGAACAAAGAACAACCCTTGTTTAATCGGTGAACCGGGTGTAGGTAAAACTGCAATTGCCGAAGGTTTAGCCGGTAGAATTGTTGAGGGCAATGTTCCTCTAAGACTTAGAAATAAGGAAATTCACCTACTAGACCTAACTTCACTTGTAGCCGGTACTCAGTTTAGAGGTCAGTTTGAAAGCCGTATTAAGGGCTTAATCAAGGAAGTAAAAGAAGCCGGTAACATTATCCTATTTATTGATGAAGTACATAGCCTTGTTGGTACAGGTGACAGTGAAGGTACAATGAATGCAGCAAATATCTTGAAACCGGCTCTATCTCGTGGCGAAATTCAAGTTATCGGTGCTACAACATTTACCGAATATAGAAAGTATATTGAAAAGGACTCAGCTTTAGAAAGAAGATTTCAGCCTGTAAAGGTTGGCGAACCTTCTATTGCAGAAACAATTGATGTTTTAACAGGTGTTAAGTCATATTACGAAATTCACCACAGAGTAGCAGTATCCGACGATATAGTAAGAAAGGCAGTTATCTTCTCAGAAAGATACATTACAGACCGTTTCTTACCTGATAAGGCTATTGACCTTCTTGATGAATCTTGTGCTTGTTGTGCTTTAAGAAGTAAGGCTATGGAAGAGTATGATAAGCTATCTGTAGAAAAGAAAGAATTAGCAATTAAGAGAGACAACCTTTCTTCTGCTGATGATGTAAACTTTGAAGAAATTGCAAAAATCAAAACTCAACTTCTTAACATTGATGAAAAGATGAAAGAACTTGAACCTGAAGCAGTTAATGTTCAGGTTACAGAGGAAGATTTAGCTAAGGTAATTGAACTATGGACAGGTATTCCATCATCAAGAATCAGAGAAAATGAATTAGCAAAACTTCACGACCTAGAAGAAAAGCTAAACAAAAAGATTATCGGTCAGGAAGAAGCTGTAAAGGCTCTATCATCAGCTATTAAGCGTTCAAGACTACAGATTTCACCTCGTAGAAGACCTGCATCATTTATCTTTGTTGGACCTACAGGTGTTGGTAAAACTGAACTTGTAAAGGTTCTTTCTAAGGAACTGTTTGACTCACCTGAAACTCTAATCAGACTTGATATGTCTGAATTTATGGAAAAGCATAGTGTGTCAAAGATTATCGGTTCACCTCCGGGATATGTTGGCTATGATGAAGCAGGACAAGTTACAGAAAAGGTTAGAAGAAGACCATATTCTGTACTACTGTTTGATGAAATCGAAAAGGCTCATCCTGATGTTATGAATATCCTTCTACAGATTCTAGATGAAGGTAAAGTAACAGATGCTCACGGTAGAGAAGTTAACTTTGAAAATACAGTTATCGTTATGACAAGTAATGCCGGTTCTGATAAGAGAGAAAATGCATTGGGCTTTGGTAAAACTCAGGCTGATGCTCATAAGGAAAAGGCAATGAAAGCACTTTCAGAGTTCTTAAGACCTGAATTCTTAGCTAGAGTTGACGAAATTCTTGTATTTAGAGATTTAGACGAAAACGACTTTAAGAAGATTTCAGCACTACTACTTGATGAATATGTGCCTACTCTAAAGGAAAAGGGCATTACATTTAAGTATGACGATAAGGCTTGTACTGCATTAGCTGAAAAGGCTAAGGGTGGTAAGTCAGGTGCTAGAGATTTAAGAAATATTATTCGTAAGGAAGTTGAAGATAAAATCGCAGAAGAAATTATTGATGCCGGTAATACTTCACTTTCAGGTATTGCAGTTACTGCTGAGGATAATAAGATTAAACTTGAAGTAATGTAATTGAATATCTAATAGAATTTAATATCCATAAAAATAGGGAGTACCAAATGGTACTCCCTTATGTATAACCGGAAGAAGGTATTTTATGAACGGTATTTTTTATTTTTCATCAACAGGAAATAGCTTGTATTTAGCTAAGAAGATACAAAGTAAATTAAATGGAAATGTAATCTATATACCTAATTATAAAGGCAATGGCAGTGAATATGATAGGATTATAATAGTATCTCCTGTATATTCCTTTGGGTTACCTGTACATACATATGATTTTTTGCTTAATATAAATGAGAAGTCAAAAATCTATGTTGTTCTAAATTATGGTGGTATGGTCGGTGGAGCTGATGTTCTAACTTATAATTTAGCTAAAGAACATAATAAGAATATTTGTGGTGTGTATAAATTGAAAATGCCTGAAAATTATACTTTAACTTTTACACCACCTAGCATATACAGTAAATTAGTTCTCAAAAACTCACATAAGAAAATAAATAAAATTATTGCAGAGTTAAAACAAGACAAAGTGTCAATCCCTAAAAATTCAAAAACTTATGAAAATACATATTATAAAAATAAGTCAAATTGGCATTTAATAGGGAATAGCTTTTCAGTTAGTGATAATTGTGTTAAATGCAAAAAGTGTATAAATATTTGCCCTATTAATAATATCACTATGGTGAATAATAAAATTCAATTCGGTAATAATTGTGTTTCTTGTTTAGGATGTTATCATAGATGCCCTGAAAAAGCTATTAAATATAAAAATAGAAATAAAAAATCCAGATACCTAAACCCTTATGTAAAAGATAATGAAATAGGCTCAGACTTTTAATTTTTCAGTTTTATAATTATAAGGAATTTATTTTTCAGTTTTGATTGTGATTAAGATTAGTTAAATAAATTTGGGTTTTTCAATTTTGTCTGTTGGTAAAGGTGAGAATGATAAATTAGGGTTTGTCTTTTTAATTTTAATTATGGATTAAGGTGTATTTGTCTTTTTATCACTTATTGTGGTTAGAGAAAAGTTTATTTTTCATTTAACATAAAAAAATTTACAAAAATATCATACCTTATACTATCTTTATATTGTGGCTAACAGGTGTAGGGGACATCATTGATGTCCCGTTACAAACTAGCCTTTATATAGGTACTTAGCCCTATATGGTAAGTTATAATTTCTAGTTTCTGCATAGGACTAAGTTACATAAAACATTTTACTATTAAATGGGCGAACACTGTTCGCCCCTACAACCGTAAGCCAAAATATGATATAAAAATCGGTACTGTTTATTCTACAAAATATTGTTATATTATTAATTGTGCAATAACTTGGTATACAAGAGAGAAAGGACATAGTATACACTTTTTAGTATTTAAACATCACTACAAACCCCAATTTGTAGTATAAGCTGATTGAATAATACCATTAAAAACAAAAGAAAAAAGACAGTAACCAAAGTTACTGTCTTAATGGAGCGGATGATGGGAATCGAACCCACACGATCAGCTTGGAAGGCTGAAGTTCTACCACTAAACTACATCCGCATTTCTTAATTGCAAGTAGTATTATATCATAGGGAAGAAAATTTGTCAATGATAAATTTATTAACAACTATAATAATTATACTATAAAAAGTGAATAATTATTCTATATTAGAATATAAAAAATAAATTAAAAAAACTTTAAAAAAATTGAAAAAAAGTGTTGACAAATCTATAATGATTGGATATAATATAGAGGCTGAATGAACGAGGTAAAAGCTTAAAATAGTTCATTCTAAATGATATGCGCCAGTAGCTCAGCTGGATAGAGCAACTGCCTTCTAAGCAGTAGGTCAGGGGTTCGAGTCCCTTCTGGCGCGCCATTCATTTATGGTGGGTATAGCTTAGTTGGTTAAAGCGCCAGTTTGTGGCACTGGAGACCGTCGGTTCGAATCCGACTATCCACCCCATTCGATCCATTAGCTCAGTTGGCAGAGCACTTGACTTTTAATCAAGGTGTCCGGAGTTCGAATCTCCGATGGGTCACCATATAAAAACCGTATTTGAATTACTAAATACGGTTTTTATTTTTTATAATGATAATGAGCTGTCGCCAAGCGGTAAGGCAACGGACTTTGACTCCGTCATCCCGTGGGTTCGAATCCCGCCAGCTCAGCCAAAGCCGTTAAAAGTCGAACCGATAAAGGTTCGACTTTTATTTGTTTCGCTCATCAAAAATTGACCTAGGCAATAGCTTAGGTCTTTTTCTTTTGTAAATTTTTTAATTATTTGAGATAAGTCCCATTTTTGGCATTGCACAAATTTTAATTTAATATTAGAATAATACTAAAGTTACAGAAATTGTACAGTAAGAGTACTTAATCAAAATTGTTGTAATGAAATTGGAGATATTTATGATTAAGAATTCTAATAATATGAACTTGGAAATACAAAAGCTTATTGACCAAATGGTTGATAATAATGTTAGTGCCTTAATGGAAGGTATAAATTCTAATATACCAATCTTAAATCTTAATGCTATTATATTTGGTACAAGATATAAATTCAATAACGATGATTTTATAAATACCATTAAAGAGAGATTTGTCGATTCTAACATCAAATTTTTTGGAACAGAATTAAAGTGCTTTGCTATTGCTTCTTTACACTTATTAAATGTTCAAAAATATGTTGGCACTGATAGGACAATTCTTCGTTTAATTGAGTCCAATTTTTATTTTTAAATAGATAATAGAGGTGATTTTATGAAACTTAAATACATAGGTGAGAGTTTTGGTGTTGACTCACTTACTAATGGAAAAATTTATGATGCCACAGTTGAAGATAATGATTATTATAGAGTCATAGACGATAGTGGTGAAGATTATTTATATCCAAAAAACAACCCTGCACCACTTGACGGAAGTTCGGTAGGTGGCAGATGGGAGATTGTTGAGGAATAAAACAAAGCACTAAACTTATGGTTTAGTGCTTTGCCTTTGTGAAATATTATTTATTCTTGTTTTTTACTCTTAATAATATTCACTATATCTTTAACAAATTTTATTACAATCAAAAATGATTCAATTATTGGTGTTATAAATTTTATAAAAATAATTAGAAATAATAAAACACAAGGAGTAATGATAAATATCCAATCTACTACTGTCATAATAATCACCTATGTATAGATATATTCTAATATGATTTTATCATTTACTTTTATAATGTACAATGCCATAAATGGGACTTACCTCATTAAATTTCAAAACTTGTAAAATAACTGAGAATTATTTTTATTTGTATGTGCTAAAATGATATGACCCAATAAAAAAGAGGAGTAACTTCAAAATATGGTATAATGGAATCGCTCAAAAACATTAACCTAAGAAAGAAGTACTCCTCATGAATATAATAACACAAGAAGCAAAGAAAAAGCAAGCCATAGTAAAATACGCACTAAGAAAAGGAAAAGCGAAGCAAGTAGAGTGTACGGTGTAAGTCTTTCAAGCGTAAAGAGATGGTGTAAACAATATGACGGTACCTGGCAATCGCTATTGCCTAAATCACGCAGACCACATAGTCATCCCAACAGACACACAAAAAGAGAAGAAAGACAAATTAGAAATTCTTTTAAAAGTGCTATGAAAGATATGGATGGGATGGAGTATACAGTGATTTAAAGAGAAAAGGATATACAAGAAGCTATTCAGGAATGATATATGCTGCAAAAAGAATGGGCTTAGTAAAATATAAAAAGACCAAGAAAAAGAGCCGTAATCATAGAAGATATCCGGAGCTGTTAATACCTGGAGAAAAGGTGCAGATAGATGTAAAAGAAGTGCCATACAATTGCTTAAGAGGCAAGGCTTTAAGGGACGGAAAGCATTTTTATCAATGGACTGCAATAGATGAATGTACAAGAATGAGATTTGTATATGGGTTTGAAGAACATACACCGGAAAACTCAACTAAATTCTTGAAAATGTTATTAAAAGAATTTCCGTTTAAAATAAAAACGGTTCAAACAGATAACGGAAGAGAGTTCACATATAAATATCAAAGCAGTGAAGTGAAAAGTCCTTTTGAAATAGAATTGAACAAATTAGGTATAAATCATAAATTAATACCACCACGAACACCTTGGCACAATGGGAAGGTAGAAAGAAGTCATAGAAACGACCAAAGATATTTCTATGATTGGGAAACATTCAAAAATATTGAAGAATTAAATACAAAGTTAAAAGGACATTTAGAATGGAGTAATAACAAGACAATGAGAACACTTGAATACAAAAGTCCAATGCAGTTATTGAGTGAAAAGTTAGAATTGAAATCCATTAACTGATAATTCATAATCAAAAAGTCAGTAAAACAAGCGAAATATTAAATCATATTTTATTTTTACCCTAAAACGGGTCATATCTATTTACAACACAGATAAAATAACTGAGAATTATTTTTATTTCTGTTGAATAATCACCCTATATTTGTTATTATTATATGGTACGCAAATTTTAATGTAATAATGTAGAATTAGATAATAAATTAAAATTCTTATTTTTAAAATAGGGTGTTAAAATGGGTAGGTTAAAATTTTTAAAGTCAAAGAGGAAGATTCTTGCTGAGGGCTTTCGTGACGGTATTCCTATTGGTTTAGGTTACTTGGCAGTTTCTTTTTCTTTAGGTATAGCTGCTAAGAATGCAGGGCTTTCTGCTTTCCAGAGTTTCTTGGCAAGTTTATTTTGCAATGCTTCAGCCGGTGAATATTCAGGCTTTACAGTTATTGCAGCCAATGCAACATATGTTGAAATGTTCATAGTTACTTTGGTAGCAAATGCAAGGTATCTGTTAATGAGTTGTGCTTTAAGTCAAAGAATGGCTGAGGGTACAAAGCTGATACATAGAATTGTGTTAGGGTTCTATATTACAGATGAACTTTTTGGTATAACAATTTCCAGAAAAGGGTTTGTTGACCCATATTATACTTATGGTGCAATTTTATTTGCAGGGCCATGTTGGGCAGTAGGTACTGCTCTTGGTACGATAGCCGGTAATCTGTTGCCGTTAAGGATAGTCAGTGCATTAAGTGTTGCACTTTACGGAATGTTCCTTGCAATTGTTGTACCACCATCAAGACAGAATAAAAAGCTACTTGGCATTGTAGTGTGTAGTTTTGCCCTAAGCCTAGCTTGTGCTTATTTGCCACTTGTTTCAACTTTAACTGAGGGTACAAGAATTATCATTCTTACTGTTGTTATCTCAACAGTAGCAGCAATTCTGTTCCCTGTAAAGGATAAGGAGGTAGCAGAAGATGAGTCATAATGTTTATATTTACCTTATCATAATGGCTACAGTTACCTTAGCAATAAGAATTTTGCCACTAACACTAGTGCAAAAGCAGTTCAAAAGTCAGTTTGTAAAGTCATTCCTATATTATGTGCCATATGTAACACTTTCAGTAATGACTTTTCCGGCAATTTTCCAAGCAACACAAAGTCCAATTGTAGGCATAATAGCTTTCATAATCGGTATAATTGCAGCATGGTTTAATGCAGGACTTTTCAAAGTTTCTGTAATCTGTTGCAGTGTTGTGTATATATTAGAATTATTTTTCTGTTAAAAGTTAAAGTCCTATTCACGGTGAATAGGACTTTTTCAGTATAATGTGTATTATTATTTAGAATTTTATTTTACAGATTTTATGCTACTGTGTAGATTTTTACTTCAGGGTCGGCATCCCATAGTGGCTTTAGTCCAACAAAAACATCATTCTGGAAAAGTTCACTTGATAGGTAAGCCTGTGCATTCTCTGCACTGTCAAAGCCATGAAGTACCTGTACATCTTCGTCACGGATAAGTAAATCCTTAGTTAATGCACCTTTAATAGTGTCTAGAAATGGCTGACGATAGTCAGTATAAACCTTTGCTGCAGCAGGACGATTGTCATTGCTGATTTTCATTGTAATCTGTAAATATGCCTTTACTTTCATTTAAGTAACCTCCAATTTGTTTATTTGCCTTTGGCAACTTTATTATAGGTCTGTTACTCGCTAAATGGAATATATCAATTAATTTATTAGTTACTAATAAATTTCATAGTAACTTGTGATATTGTAGGTAATGGTCTATAATATAGTAAACTGAAATGAGGTAGTAATATGTATCAACATAAATTAGAAAAAGACATAAGATGCCCACTGGAATATGGATTGCAAGTTTTTGGTGGTAAATGGAAGTCAAGAATTATTTGTGTGTTGGCAGAAAAAGAAAATTTAAGATATAGCAACTTGCGAAAAGAAATGACAAATATTACTGATGCAGTGTTGGCAAGTACGCTGAAAGAATTAATGGCTGACAATATTGTTGTGAGAAAATCCTTTGATGAAATTCCACCGAGAGTAGAGTATAGCTTATCAGAAAAAGGAAAGTCAGTTGTACCGATTTTGCAGAGTATTTGCAAGTGGTCAGGGGCATATCATAAAAGTGATAGTGACAATACACTTCGTCAATGTGAAAAATGCGACTTTAATTATGGAGAGTAAAATGAATATTACATATACAGAAGAAAAGAATTTTACACAAGAACAGGTAGTGAACTTATTTAAGTCAGTAGGATGGCAGTCTGCCGATTATCCCACACGACTTTATAAAGCGTTAAATAATTCCTCAACAGTAGTTACTTCTTGGTGTGGGGAAGAATTAGTGGGATTAGTTAGAGTTCTTGACGATAGCGAGATGGTAGCTTTTATTCATTATCTTTTAGTTAATCCTAAGTATCAAGGCAATGGTATTGCTAATCATTTAATGAGCATTGTAAAAGAAAAGTACAAGGATTATTTGTATTTAGAAGTGATGCCTGACCAAAAGAAAAATGTACCGTTCTACATAAAACAAGGCTTTAATGTTATGGAAGATGGTACTGCAATGAATATTGTAAATGAGAATAATAAATATTAAAATTACAAAGAAAAACACCTATAAAATATAACTAATTTTGTAGGTGTATTTTTATATGTTTTTTGTCGAAAAATAGGTTTGACTATTTACATATCATAATATATAATTGTGCTTGGAAAAATCAAAAATGATAAAATTCTTTCAATATTAAGCAAATAATGTTTAAGGAGAGATGTTTATGAGTGGTACAAAGACAGTTGCAGTTAAACTAACTGAAGGTAACATTTTAAAGAAAATGTTGATTTTTGCAGTACCTATTATAATAGGTAACTTGCTACAAGAACTTTACTATATTTTTGATACACTTATTGTTGGCCAAACTTTAGGTGACATAAAGTTGGCAGCAGTTGGAGCTACAAGTTCACTTGTATTTTTGGCTACAGGTTTCATTATCGGTATAACAAGTGTTTGTGCAGTTCTTACTTCTCAATTCTTTGGTGCAGGTGATGACAACAGAATGAAAAAGTCAGTAGCATCACATATTGTTATTGCACTTATTTCAACTGTAGTTTTAACAGTAGGATTTGTACTGTTGGCAAAACCACTTTTAATTTTGCTAAATACTACAAGTGATACTTTTGCTTATTCAAAAACCTACCTAACAATTATATACGGTGGACTTCCTGCTACAATGCTTTACAATGTAACCTCAGCACTTTTAAGGTCAGTAGGGGATAGCAAGACACCTTTAATGTTACTTTTGCTTTCTTCAGTACTTAACATTGGTCTTGACCTATTATTTATTTTAGTATTTGGTTGGGATGTTGCAGGTGCTGCAATTGCAACAGTAATTTCACAAGGTATCTCAGCGTTGCTTTGTGTTGTGTATATTAAGTTTAAAGTGCCTTTCATTATTCCTAACAAAGAAAGTTTCAAGGGAATAAAGTCAATGATTGGTGATGAATTTAAGATTGGTTTCCCTATGGGTTTCCAGTATTCAGTAATTTCAATCGGTATGATGGTACTACAGTTCTTTGTAAACGGTTTTGGTTCAAGTGCAGTTGCTGCTTATACAATAGGTAACAGAGTTCAGCTTTTCCTACAAAACCCTCTAAACTCAATGAGTATTGTAATGGCTACTTTTGCCGGACAAAATGCCGGTGCTAAAAGATATGACAGAATTAAGTCAGGTACAAAGAAAGGACTTTTACTTTGCCTTGCATATTCAGTAGTTATCGGTGTATTAGCCTGGATATTTGCTGAATTCTTAACATCAATTTTCCTATCAAATTCCGACCCTATTACAATGAAGTATTCAATAGAATTTATCAGATGGAACTGTATCTTTGAATGGTCACTTGGTATGCTATTCATTTATCGTGGTGTAATTCAAGGTCTAAAAGACGGTGTTGTACCAATGATAGGTTCAGTACTTGAAGTTTTGATGAGAGTTCTTTCACCATTAATTTTCAGTACAACATTAGGTTTTGCATCAGTTTCATTTGCAGGTCCTGCTGCTTGGAGTGCCAGTGCAATTCTTATGATTATTGTTTATTTTCATAAGTTTAGAAAGCTAAAGCGAACAGGAACTTTATAAAATAAAGATAAAAAGAAAATCGCATTTCCAATAGGAAGTGCGATTTTTTCTGCTTATAATTAAAATATTAAATTAATCTTCGTTTTGAATCACCATTTCGTACCAGTCACGGCCGTTTCTAGGTTCAAGTACAATTCTTTCATTATCGGTTTTTGTAACTTCAAGCATTTTGCCTACATCTTCATTGTTTAGTGAGAATGGAACAATCTCATCAAAATTAGACCTAACAACACCTAGCTTAAAGAATTGTAAATTAAACTGTTCACTAATAAGTACAGAGAATGAAAGACCACATAAGTATTCTTTGGTGTGAGCATAGTCATCTGTACTTAGGTTAATAACCATTTTCTTGTCCTCATTATCAAGACCTTCAAGGTAGATAATTAAGAACCTTGGTGTAATATTAACAAGACCTTCATAGAAAGTAGTTCTCTTTTGAGAAATTTCCAATGAGTCATAGTACTTGTTATAAGCATTAAGGCTGATAAAGTCTTTGCTAAATAGCTTACTTAGCTTTTCGTCAAATAACTGATTGTCGTTTTGAATACCTGTGATAGCAGTAGCCTTTAGTACATTATTTTCTTCGTAAATTTTAATAACTGCACCGTTAACCTTTTTCTTTGATGAGTCACCATAGTAGTATCCGTAATATGTACCAATATATTTTTCATCAAATCCTTTAATATTCTGACTTCTTGCAGAGTCTGTAAGGGATAGGTCTTCTCTTAAAAATTGGAAAGTAGTAACTTCCGGAGTAATGTTGTAGTTATAGAAGTTTACAATCTTGTTTACAATAGTCATACTAGGTACATATTCCGGGTTTCTGCACTTTGATAGGTTTACGTAAGAAAGAAGTTCTTCTTCATTCCTAATGTAAACAGGACATTCACCGGCACCGGAAACATAGTAAGGAGCAGTGTTTAGCTTTTTCCACATATAGTCGTAGTTAATGTGGAAAAACTTATTTTCCTCAGGGGTTAGTTTAGTAACATTTCTTGCCATAAAAAATCCTCTTCTTTTTTATTATTCCTCTCATACCTATAAAATATAGTATATCATAGCTAATAAGATAAATCAAACAAAAAAGTATAAAATAATATAAATAAAAATACTATAAATAAATTAAACTAAGGCTAATTTAGTATTTAGAATTCCTATTAACTTTGATATACTGTAGCCATAGTAAAGAGATAGAAAACACCTAAATTTTTAATTACTTATTAGCAACAGTTTTTCCCCTTTTTATTGTTGCTAAAAGAAAACCAATTCGGTTGTTACTCTCCTTTCTTCAACCGATTTTATATATAATTACAAGACGCTACAGAATTGTAGAATCCTCATATAAATTTCATAATCTCCCTAAAAAGCTAGTCCTTACGGATTAGCTTTTTACTTTTGTCTTTTAAGTCCTACCGAATTCAGATTGAATAATTTTGTGGTGGGGAATAGGTTTATGTTTTGTAAAAAATAAAAAGTAATAAAAAAACAGCTACCCAAATTAATGAGTAGCTGTAATTATAGGTGTTATAGATTAGCCAAGTTTATCAATTTTCTCAGCAGCATATTTTTGGATCATTGTTGTATCCTTAATATTAATCATACCATCTTTGTTAACATCAGCAAGTTTTGTGTTCATTGTTACTGCCATCTTAGATACATACTTCTGAATTAAAGTAGCATCCTTAACATCAACAACGCCATCACCGTTTACATCACCAAGAAGTTCTGTTGGAGTTGTAACTGTTGTAGCTGTAGTTGGTTTTGTAGTAGTTGCTGTTGTTGGTTTTGTTGTAGTTGTTGCTGTAGTTGGCTTTGTTGTAGTAGCAGTTGTAGGAACTACATATGGGCTACTTGACCAACCGTTAGAGTATAGATAACCGTCACCAGGAATATCTAAGTTACCTGTCTGTGAAGCACCATTGTTACTAAAGATACACATATTGTTATCCTTAGGGAATGAAGCATACCAGATGTTATCCTTATACTTTGTCATTGCAACGCCAGGCCACTTAACTGAAGAAGAGTCACTTGACTTGTTCCAATAATAAACATATGGTGTTGCAAAGTTGTTTGTATTTTCATAATAAACTGTAACATTGCTTGATGGGTCAGGAGTTGTTGGTGTAGTAGCAGTTGGCTTTTGACCTGTATATGCCTGCCACTGATTACCTGTAGTAAAGATCATATCAGTTGAGTTGATGCTTAGACCAGGCTGCATTTCAGCAGGATATCTGCTAGAACCACCACTGAAGATTACCTGACCGTCTGTTAGTTCATCAGGAACTTCAATTACATATAGACCTGTTGAAGAATCAAGTGTCATCTGCTGACCAGGCCACTTTGCATTTTCAGTTGCTGTTGAACCACTTTCGCTATAGATGTAAGCGTAAATTGTTGAACCCCAATTTAGTGATGGGTCAAAATATACTCTTGTAACTGCGTCTGGGTCTTTCTTCTTAAATGAGAATGACTTTGAAGCTGTTTCTTCTGAATTTGTAGCTGTCATTTTTACTTTGAATGTTGTGCCTACAGGAATATCTTCACCGATTGTGAACTTCTGACCGTCAACAACCTTGAATTCTTCGCCACCGTTAATTGAAACCATAGCGTAGTCAGCACCCTTTAGAGATACTGTAACTTCTTCTGAACCATAGAATGATGAAGCACCCTTTAGTGACATATTAATTGTAGATACAGGACCTTCAATTAGGATTGTACCGTGAGCACCTGAGTTAAATGTAGCAGTACCGTCTGTAACTGTAGCCTTTGTGCCGTCATAAGCATTTGTAACTACTGTACCGTCAGACCATAGTGAAGATACTTCTACAGGAATATCTGTGTTGTTTGGAGCACCGATTGTTGCAATAATGTTATCTGAAACATTGCCGTCATCATATGTTCTTGCGAATGTATAACCTGTTGAAGCATTGTAAGCAGTAATCTGCTGATGCTGACCTGCACCAACTGCTACGTGGTTCTTACGGAAAGTACCAACCTTCTGCCAGTGAGCTAGTTCGTCCTTATCCATTGAATCCCAGTTCATATCACTTCTTAGTGAGTGACCACTACCACCTTGACCGTCAAATGCCATACCTGGAATAGTCTTACGGTTTGTTTCGTCACCATAGAAAATCTGTACTGCACCAGGAAGTAGCATTAGAGCAGAACCCTGATATGCCATATCTGATGAACGAGCAAGATTTGAGTCGTGAGAAGAAATGTATGTTAGCTGGTTAAACTTATCGTTTGAGTTAATAGAATCTGCATAGTTCTGGTACTTACCATTGATTGAGCTTGCTCCAGGAAGTGGACTACCTGATGAATCAAAGTTAATCATTGAGTCAAATCCACCTTCTGTGTAGTATGAGTCATAACCGTAACCAATGTTGTGGTTCCAACATTCACCTGTCATCCAGAAGTCTTCGTCCCAATCAGCACCTGCCTTGGTTGGGTTGTTCTGTCTCCAAGTCTTTAGTGCAGATACACACTTGTCTTTTAGCTTTTTCCATGAAGCCTTTTCAACATGCTTAGCAGTATCGCAACGGAAACCGTCAACACCATACTGAGAAACCCATTCTGAAAGCCATGTTGTTAGGTAATCGGATACAGAAGCAGAGCTGCCATACTTAGCAACCTTCTGATCATATGTACCTTCCTTAGTCCACTTTGTCTTTAGAATAGGAGGGATAGATACTGCCTTTGTTTGTTCTGTTCTAAAGTCAGGAAGACCTTCTAGACATCTTGTTAGGTCACTACCACCTTCACCGTCTGTATATCCAGGAAGACCTGAACGGATCCAGTCATTGCCCCACCATTTGCCCCAGTCAGAAGCAGATGTCTTAAAGTCGATGTGGCTGTTTACATCACTAATATCGTTTAGTTTGTACTTGTAGTCACTAGCACCTGAAAGAAGTGTACCAAAGCCATATTCTTCCATATCAGCAACTGTGTTATAGCCTGAGTGGTTCATAACAATATCAAGTACAACACGGATACCATGCTTATGAGCTGTATCAACCATTGTTTGGAATTCTTCTTTTGTACCAAAGTTAGCATCTGTTTCTGTGTAGTCAAGAACATAGTAACCATGGTATGAGTAGTGGGCAAAGCCCTTACCTGAGTCAACATAACCGTGAATCTGTTCGTAAGGAGCAGAGATCCAAATTGCGTTAACACCTAGGTCGTCAAAGTAACCGGCTTCGATTTCCTGTGTAACACCGGCAAAGTCACCACCGTGGAATGTACCCGGAGCTGTGTCCCAGCCTGATAGTGGAGAGCCGTTTTTGTCTGTTGCACGACCATATGAGTGGTCATTACTTGTGTTACCGTTTTTAAAACGGTCAGTTAGTAGAAAATAGACATTTGCGTTGTCCCAAGTGAAGTCATTTGCACTTGTGATTTTTGAAACGCCTGATTTTTTGTCTGTTGTACTAGCCTTTGATTCGCTCTTATTGACTGTAGTTGCATTAACTGTTAGGTTAATTGCAAAGATAGACAATAACATTGATAGGCAAAGAACAACAGATAAGATCTGTTTTTTCATAATTTCTTACCTTTCTTTTATTTATATTTGCAGAAAAATCACTACATATTTTCCTACATTAATATACATATATATTGTACCAAAAAATTATATATTTTACTATTATCATTTTTAACAATTTATAGTGTAAGATTATAGTTAATAAACACAATATATATGAATATAATATTAACAATTTTTAATAATTTCAAATATAATTTTATAAAAGAAAAAAGCCTTGTTGCATTTAGTTTAGCAACAAGACTTTTATAAGATTTATATATTTTGTAGAATATTAGCCGATAATTCCGTTACCGAATAATGGAGCAAATACAAGGCTGACAATTGTCATAAGTTTAATAAGAATATTTATTGACGGACCTGATGTATCCTTAAATGGGTCACCAACTGTATCGCCAACTACAGCAGCTTTGTGGCTAGGTGAACCTTTACCACCATGATGACCACCTTCAATATATTTCTTAGCATTATCCCATGCACCACCTGAGTTACTCATAAAGATTGCTAGTAATACACCTGTTGTGAGAGAACCACCAAGCATACCACCAAGAGCCTCAGCACCAAGTAATACACCTATAATAATAGGGGATACAATAGCCAAAATACCCGGTAGAATCATCTGTCTTAGTGCTGCATGAGTTGAGATAGCAACACAGTTCTTGTAGTCAGGTTTACTTTTGCCTTCAAGAATACCCGGAATAGTTCTAAACTGTCTTCTAACTTCTTCAATCATACTTTGAGCAGCCTTACTTACACTGTCCATTGTAAGTGAAGAGAATAGGAACGGTAACATACCACCAACTAATAAACCGATAACTACCTTGTAGTTCATAATGTCAATAGTAGCTAGGTTAACCTTTTGTGCAAATGTAAAGAATAGTGCAAGTGCAGTTAGAGCAGCAGAACCAATAGCAAAACCTTTACCGATAGCAGCTGTTGTATTACCGACAGAATCAAGAGAATCAGTAATTTCTCTAACTTCATCCGGTAGGTTACTCATTTCAGCAATACCACCGGCATTGTCGGCAATAGGACCATAAGCATCAACTGCAACTGTGATACCTGTTGTAGAAAGCATACCTACAGCAGCAAGTGCAATACCATAAATACCTGAAGTACCGTCAGCACCTGTACCGTTAGTTACAAAGTAAGCAACAAAAATACCGACACCAATAAGAATACTAGGAATAAGTGTACTTTGCATACCTACTGCAATACCACTGATAATTGTAGTAGCAGAACCTGTTTCGCTTTGTTTAGCAATTTTCTTTACAAATGGGAATTTATCGGAAGTGTACATTTCTGTTATTGTACCGATTAGTAGTCCAACCAATAAACCGGCAATAATTGCAATGGCAAATCTAAAAGTACCAAGCATAAAGTAGCTTAGTAAAATAGCAGAAATTACTACTAAAATTGAGGCTACATAAGTACCTGTGTTAAGTGCTTTCTGAGGATTTTTACCATCTTTGCCTCTAACAAATAATGTACCGATAATAGAAGAGATAAGACCGATAGCAGAAAGCAAACAAGGGAAAACTGCATATTTCCAAGAAGAACTACCACTAAAAGCAAGTACACCAAGTGAAATAGCAGAGATAAGTGAACCGGCATAACTTTCAAATAGGTCAGCACCCATACCGGCAACATCACCAACATTGTCACCAACATTATCAGCAATAGTAGCAGGGTTTCTTGGGTCATCTTCCGGAATACCGGCTTCAACCTTACCAACAAGGTCAGCACCAACATCGGCAGCTTTTGTATAGATACCACCACCAACTCTGGCAAATAGAGCAATTGATGATGCACCTAATGAAAAACCAAAAAGAATGTTATCGTCCCCGGTAATTGCATAAATTAGGCAAACACCAAGTAGTCCAAGACCACTAACGCACATACCCATAACTGCACCACCACTAAAAGCAGTAGATAATGCACTGTTCATACCTTTTTCTTTAGCAGCATTAGCAGTTCTGACATTAGCCTTAGTAGCAACACTCATACCACAGTAACCGGCTAAAGTAGAAAGTATTGCACCGATTAAAAATGCCAGTGCAGTTCTGTAATTTAGCACATCACTTTTTGTAATAATTCCACAAACAGAGATAACAACAAATACAGTAGCAACGAAAATTACAAGAATTTTATATTCCGAAAACAAAAATGCCTTTGCACCTTCATTAATAGACTGTGCGATTTCTTTCATCCTTTCAGTACCGGACTCCATTTTGTTAATTCTTACAGCCAGTATAATTGCATAAATCAGTGCAACTACACCTCCAATGGCTGATAAATAGGTTAAAGTTGATAACATACTTGAAACAACCTCCTTATTAATATTTTATTCACATATTTTAGCATACACGATAATAAATTTCAAGTATTATAAATATTTATGTTAAAATTATACAAATATCTCTACTTGAATTTGGAAGTATAATCAAATTGTAAATTTTTTTATTTTTTTCATATTATTATTGCCTATAAATAAGAAAAAATGATATAATAAATTGTAATATGTAGGAGGTAACGCTATGAGCAAAAAATTAATTTCAATTTTACTTTCTTTGGCTATGGTAGCCGGTGCTTCTGCAACTGTCTCAGTAAATGCAGATGAAAACAAAACAACCACTGACCAAACAAAAGATACTACATCTACTGTTGATGTAAACAAATTTGGTGATGCTGATGGCAATAATAAAATCAATGTAAAGGATACAACTGCTATTCAGAAGTATCTTAACAAAAGTATTGATTCTATTGACGAAACTTATGCCGATGTAAATGAAGATGGCAAAATAGATGTTAAGGATGCAACAATTATCCAAAAGTACATAACTAAGAAGATTAGTACTTTCGCTGCAAAGGCTGATAACGATTGGAGAACTTCTTCTGTAGGTTATGAACTTTTTGTTCGTTCATTCTATGATAGTGATGGTGATGGTTGTGGTGACTTCCGTGGTGTAGCTGAAAAGGTTGACTACTTAAAGTCACTTGGTGTTAATGTTGTATGGCTAATGCCTTTCAACAAGACAAGTTCATACCATGGTTATGATGTAACAGACTATAATGATGTTTGTGATGATTACGGTACAATGGATGACTTTAACTATATGTTAGATACTCTTCACGATAATGGCATTAAGGTTGTTATGGACCTTGTTATAAACCATACATCTAACCAGCATCAATGGTTTAAGGACTCTATCAAAAAGTCCGGTAAGTATAAGGACTATTATATATGGAATGATGGTTCACAGCCTATTCCTTCAGTACAGACAAGTCTTTGGACTTGGTCAGCTATGAGAGGTGCAAGATATTACTCTTGCTTTAATGGTAATATGCCTGACCTAAACTATCAGAATAAAGATGTTTGGGATGATATAGATTCTGTTGCTGATTATTGGCTAGATAAGGGTATTGACGGTTTCAGACTTGATGCTGCAATGCATATTGATGATACTATTAATGCTGCTAAACAACATGTAGATGAAAAAGAAGGTTCTGTTACTCATGAATGGTGGCAACACTTTGAAAATCATGTAAAAGAAAAGGACCCTAACGCTTTCTGTATTGGTGAAGTTTGGCCAGAAACTACCATGGAAACAACTCAGGCAAAGTTCTTTGCAGACCTAGACTCTGACTTTGATTTTTACAACAGAAGTGAAATTAAGTCAATGGCAATTGGTGGTCAGATAAATATTGCAAAGGATAATCAGACTTACAATAATAAGATTAAAGGATATGCAGACCAAACTCCAAATGTTTCAAAGACTACTATTAACTCTGTAATGCTTAGCAACCATGACATAAACAGAATTGCTTATGATGTTAGTCAGAAAAATTCTGATAAAGAAGTTTCAACTGCAAGAATAAAACTTGCTGCCAGTGTTATGATGACTATTAAGGGTATGCCTTGGATTTATTACGGAGATGAAATCGGTCAGTCCGGTGGTGGTACAAGTGGTACAGCCGACCCTAACAGAAGAGAGGCAATGGACTGGTACACAGCTCGTGACGGTAAGGGTGCAACAAAGATGAATGCAGTTCGTTCATGGAGTTCATCAGAAAAATTCACTAAGGCTAATGACGGTGTTTCAGTAGAAGAACAGGAAAATGTTGATGGCAGTATTCTAGAACATTACAAGAAGTTAATCAGCATTAGAAATAAATATAAGATTTTCTATACAGGTGATTATAGTACAGCAATCATAAAGGATGTTGTAAAGGATAATGTAAAGAATAAGATTTATGGCTATTCAGTAACTGACGATAGCAGAGATTACTCAATGTTTGTTATCCACAATAACCAAAATGCTGATGCAACTTTCAAGGCTAATTATGACTTTACAGATGAACTTTCCGGTAAAACATATAAAGTCGGTGATACAGTAACTGTAAGTAAAATTTCTTCAATGATTGTTAGATATACAGGCGAAACAATCCCACTTTCAGCAGATTAATTAAGACATAAGAAAACTCCTTAACCGTTGGGTTAAGGAGTTTTTTGTTGATTGCTTAGTTTTGTATACATTATATAATGTATATTATTCTGAACCGTATTTAATTTTTAGTTGTTCTTCGTAGATGTTTTTAAAGATTACTTTTCTTGTAACAATACCAACAAAAACATCTCTGTCATCAGTAACAGGAACAAAGTTTTGGTCAAGACACTTAATAAGTAGCTTATCTATGCTTGCAGTAATTTTTACTGCCTCATAAAAGTCCTCTCTAAGTATGTTTCTAACCTTAACTTTCTTTAGGTCTGCATCCGGATTGTCCATTATGTAGTACAAGAAATCACCTTCTGTGATTGTACCTCGGTAAATGCCATCAGAATTGATAACAGGTACAGCAGAGTAAGAATTTCTTCTAAATATATCTAGTGCAAATTCAATAGAGTCCTTTGTTCTTAGATACTCAACATTAGCTTTTGGTATTAAAAGTGATGGAATGTTCATAGCAACCTCCTTCATTCGTACATATTATACCATATACATATTCCAAAATAAATAGATTTTAGTAATTTATTTCCAAATTCTGTTCTTTCATTATTCTGTCATTGATTTTAAGTATTTAAGGTGATATAATTGTGAAGATAGGGTGAATTTTACTTAAAATCTATTTTAGTAAAGTTTATTTGGGCAAATGTTTTTAGTTTAACTATTTTTCAGGAGGAAGTTATGGTAAAATTATATTTAGCAGTTCCTTGCTATAATGAAGAAGAAGTACTTTATGATACAACAGAAAAATTAACTAAGAAATATGACCAGATGATTAACGATGGTCTTATTACAAGTGACAGTAAGATTTATTACATTGATGATGGTAGTAAGGACAAAACTTGGACTATTATTGATGAATTACATAACAAGAATAAATATGTAAACGGTATTAAAATGAGCAGAAACAGAGGTCACCAAAATGCACTTCTAGGTGGTCTTATGACAATTAAGGATGACTGTGATTGTGTAATTTCTATTGATGCCGATTTACAGGACGATATTAACACATTTGATGAAATGATTAAGGACTTTGAAAACGGTTCTGAAATTGTTTATGGTGTTCGTAGCAAGAGAGCAACAGATACTGCTTTCAAGAGAATGACTGCACAAGGTTTCTATAAAGTTCTTTCAATGCTAGGTGCTGAAGTAGTTTATAACCATGCTGACTTTAGATTAATGAGCAAGAGAGCATTAAATGCTTTAGCAGAATTTAAGGAAGTTAACCTATTCCTAAGAGGTCTTGTACCTCTTGTTGGCTTTAAGTCAAGTGTTGTTGAGTATGAGAGAAGTGAAAGACTTGCAGGTGAAAGTAAGTACCCACTTAAGAAAATGTTAGGTCTTGCATGGGATGGTGTTACCAGCCTATCAATGAAACCTATCAGAATGATTACTTCTTTAGGTGCTATTGTATTCTGCATTAGCTTAATTATGCTAATCTATAGCTTTATTATGTGGATTATCGGCAATACTGTTTCAGGTTGGTCATCACTTATTGTTTCAATTTGGGCATTAGGTGGTCTTCAGCTACTTGCAATTGGTGTTGTTGGTGAGTACATAGGAAAAATTTATATGGAAAGTAAACACAGACCAAGATTTATAGTTGAAGAAATCTTAAAATAGTGTTATAATATCCTTACTGATAGTTATTTTATATAATTATTCGGTAAAAGAAAAATAAATACCATTCAAACCGATGATGTGGAAGTAAAACGGCAAAAGACCTTTAGCGAGTAGATGACGGTGAAAGTTCTACGGAAACTATGCTGACAAATGGGCCACAGAGGGAAAGGTGAATTTTTAGTAGCTAATCCGTAAGTCTGCGTTAAAGACTAGAGTGATAATTCTTTTATAGAATTATCTAAACTTGGGTGGTACCACGATAATTCGTCCCATACGCTTTATGCGTATGGGATTTTTTGTTAGGTGATATTATGGAAAATTATAGTATAAACTTGCCTTCATATTCTGTTGGAGATAATGTTTATGAAAAAATTGAAAAGATTTGTAGTCCATATGGTAGCAAAGCAGTCGTTATTGGTGGACACAAAGCAATTAATTCTGCAAAAGAATTATTAATCTCAGCCACAAAAGATACTAAAGTAAGTATCATTGATTTTGTGTGGTATGGTGGAGAGTCTTGTTTTGAAAATGTAGATGAACTTGCTAATAATGAAAGTGTACAGAAAGCCGATTATCTTTTTGCAGTTGGTGGTGGTAAAGCACTTGATACTACAAAGTGTCTTGCAGTAAAGATAAATAAACCGGTTTTCACTTTTCCAACAATTGCAAGTAACTGTTCACCGGTAACTTGTGTTTCAATTATGTATACTAAGGAAGGTGTTTTCAAACAACCATTTTTCTTTGAAAAACCACCTAAACACGCATTTATCAATACAAATTTATTGTGTAAGTCACCATCAAAATATTTATGGGCAGGTATGGGTGACACATATGCAAAGTATTTTGAAAGTTCTGTTTCTTCCAGAGGAGAAGATACCTTAGTTCATTATCACAGACTTGGTGTTGTAATTAGTCAAATGTGTCTTGAACCAATTTTAAAGTATGGTAAGAAGGCTTTGGAAGATAATAAGAATAAGGTTAATTCTTATGAGTTTGAACAAACTGTACTTTCAATTGCTATTACAACAGGTATTGCATCAATTTTATTAACAGCAGAACATATTATAGATTATAATACCGGCCTTGCACATGGTATTTTCTACGGCTTAACTTCATTTCCACATATTGAAGAAAATCATATTCATGGTGAAGTTGTTGGTTTTGGTGTGCTGATTCTTCTGTTAGTAGATAAACAGTACGATATGTTTAAGAAAATGTATGATTTCAATGAGAGTGTGGGACTTCCGACTTCTATTGCCGATGTGGAAATTGAAGAAAAAGATTTACCGGCAGTAATAGCTAAAACTCTAGAAATGCCTGATGCTGACCACAACCCATATGTGGTAACAGAAGAAATGCTAGTGGATGCTTTTGACAAGTTGTCAAATTATAATAAAACAAAAACTTTATTGGAGGGTTAAACAATGAAAAAGATTTTTGCAGTAATCTTAACTGTAGTGATGATGGCTACACTATTTGTTGGTTGTAACGGTAGTGACAGTTCATCAAGCAAAACAAAGAAAGTTGCTATTATTCAGCAAGTAGAAAACGGTGCTTTTAATGATATGCGTGCAGGTATCATTAAAGGTCTAAAGGCTAAGGGCTATATCTCTAGCGACAAGGATGTTGATTATCAGTGTGCCGATGGTGATGAAACAAACCTAAACACAATTACTCAGTCAGTAGCTAACGGTGATTATGACGCAGTATTTACTGTTGCAACACCTGCAACTCAGAGTATGGTAAACCAAGAATCAGACATTCCTGTATTCTTCTGTGCAGTTTCTGCTCCTGTAGCAGCCGGTGTTATTAAGGATATGGATAAACCTGATATGAATGCAACAGGTACATCAAATGCAATTCCTGTAGAAGAAATCTTTGGTCTTGCAAAACAGATGACACCAAAAGCAAAGAACTTCGGTCTACTATATTCTTCAAAGACAGATTCAGCCGTTAACACAGTTGAACAAGCAAAAACTTACCTAGAAAGTAAGAACATTAAATATACAGAAGGTGCAGTTGTAGAAGATAGCGAAATTGCTACAACAGTTGAAAGCCTATGTAAAAAGTGTGATGCAATCTTTATCCCTAATGATGCAGTTATGCAGGGTGCTATGAGTACAATTACAGAAATTGCAAGAGAAAACAAAGTAGCAGTTTACGGTTCTTCAGCAACAATGGTTGATTCAGGTTGCCTAGGTACAAAGGCTATTGATGATATTGGTATTGGTGAAAAAACTGCTGACCTTGCATCAAAGTATTTTGAAGGTAAAAAGGTAGAAGAAATTCCATCAATCGTTGTACCTTATGACTACATTACAGTTAATAAGGATGACGCAAAAGCTATCGGCATTAACCTAGATAGTATTGACTTTGGTAAAGATACAGTTAAGCAGGTTAATGACGCAAAGAACTAATTTAATTAGTATAGAATTATAGTTTAGAATTTAGTACAGACTTATAGTTTTAGAATGTAGGGGCGAACACTGTTCGCCCGTAAGAAAACAGACTATTAATCTATTACAATCTTTCCTTTGTTAGTAAAACTTAAATTAAGTACAAACTAACAAAGCCTCCCTTGTGTAAAGGGAGGTGATTACGAAGTAATCGGAGGGATTGTCTTGGTACAATCTTTAGTTTATCTAAGACTAATCCGATAGATAAAACAATGTAGGTGCGAATTTATATTCGCACTAAAAATAAAAACATAAAAGAAATTTAGAAGTACAAGGGGTTATTTATGAGCCTTAATGTTATTTTAGGAGGACTTGAGCTGGGTTTCATTTACGGAATTATGGCTCTTGGACTTTACATATCCTTTAGAATAATGAATGTTCCTGACCTTACAACAGAGGGTAGCTTTACCTTAGGTTTAGCAGTATCAGCTGTTGTTGCAAATGAGAACCACTCTTGGCTAGGCATTTTACTTGCTTTCCTAGCCGGTTGTTGTGCAGGTTTTGTAACAGGATTTTTACAGACAAAGATGAGAATACACCCTATCTTAGCCGGTATTATTTCAATGTGTGGACTATATAGTGTTAACCTTATGATACTTGGTTCACCTAATGTAAATATTCCAAAGGACTCAAGAGTATTCACATTAGTTGATAATTTATTTGATAATATTGGTCTTGATATTTTTGGCAGACATAATGCAAAGATGATTCTTTCATTTGTTGCAGTAGTTGTTTGTGTACTGGCTATGATTTGGTTCTTTAGAACACACTTTGGTCTATGCCTAAGAGCAACAGGTAATAATGAAGATATGGTTAGAGCATCTTCTATTAATGTAGATGTTAGCAAGATTGTTGCACTAATGTTAGCTAACGGACTAATTGCACTTAGTGGTAGCTTTATTGCTCAGTACCAAGGCTATGCAGATATTTCTTCCGGTAACGGTATCCTTGTTGTTGGTTTGGCATCAGTTATTATCGGTGAAGCTATTATGGGTAAGCGTGGCGTTACTCTTGGTCTTATCTCAGCAATTGTAGGTTCAGTTATTTACAGATTTATCATTACTTGGGTAATTAATTCCGGTATCTTTACTGCTCAGGTTATCAGACTAATCACTGCTATTATTGTTGCAGTAGCACTTTCTATTCCGGCATTTAAGTATTATATTGCCAGATTTAAGATTAAACACGGAGGTGGAAGAAATGCTTGATGTAAATAATGTTACTAAAGTCTTTTCTAAGGGTACAGTAAATGAACATACTGCTCTTAATAACCTTTCACTTCATTTGGATAACGGTGACTTTGTTACAATCGTAGGTAGTAACGGTGCAGGTAAAAGTACACTTTTCAATGCTATTTGTGGTTCTTTTCTATGTGACAGTGGCAAGATTATTCTTGACAATGAAGATATTACTTATAAGAAAGAACATAAGAGAGCAAGAGTAATCGGCAGAGTATTTCAGGATACTATGAAAGGTACTGCACCTGATATGACTATTGAAGAGAACTTGGCACTTGCATATAGCAAAGGCAGAAGAAGAATTTTTCAGTCAGCAGTAAATGACAAAATGAGAAAATTCTTTAAAGAACAACTTGCAAGATACAATATGGGTCTTGAAGATAGACTAAAGAATAAAGTAGGACTTCTTTCAGGTGGTCAAAGACAAGTTGTAACACTTCTAATGTGTACACTTGCAGTTCCGAAACTTCTGTTACTTGATGAACATACTGCTGCTTTAGATCCGGCAACTGCTGAGAAAGTTATGGAAATCACTAAGCAAATTGTTGCAGAAAATAATATTACAACAATGATGATTACCCATAATCTAAATCAAGCACTTACCACAGGTAATCGTACAATTATGATGGATAGTGGTGAGATTATTCTTGATATTCCATATAACGAAAGAAAGAATATGAATAGGGATGACCTTCTTCAAATGTATAGTATGAAGAAAAGAGAAGCCCTTGATAACGATAGAATTCTGTTCTCATAACTTTCAATTTTTAAATAAATAACTAAAAGCTCTGTCTAACTTTAATAGTTAGTACAGAGCTTTTTTACTATGATAAATATTTAAAATAAGATAAAGATTATGGGTTATTGGTGTAGAAACATCAGCCTTTATATAGGTGCTTTGCCCTGTGTAGTTAATTATAAGTTTCATAATAGGACAAAGGTATATAAAACTTTTTACTATTAAACGGGCGAACAATTAAGTGACCATCAAAGAAAACAAGCCATAAATTTGTTGTTATTTTGTCTTATGTAGTTACATTAAATATGCACATATTCGCCAGTCTCCCTTGTGTAAAGGGAGATGTTTTGCGTATGCAAAACAGAGGGATTGTTACGGTAGATAGTGTTCTTTAGATAAAATGTGTACGATAAGATAAAAGTTATCATAAATCATAGGCAAACACAATTGTTATTATGCTTAAACATCCTCAACATTAACCTTACTTGCCTCTTTAAGAAACAACTTAGTACCGGGATTACGCATAGCTTTGTTCCAAGTCATAATGTAGGAAATTGTAGTGTCAATACCCTTAATTCTATGAATTTCAAATTGACTGTTGAACATTGCTCTACATAGCGAAGTAGGCAAAATAGAAATACCGATACCTGAAGATACTGCAGTAACTACTGAACGAACATCATCATATCGGTTTACAATGTTAGGGATAATGTTGTATGTTCTGAATAGGTCCAAAATTTCCATATAAAGAATAGGACTGATGGCCTCAGAAAGTAAAACAACATTTTGTTGATGAAGTTGGTCAAAGTCAATTCCACCACCGGCTAGTAATCCTTTTTTGCTAATAACAGAAAGAGTGTCATCATAAGCCTCAAGATGGTCAATGTCAGGAGAATCAGGCATCATATCTCTAAGCATAAATACAATGTCATATTCGTTGTTGTCAAGTGCCAAGATTTCCTCACTAACTTGTATTTTCTTAATGTCAACTGTTATGTCCGGATATTTAGCAACAAACCCTTGTAGGTATTTACTAATATATGGACCACTGGTTTCGTCATAACCAACAGTAAGTTTACCGTCAATACCTTTCTGTAACTTATCTATTATAAATGTAGCAGAATTAAGGTTTTCGATAATTTCCATTGCATAGGGAAGAAGTGCCTTTCCCTCAGGAGTAAGTACAACATTTCTCTTTGTTCGTGAAAAGAGTGATGCACCAAGTTCCTTTTCCATTTCTTTAATGCCTCTTGAAACTGTACTTTGAGATACAAAGTTCTGTCTTGCAGCTTCTGAGAAGTTTAAATTCTGTGCAACAGAAACAAAATATTTTATTAAATTTATATCCATAAAGTTCACCACCAATTGTTTATTAAAGAATATCATTAAGATTGAATATTATAATTCTATAATAGAAATATAATTATTATTTATGCAATATATGCATAAACTGATGTTGATTATAGATATTTAGCATTATATATGTTATTGCTAAATTTTTCTGACTTTGATATAATTCTTATTGTAAGTTAAAAGAACATTTATAGTTTTATTTATTCTTGCTTTAGTGTGGACGCACACTAAAATATATACGCGTATTGAAAGGACTTTCACAAAATGAAGAAAATTGTAATTACAGGTATGGGTGCAGTTACACCAATAGGCATTGGTGTAGATGAATATTGGAAAAATCTGCTAGATGGCAAAAGTGGTATTGACAAAATCACTTCTTTTGACCCATCAGAACTAGCAGTTCAGTTTGCCGGAGAAATTAAGAATCTTAATCCATCAGATTATATTCCTAAGCAAATTCTAAGACAAACAGACCCATTTATGCAGTATGCTTATATTGCAGCAGAAGAAGCTCTAAAAATGAGTGAAGTAGAGATTGACCCAACAAGAACAGGTATTGTTATGGGTACTGCTCTAAACGGTATTGCAACAACTGCTTATACTCAGGAAGCACTAACAGGTGCTGCTCATAAGAAGGTAGGACCTAGATTTATTCCAAAAATTCTAGGTAATATTGCTGCTACACATATTGCTATTATGCACAATATTCAAGGCCCATCATTTACTATTAATACTGCTTGTTCATCAGGCGGTGATTCAATTTATACTGCTGCAATGTTAATGCAAGCCGGTAAGGCTGATACAATGATAGCAGTAGGTGCAGAAAGTGCACTATGTCCAATCGTTATCTACTCATTAGCTAACGCAAAGGCACTTTCTAAGAATAACGAAAATCCACAAACTGCTTCTCGTCCATTTGATGTTACCAGAGATGGTTTCGTAATTGGCGAAGGTGGTGGTGCACTTGTGCTGGAAACAGAAGAACATGCTCTTGCTCGTGGTGCAAATATTATCTGCGAACTAAAAGGCTGTGGCAACACAAGTGACGCTTATCATATTACTGCTCCTCATCCGGAAGGTGACGGTGCAATTAGAGCAATGAAACTGGCTATAGAAGAAGCCGGTATTAATTCTGACCAAATCGGTTACATTAACGCACATGGTACTGCAACACACAAAGGTGATGTTGTTGAAGGTATAGCAATTAACTCAGTATTCGGTGACTATAAGCCTTATGTTTCTTCAACAAAGGGTGCAACAGGTCATATGATGGGTGCAGGTGGTATTACTGAATGTATCACTTGTATCAAGGCAGTGACTGAGGGTGTTATTCCTCATACTCTTAACCTACATGAAGTTGATGAAGAAATCGACCTTAACCTTGTTAAGGATGAACCACTAAAGAAAGATATTGATTTTGCAATGAGCAACTCTCTTGGTTTTGGTGGTCAGAATAGTAGTGTAATTGTTGGTAAATATAATAAATAAAGTGGACTAGCCCTAAAGGTTTGTTCCATAATAAAAAGATAGAGGTTATTTTATGAGTTATACTTATGATATTACAATGTTTAAGGACACATTTGAACATGAATTTACATGGCTAAATGGCTTTATGCGAAATGTTCGCCGATTTGGTTACAAAACTGCAATGGTAGATCCTCAAAAGGAACAAACCTGGACTTATGAAGAACTTAACAAAGATGCAAACCGTCTTGCAAATGCACTAAAAGCAAGTGGTGTGAAGAAGAACGATACTATACTTTATCTACTTCCAAATTCACCACAGTTTGCACTTTCATATATTGCACCACAGAAGATTGGTGCTATTAACTGTCCTGCTAACTTTAACTTAGCAGCAGGTGAAACTTCATTGCTTATTAATCACAATAAGCCTAAGGTGTTTATTTATGATTATGAGTATATGCACGAAATGAAACAAGCATTGGCACTTTGCGTTGAAAAGCCTGAAATTGTGCTAATGGTTGACTATGATAATAAGTGCGAAACTTTACCAAAGGGACATATCCGTTTTGAAGACTTTATGAAGGATGCACCTGATACTGACCCTGAAGTTGACTTTCAGCCTCATATTTATGATGAAGTTACAAGACTGTTTACTTCCGGTACAACTTCACTGCCAAAGGGTGTACCACTAAATAACATTAACGAAGTACTTTCTGCTCATGATGTTATTATGCATTTCCCACTAAATCCAACAGATGTTACTATGAATATGACACCTTGGTTCCATAGAGGTGGATTACATTCAGGTGGACTTACACCAACATTTTATGCCGGTGGTTCAGTTGTAATTTTGCGTAATTATAACCCTAGAGTTTGTCTAACTTATGCTGAAAAGTATGGTGTAACTTTCCTTATTGGTGTACCGGCAGTTCTAACTTCTCTTGCAACTCGTCAAGAAAAGCACCCTGTAGATTTATCAAAAATCAAGGGTATTGTTACAATGGGCTCACCACTTGAAAAGGCTCAGTGTATCCGTTTCCAAGAAACTTTAACACCAAATATTTTCAACGGTTACGGTACAACAGAAACATTCTGGAATACATTCCTTAGACCATATGATTTACCTGAAATGTCAGGTTCAGCAGGTCGTTCATGTACTGATGATGATGTTAGAGTTGTTAAGGCTTATGAAGACAAAAAAGCTGAACCTAATGATTTTGTAGCTAAAGACGGTAAAGAGGTTGGTGAAGTTATCATCAAGTCACCATCAAAGTCAACTATGTGCTACTTTGATAACCCTAAAGTTACAAAAGAAAAGTACTATAAGGGCTATCTATATACAGGTGACCTTGCTACTTGGGATGACAAAGAATTTGTAACTATTGCAGGTCGTAAGGATGATATGATTATCTGTAGTGGTGAAAATATTTATCCACCACAGATTGAAGAAGTGCTAAATATGCACCCTAAGGTTCAGGAAAGTATTGTTACTTCTGTACCTGACAAAACAAGAGGCGAAGTGCTTGTTGCTTATATTATCCCTGAGGATAAGTCAATTACAGTCAAGGAAATGATTGATTATTGTGATAAACACCCAAATCTATCAAAGTACAAATGTCCAAGATATTATCGCTTTGTTGATGAACTACCACATACTGCTACAGGTAAGAAACAACATTATAAGGTTAAAGAACAAGCTAAGAAAGACTTTGAAGCAGGATTATTATTAAGGAAGTGATTTTGTGAAATTTAAACCATATATTCGCAAAGTTAATTATTATGAAACTGACAGAATGTCTATTGTCCATCATTCTAATTATATTCGCTATTTTGAAGAAGCCAGAATATATGCAATGGAGCAACTCGGTTGTGATTTAATTGAAATGGAACGACAAAATATGATTATTCCTGTTGTTGATGTTTATGCTAAGTACCATAAGTCACTGGGTTGTTCAGATGAATTTGCAGTTTATATTAAGATGACTTATTTTAATGGTGTAAAGCAGAAGTTTGATTATGAAATTCGTTTTACTTCAGACAATTCATTGGCTTGTACAGGTCACTCAACCCACTGTTTTGTAAACGAAAATCATAAACCGATTTCTATTAAGAGAATTAACCCGGAAATTTATAACAAATTTATGAGTGCAGTTGAAGAATAATAATTCATTTCTTTAAATAAAATTTCATATGAATATATAAAAGGAAGATATTTACTAAAGCGTTTACAAATATCTTCCTTTATTGTATTATAGAGAGCAGAGTTCAAAGAAAAGAGAATTATTATGAGTTTAGTTGAAGTTATCTTATTGGCAGTAGGGCTTTCAATGGACGCATTTGCAGTTTCTGTATGTAAGGGCTTGGCAATCCCTAAGATTAATTTTAAGACAATGGCAGTATGTGGTCTGTGGTTTGGGGGCTTTCAGTTTTTGATGCCTATGATTGGTTACCTTTTAGGTGCCGGTTTTACAGGCTACATTACAAGTATCACACCTTGGATAGCGTTTGTTTTGCTTTCTTTAATCGGTGGTAATATGATTAAGGAGTCACTTTCTAAGGAAGAAGAAAAGGCTAACGATAGCTTAGGTGTAAAGATTATGTTTACAATGGCTATTGCTACCAGCATTGATGCTTTAGCAGTAGGTGTTACCTTTGCTTGCGTTGATGTTAACATTTCTTCAATGATTGGTGACTTTTTAAATACAACCTTAGCATCAATTATTATCGGTATTACAACATTTATAATTTCATGTATTGGTGTGAAAATTGGCAATATCTTCGGTCTAAAGTATAAGAACAAAGCAGAACTCGCCGGTGGTATTATCCTTATTTGTCTTGGTATCAAGATTTTACTAGAACATTTTAATATTATTTAAAAGAATTAAAATAAGCCTTTCATAGGGCTTATTTTTCTTTTGCAGAAATATATTGATTACAAAATTCTATATCATTTTATGGCTTACAGTCGTAGGGGCGAACAGTGTTCGCCCGTTAAAAAGTGTGATATCTATGAGATTTTGTTTTGTTTATAAATTTGTAAAATAATTATTTTAATATGTGTTGTAATTGTCGTTTATATAGATATAATACTTTACAAAATAAACTGCAAAAATCCCCATAATTCTCTTATGTAAAATTAAAAGAAACAGTATGTAAAATAATAGGAAAAATAGGGAGCATAATATCTAACTTTAGACTTTTAAAAACAATTTCTATTGTGTAAAATAGGGAAAATAAAATATAGTATTTACAACCGACAAAATATTTGTTAAAATTTTAACAGAACTTAAAAAAGGAGTTATAATCTATGGCTAACAATATTGTAGATTCAGTAGAAGCACTAGAAGCAAAACTAGCACAGGTTAGAGAAGCACAGAAGAAATTCTCAACATACACACAGGAACAGGTTGACAAGATCTTCAAGGCAGCAGCAATTGCAGCAAACCAGGCAAGAATTCCTCTGGCTAAACTGGCAGTAGAAGAAACAGGTATGGGCGTAGTAGAAGATAAGGTAATCAAGAACAACTACGCAGCAGAATATATTTACAACGCATACAAGAACACAAAGACTTGTGACATTATCGAAAGAGACGAAAGTTTCGGTACAATCAAGGTTGCAGAACCAATCGGTGTTGTAGGTGCAGTTATCCCAACAACAAACCCAACATCAACAGCAATCTTTAAGACACTTATCTCTCTAAAGACAAGAAATGGTATCATCATTTCCCCTCACCCAAGAGCAAAGAAAAGCACAATCGCAGCAGCAAAGGTTGTTCTAGATGCAGCTGTTAAGGCAGGTGCTCCAGAAAACATCATCGGTTGGATTGATATTCCTTCTCTTGATATGACAAACCTACTAATGAAAGAATCAGACATTATCCTAGCAACAGGTGGTCCAGGTATGGTTAAGGCTGCTTATTCAAGTGGTAAGCCTGCTCTAGGTGTTGGTGCAGGTAATACTCCAGCTATCATTGATAGCTCAGCAGACATCCTACTAGCTGTATCTTCAATCATCCACTCAAAGACATTTGATAACGGTATGATTTGTGCATCAGAACAGTCAGTAATCGTTGTTAAGGATATTTACGAAAAGGTTAAGAAGGAATTCCAGTACAGAGGTTGTTACTTCCTAAACCCTGAAGAAACAGAAAAGGTAAGAAAGACAATCATCATCAACGGTGCTCTAAATGCTAAGATTGTTGGTCAGTCAGCTCACACAATCGCAGCTTTAGCAGGTGTTGATGTTCCTGTTGATACAAAGGTTATCATCGGTGAAGTTGAAAGCGTTGACATTGCAGAAGAATTCGCTCACGAAAAGCTTTCTCCGGTTCTAGCTTTCTATAAGGCAGAAGATTTTGAAGATGCTCTAAATAAGGCAGAACACCTAATCGCTGATGGTGGTTACGGTCATACATCTTCTCTATACTGTAACGCAGTAACAGAAAAGGATAAGATTGATACATTCGCAAACAGAATGAAGACATGTAGAATCCTTGTAAATACACCATCATCACACGGTGGTATCGGTGACCTATATAACTTCCAGCTAAAGCCTTCACTAACACTAGGTTGTGGCTCATGGGGTGGCAACTCAGTATCAGAAAATGTTGGCGTAAAGCACTTAATTAATATTAAGACAGTAGCAGAGAGAAGGGAAAATATGCTTTGGTTCAGAGCACCTGAAAAGGTATATATGAAGAAGGGCTGCCTACCAGTAGCACTACAGGAACTAAAAGATGTTATGGGTAAGAAGAGAGTATTTATCGTAACAGACCAGTTCCTATACAAGAATGGTTACACAAAGATTGTAACAGATAAGCTAGACGAAATGGGCATTGTTCATACAACATTCTTTGATGTTGCTCCAGACCCAACACTTGCTTGTGCTAAGGAAGGTGCAAAGCAGATGACAGCATTCGAACCTGATTGCATTATCGCAATCGGTGGTGGTTCAGCAATGGATGCCGGTAAGATTATGTGGGTAATGTATGAACATCCTGAAGTAGACTTTATGGATATGGCTATGAGATATATCGACATCCGTAAGAGAGTTTACACATTCCCTGAAATGGGTAAGAAGGCTTACTTCATCGCAGTTCCAACATCAGCAGGTACAGGTTCAGAAGTAACTCCATTCGCAGTTATCACAGACGAAAAGAGTGGTATTAAGTACCCTCTAGCTGACTATCAGCTACTACCAAAGATGGCTATTGTTGATACAGATATGCATATGACAGCTCCTAAGGGTCTAACAGCTGCATCAGGTGTTGACGCACTAACACATGCTCTAGAAGCTTATGCATCAATTATGGCAACAGATTATTCAGACGGTCTAGCTCTAAAGGCTGCTAAGACAATCTTTGAATACCTACCAACATGTTACGATAACGGTCCTAACGAACCGGTAGCAAGAGAAAAGATGGCTAACGCAGCTACAATGGCAGGTATGGCATTCGCAAATGCATTCCTAGGTGTATGTCACTCAATGGCTCATAAGCTAGGTGCTTACCATCACCTACCACACGGTATTGCAAATGCTCTACTAATCGACCTAGTAATCAGATTCAATGCTGCAGAATGCCCAAGAAAGATGGGTACATTCAGCCAGTATGCTTACCCACACACAATGAGAAGATATGCTGAATTCGGTGAATACCTAGGCGTAAAGGGTAAGACAGATGAAGAAAAGGTAGAAAACCTAATCAAGATGATTGACGAGCTAAAGGAAAGAGTTGGCATTAAGAAGACAATCAAGGATTACGGCATTGAAGAAGATAAATTCCTAGAAACACTAGACAGTATGTGCGAAGACGCATTTGATGACCAGTGTACAGGTGCTAACCCAAGATACCCATTAATCTCAGAAATTAAGGAAATGTATCTAAAGGCTTACTATGGTGAATAATTAACAATAGTTAATTAACATAGTGAATTAAAATTAATGTGCAAACTAAAGTGAAACTGATAATAAGTTCTGTTTTGTGTGTCTTTAATAGAATAACATTGTTGTCAGTTCGCTTTAGTGTTGTACTTGAATATGATGCAAGTTTAAATGTATTGTCCCTAGAATATGTAATTGTAGATTGATTTTCAGATAATTTTTTCGGATGCCTGTGTTAATCTTATTAAAATTATATTAGTGATAGAAAATATATTTTAAATTTTGCAAAAATATTGGTTTCCGTAAACCAATAAATAAAAATCTAAAAGAAGAACAATCTCAGTAAAAAGTTTCTATTAGATTTGTAAATTTCAATTGATTATGAAATACAAAACCCCTCACAATCGTGAGGGGTTATTTCTATATATAATCATTTTCTGTTTTTCTTTAAGCAGTTTTTGTCAAATTCAGGATTAAAGGCATAAAAATTCTTGCTGTCAAGTCGGTCAGTCAGTATTCGTAGGTTTTCACCAAATCGTTGATAATGTACAACCTCTCTTGCTCGTAAGAACCTAATCGGGTCAATAACATCCGGGTCATCACAAAATCTCAGTATGTTGTCATATGTTGACCTAGCTTTTTGTTCTGCTGCCATATCTTCGTGTAAGTCGGTTATTGCGTCACCTTTTACTTGCATAGAACCGGCTGAGAATGGTGTACCACTTGCATCACAAGGATAAACACCGGTGGTATGGTCAACAAAATAAGCATCAAACCCTGCATCTTTTAATTGGTCTTCTGTTAAGTCTTTAGTTAGTTGATAAACAATAGTGCCTATCATTTCAAGGTGGCCAAGTTCTTCTGTACCTATGTCGGTAAGTGTTGCCTGAAGTTCCGGAAATGGCATTGTGTACCTCTGACTTAAATATCTAAGTGATGCACCAAGCTCTCCATCAGGTCCACCATATTGTGTAATAATAATTTTGGCAAGTTTTGGGTTAGTTTGTTTTATTCTAATAGGGTACTGGAGTCTTTTTTCATACACGAACATTTACTGCACCTCCCAAGGCCAAGGTCCTTTTATCCATTGAACGGGACTATCAGCATCTTTACTCAGTAGTGGACCGTATTCATCTTCGAATTTTTCTTTCAGTTTTACATATTTATCATTTAAGTCATCAAATTTAGCCATAGCATCTGTTGAGTCAGGGTGAGTGTCTAGAAAAAGTCTGATTTCAAACATTGCAAATGCTACCGAACTTAGTTTCTTAAGCAGAATATCTCTTTCAGTCATCATTTTTGCCACCTGTACATTTAGAACCGAAAAATGGTTTGTGTAGGGTAGGGAACATTGTCCCTGCCTCAAAACCATGTGCTACTGAATAAAATTTTGGGTTATTGCATTGATATGGCACATAAGCCATAGCTTCTGTATAATCAGAAGGTATTGGTGATATACCATAACTCTTAAAAATTTCTTCTACCAATGTAATTCTCCTTTTTCTAAAGTAAGTTCTTTAAACCTCATTTATATAATATGATTAATATATTGGTATTGTGAATTTGAAAATTGATAAATTCTAAAAAATATGTATTATTTTGTAGAAAAGTATTTATTTTTTGTAGAATATACTGTATAATACTTATGTAAGTTGTAAACATTTATGTAATATATTATTTTAAAATTAAAAGGAGATTAATTATGGGTCTTATAAAAGCTATTGCCGGTTCAGCAAATGGTGTTATGGCTGACCAGTGGAAAGAGTTTTTCTACTGCGAATCAATGCCAAAAGATGTTCTGGTAACAAAGGGTGTTCACCGTACAGGTAAGCGTTCATCAAATACAAAGGGTACTGACAATGTTATTACTAACGGTTCAGTGTTAGCAGTTGCTGACGGTCAGTGTATGTTAATTGTTGAACAGGGTAAGGTAGTAGATATTTGTGCAGAACCGGGTGAATATATTTTTGATAGTATGACTGCTCCTAGTGTCTTTACAGGTGGTTTAGGTGCAGGTATCTTAGATACTTTTAGAGATATTGGTAAGCGTTTTACTTTTGGTGGCGATAAGCCTTCTGATCAGAGAATTTACTATATCAACACTAAGGAAATTCTTGAAAATAAGTTTGGTACACCAAACCCAATTCCATTTAGAGTAGTTGATAAAAATATTGGTCTTGATGTTGATGTATCAGTTAGATGTAGTGGTGTTTACTCATACAAGATTGTAAACCCAATTCTATTCTATACAAATGTTTGTGGTAATGTTCAGGGTGACTATACCCGTGGTGAGATTGACTCTCAGCTAAAAACTGAGTTTATCTCAGCTTTACAACCGGCATTTGCAAAGATTTCCGATATGCAGGTTCGTCCATCAGCACTACCGGCTCATGCTGAAGAACTTTCAGAAGCAATGAATACTGCCCTAACTGCAAAGTGGGCACAGTTAAGAGGTATTCAGGTAATTTCAATTGCTATGAATCCTATTACACTTCCACCTGAAGATGCTGAAATGATTAAACAGGCTCAGCGTACTGCAGTTATGCGTGACCCTTCAATGGCAGCAGCAACACTGGTTGGTGCTCAAGCAGATGCTATGAAAGCAGCAGCAGAAAATGAAGCCGGTGCATTTACAGGCTTTTTGGGTATGGGTATGGCTCAACAGGCAGGTAATGCCGGTAATGTAAACGGTTTGTTCCAAATGGGTCAGCAACAACAGGCTCAGCAGTATGCTCAACAACAAGCACAAATGCAACAGCCTCAGCAACCACAACCAACTACTGCACCACAACAAAGTGCCGGTGAAGACAGTTGGGTATGTTCTTGTGGTGCTACAAATACAAGCAAATTCTGTACAAATTGTGGTAATAAGAAACCTGAAAATGATGGTTCTTGGATTTGCTCTTGTGGTGCAAAGAATTTCGGTAAATTCTGTACTGAATGTGGTTCTAAGAAACCTGAAGAAAAGAAAACTTTCCGTTGTGATAAGTGTGGTTGGACACCTGAAGATCCAACATCACATCCAAAGTTCTGCCCTGAATGTGGGGATATTTTTGATGACAACGATATTGTAAAGTAATTTAATTAGGTAATATAGGAGAATAGAATATATGGCAGATATGCTTGAGTATAAATGTCCCTGTTGTGGTGGTGCAATTAACTTTGACAGTAAATTGCAAAGAATGAAATGCCCTTATTGTGACACAGAGTTTGATATGGAAACTCTAAAGTCATATGATGAGGATCTTAAGAAAAATGCACAGGACAATATGAATTGGGATAATTCCAACGAACAAACATTTACTGATGAAGAAACAGAAGGTATGTCAGTTTATGTATGTAATTCTTGTGGTGGTGAAATTGTTGCCGATGAAAATACCGGTGCAACAAGTTGTCCATATTGTGGCAACCCTGTTGTGTTAAAGGGTAGATTTTCCGGTGACTTAAAGCCTGATTATGTTATCCCATTTAGACTATCTAAGGAAGATGCTATCAAGGCACTTTCTAATCATGTTAATAAGAAACTTGTTCCAAAAATCTTTAAAGACAAAAATCACATTGACCAAATTCGTGGTATGTATGTGCCATTTTGGTTATTCGATGCTGATACTGAGGCTCATATTCAGTACAAAGGTACTAAGGTAAGACATTGGAGTGACAGTAGATACGACTATACAGAAACCAAATATTACCTAGTTGGTAGAGGTGGTAATGTTGGCTTTACTAATGTACCGGTAGATGGTTCAAGTCAAATGCCTGATGACCTTATGGAAAGTATCGAACCTTTCAACTTTGATGAAGCAGTAGATTTCCAAACTGCTTATTTAGCAGGTTATCTTGCTGATAAGTATGATGTTACCAAAGAAAACAGTATCAACAGAGCTAATCAGAGAATTAAGAACACTACCGAACAGTTGTTTAGACAAACTGCAAGTGAGTATTCTTCTCTAACAACTCAAAATTCAAGTGTGCAGTTCCAAAACGGTACTTCTAAATATGCACTATATCCTGTTTGGATACTTAATACCTCTTGGAATGGTCAAAATTTCCTATTTGCAATGAATGGTCAAACCGGTAAAATGGTTGGTGACCTACCTGTTGACTGGGGTGCATTTTGGAGATATTTTGCCATTATTGCAGGTTCTATAGCAGCAGTTATTATTATAATTGGCTTGTTATATAATTTTCTGTAAGGAGGTACTAAAATGAAAAAAAGAGTTGTTTCAATTATTTTTGCAATTTTTCTGGTGTCATTGTCTGTACTTCCTGTATTTGCAGAAAGTCAGGGTGCTAATAAATACGGTAGACTTGTTGATAATGCACAGTTGCTTTCAGATATAGAGTATGCCCAACTAAAGGAACACATTGATACTGTATCAGAAAAATATACATTTGATGTTGTTATTGTTACTGAAAAGTCTATTGGTGATAAAACACCTACAGAATATGCTGATGATTTCTTTGACTATAAGGGTTATGGTGAGGGAGATAATCACGATGGTATTCTTTTCTTGCTGGATATGGAAAATAGAAAATGGGCTATCAGTACAACAGGTGCCGGTATTCCATATTTCACAGACTATGGTCAAGAAAAAATTATGGATGATGTTAAGCCATACTTAAGTGACGGTGAATACTACGATGCTTTTGATACATTTGTTACAATGTGTGATGACTATATTGATAAGGCTATAAATGATGAACCATATGATGTAGGCAATCAGCCTAAGACTATAATTCCAATATACTATATTATATTCGGTGGTGTAGGTATAGGTGTCTTAGTTGGTTTCATTGTTGTACTTGTTATGAAGTCAAAGCTAAAGTCTGTTCGTATGCAACCATTAGCAAATAGTTATGTTAAGAGTGGTTCATTTAATGTTATAGAACGCAGTGACCTTTACTTATATCGTCATGTAAGCAAAACTGCTAAGCCAAAGGACAATGGTGGTAGCAGTGGTGGTGGATCCAGTACACATACCAGCTCATCAGGTACTTCTCACGGTGGTTCAAGTGGTAGCTTCTAATTAAATAATTACTATGGAAAGGCAGTTTATACTGTCTTTCTTTTTTATAATTTATGGCATAAAAATACCGACCTAAGTGGATTAACTCTACCTTAGGTCGGTTATTTTAATTTATATTTGTTTTACATGGGGAGTGACTTTAAAATCACTTATTAAAAATTATACATTCTCTGCATCAATAGCTTTGTTCTCAGCTAAACTCTTTTTAACATCAAGTAGTCGCTGATTTTTGCTACCTCTAAAGTGTAGCATTAAGCTTTTTTCAGCAAGAATAAAGGGACCATCAACCAGATAGTCAACTTCCTCTAAAAGTTCTTTCCATTCAGGATGAGTGTCAAAGGAAGAAACCAGCTTTTCAAATGTATAACCTGTGTAACAGAAAACATTATATCCGTTTTCGTGACACATTTTAGCTAGTTTTGCAAGTGGCTTAGCTTGTGCAAATGGTTCACCACCGGAAAAGGTAAGTCCTTGAAGTAGTGGGTCTTTCTTAGCAGTATTGATTAACTTCTCAATCTCACAATCAAAACCACCCTCAAAGTCCCAAGTTTCAGGATTATGGCAACCCTCACAGTGGTGAGGGCAACCTTGTGTGAAAACTGTCATTCTAATTCCCGGACCATCAACGATAGATTCCTTAATTACACCGGCAAGTCTGACTATATTGTCAGCCATTAAATAGCCTCCTCACAGTCAAGACAACCACAATCAGTTGTTAGTGTGTGCTTTACTCTGTCTTCAACTTCAGCTCTCTTAGCATCATTGAAACGGTCAACAGTACCTACAAGATAACCGGTAATTCTTCTGATTCTTTCAAAGCCCTTACCTGATTCTCCTTCTTTTCTGCCACACTTAGGACAAACATCACCGATAATACCTGTGTGACCACATACAGGGTCTCTGTCAACAGGGTGGTTAATTGAGCCGTAACCAATGCCTTGTTCTTTCATATATCTGATAACTGATTCAAAAGCATCTAGGTTTTCTGTTGGGTCACCGTCAAGTTCAATGTAACTGATGTGACCACCGTTAGTTAGGTTATGATAAGGAGCTTCAATTCTAATCTTATCAAATGCTGAAATATTGTAGTAAACAGGTACATGGAAAGAGTTAGTGTAGTAATCTCTGTCTGTAACACCCGGGATAATACCGAATTTTTCTTTATCAATACGAACAAATCTACCTGATAGACCTTCTGCAGGAGTAGCAATAACTGAGAAGTTTAGGTGATACTTTTCTGTAGCTTCGTTCATCTTTTTACGAATGTAACCAACAATTTCAAGACCAAGTCTTTGGCTTTCTTCACTTTCACCGTGGTGCTTACCTGTAAGAGCCTTTAGACATTCAGCAAGACCGATGAAACCACAAGTTAGTGTACCATGCTTTAGAACTTCTCTAACTTCATCATTAGGGTTTAGCTTATCTGAGTCTAGCCAAATACCTTGTCCCATTAGGAATGGGTAGTTAAGAACCTTTTTCTGACACTGAATTTCAAATCTTTCAAGTAGCTGTTCAGTAACTAGGTCAACCATTCTGTCTAGCTGTTCAAAGAAGAAGTCAATGTTCTTATTAGCAAGAATTGCAAGTCTAGGTAGGTTGATAGAAGTAAATGATAGGTTACCTCTGCCGTATGTAATTTCTCTTGTTGGGTCATAAACATTGCTCATAACTCTTGTACGGCAACCCATATATGCAATTTCTGTTTCAGGATGACCAGGCTTGTAGTAAGGTAGGTTAAATGGAGCGTCAATAAAGCTAAAGTTAGGGAATAGACGCTTTGCAGAAACCTTCATAGCTAACTTGAATAAATCATAGTTAGGGTCACCGGGATTATAGTTAACACCTTCCTTAACCTTGAAAATATGGATAGGGAAGATAGGAGTTTCATTGTTACCAAGACCTGCATCTTCAGCAAGAAGAATATTCTTAATAACAAGTCTGCCTTCAGGAGTTGTGTCAGTACCATAGTTTAGAGATGAGAATGGAATCTGAGCACCTGCTCTTGAGTGCATTGTGTTTAGGTTGTGGATAAGTGCTTCCATAGCCTGATATGTTGAACGGTCGATTTCTTTTTCAGCATGTTTTTTAGCAAATCTCTGAATTTTACCACCGATTTGTTCACCATACATTTCTACAAGAATTGGAAGTTCAGCCTTAGCATATTCTTCACCTGCCTGTAGAGAAGGCTGGTCACCACTAAGTTCCTTTGCCTTTTCAATAATTTCACTTGCAGTAGCAACTGTTTCGTCAATGTCATCAACCTCTGCAAGTAGTTCAATAGCTCTTGCTAGGTTCTGACGATATAGCTTAACATATGTTTTCTTAACACCGGGTGCCATACCGTAATCAAAGTTAGGAACTGACTGACCACCGTGCTGGTCGTTTTGGTTACTCTGAATAGCAATACAAGCAAGTGCTGAGTAAGAAGCAATATCATTAGGTTCTCTTAGATAACCGTGACCTGTAGAGAAACCACCCTTAAATAGCTTTACAAGGTCAATCTGACAACAAGTAGTTGTTAGTGTTAAGAAGTCAAGGTCATGAATATGAATGTCACCATCTTCGTGAGCCTTAGCGTGTTTAGGGTTAAGAATGTACATTTTGTAGAACTGCTTAGCACCTTCACTACCATATTTAAGCATAGTACCCATTGCAGTATCACCGTCAATGTTAGCATTTTCTCTCTTAACATCATTATCTTTAGCTGATTTAAAAGTTAGATCCTCATAAATCTTCATTAGCTTTGTGTTCATTTCTCTATGTCTTGTTCTTTCAGCTCTGTAAAGAATGAACTCCTTAGCTGTTCTTGCATGACCGTTTTCAATCATCATCTTTTCAACAGTATCCTGTACATGTTCAACTGTTGGTGCAGGAATTTTCTCAACATTTTCAATATAGTCGCATACCTTGTTGGCTAAATCCTCAGCTTCTTCATAGTTTGAGCCACCAATTGCCTGTGCTGCCTTAAAAATCGCATTAGTTATTTTTTCAATTTCAAATGGTTCTTTTCTACCATCTCTCTTGGTGATTTCAGTAATCATTTCGTTCCTCCCATGTAAAATATCATATATTGTTAAACAAAATCATCAAATTACCTTATGTAAATTAAAAATAAATAAAATGTTTGTTTTTTTCGTGCCTTATTAGTATATGCCATATATTGTGTTAAGTCAACCGTTATTATTACCAATTTAACGAATAAATTTTATGTAATTTTATAAATCCTAGATTTTATGGGATTTACAATAGATTGTGTTACAAAACTGTAAACACACAATATATAGTATAAGTGTAGTAAAATGTTCAATAGTTAAAGTATAATATTCTTATTAGGAAATAAACACCTTACCTTTGTGGCAATATATAACATATACCACAATATATAGTTTCACAAAAACTTTAATCATTCTTGAAACATTTGTGTTTCTATATTATAATGTAAGTTAGAACTTTTGAAAGGAAGTATATATGAAACTTTTAGTTGTTGACGGAAATTCAATTCTAAACAGAGCTTTCTATGGAATAAGATTATTGACTACAAAAGATGGTCAGTTTACTAATGCAATATATGGCTTTTTAACAATGCTACTTAAAATACAGGAAGATGTTACCCCTGATGCAGTGGCTATTGCTTTTGACTTAAAAGCACCAACCTTTAGACACAAAGCATATGAGGGTTACAAATCTAACAGAAAAGGTATGCCTGAAGAACTACATCAGCAGTTGCAACCTTTAAAGGACTTATTAACTTTACTTGGCTATACTATTATAACTAAGGAAGGTTATGAGGCTGATGATATTCTTGGTACACTTTCTCATACTTGTAAAGTTAAGGGTGATGAATGTGTACTTGCTACAGGGGATAGAGATTCACTTCAACTTATTAATGATAAAGTAACTGTAAGACTTGCATCCACTAAAGGTGGCAAGGCTAATGCTATTCTTTATGATGAAAAGAAGATTATGGAGGACTATGGTGTAACACCAAGACAGCTTATTGAGATTAAAGCTATTCAAGGTGATTCATCAGACTGTATTCCCGGTATTCCCGGTATTGGACCTAAGGGTGCAGGTGACTTAATCCAAAGATTTGACAACCTTGACTATATATATGAAAACCTAGATACTATTGATATTAAAGATGGTATGAGGAAGAAACTTCGTGAAAACAAGGATAGTGCCTATATGTCACGAATGTTAGGTGAAATTAAGCTTGATATTCCTATTGATACCGATATTAACCATTATCTTGTAAATTGTACTCAGCCTGATGAGGCATCAAGAATGATGGCAAAATTGGAACTTTTCTCTTTAATAGACAAGTTTAAGTTAAAAGAAGTTGAGTCAGCAGAGGAAACTCCTAAAGAAAAGAAAAAATATTCTTTAAATGAAAAAAATACCATTGATTTATCAGGTAAAGAATTGTATATTTATAGTAATAGCAAAAGCAAAGGTGACATTGACTATCTATATATAATAGAAGAAAATGAAATCATCAAAACTACTGATGTTGATACTGTTCTAAAAAGTGAAAATAAAAAGTATGTTTATTCTTCAAAAGAATTATTTGCTTATGCTGATAAAAATGATTTTGAAATCAAGAACCTTGTTTTTGATGTAACTTTAGCATCATATTTGTTAAATCCAAATTCAAGTTCATATGACATTGATAAGTTAAACGGTGAATATGAAGTTGAAATTTATGATGGTGAAGATGAATTTCTATGTAATATTGCACCAATGGTAGATTTGTGTAATATTCTAGAAAAGAAAATAGAACAATGTAACCAAAAGAAGTTGCTTAATGAAATTGAAATTCCACTTTCAAATGTACTTGCAAGAATGGAAAACCTAGGTTTTGCAGTTGACAAACAAGGAATTGAAGATTTTGGCAAAATGTTGAAAGAAAATATTGAAAATCTTAAGTCAGAGATATATAATTCTGTAGGGAGAGAATTTAATATTAATTCTCCTAAGCAACTTGGTGTAGCATTATTTGAAGATTTAGCTTTGCCTTGTAAGAAAAAGACTAAGTCAGGTTATTCTACAAGTGCTGATGTATTGGAAAGTCTAAAGAATCAGCATCCTGTAGTCAGTATGGTGCTACAGTACAGAACATTAAGTAAGCTAAATTCTACTTATTGTGAGGGACTGCTAAAGGTTATCGGTGATGACGGCAGAATTCACTCATCATTTAATCAAACAGAAACCAGAACCGGTAGAATTAGTTCAACAGAACCTAATCTACAGAACATTCCTGTAAGAACCGAACTTGGTAGAGAAATGAGAAAGTTCTTTACTGCAAGAGATGGTTGGGTACTTGTTGATGCTGACTATAGCCAAATTGAACTTAGAGTATTAGCAGATATTTCCGGTGACAAGAATATGATTGATGCTTTTAAGAATAATCAAGATATTCACGCAATTACTGCAAGTCAGGTTTTTAATATGCCACTTGACTTTGTTACCGGTGAAATGAGAAGTAGGGCAAAGGCAGTTAACTTCGGTATTGTTTACGGTATCGGTGCCTATTCTTTGGCTAAAGATATTGGTGTAACCAATAAAGAGGCTAAGAATTATATTGAGTCCTACCTAAAGCATTATAGTGGTATTGATAAGTATATGCACGATGTTGTAGAAAAGGCAAAAGATACAGGTTATGTTGAAACTGTATTTGGCAGAAGAAGATATTTGCCTGAGCTTTCTGCAAGTAACGGAATGACAAGAGCTTTTGGCGAAAGAGTAGCAAGAAATGCTCCTATCCAAGGTACAGCAGCAGACATTATCAAAATTGCAATGATTAAGGTTGATAAGCGTTTAACCGAAGAAAACCTTGAAGCAAGACTTGTACTGCAAGTACACGATGAACTTATTGTTGAGTGTCCAAGTCATGAGTCAATGAGAGTAGCAATGATTCTTCAAGAAGAAATGGAAAAGGCAGTGTCACTTTCTGTGCCACTTGTTGCTGACTCAGCAGTAGGCAAGACTTGGTATGACGCCAAAGGTTAATGATATAGTTATTAAATAGTTTAGATATTATAGAGAATAGAGAAAAGTTTTTAAGCAGGAGGATATTTTATGAACTGCGTTAAATGTGGTAAGAAAATAAACGGTAGTGAAATGTTTTGTAAAGTGTGTGGCACTAACAACAAGGTTACTACCGATATAGTTAATAGTGCCATTGATGGCAACAAGGAGTCTTTATCATTCCTTTATAAACTAACATATAAGGATATGTACAAGACAGTTAAATTTGCAGGTTGTCCTAAGGATAGCATTAATGAAGTAATGAAAGACAGCTATGTTCTGGGTTTTAGTAACCTATCAGGACTTAGCCATCCCGATAGATTTTCTTCTTGGATTGACAAGATTGCAATTTACCGTACAATCAATCAGCTAAAGGATACTGTTGTAGATTCTTTCCCTGTATCAGACGGTGAAGATGAAGAAGTTGAGTTTATTCCTGAAATGCTAAAGGAATTGCCTAACAAACTTGTAGGTGAGAAAAAGGCTAAGGAATATATCGACAAAATCCTAGGTGCTTTATCTGTTGAACAGAGAATGACAATTGTTATTTTCTACTACAACAAGCTAAGTATTAAAGAAATTTCTCATGGTACAGGCTGTTCCGAAAATACAGTTAAGGATAGACTTAACACAGGTAAAATGGCAGTTGAAAAGCAAGTAGAGGCATTACAGAAAAAGGGTACAAATACTTATGGTCTTGCACCTATTTCTTATTTACTTCTATTATTTGAAAGTTTCAACAACATTAAGGGTGAATTTGATGATAAGTCACTTCTTAATTCTATATTAGAAAATAGCACTGCTACAGAAGAAGATAATGTACCGGTTGTTAATTCTAAGAAAGAAGAAAAGGAAGAACCTAAGGAAGAACCTAAGGAAGAACCTAAGGAAGAACCTAAGGAAGAACCTAAGGAAGAACCAAAGGAAAATTCCGATGAAGCAGTAGCACCTATTAATGTAAAGGACATTAGTTCTTTAGCACCAGTAGATGTTGATGATGAACCTACCGAAGAAGAAAACAAAGAAGATACAGATACTAAAGAAAACATTGAAGATGTAAAGGTAGAAGAATTATCTGATAAGGAAGATAATTCTACTGAAGAAAATAAAACTGAAAATGTAGAGGCAACTAAGGTAATTCCTACAGAAGAAATTAAGGAATCAACACTTACTCTTGATGTACCACTTGATACTTATGAACTTGGTGGTAGTACTGATAGTGATAATCTTGATGTTGAAAGCAACTATGATGTACCATCTCACGCTATGGATATTGATGATGATGACTTTGAAAGGGAAGGCAAAAGCCTTGGTTTCAAAATCGGTATCGGTGTTGTAGTATTTATTGTTGTAATTGCGTTAACAGTAGCAGGTTACTTATTCTATGATTACAATTATAGTGATGACCCAATTATTAAGCATGAAACAACTACTCAGAGTACTACAGTTAACACATCAACAACTACTCCAACTTCAACAGTACCAACAACAGTTGACCCTGATAAGGCAAAGCTAACTAATGCTGAAACAGTAAAGATGATTAGCTTACTACTTCCAACAGATAGCCACCATACACCTAACTTTGTATCAGCATCAGCAAGTGACCTAATTGATATGTGTATCAACTCAGCTACTAACTCAGCAAATGACGAAAATGCAAAGAGCCTTGTAGGTGACTTTAAGAAAGACAGCAACGGTTTCTATATTAAGAAAGATGATGTTGTTACAGCAGTAAAGAGTGTATTCGGTAAAGATGTAAGCAGTAGTAAATATGATGGTGCTTATAAGTTAAAGGATAATAAGTTCTATACTGATAATCCTGCATCAGGTGATGCTTATAACCATAGTTATAAGATTGAAAAGATTATTACTGATGATGGTAATGCACTAAATGTTTACTATACTTATTATGACAATACTGCAAAGAAACTAAGATACAACCATGCCGGTGTTGTAAGAAATAACGGTGATACTGATTATCCATTTACTCTATACGGTAGTGAAGAACTAACAAAGAGTGAATATAAGGATGCAATCGGTAAGTAAAAGTAAAAATTCCAAAAAATTAGGGTGGACAAATTGTCCACCCTTTTACTTTATAAATTTTAAACTATTAGATAAAGTGTGTGAAAATTCTTTCTTCATACTTTGGAAGTCCAAATTCCTTCTTGCCAAGTTCAATGCTTTTCATAAGGAATGTCATATTCTGAGCAAGAACCCTCATAGTCTGTTTACCCTCATGGTCAAGGTCTGCTTGACCTTTTTCTCTGCCATGAATACTGTTCCAGTATTGACTTGGAGCAACAGGCATATTTGAAATTGTAAAGTACTTGTTTAGTTCATCAAAGGTAGAAGAACAACCACCTCGTCTTGCACATACAACACTAGCACCGACTTTCATACTTTTATCAAAGTGAGTGCTATAAAACAGTCTGTCTAAAAATGCAATTAATGTTGCATTAGCTGATGCGTAATAAACAGGACTTGCAACAACAAGGCCATCTGCCTTTTCAAACATAGGTGCAATTTTGTTTACTTCATCATCAAAGATACATTTGCCTTTTTCGTAACAATAACCACAAGCAGTACAACCTCTAATATCCATATTGCCGATTTGTACTGTGTTAACTTCAATACCGTTTTTCTTAAAAACAGTTTCCATTTCGTTAAGTGCAATAGTTGTGTTGCCGTTAACTCTTGGACTGCCATTAATCATCAAAACTTGCATACTTTTCTCCTTGAAATGAAAATTAGTCTATATAATAAACATAGTCATCTTTTCTTTTAGCCGGTGTAGGTTCTTCACTATCAGCATAACCTAATACACAATGACCGATACCCTCATAGTCACCACTAATGCCAAGTGACTTTAACAGTTCCTTGCCTTCTTCACTTTCAAATTCTTCCTTTGCTCTGTGAATCCAACATGAACCAATACCTAAGTCATGTGCAGCTAACATAAGGTTCTCCATAACCAAAGTACCGTCATAGATATAAGTAGGTTTTTCCTTGTTAGCAAGTACAATTAAGCATACAGGTGCATTGTAGAATGGGTCAAAGTTTTCATCTTTACCCATAATAATGCTGTTCATTTTGGATAGCTTATCTCTAACTTCCTTGTTAGTAACTGCAATAATAATAGGTGACTGAGCACCTCTTCCGGTAGGGGCATATGTTCCGGCTTCAATAATCTTATCCAAAATATCCTTTGGAATCATATCTGACTTAAATTTTCTGATACTTCTTCTTGATTTTATAGCTTGTAATGTTTCCATTATAAATACCTCCTTAGTTTCTATTATTATTTTAGCATTTTACTTTGTTAGTTACAAGGTGCTTATAAGTGCTTTTCACATAATTTTCAGGTTGAAAATGAAAAAATTTGTAAAAAACTAGTGACAAATGCAAAATAAAGGTGTACAATATAGACAATAAATATTTTGATATGATATATTTTTTATAAGGAGTGTTTAATATGGCAAATAGATTTGTCTTAAATGAAACAAGTTATCACGGTAAGGGTGCAATTCAAGAGATTGCAACAGAAGTAAAGGGCAGAGGCTTTAAGAAGTGCTTTGTTTGTTCTGACCCTGACCTTATTAAGTTTAATGTAACTAAGAAAGTTACTGATGTTTTGGATGCAAATTCAATTGATTATGAAATTTATTCCAAGATTAAGGCTAACCCAACTGTTGAAAATGTAAAGACAGGTGTTGAAACTTTCAAGGCTTCAGGTGCTGATTGTATTATCGCTATTGGTGGTGGTTCATCAATGGATACTGCAAAGGCTATTGGTATTATTATCAAGAACCCTGAATTTGCCGATGTTGTTTCTCTGGAGGGTGTAGCTCCAACAAAGAACAAATGTGTTCCTATTATTGCAGTTCCTACAACTGCCGGTACTGCTGCCGAAGTAACTATTAACTATGTTATTACTGATACTGAGAAGAACAGAAAGATGGTTTGTGTCGATGTACATGACATTCCTGTTGTTGCAGTTGTTGACCCTGATATGATGAGTTCAATGCCTAAGGGACTAACTGCTGCAACCGGTATGGATGCTCTAACTCATGCAATTGAAGGTTATATTACTGCCGGTGCTTGGGAACTTAGTGATATGTTCCACCTAAAGGCAATTGAGATTATCTCCAAGAACCTTCGTGGTGCAGTAGAAAATACACCTGAGGGCAGAGAAGGTATGGCTCTTGGTCAGTATATTGCCGGTATGGGTTTCTCAAATGTTGGTCTTGGTATTGTACACTCAATGGCTCACCCACTAGGTGCAGTTTATGATACACCTCATGGTGTAGCTAATGCTATTATCCTACCAACAGTTATGGAATATAACGCACCTGCTACAGGTGAAAAGTATAGAAATATTGCAAAAGCAATGGGTGTTACAGGTGTTGACGATATGTCACTTGAAGAAGCAAGAAAAGCAGCAGTTGATGCAGTAAAACAGCTTTCTAAAGATGTTGGTATCCCTGAAAATCTAAAGGATATTGTAAAGCCTGAGGATGTTGACTTCTTAGCACAAAGTGCATATGATGATGCTTGTCGTCCCGGTAACCCAAGAGAAACTTCTGTTGAAGAAATTAAGGAACTATATTTATCCCTAATCTAATTATATTCCTCCAAAGAATTAAAATGAATAAATGTTAAAAAGATAAAGAAAACTTTCTTTTGTTCCTACCTATTATAGAAAAGGCCTCTAACTTTAGTAGTTAGAGGCTTTTTCATATAGCTTATTAAATTATATGTTAAATCAGAACCACTTTTTCTTTTTAAAGAAAATTATACTGCCAACCACAATAACAATGCAAAGTGCAATTACAATAGGATAACTGTATTGGTAGTGGAACTCAGGCATTTGCAAGTTCATACCGTACCAACCGGCAATTAATGTCAAAGGTGAAACAATAACAGTGATGATTGTTAGAATTTTCATAGTTTTGTTAAGTTCAAGGTCAACCTGAGATTGATATGTACTCCAAACTTCTGATGCATAACTAAGTAGGTTATTTGTCTTAGAATATAGTCTGTCCAACTTACTGTCAATTAGTGAAAACTTTTTTAAAGTTGATTTGCTATAAAAACCATTTCTGTTTTCTGAAAGGTCAGCTACTAGGTTAAGCAGTAATTCATAGTACATTTCAATTTTCATAAGGTGCTTTTTGATAATAAGCATTTTCTTTGCCATATGCTCATCAATATTATCGTCAAAAATTTCAGACTCAAACTGTCTAAGTTCTGCACCAATATCTTCAAGGTGAATTAAGTCACCACGAATAATTCTCATCATAAAGTGAAACAGTACTGTGTTAATGTTGAAACCGTTAGGGAAGGACTTCATTTCATCCATAACAGAAATAACATAGTTGTAGTCAGTTGAATAAAAGTCAAGGTGACCGTTAGTAATAATTATATATACAGGATTGATTTCATCTTGTAGATTTTCAATGTGAATGTGGTTAATGCATATAAGGTCAAAACCATCATAGCTTTCAAACCTACTGTATGTTCTTGATGCCATATAGTCATCAGATAACTGTTCGCTATGTGCAACAAATGGATTCACACCTTCTTTAAGTTGTGAAACTGTAATCAAACTTTCTTCCTTATGTTCAGTTCTTATAACTTTTCCATCTAATATTGTGTAGTACATTTTCAATCACCACCTTATCCATTATATGTTTTTTCAACATTATTTTCAAGGTGGTTTACTTTATTTTACTTTTATTTAATAATGAAAAACAGATAAATTTATATTCATTGTTGCAAAGAATAAAGGAGCAGTATGAACTGCTCCTTAGGGGGTAATATGAACTATAATTCAAATAAAGAATTATAACTTGTTATTTTATTAATCCTTTGGCTTTAGTAGTCGCATTGCATAAAGAATACAAATCATTGATAAACCTGTATCACTTAGTACACCTAGCCACATTGGTGCAATACCAAAGATAGCAAGTACAATAACAAGTGCCTTAACAACAAGTGCAAAAGTAATAACGGCTCTTATTGTATTCATAATTCTTCGTGATGTTTTTACCATTGTAGGTAGTGACTTTAGTGTACCGTCAGAAAGAACTGCATCACTGGCTTCAATAGCTGCATTACTGCCAAGTCCCATTGCAACACCACAATCAGCAAGTGCAATTACCGGTGCATCATTGATACCGTCACCAACAAATACAGTAGCCTTGTGACTTTTCTTTAATTCTTCCATATGCTTAACTTTTTCGTTTGGAAGTAGGTTGCTAAATAGCTTTGTGATACCTGTTAACTTTGCAACACTTTCAGCTTTCTTTTTGTTGTCACCTGTTAGCATTACAAGGTCCTTTGCACCAAGTTCTTTTAGACTTTTTAGTACCTTGGGTGTTTCAGTTCTGATTGTATCATTAACTGTAATACCACCAACTAACTTGCCGTCAATTAGTAAGAATACTGATGTGTCATCAGTAACTTTCTTTTTATCTTCATCACTTAATAGTCCAATATGACCTACTGTGTAGTTTTTGCCGTCAATAATAGCAGTAACACCATTACCGGCTTTTTCTTGATAATCGTCAGCTTTTAATGTTTCAACATTTTCTAACTTAGCCTTTTGATTAATAGCTTGTGCAATAGGGTGAGCGCTGTATTCTTCAGCAGTAGCACAGTATTTTAGAATATCATTTTCAGATATTTCGCCATAGCTTGTTACCTTAGTAACCTTGATTTTACCGTTAGTTAGTGTCCCTGTTTTATCAAACACAAAGCAATCTGCCTTTGCAACAGACTCAATGTATTTGCCACCCTTAATCATAATACCTCTTTTACTTGCACCACCAATACCGGCAAAGAATGCAAGTGGTACTGAAATAACAATAGCACATGGGCAAGAGGCAACTAAGCAAACTAATGCTCTATATAGCCATACTGAGAACTGCCCACAAAATATAGTTGGAATAACTGCAACAAGAATAGCGATAACAACTACAATAGGTGTATATACTATTGCAAATCTTGTAATAAATTTTTCAGAGTCACCTTTGTTTTGCTGACTGTCTTGTACCATCTTAAGAATACGAGATGCAGCAGAGTTATCAGCAGTTTTAGTAGTTGTAATTTTGATTACACTTTCACCGTTTTGCATACTACTCATAACATCAGTACCAACAACACCATCAAGAGGAATACTCTCACCGGTAATTGTTGATGTATCAATAGCAGAAGAACCTTCACAAATTACACCGTCAAGAGGAATTCTCTCATAAGGCTTAACTAGAATTGTACTACCGATAGGAACTTTTTCGGCCGGTACTTCCTTTTCACCCTCAGGTGTAACAAGGATAGCAGTATCAGGTCTGATTTCTGCCAAAGACTCAATACTCCTTTGACTTTTCTTAACTGCAAAGTCCTCAAGAAATTCACCTAGCTGGAATAGTAATGTAACGAATGCTGCTTCAGTAAACTCACCCAAACAGAAAGCTGCAACTACTGCAATTGCAAGTAAGGTTGTTTCATCAAGTTTTAGTTTGAATAATGACTTAATACCCTCAATAAATGTTTCATAACCACAAGCAAGTGTTGCTATGCCACACATAATACCAAGTGCAATAGGGTTTAAATCAATTGTTAAATGAAGAATAAATGCCACTAAAGTCAGTACAGCAGAACCGATTAATAAACCAAGTTCAAGACCTTTGCTTTCTTCTTTTTCTTCATGTTCATCTTCATCATCGTGGCAATGTCCACAACCACAATGTATATCAGCATGTAGTTCATTATGGTGATGTTCGTGTTCACAACAATCTTCATGGTGGTGATGATGGTGCTTTTCTTCCTTTTCGTCATGACAATGTCCACAAGTACAGTGAACATCAGGTGCTTTGAATTTATCCATTAGTCATCCTCCATAATATGTTCAAGTCCCATTTGATATAAAAGTTCAACATGTAAGTCATCAAGACTATAAAAACTTTGTTTACCCTTTTTCTCAACTTTAACAATATGATTATTTCTAAGTACCTTTAGCTGGTGGCTAATTGCACTTTGTTCCATTCCTAAACAATCAGCAATACAACATACCGATAGGGAAGTGTGTCTTAATATGCCGATAATCTTTAACCTTGTGCTATCTCCAAAAACTTTGAAGAAGTCAGCCAGTGGCATAACCTTCTCTTCCGGTGGTAAGTTCTTTACTGCCTGTTCCATAAGGACTTTATGCTCACTATGTGTAGAAGTAGTTCCCATTATATTCACCTTCTTAATTGATTATATGAACATATGAATATATGAGTATATGTTCATATGATGATTATATTATATTCTTAGTTTTTTAAGATGTCAATACTTTCTTTTTATTTTATGCAATATTTTATGAGAATTTCTATTTTGCATAATTGTAGGGAATAGGTGTTGTACAAATTTCCAATACAATAAATATAAGCTGAAATATTTTGCAGAAATTTGGAATTATTTGATTATATGTATAGAAAAATATAATATGCTATGATATAATGGACTCAATTTGTATGTGAGGGATTTTTGTATGGAAAATAAAAAGGAATTAAAATTATTTAACTTAGCTTGGCCTATATTTATAGAAACAGCTTTGTTTATGTTACTGGGATTTATTGATGTTTTTGTACTTAGTAAGTATGATGATCTGGCAGCATCTTCTGTAAATACTGCTAATCAGGCAGTTTCTATTGTTACAATAGTTTTTACAGTTATTTCAGGTGCAAGTGCAGTTCTGATTTCTCAGTCACTTGGTGCAGGTAATAAGAAAGGTGCATCACGAATTGCAGCACTTTCTATTACATTTAGCTTTGTATTTGGTATAATAATAAGTGCAATTCTTATGTTCTTTAACAAACCTATTCTTAGCTTTATCGGTGCTACAGGTCAAATTCTTGAATTTGGTTCACAGTACCTTTCTATTGTAGGTGGATTTTTATTCCTACAAGCACTACTGAATATTATGGCTGTTATTATCAGAAACCATGGTATGACTCAGATTTCTATGTATGTAACTGTTGGTATGAATATTATCAATACTGTTCTTGATGTTGTATTTGTTTTAGGTTTGTTTGGTATGCCTAGACTAGGTGTTATGGGTGTTGCAATTGCAACAACATTCAGTAGATTTGTTGGTACTATTGTACTTGCTATTGTTCTTTTTAAGAAAATAGAAAAGCCTAGTATCTTTAAATTACTAAAGCCTTTCCCTAAGGATGATACTAAAAATATTGTAAAAATCGGTGTACCTTCAGCTTTGGAAAGTTTCTTATATAACCTTTCACAGCTTGTTATTACTTCAATGGTGCTAAAGTGTTTGACAGATACCGACCTAATTACCAAAACATATGTGCAGAATATTACAATGTTTTTCTACATATTCGCAGTATCAATAGGTCAAGCATCACAGATTATTGTAGGTCACTTAGTAGGTGCTAAGAAGTTTGATGATGCCTATAAACAAGGATTTAGAGGTTATAGGAACTGCTTGTTTATTACAATAATTGTTTCAATTATAGGTATGCTATTAGGTAAAATTCTAATGGGTATCTTTACTGATAACCAAGAAATTATTACACTAGGCTCTAATATACTGATGATGAATATTTTCCTTGAACTTGGCAGAACAACAAATATTATTTTGATTGCTTGTCTGAGGGGTGCAGGTGATGTATTCTATCCTACAGGTTGTGCAATTTTCTCAATGTGGTTTATTAGTGTACTGGGTTCATATGTATTTGCAGTAGTCCTAGGTCTTGGTATTTATGGACTTTGGATTGCTTTTGCAGCTGATGAATTATTCAGAGGCATAATGATGATTATTAGATGGAAAGGTGGCAAATGGAGAAGTAAGCGTATTGCTGTTTCCCAGTAAAAATGGAGATTGTATTAAAGAAATTTGATGAAAGACATATTGACGGTATGGTAAAAATTTGGAATGATGTAGTAATTGACGGTATTGCATTTCCACAGGAAGAAACTTTGGATTATAATTCTGGTAAAGAATTTTTCAACAGTCAGTCCTATTGTGGTGTAGCCGTTAATAAAGAAACTGATGAAGTTATGGGAATGTATATTCTTCATCCTAATAATATTGGCAGATGTGGTCACATTGCTAATGCAAGTTATTGTGTAGGGAAGAATAGCCGTAACCTTCATATTGGCGAAAAGCTGGTAACCGATTGTTTGGTACAAGCTAAAAAACTTGGTTTCAAAATTATGCAGTTTAATGCAGTTGTAAAGACAAATGCAAATGCCAGACATTTATATGAAAAGCTAGGTTTCATTCAGCTAGGTACAATCAAAGGTGGCTTTAAGATGAAAGACGGTCACTATGAAGACATTTGTCCATATTATAAGGAGTTGTAATTATGGTTAGAGAAATTGTAAGAGATGTTATTTTCTTAGGTCAAAAGTCTACTGATGCAACAGTAGCAGATATAAAAACTGCTATGGACTTGGTGGATACATTGGAGGCAAACAGAAACGCTTGTGTTGGTATGGCAGCTAATATGATTGGTGTTAAGAAAAGAATTATTGCAATTAACGATAATGGTTTCACTAAGCTAATGATTAACCCAACTATTACTGCAAAAAGCAGTAAGTTTGAAACTGAAGAAGGTTGCCTTTCTTTATCCGGTGTAAGACCTACTACAAGATATAAGAATATTACAGTAAAGTACCTTGATATGAATTTTAAGGAACATACCGAAAAGTTCACAGGTTGGACTGCCCAAATAATCCAACATGAAGTTGACCATTGTGACGGTATCGTAATCTAAAGTCTGTATCATAGTGTATATTTTTAAATTGTATTTTTAAATTATAATAGTTTATGTTTTTAAAATTACTTCTAAATTTAGGTGAATGTATCTTGGATATGTTCACCTTTTTTATTTGCAAATTAGTTTTTTATATTAAGATAAGTTCGATAAATTTGGGTTTGTGGGGTTAGAACACACCTTGTTTTGTGGTAGATATTTAGAATTAGCTGAGACTAACTAGCCTCCCTTGTGTAAAGGGAGGGGGACCACGAAGTGGTGGAAGGATTGTCTAGTAGGCAGTAATAGATAGATAAAATTTAGATAGGAAAACAAAACCTATTATATATCTATCGAATAAAATTGATATAACAAAAAGTATGTACCATAACAATCCCTCAGTCGCTCTTTAAGAGTAAATTGTCATTCTTCCAATTTACGAGCGACAGCTCCCTTTACACAAGGGAGCCTTATTTGCTAAAATTTAACACTTTGCATTTAGCACCACAAACCCAAATTTATAAAATTAACCTTTACTCACGAAAAATCGAAAAATTTAATTATCCAACAAAAATAAAAATTTTACACGCAAGAGGTAAGTCCCATTTTTGGTACAGGTAATATGTTATTATAATAATGCAAATAAAACATATGGAGGTATGACTTATGTTTGAGTCTTTAGACAATCTTTTTGATATAAACGGTGACGGTAATCTTGATTTAGGTGAACAAGCACTTGAATACGAGGTGATATTTAATGATGATTTTTTAAATGATGACTTAGATAGTGACTTTGATTTTATTGATGATTTTGAAGATACAGATGACTTATTAGACAATGATATTGACTTATAATTGTACATAATAACGAAATAAATTCTTTTCCTTGACTTGCTTACTTTTAGTTGAGTATAATACATAGGTGATTAAATTTTTAGGAGTAGGTATAATGGAAAGAGAAAGTTTCAAATCCCGTACAGGTTTCCTACTTGTTAGTGCAGGTTGTGCTATAGGTATAGGTAATGTATGGAGATTTCCTTATGTTGTTGGTCAAAACGGTGGAGAACTGTTTGTACTGTTCTATTTAATATTTTTAGTGCTAATGGGTATTCCTGTTTTGACAATGGAACTTGCAGTTGGTAGAGCAAGTGGCAAAAGTGCAGTCCTAAGTTACAAAACACTTGAAAAGCCAAAGAGCAAATGGCATATTCACGGTTGGTTCTGTATGTTAGGTTGCTATATGCTGATGATGTATTATACAACAGTTTCCGGTTGGATGACATCATATTTTTATAAATTTGCCACAGGTGAATTTAAATCCGGTATGGACTCTAAGTCGGTTAGCAGTGTATTTAGTAATTTGACTTCATCACCTATAGAAATGTTAATTTGGATTTTCATAATTACTGCTTTAGGTTTCTTTGTGTGTAGCAAAGGTGTTCAAAAAGGACTTGAAAAAGTAAGTAAGTTTATGATGGTAGCCTTGTTGGTGCTAATTGTAGTTTTAGCAATTCATAGTGTTACTTTATCCGGAGCAAAAGAAGGTCTTAGCTTTTATCTGATTCCTGACTTTGAAAGAGTTAGCAAAATCGGTTTAGGCAATGTTATTACTTCAGCAATGAGCCAAGCATTCTTTACTTTAAGTTTAGGTATTGCAGCTATGGAAATTTTTGGTAGTTATATGAAGAAAGACCATACTCTAACCGGTGAAGCTGTGAGAATTTGTTGTCTAGATACATTTGTTGCAATTATGGCTGGTCTAATTATTTTCCCGGCTTGTTTCTCTTATAATGTAGAAGCAGGTCAAGGTCCTGCACTTATTTTTGATGCATTGCCAAATGTATTTGTAAATATGGCAGGTGGCAGAATTTGGGGAACATTATTCTTCTTGTTTATGACATTTGCAAGTTTCTCAACAGTTATTGCAGTGTTTGAGAACCTTGTTTCTTTCGTATCAGATACATTTAAAATCAGCAGAAAGAAATCATCAGTTATTAACTTTATAATTGTATTCATCACAAGTTTACCTTGTATGTTCGGTTTCAATTTACTAAGTGGCGTCAATGTACTTGGTATGGGTATCCTAGATATGGAGGACTTTGTTGTAAGTAATATTCTACTTCCACTAGGTTCTTTAGTTTACTTACTATTCTGTGTTACTAAGTTTGGTTGGGGCTTTGACAACTACTACAATGAGTGTAATACAGGTAAAGGTATGAAACTTCCTAGAATTGTAAAACCATATTTGCAGTATGTTCTGCCAATATTAATCTTAATAGTTTTCGCACAAAAGTTTATAGGCTAAAAAATAGGGTTGATACTTTAATTAGTATCAACCCTTTACTTATGAAAATTTATATGTATGCAAAAAGCATATACTTTTTTCTTGATTTTTTGATGGGTAAAAATTTATATGCATTTCTTATATAGATTTGTTAATTCTTAAGTGCTATACTGAGTTTAAAGAAAAAAGGTAGGTAATAGCTATGAATAATGTTAAGAATAATCAACAAATCGGTAAATATTTAGAAAAACTAATATCCGAGAATTTTGAGTCAAGGAGAAAGTTTTGCATTAAGGTTCTAGATGTTCAATTTAATGCAAAGCCAAGTGAAGAACAAATTGCAAATTATAGCAATAAAATATCTCAAATAATTAAGGGTAGAAAAGGTATACAAATTGCTGATTTGCCTATCTATGCTAATCTGCTTAATGTGTCTTGTGATGAAATACTAAGTTGTGGTGAAAAATATATTCCAATAAAAAATCATATGACAAATTATCAACTTGCTTTTTCAACTGATAAAAAAGTATGGGAAAAGTATATTAATGTAGAAGATAGTATTTCATTAAATTATGATGAATACGGTAAATCATTAATTGACTATGCCTTTCAATTCAAAAACTATGACCTTGTTAAGTATTTAATCAGTATTGATTATATTAACATTACACCTGAAAAATATTTTTCGGATAATGTTAATAAAGGTGCTTTATGGGTTGCAGAAACATCTGTTAAACAGAATAATAAAAATTATGTTTATAACCCTTATGTATATGAAAGGCAAACTGAAAGAAATTTACGCACTAATTTAATTATTTTAGCTATTAAGAATAAGGATTATAAAATGATCGAGAGACTCCATGCAAGGGAAATTCCGGAACTTTACGGTATGGATTATACTTGCCCAATACCATATGGAGACATTATTAAGAATTATCAATCATATCAAACAGAAACCTCATGTATTGATGAATTAATAGAAACTATTGCAAATTCTGATGAAAATATGATTGATTATTTCTCATCGGAGTTTAATGTTCAGTCTAAACATAATAGGACTAATACTGTTATGTGTCCTTATTTAGATAAGATTGTTGAAAAAATGCTTTTGCTGAATATTAGAGAGGTTGAACTGCCTATTAGAAGGATAACTCAGCATAATAAAAAGATGTATGAAAAATTAGTTAAATTACTTGATGAGGCTCATATTAGTATGTGTAAATTTGGGGGCGTTGAACCAACCCAAAAAGAGTATAGAAAAATATGTAAGGATATTGTAATTGATAAAAATTACAATTTAATAGCTTTTATAATGAAAAGAAAAAAGGAATTTTAACTGATATTTTTAGAATTAATGAAAATTCTTCAAGTCCTCTCCTAAGAGAATTAATAAAAGACTCTAATGAATGGTATGATAAAATTATAAATTTAGCAGGAAAGGAGGATTAATATGGGCTTTTTTGATTTTGATGATGGTGATTTTTGTATAACCACTTCCGAAAATACGGCAATGGATTCTGATGGAAATTTAATGATAAAAACATCGGATAATACTGCTATGGATTTAGATAGTGGAGAAATTCACTTTATTTCATCTTGGGATGATGATTAAAAAATTAGGGTTGATACTTTAATTAGTATCAACCCTTTACTTATGTATAAAATTTTATTTATTTACACCACCACAATGAGGACAAGTAGATGCATTAATATCTATCTTTGAGCCACACCACTCACAAATAATATATTTTGATTTATCATAATAACGGTTATTTGCATTTTCTTTACCTTGCAAAATTGCCTGACACATTTTTTCTGCATAGTGTTCATATGTTTTGTATTCAGGAGAATTTTTAACATCTTCAGAGTTATTGATTTTTCCCGGATACATTCTTTCCATCTTGAAAAAGTCCTTAATTTTGTTAGTAAATTTTTCTTCACTTACTTGAATTAATGTAGGATTATCTTTGCCTATCATATATTCATTAATCTTAAATTCCATACTTCTCATAAAAGGAAGATTAGTTTCAATATTAATAACAAAGTCATAGGTGTAGCTAAATGCTCTAGGAGTAAATCTTCCTGTACGACCAAGAGAATCTCTAAAGAAAATTTCATTCTTACTTTCAACAACTCTATGCCTACAACTTGTAACGGAAGATAAAGGTATTAAGTCGGAATTTTTCTCCTTATAATCATAATTATCACCGGCAATAACAAATTTCTTCATTCTTTCATCAATAAGAATTTTTAGTTCATTGCCAATTTCAATAGTAGGACTAAAGTCAAAAAGTTCTGTAAAGTTTTTATCTCTGTATGTTAAGTGATTTTTCAAGTCCATTACACTTGTGAATTGTAATTCTTTATCAAACCAAGGAGAGACTTTGTTACTGCAATTTGGGCAACAGATACCATCAGAAAGTTCTATTCTGTCAGTATAGCAGAACATATCTCCACAAACATTGCAAGGTATTCTTCTGTCCTTTTCATTTTGTTCCGTAATTTTTCTATCTATTTTTTGTAAATCTTCAAATAACTCATAGAGCCCCATTGTTCTAAAACCTCTTATGTAAATCTTATACTACAAAAATTATACCATTTATTTATTATTACTGCAATATTTTCTATTATTATAATTATTATAAAGAAATTTTGCAGATTTTTTTTTCTAATGACAATATTATTTTTTTTATATTATAATGTTTGTAAAATAAATTGAAAAATTTAAATTTTTTTGCAACAATTCCCCTGTTTATAAAGTATTATAAGTAGGAAGGTTGATTTTTATGTTATCAAAAGTTATTTTAACTTTATTAGCTGTAATGTGTTTTGTATTTTTTCCTACAAGTAGTAATGATACTGTAGTTGACAGTGATTATATGAACATAAGTTATAATAATCACACTTATACACTAATGGATAACTGTATAGGTATGCCTGATGATGCAGAATGTATTACTGCTAATGTTGAAGGTCAAAGTTTTATTGATAAGCTTGATCCACTTACTTATGATGAGGTTTATGTTTCAGACTCAAGTAGCAAGTACATTTGGCTAAAAACTACTACCGATTGTACAGATAATCCTAAATTTGAAGAAGTTTCAAAAACAAATACTATTCTTTCATATAGAATTAATGATTAGAATAAGTAGTTTTCTTAGTCTTAGTGACGAATAATTAAATTGTTTAAGAATAGGGGAAATAAAAATGAAAAAGTTTAAATCAATTATTAGAATTGTATTAGCCGTTATTAGTGCAGGACTTTTCTTATGGTTCTTGCTACCTATGGCTAAGAGAATAATTTGTGTTGGAAATGTTGTAGGTGTACTGTTTACTGCTTTTGTATTTTGCAGATGTGTATTTTACAAGTATTTTCAAAAGCTAAAAGAAAAGTGGTTAATGGGTGGTTTTAAGATGGTGCTATATAGAATAATACAGGTTTGTATTGCACTTTTTCTTGTGTATGGTGTAGTAATAAGTGGTCTTATGGCATTCTTTACTTTACAAAAACCTGAACCAAATTCTACAATTATTACTTTAGGTGCTATGGTTAGACCTGATGGTTCTCCTAGTGGTAGCTTAAATCGTAGAGTACAGGCTTGTTATGAATATCTTGTTGAAAATGAAAATTCAAAGGCTGTTTTGTCAGGTGGTCAAGGTAGCAATGAACCTATGAGTGAAGCACAATGTATGTACGATATTTTAGTTAAGAAAGGTATTAGTAAAGATAGATTGTTTATTGAAGATAAGTCAACTAATACTGATTCTAACTTAATCAATTCTTATAAAATAATTGAAAAGAATAATTTGTCAGAAAATATTGCTATTGCAACAGATGGCTACCATCAGTTAAGAGCAAGAATTATTGCCAACAGACAAGGAAAATCCGGCAAGGTTGGTGCAGTAAATGCCAAGCCAATTAAGTCAGTAATAGTAACCTATTGGGTTAGAGAATGGTTTGCAATACCTGTTGAGTTACTAAAATAATATTTTTATGGCATAATAAAATAAAGGAATGTGTATAGTGAAGAAGATAATTTGTGTATTTATTTCAGCATTAATGGTGGTAACATCCACAATGACAATGTTTGCAGAAACTAAAAAGGACTACTTAGCAGTTATAGGCGACTCAATTGCTTATGGTTTAGGTATCGAAAATAAAGATGATATTTATGGCAATATTGTTGCAAATGAAAGGGACTACACCCTTACTAATGATGCAGTAAATGGTTACACAACTACTGATGTACTTAATTTAGTTGAGAAAAACGAAAAGGCAAAAACTCACCTAAAACAAGCAGAAACAATTGTCATTTCTGTTGGTGGTAATGACTTTTTGCAACTTAGAAATAATCTTGACCTTTCAGAAATTCTTGAAGTAATCGAAAAAGGTAAAGACAGCAAAATGATTAAGAATATGCTGAAAACAGTTAAGCAAAATCTTCGTTCTATTCACGAAAATATTAGAGAGCTTAACCCTAAAGCAAAGATAGTTTTGCAGACTGTTTATAACCCATTCTTAGGTCAAAGTGATAAATTTACCGAACTACTTTGTCAGCTTGTAGAAATGTTTAGAGAAGATTATACTCAGATTTACTATGATGAAGCAAAGACAGATAGCAATATGGCAATTGCTGATGTTGAGGAAACTTTCAGAACATATAGTAATAGCACCGGTAATACTTCCTTAGTGCAAAACGACTATATTCACCCATCAGTAAAGGGTCATAGAATTATTGCAGATTTAGTAGAAGAAGCAATGGATGATGTCCATAAAGCAAGTTGGTCAAGTGTACAGAAATCTGCCAATGCCCTTGTTAGATTAGGTTGCAGAATGTTTGAATAATTTATGTTTTGTGTTTATTTTATTTAAGTATTCTATACAAATTAGTAATTCTTCATAAATAAATTAATAAATTAATAATTATATATTCCTTGAGCTACCTTACGGTAGCTCTTTTTATGTTTAATTATAAACATAATTTGAATTTTCAATTTATGAGAGTATAATAGTTTTTGGAAAATTTTTATATGGTAGGGAAGAAAAATGAAAGAGAATAATGAACAAGATGTTCAGCAAAATTCAGTTAAAAGCAAAAGCCTATTGTTTCACGGAGAATTAGCACTACTGATTGCAGTACTTGTCAATAGCTTTGGTGTTGTGCTAATGCTATATTCCGGTGCAGGTATCTCGGCAATTTCAAGTGCGCCATTTGCTTTTTCGGAGGTTTTGCCAAAGCTATCACTAGGTACATGGACATACATATTCCAAGGAATTTTAGTATTTAGCCTAATGGTAATGAGAAAAAGATTTGTACCGTCATATCTTTTTAGCTTTGTGGTAGGCTTTGCATTTAGTGAAATGCTTGATGTAAATGAACTTTGGATAAAGGTTTTACCTTATACAATTCCAATGAGAGTGGTTTATTTTATCATTAGCTATATGCTGATTTGCTTTGGTATTGCACTTTCTAACAGATGTGGTCTGCCGATTATCCCAACAGATTTGTTCCCAAGAGAATTATCAGCAATTACAACAGTAAAATATTCTAAGATAAAAATAGGCTTTGATGTAACTTGCCTTGCAGTTACAGGACTGTTAACATTCCTATGTTTAGGTTATCTTGATGGTCTGGGTATCGGTACAATCCTTGCAGCATTTACAATGGGTAAAGTTGTAGGAATGATAGGTGATAAGCTAGACAGTCACTTTAATTTTGATGTGTTTAGACCACTAAAGAAGTTAGCAGTAATATAGGAGAAATTTATGTCAGAACTGAAAATACTAGTTGAATATTCTGTAAAAGAAAATAAACTTAATGACTTTCTTACAGAAATCAAGAATAATAAAATCAGAGAAAAGGTACTTGAAGAAAAAGGTTGTATAGCCTATGACTACTTTTTACCGGAAGATACAACACAAAATAAACTTGTACTATTAGAAAAATGGCAGTCAAAGGATTTGCAACAACTTCACCTAACAACTCCTCATATGCAAACCTTTTCCACAATTAAGGAAAAGTATGTTGAAGATACTCAGGTAAATTATTTATAATTTTTGATTTTGCTGACAAAATATGACAAATTTCTTTATACTTGTGATGTATAATTACATTAACAAATTTAAAGAAAGAAGGAAAGTCCTATGAAAAAGGCAATCAAAAAATCATTGGCAATCACAATGACAGCAGCAACAATGCTATCAACCTCAGCAGTATCAATGTCTGCTTTTGCAACAGGCAACAACAAAGAGCCTACCGGCATTGCATTAACTTCCGGTATCACTCTTATTGAGGACCATTCAGTTGTTGACTGTACCCACTATTACAAGTCCAACGGTAATTATTATTACCAAATCAAATGCCCTAAAGGTCAGCTTGAGAAGGTTACTGTTGGTTTGTCCGGTTCAAAGGGTGGAGCTGATACAGTGTCATTTAAGCACTCAGATTTTACCCATCTTTATAGCAAAGAACTTGCTTATTCTGACGACAACTTTGACTATACTTGGTTAGAGATTAAGTGTAGTGAATACCCTGATGCTTATGAGTCAAAGTGGGGTGGAATGAACGCAAAGATTTTTTACTTTGATGGTGAAAATAGCAAAATGGCTACAAATACCTCAAACTACAGTACAACTCAGGGCAACGGTTACTTCTTGAGTTAATTACATATTTTGATTTATAAGAATTTATCTTATATCTATTCATAAAATTATACACAATAATGTTCTTTATTCTGTTATAGAATTATGGTAAAAACATATTTACATCTTAATTAAATCTCCTTTTATAAAAGCCGGTTACTTTCGTAATCGGCTTTTGTGTTATCATGTACAAATATGTAAAAGATTATTTGTATATTATTTTTGTAGAAAATATAGGAATAATATGGTAAAATATTATTATATTATGTAGGAGGATAATTATGAAAAGGGTAGTATCTATATTATTATCAGTAATGATGATTATGTCTGTGGTTGTTGGTACATCAGCATTTGCCGAAAGTGCAAATAATGCAAATAAAAAAATGTGTAAGGTTCATTGTGTTTATGCTTTTTCTCCAGCTCTTGACGGTGAAGACGGTTATAAATTTCTAACTAATCCTGTGAAAGAAACAGAAAAAGGCAAACCATATACAACTAATATTAAGTTCAATACTGATGTTAATTTAGCTGAATTTAATGTAGCCGTTATTATGGGCGATGGTACAATAATAAAGCCTGTTTTAGTAGATAAGGGCAATTTTTCTATTTCAATCCCTAAGGTTGAGGATGATATTTATATTTGTATCAATGGTATTTATGATACAAATGATGATTTTCCTATTGTAGGTGGTTGTACAAAGTTATTTGTTTGGAATTTAAACAATGTAACTTCAAGTTATGAATATCAAAATGCAAACCCAAATAGTGGTGATTACCACTACAATTTAGGAACAGTAACTTATGCCCCAAAAGAAGGATACAAAATCACTTCTATAAAAATATTAGAAGTAGTACCATGCTATGATATATTGAAAAATGAATATACATATGAAATTAAAGATTGTGTAAATTCTGATAGAAACATAGTTAAAGATAATGGTGACGGTACATATACTGCCAGTGATTATATGGGTGAAAGTTATTACATTGAAGTAATTGCAGAGCCTATTGTAAAACCAACAGTAAATAAGATTACAAAAGTAACCTTAAACCAAAAGTCAGTTACATTAAATAAAGGTAAAAGTACAACTGTAAAGGCAACAGTAACACCTACTAATGCAACTAACAAAAAGCTAAAGTGGACTACTTCTAATTCTAAGGTAGCTACAGTTTCCCAAAGTGGTAAGGTTATTGCAAAGGGTAGAGGTGTAGCAACTATTAAAGCTATGGCAACTGACGGTAGCAATAAATATGCAACCCTAAAGGTAACAGTAAAGCAACCTGTAACAAGTGTTAAGCTGAATAAAAAGACTGCAACTCTAAAAGTTAAAGGTAATGCAAAGCAGAAAACAGTTACACTAAAAGCAACAGTTTACCCAAATAATGCAAATAACAAAACTGTTAAGTGGTCAACTTCAAAATCAAAGATTGCAACAGTTAATAGCAAAGGCAAAGTAATTGCAAAGAAAAAAGGTACTTGCTATATTATCGCTACTGCAAAAGATGGCAGTAAAAAATCTGCCAAGTGCAAAATTACTGTAAAGTAATTTCAACCTATTAAAATAATACCCTACCTAATTTTAAATTTAGGTAGGGTATTTTTATATAATAAAAAAGTCAACTGCATAACGCAATTGACTAAAAAGTTGTAATTATAAAGTTAAAAGACATATTTAACAATTCCCATAATACTTAGGACTAGAAAAGTAATAAGTCCTAGACTTTTGAGAATGGTGAACAATAATTTTCCGTAAAGTTTCATCATAATAAGTCTACCTTTCATTTTTATAAGTAGTCATTTTCTATGTATCAATTGTATCATATCAAATTGAATATATCAATAGTCTAATAAAAGAAAAACTGCACTTGAAACTAAGTGCAGTTAATTGGTGGAGCAGGCGACGTCATAGTCGAACACTTCTCCGTGCAGGTTTTATCGGAGTTAAAGGCTTCTTCTATTTCCTCTAACGGTATGTTATCAACGCTCATAGGCTTCTTGCTGGCGTTGATAATCAAGGTGAAGTGATCGTCATAGAGATAGACAGAGTGTACGAGGATATTGATGATGGCTCTGCGCTTGTTGACATCATCCAGCGGCATTTCACAAACAAAATCAAGGAAGGCGAGTATCTGCGCTTCCGAAAGGCAGATACTTTTGTTTTGTTCAATGGCGAGCTGTTCTTCCAACGCTTCTCTTTCAGCCTGACGTTTATTAAGACGTTCCGTCAGCATTGGAACAGATTGTCCTTGCTCAATACCTCGCCATAGATTTTCTATGGCAGTATCCGCTTCTCGGATAGCTTTCTTTAACTGCTTGACTGTCAAGTTATCAGGACTTTTGTTGCATTCCTCGGCTACCTTTTTGGCTATGAATTTGATGTTCTCATCTGTAAGCAACTTCAAACATTCTGCAATCACTCTGTCCTCAATTTTCTTTTTTCTAACGATTGTTTTATCACAGCGTTTCTTTCGGGCTTCCTTGCAGATATAATAGTGATATTGCTTGCCGGTTTTGCTTGTACCGCCGTAACCTACCATCATATTTTTACAGTGACCGCAAAACAGCTTTGTTGTCAACAGATACTCACCCTCACCGTGTGTTCTGGCAGGAGCCTTTTTGTTTTTGGCCAGTATATCCTGAACCTTGTAGAATAAATCATCATCTAATATTCTCGGCATACCGCCCGGCGTTTCCTGTCCCTTGTACATATAAACTCCTATATATCGTTTGTTGCTCAGCATACGGCTGAGACTGTTGTAAGTAAAATCGTTGCCTAAAGATGTTTTTACTTTTCTGCGTTTCAAATCCTTTACAATTTCTGCCTTTGTTTCGCCGCTTGCATATCGCTCAAATATTTCACGCACGATTTCGGCTTCTTCCTCGTCAACATAAAATCGCCTGTCTTTATCCACCTTGAAGCCAAGACCGGGATTGCTGCCGTTGGACAAACACTTTTGTGCGTTGATCTCCATTCCTCGGTGGATCTTCTGCGAAAGCTCAGCGGAATAATACTCCGCCATACTTTCCAACACACCTTCAACAAGAATACCCGATGCGTCGTCGGTAATATTCTCTTTTGCCGATAACACCCTAACGCCGTTCTTTTTTAGCTTTGCTTTGTAGATTGCGCTGTCGTAGCGGTTACGGGCAAAGCGGTCAAGCTGATACACCAACACCCCCTCAAAGGTGTGCTTATCGCTGTCGGAAATCATACGCTGAAACTCGGCACGATTATCATATTTACCGCTCATAGCTCTGTCTATGTACTCACCGACAACTGTATAATGATTTTGCTCCGCGTATTCATAGCAAACCTTTAACTGACCTTCGATGGATTGCTCGGTCTGACTGTGGCTCGAAAAGCGGGCATAGATTACTACATTCATAATTGACCTCCTTTGCTCTCCGCCGAGATGACGGAGAGCTTTATTGATTATATTTTACAGAATTTGCTGAAAACAGTCGATTGTGTCAAATTTACGCAATCTGTTTCCCATCCTGATATTCGGGGTGAGCCTTTAGCCATTCTTTAAAGTATCGTTTGCCGAACTCGCTGTTATAAAACTCAATAACGTCGGGAACAATCGCTTTGGCGAGGAGCGTTAACGCTTCTTCCGAGTATTCCGCCGTTTGCAGTTCATTGTTCAATAGGCTCACCTCATCTTTCACGGTCACGCTGTCGCTTGAGATAGCGTTGGTAATAATCGCAGGCTTTGAGTACAAAATCCTCAAGCTGATTGTCGGTGGCTCTCGGAGCGTATTTTCTTACCTTGTCCATTGGGATTTTCAGCGTTTCCCGTTGGTTTGCTTTTTCCTCCGACATCACGAGCTCCAAACCTTCTTTCGTCATAGAACAGCTATTAAAGGCTTTGTGCAAACGATAAGCCTGTGAGTAAGACGGTGTATGATCATCCCGCTCGATAATCGCATATAAATCACGCTGGATTTCGGGTGAGAGATATGACAGCTCCACGCCGACAGAGAAAGCGATCTTGCCCTCATCCATCATGTTTAGCAATTCGGGGATAAGATTTGTTAAGCGAATATAACGCTGTACGGTTTTGTAGCTTTCACCTGATTGTTCACCGATAAACGCAGTCGCTCGGTTATCGTCAGACTTCGGGACAAATTGTCCCGAAGTGAGATCAGTTCGCTGTCCCTGATGCTTTAGTGCTTCGGCTTTCAGCTTATAGGCAAAAGCTTTCTCCGACGGCAGCAGATGCTCCCTGTGGAGGTTGCTGTCCACCACCATAATCGCCGCCTCGTCACGACTGACAGGACGAATAAAGGCAGGGACTTCTGTGAGCCCTGCCTTCTGCGCCGCACGGAAGCGGCGGTGTCCGGATATTATTTCGTATTCGTCGATCGTGCCTTCAAGCGGTCGTACAATCAGCGGCGTCATAATGCCCTGCTGCTGAACGCTCGTTATAAGATTGTTCATTTCATCATTGTCGAGCACCTGATACGGGTGGTCTCTGAATTCGTGTAATTTGTTGATTGATATATTGGTCATCGTTCATAACTCCTTTGTTTTGTTTTATTTTGGTGATAATATTTGTACTTGTATCTGCCTTGCTCCAGCTGCTTTTCCTGTTCTATCAAAGCACGGAGTCGAGGCACTTTGTTTTCAATGCGCTCGCAGATAATGAGCTGCTTGCGCAAGGGTGTCAGCTTTTTTGTGATTTCTCTGCATTGTTCTTTAAGAGAATTATCTTCTTCGGGTGATTTCGCTCTGCGGATTCGGTTGCGGATGTGCTGACGCTCGGATTCATAGGCTTTGATTTGATCAGCGATTTCTTTTCTGCAAGATACAAAATCCTCTGCGCATTCCACATTGTGGTCACGGAGGAAATGGTATTCCGCCAGCGTTCGGTCGAGATTCTGTATTTCCAATCTCAATTCGGGAGATACGGGACGATAATCTCGCTTTTGCACGTTGTTGCCCGTGATGAGCTTGGCGATAGTGATAATAAGCTCAAACAGCGCCGTGATAACATCGGGCTCTGTTCTTTTCTCAAAATCTCTGATTCTCACTATCAGCGGTTGGCGCTGATAAAACGATCTCGGCGTATAAAAATCCACAAAGTATTTATCCTCACGCTGAAATTGTAGCCGCCTGAGTATCGCTTCTCTGGAATAGTCCTTTCCGAGACTGCTTAACCTGACAGGTTTTAGCCAGTCGGGAGCGATCACCGACGGATGCTGATATTTAAAAGTCCGCACAAACTGATAGCCGAGCGATCGCAGATATAATTCAAAATCAAACGGTTTGATCGTACAGGCTAAGGCTTCATCAACATCGTGCCGCAGCATATCCTTGTGTGGTATTCGTCCGCTCTTGCGTACCCAATACGCCTTGTCACCGCCGTAGAATGGAGCGTTTTCAATCACGGATTTTCCATACTCACGGCATACCTCGTCGGAAATCTCACGCAGCTTGTAGTGGTCGGAAATGTGATTTTCAAATTTTCGTCCGGTGCGGAACGATACACTATTTACGACGATATGATTGTGTAGGTTTGCCGTATTCAGATGTGTCGTCACAACTATCTCATATTCATCGCCCCACATTCGCTTGGCGGTTTCAATGCCGATACGGTGCGCTTCCTCAGGTGTGACTTCTCCAGTTTGAAAGCTCTGATAACCGTGATACGCAACATTGCCGCCGAGTTTACCGTAACGCCGCTTTGTGGTCATCATCTGCTCATAGGCTCGCTTCTTCGTACAGTTGATTCCGCTGACATACATTGTTTGGTCGGTTTTGTCGCTGTTCTCAACATAATTGAGGGTAGCGGCTAAGTCATCATCAAGATATTTGCGCTCGATAGTTTTGTCGGGATTCTGAGCGTAATTGATAACATCCTTTAACCGTCCTTTGACGGGCCAGAAGCCTGTGGTTGCCACGTCGTTACCTCCTTACATATTTGCTTGGCGGTAGATTTTTCAGGCAAAAGTAACTGTCGTTGAATTTCGTCTACGACTTCAAGAAGCTTTCGTTCGGTATTCGGAGATACCTTATCGGCAACCTCGTCACACAAGCGGCAGAGCATTTGGTAGAATTGAAAAAAGACATCAGGCAGCACCGTCCTCGGTGCATAACCCAATGTCCTTTGTCTGACATATTCGGATTGAGATAAGCCGCAGCTCTCGGCAAGCCGAGCTATCTTGTCTTTCTCGAACTGCGTAACTCGCAGCTCGATTCTTGCATTTTTATCGTTCAATAATATACCTTCTTTCTTCGGGTGTTAGGGTTTCCCTAAAGATTTTCAACAGCTATGGGGCTGTTGTATTTGGAATTTGCCGTACAAATTCCCTGCTTGCTACAGTATAAGACACAGCCACGGAGTGCGATTTTACCCATTCTGCTGTGCCTTATGCTGTTGATTATAATACTGTCTTGATATGACGGCATTTTGCCGTCAATTTTAATATCGGTCTTGAAATTTGCCGTCATCGTGCCGTCAATCAAACAGCTTGAGGTCGTCCAGAATATCTTGCTCGGCTTCTTCCTGTTGTTCTGCGCTTAAAGCAGGATTTAACGGCTGCGGAGCGAAGTTTGCTTCGGCAAAGCAAGCCCGCATTTCCTCACGAATGATATTACGGATATCCTCCTCGTGTTGTTCACGGGTAATTGATTGTAAATCTACATAATCCGCAAGCGCATCTATCATAAACTGATTACGGGATTGATACTTCTTTACGTCAAGCGTCTGCATATATTCTGCGAGAGCACGCTCTCGGGCGTCGGTCAAATCAAAGCGCACGGTCATTTTATACACGTCCTTCATTCTTCGCCTCGGCTCTCAGATAAACGTCTGCGAGATATTCATAGCCTTTTGCGGCGGCACAGATGTCATCAATGAACTTTACACGGTCAAGATTGCCGTGATAGAAATTCTTGATCAGGCAACCGCCACCGCCGCAGACGTAGAGTTTCATCGTGCTTTCGTCATAGCCGTGCTCACGCAGGCGGCGGAAAATCTCGGCGACATATTCCTCCGCAATAGCTGTGATGATTTCCAAATCCGAATCAGGAATATCTGCCGTGCCTGTCTGCAACACCTCGTCGATGATATAGTCGTTTAGCTCTCGGCGTGTATTGCGCATAAAGCCTTCACGAATAGCGAGGGTGCATTGATAAGTGCCGAACTTCTCGGTGAACATCTTACCGCTTTGCGGCTTGCCGTTGACAAGATAAAGTGTGTTCATCGTACCGTTACCGATATCGGCTACCATACTCAGACCTTTGAGCGTGGATTTGATAGGCACAACCGCAGAATAACCCTGCGGATAGATTTTCACATCACAGATTCGGATATGATAATCTACATTCCGAAAAGTGAACGCTACCTCTTTGCTCTTTGACAGATATGCGGCAAAATCCGCTTTCTGTCCGCTTGTCCAAGTTAAAGGCAAGCCTGCGGCGATAATCACATCCGCTTCGGTAAGCCCTTCATCCGCAAGCTCGGTTGCGATAGCTGCGAGCGTGAGAATATAATAATCCTCATCATTCTGCTTTTCGGGCAGAAACTCCTTGTGACCTTCGCCGATCAGATAATACTTGTCGTTGTAGGTAAGCATATCCTTTGTAAATAGCGGTTCGCTGTCGTGGGTGGTTATACCGGTCTTGAAACAATGGCTAGCGGTTTTGATATTGCCGTAACCGTGGTCGATACCGATAATCTTAAAATTGTTTAGTGTTTTCATAAAATCATCCTTTCAGTTTTTCGTTGTAGGCGAGTATGTCGCCGTAGAGTTTTGGGAAAGCAGGCAATACGCATTTCAAAAGATAGTTGCAGTAAATGCCATACTTACTGATCAGCTGCACGCAGCTGTGTTCTTCGCCGTCGTCGAGCAACAGGCAGTTGTCGTCAATGCAGTTGCAGCACGAATGACGAACAATGCGGTTTACTCTTTCGGACAGCTCTTCGGTAATTTTCAGTACCATAGCTTGTACCTCCCTTCGTGTATTTTGGAGGGCTTTTCGTCCCCCTACTGTATTAAATACACGAAAATCCGAAAACTTAGGGTTTTAAGAAAACATAGTGAAAACGAAAAAGAAAACACTAAAAAACGGCTTGAATACTGAACAATCAGAATTCAAGCCGATAATTTTATATTACGGAAAACAATAATTCAAAATTTTTTCAAAAATTTCTTCTAAAACGGAGCAAAGGGAGTTTTATGGGACACCTGTTTTGGTAGACTTGATAGTGAGGAGGTGTTGGTTTTGGAAAAAATCAGCTTTTTCAGCGCCGATTTTCGTGACGGAAGAATACGGATTGGCAAGAAAACTTATCCTGCGGGAACGTTCGCTACACACCTTTTGAATCAATATTATAAGGATGAAACGGCGGCTCGGTTGGCTGTATACAAACAATACAGCTGGCATCTATACGATACGATCTCTGCCGGTTATCTTGATAACAATGATGTTTTACGATCCGGGTGGGAGATCCAACAAATCTTAAAAACCTTACCCAAGCTGCAACCGTTCACTAAGCTGGATGTTGAAGCAGAGCGTATTAGAATATCTGAACTTTTTACAGAGGATAACGCAAACTTTATCCGAGAGTATTTCAATGCAAAGGCTCAGATTTTAGCTATGGGAATCAATGAATCCGCGTTGGATTTACTGCCGATCGAAATAGATGAAGTTCAGCAAAAAACAGCGGACAACCTACTTAATGATATGATGACAACTCTGGCTTTCTATGATCGTATCAGCAACGATATGAGAGAAGCGTTTGAGGGATTAACCGAGTTCTGCGACAGACTTGACGAAGCTGAGCGCTTTGATGAGGCGCACTTGCTCCCGATAGCTCTGGATATATTCGGCAACGAAGAACTTGGTATGACTTCCGAGTATATCGCTATGCGCAAGACATCTAAGAGCAAAAGTTTAGTTACGGCGAGAAGAATGTATTTTGATAATTACTACAGCTTTGTTCTGACGGATTTCTTCGAGGGCTTGCACTACGGTCATTATCCGAGAAGGTGTCCTATCTGCATGCGATATTTCCTGATGACTTCGGCAAGGCGGCAAGTATATTGCAATGGAACCGCACCTTATACGCTGAAAGGAAAATCAATCACCTGCCGAAAATATGCGGCGAGGATGAAGGAAAAGGAACTTTCCGAAGGCAATCCTATCAATCCAGTTTACAAAAGCCGCTGCTCTGCGATTCGTGTGGAACAAAAAAGAAGCACCATCACAGCAGAGTTTGCTGCGATGGCGCTGAAGGTTGCAAAAGAGTATTGGCAAAAAGCGAAGTATGACGACAACTATGCTAAAGGTCAATACAAAGCAGATATGAAGCGCGAGAATTTGTACAGAGAAACGGACAGGAGAATCAAGCAAAAGTGAGCCATATAGAGAAAAAAGAATTTGAAATTTACCGCATTTCGCCGCCACCGCCCAAATGGGATTTTCAGGAATATATGCGTCAGTATGTACAGACCGGTGACGATAAATATTTCTACTGGTTCCTACACTATTACGAGCCGACGCTAAACGAAAAGGCGAAGTCCTTTAGGAATAAATACTCAATGGAAGAGCACTTTGCCGATATAAAGCAAAGCCTTGTAACAGGCTTGTGTAAGGCTCTGATCAACTACGATATTTCCATAGCTCCTTTTCTGCCGTATGCTCAGAGGTATATGGAGCGTGAGGCGCATAACTATATCCGCACAATGCGGACGGGCTATTCCGTGCAGAGCGAATTTGAATATGCCCGACTCCGTAAAGTGATGGATATTTTCAATCATTCAGGCGGTGAGTTTACGGAGGAAACCATTTCACAGGTTGCAACGCAAATCGGTGAAAGCGATGAGAAAACAAAGTCTATCATCGAGGGCGGCATCCTTACCGAAAACTATACGGATGTTCAGAGTAATGATGAGGACGATACAGGAACAACCGACTTCCTTCTACCGGATTCCTCTCTCAATCCCGAAAATATCTATTTCAAGCAGAAGTTATATGACAAGCTGTATGAAGCCTATGACGGCTTAGAATATACAGAAAAGATGATGCTCGCCCAGCACCTCGGCTTTTGCCCAGAGTGTTTCAGTACTCGCTACGCTGACAAGACCGATTTAGACGAAAACGGCAAGCCAAAAGAAAAGCCAATCAAGCCGCTGCCATATACCGACATTGCCACCGATCACGGATTCAGCGATGCCAATACGGCAAAGCGGGTATGTGAAAGAGCTATGAGTATTATAAAAGCTGTAATCAAATAATCTTTATGCTTTTATGAATGCGCTCTGCATATCGTTTTGCCTCATACGCTCCGCCGTAGTTGCGGACGGTGTAAATCAGAACTATATCGCTGTTGTCTATCATCCAGCAATTGCGGGCTTTGATGGCAGCTTTCCTTTAGTCTGCCGACGCAGATTATATTAAGCATAAGCATAACGACCTCAAAAGATGACGCACTTTCCGTTTGTGGCGACGGGAGCGGAAAGCGGGGCGCTTTTGCGTGAAGGCTGTGCTTGACAAGAAAACTTTGCAAAAACTCTTGACAAGTAAACTTGGCAGTGTTATAATATTGACAATAAAACTTGGCACACGCGAGCGTGTTTATACTTAAAAAAACCGACGCGGGCAATAAAGGAGTTGTTATTATGAACAGGGAAGATGTTTTGAAGATGGCTCAGGAGGAGAACGGGGGCAGGGACGTCGCCGACCTTGACGCTCAGAAGAGAGGCGCGTATTTTGCCTATCTGATCGGTATCTGCCTGATAATATGCGTCGATATCGTTGAGGGGATAGTCCTGCACCGCATCAGTTACGGCTGCAATATGGCAATGTTCGTCATGGCGTTCGTTGCCTTTTGGACTAAATATCGCGTCCTCGGTAAAAAGCACGAACTGTTAGTTGCGCTGATATACGGGGTCGGCGCGGCCGTATGGACAGTACTGTGGATCCTCCAGCTATGCGGGGTGATCGCATGACGGAAAACGGACTTGTGCTGAAAAACAACCTTGCCGCGATCCGAAGGGAGAAAAAGCTCTCTCAAGCTGAGCTTGCAAAAATAGTGGGTGTGTCACGCAATACTATAAGCTCGATCGAGACTGGGCAGTTCAACCCAACAGCCAAGCTTGCGCTGATCCTCTGTATCGCGCTGGATAAAAAGTTTGAGGAATTATTCTATTTTTAAGGGGCGATACTATGAAAACAGCAATCGTATACTATTCCATGAGCGGAAATACCGCGCAGACCGCCGAAAAAATCACCGCTGAGCTTGACTCCGACCTTATCCGGATCGAGCCGGTAAAGGAATTTCCGTCAGAGGGCGCGCGAAAATTCATCTGGGGCGGGATGAAAGCGGTCATGGGCAACAAACCGCGGCTGCAGCCGTATGTATTTAACGGCGGTTATGACAGGGTGATCATCTGTACGCCGGTATGGGCGAGCAATATCGCGCCGCCCATCAGGAGCTTTATCCATGAGAACAGAGAATCGCTGAATGGCAGGAGCATAGCGGCGGTTGTGTGTTTTGCCGGCGGCGGAGCGGACAAGGCTCTGCTGAAGCTCAAACAGCTCCTCGGCATCGAGAGCCTTGAAGCCGAGCTCGTTTTGGTTGATCCGAAGGATAAGCCTACTGAGGATAACGAAAAGAAGATTAAAGAGTTTTGTGAAAAGCTGAAGTGAAAAGAGAGCTTTTTATCTTTCTATCATGCTCTTGCCGTTTCCGATGTCTTCTTTGACGTGCTTATACTAATCCTTGATAAAAAGATTAAAACAGATATTAGAGATAGATTTCGCAGAGCGAGGCGGACGGCTGACGAGAACAAGCTGTCAAATTCACCCATAGCACCCGTATAGAAAATCTCACATCCCCGCTCGGCGGCGCTCATTACCGACGTATACAACTTATCCTCTATATTCTCAAATACATTCCTATGCCCGAACCCGCAGCAAGCCTTTTTCATAATCGCCTCGTAGATACACTTTAGATATATTATGTGCCTATATCAAACATCATAACACATAATAGGCATAAAATAAAGTCATAATAAATATGAAACGAGGTTTATTTCTGTGTTGTAAATAGATATGACCCATTTTAGGGTAAAAATAAAATACGATTTAATATTTCGCTTGTTTTACTGACTTTTGATTATGAATATTAATTAATGAATGGATTTCAATTCTAACTTTTCACTCAATAACTGCATTGGACTTTTGTATTCAAGTGTTCTCATTGTCTTGTTATTACTCCATTCTAAATGTCCTTTTAACTTTGTATTTAATTCTTCAATATTTTTGAATGTTTCCCAATCATAGAAATATCTTTGGTCGTTTCTATGACTTCTTTCTACCTTCCCATTGTGCCAAGGTGTTCGTGGTGGTATTAATTTATGATTTATACCTAATTTGTTCAATTCTATTTCAAAAGGACTTTTCACTTCACTGCTTTGATATTTATATGTGAACTCTCTTCCGTTATCTGTTTGAACCGTTTTTATTTTAAACGGAAATTCTTTTAATAACATTTTCAAGAATTTAGTTGAGTTTTCCGTGTATGTTCTTCAAACCCATATACAAATCTCATTCTTGTACATTCATCTATTGCAGTCCATTGATAAAAATGCTTTCCGTCCCTTAAAGCCTTGCCTCTTAAGCAATTGTATGGCACTTCTTTTACATCTATCTGCACCTTTTCTCCAGGTATTAACAGCTCCGGATATCTTCTATGATTACGGCTCTTTTTCTTGGTCTTTTTATATTTTACTAAGCCCATTCTTTTTGCAGCATATATCATTCCTGAATAGCTTCTTGTATATCCTTTTCTCTTTAAATCACTGTATACTCCATCCCATCCATATCTTTCATAGCACTTTTAAAAGAATTTCTAATTTGTCTTTCTTCTCTTTTGTGTGTCTGTTGGGATGACTATGTGGTCTGCGTGATTTAGGCAATAGCGATTGCCAGGTACCGTCATATTGTTTACACCATCTCTTTACGCTTGAAAGACTTACACCGTACACTCTACTTGCTTCGCTTTTTCCTTTTCTTAGTGCGTATTTTACTATGGCTTGCTTTTTCTTTGCTTCTTGTGTTATTATATTCATGAGGAGTACTTCTTTCTTAGGTTAATGTTTTTGAGCGATTCCATTATACCATATTTTGAAGTTACTCCTCTTTTTTATTGGGTCATATCATTTTAGCACATACATAATAAATATGAAACGAGGTTTATTTATGGCTGTTAAGATTTTATCTATACGAATTGACGAGGAAATGTTGAACAAGCTGCACGTTGTAGCCGACTATGAAGGTCGCTCGGCGAACAGTCAGATATTGATTCTGATTCGTGACGCGATTGAAAAGTACGAGGAAAAACACGGAAAAATAGAATTATAAATAGTACTGCATCGGAAAGCCGAATTTCATAGGGGCATATTGCAGCCAAATATATAAAACAATCAGAGCAGGATAATTCAATCTCCTGCTCTGATATTTTATTGATAGATTATTCCATCATTGACGATTTCTTCTGCACGGTTGCGGATATTGTTCATTTTTCGCACCCACAGCATTTGATTCTCGGATTTGAGCTGTTCGGTAACACCTTCTTGCTTTGCAAGTTGATTTACTAACCGAAAGAACATATCCTCTGCCTGTTTATCAATATCAGCGAGGTAGGCGGTGAGCTTACAGCTCGTCAGAAGGTTAGTATAAATGATGGGATGATGTTTTTCGAGGTATCGTAAATGTCGCTTGCCCCAAATCCCGATTTCAACCTTTGGCTGTTCGGGCAATTTCAAATCTGGCAGCAAGTAATCTCCCTGCAGCGTGTATGTAATCTTTGTAGTCATAGCTTATACCTCCTCGACCTTGATTTTCTTGATTTTTGCTTTAGTGAACTTGATCAATAGCTCATCAATGATGTCGGTGTATCGTCCCTGTGATATTAGGTCATTTCTCAAATCAATCAGGCTGTTGATGACCGTGCGCCGTTCATCAGGCATTAAGTAAATGTGATACTTTGGATTTCTCATTTTGTTACCTCCGTTATGTTTGATGATTCCATTATAAACGGAGAAGTGTGATAAATCGAATGTGTGGGTTCAAAATTCTTTAAAACAGAAAAACGCCGTTCCGGCTTTTACACTGAAACGGCGTTCTGTTGTTGTATCAGAGAACACATTTTACGGCAAATCCGCCGCTGAAAAAGTAGGTGTTCGTCCAATACTTGTTTGGTGGAGGTGAGGGGAATCGAACCCCTGTCCGAAAATCTATTCCCAAAGCTTTCTACGAGTGTAGTTTGTATATTAACATTCCCTTACATAGTCGCCTACAAACAGGCTACTATGCTTAGTAGTTCCTAATGTGTGACAATGGTCGGAACACTCCAATGTTCACATTTACCACTAAATGATGCCCTAATTAAGTCGTGGTAATCTTAAAGAGGACAAGCTGCATTAAGCAGCTAGAGCAACTTTATTGTTGTCGTTTAATTTAAAAAGTTGTAGGTTATAAGTGGTCCTACGCCACTACTCGCTTACTAAGGTTCAAAACCCCCGTCGAAACCTTTACACCCCCATATATAAGGCAGTTTCCTGCCTATAATGTGGATTAATATTGCCTTTCTTTCAAAGCTCTGTCTATGTTTCTTTTAGCATCTCTTTCAGCCATAGTAGCTCTCTTGTCATAGAGCTTTTTACCTTTGCAAAGACCAACTTGCATCTTAACCTTACTGCCTTTAAAGTAAAGACTAATAGGGATAAGTGAAAGTCCTTGTTGCTGAAGTGTGCCAAAGAGTTTTAAAATCTCTTTTTTGTGCATTAACAGTCTTCTTACTCTCATAGGGTCTTTGTTAAAAACATTACCATGGTCATAAGGAGAAATGTGCATACCGTTTACGAAGATTTCTCCGTCAACAATATTGCACCAACTATCTTTTAGATTTACTCTACCTGCCCTTAGTGACTTAACTTCTGTGCCACAAAGCTCAATACCTGCCTCATAGCTTTCAAGTACAAAGTAGTCATGATGGGCTTTTTTGTTTTGTGCAATTGTTTTTGTACTTTCTTTCATAACTACACCTAAAATTTATCAAAGGTCTGTTCTGCCTTCCAAAGCTCTTGCAAGTGTAACTTCATCAGCATATTCCAAATCTCCACCTACAGGAATACCATATGCCAGTCTTGTAACTTTTATACCAAGTGGCTTTAGTAATCTTGTTAAGTACATAGCAGTTGCCTCACCCTCAACAGTAGGATTAGTTGCCATAATAACTTCCTTAACCTCTTGATTATTCAGCCTTGCTAAAAGTTCTTTAATTTTTAACTGGTCAGGACCAACTCCATTTAGGGGAGAGATTGCTCCGTGAAGTACATGATAAGTACCTCTGTATTCATTAGTGCTTTCCATAGCCATTGCGTCTCTAGGTGTTTCAACAACACAAATAACAGAATGGTCACGACTTGCACTTGTACAAACAGGACATTTGTCTTTATCGGTAAAATTGCAACAAATGCTACAGTACTTTATCTTTTCATGTGCATCAATAATAGCTTTAGAAAACTCCTCTGCTTCTGTTTTTGGCATATTTAGAACAAAATATGCAAGTCTTTGGGCAGTTTTTGCACCAATACCCGGAAGTTTCTCAAATTGCTCAATGAGTTTTTGCAAAGGAGCAACGCTATAACTTGCCATTAGAACATACCCGGAATGCTAAGACCACCGGAAATAGCAGATAGTGCATCTTCCTTTTCTTTTGCAGCATTTCTAAGTGCTTCATTAACTGCACCGATAACAATGTCACTTAACATTTCAACATCTTCTGGGTCAACAACTTCAGGGTCAATTTCAAGTGACTTAACTTCCATCTTACCTGTAACAGTAGCCTTAACTGCACCACCACCGGCAGTAGCTGAATATTCCTTTTCTTCCAGCTCAGTAGTTGTTTCTTCCATCTTCTGTTGCATTTTCTGTGCTTGCATAGCTAGTTGCTGCATATTTCCAATGCCGCCACCACCATAGTTCTTTGGTAATCTTGCTTTCATATTAATAATTCCTTTCGCTTTATAAAATTATTATACTTTATTCTTCAGTAATTTCAATACCTTTTTCCTTTAAATTGTCAGTAAATTCATCCAGAGGGTCATTTTTTTCAACTTTTTTAACCGGTGGCTTGTATGGACCAAGGTTATATCTCTTACCGGTTAATTCTTGAACTGCATCTCGGATTCTGTCCTTTTGCTCAGGATCTCTCTTTAGTAGTTTAAAAGGTATATCTGTTTTTGCATCAATCAGTAGATAATTTCCACTAACATAAGCAGTAGTATCTAAGAAAGACATAGCAATAGTTTTGCTATATTCTTTTAGGTTCTCAACAACTTCTTGCCATTGCATAAATGGTTTTGCATTAGCATAAATTTCTTCAAGGTTAAGTTGCTTTTTAGGAGCAGGTTTGTGTTCCTCAACCTTTTTAGGTTCATTGTGATTAATAATTTCAGGGAATGGTACAGGACTGCTTGGAACAGTTGGAGCAAATGAACTTTCAGCTTTAGCTCTTTCTTCCTTTTTTAGAAGACCTTTTTTAACTTCCTCAATCTTGTTTCTTAAGCTATCTGCACCGGCATATTTATCTTGCTTAGGTGTACCATCATCAACAAATGGATTAACAGGTGGCTTTTCTGTAGGAACAACCTTTTCTTCCTTTTGAATTGGCTCTGTAGAAATAGGGGAAGGAGTAGTAACTTCTTCCTTTGCAATAGGTGAAGTTTCTGTATTAGTAACCTCTTTAGTTTCGGTAGTTTTAGCTGAACCGAAGTTACCCATATTTACTGCTCTTTCAAGTTTAACCAATCTTGAAAGTAAAGCCTCTTGACTACCGTCAAGTTCAGGAGCAGTTAGTTTAATTAAAGCAGTTTCCATTTCTGTACGGTTAGATGAGCTTTTACCCATTCTTTCTGCACTTCTTTGAAGTACATCCATAAAGTAAATTATATCTGCCAAAGAAACATAATCACATTGACTTACTGCCTCATCAAATTCCTCATCACTCATAACAATCATTTGTCTTGGGTTATTAATTGTTTTGATAAGCATATAATTTCTAAAGTGGTCAATAAGTTCAGCACAAAGCCTTGCCATATCTTTACTTTCGGAATGTAGCTTATCAACAATCTTTAAGGCTCTTTGAGGGTTCTTGTTTATACAAGCAGAAGATAGAGAGAAAAGGTAGTCTTTTTGAGCAAGACCTGCAGCTTGTCTAACAACTTCTGCATCAATATTTTTGCAAATACCAATACATCTATCCATTATAGACAGAGAGTCACGCATTGCACCATCTGCAATAACTGCAGTTAGGTGACAAGCATCATCGGTAATAGTTACATTTTCTTGTTCTGCAACATACTTTAGTCTTTTTGTAATATCCTCAGGAGAAATTCTGTGAAAGTCAAAACGCTGACATCTTGAAAGAATTGTCTGAGGTAACATATGAACTTCTGTTGTAGCAAGAATAAATATAACATGAGCAGGTGGTTCTTCAAGTGTTTTTAGCAAAGCATTAAAGGCTGCATCGGTAAGCATATGAACTTCATCTATAATGTAAACTCTGTACTTACCTTTTGATGGGGAAAAGGAAGATTCTTCAATCAGTTCCCTAATATCATCAATACCTCTGTTACTGGCTGCATCCATTTCTACAACATCAAGTAAGTTGCCTTCTTGAAAATCGATACAGTTTTCACATTTACCACAAGGGTTGCCGTCTTGTAAATCAAGACAGTTTACTGCTTTTGCAAGAATTTTAGCACAAGTTGTTTTACCTGTACCTCTAGAACCGGTGAATAAGTAAGCGTGATTAATTCTGCCACTTTTAAGTTCATTCTTAAGAGTAGTAGTAACCTGAGGTTGACCTACTACATCAGCAAATGTTTCCGGTCTCCATTTACGGTACAAAACTTGATACATAAAATTCACCTGCTTTTCTGTAAAATAAAAAATTGCAAACCGTTATGCCGTCATAACGGCAATGATTTACATAAGTGAACGGCAGACTTACTATATCGCATCGAGAACACTGCTTAATGCTGCTCAGTTCCCTGCCTGACATGATTCACAGGCCTCAATCGTATAGGGCCTGTCGTTCGCTTATATAAACCAAAAGTATAACTGGTTTGCAACGCATAATGTATTATAACATATAGATTTAGAAAAATCAAGGAGTTTTTTTTGCTTTCACTACTTGAAATAAATTAGGGAATATTGTATAATCAAGAGAGTAAAAAATAGTAAAAATTTAGCATAGGAGTATAATAGGCTTATGATTAGTGGTGCAGACATTATGATTAAGTGCTTGGAGGCCGAAGGTATTGATACAGTTTTCGGTTATCCGGGTGCAGCTATATGTCCATTTTATGATTCACTATATAAATCTAATATAAAGCATGTTCTTGTAAGAATGGAACAGTCAGCAGTACACGCAGCTAACGGTTATAGCCGTTGTAGTAACAAGGTTGGTGTATGTGTTGCAACATCCGGTCCCGGTGCTACAAATATGATTACCGGTATAGCTACTGCTTACTCAGACAGTATTCCGGTTATTTGTATTACAGGACAGGTAAAGAGAGAACTTCTTGGCAGAGATGTTTTCCAAGAAGCTGACATTACAGGTGCTTGTGAACCATTTGTAAAGCATAGCTACCTAGTAAATGATACAAAGGACTTGCCAAGAGTATTTAAAGAGGCTTTCCATATTGCCACAACAGGCAGAATGGGACCTGTTCTTATAGATATACCTCAGGATGTTCAGGAAGAAGAGATTGAGTCTTTTGAATATCCGGATAGTGTTGATATTGTTGGATACAAACCAAATGTTCGTGGTCACAAAATGCAGATTAAAAAGGCAATTGACCTTATTAAAGAAGCAGAAAGACCGCTTATTGTTGCCGGTGGTGGTGTACTTTCTTCAGGAAGTAAGCTAAAGCTACAACAGTTTGCAGAAATGACAGGTATTCCGGTAATTTCTACATTAATGGGTATCGGTGTAATGCCTAGTGAACATATGCGTTACCTTGGTATGTTAGGCACACATGGTAAGAAATATGCAAATATGGCATTGCATGAAAGTGACTTGCTTATTGTTTGTGGTGCTAGACTTGGTGACAGAGCTGTTGCAAAGCCTGACCAAGTTAGTCGTACAAGCAAGATTATACATATAGATATTGACCCTGCTGAAATCGGTAAGAATGTTAGAACAACAGTACCGATTGTAGGGGATATGAAGAATGTAATTGAAAAGTTAATTGATGAAATCGGTGACTACCACATTCCTCATGAATGGTGTGAAACCTATAGAGAATGGAAAGAAAAACTTTATAGAGTACCACCTGTTAAGGAAGGTTATGTTGAACCAAGATCATTGATTGCAAAACTTTCATTTATGATGAAGAGCAAGGGTATCCTTGTAGCCGATGTTGGTCAGAACCAAATTTGGTGTGCCAACAACTTCCGTATTCGTGAGGGTAGATTCCTTACAACCGGTGGTATGGGTACAATGGGATATAGTGTTCCTGCAGCAATCGGTGCTAAAATGGCAAGACCATCAAGAGATGTTGTTGCAGTTTGTGGTGACGGTTCTTTCCAAATGAACCTAACTGAACTTGGCACAATTATGCAGAATAATGTAGATATTAAGATTATTGTTATGCGTAACAATCGTCTTGGTATGGTTAGAGAACTTCAGTCAAACCATTACGGTAGCAGATACAGTGCTACAATCCTTGGTGATCCTGACTTTACAAAGATTGCTGAGGCTTATGGTATTAAGACTGCTGAAGTTAACTCAAACGAAGAGGCTGAAAAAGTTGCAGAAGAAATGTTTAAGCTAAAAGAACCTTTCATTCTTATCTGTAATGTTCATCCTGATACACCATCAATTTAAGTAGGGGGATTAAGATGAAATATACTTTATCAGTTATTGTTGAGAACTGTTCCGGTGTATTGTCAAAGATTTCCGGTCTTTTCTCAAGAAGAGCATTTAACATTGACAGTCTAGCCGTTGGTGTAACAAGTAATCCTAAAATCTCTAGAATTACAATTGTTACTGATGGTGACGAATATGTAGTTGAACAGATTGAAAAACAACTAAACAAGCTTATCCCTGTTATCAAGGTTAAACGCCTTGAAGAGGGTGAATATATAGGTCGTGAATTACTCTTAATTAAAGTTTCTTGTACAAGTAAAAAACGAGAAGAAATTATGGGTATTGCACAACTTGTTCAAGCTAAAATTGTAGATGTTTCATCATCTGCAGTAACCCTTGAATATAGCGAAGAAGCTGACAAAATCGACATTTTGCTTGAATTACTGAGACCTTTTGGTATCAAGGAAATTGTTCGTACAGGTAAAGTAGCTATTGAAAAGGGACATGGTGAAGCCTATCACAGTGGCTTCAATGATTAAGCGATTAACTAGCATTAAATTTTTCATGCTATTTAACCTTATATTATGCCAATTTTAAGGGAGGAATATAAAATGGCAGCAAGAATTTTTTATCAACAGGATTGTGATCTTAACTTATTAAAGGACAAGACTGTAGCAATTATCGGTTACGGTTCACAGGGTCACGCACATGCACTTAACCTAAAGGATAGTGGCGTTAAGGTTATTGTTGGTCTTTACAACGGTTCTAAGAGCTGGGCTAAAGCAGAAGCTCAGGGTTTTGAAGTATTTACAGCAGCAGAAGCAGCTAAGCAGGCTGACATCATTATGATTCTAATCAATGATGAAAAGCAGGCAGCTATGTATAAGAAGGACATCGAACCAAACCTAGAAGAAGGCAACATGCTAATGTTCGCTCATGGTTTTGCAATTCACTTTGGTCAGATCGTACCTCCAGCTAACGTTGATGTTACAATGATCGCTCCTAAGGGACCTGGTCATACAGTACGTTCAGAATATCAGGCTGGTAAGGGCGTTCCTTGTCTAGTAGCTGTTGAACAGGATTACACAGGTATGGCTCAGCAGTTAGCTCTAGCATATTCAGCAGGTATCGGTGGTAGCCGTGCAGGTGTTCTAGAAACAACATTCAAGACAGAAACAGAAACTGACCTATTCGGTGAACAGGCTGTTCTATGTGGTGGTGTTTGTGCTCTAATGCAGGCTGGTTTTGAAACACTATGCGAAGCAGGTTATGACCCAAGAAATGCTTACTTTGAATGTATCCACGAAATGAAGCTAATCGTTGACCTAATTTATCAGTCAGGTTTCGAAGGTATGAGATATTCAATCTCTAACACAGCTGAATACGGTGACTACATCACAGGTCCAAAGATTGTTACAGAAGACACTAAGAAGGCTATGAAGCAGATTCTAGCAGACATCCAGAGTGGTGCTTTTGCTAAGGACTTCCTACTAGATATGTCACCAGCAGGTGGTCAGGCTCACTTCAGAGCTATGCGTAAGAATGCTGCTCAGCATCCATCAGAAATCGTTGGTAAGGAAATCCGTAAGCTATATAGCTGGGATGATGGCGATAAGCTAATCAACAACTAATTTTTAATTAGTTAATCATATTATCTATTCTGACTTATAAGGCTGTTCCGTTATGGGACAGCCTTTTTTCTGACTAATTTTGACTTATTTTAAGTAAATTTGATTTTTATTTTAAATAGAAAAAATTGTATAGTAAAGTTTTACAATAATAATGCTTATGTGTGTAATAAATTCTAGCATTTATTGAATAGTAAAGGATAAGAAAAAATGATAAAATACTAACAGGATAAAAGGAGGAATATTATGAAAAAATTATTATCCATTGTTTTGGCAGTTTTAATGTGTATGACTGCTATGACAACAGCAATTTCTGTTTCTGCTAAAGAAACAAATACTGTAGAAACTTCTGCAACAGTAGGCAACATCTCTTGGGGTGTTAGTGGTGGTTACCTTTATATTGTAGGTTCAGGTGATTTACCTAACTTTAATGCTTACAGTGCACCATGGAGTTCTAAGTATCAGGAAATTAAGAGAGTAGTTATTGATGGCAATATCACTTCTATCGGTTCATATGCTTTTTATAATCTATCAAATCTTGTTTCTGTACAGTTTGATGGTGTTTCAAAGCTAACTAAGATTGGCGATAATGCTTTTAGTTATTGTACTTCTTTAACTGATATTACTTTACCTTCAACAGTTAAAAGTGTAGGCAAGAATGTTTTTTATAATTGTAAGGCTATGACTAATTTTACAACAAATTGTAGTGCTTCTTACGGTGACTATGCTTTTGAATATTGTACAAATCTAAAGACAGTTAATGCTCCAAAGTCTAAGTCATTTGGTAGCAATGCTTTTTATGGTTGTGATAATCTTACAAAGGCAAACCTAGGTAATGCAACACTAGGTGAGTATTGTATGTACAATAACGATAAACTGGTTAGCCTTACTGCAGGTTCACTAAACAAAAGAGCAGTTTATAGTGCTGATAATCTAACTTCACTTAATATTAGAAATGCAAAGTTTATTAAGGGCTTTGCTTTATACAACCTACCTAAGTTAACTTCTGTTAGTACAAATGCAACTTCTATTGATGCTGATGCATTCTTTGGTTCAGAAAATATTAAGACAATTAACCTACCAAAGGTAAAAGTAATTCAGGATTATACTTTCAAAAATGCTAAGAAACTACAAACAGTAAAACTTGGTTCAGCACAGAAAATCGGTAAATATGCGTTTTATGGTTGTACTAACCTAACAACAATTACCGGTACATATAATGTTAAGAGAGTTGATAACTTTGCATTCGATAGTTGTAAAAAGTTAAAGAAGTTTACTTCTTCTAATAAGCTAACTTACATTGGTTATCAGTCATTCTTTAATTGCCAGAATATGACAGGTTCAATCAATTTCTCAAATGTAACATATGTTGATGATACTGCTTTTGCTAATTGTAAAAAGTTAGCATCAACACTTAACTTCAGAAAAGTTACTTATATTGGTACAGATGCTTTCTTTAACTGTCAAAAGCTAAAGGGTAATACACTAGGTACTAAACTTAAGAAACTAGGCTCAAAAGCATTTATCGGTTGCAGTAGCATCAGTTCACTGTATGTACCTTCAACTTGTAAGAATACAGGTTATGATATTTTTGTAAAGAAGGTAACTTCTGTTAAAGACTCTAACGGTTATCTAACATATAAGTACTATCCAAACAGTAAGAAGATTACAATTTACGGTAACAAAGGTTCAGGTATTCAATCTTATGCAAAGCTATATAAGAACCCATTTAAGTATGCTGTTAAATCAGTTTCTGTAAATAGCACAAAGGTAGTAATTAAGAAAGGTAAGACTTTCAAATTAAAAACATATGTTAGCCCAACAAACTGTGGTAATAAAAAGGTTACTGTTAGAAGTAGCAACACTAAAATTGCAACAATTAACTCTAAGGGTGTAATCAAAGGCATCAAAAAGGGTAAATGCAAAATTACAGTTACTTCTCGTGATGGTTCACTAAAATCAAAAACAGTTACAGTAACAGTAAAATAAATTAATATTCTACTAACAAAAAAGCTCTATGAAACCAAGTTTCATAGAGCTTTAATTTATGCTTTTTTAAAAAATTTTTTACAGGTATTTATATCTTCTTCAACTTCTGAAATATCCATTGTGTAATAGGGAAAACCCATTTCACAATAAATTTCTATTAATTGTTCTTTAGGAATACCAAGTATCTCAGCAACTCTGCCGTGAGAGTACTCCAAATTATCAATTTTTGGGCGTAACTGTAAGGCTTTTTCCTTTAGTTTATCCATATCTTTATTAGAAAGTGCTGTCATAAAAATCACATCATTTCATATTACAAAATCTTCTACAATAGTAGAAATTACAGATTATTTATTTTCCAATGCCTTTACAATTTGGTTAGCACACATATATACATTACCACCACCCATTGTAAGTACAAGGTCGCCTTCCTTAGCATTCTTAACAATGTAGTCGGTAATTTCATCAAATGTATCAAGACATACTGAACCTGGAACTTTCTTGCCTAAATCAGTGTTGTAAACATTGTATGTGTTAGTTTCTCTAACCGGTAAAATAGCAGAGATAATTGCAGTATCAGGAATCTTTAGTGCCTTAGCAAAGTCATCCATTAATAGTGCAGTACGGCTGAATGTATGTGGCTGGAAAACTGCCCATACATGGTTGAAACCAAGCTCCATAGCAGTTTCTAGTGTAGAAGTTAATTCTGTTGGATGGTGAGCAAAGTCATCAACAACAGTAATGCCATTTGGTTTGCCCAGTAACTCAAATCTTCTGTGTACACCTGTGAACTTTGCAATGTTTTCTGCAATATCCTTAATTGGTACACCAAGATAATCTGCAACTGTAATTGCTGCAAGAGAATTATAAACATTGTGAATACCCGGTACTGATAGGTTAATCTTTGTTAAGAATTCACCTTGATACATTAAATCATAACTCTGAGTAACACCATGTCTTTGCATATTTGTTGCATAATAGTCATTTTCCATTGAAAGACCGAATGTAATCTTCTTAATGTTAACATCTTCAAGTGCATCTTCAGCATTTGCATTGTCACCGTTATAAACAACAAGGTTGCTTGTCTGATGAGCAAACTTATTAAATGACTTTTTGATGTTGTCAAGGTTCTTAAAGTAGTCAAGATGGTCAGCATCAATATTTAGGATAACTGAGATAAATGGGTGTAGCTGTAGGAAAGAGTCAACATATTCACAAGCCTCACAAACCATAATATCACTTTTACCAACATGACTGTTGCCACCAATGTATGGTAGCTTACCACCAATAATAGCTGATGGGTCTTTCTTTGAACCAACAAGAATTTGAGTTAACATACCTGTTGTAGAAGTCTTACCGTGAGTACCACTGATAGCAACACTCTTTTTGTAGTGACTTACTACAATACCTAACATTTCTGAACGCTCAAGTGTTGGAATACCCATTTCTCTTGCTGCAACAAGTTCAGGGTTGTCATCTTTGATTGCTGCTGTGTAGCAAAGAACATCAGGCTTTGCATCCTTAATATTCTCTGCATTTTGTCCCATATATACCTTAATGCCATAGTTACGGATTCTCTCCAGAGTGTCACCCTCTGCAATGTCAGAACCTGTAATTTCATAACCCTTTGCTAAAAGAATTTCTGCTAGTGGACACATACCACTACCACCAATTCCCATAAAATGAATTCTTTTTTTATCGTCTAAAAAATGCTTTTTATCCACAATAATTACCTCTTTAATTTATTTATAGTTCCATTATATAATTTTATAAGATAAATTGCAATTACTATAACAGATATTTTATAAAATTGTTGATTTGACTATGTATAAATGTTAAAATTAAGATATGAAAAAAATTATGACTATTAAGAAAAATGACAGATTAATAATTGATATAACCGGCACAACAAGTGAGGGTTATGGTGTAGGCAAAAGTGATGAGGGTATTGCAATTTTTGTACCTAATTCAGCAGTAGGTGACAGGGTAGATGTACTGATTGTTAAGGTGCTAAAGCGTTATTGCTTTGGTAAAGTGATGGAAATTATTAAGCCATCAGAATATAGACAAGAAGTAGATTGTAAAGTTTTCCTAAAATGTGGTGGATGTTGTTACCGTCATATTACCTATGATGCTGAATTAAAAATTAAGGAGCAAAAAGTAAAGGATGCTATTGCAAGAATTGCAGGTCTTAATGTAAAAATCAATCCTATTGTAGGTGCAGATTTACCGGATAATTATAGAAACAAAGCACAGTTTCCTTTAGCCAAAAATAAAGACGGTAATGTTGAAATGGGTTTCTATGGTTTTCATAGCCATAGGGTGGTTGATACCGATACTTGTTTATTGCAACCTATAATTTTTGATAAGGTAATGGCAGTGGTTAAGGATTATTTGCAAACCACTAATGAAACTATCTATGATGAAACAACCCACAAAGGTTTAGTTAGACATTTGTATGTTAGATATGGGGAAAAAACAGGTGAAGTGATGGTTTGTCTTGTTATTAACGGTGACAAACTAAAGGATGAAACTTTGCTTGTTAATTCTCTAAAAGAAAATATACCTAACCTAAAAAGTGTTGTAGTTAATTCTAATAAAGAAAAAACAAATGTAATTACAGGTACAAAAAATAGAGCAATCTATGGTGACACTTATATTATTGACAACTTATGTGGACTTAATTTCAGAATTTCTCCAAATAGTTTTTATCAAGTTAACCATAGCCAAGCAGAGAAACTTTATAACAAAGCTAAAGAATATGCTAACCTTACTGGTGAAGAAAATCTAATTGACCTTTATTGTGGTACAGGTACAATCGGTCTTACAATGGCTAATGAATGTAAAAGTTTAATTGGTGTTGAAATTGTACCTCAGGCTATTAAAGATGCTAAACTTAACGCAAAGTTAAATAATATTAAGAACGCACAGTTTATTTGTGGTGATGCAACAAAGTGTGGAGAAAAGCTAAAGAATGACAATATTTCTCCTGATGTTGTAGTTGTTGACCCACCAAGAAAAGGGTTAACTGAGGACTTGATACTTTCTATTAAAGCAATGTCACCAAAGAGAGTTGTTTATGTTTCTTGCGACCCGGGAACTTTAGCTCGTGATTTAAAGTTCTTTGCAGATAATGATTATTCTCCTGTAGAATTAACCCCATTTGACCTTTTCCCTCGTACCAGCCATGTGGAAAATGTAGTTTTGCTGACTAAAGTACACAAGTGATATTTGAAAGGAAAGAAAAATGAACCTTCAACTTTGTACTGACCATTCAAGAATATATGAAGATTTTGTGAGAGATATAAGACAAGATGATAGTTATCCGTTTATAAGACACATTGAAGATTATAATGGTGAATCAGTTATAAAATTATGTCCATCACAACATCAATTTGTAACATCATATCAGCAAAAGAAGATTACAGAAAGTTTCGTTGATTTTTTACTGAAAGACTCATATCCTATTGTTGAGATGCAGGTTTGTACAATTATAAATCAAAAGGTTTTTGATGCAATATGTAATCAAAGAAATTTGGAATCTTTAAGAATAAAGTGCTTTAGAGGTAAAGATATTTCAAGTATTACAAATCTAACTAAGTTGAAAAAATTGTTTATTGAAAGTGGTTCAGGTATAGAAGATATTTCTTGTTTGGCTGATATGACACAACTTGAAGTATTGATATTAGGAGAAACTAAGAAAATATATGATTATTCTTGCCTTGGTAAATTGAAAAATTTGAAAGTATTTGGAGTTTGCCACTACCAAACAAATATTAGTAGAACAAAATTAAAGATGAAGTCAAACGATTTTATAAATGAAATGCCAAATTTGGAATGGGTAGATTTGGATGATTGCAAAATCGGATAATTGGGATTTTTCCTATGTGTAAAGATAAACTAGGGTTTGTCTTTTTAATTTTGATTGTGGGTAAAGGAAAATTTGCAAAATTATCATACCTATTATTAAAAGAAAAGTGTGGCTAACAGGTGTAGGGGACATCATTGATGTCCCGTTACAAATTAGCCTTTATATTGGTATTTTGTTCTATGTAGATATTTTTAATTTATAGTCCGTAAATAGGACAAAAATCCCATAGGTATCACACTTTTTAACGGGCGAACATTGTTCGCCCCTACAACTGTAACCAATAATTTGATATAAATTACACCAGCAACCACAAATTTGCAGAACTGATTTATCTTATTAAAAAATATAATATTAATTTAAAATAACAAAGAACATTTATGAAACAATTTATCAAAAACGCAATACCCTACATATCCACATTATTACTAGTTGGGTTAATGGTAGGGATAGCTGAATTACTTAATGAAAAAGAAATAATTTTCCCGGAGATAACTGCACTTGCAGTTGGCTATATGGTAGCACAAAAGAGAAGTTGGAAAGTCAACGGAAAAAGAATGTTACTGTTGATAACAATATGTGCAACTGTTGGTGTGCTGATAGTTAGATACAGTGGACTAACACTTTTCCCACAAATGATAATTGCCTTTTCTTTTGCACAAATATTATTTATGTTTTCCGGTACAACCTTTGCACCATTTGTGTCTGCAATAGTGTTGCCGGTTATGATGCAAACCAAAAGTTTCATTTATCCAATTTCAGCAGTTGTACTGACTATATTGGTAATAGGTTTTCATCAGTTATTTTTAAAAATGGAAATTAGACAAGATGAAGAATATATACCTGTAATGTTAAACAGTAAAGATGATATTATTGATACTGCACTAAGGATAGTTTGTGTTGCTATTGTTGGTTTTGTGGCAATTTATTTTGATTTTAAATTTGTAATTGCACCACCACTTTTAGTAGCATTTACGGAATTTTCTCGACCAAGAAATAAAGTGAGAAACAAACCTATAAAAACTGTTTTGGTTATAACAGGTTGTGCCTTAGTAGGCTCATTGTCTAGATATTTATTTACTATTAAACTGGATTTACCACTAACAGTTTCAGCTTTAATTGCTACATTAATAATGCTTTTAATTTTAACCTACACAAAAATGTATATGCCACCTGTTGGAGCAATTACAATATTAAGTATGATAATCCCACAAAGTAGTGTAATAACATATCCACTACAGATATTTGTAGGTAGTGTTGTGATTATCCTATTATCAAGAGTATTCTTTATGTGGAGACAAGATAAAAAGATATACGAAAATGATTATGAACTAACTGCACATTAAGTTGTGCAGTTTTTTAATTGATTACAATAGTGAAACCATATAATTAAAAGTATCTATTTCCACATTATTATGTTATAATGATAAAAAATAGAGAAAAGAGTTTTTAAGATGGAAAAAGAATTAATTTGTCCTGTATATAAAAAGTGCAATGGCTGTCAGCTAATGAATATGCCATATGAACAACAACTAAGTTGGAAACAAAATAAGGTAGAAAGATGCCTTTCGCAATTCTGTAATGTAAAGAAAATTATAGGTATGGATTCACCCTATAATTATAGAAATAAGGTTCAAACTGTATACCGTACAACAAAAGGTGGCAGAATTATCAGTGGTGTTTTTCAGTCATCAAATAACGGTATTGTTGGTGTTGAGCATTGTCTGTTAAACAGTAAGCGTAGTGACAAGATTGCTATTGCAGTAAAAACAGTTCTAAAGAACCTAAATATTCCTATCTATAACCCTAAAACAGACAAAGGCTTTTTCAAAAATATTTTAGTCCGTACTGCTCAGAATACAGGTGAAATTCTCCTAACAGTTGTTACGGCTAAAGGTAAATTCCCTAAAGAAAAAGAATTTGTCAAAGGTGTTCTTAAACTATTCCCAAAGATTACAACTATTGTACATAACATAAACCCTAACCCTACAAAAATGAAACTGGGTTCATATGAAAAGGTGCTTTATGGTAAAGGTACAATTATGGATGTACTATGTGGTTGTAAGTTTGAAATTTCTCCAAAGTCTTTTTATCAAGTGAATTCACTTCAAACAGAAGTCCTTTACAAAACTGCAATTAAATTTGCTCAGCTAAATAAGGATGATGTTGTGCTGGATGCTTATTGTGGTATAGGTACAATCGGACTTGTAGCATCAAAATATGTTAAAAGTGTAGTTGGTGTAGAGGTTAACCCTCAAGCAGTAGAAGATGCTAAGAAAAATAAAGAACTTAATAAGAAGAGTAACATAAATTTCTATTGTAAAGATGCCGGTGAATTTATGACTGAAATGGCAGATGAAGAAGTAACTTCACCAAATGTTGTTTTTGTTGACCCACCAAGAGCAGGTTGTAGTAGAGAATTCCTAGATTCTCTCTGTGAGCTTTCACCGGATAAAATTGTTTATGTAAGTTGTAACCCCGAAACCTTGGAAAGAGACTTGCATTATCTAACTACAAAAGATTATTCCGTTACCAAAATCCAACCTGTGGATATGTTCCCTCATACAAACCACATTGAGACGGTGTGTTTGCTTAGTAGATGATTTGAAAAATTAATTATATTTTCTAATATTGAGGTAATTAGTTATGGCAGAGTGGATATTTTTTGAAAAGTCAAGTCAATTTGATCTTGAAAAATCGTTTATCATTAAAAATAGAATTAATTGGGAACAAAATGTAAACGTAAATATAAATGATATAGTTTATATTTATCTATCAGAACCAATTAATTCAATAAAATATAAGTGCAAAGTTAATAAAATTAACCTTTCTTTTGCAGAAATTGATGATAATGAGTATTTTATTTCTGAAAACAATAATGATAAGAAATACATAGAATTAGAGCTAATTAGCACTCTTAAGGGTACATTATTTGAAAGAAAATTTTTGGAACTTCATAATTTTAACACATCTAATGAACCGATTATTGCTAATTTTAAATTAATAAATTATTTTAATCTTATTGAAAAATTACAAAAAGCTGATGAGCTGGATCCGGATATTCACGACGGTTCATATGAATTGGTAAGAAAAACTATTGATGAATATGCAAAGATGAAAGACTTAAGTGATATTGACTATAAAGATTTAGATCTTGTATATTTAATGACTATCGGTACATGGAAACAGTCTGTTAATAACAAAAAGAAAAAAATAACAGATAGCAATTTACCGAATAAAAGCAAAGATATAATCTGTGATTTATTAGATGAAATTTGGGCTAAAGCAAATAATGACGAATATAGCAATAAAGATGACAATGGAAATCCCAGTATAGGAATGTTTGGTACAGGATTCTTTACATTTAAGAGAAATAATAATGATAATAATGAATCTTCTAGAGCATTTATTCAAATGTTAATAGATATTAGTAGTATGACTAATGAAAATAATATTTTAAAAAGATGTTCTGAGACTCTTTCTGATAAAATTAAGGGGATGAAATCGGCATCAGCATCAGTTATACTTCATTGTTTAAAGCCTACTGTATTTCCTATTTTTAATTCTAATATGGGTAATGAAAATATCTTTAAATATCTTGGTGTGAAGATGAGAAAAGAAGAAAAACTTAGTACCTATATTGATAATGTTAGGCAAGTTAAGTCTATGCGTGACGATAATTTTAAAATTAAAAATTATCGCATTTTTGATTTAGCAGCACGATTAATAGGTGAGGAAAATGACGAAACTCAACCAACATTAAAGGAGGTTACAATAAAAGTGAATCAAGATAGTCAACCAAATATAAATCATCCTAAAATTGAATATGACAAGAATATGATTCTTTATGGACCTCCGGGAACAGGTAAAACTTACAGTACAGCAATTTATGCTGTAGCTATTTGTGAGAACAAACCATTAGATGAAGTTAAAAATATGGATTACAATGATGTTATAGGTTGTTATAATAAACTTAAAAGTCATGGAAGAATAGCATTTACAACATTTCATCAATCATATGGATATGAGGAGTTTATTGAAGGTATTAGACCGGCATTAGAAAAAAGTGAATCAGAAAACTTGGAATATAAGATTGAATCCGGTGTATTCAAAAAATTCTGTGAGTCTGCCAGAAAAACTAATAGAGATAATGAATTTACAGGCAAAATTTGGGCTATTCGTAGTGGAGCCGGAGATCATGATATAGATTTTGATTATACTGATTATCTATATGCAAATGGTGTAGTGATGGTTGAATCTATTGAAGATGACAAAAGACAATGCAATCTTTTCAACAGAATAGAAAAAGATGATATTGTAATATTGGGAAGAGAAAATAAACTTTATGCTTTTGGTGTTGTAACCGATTCTAAACCAACTAAGATTGACTGTGGTCCTTTTCATTGGCAGAGAAAAGTTAAATGGAATAAAATCAATATAGATAAAGATTTTACTGATATTGGTAGTCCGGAAATATGTGTATCAAATTTTGCAGTTGCACAATCAAAAATTAATGTTAAAAATCTTTATCAATTATTAGATATTGATGAACCATATGTATTTATAATTGATGAAATTAATAGAGGTAATATATCCAAAATTTTCGGAGAATTAATTACCTTAATTGAAGACACAAAACGTGAAGGTACGAATGAACAAATGTCATCCATTCTTCCTTATTCAGGAAAACCGTTTAGCGTTCCATCAAATGTATATATTATCGGAACAATGAATACAGCAGATCGTTCCATAGCATTGATGGATACTGCTCTTAGAAGAAGATTTCAGTTTGTTGAGATGATGCCAAATACGGATATACTTAGAAACATAGGTGCAGATCATATTGATGATTTAGATGTTGCAAAAATGTTGGATGTAATCAACGAGAGAATAACTTTTCTTTATGATAGGGAGCATACTATTGGTCATGCTTTATTTACTAAACTTAAAGATAATCCAAATATAGAAACACTTGCATCTATATTTCGAAAGTCTGTTATGCCACTTTTACAGGAGTATTTTTATGAAGATTATCAAAAAATACAACTTGTACTTGGGGATAATGGTAAGACTGAATCTAGTCATAAATTTATAATTGATGAAAAGGTTAAAGTGAAATCTATCTTTAAAGGCTATGTGGATGATGTAGTAGATTTACCGGAATATAAATATACTATTAATGAAAGTGCTTTTATGAATTTAGAGGCTTATAAAGAAATAATCTAAAGTGTGGTGATTGAATGAATAAATTATTAGAGGTAGTTGAGTATGATACAATTACATGTAATAGTGATTATATTGATGACAGCGATTATAAATATCTTGATGAGAAGATATTTCAAAATCTAATTAATTTTATTCATGAATTTACCACCGATAGTGAAGATTCAGATGTATTGAACTATATGCGAATATCCTATAAGCGTAATGTAGGAGAAATTGTAGTTGCTAAGAATTATGTTGGTCTAATTCAAATGGAAAATGGATTTCAAATTCAAATACTTCCCAAAATAAGTTTTTCTGATAACGAAGATCCACAAAATAGAGAAACAAAGAAAATTTTTTTAAAAATGTTGCGTAGTATAAAGGATTTACCTTTTAAATCATTTAGTAATTCAAATCTAAAATAGATAATATGAATTTATATGAGATTTTTATTAATATGTATTTGCAAGAAACAAGAAAACTGATTAAAAAAGGCCTTAAATCTTCCTATGTTCAGCAAGAAGATAGTTTACATTATTACAAAGGTAAACTACAAGTATCTAAGCATATAAAAAGTAATGTTATACATAAAGAAAAATTCTTTGTTTCATATGATGAATTTTATCCTAATTGTCCAGAAAATAAATTAATAAAATCTACTTTATTAAAATTAAAAAATATTACTAATAGTGCTGAAAATTCAAAAGAAATTAGACAGTTATTGTATGCATTTGAAATGGTTGAACCATCTATAAATTATCAAAAAGACTTTTCCAATGTTGTAATAAACAGAAACAATAAGGATTATGAGATTCTGATAGTGTGGTCAAAAGTATTCTTATTGAACAAGAGTTTTACTACATTTTCAGGTAAAAACACCTCAAAAGCATTGTTGTTTCCTATGGAAAAAGTATTCGAAAGTTATGTTGCACAACAAATTAAGAAGATACTACAACAGGATGAATGGAAAGTTTCTATACAAGATAGAGGTTATTATTTGTTTGATGAACCTAGGAAAAAATTCGCAATAAAGCCTGATATTGTATGTAGAAAGAATAATCGTACTGTAATTATGGATACCAAATGGAAAAGGTTAATTAATGATGAATCTAAGAATTATGGTATTTCTCAAAGTGATATGTACCAAATGTATGCTTATTCAAAAAAATATAATTCATCAGAAATATGGTTGCTATATCCTTTAAATGATAAAATGATAGAGAAATCAAAAATTAAATTTTCTTCTGATGATGGCACAATTGTGAATATATATTTTGTTGATGTTGCAAATATAGAAAACAGTTTATTTGATTTAAAAAATAGGTTGGAAGAAAATAATCAATTACAATAATTATTTATATATTGATGTTTAATTCTACTGATAAACATATCATATATGGATAATGGATCTTCAGTGTATTTTATTTAGGAATATTAGTGTATTAAAGTGAATTTATAAGTATTATTTGTGAGGTGTATATAATGAAAATTAAGCAACAAAAGCAGATTAGAGCATATTTAGTTAGAGAGTTTGGTGAAGAAAATGGAACGGAGCTTTTTAGCAATCAAGAAAAAATACTGAATACAATCATAGCAAACACTCATAATAAAACAGAAAACCAGATGAATACCCTTATCACTACAATACTTCCTCGTATTGCTTTGTACAAGGCTCTGTTAAAAGCTGATTTATCCAATGAAGATGTACATAACTATATGCAAAAGTATATGATTAATGAAGTAGCAGAGAAAAAACATTTTTCAACTGCGAAAATGGAGCTTGTACCGTTTTTCTATAAGATTTACAGCAGTGTATTTCTTAATGTTGTTCGTAATAGTGATTTATGGGTAAGTGAACAAAATTGTGGAAAAGATTACTTTGATGTTACTATGAAAAAGTGTCTATGGCATACTGCTTGTGTAGAAAATGGTTGTGAAGAACTTTGTCCTTTATTTTGTGATGTTGATGATATTACATACGGTGGACTTAAGAAAATCGGCTTTAAAAGAACAAAAACTCTAGGTTATGGTGGAGATTGTTGTGATTTTCATTTTTATAAAAAGTAGTTTACTTTGAATTTTTAATAAGAAATATTGCGTATAATTTTAAATTTAATAATCAAAAAATCCTCTTATTGTTTAGTCAATGAGGGGATTTTTCTTTTGAAGAATATTATATTAATAAATTATTTAAGGAAATGTTTATTTACTATTTACTTTATACTTACCGTTCGGTAAAATAATAATATACATTACAAGGTTGTGATATTATGGCTAATGAACAAACACGGCTGAAAATATTACAAGTATCAATAGAATTATTTTATGAAAAAGGCTATGATGCAGTAGGTGTTCAGGAAATTGCTGACAAATGCGAATTAACCAAACCGGCACTTTATTATCATTTTAAGAACAAGTCCGGTATTCTTGAGGGCATAATGCAACAGTACATTGACCCTGTAGTTGTAAAACTTAGGGAAGTAGTTAACAGTAGCAATACATTTGAAGACAGTCTTCATAATTTTGCTTATTGCTATGTGTCAGAAGGTTGTGAAAATTTACACCTTTACCTAATGTTAATGACTATGCAGTATAGCCCACCAATGAGTGAATTTAACAATGTTTTTATTCGTCATTGTACAGAGATTAATAACATTGTAAAGTCAATTTTCATAAATGCTAGAGGATTACTTGGTAATATGAACGGTAGGGAAAACCAATTTGCAACAACTTTCCTTGGTATGATTGGTTTCCATATGTATGAATATCATTCAGAAAAAGAACCTAAGATGAATAAATCAGCAGTTGATATGATTATTCATCAGTTTCTTCATGGTATTTATTCTTGAAGGGAATATTAATTTTGAAAAATATTGCTAATTGTGGAATTTGCACAAAATATGTCGCAAAATTTATATGTGAGTTTTTCAAAATGTATTGAATTATAATAAAAAAATTGATAAAATATACTTATTAAATGTAAGTTGTACACATTGAAGGAGTGTTAATATAAATGGATTACAAATTTAATGATTCTCGTACACCCCTCGAACTATTCCATGCAGGTGATTCTGTTAGAGCCTATGAGTTTATGGGTGCTCATAGAGTTAATTGGGATAATCGTGATGGTGTAGTTTTCAGAGTATGGGCACCAAATGCTCTCTCTGTTTCTGTTGTTGGTAACTTCAACGGTTGGAATAACGATGCTAACTATATGTACAAAATCAGTGAAGCCGGTGTTTGGGAACTTTTCATCGAGGGTATTCAGCAGTACGATATTTATAAATACTGTGTTGAAACACCTTGGAACGAAAGACAACTAAAGTCCGACCCATATGCTTTCCATTCTCAGACAAGACCTGATAATGCATCTATGTTCTATGATTTAAGTGGTTTTGAATGGGAAGATGACCAGTGGATTAAGGATAAGGAGTCATCAAACCACCTAGAAAAGCCAATGAATATTTACGAAATTCATGCAGGTTCTTGGAGAAAATATATGGACGGTAGTGTGTTTAACTATCGCAAACTTGCTGAAGAACTTGTTCCTTATGTAAAAGAAATGGGTTATACTCATGTAGAACTAATGCCTATTACAGAATACCCATTTGACGGTAGCTGGGGTTATCAGGTAACAGGTTACTATGCTCCAACTTCTCGTTATGGTACACCACATGACTTTATGGCATTTGTTGATGAATGTCACAAGGCAGGTATTGGTGTTATCCTTGACTGGGTTCCTGCTCATTTCCCTAAGGATGCTCATGGCTTAGGTCGTTTTGACGGCACAGCTTGTTATGAATATATTGATAGCCGTAAGGGTGAACATAAAGAATGGGGTACATATGTATTCGATTACTCAAGATATGAAGTAATTTCATTCCTAATTTCATCAGCTATGTATTGGGTAGATACTTACCACATTGATGGTATCCGTGTTGATGCAGTTGCTTCAATGCTATATCTTGACTATAACCGTCAAGATGGTGAGTGGGTTCCTAACCAGTATGGTGGCAGAGAACACCTAGAGGCTGTTGCATTTTTACAAAGACTAAATACAGTTATCCATATGTATCACCCTCATACAATGATGATTGCCGAAGAAAGCACATCTTGGCCAAAGGTTACAGGTCCTGTTGATGATGGTGGTTTAGGATTTGACTATAAGTGGAATATGGGTTGGATGAACGATATGCTTCATTATATGTCACTTGACCCATTATGGAGACCATTTAACCACGATAACCTTACATTCTCATTTATGTATTGCTTTAGTGAAAACTTTATCCTACCGATTTCTCATGATGAAGTTGTTTATGGTAAGGGCTCTCTAATCAATAAAATGCCGGGTGATTATGACCAGAAGTTTGCCGGTGTAAGACTATTCTTAGCTTATATGGCTGCTCATCCGGGTAAAATGCTAACATTTATGGGTTCAGAAATTGGACAGTTTGATGAATGGAATGCTGAAGAAAGTATTCAGTGGAATCTTCTTGAATATGAAAAGCATTGGAGATTAAAGGACTTTGTGTCTAAGCTAAATCATTTCTATATTACAGAAAGACCAATGCACGAAATTGATACTAACTGGGATGGCTTCCAGTGGATTCACCACAACGACTATACTCAGTCAATTATTGCATTCCGTAGAATTGATAAAGACGGCAATAACATTATTTGTGTATTTAACTTCCAGCCAATGCACAGAGTTGATTACAGAATCGGTGTACCATTCTATGGTGTATATGAAGAAGTATTCAATACTGATGATGAAGAATATGGTGGTTATGGTATTACAAATGGTAAGAGAATTATGTGTGAAGAAAAGCCAAGACATGATTCTAACTGGAGTATTGATTTATCAATTCCACCAATGAGTGCTATGTTCTTTAAGTGTGTTGAAAAGTTACCTGAACCTAAGAAAAAAGAAGAAAAGAAGGAAGAAAAGGTAACTAAGAAAGCACCTGCTAAGAAGACTACAACAAAGAAAACAACTAAGACAGCTACAAAAACAACTGCAAAGAAAACTACTGCTAAAAAGACAACAAAGAAAACTGTAAAAGCTACAGAAGAAAAGGTTGAGAAGAAAGCAGTAAAAACAGAACCTAAGGCTGAAGAAAAGCCAAAGATAGTTGCTAAAGCTGAACCAAAGGCTGAGGCTAAAACTGAAAAAGTAGCTGAAAAGAAAACAACAAAAACAACTGACAAATAAAGATAAAAAATTATTTGTTTTATATCTCCTCCAAGGGCAGTTTCTCGTAACAGAAACTGCCCTTTAAAATTATGGTGAAATATAATAAAAATTATTGACAATACCAAAATAAGGTGATATATTGAAGGTGGGTTAAATATATGATACTAAAGGGTTAATTAAAATCCCGGAGGTATTATTATGAAGAAAAGTGTGTTATTATGTATATCACTTGTATTGGTTGTTTTTATGGTAGGTTGTTCAAATACAAAGAATGAAAGTAAGATGACAACTACTAATAACACAACAACTACTGCAACTGACAGTAGCAAATCTATCGCAATTGTTACAACCGAAAAGTCGCAGTATCCTGTAAATGTTAGTGAGATAAAACTGACAGTTAAGAATAATTCTAAAAATAAATTATATTTTGGTGAGGACTTTTCTCTTGAGAAAAAAGTAAATAATAATTGGTCTGATGTACCAAAGACAACTAAGATTTCACCTGATACTATTTGCAAAGTGGATAAGGATAAAAGCTTTGATGTTTCTTTCGATATAGCTAACCAGTACAGTAACCTTGACAAGGGTGAGTATAGGGCAGTTGTAGAATTATCTAAAGATAAAAATGACTTATCAAATACTACAAAAGTCTATGCTGAGTTTACTTTAATGTAGGTGGTATGATGAGTAGTTGTAAATTAAAATTCATATTATTGCTTATTCCATTGATAGTTGTTACTTTCTTAGTAGGGTGTAATAATTCAAAAGGTGGAGAAGATGCATTAACTGTTTTTGATGTTAACAGTAGTAAGGTGCTGATTACCTACAACAACAAAACCACTGCTTTATCAGATGATAAGCAAAAAGAATTTGTAAGTCTAATTAAAAGTATTTATAAAGATACTGATGTTAAAGACGACAGTACTACAAAGTATGATATGAAAATCGACTTTAATAATGGAAATGTAGGAGAAGTTTCCACTGATAAAAAGGTCTTTAAATTCCAAAATAATGTTAAGAAAATCAGTGATGAAGATTTAAATTCATTGTTAGAATATGTAAAGTAAAGATTTCAAGCAACCTAGAAATAGGTTGCTTTTTCTTTTGCAACAAATAGTTGCTTGACATTAATACAATTTAATGGTTAAATAGATGTGTGGGTAATAAGTCTAATATTTTGCAAAAGTATTTCAAATTTTGATACATTTTGTTATGTGTAGCCCAATGACACATAGAGAGGTATCAGCTTTGCATATTAGATAATAGGAGGGATATTTTTGATACATATTGAAAATCTAAAAAAAGAGTTTAAAAAAACCATAAAAGAGCCTGGTCTAAAAGGCAGTATCAAGTCCCTATTTAACCCAAAGGTAGAAGTTGTCACAGCTGTTAACGATATTTCTTTCCATGTACCAAAGGGTGAAATCCTTGGATTTATCGGACCTAACGGTGCAGGTAAAAGTACAGTTATCAAAATGTTAACCGGTATCTTAACACCAACAAGTGGCAGATGCGAAATCAATGGTCAAGTACCATATGAAAATCGCAAAAAGTATGTAAAAGAAATTGGTGTTGTATTCGGTCAGAGAACCCAGCTATGGTGGGACTTAGCACTTAGAGAAACTTATGCCGTGTTAAAAGAGATTTATCAAGTGCCTGACAAAGAATACAAAGAGAGAATGGCTTTCTTAAATGAAGTTCTTGACCTTGATTCATTTATTACAAGTCCTGTTCGTACACTAAGTCTTGGACAGAGAATGAGAGCTGATATTGCAGCGTCTATGCTACATAACCCAAAAGTTCTTTTTCTTGATGAACCTACCATTGGTCTTGATGTTGTTGTAAAAGATAACATAAGAAAAGCAATTCAAAAGATTAATGCAGAAGAGGGAACAACAGTAATTTTAACTACCCACGATTTATCTGATATTGAACTTCTCTGCAACAGAATTGTTATGATTGACAAGGGTAATCTTGTTTATGACGGACAAATTAATGAACTAAAACATAAGTATGGACAAATGAGAGAACTATGCTTTGAACTAAAGGATAGTTCTCATATGTCTAAGTTAAATTATGCCGAAAAATTTTCCTTATACGGTGATGATTTGTCTATTGAAAATGATGGTGTTCTTGCAAAAATTCGTTTCAATAGTCAAAAGGTATCAGTACAGGATATGCTAAAATATACCTTAGGTAATGTTAATGTTTCTGATATTAATGTTAAGGATGCCGACATTGAGGAGATTATTAGGCGACTTTATAAGGAAGGTGTGTAATGAAACGATTTTTTAGAACATATCTTCCATTCTCAAGAGCAGGACTACAGTCTGCAATGGCATATAGAGCAAACTTTGTTTTCTTCTTAATAGGAGAAATTTTTAAATGCTTTGTAATGTTCTTTCTGTGGAAAGCAGTTTTTGTAAGTTCAGGTAGTGAAACCTTTATGGGTTTTACTATGGAAAATATGATAGTATATGTGTTTATTTCTTTCCTAACAGGATATTTGTCATTTAGTGATGGTGCATTTGCCTTAGGTGAAGAAATAGTTGATGGTTCAGTAAGTATGCGACTGATTAAGCCTTGTTCTTTTGATATGTGCTTTTTGTTCCAAGAACTTGGCAACAAGGTTATCAATTATTCTATTATGTTTGTGCCTATTGTAGTAGGTGTTGAAATTTATAGATATGTTGCTACAGGTGCTGTTTGCTTTAATATAGTGAACTTCTTGCTGTTCTTTGTGTCACTGCAACTTGCATATTTCATCAACTTTTACTTTAATGTAATATATGGTTTCTTAGCATTCTTTCTAAAAAACTTATGGGGTACGGGACTAATCAAAGATGTAATAGTCGGTTTCCTATCAGGTGCTACAATTCCATTGGCATTTATGCCAAATGCACTTAGAATTGTGCTAACATATTTGCCTTTCTCAAGCATTTCATATACTCCTGTAATGCTTTATATGGGAATGTATGATGTAAAGCAGATTGTATCTTCAATGCTTTTACAAGTTGTTTGGCTTATAATTTTTGTATTAATTTCAAAGTTAATATGGAAAAGTGCCACAAAACACCTATGTGTACAAGGAGGCTGATAATATGAGAAGAATTTTTAGACTTCATAAAATATTTATTATTCAGCATCTAAAAAAGCTAATGGAATACAAGGTGGATTTTGTTATCGGTGCAGTAGGTTTCTTGCTTTCTCAAGCAGTTGAAATCTTGTTTATCGGGATTATCTTTAGCCAAATTCCGAATTTAGCAGGTTGGTCATTTAATGAAATACTTTTCATTTATGGTTTCAGCCTAATTCCAAAGTCTATTGACCATCTGTTCTTTGATAATCTATGGACGGTAGGGTATGGTATTGTGAGAAAAGGTGATTTCGATAAATACCTAACACGACCAATCAACAGTTTATTCTATATAACAGTTGAAAAGTTCCAGGTTGATGCTTTTGGTGAAATGCTAATGGGAATTATCTTAATTGTGTATAGCTTAGTTAACATCGGTGCAAGTATAGTGTGGGGAAGAATGATTGTGTTACTTTTATTAGTACCGTTCTGCGTACTTATCTTTACAAGTGTAAAGATTTTAACATCAGCTATATCTTTTTGGACAAAACAAAGTGGTCACATTACTCATATGTTCTATATGACAAGTGACTTTGCAAAGTATCCGGTAACAATCTATAATAACTTTGTCAAGATTATTATTACTTACATTATTCCATTTGCATTTACTGCTTATTATCCGGCAAGTTTCTTCTTGCATGGAGATAATGCTTTGTTCTGTATTTTAGGAACAATTTTAATTTCTACTGCTTTATTCTTAGTTTCAATCTTTGTGTGGAACAAAGGTATTAGTAATTACGAATCAGCAGGTTCATAAATGGTTTTTAGGGAATGGGCAACCATTCCCTTTTTCTTTAGTTGTTTTATATAAATATTTCACACGAAATTTGTGCAAATAAAATAAAGAGAATGTATGTGCTAAAATGATATGACCCAATAAAAAAGAGGAGTAACTTCAAAATATGGTATAATGGAATCGCTCAAAAACATTAACCTAAGAAAGAAGTACTCCTCATGAATATGATAACACAAGAAGCAAAGAAAAGCAAGCCATAGTAAAATACGCACTAAAAAAGGAAAAGCAAAGCAAGTAGAATGTACGGTGTAAGTCTTTCAAGCGTAAAGAGATGGTGTAAACAATATGACGGTACCTGGCAATCGCTATTGCCTAAATCACACAGACCACATAGTCATCCTAACAGGCACACAAAAAGAGAAGAAAGACAAATTAGAAATTCTTTCAAAAAGTGCTATGAAAGATATGGATGGGATGGAGTATACAGTGATTTAAAGAGAAAAGGATATACAAGAAGCTACTCAGGAATGATATATGCAGCTAAAAGAATGGGCTTAGTAAAATATAAAAAGACCAAGAAAAAGAGCCGTAAGCATAGAAGATATCCGAACTGTTAATACCTGGAGAAAAGGTGCAGATAGATGTAAAAGAAGTGCCATATAATTGCTTAAGAGGTAAGGCTTTAAGGGACGGAAAGCATTTTTATCAATGGACTGCAATAGATGAATGTACAAGGATGAGATTTGTATATGGGTTTGAAGAACATACACCTGAAAACTCAACCAAATTCTTGAAAATGTTATTGAAAGAATTTCCGTTTAAAATACAGACTATTCAAACAGATAACGGAATAGAGTTCACATATAAATATCAGAGCAGTGAAGTGAAAAGTCCTTTTGAAATAGAATTAAACAAACTAGGTATAAATCATAAATTAATACCACCACGAACACCTTGGCACAACGGAAAGGTAGAAAGAAGTCATAGAAACGACCAAAGATATTTCTATGAATGGGAAACATTCAGAAATATTGAAGAATTAAACACAAAATTAAAAGGACATTTGGAATGGAGTAATAACAAAACAATGAGAACACTTGATTACAAGAGTCCAATGCAGTTATTGAGTGAAAAGTTAGAATTGAAATCCATTCATTAATTAATATTCATAATCAAAAGTCAGTAAAACAAGCGAAATATTAAATCGTATTTTATTTTTACCCTAAAATGGGTCATATCTATTTACAACACAGAATTTGTGCAAATAAAATAAAGAGAAAATATAGAATTGTTCACAATTTTGTGTTATTATAATAGGAAAGAACATTTATTTAGAAAGGAAAACAAAATGAAATTTATGAAAAAGATTTTGGCACTATCACTTTGTTTAGTTGCCTTTACAACTATGATGTTGTTTGCAGGTTGTAATGATGAGGATAACTCAAGTAGCACTCAAGGTACTTATGTATCTGAGGGTGATACAGTTCAGCAGAATACTGATAATGTAGAGAATGCTACAGTATCTCAGCCACAGGTTGATACTGATAAGTTCCCAACAAATTATGAAACTATTGAGCAGAAAGTTTACTTTGTTATTGCCTCTCCAAAGACAACTAAGGACGGCAAAACAACAGGTAGTGATGCACTTAAGATTATGTCAACTGCTAACGGTAAAGTTACTGACCAGCTAAATGCTAAGCTAAAGAAAGAAATCACAACTGCAGTTAACAATCAGGTTGATTCAGTAAAATGTACAGATGCTCATATTGAGGAAGACCCTAATAACTCAAAGATGGGACTTTTAACAGTTACTTTTACTTATAAGTCAACAGGTGGGGAAGATAAGAAAATCTTCAGTATGTCACTTAACTAAAATTAAATAATAATTAAGGACTATTGCTTCTTGCAATAGTCCTTTTTTGTACCCAAAAAAATGTGCATAATAAAAATGGAGGTTGCCCTTACGGACAACCCCCTAAAATACTTTTACAAGTAGTGATTAGTTCTTTTCGGCAATAGCAGCCTGAGCAGCAGCAAGTCTTGCGATTGGAACTCTGAATGGTGAGCAAGATACATAATCTAGACCAATCTTATGACAGAACTCAACAGATGTTGGGTCACCACCATGTTCACCACAGATACCGCAGTGCATATCTGGTCTAACTTTTTTACCTAGTTCAACAGCCATTTCCATTAGTTTGCCAACACCGGTCTGGTCTAGCTTAGCAAATGGATCGTTTTCATAAATCTTGTTGTCATAGTAAGAATCTAGGAACTTACCTGCATCGTCTCTTGAGAAACCAAATGTCATCTGTGTTAGGTCGTTAGTACCGAAGCAGAAGAATTCAGCTTCCTTAGCGATTTCGTCAGCTGTTAGAGCAGCTCTTGGGATTTCGATCATTGTACCAACTTCGTATTTTAGATCTGCACCTGCAGCAGCAATTTCAGCGTCAGCTGTTTCAACAACAACTTTCTTTACGAACTTAAGTTCCTTAACATCACCAACTAGTGGGATCATAATTTCAGGAACTAAGTTCCAATCAGGATGAGCCTTAGATACGTTTAGAGCAGCTCTGATAACTGCCTTTGTCTGCATCTTAGCAATTTCAGGATATGTAACTGCTAGACGACAACCACGGTGACCCATCATTGGGTTGAATTCGTGTAGGCTGTTGATAATAGCCTTAATCTGATCAACTGTCTTACCCTGAGCCTTAGCTAGAGCTTCGATGTCAGCTTCTTCAGTTGGTACGAATTCGTGTAGAGGAGGATCTAGGAAACGAATAGTAACTGGGTTACCTTCTAGAGCTTCATATAGAGCTTCAAAGTCGCCCTGCTGATATGGCATAATCTTATCTAGAGCCTTTTCTCTTTCTTCAACTGTATCTGCACAGATCATTTCTCTGAATGCAGCAATTCTTGATTCTTCGAAGAACATGTGTTCTGTACGGCATAGACCAATACCTTCAGCACCTAGTTCCTTAGCTCTCTTAGCATCTTCTGGTGTATCAGCATTTGTTCTAACCTTTAGAGTTCTGTACTTGTCAGCCCAAGTCATAATTCTACCAAATTCACCGGCGATTGAAGCAGGAACTGTTGGGATGATACCATCATAAATGTTACCTGTTGAACCGTCAATTGAAATTGGATCGCCTTCGTGGAATTCCTTACCTGCTAGTGTGAATACCTTGTTGTCTTCATCCATGTTGATGTCTGAACAACCGGATACACAGCAAGTACCCATACCACGAGCAACAACAGCAGCGTGAGATGTCATACCACCACGAACTGTTAGGATACCTTCAGCAGCCTTCATACCTGTGATGTCTTCAGGAGATGTTTCTAGTCTAACTAGAACAACCTTTTCGCCTTTTTCTGCCCAAGCAGTAGCGTCATCAGCTGTGAATACGATCTTACCACAAGCAGCACCTGGAGAAGCGCCAAGACCCTTACCCATTGGTGTAGCAGCCTTTAGAGCTGTAGCATCAAACTGTGGGTGAAGTAGTGTGTCTAGGTTACGAGGGTCGATCATTGCAACAGCTTCTTCTTCTGTTCTCATGCCTTCGTCAACTAGGTCACAAGCAATCTTTAGAGCAGCCTGAGCTGTTCTCTTACCGTTTCTTGTCTGTAGCATATATAGCTTACCGTGTTCAACAGTAAATTCCATATCCTGCATATCTCTGTAGTGATCTTCTAGAGTCTTACAAACTGTCTTGAACTGTGCGAATGCTTCTGGGAACTTCTGTTCCATTTCAGAAATGTGCATTGGTGTACGAACACCTGCAACAACGTCTTCGCCCTGTGCGTTTGTTAGGAATTCACCGAATAGACCCTTAGCACCTGTTGATGGGTCTCTTGTAAATGCAACACCTGTACCACAATCGTCACCCATGTTACCGAATGCCATTGCCTGTACGTTAACTGCAGTACCCCATGAATAAGGAATATCGTTATCTCTTCTATAAACGTTAGCTCTAGGGTTATCCCATGAACGGAATACAGCTTCAATAGCGCCCATTAGCTGTTCCTTAGGATCAGTAGGGAAGTCAACGCCAATCTGCTTCTTGTATTCAGCCTTGAACTGTTCTGCTAGTTCCTGTAGATCTTCAGCAGTTAGTTCAACGTCCTGAGTAACACCCTTCTTATCTTTCATTTCGTCGATAAGAACTTCAAAGTACTTCTTACCAACTTCCATAACTACGTCAGAATACATCTGAATGAATCTTCTGTAGCAGTCCCATGCCCAACGAGGGTTGTTTGACTTTTCAGCCATAACAGCAACAACATCTTCGTTTAGACCTAGGTTAAGGATTGTATCCATCATACCTGGCATAGAAGCTCTAGCACCTGAACGAACAGAAACTAGTAGTGGGTTTTCCTTATCACCAAACTTCTTACCTGTGATTTCTTCCATCTTGATGATGTATTCCATGATTTCAGCCTGGATTTCATCATTGATCTTTCTGCCATCTTCATAGTACTTTGTACAAGCTTCTGTTGTAATTGTGAAGCCCTGTGGTACTGGTAGGCCTAGACCTGTCATTTCAGCTAGGTTAGCACCCTTACCGCCTAGAAGATTACGCATGTCCTTGTTACCTTCTTTAAAAAGGTACACATACTTGTGACTCATAGTTTGAATCCTCCTGTAAAAGTATAAAATTAACCACTAAGTAATTCACCTGCAGTTTTATTGCAGACTTTCTTAGTCTAGGAATAATTATAACAAAAAAATAAAAAAATAGCCACATTTTTGGAAAAATATTTCTTATAAAAAGTGGAGATTTTTTGTAATATATATTGTGTAATATGTTAAAAATTTAAGAATTTTTTCAGTTTTTTTGGATTTGTACTTGAAAATTTGAGGAATTGTGGGATAATAGTAGTGTCTTATTATGTGTATAGCATAGAAAGAGAGAGTAATATTATGAGTAACTGTGCAATTATTTTGGCAGGTGGCGAAGGTAAAAGAATGAAAAGTAACCTTCCTAAACCAATGTCAGAAGTTTTGGGAAAGCCAATGTTAAGATGGGTTATCGACTCAGTAAAGTCAGCCGGTGTTGATGACATATGTGTAGTAAAAGGCTACAAGAAGGAATGTATTGATGAATTTGTAAGTACGCTTCCTTTTGAAGTAGAAACTGTTTATCAGGCTGAGCGTCTTGGTACAGGTCATGCAGTTATGATGGCTAAGGACTTTTTGGAAAAGCACAGTGGCAATGTTGTTATTCTTAATGGTGATGCTCCTTTTATGGATGCAAAGACTATTTCCGATGCACTTGCTCTTCATACAGAGAAGGGTAGTGTTGCAACAGTAATTTCAGCTAAAGTTTCTGACCCTACAGGTTACGGCAGAATTGTCAGAGATGAAAATGACAATTTCCTAAAGATTGTTGAGCAGAAAGATTGTAATGAAGAAGAAAAGAAAATTAATGAAATCAACTCAGGTGGTTTCTGGTTTAACTGCGAAAAGTTACTTTCAGTTTTAGGTGAAATTAAAAGTGATAACAATGCTAAGGAATATTACCTTCCTGATGCACTAAAACTTCTATTAGATAAGAATGAAGTTGTTTCAGCATTTGTTTCCGACAATCCGGATACTGTTTTAGGTGCTAATGACCCTGAACAGTTAAAGGAACTTAACGAAATCGCTAAGAGCAAAGGTTATAAATAAGGTATTAAATTTACTTGTTAAATTTTATATATAAACTAAAAACAAACATAGGTAAGGGGATTAAAAAATGAATTTCAATGGTAAAGACATTAAGATTTTCTCCGGCTCATCTAACAAAGATGTAGCACAGGGAATCGCAGGTTGTCTTGGACTTCCACTTGGAAAAAGCAATTGCTGTACATTCTCTGATGGTGAAATTGCAGTTTCACTTAACGAGTCTGTAAGAGGTTCTGATTGCTTTATTGTACAGTCAACATGTACACCTGTAAATGATAATCTTATGGAAATGCTAATTATGATTGATGCTATGAAGAGAGCTTCTGCCGGTAGAATTACTGCAGTTATGCCTTACTTCGGTTATGCTCGTCAGGACAGAAAAGCAAAGGCTAGAGATCCAATCTCAGCTAAACTTTGTGCAGATATTATTACTGCTGCCGGTGCTGACAGAATCCTAACAATGGATCTTCATGCAAATCAGATTCAGGGCTTCTTCAACATTCCTGTTGACCACCTAATCGGTGCTCCAATCCTTGCAGCACATATGAGAGAAAAGATGGGTACAAACGCAGATGATTATGTTGTTGTTTCCCCAGACCTTGGTTCAGTTACAAGAGCAAGAAACTTTGCAGCTAAAATCGGTTGTGGTCTTGCTATTATTGATAAGAGACGCCAGAAAGCTAATGTTTCTGAAGTTATGAACATTATTGGTGATGCTAAGGGTAAGAGAGTTATCCTAGTTGATGATATGATTGATACAGCCGGTACACTATGTAACGCTGCTGAAGCTATCATCGAAAAGGGTGGTGCTGTTGATGTTACTGCTTGTGCTACACACGCAGTTCTATCAGGTCCTGCTATTGACAGAATTAAGAAGAGTCCTATTAAGGAAGTTGTTCTTCTTGATACAGTGCCTATCCCAGAAGACAAGATGCTTGATAAGTTCACTATTCTTCCTGTTGCTCCTGTATTTGCAGAAGCTATTGAAAGAATTTATTCTGACAAGCCGGTTTCTCCAATTAACTCATAATTGATAATTATTTTAACTTTTTAAGGGGTACGCTTTAGTGCCCCTTTATTTTTTAGGTGATAAAATGTTTGGTAAAAAGAAATTTAGTTCTTCTATTGAATATATGGTTGTTGGTCTTGGTAATCCGGACAAAAAGTACGAGAATACCCGTCACAACACAGGTTTTATTTGTCTTGACAAAATCGCAGAAAAGTTTTCTTGTGATGTAAACCGTATTAAGTATAAGTCACTTGTAGGTGAATGTACTATTGACGGTAAAAAAGTTTTATTGATGAAACCACAGACATATATGAACAATAGTGGTCAAGCTGTTGTAGAGGCTATGAATTTCTACAAAATCCCCCCTGAGAATGTGATATTAATATTTGATGATATATCCCTTGATGTTGGAAAGATGAGAATACGCCGAAAAGGTAGCCATGGTGGACAAAATGGTGTGAAGAACATTATTTATCTAAGTGGTAAAGATACTTTTCCTCGCATAAAGGTAGGTATAGGAAAGAAACCTCATCCTGACTATGATTTGGCTGCATGGGTTCTTTCAAAATTTACAGGTGATGAAATTAAACTTATTGATAAGATGGCCGATAATTGTTGTGAGGCTATTAAGTATATTATTGACGGTAATGTTGATAAGGCAATGAATTTGTTTAATTCCTAACCTAATAATATGCAGGTGAATAATGGAATTTTTATTTGATTGTGTTGCACAGTTAAAGAATTTTCAAAAACTAAATTCTTATGCAAAGTTAAAAGGTGCAGTTGCAGTAACTGCACTTAATTCAGGTTTTAAATCAAATATCATAGGAACGCTCTGTCATTATAACGATGCCAGAGCTTTTTGTGTTGCCGGTGATGAAAAGGAAGCACAAGTTATTTGTAATGACCTATGTATGATGGGCTTCAAGGCTTGTGTTTATCCTCAAAGGGACTTTAATTTTAGAGAAGTTAGTGGTATTTCCAGGGAATACGAACACCAAAGATTAAAGGTGCTTACAAAACTTTTAACAGGTGAATGTGATATTGTGGTAGGTACGATTGATGCATTACTTCAATATACTATTCCACCGGAAGTATTGAAAAAAGCTACACTTCACCTAAAGCAAGGTCAGCAAATCTCTACAGAACAATGTGTAGAGGCTCTTAATTTGCTTGGTTACGAAAGAACTGATATGGTTGAGGGTACAGGTCAATTTGCACTGAGAGGTGGTATTCTTGATTTATTTGTACCGGATAGTGAAAACCCTGTTCGTGTAGAGTTTTGGGGTGATGAAATTGACTCTATCAACCATTTCGATATTCTTACTCAAAGAAGATTTGACAAGGTAGATAGTATTTTACTTTCCCCATCAAATGAAATTCTTGTGGAAAACAAAGCAGAACTTTCTGAAAAAATAGTTAAGAAAGCTAATTTATTAAGAAGTGAAAAAACCGAAAAAGCAAAGGAAACTCTCTATAGAGAGGCTGAAAACATTGCTAATGGTGTAAACCTAACTATCCTTGATAAGTACATTTCTTTAATATACAAGAAACCTGCTACTGTCCTTGATTATGTTGATGAAGAAGATTTTATCTTTATAAGTGAACACACCAATATTTCCGATAGAGTAAAGTCTATGGAATTTCAGTATAAAGAGGATATGAAAGAATACTTTGAAGATGGTATTCTTTGCAGAGGTCTTGATAAGTTCTCAATGGACTATAAGGAATTCCTGGAAATTGTAAACACCAGACATACAATTTTTATGGATAACTTTACAAGTGGTCATTTTGATTTACCTTTAAGTGATATTGTTTCATTTAATGTAAAGCAAGTAGCACCTTGGAATGGTTCATTAACTGTACTTTGTGAAGATTTAAGTGAATTCTTTAAGGAAAGAACTACTGTTGCAATTCTTGCAGGTACGGAAAAGTCCGGTAGAAATCTTACAGAAGAATTAAAAGAAAAAGGTTTTAAAGCACAGTTTGTAACAGATTTGAAGAAAGCAGAACAAGGCAATATTTATGTTATGGAAGGTGCTTTGTCAACAGGTTTTGAATTATTACAAACAGACTTCCACCTAATAACATATGGTCAGTCAGTACAAAAGCCTAAGAGAAAAGTACAGAGAAAAAAGCAAGGTCAAGAAATTTATTCTTTATCAGAATTAAACAATGGTGACTATGTAGTACATTCAACCCATGGTATAGGTATATTTAGTGGTATTCATAACCTAGAAGTACAAGGTGTAAAGAAAGACTATATCAAAATCACTTATGCAAAAGGTGATGTACTTTATGTACCGGTAACTCAGCTTGATTTGGTAGCAAAATACATTGGACCTAGAGATAATGAACATGTAAAGTTATCTAAACTAGGTGGCAGTGAATGGCAGAAAGCAAAGACCAGAGTTCGTTCAGCAGTAAAGGATATGGCTAAGGAACTTTCTAAGCTATATACAGAGCGAATGAAAGCAAAAGGTTATGCTTTTTCACCTGACGGTGAGTGGCAAAGAGACTTTGAAGCTAAGTTTATGTATGATGAAACACCTGACCAATTGCGATGTACTGATGAAATCAAAGGTGATATGGAGCGACTTGCTCCAATGGATAGATTACTTTGTGGTGATGTTGGTTTTGGTAAAACCGAAGTTGCATTAAGAGCAGCCTTTAAGTGTGTATGTGACAGTAAACAATGTGCAATTCTTTGTCCAACAACAATTCTTGCATGGCAACATTATCAGACTATTATTAATAGATTTGACGGTTATCCAATTAGAATTGAGCTTCTAAGTAGATTTAGAACTGCAAAACAACAGAAAGAAATTGTTGAAAAGCTAAAGCGTGGTGAAGTTGATATTGTAGTTGGTACTCATAGACTGGTACAAAAGGATGTTACTTTCCACGACTTAGGACTTGCAATTATTGATGAAGAGCAGAGATTTGGTGTTGCTCATAAAGAGAGATTTAAGGAAATCTGTAAAAATGTTGATGTTCTTACTTTGTCAGCTACACCTATTCCACGAACACTTAATATGGCTATGAGTGGTATTCGTGATATGTCTGTATTGGAGGAAGCTCCAACCAACAGACAACCGGTACAAACCTATGTGTTGGAACATGAACCTGCAATTCTCCACGAAGCAATTAGAAGAGAACTAAGGCGTGGGGGACAGGTTTTCTATCTTCATAACAATACAGAAAGTATCAACGCAAAGGCAGTTGCAATTTCAGAGGCTATTCCTGAAGCAAAAATTGCAGTTGCTCATGGTAAAATGTCTGAACATGAATTGTCTGACATTTGGGCAAGAATGTTGAACCAAGAAATCAATGTGCTTGTATGTACCACAATTATTGAAACAGGTATTGACTTACCAAATGCGAATACCTTAATAATTGAAAATGCTGATAATATGGGACTTTCTCAACTTCATCAGTTAAGAGGTAGAGTAGGTAGAAGTAGCCGTAGAGCCTATGCTTACTTTACATTTAACCCTCACAAGGTGCTTTCTGATATTAGCCAAAGAAGACTTAATGCAATTAGAGAGTTTACTGAGTTTGGCAGTGGTTACAAGATAGCAATGCGTGACCTTGAACTTAGAGGTGCAGGTAATATCCTAAGTGGTCAACAACATGGTCATATGGAGGATGTTGGTTATGATATGTATCTAAAACTACTTAATGAAGCAGTTAAGGAAGAAAAGGGAGAGATTAAACCAACCGATACAAATGAATGTACTGTTGATATTCAGATGGATGCCCATATTCCTGAAAGCTATATTGAAAGTCTATCTCTAAGACTTGATGCTTATAAACGAATAGCAGATATAAAAACTCCCGATGACTATGATGATGTAGTTGATGAACTTTGTGACAGATATGGTGATATGCCACAATCGGTAATAGGTCTTTGTGATATTGCATTAACAAGAAACAAAGCAAAAGAATGTGGTATCTATGATATTAAGCAAAGTGAAAACAATATTATATTGAAAGTAAACGATTTGAAAAATCCGGAACTTTATAAATTAATAGGCAATGCTAACGGCAAAGCTATATTAACACCATCAGAAAACCCATATATTACACTTAAAGTTGACAAGAATAAAAACGGTCTTAGTGCTTTAACAGAATTATTCTGGGAGAAATAATAGACAAATTCCTACAGAAAAGTACAAAAATAAAGAAAAAATCGTTGATTTTATGAATTTTTAGTGTTTTTTATGGACTTTTTGATTGAATTATTGTATAATACATCTTATGTTATATTATTATGTTATATTATCCTAAAGGCAGGTATAATCAAATGAATTTTAAGAATATTAAAAAAGTAATGGCTGGTACAGTTGCAGGTGCAATTATGGTATCAGCAGCAGCTTGTACTCCAATCAGTACAAAGGCTCAGTGGTCTTACAAAGAAGGCAAAAATGAAAAGGCAATCGGTGTTTATATTTTTGCTCTTTACAATGCTTATAACCAGGCTAAGACTTATGCTGAAAAAGCAGATGGTTACAAGAAAGACGAAAGTTTCCTTGATTTAAAGATTAAGGATGATGACGGCAAGGAAGCAGTAGCTTCTGATTGGATTAAGGATAAGGCTGATTTAACTCTTAGAGAAGCTCTTTATCTTGACAGTAAGCTTGATAGCCTAAAGGCTACAGTTGATGAAGCATCTTATGCTGAACAGGCTGAAAAGGACTGGACACTGGGCTATATGGCTGAGTATTACTCACAGATGGGTTACTCAACAACACCGGAACAGGATATTCTAGAACCTTACGGCATTTCTAAGGAAAGCTATCAGGAACTACAGTACAATATGTCCGGTAAACAACAGAAGTTATTTGATTTAATGTATGGTAAGGGTGGTTCAGAAGAAGTTTCTGACACAGACCTACAGAAGTTCTTTGATGACAACTACACATACTACACATACTTTACAGTACCTCTATCAGAAACAACAACTGATACTTCAGGTCAGCAGACATCAAAGGCTTATGATTCTAAGAAGCAGAAGCAGTTAACATCTGATGCAGAATCTTATGCTAAGGCTATTAACAACGGTTCAACAATGGAAGATCAGTGTACAAAGTATCTAAAGGCTACAAAGAGTTCTTCAAAGGCAAGTGATACAGTTCAAAAGGGTTGTGAACTACTTGATAAGGACAACCTAAGTTCTTCTTCAATTGGTGAAGATGTAGCTAAGAAGCTTGTTGATATGAAGGTTAACGAAGCTAAGGCTGTTACAATCGGTAAGGATGATTCCAAGACTATTTATGTTATCCAGAAGCTAAACACTAAGGATGGCGAAAAAGAATATCTAACTAAGGATGATTCTACTAAGAAGAATGTTCTTCAGAAAATGAAGAATGATGATTATAACAAATTCCTACAGAAAGAAGCTAAGGCACTTAAGTGTGAAGTTAACGACTCTGTAGTTAATAAGTATGACCCGGATATGTTCTGGGAAAAGCCAGAAGAAACAAGCACAACAACAACTTCTTCTAAGTAAGATTTGTTAAACAATTTTCTAACAGTACGGAGCTACTTTTTATGATTAATAGATTAAAGAAATTTATCTGTATATGTGGAGTTTGCGTGTTGTCAATTACAACTCTTTCATTTGCAACAGTAGCAAATGCTGAGGAATATGTTGACAATAGCCAAGAAGCAGTCTATACAACTGCACCGGCAGTTGTAAATACAGAACCTGTTTATACTCAGTCACAAGAACCGGCTAATAATAATGTTGATGCATATACATATGCTCAGGATTATACTCAAGCACCGGTAGTTGATAATTACAGTAACGATACTAACACAAATGATGATGTTAATACTGCTAGTTACAATTTCTATGATGATAACGGTGAAGTGTCAGATGGCAGTGGTGATACAAATACCGATACTAATACTGACACAGATACCAACAATGATAATAATACAAATGATAATGCCGGAGAAACAACAACTCCAACATACAAAAATGTTAAAGACATTGATGATACTGAGTTAAAAGATAGCGACTGGGATAAAATCTCAAAAGAATTATCTAAAAGTAAATCAAAAGGTAATAGCTCAAGCCCATTTGACTATATTAAAAATAGTGAAAAGGCTACAGGTTGGGATGCTTTCATTAATAATCTAAATTGGGCTTCAACTCTTGCATTAGTTTCATTTGCATTAGCTTTAATCTGTATCATAATTTTCGTAATCTTTACAATTAAGAAAATAAGAAACAAGAGAAAAGGTTTACCAAATGTAAAAGTTAAATCTAATAAATCTGATGTAAGTGGTTCTCATGCAATTATTGAAGATGATGAAGAAGATAACTTTGACGAAATTTCTTCCGATACAAATGCAGAACCTGAAGAAACACAGAATATTTCTTCTCATGCAAAATCAGCTCATGGTGGTGCTGAGGACTACGGTGATGATTATGATGAAGAAGATTTTAAAGATGTTCATTATGTAAAACCTGCTGATAAGCCAAAGAAGAAAAAGCTAAAGCAGGATACATCAGAAATCATTATCCCAAATAAATATAAGAGATAAAATTAAGGCACTGTTTTCAGTGCCTTTTTTGTAATAATTTTGTGCATAAAAATAAGCTGAGTTTGATTTTACAAACTCAGCTTTTGTTATTAATAGTAATTAACCTTCTAGATATTCTACAATTGTTGTGTCTAGGTTGTCAACATTTTTACCTGTGTTGCATAGTGGGATTTTCTTGCCTTTTCGTACAAATAGAGGTACTTCATTTAGTGCAACATTTACAAAGTGTACACCTTTTTCAAGTTTCTCTTTATGTACAACTTTGTTGCCTGAAAGCTTGTAGAATGTCATTTCTTCCGGTAGATATACTGTTCTGCCTGATTTATTCTGTTGGTAAACAGGTGCAATCATAGCTTCATTACCAAGAAGAACTTGGTCATCAGTTTCCTTAGATAGTGCATCCTTATATTCAAATGCAAGTGGCTTGAACATCATTTCGTTGTTTTCAGCACACTTTTTAGCTAGGTCATATAGGTAAGGAATAAGTCTGTATCTAACTTCAATAACATCCTTAAATTCTTTGTTGTTGCTAAATGCATATGCTTCCTGATTTCTTGTACCAATAGCAGAGTGGTTTCTAAATAGTGGAGTAAATACAGATAACTGCATCCATCTGATTACAAGCTCTCTACTTGCATTACCGTTAAAACCACCACAGTCAGCACCTGTATAAATATAACCACACATATTTAGTGATGGTAACATTCTTAGGTTAAGTAGGATATGACTCCACCAAGATGTGTTGTCACCTGTCCAAATACCACCGTATCTATGTGAGCCAATGCATGATGCTCTGGAGAATAGGAGAGTGTCCTTTGGTAAACATTCACCAACACCTCTTGTCATCATATAACCATATAGGTTGTGAACATCATAGTGGCTGTATTTGCCATCTAGGTGGTGCATATTCTTGTAGTCATCAATGCTATTAGATAGCTTAGAGAACTGATCTCTGTATTCAAAGAAGTCCCAACAATCTAGGTCCTCACCGTTATACTGCTTAACAAAGTCAACTGCTTTCTTAAAGCCTTCCATTGAGAAGAATAGGGCAGGTTCATTCATATCAATCCAGAAACCCTCAATACCCTTGTCAGTTAGTGTGTGGAATTTGTCACCAAACCACTTTCTAGTGTCAGCTTTTAGATAGTCAGGGAAACAACAAATGCCCGGCCATACTGCTGCCTTAAAGTCATCACCGTTTCTATCCTTACAGAAGTAGTTGTTCTTTACACCTTCTTCATAAACATCAAAGCCATCTTCACATCTAACACCTGCATCAATAATAGGAATTAGTCTAATGCCTTTTTTCTTTAGTTCTGCAACATAGCTTTCAAAGTTAGGGAATGCTTTATCATCAATTGTAAAGTCCTTGTAGTGGTCCATATAGTCAATGTCAAGAATAACAGAATCAAGTGGAATATCAGCCTTTTCATAACCATCTACAACTGCATCAACCTGTTCTTTGTTAGCATAGCTCCATCTGCTTTGTTGATAACCAAAAGCCCACATTGGAGGCATATAACTTTGACCGATTAGTTCTCTAAAGTTTTTAACAACTTCAAGTTCGTTTTCACCGTTAATTACATAAAAGTCAGCATCTTTGCCTTCCAGCGAAATTGTAATTTCATCTTCAACAGTAAAGCCCATATCGTAGTGAACAGTACCCGGAAAATCAATAAAGTAACCAACTGTTGTTTCACCACTGATTATAAAGAAATTGTGTGCACCGTATAGTGCTTCCTTTTCTTCTGTGTGACATGGGTCATCTGAACAGAATGAACGATACTTTCTGCCTCTTTTGTTGATACCACCCATTTGTTCACCAAGACCATAAATGGCATCACTATCCTTTAGTGACATAGAGATAAACAGGTTATCTTCTTTTAAAGAAATATAGTCAGGGCTTTCCTTCTCAATTGGCAAATCAATTACAGTTGAGTCTGTACAGAATGGTTCACCAAATCTGTATTTTTTAATATTCATATAAAATCTCCTAATTCTTTCTAATTATCATAAAGATTATAACATAAAGATTTCATTTTTCAAGGTATTTAAACAAAAAATATTAACAAATTATGAACCCTATTTTTGTAAGTGCTTTACAAATTATTTCACCATGGTCAAATGCCAGTCCATCATTGCTAATAATTTTAAAGTCAGAATTATTTTTTGTAACACCTTTAGTTATATTTTTCTCAAGTTCTATGTTAATAATTTCGTTTTCATCCTTGTTGCTTAAAACTAATTTAACTTTATTATCACTATCATTAATCTCAATATCAAACCACTTTGCATCTTTTGCATCATCACCGGCAATAGGCTTAATCTTATCTTTCTCAACAATAGCAAGGAATGAATCTGTCATTGTCCAACTTCTAGGGTCACGGTTTGGGGAAGAGAACACACCAATTTCTTCGATAGGTATATCTTTAATAGAAGTTTCCTCATAAAGTTCCCGTTTTGCAGTATCAAAGATTGTTTCATCACTTTCAGCAAATCCACCGGGTAATGCCCAATGGTCAAGAAATGGATGACCACCTCTTTTTATCAGTAATACTTCAACATTATTTTCTTTTATAGAAAATAAAATAATATCAGCAGTTACAGATGGCTTAGGGTAGTCCTTTGCTTTATAATTTTGTAAAAATTCTTCAAGTGTAAATCCTTTATCATCAACAGTTCTTTTCATAACAATTACCTTCCTTTCAAGAAAAAAGGCTATTACTATTGTAATAGCCTTTTATAGTATGTGTTATAAAATTAGAAATCTACTTCTGTATCATAATAACAGCACTTGAGAAGTTTTTCCATTTCTTCCTGAGTAGGAATACGAGGATTAGAACCTGTACAAGCATCAGCAATAGCATTCTTTGCAATTTCAGGTAGTCTTTCTAGGAATACATCTTCAGGTACAAAGCCCTGTTCTGTTGGATATGAGTCAGGACCATAGTTCTTAATGCAATGAGGAATGTTTAGTTCATCATTCATACCTCTTAGATGGTCAATAAGTAGAGAAATCTTTTCGTCAAGTGAGTCACCACCAAGGTGCATAAAGTCAGCAATCTGACCGTATCTTTCAGCAGCAGTTTCATTCTTTGCATTAAATGCAATAACCTTTGGTAGATACATAGCATTAGCTGCACCATGAATAATATGTGCACCATAGTCAGCAAAAGCAGCACCTGTCTTATGTGCCATTGAGTGAACAATACCTAGTAGAGCATTGGAGAATGCCATACCTGCAAGACACTGAGCATTGTGCATATTGTCTCTCTTTTCCATATCCCCATTGTAAGAACCGATTAGGTCGCTCTGAATCATCTTAATTGCGTGTAGAGCAAGAGGGTCTGTGTAGTCACAGTTAGCAGTAGAAACATATGCTTCAATAGCATGTGTCATAGCGTCCATACCTGTATGAGCAACTAACTTCTTAGGCATTGTTTCTGCTAGGTCAGGGTCAACAATAGCTACATCAGGTGTAATTTCAAAGTCAGCAATAGGATACTTAATACCCTTTGAGTAGTCTGTAATAATTGAGAATGCTGTAACTTCTGTAGCAGTACCTGATGTTGAAGAAATAGCACAGAAATGTGCTTTCTTTCTTAGGCTAGGAATACCGAATACCTTGCACATATCTTCAAATGAAATGTCAGGATATTCATACTTAATCCACATTGCCTTTGCAGCATCAATTGGTGAGCCACCACCCATTGCAACAATCCAGTCAGGTTCAAAGTCAAGCATAACCTGAGCACCCTTCATAACAGTTTCAACTGATGGGTCAGGTTCGATACCTTCAAATAGCTTAACTTCCATACCTGCTTCTTCTAGGTAAGAAACTGCCTTGTCTAAGAAACCAAAGCGTTTCATACTACCGCCACCTACGCATACGATAGCTTTCTTACCTTTAAAATCTTTTAGTGCTTCAAGAGCTCCTTTGCCGTGATAAAGATCTCTTGGAAGAGTAAATCTTGCCATTTTAATTACCTCCATTTATATTAAATATAATTTCTTGCTTTGTCATAATTGATATTCTTAACAATTATTTATTAACATTATAGAACCTTTTGTTTAAAATATCAAGACCTATATACAAATTTTATAAAATTTTTTCTTACACTTTACAATTCTATGTAATAAATATCAATTATATGATAATGCTATATCTTTAATTAAATAAGGTATAATCTATATTTAACAAAAGAAAAACTGCCTACCGTTACGGTAGACAGCTATGTGAATAGAGATTAATTATTATAGTTCAGCAATAACTTCAACTTCAACCAAAACATCCTTAGGTAGCTGTTTTGCAGCAACACAAGAACGAGCAGGTTTTTCAGTAAAGTATTCACCGTAAATACCGTTGAAAGCACCGAAGTCTTCCATATTCTTTAGGAAACATACAGTCTTAACAACCTTGTCTAGGGAAGTACCTGCTTCTTCAAGAACAGCCTTTAGGTTCTTACAAACTTGATGAGTCTGTTCTTCAATAGTAGTAGCTTCTACATTACCACTAGAAGGATTAATAGCAATCTGACCGGAAGTAAATACTAGGTTGCCTGTCTTTACTGCTTGAGAATATGGACCAATAGCATCCGGTGCATTTTTTGTGTAAACTTTTTCACTCATTTTGATTACTCCTTTATATGTAAATTATACTAGCTTAAAGCCATTATCTTTTAATGATTTTTCAATCATAGCAATATGGTCGAAGTTCTTTGTTTCAAGAACAAGTCTTAGGTAACAACCGTTAATGTCAGCAATTTCACTGGCTCTTTCGTGATGAACAGAAATAACATTACCACCACAATCAGCGATAATCTTACTTACCATTTCTAGCTGACCCGGTTTATCCATAAGTTCAATACATAGGGAAGCACTTCTGCCTGTGTTCATAAGACCTCTCTTAATAACTCTTGATAGGATAGTAACATCAATATTACCACCTGAAACAACACAAACAACTTTCTTACCCTTAACAGGTAGCTTGTTGAACATTACTGCAGCAACAGAAACTGCACCTGCTCCTTCAGCAATCATCTTTTGTTGTTCGATAAGTGCAAGAATAGCAGAAGAAATTTCATCTTCGGTTACTGTAACAATTTCATCAACATATTCTGAAACTAACTTAAATGTATTTTCACCCGGTTCCATAACCTTGATACCGTCAGCAATTGTGTTAACAGAATCAAGCTTAATGATTTTACCTTCCTTAATTGAGTTGTACATTGATGGTGCACCGGCAGCCTGAACACCATAAACCTTAATCTTTGGATTTAACTTCTTAGCAGCAAATGCAACACCACTAATCAGTCCACCACCACCGATTGGTACAACAATAGCGTCAACATCGGACATTTCTTCCATAATTTCAAGACCAATAGTACCTTGACCGGCAATAACATTAATATCATCAAATGGATGAACAAATGTATAACCACATTTATCTCTTAGTTCAATAGCCTTTGCATAAGCGTCATCATATACGCCCTTAACCATACAAACTTCTGCACCATAGTTCTTAGTAGCCTCTACCTTAGAGATAGGAGCACCATCAGGTAGGCAGATTAAAGACTTAATACCATACTTAGTAGCTGCAAGTGCAACACCCTGTGCATGGTTACCGGCAGAACAAGCAATAACACCATGTGCCTTTTCTTCATCACTTAGCTGAGAAATCATATAACCTGAACCTCTTAGCTTAAATGAACCTGTAAGCTGTAAACATTCAGGCTTTAGATAAACTTCACATTCAGGGTTGATTTTTGTAGCTTCAACAAGCTTTGTTTCTCTAACAACATTCTTCAATACATGAGAAGCGTGATAGATTTTGTCTAATGTCAACATTTTAATAACCTCTATTCCATAAAAATAAAAAAGCCTTCGTCCCATAAAGAGACGAAGACCGTAATCTCCGTGGTACCACTCTTTTTATTGCAAAAAAGCAATCACTTAATTCATACACCACTATGTACTATTCTTTAACGCAGAACATACGAACTCTCTTACTAAATTTCAGATGTCAGCTCAAGGGTGATTTACTATGAAACTTTTCGTTATCTTTCACCAACCGATAACTCTCTGAAGAAAAGTACTTCATGTACTGTCCCTATCCTTGCTTTTCAATCATATTTTATTCTTATCAAAAACTTTTGTCAATAGTTTTTTGTAACTTTTAGTATTTTTGTTTTCCACATTGTTACTTATTAAATGTGTAATACAAAAATTCAGGGAAGATACTTCTCCAAAAATGTTCATTGTGACAAGCCTTTTTGTATTCCTTAAATATGATTTTATCTTTAGGATAATTTATGTTTTCAAGATACTTAATCATATTCTTAGTATCGGTTAGTAGCATTGATTCAAGTTCATCACCATCACCGTTGTACATATAAAGTAGGGGATAGTTACCTTTAAAATCAAGATTTTTTAAGTATTTGTTCCATGTGTTTTCATTAAATAATAGAAATGCCGGGGATAATGCACCGATAGAACTGAACTTATCACTGTGTTCCATACCAATATAAAAAGCCTCAAGTCCACCGGAAGAACTACCACATACAGCAGTATGTTCTTTGTCGGTATATGTGTTGTAGTTTTTGTTGATGTACTTCATAACAGTATTTACAACAAAATCGGAAAATTCTTTGCCTGTACCATTTTCAAAATCACCTAAAGACTTTTGGTCTTCTCTGATTTCACCAATGTTAGGGGTAAGTTCATTATCTCTGTTTCCGTCACCATTATCAATACCAACTACAATACAGTTGTTGTCACTGTTCTTCATCATAGAATTTACACTTTCAGCAACATTCCAACAACCTTTATCAGTTGATAATTTGTCAAAAAGATTTTGACCGTCACACATATAAATAACAGAATACTTTTTATTCTTGTCATTTTTGTCATATCCGTTAGGTGTGTAAATGAAAATATTTTTTTCTTTATCCTTATTGTATTTTAAAGATACTGTTTCATATTTTGCATTTTCTTCTTTTTCATCATATACAAATGGAATACCGATATTACCTTCTGAGCTACCGGCCTCTAGGTGATAGCCACTAATGTACTTATTAAATACAAGAACCATTGATTTGTCGGTATCATCACCGATAAACATAACTCTGTCATATTTTTTGTAGTCACCTGTACAACTATATGTATTGTAGTCATCACTTGACTTTATTCTCTTTAGATTTACTTCTTCAGTTTCTTTACTTGTTGTACTGGAAAAGACTGCTTTGATTTTGTCAGAATATGACTCTCTAATATAAATGGTATGTGGATTTTTAATAGTCATTTTTTCCTCCTTACTGACGGAATTATTTTGATTGCTACAACCAAATAATCCCATTATAATTGGTAAAATAAGTAGTATTGCTAATATTTTCTTCATTTTTATCAAGCCCCTCTGTTCCATTGTAACAAAAAGCAATAAACTTCGTCAATAACTATTTATTTTGTATATTTTTCTACTTGCTTTTTACCTCTTTAATGTATTAAAATATATATTGTGTTTTCTATAAACAATATTTTTATGAAAGGGGTAGTATGATTTAATTCATACGAGTAGAACATGGAAAAACTATTCAAACTCAAAGAAAATGGCACTACAGTAAGAACCGAAATTATTGCCGGTGTCACAACTTTCCTTGCTATGGCTTATATCTTGGCAGTTAACCCAAGTATTTTGTCAGCAGCAGGAATGGACCAGAGTGCTGTTTTTGCAGCTACTGCAGTATCTGCTGCTTTCGCTACATTAATTATGGCATTCTTCGCTAATTATCCTGTAGCACTTGCTTCCGGTATGGGACTTAATGCTTATTTTGCATACACAGTAGTTCCTCAGTTAGCAGAACAGGGTATCACTAACCCTTGGCAGGTTGCACTAACTGCAATCCTAGTAGAAGGTATTATCTTTATTATCCTTTCTATCTTTAAGTTTAGAGAAACTTTGGTAAATAAAGTTCCGGCTAACTTAAAAAATGGTATCTCAGCAGGTATCGGTCTTTTCGTTACTATTGTTGGTCTAAAGGGTGCAGGTGTTGTTACAACTGATGCTTACTATGATGGTAAGGCAGTTCAGTCATCAACACTTGTAAAGCTAGGTGACCTAGGTTCAGCTCCTGTAGTACTTGCTTTAGTTGGTCTATTAATTGTTGCTGCTCTATGGCACTTCAAGGTTAAGGGTTCAATCCTTATCGGTATCCTAGCTACTTGGGTACTTGGTATTATTGCTCAGTTAACAGGTTGGTACGATGGTACTTCACTAATTCCTGATTTCTCTAACTACCATGTATTTGGTCCTGTAGCAGATATGGGTTCAAAACTAGCATTCCACTTTGACTTTGGTTATGTAGCATCAAATGTTGTTAATTTTGCAGTTATCGTATTTGCATTCCTATTTGTTGACCTATTTGATACAGTTGGTACTCTAATCGGTGTTGCTCAGGAAGGTAAGCTACTTAATGAAAAAGGCGAACTACCTAGAGTTGGTAGAGCTTTAATGGCTGATGCTCTTGGTACTTGTGCAGGTGCTTGTCTTGGTACATCAACAGTTACATCTTATGTAGAATCTACAACAGGTGTTGCTGAAGGTGGTAGAACAGGTCTTACTGCTTTAACATCTGCAATTCTATTTTTACTTGCACTTCCACTATATCCAATCTTCCTAGCTATTCCATCATTTGCAACTGCACCTGCTCTTGTATTTGTTGGTCTACTAATGCTAAAGAATATTACAAAGATGGATTTCAACACAGATATTGCTGATACAGTTGGTGGTTTCTTAGCTATCATTATGATGCCATTTGCATATTCAATTGCAACAGGTATTATGTTCGGTATCCTATCATGGGTTATCCTAAAGGTTGTTACAGGTAAGATTAAAGACATTCATCCGGTTATGTGGGTTGCATTTGGTCTATTTGTACTTCGTATAGTTACAATTATATTGGGAATTTCTTCCTGATAAATTATAAACATTCTATGGGTTGAGGTTAATGCTTCAACCCATTTTTCTTTTGTTAAATACTTGAAAAACCTTATATCTTGTTGTATAATACTTTTTGGCTTTTTGCCCGTCAGTTCGTGACCATCCTGACGATAAACAAAACTACGGACTCTAGCAATAATAATTTTATTGACTTTGGGCGTAGTATAACTATGCCCATTTTTTATTTGTTACTGTTCCGTCATTTTAGGGAGGAACTATGGAAAGGTACAGTGTCTTAAAGGACAAAAATCCTCGTGAAATTGTTTTATTACGAGGTAGTGGTTGCAAGTGGAAACGATGTACATTTTGTGACTATCATCTTGACTATTGTCTTGATGAGGAGGAAAACTATAATCTAAATGCACAGGTGCTATCTAAGGTTACAGGTATTTATAATAAGCTGGAAGTTATTAATTCCGGTAGTTTTTGTGACTTAGATAACAAGACTATGGATTTGATTATCAAAACTTGTGAAGAAAAGAATATTTCTACAGTACATTTTGAATGTCACTATATTCATCACAGAGAAGTTCCTACATTAAAAGAAAAGTTCAAAGAACACAGTATTAATGTAAGGATAAAAACAGGTGTTGAAACATTTGATGTTGACTATAGAGAAAATGTAATGAAAAAAGGTTTTGGTAAGTCAACACCGGAAAAAATAAGAACATATGCAGATGAAGTTTGTTTACTCTTTGGCTTAACAGGTCAAACAGAAAATTCTATGAAAAATGATATTGAAACAGGTTTAAAGTACTTTGACAGAGTTTGTGTAAACATTATGAATGACAACACAACTAATGTGAAACCTGACAATTCCGTTATCAAAGTTTTTGCAGAAAAAATTGCACCAAATTATATTGATAACGATAGGGTAGATATTTTAATGGAAAATACCGACTTTGGTGTTGGTGGAGAAAGTGAGGAACAAACAAATGATTAATGATTTATTATTGGTAGGTTCACTACTGTTTATTTTTGGTGGTGCATTATTTGCATATAATTTCTTTGGTAAAGCCGGTCTTTATGCAGTTACTGTTATTGCAACAATTACTGCTAATATTGAGGCACTTATTATGATTAGAGCCTTTGGTATGGAACAAACATTAGGTAATGTTTTCTTTGCAGTAACATTCCTTGTAACAGATATTCTCAGTGAAACCGAAGGCAAGAAAGAAGCCAACAAGGCAGTATGGATTGGTGTGTTTACATCAGTATTCTTTATTTGTATGACTCAAAGTTGGATGTTATATACTCCATCTGAGTCTGACTGGGTAATGCCATCAATTACAGCAGTATTTTCAAATACACCAAGAATGATGATTTCTTCATTGGTTGTATATGCAATTTCTCAGTTAATTGATGTTCAACTTTATCACTTGTGGTGGAGATTTACTGAAAAGCATTTTGGTGATAAGAGAAGATTTTTATGGGTTCGTAACAATGGTTCAACTTTGATTTCTCAAATTCTAAATACTGCATTATTCACAATTTTTGCTTTCTGGGGTACATACGAAATCGGTACATTATTTAGCATTATGATTTCAAGCTATGTTATTTATATTGTTACCAGTCTATGTGATACACCATTTGTATATTTTGCAAGATTAATAAAAGAAAGAAAAGATAAGAGATTAGCAACTACTGCTCATTAATTTCAGATATAAAAGTAGCCCTTATAGATTTTATTCCTATAAGGGCATTGTTTTTTTAATTAACTTTTTAATTAACTTTCGTTAAGGTTGTTGTGAATGTAGTAAAGTGTATGACTTTCTGTATCATAATAATATACAGAATATTTGTGATAAATTTTAACTGCCTTTCTTTGACCAACTGAACTTACATTAACATTTTCATCTGCAATACAGTAGTAGTCACCTTCGGTAATCATATCAGTTTTAAAGTCATAATGGTCACTAAAGGAACTTGTAGTACCCCAAGTGTCAAAGTCCTGAAAATAACCTGAAATTTCTTCCTTATTTTTAGAAGTAACCTTTGTATAATTTTCATCTTTGCCAAATTTGCTATCATAACTTTTGTCGTAAGTGTATTTACTAAAATCCTGTTGAGTAGAATTATCATCACCATCAGAATAAGTTTCACTGTCGCTATATCCTTTTAGTACTTGCTTAGGGTCTTCACTATTACCACAACCTGCAAGAATTGTACCACACATTAAACCGGCTAGTAAAATTGTTACTAATTTTTTCAAATATATTCCTCCTTTATAATTTGCTAATACCACTTTCCAATTGTAGCACATAAGTATTGTTAACTCAATATTAAATAAAAATTTTCGGTTTTACACAAATAATCAACACAAATTATATTAATGTTGAATAAACATATACCTATCCTACAAATTTTTGTTGCATTTAAGGGTATTATTCGTTAAAATAGATAACAGAATGTTTCTGGGAGGTACAGTTATGGAAACAAAATGGATTAATGAATCAATGTTTTATCACATTTATCCTTTAGGATTTTTCGGATGTGATATGGAAAATAAAGGTGGGGATAATGAGTCCCACAAAATTTTAAAGTTAATTGACTACATTCCTCATATGAAGTATATAGGAATAAATGCTCTTTATATTGGACCGATTTTCCAAAGTGCAACTCATGGTTATGATACAACTGATTATAGGCTAATTGACACCAGACTTGGTACAAATGAAGATTTCAAGAAAGTTGCACAGGAACTAAAGAAGAATGATATTAAGATTGTTCTTGATGGTGTATTTAACCATGTTGGCAGAAAGTTCTTTGCCTTTGAAGAAGTAAGAAAGCATAGAGAAGGCTCTCAGTATTGTTCTTGGTTTAGTGGACTAAGATTCGATTGGAACAATAGTTATAATGATGGTTTCCATTATGACAGTTGGGAAGGTCATGAACTACTTGTTAAACTTAATATGCAGAACCCTGATGTAAGAAACCATTTGCTTGATGCAGTAGAAATGTGGATTGATGAATGGGATATTGACGGTATCAGACTTGATGCAGCCGATTGTATTGATTTACAGTTCTTCCGTGAATTAAAGCAGAGAACAACTGCTAAGAAAAGTGACTTCTGGCTAATGGGTGAAATCATCAACGGTGAATACACAAGATGGTTACAACCTGATTTACTTGATGCAGTTACCAACTATTCACTGTTTAACGGTATTTACAATAGCTTAAATTCAAAGAACCTTTGTGATATTGGCTACAATGTAAACAGAGAATTTAACAATGAATGGGGACTATACAAAGGTAAGTTACTTTATAACTTTGTTGATAACCATGATGTAAACAGAGTTGCATCCTTAATCAATGACCCTAAAGATTTGTTTAATGTTTATTCAATCCTTTATACTTTACCAGGTGTACCATCAATTTATTATGGTAGTGAATGGGGAATAAAAGGCCACAAAAATGATGGTGGGGATATTGAGCTAAGACCTGCTATTGATGTGGATAATATTCCTATTGAAAATCAAGAACTTGTTGACCATATTAAGAAGTTAGCAGAAATTCGCAAGAATAGTGTTCCTCTAAAGTATGGAGATTATGTTCAAATTAGTAATGAATGTTTGTACTGGGCATTTGCTCGTAACTTTAACGGTGAAACAACAGTAGTATGTGTTAATACTGATGACAACCCTCATCACTTCTCATTTAACTACAACGGCAGACAGTATGACATTGATGTAAATGGCAGAGATACTGAAATTGTATAATTCTTTTTTATATTATATTAGAAAGCTGGAATTAAAATGTATAAGTCAATTAAAATTGCTGATACAACAAGAGAAGAAAGAATTGAAATTATTAAAACTTCTTTAGCTTATAATGAAGACAGTTGTGAAGGTTCTGTAGGTTTTGATGCAATGGCTATGTATCAGCCATATATAGATGGTGAAAAAGAAATTGCACAAATCAATATGGAATTCCGTAGTGGAATGGTAAAGTAAGGAGATTTTACAATGGAAAAGTTTTTTACTCATACTTGGAAAGTAATTTCAAGATTTTTTGAAAACTTCAATTGGGAAGGCTTATTAATAATGATAATCATTTTAGTAGGTGGTTATTTTGCAACAAAAGCCTTTACAAAGGTTGTTAAGAAAGGTCTTGATAAGGCTAATATAGATTATTCACTTTCAAAGTTTTTTATAAACGCAATCAGAATTGCTTGTTATATTGTAATTGTAATGAGTGCATTATCTTATATTGGTATTTCAACAACAGGTTTAGTTGCATTCTTCTCAGCAGGTGCTGCTGCAATAGCCTTGGCTTTAAAGGACAGTTTGTCCAACATTGCTTGTGGTATTATCCTACTTTTTTCAAAACCATTTGTAACTGATGATGTAATTGAAATAAATGGTGAAAGATGTACTGTACTTCAAATTGATTTGATGCACACAAAGGTGCTTACTGCCGACCATAGATATATTATGATTCCTAACAGTGTAATCTCATCAAAAGAAGTAGTAAACTTTACAGCAGAGGATAAGAGAAGACTTGACTTCCATGTACCTGTTGATTACAGTGCCGATATTGAAGAAGTAAAGAAAGTTTTAATGGATGTTGCTTTATCTAATGATAAGGTTATCACAGATGAAGAAATGCCTTTTGTAAGACTGAATGCATTAGGTGACAGTTCACTTGATATGGTGGTAAAAGTTTGGGTTAAAACCGAAGATTATTGGGATGTATATCACGATATGATTGAAAGTATGAAAAAGGCATTAGACCGAAATAATATAGCAATTCCATACAATCAATTAGATGTACATATAACTAAATAATGTCAAAAATGCACCTTGTATTCCACTAAATATTGTGGTATCATATTATGGTATGTTTAAATGTGGAGGTGTTGAGGTGCAGTATAGAAATTTTGGAAACACAGGTATAAAGGTTTCTGCATTGGGTTTTGGTACAATGCGACTTCCTATGTTTCCTAATTCCAACACTATTGACCAAGAAAAGTCTATTGAATTAATAAGATATGCCATTGATAATGGTGTTAATTATATAGATACTGCTTATTCCTATCAGGACGGACAAGCTGAAATTGTTACCGGTAAAGCATTAAAGAACGGTTACAGAAGTAAGGTTTATTTAGCTTCAAAAGCACCTGTATGGGAATACAATAACGAGTATGATTTTGACAGAATTTTAGCTGAACAAATGAGAAGAATGAATGTAAATCAAATTGATTTTTATATGCTTCATTCTCTTGATGCTAATTTCTGGGACAACAAAGTCCTAAAGTATAATGTACTTGAACATCTTTATAAAGCAAAGCGTGACGGTAGAATTCGTTACATTGGTTTTTCATTTAATGATGACTTTGATATGTTTAAGTGGATTTGTGACTATTGGGAACATTGGGATTTTTGTCAAATTCACCTTAACTATATTGATGAAGAATATCAAGCAGGTTTAAGAGGCCTTGAATATGCCAAGAAAAAGGGAATGGCAGTTAATATTATGGAACCACTTAGAAGTGGATACCTTGCTAATGTACCTAAGTCCACACAAATTGTATTTGATGAAATTTGTGCTAAACCTGTAGAAATTGCAATGCAGTACCTTTGGGATAAAGAAGGTGTCAGTTGCGTACTTTCTGATATGGGTAGTTTTGAACATATTAATCAGAACCTTGAATATGCAAAGGTTTCTTCAATCGGTATGCTTAGTGGTAAGCGTATTATGGCTATTAAGAAAGCTCAGCAAACCTATATTAATTCAAGAATGATTCATTGTAACGGTTGTTATAAGTGTAACCGTTGCCCTCAACATGTTATGATACCTAGAAATCTTGAAGCAATTAACAAGATTGGTATTCACAGTAGTGTAAAGGTTGCAAAAGAATTTTATGATGGCAGTGTTGCCTTGGTAGGTGGCAGTGCAACTGATTGTACAAATTGCAAATGGTGTGAGTCAATTTGCCCACAACATATTAATATCAGTCATTGGATGCGCAAACTTCCTGAATTAATTAAATAATAGAATACATAATATAACTAAACCGGTGCTTTTTCAGCACTGGTTTTCTTTATTATTCTATAAAGTAAATATACAATATATATGATAAGAAAAAATTTACTAAACAGAAACTAAAATAAAGTAAAATAATCCTCATAAAAGCTGACTTTGTTGAATATTACCCACAAATAGATGGAAATTATTTACAAGTTAAAATTCTAGTGATGAAAGTGATACTTTGTTATATTGCAAAATATATATGAATTATGTTTATAATAATATATTGCAATATAATTTTTGCAATATAAATAACAATCACTTGCAAAAACACAAAATGTACTAATGTTTATTGAATTTTTTGTAGTTTTTTACAAAAAGTCTGTTAAAACATTGACATTTTAAATCAAAAGTCGGATAATATGGGTGTTATAAGATTATTGGCACACTATATTTTGTAGTGAACCGTAACCAAACAATTTTATATGGAAGAGGAGGCGACATTATGGGCAATATTGCAGAATCAATCCAACAAGAAATGACCTGTGAACCTGTGTTTACAATCCCCATCTTTGGTGGTATCAAAGTTTACGAGTCGGTTGTTGTCACTTGGATTATAATGGCAGTATTCCTTGCATTATGTCTTATTCTTGTAAGAAATCTGAGGGTGAAAAATCCTAGCAGAAAACAAGTTTTCTTAGAGTTTTGTGTAAACTGGCTCTATAAATTTGTTGGTGGAATGGTTGGAGAGGAAGGTTCAGAATATGTACCTTACTTAATATCTGTTCTTATTTATATAGGATTTAGTAACATTATAGGTATTTTTGGCTTTAAGTCACCGACAAAGGACTTGGCAGTTACCATTGCCTTAGCTCTCATGAGTATTATCCTAATTGAAGGTGCAGCTTTGATTAAGAAGCGTCCGAAAAAGTTTCTTAAGAGTTTTATTGAGCCAACACCGATTATGTTGCCCTTTAACATTCTTGAAATTGGAATAAGACCACTTTCACTTTGTATGCGACTATTTGGTAATGTTCTGGGTGCTTTTGTTGTTATGACACTTATCGAATGTGTTGTTCCATTTGTTGTACCGGTAGCATTTAGTCTATACTTTGACTTTTTTGATGGCTTGATTCAAGCCTATGTATTTGTATTCTTGACATCTTTGTTTATCAAGGAAGGTATAGAAACAGAATAATTATTAATTAACATATTAAGGAGTGTTCACTATGTTGACATTACTTGCAATTGGTGCAGGTATAGCAGTATTTACCGGTCTTGGTGCAGGTATCGGTATCGGCTATGCTACATCCAAGGCTACTGAAGCAGTTGCTCGTCAGCCTGAGGCAGACGGTAACATTAGCAAACTTCTACTTCTAGGTTCAGCTCTTGCAGAAGCAACAGCTATCTACGGTTTCGTTGTTGGTTTGCTTATTATTCTATTATTAAAAGATTCAAGTGCAACCCCGGGTATCGCAGTTGGTGCAGGTGTTGCAGTTCTAACAGGTGTTGGTGCTGGTGTTGGTATCGGTCTTGCTACTGCAAAGGCTTGTGAGTCTGTTGCCAGAGCACCTGAGGAAGACGGTAAAATTTCTAAGCTATTGCTTCTAGGTTCAGCCCTTGCTGAAGCAACTGCTATTTATGGTTTCGTTGTAGGTCTACTGATTATCCTACTTCTACCTGATAACTCAAGTCAGTATGTATCTCAACTTGCAATCGGTGCAGGTCTTGCAGTACTTACAGGTGCAGGTGCCGGTGTAGGTATCGGTCTTGCAACATCTAAGGCTTGTGAAGCAGTTGGTCGTATGCCTGAAGCTGACGGTAAGATTTCTAAGCTATTACTTCTAGGTTCAGCCCTAGCTGAAGCAACTGCTATTTACGGTTTCGTTGTAGGTCTACTAATTATCCTACTTCTACCTGACAATGCAGAACTAGGTAAAGGTCTTGTATCCTATACAGGTATCGGTGCAGGTCTTGCAGTTCTTGGTGGCCTTGGTGCCGGTGTTGGTATCGGTATTGCTACTGCTAAGGCTTGTGAAGCAGTTTCTCATCAGCCTGAAGCTGACGGTAAGATTTCAAAGCTATTACTTCTTGGTTCAGCACTTGCAGAAGCAACAGCTATTTACGGTTTCGTTGTAGGTCTACTAATTATCCTACTTCTACCTGGTAACAGTGACCCAACTATTGCTATGGGTGCAGGTATTGCCGTACTTACAGGTCTTGGTGCAGGTGCCGGTATCGGTGTTGCAACATCAAAGGCTTCTCAGTCAGTTGCTCGTCAACCTGAAGCAGATGGCAAAATCTCAAAGCTATTACTTCTTGGTTCAGCACTTGCAGAAGCAACAGCTATCTACGGATTTGTTGTTGGTCTTCTTGTTATTCTACTATTCTAAGGTAGGTGGGATAAATAATGCTAAATTTAGATCCATGGAATATTTTATTCACAGTTATTAACTTATTAGTGTTCTTCTGTATTATTAAGTTCTTCCTTCTAAAACCTATCAAAAAGGTTATGGACCAGAGAGAAAAAATGATTCAGGATGACCTAAACAACGCAGCCGAAACAAAGAAAGCTGCTAATAAACTAAAGGCTGAGTATGAAGGTAATGTACAGGCTGCTCAAGATAAAGCAGCTGAAATTACTAAGGAAGCTAAAAAGACAGCCGAACTTCAGAAAAACAATATTATTGCTTCTGCCAATGATCAGGCAAAAGAAATTGTTGATAAAGCACAAAAGAATGCTCAGCTTGAATATGACAAGACAATGAGCAAACTTGAAAGTGAAATTGCAGGTCTTGCTCTTGTAGCAGCAACAAAGGTTGTTAAGGAACAGTCAAGCAATTCAGATACTTCTTCCTACGATGAGTTTTTAGGTGAGGAGGACAAGTAATGACTACAACAGTTAGTAACTATGCTAAGGTGTTGTACCAGTTAAATGTTAGTGCTGACTCTATTAGTATTGCTGAAGATACTTTTGCCGAAAGCAAGGAACTTATGAAAGTTCTTTGCTCTCCGGTAATTATGCCAAAGAAAAAGTATGAAATTATTGATAAGATTTTTCCAAAAGATATTTGCAATTTTATCAAGGTAGTTTCAAAAAATGGCAGAATGACATCTATTAATGATATTTTCAAAGAGTATCATAATTGGTACAATAAAGAGAACAAGATTGTTGTTGCTCATCTTTATTATGTTGTGAAACCAACTGAGGAACAGCAAGAAAAGTTAAAAGCATTCGTTAAGAAAAAGCTAAATGCCAGTAAGGTTGAACTTGAACTTATTGAAAAACCTGACCTTATTGGTGGATTTGTAATTGAAGCTAACGGTCATGAATTTGACAGAAGTTTCAAGAATAAACTTAACGCATTAAATCGTAAATTAGTCTGGAGGTAAACTCGAATGAGCGCAATCAGATCAGATGAAATTATTTCAATACTAAAAAGTGAAATTGAAAATTTTGATTTTGATAATGGAGAGAAAGAAACCGGTACAGTTATCTCTCTAGGTGACGGTATTGCTCGTGTATACGGCATTGATGCTGCTATGTACGGTGAAATCGTTGTATTTGAAAATGGTGCAAAAGGTATGGTACAGGATATTCGTGCTAACGAAATCGGTGTTATCCTTTTTGACAAAGACCGTGGTATCCACGAAGGTACTAAGGTTTCAAGAACTCACAAAAAGGCCGGTATCCCTGTTGGTGATAACTTCCTTGGCAGAGTTGTAAATGCCCTAGGTGCTCCTATTGACGGTAAGGGTGAAATTAAAGAATCCGACTATCGTCCAATCGAATGTGCAGCACCTTCAATTGTACAGAGAAAATCAGTTGACACACCTATGGCAACAGGTATCCTATCAATCGACTCAATGTTCCCTATCGGTAGAGGTCAGCGTGAACTTATTATCGGTGATAGACAGACAGGTAAAACTTCTATTGCTACTGATGCTATCCTTAACCAAAAGGGCAACGGCGTAATTTGTATTTACGTTGCAATCGGTCAGAAGGCATCAACAGTTGCCAGAATTGTTAATACACTTGAAAAGAATGGAGCAATGGATTATTCAATAGTTCTTTCAGCTACTGCATCAGAACCAGCTCCTGTTCAGTATATTGCTCCATATTCAGGTACTTCACTTGCTGAATACTTTATGTATCAGGGTAAGGATGTACTTATTGTATATGATGACTTAAGTAAACATGCCGTTGCTTACAGAGCAATGTCACTTCTACTTGAAAGATCTCCGGGTCGTGAAGCTTATCCAGGTGATGTTTTCTATCTACATTCAAGACTACTTGAAAGATCAGCAAGACTTTCTGATGAACTTGGTGGTGGCTCAATCACTGCTCTACCAATTATCGAAACTCAAGCAGGTGATGTTTCAGCTTATATTCCTACAAATGTTATTTCCATTACTGACGGTCAGATTTTCCTAGAAAGTGACCTATTTAACTCAGGTATGCGTCCAGCCGTTAATGTTGGTTTGTCAGTTTCCCGTGTTGGTGGTGCTGCTCAGACAAAGGCTATGAAGAAGGCTGCCGGTTCTATCCGTATTGACCTTGCTCAGTACAGAGAAATGGAAGTATTTACACAGTTCTCATCAGACCTAGACCCTGAAACTAAGGAACAACTTCAGTTTGGTAAAGGTCTAATGGAAATGCTAAAGCAACCTTTATGTCATCCACTTTCACTTTCACAACAGGTTATTTCACTTGTTGTTGCCGAAAACAAGCTAATGCTTGATGTTGATGTTAAGGATATTAAGCCATTCCAGATGAATATGTTAGATTACTTTGCTACTAAGCATCCTGAAATCGGTAAAGAAATTGAAGAAAAGAAAGTTCTTTCCGATGAACTAAAGGATAAAATCCTTGAAGTAGCAAAAGAATATAAGTCTATAAGTTAAAGGAAGTCTTGATATGGCAAATACAAGAGAAATCCAAAGCAGAATTAAAAGTATCAACGATACCCTTAAGATTACAAATGCTATGTATATGATTTCTTCAAGTAAGCTAAAAAAGGCTAAGAGAAATTATGAAAATACTCACCCATACTTTATCAGCCTACAGGATTCAATCAGAAAAACATTGAAACTTGTTCCTGATGTTGAAAACAGATTTTTCTGTGACCAAAAGTATGTTGCAGGTGACACTGATAAGCGTAAGGGTATTATTGTTGTTACTGCCGATAAAGGTCTTGCCGGTGCTTATAACCAAAATGTTATTAAGTTAGCCCAAGAAATTATTGATACAGAAAAAACAAGTAACGATAAGCTTTTTGTTATCGGTCAAGTTGGTCGTCATTATTTCAAGAAGAAAGATATTTTTGTTGACGAACATTTCCAGTTTACTGCTCAAGACCCTAGCCTAAACAGAGCCAGAAGAATTGCAGAAACTGTACTTGATTTATATGAATCAAAAGAACTTGATGAAGTTTATATCGTTTATACAAATATGAAGTCAGCTATTGCTACTGAACCAAAGGTTAAGCGTCTATTACCACTTCGTAAACACGCATTTACAGATACATCAGACCATATTGATATGGGTACTCATATTGAGAACATTACTCTTTTACCATCTGCTGATGCTGTTTTTGATAATGTTGTACCGGACTTTATTGCCGGTTACATTTACGGTGCTTTAGTTGAATCTTACTGTAGTGAACAGAATGCCAGAATGATGGCTATGCAGTCTGCTACAGATAGTGCGAAGGAAATGTTAAAGGACCTTTCAGTCCTTTATAACAGAGCTCGTCAAGCAGCTATTACACAAGAAATTACAGAAGTTATTTCCGGTGCAAAAGCTCAGAAAAATAAAGGTTAATTTTCATAATATACTTATGAAAGGATGAATATAATGAATAAAGGTAAAATCATTCAGGTAATGGGTCCTGTTGTTGATGTTCAGTTTACTGAAGACACAATCCCTGAAATCAAGGATGCCCTTACTGTTGAAAATGATGGCAAAACTCTTGTTATGGAAGTAGCACAACACCTTGGTAATGACCAGGTAAGATGTATTATGCTTGCTTCTTCTGATGGTTTATATAGAGATATGGAAGTTACTGCTACCGGTTCAGGCATCAAAGTTCCGGTTGGTGAAAAAACACTAGGCAGACTTTTCAACCCACTAGGTGAAACTATTGACGGTGGCGAAAACCTAGACAATGAACAACATTGGGAAATCCACAGAGACCCACCTTCATTTGAAGATCAAAGTCCTGTTGTTGAAATTCTTGAAACAGGTATCAAGGCTATTGACCTTCTTGCTCCTTATGCTAAAGGTGGTAAGATTGGTTTGTTCGGTGGTGCCGGTGTTGGTAAGACAGTTCTTATTCAGGAACTTATCCGTAACATTGCTACTGAACATGGTGGCTATTCAATCTTTACCGGTGTTGGTGAACGTTCAAGAGAAGGTAATGACCTTTGGACAGAAATGACAGAGTCCGGTGTTATTGAAAAGACTGCACTAGTCTTTGGTCAGATGAACGAACCACCGGGAGCTCGTATGAGAGTTGCTGAAACAGGTCTAACAATGGCTGAATACTTTAGAGATGAAATGAACCAGAACGTTCTTCTATTTATTGATAACATTTTCCGTTTCACACAGGCCGGTTCAGAAGTTTCTGCTCTACTAGGTCGTATGCCATCAGCCGTTGGTTATCAGCCAACACTAGCTACTGAAATGGGTGAATTACAGGAAAGAATCGCATCAACAAAGAATGGTTCTGTTACATCAGTTCAGGCCGTTTATGTTCCTGCCGATGACCTTACTGACCCTGCTCCTGCTACAACATTCGCTCACCTTGATGCTACAACTGTTCTATCAAGAAAGATTGTTGAACAAGGTATTTACCCAGCTATTGACCCATTGGAAAGTACATCAAGAATTCTTGAACCTGATGTAGTTGGTGAAGAACATTACGAAACTGCTCGTAAAGTTCAGGAAATTCTACAGAAATATAAGGAACTTCAAGATATTATCGGTATCCTGGGTATGGAAGAACTTTCTGACGAAGATAAGGTTACAGTTTATAGAGCAAGAAAGATTCAGAGATTCCTTTCTCAGCCATTCCATGTTGCTGAAACATTTACAGGTGTTCCCGGTAAGTATGTACCACTAAAGGATACTATCCGTTCATTTAAGGCTATTATTGATGGTGAAATGGATGAATATCCTGAAGCAGCTTTCTTCAATGTTGGTAATCTTGAAGATGTTATTGCTAAAGCAAAGGCAATGAAAGAATAAAAGGTGATTCATAATGAATACTTTTAAATTAAAAATCTTGGCAGCTGATAAGGTTGTTTTTGATGGTGAATGTGAGAAGATGACTATTCCTTGCTTTGATGGTGAAAAGGGTATCTTGGCTCATCACGAAAACATTTTGATGGCTACTGATGTTGGTATTACTAAGTTTAAGCCTGTTGATGAAGATGAGAGAGTAGTATTCACCGGTCTGGGCTTTATTGAAGTTATCGACAATGATGTTACTTTCCTTGTTCAAACAAGTGAAAGACCTGACGAAATTGATGCTAACAGAGCCAGAGAAGCTAAGGAAAGAGCAGAAGAAGCATTGCGTCAGAAGCGTAGTCAGATTGAGTATCACCACTCAAAGGCATCTCTATCAAGAGCTATGGCTCGACTAAAAGCTACAAGTAAATATATGTAAAAGTCAAAGGTTGTCCTTTATGGGCAACCTTTTTTATGTTATGAAAAAGAAAAATCCCATCTTCAATGAAGATAGGATTATATATTACATATCAAATTGTAAAAATTACTTTCTAACTAAAAGAATTTTACCGGATCAAATTGTAAAAATTACTTTCTAACTAAAAGAATTTTACCGGACTTTTTGTTTACAGTATATTTTCTTAATTTTACTGCAAGTCCAATGTCTAGCTTTTGCATACATTTCAGAGTAAGCAAAATTGTTATAGCAAACAGAATAACACATAAGGAGATAATAGCAACTGCCATAGTCCAGTAAATATCAGATATTAAGTATGTAATACCGAAAACTATTGTGCCGATAATTCCAACAATAAGTGTTACTACACCAACAAAAATAATATTGCTGACAAGTCCACTTCTAAGAACTTTGTCACTAATATTACCGTGAATTTCAATTTCTTTCTGCTTTTCATTTAAAGCAGTGTTTAGGTTTTTCATATTACTTATTTTCATAAAATCACCGTTATTATTATATCATATAAGATTAAATTTGTCATTATTTTATGTTAATGAAATAGTTTACTTTGTTAAATATTTGCAAAAAAAGTGGGAAATATATTGAAATTCAAGTGATTATTTACAATTAGTTCATTGTTTTATTTTGGTGATAGGTTTATAATAAAGATGAAATATATTAGGAGGGATAAAAATGATTAAAAAACCCGTTGCAATCATTCTATCTGTAATGATGATTGTTACTTCAATGTTTACAGCTTCCTCTGCTGTATTTGCAGAAACAACATCAACTGATGGTTTTAAATCAGGTGATACAGTATACTTTGATTGTTCATCCTGTGGTGATAATTGGACTAGTGCCTATGCTACAGAGTATATTAATTTTACAGAATATTCAAAGGCAGATAATGATGGAAAAAATGTTTCTATTAATACTGCTGACAAAACAAAATATAATCCGGTAAAGGTAACTAATGACTTAGGTAACTATAAGTTTAGTTATACATTTACTAATGAAACTGCCGGTGCAAAGGCAATAAGATTTTGGAGAGGTAGTTCTGATACACTATGGAACAATTCTCCTGTTCTTACATATGAAGATTTTGCAAAAGGCAACAACTGTGTATTTGCAACAGATCTAGAGGGCAATGGTTCTGTTGGTAAATATGGTGAAAAGCCTACAGAAACTAAACCTACTGAACCGTCACAACCTTCAACCGGTGAATATAAGTTTAGTTATGCAAAGGCTAATAACCTTTATGTTCACGGTGTAACTGCTAACGAAAATGAAACAGAGGCTTGGCAGGTATGGCAACATAAGTATGATGAAAAAGGTAAATTAACTGATAGTGGTGACTACTATTTCTTCTTACCATCATCAACTGATAAATCTAAGATTGATATTTATAACACATTCTCTTCAACAGTAAAGATTGGCAATGTTGAAATTCCTTCAAAGTCAACAGTTACTATGAATTACACACCAAACAGTAAATATACTGTTACTGTAAATTCAACTAGCTACACTTTAAATATTATGAGAAGTGGCGCTGAATGTGCAGTTTATGTAAATAATGCAGCAAGTTTTAACGGTCAAGATTTATTGTCTTATCTAAGTGCCGATAAGTCAAATAACGCAAAGGCTACTGCAGCAGTTACAGAAAGTAACGGTAAAATTACTGATACTTCAATTAAGAAAGTAAAGGGTAGAGGTAACACTTCTTGGGCAAAGTCAAAGAAGTCATTTAACCTTAACTTTGATTCAGCACTTTCTGTTGCAGGTATGGAAAAGACAAAGAAATATAGCATTGTTGCTAACTATCAAGATGACTCACTATCTCGTAATAGATTCCTATATGATCTAGGTGATCAGGTTGGTATTCCATATAACTCAGACAGTAGATATGCTGATTTCTATATGAATGGTGTATATCTTGGTTCATATCAGCTATGTCAGAAGATTGATGTTGGTACTGATAACTTAATCTCTGATATGACAGGTGAAGAATATATTAACGAAGACGGTACAACACCAACTGATTTCCCATTTGTTATTAAGATTGATGGTGCAGCAGAAGGCTTTGCATTCTATACTTGTGGTCAAAATGTTGAAGTAGTTTCACCTGATATTACTTCATCAGATAAGGGCTATACCAATGCTTATAACTACATTAAGGCAAAGTTTGAGAAAATGTATAATGCAGTTAAGAATAATCACGAAGATTTAGCTGATGTTATTGATGTTGATTCATTTGCCAGAATGTACCTACTAAATGAATATTGTAAAAACTGGGATGCCGGTGTAAGTTCATTCTATTTTGTAAACAAAAAAGATGCTAACGGTAATTATAAGTTATATGCAGCACCTACATGGGACTATGATAATTCACTAGGTAATGCAGCAGGTTTTGGTGGTGGTACATATACAAAGCCTGAAGGTTCATATATTTCAACTAAAGGCGATAGAAATATGTGTACTCTAATGTACAAAAACCCTGTTATCAAAAAGAGAAGTGGAGAACTATGGTATAAAGATTTTGTACCTGCTATTGAATATCTATTTAAGGGACAAAATATTTCTTTCGGAGAATTATATTCATCAGATGTTTACTACAATCTAGTTAAAGACTCAGCAGAAATGAACTATACTTCCGGTAGATTGTTAAACCCAGAACCACAGTGGTTAGCAGACCATAGCACACTTTATAAACTAAGTTTCGATTATAAGACAAAGACATATACAAAGAGCACAACTGCTACTAAGTATGATACAAATACATTTAAGGGTGTATATGATTATATGGTAGATTGGGCAATTAGCCGTGCTGCATATATGTCAAATATGTTTATTGATTATTATGTAGAACCTGTAAAGCCAACTGACCCTACAGAACCAACAGATCCTACAAAGCCAACAAAACCTGAACATCAGGTTGGTGAAAATACAATTTCAGAATTCTATTTTGACAATACAGGTAAGAATACCGGTGATAAGCTAGAAGAATATGGCGACAAGTCCGGTTACAAGGCAACATTCGGTCAGGCTGATTTGTTCCTATCTATGGATGGTAAGAATGGAAGAGCACTTGAATGGTCAGACGCTGAATACGGTAAAGACAGTGATGAGATTGTACCTGTAATGTCAGCCGGTAAGAAGAACCCTTGGGGAGAAACTCCATATATTCAAACTACTTTTGATGGTACTGATTGTAAAGATTTAACATTCTCAATTAGTATGGGTGGTAGTAGTAAAGCACCGGCAAATTGGAAAATGCAGTATAGCATTGACGGTACAAACTTTACAGATATTTCAAACTCTAACTTTACAATTACTTCTGATAACAGAAAGATTTTAACTAACTATATTAACAAGGTTAAACTTCCTGAAGATTGTAATGGTGCAAAGAGTGTTACAATTAGAATTATTGCAACATCAACAACAACTATTGCAGGTGGCAGTACATCAGATAACCCAACAGGTGGCGAAATTGCAGTAAACAATATTGTAATTGAAGGTAAGTCAACTCGCCGAGGTTTAATTGGTGACTTGAACCTTGATGGTAAGATTACTGTACAAGATGCTACAATTCTACAGAAATATACTGTTAAAAGATTAACTTTAACAGATGCCCAAAAGGCAGTTGCAGATGTAAACAATGATGGCAAAATTAACATCAAGGATTGTTCTGCAATTCAAAAAATGCTAGTAAGAATTTCATAATATATTTCTCTTTTTAAACCCCACGCTATAATAGTGTGGGGTTTATCCTTTTGTTTTATTGACTATATGATGTGTTTGAAGTATAATATATTTGGGTGTGTAATATTTTGCACAAAACCTATGTGATTTATAAGAAAGAGATTTTAAAACAGAGGGAAAAATGATGATTGAAGACAATTTTAGAAAAGTTGTTCCTTATGTTCCCGGTGAACAACCTAAGGACAATGATGTTATTAAACTAAACACTAACGAAAATCCATATCCACCATCACCATCTGTACTGGATGCACTTGCTAAAGTGGATAACAATTCCTTTAGAAAGTATCCTGATCCGGATGTTACTGATTTGGTACAAGCTATTGCCGACTATCATCATTTTAAGAAAGAAAATGTTTTTGTAGGTGTAGGTTCTGACGATGTACTTGCAATGTGTTTCTTGTCATTCTTCAATAGTGGTAAGGAAATTTTATTTCCTGATGTAAGCTATGCTTTCTACAAAGTTTGGGCTGACCTTTTCCAAATTAAATATAGGGAAGTACCTTTGGATGAAAACTTTAACATTGTACCAAAGGACTATATGGTAGACAATGGTGGTATAGTATTTCCTAATCCAAATGCTCCAACAGGTCTAACACTTCCTTTATCTGATATTGAAGATATTATTATTGAGAATAAGCACAAGGTTGTTATTGTTGATGAAGCCTATATCGATTTTGGTGGAGAAACTGCTCTTTCTCTAATCAATAAGTACGACAACCTTATTGTTACAAGAACATTCTCAAAGTCACGCTCAATGGCAGGTATGCGTATTGGCTATTGTATTGGTAATGAACAGTTAATTTCTGTTCTAAATTCTGTGAAATTCAGCTTTAATTCATACACAATGTCTGATGTTGCAATTAAGTGTGGTGTTGCTTCTATTAATGATGATACATACTTTAAGAATATTGTAGCCAAGATTATTGATACAAGAGAAAAGACTAAAGAAAGTCTTACAAAACTAGGCTTTACTTTCTTAGATAGTTCATCTAACTTTATTTTTGCTAAGCATAATGAAATTAGTGGTGAAGAATTGTTTAATGCTTTAAAAGAAAATAAAATCTTTGTTAGACATTTTAATGCACCAAGAATTAATGACTATCTAAGAATTACAATCGGTACAGAAAGAGAAATGGAAGAATTAATATCATTCCTAGACTCATATATTAGTGGTAAGAGAGGATAAGAAAATGAGAATTGTAAAATTAACTAAAGAATCAAAGAACAATATCCTTGAGGGGATGCTAAAGAGAAGTCCTAATAACTACGGTAGTTATGAAAGTGTTGTAGCTGATATTTTAGCTAATATTAAGAAAAATGGCGACAAGGCACTTTTTGAATATACTAAGAAGTTTGATAAGTTTGGTCTTAATAAAGACAATATCCGTGTAACAGAAGAAGAAATTAAGGATGCTTATTCTAAGGTTTCAGAAGACCTATTAACAGTTATCAAGAAGTCACTTGTAAATGTTAAGTCTTATCACGAAAAGCAAAGACAGAACAGTTGGTTTAACTCAACAGAAGATGGCACAATCCTAGGACAAAAGGTTACACCACTTGAAAGAGTCGGTGTTTATGTACCGGGTGGTAAGGCAGTTTATCCATCATCTGTACTTATGAACATTGTTCCTGCAAAGGTTGCCGGTGTTAAGGAAATTATTATGACAACACCTTGTAACAGTGAAGGCGAAGTTAACCCTGCAGTTTTAGTTGCTGCTAATGAAGCCGGTGTTGATGAAGTTTATAAGGTAGGTGGAGCACAGGCAATCGGTGCTTTAGCTTACGGTACTGATAGCATCAAAAAGGTAGATAAGATTGTAGGTCCGGGTAACATTTATGTTGCTTTAGCTAAGAAAGCTGTTTATGGTTTTGTTAATATTGACAGTATTGCAGGTCCTTCAGAAATCCTTGTTATTGCCGATGAAACTGCAAACCCAAGATTTGTTGCAGCCGATTTGCTTAGTCAGGCTGAACATGATGAACTTGCATCAGCAATTCTTATTACTACTAGTGAAGACTTTGCAAAGAAAGTTTCTGCTGAAGTTGATAAGTTTGTTGCAGTTCTTTCAAGAAAAGAAATTATTTCAAAGTCACTTGATAACTTTGGTTATATCCTAGTTGCAGAGAATATGGATGAAGCTATTGATGCAGCAAATGAAATTGCATCAGAACACCTTGAAATTCAGACTGCCGATCCATTCCTAGTAATGACAAAGATTAAGAATGCCGGTGCTATCTTCCTAGGTAGCTATAGTTGTGAATCACTTGGTGACTATTTTGCAGGTCCTAACCATGTTCTTCCAACTAACGGTACTGCAAAGTTCTTCTCACCACTTTCAGTTGATGACTTTGTAAAGAAATCAAGCATAATCTATTATTCACAGGATGCCCTAAAAGGTGTTTATAAAGATGTTGCTAAGTTTGCTCGTTGTGAAAGTTTAACTGCTCACGAAAATGCAGCACTTGTTAGATTTGAAGAAGAATAATTCTTTAACGAATAAAGGAGAATTATAGTGGATAGAATTGCAGAAGTAACAAGAGTTACTAAAGAAACTGACATTTATATTAAAATTAACTTAGATGGTAGTGGCAAAAGTAAAATCAAAACCGGTATTGGTTTCTTCGACCATATGCTAGAAGGATTTGCTAAGCATGGACTGTTTGACCTTGAAGTAAAGGTTAAAGGCGACCTTAATGTTGATTGTCACCACACCATTGAAGATACAGGTATTGTTCTGGGTGAAGTTATCAGAAGAGCATTAGGGGATAAGTCAGGCATTAAGAGATATGGCAATTTCCTATTGCCAATGGATGAAACCCTTGTAATGTGTGGTGTTGATTTATCAGGCAGACCTTACTATGTATCTGACTTAAAGTTTACAAATGATAGAACAGGCGAAATGGATAATTGTATGGTTGATGAATTTTTCTATGCAATTTCATATAGTGCAATGATGAATCTTCATTTTGTACAAATGCGTGGTGTTAACGACCATCATATTATTGAAGCAACATTTAAAGCCTTTGCAAAGGCTCTTGATATGGCAACAACTGTTGACCAAAGAATTAATGGTGTACTTTCTACAAAAGGTACTATTTAATTCAATAAATTGCACAAATTTTCTCAATAATTTTGTATAACATTTTTAGAAAAAAACTTTATTTTTAATTATTATTGTGATATAATAAATTATAAATAATATGAGTTGTTATCCTTAAATATAGGAGGAAATTATAATGAAAAAAATATTTGCAATCTTAGCAATTACTGTTGTAGCAATGACAGTTTGTTTCTCATCAATTAGCTTTAGTGCTGCTAGTAGAAAAAGTCCTGTAGCTACAACAACTCGTCCAAGAAATACTAACGAAGACCCATCAAACCATACCGGTAACCCAGGTGGTGGTGGAGATAATGGTAATAATGGTGGTGGCAACGGTACAGATGGTACAAACGGTACAGGTGATTCAACAACTTCTCCTGTAACAGGTGACTATGTTGCATATTCAGTTCTTATTGCTGCCGGTTTAGGTCTATCTTCTTTGTTTGCATATAAGAAATATACTTCAAAGAAAAAGTAATCACAAAGATTATACCCCTACTTTTTAAGTAGGGGATTTTTTGTTTGACCCAAATTCCTTACTATGGTATAATTTTTCTAAAGGAGTTTTATTATGAAAGAAGATAAAAATCTAGTAGAAAATAAATCTATTGAAGATATTATTAAAGAGAATGAACCTGAAAAAAAGCCTAAGAAAAAGTTAGTTTGGCTAGTTGTTTTCATAATCTCACTTGTACTATGTGTTTGTTGTGTTTTGTTTTTTGTTTTAAATGCTTCTTCTTGTACTAATGGTGAGAGTCAGTACAAAAAGTTATCCAGCCAAGTTGTTTCACCAACATTAACAGACGACAATAAACCTAATGTTAAGAAAACTAAAGAGAAAAATCCTATCGACTTTAAGGCATTAAATAAGATTAATAAGGATATTGTTGGGTGGATTAAGATTTCTGATACCAACATTGATTATCCAATCTTGAGAACACCAGAAAGTGACCAAAGTTTCTATCTCCATAGAGATTATTACAAGAACTATCTTTATGCCGGTTCTATCTATATGGAAAGTTATAACCAACCTGATTTTTCCGACAGAAATACTATTCTTTATGGTCATAATATGGCAAATGGCACTATGTTTGCTGATTTGCATAAGTTTGAAGATTCCGGCTTTTTCTCAAAGCACAAAACTTTTAAGGTATATACTCCTAAGAGTATCAAGACCTATAAAGTGTATTCAGCTTATGAATATGATGATAGACATATAAATAATTCTTTTGACCATTTTAGAGATGATAAGGTCTTTAAAGAATATATTGACTATAGTTTAAATCCTACTAACGCAATAGTCAGCAATGTAAGAAAAGGTTCTAAGGTAACAATTAACGATAAGCTAATTACACTTAGCACCTGTACCAACAACCGTCCTGAAAACAGATTTTTAGTTCAAGGTGTATTGATAAAAAATGAAAGAACAGAATAACGATAAAATAATTAAAATTGAAGATAGTCCTCTAATTGAAGAAAGTAAAGATTTCAACAAGAATGCTCCAATAAAAAATATTGCGAATGATACTGCAATTGATGTTGATGGTGTTTCAGGTTATGTACTTTCTTCTGTTAAGAGAAAGAGAATTAACCCTACTGAAAATAAAAATAAAAGTCAACACAATAAGCACAAAATGAAGAAAAGTAAGAAAATTTTGATTACAATTCTTTCTTGCATTTTAGGTTTGTGTTTACTTGTAGTGGGTACTTTCGGTTTCTTGTATTATAGAGGCAAGAACGGACTTCTCGATAAAAGTGGTATGTCACTAAATCCACCATCAGATACAAAGGTTATTGATAACGGTAACTATATTTTCTATAACGGTCATAATTATAGATACAAAGACAGTATGACTTCAATTCTATTTATGGGTGTTGATAAGGATGAACTTGGTACTGTTAAGAATGTAGTTGGTACAGGTGGTCAAGCTGATGCTCTTTATCTAATTGCTATTGACACAGACAATGGTGTTACAACAACATTCCAAATTAGCCGTAATACAATGGTAGATATTGATTTGTACAATACTGCAGGTGACTTTATCCGTACAGAAAATAACCAGATTTGTCTTTCTTATGCTTATGGTGATGGCAAAGAAACATCAGCAGAAAACACAGTAAGGTCAGTCAGAAGATTGTTTTATGGACTTCCTGTAGCTCAGTCTTATACTGCACTTGATATTAGTGGTATCTCAGCATTAAACGATTCTATCGGTGGTGTTACTGTTACTTCACCTGTTACATATAAGGATGATAATAATAAGGTTGTGTACAATGAAGGTCAAACATATGAACTTCACGGTAAAGATGCCGAGAGTTTTGTTCGTTCAAGAAACCACGAAACTGCTAACTATAATGATAACCGTATGGTAAGACAAAAGGCATATTTAAACGCATTTATAGACAAAACAGTTTCTATGACAAAAAGTGATATTACTACACCGGTTACTATTTACAATTCAGCAAAACCTTATATGACAACTAATTTGTCGGCATCAAAGGTTAGCTACCTTGCTACCGATTTACTTCGTAAAGGTATCACAAGTGCTGATATTCAGAAAGTACCCGGTAAAGATAAAGATGGTAAAAATTATGTTGAATATAAAGTGGATAACAAAAAGTTCTTTAAAATGATTGTTGATACTTTTTATGTTCAAGCTGATTAATGGAGGCGTTATGTACAATTTACTTGCTAATTCCGAATCAATGAATGCAGTAGAAGAATTTACTTCAACCGTACCTATTGTACAAAAAGGTACTAATCATGCAGAAAATCCACTGGAAACCAATATGACTTTACAGTACGGTATTCTAATTGGTGTGTTGGTGGTTTTAGTAGCTATATTAGTTTATAGAAAAGTTAAGAACAAAAAGAAAAAGTAAGGAGCATTTATTATGAAAAAGTTTTCAAAAATTATTTCATTATTCTTAGTTTTGGCACTTTGTCTTTCAACTTTTATTGTTTCAGCAAGTGCAACAACAAAGGCAAAGAATTACACATTAAACCTAAATGCTAATAAGTCCAAAGGTTATAGCTGGACTTGTACAGTAAACAACAAAAAGTCAGTTAACTTTACTGTAAAGAAAAAGAATGTATCAAAGACAACTTGTAAGTATACATTTACCTTTATCGGTAAGCAAAAGGGAAGTGCTATTGCAACACTAAAGTATGGCACAAAGAAAAAGACAATTAGTCAGAAAACTATTAACCTAACTGTTGATGAAAACAAAAATGTTACTAAGACAATTCCTCCAAAGAATTATGTTCTAAAGCTAAATACAACATCAACAACTAATTACAATTATTCATATCATAGTTCAGATAAGTCAGTTGCTAATATTAGTGCTGATTTAAAGTTCAATAATAAAGGTGCAACATACATCTTTACTTTTAAAGGACTTAAGAAAGGCAAAGTTACTTATACAATAAAGTATCAAAGTAGCAACAAAAAATCATCTACAAAAGTAGTTAAACTAAATGTAGATAACAAACTTAATGTAACACTTGCAAAATAAAAAATAACCCTCATCTTTTTAGATGAGGTTTTACTTTTGTCAATTTCATAGAAACAAGAAAGAGCAATCACAATTGTGATTGCTCTTTTTTAGCTTATATGTAGAATAAATTACTTATTCTTAATAGCTTCGTCAATAGCAGCAGCAGCCTTTTTACCTGCACCCATAGCTAGGATAACTGTAGCAGCACCTGTTACTGCGTCACCACCGGCATATACGAATGGACGGCTTGTTAGACCATCTTCATCAGCAATAATGCCACCCCACTTCTGAGTATCAAGACCTTCTGTAGTAGACTTGATTAGTGGGTTAGGGGATGTACCGATAGACATAATTACACAATCCATAGGAATAGTAAATTCAGAACCTTCCTTAACGATAGGTCTTCTTCTACCACTTGCATCAGGTTCGCCAAGTTCCATTTCAACACACTTAATGCCTGTTACTGCATCATCCTCATCACCAAGGATTTCAACAGGGTTTGTAAGTGTACGGAAGATAATGCCTTCTTCTTTAGCGTGATGTACTTCTTCTGCTCTGGCTGGAAGTTCAGCATCAGATCTTCTATAGATAATGTTAACTTCCTCTGCACCTAGTCTTAGTGCTGAACGGGCAGCATCCATAGCAACATTACCACCACCAACAACTGCAACTCTCTTAGCGTGCATAATTGGTGTTGTGCTACCTTCTTTATAAGCCTTCATTAGGTTAACTCTTGTTAAGAATTCGTTAGCTGAGTAAACACCCTTTAGGTTTTCACCGGGAATGTTCATAAATCTTGGAAGACCTGCACCACTACCGATGAATACTGCTTCATAACCATCTTCCATTAGTTCATCAATAGAAAGCACTCTACCGATAACCATATTAGTTTCAACATCAACACCTAAATCTCTTAGGTTGTCAACTTCCTTATTAACAATAGCCTTTGGTAGTCTGAATTCAGGAATACCATACTGTAGAACACCACCTGCTGTGTGTAGTGCTTCAAAGATAGTAACTTCATAGCCAAGTTTAGCTAGGTCACCGGCACAAGTTAGACCACTAGGACCACTACCGATAACTGCAACCTTATGACCGTTTGATTCAGGCTTCTGAATTTTTTCTGTTGAGTGTTCATTGTGATAGTCAGCAACAAATCTTTCTAGTCTGCCGATAGCAACAGGTTCTGTCTTAATACCACGAACACACTTTGATTCACACTGAGATTCCTGAGGACAAACTCTACCACAAACTGCAGGTAGGGAAGAACTTTCGGAAATTACCTGATAAGCACCTTCAAAGTTTTCTTCAGTAATCATCTTAATGAAATCAGGAATATTAATATTAACAGGACAACCGTTTACGCAAGGCTTGTGCTTACAGTGTAGGCATCTGCTTGCTTCATCAAGAGCCATCTGCATTGTATAGCCTGTAGCAACTTCTAGGAAGTTCTTAGCTCTTACTGCAGGTTCTTGCTGTGGCATATCTGTTCTTGGAATTTTCATATTTGGCATCTTATTTTACCTCCTTATTTAGAAGGTTACAACTTTCTTCGTAAGCGTGTCTTTCAAATTCTTTGTACATTTGACCTCTCTTCATAGCCTCGTCAAAATCAACAAGGTGACCGTCAAAGTCAGGGCCATCAACACAAGCGAACTTTGTTTCACCGCCAACTGTAAGTCTGCAACCACCACACATACCTGTGCCATCAATCATAATTGGGTTCATTGATACAATGGTTTTTACATCATACTTCTTAGTTAGCTGACATACGAATTTCATCATAATAAGTGGACCAATTGTGATAACTTCATCATACTGGTTGCCTTCTTTGATTAGTTCTTCTAGAGCGTTAGTTACAAGACCCTTTTCACCATAAGAACCGTCATCTGTCATTAGCTTAAATACATCAGAATTGTTCTTAAAGTCATCTTCTAGGATAACAAGGTCTTTGTTTCTAAAACCAACTACTGAGTGAACTTCAACACCCATTTCATGAAGTTTTTTAGCAATAGGGAATGCAATAGCACATCCTACGCCACCACCAACAACAGCAACTTTCTTTAAGCCTTCTGTTTCTGTTGGTTTGCCTAGAGGACCAACAAAGTCATGAATATAGTCCCCTTCATTAAATGAGTTTAGCTGATTAGTAGTAGCACCAACAATCTGGAAAATGATTGTTACAGTACCCTTTTCTCTGTCATAATCAGCAACAGTTAGAGGAATTCTCTCACCGTTTTCGTCAGTTCTTAAAATGATAAACTGACCTGGTTGTGCTTTTTTAGCAATTAGTGGTGCTTCAATTTCCATCTTAGTTACGGTAGGATTAAGCACCTGTTTACTTATAATTTTGTACATGTGTATACTTCCTAACATAATTTTATACCGTACTTTCATTTTACACTAACGGAGTAGTCTTTGTCAATGAAATATTCACATTTTCTATTGAATATAGCCTAAAAATGTGGTTTTTCAACATTAAAATTCGTTAAATAATTAACGGAGCATATTTTCATATGCTCCGTAGATAGTTTTACTATTAAAATTACTTTGCAACAGATGTTAAGTACTCAACTACTTCACTTTCTGTTTTTAGTGTAAGTGCTTTATTTGCTACTTCTTTTGCCTCATCAATAGTCCACTGAGAGATTATCTTTCTTGTCTTTAGTACAGATGTTGCACTAACTGAAAATTCATCTAGACCAAAAGCAAGTAGTAGAGGAATTAGCAGTGGGTCAGCAGCAGCTTCGCCACACATACCAACCATAATATCCTTACCGTCTTCAATAATCTTCTTGATACTTCTTAGTACTGCCGGTTGGAAAGCTGAGTATAAGTAAGCTACATCAGCATTGCCTCTGTCAACTGCCATTGTGTAACCTGTAAGGTCATTAGTACCGATAGAGAAGAAGTCAGCTTCTTCTGCCAATAAGTCAGCAATAAGAGATGCAGCAGGTGTTTCAACCATTACACCAACTTGAATATCCTTGTTGTAAGCAATGTTTTCAGAGTCAAGCTCAGCCTTAATATTTTCAATCATAGCCTTAACTTCTCTAACTTCATCAATACAAGTTACAAGTGGAATCATAATCTTAATATTACCAAAAGCACTTGCTCTTAGTAATGCTCTAAGCTGAGGCTTATAAACATCTTCTCTGTGTAGGCAATATCTAACTGCTCTAAATCCCATAAATGGATTATCCTCTTTTGATAAACCAAGATAAGGAATATCCTTGTCACCACCAACATCAAGTGTACGAATGATAAGTGGCTTGTCACCAAGTTTTAGTACAGTTTTCTTATATGCCTCAAACTGTTCTTCTTCTGTTGGAATAGATGAACTGTCCATATATAGGAACTCTGTTCTAAATAGACCAACACCTTCACCGTCTTTAGATAGAACTGCGTCAGCATCATCAGGTTTACCAATGTTGCAACATAGCTCAACTTTTACACCATCAGCAGTTACTGTTTCTTTGCCGATAAACTTCTTAAGTTCTTCTTTTTCTTTTTTGTATTCAATGGTCTTTTCTCTATAGATAGCAATTTCACCGTCACTAGGATTTTCAATTACTTCACCATGACTACCGTCAACAATAATTTCTTGACCGTTCTCAAATGTTTCCATAACATTAGGAACAGAAAGTACTGCCGGAATTTCCATTGCCCTTGCTAAAATTGCAGAGTGGCTTGTTTTGCCACCAACTTCTGTTACAATACCAACAATGTTTTCTTTCACAATACAAGATGTCATTGACGGTGTTAAGTCTTTAGCAACAAGAACTGTACCGGATGGGGCAGAGGCAATGTCAACTTCTTCCTTACCAAGTAGCATTGTAATAAGACCGTTTTTAATATCTTCAACATCAGATGCTCTCTGTTTTGTTAGTTCATCATCAGCCATTGAGAATACACCAATGAACATATCACATACTTGAGCAACTGCATCTTCAGCACAACAACCACTGGAAATATTACCCTCAATTGAACTGCTCATTGCAGGGTCTTTCAACATAAGTAGGTGACCAAGAATAATGTCAGCTTCTTTTTCACCAATAGTGTTCTTAATGTTTTCAGCTTGTTTTTCTGTTTTTTCACAATATGCGTCAAAAACTTTTCTGTATCTGTCAATTTCAGCTTGAGTATCTGTAATCTGTTTCTTCTCATAATCAAGAGAAACTTCTTCAATAAGCATTACTTTACCAATACCGATACCTTCTGATGCGTTTACACCTTTTAACATAATTTCACCTCTTAAAAGAAAAAGCAGGAGAATTATAATAAATAACTCTCCTGCTAATGTACTTAACTAACGATTAATTATTCACCAAAGCCTGTTGAAATCATTTCAGCAGCTTCTTTCATTGCAGCTTCTTCGTCCGGACCTTCAATCTCAACTGTGATTTCTGTGCCACACTTGATACAAGCAGCAATTAGGTTCATAATGCTTTTACCATCAATTCTGTTGCCATCTTTAACGATAGTAACTGTGCTTTGGTACTTACCCATAGCAGATGTAAAAGTTCCTGCAGGTCTCATATGGAAACCCTGACTATTAGTTATAGTAAATGTTTGTGATACCATTTTAATTTCTCCTTTTGATTAAAAAAGTTTTTCATCACAAATATTATACAATATAAGTCAATTATTATCAATATTTAATTGTGTCAAAATTGAGTTTTATATTATTAAATTGTGATTATATTTTAATTACTTAGATTTCTTCTTCATAAATAGAGCAAGTAGAATCATTGAGATAAATGAACCTACTGCTAGTGCTAGTAGATACCAATACCATGTACCTGCCATTGTAGCAAATACGAAGATACCACCGTGAGGAGCCATTAGCTTACAACCGAATAGTGCTGATAATGCACCGGCACTTGCTGAACCTACGATACTAGCAGGGATAACCTGTAGTGGGTGGCTGGCAGCGTAAGGGATAGCACCTTCTGTAATGAATGATAGACCCATAATGTAGTTTACAGTACCGTTCTTTCTTTCATCAGCAGTCCATCTGTTTTTGTTAAATGTTGTTGATAGAGCAATTGCAATAGGAGGTACCATACCACCAACCATTACAGCAGCCATAATCATATAAGAAGCATCTGTACCTGTTGAAAGTAATCCTGTTGCGAATACATAAGCAGCCTTGTTGAAAGGACCACCCATATCAATAGCCATCATACCTGCAAGTAATGCACATAGAGGAACCATTAAGCCTTCAGTTTTGCTCATAGCTGTTAGAGCATTGTACATACCTGTGTTAATCCAACCCATGATTGGGTTAATTGCACACATAAGTACTGCAATAGCACCTAAACCAAGTAGTGGATAAATAAGAACCGGTTTAATACCTTCTAGAGAATGAGGTAGTTTATCACATGCCTTTTCAATCATTAGCATAATCCAACCACCAACGAAACCGGCAAGTAGACCACCTAAGAAACCTGATGGAACAGCAGCAGCAACACCGGCATCAATAGCAGCTTGACCTGTTAAAGCACCTGGGTTAGCAAAAGTTGCACCACTTGTTGCAAGGAAACCACCTACTAAACCAACTAACAAACCCGGTCTGTCAGCAATACTCATTGCAATGAAACCGGCTAGGATTGGAACCATTAGGTTAAATGCAACACCACCGATTGTTTTTAAGAAAGCAGATACAGGAGTCATTGTACCAAATTGGTCACTACCTGAACCACCATAACCACAGATTGTATCAATTAAGAATGCAACTGCAATAAATAGACCACCGGCTACAACGAATGGTAGCATATGAGAAACACCGTTCATTAGATGCTTGTAAAGCTTTCTACCAAAGCTTTCACCTTCAATTTCATCACTTGAAGCAGCAGCTCCACCATGATGATGGTAAATAGGAACTTGACCACTTTCGATTTTTTCGATAAGTTCTTTTGGCTTGTGAATACCATCAGCAACTTTAGTTGAAATAACAGGCTTACCGTCAAAACGAGCCATTTCAACATTCTTATCGGCAGCAACAATGATACCGTCACATTCTTCAATTTCTTTCTTTGTAAGAATGTTCTTAGCACCACCTGAACCGTTAGTTTCTGCCTTTAGAGGAATACCCATTTCTTTACCGGCTTTTTCAAGAGCTTCAGCAGCCATATAAGTGTGGGCGATACCTGTAGGACAAGCTGTTACAGCAAGAATTCTGTAACCGTCTTTCTGTTCTTTCTTAGCAGGTTCGTCAGGGTATTTTACTTTTTCAAATTCATCAATTGCCTTTAGAAAAGCTTCCTTATTTGGAGCGTTGAGTAACTTGTTCTTAAAGTCAGCGTCCATTAGCATTGTCATTAGTCTTGCTAAAACTTCAAGATGTACATCGCCGTCATTTGGTGCAGCAATCATAAAGATTAGATTAGAAGGCTTACCGTCCATAGCCTCATAATCAACACCATCCGGTACAGTTACTACTGCAAGAGCAGGTTCTTTTACAGCTTCACTCTTTGCGTGTGGAATTGCAATTCCGTCACCAATAGCTGTAGTTCCTCCGGCTTCTCTTGCCAAAATTCCTTCTTTGTAGACCTTAGCATCAACAAGATTACCGGCTTTGTTGTGCAAATCTACTAGTTTGTCAATTGCTTCAGATTTTGAATTTAGCTTAACGCCAAGTTCGATACAATCCTTTTTGAGTAAATCAACGATCCTCATAATTTTACCTCCTGTTTATAAATTTAGATTTTATTGAGTAAATCTATTACTTCCTGTTTTGTAGCCAGACTTTCTGAAAAGGCTGAAGCACTACCTGCTGCAGTACCCATTCTTAAAGCATATTTGTAGTCACCTTTTTCAAGGTATCCGGCACAGAATCCGGCAACCATTGAGTCACCAGCACCAACAGAGTTCTTGACCTTACCTTTTGGTGTACCAATCTTGTGTGCTACATCATTTTCATCAACAAGAATTGCACCGTCACCAGCCATAGAGATAAGTACATTTTTTGCACCTTGTTTCTTTAACTCTCTGGCATAGTAGATAATTTCATTGTCTGTTGTAAGTTCAAGTCCAAAGATTTCACCAAGTTCGTGATTGTTTGGCTTGATTAGAAATGGTTCATACTTTAGTGACTTAACAAGTAAATCACGAGTAGCATCAACAACAAATCTTATGCCCTTGCCGTATAATCTTTCCATAATTCTCTCATACATATCATTTGGGAGAGAGGTTGGAATTGAACCGGCAAGTACAAGTGTGTCGCCTGACTGGAGATTATCAAGCTTTTTAAATAGTTCATCAATTGCAGAGTTTGGAATTTCCGGTCCTCTGGCATTAATATCGGTTTCTTCAACACCTTTAATGTTTACATTGATTCTTGTGTTACCCTCTTCAAGGTTGATGAAGTCGGTTTTAACACCCATTCTTTCAAGTCCTGATCTTAGTGCATCACCTGTAAATCCGGCAACAAAACCAAGAGCAACATTTGGAACTTCTAGGTTTGTTAGAACTCTGGAAACATTAACACCTTTACCACCAAGGTTCATATATTCTCTTGTAGTACGGTTAATTTCTCCAATGTTAAAACTAACTAACTCAACAACATAGTCAATTGCAGGGTTAAAGGTAACTGTGTAAATCATCCATCTACCTCCTTAATTACAGCTAAGTCTTTGTAGCTATTATCTGTAAGTTTGTCTGTAATGATGCAAGAATTTGACATCTCTCCAAAAGAAACAGAAAACACTCTGTTAAATTTACTGTGGTCTGCAAGAATATAAGTAACATAGCTTTTTTCGTGAGCTTTGTTTTTTATCATTGCTTCATCAATGTCAGGAGTGGTAAAACCGTTTGCCTTAGAAATTCCGTTAGTACCAAGGAAACATTTTGAGAAGTTATATCGGTTAAGTTCTTCAATAGCAGTAACACCAATGATAGCTTCTGTAATCAGCTTTAACTCTCCACCGATAACAAATGCTCTAAGTCCTTTTCTAACTAAACTTTTTGCATGAACAATACCGTTAGTAACAAATGTTGCTTTGATATTTTCAGGTAAGTATTTAATTAGCTTTTCTGTTGTAGTACCGGCATCAATGTAAACAAAATCATCATCTTTTATAAGTGACGCTGCGTACTTTGCTATGTTTTCTTTTTCTTGAGAATGAAGATGTGACTTTGTAACAAAGTCATCCTCTGTGTTTACAAATCCATCGTCAGATTTTTTTAATGTAGCACCACCATGAACCTTTTCAAGTTTACCTTGTTCATTAAGTGTGTTTAAATCTCGTCTGACTGTTGATTCAGAAGTACCTAAAACTTCTGATAATTCTTGAACTGTAACAGCTCCTTTTTCTTCTAGTAAATTTAGAATTGTGTTAAATCTTTCTTGTGTCAACATTCAATCACCTTCTATGGTTTAAATTATACATAAAAATATTAGCTTGTCAATAGAAATTATGCATTTTCTTGATATTTTTTTCATTTTCTATCAAATTACTTCAAATATACGCATTATTTCAATCAAAAAGCGTCATATTTTTGATTTTTTATAGAATTTTTTAGTCTTGTTTATGTAAATTTGCACAAAAGTATTATGCACAATTTACAGTTAATAATAAAGAAAGGCGATGAAAAATTCATCGCCCTTAGTTTAATTTTTCTAATTTCATAAATCAGAATATAAAGAAAAACAATATTCCAATAATAGAACTAATCAATATACCTGCAACAACATCACTAATGTAATGTACACCACAAAGTGGTCTTAATGATGCCATTACTAAAGATATACTTAGTGAGATAATTCCAAGTATCGGATTAATGTATAGAAAAGCATATGAAAGTATAAAAGCACTTGCTGCATGACGAGAAGGAAAACTTTTTCCTTTAGTGTCTTTTGGAAACACAGGAGTGTAGTTATATTTTTCATATGGTCTTGTTCTGTTAATTAGTAATCTCATTATTGTTACACCGATAAATGTAACTAGAGGAATTACTATAACCTTAACAATCCTTATATCTTTAGTAAATAAAAGGTAGCATAATAGAATAGGGTAGCCTAGAAAAATTGAAAACGGTACAAACTTGTAAATGAATTTTACTATGTTGTACAGAGCTTTATTGTTTTTTATTGTGTCAATACATTTTATAAATTGTTCTCTTTTAATTTTAATCACCCTTTATTTGGTCGTAAAAATTCAATAGCCCTTTCGTGATTATGAATTTCCACATTATCGGTTTTGCCACCAAATTCACCGTCAAGTGTCCAGTTAAGTGGTTCTTCGCTAATAATTCTAAAGTTGCTACTTCTAAAATATTCAAAGTGTTTACTGTTTAGCTTGCCACTTAATGTGTCGTTAAGTGTTTCTTGAAGTTCAATAGGGTTCTTAGGTTTCTTTACAAAGATAGCTTCAAACTTACCGTCATCAAGAGAAACATCATCTCTGTCGATTTTAAGTAATCCACCTACAGAAAAAGTATTGCAAATCATACCGAAAATATAATTACCTTCTACAGTTTTATTTTCTGTAACTATTTTTACATTAGCACTTTTAATTTTTGTAAGACTTTTAATACCCTCAAGAATATAAGCAGTTTTGCCTAGCATATTTTTAACACTTTGTGATGTTGAGTAAGCAACTTCTGTAAATGCACCAAAACCTGCAATATAGTTAAAGTATCTGTCACCAAATTCACCAATATCATAAGGGAAGATACTACTATCCAAAATTTGGTCAACACATTTGTTAATGTTTTTAGAAATGCCAAGTGAAGTTGCAAAGTCGTTTACTGTACCAGCAGGAATATAACCACAAGGTTTTCTTCTTTCTTTTTCCACTTTCATATATCCTGTAGTAACTTCATTAAGTGTACCGTCACCACCTGAACAAATGATAGTATCGAAATTATCCATATTTTTAACTACAAATTTAGTAGCATCACCTTTTGCTTTAGTAGGCATAACCGTTACTACACCCATAGTTGATAGATTTTCTACAATATAAGAAAGCTTTGACCTTATTGCACCTTTACCTGATACAGGGTTATAAATGAATAATATCTTTTTCATGATTACTATTATCTCCTTACCGTAAACGGTATTATAACATATCAAAGTTGATATTTCAACGAATAGTGATTAATTGTGATTGATTTGTAACCAATATGAAAATCAAAAGTGCAAAATAAATCATAAAAAAGCAGAGTTACAAAAACTCTGCTTTCATCTCTATATATCTATTTCAACATTGTATGTTTTAAACCATTCATCAAGTTCAATAATATAAGCCATAATCTGTGGTGCTCTCATTAATTGACCGTACCAAGGTGTTTCTATCTTATCAGGGTTATCCATAATATCCTTTATGCCATCTCTGTTAAGTAAAGTGGATAATGCACTATTTTTATCTTGTAAAATTTCTTGAACCTTTTTACTGACAATTTCCATATAAACAGGGTTGTGAGTTTTAGGATAAGGACTTTTCTTTCTCCAACATATTTCATTAGGTAATGTGTCTTCAAATGCTTTTCTTACAATACCTTTTTCTCTGCCATCATAGGCTTTCATTTCCCAAGGCATATTGTAAGCATATTCAACAATTCTATAATCACAGAAAGGAACTCTGACTTCAAGACCTGAGTACATACTCATTCTGTCTTTTCTGTCAAGTAGGCATTGCATAAAGAAGTAAAAGTTCAGCATAAACATTTCTCTCATTCTGGCAGATACCTTTGTGTCACTTCTTAGCTTATCGGTTTTTCTACAAGTTTGATAGTATCTTTCGTGTACATATTCTTCACCATCTTTTAATAAACCGGACTTTAGAATTTTTCTTCTGATAGTTTGGTCCTTTGACCAAGGGAAACATTGTTCAAATAAAATATTTTTATTGTGATACCATGGGTACCCACCAAAAAGTTCATCGGCACATTCACCTGAAAGTGCAACTGTATATTCTTGTTTTATCTTTTTACAGAACAGCAGTAGGGAAGAATCAATATCAGCCATCCCGGGTAAATCTCTTGCAACAGTAGCATCATAAAGTGCATCTGCAAGTTGAGGATGATTTAGGATAACTTCGTTATGAACACTATGAGTATCCTTAACCATCATTTTAATATAGTCAGCATCTCTGTTAGGTTGAAATAAACTTTTCTTAAAGTATTTATCATTTTCTTCATACTCAACAGAGAATGTGTGTATTCTGCCTCTGTTCTTTTCTCTGTAGTACATTGATGCAACCTTTGAAATTATTGAACTGTCAAGTCCACCTGATAAGAAGAAACATACCGGCATATCGGAAATTAACTGTCTTTTAATTGAGTCAGTAAGTAGGTATCTTGTTTTCTCAATAGTAGTTTGTAAATCATCAGTATGTTCTTTTGCTTTCAGTTTAAAGTAAAATTCCTTGTGTAGCTTTCCATTTTTGTATAGAGCCATTTCACCGGGACATAGTTCATTAATATCCTTAAATACACCAACTCCCGGTGTTCTTGCAGGTCCCATAAAGAAAATTTCCATTAATCCTTGTTCATCAACAACAGGTTTTACCATACCGGTTGCAAGTATTGCTTTTATTTCCGAAGCAAAAATCAAACCACCTTTGTATTGATGATAGAACAAAGGCTTTACACCGATTCTATCTCTACAAATGAAAAGTTCCTTGCTTTTCATTTCATAAATACCAAAGGCAAAAATACCGTTTAGCCTTTCAACACATTTCTTTCCCCATTGAATGTAGGACTTTAGTACAACCTCTGTGTCACTTCTTCCTCTAAACTTAAAACCTTTTGCAATAAGTTTAGTTCTAACTTCTTCAGTATTATATAACTCACCATTATATACAATAGTATATTTTTTGTCTTTGTGTTGTACTGTCATAGGTTGAGTTCCGTTTTCTCTGTCAATAACTACAAGTCGCCTATGTATAAGGGCAATGTCATTTGTAATGTAAGCACCATTCTCATCAGGACCTCTAGGTATTAATGATTGTGATACTTTGCCGATAACCTCCTTCTTTTCACTAAAGTCAATGTTTTTGTCAAACCATCCTGCTATTCCGCACATAAATTAACCTCCTGATTATTTTTATGATTTATTGACACTAAGAATATTAATGAAAGAAATATAAGGGCAAAACTTCCCCAAATAGTAGAAGAAACCGTTACAGTAGTTCCTTTGTTTATACTTTCAAAGGTTTCTGCCGAAATAGGAAAAACTTTTAAGAGAATAAACATTACTACATAAGAAATTAAACCTTGTAAAACTCTCATTAAAAAGAAAAACACTTTGTTAATATGAATATCTTTTATAATTCCAAAATCTGAAAGTGAACACATATTCCACCAAACCCAATGAAAAATGCAACACCTTCTATTGATAAAATATGATTGCAATTAATAACACCACTTGTGATTTCTAAAACAATAGAAATCAGTTCGGTATGTATAGGTAAAAGTTTAAGTAAATTGTTTGAAACAATAAAAATTATTACGAAACCACACATTGAAAGTGATGACTTAATACTGCTTTCTGTAGCATTTACAATGCTTTCCCCAAGGCTATAATCACTGCTTTTCTCTATACTATTGTATATATAGGGCTTTTTAGACCGTTTATTCAGTATTTTGCAGTTTAAAAATGTAATTAAGAGAACACTTAGATAATTTGCAAATAACAGATAAATGCCAAGTGTTTTGTTGCAAAACAAATTTTCTCCAACAAATGTAACTAAAAATCCCGGACCTGCACCTACTAAGCAATAACTTAAAATTTTAGCCTCACTTTCAGTAATTTTGTTTTCAGAGTATAAAGTAGCAATAGCTTTTCCACCAACAGGAAAACCACCTACTAAACATAAAAGAATAGCTATAAGTCCATTTTTAGATACACCGAAAATTTTACTGACAAAACCTAAATGCTTCGCAATAGGCTGAAAGCAATTTGTGTATATAACAAATGAACTGAGAAAGAAAAATGGAAATAAAGAAGGCAAAAGTACATTACAACATACATCAATACCTTCAATAACACTTTCCTTGTATGTATTAGTAAATATTAGGAGAATGATTATTGCACCTAAAGAAAACAGGAATATTAAGTTTTTCTTAAAATTAATAAAAGTCTTCACTTTTAATATATATGCAATTAGTCATAAATATAACTTTACTTTCGTAAAAATAAGTGAAAGAGGTGACTTGATGAAGAAAGATTTTGAAAGATTTTTCCCAACAGATTTAACTTCAAACATACCATTAATAGAAATGACAGGTAATAGAGAAATTACAATTGAAGGTTGTACAGGTGTTTTAAAATATGAAAGTGAAAATATTAAGGTAAATACAAAGTCAATGGTTATATCGGTTGCCGGTAGAAGTCTGAAACTAAAATATCTTTCTTCTTCAGCTTTAGTAATAGAGGGTACTGTGCTAAAAATAGAATTTATATTGTAGGTGAGTAAATGCTGGTAAAGTTAATTCGTTATGTTCGTGGCTATGTTACTTGTATTGCCAGAGGAAAGTTTACAGAAAGATTAATTAATATTCTAAACCGTCAAGGTTATACATATTGGAACATTGTTCCTTGTAAAGACGGTATTTCTTTTTCTGTTAATGTCAGAGAGTATAAAAGACTAAGAAAATCTTTATATAAAACTGGTATAAAAACAAGGATAAAGAAGAAAGTAGGTTTACCATTTATAATTAAGAAGTATAAAGCAAGAAAAGGTATTTTCATCGGTGCAATAATATTTCTTTTAATAACCTTTACTTTAAGTAAATTTATTTGGGTAACAACAGTTAACGGTAACAACAATGTACCAACTACTAAAATCTTAAATGTTCTAAATGATGTTGGAATTCATAACGGTGTATATAAAGAAAATCTGAATTTAAAGGATATTGAAAGAAAGGTGGTAAAGAAATTACCTGAATTAAGGTGGATTTCAATTAATCTAACAGGCTGTAAAGCTGAAGTAGAAGTGAAAGAAAAATATAAAGAACCAAATAAAGTTTTAAAAAATAATCAACCATCAAATTTAAAATGTAGGAGAGATGCAGTAGTAGTAAAGTCAAGTGTTCTAAAAGGTACACCAATGGTTAAAGTAGGTTCAGCAGTAGTAAAGGGACAAATGCTGGTTAGTGGTGTAGTTGTAAATGGTGAAAGTGAAGAAAATACAGAAACCACAACTACACTTGTACATTCAGTAGGTGAAATTATTGGTAGAACTCATTATGAAAGAACATACAAGATAAAAAAGAAAAGTGAATTCCTTTGTGAAACTAATGAAATGATGAAGAGAAAAAGATGTAATTTACTTTGGTTTTCATTTCCCATAGACTTTAACCATATAAAATATGATACCTATAAATCCACTAAAAAAACTTATTACGGTTATACAAATGATATTGTTCTGCCTTTTTCGCTAACAGAAGAATATATTTATAAATTAGAAAAGAAGAATATTTCTCTGAAAGAATATAAAAAGCAACTGAACAAACTTGCAAAGTTAGAAGAAAAATTTTATTTCCACAATAAAAATATTGAAAAATGTAAATACACCTATCGACAAGATAAAGATTATTACTATATAGATTGTGATTATCAAGTTACAGAGAATTTATGTGTACAGTCACCAATAATTGTGGAAAATTAAAATACTACTTTTTTATGCAAATGAAGTGTGATATAATATCCTTATAAATTTAAGGTTGAAAATAATTCACCTATATAAATATAGAAAGTGTGTATATATGAGAATTTTATGTATTGGCGATGTTGTGGGAAAAAACGGTTGTGAGTTTCTAAGGAAGAAACTTCCTTCTTTAAAGAAAATTAAGTCAATAGATTTAACTATTTGTAATGGCGAAAATGCAAGTGACGGTAACGGTATTACACCTACTTCTGCTGATCATATTTTTACCAGTGGTGCAGATATTATCACTTTAGGTAACCATACATTTAGAAGAAAAGAATTTTATTCTTATCTTGATGAAAAGCCATATATTATAAGACCGGCGAATTTTCCAAACAGTACTACTCCGGGAGTAGGCTATTGTAAATACGATATGGGCAGAGTTACTGTTGGTGTAGTTAATGTTATGGGCAATTCATTTATGGATAATATTCTTGATTGTCCTTTTAGAACAATGGATAAAGTTCTTGAAGAATTAGATGATTGCAAAATTAAGATTGTAGATTTTCATGCTGAGGCAACAGGTGAAAAGAGAGCTATGGGCTATTACCTAGACGGTAAGGTTACAGCAGTATTTGGTACACATACTCATGTACAAACTGCTGATGAAGAAATTTTACCAAACGGCACAGGTTATATAACTGATGTAGGTATGACAGGTCCTATTAATTCTGTGCTTGGTGTTAAACCTGAAATTATTATCAGTAAGCTGAGAAATAAGTTACCTGAAAGATTTGATTATGCAGACGGTGACTGTAAGATGGATTGTGTTATCTTTGATATTGATGACAAAACAGCAGTAACAAAAGATATTGAGAGAATTGAATTAAGATAATTTATACCAAAATATGTAATAAAACTCTTGAAATTGCCACACTAATAAGTTATAATATAACTAAACATTTTATTTGTTGGAGGAAAAAGAATTATGGAAACACTAAAAGTATCTTCAAAATCAGTAACAAATTCTGTTGCAGGTGCAATAGCCGGAGTTATTCGTGATGAGGGCCAGGTAGAAATTCAGGCAGTAGGTGCCGGTGCTACTAACCAAGCAGTAAAGTCAATTGCAGTTGCAAGGTCATATCTAAATGAAGAATGTGACATTGTATGTGTACCATCATTTACAAATGTAGAAATCAATGGTGAAGAACGCACAGCAATGAGTTTTTTAGTAGAAAAAGCGACAAAATAATAACAAAGTGTTGAATAACTATGAAATAACAAAACAAATGGAAATTTTTTCTATTTAAAAAGCTGAAATTTTATACAATTATTTTAAGGGCTTGTCTTGTACAAGTCCTTTTTTTGTGTTATAATGGTTAAGAATTTAATTATCGTTAAGGATAGGATGTGATGAGATGATTACCGGTAACGTATTTAGAGATGCCATCATTTCAGGTGCAAATAATATATGTGCTCAAAAACAAGCACTAAATGACTTAAATATTTTCCCTGTACCGGACGGTGATACAGGTACAAATATGTCAATGACAATTTCTGCAGCAGCTAAGGAACTTAAGAAGATAGAAGATGCTCCTATTTCAGAAGTAGCATCCAAGACTGCTTCCTTTATGCTTCGTAACGCCAGAGGTAACTCAGGTGTTATCCTTTCAATTATCTTTAGAGGTTTTGCAAAAGGTCTTAAGGATAAGGAAAAGGCTAATGGTGAAGATTTAGTTGATGCTTTAGGTATTGGTGTTGATGAGGCTTATAAGGCTGTTACTAAACCGGCAGAAGGTACAATCCTTACTGTTGCTAGAATGGCTTATGAAGCAGGTATGAACATTATTACTGAAACAGGCAATGCTACAATTGTTTGGACAGAAGTAGTCAGAGCAGCAGAAGAAGCTCTTGAACTTACACCGAAGTTCTTACCTGTACTTAAAAAAGCAGGTGTTGTTGATGCCGGTGGTAAAGGTTTGTTAGTTATCTTCCGGGGTATGCTTTCTGTTATTGCTGATGATGAGATTATCCCATTTGAAGAAGAAACAGAAGCTACAACAGATAGCTTTGAAAGTGCAGCAGCTCAGTTTGATGAAGTAATTAACTTTACTTATTGTACAGAGTTTATTGTTGGCAGAGATACTGAGTGTTTAGCAGACCCACAAGACCTAAAGGAATATTTAATGTCTATCGGTGACTGTGTTGTAGTTGTTGATGATGAAGAAATCATTAAGGTTCATGTTCATACAGATAACCCTGGTATGGCACTACAAAAAGGTCTAAAGTACGGTCAGTTACTAACTGTTAAAGTTGAAAATATGAAAGAACAACACAAGAATGCCGGTGCTACAGAAGAAAAAGCACCTAAGCTACAAAAGGCTGAACCAACAGAAGAAATCGGTTTTGTTTCAGTTGCAGCCGGTGAAGGTCTTTCAGAATTATTTACAGATATGGGTTGTAACCACATTGTTTCAGGTGGTCAGAGTATGAACCCATCAACTGATGATATTTATGATGCAATTATGGCAACACCTGCAAAGGTAGTTGTTGTACTTCCAAATAACAAGAATATTATTATGGCTGCTCAGCAGGCTGTTGATATGGTAGATGACAGAGAAGTTTATGTAATTCAGTCAAAGACAATTTCTCAAGGTTTAACTGCTCTTATCAACTATGATGAAGATTCTACAGTTGAAGAAAACCTAGAAGTTATGTCTGAGTCAGTTAAGAATGTTGTAACAGGACAGATTACATTTGCTGCCAGAGATAGCGAATTTGGTGGAAAGAAGATTAAAGAAGGAGAGATTATCGGTCTTAAAGACGGCAAACTTTGTGTTTGCGAAAAGTCTTCTCAGAAAGCTCTTCTAAAACTAGCAAAAGAAGTTATCAAAAAGGGTGCATCATTTGTTACTCTAATTTACGGTGAAGATATTACAGAAGAAGAAGCTAACGAGGCTTATGAAGCATTGCTTGAAAAGTACGGTAGCAACATTGATATTTCACTAATCAAGGGTGACCAGCCGGTATATTACTACATTATGGGTGTAGAATATTAATTTAGAAGTTTTAAAAGGGCAGGATTTTTCCTGCCTTTTTTGTTTATAAGATTTTATGAGGTATAATATGGCAAGTCTATTTAAAAAGAAAATTGAATGCCTTAAAGGAATAGGAGAGAAGAGAGCAGAACTTTTTCACAATCTTTCTGTATATTCTGTTGGTGACTTAATTAGATATTATCCTCGTAACTATGAGGATTGGAGCAGTCCTACTCCTATCAAAGAGGCTGAAATCGGTATTAATGTGTGTATTAGGGCAACTGTAGGAACTGCTTTCAAAGTTGGTTTTGCTCGTGGTAGTGGCAAGATGATTTGTAAGGCAATGGCTTATGACGATAGTGGTGCAGTAACTTTGCTTTACTTTAATAATAAATATATTAGCCAAATGATAAAGCAAAATGAAGAATATTTCTTTTTTGGAAAAATAACTCAGGCTAAATCAGGTTTGCAAATGATTGCACCTACTTTTGCAAAGGTCAGTGACGGTACTTCAATTCACCCTATTTATCCTTTAACTGCCGGACTTAATAATAGAATTGTCACAGATGCAGTAAAGAATGCCTTAGACCTATTACCGGAAAAGGTAAACGACCCATTACCTCAGTGGATAAGGGATAAATACAACTTGCAAAGCCTTGACTATGCAATTAGGAAAATTCATTTTCCTCTTGATAGTGATGAACTTTACACTTCAAGAAGAAGATTGGTTTTTGAAGAACTTTTAGTTTTAATATTAGGACTGAAATTTCTAAAAAGTAATACTAAAGAAGAAAACGGTATTGTTCTCCAGAAGAATTATACAGATGAATTTTTAAGTATGTTGCCATTTAATCTAACAAATGCACAGAAAAGAACTATTGATGATTGCCTAAATGATATGATGAACAAACGCTCACCAATGAACAGACTTGTTCAAGGTGATGTTGGTTCAGGTAAAACTGCAGTTGCCTCAGCAGTAGCATATAGTGTTATTAAGAATGGCTACCAAGTAGCTTTTATGGTACCGACAGAAATTTTAGCTCAACAGCATTATGAAAGTATTTCAAAATTACTGGAAAATACCGATATAAAAGTAGATTTGCTAACAGGTTCATTAACTCCTAAAAATAAAAAATTAGCAAGAGAAAAACTTGCCTCAGGAGAAACTAACCTTGTTATAGGTACTCATGCATTGTTAACAAAAGATACCGAATTTAAGTCATTAGCACTTGCAATAACTGATGAACAACATAGATTCGGTGTAGGTCAAAGGTCAACCTTGCTTTCAAAGGGCAACCACCCACATTTGTTAGTAATGAGTGCAACACCTATTCCGAGAACTTTAGGACTTATTATTTACGGTGACCTTGATATTTCTATAATTGATGAATTACCACCTGGAAGACAGGTGATTGATACTTTACTGATTGACGGTAAAAAGAGAGCAAGAGCATTGGGTTTTATTAAGAAAAATGTTGAAGAAGGTCATCAATGCTATATTGTTTGTCCTTTGGTAGATGAAAGTGAAAACCAAATGCTTAACCTACATTCAGCAGAAATGTATGCAGAAACTTTGAGAAATCATACTGACTTTCAAAATATAAATGTAGGTCTTATTCATGGTAAAATGAAACCTGCAGATAAAGAAAAGGTAATGAATGACTTTAAGGATAACAAAATTCAAGTCCTAGTTTCCACAACAGTAATTGAAGTTGGTGTTGATGTGCCAAATGCAAATATTATTATGATAGAAAATGCTGAAAGGTTTGGTCTTTCTCAACTTCATCAGTTAAGAGGTAGAGTAGGTAGAGGTAGTGAAAAAAGTTATTGTATCCTAGTTTCCGACAACACTACTCATGATACTATCAAAAGACTTGAAACTATGAAACGCACTTCAAATGGTTTTGAAATTGCTGATGAGGACTTGAAACTTAGAGGACCGGGTGACTTTTTTGGTGAGAAACAACATGGTTTACCTGAAATGAAAATTGCCGATTTAGGCAATATGGAAGATTTAAATGAGGCACAAATGTGTGCTGAAGAAATTCTGAAAAAGTCAAGTGACCTAAGTGAAGATGAATACAAAGGCATCAAGGCTGAAATTAACCAACTCTTTGGCAGAGTAGGTGGAGAAAGTTTAAATTAATATATTTCCATAAAAGAAAAAACTGCTTGATTTGTTCAAGCAGTTTTCTTTATATATAAGAATAAGTTAAAAAATTCTGGGTTTTTCCTTTTTATTAACCGGCAAAAGTTCATTAAACACACTAAAATAATTTGGTCTGACTTCTTCATCAATATGTGCATATCCAAAGAACCATTTGTCAAAGGTAACTTGTTCAGCAATTTGTTCAAGGTAAATATTAACTGCATTAGGTTTTAAGTCAGGATTAATAATACCTTTAATTTGAGTAGGTGGTTCGTGAGTAATAATGTAATCCAGTTTACCACCGAATTTATTAAGTTGTCTTGCACCTTCAATAAATTCTTCCTTGCTAGGCATTTCTCTTTCAAACCACATATTAATGTCAAGCATTTTCTGTAAATCTCTGCTAACTCCACCACCAAAGGTAAAGATACCTTTCTTTTCTATAATATACACCTGACCTCTCATTAAATGATAAATGTTGTGTGCAATTTTTCTAGCTTTAGCACCACCGAATTTTACAATAGGGTACTTTTCTATCATATTAAAATTTTCGTGAGTACCATCAACAAATAGTATTTTATATGGTTGTCTCATTAAATATTTCAGATTTTCGATTTCTTGCCTACTATTGTTCCAAAAGAAACCAAAGTCACCTGTTATTATTAAGTAATCATTCTTTTTTAGCTTTTTCATTTCTTTTCTTTTAAAGAAAGAAATGTCCCCATGCTTATCACCTGTTATGTAAATCAAAAAGTATCACCTAAAATTTAAAATTTTGATTGAAAGTAAATCAGTTTTGTAGTATAGTATATATGATATATTAACATATAAGAGGTATTTTTTCTATGAAAAAAAGAATTTTTTCAATAATTTCAGTAATTTTAGTTACATTCGTTTTGTGTTCATCACTTGCTTTACCGGTAAGTGCAACAACTTCTTCAAATATTAATAAGGACTCGGCAACTATTTCTAACTTTGATTTTGGTTGTAATGTAAAGACAAAGTCAGAAACAGTTTTGCTTGTAAACCTAGATACAGGTGTTACAGTATATAGTAAAAATGCTGATGTAAAGAGATACCCTGCATCTCTAACAAAGATTATGACTTATGTAGTAGTTGCTGAAAATGTAAGTGACTTTACTCAGAAGGTTAAGATTAAGGCAAGTGTCCTAAAGCCACTTGAAGGTACAGGCAGTTCACAGTCTGCTGTTTCCGATAATATCGGTAAATCTTTTACTATTGAACAGTTATTAAAGTGTTTGATGATTTCTTCCGGTAATGATGCAGCCCTTGTACTTGCTGACTATGTTGGTGGTGAAGGTGGTGTTACTCACTTTGTTCAGATGATGAATGATAAGGCTAAGGAACTTAAGTGTAAGAACACTCATTTTGTAAACCCTCATGGTCTACATGATGCTAACCACTATACAACTGCCGAAGATATGTACAAAATTGCAAGTTATGCACTTATGCTACCTGAATTCTCAGATATTACAAATACAATTTCCTATACAATCGGTGATACATATTATTCATCAACTAACCACCTAATTGACTCAACTACTGAATATTATTATCAGTATGCCAAGGGTATCAAGACAGGTACAACAGATCAGGCAGGTCGTTGCTTAGTTACTCAGGCAGTAGCTGATGGTTATAGTTATATGGCAGTTCTTATGAAAGCACCATATAACGAAGAACAAGGCATTGATGAATATTACAATATGGAAGATGCAGCAGCTTTGTTCCGTTGGGCATTCCAAAATATTGAACTTAAAGAAATTGTTTCAAGAGAAACTCCTGTATGTGAAGAAAAGGTAGATTTGTCTTGGGATAAAAATTCTATTCAGTTAAGTGCAGAAGATGACTTTAATATTCTTCTACCAAGCAGTGTTAAGGATAAAGAAATTACTATCAAAACAGATGTGCCTGACTCAATAGATGCACCTATTAAAGAAGGTGACTATGTAGGTAAAGCATCAGTTTATTATAAAGGCGAAAAGGTTTCTACCTTTAACCTTGTAGCTGATGAAACAGTAGAGAGAAGTACTCTTCTTTATGTACTTGATATTTTGAAAAATGTATTTACTTCAATCTACTTTATTATTGCAGCAATTATTGTTGTAATCCTATTTGCAATTTATCTATTTGTTGTTGTTAAACACAACAGACAGAAAAAGTCAAAGAAAAGAAGAGTAAAGCATTATCGTGATATGTAATAACTTATAAAGGATATTTTTATGAAGTATAAGAAGATGTGGTTTACATTAATACCTACAATATTATTAATGTCAATAACTAAAGTGTATCAAATTTATACAGAACAAACCGGTAACAGTATTTTTGGCAATGACAATATAATTGCATCATATGTTACAATAGGACTTGTTTTTGTTCAGTTTATTATTTTGTTTATTATGTCTGTTACTGATAAAAAGACTGCTTCTGTTTATAATTATAAGAAGAACACATTTGCAGGTTCAATGTGTTTATTTTCAGCAGTAGCACTTATAGTTGATGTTTGTTGTTACTTGCCATCAATCTTAATTTACAAGAATTATACTTCAACTACACTTTTAAATATTATCCTTTCTTGTGTTGCAGCTTTTGGTTTGTTCCTACTTAGTTGGACTCATATTAGTGGCAAAAAACCACCATCAACTGTTTCACTGTTAATGTTAACAGTACCTCTATGGTGTGTTGTAAAATTGTTTACTGCTTTAACAGAGAACAGTGCAAGTTCAGTTGTAATGACTGATGTACTTGATTTGTTTATCTATCTTTTCTTGTCACTGTATTTACTTTCAGCTACTTCAATAATTTCAATGTTAAACCAAAAAAATTATGTGAAAGAGATTATTCTTTTTGGTATTCCTTTAGTTTCAGTACTTGTAACATATGATGTTCAAATTGTAACAAAACTGATTCTTAACGGTTATACAAGTGGTTATTATATGGAAATCATCAAGGCTTGTGAGTTAACCTTATTTGCTTTGTATGCAGTAGCTTTTATGTTGGAAATCTCAAAGTATAGTAAAAATAAAGATGAAGTTAGAATTATTGAGTCACAAGAAGAAATCCTTGAACTTAATGAAGAAATCCGTAATCAAAAGCTAAAAAGTTTTGAGAAAATCCAAGCTAAAGAGCGTAAGAACGGTAATCTATATATCACTCACGACAGTAGTTTTCAGTCTATTGATACCAGAGACAGTGGCTATTTCCCAACAGGTGCAACTTATGGTAAGTATGTTGAGGACTATCCTGTAGTATCAGGTAGTGATGAAAACGACAAAGAACTTACAACAGAAGAAAAAATTTCTAATGTAGATAGACTTATTCTGGAAATCACTTCCGGTAAAAATGATAAAGATTTATCTCCGGAAGATGAAGAAAATTAAAAATAGTAATTGACAATAGAAAATTAAAGTGATAATATAAATCTAAAGCGTTGAGAAGGACACGATTATTAGCCACCGAATCAAGAGAGTTTTGCTTATTAGCTGTAAGGCAAAATATTTAGGAGCTTTTAGTTACTACCTTTGAGTGTATGTAGGAAATGACATACCGGTTAACTCCGTTAAAGGTAAATGAGGGTTTTTATACCGAACTTGGGTGGAACCACGATTTAGTTTATATCGTCCCAATATTCTTTTATAGAATATTGGGGCTTTTATTTTTATACAAAGGAGAAATCAATATGGTTAGTGTAAAACTAAGAAATGACGTTAAGGAATTTGAAAATGGCACAACACCATACGAAATTGTAAAAGGTTTCGGAGGAGGCTTTTTTAAGCAAGTTTGTGCTTGTAAGATAGATGGTGAGGTTTATGACCTTCGTACCCCAATTAATAATGATTGTACTTTAGACTTTTTAACTTTTGATGATCCGGATGGCAAGAAAGCATTTTGGCATACTGCTTCTCATGTACTTGCTCAAGCAGTTAAAAGACTTTATCCAAATGCAAAGTGTGCAATCGGTCCTGCAATTGACACAGGCTTCTACTATGACTTTGATGTGGAAAAACCATTCTCACAGGAAGACCTAGACAAGATTACTGCTGAAATGAAGAAGATTGTTAAGAGCAAAATCAAACTTGAAAAGTTTGAACTTTCTCCACAAGATGCAATCAAAAAGTTAGAAGAAATGAATGAACCTTATAAGGTAGAACTTTGTAAGGAACATGCCGATAAGAACGAACCTATTTCTTTCTATCAGCAGGATGAATTTATTGACCTATGTGCAGGTCCTCACCTAATGGATGTATCAGTTCTAAAGGCTGTTGCTTTAACAAACTGTACAGGTGCTTATTGGAGAGGTGACTCAAACAACCATCAGCTATGCAGAGTTTATGGTATAGCTTTCCCTAAGGCATCAATGCTTGATGAATACCTGGAAATGATGGAAGAAGCAAAGTCAAGAGACCACAACAAGCTAGGTCGTGAACTTGAACTATTTACAACAGTTGATTGTATCGGTCAGGGTTTACCTGTACTTCTACCTAAGGGTGCAAAGATTATTCAGATTTTACAGAGATGGATTGAAGACGAAGAAGCAAAGCGTGGTTGGCAGTTAACAAAGACACCTTTAATGGCAAAGTCTGATCTATACAAAATCTCAGGTCACTGGGACCATTACAAAGACGGTATGTTTGTTCTTGGTGATGAAGAAAAGGATGATGAAGTATTTGCACTTCGTCCAATGACTTGTCCTTTCCAGTATCAAGTATTCCTAAACAGACAGCGTTCATATCGTGACCTACCTATGAGATTGTCAGAAACTTCAACTCTATTTAGAAATGAAGCATCAGGCGAAATGCATGGTCTAATTCGTGTAAGACAGTTTACAATTTCTGAAGGTCACTTAATGTGTACACCTGATCAGCTTGAAGATGAATTTGCTCAGTGCCTAGACTTAGTTAAATATACACTAAAGACACTAGGTCTATATGAAGATGTTTCTTATCGTTTCTCACAGTGGGATCCTGAAAATACAGAAAAGTATATTGGTACTGCTGAAGATTGGGATGAAGCACAGGGTGTTATGAAGAAGATCCTTGATGACCTGGAAATTCCTTATTCAGTAGGTAAAGGTGAAGCTGCTTTCTATGGTCCAAAGCTTGATGTACAGATTAAGAATGTATTTGGTAAGGAAGATACTCTAATCACAATCCAGATTGACCAGTTCTTAGCTGAAAAGTTTGGTATGGAATATGTTGATAAGGATGGTCAGAAGAAGAACCCTTATATTATTCACCGTACATCTGTAGGTTGCTACGAAAGAACATTAGCACTATTAATCGAAAAATATGCCGGTGCATTCCCACTATGGTTAGCACCTGTTCAGGTAAAACTTTTACCAATTGCCGACAGACATCTTGACTACATTTATGAAGTTAAGAAACAGCTAGAAGCAAAGGGCATCAGATGCGAAGTTGATGACCGTTCAGAAAAGATTGGTTACAAGATTCGTTCAGCACAGTTAGAGAAGATTCCTTATATGATTCTTGTTGGTGATAAGGATATTGAAAACAACTGTATTTCTGTTCGTCATCGTAAACAAGGTGACCTTGGTTCAATGAGTGTTGAAAAGTTCTTAACAGATGCACTTGAAGAAATCAATACAAAAGAAATTAAGTAATAATTTTACGAGGTGAAAATCTTGCAAGATAAATCCAAAGGAAGACATGGTGGCAGTACAAAGCCGGAAGGCTTTTATACCGGAAAAGATAAACACTATGTTTATGGAGATAATACCCCTAGGAAAAAGGGAAATGCAATTAATATTTTGTTCTATGTTTTACCTATCGTTATGGTTGTGATTTTAGCCTTAGGTTCATTCCTAAGTTACTATGCCTATGTTTCCTCATCAAAAGGTGAGGAAACTGTGGTGAAATCCAACGATGACTATATCTCAAAGGAACAACAAAAGACTTTATACAAAATTGTTAGTGTTGCTGACCCATTGGAAAGAAACTATGTACCAACAACAAAAGATTTTGGTGGTGTAAAGGTTAGTACAATGATTTACGATTCACTAAACAAAATGGTAAATGCTGCTAAGAAAGATGGTGTTGACCTAAAGATTAGGAGAGGTTATGTTTCATATGATGACCAACATACTCTCTATAGTGGATATGTAAATACTTTGCTTAACACAGGCAAATATACCCAAACAAAAGCCGAGTCAATTGCCAATAGAAGAATTGCTGATAGTGGCAATAGCGAAAGACAACTTGGACTTTCTGTTGAATTTGATAGCGAAAAGAGAAGTACTTTCAACAAAACTAAGGCTTATCAATGGTTAATTAAGTACGGTGCAGAGTATGGCTTTATTCAAAGATATACTAAAGAAAATGAGCAGGTAACTGCAATGGACTCTGACTATACTTTATGGAGATATGTTGGCAAAAACAATTCTCTTTTAGCCAGAAAACTTGGTCTAAATTTCAATACTTTAATTGATTATTTAGAAAGTTAAAAATTTTTTTGAAAAAACACTTGCATTTTCAGGATTTATGTTGTATAATCTAAACTGTTATTTACGGTTTCAGCGAAAGAGGTGAAATGAAATGAAGGAAAGTATCCATCCAGATTATAAGCAGACAACAATTACTTGTGCTTGTGGTAATGTAATCGAAACAGGTTCAACAAAGGAAAATATCAGAGTTGAAATTTGTTCAAAGTGCCATCCTTTCTTTACAGGTAAGCAGAAGCTCGTTGATACCGGCGGACGTGTTGATAGATTTAAGAAGCGTTTTGGTATGAAATAATTTTGTAATTGTTGAGGCGGTACATTTAGTGTACCGCCTGTTTTTTTAATTGTTATGGAAGATTTTTATTATACTACAAAAGAAGAAAATCAAGCTGAGTTTGTTGAGAAACACAGCCGTTTTATAGGCTATTGTAAACCTATTTCAACAGAACAAGAAGCTATTGATTTTATTAACGAAAAGCGTAAGAAGCATTATGATGCTACTCATAATGTTTATGCATATAGCCTAAAGAATGATTTTATTAAGCGTTATTCTGATGACGGAGAACCTCAGGGTACTGCCGGTGTGCCTGTCCTTGATGTACTTAACAAAAATAATGTGGTAAATACTGTAATAGTGGTTACTCGTTATTTTGGTGGTATTATGCTTGGTGCTGGTGGACTTGTCAGAGCATATAGTCATGGTGCAAAGATTGCACTTGATGCCTCCAAGATTCTTCGTATGGAAAAATGCTATAATTGTTCTGTTACTTTGAGTTACGATTTTTACGGAAAACTTTCCGGTCTTATTCCGGAATGTGGTGGTATTATTGATGACTCAAACTTTTTAGAAAATGTTATTATCAGTTTTCATATTCCAATAAATGAACTTGGATTTTTTAACAAAAAACTTGCTGATGCAACAAATGGAAAGATAGAAGTAGAAGTTGTTAATGAAGATTATTTTCCTATGTAACAACATATTTATCTAATATAATCTGTTTTTTCAAAAATATTTTTAAAAATTTTGAAAAAATAAAGGAATAATATAAATTTTGTTGTATATAATAGTGTAGGTTTTACAACTATTGAAAGGAGTGTTATTTTGCCATTACCGGAAAGCTTTTTGCAAGAACTAAAAATGCGTAGTGACCTTACAGAACTTGCATCAAATTATATTTCTCTAAAGCGTAAGGGTAGGAATATGGTAGGACTTTGTCCTTTCCATGGCGAAAAAACACCATCTTTTAATATTTATACCGAAAACAATTCTTTTTACTGTTTTGGTTGTGGTGCAGGTGGTGATGTAATTACCTTTACCATGAGGATAGAAAATCTTGATTACATTGAGGCAGTTAAATTCTTAGCCGAAAGAGCAGGACTTAATATGCCTGAAGAAAGTAATTATGATGATTCTATGGCTAACCTTAAGAAAAGAATTTATGAGGCAAATAGAGAAACTGCAAGATTTTTCCATAGGTGTCTTTACAGTCCTTTAGGTAAGGAAGGCTTAGATTATCTTCATAGCAGAGGATTAACTGATAAGACTATTAGACATTTTGGTTTAGGTTTTGCTCCAAATGACCACTTTGCACTTTCAAATTATCTGAGGAAAAAAGGTTTTAAGGATAATGAACTTATAAGTGCAAACCTTGTTTATAAGAACAAAAGTGGTAACGGTACAAATGATAGATTCTATAACCGAGTTATGTTTCCTATTATAGATGTAAGGGGAAATGTAATTGCCTTTGGTGGTAGAATTATGACTGACCAAAAGCCTAAATACCTAAACACAAGTGATACACCTGTATTTAGTAAAAGTAATAATTTATTTTCACTAAATAATGCTAAGAAAAATCAGGACAGAACCCTTATTTTGTGTGAGGGTTATATGGATGTTATTGCAGTAAACCAAGCCGGTTTTCAGAATGCAGTTGCTACTTTAGGTACTGCATTAACAAGTCAACAAGCATCAGTTATGAAGCGTTATGCCGATGATGTTATCATTTGTTATGATGCCGATGAAGCAGGTCAAAAAGCAACCCAAAGAGCCATTGGAATTCTCAGAAGAACAGGACTTAACATAAGAGTCCTTACAGTTCCTGACGGCAAAGATCCTGATGAATTTATCAGAAAACATGGTGATAACGGTGGTGCTGCTTTCTATAATTTGGTGAATGGTAGCTTCAATGATGTTGAGTATCAGCTATCAAAAGTGAGAAAGAAATATGACCTAAAACTGGCAGACCAAAGAGTTAAATATGTCAATGAAGCAATTAATATAATTGCTAAAATAGATGATGATGTAGAACGAGATGTTTATAGCTCTAAGTTAGCTGATGAAACAGGTGTTCATACAGAGTCAATTTCTAATTCTCTAAAGAGAGTTAGAAGTAAAATTAAATATAGCAATAGAAAAGAAGAGTTTAGAAAAATCAGAACTAATCTTTCAGGCAGAGAAGACAAAATAAACTTGCAACATAAGGATAAGCCAAGGGCAACTATTGCCGAAGAAATGTTATTATCATATATGGTTAATCATCCTGAGGTTGAACAGTATATTTATTCAAGAGTGCCTAATGATTCATTTGTCACAGATTTTAACAAAAAACTTTATGGTTATTTTGTCAACAGAATTGAGGGTGGTTATGAGCCACTAACTTCTCTAAATGAGGATTTTACTTCTGATGAAATAAATAAAATCTATTCTATTGTCAATAAAACAATAGACAAAAATCCTACTCAACAAGCTCTGGATGAGTACATAAGTGTTATCTTTGAGGAAAAGGGTAAGTTGTCAAAGGAACAAATCGCAAACACATCACTTGATGAGTTTAGTCAGCAGATTAATAATCTGAAGAAGAAACGAGAATAAGGAGAGATATATATGAGTGGACAGGTTGATAAGAGAACAGTAATCAAAGATTTACTTGAACAAGGCAAACAAAAGGGAAGCCTTTCAAACCAAGAAATCCTTGATGCTATCGGTGAAATTGAATTTTCACCGGAACAACTGGAAAAACTATATGATGGTTTAGAAGCACAGGGTATCGAAATCATTGAAGACAATAGTGTTGATTTGTCAGATATTGAAATTGTAGCATCAAAATCATCCAGCAAAGGTGACGAAATTGCAGCAGAAAGAGTTGCAATTGATGACCCAGTAAAGGTATATCTAAAGGAAATCGGTAGAGTTCCACTACTTTCTCCTGAAGAAGAAATTGACCTTGCTATTAAAATTTCTGATGGTAATACAGAAGCTAAGAAAAGACTATGTCAAGCAAACCTTAGACTTGTTGTTTCTATTGCTAAGCGTTACTTAGGCAGAGGTATGCTATTCCTAGATCTTATTCAGGAAGGTAACTTAGGTCTGTTAAAGGCTGTTGATAAGTTCGACTATACAAAGGGCTTTAAGTTCTCAACATATGCTACATGGTGGATTAGACAGGCTATCACAAGAGCTATTGCCGACCAAGGCAGAACAATCCGTATTCCTGTTCATATGGTTGAAACTATTAACAAAGTTAAGAAAGTTTCTTCTCAGCTACTTCACCAGAATGGTCACGAACCAACTGCTGATGAAATCGCATCAGAAATTGATATGCCTGTAGATAAGGTTAGAGATATTATGCGTGTTGCTCAAGAACCTGTATCTCTGGAAACACCTATCGGTGAAGAAGAAGATTCTCACCTAGGTGACTTTATTCCTGATGATGATGCTCCTGCACCTGCTGATGCAGCATCTCATACATTACTTCGTGAACAGCTAAATGAAGTTCTTGATACTCTAACTCCAAGAGAAGAAAAGGTTCTAAGACTTCGTTTTGGCCTTGAAGACGGCAGAAGTCGTACACTTGAAGAAGTAGGTAAGGAATTCAATGTTACTCGTGAGAGAATTCGTCAGATTGAAGCAAAGGCTCTTAGAAAGCTAAGACACCCTTCAAGAAGTAAAATTCTAAAAGATTACCTAGACTAATCAGTATAATTTAACCTCCTTTGTCAATAATGATAAAGGAGGTTTTTTATATGTGTATGTTAATTGAAGAAATAAAGGGAAGACAAGTCCTAGACTCTAGAGGCAATCCAACAGTAGAAGCAACAGTAACATTATCTGACGGTACAGTACAGTCAGCAATTGTTCCAAGTGGTGCATCAACAGGTGCATTTGAAGCAGTGGAACTTCGAGATAATGATGATGTGTATTTTGGCAAGTCAGTATACAAAGCAGTAAAAAATATTAACGAAACTTTGGATCATCATTTAGTAGGCACAAGTCCATATCAACAAAGATTAATTGATAGAATGATGTGTGACCTTGATGGTACAGAGAATAAGAAAAACTTAGGTGCAAATGCTATTTTGGCAGTTTCAATTGCAGTAGCAAAAGCCTCAGCATCATCACTTAATTTACCATTATATAGGTATCTAGGTGGCTTTAATGCTCATAGATTACCTTACCCTATGATGAATATTCTCAATGGTGGTGCTCATTCAGATAACAATGTGGATATTCAAGAATTTATGATTATGCCGGTAGGTGCTGACAGTTTCCGTGACGGACTAAGACAATGTACAGAAATTTACCACACACTAAAAACATTATTGAAGAAAGATAAACTTTCTACTGCAGTAGGTGATGAAGGTGGTTTTGCACCAAACCTTTCAGGTGATGAAGAAGCACTTGAATATATTCTAAAAGCAATTGAAGAAGCAGGATATAATACAGATAATACAAAATTAGCTTTAGATATTGCCTCATCAGAATGGTATGCTGAGGGTATGTACAACTTGCCTAAGAGAAAAATATCTATGACTACAGAGAATATGATTGAATACCTTGATAATCTTACAGAGAAATATCCTATTATCTCAATAGAAGATGGACTTTCAGAATTTGATTGGTCAGGGTGGGAAGAACTTACCGGAAAGTTATCCCACATTCAATTAGTAGGTGACGACTTATTCGTTACAAATGTAAATAAACTTTATAATGGTATCAAGGTTGGAGCAGGTAATTCAATCCTAGTGAAAATGAACCAAATCGGTACTTTAACAGAAACATTTGATGCAATCGAACTTGCCCATAAAGCCGGTTATACAACTGTAATTTCTCATAGAAGTGGTGAAAGTGAAGATACAACAATAGCAGATATTGCAGTTGCTTGTAACTCAGGACAGATAAAAACAGGTGCGCCATGCAGAAGTGAAAGAACTGCAAAGTATAATAGATTGTCAAGGATAGAAGAAGAATTAACAGGTGTGGCAACATATGGCATAGATTAATGACTTTATTAATAAATCTTTCATAAGTTAAATGAAAATATAGTCAAAATGACTATATTTTGACCTGTTTTTTCTACACGTAAACCGTCTATAAAGACGGTTTAATTCTTTTGTAGAAAATTATTTACAATAATATTTGTTAGAATGGGTGTATGTAAAAACAGAACTAAGGGGGATTTTATGCCTATTAAAAAAATTCTTTCTTTGGTTTTGATACTAGTTATGATGGTGGGATTAAATATAGTGAATTTTAATGCTGAAACAACCAAAGATTATGCTGCTTATGCAGCAAAGTTAGATGAAACAGCTTATAATGGAAATGACCTAGGTGCTACTTATACTAAGAAAGCTACTACTTTCAAGGTTTGGTCACCAACTGCTTCTGAAGTTAAGGTTAGACTTTATAAGTATGGTTCAGAGAAAGAAAACAAGGATGGTTTCTTTAAAGAACAGGATATGACATTTGATAAATCAAATGGTGTATGGTCTTGTACCTTAACAGGTGATCTAAAGAACATATACTATACATATGTTGTTACTAATGATGGCAAAGCTGAAGAAGTAGTAGATATTTATGCCAAGGCAGTTGGTGCTAACGGTAAGCGTGGTATGATTGTTGATTTAACTTCAACTAATCCAACAGATTGGGATAAAGATACTCACAAAACTGTCAAAAATCAGACAGATGCTGTTATTTGGGAAGTACAGGTTAAGGACTTTTCTTATGCTGAAAATTCCGGTGTAAGTAAAGAAAACAGAGGTAAGTTCTTAGCTTTTACAGAAGATGGTACAGTTGTTGATGGTGTAAGTGGCAACAATGCTACTTGTATTTCTTATCTAAAGAAACTAGGTGTTAACTATGTACAGATTAACCCTATGTATGACTTTGGTTCAGTAGATGAAACCGGTAAGGATGACCAGTTTAACTGGGGTTATGACCCTGTAAACTATAATGTTCCGGAAGGTTCATTTTCTTCTAACCCTTATGACGGTAATGTTAGAATCAATGAATGCAAACAGATGATTAAAGCTCTTCATGATGCCGGTATCGGTGTTATTATGGATGTGGTTTATAACCATACTTATACAGGTGAAGACAGCTATTTTAACAGAACAGTTCCAAATTATTATTATAGAATGAATAGTGACGGTACATTTTCTGACGGTTCAGCTTGTGGTAATGATACTGCTTCCGAACATAAAATGTTCAGAAAATTTATGATTGATTCTATTACTTATTGGGCAAGTGAATATCACATTGACGGTTTTAGATTTGATTTAATGGGGCTTCACGATTGTGATACAATGAATCAAATTCGTTATGCTCTTGATGAAATCAATCCACAAATTTTAATGTACGGTGAAGCATGGGATTTAAAGACTGCTTGTGATGATGGTACAGTCTTAGCAACTCAAGCTAATATGGATAAACTTGATAACAGAATCGGTGCTTTTGATGATACAGTCCGTGATGCTATTAAGGGTAATACTTTTGATGCAACAGATAAAGGCTTCTTAGCAAGTGGTAAGAAAACCGGTAATATCAAAATCGGTCTTTCAGGTGAATGTGTCAACGGTTGGGCATCAGCACCAACACAGTCAGTTGTTTATTCAAGTTGTCACGATAACTATACTTTATATGATAAGTTAGTTAGTTCTCTATATCCTGATGAAAAGGACTTTAGAAAGCGTCATGCAAATCTAGTTGAAATGACTAAGCTAAACGCTGCAACAATTTTTACAGCTCAAGGTATGACATTCTTCCTAGCAGGTGAAGAGTTCTGCCGTAGTAAAGATGGTGATGAAAATAGCTTTAAGTCATCAGCAACTCTAAATATGATTGATTGGGAAAGTGTTAATAACTATAGTGATGTTGTAGAGTACTATAAAGGTATGATACAGATTCACAAGAAGTTTAATGCATTTAGAGACCCAACAACTACTACTGCAAAGAACCTTGATTTCTTTGAAAATGATACAAAGGGTTTAGTTGCTTTTGCAGTTGATGGATTAGAAGATGACAACTTTAAGAAAGTTGCAGTTCTTCTAAACGGTAACCCTGATAAATCTGTTAAAGTTGATTTAAGCAAGATTAAGAATTATTCAGATGATTTTGTAATTATAGCAAATGATGAAACTGCAGGTTTAAGAAACTTAGGTACAGTTTCCGGTACTGTAGAAGTTCCACAAAGTTCAGCAATGATTCTTGTTGATAAAGACAGTTTTGATAAGAACTGTCATTCAACAGAGGGTGCAGTAGTTGTTGATTATGTTGACAACAAAACCGGTGAAAAGGTTTCTACTGAAATTGTAAAGGGTCAAGTAGGTGATAGCTATAGTATCACTCCTAGTGACTCAGTAAGAAGAAAATATAAGATTATTGATAAAGAAAGTACAACAGGTAAATTCACATCAGAAAATAAACATTGTAAATTTACTGTTGAGGCTTATACAGGTGAATATAGCACAGTAACAATTAAGTTTATTGACTCATCAACCGATAAGGCTATTGCTCCAAGTAAGGTTCTAAAGAACCAAGTTGGTCAGCAGTACTTTACTGATGAAATTCCTTCAATTAAGGGTTATGTACTTGATACAGATGCATTGCCTGAAAACGGTGCAGGTCTTTTTGCAGTAGGCGATAAGGTAGTTACTTATAAGTTTACCAAAGAAAAGACAAAGAAATGTCAAGTTAATGTTATCTATATGGATTCTGATGGCAATATTATGGACATCAAGAAACTAGAAGGTAAGCAAGATAAAAAGTATAAAACAAAGGCCAAGGAGTATGAGAATCTTACTTTAACATCTACTCCAAAGAATGCCTCCGGTGTTTATACAAAAGCCGAACAAACTGTTATCTATAATTATCAGTTAAATGACAATAGCAAGAAAGCTCTTGTTACTACTATAGCATTGGTTGGACTTGGTCTATTGGCCGGTGCTGGTATTACCCTAAAAGTTCGTTCTTCAAGAAAGAAGAAGAGAATTAAGGGTATTGAAATTCAGAAATAATATTCTTTTGAGAATTATTTTTTAAATAAAAAAAGGGAGGAAAAAATAAAATGAAAAGAATTATTTCCGTAGTTCTTTCTATCATGATGTTGGCAACTGTTATTCCATTTGCAACAGTTTCTTCATCAGCAGCTACTGCTAACACTCCAACAAAGTATGAAACAGCAGCTCACGAAATTGATAGTAAGTATAGCTACAACGGAACAGACCTTGGTGCTAATTATACTAAAGAAGCAACAACATTCAAGGTTTGGGCACCTACAGCTACATCAGTAAAAGTTAATTTTTATGCAACCGGTTCTGATAAAGAAAAAGGTGCTAAGGACTTAGGTTCAAAAGACCTAACACTAGACGAAAAGACAGGTGTTTACTCAGTAAAGATTGATGGTGACTTAGTAAACACATACTACACTTACACAGTAACAGCTGCAAGTATTGCAGATAGTTCAAAGGTTACTACTAAGGAAATTCCTGATGTATATTCAGTAGCAACCGGTGTAAATGGTAAGCGTTCAATGGTTTGTGACCTTTCTAGTACAAATCCGGAAGGTTGGGATCAGGATAAGCATGTTTTAACAGATGACATTGCTGATGCTTCAATTTGGGAAATCCATGTAAAGGACTTCTCTTATTCTGAAAGCTCAGGTGTTTCTGCTAAGAATCGTGGTAAGTATCTTGCATTTACAGAACTAGGTACAACTCTAAACAACCTAGGTTCAATTCCAACTTGTGTTGATTATCTAAAAGAACTAGGTATCTCATATGTTCAGATTAACCCAATGTATGACTTTGGTTCAGTTGATGAAGCAGGTTCTGATGACCAGTTTAACTGGGGTTATGACCCAATGAACTACAATGTTCCTGAAGGTTCATATTCATCAAACCCATATGATGGTAATGTTAGAATTAACGAAATGAAGCAGATGATTCAGGCTCTACATAAGGCAGGTATCGGTGTTATTATGGATGTAGTATATAACCATATGTACAACACAGATACATCTTTCCAGGGTACAGTTCCTGATTATTACTACAGAAAGAACGCTGATGGCACATGGTCAAACGGTTCAGGTTGTGGTAACGATACAGCTTCTGAAAGAGCTATGTATCATAACTTTATGGTACAGTCAGTTAACTATTGGGCAACAGAATACCATATTGATGGTTTCCGTTTTGACCTAATGGGTCTTCATGATGTAAAGACAATGAACGCTATTCGTTCAACACTAGATAAGATTAGTACTAAGATGCCTGTATATGGTGAAGGTTGGGCAATGACTACTAAGAATGACCTAACAGACTATGATGGCGAAACAGTACAAATGGCTTCCCAGGGTTCTACAAAGAATCTAGATAGCAGAGTTGGTATGTTCAATGACCAATTCCGTGATGGTGTAAAGGGTAGTTACTCTTCAATCGGTGCTAAGGGTTATATCCAAGGTAACCTGGTTGGTTCTGCAAAAGATGTTAGATACGGTGTAAGAGCTAATACTGCCGGTGCTTCTGCAAACTGGAAGGCATATTCTCCTGCACAGTGTGTTAACTATGTATCTTGCCACGATAACAATACTCTATATGATAAACTATGGGGTTCTGTATATGGTAAGACATCTGATTACAGAGCAAGAAATAATAACCTAATTCGTATCAATAAGTTTGCCGAAACAATCGGTGCAACTTCTCAGGGTCTACACTTCTTCCTAGCCGGTGAAGAAATGGGTAGATCAAAAGACGGTGACGAAAACTCATATAATTCTCCAGCTACAGAAAATATGTTTGACTGGAACGATGTTTCTAAGAATGCAGACCTAGTTTCTTACTACAAGGGTATGCTTGATATTCGTAAGGCTTTCTCACCATTTACAACAGATGATATTAACCTAAAGAATAACTATAAGTTTGGTGAAACTCTAACAAGTTCATCTAATATCGTTTCTTATACAGTTTCAAATTCTACTCCTGGCGAATGGAACAAACTAGCTGTTGTTATGAATAACGATACTAAGAACAGTGCTACAGTTTCTCTAGGTTTTGATAATACTCTTTCTAGCAATACAGAATGGGTAGTTATTGCTGATAGTGATGAAGCAGGTCTAACACCTATTAAGTATATTAAGGGTAACGAAATTGAAGTTCCTTCACAGACTGCTATGGTTCTTGTTGAAAAGTCAACATACGAAAAGGCTAATATTAAGTCTAACAAGTCTAAGGTAACAGTTGTTAATAAAGATGCTGATACAGGTAAGGTACTTTCTAAGCAGGTTCTATACGGTACAGTAGGTACAAAGTATGAAGCTAAGATTGATGATTCTCTAAAGCTTCAGTATGACCTACTAAATGTTGAAGGTGAACAGAATGGTACATTCGGTTCAACTGATAAGACAGTTACATTTAACTTTGTTGAATATGTACCTGAAAGTCTACAGAAGACACTAACAGGTAAAGAAAAGTTTACTGTTAAGGATGCTACTCTAATTCAGAAGTATCTAAGCAAGACTGCAACTTTCACTGATGAACAAATCAAAACTGCTGACTACAACCAGGATGGCGTTGTAAATGTTGCTGATGCTACTCTAATTCAGAAGAAGATTACTCATAAGGACTATGGCCTAGTAAATACAATTCGTGTAAGATATATCAGTAAAGCAACTAATAAGCCTGTTGCTGATGATCAGGTATTTAACATTGTAGCCGGTAAGACTGACACTTATTCTCCTGAAAAGCTAGTTGGTTATAAGTATGCTAATGAATACACACTTGACGGTACTAAGACTACAAGTGAAGATTCCAGTGTAACAATTCAGCATAAGTTTAATAGTCAGCTTCTACTATTCTACTATGATGATGATAACTATGATGTAACACTTCATGTAAAACATAGTGGTTCAGCTACATGGACACCTACACTATGGGCTTGGTACAATGTTGGTACTAAAGCATACAACATCTATGATGGATGGCCAGGTCAGAATATGACTAAGGGTGATAACGGCTGGTACACAGCTTCATTTAAGGTAGCTAATGGTACTGATTATAGCGTAATTATTAACAATAATGGTGCTACTCAGACTCAGGACTACGACGGTGTTTCAGGTTCAGAAAAGTGGATTATTATTAATGATGATAAGGTTTCCGATAAGGGTGACTTCCTATCATTCTATGATACAAACCCTGAACTATAATAGTTAATATAATTATTATCAGATAAATCTAGCCCCACTTTATGTGGGGCTATTTTTGTACTTACCAAATACTTCGACATATATTTACTAAATAATACCAAATTGTAATATATAAAACAAAATTATTTCAATTATATAACAATGTTGTACCAAATAGTGACAAATAATACTATATAGTGCTATAATCTACTTGTAAGGAAAAAGATATTCTAAATATATTTCTAGTCTTTAATTTATCATATGATAAATGTATATATGCAGAATTGTTTTGTTCCACTTGTTAATTTGTTAGAAAATACGGGTGCTAATGCACCTGTTTTTTCTTTTGTGTAAAAGTAGTTCTATTGTTGACAATTAGAATTCAAAGTGTTATTATAATTATCGGAAAGAAGGAGAGGTAATGAGCTATCATAAGTTAATGATGGAGAATAACACAATGTACACGAAAAAGGTATTTGACAATGTGGCAGATAGAAAGTTGTCTAAGGGACAACCGAAAATCTTAGAATACCTTTACGAAAATGATGGTGCAGTACAGAAAGATATTGCAAAGTCTTGTTTTATTGAACAAGCAACTGTCACAAGCATTTTAGCAAGAATGGAAAAGAATGAACTTATCATTCGTAAGGTTGATCCGGATAATCGCAGATTTCAGTTTGTGTATTTAACTGAAAAGGGTAAAGTAGAGGCAAAGTTCGTAATAGAGTCTTTTGCAAAACTAGAGAATAATGCTCTGAAAGATTTTACTGATGAAGAGAAAATGCAATTTGTAAATTTTCTAAACAGAGTCAATAAAAATTTAAAGGAGTGTTAGTATGAAGAAGAAAAATTTAGTTAGACGATATATTGTATTTTTGTTTGGACTTTTTATAAGTTCTTTAGGCGTTGCATTTGTAACAAAAGCAAGTCTGGGTACATCACCGATTTCAAGTATCCCATATGTACTTAGTTTAAAATTTACACCAACATTAGGTGTATTCACAATTTATTTCAGCCTATTTTTAATTCTTTTACAGATTATTATTCTAGGTAAGAAATTTAACAAAATAGATTTATTGCAAATTCCTGTATCAATCTTGTTTGGTTATTTTATAGATATTTCTATGTTTCTTTTAACTTGGGTTAATAGCGATATTTATGTAGTAAAAGTTCTTTACCTGTTAATAGGTTGTGTAATCCTTGGTTTTGGTGTTTATTTAGAAGTAATTGCTGATGTTCTTATGCTTCCGGGTGAGTCATTTGTCCGTTCACTAACAATTCGTTTTGGTGTTGATTTTGGTATTACTAAGGTTTGTTTTGATGCATCAATGACAGTGACAGCCGGTATAATTTCATTTGTTTTGTTTAACGCAATTAACGGTGTAAGAGAAGGTACAATTGTAGCAGCCTTGATAGTAGGATTAATTGCAAAGTTCTTTGGTAAGCACCTTGCATTCTTAACAAAACTACTTATACCACAATCTACAACTGATGAAACAACTGAACATAAAGAAAACACAAATAATCTTGTTGTCACAATTGCAAGAGGTTACGGTAGTGGTGGTCGAGAAATCGGCAAATTGGTGGCTGATAAGCTAGGTATTAAATATTATGACAAAGATATTATTACATTAACAACTGAGCAAAGTGGAAACACAGAGCATTATGTTGAGAATAATGAGCAAAAAATAGCTAACAGTGCTTTTTATAATTTCTATTCACAGTTTTATTATGAGGGTGCTGAAAGTACAAAGTGTGATAAACTGTTTAATGTTGAAAAGAATGTTATGATAGACCTTGCATCTAAGGGTGATTGTGTTATCTTAGGCAGATTAGGTAACTTTATTTTTAAAGATTATAAAAATGCTTTACATATATTTATTGACAGTAACATTGAAAATAAAATTGCCAGAGTTATGAAAAGGGATAATTTGTCAGAAAATGATGCCAAAGCAAAAATTAAAAGAGTAGAAACTGAAAGAAAAAATCATTGCAAACATTTCTCAAATAGAGAATGGGGAGCAACTTCTACTTATGATTTAACGCTTAATAGCAGTAAATATTCTGTTGATGAAATTGCAGATATTATTGTATCTTTAGTGAAAAGTAAATTTAATAAATAAATGCAAAAAAAATAAACTCCTCACAACTGTGAGGAGTTTTGTTATATAAAAATGTATTCTTAATTAGTTCTTAAGTGCCTGTAGTGGAGCAGGAATCTGACCACCTCTGTTAATAAACTTAGAAGGAGAACCTTTTCTAAGTTCCATAACAGGACCGTAACCAAGTAGACCACCAAAGTTAAGAGTATCACCGGCTTTTTTGCCAATAGCAGGAATAAGTCTTACTGCAGTTGTCTTAGTATTAACCATACCAATAGCTGCTTCATCAGCAATAACTGCACTGATAACATCAGCAGGTGTATCACCCGGAACAACAATCATATCAAGACCAACAGAACAAACAGCTGTCATACTTTCTAGTTTAGTAATGTCAAGGTAACCATTTTCAGCAGCAGCAATCATACCGGCATCTTCTGATACAGGAATGAATGCACCTGAAAGACCACCAACTCTTGAAGATGCCATAACGCCACCTTTTTTAACTGCATCATTTAGCATAGCAAGAGCAGCAGTAGTACCATGAGCACCACAACCTTCAAGACCCATTTCTTCCAGAATATAAGCAACTGAGTCACCAACTGCAGGAGTAGGAGCAAGAGAAAGGTCAACAATACCGAATGGTACATCAAGTCTTTTACTAGCCTGTTGAGCAACTAACTGACCCATTCTTGTAATCTTAAATGCAGTCTTTTTGATAACATCAGCAATCTGAGCAATGTTGTGATTTTCACATTTTGTAAGAGCAGCTCTTACAACACCCGGACCTGATACACCAACATTGATAACCTTATCAGCTTCACCAACACCGTGGAATGCACCTGCCATAAATGGGTTATCTTCCGGAGCATTACAAAATACAACTAACTTTGCAGCACCAATACAATCTTTATCCTTAGTTAGTTCAGCTGAGTCCTTAACAATCTGACCCATAATCTTAACTGCATCCATATTGATACCGGCTTTAGTTGAGCCAATATTTACAGATGAACATACTTTTTCAGTAGTTGCAAGTGCTTCAGGAATAGACTTAATCAGTTCCATATCACCTGATGCAAAACCTTTTTGTACAAGTGCTGAGTAACCACCGATAAAGTTAATACCAAGTGTATCAGCAGCCTTATCAAGTGTTTTAGCAAACTTAGTAATATCCTGGTTCTTACATGGAGCAGCAACCATACCGATAGGAGTTACAGAAACTCTCTTGTTAATGATAGGAATACCGTATTCACTTTCAATATCCATACCTGTTTTTACTAAGTCTTTTGCACTGTAACAAACCTTGTCATAAACCTTCTGACAAGCCTTGTCTATATCATTATCCATACAATCAAGTAGAGAAATACCCATTGTTATAGTTCTAACATCAAGGTCCTCATTGTCAATCATATTTATTGTTTCAAGAATATCTTTTGTTTCTAGCATTACTTATACCCCTTAAATTTTGTGCATTGAATTGAAAATATCTTCATGCATTGAGTGAATCTTAAGGTTGTTTTCATCACCAAGTTTTTCAAGAGTAGATGAAAGTTCACCAAAATTCTTCTTTCCTAGTTCTACAAGCATAATCATAGCAAACATATCCTGAAGAACGCTCTGTGATACTTCAACGATATTTGCGTCATATTCAGAACATACTGTAGATACTTTAGCAAGAATTCCTACAGTGTCTTTACCTACAACAGTGATAACAGCTTTCATAATGTACCTCCAAAAATTAATTTCTTTAATTATACTACTTAATCGTATAATTGTAAAGTCACTGTATGTGCTAAAATGATATGACCCAATAAAAAAGAGGAGTAACTTCAAAATATGGTATAATGGAATCGCTCAAAAACATTAACCTAAGAAAGAAGTACTCCTCATGAATATAATAACACAAGAAGCAAAGAAAAAGCAAGCCATAGTAAAATACGCACTAAGAAAAGGAAAAAGCGAAGCAAGTAGAGTGTACGGTGTAAGTCTTTCAAGCGTAAAGAGATGGTGTAAACAATATGACGGTACCTGGCAATCGCTATTGCCTAAATCACGCAGACCACATAGTCATCCCAACAGACACACAAAAAGAGAAGAAAGACAAATTAGAAATTCTTTTAAAAGTGCTATGAAAGATATGGATGGGATGGAGTATACAGTGATTTAAAGAGAAAAGGATATACAAGAAGCTATTCAGGAATGATATATGCTGCAAAAAGAATGGGCTTAGTAAAATATAAAAAGACCAAGAAAAGAGCCGTAATCATAGAAGATATCCGGAGCTGTTAATACCTGGAGAAAAGGTGCAGATAGATGTAAAAGAAGTGCCATACAATTGCTTAAGAGGCAAGGCTTTAAGGGACGGAAAGCATTTTATCAATGGACTGCAATAGATGAATGTACAAGAATGAGATTTGTATATGGGTTTGAAGAACATACACCGGAAAACTCAACTAAATTCTTGAAAATGTTATTAAAAGAATTTCCGTTTAAAATAAAAACGGTTCAAACAGATAACGGAAGAGAGTTCACATATAAATATCAAAGCAGTGAAGTGAAAAGTCCTTTTGAAATAGAATTGAACAAATTAGGTATAAATCATAAATTAATACCACCACGAACACCTTGGCACAATGGGAAGGTAGAAAGAAGTCATAGAAACGACCAAAGATATTTCTATGATTGGGAAACATTCAAAAATATTGAAGAATTAAATACAAAGTTAAAAGGACATTTAGAATGGAGTAATAACAAGACAATGAGAACACTTGAATACAAAAGTCCAATGCAGTTATTGAGTGAAAAGTTAGAATTGAAATCCATTCATTAATTAATATTCATAATCAAAAGTCAGTAAAACAAGCGAAATATTAAATCGTATTTTATTTTTACCCTAAAATGGGTCATATCTATTTACAACACAGAACTTAATCGTATAATTGTAAAGTCACTTTATTGCATTAAAGTGCAAAATGTGATAAACTTCTTATAGGTGATATTTATGATTATATGTGATAGCCACACTCATTCATCATTTTCTTTTGATGCAGAAGTACCAATGGAAGATATGGTGAAAGGTGCAATTAAGAAAAATATTAATGTAATTACTTTTACTGACCATTGTGATGCAATAGGTATTTATGACGAAAAGAAATTTGAGTCGGTTCTTGAAGAAGAAATTCCAAAGTCAGTAGCTGAGTCAAAAAGATTAAAAGAAGTTTATAGTGACAAAATCAAAATTCTTACAGGTGTTGAACTAGGTGAACCTACTCATTCACCTGAAAAAACCAAAGTTGCTTTAGGTTTAGGTGACTATGATTTTATCTTAGCATCAACTCATGAAGTAAGGGGCAGAGAGGACTTTTATTTTCTGGAATACGATGAGAATAATATTGACACTTTACTTACAGAATACTTTAATGAACAATTAGAAGTAGTAAAGTGGAATGGCTTTGATAGTTTAGCACATTTTGATTATCCTGCAAGATATATTGCAGAAAGAACTGATATAAAGCCGGATTATTCAAAGTATAATAATGTAATTGATGAAATTCTTACTACCTTAATCAAGAACAATAAAGCCCTTGAAATTAATACTTCTACTATCAGTAAACCACTTTCTAGACCAATGCCCGACAAAAATATCCTTAAAAGATATAAAGAACTAGGTGGGTATTTAATTACTTTAGGTAGTGATGCTCATAATGTTGAGGCGCTTTCTCAAGACTTTAATAAAGCCTTTGAAATCTTAAAAGAATTAGGATTTACTTCATATTATTATTATGAAAAACATAATCCTGTAAAGGTGGATTTGCTATGACACATTATATGAATTTATGTAGTGAACCATTTAATTCTATAAAAAATAAAGAGAAAATTTATGAACTTAGACTTCTTGACTCTAAAAGACAAAAGGTAAAAGTAGGGGACACTATAACTTTTACTAACCTTGATAATAAGGAAACTTTATCAGTTAAAGTAGTTGGCTTACATAAATTTAGTTCTTTTGAAGAATTATATAATAACCTACCACTTGACAAATGTGGTTATAATGAAAGTAATATTAATAAAGCTAATCCAAATGATATGGAAAAATATTATTCCAAAGAAAAGCAAAGTCAGTATGGTGTAGTAGGTATTGAAATTTCTTTATTAGAAAATTAATGCTACATTTGAATAAAATATTGCAACAAAAAAGTGTGCAGAATTTTCTGCACACTAATTTTTTTACTATGTAGTCTTAAAGAGTTTTTGCAAATTCCTTAAGATATTTCTTAAAGTCTTCACCAACTTCAGGATGATTAATACCAACTTCAATTGATGCTTGTAGAATACCTAGCTTGTTACCCATATCGTATCTTGTGCCTGTATATTCAACAGCAGTCATACCAACAGTAGTAGCAATTTCTTTCATTGCATCAGTTAGCTGAATTTCACCACCCTTACCAGGCTTAGTGTTTTCAAGAATTTCAAAAATTTCAGGTGGAAGAACACATCTACCAAGAATAGAGTAGCAAGAAAGCACTTCTTCAGGAGTTTGTGGTTTTTCAACCATATCAGTACACTTATAAACATTGTCGTGAATGTTTTCAACTGAAAGTGAACCGTATTTGTGAATTTCTGTTTCAGGTACTAACTTAACACCAACAACACCCTTGCCATATTCACCGTAAGAGTCAATTAGTTCACCAATTGCAGGATTTTCACCAATGATTACATCATCACCATACATAACTGCAAATGGTTCGTTACCAACAAAGTTCTTAGCTTTTAGAATAGCATGACCAAGACCCTTAGTTTCAACCTGCCTGATAAATGTAATGTTAGCAAGTTTAGAAATATTCTTTACTGTCTCAAGAATTTCTTGCTTTTCAGGTTTGTCAAGAGCAGCTTCAAGTTCAGGTGCACGGTCAAAGTGATCTTCAATAACACCTTTACCTCTGTTAGTGATAATTAAAATGTCAGTAATACCGGCCTTAACAGCTTCTTCAACAATGTACTGAATAGCAGGTTTGTCAACGATAGGGAACATTTCTTTTGGCATAGCCTTTGTTGCAGGTAGTACTCTTGTACCTAAACCTGCAGCCGGAATAACAGCCTTTGTAATTTTCATATTTACCTCAATCCTTAATTTTTAACTTATTTTTATCTTAATAAAAAGACCGGAGCATAGTTAAGAATTAGCATTACAACAATTAAGCTAAATGCTAGAGCAGTATTAACTCCACCCTTTGTTTGCAATTCATTGTCAGCAGCAGTTTCTGAAGAACTCTGTGACTTAATTTTCTTTACTTGTTTGCAACAATGTTTGTAGTAACATCTGTTTGCTATAAATCCACACACCAAATGCAATGCATAATATATAAGCAGACATATAAACGAGAAGATTACTATTAAGTAATCACCGGTATCCAGCTTTTCAACTGCACTCATAAACATTGGATATATGTCAGATGGATTCATATTTGTATGTGTGTTTACAACATCATTTAATACTTGACTGATAACTGTGTAATTACCGTAAGTGAAAAATGTGTAACAAGCAATCATTATTGCTGTAATAAATCCACCTAGTTTGTATTGCTTTCTATATAGTAGATAACCACCACCAAAAAGCAAACCGGCAAAATTAAACTTAGACTTGTTGAAAGTCTTAATTTTGTTAAATACTTGCATATAGTATGGTGTGTTTTGCTTAACTAGCTTAGCAACTTCACCGGCTTTTGCACCATCTTCAAATTCAGTTTCAGGAGCAACACCACCCATAGGGTCAAACTGTACTGCATTAAAACCACCAAAAGGCATACCGTTAGGGTTATTGCCAAAAGGATTGCCGTTTTGATTATTTCCAAATGGATTTCCTTGTTGATTGTCATTATTACCGTAAGGATTACCTTGGTTTCCTTGATTATTATTTTGATTTTGACCAAAATTATTGTTTGGAATGTCAATCAAAGGTGTGCCACATTTTGAACAGTAAAAAGTACCCTCAGAATTAATTTCACCACAATTCTTGCATTTTACAGATCCTTCTGGAACATCACTTTCATTTTCTTCTTTCTCAAAGTCATAGCCCTCACTATGCTTATCTTCATTGTAACAATGACCAAGTTCTTCGTAACATTTTCTGTGATGGGGAGTACCACACACAGGACAAACAACTACATCATCATCAGCATGAAAGTTTTTGTCACAAACAGGACATCTAAAACCTATATAGTCCATTTTTACTTCCTTTATTCTCTCTTATTAGTGTATAATTAGTACATAATACACTTATTATGCTACTAATTTTAATATATTATATCAAATATATTATCATATATCAATACATTTTTTCTAATATTTGTATTATGTTTAAGATGATTATTTACATTTTTGAAATTATGGGATATAATGAATTGTGATAATGTAAATGAGGTATGTATTATGGTACAGTTTGAAGAATTAAAATTAAAACTAGAGGGTTTAAAGCCTGAGATTGATGACTTGTCGGATGCACTGGGTCTTTCGGCTATTAAAAGTGAAATTCAACAGTTAGAGAATCGTGCTGCTGAACCTGGTTTTTATGATGATATTGAAAAGAGTCAGAAGATTCTTAAGAGAACTTCTGACCTTAACGCAAAGGTAGATAACTTTAATTCGCTTGTAGATAAGTATGAAGATACCTTAACTCTAATTGAACTTGGAGATGAGGAAGAGGACTTGTCTCTACTTGAAGAAGCAGAAAGTGAAGTTGCTAAAGTAGAGGAAATTCTGGAAAAGCAAAGACTACAAACTTTGCTAACAGGTGAATATGACAAGAACAACGCTATCCTTACTTTCCATGCAGGTAGTGGTGGTACAGAAGCTCAGGACTGGGCTGAAATGCTTTATAGAATGTACACTCGTTGGGCAGCAGACCATGGCTTTAATGTTAAGGAAGTTGACTACCTAGAAGGTGATGAAGCAGGACTAAAGTCTGCTGTACTTTTAGTTGAAGGTGAAAATGCTTACGGCTACCTAAAGAGTGAAGCCGGTGTTCATAGATTAGTTAGAGTATCACCATTTGACTCAGCAGGTAGAAGACATACAAGTTTCAGTTCACTTGAAGTTATGCCTGAAATTAATGACGATATTAAAATCGACATTCGTGACGAAGATATTAAAATGGATGTTTACCGTGCATCAGGAGCAGGTGGACAGAAAGTTAACAAAACTTCATCAGCAGTTAGACTAACACATATTCCAACAGGTATTGTTGTTGCTTCTCAGGTTGAGCGTAGCCAATACCAGAACAGAGATGTGGCTATGAAAATGCTTATGTCTAAGTTGATGGAAATTAAAGAAAGAGAACATTTAGACAAAATCGAAGATATTAAGGGCGTTCAGAAGGAAATTACATGGGGTAGCCAGATTCGTTCATATGTATTTATGCCATATACACTTGTTAAAGACCATAGAACAAACTATGAAACAGGTAATGTAAATGCAGTTATGGACGGTGACCTTGACGGTTTCATTAACGCTTACTTAAAGATGATTGGACACAAGGAGAATCAATAATGAAATATTTAGTAATGTTATGTGACGGTATGGCTGATGAGCCATTTGAAGAGTTAGGCAACAAAACTCCTATGGAAGTTGCAAATAAACCTATGATGGATTTACTTGCATCAAAGGGTGAAGTAGGTATGGTTAAGACAGTAGCAGAGGGATTAAAACCCGGTTCTGATGTTGCTAACCTTTCTGTACTTGGCTATGAACCTGCAGTTTATTATACAGGCAGAAGTCCTCTGGAAGCAGCATCAATCGGTATTGATTTAAAAGAAACTGATGTTACACTAAGATGTAACCTTGTAACTTTGTCTGATGAAGAAAATTACGAAGACAAAACAATGGTTGACTATTGCGGTGGCGATATTAGTACAGAAGAAGCAAAGGTTCTTATTGATTATATTGATGAAAAGTTAGGCAATGACATTTTTAAGTTCTATGCCGGAGTTCAGTATAGACATTGCTTAGTATGGGCTAACGGTGACAAAGACAATGTTTCTTTCACACCACCTCATGATATTTCTGAAAGAGTTATCAAGGATTATATTCCAACAGGCAGCAAGGTTCAGCCACTATATGATTTAATGAAAAAGTCTTATGACTTACTAAAAAACCACCCACTAAACCAAAAGAGAATTGCTGAGGGTAAGCGCCCTGCTAACTCAATTTGGCTATGGGGTGAAGGTACAAAGCCTGTTCTTGACAGTTTCTATAATAAGTTCAAGAAGAAAGGCTCAATGATTTCAGCAGTTGACCTACTAAAGGGTATTGCTATTTGTGCCGATATGGATAGTATTGATGTTGACGGTACAACAGGTTACATTGATACTAACTTTGAAGGTAAAGCAAAGGCTGCCATTGAAGAATTTAAGAAAGGTCAAGACTTTGTTTATATTCATGTTGAAGCACCTGATGAATGTGGTCACAGAGGTGAATACAACAACAAGGTAAAGGCCATTGAATTAATTGATGAAAAGATTTTAACACCTGTAGTTGAATTCTTAAAGGGTTATGATGATTTTGCAGTTCTTGTATGCCCTGACCATCCAACTCCACTTAACATTAAAACTCATTCATCAAATCCTGTTCCATTCCTAATTTATAATAGCAAGGATGAAAAGAACAGTGGTGTAGATGTATTCACAGAAGCAAATGCTAAGAAAACCGGTGAATACATTGAAAAAGGTTTCACAATGATGAATTACTTCCTAAGTAAGTAATTTTCAATAAAAATCTAAAGTAATAGCGTGTAGATTTTTCTACACGCTATTGTTGATTTTATGGACTTTTTGTGATAAAATGACTAAGCAAATTAAATATAGGGTATAAATTGGAAACGCACATTACTTTTCTAGTGATGATAACGAACAACACAAAATTTTTAATGTGTTGTTTTTTTTATTATTATTTTTTAGAAAAGTGAGGAAAAATTTATGCCAAAGACAAAATTTCAAGATGTTATTTTTACTATTATGATGGTTATCCTAATGGTGTATGCAATGATTTGTTATAACATTGCAATCAGTATGGGAGGACTAAGTAATCAGGTATTTTTAATGGCTTTTTCAGAAATGCCAATTATGTGTGCCGTAGCTTTTGTACTGGAATTTTTAGTAGTAGGCAGAGTTGTAAAGAATATAACTTTCAAAACTATTGACCCTGCAAAGACTCAACCAATCTTTATTACTCTAATGATTTCAGCACTAACAGTTTGTTTTATGTGTCCTGTAATGAGCTTTGTTGCATCAGTTCTGTTTAATTACAGTGGTGCAGATAAGATTGTTTCAACTTGGTTACAGATTACAGTTATGAATTTCCCTATGGCTATGTTCTGGCAGTTATGTTATGCCGGTCCAATAGTGAGAAAGATTTTTAGAACAATTTTCAAGAAACAACTTGCTAAAGATAAGTAAAATTTAATGTAAATATAAAAATGCCGACTAATTACTAGTCGGCATAAATTTTTGTTTTTTAATTTTTGGACTCTATTATGTGAAAGTTATATTGAAAAATTAAAATTCTTCAACTGCTTCTTCAATAGCATTAGCAAGCTGATCAGGACAGCTTGTACCTCTGCCTCTACAGTCAATGCCCTTTAGTCTTTTGATAGCTTCTTCAGCATCCATACCTTCAATCAAAGCTGCCACACCCTGAGTATTGCCGGCACAACCACCAACAAACTTTACATTTCTTACCTTACAATCATCATCAAGTTCAAAGTTAATTTGTCTTGAGCAAACACCATGTGGTGTATATGTATATGTCATAACCATTTCCTCCTAAATTGTATAAATAAAAAATAGTGGTCAAAAACCACTATTTACTGGAGCGGATGACGGGGCTCGAACCCGCTACCTCCACCTTGGCAAGGTGGCGCTCTACCAGATGAGCTACATCCGCATATCTTCACAACAATTGTATTATATCATAAAATTTCAAATAGTCAAGATAAAACTTTGAAAAAAACTTTATTTTTCGTCAAAATTATGGTACAATCTGTGTTACAATATAAAGAGAATTAGAAGAAAGGGTGTTTTGCATTGTTAATTGAACTTAATTTAGGCAAGTGGGGTTCTATTTTTCCGGTACCTAATAGTGTAGTTGATGAAGATATTAAGTTAGCAACAGAAAATCAACTAAAGGTACTTCTATATGTTTTGCGACATAACGGAGATACACTTACAGAAGAAATTTTAAGTGACAAGCTAGGTATAAATAGTGATGATGTTACAGATGCCCTAAACTTTTGGGTTAGTAGGGAAGTACTTTCAAATACTTACGATTTACCACTTAGAGATACTGCATCGGTTCAAAAACCTAAAGTACAACCTGCTAGGGAAACTGTTTCAAGAAACACACCACCTAGAACAAATGCACCTAACCCTACTGTAAACCAAGTACAACAAAATCCAATTCCAATAAATCAAGGTTCTGTAAATCAAAAGCCGGTTAATAACACTGTGCAAAATGTAGAAACTGTAAAAGAAGTTAAAAAGCCAAGACCACTTTCTCGTCAACAAAAGCCTGATTCAGTTTTTGTTGCTCAAAGATTAAAGGAAGATAAGCAACTTGCAGAACTTCTTGAAGAAGTACAGAATGTGTTTGGTAAGCCAATTTCAAGTGGTGATATTGCAACACTTGTTATGTTGCATGAAACAGATGGTTTGCCTTGTGAAGTACTTATGATGCTTGTCTACTATTGCCATTCTATCGGTAAAGACAATATGAGATATATTGAGAAAATGGGTGTTGAATGGGCAGCTAATGACATTACTACCCTTGAACGAGCAGATGAAAGAATTGCCAATATGCAAACTTATGGGGAAAGCTGGAAACGAGTTTCTCAGATTATCGGTATGTATAATTCAGGTTATCCAACAAAAGCACAACAGGAAAATTCCAACCGTTGGGTAAATGAATGGAAGTTTTCTGATGAAATGATCAAGGAAGCATATGAAAGATGTGTAAATCATAAGAATAAGTTTAACATTTCTTATACAAATGGTATTCTTAAGAATTGGCACAAAAACGGTATTACAACATTACAAGAATTAAGAGATTTTGAAGAAAAGAAATCTATCACAAATTCAACTAACAAAAATCAAGAAAAACAAGCTGTATCATATGATATAGACAGTTATGAAGATTTCAGTATGTTTGACTAAGAGGTTAATATGGGGTTCAACAGTAAAATTAATCAAAAAGCTGACGAAATATTAAATAATAAAAGGCTAGAGGCTCTACATAATCAGGACAGAATGAGGAGCATAGTGTATAGCCAATTTCCTAGATTACAAGAGATTGAACAACAATTGATTATCATAGGATCAGAAACTGCAAAAGCAGTTCTAAATGGTGGTTCAGCAGTAGAAATGACAAAGAAATTAGCTAAAGAAAGTTTAGCACTTCAAAGTGAAGCAAGAGATATTTTGGTTTCTCATGGTTACAAAGAAGATACTTTAGAACCACATTTTTCTTGTACTAAATGTAACGATACAGGAAGATACGATGATGAAAAAGGCAGAACAGTTCTTTGTGATTGTTTAAAGAAAATCAGAATTGATGTAGCATGTGATGAACTTAACAAGTCCTCACCACTTGAATTATCTTCATTTGATAATTTCAGCCTTGATTATTACGATATGGATATTCAGGAGGATAAGCAAGTTTCACCATATGAAAGAATGAGCAAAGTCCTTGCTTATTGCAAAAAGTATGCAAGAACTTTTTCTCTGGACTCACCAAGCATTATGATGAGAGGTGCAACAGGACTAGGCAAAACTCATTTAAGTTTAGCAATTGCCAATGAAGTTATCCAAAATGGTTTTGGTGTAATTTATGTTTCAGCACCAATGTTGCTTTCAACTTTGGAGAAAAGTCATTTTAAGTATGATTACGATACAGAGGAAGAAACAATAAATTCTCTTGTAACTTGTGATTTGCTTATTATTGATGACTTAGGAACAGAATTTCAGTCCAGCTATTCCACATCAACAATCTATAATATCTTTAATTCACGATTACTAAACAGAAAACCTACTATTATGAATACAAACTTAACTCTAAAAGATTTAGAGAAAAGCTATTCACCAAGGTTTGTATCTCGTGTAATGGGTAATTGTGCTAAGATTGACTTCTTAGGCAGAGATATTAGAAGACCTAGACCAAGAAGACAGTAAATATTTTTACATAATAAAAGACTCAAACTTTTTATGTTTGAGTCTTTTTCTATATGTGATTATTTAAAATTAACTGTAATAGGACAAATCTCAGCATGAGTACCAACTCTAATGTATGGACCGTAAATACCAACACCGGAAGTAACAATGTTGTGCATATTACCTTTCTTTAAGTAACCACAAGCATTTTCCCAAAATAGCTTAATAAAAATATTACCCGGAAAAATTTGTCCGTCATGAGTGTGACCACATAATAACACATCAGTACCAGCTTTGCTTAGTTCATCCAGTTCATTAGGTTCGTGATAAATAGTGAAGATAGGTTTTGATTTATCAAGACCTTTTAATAGTTCATCAGCACTTTTCTTTACTTCACCGGTAGCAGGTTTTTCATCATCTAATCTACCTGCAACATAAAATTTATTATCAATCAGCTTTACTTCATCAGTTAACAAGTTGATTTTAGCTTTCTTAAAGAATGAGTCCATTCTCTTGTCATGTTCAAGTGTTTTGCCTGTACTAAATGTAAAACCGGCAAGTATCTTTTGGTTTACATCGTGATTACCCCAACAAGCATATGTACCATATGTACTTTTCATTTGAGAAAGTAAATTTGCTAACTTGTCAGGATCTTCAAGTGAATTATAGTCATTGTCATAAATATCACCGGCAATACACACCAAATCAGGCTTTTGTTCATTTACCAGCTTAACCATCTTTTCAATTTGGTCAACACCGATACTGTAACCCATATGTAAGTCAGCTAATAGTACGACTTTCATACTTTTAACATTTTCAACTTGTTTGTTAACTGTTATGTTGTAATCGGTAACTTTAATGTCTCTGGCATTATAAAGTCCATAAGCAGAAACACCACCAATAATGGCAAGTGTAAGAATACCACTTATAATACTGTTTTTTCTTATCTGAAAGAAGTTATGTGGTGTAATCTTGAAAACTCTTCTTAACAGAATAGAAAGAAAATGACCGATAGCAACAATAATTAGTGTGTATATCAGTAGTGCAAACCAGTAGTTACCGACTCTTGTTGCCATTCGTTTAGTTTCTGTACCATAAGGCATCAAGAATCCAACAATAGGGGACACAGCAAATATACCGTAAATAATGTATATTATAACTTGTAGCCATTTTCTGCTGAATGTTTCTTGGCATTTAATTAAAAAGTTTTTCAGTCTATGTAGTATATAAATGTTTATAACAATATATACAGGAATTAAAAATAAAGCAATCATATCAAATCTCCTTAACACAGAAAATTATAGCACACATAATATACATTTACAATTAAATGTTGATATAAAATAGATTTATTACTATTTTGTTATTGTATGTGCTAAAATGATATGACCCAATAAAAAAGAGGAGTAACTTCAAAATATGGTATAATGGAATCGCTAAAAAAACATTAACCTAAGAAAGAAGTACTCCTCATGAATATGATAACACAAGAAGCAAAGAAAAAGCAAGCCATAGTAAAATACGCACTAAGAAAAGAAAAAAGCAAAGCAAGTAGAGTGTACGGTGTAAGTCTTTCAAGCGTAAAGAGATGGTGTAACCAATATGACGGTACCTGGCAATCGCTATTGCCTAAATCACACAGACCACATAGTCATCCTAACAGGCACACAAAAAGAGAAGAAAGACAAATTAGAAATTCTTTCAAAAAGTGCTATGAAAGATATGGATGGGATGGAGTATACAGTGATTTAAAGAGAAAAGGATATACAAGAAGCTACTCAGGAATGATATATGCAGCTAAAAGAATGGGCTTAGTAAAATATAAAAAGACCAAGAAAAAGAGCCGTAAGCATAGAAGATATCCGGAACTGTTAATACCTGGAGAAAAGGTGCAGATAGATGTAAAAGAAGTGCCATATAATTGCTTAAGAGGTAAGGCTTTAAGGGACGGAAAGCATTTTTATCAATGGACTGCAATAGATGAATGTACAAGGATGAGATTTGTATATGGGTTTGAAGAACATACACCGGAAAACTCAACCAAATTTTTGAAAATGTTATTGAAAGAATTTCCGTTTAAAATACAGACTATTCAAACAGATAACGGAAGAGAGTTCACATATAAATATCAGAGCAGTGAAGTGAAAAGTCCTTTTGAAATAGAATTAAACAAACTAGGTATAAATCATAAATTAATACCACCACGAACACCTTGGCACAACGGAAAGGTAGAAAGAAGTCATAGAAACGACCAAAGATATTTCTATGAATGGGAAACATTCAGAAATATTGAAGAATTAAACACAAAATTAAAAGGACATTTGGAATGGAGTAATAACAAAACAATGAGAACACTTGATTACAAGAGTCCAATGCAGTTATTGAGTGAAAAGTTAGAATTGAAATCCATTCATTAATTAATATTCATAATCAAAAGTCAGTAAAACAAGCGAAATATTAAATCGTATTTTATTTTTACCCTAAAATGGGTCATATCTATTTACAACACAGAAAATAGATTTATTACTATTTTGTTATTTAATTGATTTAAGTTAATTATTGTGATACAATAAAGTGAATGTTTGTGTATAAGGGGTGATATAGTGAATAGAAAAATGCTGAAAAAAAACGGCAAAAAGCATTTTAAAGCACATTATTGGATATGTGTTGTTGCCTGTTTACTTGCTTCGTTATTTGGTATTGAGTTTGTTGGTTCTACAGATATTGTAAAGGCTTTTACAAGTGATACTAGCCAAACAGACATTACAAGTGTTTCACCATTTGTTGCCAATACATATAGCTTAATTGATAACTTTATGGGTGAAGATAAAGAGAAGATAAAAGAATCTGCTACCAAACTTATGGATGATGAGAAGAATAAGGATGTTACCTATGGTGGACTTGAACTTGGTCGAAAAGACGGTGTCCTTGCTCATGTGGTAAATATGGTTTCATCAGGTTCAATGATTTTAACAATCCTTGTTGCTATTAAGAATGTAGCTGAGTCAAGTTATTTTTTAGCTGCAATTCTTGTTGTGATTTCTCTGCTACTGATAATCTTAATTTGGGCAATTATTTTCAATACATTTTCTGTTGCATACAGAAGAATCTTTATGGAAAGCAGAGTATATGAGAAGATGCCATTCCAAAGATTTTTGTTTATTTATAGGGATAGAAAATTGTTCAAAATTGCACTTACTGTTGGATTGAAAGAAGTATTTCAGTTTTTATGGAACTTAACAATAGTAGGTGGTTTCATCAAAAGATATTCCTATGCATTAGTACCTTATATTGTAGCTGAAAATAAGGATATTTCACCTTTAAAGGCTATTACATTATCAAGAAAAATGATGAAAGGTCATAAGTGGGAATTATTTGTTCTTGATATTTCTTTCATAGGTTGGTATATTTTAGATTTCCTTACATTGGGACTTTTAGGTATTTTCTTCCTAAACCCATATAAAGAATCTGTTGTTTGTGAATATTATGTAAATCGCAGAGAAAAGTGTAAATCAGAAAATCTAGCGAATATTGATTTATTAAATGATACATATTTGTATGAAAAAGCATCTAATGAAATAATCAGAAATTCATATAAAGATATTATTGAACTTATGGATACACCTGAACCTGTAATTCATAAGAGAAACAAGTTCCTTACTTTTGTAGCAAATGTATTTGGTGTAATTCCTACTTACAATCAGACAGAAAAGGAATACACAGAATTTACCGAAAGAAAAATCAAAATTGCCAACTTTAAGGATGTTATTAACGGATATACATACCCAACAAGACTTTATCCTTTAGGTGAAAAGGTGAGAAAACCAAGATTTGAACACCTACACTATATGAGAAGATACTCAGTAACTTCATTAATAATGATGTTCTTTATCTTCTGTTTTATGGGTTGGTTCTGGGAAGTAATTTTCCACTTTATCGAAAAAGGTGAGTTTGTAAACCGTGGTGTAATGCATGGTCCTTGGTTGCCTATTTACGGTAGTGGTTGTGTAATGATTCTTGTTTTACTGAATAAACTTAGGAAGAACCCTATTATTGAATTTATTTCAGCAGTTGTACTTTGTGGTATAGTTGAATATTTTACATCAGTATTCCTAGAATATCAGTACGGTAAACTTTGGTGGGACTATAGTGGATATTTCCTAAATATCAACGGTAGAGTTTGTGCAGAAGGTCTGCTTGTGTTTGGTGTTGGTGGTATTATTGTTGTTTATATAGTAGCACCATTACTTGATAACCTACTTCGTAAAATCCCATTTAAAATATCAATTACAATCTGTGTTGTACTTGTCCTAGCTTTTACAGCAGATAGGATTTATTCTTCAAAAGTACCTAACTCCGGTAAAGGTGTTACCGATTATAGTAGGGAAATTAAGTTAAAACCTAAGTCAACCAAAACCTCTTATAACCCTACTTGTAATGTAACGGATTTGGATAGTTATATTATCAGTAAATCAGCAAAATTGTAATTAATAAATTTAATAGTGTTAACTAAACTAATGGTCATACAGAAATGTATGACCATTTTTATGCCTATATTTTGTTTAATAGTTAATACAGTAAGATAAATCTGGGTTTGTGGGTGTGAATTACAACAAAATTTTGGCTCACAGTCGTAGGGGCTTCACTACAAAAGTTTTTTATTCAAAAACTTTTGCATAAGTTCACATTAGCAAATCAAACTTCGCCTATGGCTCGTTTTCTTTGATGTTCACTTAATTGTTCGCCCGAATAAAAGTATAGTATTTATGGAATTCTGTCCTATGCAGAAACTAGAAATTATAACCTACTACACAGGGCAAAGTACCTATATAAAGGCTAGTTTGTAACGGTCCAACACTGTTGGACCCTACACCTGTGAGTCATAGTTCTATATTACTTTAAGGTATTTATTCTTATTATAAATTTTTCTTTATAGTAAATTGAATTCAAAAGAAATTTACCTTTACCCACAACCAAAACTAAAAGACAAACCCTAATTTACCTTTACCTACAATTTAAGTTAAAAAAACAAAATGTATAGAGCTATTTTTTCAACACATAAAAAATCCAAAATAAAAAAATCAAAATTAGGTCTTGACAACAGGATAATAACAATGTATATTATAAACATACTAAACAGATAGGTTATATATGAAAGGGAGATAATTATGAGTAAAGATATTAATAACAACTTAGGTTTTCAGACAAGAGCAGTACATAAAGGTAACGGCATCGACAAAGAAACCGGTGCTATCAAAAGACCAATCACAATGGCAAACAGCTATGAATTACCTTATGACCCTAGTGACTTAAACTGGAGTAGTGCAGGTAAAAATCTTTATACAAGAAACGGTGGCTCTAACCAACAGTATCTACAAGAAAAACTTGCATCTCTTGAAGGTGGAGAAGATGCAGTAGTACTTGCCAGTGGTGTAGCTGCTTTATCAGGTTTATTCTTTGCATTACTAAAAAGTGGTGACCATGTAATTTTTTCAAGTGTCACTTATATTGCAGTTTATAGATTACTAAATGAACTTCTAAATAATAAGTTCGGTGTAGAAACAACTATTGTTGATACTTCAAATGTAGAAAATGTAAAGAAAGCTATTAAGCCTAATACAAAGCTAATTCATATTGAAACACCAGGTAACCCAACACTTACAATTTCAGATATTAAGGCTATTGCAAAGGTAGCACATGATAATGGTGCTTTACTTTCTGTTGATAATACTTTTGCTTCACCATACAATCAGCGACCTGTTGAACTGGGTGCTGACTTTACAGTAGAAAGTTTAACAAAGTATATTAACGGTCATGGTGATGCAATGGGTGGTGCTATTATCGGTAAGAAGAAGTATCTTGATATTATCAGAGCACAGTCACAGATTAACCTAGGTGCAACAATCAGTCCATTTAACGCATGGCTGATTATGAGAGGTTCTGTAACATTACCACTTAGAATGAAACAACATAACGAAAATGCACTAAAGGTAGCTAAGTACCTACAAACAGTTAAGGGTGTTAGTTTTGTTGCTTATCCCGGACTGGAAAATCACCCTAACCACCAAATTGCAAAAGAACAAATGACTAACGGTTATGGTGGTGTGTTGTCATTTGGTCTAAAAGCTGACCATGATACATATAATAGATTTGTAAGTCATTTAAATGTTATTACATCAGCAGTTTCTTTAGGTCACGATGAAAGCCTAATTGTATTCTTAGGTGAAAATGATGAAAGACAATATCTATATCCTGAAGAATTCCACAACGGTTTCTTTAGATTTAGTGTAGGTATTGAAGATGCCGATGATATTATTGCAGACTTGCAACAAGCATTTGAAAAAGAAAATTTAGTATAAATTAAAATTTCTTAACATAAAACTGAATTCCCTGTAAAAGAAAAGTAGATGCTTATATAGAATAAACATCTACTTTTTCTATATATAATAATGTATAGGCAGAAAAAAAGCCTTTCCATAGGGGAAAGGCTAAATTTAGGTATTAAATCATATAACTGTCCGAGGTTCTGTCTTTCTGCATATCAAGAATATCTTGCAAAGTAATGTTGTCAAGATAATTAGTGATAACTTCATAAAGACCTTGCCATACAGGTAAAGTCATACATTCACCGGCTCTTTCACATTCGTTAGGGTCTTGATCAAGACAAGCAACCGGTGCAATACTGCCCTCTGTAATTCTAAGAATTTCACCAACAGTATATTTATCAGCAGGTCTGGATAACTTGTAACCACCTTGATAACCTCTGTTAGTTCTTAATGTGTCAGCCTTGTTAAGAATAGGCACAATCTGTTCTAAATATTTTTTAGAAATATTTTGTCTTTCTGCAATATCTTTAAGTGCTACAAACCCATCATTGCCGTTTTCAGCAAGGTCAAGCATCATTCTTAGTGCATATCTACCTTTTGTTGATATTTTCATTTTATTACCTCTTTATTTTGTACATAATAACATACTATAATAATACCATATGATTAATAGGTTTTCAAGAGTAAATTTTCCCAAAAAGAAAAAAGACACCGAATTATTAATTCAGTGTCTGTCCTGTCACTTTTGAATACGGCGTCGTGACCTCAGTTGTCCCGAACCAAAAGGGTCTCGCACATAAACTTCAATTATGACAGAACCAATATTAGGTACGGCACCGTGTTCTCGATGGCTTTCGGGAACCAAAGGAACTTGCACATAAACCCTAATACTGTTTTCTTAAATTTAACATATACAGATAATAATATCAATATTTAATGTAAAATTGATTTAAAAAATAGAGGATAAGTCCCATAAATAGTATATTTAATGGGCAAAATAAAGAAAATAAAAAAATATTAAAAAAATTTATAAAAAAGGGTTGACTTTTCTTGAAAATAGTATATAATAAATATCGTTGTTGAGAGACACGACAACACAAATCAAATATAGAGGTATAGTGTAACGGTAACACTCCGGACTCTGACTCCGTCATTTAAGGTTCGAATCCTTATACCTCTGCCACAGAGCACTGATTTTCATCAGTGCTCATTTTTTTGTTTTAATAATAATTTTGTGATAATTGTGATATAATATAATTAAAAATCCTAAAATTTGTTATTTATTTTAATTGACCTTTTTCGTCAATAATAGTATAATTTGATACAGTAAAATATGAATATATGGAGGCAAACATAATGAAAAAAGTTTTAGCTATTACTTTATCACTTGTATTTGTGTTATTTGCATTTGCAGGTTGTGGTTCAAGTAGCAGTAATAAGGATGTTGAACTTGCTAAGGTTCTTTCTGATGTAAATGATAACGGTAATCTTTCTTCAATGAAGACTATCTCAAATACAAAGGATTTACAGAAGCAGTTTGATATTGACCCTAATACTGTATCAGATTTTATTGCAGAAGTTTCAGAAGATGGTGACTTCCCAACAACTGTTATTGTTACTAAGGCTAACGATGAAGAAGGCAAGGACAAGATTAACGATAAGTTAAATTCTTACCTAAACGAAAAGCTAAGCAATGCTCAGTCTTACAACACTGATCAGGTTTCTACTATTGAGGCTTGTAAAGTACAGGACAACGGTCTATATTCAATGTTAGTTATTGCTAAGAATCACGAAGACATTGAAAAGATTATCAATGGTTATTTTAGCTAATTAAATAAAGATTCCTAGCCACAACTTTTTGTTGTGGCTTTTCTTTTTTTATGATATAATGTATATGTTTGTATGATAATTCTATTAAAGAAATATAAAGAAAGTTTGAGATAGATTATGAGTTTAACTGAATTACAAAAAGAGTATTCTTTTATGAATGATATGCAGCAGAAAGCTGTTTTTAAGACAGAAGGTCCTGTTCTTATCCTTGCAGGTGCAGGTAGTGGTAAAACAACAGTTCTTGTAAACAGAATCAGCTATATTCTTCGTATGGGACTTTGCAGACCCTGGCAGATACTTGCTATCACTTTTACCAATAAAGCAGCTACAGAGCTTAAAGAAAGAATCTGCAAAGCAGTACCGGAACAAGGTGATGACATCTGGGCAGCAACATTCCACAGTACTTGTTCAAGAATTTTGCGTAGATATGGTGACAGAATAGGTTATTCTAACCATTTTACTGTTTATGATTCTGATGACCAAAAAAGACTTGTAAAAGAAATTCTAAAGCAACTTAATATTGATGAAAAGTTTTTACCTGTAAAAACTGTATTAAACGAAATTTCTCATGCTAAGGATAAAATGGAAACACCTGAAATGATGGAAGAAAAAGCCGGTTATGACAACCGTCTTGTTTCTATTGCTAAGGTTTATAAGCAGTATACAGGCAGACTTAAGTCCTCAGATGCAATGGACTTTGACGATATGCTATTAAATACTGTCCATCTTCTAAAGACTTGTCCTGATGTACTGGAGTATTATCAGAACCTATTTAAGTACATAATGGTTGACGAATATCAAGATACCAACAAAGTACAGTATGAATTTGTAAGACTACTTGCTGAAAAGTCAGGCAACATTTGTGTTGTTGGTGATGATGACCAGAGTATTTACAAATTCCGTGGTGCTACTATTGAGAATATTTTGTCATTTGAAAACAACTTCCCGGGAGCAGAAGTAATTAGACTTGAACAGAACTACAGAAGTACACAGACAATCCTTGATGCAGCCAATGAAGTTATTAAGCATAACTCAGCCCGTAAAGGTAAAACATTATGGACAGAAAATAAAAAGGGTGATAAGGTTACTTTCTATACTGCTTTTTCCGAAAGAGATGAAGCAATGTTTATTGCCGATAAAATTCTTGATGGCGTAAAAGAGGGAAGAAAGTTCTCTGACTTTGCAGTTCTATATAGAATGAATGCACAGTCAAATGCAGTGGAACATTCACTTTCAAGAGCAGGTATCCCACACAGAATTATCGGTGGCCACCGTTTCTATGACAGAGAAGAAGTTCGTGATATGGTAGCATATCTTCATGTTATCAATAACCCTCATGATGATATAAGACTTAGAAGAATTATCAATAAGCCTAAGAGAGCAATAGGTGCAACAACAGTTGAAAAAGCTGCTAATATTGCAACTAACCTAGGTGATAGTATTTATAATGTTATCAAAGAGGCAGATGCCTATCCTGACCTTTCAAGAGCAGCTAAAAAGCTAAAAGAATTTGTTGCATTGATTGATGGTTTCATTGATGCAGTAAATAGCAATATGTATAGTCTAGCTGAAATCTATAACCTTATCCTAGAGCATACTGATTATGAAAGATATATCAGAACAGAAAAAGATAAGCCGGATGAAAGAATTGAAAATATAGAGGAACTTCGTTCTAATATTGTTAATTTCGAAAAGGAATATGAAGAAAATGCTGACCTTACAACATTCCTAGAAGAAATTTCTCTACAAACAGATATTGATAACTATGATGCCGACTCCGATACAGTAGTAATGATGACACTTCATAGTGCAAAGGGTCTTGAATTCCCTGTAGTATTTATTCCGGGTATGGAAGAGGGAATTTTCCCATCAAATATGACAATTATGAATCCGGAAGAAATGGATGAAGAACGCAGACTTGCATATGTAGGTATCACAAGAGCAAAAGAAAAACTTTACCTACTGAGGGCTCAAGACAGAATGTTATTCGGTTCAACTCAGCATAACCGACCATCAAGATTTACTAAGGAAATTCCTGAAGAATTAGTTGATTTACAAGGAAAGGAAAGAAAAGAAAAAGTAAGCGAAGACTTCTTGAAATATGGCAAACCTAAGAAGAACTTCTCAGGCTTTAAGAAAACACCTACAACCACCCCTAAGTCAACTACATATGCAGTAGGGGATGCAGTAATGCATAAAGTTTTCGGTAAGGGTACAATCGTAAGAGCAGACAAAATGGGTAACGACCAAATGTTGCAAATTGCCTTTGATACTGCCGGTACAAAAACCCTAATGGCAAACTTCTGTAAAATGGAAAAACTTTAATTTTATTTTAATTCTTATTGTTTAGATTATTATAAGTCAGACAAGTAAGAGTTTGTGGGCGTGAATTATAACAAAATTTTGGCTCACAGTCGTAGGGGCGAACAGTGTTCGCCCGTTTAATAGTAAAATGTTTTATGTAACTTTGTCCTTTGTAGAAACTAAAAATTATAACTTACTACATAGGGCAATATGTCAATAAAGAGGCTGATTTGCTCGGTCCAACAGTGTTGGACCCTACACCTGTGAGACATAGTTTTGTATGGTTTTATGGTATATATTCTCACTATAAATTTTTCTTTATAGCCGATTGAATTTAAAACAAATTTACCTTTACCCACAGACAAAATTGAAAAACCCAAATTTACAGAACTGATTAATCTTAACCAACAATCAAGAAATTAAAAATTAACAAAATAAAATTTATCTATTCAATCACAAAATCAGAAAACCTCCATATGATATAGTGTTACACCGTCAATGACGGAAACAAAAGTTTCACTATGTATGGAGGTTTTACTTATGGCAGAAAGTCCTTTTGGTGAACATACTGCTTGCAACCCTAAGGAATCTATTTGTATTGATGCCCAACGAATATATGACAGTTGTGGAGATAAGGATTGCCTTAGCGATTTAAGGGTGTATTTTACCGAACAAAGCCAATCAGTAATTGACGGTGCAGTATCCGTCAGAATTAAGTCAGCAGATGTTATTACAGTGTATTCAACACTAGAGCAAGTACCATTCCATAGAGGCTTTTATTCTGTGGATATGACCTTCTTCTTTGATGTTGCTATTGAGGCATTTATGTCACCGGGTAGTTGTCCGGTAACAGTAAACGGTCTTGCAATTCATAGTAAAAAGGTTATTCTTTATGGTAGTGAGGGAAGTGTAAAGACTTTCACAAGTGAATACAACTATGATGAGTGTGATTGTAAACAACTTCAACCATCACAAAATCTACCGAAAGCTACTGTTCAGGTAGCAACACCAATTGCTCTTTCTGCAAAGGTTTGTGAGTGCAAATGTCCTTGCAATCCACCTTGCAGAATTCCTGAGTCAATTTGTCGTAGATTTGGTGGAGATTTCTTGCAGAACGGTTCAATGTCAGTGTATGCAACAATCGGTATCTTTACAATAGTACAGATAGAACGAAATGTACAAATGCTTATACCGGCATATGACTTCTGTATTCCTGAGAAAGAGTGTGTCACAACTTCGGATAATCCTTGTGAAATGTTCAATAGACTTGAATTCCCTACAAATGAATTTTTCCCACCAACAGTTTGTGATATTGGTGATGAAAATAAAAAGCCTGATTGTGGTTGTAAATAAAAATAACTGCCATCCTTATGGGTGGCAGTTTTCTTATATATTTTTCTTTACCGTTTGATAAATTAGGGGTATAATAATTTATGGTGATAGTAAAATGAATGAAATGTGGATTAAAAATATTGAAAATATTTCAATTAATAATGAAGTAGGGGAATGTCCTTTTTGTTGCAGTAATGATACAAATTATTGTGATGTTGAGGTCAATAATGGTTATGGGTATGAGATAATATGGTGTAATAATTGTAAAAATGCTTGTCATATATCTCGTATTAAAATAACTGCACAAAGCCATACAAATATTAATATACCTAAGGATTTGAAATTTTGAGCATAGAAAAACCGTCTTATTAAAAGACGGTTTTATTTATATAGTTGTATTATTGAATATTTAACATTCATTAGCACCCATTAGTGCAGCAACTCCTCGTTCACCTGTTCTGATTCTTAGAACATCAACAACTTCAGTAACAAAGCACTTACCGTCACCAACTGTACCTGTCTTTAAACATTTTTCAACTGTTTTTAGTACTTCTTCATATGGAATTTCAGAAACAACAACAGTAACCTTGATTTTCTTAATTAGGTTAACATCTCTTTTGACACCTCTGTAATATGTGTGACCTTTCTGCATACCACAACCGTTTACATCAGAAACTGTCATACCGTTAACACCAAGGTAGTTAAGTGCTTCTTTTAAATCATCAAAAAGTTCAGGACGAGTAATAATTTCAACCTTATAAATTTTATTCATTGTCAAAACCTCTTATTAAATAGTTTTTGTTTACCAATCTTTTAGTTCATCACCTTTTACAAGAAAGGCTTTCTTTGAAATTTCAGCAAGGGGAGAGTCACTGTAACTGTCACTGTAAAAGTCATCAATTTTTCCATTAGGAAACATTTCGTAAAATCTTCTGACTTTTTCTTTACCATGACAGTTTATTCCTTCATATTTGCCTGTTTTCTTATCAACTTTAGATGCCATTAGGTACTTAATTCCCAGTTCCTTACAAATAGGTTCTAAGAGAAATTCGGGGGAAGCCGAAATAATAACATCATCTTCTCTTTGTGTTTTGTAGTACCAATCTTTAATATTATTCTTATGACTTGCCCAAAATTCAGGTAAGTCCTTTTCTATATTAACATAAGGTAAGAAACGATACATCTTTTCTTTAAAATCAGTTTTGTTACCTTTTTTAAGTACATAAAACTTTGTAAAAGCCTTAATTAAACCGGGAAAAGTCTTAATAATACCTTTATGTCTTTTTAAGCAAAATAAGTAGAAATCTTTAGTAGAGTCCCCATTATATATAGTTTTATCAAAATCGTAACAGTTCATAAATACCTCTCAAATTGGATTTTATACTATTATATATTTTTTTGTAGCAAAATTCAATAAGGAGGTATTTTATGAAATAATTATCTTAATTAAATGTCAGCCGGATAAGCAACTTCACCATGTTGTGATTCGTCAAGGCCAAGTCTTTCAACTGTATCAGAAACTCTAAGTTTCTTAACAAATAGCTTAACAATACCGGCACAAATTAGTGTACCAACTACTGCAATTATAATAGTAACTATAATGCTTTCTGCTTGTGCAAGGAATAGGTGATAGTCACCAAATACAAGGCCATCCCACTTTGCACCTGACTCAACACCGGGAGCAAGTTCCTTAACACCAAAGATACCTGTTGCAAGACCACCCCAGATACCACCAATGCCGTGACAACCAAAAGCATCAAGTGCATCGTCAATCTTTAGAACCTTTTTAATTAGGTGTACACCACCGACACAAATAGGGCTAACAAGTAAACCAATAATAATAGATGCCCAAATTGGTACAAATCCAGCCCCAGGAGTAATTGCAACCAGACCAACAACTAAACCTGTAGAACAACCAACAAGTGTTGGCTTTTTGGCAGTAATAATATCCATAATCAGCCATGAGATTAAACCACAAGCTGATGAAATACCTGTTGTCATAAATGCATGAACTGCAGTACCGTTAGCAGCTAAAGCACTACCTGCATTAAATCCAAACCAACCGAACCATAGGAATGCAGCACCTAAAAGAACAAATGGAATGTTGTGTGGTTGATAACTGTTTTTGTGGTAATCTCTTCTTTTGCCAAGAATAATAGCAAGTACAAGACCGGTAATACCTGAACTGATATGTACAACATTACCACCGGCAAAGTCAACAGAATCAAGGTAAAGTCCTGTTCCGAATAAACCTGAACCACCTTCAACTTCTGCTCCCATAAATCCACCACCCCAAACCATATGGGCTAGAGGATAATAAACAAGTAAAGACCATAAACAGATGAATGGTACAAGAGCTTTAAACTTCATTCTACCTGCTACTGCACCGGTAATAAGTGCCGGTGTAATAATAGCGAACATCATCTGGAATGCACAGAATAGTAGGTCAGGAATTTCAAGACCTCTTGTGCTTTCACTAATACTAACACCACTAAGACCTAAGAAGTCAAAGTTACCGATGAAACCACCATTGTCACTACCAAATGATAATGAATAACCAAATAGTACCCACATCAGTACAGCAGTACCGGCAATGAACATTGTAGCCATCATTGTGTTAATTACATTTTTCTTTCTTACTAGTCCTCCATAAAAGAATGCAAGTGCCGGTGTCATAATAAACACCAATGCAGTGCAAACCATCATAAAAGCTATACTACCCCTATCCATTTTTTGTTCTCCTTTCAATATGGAAATAGAATAAAAAAAGACAAAGACGCAAACTACCTCTAGGTAGTTGACCTCTTTGTCTGAATTTAGTTTAGCATAATAAAATTTGCTTGTCAATACTTTATTTCTTGCAAAATTATAAAAATTAATTAAATATATGTCTAAAATACTTGTGAAATTGCAATTAAAATAAAATATCTTGCATTTATTTGTTATTAATAAACAAATAATTAATGTGAAATTATAAAAATCTTTATGAACATAAATTAACAATAAGTATATATTAAATGAAATAAAAGTTACTTTTTAGTAACAAACTACCATATTATCGTAACCTTTTGTAATATAACTATTGTAAGATGTCAAAAGATGTGATATAATAAACTAGATAAATTGTATGTTGAGGTGGACAGTATGTTTGGTTATGTTACTATATATAAAGACGAACTGCTTGTCCGAGAGTTTAATGAGTACAAGTCTATTTATTGTGGACTGTGTAGAACACTTGGCAAGGAATATAGCAAATTGTCAAGGTTTATACTATCCTACGATTGTACTTTTTATGCTTTGCTTTTGCTTTCACTTAACGGTGAATGTCCCGGTTACGAAAAGAAAATGTGCAGATGTAACCCACTAAAGAAATGTACTTATATAAAGAATGGTGAAGATGCACTTTCAAAAGCATCGGCACTTTCTGTTGTAAGTGTGTACTTTAAGATAGTGGATAACATTTCAGACTCAAAGGGTATTAAGAAATTAGCATACAAATTTCTGAAACCTATTGCAAAGAAATGGGCAAATAAAGCAAAAGAAAAATATCCTTACATATATAATGCAGTTGAAACAATGTCTAAAGAACAATTTAAAGTTGAATCAATGGACAATGCTCAGCTGGATATGTCAGCAGACCCTACTGCTAAAATGTTAAAGTCTGTTTTGTCTTACGGAGAACAAGACAAATCACGAAAATTAATTTTAGAAACAATGGGATATAACTTAGGTAGATGGATTTACCTTATGGATGCTGCTGATGATTTAGAAGAAGATAGAGAGAAAAATAATTATAATCCATTTTTATTAATGAATTATAACGGTGAACAAAATTTCAAAAACTACATTTCTCAGATTTTGAACCAGTCTTTAGCACAAGCATATAATGCCTTTGAATTACTTGATATTACATTATATAAAGGTATTATTGATAATATTTTGCTTAAAGGACTAGCTCAAAAGCAGAGAGCAGTTTTATTTTCGGAGGAAAAGAATGGTAACAAATCCGTATAAAATTTTGGATATTCCAGAAACAGCATCTGATGAAGAAGTAAAGACAGCATACAGAAAACTTGCAAAAAAGTATCATCCTGATAAGTATGTTGATTCTCCTTTAAAAGATGTTGCAGATGAAAAAATGAAAGAAATAAACGAAGCATATGATATGATTATGGATATGAGAAAAAATAAAAATTCTCAGAACCAATCATCATATGGTTCAAGTACCGGTTATGGTGGTGCATCTGATCCAATCTTCCAGAGAGTTCGTCAGCTAATTATGGCAAACAGTCTTGATGAAGCTGACAGAATGTTGGATTCAATGGCAGATTCTCAGAAGATTGCTGAGTGGTACTTCCTAAAGGGTATGATTGCTTCCAAGAAAGGTTGGGGAGAACAAGCCTTTCAGTATATCCAAAGGGCAGTACAAATGAATCCGGGTAATCCTGAATATACAGCAGCTTATCAGAACATAATGCGTGCAAGACAGTACGGTGCAGGTGGTGCATATAATCAGCCTAATCAACAGTATGGCTGTAGTTGTTGCGATATGTGTGCCGGTATGATGTGTGCAGATATGTGTTGTAACTGTTGTGGTGGTGGATGCTAATGAAACAAACTCAGGCCTTTAAAATTGCCATTGGTGGTGTAATTTCTGCAGTATCTTTAGCACTTATGATGTTTACAGGAATTTTTCCTTTTGGCACATATGCCTTTCCGGTTCTATCAGGAATTTTTCTAATTTCAATTTTCCTAGAATTTGGTTTTGGCTGGTCAATGCTTGTTTATGCAGTAATCTCCATAATGTCAATTTTGTTTGTTTCCGATAAAGAGGCAGCACTGTTCTTTACTTTGTTTTTTGGTTATTATCCTGTAGTGAAAAGCTATATAGAAAGACTAAAAAGTAAAGTGGTTCAGTATATCATAAAATTTGCAATTTTCAATGCTGCTTGTGTATCTGTTTATTTCTTAATGCTTTTTGTTTTTTCATTACCAAAGGATGCATTTGAAGTTTTTGGAGTTAACATTCCTTTAATTTTCCTATTGGCAGGTAATTTGATTTTTATACTTTATGACTTTGCAATTAAGGTAGCAGTTGCTCAGTACATAGATAAGTATAGAAAAATATTTTTTAAACAATGAGTGGGTGATTTCAATGGATAATTCGTTTTCAGCTAGAAAAGCTATTAGTGTTTTTCTGGCTATGATAATCGTAATTTCAACCTTTTTTGTTATGCCTATAACTTCTTCAGCTTATAGCAACAAGTATAAAGTTACTGCAAACGGTAATTTTAATATGAGAAAGTCAGCTAGTTCCAAAGGTGAAGTTGTTAAGACAATAAAAAAGGGACAAGCACTTTACATTCAAAAGAATAGTAGTGGTAGCTGGGTTTATTGTAAAGACAGCTCAGGAAAAGCAGGTTATGTTCCGGTAAAGCATATTAACAAAACTAAGGACTCATCCGTTTATATGACTTGTAAAACTACCGATAATGTAAATTTAAGAAAAGGTGCAGGTACTTCCTACGGAGTAATTACTGTTGTTCCAAGTGGCACAACAATGAATATGTCCGATAACGGTAATTCCTCATGGTCAAAGGTAAGTTACAACGGCTCAACAGGTTACCTTTCTAAATCTTACATAAGCATTTATTTCAAAACTACAAAAACATCACCAACACCTCCATCTACAGGTGGTGTAACAAAAGGTCCTCTTACTTTAAAGAGTACATCAGCCTCTGTATATAAAGGCAGTTACTACGGTATTCAGTATAGCAATACTTCAAGTTCAAAGGTAAAGTGGACTTCAAGTAACTCTAAAGTTGCAACAGTTGATGATGAAGGCATTTTGTATGGTAAGGCTAATGGCTCAACAACAGTTAAAGCCAGTGTTGGTGCAAATTCTTTGTCTTGTAGTGTAAATGTTCGTACAAAGAATAATAGTGTGAATATTTCAAATAAAACTATAATATCACTAAAGGTAAATCAGTTTATTTAACTTCTTCTTCATCCGGTGCAAGTTGGTCTAGTTCAGATAATTCAGTAGCTACTGTTACAAATTATGGTTTGGTAACAACTAAGAAAGCCGGTAAAGCTGTTGTTTACTGCAAAACCTCTTATGGTTGGGCAAGTTGTTTGCTTGATGTTAAGGGTGCAGAAGCTGTAAAGTTTACATATGCAAATCCTAACTCAGCACCAAAGAACAGTACAGTAACATTTGTTGCTATTACAGATAAAAGCAGAAGTGCAGTTAAATTTGATATTACAATCGGTAGCAAAAAATATACTGTAAAAGCAACAGAAAAATCCGAAAGTGGTAACAACTACATTTGGAAAGGCAAGAAAAAGTTAACAGAGTCCGGTAAGTACAAGGTAGTTGCCTACTCACAACACAACGGTACTTGGTCAAAAAGTGTTGGTAGTTATGGTAAAGCTTTTGTAACTAAGGTTACCAGCAATACAGAAACTTCTTGTGAAGAGAGACACGCAAGTAACAGCGTTATTAACTTTATTTCTAACTATGAAGGTCTACTTTCAAATGCTATGTTTGACCCATTAACAAGTTTTCCTTGCTTAACTGTTGGTTATGGTAGAGTTATTTATTCAGGTGATTCATTCTACAACGGAATGACCAAGAGTGAAGCTATGGCTTACTTAGTTGATTCTGTAGAAACTGATGGTTATGTTACTAAGGTAAATAATTTCCTACTTGGCAACAGAATAAAGTTTAATCAAAGACAATTTGATGCTTTAGTTACACTTGTATATAACTGTGGTACAGGTATTTTATCCAACGATAGTGATATTATTAATATGTTTGTTAATCATTCATATCCAAGTTCTAATTCCAACCCAACTAAGGTGAAAACATCTGCAAAAGTTTCTATGAAAAAGTCTGCATCTGACAGTGCAGCTAATGTAAAAACTATTTCCAAAGGTGCTACACTTAAACTTGCCAGTGCTTCAATATACAGTAAAAAATATTATAAGGTAATTGACAGTAAGGGTGCAGTTGGTTATATTAACTACAAGTATCTAAATGTAACTTCTTACAACAAGAAAGGTACTCGTGACCTAAAGAATGTGTTTATCAAGGACTTTATCAGCAATATTTTCTGTTACCATCATGCAGGTGGCAGTTGTTATGCAGGACTATTGTATAGAAGAATTGATGAATGTGAAATGTACTATTACGGTGACTATACCCGTGATGGTGAAAAGAATAAAAACAACTTCTATTATCGTTGTGTATATCATAACCCAAGCTTTGGTTGTGGCTAAAAGGAGAGAGAATAATGGATAAAAAAATAGGTTTTATTGGTGCAGGTAATATGGCAACTGCCATTATTAACGGACTACTAAAGAATAAGGTGGTTGCACCGGAAAACATTAATGTTTTTGATGTTAACGAAAATCAGCTTAAGCTAATGGCTGAAAAAGGTGTTACTACTTGTGATGCTTCTACTAAGGTAGTTACTGATAGCAATATTATTGTTTTAGCAGTTAAACCTCAGAATTACGAAGAAGTGCTTAGTGGTGTTAAAGACTCAGTAAGTGAAGAAAAGATTTTTGTTTCTATTGCAGCAGGTATCTCAATTTCTTATGTACAGAAAGCTCTAGAATGTAATTGTCCTATGGTTAGAGTTATGCCAAATACACCGTTACTACTTGGTAAAGGTGCAACTGCTCTTTGTCCATCAGATAATATCAGTGAAGAGGACTTTTCTGTAGTAAAGGATATGTTTGGTCTTAATGGTGCAGTAGAAGTGTTTACTGAGGACCATATGAATGAAATTATTGCAGTAAACGGCAGTAGTCCGGCATATATTTACCTATTTGCAAAGGCAATGGCTGACTATGCTAAGGAGTGTAACATTCCTTATGAAAGTGCGTTGAACCTTATTGTTGCTACCCTAGAAGGCAGTGCAGCTATGATTAAGGATAGTGGTGACTCTCTTGATACTCTTATTAAGAAAGTATCTTCACCGGGTGGTACTACTCTTGCAGCACTAAAAACTTTAGAAGACTACAAATTCTATGATGGTATCAAAGAAGCTATGAAGTCTTGTACAAATCGAGCAGAAGAGCTTGGTAAATAATCATAAATAAATAAATCCTTTCATATATATTCTTACATAAGGACAACTTATGGAGGTATATATGAAAGGAATAGTTTTAAAATTAAATCACCAAAAAATTTTCACAACAGAAAAATAACATAACCTACTTTATAAAAAGATACGGTATCTTTACTATGTTTCTTATTTCAATTTTAGTAGGTTTTATTCTGGGTATATATTTTGGGGTAAATACCGATTTAGAATTTAAAAAGTCCTTTGACTTTTTATTTCCAACTGATTTTACAAGTAGAGCAAGTCTTGATTATTTGGGTGTGTTTAGTTGTAATTTTGCCCCTATATTTATATTTTTTGTGGCAATATTCTTACTTGGATTTTGTCCATGGGGTAATGGACTTACACCACTTGTTACTATGTTTAAAGGTTTTGGTATGGGTCTATCCTTAACTACCTTATGTTCAATCAATGGTCTAAAGGGTTTTGGATTTTTCCTACTTGCTATGATACCAGGTTTTTTTGTTTCTTCTGCTTCACTTGCTTTACAAGGTGAAAAGACCTTTCATCTTTCAGCAAATGTTTTTAAGGTGATTATCAAGAAAGAGAATATTTCTCTTGAATTAAGAGAATTTGTTGAAGATTCAGCCACTTGTCTTTTTATAGCAATGGTTGGTTCTGTGGTGGATTCGGTACTGTTTTTGTTACTGTATTTTCACTTCTTTAACATATAAAATTTAGGATAAGGAATTATAATGGCGACAGAAAGAAAAAAATTTACTTTTGAAAATCTAGTTTCTATTTATTTTAGAAAAATACATAAAATCATTTTTACAAATTTACTTTTTGCTTTACCATTTGGTATTGTTGTTTTTTTGCTACACCTTATAGGTAACAACTTTGGTTCAGTACTTAACATTGTTATTACAACACTTGTTATACCTATTTGTTATCCACTATATGCAGGTGTAACTAAGGTAACAAGAAACCTTGGTCGTGTTGAAGATGTGGATGTTTTTGCAACTTTTATTAGTGGCATAACTGAAAACTATAAGCAGTTTCTAATTCATAGCATAATACTTTACTTTGTGTTTACTATAGGAATTTTCTCATTTTCCTTTTATGCAGGAATGGCAAAAGTACTTGGTGGTATGATGTATGTTATGCTTGTTGCAGTAATATTAATTGCTTTGTGGGTACTTTTTATGTATCTATATATTCCGTTAATGACAGTAACTTTTGAATTATCCGAAAAGGATATTCTAAAGAATAGTGCATTAATGGCTATCGGTGAACTAAAAGTTAACTTTGCTGCACTTTTCTCTTTAGCAATTCTAACTGCTATTTGTGCAACACCACTTATATTCTGTATGGGTAATGGTGTAGCAGTTTTAGTGGTTTCTGCTATTATGTTACTGCTAATTTATCCGGCATCATTTTCTCTTGTATCAAACTTTTTTATTCAAGAAAATATGATGATGATGATTACTGGCAAAGCTGATTTAATTCATGATAGAAAAAGTACAGAAGAAAAGTTAGCTCAACTCCGTAATGAGTCTAAAGAAGACTTTAGTGATGTTGATGTAGAGAAAGTTAAGAAAAGTAAAGAGGACTTTATTTTCCATAATGGTAAAATGATTAAAAGAGATGTTCTATTAAAAATGATAGAAGAGAAAGAGAGTGAAAAGAATGAGTGACAATAAAAGACCTTATGATGATGAACAGGTCAATATTAATGACCTTAATGATGATTTAGATAAAACAAAGGTTTTTAATCTTAACAGTAAAAGTGATAACCAAAATACAGGTGAGTATGTTTCAAAACATTCACTAAGCAATGATGATTATGGTGATGACTTTTCCGGTGATAATTGGGATAGTGAAGAAATCAGTAGCTATTCTCAAGCAGATAAAGCTAACTATAAAGATGATTATGATATGGGTCAGGTTGATGATGAACCAAAACCTATTGTTTCTCGTACAGATACATATGGTTCACCTAAGAAGAAAAATAACAACAAAAAGCCTCTTATTATCGGCTTGATTGTAGCAGCAGTTGTACTTATTATTGTTGCAGTTGTTATAGTTCTCAATAGCTGTGGCAAAAATAAAAGTGATAACACTACTACTTCAACTACTACTTCTTCTACAACTACTATGACTACAACTTCTGAAGATACTTACACATCTGAAGAAAATACTACAGAATATACAACTGAACCTACAACAGAAGAAACTACAGAACCTACTACCGAGGAAGAAACAACAGAGCCTACTACTACAGAGGCAGAACCAACAACTGCTCCTAATTCCGATACCGTAGTGGTGTAACTGCTTCGTTTGCACCATATAAGTGTATTACTCCTGATGGTGATGTTATTTCTGATGATTTTTCTAAGGAACTAAAGGGTGATGTTTCTTTATCACTAAATAGTAACGGTACTTACACTTTAAAGGTTGGTAATGTAGCTAACGAAAGTGGTAATTACGAAATTGACGGTAATTCAATTACTTTAGGTTCATATGACGGCAATATTTACTTTGACAATGCCGGTAATCCGGTAGGTGTTACAGTTTATGTTGATGATTATACAGTATCATTTAACTAAATAAATATTTATAAAAACTAAGGTGCAGTAATTTTTACTGCACCTTTTCTATACCTAATAAATCAATTAATTTAATATTAATTTAGGGAATTTCTTAAACAATATTGTTATTTTCTACTTTTTTAAATCCCAAACAACATCACCTTTACTATGTTTTTTTAATCTTTCTAACGCAATTTGTCTACCGTTAAAATCTTTAGTCTCCTTTTTAAAAAGCTCAACTTTATCAGGTGAAACTTCAAATGACCCTCTTATTGGTACTGCAAGTACTGACATAATTGTTTCCTCCTTTTAGTTACCATTTTTTAATATTATATCCACACCTAAAAACAATATAATTCTATATGATTTATTGTGTTTAGTCAATTAGTTACTGAGTTTTCAATATAATTTGATTGATGCTATTTTGGCTTAACAACATAGTTATTAATTCCAAATATAGTGTAAAATTATTTTCAACAAACCATCTGTTACTTTCTAAATATAAATACCTTGTGTGATTCATAATTTGACAGGTGTATCTAACACCAACACCACCACTTTTTAAGGAACTTGCAAAACGAATATCGGTGATTTTGTCAATTTTATATTTTCTGCCATCATCCCAGTTTATCACCAAAGGCAACAAACTTCCATCTTCATCAAATTTTGCCGTAACGCTAACATATTCTTTCATAAAATTTCTCCATTAAAAAAATCCTACTGGGTGAATAATATGGTCATCTTTTGGATTTAATAAAGTAAGGTTTTTGTCTTTCATCAAAAAGGCAGGTCGTACTGCATAGTTGCCAAATCTGTTTTTTAGTGAATCAAGTGTCTTGTCTAACTTTTCATCTCTAATATCCTTGTTGTTGTCCTCAAAGAAAGATAGCTGAAATGGTGAGTTGTCACCAATAAGCCCACTAACAGATACACCGATTGACCGTATAGGTTTTCTAAAGTTATAGTTGTTTCTAAATAATTCCAAAGCCTTGTCACGAATATCACCGGTACAACTGCTGAAATTCTTTAGCTGACCTTGCCTAGTGAAAGAGAAAAGGTCTTTATCTCTAATAGATATAGTGACAGTTTTACACCTAAAGCCTAATTCTCTCATTCTTCTTCCAACACTATCACTTAGTATTTGTACAATCATTTTTACATCAGAATAATTTTCTAAATCTCTGGGTGTGGTTGTAGAGTTACCGATAGATTTTACATCAGGCCTTTCATCAAATTGTGCAACAGGGGAGGAGTCAAGACCATTTGCAAAGGTGTGTAGAACTTCACCCATTTTGCCTAAGTTACTGTTAAGTATCTCAACGGGACAATTTGCAATATCTCCAATGGTGTATATACCAATAGTGTGTAAATGCTTTTTAGTTGCCCTACCAACATAAAGTAAGTCCTCACAAGGAAGAGGCCATACCTTGTTTTTGTATCCGTCATAACCGTCAATATCAATCTTAGTTATAGCATCAGGCTTCTTGTAATCACTGCCTAATTTTGCAAAAATTTTGTTAAAGCTAACGCCGATACTAACAGTAATTCCAAGTTCATATTTAATTCTTTCGTTAATTTCTTTTGCAATTTCATAACCACTTCTATTGCAACCGGTAACATCAAGCCATGCCTCATCTAAACCAAAGGACTCAACTCTATCGGTATATTCGGCATACATAGCCTTAGTTAATTTTGAGAATTTCATATATTGGTCAAAGTGTGGTTCAATAACAACAAGTTCCGGACATTTATTTTTTGCTTGCCATATGGCATCTCCTGTTTTTACAAAGTACTTTTTAGCAAGTTCATTTTAGCTAAAATAATACCATGCCTATTCTCAGCATCACCTGCAACGGCAAGTGGCTTATCTCTGTATTCCGGATGTAGTAAAGACTCTACACTGGCATAAAAACCATTGCAGTCACTGTGTAATATTGTTCTCATTTTGCTGTTCCTTTCCTTTGTTCTATATAATTATAGAACATTTGTTCTATAAAGTCAATACCATAAATGGGACAGTAAATTTATGTTGATATTATTTTTTTATTATGTTACAATCAGTAATTATGGAATGGGGGATTATATGACTATAACAAAAAGTAATAATCAAAGTATTACCAAGAAATTTGTAAGATATGTTTCTCAAAATGTTTTGGGAATGATAGGTATGTCACTATATATTCTTGCAGATACTTTTTTTATTTCAGATGCAGTGGGTACTAATGGTATCACAGCTTTGAACATTGTATTGCCGATATATAGCTTTATTTTCGCAATAGGTGCAATGATTGGTGTTGGCTCAGCAATACGATTTTCTATTAATAAAATAAAGGTTCAAAAAGCAAAACCAATTACTTTTTTAACGCACTGTTTTGGGGAACAGCTATAGGTCTTATATTTTCATTTATAGGTTTATTTTTCCCGGGACAAGTTGTTTCTATTATGGGTGGTGACAGTACCATTGTAGAAGTGGGTAGAGGCTACACAATGATATTTATGTCATTTGCACCATTCTTTATTTGGAATCATATCTTCAATGCATTTGTTCTAAATGACGGGTCACCCTCAATTGCAATGTCAGCAACATTGTTCAGTAGTTTGTTTAATATTGTATTTGACTATGTGTTAATGTTTCCACTAAATATGGGTATGGAAGGTGCTGCTTTAGCAACTGCATTGTCACCAATTGTAGGTGTAATGATTTGTTTTATTCATATTTTCTCAAAGAAAAATACAACATCATTAAAGCCACAAAAACCATCATTTAAGAAACTTATTTATTCTTGTCAGGTTGGTGTATCCTCATTTGTAGGACAAATTTCATCAGGTGTTATTACAATAGTATTTAACTTCCTGATTTTAGGTTTAACAGGTAACACAGGTGTTGCAGCTTACGGCATTGTAGCAAATGTTTCTCTTGTGGGAATTTCAGTATTTAACGGTGTGTCACAAGGTAGTCAGCCTTTATTTAGCGAACATTACGGTAAAGGTGATAAAGATGGTATCAAAATTTTAAGAAGACTAAGTATCATAACTTCATTGTTATTTTCAGCAATAATGATTTTACTTATCTTTGTGTTTACTGATTTTATTGTTGGTGTGTTTAATAGTGAAAATAACTTATTACTTGAAAAGTATGCAGTAGTAGGCTTAAGATTATATTCAATAGGATTTATCTTTGCAGGTTTAAATGTAATAGGTTCAGGTATATTCAGTGCAACAAATTTCCCTAAGTGGGCTTTTGCAACATCAATAGCAAGAGGTTTTGTGTTGATTATACTTTCAGCAGTTGTTATGTCAATTTTATTTGGTATGACCGGTGTGTGGTTAGCTTTTGCAGTGGCAGAGCTATTAACACTAATAATTACTTCAATAGGTTTAACCAAGATAACAAAATTCTAAAATTTCATATTTATAATAAATTAAGGTGGCTTTTATTAGCCACCTTTTTATATGCAAAAAAATTGGCTATGCAGAAATTCCACATAGCCATAATTTTATGATTTATTAAATTAGTTTAGACCTAACTGAGCTTTAACATCATCAGCAATCTTGTTACCGATTTCAACTGATTCTTCTTCTGTCTTACCGATAGAAGTAATGTAAAGCTTAATCTTTGGTTCAGTACCACTAGGTCTTACAATAACTGCATTACCACCTAAGCAGAAGTGAAGTACATTTGACTTTGGTAGGTCAATAGCAGTGATTTCACCTGTAGCAACATCTTTTTCTTCACTCTTTAGGTAATCGTAAATTGTCTTAACAGTTTCACCATTAACAGTCTTTAGTGGGTTTTCACGAAGATTATCCATAATTTCTTTCATCTTCTTCATACCACTTGCACCGTCAAATTCAAATGAAAGTGTTGTGTTTCTGTAATAGCCGTATTCTTTGTAAATTTCATCAATTACATTAGCAAGAGTCTTGCCTTGCTTTCTGTAATAAGCAGCCATTTCACAGATTAGCATTGAAGCAACAACAGCATCCTTATCTCTTACATAAGTACCTGCAAGGTAACCGTAGCTTTCTTCAAAACCAAATACAAATCTTTCTTTTTCATTCTTTTCTTCAAGTCTTAGGATAACTTCACCAATATACTTGAAGCCTGTTAGAACTTTCTTTAGTTCACAGTTGTACTTCTTACAGATTTCATCAATTAGTAGAGAAGTAACAATTGTTCTTACAACGATAGGATTTTCAGGTAATGTGCCTTTTTCTTTTCTAACACTTAGTAGGTAGTTAGTTAGCATAATACCTGTTTCGTTACCTGTAATTAGTCTGTATGTGCCATTATCAGGAACTGCAATACCAACTCTGTCAGCATCAGGGTCAGTAGCTAGTAGTAGGTCAGGTTTAACCTTTTCACACATATCAAGACCTAACTGTAGTGCTTCCTTGATTTCAGGGTTAGGGTAAGGACAAGTTGTAAAGTTACCGTCAGGCATTTCCTGTTCAGGAACAACTGTTACATCATTAATACCGATTTCCTTTAGAACTCTTCTAACCAGCTTGTTACCTGTACCGTTAAGTGGTGTGTAAACAACCTTTAGACCTGAGTCAGCACATAGACCTTCATTTACCTGCTGCTGTTTAACATTAGCAAGGTATTCTGTATATACATCATCATTAACATATTCAATAAGACCTTCTTCAACTGCCTTGTCAAAGTCCATAGTCTTAACACCTGTGAACATATCAATCTTCTGAATTTCATCATAAACTGCACCGGCAGCATTGTCTGTCATCTGACAACCGTCACTACCATATGCTTTATAACCATTGTATTTTGCAGGGTTATGAGAAGCAGTTACCATAATACCTGCTTTACAACCAAAATGTCTTACTAGGAAAGAAAGAACAGGTGTTGGCTGTAGTTCACTTGTGATATATGCTTTAATGCCGTTAGCAGCAAGAACCTTAGCAGCTTCATTCATAAATAGGTCAGCTTTAATTCTGCTATCATGGCTAATTGCAACAGCACCGCCACCGATATTATTTACATAGTTTGCAAGACCCTGAGTAGCCTGACGAACAACATAAATGTTCATTCTGTTAGTACCTGCACCGATAACCCCTCTAAGACCGGCAGTACCAAATTCTAGGTTCTTGTAGAATCTTTCGTAAATCTCATTTTCATTGCCTTTAATTGCAGCTAATTCTTCAATTAAATCTTTATCTTCCTTGGCGTTTTCGCACCATACATTATATAAAGTGTTAGAATCCATCTCAAGTTTCTCCTTTATGAGTTGCTTTTTCTTTAAGGAATATATTTCCTTGCTTAAAAATATACCACAAAATCAACCTTCTATCAATAAGTTTTTTGAATTTTTATTAAATTGTTATAACTTTATCAATATATATAAAAATAAAAATGTTGATTTATTGAGAATAATATTGTATAGTAGTATATAGCGAAATTTTTGAAAGGAATATTCTAATGGATAATAACGAAAACAATATTAACAATGAAAACCTAGTTGAGGAAAATACCTCTGCTAATGAAACTAACGGTGTAGACGAAAACGGTGGTTATGTATCACAGTTTGGTGAACTGACAAATGCAGATGGTGAACCACTACAAACTACTGTACAGGTAGAAGAACCAAAGAAGAAGTTCTTCCTATTTAAGTACATTCACCCAAGTATCTTTATTGCAATTTGTGTATTCTTAGTAGCACTTATTGCTTTTGGTGTTTATTGGATTTTTGGTTCAAAGACAATCACAGGTACATGGATGAGAGAAGTAGAGAACAACAGTTCAGCATCATCAACTGCTGATGAAGTTGAGAAGATTGCAGTATATTATACTTTTGAAAAGGCAGATTCAAACGGTAAGGGTACTTACTACATGAATGTTCAGGGTGAACAGTCTAAGGGTGAATATAAGCTATCAACTAGTGGTGATAAGAAAAAGATTACTATCGGTAATTCAGAACTTACATACGAAGTAACAGGTGTTAAGCTTTTTGGTAATGCAACACTTAAGTTAACTCAGGATGCTTATACAGACCAGACAACAGGTCAAAAGGTTGAGTCTCAGACAATTGAAATGAACCAAGACAAAAATCCCGGTTATGATGAAATGTCTATGAAGGACTACAAGACTGATAAGGACCTTATCGGTAAGTGGAATACAGAATACAAGATTTCTTATTACTATGGTATGTATCAGCTAGATTGTGACATTGAAATCAAGGATAACGGTATTATGACTGTTCATGCAAGTAACAGTGATATTGGTATGGACTCAACATACTACTATGCTTATTCTGCTGAAAATGGTAAGTTAACATTTAAGGGTGTTACTGATAAAGATAAGAATAAGGCAACTCTTGAATATAAACTAAAGGATGGTATCCTAACTATTGTTGATAAGGATAACAAGACAATGTTTAGTGAATCAATCCTAGGTTCTGCTCAGTTCTATAAAGACGGTGAAAAGAAGCCTGAAGGCATCACAACAGTTACAACAACAACTGCACCATCAACAGAAGCTGCTACACAGGCTACAACTCAAACAACAACAAAAGCTAAATAAGATTATTTAAAGCTAAAGCCACAACTTTGATAGTTGTGGCTTTTATCTTTATGATATTATAATTATTTTATAACTACTAATAATTATTCATACTTTTAAAATTAAAGGACAAAAAGAAAAGGACGGTTAAATAAATAACCGTCCTAAATTATTGAAATAGATGTAATTTAAAAATTGATTAGTCCATTTCCCAGTTATGCCAAACATTCTGAATGTCATCATTTTCTTCAAACATATCCAGCATTTTCTGCATCTTAGCCTTAGTTTCTTCATCTTCAATCTTTGTGTATGTTGATGGTACTTCTTCAACTTCGGCAGATACAAATTCATAACCCTTAGCAGCAAGGTCATCACGAATAGCAGAGAAGTCATCAGGCTCTGTGTAAATTGTGAAGATGTCTTCATCAGCCTCAAAGTCAGAAGCACCTGCTTCAAGAGCTTCTTCCATTACAGTGTCTTCATCTTTGTCAAAGTCTTCTCTTTCAACAACAAGAACACCTTTCTTTGAGAACATAAAACCAACACAACCCGGTGTACCCATATTGCCACCAAACTTATCAAAGTAGTGACGAACTTCACCTGCAGTTCTGTTTCTGTTATCTGTAAGAGCTTCAACAATTACAGCAATACCTGATGGGCCGTAACCCTCATATGTAACAGATTCATAGTTGTCACCTTCATTAGAAGATGCAGCCTTTTTAATAATTCTTTCAATGTTGTCATTAGGAACATTAGCAGCCTTAGCCTTAGCAATACAATCACGAAGTTTTGAGTTTACATTAGGGTCAGCAGAACCACCGTCACGAATAGCAACAATAAGTTCTCTACCAATCTTTGTAAATACCTTTGCTCTGGCAGCATCATTTTTGCCTTTTTCTGCTTAATGGTACTCCATTTATTATGTCCTGACATTTATATCATCCCTTATATTAAAATTTGCCTTAAAATTATATCACAAATATAGGGAAAATGCAAATAAAATGAGAATATATTTATTTGATTTTCTACTATGAAAAATACCTAAAATATATATTACAATTTAGTTACAAAAGTGCGTTATACTCTTGAATGTTTGATATAATAGGTATTAAATACAATATAGGGTACTATGCAAATACGAAATGCCCATATATGTATAAAATGAATTTTTTAATTAATATACGAGGTTATAATAATGGTTCGTTCAATGACAGGCTTCGGAAGACACGAAGCAACTGTTGACGGCAGAGATATTGTAGTAGAAATCAAGAGTGTAAACCACCGTTACTATGAATTTAATTGCCGTACAACAAGAGGCTATAACTTTCTTGAAGAAAAGTTAAAGTCTTATATTAAAGAAAAGGTTAGCAGAGGTAAGATTGATGTTTATGTTTCTTTAAGCCAAAAGGAAGATACAGAGTCAATTGTAAAGATTAACCCAAGTTTAGCACAAGGTTATATTAATGCACTAAAGAAACTTTCAACAGACTATGGTGTAACAGACGATATTTCTGTTTCTACTGTTGCTCAGTACAACGATATTTTCCAAGTACACAGAGCACCTGAAGATGAGGAAGAAGTTTGGAATGCAGTTAAGGAAGTTCTTGATGTAGCACTTGATAACTTTATCAAAATGAGTAGAAGGAGAGAAGATGAAGGCTGACATTATGTCAAGAGCCGAAACTATCCTTTCTATTGTTTCTAAGATTGAAGAAAAGTCACCTGAAAGAGTAAAGGATTATGAATCCAGACTAAAAGAAAGAATTGAAGAACTTTTAGGTAGTGCCGATTTTGATGAACAGAGAATTTTAACAGAAGTTGCAATTTTTGCAGATAAGGTTGCAGTTGATGAAGAAACTGTTCGTCTAAGAAGTCACTTTGATCAGCTAAAATTACTTATGAATAGCGATAGTGAAATCGGTAGAAAGATTGACTTTATTATTCAAGAAATGAATAGAGAAGCCAATACTATCGGTAGTAAAGCTAACGACAGCATACTATCTCATATGGTAGTTGATATTAAAGCTGAAATTGAAAAGATTAGAGAGCAAATTCAAAACATTGAATAAAGGTGCTTTATGAAACTTATTAATATTGGATTTGGTAATTTAGTTAATTCAAAGATCATATCTGTAGTCAGTCCTGATTCTGCTCCTATAAAAAGAATTGTTCAGGATAGTAAACAGAAAAGTATGCTTATTGATGCTACTTATGGTAGAAGATGTAAAGCAGTTATTATTACAGACAGTGACCATGTTGTACTTTCTGCTATTTCTCCTGAAACAATAGGTAACAGATTGGAGGGTGAACAAAGCGATGAATAACAAAGGGCTACTTATTATTTATTCCGGTTTTTCCGGAGTAGGTAAGGGAACAATTATGAAGGAAATGCTAAAGAAAGAAGATAATTTCCGACTATCTGTTTCTGCTACTACAAGAGCTCCAAGACCGGGAGAAGTAAACGGTAGAGAATATTACTTCATTTCTAAAGAAGAATTTGAAGAAATGATTAAGAATGATGAGTTCTTTGAATATGCTCAGTATTCTGATAATTACTACGGAACACCTAAGAAACCTGTTGAAGAAATGCTGGAAAAAGGTCTTGATGTATTTCTTGAAATCGAAGTTCAAGGTGGACTTCAAATGATGGATAAGCGACCTGATGCACTTAGTATCTTTATTGTGCCACCATCATTAGAAGAACTTGAATCTCGACTTCGTGGCAGAAATACCGAAACCGAAGAGGTTATCGAGAAGCGTCTTTCAGCAGTAGAATTTGAAAAGCAGTTTGTTCCAAAATATGATGTTAAGGTTGTTAATGACAAGGTTGAAGATGCAGTAAACCAAGTTATTGATATAGTAAAAAAGAAAGAAAAAATAATTAATTTATAAAAGGAGATATAATTATGCGTTTAGCTTCAGTAGATGATATGTTATCAGGTAAGGAAAGTCGTTATGCACTAGTAATCGGTGTAGCAAAGAGAGCAAGAGAAATTGCACAGGAATTTGAAGAACAGGGTATAATTACTGACGAAAAGCCGGTTCTTCTTGCTATCGAAGATTTTAAGAATCACAAGTACAACCTACTTGAACCAGAAGATGAAGAATGATGAATTCCTCATTGCAGGAATTGCAGTAGATAATACTACTTACAGTTTTGACAGACTCTTTAGCTATAAAGTACCGGTTCATTTGTCTAATGTAAAAGTTGGGCAGAGAGTCCTTGTACCTTTTGGCAGAGGAGATAGATTTCGTCAAGGAATGATTTTGTCTTTGTCTTATGGTAAAGAAGAAAATCTAAAAGAAATTTCATCATTATTAGATGATAAGCCTATCTTTACCGATGAAATGATAGATACAGTAAATTTTATCCATGATAGATATTTCTGTACTTATTATGACTCTGTAAAGGTGATGCTACGGTAGGAATTAACTATAATATTTCTACATTTTATACAGCAGTAAAGGTTAATGATAATGTACTAAATTCTCTAACTGACTATGAAAGAGAAATTTATGATTATCTTTTATCAGAGAAAAAGCCTGTAAAAAAAAACAATCTTAAATGTATTTTCTAAAGGAGAAAATTCCCTTAATAAACTTTACCGTCAAGGTGTAGTAAATAGAGAGATGATGCCTTTAGAAAAACTAAAGATGCGACTGTAAAGATGGTTTCACTTTGTGATGATGTTGATATTAATGATTATAAGTTAACACCAAAGCAACAGAAAGTTGCAGAATTGCTAACTGTTGTGGATAAGGCTTCTGTAAAGGAAGTTTGTTACTATACAGGCTACACTCAGTCAGTAACCGACTCTTTGGTTAAGAAAAAGATTGCAAAGTACTTTACTGATGAAGTTATGAGAATACCTTATACTGTTTCAAATGTAAAGAAAGATGAAGTGGTGTTAAGCCCCTCACAACAATCTGCTTTTGATAATTTATACAGTAAATATTGTGAAGACAAAGCCTCAGTTTCTTTACTTTATGGTGTTACCGGTAGTGGCAAAACCTCAGTATTTATGAAGTTAATTGAAAAGTGCTTTAATGATAATAAGGGTACAATATTAATGGTACCTGAAATTGCTTTAACACCTCAGTTAATCAAAATATTTACTTCAAGGTTTGGTGATAATGTTGCAGTATTCCATAGTGGTTTATCAATAGGTGAAAGACTTGATGAATATAAAAGAGTCAGCAGAGGAGATGCAAAAATTGTCCTAGGTACAAGAAGTGCAGTTTTTGCCCCACTAAAAAATATCGGTTTAATTGTTATGGATGAGGAACAAGAAAGTTCCTATAAATCCGAACAAACACCAAGATATAACGCAAGAGATATTGCAAAGTTTAGGTGCTATAAGCACAATGCTTTGTTACTTCTTTCTTCAGCAACTCCAAGTGTAGAAAGTTTCTATATGGCTGAAAAAATTTATAATCTTGTGAAATTAACAGAAAGATACGGTAAAGCAACATTGCCACAAGTTTCTGTTGTTGATATGAATGAAGAACAAATGAAAGGTAATTTTAGTAACTATTCAAGTACACTAAAAGAGCTTCTTTCAAGTAACTTAATTCATAAAAAACAGTCTATTATTCTTCTTAACAGAAGAGGATACAATACATTTTTAAGTTGTAGAAGTTGTGGTCAAGTTGTAACTTGTCCTAATTGTTCAATTTCTATGACATACCATAGTGCAAACAATAGAATGATGTGTCACTATTGTGGCCATTCAGTTCCTTATACCGATGAGTGTCCTGACTGTCATCAGCATACACTAAAGTTTAGTGGTGCAGGTACTCAAAAGGCAGAACAAGAGCTTGTTGATATGTTCCCAAGTGCCAGAGTGTTAAGGATGGATGCTGATGCCACAATGACAAAAAGCAGTTACGAAACAAAACTTACTGCTTTTGCAAATGGTGAATATGATATTCTTATCGGTACACAAATGGTAGCTAAAGGTCTTGACTTTCCAAATGTAACATTGGTAGGTGTTATCAATGCCGACCAAATGCTTTATTCTGATGACTATAGAAGTTACGAAGAGCATTTTCTCTATTAACTCAAGTAGTTGGTAGATCCGGCAGAGGTGACTCAAAGGGTGTTGCAGTTATCCAAACTTCAACACCGGAAAATTATGTTATAGGTCTATCGGCAAAGCAAGACTATGATACATTTTATAAAGGTGAAATAGGAGTAAGAAAAGCTCTGCTTTATCCTCCTTTTTCCGACATTTGTCTTATAGGTTATCAAGGTATAATGGAAGGTGCAACAATAAAGTGTGCAAACGCCTTTCAAAATGCCTTAATCAACAAAATCAAAGCTAATTATAGCAGTATGCCTTTAAGGGTGCTTGGACCAAGCCAAGCCTATGTTTATAAGGTAAATAATAAATATAGATACAAGACTATAATTAAGTGTAAAAATTCAAAGGATTTCCGTAGTGTTATTAAGGAAACATTACTTGAATTTTCTAAGAATAAGGAATTTAAAAATATAGGTATAACAGTAGATATAAATCCACTGTCTTTTAATGGTGAATGAGTATGGCTATTAGAAATATTGTAAAAGATGGAGACGAAATTCTTCATAAGAAATGTAGAAATGTAGAAGTTCGACGATAAGTTAGCAACACTTCTTGATGATATGGCTGAAACAATGCACAAAGCTGACGGTGTAGGTCTTGCAGGTCCACAGGTTGGTATGCTAAGAAGAGTTGTTGTTATTGATATTGGTGAGGGTGTAATTGAACTTGTTAACCCTGAAATTATTGAAACTAGTGGTGAACAAGAAACTGCTGAAGGTTGTCTTTCTTTCCCGGGAGAATACGGCATTACTAAGCGTCCAATGTATGTAAAAGTAAAGGCTCAAGACCGTAACGGTAATTTCTTTGAAATGGAAGGTGAAGAACTTCTTGCAAAGGCTTTCTGTCACGAAATTGACCATCTAAACGGTATTGTGTTTAAGGATATTGTTGTTAGAATGTTAGACCCAGAGGAGTTAGGCTAATGAATGTTGTTTTTATGGGTACTCCGGACTTTGCAGTTCCTTCATTAGAAAATATTGCAAAGGTTCATAATGTACAAGCTGTCTTTACTCAGCGTAGGTAGAAAATGA